>CAVTED010000001.1:0-896884 GCA_963733795.1 uncultured Acidobacteriaceae bacterium
ATCGGGAATCGGGGTGCCCTCGCCTCGGGAGCCGACCAGACCGAACACGCCGTCGACGCGAAGCACGCGCAAACGCTCCGCTCGATTCGGCGTGAATCTCGCGAACACGTAACAGCTAAAGAGCGGGAGCTCAACTTTCTTCTTGCGATCACTCCATTTGTGCACTTCTGTAATCATGGGCAGAAAGGCAGTCACTCCGCGCTCCTCGAGTCTGTGAGCCACAATTTTCTCGTGTCTGGGACGCGTGTGCAGACCATACCAGCACTCGACCGTGCCTTCGACCGGCGGAACTGCTTGCGAAAAATCCATCGCTAAACTGCTGACGGCCATAGCTTCGCCCTCTAAGTCACTCTTCTCAGAATGACCCCAAAATGAAAAACACGTGGTCGCTTGTTTCGAAATCTCCGCGATGAGATTTCCGGGGGGAAGACACCTACGATCGGGTTGCCGGGGGAGTTCTGGCTTCCCGCTCAATCAACTGCCTATTCTCTTAACGGATCCTATTCAATTTACCCGATATGTTTGCCGTTTCCTACTCCACTAAAGTGCCATAAACTCTGACGGGATAATGGCCCACCAATCCCTACTGTATCCAGTATGATTCAACCAATAGAGACCGCTTCATTGAGAGTGCCGACTATCCAACAATGATTGTGCTGCAGGATCGTTCAGCGTTACAACGATTCTTCGCTGCGTCCGAACACCAACGACAGCGCCTGGGAAGGGGGAGCACGAAACGCAAGTTGAAGTTAACGATAATTGCAGATGCGTGCAATGGCTACAAGTACCCAGGGGTCTTCTTCTCAATCCGCTTTAATCCGATCACCCCAACAACGAGGCTGAAAGACCCTGAGAGATACGTCCTTGACCTCGAATTTGTGATGAGCTAGAATTGCATATAGATTGCATAATAGAATTTGGTTTGTTGAATTTAATGCACTGATTTAAGCAAGATAGCTTGATAGGCGAGCGTTAAGCATAGCTGCTCACAAGATCCTCCCCCCTTGAGCCTCCCCCCGGCGGTCGTAAAGACACTCTTCCCCAAGCCGTGTGAAAGGCCTTGCATACATCGTTGACCTAGCCCCTGTTCGACCAGAGGATCGACGAAGTTTATCAGCCGTTCGTAAAGCCTGTATCCAGCCCATGACTAAGATTTCAAGCGATTTCAACGCCGGAAACTCCAAAACCCGAGTTGTGGTTGCTGACAGTTCGCGCATTCACACCAACCTGCTCGCCGACGCCTTGAGGCGCGATGATCAGTTTGAAGTGGTTCCGTTCGATTCAGAATCTTGCAATTTGGCGTCCGCGGTCGCCGGTTTGGATACGGATGTACTTGTGATCAGCGCCAACCTCGACGAGCAGCCGACGCGTGGGTTCGAGGTCTTGCGCCAATTGCGCACGCGCGGCCCCAGCATTCGAGCTGTATTTTTGATGGATTCATTAAACGACGAAATGGTTTTGAACGCATTTCGAGCGGGCGCAAAAGGTATATTCGGCAAGAGTGAACCTATCGAGGAACTTCGCAAATGTATCCACTGCGTACACCAAGGGCAAATATGGGCGAACACTCGCGAGATGTCGCTGGCGGTGGAAGCATTGGCCAGCGCGCCTACGGTCAGAACAGTCAATGCGCGTGGGCTCAGCGTGCTTTCGAAACGTGAGGTTCAGGTGGTTTATTGCTTGGCTGAAGGTCTTAGTAATCGCGAGATTGCCAAACGACTCCAATTGAGCCAACACACAGTTAAAAATCACCTGTTTCGGATCTTCGAAAAGCTGGGCGTTTCCAGCCGCATCGAGCTTCTGTATATGACATTAAGCCGTTCTGGCCCGGGCCAACTGGGTCCGGAGAACTCTACAAACGTCTCGGACGGTGTCGGCGGCGATGAATTCGTTCTGCTTCAGAAGGCGGCGGACGCAGGCCTGCCGGCGGCCCAACTGGCGTTGGCTCAAGTATATTTGACGCGGCGAACGGGTCCGCTGGACGCAGTTCGCGCCTATACTTGGTTCCTTGTGGCGCTCGAACGAGCAGCGGAAGCAAAGGGTCTCCTTACCAAGATGCTGACCCCGAAGCAGATCGAGGCAGCGCATAAAGAAGCCAATGCGAAGCTCTCCCAGGGCGACGCAGAAGTCATCACCGATCTAGAGTGGTCACAGACCGGCAGTGGACCGGAGAGTTAGTCCGACCGCGTCAAACGTGGTCGCCTCAAGGTGCAGGACGCTATGGCGAAGAGCGGATCGGTCAGGAAATTCAGTTTGAGGGTAGTTGACTACTGAGAAGTGGTCGGCAGACCAGTATCAAACTCAGCTGGAGACCTCCGCGAGAGCTTTGCGAATCTCGTCCGCCCGGCTGCTCTTCGGGTTGAGTTCCAGGGCCTTCTGCAGATAAACCCTTGCACGGCCCCGGTCTTTCATCTTTTGATATGCCAGCCCCAGGTGGTAGACATAAGTTTGGTTTTGCGGGACTTCCTTGCTCGCTTGTTGGAGGAGGTCCACGGCAGAGCTGTAAACGCCCATGTGAAGATAGACCAACGCGAGCGTGTCAGCAGTGTCTGGTGAATTGGGTAGGCCACGGCGAGCCGTCTGGGCAAGCGACAGCGCGACGTCCGGATTGCCTCCGTGCTCGATCAGCAAGTAGGCCAGATTATTAGCCGCTGCGGAATAACCAGGCTGAACCGCGAGCGCCTGCTGATAGTCCTGCTGTGCTTCCTGCCAATTCCCTTTCGCTTCCTCGACCCTGGCGAGCATAAAGTAGGAGCGCACATCCCGAGGGTTTAGGTGGACGCCACGCTGGAAGTTAGCTACCGCCTTGTCCGGAGCGCCTTCATTGAACTCGGTAGTAGCCAATGCCAGAATAGCATCTAGGTTATTGTTATTGAGCTCAACCGCCCTAGCGAACGATTGCTCAGCGCCGGCGAGATCATTCATGCTGCCCTGAACCTGGCCCAACAGGAGGTAATAATCGCTTGAGGCCGGTACTTTGGAAATCTGCTGCTGCACCCTTGCCAGCGCCCTCGCAGGTCGCCGCTGAATCAAGCTCAGATGCATAAGGCCGGCCAGAGCATCCGCTTTCCGAGGATCCTTCTGAAGCGCTTCTTCGAACATTCTTTCGGCTTCGCCGTATTTCTTCTGCGCCATGCGCAGCTCAGCCAAACCGTTATAGCCTCGTGCATCGGCTGGCGCAATTTGAATCGCCTTTTGGAGATCGGCTTCAGCACCGCGGACATCGCCCGTGCCGGCTCGGGCCGTCGCCCGCATCAGGTACCCATCAATAAGCCTCGGCTGTTCGCCAATCATTACTTCGGCGTTCTCTTTCACCAGACCGTAGTCGCCTTTGTGCATAGCCAACGTCGCCAGCGCCTGTCTTGCCTCAAACATCTTCGGCCTAAGCCGTACCGCCTCGATCAGTTCGCTTTTCGCACGTTCGGCATAGCCGCGCCGATCCATTGCTAATCCCAACTCGAAATGGGCTATCGGATTTTCTGGCGCTTCCTTCAATGTGGATTGCAGCACCCGGATCGAGTCGTCCAGCTTTCCCTGCCCATTCAAAATCTGCCCTTGCAGGATCATTCCCTCGACGTCTTTAGGATTTTGCTTCAGTAAGGCGTCGTCGAGTCTTGCAGCCTCGTCGAGGCGGTTGTCCAGAATTAGAAGCTGGATGTAATTCACTCGAAGTCGCAAATCGTTCGGGTGCTGCTGGCAGAGCGATCCGTATTCCTTGATGGCATCGTTCCGCCGACCGATTGTGAAGTAGAAATCGCCCAGCGTGGCGTACCCGTCCGCGACATCTGCCATTGCCGCTTTGCCCTGCAGCGCCAACTGCTCAGCCTGCGCCTGTTGCCCCTCATTGAGCAGGAGCTGCAGCAGCGCTACATAAGGACCCGGATTCTTCGGGTCCATCTGGAGGGCAGCGCGGTATTGTTCTTCGGATTCAGTCCACTGCTTTTGCTGCGCGTAGAAGTTCCCGAACGCCAGCCGGGCAAATACGGAGTTGGGATCCAACTCAATCGCCTTCTTGAAATTCTGCTCCGCTTCCGCTGCCTGCTTCGCGTTCAAATCGAGTTGGGCCATACCTAAGTAGCTGCGCGGCAACCCAGGCGCAATCTGGATCGCGGTCTTCATTTCATTGAGCGACTGTCCAATGTCCTCCAGTCCGGCATATGCGTTGGCCAGCAAGATGTGTGCAGCCACGTTGTTGGGATCCTGCTTGAGCACGATCTGCGCGCGTTCCTGGGCGCGTCTGAAATCCCTTCCCACGAGTAGCAGTTCGCCCAGTTGAACCTGCGCCTGCAAATGCTGCGGCTCTAGTTCCACGCTGCGACTGAGTTCCTGGTAGGCTCCGTCCAAGATCCGTTGCTGCAGGTAGCTTTGCGCAAGTTGGTAGCGCGCAGCGGCGAAGCGGGGGTCGATCTGGATCGCGTTGCGGTATTGGACAACTGCTTCGGAATACCGTCGGTTCTGGAAATATCGATTGCCGCTCTTGAAATATTCCTGCTTGCGGACGTTTGGATCCCGAGAACAGCCCGCCAGATACACAAGCAGGAGAGTTCCCGCGATGCAAACCCAAGTACGGGACGTGTAGTTCATTTATGTCCTCCGTCGTTCTCGATTGCACCACAGGTTGGCTGGAGAAGGAGGCGCCAAAGGGCAGGCGAACATCAAGAAATCCGAATTGGCAAGCAACGCCTCGCGGATTTCCAACAGGGTACAGGTTGGAGAAAAATGAATCAACCGATAAAATCAGGGCCGTTCTGCATGCAAAATCGGCCTGTGACTTGTTACTGGTCGAACAAGAATTCAATCGCGAACTTAGCTCTATCGCGACATTTCGGAGCGATAGTGCTTAACAAAGGCACCGCAGCACCCAAGTCCGGACACTAGAAGTGTAAGGGTGCCAGGGTCGCCGTCGGGCATGGAGACGGGGACATTCACTTGAGAGCCGGAGACAATTTGGGCCGTGGCCCCACCCACAATTATTTCTCCATTCAGGACTCCCGAGGACATGTTAACCGAACCGGTTGGCACAATGACGACTGCATCGATACTCGGATTGGGCCCGCCGCTGGTTGAAAGCGACGAGGCGCCACCGTCAACAACAACCAGCACATTCGAGGGGTTCGAGGCACCACCCCCTCCTTGGATGACACCACCCGATTGCACATTCATGTTGCCACTATCTATGATCACCCAGTTAGTGGTCGCTCCCCCGCCCAGTGTCAAGGTCTGATTATTCAGGTTGATACTGCTGGCATACAAGACGCAGGTTCCACCAACAACGCACGTTCCTATGCCGGACACACCCATCGTGCCGCCCGTATTGATGGCGCTACCGCACGAACCAACGTTGCAGGACAGTGACAGGGCCACGCTAAGACCGCTCGCAGCGTCCGAAGCGGCTGCTGAAAGCGTTGTGTTCGCAGCGGAATTTTGGAGCAAACCGCCAACCGTTACGCCCCCGCTGATGTTATTCGTTACCGATGTGCTCAGATAAACCGTGCCTTGTATCGTCTCGGGGCCACTGAAACTCGCCTTTCCACTGTCGGCGACACCGACATTAGCATTGGTGGAGCTCCCAAAAATACCACCATTATTCAGGCCCAGCGTGGTACCTGAGCTACTCCAACAGCTAACGCCGCTGCATTGCGTTCCCCCAGTGCCGCCAACCGCCAAAATGCCCCAGGAGTTCGGTCCAGCGGTTCCGAAATTTATACCCGCGACTTCTTGCGCGCTCATGACAGGCACAGCCAAACAAGCCAAGACAACAACCGTGAGAAGGATCTTCACGCGGGATATAGGCACCGAGTTCGCGCCTTTGTTTTGCACGTTACGCCTCCCCACCGATTTAATCGGCACGGCTCCGAACTCGGTTCACACCGAAACCGGGCAACAAGTAGGACTTTAGCCCGAAGTTTAGAGTTGTCAAGACTGATAATTCTTGCGACGGTTGCAAGCACTTGCAACTACCCCACAAACTCTTCATTCCCGAGAACATGGGGGAGGTCTCGACTCGACACTCATAACGGATTCACGCAGGAACTGGCTGAGACGTCTGTCCGCCAGGGTGACCCCGATGAGCACAAGCTCGAAGATCCGCTCCTTCACCTGCGAATTGTCAATGGTGTTAAGATCGACTCAGGTCGCGCGCAATTTGATCATCGAATCGGCAACAGGCCTCTCCCCAGCTCTCGACCGTAGCATCCGGCTTTCGGTAACGTCGAGCAGCGGTAAATCAATGTGAGAGTGTATGCGGCCGCGACTTTTCATTTTTATCTTCGCCGCGTGCGCGCTAACATCGATGGTTGTCTATGGAGTTTGGCTTGCTACCCGCTCAACCGGGTCTACGGCTC
Source organism: uncultured Acidobacteriaceae bacterium (assembly GCA_963733795.1). GTDB lineage: Bacteria > Acidobacteriota > Terriglobia > Terriglobales > Acidobacteriaceae > Sulfotelmatobacter. The sequence continues at coordinate 6,345 of CAVTED010000001.1, forward strand.
ACCCGAATCTGGTGACGAGGAGTGCTTCTAAGGCCGAGGAAAAGCTCCTAAGCGCCGCCCAGCCCAAACCGAAGCCCTGTCCTAAGTCCAGTGGCGCTGTACTGCTAGCGTCGCCTCAGACCGGCCACCACAAAGTATTCTTGACCTGGAATGCCAGCACCTACTTCTCCGATCGCAAGCGCCATGCTGTGGGATATTGCTTATATCGGAGCGGCACACCGAACGTCGCCGCGAGCGATCCCACGTGCAGCAAGTGTGAACAGGTAAACCAGAAGCCTATCCCCGGTACCGCATGCGTGGACGATCTGGTCAAGGACCGCACGAATTATTACTACGTTGCGACGGCGGTGAACGTGGACGGAGAGCCCAGCCCTCTCTCGAACGAGACCTTCGCTCCCATCCCGTCTGACCTAAAAGTTACGGGTTCCCCTGTCAAAGGCTCTTATCCCCGCTGTCGAGCGGATAACGGATCGCAATGAAACAGCCGGAGCTAGGCGAGGCCGCCTTCCCTCGCGAGTTTCAGCGCTTCTAACGCAGCGCCTCGCGCCCCAGCGGTATCCCCGTTGGGCATCACGTGAATCGGAATGTTGGCTTGCTCTTCGCGCTGGCTTGGCATTCCCGCGCGGATCTCCGACAGGAACCACTGCTGAAATGGTGCACTGGTCTCCAGCACACCACCACCGACAATGAGGGCATCGGGGTCGAAAGTATTTATCATTTCGTCGAAAAACAGTCCCAGGGCGTGGGCCTGTACACGAAAGATCTCTTTGCACATTGGGTCGCCCTTATCCGCCATACCACGGACGGCTTTCGCCGCCTGGTGGGGGTCTTCCTTCCCCAGTGCGTGGCCCGGATAGCGCTGCAGAAAGAACGGAAGCAGAGTCTTCTCGATGGCAGTCAGCGAGCAGAGCGACTCGAGATCGCCGATCCGTCCGCAGTTACAGTGCGGCTTGATGCCCTCGATTCCTTCGATGCTCTGATAAGGAATCAGAACGTGGCCGAGCTCTCCACCGAATCCGTTCTTGCCCTTGACGACGCTGCCCTCGAGAATGATGCCTCCACCGTTTCCGGTACCGACCACATCGGAAATCGAAGTTTCGCGGCTGTCGGCTCCGAAGATCGCATAATGTCCCCAGAGCGCCGCGGCATTGGCATCGTTCAGGTACGACACGGGCTTGCCTAGCTTGTGCGCCAGACCTTCGCGAATATCGAATCCCGCCCACTTGGGATGCACAAAATTGGTGGACCCTCGCGCGCTGAGCCGGCCGGCGGCACTGGACGGCCCGGGAGTATCGAGGCCAATGGCGACGACGTCGTCCAGCGAAATGCCCGCCAAATCGGTGGCGATCTTAAGCCCGGTTGCGATCTGCTGCAGGCAGACCTCCGGTCCCTGCTTCGAAAGTGCGGGATGCTCGCACAGTCCCTCGATGAGAAATTTCTCGTCCCGGTCCACCAACGTATAGTTGATGGCAGTTCCGCCGAGATCCACGCCAGCCACGACTTCCACGGTTCTACCTTTTGTCTCGATTTTGACGCTGCTCAGCTTAGCAGAAGTGAAGCGACCCACTGAATGCAGAAAAACAGCAGATGCCTAACATGGTCATCTGATACAATTGCCTTATGAAAACGGTCAATATTGCCGAACTGAAAGCGCATCTCAGCGCTCATATTCAGCTGTCCGCGACGGCGAAGAGGTTCTGGTATGCGACCGCAACAAGCCCGTGGCGCGCATCCTTCCCTGCCGCCTAGACGAACACTCCGAACAGGAGCAGCGGTCGTTGCCAATGGCCTTCTGGCGCTGCCGTTAGATAAACGGCCAGCCTCTGTCTCTTGGCCTGAACCCCCGGCAACGTATCTGACGAGGTCATTCAACAAGTATGGCGAGAAGAACGGGAAGGCCGTTAGCGCGACTTCCAGCTTTTTGGGACGCAAGTGCTCTCGTTCCCCTTTGCGTAAGGCAGAGCATGACGCCTCACGCGATTTCCCTCTACAAGATATGATGTCGTCGTATGGTGGGCCACGCCCGTCGAGATCGCGAGTGCGCTCGCCCGACTCATCGATGCAGCAACTCAGTCCTCGCGATTGGGCGAGGGCTAATAATTTGGCAAAAAAACTTTCTGGTTTGTGGTCCGTGATTCAACCGTCGAACAGTTTCGGGCGACGGCGATGTAACTTGTGGAACGCTACGAACTGCGGCCTGCGGACTCTCTTCAGCTGGCGGCGGCGTTGGAATGGTGTGAATACGCTCCTAACAACCGAGTCTTTCTGACCGCCGATCAAAAATTGCGGGACGCAGCCCTACTCACCGGCTTCGATGCCAAGCAATTGTGATTCCCCGCTCCTACTTCGCAACGCTAGCATAACCGAAGATGGTCTTCAGCTCGAGGAACTCCGCCAAGCCGGCCTCACCCCATTCCCGGCCATTGCCCGACTGCTTGTAGCCGCCAAAACAGCCGGAGAAATCCACTCTCGCTCCATTGATGTGCACATTCCCGGCTCGAACTCTCTTCGCAATCCGATGGGCGCGTTCCAGGTTTCCCGATGTCACAAATCCAGATAAGCCGTAGGGCGAGTCATTCGCAATTTTGACCGCGTCGTTTTCATCTTCGTAGGGAATCATGCACAACACAGGCCCGAAGATTTCTTCGCGCGCAATGCTCATATCGTTGCGGACATCCGCGAACACCGTCGGCTTGACGAAGTAGCCCTTCGTAAGACCATCCGGGCGTCCCAGACCGCCTGCGACCAGCGTGGCTCCCTCTTCAATTCCCTTCTGGATAAGCCGCTGCACTTTATCGAACTGCGCCTTGTTCGCCAGCGGACCAACGCCGGTGTCTTCTGCAAATGGATCCCCAACTTTTGTAGCCTCGGCTGCGTGCCTCGCTGCTCCGACCGCCTCCGCCATTTTGGATCTAGGAATCAACATGCGTGTCGGCGCGTTGCAAGATTGTCCAGTATTGGCAAAGCATTCCCGCACGCCCTGCTTGACCGCCTTCTCCAGGTCGGCGTCATCCAGGATGATGTTGGCGGACTTCCCACCCAATTCCTGCGTCACCCGCTTCACAGTGGGAGCGGCGGCTTGGGCCACGGCTACGCCGGCTCGCGTCGATCCCGTGAACGACACCATGGCCACATCGGGATGGGATGAAATCGCAGCCCCAACCGTAGGCCCATCGCCACTTACCAAATTGAAGACACCGGCAGGGACATCCGCGTCATGAAGAATCTGCGCAAACAAATATGAGGAGAGCGGTGCGAATTCACTGGGCTTCAGCACCATGGTGCATCCCGCCGCGAGCGCAGGGGCTACTTTGGCCACGACCTGATTCATGGGCCAGTTCCATGGAGTGATCAGTCCGCACACTCCAATGGGTTCTTTTCGCATCAGGCTCGATCCCTTCAACTCTTCGAACTTAAAATGCTCCAGCACTTTCGCGATTTCGATGAAATGTGCGAGACCGGCGGGAGCCTGTGCTTTCCGAGCGAGCGAATGGGAGCGCCCATTTCCTGTGAAATGGTCGTGGCCATTTCCTCCATCTTTGACTTGTAAACTTCGATGATTCGCCGCAACAAGGCAAGGCGGGCCTCAACACTTACTTCCGAATACGTTTCGAATGCGCGTTTGGCTGCCGCTACGGCACGATCAACGTCCGCGGCGCTGCCGAACGAGATCGTCGCAATGGCCTCTTCGTTCGCGGGATTGATGACCGTGAAGTCGTGGCTCTTAGCGGGATCGACCCAATTTCCATCGATGTAAAACTTGCGGTAATCCTTCATAGTTTCCTATCTTGTCGCGGACGATGATGCCAGCCCCTTCTGGCCCGCGCAGTTCGCTGCTCCATCCGGTACACACGATGATGCAATAGTGGGATCGCAACCTGGTAGGAATGTGACAAAGCAGCGTCGACTCTCCCGCCATTATACCGCCTAAGAGTAGGCGTAAAAACGGAGGAACACCCCGGCTTATGTCGGAAAAACAGCCGGCGTGAGCCTTCCGTCTTTCGGAGGACTAGCCCGGAGAATCAATGACTGGGCAGAATGAACAACGATTAACGATTAATGATGCAGCAGATCAAAGGTCACGGCCGAAGCCGACGACCCGATGTTAAGCATGGAGATCGCGCGCTCGAGTTTGTGATGTCCTGTCTTGTGGAAGATGTAACTGACTGCCACGACGCCAACCGCCTCGCCGGCGAAATTCACCGCCAGCCCCGCTGTGCTTCCGGAAAACACACGAGTCACGGGATTCAGTTCCTGCCCGCCATTGCGCAGGTTATTTCGAGTCACGATAAAGTCGGCAGTGCTGAACGCCGCGTTGGTCGCGAACAGAAAGGTATTTTCGCGGTCCCAAAATCGATGGCTCGGCGCCTCAGGCAGCGTCACCGGTTCGACGGACTTCACCATCGGGTTCGGTTCGATCGAAGCAGGTTGCAGCAGCGAGAAAGAAACTTGCTGCGCCAATGCCGGTCCGCACAGACCAAGAATGACCAGCAGAACGGCTGCTTTAGGTCTAAGAATCTCGCCCAGCCAGGTTGTCAGCATAACGTTAGTGAGTGCCCTACTTGGCCACTGGTACTAGTACTAACGCAATGCCGGGCCATGGAGAATGGCCCCTCCGTGCTACTCAACAGTCGATGGAGTAAGCGGAGGTTACTGAAGTTATCGAGGGGGGCCGCTATGACCCTACTGCGGAACGGCGACGGCTATCATCGCCTCGGTATGGGATTGGGAAGGGGCATGGGCGACCACACCTCGATCGGCAACCCTTCGCGAACCTTCAAAGAATCCAGGTTCGAAGAATGATGAAGCTAAGGAATTGTGGCCGCCACCGGCGGGGTCGAGCGTACGCTCTCTTGTCCCGCGGAATTTACAGCCGTGGCCTCGTAGTAGTAGGTTTGGCCGGCCGCCACACCACTGTCCGTGTATGCCGTGTTTGCATCCAGCACGGAATTAATCTTGGCATATGTGCCGGTCGGGCTTGTGCTTCGATAAATGTTGTAGCCTGCAACGTTCGTGCTGGCATTCCAGGACAGGCTGACGCTGTGCTGCGGCGTTGTTCCAATTCCCGTCAGCGATTCCACAGTCGTCGAGTTGGAGGCGTTGCTCGTAAATGACAGCGTTCCAGAAGACGTCCCGCTGGCGGTCGGTTTAAAAGTCACGTTGAAGGACGAACTCTGCCCCGCGGGAATGCTAAACGGCAATGTAGCTCCATTCAGAACAAATTGCGAACTGCTGCTGGCGTCAGAAGATACCGTCACACTTGCGCCGCTGGCGCTCAGCGTGATGGCTTGAGTCCCTGTCGAGCCCACATTGACGTCGCCGAAATTCAATGATGCCGGAGCAATGGTCAACTGCCCTGACGCGGTTATTGTTGTTCCCGTTCCAGTCAGGGGTACTTGCAGATTGGGACCGTTAGAAGCATTGCTCGTAAACGACAGTGCTCCAGAAACCGTCCCGCTGCTGGTCGGTTTAAAGGCCACATTGAACGACGAGCTTTGTCCTGCGGGACTCGTGAACGGCAAAGAAGCTCCGGTCAGAATAAATTGCGAGCCGCTGGCAGCGTCAGCAGACACTGTGACACTCCCGCCGGTAGCGCTTACGGTTAGTGCTTGAGTTCCCGTCGAGCCCACGTTGACACTGCCGAAATTCAGCGATGCCGGGGCGACAGTCAGCTGCCCGACGGTGGTCGCGGTGGCCCCGACGCCGCTCAGAGGCACAGTCACATTAGGACCGGTGACGAAGAGATCTCCTCCACTCGTTCCCGCCGATAGCGGGGCGAAGGTAAGATTCACCGTGACACTTTGCCCGCCCTTCAAAGAAATTGGCAGCGTCGGCCCGCTGACCGAGAATCCATTGCCTGTCATCTGGAAGGCGTACAGGCTTGTTTTCCAGGGACGCATGTTCGTCAGCACGACCGGCAACGTGGACTTTGCTCCCACAGCGACTTGGCCAAACGAGACGCTGGCAGGGCTGCTCCCTAAACTGTTGCTGGTTGCTCCCGTTCCTCCGAGCACCAAGTGAAGTGAAGCGTTGGAGGCATTGCTGGTGAATGTGATTCCCGCTTGCATCCATCCCACGCTCGTCGGAGAAAACGTCACCTTGAGCGGGACGCTCTGTCCCGCCGGCAGAATCAAGGGCAAGGCCAGTCCTGACGCTTGGAACACCGTTCCGGTGGTCTCCATGGCCGACACGGTTAAGCTGGTCCGTCCTGTATTCGCCAGGACGACAACTTCACTCTCACTTTGTCCGATAACGACACCGCCAAAGCCCAGAGTGGATGGCGTGCAGGTCAACTGCTGAGCTGCCGCCCCTGCGCACAACGTACATATGGCCAGTAGGGTGATAGCAATGTGGGAAAAGACACGGATAGAGAGACGGTGCGAAATGGACTGGGGGAGTCGCATGCCATCAGTTTCAATTCATGAAGTGGAATTGAATAGGTCTCGATAGGGCATCGCGTGGCCAGGCCAAAAGCCAGCAGGGGCGCCGGTATTAAGCCTTCTGGTACCGTGCGAAAAGGCCAAGACCCGTCAATCGAATGAGGCGGCAAGGAGCTGCCGAATCAAATTGCAGAAACGTGGCCAGCTCCTGCACTGGAAGGGGCGTCGCAAGAGTTCAATTTTGGAAGATGCCACGCGAAAACTGCAGGGAGCCACATGACGAAGACGATGAGCATCCGAATGGATCGTGAAAATTTCGAATTCCTGAATGCACTGAAAGGAACAACGGAGCGATCTTTCGAAGGCCGTGCGAGATATGGTAAGTCGGGGAAGAGTCTTGCTCGCTGTGGAAAGGTACAGGAAAGGTTATGCATCGTTGGGTGAGGCCGCCCAGCTTGCTGGAGTCCCTGTGGGACAGATGATGACGATCCTGACCGAGTTCGGTGTGGAGAGCCGGATCGATCATGAGGACTATCTCGAGGGAATCGCAGCGCTTCGCAAGGCTTGGTAAGAGAAGACAAACTTCGATCTTCCAGCTCTGAGGCGCGGTGACTCGCACACTACGGCTAAGGGATCTGCACGTCCGAAACGACGTTCGAGTACCCGCTCTCTGCGTTCGTGGAATCCACGGCAGTGGTGGCGTAGCAGTAGTTCGTGCCGTTGGTCACCGCGGAATCCGTATATGCCGTGTTGGAGTCCAGCGTGGCCCCATTGAGCTTCGTGAAAGCGCCGCAGGAGCTTACGTAGACGGCACGGTAAATGTTGTACCCCGAAATGTTCGAGGAAGTGCTGGCGTTCCACGTCAAGCTCACCGTGTGGACAGGAGCCGGCGTACCGGTTCCGGTGGCCGTATCCGTTGTCGTGGCAACTTGAGCGTTGCTGGTAAAGCTCAGATTGGAGCTATCCGCGCCGGTAACCAGCGGACTGTAAGTCACTGTAAACGACACACTCTGTCCTGCCGGAATTATCGCCGGCAGCGACAAACCGCTGATCGCAAAGCGTGAGTTGCTGCTGCTGGCGGCCGTCACGGTTACGTTCGCTCCCGTAGCACTTAGAGTTCCGGTGGCCGTACCGCTCGTTCCATCGACCACGCTGCCTACCGCAACCGGAGCAGGAGTCGCGCTAAGCTGTCCAGCCACGGTTGACCCTGTCCCCGCCAGAGCCACGCTTAAGGTTGGATTGGAGCCATTCGATGTCACGGTCACGCTACCACTGGCACTGGCAGCTGATGCTGGGGTGAAGGTCACGGTGAAGTTGGCGCTTTGTCCGGCTGTGAGCGTCGCCGGAGTAGAGATTCCGCTCAGCGTGAATCCTGTACCGCTAATGGCAACTTGAGAAATTGTCACGGTCGAGCCGCCTGTATTGGTCACGGTTTCTGACAGTGCCTGGTGGCTACCCACCGTCACGGTTCCAAAATTCAAGCTCGCGGGACTCGCTCCCAGCGCACCCGCCGCAGCCCCAGTACCAGTCAAAGCCATCGACAGCGAAGGATTCGGAGCATTCGAGGTGATGGTCACGTTACCGCTCGCGATCCCTGTCGCTTGCGGTGCAAATGTCACTGTAAATGTTGTGCTTTGAGAAGCGTTGAGCGCCAGTGGCGTGGTTATGCCGGTCAACGTAAACCCGGTGCCGCTCACCGCGGCCGCAGAAATGTTGATCGTTGACGCGCTATTGTTTGTCAGCGTGATGGTCTGATTGCTCTGGCTCCCTACGGTCACGCTGCCAAAATTCTCGCTCCCCGGGCTGACAGCGAGCTGACCACTCGCAACGCCGGTTCCGGTAAGCGACAGCGTAACGGCGCTGTTGGAGGCGTTGCTCGTAATCGAAGCCGTGGCGTTGAATGCCCCCGCCGCATTAGGACTAAAGACCACCGTGACCGGAATGCTCTGGCCGACAAGAATCGCGACCGGCAGACTGGGCGCAGTCAACGAAAAATATTTGGTAGAAATTGACGCGCTGCTCACCGTGATCGAGGCTGTGCCGGTATTCGACAAGGTCAGCGTCACGGTTTTGCTCGTGCCGGCTGTGACACTGCCAAAATCCACGCTGGATCCACTGAGAGACAAAGTGCCGGCCTGCACCTGAACGCTCGTAGAGGATTTGGTTGAGAACCCCTGGCAGCCAACCATGGTCGCCGCGCAGAGCAGAACTATCGCAAGCGTGCTTGCCCTACCATTTTTTAGGCGACGAGGTGTCCGAAATCTGCTCATAGGGGTGACCAGACAGCGATAGCGCCGGGACTTTTCCTATCGGGATTTGCAGTACACACCCAGTCTGGGCTTAGAACCCAGATTCGAACAGGTTTCGAAGGTACATATCTGAACTGCCGAAAGGTCACTGCCGGATGACTCTAAGCTACCGGTTCGACCCGATCCTTAAGAGAGACTCATTCTTCGGAGAGTTGTGGGGCATCTGTTGCAAGGTTTTGGCGGCAGTCGTTGTCGGACTCCAGAATCACTGCGGTTCAGCTCCTACCGGCGGAGATCCCATGATTAAGGCCTGGTCCCGTTCCAGAGAGCTTCGACGAAGATCTTGCGAGCGCGCCAACGCTTTCTGCGCGAGTTCAGCTTGTCCGAGCTTCCGATATGCCAAATACAGCTGATAATGCACGTTGCCGTAATGGTCTAGGGGAGCTGCCTTCTCCAGCTTTGGGATGGCATTGGCAAACTGCCCCAGGCGTACGTACGCGGTCCCCAACAAGCCGCTGGCTTCGGTCAAATCCGGTTGAAGCCGCAAGGCGCGCTCTAAATAGGACAGCGCCTTCTCGTTCTCCCGCTTTTGCACGTACATGCTTCCTAGAAGATAGAGCGCGTGCGTGCGTGAGGGATCCAGCGCCAATGCTCTCTCCAGCTCGCGCTGCGCATCCTCGTCAGTATGATTGTTGAGATAAAGCTCCCCAAGCGCCTCGTGAATTGCTGCCTCATTGGGACGCAAAAGCAGGGCCGCCTGATACTCTTTGACCGCCGCGTCGACATCCTGGCGGAGGGCGTAGCCTTCGGCACGCAGCTGGTGAGTACGCCAGGAGTCGGGAAAAGATCCCTGCAATTGCGCGTACGCCTCAGCCCCCAGCGCCTGGTAAGTGCGCTCCAACCAGTAGCTGGCCTCGGCATTTTCCCTGGTCGCGCCTTGGACTTGTGCTAACGCGTCAGCCGCAGCTTCGTAGTGTTGCAACGTAAAGTTTGTTTTTCCCAGCAGCAGCCGCTCTGAATCGGTCAGATGTTTCCTGGTTTTCAGCGAACCTTCACAGCGAGAGTAGCGATGGACTTTGCAGGGCTCTTGATCCGCGCCCGCTCCAGCGACAGCATTCGACGTTTGGTGCCATGCCGAGAAGTCGGCCTGGAGCAATTTCCGTTGACGGTCTGACAGAGCGCTTTCGTTTGCGGTGGCGTACAGAGCCGCCAACAAAAAATGCTTGGCCGCTCCTTCTGGTTCGTCCTGCACGCGCGATAGCGAGGCCTTTGCTTGCTGAGAAAGTTCGATCGACGGGAATTCCCGTTGCAAAACCAAAAATTCAGGAGAGATTTCCCAAACCTTTCCCACGGATGCCAGTGCATCTGTAGCTTGGCCTTTGGCCAGCTGCAGATTTGCCAAACCGAGCCATGCCAGCTCATTTCGCGAATCGAGCTGAAGCTCCTGGCGAAATTCTGTTTCGGCTTCTTCCAATTTCCCCTCATGCAAAAAAACTTGGCCTAGTGATGTATGCAAGCCCGACTGCTTCGGCTCAATGCCAAGCGCCTTCCTGTATTCCTGCGCAGCATCTTCCCAACGGCTACGCTGCAATAAGAGATCGCCGAGAAAACGATGCCCCCAAGCTGACTCACGATACAGATGCGCTCCCCGATAGGCCAAACGAGCCGCCAAATCCAGGTACTCATGCCCGAGTCTGAACCAGGCCTCGGACTTGTCGGAATCAAGCGCGGCGATCTGACGAAACTCGTCAGCCGCGCTGCGGAAGTTGTCCTGCACCAGGTATGCCGAAGCCAAAGCCTGGCGGGCCTCATGGTTGGAAGGATCAAGCTTCAGCGCATGCTGCAGGAACGGAACTGCCTTCTGTGGCGAGTCTAGCTTGAGGTAATCCATTCCGACGATTACCGTGGCCCCGAGCAGGTTCGGCCTTTCGCGCAGGGCCTTCGTCAAATGCCGGACCGCCAAGTCGTATTCGAACAGGCTCTGGTAAGCCAGGCCCAGGTTCACCTCGGCCTCGACTAAGGTTGGATCAATCGCCAGCACCTTCTTAAATTCTTGTGTGGCAAGGACGAACTCACCCTGTTTTAGCGCTGCCTGGCCCGCGCGAAAGGAGAGTTCGAGTTGTTCTTCGGATGTCTGGCAAAGTGCGAACTTGGGAGCTATCAACCAGAGGGCTAACACAAAGAAGGCAGCCGCTCTTGCCCAGCCGTTTCTTGGCGAGCCAGTAATTACGTCAACGGGATTAACGTGGAAATGTGCTTGGAGGAAGGTTGACCGAGGCGGTGTTCCTGAAATGTTCCCCCTGGGCCGCATGGAAGATGGGTGTCTAACCCCGAATATACCAAACAAAAGAATGGTGTGCCCGGGCGGGCAGAGGGATCGCCCGGGCACAAAAGGTTAGAAGGTCATCCTCAGACCAAACTGGATCAAGCGTGGAAGATTGTACTGGCTAGTTACTTGACCAAAGTTGGCGCCGGTACAACAGCTTCCATTCGGCGGAGAGAATTGCGGGTGATTGAATCCGTTGAAGAATTCCGACCGGAACTCGAGCCCATATCTGTCGTCCTCGCCAAACTTGGTGTTCTTGAAGAGAGCGAAGTCAAAGTTCCTCTCTCCGTCATCCCGTATGTTTGGCTCGGCACGCGGATCGTTGCCGTAGTTGTACACGCCCGGAGTGCCGTTGGTGAATACTGAAGTATTAAACCAATGGGCCAGCCGCGTCTCCAGAGGACCTGAAGTCAGCGACGCCGGCCCTGTTTTCGTCGGCCGCGAACAACCCACACCGGGAATGCCCAAGGAACTGAGCGGGCCGGGGCAGCCACCAATGATGATCGGGAAGCCTTTCTGGAAGGTGATGATGGTATCGACTCCCCATCCGCCGATTACCTTATTGCCAACGCCATTCAAGTTGCTGGCAAACTTCTTACCCCTTCCAAAGGGCAAATCCAGAACGGAACCGATAACCAGGCGCTGTGGTACGTCGAATCCATCCAGGCTCCGGAAGCTGCGGCGGTTATAGACGTCAAAGTCGTTCCAGCTGGGGGCGGCGGCTTCGAGCCAATTGATTTCCGAGTTAGTGTCATCTATGAGTTTGGAGACGGTGTAGCTGGCAAGCACCTGCGCGCCCGCAGAGAAGCGCTTCTCCACCTTCAACTGCAGAGAGTGGTAGATGGAATCGCGGTTATCCGGCTCGGACATACTGAAGCCGTCGTACTGGGGATAAGGCAAGAGTAGCTGGCCTTGCTTCACGGTGGCTTGCGTGCCCATGTTGCCCGACCGCACGGGCCCGATGCACTGGCCTGGCACTGTACTCGTGCAGTTGCCGGCGAACGGGTTAGTCACATCCGTCGTCAGCATCGTTATCTGTTGCGCGGGGTTCGGTGAGTTCTGAGGCAAATACTGCGGCTGCAACTGGTTTAAGGTCTGGTCGTGCATGGGCAAATGTGTGCCCTTGGACCCGGCGTACGCTATGTCAACCAATGTATTGCCAGGGAACTGGCGTTGAATGTCGAGGTTCCACTGCTGCACGTAAGGCGGCGGAGTATTACCGATGGGTGCTTCGTTGCCATTCCCTTGCACATCGATTAAGCCCTGGTTCCTTCCGAAGGGTGGAATAATTCCGCCTTGGGGGAAAGGATTGGACAATGTAGCAAGCGGGGTAACTCCATCCGGCTTGGTTGTGAGAAATGGCGTGACGAAGGAGTTGATGAAGAGGTTATGCGGCGCATCATTCCACCGGACATCAACCGGCAGGAAAAACATTCCATAACCAGAACGGATGACCGTGTTTCTGTCCAACTGATAAGAGATCCCGAGACGCGGACTGACATTTTTCCAGGCGGGAAAAGCGCTGCGGCTCGGATGTGGACTGGATGCCACCAAGTCAAAGCGACCCTTTAGATTGGCAAAGGTTTGCCCTGTAGCGGGGTTCACTGTACTCGCCAGCGCAGGATCGATCGTCAACAGTGGACTCGCCTCGGTCGGGTTCACCGCCACGATGCGATTGTACCGCTCGGTCCAATCTCCCTGCAGGTCGAAGCGAGCTCCAAGATTCAGAGTGAGCTTGCGGGTGACCTGGAAAGTATCTCCCGCATAAATCGCACCGTACTTAACTTCGTCTGCTGTCCGGGCCGGCTCGGTCACGCTGCCATCGTTAGCGGTACTCCCATATCCGAGCAGGAAGGAAGCAAATCCATTTCCCCCCTGTGGGGCGGTGCCCCCGGAAGTGCCGATGCCAGATTGAGGGTTAGCCGCGGTCATAGCTGCATCGAAGAAGAGCAAGCCCGCAGGATCGTTGCTCTGATAATAGTCGTTGCGGAGCAGACGAAATTCTCCGCCAAATTTGAAGTTGTGCTTTCCCATAATTTTGGAAAGCATAGGCGTAAAGCTAAAAGTGTCGTCCCAGGCGCCGATGCCGCTCCCGGTGCCTTGAGCGCACCAACCGCCGCCCCACCGCTGGTCGCCTGGAGTCTCTGAAATGCACACCTGTGGGATGTGAGTGTAGGTCATCTCGGGGGCTAAAGCCGCCCAGTTTGGACCAAACTTCGACATGTTGATGCCTTGGCTCAGCGGCGTGCGCAGGTAGACATACCGCGTATAGCCCAGATGCAGGTCTAAGACGGTCTTCGGCGAAATCGCAATGGTGTCAGCCAATGAAACCTGGTGGGCAGTGGTGGTTTCGGTGCAGCGGTCTGTGCAGATTTGGTTAAACGGACTGTCGGGAAGCGACAAAATGTGGGAGTGCGTGTACCGTCCGAAAATTCTTTGCTTGGCGCTCAGGTTAAAGTCAATCCGCCCGTTGTACTGGTCAACGTCTCCACCGGTGCTGTAGCTCTCTACAAAGTTCCCGTTGGGGTTGCCCGTTTGGTTGGGCAGCGGCATGTAGGACAGAAGCACCTGAGCAGTCGGGTCGATTCGGTTAGCCGGAATTTTGTTTCCCGTGAATTGCGTTCTGCAAGCGGGGACGCCTGAGGTGCAGCCGCTACTGGTCAGCGGATCGTAAATATTAAACGCCTGGGAAGTGCCGGTGGTCCCTACTTGCGAAAAGTCGCCCGTGCGCTCAGCTGCATCAGGAACCCACGACGTGAAGATACTTCCCTTGCGCTGGCGAAATCCCTCATAACTCCCAAAGAAGAAAAGCTTGTCACGGATAATGCGCCCTCCCGCGTTCCCGCCGAACTGATTTTGCGTAAACGGGGGACGAGCAATGCGGGCTTGATTGGCGAAGAAGTCGTTTGCGTTCAGTACTTTGTTTCGCAAGAACTCGTACAACGAACCATGGAAGGCATTCCCGCCCGACTTGGTCGAGAGGTTGATGACTCCGCCGGCAAATCGCCCGTACTCGGGGCCGAGATTGTTGGTTTGAACTTTGAATTCCGAAATTGCATCTTGCGTTGGGATCACGGTGACGACGTTCAGGTACGCTCCATTGGTGGGCACGCCGTCGATCAGGATCTGGCTTTGTCCGGCCTGCCCTCCGCCAACCTGAAAATCCCCCATAGCGAACGGATTAGCGCCGACTGGATTGCCTCCCGATGCATTGCCAGCCGAGGGCTGGCCTTGTGGCACGATGCCCGGAACCATGGCCACCATCGCCAGTGGATTGCGCCCGTTCAGGGGCAGCTCCGTGACCGTTCGCTGTTCGACCACCTGTCCCAGCGAGTTCGTCTCCGGCTGGAGCAAAGGCGTTTCCGAAGTCACTTCGACGGTCTCGCTTTGCGCGCCTATGGGCAACGCGATATCCACTCTCAATCCGGCTTCGATCTCAACGTCGATGGGCTCGCGCACAAACTTCTTAAAGCCGGTTTTCTCGCCCTCGATCTTGTAGCGGCCGGGCAAGAGATTCACGAATGTGTAATTGCCGGAGGCATTCGTTTGTATGCTGTGCTTTTCTCCGTTATCCAGATTCGTCAGAGTGACCGCGGCGTCACTAATCACGGCCCCGCTGGCATCCGTGACTGTTCCGGTAATAGTTCCGTACACGTTCTGGCCCCACCCGGTCGATGGCGTGAGCACCAGAAGAACTGCCGCCGCCAACAAAGCGAGCCCAAAGTTCCTGAGATTTGCCATTTGTTTCCTCCCCAAGAAGTCATCTAACGACAGGAAACATGCCGCGTGGATACGCCAATCGCGTGTACAAGTTTCCTTTACGGAACGTCGCGAACGGGGCCGAGACACGAATAACTAATGGGCCCCTATGTAGACCCAACACGGTACCAATGTCAAGAACAATTTCGTTATTCTTCTAAGAAGCATCAGGAAAACAAATCTTCGGAGGGTTGCCTACCCTGTCTGGGGTTGCGCGTGGGGTGCGCCTCCGCAGTCGCGCCTTTCGGAATTTACGTCTGCGGCAACGCGACAATAGTGCATGTGCCTATTCGGTACGCACTGCAGTCAAGACTCTATGAATCACCGTTAAGCTTTGGCCCATCCGCGGTTCGGCACGAGACCCACCCCTTCTTTAATGGTGATGAGCCGATTGGCAGGGTTCTGCTTAAAGGTTTCGTGCAGGCCGCTGGGCCAAAACACTTCGATGTCCGCAGAAGTCGAGCTCCCCAAACCGAAATGCAAGCGAAAATCGCTGCACGAGTAAAAGCTGGATTGACTCAGCACCGCTTGCGCCTGTGTCTTGCCTCCGTAATGGACAAGCACTCTAGCTCCGATGGCGCTTCGATTGGACTTAACCCCTTCCAGTTTCACTTTAATCCAGTTGGCCTTCCCGCTGAGGTCATTGCGCAACAACGAAGGGGGCTCGTTGAGATTGACGATCAGTATGTCGATATCTCCATCGTTGTCAAAGTCTCCAAAGGCGCACCCCCGGCTGCAGTGCGCCGCCGCCACACCGGGACCAGCCTCCGGGATGAGTTCTTCGAATACACCTCTGCCCAGGTTCCTGAAAACCACCCGCGGAGTTTTATTGGGGTATTGCGGCAAGGTTCGTTCCACTTGAGGGTAAACATGCCCTGTAACCATAAAGAGGTCCGGAAGGCCGTCGTTGTCGAGGTCGACGATGCCTGCTCCCCAGCACACGTAACGAGTTTCAACCCCCAGGCGCGAGGACCCGGTAGCATCCTCGAAATTCGCTTTCCCGTCGTTGTGATAAAGGATGTTGGCGTCGTCCGCAAAATGCGTCTTGAATATGTCGAGATGTCCGTCTAGAGCATAATCTCCGATGCCGACGCCCATACCCGCCTGCTCCATGCCATCATCGCTCAGGGCCGCCCCGCGCAGTACTCCTTCTTCACGAAACGTGCCATCTCGATTGTTCATGAATAACAAACTCGGAGTAGAGTCGCAGGCCACATAGATATCCTGCCATCCGTCTTCATCGAAGTCCGCCGCAACGACGGTCATGCCGTAGGTAGCGGGTGAATGGCTGATGCCGGCTCGTTGCGTTACATCAGTGAACGTTCCGTCACCGTTGTTGCGATACAGGGAGTTTTTGCCCGTGCCTAATCCACGCGGCCCGCATTCCACCGGAATTCCTTTCCATCTGCAATTGGCGTTCTCGCCCGGAGCAGCGGCATTTTCAAAGGAAAAGCGCACATAGTTGGAAACGAAGAGATCGAGATGTCCGTCGCGGTCGTAATCTACGAAGCTGCAGCCGGCCCCAAACCTATGCTGATCGCTCAACAGTCCTGCCTGCTTCGTCACGTCGGTGAAAGTTCCGTCCCCATTATTGCGGTACAGCACGTTCTGCCCGAAAGTGGTGCAAAAGATATCGTCAAAGCCATCATTGTTATAGTCTCCGACGCAGACCCCGCAGGCCCATCCCAGTGAGCGCAACCCGGCTTTTTCTGTGACATCCGTAAACGTTCCATCGCGGTTGTTTTTGTAGAGCCGATTCGTGGTGCCGTCGGGAGCGCCCCCGAGCCGAGTGCCCGACAGCATAAACACATCCAACCACCCATCATTATCGTAATCAATAAAGGCGCAGCCGCATCCCGTGGACTCAACAATGTACTTCTTGATTTCCGTGTCACCATAGATCACTGGCGCGTGCAAACCTGCGGCAGCAGCCACGTCCACGAAATGGGCGTTGAAGGGACGTCCGGACGCCGCGGGTCGTGGCAATGGCGTAGCGGTGTGGGTCGAAACCCCTTGTGCCAGCAAGCGGGCAGCCCGCAGCGATAGCGCGGTTCCCACCCCGAGTCGAACAAAGCTGCGGCGGCTGAAATTCATGGCAAAAAATCCTAGGCCTTTTTTTCGTGAATCGCGATCATGCTAGCATGATCCTCCATTGCCCTCGTTATCCGTTCCGAGCCTTGGAGATGTTTGCGTGACACGCTGAGGGACTAGGTTTTGTCCAGGAGCATGTCGCGGTGTCCAGCTGTTGATCCCCGACGCCGGTTTGACCTTCCGCCGAACAGTCCTTAGACTTAGGGAAGTTCTCCGCCAACCGTGTAGCCATCCTGCAGTCGGGATTCCTCAATCGTTTCCTGAGTACTGCCATGGAGTAGTTCCTGTGAAGTCTAATCCTGCCCTGCACACCTTTAGCCTCGCCACCGTGGTGGGTCTAACAACCTTGCTTGCAGGTTGTGGAAGTTCATCAACTCCCGTTTCTACAGCGCCCACGCCTCCGGTTTTGACCCCAACCACCACGTTGCAGGCGGAGACCGGTAACAATACCAGTGCCGCCGATTCCTTTACGCGTCAAACCAACGGCAACATCGGCGCCAGTAATGTCAGCAAAGGTTCGCTCCAATCCCTGCTCTACAGCGGATCGAACACCAAAATGTATGTGACTTGGCTGGGCTGGTTCGGAAGATCAGACCACATGAGCGTTGGCTACAATTCCGGCGACCCGGCGCAAGTACATCGACAGGTCGAGGACATGATCAGCCGCGGCGTCCAGGGCGCAATCGCGGCCTGGTATGGAGCATCTACCACAAGCATTGAGAGCGCGACCCAGTTGCTGAAAAGCGAGGCTGAGGCCAATGCCGGGAACTTCGAGTTCGCCATCATGGAAGATATGGGGGCATTGGGTACCGCCGCCTCCAGCAACGGATGCGACGTGACCAGTCAACTCATCTCCGATTTAACCTACGTGGCATCGCAATATGAATCGTCACCTGCGTACATAAAGTTCAACGGCCGGCCAGTGGTTTTCTTTTTCGGCGTGGATGCCTATTACATCGACTGGAGCCGCGTAGTCGCATCCATTCCCGGCAATCCCCTGCTGATCTTTCAAGGAAATGGCGCTTTCACCCGGAACCCCTCCGAGGGCGGATTTTCCTGGGTCAACATTGACTCGAACAATCCCTTCGATCCCGAATTGACGTCCCAGGACTCGTTCTACACGGCCGCGCAGCAGGCATCGGGACGCATGGCTTTCGGTTCTGCCTATAAGGGTTTCAACGACACGCTCGCCACTTGGGGAACCAACCGCGTGATCGATCAGCAGTGTGGACAAACCTGGTTGCAAACCTTCGGCGAGGCGGGGAAATTCTATTCCAGCAGCAACCAGCTGCCCGCAATGCAGATCGCCACTTGGAACGATTACGAAGAAGGGACCGCGATCGAACCCGGCATCGACAACTGCGTTTATCTGACGCCCTCACAGTCCGGCACAAAGATCAGTTGGACCGTCAGTGGCGGCAATGAGAACACGATTGATCACTACACGGTGTTTATCAGTACCGATGGCACAAACCTCACGAAGGTGAGCGATGTTCCACGAGGTACGCACTCGTTGGATCTAAGCCAGATGAACCTTACTGCGGCCCCCTACTCGGTGTATGTCAAAGCGACAGGCATGCCCAGCATTCAGAACAAAATGTCGCCCGCGATTGCGTATCGTCCCGGCGACCAACCGCCTGCGGTTTCGCTTGACGTCTCGCAAACCGGTTCCCTCACATACGCTGCAACTGCGTCTTCGTCGGGCAGCATTGCTCGCTCGGTAATTGACTTTGGCGATGGTACCGTTGTGAACGAGGCATCGGCTTCGCACACTTATGCCGCCGTTGGAACATACCTCATTACAGCCTACGGGTACGACGCAGCTGGCGCCTCCTCGGTCGCAGTGCAAAAGATTTCGGCGAAGCCCGCGACGACCGGCGTCACTATCGTCACACCTGGCAACGGCTCGACGGTGAACTGGCCGACTCCACTGGTGGCCGCCGCCAATCCAGGGACTCCAGTGTCAGTGATGCGGGTGTTGATTGATGGCCAGCAGGCCTACGCGGCCAGCGGTGACACGCTGAACACGGCTCTGAAGATCTTCACCGGCACCCATCAGCTATCTGTGCAAGCGCTCGATAGCTCCGGGAACGTGACCGCCAGTGCATCCTCAAGCGTGGTCGCTGAGCCGGGTGATATCCCGCCGATCGCCAAAATCACGTTTGCGGCGTTACCCAATATATCGCCGACAACTATCCTCGGCTGCACTGCTACATCTTCCGACCCCGACGGATTTCTCATCAGCTCCCAGGTCCGATACTCGGATGGTAGCCAGTTCTTCACTCCGGCCGCGCTCGAAACCTTCCCTACTGCCGGCACTTACACAGCGACAGTAACCGTGATGAATCAGTTTGGCGCCTCCAACAGCACATCCACGACGTTCACCGTGGGTAACGGAGCGGCGCCGGCAATCACGCCATCCCTGCCTCTCCCGCAGGAACAACAGCCGCAACAACGGCCATTGCAGCCCATCGGACCTCCGTAACTTTTGCAGTGGAATTAGGCTCAGGCTTAGAGAATTGCTGGAAGGCTGCTACTGCGAGTCGGTAAATTGTGATGATTAAGGTGCTGGTGCCGGGAGGGGGAATCGAACCCCCACAGTCCTTTCGGACCTGCGGATTTTAAGTCCGCTGCGTCTGCCAATTTCGCCATCCCGGCTTGCGTTCATTTTAGCTTAGGGATGTTCGCAGAAAACACGCTGGCTCTCCCACCGACTCCAACCCCGTTGTACCGACGTATGGGATGTTGTTGCCGGAAACGGAGCTTTGTTCAAACTTATGACTGCCAGAACTATGCGTGAGCGGCAGCCGACGCGCTCGCGGCCGTGCCGGGTGTGATCCGCCGCTGTTTGCGCATGGCTTCGTGAAATTCCTCTGCCGTCAGCAAATTTCCGTAGAACAACTGAAGCAACGGATCATCTGTCTTCGCCGACGGAGATTGACCGATGCCGGGTTCCGATTCCAATCCCTCAGGTTCCACCAACAACTCCGGCAACAGTGTGCGGTTTTCGTTGAGTACACCCAGGAATTTTTCCACGGCGGCGCGATGTTCCGGCGTGGCTTGCGTGAATTCGACACCCATCCCCTTGTCCGGATGCATGATTCGAACCACTCCTTGCGCCCGCACTTCTACTTCGCCGGCGCGCATCGACAAAGCCACGCGGCTGGACACCGGAAATGGCGACGAAATTTCCAGATAGCATCCGCCTACGCTCAGATCGGTAAGTTGACAGCGAATCGGCGGATCGTCCTGTTCCGCTTCGGAAGAATTCCGTTTGAGCCATTCCCGCAACTGCAATGTCGCTTCCGGCGAAATCTGCTGAAAGCGCAGTCCTGCCTGGTCGCTCGTCCCTTCCCAGGCGAACTCGGCCGGAAGCTCCAGAGAAATCTGTGTCCCCGGCAACGTGAACGCGATCTGCCACTGTCCCGATAGCCGCTTACCGCGCCCGATCTTGACTGCCATTCCGCCTTCGCTCAGATCGATGGTGTTCACCTTGACGTTCCCACCCGATCCGGCGCTGCGAATGACGATAGGAATCTGCACCGCGACCCGCGCCCAGCGCCGCCGCTCGCTCTTCATCAGAGCCCGCGCTGCCCGGAAACTCGACTTCGCCCGTTCACTCGATACGGGCTTGTACAGAACGAAGTGCGCTCCCACATCGAACACGGCCTTAAGGCCAACAATGGGTTCAACAATGGCGACCGCGACCGCCTGCTTGTTGCAGGGAGCGCTGCGGGCGCTCCGCAGCACGTCATTGGCGCCGTCGTCGGCGCAGTCCACAATGATCGCCTCGAACCGCTGCCGTGTAAGCTTGCGCAAGGCGGTGTCCGCGTTGGCACATAGCTCGACCGCAATATCCAGATCGCCCAGCACGCGACGCAATACCCGTACGATCTTTTCGTCCGAACACAATAACAGCGCTTTCAGACTCATGGCTCGACCTGTCTTTGTGCCGTAAACTCAGCGATTCGATTGCAGAGCAAATGTCTTTCCATGGGCAACACGCAGCAGTCTGGGTACCGCCTGACGGGACTCCTCTCTGCACTCTATGTTCATCGACCGGGGCGATCAATGGCTCTCCCGCATGACGGGTTACGGTCGTAATGTCCCGGTCTCTGACCTGGGAAGAGTGCGGACTCAACGCTAGCGCATTTCCATTGTGGGAACCTGACCGGGCTAGAGCCAAATAGGATCGGTATAAGTACCTTGGTATCCACGGCTTGCGCGTATTTCCTCGTGTTGTGGGGCTAAAATTTCCATTGACTTTCGATCAAAATTGGCTCAACATACTGTGTCTCCGATTAGCTTTGCGTTCGGATCAGTCTTAGGTCCAATTCTGTTTACGCGAAGCCCGCGTTCCAAGTTGCATCCTGAAGGCGACGCGGAGAATCATATAGTTAGAGAGAAAATTGCGGTTTCATCCCCTTATGTGGAAAGGCATTTTTCATGGCTAAACGACGCGGAAATCCCAATTGGGGCAAGCCCGAGCCGATCGGGCCCATCACCCCGACCATCACCGAATTTGAGCAAGTCGTGCGCGAATATAAGCTCTCGCCGGACCAATATCTGCGTTCGACGCGCCTGCGCGAGTGGGCCCGCCGTAACAAGAATTCGAAATACATCCCCGAGCCTCTTCTGGAAGCCTGGGGCTTCGAAATCGAGTCCACGCTCTAACGCAGAGATGCGAAGTTTGAAAGGCCGCTCTGGAATCGCAGAGCGGCCTTTTGTATTTTGATTCACGTGGCGACAGCCTCCCTCGTCCGTCCGGCCGGGCAAACCCGGCGGCATCGGTGCTGGCGACACTTCTCAACTGCGATCAGACTCGCCCACCCGTCGCCGAAGCGCTATCATTCCCCTCGAACCCATACTTCCCAATGCTCAACGTCCTCCAAATCCCGTCCAGTGAACTCTTCGCGTTGTTGGTCGCGATCGGCTTCGCCGCCGGCCTGAATCTTTATGCGACGGTCGCAGTCCTCGGCCTGTTGGCCCGCTTCGGTCATCTCCCGCTCCCGCCGGGATTGGTATTGCTAGCTGGATGGCCAGTCATCGCCGTCAGCACGACACTCTTCTTCGTCGAATTCTTCGCCGACAAAATCCCCGCGTTCGATCTGATCTGGAACGCCCTGCACACCTTCATCCGCGTCCCAGTCGCTGGACTGCTGGCCTATCAGGCAACCAGCCAACTTTCTCCCGAACACCAACTCTTAGCCACCCTGCTGGGTGCTGCAGTAGCGCTGATTGCCCACTCCGGCAAAACCGCAGCCCGCGCCGCCGTGACGCCCTCGCCCGAACCGTTCTCGAACATCACGCTGAGCCTCGGTGAAGATGTCTTAGCCATCGCCCTGACATGGGTGGCCACGCGCCATCCGTACCTGGCCGGCACGGTGGCGACGTTATTCGTCGTAATCATCATTATTCTGACGCGCTGGGTGATCCGCGCCATGCGCGCCCTGTTCCGCGGCGCCGAGCACGATCTTGCGCGTTAGCGTGACGCGTGTGCGCCGGCAACCCGAAGTGACGGTGACCGTGGTTCGGAAATCGGCACCTCCAGGGTTACGCGTCCGCCGTGCGGTTCAACGTTTTCTATCCTGAGTTCTCCGCCGCGTCTCTTTGCGATTCCATAACAAATGCTCAATCCCAGCCCTGTGCCTTTACCCACAGGCTTGGTGGTATAAAAGGCATCCAGCGCGCGGTTCAGATTCGAGAATCCGGGACCCGTGTCTTCCACCTGGATCACAGCACGAGCACCATTTTCGTACGCGCGAATCGTGATCTTCTTGCCGCCGGCAACGCCTCGCAGCGCGTCGCAGGAATTGTTGAACAGGTTCAGCAGAACCTGTTTGATTTCATCTTCGTTGATTGCGAGGACCGGAAGATTGCTCGCGATATCGGTTTCTACCGAGATCATCGAAGTACGCGTGTAATATTCGCAAAGCGTCAAAACCTCCTGAACTATGGGAGATAACTGTGCAACGTTCGTGTCCGCGGAACTCCGCCGCGAAAAGCGAAGCAGATTGTCGGTAATTCGCTTCATGCGGCGGGTTTCGCTCATCAGCCGCTTGAGTTGATCGCCGGTGCCAGTCGAGGTGACAGCATCGCTCATCAATTCTCCAAACCCCATGATCGCCGTGAGCGGATTGTTCAGTTCATGGGCAACGCCAGCCACCAGTTGGCCCATCGCGGCCAGCTTTTCCGACCACACTAACTGACTGTGCAATGATTTCATGGCAACCGCTACGGACAGATCGGCGGCCAGCGACTCGATTCGGTCGAGTTCCCGCATGCGGAGCGCGCTTTCGCCGTAGGACGCAGCTAAGGTAATGCTTCCAAAACATGCTCCCGCTGCCGAACATAGAGGTATCAAAATCTCAGTACCCTTCGGTAGAGGCCAGTGTGCCTCGCTACTTGCGACACCAAACGAAGGGCCATTCGTCGGCAAGACGAACGATCTCTTGCCGATTCGACGCGCCTCAGCACAAAGCTTCTGGATATCGACGACGGTCCAGTGCTCCGTTCGTTCTTGCAGGATCGGCAACGACTCGTGCGCCAGCCCGCTGGACCCAACCATCCGCAGCATTCCCTCCGGACTCTCGATGTGGATCACGGCTGCATGAAAGCTGCTGAGTTCCGTGATCGCCGAGGCGATTTCCGGACAAATCGATTCGGGCGCTGCGCTGCTCAACAGACGAGAGCTGATCGCTGAAAAGCGTTCCAACTGACGACTGAGTTCCGCCGCGCGATGTTGCATCCCGACGATTGCGTGCGACTTGTCTTCGACCACTGCAAGGATCATTCCGAAGGCGACAAACAGCTTGGGTGTATCCCAAATTGCGCTCGGAAAAATTATGTTCAAAGCGAAGCGATCGGTAAGAAAGAGAATCGGGAACACGGCTCCCCAGCAGAAAAATCCTATCGAAATCGTCAGGACTCCAGGCGACGCGTCCCAATAATTTCGACAAATGAGGACACCAGGCAGCGCAAACCCGATACCGAGCAGTACCACTGTGCCTTCATGAAAAGAACCATCCAGGGCGGCGCGCAGAGCCCACGCGAAGGCCACGGACGACAGCAAAGTGATCGTGGCCAGATACGCGGAAAATCCGCGCTTCACCCAGAAGAAAAAACATGCTGCGCCGCCGAAGCAGGCAATCAGGCATACAACATGGGGCCATCGCAACTGGACATCGAATGCTTGCAGCACAGAGTAGCTCACGGAAGGCACGCCCAGCGCCAGCAGAGTCAGCGTTCGCTTGGCTCGATCCTCGACCACCGCGGAAACCGAAACCAGGAATGCGACGGCGGAAAGTTGCAGTGCGCCGCCGTCCACGGCGCGAAGCAATGGAATCCCATGGCCGGCAGGCTCCAGCAGTTGGGCCAAAAAGTGGATAAACACCAGCGTCCACCCCACGGCCCAGAGGGTCAGCCGTGCACAACGGGTGTGACGCTTGAGACATGCAAAGATCATGACCAGTACACCTACGATCATGCACGTCGGAAGCTTTTCAAGAACCCCCATCAAGTGACCTCTGGGGGAGAAGGATGTTTCAAAAGTAACCTGCGCAGGTTACCGCGCGCAACGCCAGAACGTGCCATAGAAGTGGCACAAGGGTAATTGAAATTGTTTGCAACATCGGGGTCTTGCCCGAAATACGCCCCCGCGCGGAAAGCAGCGCTCCGTGGAAGAGCACCGCGGAAGAGCGCAGCACCGTGGAAGAGCGGCGCTTCAGCGCCGCGTAAAGCCCTTAAATCAGGACGGGCTTCAGCCCCGGTGCCCACATTCCCAGCCCACGATGATGAGCCACTACGAACGGCTTCAGCCGCCCTGTCGGATATTCCACCCCTAAGAAGCCCCGGAACCTCGATAGTCTTGTCATTCCGAAGGCGGCCATATCGCCGAGGAATCTGCTGTCAGCTTGCAGCTCCGAATCACCCGCCCAGAATTTTGCTGTTGATCCCAAGGCGGGTGGCCTACTCAAGCCCGCCTTTGGCCTTGAGTGGGGCAGCAATGCAGCTTAAGGCTGGGCGGCCATCCTTTTTTCATTCCCGATTCGGGTGCAAAGAAAGCCCTGTCATTCCGACCGGAGCCGGAGCGAATGCGACGGCGGAGTGGAGGAACCTGCTTTTTCCTTTCCCCAGCACGAGCTCACGTCTGGACAAACGCATTCGTCCGTCCAGCGGCCCGGAAGTATGCCCCCGCAAAGGCACTCTAACCCTGTCTTTTTTCCACAGCCTTCCACAGAAAAAACCTCACTTCGTGTGACGAACAACCTTTACTGAGGATTTCAGAACGAGCAAGCTCGCTACATGCGCGAGGGCTCTCCCAACCAGTTCGCCAAAAGCTCTCCGGTCCGCGGTCTGGAAGCCGAAGCTAAGTCCTTATTCCGGAAGATTTTAGCCCTAAGCCCTTATGGCTCAAGATTTTGCCCGGATCGGCTCATATCTACCAACACCAACTCCAATGAAATGAGGATTTTAGAGCGATACTTGCAAAAAAATATGGGGGAGGGGTCAGACAGGCCCGGTACAGACCGGGGGATTCCTGACACTGTGATCAGAGTGAGAGTGTTGCTGGGGCCCGTCCTTTTGATCTCGGCCACCCGCTCCACTGCTTATTTCGCTTTCTGTTCCGCGATCCACTTATCCGTGCGAGCTTCGAGCAGATCGAGCGGCAGCGTTCCGCCGTCGAGCATTTCGTCATGAAAAGTGCGAATGTCGAACTTAGATCCCAATTCCTTCTGCGCCCGGTCGCGAAGCTCGCGGATTTTGAGCTGGCCGAGCTTGTAACTCAAGGCTTGCGCCGGCCAGGCGATATAGCGGTCGGTTTCAGATTGGATGGTGGGCTCATCCACGGCGCCCGACTTGCGAAAGAAATCTACGACCTGATCGCGCGTCCATCCTTTGGAATGGATCCCAGTGTCGACCACAAGACGCACGGCGCGGAAAAGTTCGGAAGAAAGGCGGCCGTAATCAGAC
Source organism: uncultured Acidobacteriaceae bacterium (assembly GCA_963733795.1). Taxonomy (GTDB): domain Bacteria; phylum Acidobacteriota; class Terriglobia; order Terriglobales; family Acidobacteriaceae; genus Sulfotelmatobacter. The sequence continues at coordinate 32,123 of CAVTED010000001.1, forward strand.
ACGGGATCCTGATAGAACCCGACCTCTTTGCCGAGTTGCTCCGCATAGAGCGCCCAGCCTTCGATGTAAGCGTTGAAGCCCAGCCCATGCAGGCGGAACTTAGGCAATCCGGTGAGCTGCTGCTGGACGGAGAGCTGCATGTGATGGCCGGGAATGCCTTCGTGGTAGGCGATGGCCTCGTCGTCGATCAGCGAGCGTTCCGCGAACTTGGAGGTCGCAACCACCACGCGGCCAGGGCGCTTCCCGTCCGGCGTGCCGGTGACATAGTGGGTGGCAGCGGCGGATTGAAAGGCAGGAATGGCTTCGACCGTTACCGGCGACTTCGGAAGCAGCGTGAAAAGCTGCGGAAGTTTCGGCTCCATCTGCGCGATGTAGCGGCGGAAGTCGTCGAGAATCTGCTCGGCCGAAGTTGGAACGTATTTAGGATTAGTTTTGAGAGAAGCGCGAAACGAAGCAAGATCGTTAAAACCTTCTTTCTTGGCAATGGCCGTCATCTCGGCCTGGATGCGGTCGATCTCACGCAGCCCGAGTTGATGAATCTCGTCCGGCGTCATATGCGTGGTGGTCCGGGCGTAGATATCGTTTTGATAACGTTTCTCGCCGTCCGGCAAAGATGTGATGGAAAGTGTAGTCCGGCCCGCCGGCGCGTAATCTGTGCGTAGAAACGCCGCGAAGGTTTTATACGCAGGAATGACATCAGTATTAATGGCATCGGTGATTTGCTGGGTCAGGCGTTTCTGGTCTTCGGCAGAAATGCTCGCAGGATATTTCTTGGTCGGCTGCAGAAACGGGTCGGCTTCGATGATGCCCTCGCACTGCACCGGAAGTTTCTCGATCAGAAATCGAACCGGCATCAGCTTGTCTTTCATGCCGGCGCGAAGGACTTCCGTGGTCTGGCTGAGGACTCGCGGAATCTGGTGAAGTCGAGCGATGTAGTCCTCATAGTGCTTTACGGAATCGAGAGGAACGGAGAGCGGGAGATCGGCAAGGCTGGTGTGGACGCCGTTCTGCTGGTTGATCGGCATCTCATACTCTTTGAGATCGTAATCAGTAATGCGCTGCTGCAGAACCCGCACGAGCAGATCGTGCGAGAGTTGATCCCGGTCGTCGAAGCCGGCGGTCGGAATGGCTTCGAGCCGGGCAAGGAAGTCCGCGTCGGTCTTGTGATATTGGGCGATGGCCTCGAGGGAACGGTCGGCAAGCTTGTCGTTATAGCGATAGTCGCCGAAAGCGGTGGCCCGCTCGGGGAAGTTCCGCAGATCGGACTCGTACTGCTCGTCGAAAAGCGCGTTCTGTGCGGCGACGCGGTCGGAAGCCGGCTTAGCGTTTTGAGCGAATGCACAAGCGGCCACTAAGGGCAAGAGAATCAGGCTATAGCAAGGGCGCATAGGTGTAGCAGAGTACCAGAGGGAAGGAGTTGTTGAAAACAGGACCTGCCGCGTTCTTAACGCACAGGTTCGCCGGGCAACGGGTCGGCCAGCAGACTCACTAACTTCACCACCTTCTGCTCAAACAGTTCGATTTGCTCGGCGGAACAAGAATCGCTGTTCTGCCCAGAGCAGTTGCTCTTTCGGCCGCCATGCGAAGTTCCCACTGAACTATGAATTTCTTGCGCGAACGTGGTCCGAACAACAGTCAGAATATTATCCGAATTGATCCCGCCACAAGGCATGATTAAAATCCGCCCTCTCGCCTTTTGGATCAGTCCCGCCAGAGTCTGCAGCCCGTCTGTGGCGTGCGATCGCCCAGCGGAGGTAAGAATGCGAGAAGCGCCGGTTTGTATCACTTCCTCAAGCGCCTCTTCGAAGTCATGCACGACATCGAAGGCGCGATGGAAAGTTACAGGCAGAGGACGCGCCAGTTCAACCAACGCCCGTGTCCGTTCAACGTCCACACGAGCGTTATCCCGCAGAATTCCCAACACGATTCCATCCATGCCGGATTGCTTCGCGGCGCGGATTTCGTGGTGCATCATTGTAAGTTCGGAATCGGAGTAACAGAAATCTCCCGCCCGAGGACGTATAAGGACATGAATGGGAATCCGCACCTTTCGTCGAGCCGTCTGCATCAGCGCAGCACTCGGAGTGATTCCGCCCGAGAACAAGTCAGTGCAAAGCTCGATGCGCTGAGCCCCGCCGCGTTCCGCCGCGGCGGCATGATCCACCGATTCCACGCAGACTTCCAGGAGTGCACGATTGGACATGATGCGACAGTGTGAAGAACGAGAAGCGCCGCCAATGACTTGGCCGGTATTGAAAAATGGAGCGGGAGACGGGGATCGAACCCGTGACATCCAGCTTGGGAAGCTGGCGTTCTACCGCTGAACTACTCCCGCCCGGGACTGGTGAAGCAGACCGGCGAACGCTGCTAGACTACCACCGCTGCGCGCCGCTCACAACTGAATCGCAGTCGCTTTAGGCGATGCGCGAGCTGCACCCACCCGCACGCCGCAACAAACGTCGCACCTTTTCGTGTTTAAATAAGACCGGTCCTTTCCACACAATCGCACCACTTCGGGGAACGCCGCAAGATGCCTACAAATAAGCCGTTGAGCCCACGTCCCAGCCGCCGTCTGTTTCTGCAAACCGCTCTGACTAGCAGCGCCGCCGCGACACTGTATCCCGCGTTAAGCTCCGCCCGGGAGATTGTTTCGCCGCCCGCGACGCCGCCTGTCGACGTCAAGTCGTTTGAACTCGATGAAATCACGATTTCGGAACTGCAGGATGGTATGAAGTCCGGCAAATTTACTGCACGTTCGCTGGTCGAAAAATATCGGGCTCGCATTGATGAGATCGACAAGCGCGGCCCTGCGGTGAACGCGATCATCGAGCTCAACCCGGAGGCATTGTCGATCGCCGATGCGCTCGATCAGGAGCGTAAAGCCAAAGGGCCGCGTGGTCCGCTGCATGGCGTTCCCGTACTGATCAAGGACAACATTGCGACCGCGGATCGCATGATGACAACGGCTGGATCGCTGGCTCTTGTGGGCTCGAAACCTCCCAAGGATTCATTCGTAGCGCAGAAGTTGCGTGCGGCGGGTGCTGTGATTCTGGGCAAAACAAATCTCAGTGAGTGGGCAAACATTCGTTCCAGCCATTCGGTCAGCGGATGGAGTGGACGCGGCGGGCTGACGAAAAATCCGTATGCGCTCGACCGCAACGCTTGTGGATCAAGTTCCGGCACGGGAGCGGGCATTTCAGCGAATCTTGCGGCCGCGGGCATTGGGACCGAAACCGATGGCTCCATCGTTTGTCCGTCGTCGTCGAATGGGCTTGGCCGGAATCAAGCCTACGGTTGGACTGGTCAGCCGTAGCGGCATCATTCCGATTTCTCACAGCCAGGATGGCGCAGGCCCGATGTGCCGCACCGTGCGCGACGCGGCCATTCTTCTGGGCGCGCTTACCGGCGTCGATCCTGACGACGAGGCGACGGCGGCCAGTGCCGGCAAGTCGCAGACTGACTACTCGCAGTATTGCGATCCCAACGGTCTGAAGGGCGCGCGTATCGGCGTTGCGCGAAAATATTTCGGCTTCAACGACGCCGTGGACGCGCTCATGGAGCAGGCTCTGAGCGTGATGAAGACACAAGGAGCGACGCTGGTCGATCCTGCCGACCTCTCAACTTTTGGAAAATTCGACGAGAGCGAACTGCTGGTCTTCATGTACGAACTGAAGGCCGACCTGAACGCCTATCTGGCGCGTCTCGGCCCGGGCGCGCCGGTGCATACGTTACAAGACATCATCGAGTTCAATGAGCGCAACCGGCAGAAGGAAATGCCGTACTTCGGGCAGGACTTATTTCTCAAGGCGCAAGAAAAAGGGCCACTTACCGAGAAGGAATATGTGGACGCTGTGGCCAAGAATCATCAACTGGCACGGGTTGAAGGCATTGATGCAGTCATGGATAAGAACAAGCTTGACGCCATCGTGGCTCCGACAGGTGGTCCGGCGTGGCTCACCGATCTGATCAATGGGGACCACTCGGCAGGAGGCAGTTCCAACGCTGCTGCGGTCGCCGGGTATCCTAACATCAATGTAACCGCTGGGTTTATTTCGGGCTTGCCGGTGGGAATCTCATTCTTCGGCCGCGCCTGGAGCGAGCCCGCGTTAATCAAGCTGGCTTATTCATTCGAGCAGGCGACGAAAGCACGGCAGGCGCCGCGGTTCTTAACCAGCCTTGGATAGGATTACAATGCAGTTACGGTGAGGGTAAGCCGGGGGCATCGCTTGACGCGAATTTGCTTGATCCAGCCTTCATTTCGAAGCCTGCTGATGTGCATTATGACTTCGCTCGTGCTAGCGGCTAGCCTTGGGCAGGCGCAGGACTATCCCATTAGTGAAGAAGTCCATGTCACCGGTCTGCGTGTGCTGATGGCTCGTTCCCGTGAGCCGTCGGACGTCCTTCTGACCTCTCTCGATACCATAATCCGTGACAGAAACGTATGCTGCGGAAAGGACTCCGCACTGGGCGACAGCGCGGAAAAGGCCGACCCCGCGTCTTTGAAAGACATTACCGGGAAGCTGCAAGGCCGACATCTTCTGAGCGATGGGCGTCCGATTGCGGTGACTGCGACCTATTTAGAGCCGTCGGCGATCAGCGCCGGTATGTTGATTGGCAGTTTGCGGGATCAGCATGCGATGCTGCTGCAGTGGAAGTCTCACTTGTATGTCTGCTACGGAGTGACCTATGGGAAGTACTACGATCCCAAGAGCGGCGCGGAGGTGGACTCAATCTATAAGTTCCAGCTACTGGATACACGATACTCCGATTCTCGCCGGGAGGTGGTTTTTAACCGCGAAACTGACGACTGGAGCAAGGTTCAGGGGATGTTGTGGCTTAATGTTGGGCAGCCGTAGGTCTTCATGCTTCTAATCTCTTCCTACTTTTTAATTCTTCATGTTAGCCTTGACCTACGAGGGGGTAATAAATGACCAGTCTGAATAAAGTAGTTGCTTCCCTGCGGAACGAGTACTCCCGTCTCGAAAAGGAGATGGGAAGAGTAGGGAAGGCGCTGGATGCGTTAGGCCATGCTGGCGGGAAGACGCTCAAGAGGACGGGACGTACCTTGAGCAAAGACGCCCGGCGGCGGATTGCCGAAGCGCAAAGACTACGCTGGGCCAAAGTGCGGAAGCAAGCCGCCAAGCTAGTCAAGTAATAGCTGTATTTTTTTCGCAAGCACCGCGAATGGCCTTGTCCGTCACTTTCTCACCACTTGCGGACGAGGCCTAAGCGGGGCTTTTATCAATTCGGAATCACCATCTAAGTCCAGCGAAACCACTTCAGCGCCAGCACGAACGAGATTCCACCCCACAGTCCCAACACTACTAAGCGGGGCCACTGTTGCAGCAAGGGCGTGCCCTCCAGGATGCTCGCGCGCAGCGCGTCATTGAGCGCGGTCAAAGGCAGTGCTTTGATCAGCGGATGGATGACGGCAGGAAATCGTTCGTAGGAAAAGAAGACGCCGGAGAAAATCCACATGGGCATCATCACCAGGTTGATCAGGCCGCTGATGCTCTCAATTTTCTGTGCGCGGCTCGCGGTCAAGAGACCGACGCCTCCGAAAGTTAACGATCCCAGTCCTCCCAACAAGGCTATCGAAAACACAGATCCGAGAACTCGCATGTGAAAGAAGAGGACGCCAAACACCAACAGCAGGCCAATCTCAATAACCATCAGCAGCAGGCGGCTGGTCATGATCGCCAGCAGGAAATCTCCGCGGCGCATGGGCGTGCCCACGAAACGCTTGAGCAGCTTGCGCTGGCGCATGTCCACCAGAGCAAACCCAATCCCCCACATACCCGAATTCATCAAGTTCATCCCCAAGAGTCCGGGGATCAGAAAATCAATATAGCGAGAGCCTGGCTCGGACGAAGTCACGGCTTTCGTGGCTACAACGTCTTTACGGCCGGCGGCGGATTGCAAGGCGTCGTTCACTTCGGCCTTCGCCAGGACGCTTTCGGGGCGTGCGGGGTCGTAGCGGTATTCTAGACCACTTTTTCCGTCCGGCTCAATGACCAGATCGAATTTGCCGAGGCGGAATCCCTTTTGAGCTTCGTCGGCATTCAAGGTTTGGATTTTGAAGAGCTCATGATGCGGAGAACGCGCGAGGAGCACTTGCGCATCCTCGGAGCCGGCTCCTGCGACGATCGCTACTCGGACCGAGTCTGCCGGCTTGTTGCGGAAAGCAATGCCCAGGCCCAGCGCCAGCAGCAGAGGGAACACGAACACCCAGAAGACCACTTCCGGCTCGCGCTTCAGTTCCAGCATGCGAGCCATGAGCAAATGGCTATAGCCGGACCAGCGCCCGTTCCGCCGAGGCTGATGGCGCTGTGGCACCTTTGCACTTGTGGTCGGAATTTCCTGTGCGACGCTCATAAATTATGCCGACTCACAGTTCCCTCAGATGCCGTCCCGTCAGCCGGACGAAAACGTCTTCCAGACTGGCCTGCCGGGTGGTCAGATGCTGCAATTGACTTCCCTGCTTCTCGATCGCGTCGAGCAGCGCTGGGATGGTCAAGTGCGGTTGCTTCACGTTCAGAGCGACCAAGCCATCGTCCTCACGCACGGATTCGACACTCGGCAATCCCTTCCAGGCCTGTAATGCCGCCCCGTCCGAGTTCCCGCCGATGGAAAATTCCACTACGTGATGTCCACCGAGGCGGTCAATCAGATCGGCGGGCGAGCCCTCGGCGATGATCTGACCGTGGTCAACAATTGCCAGTCGGTCACACAGCCGCTCGGCTTCATCCATATAGTGGGTGGTAAGCATCACGGTGCCGCCGTCCCGCTGAAATCCGCGGATAATGTCCCATAGCTGCCTCCTACTTTGAGGGTCGAGCCCGGTTGTCGGCTCATCCAGAAAAAGAATCTTGGGATTGCACACCAGCGCCGTCGCCACCGCCAACCGCTGGCGCTGGCCGCCGGAAAGTTTGCCCACCCAGGAGTCCGCTTTTTCCGTGAGCTGCAGTTGTTCCAGCACTTCCTCCGACGAGCGCGGCTGGCGATAAAAGCTGGCGAACAGTTGAATGGTTTCGCGAACTGTCAGCTTTTCCGACAGCCGTGTCTCCTGCAGCGAAATGCCCAGCCACTCGCGCATCTCGCGTTCATTCTCGCGCCAACCGTGGCCTAGAATCGACACCTCTCCGGAAGTGGGTGCCAGCAAGCCTTCCAGAATTTCGATCGTTGTGGTCTTCCCCGCCCCGTTCGGCCCGAGCAGCCCGAAGCACTCGCCGGTCTGGATCTCAAGATTCAGTCCACGCACGGCCTCGACTTTGCCGTCGTAGGTCTTGCGCAGATCGCGGCATTGGATGGCGACGGGCACGCAGGCATTCTAGCGTAGACAACCCCGATACCACTTCTTCCCTTTTCCACAGCAGCCTGGGGTTAAAATACGCATCGCCGGAACTTTTCCGGCATCCTTATTCCCATGCGCATCCCACAGCGCGGCTTTACTTGACGGCGTTCCCTCTAAGACGCCCGTGTGTCGGTTCCAAAGAGTTCTCAGTTCCCCGTTCTCAGCTCTCAGTTGAGGACGTACAAGGATACCGCCTATGCTGCGCAAGATCTGTCTCCAATCATTGCTGTTATTTGCTTTTGCAATCGCCCCCCTTGCTCAGGATTCCCGCCACTTCACCTTCCACTACGCTTTCACAGTAAAGAATGTGCCTGCGGGGAAAAAGGTCCGCATTTGGATTCCCGCAGCTCACTCGGACGCGAATCAGGAAGTGAAAGTCGTTTCCGCCAAGGGCGATCTGCCGGTAAAGAAAACCCGCGAGTCGAAATATGGCAATGAGATTCACTTCGCCGAGGCCAGCAACTCGACTCAGCCCGAACTCCACTTCGATGTGGAATACGATGTGGTGCGTCACGAACGCATTGCACTCAATCCGGCTCCCCACGTGGTCACGGCATCTTTACCCAGCAAAGAGCGCCAGCAAGACCTGCAACCAGATACGCTGGTGCCAATCACTGGCCTGCCTGCAGACCTCGCGGTCAAAGTGACCGAGGGCAAGACACAGCGGCTGGACAAGGCCCGCGCCATTTACGACTACGTCTTCACCACCATGCGTTATGACAAGACCGGCACCGGCTGGGGACATGGGGACGTGCTTTATGCCTGCGACGCCAAGAAAGGCAACTGCACCGACTTCCATTCCCTGTTCATCGCCATGGCAAGATCGCAGGGCATTCCCGCCCGCTTCGAGATCGGCTTTCCTCTACCGCCCGACCAGCACTCAGGCGAGATTGCGGGCTATCACTGCTGGTCCGATTTTTATATCGATGGCAAAGGATGGATTCCCGTCGACATCTCCGAAGCCTGGAAGCATCCGGAGAAGCGCGAATACTTCTTCGGGTCGCACGACGTGAACCGCGTGCAGTTCAGCATGGGCCGTGACCTGCGTCTGAATCCGGCGCAGGACGGCAAGCCGCTAAACTACTTTGTCTATCCCTACGTGGAAGTGGACGGGCAGGAGTATCCCAATGTTTCGCTGGCATTCTCGTTCGCGGATATTTCACCGACCGTCGCGTTGAAATAAATCGTACTTTCGCGAGCCTCCGAGCACTGATCAGTCTAACGGTCCGCCGAGGGCTTTGATCTGCTCACATATTTCATGCCGTCGCTTTTTCCTGGACTCAAGGTCGGCAATGTCAATACCCGATCCCGACCCTGTTTCGTGCTTTTCGTCCAACTCTTTGAGCATGGCCAGCTCTTTCAAGAGATCCATCATCTGCTGCGACGACTCCGTGCTCATGCGGTACACTCCGTTTATCAGAACAGTTAATCGGTCTTATCTTTAGTCCTATCTTAGGATGCGGTCTGTTCATCCGGGGAAGTACTGGAAATTCAGGGACCGGCCAGTGCGTAAGGATGGGGATGACTTAATTTCAGCACTTGGCGAGTATCGCGAGCGGAGTCGTAGCTCAGGAATGGCCGGTTACCGTTGGCTGCCAGCTAGTTCACCAGGTCCGGGGTTCCCCGATGGTTGCGGAAAATCTGGCGGGGCTGCGGGCGGGAGAGGGTTCGCTCCGTCGGCAGGTTTGGGGGCATTCTCAGAATCCTCTCCGGGACGGCGCAGGCTCGGAGCGTTCGCGGGCCGGTCTTCCTGCTGCTGCTTGGCCTCGGTATCTTTGTCAGGCTTTTCGAGGATCACTTCTTTGTCGGTGCGCACAATCTTCTGGCCGCCGACTCTCATGGTCTCCACGCGCACGACTTCATCGCTCACGATGCGAACGAAGTCGACATCCTGCGGCGGTTCACCATAGATCCATTCTTCGTATTCGGTCTCGCCGTCTCGCTCGCGCACCTTCTTGGGCGCCTTACCCTTGGCGTGCAAAACCATCTCCGTGTTCATTCCAACCAGCACCTGATGCGCCTGAATGGCCGATTTCACCTTGGGAGGGACCGTGTCCAGATACGCTTCTTCTTTGTTTCTGGCATTGAAATCGAGTACGGGATAAAGGAGGTCGCGCAACTGCCGCGCCGTCATTTCTGGCACATATTTTTCGAAGTACACGTCGAGATAAGTTCCGTGCGGATTGGGCTGTGATTCATTGGATCCCGTTTGCGCCGGCGCTCCGTTCGCGCCCGAAATTTGAACGTGCTCGTACCACTTCTTGCGATGAACCGGACCGCCATTGAGATCGAAATGAATGTGATCGTCTTTGATCTGCACATAGGAGATATGCGCCGGATCGCCCGGCTTTATCGCCGGTCCCCAAAGAGCGATGGCTTGCTGCAGTTCCGGGCCGTTGGGCAAGGTCGTTCCATTTTTCAGCTTCAGTCCCTTGGTGCCCATGGGAAAGGTGGTGCGCGCATAGAGAATCTGCATCTCGAAGTCACGGATGATTTCGAGGCGCGTCTGCTTCGACATGCGTGGAGCATTCGCAAGAATAGGTGGCGCGGGCGCTTGAGAATGCTGCGATTGATTCGTCGACGCTGGCGCTGGTGTCTGGTCCTGCGGGGACGAAGAATTGCTCTGTCCGCTTACTAAAATCGCAGGAAAAACGATCGAGAGAAACAGGAAGGACGCGAAGCGAAGGCGTTCCATAAAGCACCCCAGGGCCACTTCTGGAATATTATAGCGCGGCAGGCAAGGAAAACCGACAGGAGTCTTTACACCAGATTCAGCGCCTTTTTGATGGTGCCGCGCTCTTTCTGAATTTTTTCCTGCAACAAGGTGATCGCATAAATGAGCTGTTCAGGACGTGGCGGGCAGCCCGGTACGTAAATGTCTACGGGAATCACCTGATTCACACTCTGCACCAACGCGTAGTTCTGGAATACGCCGCCGGAAGTGGCACAGGCACCCATGGAAATTACCCACTTCGGCTCAGGCATCTGCTCCCACAACTGCCGGATCACGGGCGCCATCTTATTCGACACGCGGCCGGCAATGATAATCAGGTCACTCTGCCGCGGCGATGGCCGGAATACTTCAGCGCCAAAGCGAGCGATATCAAATCGGGCCGCGCCCATCGACATCATTTCAATGGCGCAGCACGCCAAACCAAACGTCATGGGCCAGATCGAACTCTTGCGCATCCAATTGACGGCCGAGTCAAGCGTTGTAAGGACCACCCCCTCAGGGGTGGGATTTCCATACGTCAGGTCCTTGACGGTCTTCCTGCCGTTCTCAACTTCAACATACGGTCCGAAGTTTAATTCAGGGGACATGAATCTATTTTAAACCACCGCGGGGGACGGACGCACATGTGAGACGCGAATGGGTGTGGCGCTGACGATCACGAGCCATCTCCCTCTTGACAATCGAATTTCTTTGGTTAAGCTGTCGGTAACTTTCCTCCTGAAGTGGGGCCCGTCAGGATTCCGCAACGCGAAACAACGTCCATCCAACTAGCTTCCGCACTTCGCGGAATGAGGTTTCGTGAAGAGATACTAAGTCTGCCAGGAGGATCCGTATGCCTAGCAAAATGAATTTGGTTGGCCCGCACGGCCAATTGTATGCCGACCCCAAACCCAGTCCTGACGAAGATGCTTTTCAGGTGGATAACACCAGCGAGGCGTACTACAACTCCGCGTACTATCTGCTTCACAAGAATCAGGTACAGCCCATCCCGCCCCGGCGGACGGGCGCTCTGCCTTATATCAACCTCGCCGACTATGTCCCTCAAGACTTGGCCAACGCCATTGATGCTGCGGGCAAAATTACATTTCATTCCGTGGGCGACACCGGGGCGGCGAAGTCCGGTCCGCATCAGTCCGGGGCGACATCCCTGGCCGAGCAAGCCGCCGTCGCCGATGCGATGACCACGGATATAGAATCCGGCGGCGTCAACGGTCCCACTTTCTTTTTTCACCTGGGCGATGTCATCTACAACTTCGGCGAAGGCCAGTATTACTACGATCAGTTCTACGAACCGTACCGCGAATACGATCGTCCTATTTTCGCCATTCCCGGGAATCACGACGGCATGGTGTTCGGCCAGTCTTCCAGCGCGCCGCAGGTTCCGACGCTGGCCGCGTTCCTGACGAATTTCTGCGCGGCTTCTCCTGATCCGTCGCCCGATGCGCCGACCAGCGTTCGCAGTTGCATGACCGAGCCCGGCGTTTACTTCACGCTCGACGCTCCGTTTGTTTCCATCATTGGCCTGTATAGCAATGTCATGGATACGGGTGGAGGCATTATCTCCTCGCAAGGCGGTCACTTCCCGCTGGTGAATGATCAACTGGACTTTCTGACCTCGGAATTGGAGCGCCTGAAGCCGGCACGCCAAGCCGGCGAACGCGCCATCCTGGTTGCGGTTCACCATCCGCCGCTCTCGGTCGACGCCAAGACCGGCGGCAGTACAGGACTGATGGTCGACATTGACGCATGCTGCAAGGCTGCGGGCCAGTGGCCCGATGCATTGCTCTCTGGTCACGCCCATCTCTACCAGCGTTTCACGCGCCTGATCAACGGTCGGCAGGTGCCCTACATCGTATCGGGATCGGGAGGCTTCGCGGCTACTCTGCCGCAGCAAGCCGCACCGCCGGCAGGCACGAAGATCGGAGATCACACTCTAGAAGTGGATCCGATCATTCAGTTCGGCTACCTGACGCTCACCACCGACGCCAAGACGCTCACGGTAACTTTCAGAACCGCACCTCGCAGCGGCGGGGGAGCGCAAATGGACTTCGTTACGCTGGATTTGGTTGCGGGAAAGATCACAGCCAGTGGCGGCGGCAAGCCCGGACCGGCGCCAAAACCGCCTAAACCAGGACCCAAACCGAAGCCTCCGAAGCCCGGATCACATAGGAAGCCGGCAAAAAAGAAACACTGAGTCGGAGGCGGTTCACGAAAAATCGAGTTCAGACTCCTTCAAGGGCGCACGATGACTTTGCCGAACATCTGGCTCTTCTCCAGGTATTCGTGCGCCGCGCGGATTTCGCTCAATGGGAAAACACGATCGACCACCGGCTTGAGCCGGCCCGCGAATACGTGACCGAGAACTTCGTGCAACTCCGCCATTGTCCCCATGTAGGAGCCGAGCAGGGTCAACTGGCGCGCGAAGAGATGGCGCAGATCAAGTGCTACGCTCGGTCCAGTAGTCGCTCCGCAGGTCACCAGTTTGCCGCCGCTCTTGAGGGATCGCAGGCTTTCGTCCCAGGTCGCCGCGCCCACGTGCTCCACCACAATGTCCACGCCTTCTTTGTTCGTAATCTTCCGGACTTCTTCGGAAATTCTCTGCTTGTAGTGATTGATCCCGAAGTCCGCTCCTAGCGCGCGTCCCTTCTCGAGTTTCGCTTCGTCGCCCGCGGTGGTGATCACGCGGCAACGAAATAGCTTCGCAATCTGGATGGCCGCGATCCCAACCCCTGAGCTTGCCCCCAGTACCAGCACTGTCTGCCCGGGCCGCACTGCCGCCAGCCCCACGAGCATGTGCCAGGCTGTCACGAATACCAGCGGCACACTGGCGGCCTGATTAAAATCGAGCGCGTCGGGAATAGGAATCACATTGGCCGCGGGCACTGCGATCAACTCGCAATTCCCACCGTCGACGGCATTCCCCAGGACGGTGAATTCGCGGCACTGGTTTTGCAATCCCGCAAGGCATTTCACGCAGTGTCCGCAGAAATGCATCGGAGCGACCAGCACTCGCTGCCCTGTCGTGAAGCCGCTGACATACTCGCCGACCTCCGCAATCTCGCCCGCAATGTCGCTGCCAAGAATGTGCGGCAGTTTCACGCCGGGCAGTCCCTTGCGAACCCACACGTCGAGATGATTCAGCGAGCACGCCTTCAATCTTACCAGCACCTGATCCTTGCGAGGTTGCGGATCAGGAACGTCTTCGTACATCAAGACTTCGGGACCACCAAATTGATGGATGCGTACGGCTTTCATGTTCACTTTCTCCCTGTCAAAGTGACGCTAACATAAACCTCACGCAGAACGAGCGTCGTCACGACTTTGTTCCGCTTCTCCGTTTGACTCATCCCTGTTAACCGACTGATAATCAGAATTGCCAGCGGGTTGCCATGGACATCTACGAGCAAATCGTCGAACTTCGCCGCCAGGGACGCCGCGGGGCGGTTGCCACCATCGTCAACGTGCGTGGGTCGATTCCTTCATTCCGCACCGCAAAGATGCTGGTCCGTGATGATGGCTCGATTGTGGGGACGATCGGGGGTGGCTGCGTAGAGGCAGATGTCTGGCAGGCTGCCCGCGAAGTCATGGAGTCGGAGAAGCCGCGAACCTTAAAGTTTGACTTGAACCAGGACCCCAAGTACGACACCGGCCTGGTTTGCGGCGGCACGCTGGAGGTTTTTGTGGAACCCGTATTACCTCCAGCATTACTTTATGTTTTTGGTGCAGGCCATGTGGCCCTAAATCTTTGTCAGACAGCCACAAACGCCGGTTTTGAAGTAATTGTTTCCGATGATCGATCCTCATACGCCACCCAAGAGCGTTTCCCTGCCGCCCGCGAAGTTCACGCGCTCGATTTTGACGAGGCCATGCGAAAGCTTGATCCTAACGAGTCGTCCTATATCGTCATTGTCACGCGCGGACATCGCGATGACATGCGCATACTGCGCTGGGCCGTGCAAACACGCGCGCGCTATGTGGGAATGATTGGCTCGAAGCGCAAAGTCATCGAAATCTTCAAGACGCTGCAGAAAGAAGGCGTACCCGCACACTTATTCGACCGCGTTCACGCTCCGGTGGGACTCGATATCGGCGCCGTCACGCCGGAGGAGATTGCGGTCGCCATCACCGCGGAATTGATCGCAATCCGGCGAAGTTCCAACGCCGCGTTGCCGCATCTCAGTTGGTTCAAAGGCGCGCGCGAGGAATCTAACTCAGATTTCCGGGTCCAAGCTTTGGAAGACGGCGACACCCTTTGAGTTTCGCCACTCGCTGACTTTCTCCCCGCTTTCTGCTACCGTCGCAGCATGTCTCGCGCTCCCAGCTTTGCTGGAGTGATTCTCGCCGCCGGCGAATCGTCGCGCATGGGAACCGACAAAGCTCTTCTTCCCTGGCCACCTCAGGCTGCAGCGCATCCTCCATCGAAGGAGACCTTCCTTTCCGCAGCGATCCGGTCGCTGAACACCTCCACCGACTTCATTTTGATCGTAGCGGGCAAGAACGAGGCTGCGCTCGCGCCGATCGCCTACGCCAATGGGGCGTCGCTTGTTATCAATCCTGACCCCAGCCGCGGCCAATTCAGTTCCCTGCAAGTCGGATTGCACGAGGTCCTCAACCGCGGCCGTGACGCCGCCGTAATCACCCTCGTGGATCGTCCGCCGGTCAGCACCGCCACCGTATTGCTGCTGCGGGATGCCTACGAGTCCGCTCCGCAAAACATTTGGGCCGTGGTGCCTGAGTTTTCCGGCAAGCACGGGCATCCCTATCTTCTGGGCCGCGAATTAATCGAAGTGTTTCTCCAGGCTCCGCCGACCGCGAGCGCCCGCGAGCTGGAGCACCGCTATCAAAACCACATCCAGTACGTCACGGTAACCGACCCGTTTGTGGCCCTGAATATCAACACTCCTGAAGACTACGCCGCCCTGATTGCCAAGTCCTCCTAGCTCTGCTCTCCTGCCAGCACAATTGCGCATTCAGGCTTCCCCACGTTATCGTCACAGTGTATGAAGACTTTTGGGACGCAGGCGCAACCTCTCACGCGGCAAGAGTTTATGGATGCCGTTCTACGCCTGAAGCCGCGGATCGCAGCGTTCGACTGCGACGGCACTCTTTGGTCGGGCGATGCGGGAGAACGATTCTTCGACTGGGAGATCAAACAGAGCATTGTTCAGGCCGAAATTGGCCAAGCAATGCGAGCCCGTTATGCCGGATACAAGGCCGGCAACGTGAGCGAAGATGAGATGTGCGGCGAGATGGTCACGATGCACAAAGGAATGACCGAGGCCGTGATGATGAAAGCGGCTTCCAATTTCATGGAGCATGCCTTCCCCGGCCACGTCTTTCCGGAGATGCAGGAACTTGTCGGCCGATTGCAAGAGAACGGCTGTGATGTTTGGGCCGTTTCCTCTTCGAACGAATGGGTCATTCGCGCCGGGATGAAACAATTCGGCATTGCCGAAGACCGCATTCTGGCGACGAAAGTCGAGCTTGAGAATGGAGTGATCACGGACCGTCTCGCGTGCATCCCCTCGGGGCCCGGCAAACCCAAAGTTCTCCGCGAAGTCGTCAAGAAAGAGATCGACGCGGCCTTCGGCAATTCCCGCTGGGACGCGGACATGCTTGCCCTGGCCAAACATGCGTTCGCCATCAATCCCAATCCCGACTTGGAAGTCGTCGCTCGCCAGCACGGCTGGGCCATCTACTTCCCCGACGGAACTCTTGAGTAGCCGGATCAAGCAATCCTCGGCCCTTCCGCACCGCATTTACAATTCTTACAGTATGTATTCCGCGCAGTTGCTCGATCACTTTCAGAATCCGCGTAACCCCGGTGACGTGCCGGATGCCGACGCCACGGCAGAGATCGAGAATCCCGCCTGCGGCGATGTGCTTCGTCTGACGTTAAAAATAAAATCCGGGCGCGTTGCGGAAATTCGCTTCAAGGCCAAGGGGTGTGTGCCCTCGATGGCCTGCGCCTCGGCCCTAACCGAGCTGGTGAGTGGGCACACTTTGGACGAAACACGAGCCCTCAAGCGCGACACGGTGATCGCGGCGGTCGGCGGATTGCCGCAGGCCTCGACCCATGCCGCGCAACTCGCTCTCGATGCGCTTCAGGCGGCGCTCAATCAACTGCCACTGAATCCGCTCCAAACCTAAAATTATGCTTGGCTCCCATACTGCCCGCCGCGTCGCATGCCTGCAGCCCAGTGCGACCGTTATTCTCGACTCAATCGACGAGCTTGGACGGGTTGTCGCCTGCACGCGATATTGCGCAGACGTTGTCCCCGCGGTCGCGGATGGTTCACGCATCATCCTGGCCGACTCGTGGACCGCCAACACCGCCCAGATAGTCGCAGCGAAACCCGATCTCGTGATCGCGTCCGTTCCTTATCAGGAGAAAGCCGTCAGTGACATCCTCAAAGCAGGGGCGCGCTTTCTTGGCCTGGCTCCGAAAACTCTGGCTGATATTTACACAGACATCGCCACCATTGCAGGCGCGGTGGGAGCCGCATCCCGCGGCGAAGAGGTGATCGCGGCCATGCAGCGGAGCATCACCGACTTCCGCAACCAAACCGTGGCAAATACGCGGCCCCGGGTATGGTGCGAGGAATGGGGCAAACCTCTTATCGCCTCGCAAACCTGGGTCGCGGAACTGGTTGATGCCGCTGGCGGAGAGTTTCTGGGCTCTCCCGGCCGCCAGGCCACGGTCGGGGAAGTTGAAAGTCTCGATCCGGAAGTGATTATTGCGGCATGGTGCGGGGCCGGAGACCGTGTGCCGCTGGAAAAAATAATTTTGCAGCGAGGCTGGCAGCGCTCCGCCGCGGCACTGTCAGGGCGCGTTTACTGCGTTCGCGATGAATTTCTCAATACGCCTGCTCCCACGCTGCGGCAGGGTTTGGCGGCGTTGGCCTTCGCGATTCATCCTGAAATGTTTCCTCGTGCGAAAGGAATCCGGCAGATTACTGCGGTTCCCACTTCCGTCGTTGAGAATTCAACCCCGTGAGTTAAGATTTCATCCATGCCCGCAGCCGGCAGAATCGAAGAAATCCGCAACGAGATTACTGCCATCGCGAAGGCAGTCCCCAGCGCCCCGGAACTCATGCGGGCGATGGTGAAACTGCTGCACGAGCGCATGTTGAAATATAACTGGGTGGGGTTCTACATGCTCGAACCGGGCGCGCGGCCGCCAATGCTGGTGCTCGGCGAGTTCAAGGGCGCCATGACGCCGCATACGCGCATTCCGCTCAATCAGGGCATTTGCGGCGCAGCCGCGTCCACCGGCCAAACCGTCGTTGTGGATGACGTCAGCAAAGATCCTCGATATCTGGCATGTTCTCTGGAGACCAAGTCCGAAATCGTCGTGCCAGTTTTTGTTCGCGGGACGGTGGTAGGCGAGTTGGACGTTGACAGCCACTTTGCTGGCGCATTCACTCCTGAACATCAGGATCTGGTCCAGTATTGCGCCAGCCTCGTGGGGAAAAAACTGGAAACCAGTGGAACCTAATGCTCCCGAAATGAAAGTCAGCTTATGAGAGTTGTGAGGGGCAAAGTGCGCACTGCCGTGCCGACGCCATGAAGCGCGTCGTCGCGGGCCTCATCATAAGAAATGGCAAGTTGCTGGTATGCCAGCGCACGCGTCACCAGACCATGCCGCTCAAGTGGGAGTTCCCCGGGGGAAAGATTGAAGAGGGCGAACAACCGCGTGCCGCGCTGCATCGAGAACTGGAAGAAGAACTCGGAATCCTGGCTACCATCGGAGACGAGGTCAGACGCATTCAGCACGAGTACCCAAACGGCGGCATGGTCGAACTCCGCTTCTTCATCGTGCGCGAATATCAGAGAGAAATCGAGAACCGCATCTTTCGCGACATCCAGTGGGCCGCGCCCCCAGATCTGCCCAAGTACGACTTTCTTGAAGCCGACCTGACCCTGGTAAATGAACTCGCCGCCGGAAAGCTGCTTGGGTCTTAATACCCGATAGCTCGTCATTCGTGTTGACCACCGCTGGAAGGCAATGACATAATCCGCCACATCGTTTTCCGGGGAAACGATCCGCTCGCGTCGCCCTGGCACGCTGAAAGCCAATCCAGAAGGGGAATCAATCGAATGCACAAGAAATTGTTCGCTTTACTTGCACTCTTGTGTTTGGGAGGGATGTGTCTAGGCCAGAACGATGATACATCCACTGCTAAACGTGAGGACTTGTCCGCGTCAGGAACACACGAATCGCCAAGGCTCGGCATCCATTGGGCTCGGGATTTCGATCCATTTGCCCGCGCTGGGAAGTTGAAGAGCAACAGCGCGGACATGACCTACCACGGGGGAGTAATTCTACCCTCCACCGTCAGCGAAGCTATTTTCTGGGGACCCAGTTGGGCCAACTCCAGCTTTACCGGCGACAAGATCAGCGGTCTTGACGGTTGGTACAGCGGATTCAACGGCTCCAACTATGCCAAGACTTCAGACGAGTACACCGGCTCGAACGGTCAGGTCGGACCTTCTCTCATAAATGATCACTATCTTGTCGACACTTCAACGGCAGCGAACGGAAGTTCGACCTCTGCGATCGTGGCGGAAGCTTGCAAAGAAATCGCGAACCCTGTCTCGAACGGCTACTATCCCGTCTATGTCGATGTGAAGCGCGGCAATGCCGGCTACTGCGCCTACCACACATATGGATCGTGCCGGGGAGTAACGATTCAGGTCGCCTTTTTCTTCGATCTTGACGGCGATGCTGGCTGCGACCCACAGGACACCTCCGGATTACACTCCCAAGGCCTCGCTGCTTTGGCGAACGTAAGCGGACACGAACTTTCCGAAGCGCGCACCGATCCTGATTCGCCCGGCGCATGGTATGACCGGCGAGGGCAGGAAAATGGCGATAAGTGTGCCTGGACCTTCGGCGCTCCGTTGGTTACCTTCACCAATGGCACCCAATGGAAGATTCAGGGTGAGTGGTCCAACAATGCGTATAACACCGGAACGGGTTACCCGAACAGTTCGGGTCAAAAGGGCTGCCTCTCCGGCCAATAAGTAGCCTTCAAAAGCAAGTTCGCCGAATCATCACTGTACGTGGATACAGATGATTCGGCTTTTTTTTTTGCACCTCAAAATCCTAAAACTCGAGGGTCTCAACCCGTCTTGCCCCCTAAAGATGCGACCATCAGCGCTAGCGACAGCGCAACCACGATAACGGTGGTAGACCAGGCCACCGCATTAAATAAGCGCGTGTTGGTGTATTCGCCCATCAGTTCTTTTTTATTGATCAATATCAGCATGAAAATGAGAACGAACGGGAGCACGATTCCGTTAATGACCTGGGACCATACAACAATTTCCACCAGCCTCGGAGCTGGAATGAGTAACACCAGCGCTCCGCCGGCAATGATCAGCAGTGTGTAGAGCCAGTAAAAGAATGGCGCTTCGCCGAACTTCTTTCCTACTCCCGATTCGAAGCCCAAGCCTTCGCACACGGTGTATGCGGTGGAAAGCGGCAAAATCGACGCTGCAAATAACGAAGCGTTGAATAGCCCCACAGCAAAGAGAATGTAGGCATAATCCCCTGCTAGCGGTTTCAGTGCCTGAGCGGCATCCGCAGCGTACTTGATGTCGCGAAACCCATGCACGTAAAGAGTAGCGGCGCAGGCGACGATGATGAACCACGCCACAATATCGGTGAAGATGCAACCAGTGACCACATCCAGCCGCGAAGCCTTATACCCACGCCGGGTCACGCCCTTCTCTACAATCGACGATTGCAGGTAGAACTGCATCCAGGGAGCGATTGTCGTTCCCACTACTCCAATCACCATAAACAGGTACGCCTGGTCGCGAAAAGCCTTGATCGCAGGCGGTTTGAAGGTGGCAATGGCTGCGTCTTTCCACAAGGGATGGGCCAAGACCCCGGCGAGGATATACGTCACGTAGAAGAAAGAAGCCGCCAGAAAAACCTTTTCCACACTCTTGTACTGGCCCTTTACCACGATCAGCCAGACGATGACCGCGCACACCGGCACCGTATAGATGCGTGGCAGCCCAAACAATTCCAGGCTGGTCGCGATGCCAATGAATTCGGTCACCACGTTGCCGAAGTTCGTGATGAGAATACCGATCATCATCAGAAACGTGATGCGCAGGCCGAATTCTTCGCGGATGAGATCGCTGAGACCCTTGCCCGTAACCGCACCCATACGGGCGGACATTTCCTGGACAACGATCAGCGCCAGCGTGATCGGAATCATGGTCCACAGTAGAAGATGTCCGAATTGCGCTCCGGCGGACGAATAGACCAAGATGCCGCCGGCATCGTTATCGACGTTCGCGGTAATAAAACCCGGCCCGACCACGGCGAGGAACAACAGGAGTCGGGTTTTCGAGTGTCTGAAGAACTTCATGCGCAGTTTTCGCAAACATATGGGTGAAGCGGATTGCGACGACAAAGGACGCCACAGGATAAATGCACGCGGCGAATCGACCAAACGAAAAGTGCGCCGCCGATGGAATTTAAAGATGCCGGAGCGGGTGCAGCTTGGATTGGTCTTATAGCCCGGGTCCAGGGCACTCACCAAACACTCAAGACCGGCTAACCTTTCCGCTAAAGTTTCGCCCGCAACATGCTGATCACATCATCCGAAGTAATCACACCAGTCAGCTTGTTATGCTCATCTACCACCGGAAGAGTCTGCAGATTGTACTTATCGAATAGTTCTGCGACCTTGTTTTCCTCAGTGCCCTGTTGGACAAAGACCAGGGGCTCCTGTGTGAGCGACAGCATGGGCGTCGAGGATTGCGCCAGCACCAGCCGCGCCAGGGGAACCGCGCCGGTAAGGGTTCCGTGAGAATCCACCAGATAGATGGTGCTTACAGCTTCCACTCCGCCTTCAAATTCGCGCAGCGAATCAATCGCATTCTGTACGGTTGCCGATACCGGCAGCGCCAGGAATTCAGTCGTCATGCGGCCAGCAGCCGTTCCTTCGCGATGCTCCAGCAGTTCGCTGACATCCTGCTGCGCCTGCGGTTCCATCTGGACCAGGATCTGTTCAGTCCGGTCCTGGGGCAGATCGGCCAGCAAATCGGCGGCTGCATCCGGGTCCATCTCTTCGACAATGTCCGCCGCCCTGCCGGAATCCAGGGACTCGACGATTGATTTCTGAACCCTGGGAGTGACCTCCTCAAGCGCTTCGGCCGCGGTCTCTTCATCCAGGGTCTGAAACACAGCCTGGCGTTCGTCCGGCGCCAAGTCTTCCACGATGTCGGCAATGTCGGCAGGGTGCAGCTTGGCGAGCCCTTCATACGAGGTCTTCAACTTCACCCGTCGAGCCGGGTCGGTCTCGATTACGTCGATGAAGTTCCACGGAATGCTGCGCGGTGGGATTTTGCCAAGCAGGGCCTGCAAAGCCGTCTTTGGGGCCACGCCGCGCAACAGCCGCCGGACCGCTCCGCGCACTCCTACATCAACTGAGTGCACGCGCAAGACAGGATGAGTGCGGTCTGCGTCTTTATCCTTGTCATTCGGGGGGTCCACCTGCAGGTCGACGTCATTGACGCGCACCACTTTTCGTCCATTGACGTCGATCACCTGCTGGTCGAGCAGGTCGCGCTCCAGCAAAAACAGACCCTCTGTGCCATTGACCGCCGGCCATTCGCCCGCACCGGTGGTCGCTCGCACGCCTCCGTTGATCGCCGAAACTGCGGAAAACGGCAGAACTCGCTTCCCTGATTTGGTCTTCACGATCAGGGACATGATGCGGGAACGGTCCTCCTGGGGCGCAAGCGTCACTTCCTGCACACGTCCGCTCGGCGCGCCAGACGGGTCATACACCGTGGCGCCCAATAATTCCGTCAGTGCAAGCGTCGTCATCCCGCTAGAGAATAACTAACTCCCGCAGGATTCGAAACGAAAATCGGAAATTGGACCTCAGATCTTAGACCTCGGACGTCAGACGTCGGACCTCAGCCGGGTCGATTCTCCTCAGAAGTCTAAGGACTGAGGTCTGAGCTGACCTGGGTGAGCTCCGCTGCGGGAAACCCGAGACTTCACGCCCCGTATAATGTTCAGCAGCGTGCGGCTAATCCTCGATATTATCGGTCAAACTTTCCGCGCCCTCTGGGCGCATAAACTGCGCTCGTTTCTCACTATGTTCGGCATTGCCTGGGGCGTAGGTTCACTGCTGTTACTCGTCGGCCTCGGCGAGGGATTTCGCTCCGGCAACCGCAAGCAGTTCGATTCCATCGGTGAAAACGTGATGTTTATCTGGTCGGGGCGCGCTCCGGTGATGCAAGGCAGCTTCACCGCGCTGCGCCAGTACTATCTGACTTATCGTGATTACGAAGACATACTTCGCGAGTGTCCCAGCGTCGCGGCTGCTGCTCCGGTTATTCGACGCAATGACATCCGCGCGGTCAGCGATTTTTACCAGGCCGGCGGCCAGATCATGGGCGTTCCCGCCATGTTCAGTCAGATCCGCTATTTGCCCATGAATGAAGGCCGTTGGCTGAACGATATGGACGACGTGCAGAAGCGTCCCGTGATCGTACTGGGCGACGAAGCTCGCCGCACACTTTTTCTGGGACGCCCCGCAATTGGCGCCAGCATTCTTCTCAACGGGATCCGCTTTGAAGTGATCGGCACTCTGAAGCGCATCGGGCATGGGGATAACATGAATCAGAACCTCCAGAGCTTTGTCCCATTCCATGCCATGCGGGACTACTTCCGTCCACTGAATGCAGGCACCGCGACCGATGTAATCTCATTCATCAACTACCAGCCCAAATCGCGCGCTCTGCACGAGGAAGCGCAGCAGGAAGTCCACAAAATTATCGCGCGCAACCACGGTTTCAATCCAAACAATCCCGATGCGTTTGACGAATGGGATACGATCAAGACCGTCGACCAGATTGGAAAGATTTTTGACGCCATGAATATGTTCCTGGGCAGCGTGGGATTGATCACGCTTGCCCTAGGGGCAATCGGTATCATCAACATTATGCTTGTTGCCGTCGCCGACCGTACTCGCGAAATCGGCTTGCGCAAAGCGGTTGGCGCCACCAACACCAGCATCATGTTCCAGTTTTTTGTGGAAGGCGCATTCTTGACCCTACTGAGTGGAGGCATCGGCATCGGAGGCGCTGCGGGACTAATGGCCTTGCTTTCCAGATTCGATCTTGGTCAGGGATTCGACCCGCCCAAGCTGGTTGCTTCCACCGCAGCGCTGGCGGTGATATCGCTGGGAGTAGCAGGCGTGGCCGCCGGCCTGTATCCCGCCCGCCGCGCAGCCATGCTAGAACCCGTGGAAGCCCTGAGGAAGGAGTAGTCCAGAATAACCGTCTAATCTATTAGCCCTTTGCGTCCTCCGCGGCAGTTCTCCGCGAACTCGGCGCTTAAAAGCTTTAACGCAAAAGGCGCCGAGCAAGCCGGAAGAGTTCTGAATCAACGAATCGACGATCTGAGAGCCTGAATGCACCGCGATCTCCTACACCAAGCGTACTCGGCCATGCGCCACGATCTCCGTCGCACGCTGCTCACCATGGCGGGAATGGCCTGGGGCATCGCCACCGTCGTCCTACTGCTTTCCTACGGCAACGGCTTCGGCAAGGCTATCCAGACCATCTTTGAGAGCTTCGGAGCGACTGCCGTGGGAGTCTTTCCCGGGCGAACGTCGCAACAAGCGGGCGGCAACAAGGCTGGCGTTCAGGTTCGCTTTACCAACGACGACGTGGAACTGCTGCGCAACAACATTCCCCTCTGCCGCCACGTCGCCCGCATGTTGCAAAAGGATTCCACGGTTCAGAATGAAAATCGCTCGTTTACTTTTCCTGTCATGGGCCTCGACCCTTCGATCCAGGCAATCTGGAATCTCGATATGTCCGAAGGACGTTTCCTCGACGATGCCGACAACATGCAGCACGGACTGTACGCCGTCATCGCTTCGGAAGCGCGCGACAAACTCTTCTCCGGCATGCCCGCAGTCGGCGAGTCCATCCGCATCGATGGCGTGACCTTCGAAATCATAGGCGTCGGCGCCCCTCGGATGCAGGAGGGCGACAACGATAACAATCGCGTCGTCTACATTCCCTACAATTCCATGGATGTCCTCAAGGACAACCATTATCTCGACGGGATGTGGCTCGACTCGGCCGGCCTTGACCACGAAAAGTTAGAGAAGACAATACGTGAGACGCTGGCAACAGCGCACAACTTCAAGCCCGACGACCATCGCGCCCTCTTCGTCTTCGACGCGCAGAAACAGCTCTCGCAGTTCGGCATCATTACCATGGCGCTCAAAGTTCTGCTGGCCTTCATCGGGACGGTCACGCTAGGCATTGGCGGCGTGGGTTTGATGAATATCATGCTTGTGTCCGTAACCCAGCGTACTCGTGAAATTGGCGTGGAGAAGGCCCTGGGCGCTCGCCGTCACGACATCCTTTTTCAATTTCTGGCGGAAGCAATGGTCATCACCGCGGCTGGAGGCTTTCTCGGAATTCTGCTTTCTTATGCAGTATCGATCCTGGCGGGCCGCATCACTTTTTACAGCGCGCTGGCCAAACATGCCGAGGCCGCAGACATTCGCCTCATCGTCTCACCCATGATTCTGGTCGTGGCCACCTCCATCCTCGCGGTCGTGGGGGTGATCAGTGGAATGGTGCCGGCCTTGCGGGCCGCCAATCTGGACCCTATTGAAGCGCTGCGCTACGAATAGCCAATGTCTGACGACATTCTCAACCTGCCCCCGCCGCCCGCCGACGCTCGCCTCGCGTATGGCTCAGATCCCAACCAGTTTCTCGACCTGCGTCTGCCTTCTGCAAAAGAAAAAGCCCGGTATCCCCTGGTCATCAATATTCACGGAGGTTTCTGGCGCGCCAAATACAACCTCGATCACGCAGGCCATTTCTGCGCGGCTCTCACCACCCGAGGATTTGCAACCGCCAACCTCGAATACCGCCGCGTCGGTAACAATGGCGGAGGCTGGCCCGGCACGTTCTCCGACATCCGCTCCGCATATCATTTTCTTTTACAAAATGCCCACGCCAACAATCTCAATTCACAACGAATCGTAGTGATGGGCCACTCCGCCGGAGGGCAGCTCGCTCTCTGCCTCGCCGCTCACGAGCCCAGCCTTACACGCGTCGTCTCGCTCGCCGGGGTGGTAGACCTGCAGCGCGCTTTCGATCTCCACCTCAGCAACGACGCCGTCGTCGAGTTCGTTCACGGCACGCCCAGCGAGGTGCCAGACCACTACCGCGAAGCTGATCCTATGCAGCTTTCTATTCCTCAAGCACGCCAATGGCTCATTCACGGTTTGTCCGATGACATCGTCCCTCCAGCTTTCAGCAGCGACTATGTCGCCGCTAAACACAAACGCGCAGGCAAACAGAAAGAAGATGCCCAGTTGCTCGAGATTCCCGGCGCCAGCCACTTCGACCTGATCGATCCGCGCACCCCCGCCTGGAAACAGGTCGAGCAAACGATATTGCAGTTGGTTGGGTAAAGATTGAGTTTTGAAATCGTGAGATCCGTGTGAATCCGTGGCGAAGAAGTTTTCTGTTGTCTAAATCCCTTATAATCTGCGGTCACAGAGAGGAATCCTTTGCCCTTCGACGACCTCCGCCAGTGGATCGCGGCGCTCGACCGCGCCGGCCAACTGAAGCGCGTCCAGACCGAAGCCGACCCAATTCTCGAGATCGCCGAGATTACCGACCGCGTCTCGAAAAGTCGCGATGCCAAAGGCAATCGAGGAGGCGCCGCTCTTCTCTTCCAAAACCTCAAGGGCCATCCCGGCTCCCAACTGCTCATCAACCAATTCGGCTCCAACGTCCGCATGAAACTGGCCCTCGGGGTTAATTCCTTCGACGACGTCGCCGCCCGCATCCGCATGTTTATGGATGTCAAATCTCCACAGGGTTTCCTCGACAAACTGAAGATGCTTCCTTTGCTGACGGAAGCCGGAAAGTTTTTTCCGCGCACCGTGCCCACCGGCCCCTGTAAGGAAGTCATCAAGCGCGACCATTTCTCCTTGCTCGACTTCCCCGTTCTGCAATGCTGGCCCAAAGATGCCGGCCGTTTCATCACTCTCCCTTGCGTCATAACGCGCGACCCTAAATCCGGAAAGCGCAACGTCGGCATGTATCGGATGCAGGTCTTCGACGAACGCACAACGGGAACGCATTGGCAGCGCCAGAAAGTTGCAGCGGAACATTATCGCGAACGCATGCGAGCGGCGGTTGACGGAAAATCATCTGCCGTGGACATCATGGCGCGCAGCTCCGGCGGCAGCATTCTGGCCGAAGGCGATCGCCCATCCGGGAAGATGGAAGTCGCAGTAGCCATCGGCACCGAACCTGCCGTCACGTTTTCCGCCATCGTCCCCGCTCCCCCAGAAATTGAGGAATATCTGATTGCCGGATTCCTGCGCGGAGCTCCGGTCGATCTGGTGAAATGTGAAACCGTCGACCTCGAGGTCCCGGCATCGAGTGAAATTATCCTTGAAGGCTACGTGAATCTCGACGAACTACGCAGCGAGGGCCCCTTCGGCGACCACACCGGCTTTTACTCGCTCGAAGATCTATATCCCGTCTTCCACATCACCTGCATCACGCACCGCAAAGATCCAATCTATGCCACTACAATCGTCGGCAAACCCCCTCAGGAAGACGCCTATATGGGCAAAGCGGTCGAGCGCATTTTCCTGCCCCTGATGAAATTGACCATCCCAGAACTCGTGGACATCAACCTGCCCGTCGAGGGTATCTTTCACAACCTGATGATTGTTTCGATCAAGAAGTCCTACCCGGGACAGGCCCGCAAGGTTATGAACGCCATCTGGTCGCTGGGCCAGGCCATGTTCACCAAGTGCATCGTGGTGGTCGACGAAGACGTGGACGTGCAGGACATCGCCGACGTCAGCCTGAAAGTCTTCAACCACATCGATCCCGAACGCGACATTCAATTCACGCTGGGCCCGGTGGATTCGCTCGACCATGCTTCCCGTTTGCCTAACTACGGATCAAAGATGGGCGTCGACGCCACGCGCAAGTGGGCCAGCGAAGGCTTTACCCGTCCGTGGCCCGACGAAATCATTATGGATTCGAAGACCAAAGCGCTGGTCGATAGCAAATGGAAAGCGCTGGCCAGAGAACTTGGGATGGAGTGATCCAACAAGTTGCTGAGGCGACGTTATCCTTCTGGACGCTCGCTCTCGGCGCGCAAAGGCTCGTGCCCCACACATCGCAGCATCGGCAAACGCGGATACTTGGCAAACCTCGTATCCGTAGCAGAGCGCTCGCACAAATAGAAAATCGACCCGCGATCCGACTCCATCCGCCGCATGAACCGGCAATCGGCGCAGAGTCCCACCTTCCGCTGCAGCTCTTCCCTATTCGCCTCGCTCACCTTCACAGGATACCGCCTTACGTTTCATGCCTACCCTGTCTCGCAAGTAGTTTCTGTTCGGTTTCCCCGCATGCAGCAAGAGTTCTTCTGCGAAGCTGAAGAAAATTCATTGAATATTGATCAAATTGTGACCGGATTACCTTGAATCCCGCCAATTCAGTTTGTTATAACGGCTATCCGTTCCCAGGAGGCTTTACCGTGCCGTTTCCACGCATTGGTGTTTGCATCTCTCCTTCGAAATCCCTGCGCACTCTTTTCATCGTTACTCTAACCTTCGCCCTACTATCTCATTTCGCATGGGCCCAGCAGACGCTGGGCTCCATAAACGGAACAGTAACCGACGCCAGCGGCGCTGTCGTCCAAGGCGCGAGCGTAACGATTCGTGCGGTGGCAACGAATCTCGAAGTATCCGCGCAAAGCAAGGGCGACGGGTCATTCACGATCACAGATATTCCAATCGGCACTTACGAAGTCAAGTTCGTTAAAGATGGATTTGAAACCGCGGACTATCCGCAGATCCTGGTGCAAGGCAGTCGCACAACCACGGTTAATGCCAAACTCAGACCAGGCGCGGTTTCCTCGACGGTAACGGTCGAAGGCACCCCCCTGTTGAACGAGACCGACACGACCAACGGCTACACGCTCGGCGCTCAACAGATCGAGGAAGTACCGCTCGGGACGGGAAGCTTCACCCAGCTTGCCATTCTGGCGCCCGGCGTCAGCGCGGACTTTCTTTCCGGATCCGGCTCGAACGAAGGATTGGGCAATCAAGGCATCGTCGCCAACGGCCAGCGCGACACCAGCAATCAGTTCACGTTCAACGGCGTGAACGCGAACAACTTATTTAACGGAAATTCAACAAGTAACATCTCCGACAGCCGGTTCACGCTGAACACGGGGGAAATCTTCGGCGTAGGCGGCCAGGTTCAGACTAACAGCTCGGTCTTCGACGCCATCGGTCAGGCCTTGCCCACACCGCCTGTCGAAACCATCCAGGAAGTACACGTCGCGACTTCGATGTACGACGCCTCCATGGGCCAGGCCAGCGGTGCCCATATCGAAACCACCACGAAGTCGGGCACCAATGCGTTCCACGGGCAACTCTACGAGTACTACCAGAGCAATAAGTTCGATGCGGCTCCCACGTTTCTGGCTCAGAACCCATTTTTCTCGGGCGCGCCCCCGTTGCACCGTAACGTTTTTGGCGCGACCTTGGGCGGGCCCATTAAGAAAGATAAGTTGTTTTTCTTTGGGTCATATCAAGGCCAGCGCATCAGCGACGCATTAAGCGGGGCGTTCAACGGTGTACCAACCCTGCAGGGCTTGACCGACAGCAATCGTGACGCGAACTCGCTCGCAACCCTCGCCAACACTGACGACACTTGCGGGGTCGGTCGAGCTCCAGCGTGTATCACTGCAACCCAAGTGGACCCGGTTGCGCTCGCCATCCTCCAGGCCAAGGCTTCCGGCCAGTACATCATTCCGTCCTCAAACGCCGCCAATCCAGAAACCGGAGAGCAGCCATTCAACTCGTTTATTAAAGGCCCAAGCAGCCAATTCAACGCCAGCCAGGCAAATGCGAATGTCGATTACATCTTTGGCCCGAAAGACCGCCTCGCAGGCAAGTACTATTTTCAGACCGATCCAACTTACATTCCATTCGCGGTCAGTGCGGTTCTGGGATTTCCGCAGACGATGCATGCCGGCAGTCAACTAGCGTCAATCGACAACACCACAATTTTCACCCCCAACACTACCTGGGAAAACCGGCTCGGCTTTGTTCGCGAAGTCGCCAACGCGACCACCTCGCAATCGTTGACCCCGTCCAGCGTGGGATTGAATCTTCTGGGCAGCACCTTTTTCCCGGGCATTAATATCGACAACGCCGATGCAGGCGCCAACTTATCCGGCGGAGGAACAGTCGCCTTCAACACTGGAAACACGATGAAAATTGGGCCTGCTACCAACTTCGCCAATGCTGGAATCTTCCAGAACGAATACGAAGGTTCGTCGACCTATCATTGGGTTCACGGCCGCCACACGGTAGCCTTCGGCGGAATTTTCGACTACATGCAGTTAAACGTAGCCAACCGGGAAAATCAGGTCGCTACTTTCACCTTCCACGATTTTGCCGACTTCCTGACCGGAACCTTGGGCCAGGATCGCAGCAGCGGCCAATTCCTGAATGGCGAAACCAATCGTCATTTCCGTTCGCGCTCCGCCGGATTATTCGTTCAAGACAGTTGGAAAGTAATGTCGAACCTCACTGTGAACGGGGGCCTTCGTTGGGATTGGGATGGCCCGCTCTATGAAACCAACGGGCTGCTCACCAACTTCTACGCTTCCGATTACAAATATACCGGCACGTGCGCCACTGCCTCCCCGACTGCTAACTGCGATACCTTCGCCAATCTTGCCAACGGCGAGCCTGGGATTGGCCTGGTGGTGGCTGGAAACAATAAGGCGTTCGGGTTTAAGGGCGTCAGTGACTCGACGTTAACCGGGCGCCAGTGGATGTTTGCGCCCCGCATTGGTTTCGCGTGGAGCCCATCGCATGTGAAAAACGTCGTCGTTCGCGGAGGTTTTGGAATATTCGCCGATCGTGGCGAATACTTCACAGAGCTCTCTACCAGCGCCGGCCTGGGCATCAGCGGTCCGTTCAGCGTTACCACGCAGGAACCGTTCACCGTGCCCGTGAACACATCGTGCAAGGGAAAAGGCTGTTTGACCGGCGCTCCCTTCGGCACGACACCATTGGCGCCTCCTCCAGCCAATCTCAGCGAAGCTGCGGCCCTGGTCCACAATCAATCACAATTGAGCGGTTGCACCGAGCCCGTCACTCCCACCTGCGCACCGACTGGCAATGCCGACTTCGCCGCGTTGTTTGGCGGCTATGATCCGGCGAACAAGCTCCCATACTCCGAGAATTGGAGCCTGGACTTGCAGTGGCAGCCGAAGAACGATCTTGTTCTAACCATGGCTTATATCGGCAACCACGGCGTGCACCAGCCCATACCGGTTCCTTTCAACGAGCCTCGAGTTGCCACCCCTTCGAACCCCGTCAACGGACAAATCTACAGCTACGGGCAGCAACCGCTTGACAATGCCGGAAATCCACTGACCACGGAGCAGGTACAAACGACAATCGGCGAGTTTTCCTTCTCCGACGGCAACACTGCCCTGCGCACCCCGTTCACTGGCTTCAACCCCAACGCCGACTTCTGGCGAGCCGAAGGCATTTCTAACTACAATGCCCTTCAACTGCAGGCGACTAAGAAAATGTCCAAGGGATTCATGGTGAATGCGTCGTATACGTATTCGCATTCTCTCGACGAAGGCAGCGGCCTGGGCTCAGGCCTCTTCTACAACGGTAACGATCCGCTCACTCCACATCAGGGCTATGCGTCGTCGGACTTCGATCGCACGCACGTGTTCACTATAAGTTATGCGTACATGTTTCCGAAAATGGAGCATGCCTCCGGTTTGCTGAAGGCCGTCGCCAACGGCTGGGGCTTTCAGGGCGTAACCGTAGCGCAGAGCGGGGAACCGTTCAGCATCATCGATTTCTCTGGAACCGCGGGCGGAATCTTTTTCAGTTCAGACGACTTCATCACCAATCCCATTCTGCCTCTGGCTCCGGGAATCACGCCGAAGCAGGCGACCCAGGGCGGAACCATCCAGTCCTTCACCAGCGGCGCCAATGCGGGCACTCGTGTGCCATACGTGAATCCGGACGATTTCTCTGTTCCTCTTCTCAATCCGGGTCAAATGGGAGTTCCGGTATGTGGCCCAACTGTTGGCGGAACTTCGACCAACTTCTGCGACACAGTGGAAACCGGCTATGGTTCGAATGGTCGCAATCTCTTCCGGGCTCCATTCCAGACTCGCTTCGATTTTTCGATTCTGAAAAATTTCCAGATCACGGAGCGGGTGGCTCTTAAATTAGAGGCAGACGCATTCAACATCTTCAACCACCCCAGCTTCGATACGCCAAACAGCAATTTCACGCTTGACCCGTGCTTCAACCCGCAACCCTGCTATACGACCACCGGGATTGTCGCGTCTGGCAACCCGAACAACTTTGGAGTGATCCAGCAAACCGTCGGCAGCAATCGCTTCCTGCAGTTGTCGGCGCATCTGACGTTCTAACGTGATGCGACTCGAGGAGCGGGGATATCTGCGGAGTGAACTGAACACCGAACGGTTTCGACGAGGGCTGATCACCCTGGCGCTGATCGCCCTCGTTCTTCTACAAAGCGCACCTGCCTTCGCCTGGGGCAACGAGGGCCACACCGCCATCAACCGCGTGGCTGCGCAGAAAATTCCTGTCACCATGCCGCGCTTCCTGCGCCGTGCCGTCGTCGAGATTGCCTACCTGGGCCCGGAACCTGATCGCTGGCGCAGTTCCACGGAATTCGCTCTGAAGAACGCACAGGAGCCCGACCACTTCATCGACCTGGAGCGCGTCTCCTGGCTCGATCCACTTCCTCCGGGACGCTACGAGTTTTATCGCAAGCTGTACGACAAGCGCGCTTCGACGACCGACCACCCAGACGACTATCTTCCCGAGCGCGTCGGCCTTCAGCCCTATATCACGATGGAAGTCTACGGCCGCCTGAAAGCCGCGTTCCGCGAATACCGCCAGCGGTTGGCGTCGCACCAACCGACACATGCGGTACAGCAGGCCATCATCTTCTACGCCGGCTGGCTCGGCCACTATGTCGCCGACGGATCGCAGCCGCTGCACACCACCATCCAATACAACGGCTGGGTTGGTCCGAATCCCAACGGATACACCACGCAGCACACCATCCACGCCCAGTTTGAGAGCGCTTACGTGGCCGCCAACGTCGCCGCCAAAGATTTTGCCGGGCTGGTGAAGAGTCCCGAGCACCTCGATGATCCGTTCGCCCAATACATTGCTTACTTAAGAACGTCCAATGGCTTGGTGGAGAATGTCTACGCCCTTGAGAAAGCCGGAGGGTTTAACGGAAAGGGATCTCCGGACGCTCTCGACTTCACCACTCACCGCCTCGCCGCTGGATCACAGATGCTGCTGAACCTGTGGTACACCGCGTGGCTGGAGAGCGCCGCCCCGGTGCCAGAACGCGCCCCAGCCCCTCCTGCGACGAATTAAGATCACGAACCGCGAATGGCCTGGTGGTTCAAAGATTTGCTCAGCGAACTCCGCGATTCCTTTGCGTCCTCGGCGGTCAAATTCTTTTCCCGCAAAAGATTGCCAAGAACATCGCCAAAGCGAGGAAACGCAGGTGTTCAACTGCACTCACCGTGCCCCACCGGCCCTCAGGAACGGTTTCACAACTCTTTCGGTATACTAAATAAGTATGCCAGTCCTGAAGAACATCGCCGCTATCGCCAAAGGCATGAGCATCACCTTCATGGAGATGTTTCAGCCGACGACCGTGGAGAATTATCCCGACGGCAAAGATCCATTACGCGGCGCGCGCATCGAAGCCCGCTTCCGCGGCGCGCACGTACTGCAGCGCGATGAGAACGGACTGGAGAAGTGCGTCGCCTGTTTTCTGTGCGCCGCCAATTGTCCCTCGAATTGCATTTACATCGAGGCCGCGGAAAATACCGCCGAGAAGCGCGTCAGCGGCGCCGAACGCTACGCCAAGGTTTACAACATCGATTACAACCGCTGCATTTTCTGCGGCTATTGCGTCGAAGCCTGCCCCACCGACGCAATCACTCACGGCCACGGATTCGAGTTGGCAACTTTCAACGCCAGCAATCTGATTTACCGCAAGGAGCAAATGCTGGCCCCCCGGCCGGCACACATGGGCGCCAACATCGTATTCAATCAGGCCGACGTGGACGGCGGCGCTCCAACAGAGATGGTGCACGGCAGTTGATTTCGAACGGTTGCTTGTTCAATCCCACGCCGGTCCTCGTGACCGGCGTTAGTGCGTAAGAACAGTAGTTGGTCGTTCGTCATTAGTCGTTGGCGATCGTCCTGGATCCCCGCGCGAGCACAATACCTCGTGGTTTAGCCTCGTCACGGACTAGCAACAACGGACACGATTCGAATTGTTATGTTTGCCTCGGTGACTTTTTACAATTTGCTGACACGTTAATGACAAATCTCATCGCCGGCTACGGCACTTTATTACCAGATCCTTAAACTAAGGCTTAGATATCCTGGGCCGACGTCAATCGGGATCGCAGCCTTCAGGCCCTCCGTCACCGGGAAGGCATGGGGAAAAACTGGCGCTCGTACCGCAGGGGGTATGGGCGCCGTTTTATTTTCTCGCGCAACTCAAAATCACCCGTTACTCGACTGAGCACTACGAACTTGCCTGGGTAATATGCGGGATGAATCCAACTGTTACAATTTTGGGGATCTGCCAGACAGCGGATGCCTCCTCGCTCACTTCGCTCAAGCGTCGGAATGACAATGAGTTAGGAGGTGTGAGTGAGAGTTCGAAACCAGCGCCATGAAATGTCCTTTTTGCGGATTTGCCAATGACAAGGTAGTCGACTCGCGCGAGAGCAAGGAAGCGGAATCCATCCGCCGCCGACGCGAGTGCTTGAAGTGCGGCAAGCGCTTCACCACCTACGAGCGCATCGATGAAATTCCCTACATGGTCGTGAAAAAAGACGGCCGCCGTGAGAAGTTTGACCGCCAGAAAGTTCTCAACGGCTTGTTGCGAGCCTGTGAAAAACGGCCGGTACCGATCAGCAAACTGGAGCAGATTGTGAACGAAGCCGAGTCGTTTGTGATCGAGTCGGCGGAGCGCGAGCGCAAAACCAGCGAACTGGGCGAGTTGATCATGAACCGCCTCCGTCGCTATGACAAAGTGGCCTACGTGCGCTTCGCGTCGGTATATCTCGACTTCAAGGACGTCAAAGAGTTCATGAATGAGTTGAAGGATTTAGTAAAGGTCAAAACCACTTAGGCACTAAGAGGACAGATAACGGGAACATGCGATCCTGCCGACTGATTACGAGCCACTGCCGAGGATGCTCCCTTCATGACTCATAAAGTGACTCTCATCCCCGGAGACGGCATCGGCCCTGAAGTGACAAAGGCGACCGTACGCATCCTCGAAGCCACCGGGGTGAAGTTCGAGTGGGAGACTTTCGCCGTCGGGGCAGAATCCTTTGAAAAATCGGGCGAGTACATCCCCAGGGATTTGATTGAGTCGATTGAGCGGACGCGGGTGGGTTTGAAGGGCCCAGTGACCACGCCTGTGGGCGGCGGTTTCCCCAGCATCAACGTCGCGCTGCGAAAAAAATTCGAACTGTATGCCAACTTCCGGCCAATTCGAAATTTGCCCCACATTCCCACGCGCTATCCCGATGTAGACCTGATCATCGTGCGCGAGAACACCGAGAGTCTCTATTCCGGGCTGGAGCATGAAGTGGTGCCCGGCGTAGTCGAAAGTCTCAAGATCATCACGGAGAAAGCCTCAACGCGAATTGCGAAATTCGCATTCGCCTACGCCCGAAAAAATCAGCGCAAGAAAATCCACGCCATCCACAAGGCGAATATCATGAAGTTGTCGGACGGGCTGTTCTTGCGCTGCTGCCGCAACGTGGCCAAAGATTATCCCGAGATCACCTACGGCGAACACATTGTCGATAACACCTGCATGCAACTGGTGATGAATCCTTATCAGTACGACATGCTGGTGATGGAAAACCTCTACGGAGACATCATCTCCGATTTATGCGCGGCCTTTGTCGGCGGCCTGGGTTTCGTGCCCAGCGCCAACTTGGGAGATAGCTGTGCGATTTTTGAGGCCGTCCATGGATCGGCGCCCGATATCGCGGGAAAGAATCTGGCGAATCCGACCGCGCTGCTGCGCTCCGCGCTGCTTATGTTGCGCCATCTCGGCGAACACCAAGCCTCCACGCAAATTCGCAACGCGCTGGAACGAGTCTATCGTCACCCCGAAAAATTAACCCGCGATGTCGGCGGCAAAGCGGGAACGTCGGAATTTGCCGACGCGGTCATCGAAGAAATGTACATGGAAGTTCCCACCACCTAGAAACATCTCATAAATTGATCTAGGGAAGCGCACGGCTTCGGCCGTGCCGCCAGAACCACATCCGATGCGGCGTTCAGCCCTGAGGTTCTCGCGCTTTACTAATCATGACACCTCGTCCAGTGAAACTTCGCCGCGGGGTTTTCCAATTCCGCCATTGACTCGCACGCTCCCTTCGGAGTACATTCCTCCGTTCTGGGGATTCTGGGGAAATGACGCGCACAGCACGGCGTGTGGGGATAGTTCTCTTTCAGCTCGGTGGACCCGACACGCTGGAAGCGATCGAACCTTTTCTTTACAATCTATTCTGCGATCCCGACATTATTGATTTCCCCTTCGCCCGCATCGGTCGTAAGCCCCTGGCCAAGCTGATTTCGACTACCCGCGCCCGCAAAGTGCAGCATCACTACGCCAGTATCGGAGGAGGCTCGCCCATCCGCCGGCATACGGAACGCCAGGCGCGGGCGCTTGAGACCGAACTGCGCAATCAGGGCATGGACGCCCACTGCTTTGTGGCCATGCGCTACTGGCACCCATTCACTCGCGAGGCGGTCGAGCAACTCCAAGCGGCGCGGTGCGATGAAGTGGTGCTGTTGCCGTTGTACCCGCAGTATTCGTCAACGACGACGGGATCGAGTTTGAACGAGTGGCGGCGGCTGTTCCTGAATGACGTTCCGGTTCGGTGCGTCGAGACTTTCTATCGCAATGCGATGTATCTGGATGCTGTGGTGGAGAAAGTGAATGAGGCCCTCTCGCGCTTCCCGGAACCGGAGCGGCCGGAAATTGTGTTCAGTGCCCACAGCATCCCCATGTCGATCGTCGACAAGGGCGATCCGTATCAGCGTCAGATAGAGGAGACCGTGCGCCTTCTGACGGAGCGCGGCGGATGGCGCAACCCGCACCGCCTTTGCTATCAAAGCAAGGTGGGGGCGAGCCGTTGGCTGCAACCATCCCTCCACCAAACCCTGCGCCGGCTAGCGGCCGAGCGGGTACACGAAATGTGTGTAGTGCCGGTGGCGTTCGTTTCCGATCACGTGGAAACGCTGGGCGAGATCGATCACGAGGCAAGAGAAGAAGCGCATCGGCTCGGCTTTACCCGGTTTGAAATGAGTGCCGGGCTGAACGATACTCCAAAATTCATTCAAGCCTTGGGGGAAATCGTGCTCCAGGCCCTCAGTCAGGCCACTCATACATCGACTCCGATTGACAACGCAAGAAGGATGTCGGCCGAGCCCGAGTATGCGGCGGCCGCTGGGTTAGATTAGGCGCAGTTCGTTTTTGAGGAGGGAGTTCATGGCGGAGCCGGAGACCCCGAAGGTCAATCCGTATCCCGAAGCGGCGAAACCCGCAGCAACGAGTCCCGCACCGGTGAGTCCCGCAAGAACGGGGACGCAGGATGCCACAAAGTACGTAGGCACACCCGCAGTGGGAACCTCGAAAGCGGCCGCAGCCGCAGGTGTCGCCGGCACCGCTCCCTCGACCGACATCGACCGCCATCGCCGTCGCTTCGTGTGGACCATGGTGACAGGATTCCTGATGGCGTGGTTCCTGGCTTTCTTCCGCTTCTTTCTGCCGCGCACTCTGTTTGAACCCAATTCCGTCTTTAAGATCGGCTACCCATCAGAATTCGCCCTCGGGGTCGACACCAAGTTCCAGCAGAAATATCGCATCTGGGTCGATCGCACGCCCGACCGCCTGTTCGTGATCTATGCGCGCTGCACCCATCTGGGATGCACACCCGACTGGAAGCCCAGCGAAAATAAATTTAAGTGCCCTTGCCACGGCAGCGGGTATGACAGCGAGGGGATTAACTTCGAGGGCCCGGCCCCGCGTCCCATGGACCGCGCGAAGATCGAACTGGCCCCTGACGGACAGATTATTGTGGACACTTCGCGGTTGTATCAGTGGCCGAAGGGCCAGCCCACGCACTTCAATGATCCAGGAGCGTTCTTGACGGGAGTGTAAACAGCAGATTCCTCACCGGGCTTTCGCCCGGTTCGGAATGACAAACAAGAGAGTAGTTACGAATTTATGGCTGACGAAAAGAATCCTATCGGCAACAACGGCGGCGGAAATGGCGGGCCCACCAGTCCCAACGGAAAGACCGGCAAGGTCGGCCTGGTGGATCGGGTTAAAACCGGTGTCAAAGAAGATATTCACGCTCTCAAAACCGACATCCCGACCAAGGCGAAGGAACAGATCGAGGGCCTGAAAGATCCGACTAAGACCCAGGTCTACACTTCCATCTTTCGCCACAAGCACGACGATACTCCGCGGAACCGGGCGCTGGGCGTGCTCTCGAACGTGTTCCTGCATCTGCATCCGGCGAAAATTAATCGCGATGCCGTGCGCTACAGCTACACCTGGGGCATGGGCGGAATCACGTTTTACCTTTTCATCATCCTGACCTACACGGGCGTCCTGCTGATGTTCTATTACCACCCGAGCAAGGTGCAGGCGTTTCGCGACGTGCTCTATCTCGAGCACGATGTGCCCTTCGGAAAGATCCTGCGCAACATGCACCGCTGGGCCGCTCACCTCATGGTGATCGGAGTATGGCTCCACATGTTCCGCGTGTTCCTGACCGGCTCGTACAAAAAGCCGCGCGAATTCAACTGGAATATCGGCGTATTGCTTTTGGTGTTTACATTGCTGCTGTCGTTCACCGGATATCTGCTGCCCGACGATCAACTCGGTTTCTGGGCCGTCACGGTCGGAACGAACATGGCGCGCGCCACGCCGCTTCTGGGTCATGAAGGCCCGTTCGGATCGATGCTAGGCATGACGCCATACAACGACGTCCGGTTCGGATTGCTCGGCGGATCGATCGTCGATGCCAACGCCCTGCTGCGCTCCTACATTTGGCATTGCATCGGCATTCCGATCGTGGCGTCGGTTTTGATGATCGTGCACTTCTGGCGCGTCAGAAAAGATGGCGGCATTTCAGGCCCAGCTCCAGTAATGCTGGAGGCCGAAGCGGACAAGCCACGCAGAGGCCCGAAAGCCGCAGGAGAGTAGGAAGTTTGTGTGGCGCGGGCGCTCATGCCCGCGTGCTGACGCTTATAGAAGTTTGGGTACGAGGTGGCGCAAGTGGTCGCGGGCAGGAGTGCCCGCGCCACACGGAGAAATTATGGACTGGCGACAACTCTGGGAGATTTGCTCGGCGCCTGACAACGTGCCGATCGTAGGCCTGATCCCGCTGCTTGGATTCTACATTTATCTGGCGGTCAAGCAGGCGCGCGCCAACGATCAACTCATCGAGCAACTCGAAGCCGACCCGGCGATGGCCAAAACCCACCATCGCAAAACCTGGCCCTTCAAACCCGGCTGGGCAAAGGAAGTCCACGTCTGGCCATTTCTCCTGCGCATTGAATTCCTCGCCGCCATCATCATCACCATCATTCTGATGATCTGGTCGATCACCCTGAATGCACCGCTGGAAGAACCCGCGAATCCCAACCTGACCATGAATCCTGCAAAAGCCCCGTGGTACTTTCTCGGATTGCAGGAGATGCTCGTGTACTTCGATCCCTGGATTGCCGGCGTGGTCATGCCGACCATGATCATCATCGGCCTGATGGTGATTCCCTACATCGACACCAATCCGCTGGGCAGTGGTTATTACACCTGGAAGCAGCGCAAATTTTCCATTTCGACATTTCTTTTCGGATTCATCATTCTGTGGGTCGCGATGATCATCATCGGGACATTTATTCGCGGCCCCGGCTGGCAATGGTTCTGGCCCGGGCAAACGTGGGACCACAACCGCTTGATCTATGAAGTGAATCGCGATCTGCCGGATCTGTTCGGCATCACGTCCAACATGGCGAAGGCGATTTTCGGCGCAATTGTTGTCGGTGGATTTTATGTGATCGGCGGCGGTGCCGTGTATTCGCTCTTCCGCCGAAAAATGCCGAAAGATTTCCAGCGCATGAGCCTGCTGCAATTTTCGCTGATGGCATTTTTGTGGCTGACCATGATTGCGTTGCCATTAAAAATGGCCCTGCGCCTTTTGTGGCACATCAAGTACGTATGGATTACGCCCTGGTTCAACATTTGATTTGTCATCCTGAGCGCAGCCATCGATTCGCAATGCGAAGCGATGGCGAAGTCGAAGGATCCCTATGAGCCTCATGCAGCCTCGAACTGAGAGTCTTCTGGAGCGGAACGACCGAGAAGTAAGTCCGGGAGGAAGCGTTGCCTGAAAAACCCATCCCCGAGCAGGATCCGATAACCGGAAAATCGTACGCCATCCATTATTTGATCGCGACGGTGATTCTGATTGGCACGCTCTTCTGGGCGCTCTACGACGAAGCCTGGGGCCAGCGCCCCTGGAAAGCATTCCAGGATCAATGGAAAGACCGCTACAGCGCCTTCCTGAACACGGCGAAGTCGACCTCAACGAAGTCAGAGCAATCAGTCGAGCAAGATCCGCAGTACATCACTCTGAAGCAGGATTACGAGAAGGCGTATCAGAATTCCAAGCCGCAAGCCGATGAAGCCCGCAAGAAACTGGACGATGCCAGCGCTCGTCTCCTGGCGGTCCAGAGCGTCTTCACCGACCGTCGCGCCTATGTAAACGCGCTGACCTACGAGTTGGAAACCAGCACCAGCGCCTCCGACAAAACCAGCAAACAAAAAGAAATCGACAAATACAAAGCGGAACAGGCCACGGTCGAGTTTCCTGACGGCAGCAAACAAAAATTTACATTTCCCCAGCTCGAAGAGAAGTACAACGAGATCCGCGACGAGCGCACCAAGCTTAGCCTCGAACTTGGCGACGTATTGAAACCGGTCACCGCGGCCAAGGCCAAGATGGACGAGTACATCTCGGACCACATGGTTGACCTGACTCCACAGCAGGTTCAAGGCCTGAAAAAGCGCGCCACCGACTGGGACCCTGCCATCGTACAAATCAATGTGGCCGACGCCAACATCGTGGATCGCTGCGAATCCTGCCACATGAACACTCGGGAACCGCTGAAAGTAACTCCCGCGGCGATGACCGCGAAAGGCGCCAAGCAGCCCGACGAATATGCGCGAGCCTTCGCCAGCCACACCGAACCAGAATTGCTGCAGATCCACGATCCCGAAAAGTTTGGCTGTTCCCCCTGTCACCAGGGCAACGGCCGCGCCACCACCAGCGTGGAAAAAGCGCACGGCAATTATGAGCACTGGCTGTGGCCGCTCTATCCCAAGGAAAATTCCGAAGCCGGTTGCCAGAGTTGCCACTCCGCCGACATGGTGCTGGTCAGCGGCGACGTGCAATGGCGCACTATCAACGATGGCAAGGATTTGTTCCGTCAGCGCGGCTGCATGGGCTGCCATCGCTATGAGGGTTATGACAAAGAACCGGAAGACTTGAACTCCGTCGGCCAGCAGATCAAGCAGATTGAAACCCAAAAAAAAGAAAATATAAAAAACACGTCAGATCTGATGAAGCAGGCCGACGCCGCCGCGTCGAATGACGAAGCGAATGCATTCAACACCAAAGCCGTAGACCTGAGAGTCGCCAACAGCAGGCTGGATGCCCGTTTACAGCAGCTCGACTTTCAGTCGCACAGCCTGATGCAGGATCAGAAAAAAGTCGGCCCCAATTTAAAAGATGCCCGCCTCAAGCTGAACAAGAACTGGATTCCCGTGTGGTTGAAGAAGCCCTCCGATTTCCGGCCGACCACCAAGATGCCGAACTTCCGATTGAATGACCATCAGATTCAGGCGATCTCGGCCTACGTCTGGCAATCGGGATTCACCGATGAACTGCCCAAACACAAGCCGGGAAACGCCGCACACGGAAAAGAATTGTTTGAAGAGCGAGGATGCCTCGCCTGCCACTCCATCGGCGAAGGCGACCAGATGCAGGGCGGAACCTTCGCCGCGAATCTGACGCGCGTGGGTGAGAAAGCTAACTACGATTATCTCGTCCGCTGGATTCACAACGCCCGCCAGCGAACGCGGCCCTACTGTCCATATGAGAAAAAAGATATCGGACCGGAGGATTACGCCAAGAAGAATCTGCCCTACGTCTTCGATCTGGATCACAGCAAATGCCCCAACGACGGACACGAACTGCAAGTTCAGAATATGACGGTGATGCCCAGCCTGCGTCTCAGTCCCGAAGATGCGGAAGATATCGCCACATATCTGATGACGCAGAAAAAGCAGGAGCCATCCTCCTACGCTGATGCCTCCTTCATGGACGATCCGAACTTAAAAGAAGAAGGCAAGAAGTGGGTCCGCTTTTACGGCTGCGGCGGATGCCACGAAATTTCCGGCATGGAAGATGAAGGCCGCATCGGTACCGAGCTGACCTTCGAAGGCAGCAAGCCGATTGAGCGCTTGGATTTCGCTCTGTTCACCGAAGTCGCACAACGCGGCGGCAAGGACGCCGAGCCGATCAAAGACAAAGAAGATCTGGCGCGCCTCCCCGACGGTCCGGCAAAGGACCCCTGGTACGACCACAAAGGATTCTTCGAGCACAAACTCGCCGAGCCCAACGTCTACGACCAAGGCAAGGTCAAGACCGAAACCGAAGCCCTGCGCATGCCGAACCTGCACCTGACCAAGGATCAAGTGCTCGACCTGACGACCTTCCTGCTCGGAAGCCAAGAGACTTCCCTGCCCCAGAGTTATCAATACAAGCCGGGCGACGCGCGCCACGACATTCAGGAAGGCTGGTGGGTGGTCAAGAAATACAATTGCATGGGATGCCACCAGTTCATCCCCGGCCAGCCCACGATTCTGATGGGTTTGAAGCAATATCAGGATGTGCAGGAGCAGTTGCCGCCAAAGTTGCTGACCGAAGGTGCGCGCGTCGATCCCGAATGGCTGCGCAAATTCCTCTCGAATCCGGCGTTGAGCACCACCGATACAAATCGCAACGGCGTGCGTCCATATCTGAAGGTTCGCATGCCCACGTTCTCCTTCTCTGACAACGAACTGAGAAAACTGGTGCGCTTCTTCGAAGCCTTGTCGCAGCAGCCGCTGCCCTATATTCCGGAGCAGGTACCGACGCTCACCAGCAAAGAATCCGACATGGCGCGTAGCCTGTTCTCGAGCACTGCAGCACCTTGCCTGAAATGCCACGCCACCGGCGATCCCGCGCATGACAAAATCGCGACGGCTCCGAACTTCCTGCTGGCCAAAGAACGCCTGAAACCAGACTGGGTCGAGCGCTGGATCACCGATCCGCAGGCAGTCAGCCCAGGCACGTCGATGCCCTCCGGCTTGTTCAAGCAGGAGAATAATCAATGGGTCTTCGCCGGGCCGACACCACCAACATTCAACGGATTCGAGGGCGATCATCGCAAACTGTTGACCGATTACATCTTCCAGTTGACGGCGGAAGAACAGAAGCGGGTCGCGTCCTCCATGCCGCGGGCGAAAGCCGCCGTCCAACGCTCGACTAATCGTAAACAGGCAGCCACGGAATCGCATCATACGACCAGCGGAGGATCGCGGTAGAATGTACCGCCTTCAACACGAGAAATTCGATTCGTATCAGGGCACCGCTTTTGCATCAGATCAGATTCGTTTCAGGGCACAGATCCGATTCGTATCAGGGCACGGCTTCAGCCGTGCCAATCGGAGCCACAAATGATTCCGGGCTTTAGCCCCTGAGGGACCCGCAGCTTGCTCTTCGATTCGTTATGAGGTGGTTTAGCTGTCCACGGCGCGGGCGAGGACGCCCACGCGACAGCCGGCGAGACGCCGGCGCTACATTTGAAGAAAGGGCGACATCATGAATAAAAAAACTAAATGGACAAAAGCAACACTCAGCACGCTTGCACTCTGCGCATTGCTGACACTCGCGGCTTGCAGTAAGAAGGACAACACCGAGCAATCGGACAATAAAGCGGCAGAGTCTGCCGCTCCCGCGGCCTCACCGATCGATCCAGCCACGGTCGCCACAATCAACGGCACCGTAAAGTTTGACGGCACCGCTCCCAAGGCATCCAAGATTGACATGAGCCAGGACCCCGGCTGCAAGGGTACGAACGAGGCCGAGAACGTCGTCGTCAGCGGCGGCGATCTCGCCAACGTTTTTGTCTATGTGAAAGACGGCCTGGGCAACCGCACCTTCGATACTCCCAAGGATCCAGTCGTCCTCGAGCAGAAGGGCTGCCGTTATCATCCGCACGTGCTTGGTGTGATGGCGGGCCAGACCGTAGACATCAAGAACGGCGACCCCACCACGCACAACATCCACCCCACTCCGAAAGATAACCGGGAGTGGAACGAGTCGCAGCCGCCCTCTTCCGCCGATATTCAAAAGAATTTCGCGCGCGAAGAAATTATGCTTCCCGTCAAGTGCAACCAGCACCCCTGGATGAAGATGTATATCAACGTGGTCAAGAGCCCCTTCTTCGCCGTCACCGACAAAGACGGAAAGTATGAGATCAAGGGGCTTCCCCCGGGCGACTACACCATCGCATTCGTCCACGAAAAACTCGGAGAGCAGGATCAGAAGGTAACCGTCGCGCCGAAAGATACGAAGACGGTCGATCAGAGCTTCAAAGCCGCCGGCGAGTAGCCGCGGCGTTTTGCTAAAATATCCAGTTGGCCGGTCGTTAGTAGATTGTCATGCTGAGCGCAGCCGGAGTTGAGCGAAAGCGAAACTCCGGCGAAGTCGAAGCATCCCTGCTCTACATCACTATTGCAGAAACCAAGGATTCCTCGCCTCGCTCGGAAT
Organism: uncultured Acidobacteriaceae bacterium; assembly: GCA_963733795.1. Taxonomy (GTDB): domain Bacteria; phylum Acidobacteriota; class Terriglobia; order Terriglobales; family Acidobacteriaceae; genus Sulfotelmatobacter. The sequence goes on from CAVTED010000001.1 coordinate 76,298, forward strand.
GACAACGGAAGTGACTGCGAATGCCATAGCCAACTCCGAGGGGCGCTACTCTGAAAGCCATCGCGACAACCTACAATCGCGGGCATCATCGCCTCGCCGTCGTGCTTGCCGGCTGGACTTTTCTTCTCATCATTGCCGGCGCTCTCGTCACCAGCAACGACGCGGGACTCTCCGTTCCCGACTGGCCGACGTCGTTCGGTTCCTGGTACAAGATTCCGAAGCTGGTGGGCGGTGTGAAATTCGAGCACACCCACCGCATGATCGCCCAGGGCGCCGGAATTCTGACGATCATCCTCGCCGTCTGGACGTGGCGCGTGGAAAAACGGCGATGGCTGAAGTATCTGGCTCTGGCGGCGCTCGGTACAGTGATCGCTCAAGGCATTCTGGGCGGTATCACAGTTCTGTTCTATCTGCCGCCGGCAGTATCGTCCGCCCATGCAGCGCTCGCGCAAACATTCTTCTGCATTGCCGTAGCGATCGCACTATTCACCGGCAAGAGGTGGATCGAAGAGCAGCCCCGGGTGGAGTTCGATCAGCGGCGCCCCAGCCTATTCACGCTAACCCTGCTTTCCATCTTCGTGCTCTATGTCCAGTTAACCTTGGGAGCTATGTTCCGTCATCACGCCTTAAGCTGGTGGCCGCATGTGGCGAATGCCGTCGTGGTTTCCTTCGTTCTGGCCTGGACAGCAATCCGGGCGCTCACGATCTATTCCCACATCGAAGCCGTTCGTCGCCCTGCGATTATGATGTTGTCCCTGGTGATTGCCCAGCTGTGCTTAGGCTTCACCGCGTTTCTGACGCGCGTAGCCTGGGGCCGGGACGCGGTGCAGCCCGAACTCCCCATGGTGGCCTCGACGGTGGCTCACGTAGCGGTGGGAGCATTACTGCTGGCGACTACGGTGATCCTGGCGATTCAGGTCTGGCGACACGTACCGGTCGCCTTCGAAGAAAGATTGCCCCATGCGCAACAGGATCCTTCAGCCGCTTGAAATGATTATGTGGGGACAGCCGCCCTCGGCTAGCTTGCCCTGAGCGAAGCAGAAGGGTCGCGCACAGCTCGACAGGTGTCCTAACCTTCGCCGATATGTCGTAAACTGATTGCAGTTCTCTGGGCTAATTCTTTGGTCTCAAAAGTCTCCGCACTCGCCGACGCCGGTCCCGCACCCGATCCCACTCCCACGCCCGTAATTTCCGTCGAGAATCTTGTCCATCGCTACGAGAACCGCACCGCGCTCAATGGCGTCTCCTTCGAGGTACGCCCCGCAGAATTGTTTGGCCTGCTCGGGCCCAATGGCAGCGGCAAAACCACGCTGTTCCGCATTCTCTCGACGCTCATGATTCCCACCGCCGGACGCGCCGTAGTCATGGGATCCGACGCTGCTCAGGATGCTCCAACCCTGCGCCGCCACATCGGCGTGGTATTTCAAGCACAAAGTGTCGACCCCAAGCTGACCGCGTACGAAAACCTGTGGCACCAGGGCCATCTCTACGGCCTGCGCGGATCCCTGCTCACGAAACGCATAGAAGAAATTCTGACTCGCGTAGGCCTCGCCGACCGGGCAGGAGAGCGCGTAGAGACATTCTCAGGCGGCATGCAACGTCGCATCGAACTAGGAAAGGGATTGCTGCATCACCCCGGAGTCCTATTACTGGACGAGCCTACCACGGGCCTCGACCCCGGCGCCCGCCGCGACCTCTGGCAATATCTGCAGATCCTTCGAGACGAAGAAAACGTCTCCGTGCTGGTGACCACGCACCTGATGGAAGAGGCCGAGCGTTGCGACCGCCTGGCGATTCTGAATGAAGGGAATCTCGTCGCCCTAGGCACGCCTGCAGAACTAAAAAGCGAAATCGGCGGTGACATCATCATGCTCGACGCCGCGCGTGACGCAGCACTGCTCGCCGAACACGTCCGCTCGCGTTTCCACGTGGAAACGACGGTACTGGGAAACCAAGTGCGTATCGAGCGCGAGGGCGGCCACCGCTTCGTCCCCGACGTGGTCGAAGCCTTTCCCGGCGAGATTCAGGCTATTTCCGTAAGCAAGCCGGCTCTGGAGGATGTATTCATCCACCGCACCGGCCACAAGTTCTGGAGTGAAGAACGCGACCCAAATTTCCAAGAAACGACAAAGAAGAAGAGGAGGTAGCTTGCGTCCCATGATTCTGGTGCTTTCTCTGCTGCTCGGTGTGGTATGTGTGGCTGGCGTAGCGTGGATCTTCATCAGTGGAATGATCACGCTCTCGCCATTTTCAATTACGATCGACGGGCTCTTCATGACACTCATCCTGTTGACCCTCGCGGCGTGCTTTCTGCTGAACGCCTATTGGGAAATGCGCGACCGCGGACTGATTGGCAAAAAGAAAACCCCGCCGGCCAAGGCTCCGGCTCCAAAAGCGAGTTGACAATGGCAACTCACACTGCAACTTTGTCGCGCCCCATGGGAATGCAGGCATCCGCGGGCGTAGTGCTGCCAGCCTTCACTCTGTGGTGGCGCGAAATCGTACGCTTCTATCGTCAACCGACACGCGTAGTTGGCGTACTGGCCTCGCCGCTGGTATTCTGGCTGGTCATCGGCTCCGGATTCGGAACTTCGTTCCGCTCCGGCGGCGGCCCCGGCCAGCAGCACTACCTCGATTACTTTTATCCCGGCGCGCTCATCATGATCGTGCTCTTCACCTCCATCTTCACCATGATGTCGGTGATCGAGGACCGCAAAGAAGGTTTCCTGCTTTCCGTTCTGGTCGCGCCCGTGCCGCGCTCGGCGATTGTGCTCGGCAAGGTAATGGGCGGCACCACGCTCTCGGCCGTCCAGGGCATCATCTTTCTGATCTTCGCCCCGTTCGCTGGCGTTCACCTTCAGCCGCTGCCATTACTACTGATCGCGATGGTAGTGTTTCTCGTTTCGTTTTCCCTGACTGCCCTCGGCTTCGCCATCGCCTGGCCCATGGATTCCTCGCAAGCCTTCCACGGAATCGTGAACCTGTTTCTGATTCCGCTGTGGCTGGTATCGGGCGCGCTGTTTCCTCTCGCCGGAGCCTCGGGATGGATTCGCATCATCATGCGCCTCAATCCTCTGACTTATGGAGTCGAAGCCCTGCGCGGTCTCTTCTATCCCGGCGCGGAGACAAGCTTCCCGCTGCCCTTGGCTGTGGCGACGCTCGCCCTGTTTTCGTTGGCAATGTTCGGATTGGCGTTGTTCATAGCAAACCGCAGAAGTACGAGGCCCGCCGCTTGATCGTCGAAACTTCGATTCCTGAGCAATACGCGTACTTCCCCGCCCTGATTGCGAGTTTGAACGGAGCCAGCGCCGTGCTGCTGCTCGCGGGACGCGTCCTGATTGCGCGGGGACGCATCGCCGCCCACAGAGCATGTATGATCGGCGCGGTCGTCGCCTCGGCAGTGTTTCTGGCCTGCTATCTCTATTTTCACTGGCATGTCGGAGATATTCGTTTCCTGGGCGCGCCCGTGTGGCACGCGATTTACTTGGTGATCCTGATCCCGCATGTCACGCTTGCGATTGTGATTGTTCCCATGGTCATCATTACACTGAGCCGGGGGCTGAAGGCACGCTATCCCCAGCATCGCGCGATCGCCCGCTGGACCTGGCCCCTGTGGATGTACGTTTCCATCACGGGCGTAATCGTGTACTTCATGCTCTACCAATGGTTCCCGCACAGCTAAATTGTGGAAGAGCGGCCCTTAAGGGCCGCGTTAGCGTCTTCCGCTTCGAATCAGGGCACGGCTTCAGCCGTGCCAGAAAAAACGCGGAGGAACCGGGCTTTAGCCCCTGCAAGCCACTTGACGAGAAATCCTTATGTCTACGTTGAAACTAAAAATCGACGTCTCCGGCACAGTCGGCGACACCGCCTGGCGCGAGATCAAACAGTTCGACCAGATTCAAAGCGCGGACTTCGGCCCCCAATTCGGCAGCGGCGGACGCTGCAACCACCCGCCCGACGCCCCCCACGCCAAAGGGGAATGGATCGGCGCCGAAATCCGCCTCCAGACGCCGCTTCTGGCGCAGTACGCCATGTCCCATTACTTAGAGCAAGAGCGCGTGCTCGACGCGGATGTGGAGTAGGGCGTCTGCTATAGTCCAAATTCCATGCCCAGTTCCCCACAAACGTCCGCGCCCCAAGGAACTCCGAATGCCCCGGACGCATCGCAACCGAAGTCCAAGCGCAGCATGTCGCGCACTCAGAAGATCCTGTTCTTCACTACCGGCTGGCTGATCGTTCTCATGCCGTTCCTGTTCTGGTGGAACACCTGGTTTGGCCGCCATCTTTCCGATCAGCAGCTCACCGAGTACCTTCACGACGACAAAAAGCCGCGCCACATCCAACACGCGCTGGTGCAGATGGGCGATCGCATGTCCCACCGGGATGCTGCCGTAAAGCAGTGGTATCCGGACCTGATCCGCCTGGCGATCGATCCTGTAGAAGAAGTCCGCAACACCGACGCCTGGGTCATGGGTCAAGACACCTCAGGCGCTGGCTTTCACGAAACGCTGTTGAAAATGCTCGCAGATTCTTCGCCCATGGTCCGCGGAAATGCAGCACTATCCTTGGTGCGCTTCGGCGATGCAACCGGCCGTCCGCAGATTGTTGCGCTACTGCAGCCCGCCACGATCAACGCACCGACAAGCGGTCACGTCGTCGATGCCGACCGCCCTGGCACAGCCATTCATCAAGGCGGTTTGCTGGCAAAACTGGCATCGGACTCGTCGCAGATAGTTGAAGTCCGCTCGCCGATCCCCGGAAGAATTCGAACCGTCTCGCAACCCGGCGCGAACGTCACCGCCGGCGCAGAAATCGCGGTCGTCAATCCCGCCGTCGAGCAAGTCTGGGAAGCTCTGCGTGCCCTTTATCTGGTTGGGCAGATCGATGATCTCGACACAATTCGCCCCTACGAACGAGACCTGCCCGATATCTCAAACGACGTTCGCCAGCAAGCTCAGGAAACAGAAAAAGCCATCCGCACCCGAGCCGCAACGAAGTGACGGCGGAGGAAGATTTCAGATTTCAGATTGAAGATTTCACGTCGCGGGCAAGAAGGTTCGATTTTCAATCTGCAATCTAAAATCTGCGATCCTCCCTTCGATAGATCATGCAACAAAAACTCGGATCCATCGCTCTAGTAGTTCGCGATTACGACGAAGCCATTGCCTTCTACACAAACAAGTTGGGATTTCAATTGATCGAAGACACCAACCTCGGCGACTGCAAGCGCTGGGTGCGAGTCAGGCCGCCCGGATCAACCGGAACCGACCTGCTACTTGCACGTGCAGCGAATCCCGACCAGGCTAGCCGCATCGGCAACCAGACCGGCGGCCGCGTCTTTCTGTTCCTACACACCAACGACTTCTGGCACGATTACCGGGAGATGACTGCAAAAGGCGTGAAGTTCGTCCGCCCGCCAAGTGAGGAATCCTACGGGACAGTCGCCGTGTTCGAGGACTTCTACGGCAACAAATGGGATCTGCTGCAAATGAAGCTGAGAGCTGACTGCTGACAGCGATCTTCTAAATCGCCATCGGGCCAACTTCTTTTTCCACCTCAGCCGTATCCACCATCGCAATGGCGTCCCACGGACAGCCGTCAAGGAAGCAGCCGTCGGGGCCCTTGCTCAGGCACTTCTTACATCCGATGCACAGGATGGGATCGATTGCGATCCTGCCGAACGGTGGATTATCTTCGTCGGGCACCCAGAACATGCAGTCTTCGACGGGACAATATTCCACGCAGGCGGGCGACCCCGCGCATCCCGTGCAGCATTCCGTAATGACCGCCAGTTCCTTCGGCTTCTTCTTGCGCGGAGTAGCGAGTCCCTTCGACTTCGGTTCGAACTTGAGCTCGTCAGGAACCATCCCAACAGCTTTAGTGGCGCCGGGTGCAGGAGGCATGAGGAATTATAACCTGAGCCAAGCCGGGCTATGAAGCAGGTTTCTCGAGCCCTCCTCACTCTCCGGAGTCGTCCCGGCGGAGCCGCCCTTCAGCGAAGAGAGGGATCTCAGTCTCCACGGACCCGACCATTACAGCCCGCGCCCAAAACGAAACTCCGCCCAACTTTGTGGTCCACCCCACAATCTCCACCGGCCCCATTCTGTTATAGTGAACCCCTGCAAAGGAGCACCGTCATGGCAGGCAAAAGTCTGAACCGCGTCCAATTGATCGGCAATCTGGGCAAAGATCCCGAAATTAAATACACCCCGCAAGGCACGCCCGTCGCCAAGCTGACCATCGCCACCAACGAGCGCTTCAAAGACAAAGCCGGCGAATGGCAAGACCGCACCGAATGGCACAACGTCGTGCTCTGGCAGCGCCTGGCCGAAATTGCCGGCGAATATCTGAAGAAGGGCGGCAAAGTCTACATCGAGGGACGCCTGCAGACCCGCTCCTGGGACGACAAAACTTCCGGCCAGAAAAAATACATGACCGAAGTCGTAGCCAGTGACCTGATTCTCCTGGGTGGTCGCGGCGAGGGTGGCGGCGATTTCGCCGGAAGTTCGCGCGGAGCTTCTTCTGCTTCTGCGAGCGCAGGCGGCAACAACTTCGACCAGCGCACTCCCGAACCCGAACCAGCCGGAGCCGGCCCAATCACGGACGACGACATTCCGTTCTAGCCGTTGACAGATTGTCATCCTGAGCGGAGTTGCGGAATCACGAAGTGAATTCCGCAACGGAGTCGAAGGATCCCTGACTACGATGACCGGGCACGAGTATCGTTTCCGCAGGAGAATTCGCGGCCCAACTCAATCTCCATCCCCCGCGTCCACCGAAACCAATTCCAAACTCTGCAGCAGCGGACTCGAATCCGAAACAAATTCAACATGTCCGCACTTCGGGCAGCAGAGAATCGCGTAGCCCGGCCCCTGACTATTCGGCGCCAAACTGACGCGCATCAGCTGGTAGCGCTCCAGCTTCTGCTCGCAGCGCAGGCAATAAACGGTCTTCTGATAAGGATCGTGGGAAATACTACTGGCAACGTCCAAGGCTGGTTTCATGCTTCCTCTTTGGAAACGAACCGCGAGGGACGGTCCGATTGCGCCGGAACCAACTCGGCGATTTCATCAGCTTAGCACGGAAGTTTGAAGCAATACGCGAATGCGACTCGCGTTTAGCAACACCAGTTAAAAAGCTCCCACAAGTGTTACTGCGGCAACCTGAAGTTCAGCGTAATTCTCGTCTGCATCGGCACCGCGTGTCCGCTCACCCTGTGCGGCTGAAATCGCCATTGCTTCACCGCGTCGATGGAGGCCTGCGCCAGTTCCGGCGGCCCGCTTATAACATGAACGTCTTGAACCGCACCATCCGGGCCTATGTGAGCGTCCAGCACGACTGGGCCTTGAATTTTCTGCTGCCGAGCTTCTTCCGGATATTGCGGCTCGACCCGCCGGATCAAACTACCCTCTGCTGTCGCGGAGGGAAGCGCAGCCACTTCCTCCGGCCCCCCGGATTTTTCCGGCTCCTGGGACGAGGCGCGCTGCATCGCAGTTCCGACTCCCGATGACAGCGATTCTGCCCGCTTCTGCGCCGCGTCCTTCTGCAAGCCGTCATTCCGCGCCGGCGGCATACGAAATATTTCTTTTCCATTCTCGAACACCAGCAAGCTCCCCGGAGGAGGCTCAGGTTTTGCCTTAATTCTGGCGGAACTAGACGGCTGCGCGGCCGTCACACCCTCCTGCTTCTTGGCCGGGCTCGTTTCTGTCGGCGGACTGATTCCCGCAGATGTGTCGCCCACCACAGCCGGATTGCCCGCCGCAACTGGGATCGCAACAGGATGGCTGCGCCCTACAGTCCTCCGCGCTCCCAAATGCCGCCCCAGCAGCAACCCTAGCATGACCGCGCAAACCAATACCGCTGCTCTCAGGGCCCAAGTGACAGCGTCGAATCCCCGCGGCGAAGAGCTAGGCTCGGCAGTTTGTGAAACGTTTTCGGGGACGTTTTCCGGAAGAGTACTCTCCGGGATTTCCGGAACAATTTCCTGAATCTCCGGAAGCGGAAGCGGCAGCGGCTCGTTCTGCGTCGTCAGCGGCGCCCCCGCGCGCTCCAGATTGCTCAGGATTCGAAGCGCCAGCACCTCCAGAGTTATCTCATCCCGCTCTGCAAAAGCGTTCGGTAAGGACGAAAACAATTCGAACAATCCGATCAGCTCGGCTTCGCGCAAAAGAGGCATCATTATCACGGACCGCACACCCAGCTGGTGCGAAGCCTCCAAGTCCACCCGCGAATCGGCCAAGACATCGTCGCTGCGCTGCGTACGCCGCGTTCGAATGCATTCCCCTGAAAGTCCCGCGGCAGCATCAAGCCGCGAGCCTAACGCTGGCGCGGTCGTGCCGCTGCTGGCCCGACAGACCATTGCTCCATCACGCTCCAGCGCGATGGCCGCACCGGTAGCGCCCGTGGTCAGGCAAGCCTGCTCAACCACCTCGTTGAGCACGACTTCCAGGGCCAGATCGGTCGAAAGTTCCGGCGACAATCCGCCCCCGCTTTGTGCCGAAAAGCAGGCCGCCAACTGCGCAAAGTCGGTTTCGAAGCGTGCATCGTCCGCCTGGGCGCGCAGCACTCCGGTCGCGCTCAAATCAGGCTTCGACGGATCAGGTTCCGAGGTTGCAGGTTTCGGCATAACCAAGGTGAAAGTCAGCGTCCGTAGCGGAGTTTGCCCCGAAAACAGCCGCTTGTCAATATGTCTGGGCTGCCAATAAGCCGCTCCCACTTTGTCCGGACTCCTTTGCCCGTGCTCCGGAGAGACTCACAAACGGGGCCTCGTGGGGAAGAGCGGCCCTTTAGGGCCGTGTAAGGCACAACATCAGAGCTAGCTTTAGCTCCTGAGGCCTCTCGGTTCACACTTTCGCCGTGCCAAATTGGTAAGGAAAATGCTCGCGCACCCTTTTGATACAGGTCTTCCTCCGATCCCGATCCTAGTCGGAATGTTAGAATCATTTCACTTTCATGGGCGTTGTGGATGAGCTCCCTCATGCCATCTTCCGCATCTCCCGAAGCTTGTTCGCGGCAGCGTCCCGAACGAAGATGTTTCCAGACAAATCATCGTTGGAGTTTTGAACATGCGGATCGCGGTTGTAGGTTCGGGATATGTCGGCCTCGTGGCAGGCGCTTGCTTCGCCGACCTCGGGCATGACGTCATCCTGGTGGACAACGATCAATCCAAGTTGGCGGCGCTAAGAAATGGCCAAGTCCCGATCCACGAGAAATTTCTGCCTGAACTCTTGACTCGCCACCGCGGAAACCGGCTGACTTTTTCCGACGACCTGAAGGAAGCCGTCGGCATCAGTTCGGTGATCTTCGTCGCCGTTGGCACGCCGCCCACCGAGAGGGGCGAGGCGGATTTGTCCTACGTGGAATCCGTGGCCCGCGAAATTTCAGGTGGCGTCAATGACTACAAAGTGATCGTCGAAAAGAGTACCGTTCCTGTTTACACCAGCGAATGGGTGCGCAAGATTATCCTGCGCAGCGGTACCGACCCGGAGTTGTTCGACGTCGCTTCCAACCCCGAGTTTCTGCGCGAAGGCACCGCCGTCACCGACTTCCTTTTTCCCGACCGCATCGTAATCGGCTGCGACAGCGATCGCTCCGCCGGCGTCTTGCGCGAAGTCTACGAGCCTCTCACTAACGGCAGTTACTACCAGCGCAACGACGCCATTCCCCAACCCGACCGGGCGTTGATTCCTCCGCCCATCATTGTGACCAGCAGCAAGAGTGCGGAATTGATCAAGCACGCCTCCAATGCTTTCCTCGCCATGAAGATTTCTTTCATCAACGCTGTGGCTTCAGTCTGCGAATCCGTGGGAGCCAATGTAAATCAGGTGGTTCATGGCATTGGCACCGATAGCCGTATCGGCCGCCGATTTCTGAACCCGGGAATTGGTTACGGCGGATCCTGCTTTCCCAAGGATGTTATGGCATTCCGTGCCGTGGCGCGCGAGTCCGGCTACGACTTTCGTCTGCTCGATGAAGTCATGCGGATCAACGAAGATCAGCGCCAGCGTTTCCTACGCAAAGTTCGCAGCGCGCTGTGGACGCTCCGCGGCAAGAATCTCGGCGTCCTCGGCCTGGCCTTCAAGGGAGGCACCGACGATATCCGCGAATCGCCGGCCGTCTTTATTGTGCAAGCGCTTATGCAGGAAGCCTGCAAAATCACGGCTTACGATCCCGCCGCCATGGACCGCGTCCAGGAAGTGATCCCTTCCGGCCTCCGGTTCGCCAACTCAGCGTATGAAGCTGCCCACGGCGCCGATGCCCTTCTCATCCTCACGGAGTGGGAGGAATTCGCCAACCTCGATCTCCACCGCCTTCGCCAAGAACTGAAGTATCCCATCGTAATTGACGGCCGCAATTTGTATGATCCCGACGTGATGGCCGCCGAAGGCTTCAGCTACTATAGCGTTGGACGCGCTGCCTCTCATCCCGATGGAGTTCCCGCCGCGGTCTTGAAGAACGGCAAGAAGGCATGAATGCAAGACGGGCGGTAGTCACCGGCGGCGCCGGCTTTCTGGGTTCCCACCTCTGCGACGCTCTGCTCGCCGAAAACTGGAACGTGGTCGTCGTCGACAACCTGCTCACCGGTCGCAGCGCCAACTTAGTGCATCTGACTCGCGAGCCACGTTTCGAGTTCGTCGAGAAAGATATCTGCGAACCGTTTGATGTCGGCAAAGTCGACTACGTCTTCCATTTCGCCAGCCCCGCCAGTCCGGTCGACTACAGCATTCACGGCATTCCCACGCTCAAAGTCGGTTCGCTCGGAACTTTTCACGCCCTCGACCTTGCCCACAAATACGGCGCGAAATATCTGGTGTCGTCCACGTCCGAGTGTTACGGCGATCCGCTGGAGCATCCCCAGAAAGAGACTTACTGGGGCAATGTCAATAGCATCGGCCCCCGTTCGGTCTACGACGAAGCCAAGCGCTTCACCGAGTCTGTAACCATGGCCTACCACCGCTATCACAACGTCGATACCCGCATCGTCCGCATCTTCAACACCTACGGTCCCCGCATGCAACTCAACGACGGACGGGTCGTTCCCAATTTCATGAAGCAGGCCTTACGCGGCGAACCTCTCACCGTCTACGGCGATGGCCGTCAGACTCGCAGCTTCTGCTACGTCAGCGACGAAATCGACGGCTTCCTGCGGCTCTCCAAATCAGACGAGCATCTGCCCGTGAATATCGGCAATCCCAACGAATTCACCATCCTGGAATGCGCGCAGATGGTTTTGAAAGTGACGGGATCGAAGAGCCAGATTCGCTACGAACCGCTGCCGCAGGATGATCCCAAACAACGCTGCCCTGACATCACCAAAGCCCGCACGTTGCTCGGATGGGAGCCAAAGATCGATCTTGAAACCGGCCTGCGCCAATCGCTGGATTATTTCAAAAAAGCCTTAGCTGAAGAAGCCGCCGTGAGGTAGCTATGCAGAGAAGCTCTGCCTGTGAGGAAGCGGGCACTCCTGCCCGCTTGCCTCCACAAGCACAAAAGCAGCGGGCAAGAGTGCCCGATTCACACCAAAGGGCACACATAAGTATATTATTGTACTATGTATTTGTACGTATCATACCTGGTGTTCAGCAATGCCCTTCCGGCATCCAGGCATCATCCTACAATGCCCTTTCCCGAGCCGGAAATGGCCCTGCCAGCGACGATCGAGCGAGCAACCAGGGTAAGGGCCGGGCCGGGAAGATCGCGCCCCAGAGGCCCGTCCCCTCGCTTTACGGATTATCAACGACTTACAACGGAGATCAACAACTTACGCGGAGGGATCGTTCTCGGCGACGAAGTCCGTCAACTTCTTCAGTTTGTCCTGTTCTTCCTTCGTATCCAATTCAAACGCCACGCCCATGCCGTAGCCAGGATGAGAAGTCAGCACCGCTCCTCGCAGACGCAGTTTCATTTCGTAAGTCCTCACCACAATGTCAAGCAACGATCCCGGCGCAAACGGCAGCGCAACTTCCAGGTAGCATCCCCCCGAACTCAGGTCGGTCAGGCAGCAACGATGCGGAACGGAAATTCCCCTTTGATAGACTTCCGCACTCAAGCGGCAAGCATATCGCGCCTCCGTCCTCCGATTGTCGAGTTCGAGACGGCCAGGCTGAATATCAGGTTGAATATCACGCTGGAAATTGCGTTGAGCCGCGTGAGCACTACTCGCTTGAGTACCCTTGGCCGGAAACTTTTCCTCTGCCACGTCTCGTACCACCTCGCGCGCGTACCCGCTTCCATGGGTTAACTCCGCCACCGCTACCGCCGCCGGTTGCAGCGACTCTTCCATTTCCACCGTGACGTCGTAGAAAGGAGCGCGCGCCGTTTCCCGGGGCAGATGGGCGCCAAGAAAATCGTCCAGCAGCCGGCGTGAAGCTTTGGGCACGTCCGCAAACTGCACTCCCGCCCGCCCTTTCCAGTCCTGCCACACCACCTGGCCCGACAGACGAATGTTTGCCGTCTGGCCGGGCAGCCGGAACTGAAAATATACTTTGCCCACGGGAGGAAGTTTCTTGCCAAACTGCACCGACATACCGTCTTCCGCTAGATCGATCAGCGCCGCTTTCTCCCGCTCCACATTTGCATAATCGATCGTGGCCTGCGCGTGCACCGTGGCGCGGCCCTTCTTTCGCTTCTCCCTGTGCATTACGGAGCGCACCGCGCGCAGGCTGCTCTGCACCTGCTCGTAGTGCAGCGGTTTGTAGAAAATAAAATTCGCGCCTAGGGAAAAAATCTCCCGGGCATTCTCTTGCCCCGGCAGCACCGCCACCGCGACCGTCGCATCGTTTTTCCGTGACTGCCGCGTTTCCCGCAACAAGGAAATCACTTGTCTGACGGACTTTCCGTCAAGAATCACAGCATCGTACCGCTCTTGCGCCAACCGTATTCCCGCCCGCACGAAGTCCGGGCAAGACTCAACCCGAATCTTGAGCTCTTCCAGAACCCGCTGCAGCAATGGGGCGGAAGCCTCGTCAACGCACACCAGTAGAGCGGATAAAGTCATACCTGCCAACATCCTAGGGTCCATCCAGTCTTCGTCACAAGTTACTAGTGTGCCGTTCTCCTAATCGCCTCATTCGATAGAACTGATTCATATAGATCGGGACGATACGAATAACGATAACGAGAAAGAAGCAGCCGGCGACGATAAGTCTCCACGGGAGAGGCCACGACCCGGGAGGGCTGAGTCTACAGTAACTTGGTCGGCTTTCAAGCGGCCCCTAGAATTGGACTTCATGCTTGCCTTCGGCATCTACGCGTTGACCGCAGACTGGACCTCCGCCAAGTGGCTGTTGTGGATTGGCTTGTACCTCAGTTTCGGTCTTCTTGCCCCGTGGGCAATGACGCGGGCGTGGGCTCATCATCACCAAAGCGCATTGCAGCCGCGCCTCAGCCAAATCTTCCAAAACGGTGAGTTGGGCTTGGTCGGCCTGATGCTTGCGATCTCGGTGATTTGGGATCTGCAAAAGTCTCAGTACACGTCCTTACACGATTGCCCTCGGTTCGGTTTTCCTGGCCCTGATTGGCATTATGGCAGGCTGGGTCTGGATCGAGTCCTACGGCCGGCGCAGCATCGGGATTCGCTTCCGTCCCGACCGAGCCTGGCGAGACTCCAGAAATTTGACGTTTCTGGTATTCAGCGTGGCCATCGTGACTGAGATCCTGTTAGACCGTTTCGCAAAGGTGACCGCCCTGTGAGCGCCTCAGCCGCAGCTCTGGCCTTGACGAAGGAACCGCGCCGCACACTGGCGATGCGCCTTGCCGACCCCGCCGGAACTCTGGCCTATTTGTCTCTGATTTTCGGGCTGCTACTGGTTTCTTTCCCGACGACGTTCCCGCGACTGATCGTAGCGAGCTGGCAGAATGCCAGCCTCACGCCGATCATGATTCTGTTCACCGTCTCGGTAAACCTTGGGCTTTATCTGAGTGTCGCCCATCGGCGCTCCGCCAAACCGGGAATTGTCGCTTCCGCCTGCCTGGGAAGCGCTCCTGTTTTCGTGCTGGCCGGTCTCAACTTTGTTCTGCAAGCTACCATTGCTCACACTCTCGCAGGAAACCAGCCAAATGCGCTCGCGCGGGTCAACGAAGAGATACTTGCCCATACCTATTTCGCGATGATCGCGGCGATTTTTGGCCCGTTCCTGCTCATCCGTCTGGGACAACAGTTTAAGAAAACCGACTCCTAAGCGCAGAGTGCTCGCCCAGCCTGCTCTTTTTTACCCGATCGGCCATTCTCCTTCTCCGACAACTCGCCGCGTATATGAATCAGTGACTCAAGTAATCATCGCGATTAACCGAAGGTCTCTGTCCCGGTGTATTGGCCTGTAGTACTTTGACGCCATCCCCCCATTCTAAGAAGATGAAAGACGCGATGAAGGAACGCGAGCTAGTTCTGTTGTCCGCGATGAAAGCGCGATCCTCCGCCCTGTGGGCATGGCGAACGGGAGCGCGAGCGCGTTCGATAGGCAGCGTTTGCTCTCCTCAAAGATTTATGAAGTCGAGTCGAAATCGCGGGTTCTCGCTGCTGGAAATGCTGATCACGATCTCCATCGGTCTGATCATGGCGGGCGTCACATTTATCGCTCTGATGCCGATGTTCAAAGAGAACCACGTGAACGCGGCCTACGACACCACACTCTCGGTGATCCGCAATTATCGAACCCAATCTATCACTCAGAGCAAACGTTACATTCTCACTTTCACCACTCCCGGAACCATCACCGTGCAGTACTGGGGCGTGGGCGTGCCCGTCTCGCCCGCTCCGGTAACCGTCGCCACCTTTACCCTGCCGCCCGACATTCAGTTTGCGGTGCAAGCCGGATTTCCCGCGGCTGCTCCCGACAGCTTCGGCACCGGCGGCACAGCCATTGACTTCGATCAAGGCATGGGCCTGGGCAGCCAGAACTACATCATGTTCATGCCCGACGGCTCCTCGCAGGACACGCTGGGAAACTACAACAGCGGCGTTCTCTACATGACCCGTCCCGGCGAACTTTACAGCTCGCGCGCCGTCTCGGTGTTCGGCACTACGGGAAGAGTTCGGGGATGGCGGCTCGTCGAGAACGGAAACAAGTGGGTGCAACAATGATGCAAGCCAGATCTCACGCATCCGCGCAGCGCGGGTTCACGTTGATTGAAACCATGATTGCGATCGCGGTCATGACCATCGGCATCGTTTCGTTGCTCGCCGTTTTTGGCACCGCGGTCGCCAGCTACGCAGAATGCTCAGGAGAATCTCATCGCCCGCCAGAAGGCGCTGGAGACAATGGAAAGCATCTACACCGCGCGCAACACGCAACAAATTACGTTTTGCGCAGATTGCCAATATCGCCAGCGGCGGAATTTTCACCGGCGGCCCTACTCAGCTCCTGTCTGCCGGTCCCGACGGACTGGTGAATACCGCCGATGACGTGGATTTCCCCGCCAGCGGAGTCTGTCCCGCGGGGCCGGAGTGCATCACTCTTCCCGGTCCTGACGGCATTCTGGGAACGGCCGACGACAAGGCGATGAGCCTGGCCAACTTCCGGCGCCAGATTCAGATCGCTCCCGTACTCGAGTCTGACGGGGTAACGATTAATCCGAATCTGAAGCAGATCACTGTAACCGTCAGTTACTTCACCGGCGGATCCCCGATTCCGCGCGCTTACACCGTGAACGCATTGATTTCGGCCTTCCGCTAAAGGCCAGTGACGGAAAACATGAAGATGTCAAAGCAAAACACGGAAAAGCAAAACTCGGAACGCGGCTTCACCTTGCTGGAACTCCTGGTTTCCATGGCCGTGGGCTTGATCGTGATGGCCGCAATGGCCGGCCTGTTTAAGGCTGGAATGGACTCGGCCATGGTGGTGACGCAGCGCGCCGAAACTCAGCAGAACATGCGCGCTGCCATCGATCTCATGGTCAAAGACATCAGTATGGCCGGCGCTGGGCTGCCTTCGGGCGGAATCCAGTTGCCCACCGGAGCCGGCTCCAGCGCCTCCCTCTTCGCCTGCGACCAATCCGGCACCTGCCACGTCCCCGGCAACACCTATCCCAACAGCAATTACATGTACGGAATCATTCCGGGCTTTAGCAACGGCGTGGAAGGAAACGCGGTGGTTCCCGCGGCGCCCCCGCCGGCCATCAACGACAGCATTACCTCGATCTACGCCGACTATAACTTTCCCTTGTGGGAGTACGACGTCACCTTCCCCGTTCCCGGCAACGGCACCGCCATCACTCTGACTCCAGATGCGGCCTACGTCCCGGCGCCTCCGCTCATCGCCGCAGCTGGTGGGATTCAGGTTGGCGACCTCATCATGCTCAGCAACAGCCTGGGTACGGCAGTGGGCGAAGTCACGGGCATCGCCCCCAACGAGATCGAGTTTGCGGATTTGGATCCGCTCAACATCAATCAGAATGGCGCGGCCACCAACAACATCGCTGCCATTTCCAACGGAGCCAACACCGTCGCTTACCGCCTGTTCGCGGTGACCTACTACTTAACCGTTCCCCCTCCAAACGGCGAGACTCCTCGCCTGATGCGCCAGGTCAATGGCCTCAGCCCCGTTCCCGTGGCCGATAACATCATCAACTTGCAATTCTCCTACGACATCTACAACTCTACTACCTCGGCGCTCGACGCCAACCAGCCCAATCCGCTCGGGCGTAGGCGATTCGCCCAACCTGATGCAGAAGATCAACCTCGTGGTCATGGGGCAAAGCATGGTCAACCACGGGAACAAATCGCAGAACTTGTATCTGGCGACTTCCGTCAGCGCCCGCAATATGGCATTTCGCAATCGCTATCAGTAACGCCTTTCGAGGCAGGAGGCCAACCCGTGTATCAGGAAAAAGTGGGTCAAGTAAAGCAAATGGGACAGAAGAAAAATCGTTCGCACGGTTTCACGCTGATCGCGGCGCTTCTCATTCTGGTGCTGCTGTCGGGCGTGGCGGCCGGCCTGCTTTTCATTGTCACCAACGAGTCTCGCATGGGCGGCAATGACCTGGAATCCAATATGGCCTATTACGGCGCCGAGTCCGGCATGGAGAAACTCACCGCCGATCTCTCTTCGCTGTACACCCAGTACATGATTCCCACGAACGCCCAGATTCAGAACTTAGCGAACTTCCCGCCCACTCCGGCAATGGTGAGCGGAATGAATTACACCGAGACCATCACTTATCCCACCGATGCCAGCGGAAATCCGGTCAGTGGCTGGAACACGGTCAGCGCGGGCGCAAATCAGGGACTCGTACGCCGAAATCATTCCCATGAGCATGCAGGTGATTGCCACCCGTCCCGCGGGCGCCAGCGTGAACATGACGCGCAAGGTGGAAGTCGCGCTGATTCCGGTGTTTCAGTTCGGCGTCTTCTGCGGCTATGACTGCAGTTATTTCCCCGGCCCCAATTTCAGTTTTGGCGGTCGCGTCCACACTAATCAAAACCTCTTCCTCGCGGCCGGCGGCGATCTGGTATTCAACGATAAGCTCGCAGCCTTTCAGCAGATCGTGATGGATCAGCTGGAAAACGGCCATGCTGACCACCACCGGATACGGCGGCACCGTCTATGTTCCCAAAGCCAGCGGTGGCTGCCCCCTGAACACGTTTCCTCCCCCTGGCGCGAATTGCGTAGCTCTTCCGGGCGCGGGCACCGTGCCCGGTGACGCCAGCTGGAGCGGCGGATACCCCAGCATCGCCGGTATCGCCAACCGCAACTTCCCCAGCATATCGTCGGGAACACTGAATGGATTCATGGTGAATTCGCTGACCGGCGCCACCAACATGCAGTTGCCTTTCGTCAAAAACAGTTGCACCAGCAACCCGCCCCCATGCACCGATCCGATTTCGATTGTCCGTAAGCCGCAGCCCGGCGAGGCCCCCAGCAGCACGCTGGGAAGTTCGCGCCTCTACAACAAGGCGGAGATTCGAGTCCTGCTGGCCGACACAGAACTTGACCTCCACCCCGAGCGTCCCGGTCTCAATGGCGACGCCGATGACATTCAATTCGTCCCTAACACAGGTTGGAATATTCCGAACTCGGCTGGAGTTCAGGACACGAGCGGCCGCGGTGCCCGCGGCACCGAGTATTTCGGCATGGCGCAGACGAACCCATCCATCAACAACTGGGTTAACCCCGTGGGCTATCCGGGCTGGAGTTCCTATCCACTGTTAGGAGAAGTGACGACGGCCGGCATTCCCGCTAATGGCCAGGGCGCATGGATGCGCGTTGAGTATTTGAACAACACCGGCAGCTGGGTCGGGATTACCCGCAAATGGCTGACCTGGAGCTTCACCCGGCAATACAACATTCCGCCGAGCGGACCTACGGGAACCGCCGGCGCCGATCCCTACAATCCGAATGCGATCCTCATCCTGCAGCAAATGGCGCCCGGCGCGGCCTCGCCAATCGGCAATGCCAACGCCTTTTATCCCATCAACTTTTATGACACGCGTGAAGGCGAGATGCGCGACGCCAACAACGGATGCGCCGTCAACGGCATCATGAACGCCGTCGAACTTAACGTGGCCAACCTGGCACTGTGGCTCAAGGGACAAGGTCCGTACGCCGGTGATCCCGGCTTGTCGGTTAACTACACCGGCGAGAATGGCTACATTCTTTACTTCTCCGATCATCGCGGTATGCTTCCCGATCCCAACCCATCCAATGGCGGGCAAACTCCGGCCAATGTCATCAGCGGAGAATCCGGACTTGAAGACGTAGTCAACTCGACGCAGCCTTTGGGTTCAACCACTCCGGACGGCGCGCTGGAGCCCACCACCTACTACACCTATTCTCCGGAAGATGTGGATCAGAATGGCGCGCTCGACAACTGGGGCGGCAAGAACATCGGTTATGGCTTTGGCGTCAACACCAATAACCTCAACCCGTACCAGACCACCACGTGCAACACGACGGGTCTGACCAACGCGGTCACCGGCGCGCGGCACGTTCTGAAACTGGTCGCAGCCGGCGGTAACGCCGCAGGCGCCAGCTACCTGCCCGTTCGCGCCGACAATAATCAAGGCGGATTCACTGTAGCCTCGGAAAATCCAGTCTACGTTCAAGGCAACTACAACAGCAGTGCGGCCGATCCGTTGTGGGCCGGCGGCATCAACACGACTCCTCACGCCGCAGCGGCCATCATCGCGGACACCGTCACCTTGCTCTCCAACAACTGGACCGACGCCAACAGCCTGAATAACCCGACCAACCTGGGTGGCCGCACCGCCGCTAACACTTACTACCGCATGGCCGTCTCCGGAGGCAAGAACGTTCCCTTCCCCATCCCCAACTGGGGCGGCGTCTCCAACGACTTCGGCACTGACGGAGGCTTGCACAACTTCTTGCGCTACCTGGAAAACTGGGGCGGCAAGACTCTCTACTACGAAGGATCATTGGTCAGCATGTACTACTCCGAATACAACACCGGCGTCTTCAAGTGCTGCGCCACCGTCTACAGTCCGCCCACCCGTAGCTACGCCTTTGACACGCTTTTCCTGAACCCGGCGAACCTGCCTCCGGGCACGCCCATGTTCCAGGACGTAGTTAACCTGAGCTATCACCAGAACTTCACCCCGCAATAATCGATCCCGAGAGTGCCCCACCCTCTCGCGGCTTTTGCGAGAGGGCCTACCCTGAGCTTGTCGAAGAGGTGGGGATTTTGACTTCACCAGTTACAATCGAAGTCGTCGTTTGATTCGAATTCACTATGCACTCTCGCCGCAACTTCCTTTGGTTCCTCTTCGTCCCATCCGCCCTCATTGCGTTCGGCTTTTTTTTCATCCCCTTCTTCGTCATCCGGCCGTTCCGTCATCAGTCCCCATCCGCCCTGGCTCTGGCCATGGCTCTCCGGCAGCGTGCTCCCTGGGCAACTCTCGCGGCCGCCCTACTCTGTCTCGTGCTCCTACTCCTCCTCTGGCAGACCTCTGACCGATGGCGCAAGATCCTTCTCACGTCGGTGATGCTCGTCGTCGTATGCTCGGCCGTCATGTCGCGGCTCAATCACTTCGAATGGATGTTCCATCCCATCGACGCCCCGCAGTTTGAATCTGCCTCCGCCAGCAAACTCGGCAACGAAGAAATGATTCTTGCTATCCGCTACGGCGCCGACGCCCGCGCCTATCCCATTCGAGAAATGGCCTACCACCACATATTGAACGACGACGTCGCTGGCGTCCCGGTGGCGGTCACTTATTGAACGCTCTGTCACACCGGTCTGGTGTGGACGCGAACCGTAAACGGAAGAGTGCTGCATTTTTATCTTGCGGGAATCAACAACCAGAACTTCCTCATGCGCGATCGGGAGACCGGCACATGGTGGCAGCAGATTACCGGCAAAGCCCTCTACGGCCCGCTGCAGGGCTCGGCTCTCCAACTCGTCCTGAGCGACGAGTTAACCTTCGGCGAGTGGAAATCGGAAGTCTCCGACGGCAAAGTGCTGGCTGAGGTTAAGAAAGATACAAAGGAGTACGACAGCAACTGGGAGCCAGAGGTCGCCAAGCTTCCCGTGGTAATCAGCTTCCCCGGAACCGAACTCAAGTCTCGCGAGGTAGTCGTCGGCCTGGAACTCGACGGCGCCAGTCGCGCCTATCCCTGGGACACAATCGTCAAGCAGTCGCCAGTGGTCGATCACATGCAAGGAGTGCCACTGCTAATCGCAGTCGGACCGGACGGAAAATCCCTCCGCATTTTCAAAAGCCGCATCGACGGCAAAGACGCCGAGTTCTTCCTGAAAGGCGAAAACGATATCGAGACAAAAGAGGCCGGAACAAAAGCTGGACCGGTGACCCCCAAGTCGTGGGCCTTGCTCGACACCGCAACCGCCAGCGAATGGAACTTCCAGGGCTGCGCCATCTCCGGCCCTTCCCAAGGTAAATGCCTCGATCGCATCCCCGCCCTGAAAGACTACTGGTTCGATTGGCGCAACTACCACCCCAACACCAGTATCTATAAGCGCTGAATTTATCTCGGCGAACCCAGCGCGCCCTCAGCGAACTCTGCGGTCGAAATTTGCCCGCGCTTTTCGACAATCCGCGCTTCGCAGGAGAAGAGCGGCCCTTTCCAGGACCGCGTAAGGCAGCCGAAATGGAGCGGACTTTTAGCCCCTGAAGAACCTGGCCCGCGAGCCCTTCCCTCACCCCAAGGGATTCTCATCCGCGCTGCGCCCATAAATCACCGGCACCGGAATATCCAGCATCCGCAGGTACACGGACAATTGCCCCCTGTGGTGATACCAGTGATTCAACATGATCGACCGCAACACCTCAACTCTCGGCCGGCTGAAGATCTCTCGATTCCCAAACATGAGATGCCACGGTCCTCGCGCCGCTTCTTCGGTCATGCCGCTCAAATACTCCTCCGCCTCCCGGACGCTTTTCGTGAAGGCCTTGTGAATCTCCTCCAGATCCTTCGGCGGCGTGGGCACGAAGTTCCCACGCAAGACATCAAATTGATCTGCCCCTAGAATGTGCGCCAGGGACCCCGGAACCGTCGCGATGTGGATCGCGAGTTGCCCCAGAGACATCGATTTCGTATGCGGCTTCCACGACAGTTTGTCCCCAGGCACTCTGTCCAGCACCCGCTTGGTGATCACAACCTCTTCGCGGAACTCGTTCAGCATCGGCTGAATCATGGTTGCGATTGGTTCAGTCATCGTTGCCATTGTGCTTCCTCCTTTTTAAGAACGTTGGTACGTTTGGGGCCGATTCCTGACTCTCAGGCGTGCTCCTTCTCCGCACAACACAAGGCATCAACTTTCGCCGGCTGCTCGTACGTCTTCTTGGCATCCACAACCTGCCCATCACCATACTTATCGTGATGTCGCACCCAGGCCATCGTGAAGGCCAGGCCATCCTCGTCGCGGCCTTTCGGCGTCAGGTCGAGCCAGTTATAAGTACCGATCATCGGATCCAGTCCACGCCCATAGCTTGAGTACGTGTGAAAGACTTCCCCGGACTTGTTCTTGTAGAACATGCTCGTGCCCGGACCCTCCTCCGGAAGAAAATCGGTCATCTCGTAGTTGTAATAAACCTTGCCCTGTTCCCGTTCCTCTTTCGAAAACGAGACGTGATAGTCATGGTTGAAGTCGTTCGCAAATGACGACACCCACTTGAACTGCCATCCCATGCGTTTCTTGAAGGCCTCAATCTCCGGCACAGTCGCCCGAGAAATCGCCACGAAACTCACGTTGCGCTGCGCGAGATGCACCACTGCTCCGTCAAAAGTGTCGGCCAAGAACGAGCAACTGGGACACCCTTCTTTCCATCCCGGACCAAACATGAAGTGATAAACAATCAACTGGCTCCGCCCGCCAAAGAGATCCGTAAGCGTCTTTTTGCCTCTCGGCCCGTCGAAACTGTACTTTTTTTCCACTCGCTCCCGGGGCAGCGCGCGCCGCTGCCGGCTGATCTCATCGCGCAGCCGCGTGAACTCTTTCTCCTTGCGCAAAAGCTCTTTGCGAGCGGCCAGCCATTCAGCCGGCGGCACTACTGCCGTTGCCAGGTCAGTCTCGCCTGTCATCGGTTGCATATTAAGCGTAGCCATAATCATTTCTCCTTTTCCGTCAGTTTCCTGGAATTATCGTCTCTGCTCTTCATCGATCGAACCAATTTCGCGGCGAGCGCTGCAATCCCGCCCGTCGACATCACACTGCCCGCCACCAAGGCGGCATTGGCAATACAAGCTGGACACATAAACTGTTCCCTCATTGTCGATTGATGATCGCTGGTTGAAGATCGAAGATCAGTTCGAAGGTTTCAATCAACAAACAGAAATCAACAATTAACCTACCGCCGACCCTTCGCCTCCGCCCGCTCCTTCACCCGATCATGAATGTGCGTCCATCCCTTTTTTACGCCCTGTCTGTGATCGTCCTGAATGAGTCCGAGCGCCGTGTGATGAAACTTAATCAGCGTTCCGCCATCTTCCTCGCTCAGCCGGTATTGCAAATTCGAGACCACCGGATACGACATGAACAACGGTCCGGTAATCTCCAGCAGCGTCGGCCTCTTGATGGCCTGCACGTGTCCCCAGAAATGTCCATTGCCGTCGCCCAGGTCTCGATACCACCGTCCTCCCGGCCACGGCTCGAGCTTCATCGCCATCCGCTTGCCGTCCGGCGTGTCATTGTCCACCATTTGTTCCAGCAACGCCGCAAACGTCACTTCCATCGACGCGCGTACATGAATTTCCTGCGTAATATTCAGTGTCAGATTTTCAATTCCTGTTATTTCCGTAGCAATCATTTGTTTCTCCTTAGTATTGTTTGTTTTTAGTCCTGCTGATGAATGATGTAGTTTCTATCTCGACGGCGTCATCCCGACCGTAGCCGTTCTTCAGGCGAAGGGAGGGATCTCCCGTGTATCGGCTCAGCCCTTCTCCAACTCTCTGTGTTTCGCTTCCGCCCGCTCCTTCACCCGATTTAACTGATGCTGCCACAACCGTTCGAAGGACTTGGTCCACTCATGCAGAGGCCGGATCGCCTCCGCATTAGTCCGGTAGAGCATGTGCCGCCCGTTCCGCCGCACCCGCACCAGCCCCACGTCTCGCAGCACTCGCAGATGCTTCGACACCGAAGGTTGCTCCATGCGCAAGCTCCCCGCAATGTCCCCCACCGCCCGCTCCTGCAGCGCCAGATAGTTCAAAATGTCCCGCCGTCGCGGTTCAGCTACCGCATTGAACGCATCCGAAGTAGTCGCCGCCCTTGCCATCGCCAGTTCAATATATATTCCTATATCGGAATATGTCAAGCGCAAAGAAGCTGCCGGCCCGACAAGCATTCCGCGCTGCGTCTTTAATCTTGAATTTGAACGAACCGTATCAAGCGGCTAATATTAGGCCCCGAACCTCTTGATTCCACAAAGGAGATCCACACCATGCGCCGTATAACATTATTCCTGGGCCTGTCTGCGTTTCTTCTTTCCCTGCCCGCATTCGCGCAAAAATGTACCGAGGAGTTCATTCGAACAAACATCAACAATTCCGGTCCCGAGTATGCGGCGGATGACGCCTACTTTTTTTCCGGTGCGCTGGAAAAACCTGTCGTGGGGTTGAATACCGAGGAATGGAAGAAAACCGGCGACAAGCTCAACCAGGAGCGCAAGAATGAAAAGCGCGATCCTCTCAAGCTAGACAGAATCGTCGTCGCCCCGGCCGGCGACATGGCCTACGCCTACGGCACGCGGCACATGAGCTTCGATAAGGTTTCCACCGGCAAGCACGTCGACTTCAGCGCAGCCTTCCTCACAGTGTGGAAAGTAGTGAACGGCTCCTGCAAACTAGCCGCCTCCATGTTCGAACCCGAAGGCGGAATAGAATTAAAGACGGCGTCAGCAACACCGTAGGTGCCCATCCTCGTGTCTGCGTTCTTTGCAGACACAGGGTGGGGATCTTGACTTCATTGAGGGGAGAGATCGAACGACGGGTGCCCTCCTTGACGCACTTTGTCAAGAGTGGGATTTCACCACACTATCCCGGTGAGGTTCGCGGCTTGATGTTTCCACGCGAGCCAATCACTCGCCGCCCAACTTCGCAGCTGCGCTCGACTCGAATTCTTCCGCCATCCAGTGCTGCAGCGCCACCATGTTTTGCGGACGCCCCAGGAAGTTCTTGACCAGATCGTTGGCTGACATCGAACCGCCCGGTTCGAGGACGATGCGGCGATACCGCATCGGGGCATCGCCGGCCAGCAGGTTCTTGTGATCGAACTGCAGGAAGAAATCCTCGGCAATCACCTTGTCCCAAAGATAAGTGTAATAAGCCGAGGAGTAGCCGCCGAGGTGTCCAAAAGACGCCCACATGTGAGTCTCCGGCAGCGGAATGAACATAGTGTACTTGCGGTTAGCGTCGAACGTCGCTTTGTCGAGGTCGACATTCTCCGGCTTGGTTTTGTAGATATCGTAAGAGATCGCGCTGAAGGAATTCTGGCGGGCCACCCAGAAGCCGCGTCCGAAAGCGGCAGCCCGGTTCGCGCGCGTCACCAGTTCGGCGGGAATGGGTTCGCCGGTCTTGTAATGGCGGGCAAACTTGGCCAGAACCTGCGGACTGCGAATCCATTCTTCCAGCATCTGCGATGGCGCTTCGACAAAATCGGACTCCATGCTGATGCCGGCGACGCCGGCCCACTGCTGCTGGCCGCCAAGGATGTGGTGCATCAGGTGCCCGAATTCGTGAAAGAACGTTTCCACGTCGCCATAATCCATCAGGCCGGGATCGGTGGCCGTGGGTACCGGGAAATTGCACACGAGAATAGCTTCCGGCAATTGTTTTCCGCGGATACCGTCGAGCACGGGCGCCATTTCGGCGTGGCTGTACTTTCCCGGCCGCGGATGCATGTCGAGATAGAAACGCCCGATAGGCTTACCGCTATCGATCACGATCCAGGTTTCCACCGATGGATCCCACGAGGGTACGTTTTGTTCCTGCTTGAAGCTGACATGAAAAAGGTCGGCGGCCGCGTCGAGAATCCCCTGCTTCACCTGCATGAACGGAAAATACGGGCGCACCGACTGAGAATCGAAGTCATATTTCGAGCGCCGAACCAATTCCGAGAGGTAGCTGCGTTCATAATCCCAAATCTCTGTGGCGCCGGGATGAGTCTTCTGCTTCTCGGCGAGCAGCATATCGAACTCGCGCTTGGCCAGCGGACGGGAAGCGTCGTCGACTTCCTTGATAAAGTCGGCGATGGTTTGTCCTTTCACCGCCATCTTGTCGGCGGCGTTATAGTCCGCCCAGTTGGAGAAGCCCAGCAGCGTCGCGATCTCGTACCGCGTCTTCATCAGGCTGGTCAGCACTTCCTGGTTCTTCGGATAAGCACGAGTACTGAAGGCGATGTTCAACCGGCGGCGCAGGTCATCGCTTTTGGCGAAATTGAAAACCGGCAACGCATCGGGATAGTCGGTCGTAATAACAATCTTTCCGTCATCCCCGGGCTTGTGCCGCTCGATGTAATCCTGCGGCAAACCCTCAAGCTCGGACGCATTGGCCTCGATCGTTTTCTTCCCATCGGAAATATTCCGATCGAACATCGATTGTTCTTCTGTAGCCTGGTCGTTGAGTTTCTTGAGACGGGCACGAGTGGCATCGTCTTTATCCACGCCTGCCAGCCGGAATTCCAGAAGCTGCCGCTGCACGTAATAGCGCGTGGCCGCATCGGCCTTCGAAAGATCGAGCGCGGCCAGCGCATTATAAACGTCATGATTCAACGAGATGGCAGTTTGCGCAGCGCTAGCCTTGGTCAGCATCGCCGTAGCGTGATCGCGAAAGCCGGCATCGGGATGCACTTGCTCCATCAGGCCGGCAAAATAACCGGCAGAATTATTTTGCCGAACCGCCTCGTCGTAGGGCACAAGCGTGTTCTCGATCGTCCGCGGCCCTTTCACCGCGATCAAAGTGTCGATCGCCTGCTGGCCGGCAGCCAGCCGATCGTTCTCGATCTTCTCAAACGCCACCACGTCCGGCTTGGACGCCCACATCGTGGGTTGAGAGACCGTAATTCTTTGAGCGGAAAGAACGGCAACCAGAAACAACGGCAGACAGAAAACAAGCAGGCGCGCGGCGAGCAACATGAATTACCTCGTGGGAAAGAGTGCAGTGCAACGATGAACCGAAGGTTGAAACGTGGATAATTGTTGATGACGCCGTCTTGCCGTGTCAAGGGATGATGTCAAGTAACGATGTCATTGATTCAGAGTTTCAAGGCCATCAACAAAACCAAGCCCGAGTGTCTGGTGTTTGACCACCTCGCAAGATCGGAAAATGGCCAAGATTGAAGATGGCCCAAGAGAAAATACGGGTGCCCCACTTCTCGCCTCGTTTGCGAGAAGTGGGACTATGATGCCCATTCGTCCTTTCGACCCACGTGTAACCGCTCACACCAAAAACAACGGGCCACCCGAAGGCGACCCGTTCGTGTCTCAAGCTAAGAGCTGAAAGCCAACAGCCAAAAGCGCTTCCTAATCTCCCGCAACCGGCTCAGCAATCTCCGGCTTCGGCGCATGCGATCCATTCCCATTCCCATTCGGCTTGGTCAGCGCGCCCAGCGGAATGAACCCGTTCTCCGCCACCACCGGTTTTTCCTTCAGCACCACTTCGCGATACAGAGAAGCCATGCGGGCGTTGTAAGCCTCATCGTTCTTCTCCGGCCCACGCGCCTCAGCTTTGGCGTCAGCAGTCTGCTTCTGCTTCAGATCCCGTGCCCGAACTTTCTCCTCGCGGGCATTCTTGGCGATGCCCTTGCTGTCGAGATCATGCTGCAGTTCGGTCGTGACCAGGTCATCGCGCAACAGCAGCGAGTGCGTGGCGTCTTCCATGTTCACTTTCTTGCCGCCCGCAAAAATCTCATGCCGCCCATGCTCCTCATACCATTTGGTGAGCGTGGCCGTCATGTGCATCTTCTCAATGATGTTCCGCCATCCCACGCCCGTGTTGTAAGCGCAGAACGAAATTTCGCCTTCTTGCGTCGCGTACGGAATAATGCACTGCTCCGTCCGCCGGAAGTCGTAATTAAACAGATCCTGGAACCACATGCCTGCGATGAACAGGAAGTTCCACCGGTCCTGCCGCCGCTTCATCACATCTTCCACGGTGCGGTCCGGCCCCACCTTGCCGTAATTCTTTCCGGTGACGTTGTAGTTCTTGTCGAACTTGCTCAACAGGTCCATCAGCTTGAAATGCGTGGGCGACTGGAACGGATCGTAGTTCTTTATCAGGCACAGCGCCATGCCAAACCCGGTCAAGAATTTCCCGCGCGCCGCATCATTCACCTTCGCGATGTCCTTCGCCAGCTGATCCCCATGCAGGAACGCCGTAACCGGCACCGCCTCCTTAGTTTCCTTGTCAATCATTACCGCCATGCCAGTCCCGCAATTTGGGTGGCAGCCACAACTTAGTTGGCCCCAGTCGTTCTTGGCGTCGTTGACGTGCATTAGATCGCCCCAGTCACTGAAAGTTCCCATGAAGCTGATGGGGAACCAGTCGCGAGCGGGTTCGCCCAGGCCGGTTTGATTTTTTACGTCGTGGGCCAGGTGCGAGAGCGTGTAGCGCTGCGCGGTGCGACGGTCGTCGGTGACGGCTTCGTCGCGTCCGGTGAAGCTGACTGGCTGGAAGCTCAGGAAGCTGATCGTTCGCGGATTATCCAACGCGAACTTGATGATTCTTCCGACCTGCTCGTTATTGATTCCGTTGACGATCGTGACGACCGGAACGATTTCTACTCCCGCTTTGTGCAGATTCTCGATTGCTTTTAATTTCACGTCGAACAGATTGCCGACCAAGCGATGCGCGTTGGCGGCGTTGCCGATGCCGTCGAACTGCAGGTAGGCGTAGCGCATACCGGCTTCGACTGCCTGCTGACAAAATTCAAAGCTCTTCGCAAACTCAATGCCGTTGGTCGCGGCCTGCACGGAGTTGTATCCAACTTTGCGCGCGTAGCGAACCGCATCGAGGAAGTACGGCGACAACGTGGGCTCGCCGCCGGAGAACTGCACACTCATCTGCCGCCGCGGCTTGATGGTGATGGCGTTGTCGAGCATGGTTTTGATTTCTTCCCACTGCAGTTCGTGGACGAACCCAACCTGGTTCGCGTCCATGAAGCAGGGATCGCACATCATGTTGCAGCGGTTGGTCAGATCGATGGTCAGCACCGAGCCGCGTCCATACTTCACCGTCGACGAGCCGTGATGATGCAGCTTCTCATCGTTATGCGCCGCGATGTCGCGTCCTGGAAACACGTCCTCAAGATGCTTCGAGAACTCTGTGTCGATCGACATCACATCTTCAAAGTGGCCGTGCGTCGGGCAATCCTTCACCATCAGAATCTTGCCATCGCGCTCCACGATCTGGGCCTTGATCTCGCCGACCTTCTCATTCATCAGCACTTCATGCGGCAGATGCCCGTCGAGAATCTGCTGCCGAATTTCCGGCACGCACTTCGGGCACAGCGAATCCGTCGAGCGAGGCCAGCCCAGCGGCGGCTTCGACTTTTCGTACGACTTGAGCAGCGGTTTTTCCGACCACTTCGGCGTGGGCGACGGATTCGGCTTGACGCGATTCAAGCGCTCGAATACCGCCCATGTCCCTTTGGCGGCGATGACGACTGCTTTTTCTACGTACTTGATCGGCTTGCGCATTTCGCTTTTAGCTCCTGGCTTTGGCTTTTAGCCATTGGCTTTTGGCCGTTGGCTTTCTTTTTTCTTTGGAGTGCCCCTAACCCTTAACGGTTACAGCTATTCCTCAACGTTCGAATCTGCCTCTGTTTTCGCCTTTGCGTCGGATGAACCTGAGACCTCATTCAAAACTGTGCTCCCCCGGAAAATGCCGGCCCTACAGGACCTGGTTTCTTACACTTTTCCTGGGTATTGTCTGCACCTATCCTATTGCAGGCCTTGGAAATGGCGCATCCATATCCCAACGAACGGTGCAATTTTGGGGTTTAGCGGTGTTTTGGGGGATTATATGGGGCTAAGTTATTGAAAGCAAAGGGGAGGAGGCGGTCCTCGAAAGCAGATTCCTCCTGTCCCGCTTCGCCCGCGCGTCGGAATGACGAGGGTTCAGGGCTTGCGCGGTTTGGGGCTGCGTTTGGGGTTGTCAGTGGGCACCAGCGGCGCTCCTGATTTGTCTCGCTAATTTTTATGAAAGGAAAATGGCGGAGCTGGGGGCTTCGCCATTTACTTGGGGCACGGGGAAAATACTTGAGATAGTTTACGAGTGGAAGGGCGGCGTGTTGCGGAAATGTTGGGTTTTGCGTGGAGAGGTTCCGAAATGGGAATCGCTGGGCGGCGCATTCTATCGTGAGACCGCAGGAACAGCAGGTCTCTCCACTGCGCTTGCCCTTCCCTGCGTGAAGCGCAAGCTTCGGTCGAGATGACAACGTTGGTCTGAGGTCCGACGTCCGACGTCGAAGCTGCGGAAGTCCGGGGGACTGATAGCTGATAGCTGACGGCTGACAGCTGAAAGCGCCGTCAGAAAATCAATCCCACGCCGGCGGTGATCATGTTGCTTTTCCAGTTGTAGAGATTGGTAGGATTGTTTTGATTCGCTTCGAACTTGAAGTAGCGGGTTTGGTAGGTGCCTTCGGCGAACCACTTGCCGAACGTGTAGCCGACGCTGCCTCGCAGGAAGTAGCCGTGGTCGAGGTTGGGATGGGGCAGGATGAGGTTGGTCCCGCCATGGGTGCGGAAGCGGGGACTGAACTCGGGGCCGCCTAGCAGGTGCACGAAGGCGCGCCTCTCCGGACCGAAATTGTATTTGACGACGATCGGGATTTCGAGCAGTTCCAGATTGTCGCGAACGAAGATCTGATTATCCACCGTGGCGGCAGGGAGATCGATCTTGCGGATCTGGGCGTTGACGCCGAGAGAGAAAGTGTTGCGGGCCTGGAAGGCGAGACCACCGAAGACGGCAAACTCCTTGGCATGATTGCTGTCGTCAGAGGGAGCGCGGACTTCGCCGCCGGCCACTATGCTGGGCCCTCCATTCTTGGCGGAAGGCTTTTTCACGATCAACTCGCCGTTGATGTCAATGACGGCGCTGTTCATCGTTGGCAATGCGCCAAATTTATCGGAGGTTTCGCCGGCGTTGATGTCGATGGTCCCGCGCTGACAAAAGGCCGGGATTGCGGCTGACAGAAATAGAAGAAATACGCTCGTGCGGGCCAGATGCGGCTTGCATCGCTTCATTAAATTACGTTTCCTCCCCTGTGGGCAGTGTACACTCCTGCGGTTACGGCCGGGCAGGGCGGGCGGCTCTGGCCGGAATCATGCATTCTATCGTCTGCTGCTGATTGTCCGCTGCTTATGTCTGGTGCTAATGGTCTGATGCACGGGATGGGGCAATCGTTTTGTGCGTCGCGAACCTGGAGATTCGGGCGTTACGAGATTGTGAAGTTCGCAACAATACGTAGCCCCGGACGCATTCGTCCGGATCCGCTCTCCCCGTCGCGGATAAGGATTTCAATAGACACTTGAACCCGGATTTCGGATGTGTTGTACTGCATCCATGGCCGAAGAAAAGAGCCGCAGCAAAGACATCATTCTGTGGATTATTACGGTCGCTTTAATCGCGTTGGCGATCTTCTGGTACAAGAAATAATTGTTCGCGGGCGGGATGGTCGTCAGGCGTGGGTGCTTCTCCGCTATGAAGAACAAAATCCGCTAGAGTCAGAAGTGGAATCGTTGGAGGGATTGCCGCCAGCCTAGTATTCGGTGGCGACCGACTCCTCCACGACAGCCCCCGCCGTTGGATGTCATGACCGGCCCTGCGTGAGTCCTCGCACTCACGGCGCGGCTTAAAGAGCCGCCCTGGGGGCGGTATCGACCTCGCGAAAGAATTTTTCCCGCAGCCTGTCCGGCAGCGCCGAAACTCCATCAAACCGCAACCGCTATCCTTACGGAACTGACAGCGTAATCGTTTGGCTCTTAGTATCAGTGCCGGACGTCGCTGTAACTGTAATGGTGTAGTTACCCGGCGGCGTTCCGCTCACCGGCGCTTGTGTGCTCTTGCTGCTGCACGCCGGCAACAACAGAAGCATCGCCAACATACCGCAAAGAAGGAACATTCCCAAAACGCGCCTCCGCCGCCGCCCGCTCCCTATTCCCACCCCCAAGAGAGTCAGTCCCGGAATCGTTAGCCAAATCGCGTAGAAATGTCGGGTGAGCAAACTCGCAGCCGGCGTGACCACAGGCCGGGCGGTGGTCGTGATATTCAGGGTAGACGAACCAGGGCCCTGCAGCGAGACGGGGTTACTGGTGAAGTTGCAGGAAGACGCCGCAGGCAAACCCGTACAAGCCAGGGAGATGCTCGTCCCGTAAACCGGATTCGGGGTCAGCTGCACTTGATAGGTGGCTGTATCCCCTGCAGCAGCCACGCTGTTATTGCTGGGATTTACTTTGAGACTAAAATCGGACATCTGGGCCGGTACGGAGGTTTGGGCGAGGACAATATTACCCGGCCCAGTCACCTGCACAGACCCGCCATTGAAAAACGCTTCCGACCCTTGGCTATTCGGGGTGGGCGTAAGGACGATCGTGACCGTGGCTGTCGAACCTGACTGCAGCGAGGGCAGGCTGCAACTCACGATGGCATTGGTCGATGCCCCGCCGCAGGTCCCGGCGCTGGTGCTGGCCGATATAAACGTCAGCGGCACACCGGTGATCGAAGTATTCAGATTGTCCAGGAGCGTGATGCTATTGGCCAAATCGGGGCCGTTGTTGGTCACCGTGTAGGTGAAAGTCGCCTGATTCCCCGCGCTGATGAAGACCTGGTTCGTGCCGAGCGTCAGCACTCCGCTGATCGACAAGCTCACGGCTGTTCCCAGTTGAGTGACAAAAGCGTCGTAACCACCGTTGTTCGTGGTCTGTAGCGGCTTCGAGACCTGCAGATCCGTCGAGTTGGTGTCGCCCGCGACGTAAGCGTTCTGATTGACATCAAGGGTGATTCCCGTTCCTTCGTCAGTGCCACTTCCGCCGAAATAGTTGGCCCAGGATCCCGCCGTCGTCTGCCCGACTCCGGCAGCCGTGTTCAGCCTGGCCATGAACGCGTCTTGCGGCCCATTCAATGCGCTCTGAATGGAGTTGGACTTCGGGAGCACGGGGAAATCGGGGGACTGGGTCCAGCCCGTCACCAGGGCGCCGGCGCCGGTATCCACGGTGATTGCAAGTCCGGCTTCGTTGTTACTCCCTCCCAAATAAGAGAAATAGTTAAGCGCCACGTTGACCGGAGTTGTTGTCGTTGCTGTGGACGTCGGATTCGTCAGGCGCGCTACAAAGACGTCATTCGGGGGGGAGTCGTATTGAATGTGGTCGGGCATGCCGTGCCTGCTGCGATATTCGGAGCATCCAGGCAGCGTTGAAAGGGGGCAGACGTAACGGCGGTAGTGGTGCTAGTCCCAATATCGGTGGAGTTTGTGGTTCCGACGATATAAACGTTCGCCGCTCCCGAGTCGAGCCCAACCCCCGTCCCCGAGTCCGTCCCGCTGCCTCCCACATAGGTAGACCAGATCAGTTGCTCTCCCTGATTGGCGTTGGGATTGAGTTTCGCCACAAACGCGTCCGAGTCCGTGGTGTTCGCCGTAGTCCGCGCACGAAGGAGGACCAGTGATGGGACCCGGCGGCGGCTGATCCAGGCAGGGCTGGTACGGATTCAAGATGGGAAAATCGGTGCTGCTGCATCCCGAGCATCCTGAAAAGATAAAGTTCGTGGCGCCCGTGAAGTACACATTCAGGTTTGTATCCACTGCAATGCCACCGCCCACCGCAATCGGCGCGGTCGTGTCGAAGTTCGCTCCGCCAAAATAGGTCGAATAGGAAATGCTGCCAGTCCGGGCTGAACTCGGATTCAGCTTGGTTACGAAGAACTGAATCGGAGCGCGGGGAGTGGTTTGAAACGGCAGCGCCTGCGGCAGCGTGCTCGCCGGGAATTGGTCCGTCGTGCTAGCAGCGTCGGAAGACGTGGTCGTTCCCGTAACATAGATGTCGTCCAGGGTGTCGATGGTCATTCCGCTGGCAATGTCGGTGCCGTTCCCGGAAAGATAAGACGAATACTGCAGCCCCGTGCCGCTGATATTCAACTCGGTCACGAAGACGTGCGAAGTGCCTGTACTTCCCGTCTCGGGAGCCGTTTGATAGGCAGTCAGCGGCGTGGTGGGAAAGTTGCTCGAAGAAGTTGTGCCCGCCACGAACGGATGCGCCCCCCCATCCACGCGGATTCCGGCCGGGCTGTCCGTACCGTTGCCTCCAAGATAGGTCACGTAATCGAGCGTCGCCACGAGCGATCCCAGGGGCGGCGTGATCTTGGCTACGTAAACGTTCTGCGCGCCGTTGAGCGTCGTCTGAAAGGTTCCAGTCGCCGCCGGAAGATTGGGAGAAGTGGTCGAGCCCGTCAGGTAAATGTTAAAGCTTCCATCGACCGCAATGGAGGTGGAATGCTCGTCGCCGCTCCCGCCAAAATAAGTCGAGAAGGTCAGGATGGGGTCAATCACCAGTTCGCGCGAATGGTCGTACTCCCCAATCGCGAACCCGGCGCGGTTTGCGCCCCGCAGAACGAAATTGCCTTTCACCGCCTGCTGCTTCCCGCCGATCTCCTGATAGACCTGCGGAGCCTCGAGCCGCACGCTGTCTCTCTCGCCATCCTCGCCATGGCCATTTTACCATGAATCACCAGAGCGCCGTCTTTCAGCTCAAGTCGTTTCGCCCCCTTGAATTCAAGTTCAGCCTGCCCCGGATCGGATCCCGGCGCGACCTGAAAGTCGTACTCCAGCCGTCCCTGATTCCCGTAGAACAGCAGATTGATGCCGGGATAAATATTCTCGTAGCGCACCCTCGCGAACTGCGGTACTCCCTGCCGCCACTTCGCCGGATCGTTCCCCAGAAGGTAGTTGCTCTTGCCCGGCAAAGGATCGGCGCCCGTTAAATTGGCATGCGGATTCGCTCCCGCCAGCTTCATCTCTACCCACTCGGCGCGGGTCGGAAAGGGCGTCTGTTTTACCGAGTCCCGCGGCGACTGCCGCGGCTTGGACCGCTCTCGAGACGCTAAACTAAGAATCGCTCCCTCGGAGCCCAAAAACAGGCTGTATCCAGAACCGTGAGTCAGGAACTTCGCCCGCGGATCGGCGGGATCGAGATTGGCTTGTCCCTGGTTCGGTTCGAAAATGAGCGGCAACCCGGCGAAAAGCGAACGAGCCCGCAACTGTGCTTCGGCATTTATATCGCTCGGTAACCCCTGCGCCGTCCCTACCAGGCCGGGCATAATCGTTGACTCCTTGATCGCCGGAATCTGGGCCGCGACGTTCGCGGCGGCTTGACGCGATCGGGCACCCCCCCGAGAACAGCGCATCCTGCCCCAAGCAGCACCAGCCCGGCGGCCAGAATACGAACTCGTCCCACGGATGTACCCAACCAACGGCGGTCTACGTTCACTCGTTCCTCCAAGGCAGTCCAACCAGTTATTCGATCGTTTGGCACAGCTCTTTTGTACAGATCGCTATCGCTCAGAGCAGTGGGAAGATTAGAAACGGCGCACAAGTCAATATAGCCAGGCGCCGACGAACCTGACCGTGGCTTGCTGATCACTAAAACTGGTGGAAAAAATTAAATAACTACTTAAACATCTGACGGATAGACAAGTCAAGCGCCCCACACTCCCCTAACGTAGGCGTCATCCTGACCAGGACCGTTTTTCAGGCGCAGCCGAAGGGATCTCGCTACCGGCGACCCTGCGACCGCTTCAAAATTCGTCAGATGCGACCGAGTATGCGGAAAGATGCCGCACTGGCACAATAGTGGGTGAAAGAAAGTTGCCATCGGCTCTCGACAGGTCGGTGGAAATGGAAAAAGATGACCCTCTCTGCGCAAACCGCCTGCCTGATTTGCGAACCCCCCGGGCTTACCGCTGCCTAAGCCATTCATTCTTTGTGCAAGACTTATGACGCCTGACCAGCCCTGATGGCAGGGGGATTGCTCTTGCTCGGGTAAGCCCTGCGCT
This sequence comes from uncultured Acidobacteriaceae bacterium, assembly GCA_963733795.1. Taxonomy (GTDB): domain Bacteria; phylum Acidobacteriota; class Terriglobia; order Terriglobales; family Acidobacteriaceae; genus Sulfotelmatobacter. Next base: position 111,751 of record CAVTED010000001.1, read on the forward strand.
CAATTGCGTCCTCCCACGGCTCCCCCGAGGAGTTCTGTTCGGAATTCCGAACAGATCAACCGAATCAGTTCCAATTGGCATTTTGCTGTTGCAAACTACAAATGTTTCTATACATTGATGCTACCAGGGCCGCATCCAGTCAAAACTCAGTCCTCGAAGTTCCGTGGACTGGCCGTCGGCAGTACTCGCTTTTCTTAGTGCGACACGCTCCTAGCCGAGCGCTCTAACATGCAATCGAATGCACAGGACCGGCGGACGATGCGGCGCTTCGACATGCGCCTCCCCGCCATCGTCCGCCTCGAAGGCGCAGACGAGGTTCGCACCGAAACTCAGAACGTCAGCGCCCGCGGCGTTTTCTTCTACCTCGACCGCCCCGTCTCCGCCGGCACCAGGCTGGAAGTCACTCTCACCTTCCCTCCTCACGTCACTCTCACCGACTCCGTCCGCGTACGTTTCACCGCCCGCGTCATCCGCGTCGAAAGTCCGCTTCCCTCGGCCCGCATCGGCACCGCCGCCATGATCGAAGACTACCAATTCCTCCGCTCCAACGGCGTCCCGACTTCCTCTCCGCCCTGCAAAAAGAATGGAAAGCCTCGAACTGAAGAGCGGGCTCTCGGCTTCCCGTCTCGGCTTCCAGGTTCGGACCATGCTTTAGGATCCAGCGCTGATAGCGTGCGACAGAATGCGGCCCACAGCTTGCCCTGAGCTTGTCGAAGGGCGCAGACGTGGGTAGGAAAGTCGGCAAACGGGTCAAGCTCCTGAAGGGGCGAAAGACGAAAGCTGAAATCCGGAAGCCTGACCCTACTTCCCTTTGCCCACTTCCTTCAACTGCTGGCGCAGTCGCCCGAATCTCCGAACCAGGCTGCCGAGATAGACACCATGAATCACCCACGTGGCAATATAAGCGGCGAAGAGAAACTTGATCGCGTTCATCGCTGAACTCCGAGCTAAGCGGAAGGCTAGCCTTGGCCGCCACTCCCGCCCCCGCCAGCGATTCCATCGCGTGCGCTTCTTCAATTTCGCGATGCAGCAGTTCCAGCCGGAAGCGCGACCAGCACACCAGAAATGCAAAACAAAGAAACGCCATCCAGCTGATCAGCAGCACCTGCAGCATGCGCGGATCCATCGATCCGCCTCCGCCGATCACCGGCTGCGGATGCTGCGTGCGGAAAAACCAGATCGAAAAATAAACCAGCGGCACATCCAGCGCTCCGAACACCGCCAGCGCCGCCGCCAGCATCTGCGTTTGCGCGCTGTTGGAAAAGCGCCGCAGCATCAGATAACTCACATAAATCAGCCACAGCACCAGCGTCGAGGTCAGCCGGATATCCCCCGGCGCCCACCAGATCCCCCACACCGGCCGCGCCCAGATCGGCCCCGTGACCAGCACGATCGTGCAAAAAACGACGCCCACTTCGGCCGTCGTCACCGCGAGCATGTCGAGCCGCTCTCCCGGAAAAAACTTTCCCACCAAGAAATAAAACACCGGAATCGCCAGCACCGTCGTCGCCACCGCGCTCGGACGCATGCCCGTCGGCAGCAATCGCTGCACCTGGCGGAAGAAAACAGGCGATCACTCCCACCGACGCCGATCGCAATCACAATCCATTTCGCGGCAGTCCGTGTGGAAGGCTTCGCGTTGGCCAGATATTGAATCGACGCGATGAAATTAATGAAGAACAACAGAAACGCCGTCCACGCCGAAGGCACGTGGTAATAAATGATCCGGTAGACATCGCCCTGTTGCGCGTCGGTAGGGGCAACTGCCAAGCGCCTGATACAGGGCATAGGCCAGCAGAATCGCCGTGAGGACCGACAGGATGGGGAAAAGCCGTTTCATTCCGCGTGCAAAATCATTCCGAACAGCGCCAGACAAGCTGTAGTAAACACCACATCGTAGGTGAGAAGCAACACGATGTAGAAGTGCGCGGAGTTCTCTCCGGTCAGAATCGACGTGGTCCCCGCCACCATCCCCAGCACCGCCGGAATGGAAATCGGAAACAGCAGCAGCGGCAGCATGATCTCGCGGCTTCGCGTGCGCAGCGACATCGCCGCAAAAAACGTCCCATTCACCACCAGCGCCCAGGTTCCCAAAGCCGCAATCGGAATCAACTGCCACGCCGGACCCAGCACTCGCAGGTTATAGAAAATCACGAACAGCGGCGTCATCAGCGCTTCCAGCACGCTCACAAAAATGAAATTTCCCAGCGCCTTGGCCAGAAACAGCGCATTCGCCGGAGCCGGAGAAACGCGATAAGCATCGAGCACCTGATTGCGCAACTCCCGCGCCCAGGTCTGGTTGAGCGCCACCACCGCCGCAAACAAAAACGCCACCCACACCAATCCGCCCACGATATGCCGCGACTCTTCCGCCAGCGGATCGAAAGAAAACACGAAGATCACCACCACCAGCAACGAAAAAAACAACATGGAATTCAGCGCATCTTTCGAGCGCCACTCCAGCCGGATATCTTTCACCAGCGTCGCCAGAGTCACCGCCCAAAGCGAATTCATTGGACGTCCCCTGGACATCCCGCAGCGCGAACCTGCCGGTCGAGCCAGGCTCGCAGTTCGATCAATAATCTGCCCCAGCCTGCATCCAGACAAACTCGTCGGCCACGCCTTCGAGCAGCAGCGCCTGGTGCGTGATCACGAAAACCGTCTTCCCCGCATCGCGCATGCCCTTGAGCAGCGCGACCATGGCCCGCGCCGAATGCACGTCCACATTCGAGAACGGCTCATCCAGCAGCAGCACCCGCGGATCATGCAGAATCGCCCGCGCCAGCGACATCCGCTGCCGCATCCCCTGCGAATATTGCCCGACCGCGCGCGTCAACTCCGGATCGAGCCCCACCGCGCGAATCACTTCTTCGCAGCGCTGATCGCCCGCAATTCCGTAAAGCCGCGCAAAGTAGCGAAGGTTCTCCATCCCGCTCATCTCGTCATAGAGCAGCGACGGATGAGCCATATACCCGATATCGCGGCAGGCATCCCGCGGACTCTTCCCGAAAATCGAAATCTCCCCGCGCGTCGGCTGCGCCAACCCGGCCAGTGCCCGCAATAGCGTGGTCTTCCCTGCTCCGTTCTCCCCGAGAATCGCGTGAAAGCGTCCCGCCATCAAACTCGGCCGTCACGCCACGCAAGGCGGCAAAGCGTCCGAACTGCTTGATGACGTTGTTGACGGTGATGATGGGCAAGCTTTGCGGGATGGCGTCAGTCACAGGCACCGAGGATCGCGGCCACATTGTCACAGCACGTTACGCTAGCGCATCTGTACGGTTTTGCGCAGGTTGACAGGCTTCGAAGAAACAGTGCGGGATGAGACAGAAGAACAGGACGGAGGATGATGAACCCCGAGCCCAGGCACGAACGTTTCAGCGTAGGCGTTAGTTCGAATGCCGTCGCGCCCGGTTGCACCTGCGTCACACTCTTGGCAGGTTCGGCAGATGGATCCTTAGCCGCGCCCGGCTGCTGCGGAGCATACTTCGATGCGCACTTGGCCTGCAGTTGCTTGGCATGGAACACGCCATCGCGATCGAATCGTCCATCCGCCAGCGCCTGAGAATCATCTTTGAACGTGTCCGGGCGGCGCTTCCGTCCCGGTATAGTCCACGTGAAGCGTCTGATCTTCTTCCATCAGCACAAACTGCACATGCGTCCCCGTGCGTTTGATCGACCCCGGCTGCACATTTCCCGCAACCCGCAAGCGTTTCGAATATGCGCCATCGCCCATCTTGTGCAATTCTTTAATCGTGACGTAGTAACTCTTGCTGTCCTGCACGCCGGTATAGGCCAGGTAGCCGAGCAGCAGCAGAATCACCGCCGTCGCTCCCCCGAACTTGAGATAAGTTTTAACTTGACTCGACATAGCCGCACCGCAGGGCATCAGCCCACACTCAAAACTTTACTCGTCACCAGCCCGGGAATCAAGATTAGATGGCAGATGATTTGCTCGCGCCTTTCTCTGCGTACTCCGCGAGTCCTCCGCGTTCTCAGCGATTAAAGTCTTTAGCTCGTTATGGCCGCATCAACCCAAACTCAGTTCGCGTCCGCTAAAATGAAGCGAGCCTCGTTCCCATATGATCCATCCCTGGCACGACGTAACTCCCGGCGACAAGCTCCCTCACGAATTCGACTGCGTCGTCGAAATTCCCTTCGGCTCCAGCGTGAAGTACGAGCTCGACAAATCCAGCGGCCTGATCCGCCTGGACCGCATCCTCTACTCGGCCGTCTACTATCCCGCGAACTACGGCTTCATTCCGCAGACGCTCGCCGAAGACGACGACCCGCTCGACGTTCTGGTCCTCTGCCAGGAGCCGGTCGTTCCGCTCACCATCATCCACGCCCGCGCCATCGGCCTGATGACCATGATCGACGCCGGCAAGCAGGATCACAAGATCATCGCGATCGCGACCGAAGATCCCGAGTTCAACTCCTACCGCGAGGCGTCGGAAATGCCGCCCCACCGCCTGCTCATGCTGCGCCGATTTTTTCAGGATTACAAACAGCTGGAAGGCAAGGCCGTCGAGGTCGATGAGATACGCCCTCCAACGGAAGCGTACCCCATCATCCTCGACGCGCTGCACCGCTACAGCGAACAACGCCGCAAAGGCTTCAAGGCCGCCAAGCATTAGTCAGCGCGCCCCGAGAAAGGGCAAGTGTGGAATAGCGGCCCGTTAGGACCACGTCAAAATCGCTCCAAATAAACAAGGCCTTCAGCCCCGAGTTAAGTAAATACGCAACTCAGGATTCGCAAAATTATGTCCTTAGCCATCGAACTTAAAGACATTCAGGGATCAGCGGAACTGCATGATTGGTTCAAATACTGGCCTGATTTCCACGACGCGGAGATTCTCAGTTTGCACTTGGATCGCAAGGGCACTTCGTCGCTCCGCGTCCACACGTGGCAAATGACAAAGGAGACTGACAAGAACGGTAATTACGCGCTGGAAAAACACGTTGTCGTCGAGTTCATCCTTGAACGTGTGTCTGATCTCGACCTGAGTGGTTTTAACCACCAGAATGTTATTTTCGGGCTTAGCCTTGAAAAGACTGACTCTGGATTCCGCTTGATACTTCATGAGTGTTACGGACTGGGGGGAAGCATCGAGGCGGAGAAGCTGTCCCTGAGTCTCACTCCGGGAGAGCCTTCCTAGCCGTCGCTCCGGTTATAGCCTTATGCGTGAAATCTTTCCATCCAGATATAAAATAATACTTGACTTACTGTACTAGTTCTGTAGTACACTGACACGCATGGGAAGGAATGGCAATCCGTTCCGCTTCGCAATCGACCTGCACAGCGGCATGCCCGTGTATCGCCAGCTGATCGATCAGGTCCGCAGCGGGGTGGCTTCGGGCTCGCTGATCGCCGGAGACCAGTTGCCCACAGTGCGCCAGCTCGCCGTCGACCTCGCCATCAATCCCAATACCGTGATGCGGGCCTACCGCGAACTGGAACTCGGAGGCCTGCTCGAAACTCATCAGGGCACGGGAACTTTCATATCAAAGAAGAAGCTGGAAAAGAATTCCGCGGAACGCGAACGTCAGCTTAGCCAAATGGCCGGAGAATTCGCGGCTCGCGCAGGCGCCGCCGGATTCACTGTCGAAGATCTGATCGATCGTCTGCGCGACTTGTTGCCTGAGCCAAATCAGGCACGTCCTACACAGTCTCGTCCGACACAAAGGAGATAGACGTCATGGCGAAAATCCGAATGAACGAAGTCAGTGGCATCGCACTCTTGCTGTTCGTCATCAGCATCGTGATTGGTCTCGCAGTTACCCAGGCGGTTCACAATCCCGCTCCGGCCATCTTCGGAGCTTTGGTCGGCGTTTACTTTCTGTTCGCGATCAAAGTCGTGCGCCAGTGGGAAAAGGTCGCAGTCCTGCGCCTCGGCCGCTACGTCGGCCTGCGCGGCCCCGGCTTGTGCCACATTATCCCCATCGTCGAGACACTTAGCCCTTACGTAGATCAGCGCGTCCGCGTCGCCAGCGTCTCGGCCGAATCCACGCTCACGCGCGACACCGTCCCCGTGAACGTCGACGCCATCGTCTTCTGGATGGTGTGGAACGCCGAGAAATCCATTCTCGAAGTCGAGAACTTTATCGAAGCGATCACGCTCAGCGCACAAACCGCTCTGCGCGAATCCATCGGACGCCACGAACTCGCGCAAATGATCACCGAACGCGAAACCCTGGGTCGCGAATTGCAGCGCATCCTCGACGAAAAGACAAATCCCTGGGGCATCACCGTGCAATCAGTCGAAATTCGCGACGTGAAAATACCACAAGGCTTGGAAGACGCGATGTCGCGCCAGGCGCAAGCCGAGCGCGAACGTCAGGCCCGAATCATTCTGGGCCAGGCAGAAAAGGAAATCGCCGACAGCTTTGTGCAAGCCGCAGCTTCCTACCGAGAAAATCCCGTGGCCTTGCATCTGCGCGCCATGAACATGCTCTACGAAGCCATCAAGGAAAAGGGTTCGATGGTGATCGTGCCCTCGTCAGCAGTCGAAACCATGGGCCTGGGCGGAACCCTCGCAACCGCAGCCCTGGGCGGAGCCAAACCGTAAATCCGCTATTAAGAGACTAAAGTCCGGCCTCAACCAGGCCACTAAAACCCGTAAAAGAACTGGGCTTTAGCCTCTCAGGCAATTGGCCCAAAAGGAGAACATTTATGAATTCACTCACCATAAGCACGATACGAAAATCGAAATATTTTGTGCTAACCGTTGCATCGGTGCTCGCGATTGTGCTCTATTCAGCCCGGAGCAATGCTCAGCAATTGCAGCAAGGCATCAGCGTACAAATGCCGCCGGCCACTAACTCCGCACCTATACCAGAGGCCGATGACGAAAACGCTTGGATCGTCACTGTTACCGCAGATGGCAGTCTGTATTTCGGAATCGATCCCGTCACGCCCGAGAGCTTGCTGGACGAGATGAAGAGACGCCCTCGCAACCGCGACGCCAAACTCTACATCAAAGCCGACGCTCGCGCGCCCTTTGCCCGCGTCGAGAAAGCTCTCGCAGATGCACGTGTGGACCTGTTCGAGGATTCGGTCCTGCTGACAAATCAATCCGGGTCCTCAGCACCAGGAACCATGGCGTCCCCGAAAGGTTTGGAAGTGCTGCTCGCTCCGCCGGCCAGCTCGCGCCCGATTGAAGTGCAACTGGGCAATTCGGGAGAGCACACGCCCACCCTGAAGATCAACAATCGGCAGATTCCTCTGGCGAATCTCCCAAACATGCTCGCACAGATTTTCCAGAATCATGCCGAGAAAGTCGTGCTGCTAAAAGCAGATGCGCAGCTACCGTTTGCCGATGTCGTGCACGCAATCGACGCCTGCCATGCTACAGGCGCCCAAGTTATTCTTCCCATGCCGCAATTGTAAAGCGGAGTTCCCCGTCCTTGTCTCTCCGGTTTTTGGAGAGATAGAGCCTGCCCTGAGCGCAGTCGAAGGTGCGGGGATTTTGACTTTCGGCTTTCACAATGAGTGGCGCTCCGTCCTCACCAAACGTGGCAAGCATTCTCCGCCACCATCGGCTGCCCCGCCTTGCAACCCCATGCCTTCTGAAACTCCGGCATGTTCTCCACCACTCCATTCACGCGATACTTCCCCGGCGAATGCGGATCGGTCAGCACCCGCATGCGCGCCACTTCCGGACGTCGCTTTTCGCACCACACCCGCCCGAAACCTAGAAAGAATCGCTGCTCCGGCGTGTACCCGTCGATCTTCTGCGCTTCCTTCCCGGTCTTGTCGTCGGCGATCATGTGTTCGAGTGCCGCCAGCGCAATCCGCGCTCCTCCATTGTCTGCCGTGTTCTCGCCGAGAGTAAGCCTGCCATTCAGCTTGATGTCATCGACCGCAACAAAGTTTGAGTACTCGTCGGCGACGCAACTCACCCGCTTTTCAAATTCCTCGCCGTCCTGCTTCGTCCACCAGTCGTGAAAATTTCCCTGCGGATCGAACTTGCGCCCCTGGTCGTCGAACCCGTGCGTCAGTTCATGCCCAATCACCAGCCCAATCCCGCCGAAGTTCACCGCATCGTCCATTTTCGGATCGAAAAATGGCGGCTGCAGAATTCCCGCCGGAAACACAATCTCGTTATACGACGAACTGTAATACGCATTCACCGTCGGCGGCGTCATGCCCCATTCCTTGCGGTCCAGTGGCTTATCGATTTTCGCGATCTCCCGCTTGGCTTCGAATTCGTTGGCGCGCTGCACGTTACCCAGCAGGTCGCCCGGCTTGATCACGACCGAACTGTAATCCCGCCACACATCGGGATAGCCAATCTTGTTGCGAATCGCCTCCAGTTTCACCTTCGCCTGCTTCTTGGTGTCATCGCTCATCCACGACAAATCGTGAATATCTTCATCCAACGATTTCTCGAGCGCATCCACCATCTTCAGCATGCGCGCCTTGGCTTCGGGACCGAACGCTACATCGACATATCGCTGCCCCAAAGCCTCGCCCGAGTTCGCGATCCGTAAGATTCACGCACCGCTTCCAGCGCGCCTGAATTTCCTTTTGCCCCGTAAGAGCCTGCTGATACTTAAAGTTCGCATCGACAAACGGCTGCGACAACCACGGCGCGGCCGCGTTAAGCACGTGCCAGCTCACGTAAGTCTTCAAAGCATCGAGCGGCTCCGACTCAATCGCCCCATTCACCTTCTTGAAGAAATCAGGATTGGTGACATTCAGCTGCGTAAACGGCGGCGCGCCCACGGCGGCAAAATACCGGTTGAGATAAAAATCGGGCCCCAGCGCCACCGCCTGATCCCGGCTCATCTTGTGATCGCGATTCTCTGGCTTGCGCCGCTCCGTGCGGTCCATCGCTCCCTGCGCCAGAGCAGTTTCGATGCGTAGCACCGTCTGCGCCGATTCGCCCGCCTGCTGCGGTGTTTGCCCCGCCAGCGTAAACACTTCCGTGGCATAATCCACCAGGTGCTGCCGCATCTCCTTCATCTTCGGATTATCTTCTTTGACGTAGTAATCGCGGTCGGGAAGAGTCAGCCCGCCCTGATCGATGTAGGCGATCACCTGATCCGCGTTGTGCATATCCGAGTTCGAATAAAAATTAAACAGCGGACTCGGCCCGATCAAGTGAATGTGCGCGATCTCGTCAATCAGCGCCTCCTTATTTTTCACCGCCGCCACCCGGTCCAATTCCGGCTTCACCGCCGCAATTCCCTTGCTGTTTACATCCTTCTCGTCCATGCACGAGCCGTAAAGGTCGCCGATCTTCTGGTCGATCGCATTCCGGCTAGTCCCGCCCGCCGCAGCCTTCTCCAAAATGCCGTGCTCAATATCCAGATTGCGTTCGTGCAGCTCCACAAAACTTACCCACTGCGACTGGTCCGGAGGAATTTCCGAATTCTTCATCCAGTTTCCGCAAGCGTACTGATAAAAATCCACGCACGGATCGACCGTCTTATCAATATTGTCAATACTGAATCCCGGACCAGGCTTGGCCGAAGAAGCAGATCTGCGAAAAACCGAGAGCACTCACCACCAGCAAAAAGCCCAGCAGCAGCCGGACCATACGCATGAGAAATTTCTCCTTGAGAACAACGCGTGAGATTCTATGCCGAACGATTCACCATGATCAACCTCCGCAGCATCGTTTGCCGAAACCTCTGTGCCCCTCATTGCCCTCTCTGGTTAAAGCCTTTGACCCGAACCATGCCAACTACTCCCCCTTCGCCACGGTTATAATCAAGACTCACCGAATTCCAAAAGGCTGGTCCGATCATGACGTCCCCGAATGGCAATGGCAGCAACGGTTACACCGTCCCTCAACCCCGCGCAGAGTGGCTGGCCCGCCGCAAGAAAGAAAACACCACCGGCAATTTCTCTCAGATGCACTACGCGCGCCAGGGCGTAATCACCGAAGAGATGTCGTACATCGCCCATAAAGAGAAGCTGACGCCCGAGCTAGTGCGCGACGAAGTCGCCCGCGGACGAATGATCATCCCCGCCAACATCAACCATCCCGAACTCGAGCCCATGGCCATCGGCGTGGCCTCTCTGTGCAAGATCAACGCCAATATCGGCAACTCGGCCGTCACCTCAGAAATCAACGAGGAACTCAAGAAACTGCACACCGCCGTCCACTACGGCGCCGACACGGTCATGGACCTCTCCACCGGCGGCAACATCCACGAAATTCGCGAAGCCATTCTCCGCCACTCGCCTGTCCCCATCGGCACCGTTCCGATTTACGAAGCCATCGCCCGCGTCAAACGCGTCGAAGATCTGAACGCCGAAGTCATGCTCGAAGTGATCGAAGAGCAAGCCGCACAAGGCGTCGACTACATGACCATCCACGCCGGCGTGCTGATCCAATATCTCCCACTGATCTCCAAGCGCATCACCGGTATCGTCAGCCGCGGCGGCGCCATCCTCGCCCAGTGGATGGCCTACAACCACAAGCAAAATTTCTTGTATGACCGCTTCGACGACATCGTCAAAATTTTCAAGAAGTACGACGTCAGCTTCTCTCTCGGCGACGGACTTCGCCCGGGCTGCGTAGCCGACGCCAGCGACGAAGCCCAGTTCGCCGAACTCAAAACTCTAGGCGAGCTCACCAAGAAAGCCTGGGAGCACGATGTGCAGGTCATGATCGAAGGCCCCGGCCACGTCTCCATGGACAAGATCAAGGAGCAGGTCGAGAAAGAAGTCGAGCTCTGCTACGAAGCCCCGTTCTACACGCTAGGCCCGCTGGTTACCGATATCGCTCCCGGCTACGACCACATCACCTCCGCCATCGGCGCGGCCATGATCGGATGGTACGGCGCAGCCATGCTCTGCTACGTAACACCTAAAGAGCATCTAGGACTGCCCAACGAAAAAGACGTGAAGGACGGCATCATCGCCTACAAAATCTCCGCTCACGCCGCCGACATCGCCCGCCAACGCCCCGGCGCCCGCGACCGCGACGACGCCCTCAGCTACGCCCGCTACAAATTCGACTGGGAAAAACAATTCGCCCTCTCCCTCGACCCCGAAACCGCCCGCTCCATGCACGACGAAACCCTGCCCGACGACTTCTACAAAGAAGCCGCCTTCTGCTCCATGTGCGGCCCCAAATTCTGCTCAATGAACTATTCGTCCAAGGTCGACGAATACAACAAGCAGGTCCACGGCATCGAGAAGAAGGATTATTCGGAGCTCGTGGAGAGGTTAGTGTCGCTGAAGTAAAACACGCTCTTGAACTACCCCAAAGCGAGGCCTATGGATCACCACGAGGCAGTCCGGAAATTTGAACATCTGATGTTGAAAGAGGCCGATCACGCCCGCGAAATAGCCACGGAACTAGAGGCCTTGGTGCCGATCCTGACGACCGAGAAGTCTCGACAGCTCGCACAGTTGCAAATAAAAGCGAGCCACAAGCAAGCCAAAGAGTTTCGCGAATTGTCGGAGAAAGTCAAAGAAAAATAGTGCTGGATGAGCCCGAAACTCTGCTCGATGAACCATTCATCGAAGGTGGACGAGTGCGATAAGCAGGTGCACGGCATCGAGAAGTAAGACTATTCGGAGTTGGTGGAAAGACCGGTTTCGCTGAAGTAAGCTCGAGCTGCCCAAACTTGGCTGGTTCCACAATAGCCTTGTCGTCCTGGGCGCGCTCGTGCGCGAAGGACCGACTGCAGTTATTTTGCAGTGTAATTGCAGCGATTGATCTTCCCGTCACTGTTGCACCTATTTCAGGAATGTGAAATTCAGTATTTCCCGCCCCAAATCCCTCCGCATTTTGGAAGCGCTCCTGACATTTGTTATCTTCCTCGTTTTTGAATCAACAGTTTACAAATCCTTACATTTGGGCCTGCGATTGCGAACTGTCCTGTTACCGTGTCTACCTTTGTCATGTTTCCTACGAGTCGACACGGCGTAAGTTTCCTTTCAACTTAGATCACAGTCCTCGTCTCGCTTCGCGATTGGGGCGTGCGGACGAAATTACGGCCGAAAGGCTACATCACCAGGGGGTGAAGCGAAATGATTTACGCGAAAAAATCTACCTACGTGTTGCTGCTCACATTATTTGTGGCAGTTTTCACTTCCGGCCAGTTGCTGGCCCAAGCCACCGCAACCGGGACTATCCAGGGAACCGTAACCGATCAATCACAAGCCGTGGTGCCGGGTGCGCAAGTGGTTGCCACCTTCAAGGCGACTGGCGTCACCAGGACCATAACCACCAATGACACCGGGGCTTACCGGTTCGATTTCGTGCCCGCCGGTGCTTACCAGGTCAGGGTTACAAAACAAGGTTTCGCGACTGTCGTTGAAAACACAGAATTGCTGGTAGAGCAATCCGCGACTGTCAACGTAACTCTCAGCCCCGGGGCCGCCACTGAAGTTGTGGAAGTGAGTGGAGCTGCTCCACTGGTGGACGTCACGAAGACCAGCGTCAGTCAGGACATCACGCCCAAGGAAGTAGAAGATCTTCCTCTTGCCGGTCGCGACGCTGCCAATCTTGCTTACCTTGTTCCCGGAGTAAAAGCGGCCGACTCATACGACCCCACCAAGAACCGCTACGCGATTCTCTCGGTCAACGGCTCCGACGGGCGCAATATCAACACTACCATCAACGGTGTAGACAACAAGGACAACACCGTCGGCGGCGCAGTCATGCAGATGCCGCTCGAAGCCGTGCAGGAATTCCAGATCAGCACGCAGCGCTTCTCCGCTGAAAACGGACGCTCCCAGGGCGCGGCCATCAACATGATCACGAAGTCGGGCACTAACGTTTATCACGGCTCCGTCTTCGGATATTTCCGCGACGCAGCGTTGCAGACGGCGCAGAAAGTTGCCAATGGGGACGGAACGTCCACACCCCAGAGTCCAGACTATAGCCGCCAGTTCTTCGGTGGATCCATCGGCGGTCCGTTCGTCAAAGACAAGCTCTTCGGCTTCTTTGCCATTGAGCGCCAACGCGAGAGCCAGTCGCTGTCTGAGGCGACAACCGCCTACAATGAGCTTGTACTGGCCAAGCAGAACAACCTCGCCGCCGAGCCGGCCTTAGCGATTCCTCGCCCCTTCCACGAGTGGCGCTATAACGGCCGCCTCGATTACACGATCAACAACAAGAACTCGGCCTACATCAGCTACAGCTCTCAGGCCAATGACAGCTTGAACGACCAATCTGGCGACACAGGTGACTTGACCGAAGGCAACTTCACCACCAATCACCTTCAGCTGGCTAACTTCACACTGAACTCTCAGTTTTCGCCGTCGCTCGTCAACCAGTTCACTTTCGGTTTCCAATACTGGAACAACCTGATCGCCAGCAAGATCAGTGCCCCGCTCGTTACTTTCCCAGATGCGTCGTTTGGAACAAACACCAACGTTCCGCAGCAGTCGTTCCAGCGTAAGTGGCAGTTCAAGGATGACATTTCCAAAACAATCGGGCGACACACCTTCAAGGCCGGCGTCGACTACATCTACAACCCGGTGGAAGGTGGATTCTTTGAGTTCAACTCAACTCTGGAAGCGGACTTCCTTGTCGATCCAAGCTGCATTCTGGGCGTGGCACCCAACGCTAACGCAGGTTGCGGACCTTCCAATTACCCGCAAGGCTTCGCAACGCCGGGCCTGGTAGGTGGAATGTCGTTCTCGAACGGCGACCCGTACTTCCTGGTTCCCACGAAGCAGCTCGGCTTCTACGGACAGGACGACTGGAAGGTGAACAACCGCTTGACGTTGAATTTAGGCCTGCGCTGGGATCGCGACTTCAACTGGTTCGGCTCGGACGATATTACAAAGAGCCGCAGCTATCAATCTCTGCTTGCCATCGCTTCCATCAATCCGATTGCGGCCTACAACACCAGGCACATCGCACAAGACGACAAGAAAGATTTCAGCCCGCGTATCGGCTTCGCCTATGATCTGACGGGTGCAGGCAAGCACGTGTTGCGCGGCGGCTTCGGCCTGTACTTCGGCAATACCTTCCAGAACGTTCCGTTGTTCATGGAGCAACTCGCGAACCCAACTATCTTCCAGACCGTGTTGAGCCTTTCGGCCCCAACCGATACGCTGCCTTGTGGCGGGACACTGGGGTCTTTCTCCTATTCACAGGCAAACATCGCGGCTCAGCAGGCCTGCTTGCCAGGTCCATCATCGGCTGCTGCGGCTGGAAGCGTTGGACGACTCATGGACCCGAACTTCCGCAACCCCGTATCCGAGGAATTCAACGCCGGCTATTCATGGGCTCTTAACAACAACTCAGTGTTCGAGGCGGAATACACCCACGTTCTCAATCTGCATGAGGACAAAACGATCAATATCGACCAGAAAGTCGTAACTGGCACCGATACCAGCGGTACTCCCTGCACCAGTCCAGGCCTTCCCTCTGGCTGCAACATGAACTACGCAAACGTGAACCTAACCCGCCCGTTGAGTGCCGCTTTTGCGGCCGCCGGGCAGCCGGTGCTGGCCAGTCTGCGCAGTGACGAGTCCATCAACCGCAGCCGCTATGACGGAATCAACCTGAGCTTCCGGCAGCGGATGAGCCATCGTTTCTCGCTCATCGCGAACTACACCTTGTCATGGGCCTACGGGTATGACGGCGGTGGCGGCCCAACCACCGCTTTCCGCAACTATGCCCGCGACGGCTATCATCCTTTCGCGTCCTATGAATGGGGCCCGTCGGCCAATGACGAGCGACACCACATCACCTTGGCTGGGATGGTCGATTTACCCAAGGGATTTCAGTTCGCGCCGATCCTTCAGTTCGGCACGGCGCGTCCTTATAACCTAACCAATTCCTACAACACCATCAACGCCGGCGGCGGGACCGCTGCCGCCGTTGTCGTGCCAAACAACGACCAGAAGAACTATTTCTACGGCCCGAACTACATCAGCACGTACGTCGGGGCCGCAGTTGCGAATGGCGCTAATACGGACAAGGCAACAGCCGCTGCACAGGGATTCGTAGCCACATGCTATTACACGGCTCAATGCACCATCGCCAAGTTCGACCCGCTCCGTGGGCAGGCGTTCTTCGAGCTGGATGCCAAGTTAGCCAAGAACTTCAGACTTGGCGAACGTGCAAATATCCAGCTTGTGGCGCAGGCGTTCAACCTCACTAACCGGGCCAACTACGGAAACAACTTCGGCGACAACGTAGCGAGCTCAACTACATTCGGTCACCCGGCCGGATTCTTTGCTCCCAACGCCACCTTCATCCCGCGGTCGATCTGGGGTGAATTCGGCGTTCACTTCACGTTCTAACTTGGAGCGTGCACGTCCAAGGGCCGGCGTCACTGCCGGCCCTTTTTTTGCGGCTCCGGGGGTGGAAGCGTCTCGCTGGATCACGTGCGCGAGCCAGAGCAGGAAATCCACAGAGATTTTTCTCGACTTGTGACATCTGACCTTGCGCTCAAAACAAAAGTAAGCAGAAGATTGGTCAGGGCGAAGGGTATAGACAGTAACCGCGAAAAGGTCATAAGTCTTTTGTTATCAAGATTTTGACCTCTAAGCCCTTTGATATCCGGATTTTGCGGGGAATTTCTTGCTAACCCGATGGTTCCAAAGATTCGAGGGGGGAGGGGGGGAGGGGGATACCCAAAACTGATACTGATAAAGACCGGGCGCAGGCCTGACACCGTGATCGATATGCGCAGTCGCGGAATCAGAATTTACGAGTGGGATATGTCGTGTTCTTTCGTTCCGTCTTCAGCATTTTGCGCTCGGCTTTGCGCTGCGCCTTCGCGTATTTCTTTTGCGCCTTTTGTTGCTTTCTGTTCGCTCTTTGGGCAGCGCGGTTTCCGGCCATCGCCGTATTTCGAGGCCGGCCAAAAGCCGCGGCCGAACAGCCAACAGTCAAAGTGCCGAGAAGAATGAAGCAAGCAACTTTTTTCATAAGCTCCTGGAAGGTTCTTGCACTGATTCTACAACAGACACGCTCGCAGCTTTCCGTAGATCGGCTTCGCCTGCCCCATCCTTCTCGCGCCTTTGCGAGAGGATGGGGAATTTGACTTCGTCGGAAACACGAAAGAGATATCTAGTCCTTCACCGCTTTGTCCGTAATCTCCAGCCCCTTGTCGATGATGGCAAATGCCTCCCGCAGCTGCTGCTCGTTGATGCACAGCGGAGGATTCGTGTAGAAGGTGTTCCAGCGCACGAGCGTATATAGTCCATGTTCGCGGAAGAAGCGCCCAAGCGCGGCCATTTCATCGGACGTACCATTAAATGGAGCCATCGGCTGACGCGTCTTGCGGCTGCGCACCAGCTCAACGATCCCAAACAGCCCGATGGACCTCACCGCTCCAACCGAAGGATGTTTAGCCTGCAATTCTCGCGCCCAGTTCTTTCATGATCGCGCCCATCTTCTTCGCATTATCGATGAGGTTGTCTTCTTCGTAGACGCGAATCGTGGCCAGCGCCGCGGCGCATCCCATGGGATGCGAGTTGTAGGTCAGCCCGCCGTAAAACACCTTGTCCTGAAAATGTTGCGCGATGTGATGCCGCATTCCTACCGCTCCGAGCGGAAGATAGCTCGAAGTGAGTCCCTTCGCCATGCAGATCAAATCAGGAACAACCTTCCAGTGATCGACGGCAAACCACTCGCCCGTTCGCCCGAATCCAGCCATAACTTCGTCAGCGATCATCAGGATTCCGTACTTGTCGCACAGCTTGCGCACGCCTTCGAGATATCCGTCAGGCGGAATGAGAATCCCGTTGGTGCCCACGACAGTTTCAAGAATGAAAGCCGCAATCGTGTGCGGACCTTCGAGCTGCATGGTTTCTTCGATCATAGCCAGCGAAGTTTCCGCGGACTCCCAGCCGCGCTCGATGCCGTGATAAGGATCGAGCACGCGCACCACGCCCGGAATTCCCGGTTCAGCAGCCCAGCGCCGCGGATCGCCGGTCAGCGTAATGCTGCCAGCGGTCGCGCCATGATACGAACGGTAGCGCGCCATGATCTTGTGCCTTCCGGTGAAGAAGCGGGAAATCTTGATCGCGTTCTCGTTGGCCTCGGCGCCTCCGTTGGTAAAGAAAAATGTGTCGATGTCTCCGGGAGTAATTTCCGCGAGCTTGGCGCCGAGTCGCGCGCGCGGTTCGGTCGCCATGAAGGGATTCGCATAGCACAGCGTCGCGGCCTGCTCGCTGATCGCCCGGATGACACGCTCGTCACCGTGTCCGATATTGACCGACATCAACTGGCTGTTGAAGTCGATGAAGCGTTTGCCTTCCGGCGTCCAAAAGTAAATGCCTTTTGCCTTGGCGACTGGAATGGGATCGACCTTCGATTGCGCGGACCACTCGAAGAGCGTGTGCTTTTTGGTGAGATCAACAATTTCCTGGCCGGTCATGGATGGAATAGCAACAGATGTAGTCATAATTTCCTCTCACAAGGCAATTCACCACAGAGTCACAGAGAAGTCATTGAAACACCAATTCTTGTTCTTGATTTCTCCGTGCTTCCGTGTCTCCGTGGTGAGAACTTAGAACTTACGACTGTGCTCTTTGGCCCAGCGTTCAACGACGACTTTCTTGTCGGTGTAGAACTCGATGGCATCGCGGCCCTGTCCGTGGAGATCGCCGAAGAAGCTGTTCTTCCATCCGCTGAAGGGGAAATAGGCCATCGGCGCGGCAACGCCGATGTTGATGCCAATATTTCCCGCCGGCGCTTCGTAACGGAAGCGGCGAGCGGCCGAACCGCTGGAAGTGAAGAGAGAAGCCTGGTTTCCGTAGGCGCTGCGTTCGAGGAAGGCCAAAGCGTCGTCTAAGTCTATTGGCGTGAATTAGGCTGAGCACAGGGCCGAAAATTTCGGTGTCGTTGAGATCGCTGGTCGGCGGAACGTCGTCGAGAATCGTGGGCTTTACGAAATTTCCGGATTCGTATTTCGGGATCTTCGAATTGACGCCCGTCGACCAGAACCTTCGCGCCTTGTTTTTCGCCGAGACCGATTAGCGATTCGACTCGCTCTTTGCTTTGTTGCGTAATCACTGGACCCATCTGCACGTCTTTATCGAGACCGTTGCCGACTTTCAGTTTCGAAGCCGCATCAGCGATGGAATCACGAAAAGTTTTCTGCGCTTCGCCGATGGTGACCGCAACCGAGACCGCAAGACAACGTTGTCCGGCGCAACCGAAGGCGCTGTCGCTGATGATCTGCGTCGCCATGGGCATATCGGCGTCGGGAAGAACGATGACGTGGTTCTTCGCTCCGCCCTGGCATTGGCAGCGCTTCCCTTGCTCGCCGGAGCGCGCGTAGATGTAGCGCGCAACGGGAGTCGATCCGACGAAGCTGATGGCGCGGACTTTCGGATGGTCGATCAGCGCGTCGACCACAGCCTTGCTCCCATTAACCAGGTTGACAACGCCCTTGGGCAAGCCAGTCTTTTCCAGGAGCTCGTAGATGTAGCGCATGGTCAGCGGTACGCGCTCGCTGGGTTTGAGAATGAACGTGTTTCCAGTGGCGATGGCATAAGGCAAATACCAGAAAGCAATCATGCCAGGAAAATTGAAAGGCACGATCGCAGCGGTGACGCCGATGGGTTGGCGAATCATCATCTCGTCGATGCCGCGTGCGACGTCTTCGAGGTTGTAGCCCTGCATCATCATCGGAATGCCGCAGGCCACTTCCACGTTTTCGATGGCGCGGCGCATCTCGGCTTTGGCTTCGGTGAAGGTCTTGCCGTTTTCTGTCGTGATGATGCGGGCGATGTCGTCGATGTGCTCTTCGAGCAGCATCTTCAGCTTGAAGAGAGGCTGGATGCGGTCTTCGGGCGGAGTGCGGCGCCATTCGGGGAAGGCTGCCGCTGCGGCTTCTACGGCGGTGTTAACTTCGGCGGCGTCGGCGAGCGGAACGCTGGCCAGGACTTCGCCAGTCGCCGGATTAACGACGTCACGCCATTCGGTGGCGCTGCGAGTCGGTCCACTGGCCATTGATGTAGTTCGTGAGTCGGAGCGTTGGCGGTGCGGCTACGGGAGTCATGAGTTCACCTCTGCTTATCACGAAGAGCAGCGCTGCATCGTGAGAATTCCTTGCGACTACATCAATGATACATAGGTTGCAGGGATCCTTCGACTGCGGTTGACCTTCGCGCCTTGGCGCGAAGATCAATCCTCGCTCAGGATGACAAACACTTTTACTAGACCAGCTGTGCTACCGCGCCTTTCTTGTGGCACACTGCCGCCAATGCGGATTCCAGCACCGCCAGGCCTTCGTCTATTTGCTCATCGGTGGCGACCAGCGGGACGAGGATTCGGATCACGTTCGAGTACGTGCCTG
The DNA here is from genome assembly GCA_963733795.1 of uncultured Acidobacteriaceae bacterium. Taxonomy (GTDB): domain Bacteria; phylum Acidobacteriota; class Terriglobia; order Terriglobales; family Acidobacteriaceae; genus Sulfotelmatobacter. The sequence continues at coordinate 130,987 of CAVTED010000001.1, forward strand.
CGGTGATCGTGATCAGGCCGTGCTCGTAGCAATACTGCGTGATCTTTTTTGTTTCCTCGGTTGCGGGAATCTTTGTGTCCTGCGACTGCACGAGTTCAATGGCCTGCATGCCACCGAGGCCGCGGACGTCGCCGATGATGGGCCAGCGGCATTGCCACTCGCGGGCACGGGTCTGGAAGCGGTCGCCGAGTTCGTTGGCGCGCTCCAGCAAATTTTCGCCCTCAAACAAATCGAGCACGGCTAGAGCTGCGGCACAGGAGAGCGGGTTTCCGGCGAACGTTCCGCCGAGGCCGCCGGGATCGGGAGCGTCCATGATTTCGGCGCGGCCGGTGACAGCTGCAAGCGGCAAGCCGCCGCCAAGGGATTTTGCGGTGACGAGGAGATCGGGCTCGATGCCGTAACGTTCGCTGGCGAAGAGCGCGCCGGTGCGTCCGAAACCGGATTGGACTTCGTCGGCGATAAAGAGGATGCCGTGCTTGTGGCAGAGATCGATTAAGCACCTGAAAATAATCGGAGCGGAGGCGCGATGAAGCCGCCTTCGCCCATGACCGGCTCGGCAATCACCGCGGCTACTTCTTCATTGGCCACGACGCGCTTGAACGTGTCTTCGAGATGGCGCGCGCAATAAAGATCGCACGACGGATATTTCAAGTTGTAGGAACAGCGATAGCAGTAGGCGAACGGGACGCGATAGACCTCACGCGGGAAAGGGAGCGAATCCGGCTTTATAGGGATGCGTCTTGCTGGTGAGAGCCAGCGTCATCATGGTGCGGCCGTGGAAGGCGTCTTCGAAGGCGATGATGCCGGGACGTTTGGTGTAGGCGCGGGCAATCTTGACGGCGTTCTCGACGGCTTCGGCGCCGCTGTTGAGGAAGATGGTCTTCTTCGCGAATTTTCCTGGAGTGACTTCGTTCATGCGCTCGGCGAGGCGGACATAGCTTTCGTAAGGCGTGACTTGCACGCAGGTGTGCAGGAAGCGATCGAGCTGATCTTTCACGGCTTCGACGACGGCTTCCTGGCGATGGCCGACGTTGAGGCAGCCGATGCCGCCGGCGAAATCGAGGTAGCGGTTGCCGTCGACGTCTTCGAGCCAGGCGTCTTCGGCTTTGGCAACATAGATGGGCGTGCCGTGAGAAAGGCCGCGGGGCACGGCTTTGGCGCGGCGCTCGGAGAGGGCGCGCGATTTCGGGCCGGGGATTGCGGTGCGGAGTTGAATCGTGCTCATTTCAGTTTCTCGTGAGAATTCCCTGAGTCGGCGGTGGCGCTGCACGAAGTGCAGGGGTCCTTCGACTGCGGTTGCTCGTCGCGCTTAGGCGCGAAGATCAATCCTCGCTCAGGATGACAATACTTGAGACATTTATTCATCAGTACCAGCCGATCGGTGCTTCGTTCAGGTTGATGTAGACCTGTTTGGTTTCGAGATATTCTTCGATGCCCCAGGGGCCGAGTTCGCGGCCGAAGCCGGATTGCTTGTAGCCTCCCCAGGGGGCTTCGACGTAGGTGGGCTGCATGTGGTTGACCCAGACGATTCCGGCGCGCAGAGCTTTCACGGCGCGCATGGCTTTGAAAATGTCGCGGGTCCAGACGGCGGCGGCCAGGCCGTAGGGAGAATCGTTGGCAATCTTAAGCGCGTCTTTTTCGTCTTCGAATGGAATCACTGCTGCGACGGGGCCGAAGATTTCTTCGCGGGCGATGCGGGCGCTGTTGGTCACATCGTAGAAAATCGTGGGCTGGACGTAGTAGCCCTTGGCGAATTTTTCGGGGCGTCCGCCGCCGGAGGCGAGTTTGGCTTCTTTCTTGCCGATTTCGAGATAGGAGTTCACGCGGTCGTATTGTTCTTTGCTCACCAGCGGGCCCATCTTGGTTTCGCGGTCGAGCGGAGGACCGAGTTTGATTTTCTTCGCTTTCTCGGTCATGGCGTCCACGAAGTTTTTGTAGATCGATTTCTGCACCAGGATGCGGCTGCCGGCGGAACAAACTTCGCCTTGATTGATGAAGACGCCGAAGAGCGCGCCGTCGATGGCGGCTTCGAAATCGGCGTCGGCGAAAAAAATGTTGGGAGACTTGCCGCCAAGTTCGAGGGTCACTCGCTTTACCGTGTCGGCGGCCTGTTTCACGATAATCTTGCCGACGGCGGCGCTGCCGGTGAACGCGATCTTGTTGACGTCGGGATGCTGGACGAGCGGAGCGCCGCAGGATTCGCCGAAACCGGTGACGATGTTGACCACGCCGGGAGGAAGCCCGCAATCGGCGAAATGTTTGGCGAGTTCAAGCGCGGTCAGCGGCGTTTGCTCGGCGGGTTTGAGTACGCAAGTGCAGCCCGCGGCTAGAGCCGGCGCCAGCTTCCATGCGGCCATTAAAAGAGGATAGTTCCAGGGAATGATTTGTCCGGCAACGCCAACGGGTTCTTTGAGCGTGAGACTCATGGCATTGTCGGGGACGGGATTGACATAGCCGACGACCTTGGTGGCGAGGCCGCCGTAATACTCGAAGCAGGTGGCGACGTCGTTGATGTCGAATTCGGCTTCGACGATGGGCTTGCCGGTGTTGCGGCATTCGAGTTCGGCGAGTGCGGGTACATTGGCGCGGACTTTTTCAGCGAGGCGGAAGAGGACGCGGCCGCGCTCTTGCGCGGTGGTGCTGGACCACGGGCCTTCTTCAAAGGCTGCTTTAGCGGCGGCGACGGCGCGGTTCACGTCGTCGGCTGCTGCGTCGGGGACTTGGGCGATGACTTCTTCCGTGGAGGGATCGTAGACGGGGAAGGTTTTCGCGGATTTGCTCGCGACCCATTCGCCGTTGATGAACATCTGGTAAGTGCGAACGTCTTTGGGCACGTCGGTTGTGACTCCGCCTGGCATTGGTTGAGAAACCTCCTGGTACCTCAGGGGCTAAAGCCCGCAAACTTGCTGTCCTCAGCGGCACGACTAAAGTCGTGCCCTGATACGAACCGAAATTCAGCGCCTCGCTCTACTCGTCGCGACGGGCGAGTCGCCCGTCTCCACACGGGCCATCGCCAACGGTACGCGGCTTGAAGCTTTGCGGCGGCCATAGACGAAGAAGAAGAATGCGGCCAGGCCAATGAAGAACAGTGTGCCGCCGAACATCCATAATTCGTATTGCCAGAGCGACGTGATCTGCTGCGCTGGAAAAAATGCCAGTGCGATGCCGAGGATCGTGGTCAGGACTCCGCTGAGGCCCGCGAGGAACAGTGTGATGCGGCCGTATTGGCCTCGAGGTTTCGACTCGGTCGCCGAGAATTTCACTAGGGCGCCGAACATATAGACGAAGGGGACGAGTTGCAGCACGACCGCCAAGGAGAGCAGCTTCTGAAATGTCTCCTGCACTCCCGCGCCGGTAAAATTCAGAATCACTAAAACTGCCGAGACGATTCCCTGCACGATCAGCGCCGCGTAGGGCGTAGCGTAGCGCGGATGTACTTTGCCGAGCCACGAGGGCATGTAGGAATCGAGTCCGGCGACGAAGGGAATGCGGGAACAGCCGCCGATCCACGCTGAACCGATGCCCGCGATCGCCAGGCTAAGCATGAGGGCGAAGGGGACACTGATCCAATTCACGCCGACGCGGGCAGCCATTCCCGTTACTGCCTGCACTACTCCTTGCAGGACATTGACGTTCTTTCCGACTGCAATGAGTAGCGTCAGCGTCGCGGCGATGTAGAGAGTGCCGGATAATAGGCCTCCCCAGGCGACGGCTCCGGGGAGAGTGCGGCGAGGGTCCTGAATTTCATCGCCCATGACGGAGGCGAGTTCAAGGCCGACCAGTCCGAAGCAAATCACGCCGAACGAATTGAGCACGAAGCGCGGGTTGGCGGGAATTTTGAAATCTGATGCTGTGATTCCCGTTCCGAAGCGCGACCAGATGACAACGCCAAGGCCGACTAAGACGCCTGCGGCTACGAAGGTTCCGATGGCGCCTACGTTGTTGATCCACTTACCGACGCCGAGGCCGAGGATGTTGAGCAGGGTGAGCAGGGCCAACAATGCAAGAGAAACGGATGCGGCGAAGATCTTGTTGTCGGGAAGGCTTTGGTGTCCGGGGCCGAGTACGTAGACCGACACGCCGACGAAATAGAGCATCACCGTCGGCACGTAGAGCATGTTGTTGGTCCAGTAGCACCAGCCGGAGAGGAATCCGTGGAAGTCGCCGAAAACTTCTTTGGCCCAGAGGTAAACGCCGCCTTCGCCGGGATAACGATGGGCGAGTTCGATGACTGCGATGCCTTGAGGCCAGAAGAAAAGAAGGAGGGAGATGATCCACAGCCAGATGGTGACGCCACCGTTGGCGGCGATGGAGGGGACGACGTTGAGATTGAAGACGGCGACGACGAAGAGCAGGACGAGATCGCGGCGGCCAAGAGCGCGGATTAATTTGGTCTCGGCGGGTTGGGTCGTGGTGGACACTGATTGTTTCGCGTGCGGCCGCGGTACAGCACTTTCCTCACCGGGCTTGCGCCCGGTTCGGAATGACAAAATATTTTTTCTCCTCGGCAGGGACAGCTGAGGCGGCTGTCCCTGCGTGATTCGTGGTGGTACATGCGGTGGCGGACAGGAGTGTCCACCCCACACGAACAACTTCTTTAATGCGCTACTGCTACCGGGGCGGCGCGCTCTTGCTGCGCTTTGGCCAGCGAGGCGGCGATGTCGTTGAACGCCGCCAGGTGCTTGTCGATGTCGGCTTCGGTGTGCTGGACGGAGATGGTCCACTGCTCATCCCACCAATAGGGCTGGGCCATCACGCCGCGGTTGACCATGCCGAACCAGTAATGCCGCCACAGGTCAATGTCGATTGCTTCCCAGTCGCGATAGTTGCGAATTTCTTTCGGATACAACATTAGCGCGCCGTTGGCTCCGGCTTGCGCGATGTAGGCCTGAAGGCCAACTTTCGCGATGGTAGCTCGATAGCCGTCGGCTAGTTTCTTGCCGAGCTTATCGACCTTGGCGTAATTCTCACGCGTAAGAACTTCGCGAAACGTCGCTAAGCCCGCAGCCATAGAAACTGGATTCGTGTTGTAAGTGCCGCCGTGGAAAACTTTGTGCTGGCTGATGAGGTCCATCACGGAGCGGTGCGCGCCGAAAGCGGCGAGCGGCAGGCCTCCGCCGATCGACTTGGCCAGACAGATCATGTCGGGCATAACATTGAAATATTCGCTGGCGCCGCCCCAACCAAGTTTTGCGCCGGTTTTTACTTCGTCGAAGATCAAGAGCGCTCCGTTTTTGGTGGCAATTTCGCGCAGGCCTTTCAGGAAGCCGGGTTGCGGCATGCAGAGGCCGACGTTCATCAGAATCGGTTCGAGGATGATCGCGGCAATCTGGCCGGGATTTTCTTTGAAGCGACGCTCGACGGTGGCAAGATCGTTGAACGTGGCGACGACCACGTTGGCGATGGCGGATTTAGGCACGCCCAGACCGCCGGTCACCGCGGTGGGATTGTGGATATCGCCATAGTCGGGAGCATGCGGCTTCACGCTGACCAGGGCGCTGTCATGCAGGCCATGATAGGCGCCTTCGAACTTTACGATCTTGTCGCGGCCTGTGGCAGCGCGCGCCAGACGAATCGCATGCATCGTGGCTTCGGTGCCGCTGTTGCCGAAGCGGCACATTTCGACCGGAAAGCGAGTGCAGATTTCTTCAGCCAGTTCCCACTCCATGTCATGAGGCATGCCAAACATGGTCCCGGTGGAGAGCCGCTTCTCGACAGCCTTCATCACGGCGGGATGGCAGTGCCCGGCCATGAGCGCGCCGAACGTCAGGTTGTGGTCAATGTATTCGTTGCCATCAAGGTCGCGGAATTTGCTGCCGCTGGCTTCTTTTACAAAGATGGGCCAGGGATCGTAGGCGCGATAGTTGCTAGCTACACCCAGGGGAATGCGTTTGAGATTCTTCTTGTGAGCTTCGGCGGATTTAGGCGTGCGCCGCTCGAAGGTGGCGAGTTCTTTCTGCAGATCGGGGTACATCGAATTGCTCCGGTTGGGCTCAAGCCGGCGGCGTCTCCGAGACGGGCCCGCAGGCTATTAGATTGAAGGCGGCCAGGCCGCCCGGGTGTTAACTAATACTTACTCTACTCTTTATGCTGCGAAGGTGACGGTGGAGCAAAACAACAGGTTCCTCCACCGCGCTCGCGTTCGGTCGGAATGGCAGAGTTTAGATTTGGTTCTGTTTTCTCCATCACTCCGCTTTTCTCGTCCGAAGATTTGGCATCATCTAGAAGTAGAATTTCAAAGCAAACTGCACTTCGCGGGGGTCGCGCGCTTGCAGGACCTGGCCGAAGGTCGAGTTGCTGAAATTTCCATCTGGATTATCGAACTGCGTCTTGTTGAACAGATTGAAAATGTCAGCCCGGAACTGGAAATATTTCGCTTCAGAAAGTGCAATTCTCTTTGAAAACGTTACATCCCACTGATTCTGGCCGGGCCCGCAACAGACCGAGCGCGGCGTGGTCGCGAACGTCCCCAGCGTGGGGTCGGTAAACTTCGATTGATCTGCGTTCAGATAATAGTGCCCGGCCACAGGTCCGTAATTGAAGGTGTTATAAGTCTGGATGACCTTGGGATCGACAATCTGCAAAGGTCCATTCAACTGCGGTGCGCCTGCACCCAGGAAGAACAAGCTGCTGATCAACTCGTTGTCGTCCTGGGTCTGGATGCGGATTGGGAAGCCACTTTGGAACTGAATGATTCCAGACATGGACCAATCATCCAGAACTTTGCCTTTGAATCCGCTGTATCTTCGGACTGGAAGATCCCAGTAATAATTAACGACAAAACGCTGCGCCGAATTAAACAGGGACAAAGCGCGACTGGCTTTGTAATCGAAAGGATTCACGGTCTCTTCGAAGCTGGAGGCCCAGTCGAGAGACTTGCTGAAAGTGTAGGCGGCCTGCAGTTGAAGTCCATGCGAAAAGCGTTTTTCCAGGCTAGCCTGAAATGAGTTGTATGCGGAGGCGGCGATGGTGTCTTCGGCAAAGATGTTAGTGAAGACGGGAACGCCATCGGCGGGACAACCGTTACCCGGGCCGCCGGTCAGAGGATTGCAGTTCGGAGAAGAATAGGGACGCAGTCCTACGAAGTTAAGCGTTTGCCCTGCGGCCTGAATCGTACCGCCACTGGGCAGATGGAATCCGTTCGGCAGCAGCGCGCCATTGGACGCGGGAAGCGTAACGGTAAATTGATTGTCTTCCAGGAATGGGCCACAACTTCCCGCCGAACCGTAGGAAGAGACGCTGGTGGGGTCGTTGTTGGCAAGCGCGATGATGTCGAGACAGGTCTGCGGATTCGCCGCATTAATGTCATGCGAAGCCAGCAGGCGATGCCCCTGCGATCCGACATAGCCGAGCTGCAGCACCACATTTCGCGCCAGTTCGCGTTCAATATTGAAGTTGTACTGGGCCGAATATTGGGTGCGCATGTGGGGCTGGAAATCGCCGTAGAGCAGCATCGGGCGGAAAGAGGCCCAGTCCTGCGGAGTTCCGGGCTTGGGGCTCAGAATACCGTTAAAAGGATTGGGACTGAGATTGCCGGCTTGCGAGATGAAAGGGGTGTTGAGGAAAGTCGCAGGCACGTAGGTGCTGCCACCAAACGGAGGCTCGGCGCCGAACTGCTCCAGCACCAATTGCTCCATGGGGTTGTAGAACAGGCCCCATCCACCGCGGAATGTGGTCTTGGAGTTGGGGCTATAAGCAAGACCGATTCGGGGCGCGAAGGCTTTGTAATAAGTTTGAGTGAGACCGGCGGGAATGCCAGAGTCGCCAGGGACCACCAATCCGGTGGGCTGGACGCCGGCAGAGATACAGTCGGTGCCCCCTAAGCTGGACTGCTCGGCCGGTGTTAAGACGCATGGGTAAACCGTTGAATTCTGGCCGGGACGGTAGGTTTGAACATGGTGCAGAGCGTCCGCTAGAGGTGTATCCAACTCCCAGCGAAGACCGTAGTTCAGAGTCAGAGACGGTTTGATTTTCCAGCTGTCCTGGGCAAAAAGATAAACGCCGGTGTTGCGCACATTTTCCCGCTGCGCAGAACCTTGAGTGTAGCTATCATCTAGTCCCAACAGGTAGCCCGGATAATTATCGTTGTAAAGAACCGAGTTTTCAGTCGTGCTGTTGAAAGTGAATTGGCCGCTGACGTTGTAGTAAAGCGTCTGATCGAAGCGAGAACGGCGGATGTCCGCGCCAAACTTCATGGTGTGATTGGATTTCACCCAGGTCAGACTGTCACTCCACATGAATGAGTTCCCCACTTGCGGCAATTCGCCTTCCCATCCGTTCCCAATCGCAAATCCGCCGGACACGTTAATGAAAGGAACACCGGTGCGATTGGCAGGCAGGCCAGTCGTGATGCCGTATTGAGGACTCGTACCAAACACGCCTTGGATGGACGCCGGACCGCTATTGGAATCGGATGTGCCGTTGAAACAAACTGCCTGCGCCGCGGGAGAAACGCAGGAGTTCTGCACCGCGTTAGTGCTCTGCGGATGCTGGAAGGTCAATTGACCTTCACGCATGTAAGTGAAGCGGAACTCGTTAATCAAAGAATTTGTGATTGTCCACGTGTGGCTGGGATTGAACTGCTGATAACGGGAACCGACATTCGCTCCGAAGCCGGGAATGTTCGCGCCGGAAGCCTGGAAGTTATAGAAGGGCTCAAAATCCGCATCGTTGGTGAAGTAGTAATAGAAACTGAAATTCTGGCGCGAGTTAATGTGATGATCAAACCGGAGTGTAAACTGGTTCTGGGTGTCGGCTTTGACGGGAACGGCCTGGTAGCTAGTCCCGTCGGGACTATTTGCCGCCGGAACGAAGCGAAGCATATCGATTGCGACGGGATCCTGGCACGCAGTAGGGATGGTCGCGTTTCCGTTCGCATCGGTGGGAAAGATGTCGGCCCAGTTTGAGCCTGCCGCGGGCATCTGTCCGCCGTCGGCGGCAATGGCGGAAGTGCAGCCTGGCCGGCCGTTCAGAGCGTCCGCCGCGAACTGGTCAGTGATCGAGCCGTTAAGGCCGCCATTGAAAACGCCGGTCCTCTCTTGCGGAGTTGGGACGGCAACCGTCTGGCCGGAAATTCCTTGCCGCACACGCCGCCCTTCATAAGACACAAAGAAAAAGGTGCGATCTTTAATGATCGGACCGCCGAAAGTTCCGCCGAACTGATTCTGATTTTCCTGCGGCTTGACGGTGTTGAAGTATCCCTGAGCATTCAAGACGGTATTGCGGAAATACTCGTAAAGATTGCCGTGCCACTGGTTTGTACCCGACTTCGTAATAACGTTTACCACGGCGCCGGAGTTGCGGCCATACTCCGCGTCAAAGGTGTTGCTGATCACGCGAAATTCATCGATCGCGTCGGGCGTGGGCTGAATGGTCGGCAAGTTCACGAACTGGTCGTTGGCGTCACCGCCATTAACGCTGAAATTATTGGCGCGACTACGACCGCCATTGACGGAGACCGCTCCGGCATTGTCGCTGCCGTAAAACGTGCCGCCGCTGGAGCCGAGTTGCGATTGCACTCCGGGCTGCAGCTGCAAGAATTGATAAGTATCGCGCGCGTTGAGTGGTAGTTCGTTCACCGAGCGGTTGTTGACGACGGCTCCGAGCTGCGTGCTGCTGGTGTCGACCAGGGGAGCTTCGGCGGTGACATCGACGACTTCCTGGTTCTGACCCACCTGCAGGGTCATGTTCAGAGTGATGACCTGGTTGACGTCGAGTGCGATGCTGTGGCGAACGCTGTTTTTGAATCCCTTCAAGTCGAAGCTGAGAGTGTAGGTTCCCACGGCTAGATCGGGGAACACAAAGTCACCACTGTCATTGCTGACTGCGTTCTGAGCCACGCCGGTAGCTTCGTTCGTGGCCGTGACTTTGACTCCGGAAAGAACCGCGCCGGTGGGATCGGCAATCCGCCCGAGAATGCGGCCGCCGGTGCCTTGCGCAAGGAGTAGCGTCGGGAGCGACAGAGCAGACGACAAGCGTCAGGCACACGGTTTTCAGCTGTGCGGTATAGCGGCGTGGCTTCGACGAGCGGGGTCGCAGCGAGGGCATGGGGGTCTCCAAACATCTTCGAGAGGCTGATTTTTAGTTTGAAAGCGACAGCTTGTATCCAGCTACAACCTTGCTATAATCCCGCAAGGTTAGAGAAGGGGCACGGGGACTGTCAAGGAGAAAAAAACGCGTCCTTCCCATAGAAATTTCTAATCCGACCTCTCAATCCAACTTGTTTGTGTGAAAACAGCATGCCTGAACCTTACTTGAAAATCGGAGACGTGGCCCGGAAGGTTGGGGTTTCACCGTCGGTGATCCGCTCGTGGGAAAGCCTGGGACTGGCGCGTCCGCGGCGCACGGAAAGCAAGTACCGGCTTTATGCTCCGGAAGATGTGAAGCTGCTGAAGCGGGCGAGGTTTCTGCGCAAAGTGCGCGGGTTAAACGCGGCGGCGATCGTGCAGTTGCTGAAGCGCGAAGGTAAAGTCCGTCCAGCGGCGGACGGGAACGCCAGCGCGATTGGCAGGCATCTGCGGCAGTTGCGGGCGCGCCGGCGCCTTTCGCTGGCGCAGGTCGCGCAGTCTGTGGGCATCTCGGTAGGATTCCTCAGCGCGCTGGAACGTTCGCAGATGAGCGGATCGGTGGGAACGCTGCGCAAACTGGCGCGGTTTTACAAAACAAACATTCTGGATTTCTTTGACGCCAGCGGAGCCAGCAGCCGCCAAGTGCGTCCAGCCGAACGCAAGGTGCTTGAAGCCGGCGCGGGTGTGCGCATGGAACTGCTGGCCTGGGGCAACACGGTGATGGAGCCGCATCTTTTTCGTATCGCGCCTGAAGCGGGCAGTGGAGATCCCTATACCCACGACGGAGAAGAGTTCATTTACGTGTTGCGCGGAGATCTGGAGATCGCGGTGGAAGGCGAGGAGTACAGGTTGAAGCCCGGAGATAGTTTCTACTTCGAAAGTGCGACTCCACACCGATGGAAAAATCCCGGCCGCAAGGAGACTTGGGTCCTGTGGATCAACACTCCGCCCACCTTTTAGCCGCCGAATACAAGACTGATACGGTGCGCAGATCACTGCACCTTTAGTTCCGTCCCCGCATCGTCTTTCGTGGTGGTTTCATCCCCCGCATAGTAAAGTGGTAGTAGACAATATTTCGGGAAGGATCCTTTTTGAGTTCAGGCATTCGCAACATCGCTATCATCGCGCACGTCGACCACGGCAAGACCACGCTGGTTGACGCCATGCTGCAACAGAGCGGCACTTTTCGCTCCAACGAACACCACGTCGAACGGGTGATGGACTCGAACGAACTGGAGCGCGAGCGCGGCATTACGATTCTCGCCAAGAACACCGCGATTTTCTATCACGACGTGAAGATCAACATCGTCGACACGCCCGGCCACAGCGATTTTGGCGGCGAGGTCGAACGCGCGCTCAAGATGGTGGACGGCGTGATGCTGCTGGTGGATGCCAGCGAAGGTCCGCTGCCCCAGACGCGCTACGTGCTGAGCAAAGCGCTGGAAGCGCATCTGCCGCCCATCGTAGTCATCAACAAGATTGATCGCTCGGACGCGCGCCCGCAGGAAGTGCTGAACGAAATTTACGATCTGTTTATCGATCTGGACGCGAAGGAAGAGCAGATCGATTTTCCCGTTCTCTACACGAACGCCAAGACAGGCACCGCGACCACGGACATCAAGGGCGGCGGCGAAGACTTGCGGCCGCTGTTCGATGCCATCATCAAAACAATTCCTCCTCCCAAGGGCGATGCGTCGGGTCCGCTGCAAATTCTCGTCGCCAATCTCGACTACAGCGACTACTTGGGACGGCTGGCGATCGCGCGCGTGTTCAACGGAAAAATGCATACCGGCGAGGAAGTCGCCATCGCCAGACTCGACGGCACGCTGCACAAAACCAAGATCACGAAATTGTTTTCGTTCTCGGGACTGAAGCGCACCGACATCACGGAAACGGAGTTGGGAGACATCATTGCCGTCGCGGGCGTCGAGGGAATCACGATCGGCGAAACCATTACCGACGCCGAGAATCCTGCTCCGCTGCCGCACATCGCAATTGATGAGCCCACGATTGCCATGCTGTTCACGGTGAACACTTCTCCGTTCGCAGGAAAGGACGGAACGTACGTCACGTCGCGCAATTTGCGCGAGCGGCTGGAAAAAGAACTTCTGACCAATGTTTCTTTGCGAGTCGAGGACACCGGCACCACGGATTCGTTCAAGGTGCTGGGGCGCGGCGAACTGCAGCTTTCCATCCTGATTGAGATGATGCGGCGCGAAGGTTACGAACTCATGGTGGGAAAGCCGGAGATCGTCACCAAGCGCATCGACGGCAAGCTGATGGAGCCGGTCGAACATCTCACGGTCGATGTGCCGGAGGATTTCGTGGGCGTGGTGATGGAGCAACTGGGATCGCGCAAGGGCGAAGTCACCAACATGCACAATCACGGCTACGGACGGGTGCGGATCGAGTTCCGCGTGCCCAGCCGCGGATTGATCGGGCTGCGCGGCCAGTTGCTTACCGACACGCGCGGAACCATCGTGATGAACGCGCTGTTTGACGGCTACACCGAATGGCAGGGCGAGATTCCGCATCGGCTCACCGGGGCGCTGATCGCCGATCGCGGCGGAGTTTCGACGGCATATGCGCTGTGGGGATTGCAGGAGCGCGGGGAACTTTTTGTGGGTCCGGGCGTCGAACTCTATGAAGGAATGATTATCGGGGAGAACGCCAAGGACACCGATCTCGACGTGAATGCCGTCCGCGAGAAGAAGCTGACGAACATGCGCGCTTCGACGGCGGATGAAGCGATTCGCCTGGTTCCCTTCCGTCCGCTTGAATCTGGAGCAGGCCATCGAATTCATCGCCGACGATGAGTTCGTGGAGATCACGCCCAAGTCGCTGCGGCTGCGCAAGAAAACTCTGCAGTCGAATCGCCGCAAAAAGAGTTCCTACGCAACCGTCGAAGAGTCGTGAAGCAGCAGCGCAAGTCCGAAAAGATTCGAAAGGCAAGGCGCCGCTGCGCATGTTTCTCGTCCCCTGCAGTTGCGGGACGACGTTTGCCGTGGCTGAGAATTACGATCATCAAGGCACGGCTTGGGGCCGTTATCTCATCTGTCCGGGTTGCGGGAAGAGACACGACCCCAAGAACCGGCTGCTGCAGATGGGATTTCACGCCGAGGGATACTGGAAGGTGGACGAGTGCTAGTTTCCGCCGGCCTAGCCAAGCTATTCATTTCAAAATCAATTTAACAGGCTGGTTTCGGAAAACCTGCTATACTGCTCGCCGCATTCGACTGTTCGCCAGCTGCGGTCTCGATTTTCAGGAAAGGCCCTCCCGACCTGCCAAGTCCGCCGAATTGCTTGCACTTCCGACAGCTCAATGCAGAGGCAGACGCGTGAAGAATATTTTCGTGGGAAATTTGAGCTTCAACACAAACGAGGACGAACTCCGGACGCTTTTCGAACCTTTCGGACAAGTGGACCGCGTAAGCATCATGACGGACCGTGATACCGGGCGTTCGCGAGGCTTCGGCTTCGTGGAGATGGCCAGCAACGAAGATGGCGACAAGGCGATCACGGCTTTGAATGGCTCGTCAGTCGGTGGACGCACGATCAACGTCAATGAAGCGCGGCCCAAGACCGAACGCGCTGGCGGCGGAGGCGGTGGTGGTGGCCGCGATCGCGGAGATCGTGGCGGCCGGGGCGGTGGTGGTGGCGCGGCGCGACCGCTATTAGCCAGTACCTTCCCAGGAAAATTTGAACGCATCGGGCGCGCGCCGGCCCGCAAGGCGGAGGCGCGATTCATCCTCACGACAACGCTGCCGAGTGAGCGGTTGCGCTGCGGTTGTGCGAAGTGTGCATGTGATCTACGGCCGGAGCGTCGCGACTGGTTGCGCAATGTTCCGTTGATGATGCTTCCCTTCCCCATGTAGACTGTAAACATCTCGTGCGCGCCCGTAGCTCAGCTGGATAGAGCGGTTGCCTCCGGAGCAACAGGTCGGGAGTTCGAATCTCTCCGGGCGCACCATCTTCTGAAAGCGGCTAGAGCTTCCTGGAGTCCTGACCTGGTAGGCGGGCCGCCTCTCGAGACCGCGGGCAGGATGCCCTCGCTGCCACGCTGCTCTGAATGAACTACGACGCTATTCTTGTTGTCTCCTTCGGCGGGCCTGAGTCGACGGAAGATGTATTCCGTTTCTTGAAAACGTGCTGCGTGGAAGGAATGTTCCGCGCGAACGAATGCTGGCGGTCGCGGAGCACTATTACCACTTCGGGGGCAAGAGCCCGATCAACCAGCAAATTCGCGAACTGATCGCGGCCTGGAGAAAGAACTGGCGCAGCATGGACCGAACTTGCCGGTGTACTGGGGAAATCGCAACTGGCACCCGTATGCTGGCGGAAACCTTGCAGAAGATGAAGCAGGACGGCGTTCGGCGGGCGCTGGCGTTCGTGACTTCGGCGTACAGTTCCTATTCCGGATGCCGGCAGTACCGCGAAGACATCGCTCGCGCGCAAAATGAAGTTGGCGCCGGGGCGCCGGAGATCGACAAGCTGCGCGCCTTCTTCAATCATCCAGGATTTCATTGAGGCAACCGAAGACCGGTTGCGCGACGCTCTTCGGGAAGTTCCGGCGGACGCGCGGCAGAATGTTCAGATTGTTTACACTCGCGCACAGCATTCCGCTTTCGATGGCGGCAGACGTCCGACTATGTTCGGCAACTGGAAGAAGTCAGGAAGATTGTCTCCGCGAGGCTGGGGATCGCTAACGACGCTCTGGTGTATCAGAGCCGGAGTGGCGCGCCGGGGCAGCCGTGGCTGGAGCCGGATATTCTGGATTATTTGCGCGAGGTGAAGGCGCGCAATCTAGCTAGCGCGGTGGTGCTGGCTCCGATCGGTTTTATCTCCGATCACATGGAAGTGCTGTATGACCTGGACGTCGAGGCGCGGCAGCTTTGCGATTCCGCTGGCCTTGCCGATGGTCCGAGCGAAGACGGTGGGCGTGCATCCCAAGTTCATTGGAATGATTCGCGAGTTGATTCTTGAGCGGACAAATCCGGGCGTGGAGCGGCGTGCGCTAGGATCCCTGGGACCACGGCGAGATGTTTGCGAGGAGAATTGCTGTCCTGCGCCGCAGCGTCGAGTACATCTGCCGGCTGCGCAAGGACGAGCGGAGACCGGTTAGCTGCTCGCTTCCCGAAGCCCAAAAGCTCTTATCGCAGAGCTCGCAAAGAAACCCCGCAGAGAACGCAAAGGGCAACATTGTTATGGGTTTCTCAGCGTCCTCGCGAGTCTCTTCTATGATCTTTGCGGCTGAGGTTTGCACTTTCTCACGCGATCGCGCGCCCGGCACGATCCCCACGGGTTGTAGTTATCACTGCGACGCGGGGACGTTCGGATTCTCGTATTCCGTGGCCCTCGGATGGCCCTGAACCCTACGCATGGTATCGAGGATCGTCTGGATTACCGGTTCGTCTCCCACGGCTGTGTTGAGCATGACGTGATACAGGGAACGCGTGGGCCAGTCGGCGTTGAAATAGTGCTTTACGTAAGCAATGCGCTCACGGTCGACGGTGTCGACTTGTTCGATGGCGTCTTGTTCGCTGTGGCCATCGGCGACGATGCGGCGGATTTTCTCGGAGCGCGGCGCGTAAAGAAAAACATGGAACGCGCAGGGATTTTCGCGCAGGAAATACGGTGCTCCGCGACCTACGATGACGGCATCTCCTTCCCGGCCAATTCGATTCATCGTCTCCTGCATCATCTCCATCATGCAGTCGGTATCGAACATCTGGTCGCCCAGCCTTGCACTGCGCTCGTAACTGCCGCGCCAGAAGGTTTTCGCGAAACGGTGAAAGCGGCTGTCCATGCGCTCATCGCAGCGTTTTACGGCAGAGGGATCAACGTGAGCGAGGCGTGCGATTTCCTCGGTGAGCAACTGGTCCCAGAGCTTCCAACCTAGGTGGTCGGCCAGTTGCGCGGCGATGGTGGGGGCGCCGCAGCCGTACTCGCGCTCGAT
This sequence comes from uncultured Acidobacteriaceae bacterium, assembly GCA_963733795.1. Lineage (GTDB taxonomy): Bacteria > Acidobacteriota > Terriglobia > Terriglobales > Acidobacteriaceae > Sulfotelmatobacter. The sequence goes on from CAVTED010000001.1 coordinate 147,010, forward strand.
GGTAATGAGGCGAAACATGGCTGCTTTAGTGTACTGCCATTCCGCCGCCGGGCTTGGATTTTTTCATCAGGAAGACCATCGGAATCATGGCCAGAATCGCGAACCCGAGAAACTGGAAGCAATCGATATAGGCCAGCATAGTCGCTTGCCGCTCAGCCGTGCCCTGCATCAGCGCGTAGGCTCGTTGATTCGCCCCGGCGGCGCTGGCACCGTGCGCCATCATTGCCCGGGAAGCTCCTCGAATCATGGTTTGCAGGGCGGAGCTGCCGGCGCTCAGATGACTGGCAAAATCGTTGAGGTGCTGTTGGGTCCGGCGGTCGAGCATGGTGGTGACGATGGAAATCCCGACGCTGCCGCCAATGTTACGCGCCAGGTTCATCAACCCGGAAGCGGCATTGTTCTTGTCGCGCGGCAGAAATGCGTAGGCGGCCGTGTTGATGGGAACAAACAGAAATGCCATGCCCGCAGCCTGGATGACACGGGCATGGCCAGGGTGCGGAAATCAATTTGAAGATCAAAGCCCGTCATGTGAAAGAGCGAGAAGGACAGGATGATCAGGCCCAGAAAGAGAAGCCATCGCGGAGTGTAACGGGAAAGCAGAAATCCCACCAAAGGCAAAAGAAGAATGATCGTGAAGCCGCCGGGCATAAGCGCCAACCCTGCCTCCTGGGCCGTGTATCCGAGCAAGGTCTGCGAAAACAGCGGGATCAACAAGGTGCTGCCGAGCAAGGCAAAGCCCAGCATGAACATCAGCAAATTGGAGACGCCGAAGGTGCGGTCGCGAAACAGATGCAGGTCGATGATGGGATCTTTGTGCCTCCACTCCCAAATCGTCACGAAGATCAGGGCGGCGGCGCTAATCAGCGAAAGCGTAATAATGAAGTTCGAATCGAACCAGTCGTCGCGCTGACCCTTGTCGAGAACGATCTGCAAAGCTCCCAGCCCTAAAGCCACAAATCCGAGGCCAACATAGTCGATATGAGTCTCGCTCAGCTTGCGGCGCTTGAAATAGGGAGGATCCTGAATCAATCGCGAGGTGAGCAGGATGGAGAGAATGCCGACCGGAATGTTAATGAAGAAGATCCAGCGCCAGGTGAAATTGTCAGTGATCCAGCCGCCCAGAGTCGGACCGATCGCGGGAGCGGTTACGACAGCCATCCCATAGACCGCGAAAGCCATGCCGCGTTTGGCGGGAGGAAAGGTATCGGCAAGGATGGCCTGCTCGCTGGGCTGCAATCCTCCGCCGCCGGCGCCTTGCAGGACCCGGCAGATGATGAGCGTGGCCAGATTCGGAGCGAGTCCGCACAGGAACGAACTCACAGTGAACAGGGCCACGCAGCCCATGTAGAAATTCTTGCGGCCGAGAATGGAAGACAGCCAGCCGCTCAAAGGAAGCACGATGGCGTTGGAGACGAGGTAGGAAGTCAGGACCCAGGTGCTTTCGTCCTGACCGGCGGAAAGACTTCCGGCGATGTGGGGCAGAGCGACATTGGCGATGGAGGTGTCGAGCACTTCCATGAACGTCGCCAGCGTGACCGCTAGCGCGATGATCCACGGATTGACCGCGGGACGCCAGGCCTCGGCCTGGGCGTTCCCGGGATCTTGCCCGTGTTCTTGCCCTTGATTCAGGGTTGCGCTGGCAGCGCCCATTAGCGAATCCAAGCCTTGGGCGTCACGGACACGCCGGGACGCAATTGGTGATCGTTATTCGAGCCGGGATCCAGCACGATCTTGACTGGAATGCGCTGCACCACTTTCACGTAGTTTCCAGTGGCGTTTTCGGGGGGCAGCAGGCTGAAACGAGCTCCGCTGGCTCCGGCAACGCTGTCTACTTTGCCGTTATAGGTTCTGCCGTTGGCGTCGACTTCGATGGTGACCCGCTGGCCAACCTTCATTTGCCGCAGCTGGGTTTCTTTGAAGTTCGCCGTGATCCAAACGTCGTCGAGATTGATGATCTTCATCAGTTCCTGGCCGGGAGCGACGTTCTGCCCGACTTCCACGGTCCGATCGCTGACGATGCCGTTCACTGGGGCGACGATTTTTGTGTATTGCAGGTTCAGCGCAGCCTGATCGAGATCCGCTTTTTTGCGCTGGGCTTCGGCCAGGGCGGAGGTAGCCCTGGCGCGGGTAATCTGCATTTGCTTGGGCGCGGTATTGGCATAGCCGAATTGGCTTGCGCCTGAACGAGTTTGCCTTGAGCCTGAGTCACCTGCTGCTGGGCCGCGTCGGCGCTGGCGCGCGCGGCTTCTACGGCTGCGGCGCTGGCCTGGGCCGCGGCGGTAGCCTGGTCGTACTGCTGCTGGGAAATTTCCTGCTTGTCGACTAACTGCTTATAGCGGACGAGATCGTTCTGCGCTTTCACATTATTGGCTTCGGCTTCCTGCAGCTGGGCCTTGGCGGCTTCGAACTGTTGTTGGGCGGCCTGAATGCCCGCGCGGGCGCTGTTCACGTCCGCTTCGGTCGCGGAAACCTGGCTGCTGGTATTGACCCCGGTGATCGGAACGGTTACGCCGGCGGCGACTGCGGCTGCCTGGGCGTCTTCAAAGTCCGCTTGCGCGCGCTCGTAGGCCACTTGATAGTCCGCGGGATCGATTTCCACCAGCACCGTTCCCGCCTGCACATATTGATTGTCTTGCACGTTCAGCTTGATGACGTGGCCGGAGATGCGCGCGCTGATGGAATTGATGTGGCCGTCGACCTGGGCATCGTCGGTGGATTCATAGCTGGTGAAATAGCGATAGGCGAAGAAACCGGCGATTAGAAGAACAATGATGGCAATGACCACTCCGATCCGAAAGCCGGAACTCTTGCGTGCGGGATCGCCTGCTGCGGAAATCCTCCTCGGTGGCCGGTAACGGCTGGGTGTTATTTTCCGGTGCTTCGGCTTGCGCTTTTTCGCTCTGGGCTGGCGGACTTTGTGTGGTTTGCTCCATACGATTTATTGATTGCCTTTCAAATATTGTTTGACGCCATGTTCCGCGTCGCCGATGGCGTAGGCCAGTTCGACCTTCGAGAGATTATGGGAATAAAGACTCTGAATGTAACTCTCGTGAGCGCTGGCAACCGCTTCTTGCGCCTGCACCACCTCCAGGTTGTCGGCAACGCCCGCGGTGAAGCGATCTTGCGATTGGGTGAGCGCCTGCTCCGCCAGATCGACGGAACTGCGCGCCACAGCCACTTGCTCGGCGGCGGCGTTCAGGTCGAGCAGTGCGGTGCGGACTTCATAGTCGATACGGCCGCGCAGGTCTCCCAGTTGAGAACGCGCTTGCTTCAATTGCGCGTCGGCTTCGAGAACGTCGCTGTGAGTCCGATTGCCGGCGAAGATGGGGATGTTAATCCCGCCATTCACTTGCCAAGTGCCATTCGATTGGGAAGGGGTGACGCCGATGTCGCCGAGATTCGCATCGATGTCTACGGTTGGATAATGCCCTGCGGTGGCCGCCCTGCGCGAAAGTTCTGCTGCCCGCACTTGCGCCATCGCTGCCTGATAGTCGGCTCGCGAAGCGTAGGCGCGTTGCAAATAGGTGTCTAACGGCAGAGGCGCTAGCGCCTGATAGGGCGCTTTCTCGGTGAGGACAAATTCCTGTCCCGGCGGCAGCCCGATGATCCGCGCCACATTCAATTTCAGTTTGGCGAGATCATTGCGGGCAACGATGAGTTGCTGCTGGCGGGTTTGAAGTTCGACCTGCGAGCGCAGCGCATCAATGGCCGGACTCAATCCGGCTTTCTGCTGGTCGGCGGCCTTGTCGTAGAGAGCCTGGGCGCTCTTCACCTGGGCTTCGGTGGTTTCCACGCGGGCCCCGGCAGCAATGGCCTGCAAATAGGAGTTGCCTACTGCCAGCACCACCATTTCCCGCGCGTCTTTGTAACTGAATTGCGCGGCTTTCAGGCTTTCCGAAGCAGAGCGCTCCCGTTCGAGATTCCTGAAATTGAATATCGACTGGCTCAGGGAAGCGCGCGCGTCGAAGTAGTTAAAAGCAGGAACGACTCGAGGAAAAGCGCTGGTGTTGGTGCCCGGGGCGGCAAGCAGCGGCAAGAGCTTGTTGAATCCCAGCGCCGCGAGACTCTGGGTTTGTGCGTTCTCCATTACACGCGCGCTGAGGTTGGGGAGCAGTTCGCTGAGTTCCTTCCATCTTTCTCCCCGCGCCGTCTCGGTTTGGTCGGAGGCCAGCAATAAGCCCAGATTGTTGCGCAGGCCGCGATCAATCGCGTCCTTGAAGTCAATTTGTAGAACATCCGCGGTGGCCTTGCCTTCGGGGGCGCTGCCTAGAAATGGATTTTGCGGGCCGGGCAGGGTGACGTTGGGGGCCGGCGAGGTCGGGGTTACACCGGTAGCCTGAGCCAGAAACTGCACCGGCAGGAACAAAAAAAGGGGAAAAAACGCAGCTCGGAACATTATCAATGAGGATCGCATTCTTGATAGTGGGAGCGTTCGGTACCTACGAGAAAACCTGTACGCCTTTCTCGGCTTTGACATAACTCGTCCGATTTGATTCGTTTGCAGCTCTTTGAGATGCAAAGGATTGTGCTGAAATGGGCGAGCCAAAGGGGAATCCCGGAAGTCCGTTCGCGCCAGGAACCTCCTCCTCGTGACTTAGGTCATCTTGAAGGAAGGTGACTGTCGGTTCAAGCTAGTCGAGAGCGAAGTTTAAAAGAACGTGAGAGTGTGTTGATGAGTGCGGCAACAGGAACTGACTGGACCCGAATACTGTCCGATCCGGACCTGGTCCGGCACGTGGGAGCACTGCTGCAGGCCTACCGCGAAGCCCCGGCTGGAAAACGGGAAGAGGCGCTGCTTCTCGCCATGCGCCAGATCAAGGCCGGCTCGTCGCCGGCTGCGAAGTCTGCTGCAAAATCGGCTCCTGCGCCACAACCAGTTCCGACTCCCACTTCAACCACGCCTCCGTTTGCACCCGATTTGTTCAGCCCCAGCCTGGGAAGCGACCGCCGGCGCAATCCCGCGCATCAAGTGCTTCGTGGCAGTCGAGCTTCGGGTCGACGACACGCCGACTTCAATCTGGGGCAATCTTTCCAATACCAGCGTGGGTGGATGTCTGGTGGAAACGGCCAGCCCGGTCAAGCCCGGAGCGAAAGTGGAAATCGGCCTGTGGGTGCCGAATGGAAAGATCTGGGTGAAAGGGTTTGCGCTGAGCGGCGTGGTCACGCGCAGCGGACCCGCGAACGGAGTTCGCGTCCGTTTCGAGGGAATGGCGCCGACCGAACGCGAGAGTTTGCGGCAGTTCGTGAAGTTCGTGCAGGAGACGACCCGGGCATCGCAAAGTGAAAGCACATATCTACAACTTCTGAAGTAAAGCAATTCCTCTATCTCTTCCGATTTTTCACCGTAACTCAATCCACGTCTTCCGGGAAATTGATACACTTTTCTGCGTATTGAACCCTTTCTGTAATCGGAAACTCTAATATTGCGTTTGTGGGCTGATCTCGCCGGTGGAAATCTCCCCGTGGAGGAGCGGAATCGCATGGTAGCCAGTGAACAGGTTTTGGCAACAGGACAGCAACTGGACACGCTTTGCATTAACACGATTCGAACTCTGGCGATTGACGCCGTGCAGCAGGCCAACTCCGGCCATCCCGGCGCGCCGATGGGACTGGCGCCCAGTGACCTATTGTCTGTGGCAGGAATTTCTGCGCTACGATCCCGCCGATCCCACCTGGCTGAATCGCGACCGCTTCGTGCTCTCCAACGGCCACGCGTCCATGCTGCTCTATGCCATGCTGCACCTCGCCGAGGTGCGGCGGGTGGACAAGCAGGGCAAGGTTTTGAAAGACCTCGCAATGCCGATGGAGGAGATCAAGCGCTTCCGGCAGTTGGGAAGCCTGACGCCGGGACATCCCGAATCGCATATCACTTCCGGAGTTGAAACCACGACCGGGCCTTTGGGGCAGGGAGTGGGCAACAGCGTCGGAATGGCGATCGCCAGCAAATGGCAGGCGGCAAATTTCAATCGCCCGGATTTCGAAATCTTCGACTTTAACGTTTACGCGATGTGTTCGGATGGCGATTTGATGGAGGGAATCGGGGGCGAAGCGGCGTCTCTCGCCGGACATTTGAAGCTCTCGAATCTCTGCTGGATCTACGACCACAATCACATCACGCTGGATGGTCCGGCCAACTGGTCGTTCAGCGAAGATGTGGCAACGCGCTTTATCGGATATGGATGGAACGTGACGCGCGTGGCCGATGCCAACGATCTGACGATGCTGGCGCGCGCGTTTGAGACTTTCCAGAAAACTAAAGACCGGCCGACCCTGATCATGGTGGATAGCCATATCGGCTACGGTTCGCCGCACAAACAGGACACCAATGCCGCTCACGGCGAACCTTTGGGCGAAGAAGAGGTGCGGCTGGTGAAGAAATTTTACGGCTGGCCGGAAGACGCGAAGTTCCTGGTGCCGGACGGAGTGCGGGAACATTTCCGCGAAGGGATTGGGAGACGCGGGCGCGATTTGCGGGCGCAGATGGTCGGATCTTTTCGCGAAATACTCGCAGAAATATCCCGATCTCGCCGAGCGACTCAGCCAGATGCAGCATCACGAACTGCCTGCGGGCTGGGACAAAAACCTGCCGACATTTCCCGCCGATGCCAAAGGCATCGCGACTCGCGAGAGCTCGGGCAAGGTGCTGAACGCCGTGGCGCAGAACATTCCGTGGCTCATTGGCGGATCGGCCGATCTGGCGACCTCGAACAAGACCACGCTGAAGTTCGAGGGCGCGGGAGATTTTCAGGCTGAAACTCCAGCGGGACGCAATCTGCATTTCGGCGTGCGCGAGCACGTCATGGGTGCAAGCGTGAACGGGCTGAACGTATCGGGCATTCGGGCATTCGGCGCGACCTTCTTTAATTTCAGCGATTACATGCGGGCCAGCATCCGATTGTCAGCGCTGATGGAGTGTCCGTCGATCTTTATTTTTACGCACGATTCGATTGGCGTGGGCGAGGATGGGCCGACGCATCAGCCGATCGAGCAACTGGCGTCGTTGCGGGCCATGCCGAATTTGATCGTGCTTCGTCCGGGCGACGCGAATGAAGTGACGGAGGCGTGGAAGATCATTGCGCACCTGCAGAGTTCGCCGGTGGCACTGGTGTTGACGCGACAGAATCTGCCGACTCTGGATCGCTCGAAGTATGCCGCGGCGTCCGGCGTGGCGAAGGGAGCGTACGTGCTTGCCGATGCCGGAGGAAAGCCCGACGTGATTCTGTTGGGCACGGGCAGCGAAGTTTCGCTCTGCGTGGAAGCGTACGAGAAGTTGAAGGCGGAGGGCGTGAAGGCGCGCGTGGTCAGCATGCCCTCCTGGGAGATCTTTGAACAGCAGGATGCGGCGTACAAAGAGAGCGTGCTGCCCTCCGACGTAACGGCGCGAGTGTCGGTGGAAATGGCGTCCACTTTTGGATGGGCGCGCTACACCGGCCTGAAAGGCCGCAACGTGGGCATGCACCGATTTGGGGCCTCGGCGCCATTGAAGGATTTGTTGAAGTATTTCGGATTCACCGTGGAGACCGTCGTAAAGGAAGCTCGCGCGGCGATGTCGGCAAAGTAATTTTTTGTAGGGACGTAACTTGTTACGTCTCTACCGCCAGGAAAACGAGACGTAGCAAGCTACGTTTCTAGGAATTGGAAATCGTAGGAGGCCATCATGCAGCCAACTGGAGTTTTGGAAAATTCGAAAGCGACAAAAAATCCGCTGAGACAATTGCTCGACTACGGTCAGTCGATGTGGCTGGATTACATCCGGCGCGATCTGTTTACCACCGGGAAACTGAAACAACTGATTACCGAAGACGGCTTGCGGGGAATGACTTCGAATCCGTCCATTTTCGAGAAGGCGATTGGCGACAGTTCTCTGTATGACGATATTTTGCATAAGCTGGCTTCGCAGAAGGATCTCAGTACCACCGCGATTTACGAGCAGATCGCGATCCGCGATATTCAGGATGCCGCCGATGCGCTGCGCCCGGTGTACGAGGAGTCCAAATTCCGCGATGGCTATGTAAGCCTGGAAGTCTCTCCCTATCTGGCGCTCAAAACGCAGGAAACGATCGACGAAGCCCGCCGCCTGTGGAAGGCGGTGAAGCGCGAGAACGTGATGATCAAGGTTCCGGGCACGGCGGAAGGGCTTCCTGCGATCCGGCAGTTGATCGGCGAAGGCATCAACATCAACGTTACATTGCTGTTCGCTCAGGAAGTGTATGAGAAAGTTGCCGAGGCCTATATCGCCGGGCTTGAAGATCTGGCGGCTGCGGCGGCAATCTGAAAAAGATGGCGAGCGTGGCCAGCTTTTTCATCAGCCGCATCGACACGCTGGTCGATTCCAAGCTGGAAGAGAAGACTCAAGGGAACGACCGACCGAAACAGCAGGCGTTATTGAAGAGCCTGCTGGGAAAAGTCGCGATTGCCAATGGCAAGCTCACCTATCAGCGCTACCAGAAAATCTTCAGCGGGCCGCGGTGGCAGGCTTTGGCGGCCAAGGGGGCGCAGACCCAGCGCGTGTTGTGGGCCAGCACCAGCACCAAGAATCCCAACTATCGCGACGTGATTTACGTCGAAGAATTGATCGGGCCGGACACTGTCGACACCATGCCGCCGGCGACGATTGACGCCTTCCGCGACCATGGAAAGGTACGAAACAGCCTCACCGAAGACGTGACCGGCGCCGCCAAAGTGATGGACGATCTGGCGCGCGCGGGCATTTCGATGAAGGAAGTTACCGACAAGCTGACCCAGGACGGCGTCAAGTTGTTCGCTGATGCTTTTGACAAACTGCTGGCCGCGGTCGAGAAGAACAGGCAGTCGAAAGGATAGCTGCGTGAGCCGACTGAAGACTTCCCTGCCGGAATCGCTGGCCGCGTCGGTGAAAGCGACGATTGCCGATTGGCAGTCGCGCGGAAACATGCAGCGCTTGTGGCAGCGCGATGCCACGCTGTGGACGGGCAGCGACGAAGGCCAGTGGCTGGGATGGCTCGACATTGTCGACGAGCAGATTGCCCAGCAGGACCAACTACAGAAGGTTGCCAAGGAAGTTCCAAGCCGCGGATTTCAGCACGTGTTGCTGCTGGGCATGGGCGGATCGAGCCTGTGCCCGGAAGTTCTGCGCATGACGTTCGGCAGGATCACTCATTTCCCTACCTTGCACGTGCTGGATTCGACCGATCCCACGCAGGTAAAAGCGGTTGAACATCAGATCGATATTCCGAAGACACTCTTCATCGTTTCCAGCAAGTCCGGCAGCACGCTCGAACCGAACATCTTCAAACAATATTTTTTCGAACGCACGAAGCAGGCCGTCGGCGCGGTGAAGGTCGGCAGCCACTTCATGGCGATCACCGATCCAGGATCGAAGATGCAGCAGGTGGCCGAGGCGGATCGCTTTCTGCATGTCTTCTTCGGACGGCCCTCGATCGGCGGACGTTATTCTGCCCTTTCGAATTTCGGCATGGTTCCGGCTGCGGTGATGGGAGTGGACACGAAGAAATTTCTGTCCCGCGCGGCGGAGATGGAGCGAGCCTGCGGGGCGGGCGTTGCCGTTGAGGAAAATCCCGGGGCTGTGCTGGGCATAATTCTCGGAACGGCGGCGAATGCGGGGCGCGACAAAGTCACGATCATCGCTTCTCCTGGCATTTCGGATCTGGGAGCGTGGCTGGAACAACTGCTCGCGGAGTCGACCGGAAAAGTTGGCAAAGGCATTATCCCCGTCGATCGCGAAGCTCTCGCTGCACCCGAGGTTTACGGCAGCGATCGCGTATTCGTTTATGTGCGTCTGGAATCTGGCGCGGACGCGGATCAGGATGCGAAGGTGGCGGCGATCGAGAAGGCCGGGCATCCGGTCGTGCGCATCACGATGGCAGATATCTACGATCTGGGCGCGGAATTTTTCCGCTGGGAGATTGCCACTGCCGTCGCGGGCGCGATCATCGGAATTAACGCGTTCAATCAGCCCGACGTTGAAGCCAGCAAGATCGCGACTCGAGAATTGACGTCGGCGTATGAGAAGACGGGCTCTCTGCCTGCGGAAAAACCGGTGGTCGAGGATGCCGGCATCAAATTGTTCACTGACGAAAAAAATGCAACGGAACTGGCTAATGCCGCCGGCAACGACAAGTCGCTCGCTGGATACCTTAAAGCTCATCTGGCTCGCATCAAGGCTGGGGATTACTTCGCGGTGCTCGGCTACATCCAGATGAATGCGGAGCATGAACAAAGTCTGCAAATTTTGCGGCATCTGGTGCGCGATAAGAAGCGCGTGGCGACGTGTTTGGGATTCGGTCCGCGGTTTCTGCATTCGACTGGGCAGGCGTATAAGGGTGGGCCGAACTCAGGAGTGTTTCTGCAAATCACTTGCGACGATTCCGTGGAACTGCCGGTGCCGGGACAGAAATATACGTTCGGAATCGTGAAAGCGGCGCAGGCGCGCGGAGATTTTCAGGTATTGGCGGATCGCGGACGGCGCGCGCTGCGGGTTCATCTGGGAAGCAATCTGAAAGCTGGGCTGGCGACTTTGCAGGCGGCGGTTCAGAAAGCTCTCTGAGACTTTTCTGGTGAATAAAGCGAGGGTGTGGGCGCCCTCGCGACTACCGGCGGGACCCTGCGGTTTCGCTCAGGGCAGGCTACAGGCGTTTACTAGGAGAAGGCACATGCAATTGGGAATGGTGGGGTTGGGCCGCATGGGCGCGAATATGACGCGGCGGCTGATGCGCGGCGGACATCAGCTGGTCGTTTCTGATCTGAGCGCTGACTCGGTAAAGCAGCTGGCCGGCGAAGGCGCCACAGGATCAGCGTCACTCGAGGATCTGATTGGCAAGCTGACGCCTCCGCGTGCGGTCTGGATCATGGTTCCGGCCGGTGCTGCGACTGAGGCGACCGTGCAGAAACTCGCAGCTCACTTGCAGGCGGGAGACGCCATCATCGACGGCGGTAACTCATATTTCAAAGATGACGTGCGCCGGTCGAAGGAACTGAAGGGCAAGGGCATTCACTACATCGACGTGGGAACCAGCGGCGGGGTGTGGGGACTGGAGCGCGGTTACTGCATGATGATTGGCGGCCCGAAAGAAGCGGTGCAGCGACTCGATCCTATTTTCAAAACTCTGGCGCCGGGCAAGGGCGACATTCCGCGAACTCCAGGAAGAGAAAAACTCGGGGGCACGGCGGAATCCGGTTACATTCACTGCGGTCCGTCGGGTTCGGGGCACTTCGTAAAGATGGTGCACAACGGCATTGAGTACGGCATCATGCAGGCTTACGCGGAGGGCTTCGACATTTTCAAGAACGCCACCAGCAAAGAGCTGCCGGAAGACATTCGCTATGATCTGAACCTGCCGGACATTGCGGAAGTGTGGCGGCGCGGCAGCGTGGTCAGTTCGTGGCTGCTGGACTTGACGGCGATGGCGCTCACGGAGAATCCCACGCTATCCGAATACGAAGGATACGTGCAGGATTCGGGCGAAGGCCGCTGGACGATTCAGGCGGCGCTTGACGAAGCGGTGCCGGTGGATGTGTTGAGCGCGGCGTTGTTCGTGCGTTTCCGCTCGCGGCAGCAGCACACGTTCGCGGAGAAGATGCTTTCTGCCATGCGGCAGAAATTTGGCGGGCACGTGGAACAGGGCGCCGCCAAAGCGAAGAAGACCGCTTAGAGACTGAAAAGCCTTTAACCGCCGAGTTCGCAGAGAGATCGCAGAGTACGCAGAGAAATATCGGTTCTACCAGGCTGAGGGTTGTTACGGGTTTCTGAGGAAGCATTCATGGCTGAATTAGCGGAACATCCGGCGGTCGTACCGCCGCGCATCGGCAAGCAGGGAGATCCCTGCGTAATGGTGATCTTCGGCGCAGCCGGCGATCTTACGGGACGCATGCTGATTCCGGCGCTCTACAACCTGGCGAGGGCCAATTTGCTTTCCCGCGAGTTTGCCGTGGTGGGCGTAGCACGAGCCCAGATGTCGAATGAGGAGTTTCGAAAAAGAGTTCATGACGACGTCAAAGCATATTGCGGGGAATGCGTGGACGACGATCTGTGGGAGTGGTTCGCCCAGCGTTTCTATTACTTCACCGGGGATTTCAACGACGACAAACTGTATCCGGAACTGAAGGATTTTCTGGCCAAGGTGGATCAGGAGCACTCGACTCATCAGAATTTCTTTTACTATCTTGCGACCGCGCCCAGTTATTTCGGACCGATCGTGCAGAAACTCTCAAATGCAGGGTTGATGGAGCAGGGCAATAACCACTGGCGGCGGGTGGTCATCGAGAAACCGTTTGGGCACGATCTGGAATCGGCCAAAGCGCTGAACCAGCAACTGCTCAAAGTAGCCGACGAGAAACAGATCTATCGCATCGACCACTATCTGGGCAAAGAGACGGTGCAGAACATCATGGCATTCCGCTTCGCCAACGGAATTTTCGAGCCGGTCTGGAACCGCCGCTATATCGATCACGTGCAGATCTCCGTCGCCGAAACCGTTGGGGTGGAAGGGCGCGGAAGTTATTTCGATCAGGCGGGTTCGTTGCGCGATATGGTGCCTAATCACATCATGCAACTCATCAGCCTCACCGCGATGGAGCCGCCAATCTCGTTTGACGCCAATGCGGTGCGCGATGAGCAGGCCAAGATTCTGCACGCCATCCAGCCCATGAGCGATGAAGAAGTGCTGAGCCGCAGCGTGCGTGGCCAGTACGGCGACGGAACCGAAGATGGCAAGCGCGTGCTGGCTTATCGGGCAGAGCCTGATGTTCCACCCGATTCGCGCACCGAGACGTTCGTCGCCATGAAGCTGCTGATCGATAACTGGCGGTGGGCGGATGTTCCGTTCTATCTGCGCACCGGAAAGCGAATGCCGGTGCGCAACACGCATATCGTGATACAGTTTCGGCGGGCGCCGTTCGTGCTGTTCCGCGACACCCCCGTGGAACACCTGATGCCGAACCAACTGGTGCTGCACATTCAGCCGGAAGAAGGAATCTCGCTGCAATTCGCGGCCAAAGTCCCGGGTCCGGTCATGCGGCTGGGCACCGTGGACATGAATTTCGAATATCAGGAATATTTTGGCAAGCAGCCCAGCACCGGCTACGAGCGCCTGCTGCACGACTGCATGATCGGCGATCAAACGCTGTTTCAGCGCGCCGATATGGTGGAAGCGGGCTGGTCTGTGGTGAATCCGGTGCTCGATCTTTGGAAGGCGCTCCCGCCCCGCAATTTTCCCAACTACGCGTCCGGCACTTGGGGACCGAAGGAGGCCGACGAACTGCTGGAACGTGACGGGCGTCGCTGGAGGAACTTCGAGAAATGATTCTGGCCGGCGATATTGGCGGCACCAATGCTAGGCTGGCTTATTTTCAATCCCAGAATGGTCACTTGGGCCTGGTGTCCGAGCGTGTCTTTCCCAGTCGCGAGCACAGCGAACTCGGCGAAATTGTGACCCAGTTTCTGGGCGATTCGAAAACTCTGCCCGAGGTGGCGTGTTTCGGGATCGCGGGGCCGGTGCGTAACGGACGCGTCGAAACGTCGAACCTGCCCTGGGTGATCGAGCAATCGCGGCTCGCGAAACAGATTCATCTTCCGGCAACGCTGCTGATCAACGATCTGGAAGCCAGTGCCTGGGGCATCGCGGCGCTGTCTGCCGCAGACCTGGTTCCGTTGAACCGCGCCAGCGGACCGGCCGTTGGCAACCAGGCTGTGATCGCGCCGGGAACTGGACTGGGAGAGGCCGGCTTGTTCTGGGATGGAAACCGGCACCATGTTTTCGCATGCGAGGGGGGCCACACTGACTTCGGGCCTCAGGGGGAACTGCAGATCGAATTGCTGCGGTTCCTGACGGTGCGCTTCGGGCATGTGAGCTACGAACGTATTCTTTCCGGTCCTGGTTTGGTGAATGTCTACGAATTCCTGAGGGAGTGCGGATGCGGGAAGGAATCTGCGGAGTTTGCGGTCGCGCTTAAGGAAGGCGACCCTGCCGCGGTGATTTCGCGAGCAGCGCTGGATGGAACTCAGAGTCTGGCGGAGCAGGCGCTGGATTTATGGATCTCCGTCTACGGGGCGGAGGCCTCAAATCTGGCGCTTAAGGTGATGGCGACGGGAGGCTTGTTTCTGGCTGGAGGCATCTCTCCCAAGATTCTTGCAAAGTTGAAGGGGCCGATTTTTATGCAGTCGTTTCTCGAGAAAGGCCGTTTGCGACCGCTGCTGGAAGCGATTCCGGTGCAGGTCGTCACCAACGAAAAAGCGGGACTGCTGGGAGCGGCGCGTTGTGCGGTCGCGCGCGGCAGGCAATAATAACTCACCAAGGGGGGACGAGACATAGGCGAAGTGCCGTGAGTGCCTCCGTAGAAATTCGAACCCTGACCACCCCGCAGGAATTGTTCGCGGCGGCGGCGGAAGAGGTTGTGCGCGCCGCGAATGAGGCGGTGGCCCAACGCGGGCGCTTCACGATTGCTCTTTCGGGCGGATCGACCCCTAAGAATCTCTACAATTTGCTGGCTACAAATGCCCGCAATGCCCTGCCCTGGGATCGCATGTTTTTTTTCTGGGGAGACGAGCGCCACGTGCCCCCGACCGATCCCGACAGCAACTACCGCATGGCGGACGAAAGCATGCTGTCGAAGATTCCCGTAGCCGCGGCGAATGTGTTCCGCATTCCCGCCGAAAATCCCGACGCTGCAGCCGTTGCGCAGGCATACGAGCAGACTCTGCAGAAATTTTTCCAACTGCAGCCCGGACAGTTTCCAACATTCGACCTGATCCTTCTGGGCATGGGCCCGGATGGCCATACCGCGTCTCTGTTTCCCGGCACCGCCGCGCTGCAGGAAAAATCGCGTCTCGTGGTCGCCAACTGGGTTGAAAAACTGAAAGCCCACCGCATCACCCTGACGCTTCCGGTTCTGAATGCGGCACGCTGCGTGGTCTTCCTGGTCAGCGGGACTGATAAAGCACCTGTGCTTCGGGCGGTGCTGGAGGAAGATGTTCCGGGCGAGCAGTATCCGTCGAAATTGGTCCGGCCTAAACAGGGAGAGCTGATCTGGCTGGTGGACCGGGCGGCGGCGAGCGCGCTTTCGAATAAAGGGTGAAGCAGAGACGCTAACTGCGCCAGTCCCCGATTTCCTTCAAGCCCTTGCCGCGGGCGTGTTCGAAAAGCCGGACTAGATGGCGGGAGTGTTCAAACTCGTGGATATCAGCCCAGACCTCGGCCTCCCAGCTTTTAGCGTGGGCGGCAGACTCGCCACAGGTGGCGCAACGGGTATGAAGCGTGACTGGAACGGCCTCGGCTCCGACCGGAGTGGCCCCCGGTAGTTCAACGAAGATGCATCGCACTTCCTCAACCTCTTCGCTCTCGCCGAGGATGTGCTCATAGCGCAACAGGTAGCCGAAACCGAGCTTCTTGGCTTCAATTTCGGCCTCGGTGCGGGTGTGAAAAGGACCGTACTCCGCCCTCAGTTGCTCGGTGGAGTCGCATGTCATCCAGAAAAACTCTTTGTAGGCCATCGCAGGATTCGCCCCGGGGTCGCGAAGCCGGCTCATGGCTGCTTTTGAGCCCGCACTGGGCAGATCGACCTCTCCAGTGCAATTCTCATGCCGCCGCAGCCATCCTGCAATGTATTGCTGGACATGGCTTTACAGATTACAGAGGGCTGGGGCGGCGCCACCGCCGTGAAAGATTTTGCAGAGTTTGGACTCCGAGGGCGAACGAAGGTCGCGAAAGGCAGAGCATGGCCTCGTTCTACGCGGATGATCTAAATAGGAAATGAATTGGCTTAGGGATGAAGAATCCCGAAAACCTGACAGCATTCTTAACTATTGCCCGGCTCACGAAACCCTCCCTCAATCCGCCCCGACGGCCTGGCTGTATGGCATGCCTGGGCGGCTCGGTCTCGGGAGGCCAATGCTTTCCGCCGTGGCTGGCTACGTACATGGCCAGTTCCAGCCGGCTCCAGACGCCAAGTTTGTCGAACGCGCTGCGCAAATGGTTCTTGATCACTTGTTCGCTGGTGCCGACAATCTTGCCGATTTCGCGATTGGTAAGGCCTTCCCAGACCAGAATCGAGATCTGAATTTCCTTCGGGGTAAGGCGCTCGCAAGGTGTCATGATTGCGCTTTCTCCTTTGTAAAGATGGCGATAGCCAACTTCACGCGCTTGCGGCCTTCGCGGATTCCGGCACGCAAAAAGAGCGTACGCAAGTGCTGTTTTACGGTGCGCGGACTGATATTGAGCTGGCCCGCAATTTCTTTGTTGCTGCAGCCCTGCACGAGCAAGTTCAAGACTTGCTGATCGCGAGGCGTGACTTTGACTTGATCGAGAGTGATCATGATTTATTCCTCCTGCTGACTGGATCGCCATGCATCGAAGTTTCCTTAGCACGGCTTTCGCCAATTGTTCGTACCGTGCATTCGGACGGCGAGCTAAGTACTTTGGGGAGTGGCACTTAGGGACGACAACCACGCGTTTTCATGTGGCTTTCAGAAAGTCCGTGGTAGGCTAGCCGAGTTCCGAATTGGTCCGAGCACGTGACTCATGGCGAGCGTCACGCGACACATTTGCTCGTTCCTTGTGCTTCCGGCAGGGGACTCGCGCGATAGCGAGCCGCATCTCCGCACCGAATTCGGTGTCTTAGCAATTCCCTTTGTGGGCAAGGGTTTTCGTCGTTATGCAATCCCGCGCGTGCTTTCGAGGTGATCCTGTGAAGACACGTCAGAAGAACCCGCTGTGCGGTGAACGAGATGCTCTTCCCATATTGGACAGCTGCGCAAAAAGCTTGTTTCCCATTTTGGTCCTGCTGGCGCTTGGGCACTCGAGTTTTGCACAGGTGCCATTATCGGCACAGACCCAAGGCGCGAGCGCCACTCCAGCGAGCGGAGCTCCGCTCACGATCACCTGCAGGATGCACTGCAGCGGGCTCGACAGAACGATCCCCAATACCGCTCGGCGGTCACGGATCTGGGTCTGGCCCGCGAAGATCGGGTGCAGGCCCGCGCCGGACTGCTGCCCAACCTGAACTACAACACTTCGTTCATCTACACCGAAGGCACCGGGCGCGCTTCCGGCGAACTGCGCGACCAGCACGCTGGGATGCCCGACTTCCAGGTTCATCGCCAACAATGGCGTGCATGAATACATCAGCCAGGCGGACGTGCATGAAGCGGTCTCTCTTACCAATTTTGCGGACTATCGCCGCTCCTCGGCCGCTCTGGCGCAGGCGCGAGCCAAGGCCGAGATCGCCGCGCGCGGCCTGGTCGTGACCGTGACCCAGGCGTATTACGGGCTGGTCGTGGCCCAGCGCAAGTACTCCACGGCGCAGCGCGCCGCCGCCGAGGCGGCACGATTTCTCGACGTCAGCCAGAAACTGGAGAACGGAGGCGAAGTCGCGCACGCCGACGTAATCAAGGCACGGATTCAGAGCCAGCAGCAGCAGCGCGATCTGCAGGAAGCTCAACTCGGCATGGAGCGCAGCCGCTTCGATCTGGCCGTGCTGCTGTTTCCCGATTTCAATCAGGACTTCGCCGTGGTCGATGACTTGCAGACGCCCGAGCCTCTGCCCACTTTTGCCGAGGTCGAAGCGGCGGGCAAGAAGAACAATCCCGATCTGCGGGCGGCTCTGGCGGCCTTCGAAGTTGCCAAACACGAGGTCACGGCGGCCTGGGGTGGTTTGTTGCCATCCTTAAGCCTCGATTATTTTTACGGCATCGATTCCAACAAATTTGCCATCCGAACCAATGGAGTGCGGAACCTTGGATATTCCACGGTGGCCACTTTGCAGATTCCAATTTTCAGTTGGGGATGCGGATCGCAGCAAGCTCAAGCAGGCGGAGTTGCGCCGGGATCAGGCGCACGTCGAATTGACCTTCGCGCAGCGGCAACTGCTCGCCACCTGCGGCAGTTTTACAGCGAAGCCGAGACCTCGCGCTCGGAAATGGAGTCGCTGGCGAGTTCCGCCGAACTGGCAGCCGACAGCATGCGGCTTACCACTTTGCGCTACCAGGCCGGAGAATCCACCGTACTCGAAGTGGTCGACGCGCAAAATACTCTGACCCAGGCCCGCAACGCCTACGATGATGGCCAGGCGCGCTTCCGCGTGGCTGTGGCAAACTTGCAAACTCTGACAGGAACCTTCTAGCCGAATGAACCGCACCGACAACCGCCAGCATGCCGCAAACTGAAGTCGCGAAATCTGGCCTCTGGCGCCGCTGCGTGCTCGCGATCGCCGGTACTGGCGGCGTCTGGCTGGCATGCTGACTCAGCGTGGGCTGCTCGTCCGACAAGGGCGACAAGGAACCGACGGTCACGGTGCAGGTCGCCGCCGTAGAAAAAACCACGATTCAGCACACGATCAACACGCAAGCGATTCTGTTTCCGCGGCAGCAGGCCGCGATCGTGCCCAAGATCAGCGCTCCGGTGAAGAAGTTTCTGGTGAAGCGCGGCAGCCCGGTTCGCCAGGGACAACTGCTGGCCGTGCTGGAAAACCGCGATCTGAGTGCCGCCGCACAGGAAAACAAAGGCAGCTACGAGCAGGCCCAGGCCAGCTACGAAACTACGACCGCCGCCGGTCTGCCGGAGGAAATCCGGAAGGCCGAGGCCGACGCGCAGCAGGCGCAGCAGGCGCTCGATGCGCAGGAAAAGGTCTTCGAGAGCCGCCAGCAACTCTTCGATCAGGGGGCGCTGCCGCGGAAAGAACTCGACCAGTCGCGGGTCGATGTGACCGCAGGCTCGCAACCAGGCCGCGATTACCAAGAAGCATCTCGACGCGCTCATGGCGATCGGCAAGCAACAGGAACTCAAATCCGCCGCCGGACAACTGGAATCGGCCAAGGGCAAGTATCTGGGAGCGGAGGCGCAACTCGAGCTACTCGGAGATTCGCAGTCCGATGGACGGCGTCATCACCGACCGTCCACTGTATCCGGGCGAAATGGCCGCGGCGGGCACTCCACTGCTGACGGTGATGGATATTTCTTCCGTCATCGCCAAGGCCCACATCCCGCAAAACGATGCCGCCGCTCTGAAAGTCGGAGACAAAGGAACCATGACCGTGCCGGGGATCGAAGAACCGATCGAAGGCAAAGTCACGGTGGTGAGTCCCGCGCTTGATCCCAACAGCACGACCGTCGAAGTCTGGCTTGAGGCCAAGAACCCGAAGCATGAATTGAAGCCGGGGACGAGCGTGCAACTCTCTCTCACGGCGCAAACCGTGAAAGACGCTCTCGTCGTTCCGGCGAGTTCGGTCATCACTACTCCCGAGGGAGCCACTGCGGTCATGCTCGCAGGCGCCGACGGCCGCGCTCATCAGAAGGCGGTGAAACTTGGAATCCGCAACGGCGACGACGTGCAGATCGTCGAGGGCGTCACAGCCAGGCGACAAAGTGGTGTCCACCGGCGCTTACGGACTGCCCGACAAGACCAAGATCAAAATCGAAGCCGCCGAAGCTCCGGCGGAAGGATCGTCTGAAGGATCGAAGGAAGGATCCAAAGCTCCCAGTGAGGGATCCAGTGAAAAATAACCGCTGCGGAGCAAGTGCGTGAACTCACGGCAGACCGGTCGCCCGAGTGATGAACATTCGAGTGACGAACGTTCGACCGTGATCAACCATTCGACCGAGCAGCATTGGATTGCCCAACACTCCAGGCCGGTCATCTTCCTCATTCTGACCTTCGGACTGCTGGGCGCGTATCTCGCCTTCACCATCCCCGTATCGGTATTCCCCGACACGAATTTTCCCCGCGTGCTGATCGCGGTCGACAACGGCGTGATGCCCATCGATCAGATGACGGTCACCGTGACCCGGCCCATCGAAGAGGCGGTCAACAGCGTGCCCGGACTGCTCACCGTACGCTCGATCACCAGCCGCGGATCGGCTGAAGTCGATCTGTATTTCCGCTGGGACGTCGACATGTTCCAGACGCTGCAATATGTGAACGCCGCGATTTCGCGGGTACAGCCGGAGCTTCCCGCTACCGCGAAGATCGAGGCTCACCGCCTGACCTTCGCCGCCTTTCCCGTCATCGGCTACAGCCTGACCTCCGACAGCATGCCTCAAACCAAGCTGTGGGAGATGGCGACTTACGAGATGAAGCCGCGGCTCAACCGTCTGGAAGGCGTTTCCACCGTGATCGTGCAGGGCGGACAGGAGCCGGAATTTCACATCACGCCCGATCCGGCGAAGCTGCTGGCGGCCAGCGTCACCGTAACCGACATTCTGGACGCGGTGCGGCGCACGAATCTCGTCGATTCGCCGGGACTGCTGGAGCGCAATCATCAACTCTATCTCGGCTTAGTGAACGGCCAGGTGAAGACGCCCGAAGAAATCGCGAATGCGGTGATCAAGAACACTCCGGCAGGAATT
The DNA here is from genome assembly GCA_963733795.1 of uncultured Acidobacteriaceae bacterium. Lineage (GTDB taxonomy): Bacteria > Acidobacteriota > Terriglobia > Terriglobales > Acidobacteriaceae > Sulfotelmatobacter. The sequence goes on from CAVTED010000001.1 coordinate 167,346, forward strand.
CCGGTGCGCATCGGGGATATTTCCAGCGTAGCTCCCGGCGTGAAGCCCGTTTACACCGTGGTCACGGCGAACGGCAAGCCCGCAGTCCTGCTGAACATTAATCGGCAGCCCGACGGCAATACCGTGCAGGTCGCGCAGGAAGTTCACGACGAAATCGACCGCCTCCGCAAGACGCTGCCGCCCGGAGTTCAGATCCAGCCCTTTTACGATCAGTCGATCATCGTGGGCGAGTCCATCAAGAGCGTGCGCGATGCCATTCTGTTGGGACTGATTCTGGCGTCGATCATCCTGGTCGTGTTCCTGCGCGACTGGGGAACGTCGCTGGTCGCAGGGCTGGTGATTCCCGTGACCGTCATGGTCACATTCATCGCCCTCAAGGTGATGGGGCAGACCTTCAACCTGATGACGCTGGGCGGTCTGGCCGCGGCCGTGGGACTGGTGATCGACGACGCCATCGTGGTGGTGGAGAACATTGTCCTGCATCGCGACTCGGGCAAGGACGTCTGGAGGCGATCCGAAGTGCGCTGAAAGAAATCACCGTTCCGCTGATCGGATCGACCATCACGCCCGTCGTCGTTTTCATTCCGCTGATCGTGATCACCGGCGTCACGGGAGTCTTCTTCCGCGCGCTGGCAGTGACCATGACGGTGTCGCTGCTGACGTCGCTGGCGCTGGCGGTGACCTGGACTCCGACTCTGAGCCAATACTTCATCAAGGGACGGCACGATAAGGAAGGTCATCAAGCCGCAGGATGACTGCAGGTTCCTCGGCATCTTCGCGACGAATCATAGCGAGTCTGCTGACGGAAAAGACGATGCGATGAAGTTGCTCGCCGCGGAAGAGAAACATCTAAGCGGCTTCTTCCTCCGCGTGGTGAACTTCCACGAACACTGGCTGCGCCGCGCTCTCGAACGGCCGCTGCTGCTCGTCATCTTCAGCGCCGCGCTGATCGTCGCTGCCTATGTCTGCTACACCTTTTCGGGTTCCGACCTGCTGCCGGAAATGGACGAAGGCGGATTCACCATCGACTACATCATGCCCGCAGGCAGTTCGCTGGCGGAGACCAACCGCGTTGTGAGCCACGTCGAGCAGATGCTGCGCGAAGTTCCTGAAGTGGAGAGCACTTCGCGGCGCACAGGTTTGCAACTCGGCCTGGCAGCGGTCACGGAAGCGAATACCGGCGACATCCTGGTGAAGTTGAAAGCCAAGCGCAAGCGCGCGATCGATGAGATCATGGCCGACATGCGCGCCGACATCAAGAAAGAAGAACCTGCCCTCGATGTCGATTTCATACAGGTTCTGCAGGACATGATCGGCGACCTGACTTCCTCGCCGCAGCCCATCGAGATCAAACTGTTTTCGCAGGATCCGAAGCAATTGGAAGCCTGGGCGCCCAAGGTGGCCGATGCCATTGGGAAGATCAAAGGCGTGGTGGATATCCTGAATGGAATCGACAACACCATCAGCGGGCCCGCGGTCACGTTCCAGGTCGACACCAGCGTGGCCGCCCGAGCCGGATTCACCGCCGAGGAAGTGGCGCTCGACGCCTCGGCAATTCTAGAGGGCGAGCCTGCGCCCACGCCGGTGGTGACCAACGATCGCGCTTACACCTTGCGCGTACGCTTTCCTGCCGCGAACCGGGCATCGCTCGAGGCCATGCGCGACACCTTGCTGGTCAGCAGCACCGGGCATACGGCTACGTTGGGCGCGCTTTCGTCCGTCATCGAGAGTCCTGGACAGACCGAGGTTCGCCGCGAAAACCTGCAGCGCGACGTGGCGGTGACCGCTCGCCTGGAGGGCCGAAGCCTGGGCAGCGGCATGGCCGACGTACAAAAAGTCGTCGCCGGATTGCACATCCCGTCCAGCATTCGCGTGGAATACGGCGGAACGTATGCAGAACAGCAGCGGTCATTCCACGATCTGGTGATCGTGCTGATCCTTGCGGTCCTGCTGCTGTTCATCGTGCTGCTGTTTGAGTTTGGAACCTTCGCCGCGCCGGTCGCAATTCTTTCGTCGGCATTGCTCTCGACTTCTGGCGTTTTCATTGCTCTGCTGATCACGCGCACGACATTCAACATTTCATCGTTCATGGGAATGATCATGGTCATCGGCATCGTGGCCAAGAACGGCATCCTGCTGCTCGATGCCGATCAGAAGATGCGCGTCTTGGGCTTCGACACGGAAAAGGCGATGCTGCAAGCCGCGCGCCGGCGGTTGCGTCCCATCGTCATGACCGCGCTGGCTACAGTCGCCGGCATGCTGCCGTTGGCCTTCGCCATCGGCGCCGGATCGCAGATGCTGCAGCCGCTCGCCATCGCGGTCATTGGCGGCGTTCTGATCTCCATGGTGCTCTCGCTCATCATCACTCCCGCGGTGCACTTCTATCTCAGCGGCAAAAGCGAATCTGGTAGGGAGCCGGTTCCCGCATCTGCGTAGAGAAATTCCTGAACCGGCGTGCAGATTTTTGCAGTGATGTGGTTACCGGACGGTTACCCGCTTCGGCCGCCCTTCCCGCTGTGATTCCACTCGTAGGAGCAGCGCTTTCGGCGTTAAACTATTGATAGATTTGAGCGCTCCGCCAGTGTTCGAGGTATTCGGTCTTCTGAAGGCGCAACCTCTTCGTCCTCTTAGGAGATCCACATTGGCGGCGAACGTGCTCCAACTAGCCTCAATCCGGCGCGGGCGGCTAGCCGTGGGTCGAGCTGGTGGAAAAGAAATCGTGTCCGAGGAAAAAGACAAAATCCACGACGAGCAGACTCTCGCAAAGGTGCTGGAAGCGGCCTATGTGCTGCAGGAGCACAACCGCGAACTGCGAAACCAGAAGGCCGACCCCAAGCTGATGAGAGATCAGCTCGTTGCGGAGCATGAACTAACTCATCCAGCGGCCTACCGGAAACTGCCCCGCAAACGCAAGCCGCTCGGCCAACTGCCAACGCCGATTCCGCCACAACCAGCTCCACCTTTACTCTCGCCCAAATCGTCGAGATCCAGCACCAGGTTCAGATACGTCATCTGGAATTGGAGAACGTAATGTCGCTGGTCGCAGAGCGCCTGAGGCAGTTCGCCGGAGCGAGTGGCGCAGCGATTGGCATTCTCGATGGGAAGAAAGTGCGTTACGGGCGGCAGCGGGTGTAATGGCGCTGCCCGCGGGAACTGAAGTTTCCATGGAAAAGGCGCTCTGCGTCGACTGCCTTCGAACTGGCAAGGTTTTGCGTTGCGACGACGTGAATACGGAAGTTCGTATCAATCGGGACGAGTGTCGCCGCCGCGGCATCCGGGCAATGTTCGCGGTTCCGGTTTTTCACGATGGAGTGGTCGCCGGGAGTCTGGAACTCTATTTTCCCGAAACGCGCTCTTTACCGAGGGGGACGTTCACACCTGCCAACTCATGGCTGGTCTGGTGAGCGAAGCGCTGGCGAGAAATGAAGAGGTCAGCTGGAAAAAATCTCTCGCCACCGAACGCGCCGTCATGCTGGAGGCTCTGGAAAAACTGAAGCCGAGTCTCGCGGCGTTCGCCGACACCGCCGCAACTAAAGATTTGGCGGCCATCACCCGAACGACATTCAATGCAGGATCCGCGTCAACTTTCGTCTGCCGTGCGTGCGGGCACGAACTCATAGGGCAAGAGCAGTTCTGCGGGAACTGCGGATCGCCGCGCAGCGTTGACGATGAAGCACCCAATATGCAGAGCAAGATAGCATCACTTTGGCATATGCAGGAGGCGATGAAAAAAGCGCAATCCGCGCCCTCTGGGAATGGCGCGGTGGGTCACGAGGATTTACAGGCGAATCTCGCTGAAGTCAAGGCTGACGAGCTAAGCTGATTCCATGGGCGACGAATTGCCCAAGCCGGTTGCTTTGTCGAGCCCTATGTCGCCGAATCACCGCCTCACGAGACGACGGAGTCGAGCGAGATGCCTGAAGTGGCGGGAACCGCGGATTTTGAGAATGCTGCACACGCCGATCTCGAAATTCCCAGGCACACGATCCCGGAAAACGACGTCGAAGCGCCAGAACCGACAGCTCTCGTAAAACCGGAACGCTCCGCGACCTGGAGTTCCGCCGCCACCACCCTCGACTTCTTTCAGCAACTGTCCATGGCTAAGAATCGCGGGGCCTGGGTTGACTTCTGGAAAACTCGGCGAGGGGACATCTACCTGGCAATTGCCGTGATCCTATTCCTGGGCGCAGTTCGATGGGGAATGTGGTCCAATCATTCCGTGAGCGCAACCGGCAAGGCAATGTCGACGGCGCACCGAAAAGCGGCTCCTGACGCCGATCTTTCGCTTTTCGACCGAATCCTGGTTAAGCTGGGCTTGGCGGAAGCGCCGGATCCCCCGGAGTACAAAGGAAATCCAGCGACCCAGGTTTGGGTCGATCTGCAGACCGCGCTTTACTATTGCCCGGGCGCGGATCTTTACGGAAAAACTCCAAAGGGAAGATTCAGCTCTCAGCGAGCGGCACGGTTAGACCAGTTTGAGCCCGCCTATCGCAAGGCTTGCGACTAAAGCAAAACCTTGAGCGCACTGAGTCAACCTTTCAGAGGGTTTAATTTGACAACCCTTGGCTGCCGGAGTGCAATCATACCTATAAGTTTCACCTGCTCATTTTGGTTAAGTCCTGGAAAAGGGAGAACCTTATTTGTCCCCAGAAACCGAACATTCCGAAGAGCCCAGCACTCTGCCGCCTCCCGAGTTGAATCCGCTGCTGAATCCCTTGCTGGCGGAGAACATGGGCCGGTGGGCTCAGGTTTATTTCACCAGTCCGCCTGAAAAACGCGACGAGGCAGTGCATGAGCTTCTGCGTCAACTGGAAGCGGAACATTTAACGCACAACCCAGCCGTAGCCGCGGCTCCTTCCTCTTACACCGCTGCATCCTCGAACGCTTCATCTGCACCCGTTTCATTTTCCGCTGGCGCGGAGCCAGCGGCATCGCCTGCGAGTCCGGCTTCTTCCCTGGAGTCGCAAGAGCACGGCACGCTGGTTCGATGTCTGGCATGCGGCCGAAAAAACCCTTCCACCCAGAGGTTCTGCGGCCTGTGCGGCACTCGTCTGGGAGAGGAAGGACCAGTCGCCGCACTGCATCGGGACGATCTGCGTGACGATCCGCCAAACGAAGATGTTCAAACCGTCGATCCCAGTGAATCCCGCAATGACCTTCGCGGACGTGATATCTATGCACCGAGCATCTATGAACCCTCCGTGAACACGAACGAGCTGTCGCTCTTCCAAAGATCGGCGACGCCGGCTACCACGACGAAGATTCGGACCAGATTTTGTCGACTCCAGGCTCTTCTGGGTCGTTTCGTATCTATATGGTATTCGTGTTGGCAATTTTCCTGGGCGCTATCGCGTATTTGGCATGGCGAAGCGGCCAACCGTCGCAAGCGAAGCACACAGAACCTCCCAGTCCCCCAAACATTACCGAACAGCCATCGGATTCGGCACCGGTTCCGCCAAGTCCTTCAAAAGTTGAGTACCGGACCGGACCCCGCCGACAGAAAATTCAGCCACCCGCTCTGAACATGTTGCGGCAAAGCCGAGTCGCAAAGAAACGCACAGCCGAGCGGAGAAGGTGCCCGCGGCTGCGCAAGGAAATTCAACGCGGGAGACAAACCCTCCGACTTCGGCCTTAGCGGGGGGCGGGGCGGATGAACTCGCGGTCGCCCAAGGCTATTTGAACGGTACAAATGGCCAAGGCCGAAATAGCGCGGAAGCTGCGAAATGGCTGTGGAAGGCGATTGCCAAGCACAACGCCAATGCAACTTTCCTTCTATCGGATCTGTATTTGAAGGGTGACGGCGTTTCGAAGAACTGCGATCAGGCGCGTGTATTGCTCGACACCGCTGCACTCAAGGGAGTAAAAGGTGCAGGAGAACGCCTGCGGCATCTTCAGGCTTTCGGATGCCAGTGAATCCGAAAATCGAATCAAGCCACTGAGATTCAGGAAAGACGGCAGTACCGGCCGAGGACGGTGCATTTTCAAGCCACGCCCTCGCCAGCGGGATGCAGGGATAATTACTGGGTTAACAGCATCGACGGACTCCGCCGCGACTCATACCAAAGCGCCAGTTCAACGCGGTTCCAAAGTCCAAGTTTGTCGTAAATCACCCGCAGGTAATTCTTTACGACATGCTCGGTCGTTCCGATGGCATCAGCTACTTCTTTGTTCTTTAAGCCTTCGGCAACGAGTTGGATGACTCGGTGTTCACGCTCATTTGGGACACGGGTGCCATACCGTCCATTTGACATGCTTGCCTCCGATATAACAGGGTCGCGAGTTTTACTCGCTTGATACCACCGGTGATTCCGAAACGTAGAAATAAGCGGTTGAAATGAGCTTTTACGGTTCGCCGGGCCATTTTGAGCTGACTGGCAATCTCAGCATTGTCACAACCTTGCAAGAGTAGCTCGACAATTTGCTGTTCGCGTGGGCCCAGCCGCACCGCTTGTTCCTTCATCGATTTCCCCCCTTGGACATTGCCTTGGCAAATTGGTGCGCGGATGAATTACCGAATCCCATAGCATCCACATTGCCATTTTGCCCTGGAGATTGTCTGTGACGCCCAAACATCATTTTCCACAGGCACTTGCGGACAATTTTGTCGCCCCTGAGAGGCTGGTGGCGTTTCCGAAAGCTTAGAGAACAAGCATCCGGGCAACTTCAGGCCGCTCTCGGCGCGGTTCAGCACGTATAAGATTAGCTATCCCATCTCTGTTCACTTGGTACCCGCCTTGGAAGGCATTTCGGAATTCGTCTCGGAAAGCTAAAAAAAGAGGAAAAAAGAAGTCCGTGGCTCGGATTGGAGAACAAAAAGGGACAAAAAGCCGCTCGGTAGTCAGGTAAACACCTTAGCCGAAAGTTCCCGCCGTACAGCGTCCATCGGCACAAATTACACGATCCGCCCGGGAGGGGTTCTTTGCTCGACCGAAACTAGAACTGCTCGATCTGTCGTCGCTCTGGCCAGGTCAATTTCAGACGTTTTTCCTGTTTTGGCAATTGGCGTTTAGGACGCTAAGCTTCTGAGATCTCAGCCTTATGCGTCACCTCAGACTCACTTCATATTGTCGAGGAGGGAGCCAACTATTCCGCCAACCACACCGCCTTGAACGGTTTCCCTACGAGTTTCATGTGGCATATACCTCTCGAGCGCGTGAGCCAACCTGGCAATCGGAAGAGTCTGGAGCCAGATTCTGCCTGGGCCGGTTAGAGCAGCCAGAAAAATTCCGTCACCGCCGAAGATCATATTCTTGATGCCAGGCACGGTCGTGATTTGGAATGAAACGCTGGCCTGGAAGGCACCGACATGGCCGGGATGAACTCTCAAAGTTTCGCCGGGTTTAAGATCGCGAACCACGAGTTCTCCAGAAAGTTCGAGCCAAGCCGTACCCAGTCCGCTCACCTTCTGCAACAAAAAGCCGTCGCCGCCAAAAATTCCCGCGCCCAGTGATTGCTGAAAGCCGACGCCGATTTGAATTTGCGGAGTGGCGCACAGGAAGCCGTGGCGGTGAATCATGTACTCATGTCCGGGCGAGACTTCGATGGGCACGATGTGACCGGGGAGTTTGGTCGCGAAGGCGAGCTCGCCCGAGGCGCCCAAAGCCCGGTACTCAGACATAAAAATGGATCCTCCGCCAGCAACCCGCTTGAGCACGCCGAAAAGACCTCCTCCCCCGCCAAATTGGGTATGTGTCGTCATCTGGATTGAATTGCTCATCCATGAGAGTTCTCCAGCCTCGGAGACGATGGTCTCGTTGGGTTCCAAGGTAAACTCCAGAACAGGCATGGTTGTCCCGGTGATGCGGCTTTGCATGGCAGATGTCCTCCGTCGACGATGGTTACGAGTCGAAGTTGGTTACCGTTTGACGCGTGAGTTGGTTCCCGCTTGCGGAAGCCTCCGAGTATACATCGAGTCGCGCAAGAGAGCGGATTGGCTATCACTTCGAGTTGGTGACGCCAGGAGGAGTCTATCTCCGCAACATTCCACGTTGATGTAAAAAGCCAACTTAGTTGGGAATGATGCGGAGGGCGACGAGTGAGGATTTTCCGGGGACTGAGTTCTCCACGGTCGTCGTCAGCAGAACTTGGAAACTCGGTGGTATTGTCTTGTGGTCAGAGGAAAGGTCAAGGAGCAGTTTCCGCAGTTCCGCCATGCGCTCGGGGTTGGTGAGATATTCGATGGCGGCCTGAGAACCCTGGGTGTAGATGCCATAGATCAGAAGAACGCGCCGCTCTTTTCGTTCGTTGGGTAGCATCAGCACTAACGCGTAGTCCCGCGTCAATTGGTTCGTCAGTGGATCGAACTCGGGTTTGTATACGTCTTTCTCGCCTGCCTGCGGATTGCGGTTGAGAATCAACCCACTCTGAAATTGAAACCCTTGCACATTGAGAAAGACTCGACCGCTCCAGGACTGATTGCCCCCGAGCAGAATCGCGTTGTCTCCCTTAATCTCCTCGAAATTAACCAGGCGGGAGGGCTGCACTCGGCAACCCTGGCCTGCGCTGGCGAACATCTTGCACAGATTGACCACCCCCAAGGTTTCGCCAACGGAGGTGAAATCGGTCAGGCTGGGAACGAATACGAATCGCTTCAATTCGCGGAAATGAATTGTGTCGCGGAATTCGGGCAAACTCGCCTTCGGTATCTCGTGACCCTCGTTGAGAGTCTGGGCGCTATCCCCATCGTGAGCGGCACGCAACAACGGGTGATTCGGGATGGTGATCAGCGGTGCTTCTGCCGGAGGAAGAAACGGGCGCCAGAACCACTCGATGCCTTCCGGCAAGCTGATGAGTTGTGCTCTCGCGGGTGCGGCTTGTCCACCTTTCCAGAAGCTTAGAACAAGGAGTGAGGTAAGCACGATGCAGAGCGCGCCCAAAATCAGAGTGACAAGATGCAGGCGATTGGGAACCTGCACTGGAATGTCTTCCAGCAGAGGCGGCGCATCGGCGGCAGCCTCATCGGATGTGCTTCGCCGGAATACGGGAACGTAATGGCCAGAGGGGAGGTCGAGACGGATCAGGCCGCCGCGACCATCCTCCTCATAGTATTTATTGAGTAGACGTCGAATCTCGTGCGCTTGCACGCGCACAATCGGATCCTTTTGCGCGTTGAAATCGACACCCCGGTCGTAGACCTCGACCCCAATCAGGTACTCGTTTAATTTGTCTCCATTGCCCTGAAAGGCCTGTTCAGACACAAACTCGAGGAAGCGGGTCTTCTTGGGAGAGTTAGCAAAGTATTTGCTTTCTAGGACCCGGCGCAGTTCTTCCCTCTTCTCAAAGAGAGAGATCGAGGAAGCGACGGAAGTGTGAACAGAGGCCACCTTAGGATTGGGAGAGTTACCGCAGACAAACGTGCTCCGCTTGCGACGTTTTCTCGGTTAAGCGGCACAATAGCACTGGCTCTCCCTCAGGGTCAATGTGGAAGACAGGATGCCTTCGACGACTCGAATTACGGTTATGTGGGCCGTTAATTGCCGTTATCCGCCTCGAAAGCGGGCGCGTTTCTTGATCGCCGACTTAGTCGCCGTTGGAACAGCGACCTGCTCGGACTGAATTTTCACGAATCAACAACGGAACAGTGCCCGCAACTTGGGCTAGCCTCAGCCCAATTCGTTCCCAAACGGTGGTTTGGCAAGTTTTGCGGCGAGGCCGTAGCGAAAATCGTTCGAATTAACCTTCAGCATAACCTCGATTACCTTGTTTAGGGATGCGGCAGGGGAATACAACCGTCGCGTGCGTGGGAAGCCGAGATTCGTCGAGGTTCGCAACAGTCTGTTTCTTGGCTCTCTTTTCTGTTTCTCCTTCTGGGCGCCGAATAGTTCGGTCGCGCGACCGGAGACAGAACTCGTGGCGACCAAGCGGTTCGAGACTCCGGTGCTGACCATCAGATCGAGGGGAGCAGAAGGCAACAAGTACGGGTTTGAAGGCGGCAGAGTTCTCAAACTGAATGGTGCGTACCACCTGTTTACTTCGGAAATGATCGGAGACCCCCACTGGGTGAAAATGAGGCTGGCGCATTGGGTCAGCCAGGATCGTCTGCACTGGACGCGGCTGGCGACAGTAGCCGAATCGAGCGGCGACTTCGGTGGGAGGGATCCGCGGGCAGCGTTGTGGTCCCCGTTGCCGGTCTATAACCCGGCTGACAATCACTGGAATTTATTCTACGTTGCCTATCAAGCGGCTCCCGACACGGCGCAGCAATGGCTGACCAACCACGAGGGAAGAATCTGGCGCGCGGTGTCGGAAACTCCTGGAGTGGAGGGGATCGGTGGTCCATATACCGATACTGGCATCATTTTTGAGCGCGGCCGCGACTCCGACGCGTGGGAAGGCTTGCAGGGAACCGATTCGTTCTTTCCCTACCAAGTTGGTGAGCACTGGTATGCGCTCTATGGGAGTGCGCATACCGAAAAGATTCCTATTTCCTCGTGGCAGGTCGGCCTGGCAAAGGCTCCAGACTTAGCCGGGCCCTGGGTGCGCTGCACAGACCAGAATCCGCTCACCGTGGAGAAGCGGTTTATCGAAAATCCGATCGTCACGAAACTGGACGACGGAACCTACGTCGCCGTCTACGACAACGACGAGCCCAATTCCATTGGATATACATTTTCGGAGGATGGCATTCATTGGTCCCCCGGCCAACACTTGGTGGTTCAGGAAGGCAAGGGCCTGTGGGCGAGCGAGGTTCGAACCCCGCTGGGATTAATTCCGGAAGATAAGAATTCGTTCACGTTGTTCTACACAGCGAATGAAAAAGTTTCGGGAATGAAGCCCGATGGAAACGGGATCAACACGACTCCAGGATCGATGGGGCTGGTAGAGGTGCGGCTACGAAAGCGGTAATGGCGACATTTGCGGTATTACGAAACCGGATTTGAACATTGTTGGGGATTGCCACGAAGCAACTTGGGAGGGGGACTATGCCAAACGAATTCGCGTTCGATAAGCGTTGCACCGCTAGGACTGCAAATGTTCCAGCGACTATGTCGGGAGGAATTTCACAGATCGCGGGGCTGTCGTTTGTTGCTGCAATCCTCGTTCTGCTGCTCTGTTCTATTTGCACGGCGCAGTCGACCACAGGATCAATCTATGGACAGATTACCGACCAATCGGGTGCGGTAGTGGTTGGTGCAAATGTAATTGCCCACAACCAGGCCACTGGAGTGAACTATCCGGGCAAGTCGGATGGACAGGGAGATTTCACGGTCCTCAACCTTCTGCCCGGCGTCTACAGCGTTCGGGTTGAAAAGGACGGATTCGACAGCGCCGCCATCAACGATGTGCGAATCGTAATCGATCAGAAACAGCTGCTGAATTTCCAACTCAAAATTGGCGCCGTAGCTACCGTGGAAACGGTGACCTCCGCGCCTACCATGCTACAAACAGAAAGTGCGGAAACCGGCGAGGTCATCCAGTCGCATGACATTCTCGACCTGCCTCTGCTGGGCCGACATTTCTATGATTTGACCGCGCTCACCGCTGGAGTAAGTCAACAGGGTGGAAGCATCAACACTTTCAATTTCTCAGTTAACGGACAGAGGGAATACGCAAACTCGATTCAGATTGATGGTATCGAATCCACAACGAACCGCACCCAGGACATTACGGCAACGCCAAGCGTCGATTCCATTGAAGAGTTCAAAGTTGCCACCTCCAACTTCGATGCGGAGTTCGGCCGGTCGGCCGGAGGCGAGGTCTCAATCCAGACCAAGTCGGGCACCAACCGGTGGCATGGCGATGCCTATGAGTTTTTCCGTCCCAATTTTACCGCCGCCAAACAATACAGTTTTTTCGGGACTCACGTTCCACCTTCCGTGCTCAAGCAGCACAATTATGGTGGCACGTTCGGGGGGCCGATTAGAAAAGATAAAACTTTCTTCTTCGTTTCCTACGAGGGCACGAAGTCGAGTTACGCGAGTGACGGAGTGTTTCAGACACTACCGATGAGCCAGATTAAGGTATTGCCGGATGGATCAGTAGATCTGTCGGGGCTGATCGATCCTCTGGCTGGGACGCCGAATGTGCCGGCAGGGCAGGTCATTCCCATCTTCGATCCAAATGTCTCGTTCTCGAGCTACGGTGGGGTCGCGAAGCAGTTCCCGGGGAATATTATTCCCGCAAGCGAAGTCAGCAAGGCCGGCTTGAACACGGTGCTGAATTTCTTTGCGCAGCCCAATCTGCCCGGAACCGACAATGGTTGGTTCAACAACTTCCAGTTTCACTATCCGAACCTGTACCATCAAAAGCAGGCTGACGCGCGGTTGGATCAGAATTTCTCCGACAAGGATCGTCTGTCCGTTGTCTTCCATTACAACGATTCTCAATCGCTGACGGACAATATTTATTACGGCCACACGGTTGTTCCCGGCGCCGACGACACGGACTTTGCGAATAATCAGCTTTCAGGGGCGCAAGAATACGCAATCAGCGAGACTCACCTCTTCTCGACGCGGTTGGTCAACGAAGTCCGCTTTGGGTACACACGTTACTATATCGACCAGTACAGCCTCCTGAGCGGCCACGACTACAGCACGCAGTATGGGATGGCAAATGTCGCAGTTCCGGGTATTGCCGCGACGGACGCATACCCCTACGTCGACCTGTATTCGGGCTATTTCACGGGTGGATCGAGCTACAAACCGCTGCTTCTCCAGGACCACAATATCCAAATCTCTGACAACGTGATTCTCAGCGGCATTGGAAGGCACGAATTCAAGTTCGGCGGTGATTTCCGCCGCCTGAATTCCTTCCCTTACTTCACAATCTTTCCCACTGGATTTCAGTACTATGGAGCATATTTTTCGCCCTCCACCAGCGATCCCACTTTCGGCTACTTCAACGCGAGTGCGTGGTTCCCCAACGGTGGGTCAGACATCTCAGATCTGCTGGTGGGACTACCGTTCGCTACTGACATTGGACTTCAGCTCACAAACCCTCACACGCAAAGCTGGGAGATGCACTTCTTCGGGCAGGACACGTACAAAGTGACTCCTCGCTTAACACTGAACTATGGGCTGCGTTACGAATACCAGGCTCCCTACACAGATGCGCACAATTCTTCCGCAGATTTTGACCCGAACGCGATAAACCCCCCGAACGCGATGCACGCTACACCCACCCTTGGCGCAATATTGGTTGCCGGTAGAGGCTCAAATTCCAGGGCTCTGATTAACTCCCGCTGGAACGATTTCGCGCCCCGCGTGGGTTTCGCCTTTCAGATCGGATCGAAAACAGTGGTGCGCGGCGGTTTTGGACTTTTCTACTCTCCCGAGAATGACGGCAAAGAGGATCTCCTCGCGCGGAACTATCCCTTTTCAAATCTGAGCAGCTACGAGGACTACTATTATTTTGGTCCCCCTCCCTACCAGTTGGACACCGGCATTCCCCGGAGCGCCGCGATACCCTTTCCAGGCGTGGCACAGATCGACCCCTCTAACATTCCCAGTGGCTCCCTTTTGACTACGTATTACGTGAATCCCAGGATGAAGACCGGATATTCGGAGCAATTCAACTTCGCGTTACAGCGAGAACTTGGGTCCAATTTCACTCTCGAAGCTGCATACATCGGGAATAAGAGTCATCATCTCTCCTACGAGATTGGCGACATTAATTTCGATTTCACCAAGCAAGCGGAGGGATTCATCAACCCGAGTTTGGGGAAGATCCAGGGGCTGACCGATCTGGGTTGGGGAGAATACAACGGCCTTCAGGTGAAGTTGACGAAGCGGGTTTCGCATAACCTTAACTTCCTGGCTAGCTATACGTATTCTCACGGTCTGGACAATGGGCCTTCGCCGTTCAACCTGGGCCTCAACAGTAACTTCCCGCAGAATCCCTACGATCTTAACGCGGAGGTGGCTTCTTCAGACATCGATACCCGTCACAGTTTTGCTTTCAGCGGACTTTACCACTTTCCGATTGGGCGTGGGCAGAAGTTTCTTGGAAATGAGGGGCGCGTGCCGGATTTAATCTTGGGCGGTTGGCAGCTTAACGCGATATTCTTCATGCACACGGGAACTCCGGTGAACGTGGTGCGGGGCGCACCGCTCACTACTTGTCCAGGCGTCAGGCCAAACCTTGTTGGCGACCCGGTCATTCCGCGCTCTCAACGTACGCTCGACAAGTACTTCAACACCGCGGCCTTCTCGAGCACAAATCTCACGGGCTGTGAACCCGGGGACGCTGCGCGAAACATAATCACTGGTCCCGGATATATCAATCTCGACTCTTCTATGTTCAAAGACTTCGAGTTAAGGGAAGGGATCAAGTTGCAAACCCGGTTCGAATTCTTCAACACGCTTAACACACCGCACTTCGAGAACCCTGATGGAGTCGAAAGCGACGGAACTTTTGGGCAGATTCCCGCACGAGTCGGCAACAACATGCGAATCATGCAGGTCGCGGCAAAGATTATTTTCTGAACACGCACCCTTTCCCGAGCGGTCGTTGTACGAGGGGTGTATCGGGAGAACGCCCACGCGCGATTGGAGCACTATACTGATCCAAATCTTGGGATCTACTGATTATCGAGTGAAGTTGAATTCCGAGCCAGTGCGAAGGAGTTCGCTGCGAATCATGTCGCGTCTCGTGATCGGACTATGCCTATTCGGCTTCGGTTTGCGCTGTTGGGCCGATCCGGTCCTCCCCTCATTCCTCAGTGATCACATGGTGTTGCAGCAGCGGCGCGAGATTCATCTCTGGGGCAAGGCGGATGCAGGAGAGCCGGTGAGCGTTAGTCTTGCCGGCCGCGTTGCTACCGTGACTACCGACGCACACAATCATTGGAGCGTTCAGCTTCCGGCCTTGTCGGCTGGAGGGCCGTTTACGCTTACCGTCCAGGGAAAAAAACAGATCGTAATCAAGGATGTGATGATTGGAGAGGTGTGGATCGCATCCGGCCAATCGAACATGACATTCTCGCTCGACAGTGCCGAGGGCGCTGCGACCGAGGTTCCGAAAGCCGATTATCCGCAAATTAGACTTTTCACCGTGCCCAGGAAGATTGCCTTATCCCCGCAGGAGGACACGCTTCCCGCCCACTGGCAAATTTGCACTCCGGACAATGCCAAGGGCTTCTCCGCGGTTGCGTATTTCTTCGCACGCGAGATCCATCGCAAACTGAATGTTCCCATCGGCGTCATCGAAAGCGCGTGGCCTGGGACAACGATTGAAGACTGGGTCGCTCCCGAAGCCTTGCAAGCGGAAGCGGACTTGAAGTCGGTTCTCGAAGAGGCGAAGCTCACGACTCCAGATGAGAAGAAGTTTGCCGGGAGTTCGCTTCCTTTCCAACTCGAATTCGACGATTTCGAACTCATCCCTGCCAACGCCGGTTCGGCGGGCAAAATGCTGGCGAACTTCGATGATGGAACATCACGCATCTCAACCGGTGGATCGTTTTCCTATGGCTGGACGGATTCACCCGATGCGCTCTTCGAGCTTGTATCCCCCGGCCGGGGTGCGAGCGGATTCGCGGCTCGCGTTACTGGACGACTCGACGGCACACAAGGTTCGACGCTGACCGCCCGCTACAAACTGGATGGCGCAGCGCTCGACCTGAGCTCTTATGCCGGCATCCGCTTCTGGGTGCGAGGAAATGGTGCATTTCGTTTTCGATCGAAGCAAGCGACCATTACGGACTGGGATGATTACGCCGCCCCGTCTCAGAAGGCGTCGCCCGACTGGCAACCGGTCACTGTCATGTTCCGGGATCTCCGCCAGGACGGCTGGGGAGTGACGCTACCCTTTACCCAGAACGCGCTCTCGGGGTTCACGATCGAAAGTCTCACAACCCTGGGAGATACACCCATTCCGGTTTCCGGTCTTTACGAAGGAATGATCACCCCTCTGGTCGCGTCTGCATTCCGCGGCGTGCTCTGGTATCAGGGAGAGAGTAATGCCCTCAAGGCTCATCAATATCGCAAGCTGCTTTCGGCGCTGATCAATGGCTGGCGTGAGGCGTCGCATCAAGATGATCTGGAATTCCTGATCGTACAGTTGCCGAATCATGGGGCCGTGCTCGACGAACCGGGCGAATCGGCATGGGCCGAACTGCGAGAGGCGCAGTTGCTCACACTGCAGCACGTTCCGAGGACTGGGCTGGCAGTTACGATCGATGTTGGAGATCCCAAGGATCTTCATCCCCACCGGAAACTGGAAGTGGGGCAGCGGCTAGCGTTGTGGGCGGAGGGAACGATCTACAAGCAGCCGATTGAATATTCCGGGCCTTTATACGAATCCATGAAGATCGAAGGCAGTGAAATCCGTGTGCGCTTTAGTCACGCGGGCTCAGGTCTGGAAGCGCGCGATGGAGGAGAACTACGCGGTTTTGCCGTAGCGGGCGCCGATCGAAAATTCCACTGGGCCGAGGCGCGCGTTGACGGCGATACTGTGGTGGTTTCCAGTCGAGATGTGCCCAGCCCACTGGCAATGCGCTATGCGTGGGGAGACAGCCCACTCTGCAATTTGTTCAACCGAGACGGCTTGCCGGCTTCCCCGTTCCGGACGGATGACTGGCCGGGGATCACCGGTCAGCAGTGAATCGGGCTTGGGTTCTTTCGCAAATTTGAATATGAAGAATTTCAGCAATGCTCGGTTCGCCTCTATCCCAGCGCAAATCTCCCGGGCCGCGCTCGTCTTCCTGTTGGCGGGCGGCTGTGTGCTGGCGGCGCCGGTCGCAAGCGGAGCACAGGAATGGAATCCTCAACGTTTGGGTGCGCCGCTGCTGCGCGATCCGATCTGGGTGTACAACGACTGGTCGGCTTACGATGAATTGTCGGACCGCATTCCACTGACCGAAGGGCTGGCTATGCGGGAACTGGCGCAGATTGCGCGCCTGCAGAAATTCGGAGTGCATTTCGACTATTACATGATGGACGCGTTCTGGTTCGATCCGGAAGGCGCTTATCGCCAGTGGAGAAAGCCGAATTGGCCGGACGGCCCCGACCGCTGGATCGCGGAGTGCCGGAAGAATGGGATTCTTCCGGGACTATGGTTCAGCACCAACACATTGGTCAAGATCAATGCCGCGCCGCAGTGGCAAGATTCTCTCAACAAGAACAAAGGATCCATGTCGTTTTATGAAGGCGGGTTTCTGCCTGACTTCATGACGGTTCTGCAGTACTGGTATGACCGCGGCATCCGCATGTTCAAGTTTGATTTTGTCGATTTTGCGGCGGCGACTCCGCAGAGTGGAAACACGCAAACGCCGCAGGAAATCGGCCTTCGCAATCAAAACGCATTCCGCGAGGCACTTCGGAAGTTTCGCCAAAAGAATCTTGACGTAGTCCTCGAGGGCTTTAACGGGTTCGGCGGAGATGTCGAGTCGACCGATTTACCCTTGCCCTTTCAGCATCCGATCGATTTGCGGTGGCTGGAAGTGTTCGACGCGTTGTATTCCGGCGACCCGCGCCCTTCGGATGTTCCGGAGATGAATTTCTGGCGCTCCATGGATATCTACAGTGACCACATGGTGCGGCAGTACGAACGGAGTTTTCTACCGCTGGAGCGCATCGATTCGACCGGCTTCATGATTGGCAACACGGGAACGATCTACTATCGGAAGACAAACGCGTGGCAGGGGATGTTGCTTCTGATGGTGGCTCGCGGTGGCTGGATCAATACTATTCACGGCAATCTTGAATTTCTCGATGATCAGCAGGCGCGCTGGTTCGCCAAGGTGCAGTCGCTGTACGCCCCACTGCAGGCTATGGGGCGAACGAAGACTTTCGGTGGAATGCCTGGAGAGGTCAAGCCTTACGGTTTTGGCTCGTTCGATGCCCAGGGAGCAGTCTGTACCGTCGTGAATCCGGGACAGACGGTGGAAGAAATCGAAATGCCACAATTATCCCGAGTGCAGCCGCCGCTCAACAGCGGGCGCATTCTCTTCCGCGATGCGGGGTTCAAACCTATATTGTCTGGGAACAAAATCACACTGGGCCCCGGCCAAATGGCTGCGGTAGGATTTGGAACATTTTCGAACGCCAAGTACGATCTGGGGATCCAAGAGGACGTACGAATTCCGCTGAGCATCCGCCCCGTGGCCGCGCAGTTTCAACCGACAGATAGCAGCGCAGTCACGGCAACGATCGCGCCTCCGGAAGACGGCGATCTCAGAATCATTCTGCAGCAGCTGGGAAAAGATGGCCGCCGGATGCGGAGTTGGCCAGGCGGGCCGCCTGACGGGGTGCCAGTGGGCAAGGTTCTTGTGTTGCTGGCGACACAGAGTGGAAAGAACATCCCGATCGAGATCAATTACGACAAAATGATCTGGAGTGGGTTGTCGTGGGCCGTGGGTGAGATTCGTCACGATGCGATGCATGCGGCAGAGCCGATTACCATCCACTGCACTTCAACGGAAAAGAATCCCGTCACTTTGGACTGTAAACTTTTCGCGGTTCAGTACTAGGTTTGTAAACCGCCGATACCACTCACCCATGCCATATCGACCCTTCAAAGTGCACGTTGGTATGAGTTCCGCTGGAGTTGTGTTTTACTGCATCGTCTGTGCAATCTCATGCGCTGCGCGGACGCCCCCGGCCGCACCTCGCGGAGTGATTTACTTCATAGATTGCGCCGGTCAGCCTCAGAAGAAAGACACTGAGAATGGCCGTTCTGCGGATTCACCCTGGACCACTCTGGAGCAAGTGAACGGACAGACGTTTTCGGCCGGCGACGAGCTACGCCTCAAGCGTGGCAGCGTTTGCCACGGAATATTGTGGCCTAAAGGCAGTGGTTCTGATTCTGTTCCAATTCGCATGACAGCTTACGGAACTGGAGCGCGGCCGAAGATCGTTGCGGACACTGGACGCGAGCAAGCGCTGAAGTTATTCAACCAGGAGTACTGGGACATCGACTCTCTAGATCTTTCCGGGGCCAATACATTCGGGGTTTTCATCAGCGGAGACAAAGGCGTCCTTCATCACATTCACTTGGCGAATCTGCTGGTACACGATATTGGTGGCGCGGAGATGAAGCATAAAGAGAGCGGGTTAGTCGTGATCTCTCCCGGGAGCGTCGATCAGCGCTTCGACGATGTGCTGGTGGATGGCGTGACTGCCTACAACACACAGGAATGGCTTGGCATCATGGTCGGCGGCGGCAATTTTGGATGGCCCCCCGAGAGCACATGGAGCACGCGCGTTACGATTCGCGACTCCATCGTGCATGACGTGCAGGGAGACGGTATCGTGCTCTTTCGCGTGCGCGATGGTCGAATTGCTTCGAATGTGGCGTGGAATACGGGGATGCAGGTAACGGAGAGTATGGGAACTCCGAATGCGATCTGGACATGGATGTGCCGCGATTGCGTCGTCGAACAAAATGAAGCCTTCCTGACCGACAGCCCTGGCGTGGATGGTGGAGCATTTGACATTGACTACGGCAATACCAATAACTCGGTGGTCGACAATTACGGACACGACACACAGGGATATTGCATCGCCGTCTTCGCTGCCGGATATATTACGCACCAAAGCCAGGTGCGGGGCAACACCTGCCTCAACAACGGTCGCAGTCCACGAATGGCGCAGTATCAAGGAGCCATCTTCCTGCACACATGGAACGACGGAAAGTTAGATGGGCTCGTCGTGGAAGACAACACCATCTACTGGGATCCTCCAGGAACGGCGCCGGCGGTTATCAACGACGCTGCTTTTCAGGGCGCGAGTGGAATCTTCCGCAACAACCGGATTTATTCGACATCGCCATGGATGATTAGGAGCGACCGCTCCCTGAATTTCCAGGCAAACCAGTACAGTCTTTACTCTCGCGATGCCGCGTTGGGCGGAAGATGGAGTTATGGAGGCCGTATGTTCCAAGGCTTCGCGGAGTATCAGTCGCAAAGCGGTCAGGATGCGGGCAGCGCCTTTCGCCAGGTTGCCACGACAAACACAAACACGAGCTTGGTCTTTTGGGCAGAATCCAAGGCTGCGAGACAGCAATCGGACATCACTTATCGTGATCTGCTTTCAAAGCCGCTGGTCGGCATTGAGCGTAGTGCCACAGTGCATCAGTTAGCCGGCAAGTGGACGCTCTATGCCTTGTTATCCGGCAGGCTTGGCGCCGATGGGTTGTTGGAAGAGGCAACCCGCAGGCAATTGATTATTCTGAGAAGTCTCGCGGCACAGTTCCATGGCAATGGACTGGAAACGGTAATAGCGCTGCGTCGTGGACCAGAGATCGCTTCGGAAAAGGGATCTCTCGGCAATGCAATCTCCGACCTCGAGTTCGACACCGCTGCATTTGTAGCAGCGCCGGTTGCGGACGGAAATATATGGGAACAGCCGCTGCTGCTTTTTCTATCGCCGGAGGGACAGGTGATCAAGGCCTGGCGCGGCGAGTTTCCTGGAGCCGCCGAACTTGGCCTTGCGATACGCCAGAAGTTGGGCAATCCGGCATACTCAGAAATCGGAGAAACCAAGCGATGACTAATCATCGAGATATCTTGTTACTCTCCGTGTTCCCGCTATATCTTTGTAATTAAACGGATTATTTAGGCGTACAAATTCTGGTCTTTTTGGAGTAAGATGACCCACCGTGCCTCTTCACGGGCCTGCCGGCCAGTGAAGGCTCCTAGGCTGGGTTGCGCCTTGGAGTAGCTTCTCCCCCCTAGTCGTTTTAGCATTCCAGGTTCTAGCATTCCTGCCTTATCGAAGGGGTCCCATGGTTGCCCACGTATTGCCGCAAAGATTAGCCGGCCGTTACGATGTGAAAGATGTTCTGGGCCAAGGCGGTATGGGCTTGGTTTATCGGGCCTACGACACAGTGATCAGGCGTGACGTTGCGCTCAAGACTTTGCGCGACGCTCCCGAGTCGAACTCTCTCCAACTTTTCTATAAAGAATCCGACGTGCTTGCGTCGATGAGCCATCCCAACATTGTAGAGATTTTCGACATTGGGCAGTTTGAAGAGAACGGCCAGAAGAAGCCTTACTTTGTCATGCCGCTGCTGCCGGGCACGACGCTCGACAACCTGATTCGCAACGCTCGCCACCGGCTTACGGCCCAGCGTACGGTTGAAATCATGGCGCAGGTTTGCCGCGGGTTACAGGCGGCGCACGAACGCGGTCTGGTCCACCGCGACCTCAAGCCCAGCAACATTTTCGTGATGGAAGATGATTCGGTAAAGATCATCGATTTCGGTGTGGCTCACATGACCAATGTGCACACCACCGTTGGCTTGAAGGGCACTTTACTGTATATGTCGCCGGAGCAGATTGAAGGCAAGCCTTTGTCCGGGCTCTCGGATTTATTTTCTCTGAGCGTGCTGTGCTACGAAGCCTTGACCGGAAGACATCCTTTCCGGCGAGCGAATGAAGAGGAGATTGTCGACGCCATCCGGAATCAGGTGCCTCCTCCGGCGTCGGAACTCAACAGCGAAGTCAATCAATCGATCAGCCGGGTCGTGCACAAGGGGATGGCGAAACAGCCGTGGCATCGCTTTGCCAATGCTCGCGACTTCGGGGAGAGTCTTCACAAAGCGCAGCGCAATGAGCCAATCGAGTTTTTCGACGCCGCTCAATTGCGGCCCCGGTTGGAACGCGCTACCAAGGCATTGGAAGAAGGCGATCATCAGTACGCAGGAGAACTCCTGTCGGGCTTGGAGGCGGAAGGCCATATCGATACCTCGATTGCAACCTTGCGCCGGCAACTGGATCGTGCGGTGCGCCAAAAGACGGTAGCTCAGTTACTGAGCAGCGCGAAGGCCCGCTTCGAGGAAGATGAGGATCCGCTGGCGCTGCAGAAAATTCAGGAGATTCTGCAATTGGAGCCGGGCAATGCGGCCGCCATGGGACTCAAGAGCAAGATAGAAAGCCGGCGCAGCGAGCGCCAGATCGAGAATTGGTATCGCCTGGCACAGCAGCACATCGACAATCACGCCTACCTTCACGCGCGCGAAGGCCTGCAGAATGTGCTGCAGCTGCGGCCTACCGAAGCGCGCGCGATGCAGCTGCTGGGAGAAGTCGACCGCCAGGAGCAGGAATATAACCGGCTGCGCCAGGAAAAAAAGCAGCTGCATCACGCCGCCATGGATGCCTGGCAGCAGGGAGAAATCAGCCACGCCCTGACCAAGCTGGCGCTGGTATTGGAGTTGGACCGGCGGGCTCCCGATTCGTCCAGCCCGGAGCGCGCCAGCTACCAGAACCTTTACGACCAGGTTCGCTCGGAACATGACGCTCTCAACAATGCCTACGCGGAAATGTGCAAGCTTCGGACCGATGGCAATCTCATCAGCGCTCTGCAGCTGTGCGATACGTGGATGGCGAAGTATCCGAATAACGCCCTATTTCAGGCTTTGAAGTTTGATCTTGAGGAACAGAAACGGCAAGAGCTTTCGGCTTTTATCGCCACCGTCGACCGGCAGGTTGAGGGCGAGCCCGATCTCGACAAGCGTGTGGGTATCCTGAAAGAGGCCCTCAAGGTTCACCCCGACGAGGCCCATTTCCAGCGAGCTTTCCGGCTGGTGGAAGACAAGCGCGACTTGGTGAACTCGATCGTGGCCCGCGCGCATTTCCACGAGGAGCAAGGGCAGTTCGGCGATGCGCTGGGCGACTGGGAAATTCTGCGGACGATTTATAACCGCTATCCGGGCTTGAGTTTCGAAATCGAGCGCCTGGAGAAGCGGCGCGAGAATCAATCGCGCATCGAAGCCAAAGCTCGCTTTGCGGAGCAGATCGAGGGCTGCCTGAAATCGGCTTCCTACCCGCGAGCCCTGGAACTGTTGCAGCAAGCGGAAGCGGAATTCCCCCACGACGTCGAACTGGCCGAATTGAAAAACGCTGCGGAGGCAGGCCAGCAACGGGCTACGGAAGTGCAACGCCTCATGAGCGAAGGGCAGGCGCTATGTGCTGGGGGCCAATTTGGCGAAGGCGTTCAACTTCTACGGCAAGCGCATGAACTCGACGAGAAGAACCCGGTTCCCCGGAGTGTTCTATTCAATACGCTGATCGAACGGGCGCAAACGTTTGTCGAGAACGATTGGCAGGCTGCGGAAGATCTTATCCAGCAGGCCTTCGAGTTGAACCCTGGACATCCCCTGGCCAGGAACTTGCAAACGGTGGTCCTGGATCGGAAGCGCGATCATCTGGTGAATGAATGTTTTTCGCAAGCGAGGAGATTGCGAGCTGCGGGCGAATTCGCGGGCGCCATAGCACAGATCGAACAGGCCCTGCTTACGTATCCCAACGAAAGACGATTGCTGCAGACGCGCGAGAACCTGCAGAGCGAGATGGCCGAGGCAGAGCGGGTCAAAAAACGCAGCCGCGATCTGGAAGAGTTAAAAGACTTCAAGCGGGAAGCCGAGAAAACCACGGACATGTCGGCCAGGCGATCCTATCGAGATCGTGCAAAGACTCTGGCTGCCAACTATGCGGACGATCCAGAAGTTCGATCGCTTGTGAGCGGGCTGGATCAACTTACGAAGGCGCCCGCGCCCGGTCAACCGAAGCCGCAGGTCTCGGCGAGCCGAGTCCTCGCGACAAATTCGACGCAGGGCGTTGAGAGCATGCCCAACGCGACGCAGCTATTTTCGCCGGGCGCTGTGATTGCCAAGCCGCAAGGGCATCCTTTAGCCGGCCAGGGAAAGCCCTCTGCGCGCTCGTTGCAGACTATGGAGGTTGAGACCGAATCGGAGCCGGCAGTGAAGCAGACTGGGAGTTCGCGCACGCACGCCGCTTCCAGGCCCACCTTTTTCTCCAATCTGCGTAGTTCTGTCCAGGCGCCGTGGGCTACCAAGCCGAGCATTGCGCCGGCTCTGAACCGGCTAAGAGCGGTCCCGCTGGATAAACTGAATCCTAAAATTGCGGGGGTCGCAGCTGGCGTTCTAGTGTTGGTGGCGGTCCTGGCGTGGATGCTGGTGAAGGTCATTCACCATCGCCCGGTTCAGGCAGTTGTGGCGTCGGTGCCTGTTCACATTCACGCTTCGCCGGCAGGCGCAACGATTCGGATCAACAACGAGGTACGCGGAACTTCCGATCTGGACGTCAGCCTGCCGTTCGGCACCTACCAGATTGAAGCGCAATTAGACGGATATCAAACCGCCCAATCTGGATTCGAGGCACGCTCGGGTGCGCCGGGCTCCCTCGATTTAACATTGCAACCCTTGCTGCCGGTGGTGAAGCTAACGTCGGATTCGGGTGCGGGCAAGGTTTCCCTGGACGACCAACCTGCCTTTGAACTCGATGGTGCGCAATGGACTGCCGACCATCTTGCAACCGGGCCCCACAAGCTAAAATTTTCCGGACCGAAGGCTGAGGCTTCGTTTGCTTTCACCGCGTCGCCGGGCTCTGTCCCAGTCATTAACGGTCCGGTCAACGCCAAGGGTATGCACGCAGTTGTAGTGAGTAATTCCGCCAACCATCTGCACGTGTATTACAACGATCCTCACGCGAAGGTTTCTCTGGATAGCGAGCCAGAGGTAGAGATCGGAAACGACGGAATCGATATCCCCAACGTTGCCGCCGGTTCACATCAGTTGAACCTAAGCCAGGGCATTGACCATCACAGCGTAGCCATCGATGTGGGCGCCGCGCCTACGCTGACGGCGTTTCTGGTGTCGGATCAGGATATTGGCACTCTTGTGGTCGCCACCGGCGAAGGCGACGTTCAGGTTTATCTGAACAACCAGCTGCAAAAAAAGACCACGAATAAAGACGGGCAATTGCGAATTCCAAACCTGGCTCCCAAGAATTATTCGGTTCGCGTCGTCAAGAGCGGATTTCAGAATGCGCCGGAACAGCAGGTCGCAATTCACAAGGGAGATCTCGCTAAACTTAACTTCGCACTTGCGGCCTTTCCGCATGCAGCGTCGCTGGCAATCGAAAGCCTAGCCGCGGGAACGTCGGTCCTGCTCGACGGCGTGGTGGTTGGAACCCAACAAGCGGACGGCAGATTCCGCTTCCCCACTGTCAGCCCCGGCGAGCATACGATTGAACTTCGCCGTGACCATTTCAATCCCAAGACTCTGCACAAACGTTTTCAGGCTAGCTCGATGCTCACGCTGAGCGCCCCGGAAACAGCAATGGAAGCGGCGAGCGGCCAGTTGAAGGTTACGTTCTCTCCCGCGGATGCGATCGTCACACTTGCGAAAGAAGGAGAGCCGCCGATCAACGTTGTCAGTGGAACGCCAGTGGTCGTCGTGCCCGGGACGTATCAATTCACCGCTCGCATGGGGAACTTTCCCCGCTCGGTTCCGGTGGAAGTGATTGCCGGCGAAACGCTCACGATTGGGCCTCTGTCTCTTGCTCCAAGCGGGATGCAGGACTTCGCCGATGCCGGCGGCTGGAAATCGGACCAGGGTTGGTTCGTTCACCGCGGCGGAGGGTTCTTATTGAATAATGCTCCTTCGACTACGGGGACGTTTCAATTCAGCGCTATTCTCGACAAGGGAAAGCTTCTTCAGTGGGTGTTTAATTACACCGACGACCGCAATTACGAACTGTTTCAGATGGATGAGAACTTTTTCTACCGCAGCCAAGTGCGCGATGGCAAGAAAACGGAAGAAGCCAAAGTTCAATTCAAGACCGACAAGAAGAAATCGCGGACGTTCCAAATTTCGGTTAATTCCAGCCGGATTGTGCATCAGATCCAGCAGGGAAATGGGTGGGCGGCTCTCGACTCCTGGAACGCAGCGGGTGGCAACTCCGGAAAATTTGGCTTCTATTTGCCCAATAACGACGAGGTCAAGGTGTCGAATTTCAGCCACTACAACGACCTGAAATTGCGTTGATGCGTTTCGATAACTCGTCTTTCAATTAAAGCTCACATGCTCGCGCGTGAAGCAACAGTGTAGAATTCCGGTTCTTGAGTTTACTCAAAGAGATCGGATCAACTGTCCCCGAGGATTCCTATGAAAAAAGTTTTCTTTTTGGTTTTGATTCCATTCGTTTTGCTATCGCTGGCCAAACCCTCCGATGCGCAGGCAACCATGAAGTGGAAGATTCACGATCTCAACCGGCCCGTGCCTCCTGTGGTCGATCCGGGAACGCCCAGCACTCCGGACACTGCTGGACATCCCCCCAGCGATGCAGTTGTGCTGTTTGACGGCAAAGACCTTTCGCACTGGGCCGATAAAGACGGCAAGCCCGCGCGTTGGAAGGTCGAGAACGGCTATATGGAAGTACTACCGGGGAGCGGCAACATTTCTACCCGAGAGGGCTTCGGAGATTGCCAATTGCACGTGGAGTTCGCCGAGCCTCTGCCCGCCTCGGGTGAAAGTCAGGAACGGGGTAACAGCGGCGTTTTCTTGATGGGCCTCTACGAAATGCAGGTTTTGGATTCTTACCAGAATAAAACTTACGCCGACGGTCAGGCTGCCTCCGTCTACGGCCAATACCCGCCTCTGGTGAATGCATCGCGACCGCCAGGTCAATGGCAGACCTATGACATCGTCTTCCACGGCCCTCGCTTCGCCAAGGACGGCAAGGTGATTCGACCGGCGCGCGTGACCATTTTGCACAACGAAGTGCTCGCCCAGGACAACGTCGAACTCACGGGGCCTACGGCTCATGGCGAACGCCCGCCCTACAAAGCGCATGCCGAAAAGCTTCCGCTACAACTGCAGGACCATCACAATCAAGTGCGGTACCGGAATATTTGGATTCGCGAATTGAAAGAAGGTCAGTAGGGACGGACGCACTCCTCCGTCCCGCGATGCGAAGCGAGCGCCTACGGACGAATACGTCCAGCCACGCAGCCGCGAACTCAATATTCGATTTTGTCTCGCTTATTTTCCCAGGCACGAAAAGCGGTTAGCGCTTCTTCGCGCATCATCTGAGTCATTGGAATCTTGCGCTGCGAATGCGGTTGCGCGATCTCGCGATAGATCAGCGAATCGTCGAAGCCGATCTGAGCAGCGTCGGCGTCGGCGTTTCCAAAGTAAACGCGGGCAAGGCGGGCCCAGTAGATGGCACCGAGACACATGGGGCATGGTTCACAGGACGTGTAGATCTCGCAGCCTATCAGTTCGAACGCGCCAAGTTTTCTGCAAGCGGCGCGAATGGCGAGCACTTCGGCGTGTGCCGTGGGATCGTTGGTCGAAGTAACCTGATTGGCGGCCTCGCCGATGATGACACCATCTTTGACTATGACCGCGCCGAATGGTCCGCCGCGTCCGGAATGGACATTTTCAAGTGAAAGCTGGATGGCGCGCACCATAAAAGGATTGTCCACGTGGGGGCTCGATCATTGTGTAAGAGACAGGGGTTGCTGGTGTGCTTAATCCGCGAACCGACAAATGAGTCGACCTGGACCTTCGCAGCGGATTCGCTGGGAGCGAGTATAAGCCGCGCTGCCGAATTTCGTAAAATATTGTTTTCAGCGCGCGTATGCGCATTCTACCGATGGCCTGCGCGCTGACGCCGCAATCTATGAAGGAGTCGACGTTTTGAGTTTGCAGGCCTTTGTCGCTCGGCGCGTGGTTACGCCGGAGGGAGTGCGTCCGGCGGCCGTTCTTGTCGGTGGGGAGCAGATACACGCTGTCGTTTCTCCCGATCAGGTGCCCGATCATTGCAAGCTCCATGACTTCGGTGAAGCCGCAATCCTTCCGGGATTGGTCGATTCCCACGTTCATATCAACGATCCCGGGCGGGAGGAGTGGGAGGGTTTCGAAACCGCTACGCGAGCCGCGGCGGCAGGCGGGTACACAATGCTCGTCGATATGCCGCTGAACTGTCTTCCGGCAACAACGTCGGTCGCTGCACTTCAGTCAAAGCGTGCGGCTGCGCATGGCCGATGCCGCGTGGATTGGGCGGCATGGGGAGGAGTGGTCCACGACAATCAGAGTGAGATCGAGGCGCTCGCCTCCGCGGGCGCTGCGGGTTTCAAATGCTTTCTGATCAACCCGGGTGTTGACGGCTTTACGATGGTGACGGAGCGGCAATTGCGAGCGGCACTCCCGCACGTTGCCCGCACAGGCCTGCCGCTCTTGGTGCATGCGGAACTCGCCGACGCAATTGATCGGGCATCCGCCGCTCTGGCCCACGCTGACTGGAGCCGCTACTCAACGTATCTGCAGTCGCGGCCGGACGAAGCGGAGTTGGATGCCATTCGACTGATGCTGTCGTTATGCCGCGAATATGGCTTTCGTCTGCATATTGTCCATCTGTCAACTAGCCTGGCTCTACCGGAACTTCGCGCCGCGCGTGCCGAAGGGCTTGCGGTAAGCGTGGAAACCTGCCCGCACTACCTGCATCTCTCACCCGAAACCATCCCCGATCGAGCGACGCTGTGCAAGTGCGCTCCACCGATTCGCAGCCGCGAGAATTGCGAGAAATTGTGGCACGGTCTGAAGGATGGCACGATAGAAATGGTGGTAACGGACCATTCGCCGTGTCCTCCAGCGATGAAGCGGCTGGCCGAGGGTAATTTCCAGACTGCGTGGGGCGGGATTGCAAGTCTTTCGGTGGCGCTGCCGCTGATGTGGACCGAAGCCAGCAGAAGAGGATTCACCTTGGTCGATGTCGTCCATTGGATGGCTGAGGGCCCGTCGCGGCTCGCCGGTTGCGAGACGCGCAAAGGCCGGATCGCGTCTGGCTACGATGCGGATTTTGTTGTGTTTGATGCCGACCGCGAATTTGTTGTGACGGAAGACAAATTGTATTACCGGCATCGTGTGTCGCCCTATCTGGGAGAAACGCTGCGGGGCGTCGTGAAAGCCACCTATCTGCGTGGGGGGTGTGTCTTCGCTGAGGGAGCGTTTCCCGGTGAACCTGTGGGGCGGGAATATGCCGCAACCAAGCAGCATTGATCCATGTCATAACCTTTTTCCCTCTACCTTCAAACCATTGTCGCTCGGTCTGTCATACACTATCCCATCCGCAGTCTTAGCGGCATATTTTCATATGAAAACGGATCACGTCGTCGGCAAGCCGGTTCCGCGCAAGGAAGGGCGTGACAAGGTAACCGGACGGTCGCAGTACGTCGACGATATGGTTCTGCCCAACATGCTCTTCGGCGCCACGGTTCGCGGCCAGATTCCGCGCGGACGAATCCGGAAGATCACATACGCTCCGGGAATTCCATGGGGCGAATTCGTGATCGTATCTGCAGAAGACATTCCCGGCAAGAATTGCATCGCGTTGATCGGCGAGGATCAGCCTTGCCTGGCACGTGAATTCGTGAACCATCCGGAAGAACCGATTCTCTTGTTGGCTCATCCCGACCGGCATCTTCTGCCGCAAGCGGTTAAGGCGGTGTCCATCGAATACGAGCCTTTGCCTGGCATCTTCACCATTGAAGAGAGCGAGAGCAAATCCCAAATCGTGTGGGGCGAGGATAATATTTTCAAGACTTACTTGATCGAAAAGGGTGAACTCGACGGCATTTGGGAGAAGGCTGACTACATTGTGGAGGGAGAATATTCGACGGGCGCGCAGGAACAGCTTTACATCGAAAATAACGGGATGATCGCGGCTTTTGACACGTCGCGGGGCATCACCGTTTGGGGCTCGCTGCAATGTCCTTATTACATTCACAAGGCGCTCATGGCGCTATGCAATTTGCCGGCGGAAAGAGTTCGCGTGGTGCAGATGGAGACGGGAGGGGCATTCGGCGGCAAGGAGGAATATCCGTCGATGATCGCCGCGCATGCGACGCTCCTCGCAATCAAAGCGGGAAAGCCCGTCAAGATTATCTACGACCGCATGGAAGATATGGCGGCGACAACCAAGCGCCATCCTTCACGCACTCGCCATCGCACGGCGGTGAGCCGAGATGGCAAGATACTCGGCGGAGAGATCGACTTCACGATTGATGGCGGAGCGTATATGACCTTATCGCCAGTGGTGCTTTCCCGCGGAGCGATTCATGCTGGCGGACCGTATTATTGGCCGAATGTCCGCATCCGCGCGAAGGCAGTGGCGACGAACGCACCGCCCCACGGAGCGTTCCGCGGCTTTGGGGCGCCGCAGAGTCTTTTTGCCATGGAGCGGCACATGGACCGGATCGCACAAGCGGTAGGTGTTTCGCCGGTCGAGATTCGACGGCGGAATTTTTTACAGCCGGGGCAGGCTACCACGACAGAACAGGTTATACGCGAACCGATCGATCTGGGAAAAATGCTGGACCGCGCCTTGGAGAGTTCGGACTATAAGTCCAAAAAAAAGAGTTTCGCAATGCAAAATCAAGTTGGCACTTCCAGGAAGGGCATGGGCATTGCGAGTTTTCTGCACGGCGCCGGTTTTACCGGATCGGGAGAGCGCTATCTGAGTTCGGTGGTTGGAGTGGAAGGCTGCGCCGATGGCGGCGTTCGCGTGTTAGTGTCGAGCACGGAATTTGGCCAGGGAACGAACACGGTCCTGAGCCAGATTGCCGCCGAGGCTCTCGGCCTGCCCTATGAGGACGTCAGCATGGCCCAGCCGGACACGCAGGAAGTGCCGAATAGCGGCCCCACGGTGGCATCGCGCACGGCCATGGTAGTGGGAAAACTGGTGCAGTCCGCGGCACAGGGAGTGGCTCAGACTCTAGTTGCTTCCAATTTGCTGCGCGAAGGGTATTCCGCGGATGAGTTTCGCGCGGCTTGCCGCCAGTATGTTGCCATGCATGGCCAATTCCGTTGCTGGTCGCGTTATGATCCGCCGACGGACATCTTTTGGGACGATCAAGCGTATCGTGGCGAAGCCTATGCCGCGTACGCCTGGGCGGTTTACGTCGCTGAGGTCGCGGTCGATCTGACCACGTACAGCGTATCGATCGACGACTTCGTCGCGCTTCAGGAAGTCGGCAAGGTTCTGCACCCGCTTCTGGCGCGCGGGCAAATCATTGGTGGCGTAGCCCAAGGGATTGGCTTCAGCCTTTATGAGAAAGTAGTTTGGCAAAATGGACGCATGCAGAATGGACAGATGACCAACTACATCATGCCGACTTCGGGCGACCTGCCGCCGATCCGCGTGTTCTTTGAAGAGCTGGGAAATATTCACGGAGCGTATGGCGCGAAGGGTATCGGGGAACTTCCGATGGACGGGCCCGCCCCCGCGATCTTGAATGCGGTCGAAGACGCTCTCGGCATTCCGTTCAATTCGATTCCTCTGCTTCCGGAAGATATTATGGATAGCCTTGCAGCATCGCAAGTCGAGAATGGCACGCTGTCCAGAATTGGAGGACGATGACGGATTCTCGCGAGAGTCCTGCCAAAGTCGAGGTTACGTTCATCGTGAACGGTGAGGCCAAGAAGATACATGCTTATCCGATGGACCGCTTGCTCGACGTGTTGCGGCTCGACCTTGGATTGACCGGCGCGAAAGAAGGTTGCGGTGAAGGGGAATGCGGATCATGCTCGGTGTTGATGGATGGGGCGCTCGTGAACAGTTGCCTGATTCCGGTTCTACAGGCGGCTGGAACGAGCATTGTTACGATCGAAGGACTTGCGACGGGAAACGAATTGCACATTTTGCAGGAGACTTTTCTGGAATGCGGCGGTGCCCAGTGCGGCATTTGCACGCCGGGGATGATTCTCGCAGTTTTTCACTTGTTGAACGAAAACCCTGAGCCCTCAATACAGGAAATCCGGGAGGGGCTTTCCGGCAATCTCTGCCGTTGCACTGGGTACAGCCAAATTATAGAAGCGGTGACGGAAGCGGCGCGCCGCAGGACGAGCGGATGAGAGCGAGGCCACGTGACTACGAAATGGCAGCGCCGGGCAGCTTGCCTGCAGCGGTTGCTTTGCTGGCGAGTGAACCGGGCGTGTGGCTTCCGATTGCCGGGGGTACAGACGTAATGGTGCAATATGCGGCGGGAAATCTGTCGGCGCGAAAGCTGGTCAGCATTTGGAACCTGCCCGAATTGCGGCGCATTGAAACAAGCGCTGACGAGATTCGGATTGGAGCGGGCTGTACCTACACCGACCTTCGCAAGAATGAAATCGTTGCGCGCGAGTTCCCTCTCTTAGCTACTGCTGCACGATGGACCGGCGGGATTGCGAATCAGAATCGTGGAACGATTGGCGGCAATATTGTTAACGCATCGCCGGCCGCGGATTCATTGCCCGCGCTCCTTGCGTACGAAGCGGAATTGATTCTGGTATCGCTCCGCGAGGAGCGGCGGCTGCCTTATGTCAGCTTTCACACCGGCTATAAGAAGACTCTACTCAGGCCTGACGAACTGATTCAGACCGTGTGCCTGCCTCGGCGATTTTCGCAATACATCAGCCATGCCCGCAAAGTCGGAGCTCGCAGCGCACAGGCGATCTCAAAGGTTTGCATCGCCGCTCTGGGCAAAATCACCGACGGCCAGGTTGAAGATGTACGCATCGCTCTGGGCAGCATTGCACCCGTCCCGCTGCGTCTCAGACAGACAGAACAAGCCGTCATCGGACGGTCGATCGATTCCGCGCTGTTACTGTTGGCAAGAAACACTGCAATGGCTGAGGTCCGGCCGATTGACGATATTCGATCGACCGC
This sequence comes from uncultured Acidobacteriaceae bacterium, assembly GCA_963733795.1. Classification (GTDB taxonomy): domain Bacteria; phylum Acidobacteriota; class Terriglobia; order Terriglobales; family Acidobacteriaceae; genus Sulfotelmatobacter. Next base: position 199,738 of record CAVTED010000001.1, read on the forward strand.
GCGCTACCGGGCAACCGTGGCCGGGAATCTAGTGGTCGAGTTCCTGGGCCTCCTGACATCCGATAGAAACGCTGTGGAACATCGGCGATCGAACGATGTTCTGGGGCGATGGAATCTTCTTGCGGCCGATGAAGCTGTGCGGGCGATTTTGCCCTGCTGCGGATCGAAAGGCTGGGCGCGGGAGATGGTTGCCAGGAGACCGCTCGCCGACGAGGATGCATTATTGGCTGCGTCGAACGAAACGTGGCGCAGCCTTGCGCCACCCGACTGGATGGAAGCTTTTCACAGTCACCCGCGGATCGGCCAGTCGCGTGCGCCTGAGCCTGCATCACCTCAATCTCCATCGACTCAATCTGTTGCCTGGTCGACGCAAGAACAAAGCAACGTCGGTGACGCTAACGATGGTGTGAAGATCGCGCTGGCAGCTGCCAACCACGAATACGAGCGGCGTTTCAATCACATCTTCATCGTGTGCGCTACGGGCAAGTCTGCGTCGGAGATTCTGGCAATTCTTCAGCGGCGGCTTAACAACGACGCAGAAACTGAACTTCACGAGGCGGCCGAGCAGCAGCGGCAAATTACAGAGATCCGGCTAAAGAAATGGCTTCGACGATGAAACGCATTTCGACTCACATTCTGGACCTCGTCCGGGGCAGACCTGCGGCAGGTGTTCCTGTGCGGCTCGAGAAACAGAACAATTCCGGTGGCTGGCGTTTGTTGACGTCGGCGCAAACGGACCAAGATGGTCGCTGTCTCCAACTGCTGCCGGAAGGCGAAGATCACTTGCCAGGAGTCTACCGTCTGATTTTTGACACCGGGAATTATTTCCAACTACAGAAAATCGCCGTGCTCTATCCAGTGGTGGAAGTGACGTTTCAAGTGCAAGAGGGTGAATCGCATTTTCACATTCCGCTGCTGTTGAGCCCGAATGGATATACGACCTATCGCGGAACATGACCAGGTAAATCTTCGGCAGATGGAATACATACGTTGACCGCATCAATTCGCGAATGGCTCAACCTGCTAGTGCGCTGGTTCCACGTGTTTGCAGCGATCATGTGGGTCGGACAAACATACTATTTCACCTGGCTCGACGGCCGGTTCAACAAGCTCGCGAAGAATGCCACTCCGGGCACAACCCCAACTATATGGATGGTTCACAGCGGGGGCTTCTACACCGTCGACCGCCAGAAATCGTTGAAAGTCGGCCCCCAGCAGGTCAATTGGTTTCGCTGGGAAGCGCTGATGACGTGGCTGAGCGGGATGGTGCTGCTGGTTCTTGTCTACTACTCGAGCAGTGGACTGATTGATCCTGATATTGCGGACATTTCGCAAGCGCGCGGGATCGCCATCGGATTAGCAGTGCTGGTTGCGGCTTGGATTGTCTACGATCTGGCGCTGCGGTCACCTCTGGGCCGGTCGGAAGCGGTGTTCGCTGCATTCGCTATCCTCGTCATTGCCATGCTCGCATGGGGAATGACCCACATGTTCAGCGGGCGGGCGGCCTACATCCACGTCGGGGCAGTGCTCGGAACAATCATGACAGCCAACGTCTGGTTCCGGATTCTTCCCTCCCAGCGGAGAATGATCGCGGCCGCCGCTGCCGGCGAGCAATTTGATTCCTCGCTCGGCGCGCAAGCCAAGTTGCGATCCAAACACAATACTTTCATGGCCGTGCCAGTTGTTTTTATCATGATCAGCAATCACTTCCCGGTCGCGACTTACGGGAGCAAGTACGGCTGGGAAATTCTCGTTGCTCTCATTCTTCTTGGGTGGACGGCGGCGAAGATGATACGCGAGTCCTGAGCTTATCAGATCAGTGCAGACAACTGAGACCAAAACCCGCGCCGAAGAAGTCATTCATCGATGCCTGAGGCTAGCTTCCTTTTCGGAGGACGCCGACAGCACGCGTCGGACTTTCCTCTCCCTACCCATGCGTGAATGTCATCAAGAACTTTCCCGATGGATGGAGCCGCTTGGTGCTCAGGTGCGAGTCGATGCGGCGGGGAATTTCCGAGGAGTTTATCCGGGGTTGGAGCCGAACGCCCCCCGCCTGTTGATCGGCTCGCACCTCGATACCGTTCCTGACGCCGGTGCGTACGACGGCATTCTCGGAGTTGTGCTTGCCATCGCGTTGATTGAGGCGTTGCGGGGGCGGAGACTTCCCTTCGCTGTTGAGGTGGTTGGCTTTTCGGAGGAGGAAGGCGTACGCTTCGGCTCTCCGTTCATTGGCAGCCGGGCGCTGGTGGGCAGACTCGACCACGAACTTCTCGCCGTTCGCGATGCACAAGGTGTCTCCGTGCGTACGGCAATTGAAGAATTCGGACTGAATCCCGAAGGAATTTCTCAGGCCGAGTTGAAAAAGGATACGCTGGGCTACCTTGAGTTTCATATCGAGCAGGGGCCAGTTTTGGAGAAACTGAATCTGCCGCTCGGCGCGGTCGAGACTATTGTTGGACAGAGCCGGCTAGAGTTCACATTCTTGGGACGCGCCAACCATGCCGGCACAACGCCCATGAACCTTCGAGCTGACGCCCTTGCGGGCGCGGCGGAGTGGATTGGCATTCTGGAACGCGTGGCGCAGAATATTCCTGGTTTGGTCGGCACAGTTGGAAAGATCGAAGCAAAACCTGGGGCGCCTAATGTGATCGCCGGGGAAGTCCGGATGACACTCGACGTTCGTCACAGATCCGACCAGATTCGCATTCGTGCCGTTGACGATCTTATTCGCCGAGCTCATGAAATCGCCGCGCGACGGGGACTCTCAGTACGTGAGAACGTCTTATTAAACCAGCCAGCAGTCGCGATGGACACCTTTCTTGTCGGTGAGATCGAAACGGCGATCCACAAGACGGGATGCCAGCTACATCGGATGGTGAGCGGTGCTGGTCACGATGCGATGATTCTGGCGGAGAAAGTTCCGAGCGCAATGATTTTTCTGAGAACGCCCGGGGGTATCAGCCACGATCCCGCGGAATCGGTCGCACCTGAAGATGTAGAGAAAGCGATCGACTGTGGCTTGCATCTTCTCGACCAGCTTGCATCCTCTCCTGAATTGTTCAAAAGGACGAACCGTGCATAATCTTGGCCAGACCCGAAGCTCGCAACAACCGAATCACTTACTGTTGACGCCAGATACATTTGTGCGCACGGCGTTACCGGGAATGAAGGGGGGCTCCGCGATTGTGCATGTCGGTCCGGCGATCGGCGCGAAGTTCACACAGTACACGGCTGAGTTCGAAGTTGGTGGGGAGCTCGGCGGCACTCCAGCGCAGCGCTTCATTTTTGTGATCGAGGGTACGCTGAGGTTGGAGGCTGACGGCAAATCAAATGAATTGAGTGCACGCGGTTACGCTTATCTTCCCCAAGGGCTGCACCATCGGGTGACAGCTACGACGGGAAGCCGCGTCGCCGTCATCGAAAAACACTATGATGCTCTGGATTCAACGACTCCACCGCAGGTGATCGTTTCGAACGAAGATACGATCTCCTCGCATCCGCTGGGGGACGATCCCAGCTTGCAGGTGAAGTGTCTGCTTCCTGATGAGATGAGTTTCGACTTCGCAGTGAATACGATGGTCTATCAGCCGGGCGCCGCGCTGAGCATGGTCGAGATGCACGTGATGGAGCACGGCCTCATCATGCTCGAAGGTGGAGGAATCTACCGGCTCGGCGATTCGTGGTATCCCGTGACCGCGGGAGACTTCATCTGGATGGGACCGTGGTGTCCGCAGTGGTTCGGAGCGATCGGCAAGGTGCCGGCAAAGTATCTCATCTACAAAGATTGGAACCGGCATCCGCTGGCATGCGCACATTGATGAGGCTAATGATCGACCGAGAGCGGCTGCTGTCTGAAATTGAAACTCTGGCTTCATTTTCTGACGCTGAGGTTCCGGCCGTGACTCGAGTTGTTTTCACGCCAGCCGACCTTAAGGCTCGCACCTGGATGAAAACGCGTTGCCAGGAAGCTGGACTCTCGGTGCGCGAGGATGCCGTTGGAAATACCTTTGCGCGCTGGAATGGCTCCGATTCGAACTCGCCTGTGGTCGGAACGGGTTCACACATCGACGCCATTCCAAATGCGGGGAAGTATGATGGCGTCGTCGGAGTGCTGGGTGGGTTGGAAGCAATCCGCGTATTGCAGCAGAGCGGATTTCGCTCGAAGCACTCGATTGAGCTGCTTATTTTCACCTCCGAGGAGCCGACGCGTTTTGGAATCGGATGTCTCGGAAGCAGGCTGTTGTCGGGAACGCTCTCCGCAGATGCAGCGCGAAAACTAACAGACAACGAAGGCGCGACGCTCGACCGGGTTCGCCATCGAGCCGGCTTTACAGGCGAGCTAGCAAACGTGAGCTTGCCCAGTGGCTACTATAAAGCATTCATCGAGCTGCACATTGAACAAGGGCCATTGTTGGAGCGTCAGCAGATTCCACTGGGCATCGTCACAAGAATCGCCGCGCCGGCGAGTCTTCGCGTTGTGATCGAAGGCTCGGGTGGACACGCTGGTGGTGTTTTGATGCCGGATCGACATGACGCCCTGTGCGCAGCCGCCGAGCTGATTCTTGCGATTGAGAGTGCTGCCCGCACCATCGGAGCGATTGATACTGTTGCCACCGTTGGGATCTGCGATGTGTTTCCGGGCGCAGTCAATAGTATTCCCAGCCGCGTCCGGCTTAGCGTGGACATCCGGGACACAGACCTGCCACGGCGCGATCACGTAATGCGCGCGCTTCGGACTACGTGCGATTCTGTTTCAGAGAAACGGCAGCTATCGATTCATAGCGAGTTGTTGAATGCCGATGCACCTGCGGATTGCGCTTCTGAGATTGTCGAAGCACTTTCTCAATCTTGCCGTAAACACAAATTTGATTTTCTTCCCATGGTCAGTCGCGCCTATCACGACTCGCTCTTCATTTCTCGCATCGCTCCGGCCGCCATGTTGTTCATTCCCTGCCGCAACGGCTATAGTCACCGGCCCGACGAGTACGCTTCGCCGGAAGATATCGTTCGCGGAACGCTGGTACTCGCCGAGACCCTCGCAACTTTATCTGCGTAACGTTCTCAAATCCAATGCTGACTATGGCGCGTTAGGGATAGTGGATTCTCGCTCCGACCAGTGCTCCACAAGATCTCGCACCACTTTATCTCCGACAATCTCCGCCGCTTCCAGAGCGGGTATATAAGCCGAGTAATTGCCGGAAACCATTTCTTGCAGACTTTCCGCCGCCGGGACACCCGGCGCTTCCCGGTCGTAATTGCTGACCGAGCGCAACACCAATACCCTCTGCAGGTCGACTCGTCCAGCCTGACTCAAGAAGGTGAGAGCCTGCAGCGTACCCGAATCCTCCATGGCAGCAACCATATAATTCCCTTTGCCGGCAGTGTAGTAACGAGTCCATGCATTGGCCCACTCGTCCATTTTCGAACCGTGCCAGAATGTGCTGGCCGACAAGGTGTCTCCTCGAGTCACGAACGGAGGTTTCAGCGCAGTTGGAAATCCGGCGAAGCGCTTACGCGACTTGCGCAACGAGTCCGAGTCGGTGAGAGGCACATCGCGCGTGAGGTGAAATGCCCAGCCGACCAGTTGCGGATTCAGCGTGTACAGTTCGCCATAAATGTTTTCAGCAGGCTGTTCGTAGGGCGTGCCTTTCCTCAAGGGCACATAGCCAGTCGGCCAGCTTTCGGGGATTTGACGCGCGTCGATCTCGAAGGCGATGTCGCCGTCGACAACATGATCCGCCCAAACCGCGGACCCAACGGACACGTCGGCCGGATCGCCACCGCCAATGCCGGCGACAATCCAATACGCCTTGGAGAGATCGAACCGCGGGTCCAGGCCCAACGCCATCACCGACCCGGCAGCCTTGGCCGTGCCGACGCCGGTGACCATGCCGAGGACTCCGTCCTGGTTCAGGCGCAGGTGATGGTAGCCGGAAGAAAGCGGAAGAATTCGGTCAAGGTGCTCTCGTTCTACCCAAAGCTGGAATTCGCCGGGAGTGTCGCCAGTGTCTTCACCGCGCTCAAACATCGTGACCACGACGACTTTGATCCGGATCGGTTGGTCGGGCAGCGCCGTTTGCGCCGAGAGGTAGATGCACAACACCGCGGACAGCCCAAGCGTGAAAAACAACTTTCTGGTAAGACCCCACATAGAGTCTGCGCGCCCTCCGCTGTTCATCGAGAACTGTTCGTCCCTGCCGACGCCCGAATTCTGTTGTATCCAGGTTTGATCGCGGAATAAATGAAATCCAGGCGCTCTTTATACGGCAGAAAAGAGCTTTTCATTGCGTTGATCGTGATCTTCTCGAAGTCGTCGAGAGTCAGCCCAAAAGTCTCTGCGGCTGCTTCAAATTCTTGAGTCATCGTCGTATTGCTCATCAGCCGATTGTCTGTGTTCAGCGTGACCCGGAATTTTTCCTGATAGAGAATTTTGAAAGGATGCTCTGCCAAACTGGGCGTTGCGCCGGTATGGACGTTGCTGAGTAGGCAGATCTCCAGCGGGATGCGCTTGTCGAGAACGTATTGCGCGAGATCTCCCAACTTCACGGCCTTGCCGTCCACAACCGCAATATCATCGATCAGACGCGTTCCGTGCCCGATGCGGTGTGCCCCGCAATACTGAATGGCCTGCCAGATCGATTCTTTTCCGTAGCCTTCACCAGCATGAATCGTGATATTGAAATTCTCGCGCTGGATGTAGTGAAAAGCGTCCACATGCTTTTTCGGCGGATATCCTCCTTCTTCGCCCGCCAGATCGAAGCCCACCACACCGCGGGCGCGAAAATCGACCGCCAGTTCCGCCATTTCAAGCGAGGTGTTCATGTTGCGCATCGCACAAATGATCAGACCGGACCTGATCCCAAAATCTTTTCTTCCGCGTTCCAACCCTTTCAGCACCGCGGAGACAATCTGCTGGTGAGTCAGTCCTTTCTGAGTATGAAAGACTGGTGCAAAACGGGTTTCGAAATAAACAATCCCGTCTTGACTCAGGTCTTCGGCTTGTTCATAGGCGACGCGCTGGAGTCCCTCTTCCGTCTGCATGACCGCGATCGTATGCGCGAAGCCCTCGAGATATTTCGCCAGACTCCCCTGATTCGCTCCGCGAAAGAACCACTCCGAAAGGGCTTGTGGGGAATCGGTTGGAAGGTGCGTGTAGTTTGCGTCTGTTGCCAGGTCAATGATGGTCTTCGGTCGCAGCACGCCATCCAAATGCTCGTGAAGAAGCACCTTAGGAAGGCTCTGCAACAATTTCTTGTCAAGTTTCATCGGACTCTGATCTGCCCCGTAATATAGCGTTCAATGAGGCAGCGAAACGTGTGCAAGATGATACACCACTCCTCGCATAACGCTCCTCCCTTTGGCCAGTGAGGACGTATCTAGGATTCCACAATTGCTATTGGCAGAGTGGCCAGCCTTGGCTTACTCTACCGGCCTATGGCATTCAGCAAATCTCGATTGCTCGCCCCACTTTTTCTGACGTTGATCTGCACGGCGGCATTTGCACAATCTCCATTTTCTTTGGAACAAATTTTGAGTTCGCCCTTTCCCACCGGTCTGGTGATCGCGACGCACACCAACCGCATCGCGTGGGTCTTCGATGCAAAAGGAGTCCGCAACGTCTGGGTGGCCGACGGCCCGGACTTCATTCACACCGCCCGCCAGATTACTCACTACAGCGCAGATGACGGCCAGCCCATTGCCAGCCTGCGACTGACGCCCGATGGCAAGACGGTGCTCTATGCATTGGGCAGCGAACTGAATGACTCACAAGAGAGCGCCAACCCGGATAGCTCGACGAAGGGAGCCAAACAGCAGGTATTTGCTTTTGACGTAGATGCCAAGCACCCGGCGCCTCGCCTACTGGGCGACATGGGCTGTGCCGACGAAGGTTGTGAAGATATTGAGATTTCTCCCGACAGCAAGTGGGCGCTGTGGTCTGCGAAAAAGAAGTTGTGGCTTTCTAGCATAGATGGCAAACAGCAGGCCAAGGAACTGGCTTCCGTGCGCGGAGCAGCGGTTCAGTCCAAGTGGTCGCCCGATGGCAAACATGTAGCGTTCGTCAGCGAGAGGGACGGTCACAGCTTGATCGCCATTTATGACTTCGATGGCGGCTCGATTCGTTACCTTGCGCCGAGCGTGGACAAAGATTCCATGCCACGGTGGTCGCCCGAAGGAAAATGGATCGTCTTTGTACGCACTGCTGGTAACGAACATAAGTTGCCGCTGATTCCTATGCGTCCTGAGCCATGGTCGCTGTGGATTGCCGACTCAGCGACGGGCACAGGCCGGCTCTTATGGCGCAGTGGCGAGAAGCCGGAAGATTCCCTGCCCGAGCTTACCGAAGATGGTTCGCTCAACGTAGCTGCGGATGGAAGAGTGGTCTTTTCCTCGGAGCAGGATGGACGCAATCATCTGTATTCCATTCCCGCCAGCGGCGGCACAGCCACGTTGCTCACGCCCGGCGACTTTGACGTGGAAGATGTCACGCTCAGCACCGATAAGGCGTCGGTCATTTATTCGTCGAATCAGTATTCGTCGAATCAAGGCGACGTAGATCGCCGACATTTGTGGCGTGTGGCGGCAGCCGGCGGCACGCCACCGAAGGCGCTGACTTCCGGCGACACCATTGAATGGTCTCCCGTTGAAACCAGTGACGGCAAGAGCATCGTTTGCCTCGGTTCCACGGCAACTTCGCCCGCCATGCCTTATCAAGTTACCGCGAAAGGCCGAGAAATGATCGCCCAGCAGGCGCTGCCAGCTGACTTTCCCGCGGCCTCGCTGGTTACACCCAAGCAAATGATTTTCCAAAGTGACGATGGACTCACTCTGCACGGCCAGCTCTTTCTGCCGCGCAACGTTAACGCTAAGGACAAGATTCCCGGACTCGTCTTCATGCATGGCGGGCCCATCCGCCAGATGATGTTGGGCTTCCATTACATGGATTACTACCACAACGCTTACGCACAGAATCAATACCTGGCTAGCCGCGGATACGCCGTGTTGTCGGTGAATTATCGCCTGGGCGTTATGTATGGACGCGCATTCCGCGAACCTCCGAACACCGTCTGGCGCGGAGCGGCGGAATACAAGGATGTGGTTGCTGCGGGCCGATATCTGCAAACGCTGCCCGAAGTTGACGCGGAGAAGATTGGATTGTGGGGAGGTTCCTACGGCGGCTTTCTGACCGCCATGGGTCTGGCGCGGAATTCGGATCTGTTCAAGGCGGGAGTGGATTTTCACGGCGTGCACGACTGGAGTGTCTTTCTTACCGAGCGACCCTATTTCGGCAATCTGGCGCTGCGCCCGCCGGACGCCGACGCTGCAATCAAGCTGGCTTGGGAATCGTCGCCCGATGCCTATGTGAGCACGTGGAAATCGCCGGTGTTGCTCATCCATGGCGATGACGATCGCAACGTACCTTTCAGCCAGACGGTGGACCTGGTGCAGCGCTTGCGCGCGCAGCACGTACCCTTCGAACAACTCATTCTGCCGGATGAGATTCACGGCTTCTTGCGATGGAGAGACTGGATGCGGGCCTATTCCGCGACTGCCGAGTTCTTTGACCGAACTCTGAAGCGTGGAGAAAAGATCGGGACTGGGGACTGAGTTGTGAACCAAACCGCCCGTCAGGCCTCAAATTCGAACCGAACGCCACGTCTGCTATGTTTGTAAAGTAATATGTTGCTTTCAGCATTGCCCGCCTGATTCTCATATACTGTGGAATCGGCGCGGTCCACAGCCTCATCCAATCCATGGTTGCTGTCGGCCGCACCTACGAGTTTCGCCCTATCCGGGTTGGAGACCAGTTAAAAGATGTGGATTGTTGCGTTAGCTCTCAGGCGCCCTTATACGTTTGTGGTCATGGCGTTGGTGTTAATTCTTCTGACGCCTCTAGTCGTTCTGCGGATGCCGGTTGACGTCCTGCCTGACATCAACATTCCCGTAATCAGCGTAGTGTGGAACTATGCCGGCATGTCCCCGGAGGAAATAGCGGACCGCATTGTTTCGAACTCCGAGCGCGGCCTCACGATCACGGTCAACGACATTGAGCACATCGAGTCCCAATCACTCAACGGCATCGGTGTCATCAAGATTTTCTTTCAGCCCACCGCAAATATCCAAACCGCACTCGCACAAACCACGGCGATGTCCCAAACCATCCTTCGCGGCCTGCCGCCCGGAACCACACCGCCGCTAATAGTTACCTACTCCGCCTCTTCGACTCCGATTGTCCAGCTGGGCTTGAGCAGCAAAACTCTGCCCGAACAACAGCTCTTCGATCTCGGCAACAATTTCCTGCGCTCGCAGTTAGCGACGGTTCCGGGTGCGGCCACGCCATATCCTTACGGCGGCAAGATCCGCCAGGTCCAAGTCGATCTGGATATGCCGCGGCTGCAGGCCAACGGACTCTCGCCCAATGACATTGTGAATTCGCTCAACGCGCAGAACCTGATACTCCCCGCCGGCACCACCAAGATCGGTTCTCTGGAGTATCAGGTCGAGATGAACGGCAATCCTCAGACCATCGCGGAATTGAACGACCTTCCCGTCAAGACCGTGAATGGCTCGACTATTTACATGCGCGACGTGGCGCACATTCGCGATGGCTTTGCGCCCCAAACCAACATCGTGCACATGGATGGTGTCCGCGGCGCCCTGATGTCCATGTTGAAGGTCGGAAGCGCCTCCACTATTACTATCGTCGAGGGCGTGAAGCGCATGGCTCAGCAGGCATCTCAGTCCCTTCCGCCGGAGATGAAAATCACCCCGCTCTTTGATCAATCGCTGTTCGTGCGCGCGTCTATTCGGGGTGTGATTGTGGAGGGCCTGACCGCGGCTCTTCTGACCGCGGCCATGATCCTGCTCTTTCTCGGCGACTGGCGGCCCACGATTGTCATTTCAATTTCCATCCCGCTCTCGATCTTCGTTTCCATCCTCGTGTTGAGTGCGCTCGGTCAGACGATCAACATCATGACCCTCGGCGGTCTGGCTTTGGCCGTGGGTATCCTCGTGGATGACGCGACCGTGGAAATCGAGAACATCGAGCGCAACCTGGCTCAGGGCAAGGAGATGAAACAGGCAATTTTGGATGGCGCGGCGCAGATCGCAGTCCCGGCCTTCGTTTCCACGATTTGCATCTGCATCGTCTTCGTACCCATGTTCTTCCTGACCGGAGTGGCGAAATTTCTGTTCGTGCCGCTCGCCGAAGCCGTCGTCTTCGCCATGCTGGCTTCTTATTTCCTTTCGCGCACGCTCATTCCCACGCTCGTGATGTACATCATGCGCGGACACGAGCACAAGGCGGAGGGGCCGAAGAGTTTCATGGGGCACTTTCAGCGGGGATTTGAGCGAGGCTTCGAAAAGTTTCGCGGTGGATACTATCAGCTCCTAGAAACAACGATGGACCATCGCTTACTTTTCGCCTCCGTCTTTCTGGCGTTCTGCCTGCTATCGTTAGGCTGGACATTTTTCCTGGGCGAGGACTTCTTCCCGTCCGTAGATGCCGGCCTCATTCGCTTGCACATGCGCGCCCGCGCCGGCCTCAGGGTAGAAGAAACGGCTCGGCTGTGCGCGCAGGTCGAACAATTTCTGCATCAAGATCTTCCCCAGGGCGAGATTGCTACTGTGCTGGACAACATTGGATTGCCGAACTCCAGCATCAATTTGTCCTACAGCAATTCAGGAGTGATCGGCACCAGCGACGCGGAAATTCTGGTCGGCCTGAACACGGACCACCATCGTCCCACGGAAGAGATCGTTCAAGAACTGCGGCAACAGCTGCCCAGGCAATTTCCTGGAGTTGAGTTTTTTTTCCAACCCGCAGACATCGTGACCCAGATTCTGAACTTCGGATTGCCCGCGCCGATCGATATTCAGGTGATGGGGACAGACTTGGACAGCAACTACGGAATAGCCCAGCAAATTGCCAACCGACTGCGCCGTGTTCCTGGCGCAGCCGACGTCCACGTGCAGCAAATGCTGGGCCTGCCGACCTTGCACCTCGAAATGGATCGCGATCTCGTCACTCAGGTAGGTATGAATCCGCGCGACGTGGCGCAGAGCGTACTGGTTTCTCTGAGCGGCAGCTTTCAAACTGCGCCCGCATACTGGCTGAATCCTAAGAATGGCGTCACTTATTCGATGGCGGTCCAGTCACCGCAGTACCGCATGACATCGCTGCAGGACCTGATGAATATGCCGGTCAATGATCCTGCCGTTCCCAACTCACAGGTGCTGGGCAACCTCGTCCGGTTGGCTCCAACGGCGCGGCCTGCAGTGGTCTCGCACTACAACATCCAGCCGGTGATTGATGTCTACGCCAGCACGCAGGGGCGCGATCTGGGTGCGGTGGCCAAGGACACGATGAAAGTCCTGCAACCGTTCATGAATCATCTGCCGCGAGGTACGCGTATCGTCGTGCGCGGACAGGTGGAAACCATGCGGTCTTCGTTCGTGGGGTTGGGGATTGGACTGATGGGAGCGATCCTGCTGGTCTATTTCTTGATCGTCGTAAATTTCCAGTCGTGGCTCGATCCATTCGTTATCATTACGGCCCTGCCGGGTGCGTTGGCGGGGATTGCGTGGATTCTGCTGCTGACCCATACCACGCTCAGCGTACCTTCATTGACCGGAGCCGTGATGTGTATGGGAGTGGCGACGGCGAACTCCATCCTGATGGTGTCGTTTGCCCGGGATCGGATGCAGGCCGGCGTTCCGGCCGTGAAAGCGGCACTGGAAGCGGGCTACACCCGAGTTCGCCCCGTACTGATGACGGCGTTGGCCATGGTGATCGGCATGTTTCCGATGTCGCTGGGCCTCGGTGAGGGCGGCGAGCAGAACGCGCCGCTGGGCCGGGCGGTCATCGGAGGCCTGATGTTCGCGACTGTGGCAACATTATTTTTTGTTCCATGCGTCTTCGCCATGGTGCACAGCCGTCGAGAAACCGAGGCAAGAGAGATTAAATCGTAAAGATAGATTCAGGAGTGCAGCGAGCAATCATGCAGAAGGAATCAGAAACAGATAAGTCCGTGGCGGAGGCGCACCACACTCCACCGCAGGTGACGCCACCTCCCGAACTTCCGGCAGCGCCGCCGCGCAAGGCGGTGATCATCGTCATGCTGGTCGTCGTTGTGCTGGCGCTGAGCGGCGCGGCTAGCATGTTCAGCCGCATTCGTGCCGGACATGCTTTGGCGAAGGAAACGGAGATCGATTCCGTTCCTACGGTCTCGGTGGTTCATCCCACGGCGGAAAAGCCCGATGAAGAACTGGTTCTGCCAGGCTCGTTGCAGGCCTATGAGGAATCTCCCATCTTCGCCCGCACCAGCGGCTACCTGCTGCGCTGGTACAAGGATATTGGCAGCCATGTAAACAAGGGCGAACTGCTGGCAGAGATCGATACTCCGGAAGTCGATCAGGAATTATCGCAGGCTCGCGCCAGCCGGCAGCAAATGGTCGCCCAACGAGATCTGGCAAAAATATCCGCCGAGCGCTGGCAGAATCTGCGCAAGACGGACTCCGTGTCTCAGCAGGAAGCCGACACCCAATCGAGCGCCTATCAGCAGGCTCAGGCCACCCTGGCCGCGGCCGACGCCAATGTGCGTCGTCTTCAGCAGCTCGAATCTTTTAAGCATGTGTACGCGCCGTTCTCTGGCGTACTGGTCAAGCGCAATGTCGATCCTGGCGCGCTCATCAACGCCGGTTCGGGCGGCGTGGAGTTGTTCATTCTTGCCAAAGTCGATCCGCTACGCGTATTCACTAATGTGCCGCAAGCCTACTCTCCCGCCATTAAGAGTGGGATGCCGGCCTATGTCACACTGCAGGAGATCCCCGGGCAAAAGTTTAGAGGAACAGTGGCGCGGACCGCCGATGCGATTGATCCCGTAACGCGCACCTTGCTCACGGAAGTGGATGTTCCTAATAAAGATGGCCGTTTGTTGCGCGGCTCTTTCGGCGAAGTGCACTTCTCTCCCAAGATCGATGCCGCAAGAGTTACCGTGCCGGTGAATGCCATGTTGTTTCGTCAGGAGGGCGCCCAGCTGGCCATTGTGGGAGCTGACAACAAAGTGCAATTGCGGCCTATCACCATTGGACGAGACTATGGCACCACGCTGGAGATTCTGGGTGGAGTGAGCCTTGACGACCGCGTCATCATTAATCCCGCCGAGTCCATCGAGGATGGCCAGAAAGTAAATGTCGCCGCGGAAAACACAGAAGGTAAGCATTCATGAGGTGGCCGGCAGCGGTGGCGCTCGGGGCCAGCGTGTGGTTGTCGGGATGCACTGTGGGGCCGAAATATCAGCGTGCTCCCATGCAAGCTCCGTCCGCATGGAAGAGTGAAGGGCCATGGCGCGAGGCGGCGCCGAAAGATGCGATCCCCAAAGGTGCATGGTGGGAGATTTTCCACGATGAAGAACTCAATGGGTACGAACAACAATTGTTGGCGGCGAACCAGTCGCTCGCTGCCGCCCAGAGTCGTCTGGATCAGGCGCGTTCGCTGGCGCGGGTCACGTCTGCTGCCCTTTTTCCCACGCTGACAACGGATCCCAACGCATCACGGAATCGCTTTTCGGGAAATCGCCCACAAATCCTTGCGCCAAGCGCGGCCATCACGCAAAGCGTGTACGACATCCCATTCGCGCTGAACTATGAAGTCGATCTCTTCGGTCGGAACCGGAAGAATCTGCAGGCCGCCAACGCGAATCTGCAAGGCACTGCGGCCGATCTGCAAAACGTTCAACTGGTTTTGACCGCCGAACTCGCTGCAGACTATTTCAGCTTACGCGAACTCGACGCCGAAACTGGCGTGGTGCAGGAGTCAGTCAAGATTCAACAGCAGGGCTTGGCGGTGGTGAATCATCGTCATGAAGGCGGCATCGCCTCAGGGCTGGATTTAGCCGAACAGCAAACGCTGCTTGATTCCACGGTCACGCAACTTTATCTGCTGCAGCAGCAGCGAGCGCAATTTGAACATGCCGTCGCCGCACTGGCCGGAAATCCGGCTTCTTCATTCAGCGTTCCGGTCGCACCGTTACGGGCGGTTCCCCCGCCTGTTCCTTTGGGAATGCCGTCCGATCTGTTGGAGCGCCGGCCCGATATCGCCACCGCCGAACGAGCCATGGCCAGCGAGAATGCCCTTGTAGGAGTTGCCAAGACCGCGTTCTATCCGCAATTCACGATTGCCGGCAGCGGCGGCTTCGAAAGCACGACCCTGGGCTCGCTGATCACCGCTCCCAGCGCTTTCTGGTCCTTGGGCGGCGATCTGTTGCAGCCCATCTTCAATGGTGGACGCAATCGGGCCAATCTCGCGGCCACGCAAGCGGCCTATCAGGAGTCTGTCGCGAACTACCGACAGTCTGCTTTAACGGCCTTTCAGCAAGTGGAAGACAGTCTATCGGGATTGGATTCGTTGTCTCGCGCCGCTCAGACTCAGAATGCGGCAGTCGCAGATGCGCGTCGGGCGCTGGACATCGCCAATGATCGCTACGTGGGCGGGCTGACGACATTTCTCGATGTCATTACAGCGCAAACTGTGCTGCTCACCAACCAGCGACTGTCGACCCAATTGCTCGGCCAGCAGATGGTCACGTCAGTTCTGCTGGTCAAAGCGTTGGGCGGAGGCTGGGACGCATCGGCGATTCAGAACGTGAAAGTCCATCCCACACCGGGTCAGGTCGTTCAGCCATGAAGCGGGGGCCTCAGCCACTGGCTGCTGCATCCGGAGCCGCAGAAGGCTGGCCTGTGCCCTTGGCTAAGTTAAAAGCCGTATTCACCAGGCCGACGTGAGAAAACGCCTGGGGAAAATTACCTAACTGCCTCTTTCCGACGGGATCATATTCTTCCGCGAGAAGACCAACGTCGTTGCGGATTTCTAGCAGATGGTCGAACAAGCGGACCGCCTCCTGGTGCCGACCTTGCAATTCATAGTTATCCGCCAACCAGAAGGAGCAAGCGAGAAACGTTCCTTCCCCATGGGGTAAACCGTCGACGGCGGGATCTTGTGTGTACCGTCCCACAAAACCGTTGCGCATAAGATGCGTCTCAATCGCTTTAACCGTGCCCTTTACGCGCGGATCATCGGCTCCAAGAAAACCGACCAGCGGCATCATGAGAATGCTGGCGTCGAGATGTTTGGATCCGTAATATTGCACAAATGAATCCATGCTCGCGTCAAAACCCTGCCGGCAAACCTGCTCGTGGATGGCATCGCGAAGTTTCTTCCATCGCGGTATCTCGATCGTGAACCGGCCCTTTTCCGCCGACCGCACGAAACGATCGACCGCAACCCATGCCATCATTTTCGAATGGACAAAATGCCGGCGCGGACCGCGCACCTCCCAAATCCCTTCATCGGGCCGCTCCCATCCAGTCTCCAGAAACTCCAGCAATGCCAGCACCACCTCGTGGCGCGCGTGTTTCGCCGGCCCTAGTCCGGCTTCGCGCGCCTGATAAAGAGTGTTTGCAACCTCGCCAAAAATATCCAGCTGAAATTGTTGGTAAGCGGCGTTGCCGGTTCGCACCGGCGCAGACTTTTCGTATCCCTGCAACCAAGGCAATTCCAGTTCCGTCAGCCTGCGTTCACCGCGCAACCCATAAAGAATGTTGAGCTCCGAAGGGCTGCCCGCCACCGCCCGCAGAAGCCACTCCCGCCAGTCTCGTGCTTCATCCAGATATCCGGCTTGAATCAAAGATTGCAAGGTAAGCGTTGCGTCTCGCACCCAACAAAAACGGTAGTCCCAGTTCCGCACTCCGCCAATCAATTCGGGCAAAGAAGTTGTAGGGGCCGCTACGATCCCGCCCGTGGGCAGAAATGTCAGGCCTTTTAGCGTGATGAGCGAACGCATCACCGCGTCCCGCCACGGGCCCTGATACGTGCACCGATCCGACCATTCTTGCCACCACTTCTCCGTCTTCTGAATGGCCGTTTCGACATTCACCGCTGCGGGTTCGCTCACGTGTGACGGATACCAGGTCAGGTCGAATGATAACTTCTGTCCCTCCGCAACCGTAAACTCAGACAGCGTCTTCATGTTCTCGCCGTGCAATTCCACATCCGAGCGCAGCCTGATCATGTCGGGACCGGCAATCGCGGAAATTCCGCTATCAGTGCGGCGAACCCACGGCACTACCGAACCGTAGTCGAACCGAATCACCAGCTCGAGTTTCATCCGGACTTGCCCTCTGGTGCCTACAACCATGCGCAGAAGTTCAGGCATGCCTTCGCGCAGAATCATGCAGTCGATCAGCATGGCCGAGCCGCTTTCGGTCTCGAACTCAGTTTCCAAAATGAGAGATCCGTCACGATAGCGGCGGCGGATGGCCCGAACGGGTTCCGCAGGCGAGATAGACCAATGTCCGTTTTCTGCGGTTCCGAGCAGAGCCGCAAAACATGCGGGCGAATCGAAGTGGGGAAGGCAAAGCCAGTCGATCGAGCCCTTGTTTTGAGACTAAGGCGGCTGTGTGGCAGTCGCCAATCATGGCGTAATCTTCGATGGGAATGGACAGGAACTACCCTCCGCAAAATCGAAATGGATTCACATTTTCTCACAGAAGCGTTGGGCGCTTTGGAAGTGACACCGAAAATGTGCGGGCGTCAACGAGCCGGACGATTCGCTGGTTCGTGCCGGATCAGCAAAGCGAGCCGCGGAAACAGGAAGTGCCCGCCGGCATCGTCAATCACATTGACCTGGCAGGTATAGAAGCCTGGCTTGAGCGATGCGAGCGGAACATCCAATTGGAAGACGGCAGCCTTGCGCTCGCGCGCATTTAACTCTGTCAGCTCGACCAGACGAACTCTCGTACGTTTTGGCCTTGCCTTGAAAGAATGCGACGTTGCTTAAGAGCCGGATGCCAGTCTTGTTCTCGGCGCCCCCTCTTGTCGCGTCCGTGATCGCCGGCCGCGTCGGGTCGTAGACCTCGTAATAAAGAAACAGGTGCTGCGTGGCCGAGAAGACATGTGTAATATTCGGGATAATCTCATTGCCGTCGCGCACCAGCGGATTCAGATTTGCATTTTTCTTCACGGGTTGAATCTGACTGGCTAACACGACTGAGCTCATCTTCAGCGGCTGCGTCTTCAAATCCGGCACGGCGATGTCAGTTTCGAAAGATCCCATGCGCCCGGTCTGATTTTCGCGCACTACGAACTTCAGGTGATACTTGCCGCTCAACAGGCTCATTCCAGTGTCGTACTGCACATTCTTTTTTTGCACTTCAGTTGATGTGCTCACCGCAAGTTTCACGGTATCGCGAATTCTGTTCAGCGGATGGTGTTCGCTATCGAGCACCATCCCGATGACATCCAGAGTTGCCTTGTCGCGGTCGCTGCTGCGAACGAATGGAATCTGCGATCCCGGCACCACCAGCGAGACGGGCACGAAAAACTTGTTACCATCCAGGCGGAAATATGCCACGCCCAGATACAGCGGCAAATCGGTGGCCGGCATCTCGGAGGCAAGTTCCTCTTCAAGCTGCCGCTCTTTGTCGTCTTTCGTGGAGTGCTGATAATCCGCAGGCGCATAGTAACCGCGGCGATAATCGATCTTCACTCCCGGAACACTGCACTTTACGACGATGCGCCGGTAACGTCCGTCCCGCGCCAGGTTCGTGCTGTGATAGCCGAGCAGGTAGTAGGTCGACGTATCCTGCTGCACTCCTTTGAAAATCTTAGCTGAAATCGTTGGAATCGAGAAAGGCCCGGCCGCCAGTGTCGCTGGCCAGCGTCACCAGGGTTTCCTGCGTCGTAAAATTGGAATTCAAGGCATTGATCGTCGATTGCCCGGAATAGGCCGAGACCCCGCGCAGGCTGGCATTCTGCGCTTCCCCGCCCGCCACCAGCGCCTGCAAGCCGCGCATGTCCATGGTGTAAATCGCCAGATTAGAACGCACCGCCGCGTTCACGGCCGCGCGCAGTTCCGATTGATTCTCTATGCCGGTGCGATCCATGCCGCTGGAAAAATAGATCAGTGATTTCTTCTGTTGCACGTGTGACAGCTTTTCCGCCACCGATCGCAGCGCCTCCAGGCGCCGGTCCGTGTTGAAGATGTTGTACTCGGTGTCGTCGGCGGTAAATGGCTGGCCTGCGTCGGGCGTCCCTTCGGTGGTGCCCGTGGTGCCTTCTTCGAAACCCTGTCCGCTGCCCGAACTGAATTGCTGGAGCTGTTTTTTCAGCAAGTCGCGATCGGCGGTAAAGTCCTGGTTCACCAGTAGCGAACTTCCCAGCGAAACAACCGATACCAGGTCCGCAGCCGCCATCTGCGTGTCGACATAGTGTTCGGCGGACGTAACCGCATGGTCAATTTCGTCCGGTTCCATGGCTGAGAGATCGAAGAACAAAATAATCAAACGCCGGTCTTTGAATTGTTTCGCCGCATCTGCGGGCGAAGTGGGCTGATTCGTCTGTTCAGGCGCCGGTTCCGCCAGCGGCTTGGCTTGCGCGACATCCGTCGTTGGTGCCGCATCCACGTTTTCCACGTCGAAAGAAATAACCTTCTGCGGCTTGTTGTCTTCGAGAATCGTAAAGTTTTCCGGCTTAAGTCCCTGGACAAAGTTCCCACTTTTGTCCCGCACCGTCACGTTCACCAACACCAACTCTGATCCAGTGCGAAACACATAATCCGACTGCTCCTGCGATGGCGACCCAGCGCACAGAAGCACGAGCGTCAGAAGCACTGCGACGGCTTGATCGGCGAATCGGGTTGGATTTGAAATCATGATCTTCCGGAACATCCCACGAGCATTCCTTCAAAACCGAAATCGTGACGTAATCGTAAATTGCCGCATGCCGCCGACTGCCGTGACTCGGCCAAATGTGGGCGAATTCAAGTTTGTATCAATCGACGAGTAATTCGGAATATTGAAAATATTGGTAGCCTGAGCGCGAAACTCAAGCACGCGCGCCTCCTTCAGCGAAATGACTTTTGTAAACGCCATATCAAATACCTTTGAGCCCGGACCGATAATGCTATTGCGGCGCGCATTGCCAAATTGTCCGGTCGGCGGGGCCACGAACGCAGCCTTATTGAACCATTCCCCGATTGAGGGATTCGACAGGCTCACCGATTGCCCCACAACAATGTCGGGTCGAAGCGTTCCATTGCTTCCACGATTTACATCGGCAATGTTGCCCAGCAAGCGCGGCGTAAATGGCAAGCCGGAAGCGACCGTCCAGTCGCCACTCCATTGCCAATCTCCGAAAATGGCGCGCAAGGGAGCATGTCCGGTAAGCCAGCGCTTGTCGTTTCCGAAAGGAAGTTCCCACAAATAATCCGCGGTGAACTTGTGCGTCTGGTTAAAACTGGAAAGCCCACGCTCCGCGGCCAGAGTCGAAAGCATTCTGCGCAACGTTCGATCCCCCTCCGCCGGACGAGCCGCCACCCCCGCCGCCCCCGGTTCCGCCCGCGCCCAAGCCGGGAGTATTGGAGCCCGAGGTTGCTCCTCCGCCGATGGAAGAGGCGTCGTCGAGCGATTTGGAAAACGTGTAAATGCCGCCAATCGAGAATCCCGACGACAGGCGCTTGCGCAGCCGCACCGATCCCGCATTCGCCTCCGAATCCGCCACCGAGGTCTCATAATTAAAGGCCTGCACTCCAGGAATACGAATCGCAGTCGCAGTTCGATTCGGCGCCTCCAGCACATCCAGATCCGTCCCCTTAGTTCCGGTGTAGTCAATATTTAGCAGCAATGTGGGTCGAATCTGCTGCTGAATATCCAGATTTCGAATCTGCACATAGCCCAACCGATAATTCGGATTCACCGCGTAACTATTCGTAATGCCAGCTGATTGCCGGGAATCCGTTTTGCAGCGTCAATTCTCCTGGGGCTGTCTGAATGTTCGTCGCCGTGGTGGAGAATGGCGGCTGAAACGCGAGTTGCTGCGCGATGCTCTGATAAGCAGCCCGTGTTGTAGTTGATGCCGTATCCGCCGCGCACGACAGTTTTGGACAACGGCTTCCAGGCAAAGCCAATGCGCGGCGCGATGTTATTGCGATCGGGCCGCACTAGACTGGCCGGCAGCTTGCCGCTGTACGGCCCTGCTTGTCCCGGTTGAATCGGCGCTACCGTCGGCGTGAGCGCGGGGTTCAGCACCAGCACACCAGGGGAAAGGTCCAGGTTCACAATGCGATTGTTGATTTCCGTCAGCGGCGAGATGTACTCATAGCGCACTCCGAGATTGAGCGTGACATTCCCGCGCATCTTCCATTCATCCTGGCCGTACAAGTCCCAGAAATTACCGCGAAAGTGATTGTTCTGTCCAAACTCCTCGGAGGTCTGCTGTGGCAGTCCGAGAAGAAAGTCCGCAAAATCGTAACCTGTCCCCGGCAAGGGGTTTCCGCTGCCATCGAGCTGCGAGGAATTGAGGCCCGTGAAAACGAACGACCCACGCGGACTGCTGTCCGTTTCAGTATTCACCTGCACTCGCCGGAAATCTCCGCCCCAGCGCCACGTGTGTTTGCCGTGATTCCAGATAATATTGTCGGAGAAGGTGTAAGTCTGATTTCGCGTGAGCGACGGAGTGGTATCCTGAAGACTGGCGAAATCTGTGAATGACAGATTCGGTAGCCCCCAGTCGAAAGGATTCTGCGAGACCCCGCCGATCCCCAGCGCTCCCGCAATGTCGTTGTTGAAAGCGTAAAGGTTCTGCGTGCGTGACCGGCTGCGGTTGAAATCTACACGCACAATATTGGTCAGCTTTCCAATGCTGCGCGTATACGACACTGGAACATCAAAACTGCGTACATTGCTGTTCCCTCCAACACTCGGGAAGGGGTTGGTCAGGTTGGTGTTCGAGCCGTGGTAGTGGAAACCAATCGACAGGTTGTTGCGCGGGGCGTTCCGCCCTGCCGCCCCGGCGTCCCCGCACTGGCGCTGCACCGAAGGTGTGATTCAAACGCACGTTCAAATCGTCACTGTCGCTGGCCGCGGAAGTCACAAAATGGAAATTCTGGAAGTTGCCGGGCAAATTCGGCAGCGGAACATACGCTAATAACCCTTGCGCCGCGGAATTAATTTGCGGAATTGTGGCGTTGAGGTAAGCACTGTTGGTAGCGGGATTAAAAATCCGGACGGGCTGTCCCGCTTCAGCTCCTGAAGTGTAGGTCGTTTGGGAAAAGTTCCCTTGCCGCTCCAGTAGTGTTGGTACTGTCGAAAACTGATCGAAGGGATTCTCCGCGCGCCTGCCGTTGTAGTTGACGAAATAAAAAGTCTTGCTCCCTCCATGATAGATATGTGGAATGTTCAGCGGCCCGCCCACAGATCCCCCGAAACTGTTCTGCCGGTATCCTGGCTTCTCCGTGGGCTGGCCCGTAAGGGAATAAGGAGACGCATTCAGCGCCGAGTCACCGATGCCGTAATATAACGATCCATGGGGACGATTGATGTCAAATCCCCGCCGGCCAAACCCACCGCCGCCGAATCCTCCGCCACCGAAGCCACCTCCGGCACCACCAAACCCGCCACCCCCAAACCCCCCGCCTTGTTGGCGAGCGTCGTTAAAGCGCTGTTGCATTTCGTCAGCACTCATCGTATTAAACGAGTTGGACGTATTCCCCGAAACTGCTACGGATTCCGTCGCGGTGTCCGGCGCAATCCCGGGAACTGGCATGCCAGAAGGCGCAACCTCACTCATCGAACTGTTGGCTGCATCCTGCCCAGTCGCACTCTGAAATACCGCAAGACTCTGGAAGCCGCGCCCGGCCGCGCTGGCCTGCCGCTGCCGGTTGCGATTCTCTTGCGCCCGCGACAGCAGAATCAGTTCAAAATTCGCCTGCACATCTGGATGGGCCGCGTCCGAAAGCACTTCCTGGCTGCTCGCGGCAAATGCCGACATTTCCACCCGCACCGTATAACGTCCCTCTGTCGGGACCATCAGTGAATAACTGCCGTCCACATCCGTCGAAGTGCTTCCCACCTGCAGCTTCGTCGCCACATCCGTGACAGAAACTCCGGCGCCTGGAATCGGCATATTCCCCGACTTCACTATCCCATGGATCGTGCGTCCAGCCGCCGCCGGAGTCGAGAGCGGCGCGGTTGCTTGTCCCCACAACAGAGGCGCTAGAGATGCGATCACATAAAACGCGAAGAGAAAGTGCCACACGAGGTTTGAGCGCCGTCTGCTTTGGACGATTAAGACTTGAAGACTGGAGATCTTCATAGCTTCGCGCAGGGATTCTAGCGCCATCTTGGTGGATCATACCGCTCTCTTTGTCTGTGAACTGTAAAAGTTTGTCGCTGGTTTCAAATTGAGCCGCTTCGTAAAGTTGTGCAAAGATTGCCGAATTCCCTTGCGCCGCGCAACTTCCGGGGCATAATTCCGTTTATAGATACAGATCGATCGCTTCGAAAAGGAGATTTCCATGTTTAAGCAACGATTGCTTGTACTCGTCGCGGCCAGCGCTATCTCAATTGCCGCGCCGTTTGTCGCGGCCCAGGATAGCCCATCAAACAACCAGGCCTCGCAAGAGCGCGGCGGGTGGCATCACGGCCCGCAGGATCCCGCGCAGCGTACCCAGGAACTGACTAAGAAGCTGAACCTTACTTCTGATCAGCAAACCAAAGTGCAAGAGATCTTCCAGTCCGAACAATCTCAGATGCAGAGCCTCCACCAGGACTCCTCTACTGCGCAGCAGGACCGCCGCGCAAAGATGATGGATATCCGTAAGAACGCGGATACACAAGTACGTGCCCTTCTCGACTCGAACCAGCAGAAAAAGTGGGACGAGATGCAGGCCAGGCGCGAACAACGAATGCAAAACCGTCACGCGGACGCCGGTTCGGACCAGCCAGCGCCCCCGCCTCAACAATAGTCCCGACAACGGCGAAGCCAGTCGACTTCTCGTGAACTTTCTCTAAATTTAAAGACGGGGAAAAAGATCGCGAGTAAGGACTGGCTTACGCCTTGAAGGTCCGGCTCTGGAATTGGCAGTACAGCGAATCCTGTATATTCATTCTCTTCGCTCTCCGACTATCATCGATGGTAGAAGGAGCCGGACACCTTTCGTGGCTAGGTTTTAACTGACCGCTTCAGCAACCGCAGGCACCAATACTCAATGAAGATTCTCATTGCCGACGACAATGAATGGGTGCGTCGAGGCGTCACGAACATTCTTGCTCCGGTTGCCCATTGGGCAGTCTGCGGCGAAGCGAAAGACGGAGCCGAGGCGATTCAGAAGGCGGCGGACATCCTTCCCGACCTTATACTTTTAGACATAAGCATGCCTGGCTTAAATGGTCTGGAAGTAGCGCGTCTTCTTCGTAAAAAGGTGCCAGCCGCCAAGATTCTGATCATGAGTCAGCATGATCCCCACGTCCTTCTTCCGCGCGCAATTGAGGCAGGTGCACTCGGCTGCGTAGACAAGAGTCGTCTCAGTACCGAACTGCTGCCGGCGATCGCGAACGTGATGAAAATCCTCAACAGTCCTACTTCTCCCCGACTCTGACATTCAATCACTGCTGCACACTTGGTAAGCCTGTTAAATTGCTGTGCGACCACGATAACGGCAGCGAGACCATGCACATTGATGCCCACCAACACTTCTGGATGTATAACTCTGCAGAATACGAGTGGATTGATGATTCAATGGCCGCGCTTCGCCGGAATTTTCTGCCCGATGATCTTGATCCTGAACTGAAAAACGCTGGCTTCGGTGGATCGATCGCGGTTCAAGCACGCCAGACGTTGCAAGAAACTCGCTGGCTTCTCGATTTGGCTGCGAGTTCTCCGTCGATTCTCGGTGTGGTCGGTTGGGTCGATCTGCGGTCGCCAGACGTTAGGTCTCAACTGGAAGTCCTGGCTCGAAATCCAAAGCTGGTCGGAATTCGCCACGTCGTACAGAGTGAGCCTGACGATCGTTTTCTGGCGCAACCTGATTTCATGCGCGGCATCTCTGTCTTGGAAGAGTTCGATCTGGCCTACGACATCTTGATTTACACCAGGCATCTTCCCATAGCCGCAGAATTCGTAGCACGGTTTCCGCGTCAGCGCTTTGTTCTCGATCATCTTGCCAAGCCTCCGATCAAGAGTGGCCATATCGATTCATGGGCGCGAGGCATTTCCCAGCTCGCCGCATTTCCGAACGTGTTCTGCAAACTGTCAGGTTTGGTTATCGAAGCCGACTGGCAGCATTGGACAGCGGAGCAGATTGTCCCGTTTCTCGATGTCGCCTTCAAATCCTTCGGATCGGATCGACTGATGATCGGTTCCGACTGGCCCGTGTGCCTGGTTGCGGCATCATACGCGCGAGCGGTCGAAGTCGTGAAAAGCTACGTTCTCAGGAAACTTCCCGAGGATCAGGATAGTATTCTCGGCGGCAACGCCCGGCGATTTTACCAGCTGGGCAGTTAAGAATCGCCCATGTAGGGACGGCCGCCTCGGCTGTCCCTCGAGCGAAGCCGCCCTCACCAGAAACAGCGAACATTGTACGAGCAATGTTTTACAATATGCCGACTCATTCGCGATAAAAAGAGCCTCCAACCGCGATGCCTCTGAACGTGCTCCAACTCGATCCCCGCGACAACGTGCTGATCGCCCTCACCGACCTGAAAGCCGGAGAGCACATCGAATTCGCAAGCGAAACCCATACTCTCGTAAAAAGTGTGCCCGCCAAACATAAATTCGCCACGCGAAACCTTGGCACTGGGGACGCTGTCATTATGTACGGTGTCCTAGTGGGCAAAGCCGTCAAGCCAATCGCAGCGGGAGAACTCTTGACGGTGAGCAATATCCAGCACAAGACCGCGCGCTTCCGCGAGCATTCGCGCGATTTTCACTGGTCGCCGCCCGATGTGTCGCGATGGAAGAATAAAACGTTTCTTGGATACCACCGCTCCGATGGCCAAACGGGCACGCGAAACTATTGGCTCGTCGTACCGCTAGTCTTTTGTGAGAACAAAAACATACAGGTTCTGAAGCTTGCGTTCGAAGAAGAGTTGGGTTTCGCCGCACCCCAGGTCTACCGACGCCAGGTCGCGGAGCTGGCAAGACTTTATCGGGAAGAAACATTGGGCAAGGTCGATCTTCATGCGTCTTTGGCACAAGCGGATCCAGCCCCGGCGGACCGACTCTTTCAGAACATTGACGGCGTGCGCTTTCTGCTTCACGAAGGCGGGTGTGGCGGAACCCGCGAAGATTCCAACAGTCTCTGCGGCTTGATCGCCGGCTATATTCATCACCCCAACGTCGCGGGCGCCACGGTGCTGAGCTTGGGATGCCAGCACGCGCAGACCGTAATTCTCCGCGAAGAAATCCGCAAGCGCGATTCCAACTTCAACAAGCCTTTATTCGTCCTCGAACAACAGCGCAGCGGCTCCGAGGCGGCGATGATGTCCGATGCGATTCGCCAAACTTTTCTCGGCCTGGTCGAGACCAACAAAGCGCAGCGCAGTCCCGCTCCCCTCGCCGATCTTTGCGTGGGCTTGAAGTGTGGAGGCTCCGATGGCTTTTCCGGTATTTCAGCCAATCCCGCCATTGGCCACGCCGCCGATCTGCTCGCGGCTCTAGGAGGAAGAACGATCCTCTCGGAATTCCCCGAATTATGCGGCGTGGAGCAGGAACTTATCGATAGAAGTAAAACTGCAGCCGTCGGCGACCGCTTTATTCAGCTTATGCGCGACTACGCCGCTCGTGCCGCCGCCGTCCGCTCCGGCTTCGAAATGAATCCTTCGCCGGGGAATATGCGCGACGGGCTGTTAACTGACGCTATGAAATCGGCGGGGGCGGCGAAGAAGGGCGGCGCATCTCCAGTCGCCGCAGTTCTCGACTATCCTGAGTATTCCATCGAACCTGGCTTGAATCTGCAATGTACGCCAGGCAACGATGTGGAGTGCGTAACGGCACAGGTCGGCGCCGGGGCAAGCGTGGTGTTGTTCACGACCGGACTGGGCACGCCGACCGGAAATCCGATCGCGCCTGTTGTCAAGCTTTCAACCAACTCGGACTTGGCGCGACGCATGCACGACATCATTGACATTGACACCGGAACGGTGGTCACTGGAGAGAAAACAATCGAGCAAATGGGCGAAGCAGTCCTGGATCTCGTTATTCAAGTCGCTAGCGGTGAAGTTCGAACCAAAGCCGAGCAGAAAGCGCAAGAAGATTTCATTCCCTGGAAGCGAGGCGTTTCGCTCTGACAGAATCAGACAGCAACGCAGGCCCTTTCCGGTTGGACGGCAGAGTCGCCGTGATCACCGGCGGTGGGAGTGGTATCGGTCAGGCCATCGCTTTGAAATTCGCAGCGCATGGAGCCGTGATCCGAATTTTTGACGTAAACGAATCCGCTGCGGCTGCAACCTGCCAGCAAATCACGGCCTCTGGCGGTACTGCCTCCGCTCACTCTTGCGACGTGACGAACCATGCGGCAGTGAAAGCCAGATTTGAGGAACTATTCCGCGGCGACCGAGTTCACATCCTGATTAACAATGCCGGCATCTCGCATATCGGCACGGTTGAGAGCACGACTGAGAAAGACTTCGACCGTGTGGTTCGCGTGAACGTGAAAGGTTTTTACAACTGCTTGAACGCCGTCGTTGGACACATGAAGAAAGCCGGTGGTGGGGTGATTTTGAACATGGCGTCGATCGCCGGATCATCGGGTCTTGCCGATCGTTTCGCCTATTCAACGAGCAAAGGGGCGGTGGTCGCTATGACCTACTCGGTTGCCCGAGACTATCTCGCGCACAACATCCGCTGTAATTGCGTTTCACCAGCACGGGTGCACACACCATTTGTGGACGGCTATTTGCAGAAGAACTATCCCGGACGCGAGAAGGAAATGTTCGACATGCTGGCGAAGTCGCAGCCGATCGGACGAATGGCAGAGCCCGCGGAAGTGGCTTCGCTCGCCTTATTCTTGTGCTCGGACGAAGCTGCATTTATCACCGGTGTGGACTATCCCATCGATGGCGGCTTCTTCAACCTGCGAGGCTGACACGAACCTGATCATGCGTGCACTGACGAAGGCGCAATCCCCGTCATCGCGGACCGCGATGCTCAAACTCAACGCGATTGCAAACCGGATGGAGCATGTGTTCAAGTTGGAAGGTTTTAAATGATGCCCGTTTATTTCACCCCCGACTTTTTTCGCTTTCTCACTCGTCTCAAGCGCAACAACAATCGCGAGTGGTTCCTCGCGCACCAGGATGAATTTGAAACCAACGTGCGTCAGCCGGCCTTGCGCTTTATCACTGAGTTCGCCGCACCACTATCCCAAATTGCGCCCCATCTGGTCGCCGATCCGCGCCCCTCGCGCGGTTCCTTGTTTCGCATCTACCGGGACGTACGATTTTCCCACGACAAGCGCCTCTACAAAACTCACGTGGCCATGCGCTTTTCCCATCAAGGCAAGGATGTTCACTCTGCCGGCTTTTACCTTCACCTGGAACCCGGAGGCTGTTTCGCCGCGTCCGGCCTGTGGCGCCCCGACCCCCCAACGCTGCTCAAAGTTCGAAGCGCCATCGTGTCGCGTCCCAAGGAATGGCGTGCGGTCCGCAAGCTGCTCAACTGGGACGATGCCGGCAAACTCCGGCGCCCGCCCCGCGGCTTCCCTGCCGATCACGAATTCGTGGAAGACCTTAAGCTTCGCGATCTTGGGACTTCCGTAGACTTCGCCGAGAAACAAGTTTGCGGTCCACGGTTCATGTCAGACTTTGTAAGTGCTTGCCGCACTATGTCGCCGCTAGCCGCATTTCTCAGCCGAGCCGTCGGACTGAAGTTTTAGGCGAACCCGGGGAGGAGCCCTGTGTAGATGGCCATTCCGACCACGGAGTCCACTCCCATGCGATGCAGTTCGTCGATTTCTTCTTTCGACCGAATTCCGCCCGCCGCAATCAGTTGCCTGGTTGTAGCCTCTCGCAAAGGCCGAATCACATCCTGCGGAAATCCTTGTAACAAACCTTCCGTCTCCACGTGTGTATAGAGAAATGCGCCGCAGCAGCGATCGAGCGCTTGCACCATCTGGAGTGGGCTGACGTTCGTCACTTTTCGCCATCCGTGGGTCGCTACGCGACCGCCAATCGCATCGAGAGCAAAAACCAGACGGTTGGAGCCGACCGCCTCAGCTATCTTCTCCGCGAAGTCTGTATGCAGTTGCTCTTCGGCAAACAGCGCCGATCCGATAATGACCCTTCGCGCTCCCGCTGCCAGTGCGGCCTTTGCAGCCGCCACAGAGCGGATGCCTCCACCCACCTGGCACGGAAGTTTTCGCGCAAATTCTCTGATCAAGTCCACATTGTCGCCGTTACCTATGGCGGCATCGAGATCAATCAATTGCACTAGCGGATACTTCGAGAAGCGTGTCACCCACACCTCGAAGTCGTCGAACTCCAGCGCCTTCCGCTTGCCCTGAACCAGTTGCACAATCTTGCCGCCCATCAAATCGATCGAAGGAATCAGCATGGCCACCTCACGGGAATTCCCTGCGTGGCGACTTGTTGCTTAAGCTCCACGAGGCGGCTGAAACCGTAGTGAAAAATCGATGCCGCCAGCGCGGCATCGGCGTGCCCTTTGCGGAATACTTCCACAAAATGTTGTGCGCCGCCCGCCCCGCCGGATGCGATAACCGGGATTCGAACCGAGTCGGCCACAGCTCGCGTCAGGTCGCAATCGAATCCCATGCCAGTCCCGTCTCGATCCATCGATGTCAGCAGGATTTCGCCCGCGCCGCGTGACTCTGCTTCTTGAGCCCACGCTATCGCGTCCCGCCCCGTTCCCGCTCGCCCCCCATGCGTGAAGGCCTGCCAATGCGTGACGCCGTCAGAGCGCTTCGCATCAATTGCAACGACCACCGCTTGCGAGCCAAAGCGCGTCCGCAATTTGCGTGATCAAACCTGGATCGGCAAGCGCCGCGGAATTGATGCTGATCTTGTCGGCACCGGCGGAGAACACTGCGGCCGCATCTTCGAGCGTGCGAATGCCGCCGCCCACCGTGAAGGGAATAAACAATTGCCTTGCAGCCCGGCGCACGGTATCGAGCAGCGTGCTACGCCGTTCGTGCGCCGCCGAAATATCCAGAAGAACGACTTCGTCCGCCCCCGACGCGCTATGCGCCTTCGCCAATTCGGCCGGATCGCCAGCGTCGCGCAGATTTTCAAACTGCACGCCCTTTACGACGCGCCCTCCATCCACGTCCAGGCAAGCGATAATGCGTTTCGTCAGCATGTCAGAGCGCACAAAAATTGCCCAATATCTTCAATCCAATCTCCCCGGATTTTTCGGGATGAAACTGCACACCAAACAGATGATCCCGTTCCACCGCCGCTGAAAATCGTCCGCCATACTCGCAGCACGCCACCGTCGTGTCGCTCACCGGCGCACGAAAAGAATGCGTGAAATAGACAAACGACGGCCGAAGGCACACCCCGCAATAATCGTGAGGACGCGCCAACCTCAAGCTGGTTCCATCCCACATGCGGCGATTTCACGCTCGCGGGAAAGCGCTCGCATTCTCCCTCCAATACGCCCAGGCCCAAGGTGTTCGGTGATTCCTGGCTGCGCTCAAACATCCACTGCATGCCGACGCAGATGCCAAGAAACGGAATTCCACGGCCGATGGCATCTGCAATCGCATCCTGCAAGCCTAGCCGACCAAGTGCCGACGTCGAAGCAAAGTGGCCG
Source organism: uncultured Acidobacteriaceae bacterium (assembly GCA_963733795.1). Classification (GTDB taxonomy): domain Bacteria; phylum Acidobacteriota; class Terriglobia; order Terriglobales; family Acidobacteriaceae; genus Sulfotelmatobacter. Next base: position 230,342 of record CAVTED010000001.1, read on the forward strand.
ACACCGGGAAGCACGATTTTCGTCGCCTTTGCCACCTGCCCAGGATCGGAAGTAATCGCGCTCCCCGCTCCCAGCCAGTCCAGCGCCTTCTTCACCGAGACCAGATTTCCGGCGCCGTAGTCCACAATCGCGATCATCACAGCACTCCCTTAGTGCTGGGCAATAGGCGCACCATGCGCCGGTCGCGCCAGCAAGCCGCGCGCAACGCCCGCGCAAAAGCTTTGAACAGCGCCTCAATCTTGTGATGGCTCGATCGCCCATAAAGCACCCGCACATGGACATTGGCCCGCGCCCCCCGGGCAAAACCTTCAAAAAAATCGGACACAAGTTCCGCTTGCAGGTCGCCAACCAGACGCGTGCGCACCTTGGTGTCTACCACGGCGGCGGTGCGCCCGCAGAAATCCACGGCAGCCATTCCCATGGTTTCGTCCATCGGCATGAGAAAATATCCGGCTCGCAGGATGCCGCGCTTGCTGCCCAGCGCCTTATCAAATGCCTGCCCGAGAACGATCCCTACATCCTCCACGGTGTGGTGCTGGTCCACGTCGAGATCGCCGCACGCCTTCAGCTTCAGATCGAAGCCCCCATGATGCGCGAACAGCTCCAGCATGTGATCAAAGAATCGAATGCCGGTAGACACCTGGTAGCGCCCGCGCCCTTCGATAGTGAGTGAGATCTGAATCTGCGTTTCTTTGCTGACGCGCTTGATGCTTCCTTTTCTCATCGCCGCGACGCTCCTTGCGCAATGCCCAGCTCTTCGCAAATTTCCTGAAGCGCAGTCAGCAAACGATCCGCATGCTCGCGCGGGCCGAGGGTGATGCGCACGCATCCTTCACATCCGTGGTCGGCCGACCGGTCGCGGACCAATATGCTGCGCCGCCTCATTTGCTCGACAAAGGACGCCGCCAGCCCCACCCGCGCCAGTACGAAGTTCGCTTGACTCGGCCAGAACTGAATTCCGAAGGCTTCGAGGGCCCGCTCCAGACGGCCCCGTGACTCGCGGACCTCGCTTACATACTGCTGAATGTAAGTCTGATCGCCGAGCGCCTCCGGCAGGCAAGCTAGCGCCACCGCATTCACGTTATAGGGCGAACTGACCCGCCGCACCGCGCGTATTTGATCCGCATCGCCAATGAGCGCGCCAAGGCGCAGGCCTGCTAGTCCATATGCCTTGGAAAACGTCCGCGCCACAAACAGGTTCGGGATTTCGTTCCGCGCTGCCAGCATGCTTTGCCCGTAGAACTCAAAGTAAGCTTCGTCCACCAGCAGCGCTGCTTCCGGGGCCGAGCGAGCAATTCGCAGCAGATCTGCCGCGGCGGCCACCGTTCCCGTAGGATTGTTTGGGTTGGCGATGGCAATGAGCCGCGTCCGTGGCCTTATGCGATTGCACAGATCGTCAGTAGGAAATTGAAAATCCTCCCATGCAGGAACACTGACGAGTCGCGCTCCCGCCGCCATCATATATATCCGGTACATGGAATATGTGGGCAGAACGATCAAGGCTTCGTCGCCGGGCTCAAGGTAGGTCTCGCAGAGCAAGTGGATCGCTTCGTCCACGCCGTTCGTCAACAACAGTTGCGGCGCCGCGACCCCCAACAACTCGGCAACCAACGCTTCCACGGGTTCACGCTCGGGATACCTGGAAAGTTGTTCGGCATCCAACTGCCGCAATCGTTCGAGCACTCTCGGAGAGCATCCGACCGTATTTTCATTAAAATCCAGTCTCAGCCCATCCCGCCCCGCCAGCGGCGGGTGATACGAAGGCAACGTGCGCACCGCTTCCCGTGGGCTAAGCATGTTCGCACCTCACCCGGATCGACCGCGCGTGCGCAGACAATCCTTCCGCATTCGCCAGACATTCCACAGTCGCTGCAATCCCGCGCAGCCCCTTTGCAGAAAGCTGCTGTACCGTAATAATCTTCACAAAATCCAACACGCTCAGACCTCCTCGAAATCGCGCCTGCCCGGAAGTCGGCAACACATGGTTGGTGCCGGAAGCGTAATCGCCTGCCGCCTGCGCCGAGTAATTCCCCACGAAGATCGAACCCGCATTCTGAATAAACGGCAAGTCGTCAGCCTCAACGGTGATGTGTTCAGGCGCAATATGATTAGCCCACGCTCGCGATTGTTCGCGCGACGCCGCGACAAGTATCGCGCCCCGCGCTCGCAACGACTCCTCCGCAATCCGATTGCCTTGCGCAAGGTCCGTCGCACTCAGCTTCACAGATCGCGCCAACTCCCGCGACGTCGTGATAAGCAGAACCAGCGTGTCCGGATCATGCTCCGCCTGCGCCACCAGATCGGCTGCAATAAATTCCGGATTGCCCGTATCGCTCAAAACGACGGCTTCGGTAGGTCCCGCCAGGAAATCAATTGCACAGTCGAACGAAACCAGCTTCTTCGCCAGCGACACATAGGCGTTCCCCGGCCCCACAATTTTGTCCACTCGCGGAATACTCCCGGTCCCATACGCCAATGCCGCGACGGCCTGCGCGCCGCCCACGCGATAAAACTCGCGCACGCCCAGCATCGCGGCCCCGGCCAGCACTTCTGCCGACGGTCTGGGCGACACAACACGGATGTTCTTCACGCTCGCGACCTGAGCGGGGATCACTGTCATGAGCAAAGTCGAAACCAGCGGATAGCGCCCGCCCGGGACATAGCATCCCACGGATTCCAGAGGACGCACGACTTGCCCGACCGAAATTCCGTCCCGCGTTCGCATCCATTTTTTAGGTTTCTGCCGCTCGCAAAAACGCCGGATGTTCTGCGCGGCCTGCCGCAAAGACTTGCGCAACACAGGAGGGATCGTTCGCCAAGCCGCCACCATTTCCTCGTCGGACACTCGCAAAGATTGTTTCGGAGCCAGCCCGTCCCAGCGCTCCGTATAGCCCCGAAGCGATCGATCCCCGCCGCGGCGGACGCCCTCAATGATTCGCCGCACTCGCGGCTCCACCCTGCTGACGCCAGAAGCGCGCCTGGCCAACCGTTCCACCATTGCGGCAGCTTCGCGGCCGGAGACGATCCGCATCACAGCACCACCTTATTCAGCGGATACTCGACGATGCCTTGCGCCTGCGCCTCTTTCAGCCGGGGAATCACGTTCCACGCAGCTCCTTCATCGATCACCGTATTCACAGCGAGCCAGTCCTCGTCGCTTAGATGAGAGATCGTCGGCTTCTGGAGCGCCGGCAACACTGCCAGCACTGCCGCCAGGTTTTCCTTCCGGACATTCAACATCAGTCCCACCCGGTCTTGCGCTTCCATTGCCCCTTGCAGCATCAGCGCCAAATTGTCGATCTTTCGCCTTTTCTCACGATCGGCATACGAACATTTGTTGGCGATCAACTGCGTATTCGATTCCAGCACCGTTTCCAGAACGCGAAGCCGGTTAGCTTTTAGCGAACTGCCGGTTTCGGTCACTTCGACAATGGCGTCCGCCAGCATGGGTGGCTTGACTTCCGTGGCTCCCCAGGAAAACTCCACCCGCACCTCGACGCCTTTCTTTACGAAATAATCACGCGTGACTTTCACCAGTTCAGTGGCGACGATTTGTCCCGAGAGGTCCTCCGCTCGCTGAACCGAAGAATCTTCCGGTACCGCCAGCACCCATCGGACTTTGCCACGGCTGCGCTTGGCATAAATCAAGTCGCTCACCGTGACCACTTCCAACCCGCTCTCGATCACCCAATCAAGACCGGTCAAACCGCAGTCAATGGCGCCGTGCTCCACATAGCGAGCCATCTCCTGCGCCCGGATCAACATGCAATCGATTTCCGGATCCGCGGTGCTGGCGAAATACGATCGCCCATTGGTATAGGCCGGAAGACCGGCTCGCGCGAATAACTCCAGAGTCGCCTCCTGCAGGCTGCCTTTGGGAATTCCGATTCGAAGCTTCATCGCGTCTCCTTCGAAACAGCCGCTGTTGTTTGCGGCGAACTTTGGGAAACGGCCTCCGTGAAACACGATCGTAGTACCGCGATGGCAGACCACTCCGGCTCCCTCCACCTCGACGCGCAGCAGCACCGTGTCGCGGTCACAATCCGTATGGGCCGAGACCAACCTCAACCGGTTCCCCGAAGTCTCGCCCTTCATCCACAACTTTTGCCGTGTCCGGCTGAAGAACGTCACATATCCATCCCGCAGCGTGCGCTCCCAGGCCTCACGATTCATAAACCCGACCATGAGGACTTCCCCGTCGGAGGAGTCCTGGACAACGGCCGGAATCAGTCCGCTCAATTTCTCGAAGTCAAATTCTGCATTCATACCCAACCCTCCTCACCCAGACAAACAAAAAGCCCGCTGAGCGTTGTCGCGTCAGCGGGCCGAAACTCCTGAAAAGTGCTGTTTAGATCAAGTTTGCAATCTCAGGTGCACATCGCCGCCGTCGCGCTCCGCGCGTGATGGTGATGGCGATGATGGAAATGAGACAACATCCGTTATGTAGACTACGAGAGCAATCCGTCCTGGTCAATAAGTCAGAGGATCGAGCTGCCACTATTTTTTGAATTCGGTGAATTGGAATTTTGCATGCTCTCTGGACCGCGCAGCACCGCTGGCCGTCACGAACCTGCCTTAATTTCCGCCGCCTTGCCCTCCTGGTAGACGATCACCAGCGGCTTTCCTCCATTCGGATAGCGCACCGTCTTTTGATAAGAACTGTCTCCGGCATCCGGCACTCCCATGCCGATCGCAAAATCGGCCTGCATCTCGTTCATTCCTGCCTTCACCTGATGCTGCTCGATCGCTTGCCATACGTCCGCCGGCCAGTGCTTGTACAGATCACGCGGATCTTCCACGAAAAACATCTCGTCGGAATAAATCTTGTATTGCTCGTCCGCCTCAAACCCAATCGGCACCGCGTATATCTTCCCTTCTTTTTGAAACACGGCCATTACCTGCAATCGTTGGCCGGCGCCTGGGGGCTTCGCTGTAACCACATCTTTAATTTCCAACTTCTCGATTGGCAGTAACAGCCCCGCATCATGCGCGAAATCCACCTGCCGGTTCGCCGCCACGTACGGATAATAGGTATAGCGATATCCCTCCTTCACCCACACCGGTTGCAGGGTAAGTTGCTTTGCGCTCTTCGGATCATACGGATAAAGCTTCTTGGGATTGACGTAGTAGTCGGGATTGGAATAGCCCACATTCGCAGCCTGCTTCTGTTTCTCGGCCGCGACCTTGTCTTCATGGCGCTGGTACAGAATATAGCCCGTCCGCAATCCCGCGACTGCCATCGCAAGCAGCAGCGCCAGTTGCAGTTTCTGCTTCGCCTCTGGACTCATCATGGGAAGACTGTATCAAGTTTCTGGCCGCAATCCTGATCCCTCCTTCGAGGCGCCGCTATAAGGTAAACTGGAAGAGAGGTATTTTCGTAATGCCAGCCATCACCGAACAAGACGTCATGAGCGCTCTGAAGAGTTGCTACGATCCTGAGATTCCGGTCAACATCGTCGACCTTGGCCTGATCTACAAAGTGGATTTCGCCTCTGCGCCCGCCAAGAATCCGGAGGAAACGAAGCAGGACGTCACTGTTGAAATGACCCTCACCGCACAAGGCTGCCCCGAGCATGTCAACATCAGCGCGCAGGTTAAGTCCCGTGTCGAGCAGTTGCCTGGTGTCAGCAACTGCACCGTGAATGTCGTGTGGACTCCGCCCTGGACCCCGGAACGCCTCAGCCCGGACGCCAAAAAACAACTCGGTATCGAGTAGCGGCTGTATTAAACGTACCTTCAAAGTCTTTCGTAAAAGACTGCCAGGAAAAGGCCGCAACGAAACTCCGTCGCATTGGTTTTCTTTGCGGCCTTTGCGGCTTTTATCCGCGACCTCTGCGGTCAAAATCTTTCCAAAGGCGCTATCCTCCAAAGTCTTCCCACGCCCCGGCAGCCCCGCGCCCGGCCGCTTCTGTAATCCGCTTGCCGGCTTGGCCAGCCATATCCATTACACGCATACCGCGTTCGAAGTAATCGGGCAATGATCGCCGCATTGTCTCAAACTGTTCCGGGTACTCCGCGGCCAGCATCGCTAAGCTAACGCCTGTGGCTAATACGCCGGCTGAATATCGTTTCTTCACGAAAAAAATAGCGGCCGCGCCGATTGAACCGAGCAAGAGCGCCTTCTTCCAAGAGTCCATGTCGTTCTCCTCAAGACGATCCACGTTACTGCGATAGTAAAGCAGCGTCGATCGCCGACTTATCAGATGCCAAGTCGGCCGGTTCCTTTGCATCCTTTATACTTCCTCGTTGCTCGGAGGCACCAATGTCCCCATCGCAAGGCCGTCTGACCGCATTCCTGCTCCTCATCGCCCTCTCTACAACTATGTCAGCTCAACTCAAGCCTCGCGCCCGCGATCTAGGCGTCCCTTTCGATGGAACTCCCGGCCTCAACAATGCGATCACCGACGTGAAGGGAGTTGAGGTCGGACACACGACGCTCATCTCCGGCGAAGGAAAACTCGAAACCGGCAAAGGTCCGGTTCGTACCGGCGTCACCGCCATTCATCCCCGGGGAAAAGTCAGCAACGATGCTGTCTTCGCCGCCTGGTTCACCCTCAATGGCAATGGAGAAATGACGGGCACCACCTGGGTCGACGACTCCGGCTTCCTCAATGGCCCCGTGATGATTACCAACACGCACAGCGTCGGAGTGGTCCGCGACGCCGTCATCGCCTGGAAGGTCAAGCATGGCACGCCCGACATGGAAGGCTACTGGTGGTCTCTCCCCGTGGTCGCCGAGACTTGGGACGGCTATCTGAACGACATCAACGGATTCCACGTCAAGCCCGAAGACGCATTCCATGCTCTCGACTCGGCGCACTCGGGTCCCGTGGAAGAGGGCAACGTCGGGGGCGGCACAGGCATGATCTGCAACGAATTCAAAGGCGGCATCGGCACCTCCTCCCGCGTGCTCGACTCAAAGTCCGGAGGCTATACCGTCGGCGTCCTCGTGCAGTGCAACTACGGCTCGCGCGAGCAACTTCGCATTGCCGGCATTAACGTGGGCCGCGAAATTCCCGAGCACACGGTGTGGCAAAAAGACATTGGCTCGATCATCGTCGTCCTCGCCACCGATGCTCCGCTAATTCCCACGCAACTCAAACGCATCGCGCGTAAGATTTCGCTGGGCCTGGGTCGCAACGGGAGCTATTCCGGCGACGGTTCAGGTGACATCTTCATCGCCTTCTCCACTGCGAATCCTGGCGCTGTAAGCCCCAAGGGACTCCACCAACTCACCATGCTTCCCAACGATTCGCTGGATCCAATTTTTCTGGCGACGGTCCAAGCCACCGAAGAGGCGGTGATCAACGCCATGGTCGCCGCCGAAACCATGACCGGCATTAACAATCACACCGTCATCGCCCTACCTCACGACCGTCTCCGAGAAGCCTTGAAAAAATACAAGCGCTTAATAAAGTGATCGTGAACAAAGCAGTCGAGGATTCTTGTTTGACAAGGGGGATGCGTTCTCTGTGGGTTCTTTGCGAAATTCCCAAGGAAATCCTCCTTCTAACCAGGCCCGTAGCTCCCGCTTTCGCCGCGGTAATTTTCCAGCTCAATTCCGAATCTTTTCAGCATCGACTGCAACGTCGTCCGCTTAATTCCAAGCCGGCAGGCAGCCCCCTCCGCACCTGATAGCACCCCGTTGGTCTCACGCAAAACCCGAACAATATGCTCCCGTTCCATTTCCGTAAGATTGTCCTCTCCAACCTCCTGACGCGCATACAATTCAACTGGGGGATCGGCCAACACGTGGCTCTTGCTCAGGATAACCATTCGTTCGATCATGTTCTCCAGTTCACGGATATTGCCAGGCCAGTTCCAATTCTGCAGCACATTCATGGTTTCGACCGGGACGGCATCAATGTGCTTGCCCATGCGTGCGGAATGCTTGCGCACAAAGTGGTGAACCAGCATGGGAATATCGGTTCGCCGCCGGCGCAACGCCGGCAACTCGATGGGAAAGACGTTAAGACGGTAGAACAAATCCTCGCGAAACTTTTTATCGACAACGTCCTGATGCAGATCGCGATTGGTAGAGGAGATGACCCGCACATCGACACGCAATGTCCGGACCCCGCCCAGCCGTTCAAATTCGCGGTCCTGCAGAACCCGCAAGAGCTTTGGCTGCAATACGAGCGGCAGTTCCCCGATCTCGTCCAACAACAATGTCCCCTTGTCCGCCAGCTCAATGCGTCCTATTTTCTGACTGACTGCGCCGGTGAACGCTCCTTTTTCATGTCCGAACAGCTCGCTCTCCAGCAACCCAACCGGCACCGCAGCACAATTCAGTTTGATGAAAGTCTGGTTGCGGCGCGAACTGAGCGAGTGCACCGACCGTGCCACCAATTCCTTCCCGGTCCCGGTCTCCCCCAGTAACAGAACGGTGGACTCGGTCGGCGCAACTACCCGTACATCTTTCAGCACATCGAGCAGCGCCGGACTTTGCCCGATAATCTCTTCAAACCCGAGTTCCGTCTGAATTTCACTTTCCAGATACGACTTTTCCTGAGCTAGCTTGTCCCGCGCGTCTTGCAGACGATCCGTCATCTCCCGGAGTTGAGCAATGTCCACCGAAGCGCCTGTAATTCCAAGCACATTTCCGTCCGCATCAAACAAGGGCTCAATGGAGACATCGAACGCGTAGGTCCTGTCGCGGTTCGGAATCATCAATTCCTGCCGCAGCGGCATTCCTGTCTTCAGAACCCGCCGCTTAAGTTCCTCCAGGCTGGCGGACTGCTTCGAGCCGAGAATCTCTGCATCAGTCTTGCCAATTGCCTCCTGCTGCCAATTCTGGGGGTTGTAAATCCAGGTGTATCGCAGGTCCCGGTCCTGATTGAACACCGTGATTGGGGAACCCTTGAGCGCCACCCGAAAGCGCTCTTCACTTCTTACTAGCAATTGTTCCGCCTTTTTTTGCCCCTCTGCCGCCTTCACTTGCTCCGTCACATCGCGTTGGATCCCCCACGTCCTCACCAGTTTCCGGTTCTCCACGATCCCAATCATGCTGTTGCGAAACACTTTGGGATTGCCATGGATATCCACTTCGTGCGACTCTCGCTCCTCCACTTTGAATCCTGACCGTATATATTCCCGAGTGAGTTCGATGTTGCGCGGATCGTCCATTTCCAACATTTCCGACAGCCGCTTCCCTATAAGTTCCTCGCCCGACGTGAAACCATACATCCTGGCGAGGGCATCGTTGCACTCTGCCATGTACGAGTCGAAGAGGATGTGTTGAACCAGTTCGTCCTCGGGCAAATCAATAGAGACGGGCGCATCCATCTCCTCACGAAAGATCCCTTCCGAACTCTGCGTCACGAACCTGCGATAGTTTTCTTCTTGCCGCCGCAGCGCCTCTTCTGCCGCCTTGCGCTCGGTGATATCGTTTCCGAACGAAATTGTGGCCACGACCTCACCGTTAATTTTCATAACGCTGTTCCGCCATGAGATGTAACGCTCTTCTCCGGACTTGGTGAGAATCGGGTTTTCAAAGGTCTTGCCCTCTGTACCTGCCAGAAGACGATCGAATTCAGCCCAGACCTGCGGGAATCGGTTTCTGGGCACCAAAATCGACCAACTCTTGCCCTTCAATTCAGCAAGGCTGTAGCCCGTAATTTTCTCGCCGGCGTCGTTTAGCAGATTAACGTTTCCCTGCGTGTCTAGCCCCAGGATGATGACGTTGGCGGTCCGAATCAGGCTTTCGGAAAACTCCTGCGCGTCTCGCAGTGCGTGCTCAGCGCATTGGCGCTCTGTAATGTCGTGCGCTATTCGATCGGCAAAACTCATAGCCAATCCTTTCCTGCGTGGGATCCCTGTTTCGTTGTCCGCGCCAGTCTCCGCCTATTGCACTTGGCAATCTGAGCAAAATTGATCACATTGTGCTATCAGGATCGTCTTCGTCACAGGTTGTCGCGCCACATCCGCGACGGGGTGCGAATGGTTGGCCGAGCCGGCGCTACGAGAATATGTTGGCGGAGAAAGGGACTCTAAAAGGATTCCGGGTAGAAGCGCGGCGGCCGGAAGCCCAATCCGTGGTCTGCAGGAACGGGCGTTACGCCTCGCGCGAGCAGTTCCGTAATTTCTGTTTCCAGTATCTGACTCTCTTCCGCCCAAATCCGGGTAAACCGGAACGGTTGCATATATCCATGTGCGCCACGCAACGGAAACAGCATTTCAGCTTTGGGGCATAAAACGCTGGAACCCATTTGAAACTTCATCTCAACACTGGCTCGCTCGTCCACATAAGCAGCAAGTTCCAGCAGCCCTCCTGTGATGGAGAGCTGGTGCAGTTTCGCAGGAATACGCCGCAGATTTTCCAGCTGGATCAGGACTGAAACACTTCCCCGTAGACTTACGCGAGGCGCGCGAGTTCGTGACCGCGGTTGGGGGAAGTTTGTCATGAACGGTTCTAAGATTAACGCTTCGAATCCTTCACGGACGCAAACCGCGCACATGGGAGCAACTATCCCCTTGCAACCCACGTTCGATAACTGCTATCAACAGCCGATCCGTCCGCCGCATATCTTTCCAGTCGTACTCATACGCCGTTCCACAAGCCAGGCATATCTGGTAGTGGCGGCCGTCATCGGCAATGCGCGGCCACGAGAATCGATGCGCGCAACCTCGTTGTAGAAGCTGTTTAAAGAAATTCAATGGGTCACCACCTGGTTTCGGCTTTTCCAATGCTCCAGCCACCGGGAGAAAAACGGCTTCGGGCGAGGGCCAAGCATTTCATGCAGTGCAGACAAGAGAATGTTAGGAGGTTGTGATTTCGAGAGAAAGGAATCCACGGACTTCAACTTGTTTTTCGGCAGCGGTTCAAAGGCCGACAAGAGCATGATCGGGACGCTCGAATTGATGCGTTTCATCTTCGCGGCAACCACGTCCCCGTTCATGCCCGGCATTTGATAGTCGAGGACCACTGCGTCCACAGCATGCGAACGAAACAGCTTTAATCCTTCGTCGCCGCCGCTGGCCTCTAGAACCTGATAGCCGCTCTCTTCCAACAGCAGCTTGCGCCCAATGAGCCCGTTCCAGTGATCGTCAATGCAGAGAATGGTTGCCTTTGCGCGAGACATGACTTAGCAACTTCCGTTCCGGCCAGATTTGAATTGGTTCAGCCGACGCAGCTTCATCAGCAAGCCGCGATTGCTGGACTTCGAAGTGGTGGGCACATTGATTCTGCCCGTTGCCTCATACACTTTCAAATTACGAATGGGCACTCCCGTACTAGTTACCTGCCATTCTCAAGAGCAAAAGACGGAGACTGATCAGGGATGCGCCGAAGGCAAATCGCAAATCGCACTGCGGAAGCAATCTGATAAATCTCTCAGGAAGGACACGCCTTTAGAATTGCGGAAGATGCTGACAAACGCTTGCTCCACCGTGGATGACCGGCTCTTCCAGGGCCGCGTAAAGGGCCTGGAATCGGTCGGGGATAGGCCCCCGGCGCCCAGAATCGAATAAAACCAAGACGAAAGGGCGAGTCCGTCCGGACTCGCCCAAATCTCGCAAAGACGTAACTTGTTACGTCTCTGCTACCAGCTCCGCGGAACTCTCAATGCTGCACCGACCCCACCAGATCATTCTTCATCACATTAATTTCCACCCGGCCCCCGGCGCTTTGCTTCGCCATGGTTCCATCCGAACCAACTGCCGGCGCATTTCCCATGCTCATTACATAAACCCGGTATACCGGGATTTCATGGTTGAGCACCAGGTACCGCACCACCGAATCCGCCATCTTTCGCGAGCTTGCAATGGCAGCCGCGCCTCGACCGGGGGCAAATCCCCGGACTTCAATGATGTAGCTGCGCTGGTCCTTCAGCGATGCGGCCATCTCGTCCAGCGCATCCTTCGCGGACTTGCTTAATACCGTCTGCCCGGGACGGAATCGAATTTCCGTTTGCGCTCCCGTTTTATATTGATCGATGTTGCCCACCATCTGTTCGACACTTGCCACCCGAGTCGAGGCCTGAGTTGCACTTGTCTGCGCCATCTGCGCTTTATTGCTCGCATCCGTCGCATGCTGGTCCGCTAAGTTGACCTTTTCCGATGCCAGCTGTATACCCTGCTGGGCGCGGGTGTCCACATCCCTGATCGTCTTGCCGTTTTCCGCGGTCAGCTCGTCCAGTTCGTTAAGGCGGTCCCGGATCGGCCCCACCTGTCGCTGCACATACTTCTTGTTGGCAAACGGGTGAGTCACCAGATTGACCAGGTTGGGATCGTCCCCGTCCCAAAAGTTCGTGGAAGTCGGGGGTGGGATCGGTTCTCGATCGCGGGTGCTCGCGCTTGAAGACGCAGGAGTCGTTTGATCTCCAGTGGCTGCCGGCTGCGTGCCGGACGTTGCGTTGGTTTGCTGCGCCAGCCCCGGGACTGCAAATGCGGTGGACAACACCATGGTGAGGAATACGTTGCGTTTCATCTTCGACCTTCTCCAAGTGGCGCATCCGAGAGTACTCCAGCCGGACGCGTGTCTTCCATCTCGTATGACCACCACCGATTGTGCACTTAGCGGGCCAAAGCTGCAAGCTCTGCATCAACAAGCTACAGGTCTTTGCTCCCAATCGATGCGGCATGTATGCAGAAGTCTTCATCTTTGAGAACAATCTAGGGAACACCCCCCCCGGCCGCATCAGCCTGTTGGCAGATTCGGTAGTAGGCCTAGGAGGTTGCGGGAGAAGTCCACTTTTGCGTTGTCTTGAAAGGACGCGACTTTTAGAGACCAGCCGGAACCAAGGTCGAAACGGGACCCCGCCCAATAAGAGCTCCTACAGCAAACACAGTAAGGATTTCCAGCCTTCCCCATGATAAAAACCCGAGTCAGTGTCCGCTTCCCTGCGGTCCTGGCGTTTGACGCCTGGCAGTTAAAAGCCGGGAACGTCGAACGTTAGAACCGGCAGGCTCCTAAATCGAATCCCAGTGACGCCACCACCGGAGATTGGAGAATGAGTAATGCGCGCCAAAGAGAAAGTCAAAGTCAACGTGCTGATGGTCGACGACCAGCCTGCCAAGCTGCTCACCTACAAAGCCATTCTCGCCGAGTTGGGTGAAAACCTGATCTCAGCCTCCTCCGGCAATGAGGCGCTGGAAATCCTCTTGAAGAATGATGTCGCCGTGCTCGTTACTGACGTCAGCATGCCAGGAATGGATGGCTTTGAATTGGCCGACACCATCCGCCAGCATCCGCGCTTCCAACAAATGGCCATCATCTTCGTGTCGGCTGTGTGTCTCAGCGATCCCGACCGGCTCAGAGGTTACCGAACCGGCGCGGTGGACTATATTTCTGTGCCCGTCATTCCTGAAGTCTTGCGCGCCAAAGTCTCGGTCTTTGCCGAGTTGCACCGCCGGGCGCTGCAGCTGGAAGGGCTGAATCGCGAACTCCGTCGTCTTTCCAACAGCTTGCTCGCCGCCCAGGATGACGAACGCCGCCGCATCGCCCGTGACATGCACGATGGCTTAGGCCAGGAACTCACCGCCGCCAAGATGGTTCTGGACGGATTCCTTCTACAAGGCGGCGAGTCTGCAGACTCCGGGAAAACCCTCGCCGCCCAGGATGCCAGCGCCATGATCGATCGCGCCCTTCAGCAGGTCCGCAGCATTTCACATCTTCTCCATCCTCCTCTGCTGGATGAGGTCGGCCTCAGCTCCGCCATCGCCTGGTTCCTCGAGGGAATCACCAAGCGTAGCGGCATCGGAACCTCACTGGATCTGCAACCGCGCGAATTCCCTAGATTTTCCCGTGAATTGGAAACAACAGTGTTTCGCATCGTCCAGGAGGCCCTGAACAACGTGTTCCGCCACTCTGGAGCGCGCAACGCGTCGGTTACGCTAAGCCATTTCGCCGGCTTACTCAGTGTCACCGTAAGTGACGATGGCAAGGGCATCAGCTCCAGTGTGGCAGAGTTCCGGCCCGACAGCATAGGCGTCGGGGTCGGCGGCATGCGCCAACGGGCAAAGGAATTCGCTGGGAGTCTGCAGCTGGAGAATCGTTATCCTGGCACGCGCGTTCTGATCACCATCCCAACGGACAACTGCATTCACCGAGACTCGGCCGCCCCGCCCGAAACCCAAGAATCGCCTGTAGAGCCGACAACGGCTGCGGCGCGGCTGGGCTCGGTCTTGCTTCCTGAGCCGGCAACTACCCCCGCGCCAACCCTCCCATCGGTATCAGTGTCGGTCGCTGTCTCCAACGACGTATCCAAGATTAGCTCAGCACAGTTTCCGCTATGACGCCATGATCGCGGGCCGTGGGTCGCAGATTGGCGAATGTGCAGGAGTCCCTCTTCGGCCTCCATTGTTACGTACTCTTCGGAGGACTCTAAAGAGGCCCCTTAGACCTAAACTTACTTCCCTTCCAGACGAATATCCCCCACCCCGACGTGCGCCCGCAGTTCGTACTTCCCTTCTCCGTGATACTTCAACGATTTGCCCAGCCAGCCGCTGGTCTCGCCGTAGCCATCTCCACTCACATCGCCGATACCGGCGCTCGCATTCACCAGTCGATATCCGGCGCGCCCGTTGGACACGCGGATGTCGCCGACTCCCAGAGTCAGATCTTTATCGCCCTCGACGTCTTCCACAGTCACGTCGCCGACTTTGTCATGCACGTCGAGACTCGTCTTTTCCGGCACTTCGAGCTCGACATCAAACTGCGTGTTGCCGCCGGAAGGCGCGTGAAACTCGATTGTGGCATCGTTGCCGTGAACGTCGAAGTCCACATGCGCGTCTTTGACGTTACTCTCATGACTCGACTTGACGGTGTAGCGCAGGCTGATCTTGTTGGAATCCCCGCGCCGGATGTGCATGTCCCCCACGCTCAGGCGCACGTGCACAAAACCGCCGGCAACAAACTCGCGGCCATCGCTGTGCGTTTCTTCGTAGTCCCAGTCCTTAGCCGCGCACAAAGGGGCAGCACTCAACGTAACCAGAAACAAACACAACAGCATCGTCTTATGGAGCAAACCTACGCCAACCAGAGGCCTATCGGGCATGGAGCACCTCCCGGGGCGAGAACGCCCTGATAAGGGTACGGGGACGGAATGGATAAAGTTCCCCCATGTAGCTTGAGCTTCCAGGGCAGATCACTTACCGAAGTCGGCCGCCCCATCCCACACCAGTTGGACGGCGATAGCCAGAATCAGAAAGCCGAAGATCTTATTGATCGCACCCACCGCGCTGGGACCCAGGCGCCGCACCATTGGGCCGCCCAGCACAAAGAAGAGAGCAACACTTATCGCAATTCCGGCGACTCCAATAACCATCCCCAAATACGCCGCGGCATTGTCTACGTGTGCCGCCAGCGCCATGACAACCCCAATAGCTCCCGGCCCAGACATCAGCGGCATGGCCAGCGGAGTCAACGAAATATCCTCTTTGCTTTCGGCCTCGTGACTCTCTGCCGGAGTAATGCGTGCCGTCGAAGTCACCATTCCCCACGCAGTATTGGCCACGATGAGTCCTCCGGCGATCTGCAAAACCGGCAGCGAGATGCCAAAAAAATGCAGCACAAAGCGTCCGAAAAACAGAAAAGTCACCAGGATGACGAACACCCACACCCCGGTCTTGCAGGCAGTACGACGCCGTTCCTGGGGGCTCCAGTTCGCAGTCATGGTGAAAAAGATAGGGATGCCGCCGAAGGGATCGACAATCGGGAATAAGGCAAGAAAAGTGGCTGCAGCGGAAGAAGGTAGCGTGCGCAGGAATTGTCCCAGAGCGTGAGCGGAAGTCATGTGCTATCGGTACCCTTCCAGCGCTTTCGCCGCGCGATCGAGCGCAGCCGCGAGCGTAGCTAACTGCTGCCGCGCCCGCTCGCTATCGCCCTTGTCGAGAGCCTCATTCACCCCAGGGATCACCACCGCCGCATAACCTGTATATTCCCCCGGCGCATAAATCACATGGCGAAACCACGGACGATGCGGCAGCCCTTGCGGCTCCAGCATCGCCCGTTCAGCCCCGCGCAGCGCCAGGTTCAAGCGCGCCCCATCCGTCGGGGGGTTCTTCTGCTTCGCCAGTATCTTCACGCCCGCGGCCTGAAAACGCCGAGCGGCCGCGTCCACGGCGTGAAAGTCGAGCGCGTGTTCCCCGAACTTGTCCTCCGCCCGCTTACGCGCGGCATCCAGATACATTGCAATCTCTTTTCCGTATTCCTCGTAGTCATAAGGCAAAACGTCGGTATCGGCCATCCGCACCGCTTCCAGTCCAAAGACCCGCGCCATCTGCTGTTCGTAAACAAAGTCCGGATCGCCGAACTTCTTGAACCAAGCGAAGTTATCGAACACAGAATGGTAGACACCGTATGCGCCCGTCGAACTCACGTCGCTCGACGGAATTCCCAGATGCTGCAGGAACGCCGTGTAATCCGATCCGCTACCCAGGTCTCCGACCGGAACATCACCCTTCGCCTGCGCCGCCGGAAGTCGACGGCTGTCTCCAATCGCCTCGGTAGGAGATTGCGTCGAAGGCGAGTCCGGCTGCGCCGCCTTCTGCCATGCTTCGTAAACCGTCCCACCCTTCGGACTCGGCACAACCCTCGTTACGTCGCGCAAAAACTGTTTTAAGCTGGGAACCGCCGACGCCCCAAACTTCGGCCCGGAGACGCCGACGTCCATATTGAAATACGCCGCAGCATTCGCCAGTTCAGTCTCATGCTGTTCCACCCACTCGGTCGAGCCCATCAGACCTTCTTCCTCGCCATCCCAACTGGCGAAGATGAGAGTGCGCTTCGGGCGCCATCCCGACTTCAGCAAGTCGCCGACGCCGTGCACCGCCTCCAGCATCGCCGCCGTCCCACTGTTGGGATCCACTGCGCCATAAACCCACGCGTCGCGGTGGTTGCCCGCGACCACCCACTCATCCGGCAAGTCGCGCCCCGGAGCGCGGCCAATCACATCCCACAGCGTGCGAAATTGATAGTCCTGCCGCAGATGCATCCTCAGCTTCGCCGGCCCCGGACCCACGTGATACGTAAACGGCAGCGCCCCCTGCCATTCGCGGGGCGAGTCCGGTCCAGCCAGGTGTTGCAGTACCGGCCACGCGTCGTGATACGACAACGGAGTGACGGGGATCTTCGGCATCTGCGCTGACTGCTGCGGAGAAATGCGTTGCGACTCTGGCAGCGACGGCACCGACGCTACCCCCGGAGTGGTCGGATCTCCAGGAAATTCGAACATGTATCCCACCGACCCGCGCTGCACCCCGGTGTCGGGCCGCCACGGCCCCTCGGGATATTTATCGCCACGCCGCCACCCATCATCCGCAGGATCGGAATAGATGATCATCCCCGCGGCGCCGCGCTCCTGCGCCACGAAGACTTTCACCCCGCGAAAATTCTGACCGTAGCGCACTAGCACGATCTTGCCGCGCACGTCGACTTTCAACTTGTCCAGTTTCTCGAAGTCCTCGGGCGTCCCGTAGTTTGCGTAGACGACATCAGCCTCAGCGTCGCCGGAGGGCGACATGCCATTGAAAGGCACGACCACCCGTGGATCGTCCTGATAAGGATCGCCATCGACGCGCTCGCGTGTAGGCCCATGCATCTCAATGCCGGCGGGCGCCGTCATGTCGACCTTGATTTCCGCGGGATAGTTCATCCAGACCTTATATTCGACAATCTCCGTTTCGAGCCCCGCATCTCGAAATTTGCGGGCGACATAGTCGGCAGTGGCCTTGTCCTCAATAGTCCCCGCCATGTGCGGAACTTTTGTGAGGATGCGCAGATGCTCTTCCGCCAGCTTGGAGTCGGGCACCGCCAGAAAGCGAGATTCAGTAGCCTGTTCCGCGGCCGCTTCACGAAAACCAAAGATGGTCGGGGCTGAAGAAGTCGCTGAATTTCCAGCGGATCTTGTGGATGAAGCAATAAAAACAAAAAGAGCGAGAGAAAAAAGAACTGCCGTGGAAAAGGTTCGCATGGGCTCCGAGTGAAAGTTAGTAAGGTAGCACAGTCGCGAGATGGCGTCCTATATTCGCCTATTGTTCGCCATAAGCACTAACTTCACCATCTTCACCATCTGGTGTCATTCGGTGATATACTAATTTTTATGAAGCGAGCGACCATGACACTTCCCGATGATCTTGCCAATGCCGTGGACGACTACATACAAGCCCAGGAGGCTCCTCCTGCGCTAACCACTGTCGTGCAGGCAGCCCTGCGAGAATACCTCCGCGAAAGAGGGTTTATGCGCACCTATCGCCCGTTGAAAATCGAACCTGTAGGGCGCAGCAACCGCAGTGACGTAAGCATAAACCACGATGCATATTTGGCAGGGATCAAGAAATGACGCGGGGCGTGCTGGCGGATGCGGGGCCACTCTACGCAGCCGCCGACGCCAGTGACGCATATCACCAACAAGCCCGGGAAGAATTGCAGACACTGCAGAGCGACCGAGTGCAGATCGTGGTAGCTTATCCGACTCTGCTTGAGACGCATGCCCTGGTGCTGTCACGCATGGGCACGAGAGCAGCTCTCGTTTGGCTGAAGTACATGTTCGATGCCGCTATGGTGAATCCTACCCCCGAGGACTATCGCCAGGCCATCGCGAAGGTCCACGCGCTGCCAGACCAGCAAATCTCACTCTTTGATGCCACACTAGCGTCGCTAGCAGGGCGCCTCGAGTTGAAGGTCTGGACCTACGATCATCACTTTGACGTGATGCGCGCTCCCGTCTGGCGCTGAGGGAGTTCCCTTCCGCCCCGCCGGCGCCCGAAGCGAATTTCTGACCAAAGGCATACCCTACCGCACTTGACCGGTCCCAATAATTTCGTACTTGGACGACGTCAACTCCACCAGCGCGAATGGCCCGCGGCAATGGAGTTTCTGGGTGCTGATGCCCATCTCCGCGCCAAAGCCGAACTCGGCGCCGTCGGTGAAGCGAGTGGAAGCATTCCAATAGACCGCAGCGGAATCCACGCTGCGCAAGAATTTCCGGGCGTTCGCCTCATCGCGCGTAACGATGGAATCGCTGTGCTTGGTGGAATAATGGTTGATGTGAGTAATCGCGTCCGCGACATTGGTGACTACGGCTACCGCCATACACTGCCGCAGATACTCTTCATACCAGTCTTGCTCGGCTGCAGGCCCTACCTGCAATCCGCCAGCGAGCGCACGGACTTTACTGTCCCCCCGCACTTCGACTCCTGCTTCGATTAACTTTTTCACGATCCGCGGCACGTACTCCGCGGCGATGCTCTCGTGAACCAGCAATTTTTCGGCGGCATTACACACCGACGGACGCTGCGTTTTAGCATTGATGACGATGCGGTCGGCCATGTTGAAATCGGCCGACTCGTCCACGAAGATGTGGCAATTGCCCGCTCCGGTCTCGATCACCGGCACCGCGGAATTTTCCGTGACAAAAGTGATCAGTTCCGCGCCGCCACGCGGAATGATGACGTCCACCAGTCCACGAGCTTTAATCAGTTCTTGCACCGACTGTCGCGTCGTCGAATCCAGCAGTTCGATTGCGCCTTCCGGCAATCCCGGAACTGCCATCATAATCTCAACCAGACGCTGGCTGCTCCGCGCCGCCTCCCTGCCCCCGCGCAGGACAATGGCGTTGCCGCTCTTGAGCGCCAGGACCGCAGTATCTACAGTCACGTTGGGGCGGGATTCATAAATGATTCCGATCACACCCAGGGGGACGCGCACTTTGCGGATGCGCAGGCCGTTCGACTTGGTCCACTCCGTTAAGGTTTCGCCGATGGGATCAGGCAAGGCCGCGACCTCGCGTACGCCGCGAGCCATTTCCTCGATTCGCTCAGAAGTGAGCAAAAGCCGGTCGCGCATCGCTCCTTCGAGGCCGGCATTCTCCAAGTCCGCGCCGTTCGCCTCCAGGAGGCTTTTTTCATTCGCTTCAATCGCATCGGCAATCGCCAGAAGCAGCGCATTTTTTTCTTCCGAGGAGAGCAATGCCAGCCTTGCGGACGCACCGCGGGCGCGAAGCAATTTTTCCTGCGTTGAAGATGCGGCGATAGGAGTGGCAGCCATCTGGCGTTCTACTTGTCCTTGCGCGCCGGAAAATAAGTCCCAATCTTACATTCGAGGCCCAGCATGATGGCTTGCGGATGCCTTCCATTCACAATGGCCACCTGCACTCCGCCCTCGCTTGCCAGTTTAGCGGCCCGCAGTTTCGAAATCATTCCGCCGCGCCCCAGCGAACTCTTGCCATTGCATTGCGCTTCGAGAGCCGGAGTGAGCTTGCGAATCACCCGCTGCAGGCGCGGCTTCTTGCGGCCGGGAACCATAAATCCGTCGACATTGGTGAGCAACAAAAGCCAATCGGCTTTCACGGCCTTGGCCAGCAGCGAACTTAACTCGTCGTTGTCCCCGAAAGCGCCTTCCAGTTCGCGTACCGAGACACTGTCGTTCTCGTTCACGATGGGAACGACGCCCAGCGCGAGCAACTCGGCAACCGCATTCTGCAGATTACGATAGCGCACCGGCGAAGTGAAATCATCGCTCGAAAGCAGCAATTGCGCGACTACCTTCTTGCCGAAGAACAAGCGCTCGTAAGTATGCATCAGTCTACTTTGTCCGACCGCCGCGCAAGCCTGCATCCGTGGAACATTGCCGGGACGCTTCTGCAGCGACAGTCCCGACATGCCTGCGGCGATCGCTCCCGAAGTCACGATCAGGTATTGGTTCTTCGCCAGGTCGAACTGATCGATCATGCCGCGCAGCAGGTTGATGTCAATCTTCCCGCCGGGAGCGATAAGGCTGGTGCCGACTTTGATGACCACTCGCATAGTTCGATTGGCTGCGCGCCAGACAAAAACCTATTTCGCCGCCGCGAAACTCCGGCCCGCAGAACCCGGCGAATCCAAAGTAGAGGGACAACATCTCTATCCTGCCGTTAGAATGGCTTTCTTGGCAAGGCGATAAATCTTGCCAGATTGCCTCAATATGCCAGCTTCCGACGCCACCAGCCGTTTCTCCGATCGCGTAGAAAATTATGTTCGTCACCGGCCCGGATATCCTCCCGAGGCTTTGCATGTTCTGAAAAGCGCTTGTGGTTTGACGCCCAGCCACGTAGTGGCCGACATCGCCTCGGGCACCGGAATATGGACTCGCCTGCTGTTAGAGAACGGAAATAAAGTTTTCGGAGTCGAGCCTAACGCCGAGATGCGGCAAGCGGGCGAGGGCCTGCTTGCCGGATTTCCAAGGTTCACCAGCGTTGCAGGAACTGCGGAGGCGACAACGTTGGCGGAGAGCAGCATCGATTTCGTTACCGCCGCGCAGTCGGCGCACTGGTTTCATCGCGCCCGGGCGAGAGGCGAGTTTCTGCGCCTCCTGAAGCCCGAAGGATGGCTGGTGCTGCTATGGAACGAGCGGCTTACGAACTCGACTCCGTTCTTGCGCGAGTATGAACACCTGCTATTGAGTTACGGCACCGACTACCAGGACGTGCGGCATGAGCGTACCACCGCCGCGGTGAATGAATTCTTCGACCCATCGCCATTTCAGGAACGCGTATTTGAGATGCGGCAGGAGTTCGATTATGCCGGCCTCGAAGGCCGGCTCCTGTCGTCCTCTTATGCTCCGGGCCCTGAGCATCCGAATCACGCGCCCATGCTCCGCGACTTGGAAGAGATATTCACAACGCACGCCATCGGCGGACGCGTGCCCTTCGACTACAAAACGCGAGTGTATTTTGGCCGCTTAAAGTGACGCGACCTGGAGAAAACGTGTCCGACGAGAAATCCTTTCACATGACCCCCGACGAGTTTCGCCGCCACGGCTATGCCGTGGTGGACTGGATCGCCGACTATAACGCCCGCATCGAATCCTTCCCCGTACTCTCGCAGGTGAAGCCGGGAGAAATTCGCGCCGCGCTCCCGGCGAATCCTCCGGCGCACGGAGAGCCGTTTGAAGCGTTGCTGAAAGATGTCGAGCAATTGATTCTGCCCGGCGTCACCCATTGGCAGTCCCCGAATTTTTTCGCGTACTTCCCGTGCAATGCCTCGGGACCTGGGATTCTAGGCGATCTTCTTTCTTCCGGTCTGGGCGTGCAGGGGATGCTGTGGTCGACGAGTCCAGCGTGCACGGAGCTGGAAGCGCATGTGATGGATTGGCTGGTCAGAATGCTGGGTCTTCCCGAGAGATTTCTGTCGTCAAACACAGGTGGCGGCGTCATTCAGGACACAGCCTCCAGCGCGGCGCTCTGCGCCTTGCTGGCCGCGCGCGAGCGTGCCACCAACTACGTGAGCAATAAGAAAGGCTCTGACGGACGGCTGGTCGCATACGTTTCCGCGCAAGCGCATTCTTCCCTGGAAAAAGGGGCAATGATCGCCGGCATCGGCGCGGAAAACCTGCGGCTGATCGAAGTTGACGAGAATCTTGCCATGCGGCCGGATGCGCTGGTACGCAAGATCGACGCAGACCGCCACGCCGGACTCACTCCCTTTTTTGTGTGCGCCACCGTGGGCACTACTTCATCCAACGCGATGGACCCCGTTGCCGCAATCGGCGAAATCTGCCGCCAGCATAATCTTTGGCTGCACGTGGACGCCGCCATGTCAGGCACGGCCATGCTCTGCCCTGAGTTTCGCCACCTCCAGGACGGAGTCGAACTCGCAGACAGCTACAATTTCAATCCCCATAAATGGATGTTCACCAACTTTGACTGCAGCTGCTTCTGGGTCGCCGACCGGAAAGCCCTGATTCAGACCTTGAGCATTCTGCCGGAATACTTGCGGAATCAGGCGTCGGAATCGGGCGCAGTCATCGACTATCGTGACTGGCACATTCAACTCGGGCGCCGCTTCCGTTCTCTGAAGCTGTGGTTTGTGATCCGTCATTACGGCGTGGAAGGCCTCCAGCATCACATTCGCCAGCACGTGAAACTGGCGCAACAATTCGCAGACTGGGTGGGTCAGGATGATCGCTTTGAATTAGCCGCGCCCGTGCCGCTGAATCTAGTCTGCTTCCGCCACAAAGCGGGAGATGCGGCAAACCAGACGCTCCTCGATCGCCTGAACCGCAGCGGCGATTTGTTCCTGACCCACACGAAACTGAAGGGGAAATTTACGCTACGCCTTTGCGTCGGACAAACCCACACGCAGACGCGGCACGTAGAGAATGCGTGGAAAAGAATTCAAGGAGAAGCCGGAAAACTGGAAGAAGGAGAGTCCTAAGTGAGCAGCTTCTGGTCAATCTGCCGACATCGGCGCCGGCCGCACGACTGCAGCATGCGCTTGCGTAAGAGCGGTGGTTTCCTCCGGCGCCGCCAGCCACTTGCGCACCTCAGGCAGCGCCTGACGCATGGCCGCTTCGCCGACACGAATCAGATCCTTGGCGCGTTTGAAGTCGTCGTAGCCAAATCCGGCCACATCCGGTTCAATGACTAAATCGGCAGCTTCGCGCCATAAGCAGGACATGGCATCCTGCGCAATCGCGAACGACTGACCGATGACGTCAAAGAGATTCCGTGGCGGTCCGCCGTTGGCCCACGTCCCTTTCAAATGCACGGCCAGCACCCGATCGGCGCCCATTTCGCGCACCGGACGCGTAGGCACCGGATGCGAGAGCATGCCGTCCACCAGGTATCGGCCACGAATCTGCACCGGCAGAAACATCCCCGGATACGCGCAACTGGCGCGCACCGGATCAATAATCGAACCGGAATGAAACACTACGCCTTCGCCGGTATTGAAGTCGGTGGCCGTCACACCCAGCGGAATGCGCAACTCTTCGAAGGTTTTCACCTTCAAGATGCGAGTTAGAAATGAAATCATGCGGTCGTTAGACGCGAAGCCGCAACGAGAGAGAGTCCAGCGAGCAAAGTTGTTGAAGCGAACGCTGGCCGCCATGTCTTCCAATTCCTGCAGCGAGACACCGCTGCAGTAGGCCGCGCCGATAAGCGCGCCCACACTAGTCCCCGCGACGACCCGGATCGGAATCCCTTCTTGTTCGAGGACCTTCAGAACTCCAACGTGCGCGATGCCGCGAGCAAACCCTCCGCCCAAAGCGATGCCAATGGCCGGAACTCGGGAAGGCAAACGCAAGGGCAAAATCGGTGCGGCCTGGCGGGAGAGTTCCCGCCCGAAGGCTTGTACTGACCGAATAATCTTCCCCAGACTATTCACAGCCAACCCCACGTTTCTTACCCGCGCACAGCCGGTACTAAAACCGTACCTGCATGTAAGATGCCATATTTGGATAGATGTTTGTAAGGGCACAACGGTGCCGGTATTTATTACTTTGGGGAAGGCTCTACGACAGGTAACTGTTACTGTTGGACCAGCAGGCAGGTTACGAAATTCCTGTAGAAATGCTAGTTTGCGGACGGTATGCAGTATGTTGCGCGAGATTTCAGCCGGTGGTGTCGTCATCCGTAAGGAAAACAGCGAGTGGCAAATAGCCGCTATTGAGCTCCCGGTGGCGTCCGGTACCGTACACAACCCTGCCAAAAGGGACGTTCGATCTAAACCGAAGGCCGTCTTGTGCCTCCCCAAGGGCCTGATCGATCCCGGGGAGAAAGCGCTCGACGCGGCCCTGCGCGAAGTTCGTGAAGAAACCGGAATCATCGCCGCACCAATCGTTAAACTCGGGGACATCAAATACGTCTATGCGCGATCCTGGGGCGATGGCGAACGCGTATTCAAAATTGTCAGCTTCTATTTGCTGCGTTACGAATCCGGAGAGATCGACAATATTACTGAAGATATGCGGGTCGAGGTCGGGCGCGCCAAGTGGGTGCCGCTGAAAGATGCGCCTCAGTTGTTGGCCTATAGCGGCGAGAAACAAATGGCCCGCCAGGCCCTGGAATATATCGAAGCCCACGCGGAACTCTGACGGCGAATGCCACGGCCCGACGCTAGATAAATTCACCTCCGAGCAATTACCATTGCCAGTTACGGAGACGAAATCTTTTGTGCTCTCTGTGTACTCTACGGTTAAGAATTCTTACTTTTCATCGCGAGGCCTGATGAATGAAGCGCATCAATAAAGTCGCCGTACTTGGCGCTGGAACCATGGGCGCCCGCATCGCCGCGCATTTCGCCAATGCCGGCGTTCCCAGTTTGCTGCTCGACATTGTCCCTCCCGACGCCGGCGGCACGGCTCGAAACAAGATCGCTGCCGCAGGACTCGATGCCGCCAAAAAATCCAAGCCGGCAGCGTTTATGGAACCATCCCTCGCCAGATTTGTCACAGTCGGAAATTTCGAAGACGACCTCAAGAAGCTGGCCGACGTCGACTGGATCATCGAAGCCGTGGTCGAGAATCTCGATATCAAACAGGCGTTATTGCGAAAAGTGGAAGCCGTCCGCAAGCCCGGGACCATCATCACGACAAACACCAGCGGCCTGCCCGTAGGCAAAATCGCGGAAGGATTCTCCGACGACTTCCGACGCGCCTGGTTCGGCACCCACTTCTTCAATCCGCCGCGCTACATGCGCCTGCTGGAAATCATTCCCACTACCGACTCCGACGGCGCCGCGATCCATACGATCGCTCACTTCTGCGACATGCGCCTGGGCAAGGGCGTGGTCATCGCCAAAGATACGCCCAACTTCATTGCCAATCGTATCGGTACGTTCTCCGTATTGAATGTCATGCGGCTGATGCAGGAAATGGATCTCACCATCGAAGAAGTAGACGCTCTTACCGGACAGGCCGTGGGATGGCCGAAGTCCGCGACCTTCCGCACCATCGACCTGGTCGGCCTCGACATCCTGGGACACGTAGTCGGCAACATGACCAAGAATGTCCATGACGAGCGCGGCGATTTGCGACTGCCCGAATTCTTCAGCAAGATGATCGAGCGCAAATGGCTAGGCGACAAAACCAAAGGTGGCTTCTACAAAAAAAGTGTGGGGCGGGCGCCCTCGCCCGCCAACTCTAGCCAGCAAAAGGAAGACGAACGCCTGGCTCTGGACTGGAGGACCCTCGAATACCATCCTCGCCAAAAGCCAAAATTCCCCGCCCTCGATATGGCAAAAAATATCGAAGACACCGCAACCCGCCTGCGCACCCTGCTCGGCCTGAGCGGCACCGCCCCGCAGAAGGGCGATAAAGCCGGAGCATTTCTCTGGGCGTCACTCTCCGATCTCTGGACATACTCCGCCAACCGCATACCGGAAATTTCCGACTCCATCGTCGAAATCGATCGCGCCATGCGTCTCGGCTTCAACTGGGAACTCGGCCCCTTCGAACTGTGGGACGCAGCCGGCATCGAAGCCACCGTCGCTCGCATGAAGAAAGAAGGCAAGCCGGTGGCGGCGAACGTCGAAAAGTTACTGGCCGCAGGCCAAAAGTCCTGGTACCTAGACGACCCCAAATCGCCCGCGGGACGCCAGTATTGGGACTTGGCAACGGGAAGCTGGAAACCGCTAGAGGTCCCGTCCGGCGTGTGGTCGGTCACAGTTGCGAAGAAATCCAACGGCGTAGTCAAGAAAAACTCCGGAGCGTCGCTCGTCGATCTGGGCGACGGCGTCGCCTGCATCGAGTTCCACAGCAAGATGAATTCGCTCGGCGCGGACATCATCAGCCTGATTCTCCAATCCTTGAAGCCCGGCGGTCCCGGCGATGGCTTCGACGCGTTCGTAATCACCAACGACGCGACGAACTTTTCCGTCGGCGCCAATCTGATGCTGCTGCTGATGAGTGTTCAGGAAGAAGAGTGGGACGACGTTGACCTCGCCATCCGCCAATTCCAGGGGATGACACAGGCCATCAAGTTCTCGCCGAAGCCTGTGGTGTCCGCGCCGGTCGGCCTCTGCCTGGCCGGAGGCACGGAAATTTCTTTACACGCAGCCTCGCGCCAGCCCCATGCCGAACTCTACACCGGCTTGGTCGAAGTCGGTGTCGGATTGCTGCCCGGCGGCGGAGGCTGCAAGGAGATGCTGCTGCACGCGGTGGACAGCGCGGCCGCATCGCGCGGAAAAGTTTCCGGCGAAGCTCTGGCCGGCTCGGTTGAAATGATGGAAGCGATGAAGAAAGCATTCGAAGCCATCGCCACCGCAAAAGTCGCCACATCGGCGCACGAAGCGCGCGGCCTCGGCTTCCTTTCCGACTCCGACCGCATTACCATGAACCGCGAGCGCGTCCTCTCCGACGCCAAGACCCGCGCCCTCGAACTCGCCCGCGCCGGCTACGAGCCCCCAATCCCTCGCACCGACATTCCCGCGCCCGGCGAGAGTCTCCTCGCAGCGCTCAAAATGGGCGTTCATTTAATGCGGCAGGGCGATTTCATCACCGATTACGAAGTGAAACTGGGCGGAAAGATCGCCGAGGTCCTCTGCGGCGGCAACGTCACTCCCGGCACGCCGGTGAGCGAACAATACATCCTCGACCTGGAGCGTGAGGGCTTCAAATCCCTCTGCGGCGAGAAGAAAACGCAGGAGAGAATTCAGTACACCTTGAAGACGGGAAAAACGCTCAGGAACTGATTGTAAACATTTAGACTGTGCATCACTGAGTTACTTTTTCTGCGCTGCCGACGGCATACATGCCAGGATTTCCGCCTCGTTCAGCGTGTGATCACTCTGCTTGGCGCGCTGATAAATGCGGTCGACAACTTCGTCAGTGGCCGGAATGCCGCGCCGTTCCAGCCACCACAGCACATTCGATTTTCCGCTCATCGGGCCGATATCGATGATCTGCTCCATCCCGAACACATGCGAGGGAACTCCCGAATACACCGTATTGGCCAAAGTCACATCGTCTTTGTGATACGCCTTGATAATCGCCGAAGCATGCACCCCGGTCGCCGTGCGAAACGCGTCGTCGCCCACCACGGGATAATTCGCCGGAATCGGCACCCCCGTTGCCCGCGACACCGCCTGGCAATATTGCTTTAACTTGGTCAGGTCCTGCTCGTCCCAGGGCGCAATTCCCATCAGCTTCAGATTGACCAGCATCTGGTCGGTCTGCGTGTTGCCGACGCGCTCTCCCAAGCCAATCGCGCATCCGTGAACGCAATTCGCACCCGCGATGATCGCCGCCATGGAATTCGCAATCGCCAGGCCGCGGTCGCTGTGTCCATGCCAGTCCACACGAATCTTCTCGCCTGACGGCTTCACCACTTCTTCAACCACGAATAGCACCAGTGCCAGCGCGCCCATCGGCGTCGCGTGCCCCGCCGTATCGCAGATGCAGATCGCCCGCGCCCCGCAATTGATCGCCGTTGCATACAGCCGCTTCACCGTTTCCGGATCGCACCGGCTCGTGTCTTCGGTCACGTACATGACATCGAGGCCAAGCGAAACCGCATACCGCACAGCCTTCTCCGTCGTCTGCAAAAGAAAATCGTCGGTCCATCCTTCAGTAAATCTTCGAATCGGGCTGGATCCAATAAACGTCGCCGCCTCGATCGGAAGTCCCGTCGCCTGCACGATTTCGGCAATTGGGCGAATGTCGTTCTCATGAGTCCGCGCGGCGCAGTTGGCGCGAATCTTCATCTTGTGCCCGGCGATCTCGCGCGCCAACGCGGCTACGGCCTCAACCGCACGCGGTCCCGCCCCCGGCAGTCCGAGGTCGAGCGAATCGATTCCCAGCGCCTCCATCAAATGTAAGATTTCAATCTTTTCCGCAATCGAAGGATCGCGCACCGAAGGCGACTGCAGCCCGTCGCGCAAAGTCTCATCATTGATCAACACCGGTCCCGATGGTTTCAATCCCGGCGGATAGTCGTTATTCCAGTCGTGGATGAGATCGGAAGTGTGCATGGAAAGACGCTCTTAGCTGCTAGCTCTTGGCTGAAGGCTCCTCCGCGGCTGATGACCCGTCGATCAGTTTTCGGAAAACGCTCGTTACCGAATGCACGAAGAATCGGTTCAGGCTAAACGCCAAGAGCTAAGAGCTAAGAGCCAAAAGCCAGTAGCTCCCACTCATTTCTGCTTCGGCGGCAGCGTCAATCCAAACACCGAAATCATTCCCTGCCCCGCCACGTTAACCTTCGCTTCCGCGGGATTCGGCAAATACAGCGTCTTGCAATGCTCGCAACGATAGACCTCGGCATTCGGACCCCAGGCTTTTTCCGCGTCGCCGCAAGCCTGCTCCAGAACATCCGTGGTATAGAACCAGCGTTTCAGATGCCCCCCACAGAACTTGCCCTTTTCATTTTTCTCGTTGCAGGCGCGCTGCCCCGCCTTCTTGATCTTCACTTTATGGTTGGGAAGCTGCGGAATATTCTGCGAGCCAGAAGCGGTCACTTCGCCAGTCGCCAAAGCACGTACCCCTCATTCAAGCGGCCCAAACGCCCGCCAGATTCGGCCTTACGCGCTCATTGTATCCGAAACCGATAACTGAAGCGTCGCGCCCTATGGTCGGTGGCGCACAATTCCGCCGTGTGGGAACGGACGCATTCGTCCGTCCCGCGCGAAGCGAGCAGTCCCGGACAATTCGTCCGGGACTACATTATCGAATCAAAACTCCCGCTTTGGCTTCGCCTGATCGGCGCCTACCCGCCCAACTTCGATCGCAGCATCGTAATAACTCTCCCCCTTCATCGGAACCTGCGCAATCCTGCGCAGAATTGCGATCTGACCGACATGGGTGAGCGCATCGGCAATCGGTCCTTGAAACAATTTCTCCGGCGCTGCCTGCAGCGGTTTACTCGAAGCCAGGAAGTCGTCGAATTTCTTGAGGGTGGCGAAAAACCTGGCGACTTCCTGCTCCCACGGCAACGGTTTCGAGTCGTGCCACGTTCGCTGGCCCGTGGCAATCGACAAGGCCCAGTCCAGCAGATCTCCCACATGCGCCAGGATCTGCCCCGGCGTACGCACTCCCTCGCCGGCCTGAAATTCGGCAAAACTGTCGGGTGCGTTCCGCAAAGATTTCCCGCCTCGATAAGCCAGCGTGGCCAGCGTGTGCCGCAACAATTCCCGCTTAGGATCGGCCGAGTTTGCATGAGCCGAGTTTGCGTGAATACGATTGTCCATACTGACAAGACTACACTGGAGGCTAGGAGACGAAAAGTATGCCGAAAAAAGCCTTCAGTAGTTCCGCACAGCCGGCTCCGAACCAGGCAGCCTCAGTCGACCCCAGTTCGGCTCACGCTTCCGTTCACGCAGGCTCGCACACAGCGGCTCCGGTAACCCGTGACAATGCCGAGCATTATCGCTGGGGCGCCGATTGCGACGGCTGGCATCTGGTGAAAGACAAGCAACTCAGCGTGATCGAGGAGCTCATGCCCCCGGGCGCGGCCGAGCTTCGCCACCATCACGACCGTTCGCAGCAGTTTTTCTACATTCTGACCGGCGAAGTCTTAATGGAAATCAACGGCGAGAACATGCTGATCCCGGCCGGAAGTGGAGTCCGAATCCTTCCCGGCACGCGCCATCAAATCCGCAATCCATCTTCCCGTCCGGTGCGATTCCTCGTAGTCTCGCAGCCCCCCAGCCACGGCGACCGCATCGACGACTAAGGCCGACGCGAATCGTGGACAGTTAACTGTGGATTCATCTCTGTCCCGCGAGAACCTGCCCATAGATGCTCACCCGGTCCGGCGGAGCAAGATAGAGTTTCTCTCCCGGTTGCACATTGAAAGCCCCATACCATGCGTCGATATTGCGCACCGTGGCGGCTCGATATTCGGCAGGCGCATGCGGGTCCGTCATCACCTCCTGGCGCAGCGCGGCTTCTCGCGTCTTCGATCCCCAGTTCTGGCCGAAGGCGATGAAGAACTGCTGATCCCCGGAAAATCCATCCTGCACGGGCGCGGTCTTCCCCCCGAGAGAAGCCTTATAACCGTCGTAGGCCGCGGCGATGCCGGCCACGTCGGCGATGTCCTCCCCCAAAGTTTGCCTGCCGTTGACCGAGAGATCGGGAAACGGTTTGTACGTGTCATACTGCGCGGCAAGTTTTGCGGTTGCGTCCTCGAACTGCGCCAGGTCGGCGGGCGTCCACCAGTTTCGCACGCGGCCTTTCGAATCGAATGCGCTGCCTTCCGTATCGAAGGTGTGGCTGATTTCGTGCCCGATCACAGTCCCAATGGCGCCATAGTTCGCCGCAGCCGGCGCCAGCGGATCGAAGAACGGCGGCTGCAAAATCGCGGCCGGAAAATTCAGTCCATTCTGCAGCGGTAGATTTACCGCATTTACCGTCTGCGGCGTCATCGACCACTCCTTCCGGTCCACCGGCTTGCCCAGCCGCGCCACCTCTCGCCGGTAATCGGACAGGCGGCCCCGCCAAATATTTCCAAAAATGTCGTCCGCCTTTACTTCGAAGCTGGAGTAATCGTGCCATGTCTCCGGGTACCCGACTCCGACATAGAGAGTAGAAAGCTTCGCCTGGGCTTCGGCCTTAGTCGCCGCATTCATCCACGTCAGACCTTCAAGGCGTTTGCGAAAAGCCTCAATCAGGTTCGCCACCATGGCCTCGGCCTGCGCTTTGGCTTCCGCAGAGAAATATCGCTGCGCATAGACTTGCCCAACCGCGTCCCCCAAAAGTCCGTCCACCACAAACACTCCACGTTGCCAGCGCGGACGCTGCTCAGTCGTGCCGGACATCTCTTTGCCGAAAAAAGCGAAGCGTTCATCCGCAAAAGCTTTGGGCAGCACTCCCGCATAGGCCTCGATCAGATGGAACGCCAGCCAGTCTTTCC
The DNA here is from genome assembly GCA_963733795.1 of uncultured Acidobacteriaceae bacterium. GTDB lineage: Bacteria > Acidobacteriota > Terriglobia > Terriglobales > Acidobacteriaceae > Sulfotelmatobacter. Next base: position 261,889 of record CAVTED010000001.1, read on the forward strand.
ATGTATCCAGAGAAGTGGACGCCACCAAAGCAGACTCGCCGGTGAAGGCTTCGGGCTGCCAGACCATGAAGCTGTCGACGTCACTGATCCCGGCTCCGCGAAAATACTCAGCCCAGTCCAGGCCAGGAGCTTTGACGGGAAACTCAGCCTGCGTCCAGGTATTGTTGGCCTTGTGGATGTCTTCGTTGTCCGCCAGGCTGCGATGGCTCTGCGCAATAGCGTGCTCGAGTTCAACAATTCGCGTGGCACGGGCATCGGCGTCGGTAATTCCAGCCAGCTTCAGCATCGCTGAGATGTGCGCCTGATATTGGACGCGAAGCTTTCGCATGTGCTCGCTGTCGCCCAGATAATATTCGCGATCCGGCAACTCCAGGCCGCCCTGCATCAGATAAGCCTTGTAGTGCTCCGAATCGTTGAAGCCGGGAGCGACCCACAGTCCAAAAAGATTCGGGGTATAAAAATTCGTGTTGTTGAGCGCGTCCACGTCCGCTCGCAGGGTCTCACCCAAGGCGCGCGCGAGTTCCCGCTTGTCATGGATGGCCGCAATCGCTGCCAGGTGCGGGCGAAGAGGCGCCAGGCCCTTCCCTTCAATACCGCTCTCGTTCATGTACGAGTTGAAGAGATCGGCAACTTTGCGAAGGCCCGAGCCAGCCGGCGGATTGGACTTGGCGATCTCTTCAATCAAGTCGGCGGTGCGCTTATTGCTCAGGTCCGCAAGCTTCGAAAAGACATCCACTTCGGCCCGATCCGGCGGAATTTCCGTGCGCTTGATCCATGCGCCGTTACAGAATCGAAAAAAATCGTCCCCCGGCTTGACCGACCGGTCTATGTTAGCGAGAGCGATCCCATGCCTCTCCGGGACGGGCGCCGTCTGTGCCGATGCGGCTAAAGTGAAGGTTGCGAGACAGGCAACTGCGAACTTCATGAATTGAACGATCAGCTTCATCCGGGGCTCCGAAGGGCGGCTAAATTAACAGGTCTTTAGTTTACCCCGCTTGCCCGAATCAGATTCTGGAAACAAGAAAGATCGGTCGGCTGAATATCAAAGCCAGGTGAACCCGGGCATCAAAACGACGCGACGGAGAACCGCCGCGCCGCGTCTCTTGCCATCACTCCTATGACTGCTTCTCCATGGTGAAAGTAGTCTTGGTATCGTGCAGTTTATCGGTGTAAACAACCTCGATGGACTTACCGTCCTTGGACACCGTCATGCGGTTGATCCCGACTACTTTCCCCTCCCGCTTGTCGGTCTCCTCGATCGTATCGTTCCCGATCCGCTTCAGCGAAACCATGGTCTTGCCGGGGTCTCCCTGAATCGGATAGTCTTTGCCATCAAACTTCGCGTCATAACTGTTCCCATTCGGATCCGACATCTTCAGTCCGTCGGCGGTCCCCTGATAAGTCACGGTCAGCCCGTTGTTGGAGACGCTGTCAACCTTCGCCGTGCGCCACGCTCCTGACAGCGGGTGCGCACCAGCGGGCGCGGGCTTTACCCGAGTGGACGTGAATTGGCCGGTCACCGGCTGCGTCCCAGTCGTGTCCGTGAATTTGTCGTTCAGAGTATTCCCGTCAGACGACACGGTCGCGATGTCCGTGTACATGACCTTGCCGTCTTTCTTTTGGATAATCTCGACCGCGCTGGCATTCTGCACGCGCACGGCGATGGTGTCGTAGTAAGGATGACCCGTGACTTTCTGATCGGTCCCGTCGGCCTTCACCGCCACCTTGGGCACGCAGGTCATGCATTCGTACATGTTATCTTTCAGTGAAAATTGGTCCGGCTTGGTAGGAAACTTGGCCGTATCCAGTTTAGTCATCCAGGTCCCATCGAACGGACTCTGCGCAAACAAAGTCGCCGACCCGAGCAGCCCCAGCGTTAGCAGCAGTTTTTTCATAAACACCTCTCCGCGGAAGATTTTGGCAACCCAGCAGAAAGGTTCGGCCCGGGATCACATTTCTAAAACATGTGCTGGGCTGTCGCTTGGACGGCGCAATTGTACACCTCTTGATTCCGCAAAGGAGACAAATCAATGGCAAGGCCTAGAGAACTTGTTCCGAACTGGAACTGTTGTGCGTCTGCGATACGCTCAAGGTCTACGTGATGCTGACTTCTGTGTACGTTCCGTACACCTGCCGCAAGGCTTCGCAGATTTCGCCCACGGTGGCATAGGCACGCACGGCATCTACGATGTAGGGCATCGTGTTAGCGGAAGAGACGTTGCCATTGGTGCCTGCTCGCGGCTCCTGCGAGGCAGCTTTCTTCAGCGCGTCGAGCGTCCGGTGTACTTCCTCATTCGAGCGGCGTGCGCGTAGAATCTTGAGCTTCGCCGATTGCTGGCGGGCAACGCTCTCGTCGATGTAGAGAATGTGCGGCGACTCCTCTTCGATGACGAACTCGTTGGCGCCCACGATCACCTTCTCGCGGGCCTCGACCGCGCGCTGGTACTGGTAAGAGGCTTCGGCAATTTCTTTCTGCGGATACCCGCGTTCGATCGCCTTGACCATGCCGCCCATGGCGTCGAGCTTGCCGAAATAATCGAAGGCGCCGTTTTCCATTTGCAGGGTTAGATTTTCGAGAAAGTACGACCCGCCCAAGGGATCGACCGTCTGCGTCACGCCCGATTCGTAGGCAATGATCTGCTGCGTGCGCAGCGCGATGCGGGCAGCCTCTTCTGTAGGAAGAGCCAGAGCCTCATCGTAGGAATCGGTGTGCAGCGACTGCGTCCCGCCCAGAACGGCCGCCAGCGCCTGTATCGCCACGCGAGCAATGTTGTTCATGGGCTGCTGCGCAGGCAGAGATACTCCCGCAGTCTGCGTATGAAAGCGCATCAGCCAGGTGCGCTGGTTCTTCGCGCCAAAACGGTCTTTCATCACGCGATACCAGATCTTGCGCGCCGCGCGATACTTGGCGATCTCTTCGAAGAAATCGTTGTGCGCGTTGAAGAAAAAACTCAGGCGCGGGCCGAATTCGTCGACATCCAGCCCGCGGCGCCGCGCCCACTCCACATATTCCGCGCCGTCATAAAGCGTGAAAGCAAGCTCCTGGAGCGCGGTCGAACCCGCCTCGCGAATGTGATATCCGCTGATGGAAATCGTATTGAAGCGCGGCGTAAACTTCGATCCGAACTCAAACGTGTCGATGACCAGCCGCATCGACGGCGCCGGCGGATAGATGTATTCCTTCTGCGCGATGTATTCCTTGAGAATGTCGTTCTGAATGGTGCCGGAAATTTTCTTCCAGTCCGCGCCTTGCTTTTCGGCCACGACCAGATACATGGCCCACAGCACCGACGCGGGCGAGTTAATGGTCATTGAGACCGTAGTCTTCTCCAGATCGATGCCGCCGAAAAGAATCTCCATGTCTTCGAGCGAATCGATAGCCACGCCGCACTTGCCGACTTCACCTTCACTGGCCGGATGGTCGGAGTCGTAACCCATCAGCGTGGGTAGATCGAAAGCAACAGAAAGGCCGCTTCCGCCATGTTCCAGCAAATATTTGTAGCGCTGATTAGTTTCCTCGGGCGAGGCGAACCCCGAGAACTGCCGCATGGTGTAAAGCTTGCCGCGATATCCAGTAGCGTGAATGCCGCGCGTGTAGGGCGCTGCGCCGGGAAGGCCGAGATGATTCTCTTCGCTCCAGTCTTCGGGTAGATCGGCCTGAGTGTAGAGCCGGCGAATCGGCACGCCGGAAATCGTGGTGAAGCGCGCGTGCCCGTGCTCGTCCAGATTCACGCCGGTGGGGGCACCGATCGGCCGCTCGGGATTCTTCTCGAGCGTCGGCGCGAGCGTCTTCTCCGCCCAATTCTTTTCCGCTGCGGAAGGATGGCGGTTCTCAAAAACGTCGGCGATCGGACTCTCGGCCACTGGCGGCTGGTTGGACGGACGAGACGGCTTCTTTGGCATGCAAACCCCGGCTTCTATTTCGATCATAGGGAAGAGGGCGCTTGGTAGCAAGGCGACGGCGCGCAGTCATAACGACCGGTCGGTCCGCGTCAGAATGATTTATGCACCTGTCATCCTGAACGATTTACGCCCCTGTCATCCTGAGCGAAGCGGGAAGTTCGCGAACGCGAACTTCCCGCGCAGCCGAAGGATCCCTGCATTCAGGACGGGATTTTAAAGCTCGAAAGGGCATTGCTTCACGTTTGCGCGCAGAGAAACTGTACAGGCTGCTCTCGTAACCGCCGTCGGTCGTGACGGCGATAGAGATCCTTCGACTCCGCGACCGCTTCGCTTTTGCGAAGCAGTCGCTACGCTCAGGATGACAATTGTGAGGGTTCCTTCTGCTTGCGAGACAATTCCCACGCCTTGGCGTATTTCCACGAGACATAAACAGCGTGGTAGAGATGCAGCAGCAGTCCTTCTCGCCCATCGAGGAAGCCGAGACGAAAAAAATAGTTGTAGATGAAGGTCGCCAGCGGCCGCAGCACAATGTTGATCACGCTGAACCGGACTCTGCCATTGTGCTTCGCAACCACCATCTCCGCCCCCAGCGACGAGTAGCGGTTCATGTGCTCGATGTAGTCGGAGAGCGTTGGGTAGGAGTGGTGCACCAGCGCACTGAGCACACCTTTGAGTCGCCCCGCTTTACCCTCAAATACAATATCTTCGTGCACGGCACGATTTTCAAATCTTCCCGAGCCTCTGCGAAATAATCGCAGCTTGGGATCAGGCCAGAAGCCTCCGTGCCGGAGCCATCGAGCCTGGAACAGATTCCGGCGTTGTATCCAGTATCCCTTGATGTCGGCACGGGACGTCATCGTCACACCCATCGCACTGAGCAATTCCTGTTTCGGATGCGGTTGCTCTTCTGAAATCACCCAAGTGATCAGCCTCGCTAAATCGCGCTCCACCTCCTCATCCGCATCCAAACTCAAAATCCAGTCGCCCGTCGCTTTGTCGATCGCAGAATTTTTCTGCGCGGCGTAGCCTTTCCATTCTTCGACGAATACTTTCGCGCCGAAGGACTTCGCAATCTCCACCGTCCGATCGGTCGAGCCGGAATCAACGACGATGATCTCCCCTTTACCGTCGGCCACCAGCGGTTGCACGCTTTCGAGCGCGCGAGCGAGGTTGGCCTCTTCGTTAAAGGTAATGATGACGACGGAGAGGTTCATAGAAGGAATGCAGCGATCCCAGTTCCCGAGTTCGTTCACGAACTCGAAATTGTCTCACACTGGATTCTGTTGCCCACGGACATGCTGAAGCTCGGCCGGCTGGCGCTTCGTCGCTTCCGAAAGCAGAAAGACAATCAAGATCACCAACTCCGGTTCGATGGGATGGCGATAGCGGGCGTGGGGAAATACAAAGTAGTAGACCGCGGGATAGGTCAGAACCAGTCCCGCGAAAAGCCATGCCCCGGGCCGCTTCTGCCGCAGCGCCCGCCCCAATCCCCACAGAGCCAGGACTGACGTTGTCAGAAACGCCGAAGTGCGAAAGTCCACCGGGGCCATGCTGTCGGTCGCCCTAGGGACGCTGTTCCAGTAGTAGAAAAAACGCTTCAGGCTTATTACCGCGAAGCGTCCCAGGTGCGAGCGGATCCAGTAGAACGCCGTCCGCTTGCAGGAGTCCGCATAAGCAAGTTCACCGATGCGTTGAAACTTTTCCAGCTCGAGCTTGTTGAGATTCGGCTGGAGATAGGCCATCAGCATGCCGTCGGCAGAAGGGCCGTTGCCCAAGCGGACTTGCAATCCGAAATCATCGCGGATAAAAACGAAGCGCCCGAAGACTTCGTAGTTCCGCACGATCCACGGACTCAGCACAAGAAAAAACATGAGCGACGCAAGAACCACGCCGCCCAGAGAAGCCAAGCCTCGCCGGGATCTTTGCCGCCAGATCCAAAGTCCGCAGAAAGGCAGGAATGCCAGCATAGTGGGATTGGCCAGCGCTCCAACGCCATACAGAGCGCCGAAAAGAATCCATCCTCGCCAACCGGGCCAATCCTGCAACTCCAGCGCCAGCAGGAACAGGCACGCCAACACCAGCGGCGTGAAAGTCGTGTCCCAGATCCAATGAACCGACCAGTACCACACGTATGGACACAGCGCCCAACTGAGCGCGGACCAAAGAGCGACGCGTTCGCTGAAGGTTTTGTACGCAATGAAAAAAATGGGGATGCAGGTGAGCGTCGTGAAAAGACTGTTGATGCTCAGCAAGACCCATGCGGACGCCTGACTATAGATACCGAAGAGCTTGAACACTCCGCCGATCAAATAGGGATAGAGCGGCGGTTCCCACGCGGTAGGTCCGGTGTCGCCTTCGTAAGGACTGCTGAAGCCGCGGCCGAGTGCGATGGATCGGCCGACGCGGCCCATCTCCCAGCCAAATTCAAAGTGATCGTCGCCCGGACGCGTTCGATACTGGTGGAAGGCTGCGATGGTCGCCAGCTGCAGCGCAAACGACAGAGGCAAGAGCCAGAGAAGGAATCTGGGGAGCGCCGGCCGGAGGGAGCTTGCCATCGGGCGTAGTGTATCAGGCGGCTCTGTCAGGGTTGATGGCGGGCGGCGACAAAAGATTTTCACAGTGTTCCTGCAGGAACGTTTTGAGGGCATAAGTGTACGTACATTTACATAACTGTACATACAATAGTGTATGCCATGGCCTTCTTTAGTCCTCGCAGTGGGCGGCGGGGACGCCGCCACGACACAGCCGGGACGGCGGCGCTACATTTGTCCTCCGGGCGGCTGAGTCTCGGGATTGGGCGCCTGCGGGGCTTCGGGCTGTGCATCCTGACGCGGCGCTACGTAGGGCACGTTGGGCAGGTGCGTGACCTGGCCGCGGGTGGCGTCGGCTACGTCGATGCCGGCATGATCGAGCAAGAGTCCGGTGGCGCGATCGAGTTCGATGCGCGATTTCTCATAGGCTGCCTTCGCCGAAACCAAATTCGATTCGCCTGTAGTCAACGTGGCGGCATCCTGCAGGATTGCGGTTTGCGTGGTGAGGCCTACTTTCAGCTTCTGCTGATCCGCGTCCAGCGTCTGTCGTGCCAGGTCGACCGCGGATTGCGCCGCCTGTACCGATACCCGGTTTTGCCTGACGTCGAATTGCGCGTTGCGAACCTCGATGCGCACCTGATTTTCCAACTGAAGCTGACGCACCTGCGCCTGGCGGTATTCGAGTTCGGCGCGGACCTGGTTGGATTGCGCCAGGCGATTGCGAAGAGGAATGTTTAGCGCCAGGCCAACGCCTTTATCGGGCGAGGTCGAATTTACCAGTTGGTTCAAGGTGCCGCCGTAACCCACAGAGTTGCTGTTCTGAAATGGGGGCGGCGCTTTCGCCGGATTGAAGCAGAAACTGCCCGAAGTGGCGGAGCACGTTGGCACCAGGGCGTTCACATCGCCGCCCACTCCGGATCCGCCGTAATAGGCAAATGCTTGCAGCGTGGGAAGCATGGCGTTGCGCACCGCTTTCGTATTGATGTCACGCGATTGCAGGTCAATGCGCGATTCCACTAATTCGGCGCGATGGCGCAGCGCGTCATTGATCAGGTCTTGTATGGGAGTGACGGGCTCTTCTTGCGGCACGAGAAAGATCGAAGTAGGAATCACGTCAGCTTCGGCGAGCACCGGATCCTCGATGCTGCGGCTGAGCGCATTCTTCATCAGGAGTTGCTGCAGTTGCAGGTTGTTCTGGGCGACGATCAGATTCTGCTGGCCAGTAGCGACGGTGCTTTGCGAGCTCACGACCTGTATGGGAGGCACAGTACCGACTTGCGCCTGGCGTTTGGAATCGTCGAGAGCTTTCTGCGCGTAGGTCAGAGATTCCTGCTGCACGCGAACATTCTCGTAGGCGTATACGAGATCCCAATACATGTTCTCGATCTGGTCGACCGTGGTAATGATCTGCAGGCGGAAAGCAACATCGGAAATTTCGCGATTGTTGCGCGCAATGCGGATAAAGCGGGTATTGGGAAGGAATCCGAATCCCTGCAGCAAGTTTTGCGTGAAGCGGAATTGGAAACTGGAGCCTAATTGGGGCGTAAGCAAGCTCGTCGGATTATTGGTGGTTAAGTGGGTGTTGTTGAAGGCGCCGGTGAGCGCGCCGCCCCACTCAAAGCCCTGGGTGTAGCCGAAGTTCGAGGTGTAGGTGTTCTGGGCCACGACCGGGACTGGACTGAAAACGCTGACGGATTCGGTGTCGTTCTTATCCAGTTGGACGGTGGCGGTAAGCGCGGGATCGAAACTTGTGATCGGCGCGCCGATGCCTAGGGTCGAACTAACTAAGCCGTTGGTACCGGTGCCGGCGCCGCCGGCCGCGACGGTTGTGCCGCCCGTGCCGGAGCCGACCGTGCCGCCGAGTCCGCCCACGCCACCGCCGGGGGTGTTCTGTACGATGCCAGTATTGACTCCGAGAATACTGGCGCCGGATTTCGCGCGTAGCAGATCGGCATCGGCAATGTTCAGGTTATAGCGGGCGATATCGAGATCGAGATTGTTCTCGAGCGCGAGGGCGACGGCATCATCGATGGAAAGATAGATTTTTCCGTCCCGCATGAGCGAGTCGATGCGCGGCGAGTTGCCGAGGTTCGGCTTCGCGACTTCCTGTGGCGTGTAAGGTTGCAGGACGCGAGGGAAGGCCGCACGGGGAACCGAATAATCCTTCAAATGAACGGCCTGCGGCTGCGCAGGCTGAGGCGTCGCGGGTACTGTCGACGGCGGCGATGGCGGCGCGGCCTGCTGTGCCAACAGCGAAATCGGGCTCGCCGCGGAAAGCACGGCCGAAACCAGATAGAGCCCCGGGAGCACTGGAAACCGCAACATTCGCAGCCGCAACATTCGCGGCCGACGCACATAAATCAAGCAGGATAAAAGCATTGGTCTTCTCCTCAAATAGGACATCCTCGAACAAGCATCGACGAATAATAATTCACGAATAGACGTTTTAAGACTGGACGATCCGCTTCTGCATTGACGACGCGAGAGGTCTTTAAATCAAACTTCTTCAAATCAGTTTGGATGATGCCGGTCTTGGATGCAGCACAGAAAAATATGTCACTTCAATCTTAGCGGGAGAAGTTTCCGCGAAACTGCGTGGGATTGTAAAGAATTGTGAGGAAGAAAAGGAAAAATGGCGCCGCTTTTGAATGATGAATAGCAGCGCCACTAGGATGTTTTATTCGCTACGGTTGCGCCGGTGGCGGAGTCTCCTGAATCGACGGCATCGTCGATGGCAACTCCTTGCGCGGCGCTACGTAGGGAACGTTGGGCATGCGTGTGACCTGGCCGCGAGCGGCATCGTCGATGCTGATGCCGTTGTGGTCGAGCAGGGTGCCGACGGCGCGATCGAGTTCGACACGCGATTTTTCGTAGGCAGCCATTGCCGACATCAGCGTGGATTCCGCCGTGGCCAAAGCGCTGCGGGTTTGCAAAACGGCCGTGGTGGTGGAGGTGCCAAACTGATACTTCTTCTGCTCGGCATCGAGCGACTGCCGTGCATAGTCCATGGCGGCTTTTGCCGAAGCCACGCTGGCCTGATTTTGCTCCACGCCATACTGGGCGTAGCGAACTTCAATACTGACGCGGTTCTCCGTTTGCTGCAGAGCCATCTGAGCTTGGCGGTATTCCAATTCGGAGCGGATCTGCACAGCCTGAGCCGAGCGGTTGCGCAACGGGATGTTGAGTTGAAGGCCCATGCCCTTATCGGGCGCCGTCGAGTTGACTAATTGATTCAGCGTGCTGCCATAACCTACGGCCGGCGTGGGACTTGTGGCGCAGCCAAAGCCCTGCAGTTGAGGATCAAGATTGGCGCAGAGGTTCGAAGGGTTCTGCGATCCGCCAACTCCTAAGCCCCCATAGTAAGCGAACAGGTCGAGTGTGGGGAGAAGAGCGCTGCGAACGGCTTTGTTACTGAGTTCGATGCTGTTCAACTGAATGCGCGATTCGACAAGTTCGGACCGGTGGCGCAGGGCCTCGTTGATGAGATCCTCGATCGGCTGGACTTGCTCGTTTTCCGGAACCTCCATGGTGGAAGTTGGAATCACTTCGGCGCTGGCGAGCGCGGGATCATGCAGAGTGCGGCTGAGGGCATTCTTCATGACCAACTGTTGCAACTCAAGGTTGGTCCGGGCGACGGTGAGAGCCTGCTGGTCTGCGGCCACGGTGCTCTGAGCACGCACGGATTCAATCGGCGCGAGACTGCCAATCTCCACCTGCTTCTTCGTGTCGGAGAGCGTCTTCTGCGAGAAAGTCAGCGATTCTTCTTTCACCCGTTGATTCTCGTAGGCATAAACCAGATCCCAGTACATGTTTTCGATCTGGTCGACCGAAGTAATGATCTGAAGACGGAAGGCGACATCCGAGAGTTCGCGGTTATTCTTGGCGATGCGGATGAAGCGCGTGTTTGGCGCAAACCCGAAGCCCTGGAGAAGATGCTGAGTCAGAGTAGCTTTGAAACCGGAGTTCAAGATCGGGCTGAGGCTCGAAAAAAAACTGTTGGTCGTGCTGCGAGTATTGGTGAAGCCCAGGTTTAGATTCGTGCCCCACTGGAAAGCCTGCTGATACGCGAAATTCACCGTACCCGTGTTTTGGGCCAAACTGGTTCCTGGAAGTACGCCCTGAAAAATACTGGTGGCTTGCTGGCTAAAATGATCCTCTTGAAGGGTCCCGGTCAGCACCGGATCGAAGCTGTTGATGATCGGTCCCAAGCCAAGCGTGGAGCTGGTAAGACCGGCGGCGCCGGCGCCGGCGCCCCCCGCGCCAAGCGTAGTGCCGCCCGTGCCGGAACCCACCTGCCCACCGATTCCGCCCACACCACCACCGGGCGTATTCTGCACAATGCCGAGAGGCACACCCAGTATGGAAGCACCCGCCCTGGCGCGCAGCACGTCAGTGTCGGCAATGTTCAGGTTGTAGCGTGCGATAGCAATATCCAGATTGTTCTCGAGAGCCAGCGCGATCGCGTCATTGAGCGACAGGTAAAGCTTGCCGTCGTGCATCAATTGATCGATGCGGGCGGTGTTTGCGAGATTCGGCGGTCCGATGTGCCGCGGAGTGTAGGGGCCGATCGGATTGGGAAAATGCGATACAGGTTTGCCGTAATTTAGCGCCGGCACCGGCCGCGCTTCCGGCGTATTCTGCGGAGTCGGAGCCACGGGCGTAGTGGACGGCTCCTGGCCCCAACATCCGAAGGTCAGCGTTGCAAACAGGGTTGCGGCGGCGGCGAGCCGTACGGTCGGGGCTAAACGTGCAAATGGCATCTACTCATCTCCGTTCCTCGAAAAACTTACTGAATACCGATTTAAGACTTTCTGATTAAGACCTCGAGCGCGAAAAACTTCAGCACTTGAGACGGCCAGACAACGCTCTACTCAAAACGTGGTACGCAAAAGATCGCCGGAAGGTTCCGGAAAGGTGGAGTAAAAACGACCGGCCCACCGCCGCGCCTTATTTTGTTCTCGTTCTTGTTTTCCTGCTCACGGTGTTTCCTGGGACGGAACAATGGAGAGAGACCCACCCTGGAGACCCGATTTCCGCGGAAAGCATTCAGTATATCTGACCGAAACACGGCTGGAGTTACGCAACGTTTATGGAACTGATAAATTGCTGGCACAGGCGAAAAACGGTTTGATGATTCGCCCGCGACTTCGGACTCACAAGATCGAGGTAAGAGACATCGCAGTACAAAATACCGCCGTATGCGCAATCTCAAAATGATTCTCTCCTATGACGGAGCCGAGTTCTCCGGCTGGCAGGTGCAGCCCGAGGCGAACACCGTGCAGGGCACACTAGCCTCGGCCATTGGACGGATTACTGGCGAAAAGGTATTGCCGCAAGGTTCGGGCCGAACCGACGCGGGAGTGCATGCTTTGGCACAGGTTATGACATTTGTCACAGAGTCTTCCATCCCTACGGAGAATTTTCTGAAGGCGATGAACGATATTTTGCCGAGGTCGGTGCGCGTGCTGCAGGTGACGGAAGCGCCGGCGGATTTTCATGCAAGGCATTCGGCGCAGGCGAAGACTTACCGCTATCGAATCTATCGGGAGGCAATCTGTCCACCGTTTCTGGCGCGCTATGTTTGGCATTATCCGTATCCGTTGGCCGAGGAAGCCATGGGGAGGTCGGCGGCGTTGGTGGTGGGCGAGCACGACTTCACTTCGTTTGCGGCGGTCGATCCGGAGCGGGGTGAAGCGGCGCGCGTCGGGCCCGCGACCGGGTCCCTTCCACTGCGCTTAGGGCAGGCTCCGACCCGGTCCCACGCAAGCATCGCCGCTTCCAATGTGCGGAACATATTTGCGTCCTCGTGGGAGCAGATGGGAGAGGAACTGGTGTATACGGTTCGGGGATCGGGCTTTCTGCACAACATGGTGAGGAATTTGGTGGGCACATTTATTCTTGTCGGTAAGGGGACATTGAAGGTTGAAGATGTGTCGCGCATCCTTGATGCGCGGAACCGGTCGGCAGCAGGGGCCACGGCGCCGGCCAGTGGATTGTATTTGGTCGGTGTTGAGTATTAGGGGAGTCGCAGCCGCCCAGGCCATTGTCCCTTCATCCCACCGTGGTTCGGTCCCTGCCCGTGTGCTTACTCTGATACATCAACTCGTCGGCTCTGCTGATGACTGAGCTTGCGTTGTCGGAATGGATTAACACGGTTGCGCCGATGGATGCGGTCACCGACACTCGGGACAAACCCGCGGCCACGGACGACTCCGCGATCAGGACTCGACAGCGCTCGGCAAGATCGCCAAGGGTAAGAGCATCGACGTCGGGAGCCAGAACCAGAAACTCTTCCCCTCCCCAGCGTCCTACAACGTCGTCGGGACGGAGTCCGCGAGACACGTTCTTCCCGATTGCTTTTAACATCGCGTCTCCTGCCTCGTGTCCATGAGAGTCGTTCACTTGCTTGAAGTGGTCGAGATCAAACATCAGCAGACCATAGAGCCGGCCTAGACGCTGGTGGTCTTGTAATCCATGTTCGACTTTCAGTTCGATATATCGGCGGTTGGGCAAGCCCGTCAGCGCATCACGGAATGCCAGTTGCTCCAGTTCGGTCACTCTCTTATCGAATTTCAGCTTCACCGTGGAATCACTGAAGACTTCGACCGCGCCCACAATATTGCCGGCGCTGTTCCGGATAGGCAGGGCGCGCACCGAAACCGGAGACCTGTAACCCCGCTTGTGCCGCAGATAGAAATCCGCGACCGCGGAATCTGCGTCCAGCATCACACCATCCACCGAACCGCCATCGTCGGAGAGCGCTTTGCCGGCTTCGTCCACGCAGGCCAGAATAGACTCGCCGCACTCTTTTCCGAGAACTTCTTCTTCGCTAAAGCCCGCGTCGCTAAAGCCAGCGTCGGCAAAATCGGCACTGGTGAAGCCGGCCAGCCGCTTGGCTCCCTCATTCCAGTACGTGGCCTTGCGCTGCCGGTTTGACGACACGCCGTCTTGCAGGTGGCCGAGCAGCTTCTCGTAAAAGGCGGAAGAGAAGCGAATACCCCACAGCCCTTCGCACGACTCACGGGTCTCCACGCCGTACAACCGGCCTTCGGTCTGCACGCCCATCGGCGCAACCACTCGAGCCACCGCAATCTCGTTGGTCCCGATCCTGCGCACCTCGATTGCCTGGTCCGATTGCAGCATACGCGGCAAGGCAACGCAGCAGCCATATCGGCTGACGCTGGTGGTTTTGGTTCGCTCCGAAAAGCGTTTTCCCATGAGATCGATTCCGGCAACTTCTACAGGAAAGGCAATCGACACTCGTTCGCTTCTCCGCCGGGCGGGTGTGGCTGCTAATTGCGGTTGCATATCCTACTATTCGGCGGGAACTCGAAACACTTAACACGCCAAGGCAAAGGATTGCCTTATTCATAGACGGTATTCCCGATTTGGCTTCGGGAAGGGGACGGAAGACCACTGAGCCCACGCCTTCGCCACGGCAGGGCAGCTAGCCCCAAGAAGGACGCCAGATTACAAACGTCTCACGTGTCCCGCGAGCCAGCTCGAATTGCTGATTTTGATTTTTAATTGCTGATTGAAAACCTCTCGCTATGAGCTTTTCAATCAGCAATCAACCATCGGACGAATGAAGTAAGAGTCACGAATATAACTGGATGGGGGCGACCACTCGCGTAATCGTTCCGCTCGGACTCGGCTGGTCCGGTTTCAGCCCGCAGCGCAGCGAGGCAAACAAACCAATCAGCTGCCCCAATATCACGTCCAGTACGGGCCGATACAAGTCGGGAAAGCTTGCAGCACTATTCAGAGACAACGCGTAATCGACCAGCGGGGCCACGTCTTCGACCCCGCCTGCCGTGACCACCGCCCGCACTCGCCCCAGGCGCTTGCGATCAATCTCCCGCAGCAGGTCCAGCTCGTATCCGCGCCGGCGCGCCTCACTGGACAAGAACGCTACAAACAGCGTCTGCCCGTCGACGCTCGACAGTGGCCCATGACGCAGCCCGAGCGGCGTTTCTGCGATCGTGGTCACTTTACCGGCGCTAAGCTCCATCACTTTCAGCCCCGATTCGTCAGCCACCGCCCGCAAAACGCCAGTTCCCACAAAACAGGCACGCGAACATTCAAGCGACGTCATCGCAGCCGCGGCTTCGGCAGCTGCCGGAAGCACCCCCCGGCCCATCTCGCCCATCTCTGCAACCACATCGCCGAACTTTGCCAGGTCTTCCAGATGCCCCACGCACTGCCCCGCCAGCACCATGTTTGTGAACGAACTGGTCATGGCGAGTCCACGGTCATTCACCGCATCGTCCAGTACCAGCGCCACGGCGCGGTCCGCGTGCCGCGAACAGAGTTCCGCCATGGGCCCGTGCGGATTGCAGGTAATCACCAGATGCCGGATTTCCTTACTCCGATCCAGCGCCTGATCGAGTAGCGCCACGCCCTCCGGACTCTCGCCCGAACGCGAAATCGAAATCCACAGATACTCTTTTCCCGGTCGATGGAACTCTTCGAACTCGGTTAGCAGTGTGGTGCTGGGGATGGGCCAAACCTCACAACTCCAACGCCGGCGCAGCAGCGGAGCCAGCGCCCTGCCGGTATAATCCGACGTGCCCGCCCCCACCAGGTATACCGTTGGCGAAGAAGTATTGCCGCGCCCAATTCCCGCGCGCCTCAGGACATCGTTCAATTCGGCGCTTCGGTCCCGGCAGCGCTGGTAGGTCTTACCCCAAGTATCGGGCTGCTGCCAGATTTCTCGCGGCGTGTGTTCCAGCCCACGTTCCCTTTTTTCCTGATCCGGCAAGTCCAGCAGCGTGCGCAATGCATCGGCCAATGGGCAATCTCCTCCACTCAGAGACACTTCCACTCAAAGACACTGTAGTTTATTCCAATCCACATCCCTCGAACACTGGTCGACGAAAAGAAAAACGGTTCGCAAATAAATGCTATCGGCGCGGCAGTCACCTGCCTCCAAAGACTAGCAACAAGTCCCATGCTTACCTTTTCTGAAACCGCGAACGGCCTTTCAGCAACTAATCTTCGGGAGATGTGTTTCTTTTTTCTAAAGGAGAACAACAATGAGCCGTGGTTCGCAACCCCTGAGTTCGCTCTTGCTGGCAGCTGCGCTGGCTTCGTCATTGGCAGGATTCGCCTGCGAACATCATCATTACTATCGCGTCTATGATCCTTACTACACCGATTACCACGTGTGGAATGACGAGGAAATTGGTTATTACCATCGTTGGGCGGATGAAACCCACCGCGATGCGCACCGCGACTTCCGCCGAATTCCTCCGGAAGAACAGAAAGAATACTGGACCTGGCGTCACAACCACGGCGACCGTCACTGACGGCAATCTAAGTCGCTTATGAATGGTTCCGCGGTCGCTGAGGGGGGTTTGGGAAGGGCACGGCTTTTCAGCCGTGCCGTCCATGAATCACAAATGATGCGGGCTTCAGCCCCCCGGGGGTTCCGCCTTCTCACGCTCCGAGCGTCTTAAGAGCCCGCTCCGTAGTTGTAAATCTCGCGCCCAATCGCCCCAAATCTTCAATCGCTTTTTTACCGTCTTCCGGATTCAGGGTTTCAATCGCGTCCTGCACCACGGCCACGCGCCGCCCCCGTTCGAGCAGACCCTTAGCGGCAAAGCTCACGCAATACTCCGTGACTACTCCAAAGACCACGAATTCCGCGTGATCTCCGAGCCGTCGAACGAGCGCGTCCGCATGCCGGCTTTCAAAAATATTCAGCGTCTGCTTTTCCAGCAGAATCTGCTGATACTGCGACAAGTCTTCCGGCAGCTTCGCCTCGATGTCATTCGGCACCCGCACAACTTTTTCCGTCAATGCCTCAGGAACGAGTTCCGCTCCCGCCGTTCCCTTCACGCAATGCGGCGGAAAGATTTTGAACTCCGGATCATCCGGAGCATGAAAACATCCGTGCGAAACCAGGAATACCCGCCACTGCCGCGCGGCATCGGAAAGCCGCCGAATATTTGGCAGCAACTTCTCCGCCCCCGGAACGTAAAGTTTCCCACCCGGCAGCATGAAATCCCGCTGCGCGTCCACTTCCCAAAAAATAAAATCCCGCGAAACCATAATTCCCCTTCCGTCGCGACCGACCTAAACCGTAGCGCTGGCGTCCCGCCGGCTGTCGCGAGGCCCCCCGGCTCTAGCATCCAAAGCCAGCACTGCTTCCACCGTTTTCTTCCCGTCTCTCGAAGAATCCGCCGCTTCTATGTTCTAATCTCCGCGTCCCAATTCTCGCACGTAAATTCCCAACCGGAGACATGCATGCCGCTCCCTTGCCTAAAGCGATCCGTGATCGCATTCGTTGCAGTGATTCTTGTGGGTATTGTAGAAGCGCAGTCCCCTACCGCCTCGCCCGCCGACCTTGACGCCTACGTCGCCTCTTCCATGAAAACCTTCAACGTCCCGGGCATGGCCGTCGCGATCGTGAAAGATGGAAAGATCATCGTCGCCAAAGGCTACGGTGTCCGCAAGCTTGGAGACCCCACGCCCGTCGACGAATTCACCCTCTTCGGCATCGGCTCCAACACCAAAGCATTCACGACCGCCGCCCTGGCCACACTGATCGACGAGGGCAAGCTCTCCTGGGACGATCCCATCTACCAGCGCCTGCCCGGCTTCGTCATGTACGACCCCTACGTCTCGCATGAAATGACCATCCGCGACCTGCTCACGCACCGCAGCGGCATGGGCCTCGGCGAGGGCGACCTGCTCTTCTGGCCGCACACCACGTACACGCGCGATGAAATCATTTACAAGCTGCGCTTCATGAAACCCGCATCCAGTTTCCGCAGCCACTATGCCTACGACAATCTTCTCTACATGACCGCCGGACAAATCATCCCCGCCGTCACCGGCACTTCCTGGGATGATTACATTCGACAGCGAATCTTCAACCCTCTCGGCATGACTCACTCCAACGTCAGCAACGCCAACATCAAGCCGAGTGACGATGTCGCTTTTCCGCATTCGCGCCTGACAGGCAAACTGCAAGTCATTCCATTCGAGATACTCGACAACGCCGGCCCCGCCGGCTCCATCAATTCCTGCGCCGCCGACATGGCCAAGTGGGTGCAGCTGCAGTTGAACCGCGGCAAGTTCCCTGACCGCGAGGGCCGACTCTTCAGCGAACAGCGCTCCAAAGAAATGTGGTCGCCGCAGACGATTCTTCCCATCGGCGATCCTCCGCCGGCTCTTGCCGCTTTGAAACCAAGTTTCGCCGACTATGCTCTCGGCTGGGGGCTGCGCGACTACCACGGCCGCAAACTGGTCGGCCATACCGGCGGCGTCGGCGGATTCGTCTCCCGCGTCATGCTCGTGCCCGAGGAAAATCTAGGCGTCGTCGTGCTCACCAACGCCGAAGAAGACGGCGCCTTCGATTCCATTCTCTTCCACGTCCTCGATCACTATTTCAATCTTCCTGCCACGGACTGGATTGCCGCCTACAAGTCTCGTGAAGACACGCAGGAAAAAGAAGCGGCAGAAACCATGAAGAAAGCCGAAGCCGCCCGCGCCGCCGACTCCAAACCTTCTCTGCCCCTCGATAAATATGCCGGTAGGTATACCGACGCCTGGTACGGACCTATCACGATCCGCACAGAAGGTGCCGGCCTGGTCATCACCTTCGATCACACCCCAACCATGATCGGCGACCTCCAAGCCTGGCAGCATGACACCTTCAAAGCCCATTGGCGGGACCGCACCATCGAGGACGCTTTCATAACCTTCGCCCTGAATCCCGACGGGAGCATCGACCACGCTAAAATGGCCGCCGTCTCGCCCCTGGCAGACTTCA
Organism: uncultured Acidobacteriaceae bacterium; assembly: GCA_963733795.1. Taxonomy (GTDB): domain Bacteria; phylum Acidobacteriota; class Terriglobia; order Terriglobales; family Acidobacteriaceae; genus Sulfotelmatobacter. The sequence continues at coordinate 280,102 of CAVTED010000001.1, forward strand.
GCTTCGACTACCAAGACCTGCTGCTGAAACCGGGGGCAAAGAAATAGAAGGAGAACAGCTGTCAGCTAGGAATGCCACTCGATGATAATGAGCGAGAAAAAAAGAAAGACACTTCTTCGCCTAACCACAGTCGCTGGCGGCATTCTCGGATTTGTCTTATTCAGATGGACGCCCACCACCGGCGAGGGAATTCTTGGATATTCAGTTTTGTTGGTTTTACTGATCGTACTTGCTATCGTCCTCTCTCCTCGAAAAGGTTCGGGATACTGGCCTGACAAGCCAGAGGATCATTGAGTGAGTAACCGTCAGCTATCAGCTGCCAGCTTGAAGCGAACAAATTAAACGTTTGTCATTCCGACCCCCCTAGCGAACGCGAGGGGCGGAGGAATCTCGGTTCTCGATCACAACGGATGAGATCTTAGATTTCAATTCCTAAAGCCGTGTCCACCGCCCCCAACCCGCCCCTCAAAACCGCCGAGGCCGTCCAATCCCACAGCAAACTCCTGCGTAAGGAGCTCGGCATTGCGGACCTGGCGCTGGCCCAGATTCTCATCGTGATCGTCCCCGAGTTCTTCGGTACGGCGGTGAAGGCCGGCCCTTCCCATGTCGTCCTCTGGCTGCTGGCGATCCTCCTATTTTTCATCCCGCAGGCGCTGGTGGTCGCGCATCTCAACCGCCTTATGCCGCTCGAGGGCGGCCTCTACGAGTGGGCCCGTCTGGCCTTCGGTGACGGCCTGGGCTTCCTGGTGGCATGGAACATCTGGCTCGACACCACCGTGCAAGTATCACAAATCGCGCTGGTGACGACCACCTACATCGCGTACGCCTTTGGTCCTAACGCGTCGTGGATTGCAGCGAGCCCAGGACTGCTCGTCGCCGCGTCCATCCTCCTCATCGCAGGGATGATGCTGGTCGCCCGCCTCGGCCTCAGCGTGGGCAAATGGGTGAGCAATACCGGAAGCATTTTCACTGTCCTCATCCTGGGAATTCTGATCGTGATGCCTTTTGTTCACGTACGGCGCGGCACGCTGCCGCATTACAACCCGCTCCCGTTGGTTATGCCGCCGCTCACTCTTTTCAGCCTCAGCGTCTTCAGCAAGATGACCTTCGGAGCCTTGTCAGGCTTCGAGATCGTCGCAATTTTCGCCGGCGAGTCTCGCAACCCGGGACGCAACCTTGCCCGTTCCATCCTCTTCACCGCGCCGCTCATCGCCCTCCTCTACATTCTAGGGACGAGCGCGATACTGGCTTTCGTTTCGCCCGACGCGATCGACGTCATCGGCCCCATTCCCCAGGCGTTGAGCCGCGGATTCGGCGCCTTCGGTGTCGCCGGTCCGCTGGTCTCCATCGCGATTCTGCTTCTGCTGTTGAACTATCTCTGCAGCTATACTCTCTATTTTTCCAGCAACACTCGCCTCCCTCTTGTCGCCGGCTGGGACTATCTGCTGCCCAGTTGGTTTTCGGTTCTCCATGCCAAATATCGGACGCCGGTCAATTCGATTCTTTTCATGGGTGTCGTCGCACTTGCCGCCAGCACCGCCGTCTTAATCGGTGCCAAAAATCAAGAAGCCTTTACTCTTCTTCAGATCTGGGCCTGGACGTTCTATGGCCTCGCCTATCTGGCTCTGTTTGCCATTCCCTTGTTCGCCCCAATAAAGAAAGGCATTCGGCCCGCCCTGTGGTTACGCGTGGGAGCGGCAGCCGCTTTCGCGGTCACCTTGCTCTTTGTTCTGCTCTCTGTATTGCCCGTCGTTCCGGTTGCCAGCAAATGGAAGTACTCACTGAAGATTGCGCTGGTAGTCCTGGGAGTGAATTTCCTGGGTTGGATAATGTATCGCGCAGGTCAAAGAAAAAGAGGCCCCACCATCGCTTGATGTTGATGGTACGGCCTCTCCCAAATCACGCGGAGTGCGTAAGTTTTTTTAGGCCGCCTCCGCTTTTCTCGGCTTCGCGACTCCCTGAAATTCGAGCGGGAGATGCGCGTCCATCAACGAAGCGCCACCGTCCACTTCGATAAGTTGACCCGTGATCCAATTCGCCTCGGGCGAGCAAATCAACGCCACGGCATTCCCGATGTCCGCCGGAGTTCCCAGACGACCCATGGGTGTCCAACCGCGTTCTTGCCACTCGCGCAGACCAGTTTGAAAGACTTCCGGCAGGCTGTTGAGCACGCTATCCTCGACCCAGCCAGGGCTGATCGTATTCACGGTGATCCCTTGGCCGGCCAGCGAGACGGCAAAGTATCGCACCAAAACCTCCATTGCCGCCTTGGCCGCGCCCATTGCAACCCACGGCTGCCAGCTTCCAAACCTGCCGCCGGGAGCAAACGTGATCGCCAGAATCCTTCCTCCATTCGACATGAGGGGGGCCGCCTCCCGCACTCCGACCAGAAACGCCTTGGCCTGCGAATCCATCGCGGTATCCCACTTCTCCAGCGTGATCTCCATTGGCGCTTCGTAGAAGGTAGGCGCTTCCGTTCTGGCATTGCTGACGAAAATGTCGAGGGATCCGAATTCAGACTTGACCTGCTGGAAGATTCGGCGAATCTCGTCTGGTTGACAAACATCCGCCTGAACTAGAAATCCATCCGTACCGAGCTTGCGGATTTTTTCCAAAGTCGCCTGCGCCGCATCCCGGTTGCGATAGTAGTGAATCGCGACCCGCGCCCCTTTTTCCGCCAGCTTCAGCGCGATGCCTCGACCGATGCCCCGTGAGCTCCCTGTGACCAACGCATTTTTTCCTTTAAACGACATATGCACCTCCAGTTCTTGCGGCACAGATGTTAGTACCGTCCCCAGGATCGGTCAATCGCTGTCTCGTAATTCGACATAAAATCGCACTCCGCAAGCTGTTACCTGCGTTATATCTGTCTTACTTTCATCTCAAAAACACCCGTCCCGCATCCTCCACCCGCACGCCCGTCTTCCGCCGCGCCCCCGTCCCCAGCGTATAAACCACAAGCACATGATCTTCCACCATCAGAATTTCCTTCTCGCTCATCCATCCCACCAAGGTTGCATGCGGCACGTAAGCCACGCGCCGCGGCGTCTCCTCCATGCTCTTCACTTCCACTGCCGGCAACTCGGTCAGCGCCTTTCGAATGCGCTGCGACTCCACCGGATTCGCGCTTCCCTGCTCCGCCAGTTGAATGGGCTTGTTCGCTTCCGCCGTCGAGACAATCGTCATCGCCACATATCCCAACTCCGGTGACAGCCGCGCATTCGAGGTGTAGAAACTCACGTCATAGTCGGAATTCTTATAAGTCGCCTGTTCGTCAAAGACTGTCCGCTTCTTCCCGTTACTCAGCACCAGCGTTTGATCGTTACTCTGATTCGACCACCCGCAGCAGCCGGCATCGGGAATGGCCTCTACAATTGTTTCTCCGCCAGACGCCGCATCCAACTCGCGTAGCAATGGCTCGGCCAGCGGCGTCGCCGTCCATTTTCCGCCTGCTTCGCGGTAAATCGTACTCGCCTTGTATTGCGGCTCGCTCTGCCCCAGGACAAACTGCGTCATCAGAAAAAAGTTCTCCACGCCGGTGTCCGGCGCCCAGAACTCGCCATACGGACAGGTTTCCTCGCATGTCCCCGTCTCGCAGCGGCAATCCGGAAACTTCGTCGTGGCCAACTCCTCGCGTCCCGCTCCATTCAAATCAGTCCGCCATGCCTGCCAGGTCGTGACCGTCGAAAGATCCACGGCCTCGCGCTGCAACCGCCGTGCCTGATTTGCAAACCAAAATAAATGTCCGCCGTCCGCCGAAAGAAACGGCACTGGCGCCGATTCCGACACCGCCTGATTTGATCCGGTCGCATAAACCTCTCGCGTCACCCCTTGATCGATCGTCGTCGCGCTGTGCCCATTCCAAAGCCAAACTTTGTGCGCCGACGCCGCGTCTTCTTCCGCCAGTGGCAGCGGCACCGGTATCGCAAATAAAATTTGCCCCGCGCGATTGACCCGAATGCTCTCCGGCGATTTCATCGCCTCGGCCGGAACCTTCACCGTCTGTTTCACCGCAAACGTCGCCGAATCGTACTCCACCATCTCCCCCGGCGAACGCAGCGCCCACAGCCGTGTCCCCTGCCCGAGCACCGGCGCGGTAAACATCAACAGACTGACGATCGATACCCAAAATCTTCTCATGGAAAAATCGGCGTTCGTCACGAAGCGTCGTAAGGACGCCTGAAAATTCCCGTCCCGTTAGGGACATCTGAAAATAGCCCGGCGCTTCCAGCGCCGCCGTAGCGTGACCCAAGCTGGAACCGCGTCCCGGAGGGACGCTTGAACGGCATACTTCTTACTTCATCTCGACCACCGGCAGCTCCACAAAACTCGCCTGCTCCGCCGAATGAAAAACCCGCTGCACCGCCTTCTTATAATCCCCCGGCTTGGCCCAGAAAATATTCGGCACAAACGTCTGTGGATTGCGGTCGTACAGCGGAAACCAGCTCGACTGAACCTGCACCATAATGCGATGCCCCGGCAGAAAAACATGGTTCGCCGTGGGCAATAAAAAGTTATAGAGCAACGGCTGATCCGGCGTGATCGCCTTCGCCGTCTCCAGGCTCTCCCGATAGCGCCCGCGAAAAATGTCCGCGGAAATCATTAGCTGATATCCGCCCATTCCCGGCTGGCTCGCGACCTCATCGGGATAAACATCAATCACCTTCACCACCCAGTCTGAATCCGTTCCGCTGGTGGAAGCGATGAGATTGGCAATCGGTTGCCCACTGATCTTCACCGGTTCCTTCAATACATCCGACCTAAAGGCCAACACATCCAGACGTCCCGAAGCCTCCCGCTGATCATCCACCAGCCATTGTGCCCAGGTGAATCCCTCCCCGTATCCCACTGGCTGAATCGGCCGCGTACGAAAGGGTACGGGCTTCGCCGGATCGGAAACATATTCGTCGTACGCCGCGTCCGTGGTCTTAGGAACATCGAACCCCAATTTCAATCCCGGCTCCAGATAAAGCCGCGCCGCATGAATCGCACACCCACTCGCGCAACCCGCAGGCCACGATGGTAGCCGCCGCCAAGTGTTTGTCCCCGTCTCAAACGCGGTAACTGGCGCAACGTCCGACTTCGGCGCCCCGTCTTTCAAATATTGATCAAGGAATGGCCGCAGAATGTTTTCCCGGAAATAAAGCCCGGTATCGCTGCTGAACTTCAATGCCCCCAGCGTGCTGCCATCATCAATTTCCTGCCCATGATGCCACGGCCCCAGCACCAGAAACACTTTGTCGTTGCCGGTGTCCTTCGGTTTAATCGCTTTATAAACCGCCGGCGCTCCGTAAATATCTTCCTGATCCCACAAGCTGTCGACCAGCATCACCGGCACTTTCAGAGGCTGTGCGGCCAGAATCTTGTCCATAGCTTGCTCTTGCCACCACGCGTCATAGCTCGGATGCTCCAAAAGTTTCCGCCAGAATCCGACCTGCTCCAGCCCATGCCGCCGCCCCAACTCTCCCGCCGATCCCGCTTCCATGTACACGTCATAGTCGTCGAAGTGATCTGTCCACCAGAGCGCGCTGTTGTTGCGCGTCGCCTCTTGTTCGTAGATGTAGGGCATATTCAGTTCGCGAAATGCCCCGTTGTGAAACCAGTCATCGCCCATCCAGCCATCGACCATGGGATTCATCGGCACCGCCACTTTCAACGCCGGATGCGGATTCACCAGCGCCATCAGCGGCAGAAAACCGTCATAAGAAATTCCCAGAATGCCCACCTTTCCATTACTCTCGGGAATATTCTTCACCAGCCAGTCGATCGTGTCATAGGTGTCGGTCGAATGATCGACCGCCGTCGGATTCAGCGGCCCGTGCAACGGACGCGTCATCACATAGTCGCCCTCCGACCCGTACTTGCCGCGCACGTCCTGCACCACGCGAATGTATCCGCCTTTCACAATCACTTCCACCGCATTGTCGTAGCCATTCAGAATCGGGCCCAGGTGCGAACTCTGCGCATGGCTGAGTTGCGCGCTGGCGTTATAAGGCGTCCGCGTCAGCAGGATGGGCGCGTTGTTGGCGCCCTTGGGAATCACAATCACCGTATGAAGCTTCACCCCGTCGCGCATCGCGATCATGACCTCGCGCTTGACGTAATCAAAGCCGTCGGTCACAGCCTCGACTTTCGCCGGAGTTTCACTGGGCAGTGAGAGGCTTGAGGCGGCATTTTGGGCCAACGAGGATCCCAAAAAGATCGAACCGGCCAGAAGGGTCGACAGCCAGCCATGGAGTCGAACACGGGCAATTATTTTCGGGAAAACATTCATAGGAGTCACGAAATACTAGCTGGTCCACTAACGGCTTGCCAAATCACGGGCTTTTCCCGTTTCCCGAACAAAAAGCACTTCCATGATTCAGGTGGACGGTTGCGGTGATACGCTACGCTCACTGACTCCGCTTGGCACGTCCCGAATGGAAGTTCCGCTGCGCTCGGGATCGCCGAGAAGTATCCCGCTGCTAACAGCGAATGTTGCTGGCTTGGAGGTTCAAACGTTGCTCTTATAATGTTCCGAGCCGAAACCGTCTCTTTGTCAGGATTTCATCGCCCCATTGTTTCACCAGAATCAGCTCGCTCTCTTCAATGATGAATGATGGCCCTCCACTGCAAAACCGCCAAGCCCGGAATCATCGCCGCCAGCCTGACCGACCTTGGCCGCCAGCGTGGCAACAACGAGGATTCCCATCTCTACTGGGAGCCCGACTCCGACGAAGATTTTCGCCGCAAAGGTCGCCTGGCCGTCATCGCCGACGGCATGGGCGGATACGAAGGCGGACAAGAGGCGAGCCGCCTCGCAGTTGAGACCGTGCGCCACGTCTACGAAAATGCTTTCGCAAACGGTCCGCAAAATACTCTCCTCGCCTCCTTGGCGTCGGCGCACCAGAGCATTCAGCGTTACGCCACCGAGCATCCGCAGTTCTACGGAATGGGGACCACCTGCACCGCCGTCGCGGTCGTCGATCGCCAGCTCCACTTCGCCCACGTCGGCGATAGCCGCCTTTACCACATTCGCGCCCAGTCTATTTCTCGACTTACCCGCGATCACTCCTACGTCGGCAAACTGGTAGAGAGCGGGATCGTGCGCTCCGAAGATGCCGAGTCCCATCCCCAGCGCCACATTCTTACTGCGGCCCTGGGGACCGGCCGCGACGTCACGCCTCACGCCCCCGATCATCCTCTCTTATTGGAAGAAGGGGACACACTCGTCCTTTGCACCGACGGCCTCTGGGGTTTAGTCGGTGACCAGGAACTGGCCCGCGTCGCACAATCCACTCCCCCGGCGGAAGCTTGTTCCCAGTTAGTGAAAATGGCGCTGGAGCGCGGCGGTCCGGATAACGTCACCGTGTTGATCCTGCGAGTTTCTGCCTGACCCGTGAATGCAATTCGACGACAGACTCCTCAGCGGGTGAAACCCTGCCTTGCTCTAAAGCGCAATCTTTTGCGCAGTGGCGCTGAGTCACGTTTACGACGAACCCTATCTTTTTGAATCTTAAGGCTTAATTGCACCCAATATTCTGGCGAGATCGGCGTTCAACTTGCATTGTCATTTACGTCAATAAAGTCTATTATGTAAATCGACTTTATCGCAATACAACAATGAAAAACCATTACAGCGTTCTCCTCTTTACCCTCTCGCTGGCATTAACGGCCGGCGCCCAAACCAAAACCACCACCCCGGCCCAATCCATACTTTCCGAGGACAGCTCCGCCACCGCGGTGGAACCGGCATCCATCGTCCCAGACAAAAACAACCCCCCCGTCGCCTTCCGCCGCGACGGCTTGTGGCTCTCAACTCACGACGGCGCCACCCAACTGCATGTGCATGGCTACGCCCAAGCGGACGACCGCATGTTCTCCGATACCATCCACGGCGAAGAACTGGACACATTCCTGTTCCGCCGCATCCGCCCCTTATTTGAAGGCACGCTCTTCAACGCCGTCGATTTCCGATTCATGCCAGACTTCGGACAGAGCACCTACCAGATCCAGGAAGCGTTTCTGGAGTTGAAATCGGTGAAATTCGCCAAGCTGCGCGTAGGAAAATTCAAGGAGCCCATCGGCCTCGAAGTCCTCCGCTCCGATCGCGACCTGACCTTCGCCGAGCGCTCGCTCGCTTCCGACCTGGTTCCCTTGCGTTATATCGGAGCGCAACTTTCAGGTTCCGTTCTCTCGGATTCCATTTCCTACGCCGCCGGCTACTTCAATGGATCGAGTGACGGATCGAACGGTGCCTTCACCCAGTGGACTCACGGCAACGAAGCCGCCGCCCGGCTCTTCCTTCGTCCCTTCGCCACTACCCGCGTAAACGCCTTACATCAGTTCGGCATCGGCCTGGGCACTTCCGCGGGACATCAGCACGGAACCATCGCCGGACTGAAGACTATGGGACAAACCACATTCTTCAAGTACTCCTCGACTGCAGTCGCGAACGGCCAGCACAATCGCCTCGCGCCTCAAGCCTATTACTATGCCGGCCCTTTCGGCGTGCTCAGTGAATATGTAATCTCGTCCCAGGATGTTTTGAATAAGAGTCTGACCGCGCGGGTGCGAAACGAAGCCTGGCAGATTGCTGGTTCGGTCATGCTCACGGGAGAAAAGAATGGCTATAGCGGCGTCCGCCCGCGCAACGCCACGGAGCACGCCGTGGGATTCCGCCGCCTGGGAGCCTTGGAACTCGCCCTGCGCTACAGTCAACTGCGCATCGACGGCGACGCTTTCCCGCACTTCGCGAATCCCGCAACCGCTCCGCAATCCGCGAAAGAACAGGCGATCGGATTTAACTGGTATTTGAATCGCTACATCAAACTCGAAACCGACTACGAGCACACCGGATTCCGCATGGCCTCGTCGACGGCGATTCCCCTGCACAGTGAGAATGTGCTGATGAACCGCATTCAATTAGCGTTCTGATTACAAAAATGGCAGGAAAACTATTCCCAGACGCAGCAAAGCGCTACCGACCCAATGTCCAGAACGCGTCCGGAACACTACGGTAGCGCTGCCAATTTTCAGAGCCCAAACCCGAATACAGTAGACAAAAAAGTATAAAAACCGTCCATACACTAATCACAGTATTTAACTAGGTTCCTTCGCCTTTTTCCTCTGTGTCCTCTGTGGTTAAGCCTTTTTCCGGCCTAAGTAGCGGAAATAAAATGACATCGCGGATGGTATGCGAATCCGTGAGAAGCATGCACAGCCGATCCACGCCCACGCCCACCCCGCCCGCCGGCGGCATCCCATACGAGAGCGCACGAATATAATCCTCATCCATCTGGTGGGCCTCCTCGTCGCCGCGTTCGCGTTCCTGCAATTGCGCCTCGAATCGCCGCCGCTGATCTTCGGGATCGTTGAGTTCGCTGAAGCCGTTGGAAATCTCCATCCCCCCGACAAAAATTTCCCAGCGCTCCGTCCACTCCGGCTCGTCCGGCTTCTGCTTCGATAGCGGCGACACGGCCGTGGGAAATTCGTAGATGATGGTCGGCTGCGTGAGATGCTCTTCCGCCACCGCCTCGAAAAGACCGGCGATGGTCTTCCCTGCGGGAGCATCTGGTTCATACGCCATGTGCGCATGTCCCGCGTTGAAGCGCTCCACCAACTTCTTCACTCCCTCGGCGCTGGCGAAGTCGCTCATCTCCGGCTTCGCTCCCGCCGCCTCCGGCCAATAATGAATGATCGCCTCGCGCATGGTCATGCGCCGCCAGTTGCCCCAATCGATCTCCTGGTCGCCCCACTTCGTTTTCGTCCCGCCGGTCACATCTTTCGCCGCCTGCGTGATAATTTCCTGCGTCAGATCCATCACGCCCTGATAGTCGGTATAAGCCTGATAGAACTCCAGCATGGTGAACTCAGGATTCCAGCGCCATCCCAGCCCCTCATTGCGGAAGTTGCGATTGATCTCATACACGCGATCCAGCCCGCCCACCACCAGCCGCTTCAAATAAAGTTCCGGAGCGATGCGCAGATAAAGATCCATGTCGAGCGTATTGTGATGCGTGATGAACGGCTTGGCCACCGCCCCGCCGGCGATGGGCTGCATCATCGGCGTCTCCACTTCGATGAAGCCATGCGCATCCAGCGTGCGCCGCATCGACTGCACCAGCTTGGTCCGCTTCAGAAAAACTTCGCGGACTTCTGGATTCATCACCAGATCGACATAGCGCTGCCGGTAGCGCAGCTCCACGTCGGTCAGCCCATGCCACTTCTCCGGCAGCGGAAGAAGGTCTTTACTAAGAAACGTAATCTCCTCCACGTGCACGCTCAGCTCGCCGGTGCGCGTGCGAAACAGATATCCGCTGACCCCGATGTGGTCGCCCAGGTCCAGCAGCTTGTACAACTCGAAACCCTTCTCCCCGACCGCGTCTTTCTTCACATAAATCTGCAGCCTCTTCCCGTCCTGCTGCAGGTGCGCGAACCCGGCCTTGCCCATCAGGCGAATCGCCATTAGGCGTCCCGCCACGCGCACGTTGACTCGCTCCTTCTCCAGTTCCTCGCCGGTCTTCTCCGTGTACCTGGCGAGGATCTCCTCCACCGTATGCGTGAAGTCGTACTTGCTGCGGTACGTTGGCTGCCCCAGCGCCTCAATCTGCTTCAACTTCTCGCGCCGCAGCTCATAAATTTTCTCGTCGAGTGCCAATGGATCCCTTTGAAGTGCCGGCGATGGAAGGGAGATTATAAACGCATGCCGACCCTCCCAAGCCGCGAACTGGCGACGGAACACACCCTACAGCCTGCCCTGAGCTTGTCGAAGGGGCGTAAGCCGTGGGTCCAAGAAAACGCCGCTACGTTCCCCGGCGTCTTGCGCAGCCGTCCCAGGAGGAGTATGTTTTGCCAATTCGCTGTCATTCTTTTCCGACGGAGGAATCTCGCGTGAAAAAGAATCAGTTTTTGAATGCTTGCGCGGCAGTAATCGTGGCAGGAACAATCGCAACCACCGTCTCCGGCCAGGAGAAGAAAGAAGCCTCCGAGGCTCACAAAATCGTGCATTTCGGCGATCTGAAATGGACGCCGATCATGAAGGGATGCGACCTCGCGCCCGTTTCAGGCGATCCCAGTGTGGAGGGAGCGCCCTTTGTCCTTCGCATCCGATGTGCCGACGCGACAAAAATTCCACCGCACTGGCATCCCACAGATGAAAATGTGACCGTCTTGAAAGGAACTTTCCTTTTGGGCGAAGGTGAAACTTATGACGAAGGAAAGTTGAAAACAATGAACGTAGGAAATTATGTTCTGTTGCCGAAAGAGATGCGGCATTTTGCGCTGTGCAAGGGTGAGATGATCGTACAAGTCCACGGCATTGGCCCATTCAAAAATAATTGGGTGAATCCCTCCGAGGTGCTGCCCCCTGACACGCCCGCCACAGCCGGCGCAAAACCAAAGTCCTGATTTCGGTCCAAATGGGGGCGGGTGGCCCTCGCTCTTATCGAGGGCCGTCGCGCGAAGTAACACTCCTTCTCTGATAGCGATGTTTACCGCCTATTTTGACGACAGTGGCACGGATGGTAATTCGGATATCGCCGTTGCTGCCTGCTATGTCTCAGCCAAGCGCGGCTGGGATGATTTTGTAGCAGGGTGGGACAATGCCAGATGGGAAGAGGGCTTTGAATGTTTCCACATGTCTGACTTCATGGCTCCGGCTAAGCAAGGCAAAAAGCCATGGTGTGATTGGGACGATACCAAGAAAACCCATGTCTACAATCGGCTCGGGAAGATTGTCAACGAGAACAAGAGGACAGGCATCGCCGTGGCTATCCCTAAAGCGATTTGGGATGCTACTCCCGAGCGGGTTCGCCGCCACTATGGAAGGCAGCACTATACATTTGCAGTGAGGATGTGTATGAATCGAATCCTCGCCTGGCGCGAAAAAAGCATGATTACGCTTCCCGTTCGATATGTCTTCGATTGGGAGATGCGGAAAAGCCAGAAACGCGAGGAGATCACTAGAATTCTTGAACTGATTGGAAAACCACAGAATCAAGCCGTAGCGGGGTTGCTCGGTCTGGAACCCCAGGGGTACAGTTTTGAACATAAGGAGGAGTTCAAACCGCTTCAGGCTCCCGATATTTTGGCTTGGCAAATGAGGTCGCATATGCGAAAGATTTGGCCTGTCGGCCATGACGATGAATCGCTATGTCACCCAGGATTTCGATTACTGCGGCAAGATCAAGAAATGGATTTAGGATTCTTTACCAAACAACAGATTGATAAGTTCGTCATAGATTACGACGCAATAGACAAGATCACACCGTTCCCGATGCTCTATGACTAGGAATTGCCCCCATTTGCTCTTACTGGATGCTTACCCATCGAATTCCGCGTGCGGGTAACGGTGACCCGGAGCCTAGCTTTCAAACCCGCCCTTTTCCACAGCCGTCCACAGCCAAAATCCACTTTCGTGTGACGAACAACCTTTACTGAGAAATATAGAACGCGCAAGATCGACCTATGCGCGAAGGCTCTCCCAAAAAGTTATCCCACAGCCCGACAGCCAGCGGTTTTCAGTCCGGAGCTAAATCCTTATTCCGCAATATTTTAGCTCTAAATCCTTACGGCTCAAGATTTTGCCCATACCTCACCCTACCCAATCGCGCCAAGATCATAGAAACAAATGCTTTAGCCGAGGGGTATCAAAAAAAAATGAGATCTAGATCCCATCTGGACCAAAAGCCTGGGGCACGTGTCCTAGGGTCGGTCTTTTGCGATCAATCGGCGGTTGATATGCGGAGACGTGCGCGGTTGCCCCGTGCTGAGTTCACACTTCTTTCCAGGAGTGGCCCCACAGGTCGGACATCGGACGACGAGCATCTGTTTTGCGCTGAGTTCTCTTCTCATCTCATCAAAAATAAAACCTCCCAATGCCACAAGAGCGATTCATTGACCAGCGTCGGAGCGCCGGGATATTCATGTCACCCAGGGGCCTACTCTTTCGTGATAACGGACATGGGCCGACTTTGCAGAAAGGCATTGATCAGTGTGCTATTTATTTGCAAGCCGCCGTTGTACTGGACGAAGCCTTTCTTCTTGAACGCACTCATAAATTTACTTACTCTGGCGCGGGTGGTACCAACCATCTCCGCCAGAGTTCCCTGGCTCACCTTCAGGGGGCTCTCCGAATTGGATTCCTTGGTTATTTCCCCAAACAACAAGAGAACTCGTGCCAGCCGCTTTTCGCTGAAATTGAAGAATTGGTCTGCCAGGTCTTCCTCGACTCGAATCACCCGGGCGAGCAGATATGCATTCAGCAACGCCGCAAACTGCGGGTCGCGCTTAATAGCGCGAAGCGTGCGCTCCTTCTGCAAGCGAATGATATTGGCGGGCCCAATCGATCTCGCCGTATACATCCGCAGAGCTTGCCCTCCCAGACAGCCTTCGCCAAAAAAGCTATCCCGCAGCAGGACGGCGATGATGGCTTTTTTGCGACGCGTAGCCGCCATCGTAAGCTTCACCGTACCGCTCTGGATATAGAAAACTGCATCGGCTTTGTCCCCTTGCGAAAAAATGATCTCGTTGTCCCGGCAACTCCGCACAGTCATCGCAGAACGGAACTTCTTGCGGAAAACTGTGGAACTGAAACCGGGAGTTTGATTCGCCATCCGTCTCCTTGGCACGATCAATTCACTTGGGAATACAGTTCTCTTAGAAAAAATAAATCATATGGCTCGGGAATCCAGCTTGGCTGGTCAATAAAGGTCATACACAATTGCACACGGTATCTATGTGGTAAATCTTGGGCGTGCGATCTAAACCGCGGGATATCGAACGTACGAAGCCCAGGGCTCCGTCCGGGACGCGTTTCCAATCGGTGGGGACTCGGCGCTGGATGGGCTGGGCTATTGTCTTACCGCCCCTGCACTCTAGCCTGAATATTTGCATCGTCTCTGGTACCGTGGTACATTGGTACGCATGGCTGACAACTCTTTCCTGCTGGTCGAGCGCGTGCAAACCGGCGTTCGCATCGAAAAACGCATTCTTAAAGTCCTGAAGGCCTTTGCCGAATACCATGACATGACACTCGGCGACGTTCTCGAAGGCATCGTGCTGCATGCTTTTGATGGGAAAACTCCGTTTAGCCCGGCTTCGCTGGAACGCATTCGCGAATTGAAGAAGTTCTACGAACTCGATCTCGACTCCAGCGCCAGCCATCGTCTGCAGGAAATCAAATCCAAATCTCCCCGCAAACGCGCCGCGGAAAAGACATCCGGAAAGACAAAAGACAAATAACGAGGACCTCGATGAGTTTTGTGAAATCGAAAATCGGTCTCTGCGTCCTGCAATGGGCTCTGGGCATCGTGATTCTGATCGAAGCCGTGCTGTTTGTCATGCCCAGCGCCGCGCACGGGTTTGCGACCACTCATATGCCCGGCTTCATCCGACTGATCCTGGGATGGGGAGAGATCCTCGGCTCCATCTTGCTCCTGATTCCGCGCACCACCGTCCGCGGGGCATGGCTGTTGGTGGCCGTATTCATCATGGCCATCCTGGTTCACCTGCTGCACGGCGCGTACAACGTGGGCAACGTCGTCATCTACGCTGCTGCAGCTTTTGCCATCGCGTGGGGGAAGTAAGGCTGCGCGTCATGGGAAAACTTCGAAATCCAAGCGATATCAATCCACTCCGGCCGCATTCTTCGACACGTCACGGTTGTCGAAGCGGAGGTGGAAATGATCGACTTGAGCACAAGAACAGTTCGTTGCAGAACTGGACTCGGGACCCAGCATGATTTCGAGTTTAATGGCTTTAGGTGAATCAACATCAGCTAGACTATTAGCGCGGAGGACAGCGTCGGACTGCGTGCTGGACGGTGCAGTTGAGGGCAACGAATTCTTAACCTTTTGAAGCTGCGCTCTGTTAGCGTTCTTACCATAGCGTTCGGTCTTACGTGTTATCGCTGGCCCTGCATATCGATTAATGTACGCTGCACAGTGTTTTCGAATCCCACTCTCTCCGCCAGATTTTCAATGGCTTGAGGTGGTTCCGTGCCGGCAGTTGCCTTCGGGATGTTTCTGAATGGAAGGATACCGCGCAGTGGATAGCGGAAGAAAACAGGGATCGGGCAAGGGACGGAAGGCACGCTTTCAGCCTTTGTTGGTTGCAGTGGCCCTCCTTCTCGGGATTTCCGTAGCTTGGTGGGTGGTTCACCGCGGCCCGGGAAGTTCTGCGAAGCTATCTTTCAACCAGACGATCCAACCAATCCTTTCGGAAAATTGCTATGCGTGCCACGGTCCCGATCCAGGTGCGCGGAAGGCCGGGTTGCGCTTGGACCGTGGCGATTTCGCGTTCGCGCCCCACGAAAAATTTGGCCCGGCGATTGTTCGGGGAAATCCAGATAAGAGTCCGCTGGTGCGTCGGATTGAATCGAGCAATCCGAAAGAGCGGATGCCTCCCCCGGAAGCGCACCGAACTCTGAAGCCGGAGCAGATCGCGTTATTGCGCCAATGGGTGAAAGAAGGTGCGACCTATGAGGAACACTGGTCTTTCATCGCACCGAAACGTCCTGCGATTCCGGAAACGAAGAATCGTCAGTGGGCGCGAACCCCGATTGATGGTTTTATCCTGAGTCGCCTGGAGAAAGAAGGGTTGACACCCTCGGACGAGGCCGACCGGCCAACGTTGATTCGACGCGTCACCTACGATCTGACGGGCTTACCTCCTACTCCTGAAGAAGTGCAAGCGTTCCTCGCGGACGGCTCCGCGAATGCGTACGAGAAAGTAGTTGACGGGTTGCTGGCGAGTCCGCGGTACGGCGAGCATCGCGCCCACTACTGGCTGGATGTCGCGCGGTACGGCGACACTCACGGATTGCACCTGGATAATTTTCGCAGCATCTGGCCGTATCGCGATTACGTAATCAAGTCCTTCAACAGGAACAAGCCCTTCGACCAATTCGTGAAGGAACAGATCGCGGGAGACATGCTGCCCGCGAGAAACCTGGATACGACGGTCGCTTCTGCATTTCTGCGCGCCGGTATCAGTTCCGGCGAGGGTGGAGCGCTGATCGAAGAGCTGCGTGTGAACAACAAGCGCGAACGGGCCGAGGCGTTTGGCGCGGCGTTTCTTGGTCTGACGACGGGCTGTGCGGTCTGCCACGATCACAAGTTTGATCCCATCACGCGGAAAGATTTCTATCGGCTCACCGCGTTCTTCAACAATCTGACGGAAAATCCATCGAACGATGACCGGCAGGACTGGCCACCGTTCATTCGTGTCCCGAAGGAAAACAATCGCGCAGCCTACGAACAGATTCTGGCAAGGCGCACAGCACTGGAGAACCAGATTGCCCAGCGGCGTGCACGAGCACGTGAGCTGGTGGCTAGTTGGCTGAAAGATTCCAAGGCACGGGCTCAACCGGTCAGCACAGCAGGATTACAAGTCCGCCTTCGTTTCGACGAACAGAAGGATATGACTTTCGTCAACTCCGCGCCCGCTGCCAAGGTGCGGAATGTTTCCGCGACCGAAAGTCCGGTGATCTGGGGCGAGGGAATATGGCTTTGGCCTTACATGAGAATGGACACAACCACGCGGCTGGATTTGCCGGAAGCCGGCGACGTTGAAGGCAATCAACCGTTTACTGTCGCTCTCTGGTTGCGTCCTGACCTGCGGCCGCTCGAATCCAAAGATAAGAAAAAGCCCGACGGCGTGATTCTGGCGCGCGCCAATGCTAAAGAGGATTCGCGAGGCTGGCAGCTTCGTATCCGTGAGGGCAAGCTTGAATTTACGCTTGCGCACAAGTTTCCCCAGAACGCCATTACCGTCCAGACAAACGAGAAGGTTTTGATCGAGGGTCGCTGGAACCATATCGTTGCGTCCTACTCCGGCTCGGGCAAAGCTAACGGCATGAAACTTTACGTCGACGCCCAGCCGCAGGCGTTCAAGGTGGTCAAAGACAAGCTCGACCGCTCGGTGCGAACGTCGGCGCCCATGAGCTTCGGGAGAATATTTCCTGATGGGGACCCGCTGCGGCAATCGGCGTTTCAGGACTTTCGCTTCTATGCTCGCGAGCTTGCGTCCGACGAAGTGGCGCGCGTGCCCTTCGAGGACTATGCAGCGGAGATTGTTCAGAAACCACTTTCCGCGTGGTCGGACGATGAATTCAAAGAGGTGAGTGACTTTTATTTTGCGCAGCGCGATGAATCGACGCGCTCGGCGACCGCGCAACTGCCCGCCCTCAAGAGCGAACTTGACCAGCTCTCAAAAGACGGCGATGTCACGTTGGTCAGCGAGGAGGCTCCCGGACTCGCTTACGCCGATATGTTGACTCGCGGAGTCTACAATGCGCGCACCGAACGGGTTCCGCCGGCGGTGCCGCATTTTCTGCCGCCGCTGCCTGAGGGTGCGTCTCCGGACCGGCTTGGTCTGGCGGAGTGGACCGTGAGTCCGACGAATCCCCTGACCGCGCGGGTGACGGTCAACCGCATGTGGCAGGAAATATTCGGCACAGGGATCGTGGAAACTACCGAGGATTTTGGCGTCATGGGAGCGCGGCCAAGTCATCCGGAACTTCTCGACTGGCTGGCGGTGGATTTCCGGGATCACGGCTGGGATGTGAAACGCTTTTATAAGCAACTGGTTTTGTCGGCGACCTATCGGCAGTCGGCGCGTGTAACGCCGCAGCTTGCCGAAAAAGATCCAAAGAATCGTCTGCTTGCCCGAGGGCCGCGTTTCCGCATGGATAGCGAGATGCTGCGCGATACTGCGTTAGCAGCCAGCGGCCTGCTGGTGGAGAAACTCGGCGGCCCCAGCGTGAAACCGTATCAGCCCCCCGGAATCTGGGACGGAAGCCACGACGCCAGCAACACCCGAAAGTATGTTCAGGATCATGGCGACGCGCTCTATCGAAGGAGCCTCTACACATTCTGGAAGCGCATGGCGACAATGCCCGACATGGACACTTTCGATGCTCCCGTGCGGGACGCGGCCTGCACTCGTCGCCAGCGCACTGATACTCCGCTACAGGCACTGGTGGCTATGAATGAACCGTTGCGGTTGGAAGCCTCGCGCAAATTGGCCGAACGCGTGATTCATGAATCTTCAAACGTGGACGCGCGATTGAACTATCTTGGTCAGGTATTGCTCGCACGGGACTGGAGCTCCAAAGAAAAAGCTGTTCTCGAAAGCGCGCTCACAAAATTCGCGGCAACTTATTCCAATGACCCGTCGGGCGCAGCCAGGCTGTTGAATGTAGGAGAGAGTAAAGTTGATAGAGCCATCCCGGCGCCCGAACTGGCGGCCTGGATGCTGGTTTCCAGCGCGGCCCTGAATCTGGATGCGGTGATGAACAAATGAACTCTCAAAAGATGCCAGGACATGTTTGTTGCGACAATCATGGCGAAGGCCCGTCGGTTTACGATCTGCCTGTACCCAAGTCGCTGCGGGATGAGTGGCTTCGTCTCGCAAGCCGCCGGCATTTTCTTGGCCGCATGGGCAAGACCCTGGGATGGGCTGGACTGGCGGTCCTCATGGGCGACAGACTCCTCACTGGCGTGGCGCAGGCCGCCGAACCCGCACCGCCCGGCCCTGAATCGCTGCGATTGCCGAATTTCCCGCCCGCGGCGAAGCGTTGCATCTACCTCTTCATGTCGGGCGCTCCTCCGCAGATGGATATGTGGGATTACAAGCCCGGGCTCTCCGCGCTGTACGACAAAGATCTGCCCGACTCCGTGCGCGGCAACCAGGCGCTTACCGGGATGACTGCCGGACAGGCGCGTTTCCCCATCGCGCCGTCTCACTGGGGGTTCGCGCAGCATGGTAAATCGGGACGTTGGGTGGGCGATCTGCTTCCGTGGACGGCGAAGATGGTGGACGACCTCACGCTGGTGTACTCCTTGAAAACCGACGCCATCAACCACGAGCCGGCCATTCTTCTGATGAATACCGGCAATATGATTCCCGGTAAACCATCCCTGGGTGCGTGGTTGTCATACGGTCTCGGCAGCATGAACGAGAACCTTCCAACCTTTGTGGTGCTCAACTCCGCTTTGATTCCGCATTCCAACCAGCAGCCTATTTCGCCGAAGTTGTGGAGCAGCGGATTTCTGTCCAACGAATACTCCGGCGTCGCTTTTCGGTCGGAAGGATCGCCCGTGCTTTATCTCGACAATCCACAAGGCATGAGCAGTGGAACGCGGCGCGAGCTGGTCGACACGGTGAATGCCATCAATCAGCTCACCTATGAGGATCTCGGTGACCCGGAAACTCACGCGCGCATCCAGGAGTACGAGATGGCGTTTCGCATGCAAACATCAGTGCCGGAACTGGTGGACATGCGCGCCGAGCCTGCTAGCACCTGGTCGCTCTACGGCGAAGAGGCAAAGAAACCAGGAACGTTCGCGCACAACTGCCTTCTCGCCCGGCGTATGGCAGAGCGCGGCGTGCGTTTCACGCAGATCTATCAGCGTGGCTGGGATGTGCATGGCGATTGTGTTGGCATGTTGCCCAAACTATGCGCAGCTACCGATCGCGGTACCTATGCGCTCGTCACCGATTTGAAGCGCCGCGGAATGCTTGACGACACGCTGGTCATCTGGGGTGGAGAATTCGGACGCACGGTTTATAGTCAGGGCGGGCTCTCGAAAGAAAACTACGGGCGCGATCATCATCCGCGCTGCTTCACCGTTTGGCTGGCGGGCGGCGGCGTGAAGCCGGGAATCGCCTATGGCGAGACGGATGAATATTGCTACAACATTGTTCGCGATCCGGTGCATGTGCGCGACTTCAACGCCACGCTGCTTCATCTGTTGGGCATTGACCACGAGAGGCTCACATTCAAGTTTCAAGGACTGGACCAGAAATTTACCGGAGTGATTCCGGCGAAAATCGTACCGGATCTCTTGAGTTAGTCTTAACTGCCGTTATGAAAAAACAAACTCGCCGATCGTTTCTGACCGCATGTTCCGCTGCCGGGCTGGCGGCGGCGGTGCCGTCTTTTTATATGCAGGCTTCTGGCAAATCCGCTACTCGTCCGCCCGTGCTTGGTTCCGGCGCGCATACCTACGAGTGTGTCCACGACTGGCTGGTGCCGCCCGAAGGAATGGTGTGGGGAGACACACATGGGCTTTGCCAGGATGAGCAGGGTCACATCTACGTCGGACACACCGTGCACAAGTCGAGCATGCGCGGCGAAGCGATTGTCGTATACGACGAGAAAGGCGGCTTCGTTCGCGCCTTTGGCGAGGAGTTCCGAGGTGGAGCGCACGGACTGAAACTGCGCCGCGAGGGGTCGACCGAATTTCTCTACCATTGCGACATCAACCGATGCAAGGTCGTAAAAACCACGCTCACCGGCGAAGTGACCTGGGTGCATGGCTATCCGCGGGAAGACGCGAGTTATATGGAGCGACCGATTGATTTTGTGCCCACCAATGTCGCGTTCGCTCCGAATGGCGATTTCTACGTGGGCGACGGCTACGGCTCCAGCCACATGCTCCGCTTTTCGCTTGCGGGAAAATTCCTGGGCGAAGTCGGCAAGCCAGGACACGGCGATGGCGAACTGGACACTCCGCACGGTCTCTGGCTGGACCCACGCGGAGAAACGCCGATGCTAGTCGTAGCCGACCGCGGAAACCGCCGCATTCAGACTTTCACGCTCGACGGCGTTCACTTGCGAACGATCAAAGACGAGGCGCATCTGCGAATGCCCTGCAATTTCCACACTCAGGGTGAGTGGATGGTGTGCCCCGACCTGGATAGCCAAGTGTGTATTCTCGATCGCGAATTCAACGTGGTCGCCCAACTGGGAGACGGCAAGGGCGAGAACGGCGAAGTGGGATCGCGGCGCAGCCAGTCGCGTCCGCAATTCACTCCCGGCAAGTTCATCACGCCACATGATGCGATCTTTCTGCACAATGGCGACATTCTTGTAGCTGAGTGGCTGCCGATCGGGCGCATCACGCTCCTGCGCAGGACGTAACGGAACCCGCATGCCACTTCGAGTCCGCGCGTGGATGCTGGGCGTCGGTGTTGCCGCGATTTTTCCGTTAGTGATCCTGTTAATCTACGCCTCCCCCGACGGCCAACAGAGAGCCGAATTTGCGCAGTTCCTGGGCCGCTTCCATCCTCTCGCGGTACACATTCCCATCGCACTGCTGTTGCTTGTGCCACTACTCGAAGGCGCCGCGCTAGTTCGAGAGCGCTGGCACCTGCGCGAATCGGCAGGTTTCGTCCTGGGACTCGCCACAGTCGCCGCAATCGCGTCCGCCTGGCTCGGATGGCTCCTGGCCTGGAGCGGCGGTTATGAAGGCCCACTTGTCACGCGGCACATGTGGGGCGGCGTGTCACTTGCGGCGGCGAGCCTCGCCTGTTGGGGCCTCTATCAGTGGAAGCGAAGTGCCTATGTGGTCGCCTTGCTGGCGACGGTCGGCTTGCTGATCTGGACCAGCGATCAGGGCGGCAAATTGACTCATGGCGAAACTTTCCTGACCGAGCGCTCCCCCGAACCGTTGCGTCGCTGGCTTGGTGAAGAGAAACCAACCGCGGTTGACCCAACCAGTTTTTATGCCATGCGAGTGCAACCGATTTTCGAAGAGAAGTGCGTTCTTTGTCACAATGCGGAAAAGTTCAAGGGCAAGCTGCGTCTGGACAGCTACGAACATGTAATGCGCGGAGGCAAGGATGGTCCGGTAATTCACCCCGGCGAACCCGGCAAAAGCGAGCTCTTTCGACGCGTAAGCCTGGCGCCAGACAACAAGGACTTCATGCCGGCGGAAGGAAAGCCAGCATTGAGTGCGGCAGAAACAAAAATCATCGAAGTGTGGATTGCAGCGGGAGCGACGCCGCACCTTGCCGAGGCAGCGATCCAGGGACTGCCGCCGTTTCCGGGGGAGGTTACGGTTCCGCCGCCGCTCACGGCTGACTACCGCCCGCAAATGAAGACGATTACAGGGCTTGAAGCTTCCCTCGGCATACGCCTTGTGCCGCGTTCGCAGAATCCCACTGATGGCCTGATCCTTCGCACCGCGAGCGCGCCGGAGCATTGCACCGACGCGACGCTAGCGCAGCTTGCGCCTGTCGCCAACCTGATCGTGGATGCGGAACTCGCCCGCACAAAGGTGACAGATAGAGGACTGCAATCAATCGCAACCTTTTCCAACTTAAGATCTCTCGACCTTTCAGATACGGCAGTGACTTCCGCTGGCGTGAAAGAACTCATGAAGCTGGAAAAGCTGGAATCTGTGAACTTGACCGAAACACGAGTTACGCGCGACGGGATTGCCGAACTGCAAGCCAAGCCCGGCCTGAAGCGACTCTATTCCTTCGAAACCCACTAACCTTCATTTCGACTGCCGAGTGAAAACAGATCATGTGGGGACAGCCGCCCTCGCCTGTCCGGGCGAGCAAAGCTCGCCAGCTGCCGGAAGCATCCCAAACTCCGAGGAGATGAACTCAAAATACAATCTTGCCAGTCAAGGCCTGGGGAACGGCAATGCCGTTCGGGATCGCGGTTTGACCTATGTAAAAGTGCGCTAACTTAGGCAACCCCGCAACTGCCGGCAGTACCGCAGGTGTGACCAGCGTGTCAAAAACATTCAACGATTCGAGCTGATCCAGCGTTCCTAGATTTTGAAACGTCTTGTCGGTAATCGCAGTATGAATGAGCCGCAGGACGCGCAGTTGTTTCATGGCAGCGATCGCGGCCGCAGAACGGTCGGTAATCGCAGTACGCGAGAAGTCAGCCGCCGTTATGTGTTCCGCCAGCGGGGCGAGGGCTTCCAGATCGCTGTCTCCAAACTTCGCCCCCAGGATCGAAGCATTCAAAAGCAAGTTGGCAGAGCCGCGCGATTCATATTCCAAAATGTTTGGATATTGCTTTTGAAGTTGGGCAAGGGATGGTGCGATTCCCGCTCTTAGTTTTGTAACTGCGGCAGGGTCAATCTCCGCGAAGGTCACTTCGGCAACTGTCGGTGACGTAGAGCCAGCGGGGGCGCCCTTGATGGCATCGACCGGCAGCGTGCCCGAGGCACCGGCGACAATCCACAGTTCGATCAGCTTGACCTGGTCCGAGGATAAGGGCGGCTTACCTTCCTTGGGCATGAAGTCGTCGTGGCCGGGAGGCAATGTGATTCGGCGAAAGAGATCACTGCCTTGAATGTTCCCGGCCCGGATGACTGGCCCGCTCTTGCCGCCGCGCATTACGCCTCGGTAACTGTCGAGCCGCAGGTTTGCTCGATGTTTGCTTGGGCCATGGCAAGTGACGCAGCGCGCCTCGAAGACGGGCTCAACCCGCGCACCATAAAAAGTATTTGGTCCGGCATTGGCCAATGATGCTGCGACATTCGACAGCCCAAGGGCTTTACGCAATCCGCCGGGCATGTACTCAGTGAGATGATCTTCGCCCAAAGACAATTGCCCGCCGCGGTAGCCCGTCCACGCCACAAGACCAATCCCAGCCGCCAGCGCAACTCCATAGAGAATTCCCAATCCCCGTTCGCTGCTGCGCTCGCGCAAGATCCAGCACGCCCAGCACACTGCCGCGAGCGAAATCCCGCCCCACATGTGCTGCGTCACTAGTGGTCCGGAATAGCCACCGGTTCGCCCAAGACACCATCCAAGAATCGCGGCTGCGGTTGCGCTGAGGGTCGCAAGGCCAAGTACAAAGCCTGCGGAACTTCGCAGATAGGAAAATCGGGGGCTTCGTGCAGCCAATTCTAAAATCGGTACCAGCAGAATGAGGGCGATAGGAAAGTGCACCGCCAACGGATGAAAGCGCCCGATAAACTGCGCCCACTGCGCGCGTTCGTTTCCGTCGGGCGGGAGAAGCGCCAACAGTGCGGCTACGATCAAAATCGCCAGCGCGAGCAAGCCTAGACGAACTCGCCCGGAGACACGGTGCCCCCACAATGTCATAAGCGCGAATACCCTTGGAAGCTCTCCGTACAGAGGCTTGAGCGGTCGCTCACGCCAGAATCTCAGCCACGACCCGCGCTGGTTTCACGCTGGTCAACTTTTGTTCCAGACCCTGAAAAGAATAATGAAGCTTGTGATGGTCGAAGCCCAACAGATAGAGCATGGTTGCGTGCAAGTCGCGGATCTCGACTGGGTCTTTTACGATCTCGTAACCCATCTCGTCGGTCTGGCCGTGGGTGATTCCCGGCTTAACGCCGCCGCCCGCCATCCAAATCGTGAACGCTCCGGGGTTGTGATCCCGGCCAATATATTTCATCTCCTGACCATTGCGATTTTCGCGCATGGGCGTCCTGCCGAATTCTCCGCCCCAAACGACGAGAGTGTCCTCGAGCATGCCGCGCTCTTTCAGATCCGCTAACAGTGCCGCAGTCGGTTGATCCACTTCACGGCAACGGTCCATGAAGCCGAGATTCAACGCTTCCTTCGCATCTGCCCCGTGGGAATCCCATCCCCAGTGATAAAGCTGAATGAATCGAACACCGCGCTCCGCCAGGCGTCGCGCCACCAAACAGTTGTTGGCAAAACTGGCCTCGCCCGGTTTCGATCCGTACTTCGCGAGTACCGTGGCGGGTTCTTTGCGGATGTCCATGGCATCGGTGGCATCCATCTGCATGCGAAACGCCAGTTCGTATTGGGCGATACGCGTGATCGTCTCGGGATTTCCGAACGCGGCGTAAGTTTGCTGGTTGATCTCATCAATCGCGTCCAACATAGTCCGGCGCAGCGGGCGGCTTACTTCCGGCGGGTTGTCGAGATACAGTACCGGTTCGCCGTGCGAGCGGCACTGCACGCCCTGGTAGACACTGGGCAGAAAGCCGGAACTCCACAGTTGCTTGCCGCCGTCGGGCGACTTCCCTCCCGAAAGCAATACGATGAATCCCGGCAAATTCTGATTCTCCGTACCCAGTCCGTAGAGCACCCATGAACCGATGGAAGCGTACCCAAGTCGCGCGTTACCGGTGTGTACCAACAGTTGCGCGGGCGCGTGATTGAACTGGTCGGTATGCATGGACTTAATGAAGCAAAGATCGTCAATATGTTCTTCCAAATGAGGCAGGCGGTCGGAAATCCAATGACCGCTTTGACCGACCTGATGGAACGGGTACTGAGACCCCAAAAGTTTGGGAACGCCGCTGATGAACGCGAAACGCTTGCCCGCCAAAAACGATGCGGGACAATCCTGGCCATCGAGCCGTTTCAAGTCAGGCTTGT
Source organism: uncultured Acidobacteriaceae bacterium (assembly GCA_963733795.1). Lineage (GTDB taxonomy): Bacteria > Acidobacteriota > Terriglobia > Terriglobales > Acidobacteriaceae > Sulfotelmatobacter. The sequence continues at coordinate 305,215 of CAVTED010000001.1, forward strand.
ACTCGAAAAGTTCCAATTGGCTCGGCGCCCCGGCCATGTGCAGATAGATGACTCTCCGCACTTTGGCCGGAAACTGGGGCGGCAATGCGGCAAGGGGAGTAGATGCGTCGCGCGTAAAGTCGAGATTCGAGCTTTCGGAACGGCCAGTCTCATATGCGGCACTGGCATACTTTGCCATCGAAGTTCCGACGAACAAAGTTCCCAGCCCGCTGCCCAGAGTGCGCAGAAAATGGCGGCGAGTCTGCGCCTGCAACAACGCAGTCTGCAAATCATTGAGCCGAATTTTGGACTTTGACATGAGGATTACCTGGTCAAAGCAGTATCGAGATTGAATAAAACGCTGGCCACGGCGGTCAATGCCGCCAGTTCTTTCCCCGATCCGCTCTTCGAGATCGCACTCGCAGCAACCTTAATGATGCGAGGCGCACTCGTTGTGGCGAGAGCTTCTTCATACAACTTGCGCAGTGTCGCCATCTCACCGTCTGTGGGTCTGCGCGACAACACTAAGCGTGCGCCGTATTCAAGCCGCGCGTCAAGAGCGTCGGTCTCTTTCATCATTCGAACGGCCAGCGCTTCGGAAGCCTCCTGGTATACCGGATCGTTCAGCGTGACGAGAGCTTGCAGCGGTGTGTTAGTCGGTATCCGCCGCGCCAGACTCACGTCATGCTCCGATGCATCAAAGGTTAGAAAGCTGGGATAGCCGCTGGTCCGTTTGATATAGGTGTAGATCGCCCGCCGATAGCGATTGGGGCCGGTCGCATCCACCCACTTGCTGTCGTTGTAAACCGAGTTCCAGACACCCTGGGGCTGCGGCGGCATCACCGGAGGCCCGCCCATAGTATCGCTCAAGAGACCGCTGGCCATCAGAGCCTGATCCCGGACCATCTCCGCCGTGAGCCTTTGCTGCGGACCACGTGCCAGTAAGCGATTTCGCGGATCTCTCTCGGTAAGCACCGGGGTGGTTTTCGCACCCTGGCGATAAGTAGCGCTGGTCACCAGCTCGCGCAACAACGCCTTCATATCCCAGTGGAGATCGTTCTGAAAATGAAGCGCCAGCCAATCGAGCAATTCGGGATGGCTCGGCTCTTCGCCCACGCTCCCGAAGTTTTCCAGCGTCTCGACAATTCCCGTCCCAAAGAGTTGCTCCCAGTAGCGGTTCACCGCGGTGCGCGCAGTCAACGGTTGCTGCGGTGTGAAGAACCATTTTGCCAGCGTCAGGCGATTGCGCGGCTCGCCGGCAGGAAGTTTTGGAAATAATCCGGGGACATCCGGAGTGAGGGCGGGACCTGTCTTGGTCAGAAAGTTTCCGCGCTCGAATTCGCGGGTCTCGCGTTTTTCATACTCCGCCTGCTCCACCATCACGGGAGTTCCGACGCTGCGAATCTGCTGCAATTGGCGAGTCAGGTCGGTAAGTTGCGCAAGGCTGGTTCCGAAGTTGGAGTCTGGCGTTAGTGCGGACCAACTCGAATCCGCACTGGCTGTAATACGCGCGCGCCTGACGAGCGCAGGCTTGTCGCTAACATTCTCCGTCTGTGTTAAATGCACCTTTAGGCGGCTGCCTGGGGACAGCCGCAAAGGCGCAGCGGGAACTGCGACGGTCCATCGGTTGTAGAAGAGATTTGGATTAGCCCCAAAGCCGCCCGTTTCCGGGTCTGGCTTGGACTTCACCCCTGATTTGGCGGCTCGATCCACCGCCGCTTCCAGATTCTCTTCCGAATCCGAAATGAAATAACGGAATGGAATCTTATCCTGGTGACCGTTGGGTTGTACGGCCCAGGCATCGATCTGGTCAACGATAAATCCGAGTTCAGGCGTGTGGCGGGCAGTGTCGGGGTTCGCGGGCACTACATCGATTCGCAATGCTGTCAGCACGGGCGCATCAATTGTTGCCGTCAGCTCGTAGACCGACTGTCCCGGAGTGTTGGCAGAAGCCCGCATCTCTCCAGCATGAATCTGGAAGGCGACGGGCTTCTCTCCTGCTTTGGAAGCTGCCTGTTTTCTGGTTTCGGCAATGGCCTTAACCAGATATTTCCGTTTATCCGCTTTCTTTTTGGCCGGCAATTTCTCGTCCGGCAAACGCACAAGCTCCCGCTCCAACTGACCCGCCTCCCAACGCAACGCGGGTGCCTCGCTGGCGGACGCCGCGGTCATCGGCAAAGCTGTCCATTGTGACCGCCCCTCCAGCTCTCGCCCCTGATTCACTACCGAATGGGTCAGCGCTGCAATCTGCTGCCGAAGCCGCGCGGCCTCTGGATACTGGGCCTTATCTTTTGGAACATGCAAGACCGGCGTGTCCTCGGGAAGGTCGGCATCCCGCGAGGTATTGAAGAAAGCAAGCGACTTGTAATACTCGGCATGGCGGATCGGATCATAAGGGTGAGAGTGGCACTGCACACAATTCATGGTGACGCCATTCAGCACGGACCACGTGGTCGCCGAGCGATCCATCGCAGCCACTAACCGGAACTCCTCATCGTCGGTTCCGCCCTCGTCGTTGTCAGGAGTTTGACGGTGAAATGAGGTCGCGATCTCATCTTCAAAGGTGGCGTTAGGCAGCAAATCGCCTGCCAGTTGTTTGATCACAAACTGATCGTAAGGAAGATTACGGTTGAAAGCGTCAACAACCCAATCGCGGTATGGCCACATGCCAGGCCGATCTCGATCGGCTTCATATCCCTTACTGTCCGCGTATCGAGCCAAGTCCAGCCACATCGCTGCCCACCGCTCACCGTAGCGCGGCGAGGCAAGCAGACGATCCACTTGCTTCTCATAGGCGTTGGGCGAGGAATCAGCCTGATATGCCGCCTGTTCCTCGGGCGTAGGCGGAAAGCCCGTCAGGTCAAAAGAAACGCGACGCAGCAGCGCAGATTTATCCGCCTCAGGCGAAGGTGCGAGGTTTTCTTTCTCCAGCCGAGCGAGAATGAACCGATCCAACGGTTGACGTGGCCATTCCGACCGCTTCACCGCAGGCAAGGATTGTGGCTTCGGTGCAACGAAGGCCCAATGGTCTTCCCACTTGGCTCCTTCTTTAATCCACCGGCGAAGCAGCCCGATCTGCTGAGGAGAAAGAGGAGGCGCGTGATACGGCATGCGCGCGTCGGGATCTTTCGAAGTTAATCGCGCGATCAGTTCCGATTCATCCGGTTTGCCCGGCACGATCGTGCGACGTCCGGATTTCCCGATGCCCAGCGCTTCCTCCCGGAAAATGAACGACACGCCGTTCTTCTGCCGCACCCCGCCATGACAGACGACGCAGTTCTGATTCAGGATGGGCCGGATATCGCGGCTAAAGCTCACCTGCTCACCGAACCCCGTATAGCGGAACGCACCCACGCCTCGCCATGTCATCAGCCCGCCACCAATCAAGACAACTGCAACGGGAGCGATGATCCAGAACGCGCGATGGGGGTTTGGGCCGTTAGGCATACCCCTATGAGTAGCACAAAGTTTGCCTGTGAGAAAGAGATAGCGAAGTCCGAACTTGAGATTTCGGATAACGGGCACTGTGCAGGGACCTGAGCGATTGCGCAGAGGCACCCGGCTGCCCATGTGATTCGCTCAGATCATAACCGCCTAGTCTTCGCGACAGGGAGCAAACACGTCCAGCACCTCAGAATCTTCCAGAGCCGCCGCTTGATGCTCGACATTGCCCTTCACGATGACACTGTCCCCGGCGCGCAGTTCGATCGCCTTGCCGTCGCCCACGAACTGGATGCGCCCGCTCACAATATAGACAAGTTGTTCATGAGGATGGCTGTGACTTGTGCCTTTCCATCCCTTCAAGAAACGATGACGAACCAACATCAGGTTTTGGTTATAGGCTAAAACCTGGCGATGCATTCCCGGTTCTGGCGACCACGCAGTTGTGCCATTCGTGGACGCCTAGATTACGGCATTTTCTTTCATGTTTAGTTTCAAAGACAGTTGCGCCTGCTCGCGGTAAGCAGGCGCCAAGGAAGCTACAACTTTGGAATCTAAAAGGTGAACCGCGCTCCAATCTGGATCAACCGCGGACTGGCGGCAGATGTGATTTGGCCGTTCAGCGCGGACTTCAGGTTTGCCGTCGGCGCGTTCAAGCTGACCAGGTTGAAGGCGTTCGTGGCCTCGCCGCGGAGTTGGAACGCGAATCGCTCGCCGAAGTGGAAGTCGCGGAACACTCCGAGATCGATGTCGCGATAACCGGGCGCGCGCAGATAGTCGCGCGGAGCGTTGCCGTCCGCTCCGCCAGGGCCGATGCCGCCGACCACTCCTGGGCCATTTTGAGTGAACGCCGCGGTATTGAACCACTCCTTCGCAACCGCGACGCGGCTTCGGTGAGGATCGAGAAATGCACCGACTCCCGGAACCAGGTCGGGGCGGTTCGCGTTGGCGCTGTCGAAGTTGTTGTTAGCGCCACTCGAGATATTGAAAGGCTGGCCACTTTGCAGGGAGACGATCGGCGAGATCGTCCAGCCATTCACGATCTGCCTGATCAGGGAGTGGGAACCGGTGTAATAGTTAATGTTCCACATGGCTGAAATGCTGGCCACATGCCGGCGATCATTGTCCGTTGGCCCTCTCTCTTCCCACAGATTGGCGAAATCCTGCGCGGATGCCTGCCCAATCGCCGACTCATTGACGCTCTGGAAAGAGTGGCTGAAGACATAGAAGCCGTTGATCATCAGATTGTGGGTCAGAGGCCTGCTGGCCGAGATTTGAAGCGAGTGGTAGGACGCAGTTTCGTTCGATTCGTCGTAAGTAACCTGTCCCAAAACTCCCGGATCGTACGGTCGGCGGGCGTTGATGCTGGCCTGCGATGTGCTGGCTCCCGGCGCATAAGCAGCATAGTTCTTGTCCAACATGAACGGCAGGTGGTGCGAGAGCGTGCCCACATAGGCGACAGTCAGACTGACATTCCTGGGCAATTGTCGCTGAACAGCCCCGTTCATCTGGTAGACGACGGGCCATTGATAGTTTTCCGCGATGGTTTCGATGCTGGCGGCGGGCAGGAAGCGGGGGTTCGCCGGAGTATAGGTATAAGGGAACGGGTCTCCGTTGGGAAAGGAGGTCGGATTCGCGTAAACGTTGGAGAAAGAGGCGATGGAGTTGAAGGTTTGCCGGATGGCGAAAGGTTGCGCATTGGCGGGCTGGTTCCATTCGTTGGCGCTCACGCTTCCGTAGAAGATGCCCGCTCCCGCGCGGATCGCTGTCTTTCCGTCTCCAAATGGATCCCAGGCAATACCGACACGAGGCGAGACGTGATGCAAGCGGTTGGCGGCGATGCCACGAGGCACGCCGGCGTCGCCAGGGAACAACATTCCCAGAGGTGCGGATGGAACCTTGCTGGACTGCACTCCGGGGACAAACGTCGCGGTTAGATTTGAAGACTCGACCGGAGAGAATTGCACGTCATACCGCAATCCCAGGTTCAGCGTTAGCCTGGGGACGATGCGATAGTTGTCCTGCACGAAGCCCGCAAAATACCAGTCACTTAAGAGCGTGTGGTAGGGAGTGTCCTGTTCCATCGTGCTCACCTGGCCGGTGACGAAGTCGGACAGGGCATTGCCCGTCGTGGTTGGAGCTGACGAGGCGAAATTGAAGACGCCAAAGTTGTACAAGTTGCCGACGATCATGTCCTTTTCCAGCGAGGCTTCGCCACCGAAAGCCAGTGAGTGCTTACCTTTGATCATGCTGACCATGTCGCGTAGCGAGTAGAGATCGGTCGTGCTGGTAGGTCCCGCCAAAGCCCCGCCAGCGCTGAAGTAGCCGGACACTACCAGTTGCGGCAGGGTCTTTGGCCCCTGGGTTGTGAAGGTGGATCCCAAATTGTCCATGCCTATGCCGGGGGGAAGATTGACACGGCCGCCCGCTACGCGGGTGAAGTTAAACCAGCCCTGGTTGGCCGTCGTCGCGCTTAAGGTGTGAATGTCGCTAATGTTCACGATCTGCTGCGTGGCACGAGACTGGTTGATCGTAAAAGGTATGTTGCCGCCGCCAAAGGCATTTTGCGTCGTCTTCAGATAGAAATAGCTCACCGATGCGCGGTCCTGATCGGAAACGACCTGGTCGTATTTGCCGAGGTACTCATTCTGATTGGTCGGGCCGACAAAGAAGCCCGAATAGCTGTTATTCGCGAGGTTGGTGGGCAGCGGGACGTACTTGCTCATGATGTTGGCTGCAGTGGGGTCCAATAAGTTCGATGGGACACAATTCGGTTTTGCAGTTGCGCAGTTTGGGGAACTGTTGGTTCCGTCCACCTGCACCTTGGTGGTCTTGGCGGTTCCGGGCATGTAAACCTTAAAAGAGTCCGCGGTAAAATCGCCCTCGCGTTCGGCCGCCGTAGGCACTACAGCGCCGGTGAGCTGTTGCCCGACAACTTGCCGCAGGCCGCCGTAGCTGAACAGAAAAAACGCCTTGTCGCGCTTCACCGGGCCGCCCACCACACCCCCAAACTGGTTGCGGTGGTAAGGCGGATTGAACTTTGAATTCCAGGGAGTGTCGTTAAGATCGGTATTTCGGTTGAACTCAAATAAAGAACCGTGGATCTGATTGGTTCCCGACTTCGTGATCGCCGTGACTACCGCGCCCGACATCCGGCCATATTGCGCTGAGAAGTCGCTGGTTTCCACACGGAACTCCTGCAGTGCGTCCGGATTGGGCAAGGGGTTGCCGTAATTGCGCAAACCGGTCATGTTGATGCCGCCGTCCAGGTAAAAGCTGACCATGGGAGTGCCGCCGTCAATGCCACCGTTGACCACGACTTGGGTGGACGGAACGCCGATGACGAAATTGGGCGTGCCGCTGGGATTGCTGCTGGCACTGGCGCTGTTGGACTGCACTCCCGGGGTTAGGGAAAGTTCGGCATATGCGTTGCGGTTCACCAGGGGAAGGCCGATAATCTCGGCGGGCTGAACCGTTCTTCCCAGCTCCGCAGAACTGGTCTCTACCAGAGGCTGAGATTCCGTCACCGTCACCGTCTGGCTCTGTACGCCGACGTCCAAGGTTACATTCAGCGCCTGAGTCTGGTCGACGGTAAGGACGACGTTCTTCTCCACAAACCTTTTGAAGCCGGAGGCATCCACTTCAACCGTGTAGGATCCCACCGGAAGATATTGAATGAGATACGTCCCATCAGGAGTTGTCGTAGTCGACCGGGACAACCCGGTATCGACATTGGTGGCTTTGATGGTGGCTGACGTTACCACGGCACCTAGTGTGTCTTTCACCGTTCCTGTGATCGTTCCGGTGATCTGCTGTCCGTATGCGTTGAGACCTCCGCAGAGGATCAGTATGAGGAACGCGCGAAGCTGCGTGCCCGCGCCTGTCAAAAAATATCTCGCCAATCTGCGTGTTTTCATACAGCCTCCCGAATTGTTGTCACCGTGCAGCGAGCGCTTTGGCTGGCAGGGTTGTAGAGTCTTCCTTTGATCGACACATGCGCGGACTGGTCCGCCGCGACGATGGGCAAGACGTGAATGGCTTCGAGCGCCACAGCTGGGACATAAACCAGGTTGCTCGGCTCGGCGGGGACGGAACTGCGAACTGTCCGTCAAATTGTTCGTATTGCCTTGGCTTCCCCTACCCAAGAGGACCTATCTTCCGTCCTCGGTCATGGATTCACAAGTGTCTAACGGTTTGATCTGGAAACGAACTCCATGTCATTCAAAATCTTGGCGTTAACGTTCATGCTTTTCTTGTGTCAAACGTGCTTGAAAGTCGTGGAATGGGGCGAGTATGATACGCCGACGCCATGAATCGAGCGACTTCAACCCGGGAAGCCTGGCAACCGCAAACGCCGCAGGACCGAGACGCAGTCCTGCGCGAGTTGCAGGAGGTAATCGCCAGCCCCTACTTCTGCAACAGCAAACGCTATCCTGCGCTGCTGCAATATATTGTCGAGAATACTTTGGCCGGCAAATCGGATCGCCTGAAGGAACGCACGCTTGGCATCGAAGTGTTCGATCGGCCTTCGACTTATGACACCAACGCGGAAGCCGTGGTGCGCTTTACCGCGGGCGAAGTGCGCAAGCGGCTGCTGCTGTACTACAACGAGCACGGCCGCAACTCCGGTGTCCGAATCTCATTGCCGGTCGGCTCCTATATTCCGGAGTTCCTGCACGCACAAGACGAACCGGACGATATTGGAGACAATGCGAATTCCCCGGCGTCTCGCCTTCCTGTCGATACCGGCTCCGAAGCTCGCGTGCTGCGACCGATCCCACTGGTGGCGTTGGAAAAGCGCACAGCCCAATCAGCGTTGACGCAGGACGCGGGCTTTGGCCCGCCCACAACGCGAACCAGGACCTACGTGAAGAGCTTTTTGTGGCTGGGTCTGGCCGGGATGCTGCTGATTGGCTTCCTTGCAGGCATGGGCTGGAAATCTCGCAGCACTTATATTCCGACGGCCGTGGACGTTTTCTGGAGGCCGCTCTTGCACGAGCAACGTACGGTTGTGGTTTGTGCCGGAGGCGTAGTCTTTAATAAGAATACTTTTTCCGGCGTGATCACGGCCGGCAAGGACATTGAGTATCCGTTTGTGTCCATGCAGATAGCGTCTGCGATCGCGCAGGTGACCAGTACAGTTGCACGTTCCGGGGCAGCGACGCAATTGCTCTCCTCTCCATCTACGCCGCTGACCGATCTTCGTGAACATCCAGTCGTACTGCTCGGCGCTTACAACAATCAATGGGCGATGCGTTTATTGCAGTCGCAGCGCTTTCAATTCACCCCTGAGCCGGTGCATTCGATTGCTGACCAGATGCACCCCGACGCGCATTGGACGCGCGACAAGTCTCTTCCTTACTCAAGCGCAGACGATTACGCCCTGGTGGCGCGCTTTCGCGATGCAACGACTGGCAATTGGATCGTGGTTTTGGCTGGACTAGGTCGAAACGGAACGGAGGCTGCCGCTCAATTTGCCACCAGCCCTCACTACATGCAGTTGCTCAGAGATAATCTCGGAAGAGATTTCTCGAACCTGAACGTCGAAGCGCTGTTGAAGGTCAACGTCGTCGAGGGAAAAACTGGAGCTCCTTCCATTCTGGCTGTGCACGCCCAGTGAAAAGTATGGCTCCCTGATCACACCCAAAGAAGCGGTTGGCGGATCGGATAATTCCGAATAATCTCCCTGTCGGCCGGATCCGGATTCAGCGTCTTCCAAAGATCAAAATATTTCTGCTCATGACACGCCATGCCGGAGAACAGCAGCCCGGGCGAGCGAACCGGCAAGGCGTCGAAATGCTCAACGTCTTTTGCCCACTTCCACGTGCTCTTGTTCTTCAGGTACGGACAGATGAACTCCGCAGCTTTGCAGAGCCCCCTTCCGTCTGTAAGGCGAAAAGAGGGTGGATCCGGAGCAAGCCCTTTGAGCGATTGGCAAAGGCCCGCCATCACGTCGAAGTTGAAAATCGAATAGCTGTAGGGCTTGGTGCGCGCCAGTTCCCGGGGAAACGATCCATTCGCATCCATCTGATTGGGTAGCAGGATTTCCCGATAGCGCCGGTACACCTCTTTGCGCGCGGCATCCTCACCCGCCAGGCGGGCAAACTCGGCAGCCTGCAAGGCCCAGCAGAAGGCATGGTTGTTCTCCGTATCGCGCTCCTTGATTCCACGCTCGCTGTGGGAGAGCCAGTCCAGATAACTGGCGAACCAACTCTGCACCGCGGCAGCGTCCTGCGCACTGAGCATCCGGTGATTTCGAAATCCAGACGTCAGAAAACTGGCAGCTCTCGCAACCTCGACCAGATGCAGCGTGTCGATGATGCCGTAGGAGCGGCCCGTCGAAGATCCTTGCACCGCTTGCGCGCAGAGCAGGTTTGGATTCATCCGCGTTTCCGGCGAGACGAACCAGGCGCGGAGGTGAGCGCAGGCCTTCTGCCCGTGACGGCGGTTGCCGGTCAGGAGCCATGCCGCGGTCAGAGCGGGCATCTGGATGGAGAGCGCCACCATCACCTTACGGTGCTCGTCGAAATTCTCCGGATTGCTCTGCCCGTCGCGATTGATGTACGGTCCATTGGGGTCTTTCGGATTTGGCCAGAAGTAGTCGGCTTGAGAATAGAAATCGTGCAATCCGCCCGCGCTGCGCGGGGCGGGAAACGCGGTGATAGTAAGCGGCGCTTGAGAAATATATTTTTCGGCAGCTTTCAGAATCCGCTGGCGGTCGGTTTCGGCCACTAGCCGGAAGGCGTCGGACTCTTCAGATTGTCGTGACAGACCAAAAACCAAGCTGGCGGCGCTTATACAACCAGCTGCGGTCGTACTTTTCAAAAAACTTCTTCTCGTAAGTGACTTTGTGCGGTGCATTCTTCCTCTTCGGGGTTGACGATCGATGCTAAGCAAAATGAATAACGTGCATGATTCCGGCTGATGTATTATGAACCGTCCAGCTCAACCGTGAAGCCGCAGCTGATTCGAAAACGAAGTTTCCGAAGAACAATAATGACAGGATACGGATGGCGAAGACTGCACAAGTGAGGACCGCGCAAGTAAGGCACAACGTCTGGTGCTCCTTATATGTACTCGCCGTGATGGCGGGGCTCACTGCCCCACCCGCGAGTGCTCAGGTCGCCCAGCCGAAAACGACCGAAGGTCAGGCATCAACATCATTATCCGTGGAGCGCGCAGCGTCGGGAGATGCGCCGGACGATCCCGGCCCGCTGGCCACCGATCTTTCTCCATCATTGACCCACGCTGCCATAAGCAAGGCTGCGCAGCGAGTGGCCGATTGGCAGCTTGCCCGTGCGGAAGCAAGCTTCAATCAGCAATGGACCTACGCTGCTTTGTACGACGGCCTGCTGGCAGCCTCTAAGGTAACGGGAGATTCGCGCTACCACGATGCGGTGGTGAAGATGGCGGCGCGCTCCGAATGGAAGCTGATCGATGCGCGATTTCCCCACGGCGACGACATGGCTTTGGGCCAGTCTTACATGGATTTGTATCTGGAGAGCCATGACCCCGCCAGGATGGCGCACGTCAAGACAGTTCTCGACCGCCTGATCGTTCGGCCCGATGATCCGGAAAAGTTGTTGTGGTGGTGGTGCGATGCGCTCTTCATGGCTCCGCCGGTGCTGGCCAGAATGTTTGCCGCGACCGGCGACGAGCGCTATTTGAATTATATGGATCGCGAGTGGTGGGAAACATCGGCCAGTTTATACGACCGAGCGGAGCATCTGTACTATCGCGATAGCCGTTACTTCACGCAGAGAGAAAAGAACGGCCAGAAGATTTTCTGGTCGCGAGGCAATGGCTGGGTCATGGGCGCGTTTGCGAAGGTGCTCGAACTCATGCCCAAAGATTATCCGAGCCGAGGAAAGTACATCGCTCAGTACAAGGAGATGGCCGACCGGATCGCCGCGATTCAGGGCGAGGACGGACTCTGGCGCAGCGGGCTGCTCGACCCTGGAGCCTATGATCTACCTGAAGTTTCAGGCTCTGCGTTCTTCACTTATTCGATGGCCTGGGGCATCAACCACGGCATTCTGGACCGGACGAAGTTCGAGCCCGTAATAGAGCGTGCATGGGCGGGAATACTGTTGCACGTCTACGCCGATGGCCGCCTGGGGTCAATCCAGCCCATCGATGGGCAGCCAGGCAAATTCAAGCCTTCCGCAAGTTCTGTCTATGGAGTCGGCGCTTTTCTTTTGGCGGCATCGGAACTCGACGCGTTCGCGCAGAATGCAGCTCCCGGGCGCCCCGGAATCACCGGTATCTCGCACGCTGGCTACTTTGTCTCTGACCTGCCTAAAGCGATCGCCTTCTGGCACGACCTTCTCGGCTTCGACGAGTCTTACGACCTCAAGAAAAACGGAAGCCAAGACGTGCGCATCGCTTTCATCAAAATCAACGATCAGCAGCACGTCGAGTTATTCAACGAAGCTCCGACTCATCCGCCAAACATGATGAGCCATGTCTGTTTCACTGTCGACGACATTGAGCAAATGCGCTCCTACCTTCGTTCCAAGGGTTTCGACTTGAAGCCAGGTAACGGCAATAGGACCCGCGCCGGCGACTACGCTTTCGAGATTAAGGACTCTGACGGCACGCTCGTCGAATTTGTCCAGAGCCTGCCCACGGGAATGGAGGCGCAGGCCGCCGGCAAGTTCATGCCAGCGACCCGCATTTCAACTGGCATTTATCACGTGGGCTTCCTTGTCGGAGATAGCGAGAAGTCCATCGCCTTCTATCATGACGTTCTCGGTTTCAAGGAGATCTGGCGCGGCAGCAGCACTCCAAACGAGCTGAGTTGGATCAACATGCAGGTCCCGGATGGCAGCGACTACGTTGAGTTCATGCTCTACAGCAAACTTCCGGCGACCTTCGGCACCAGGAATCACATTTCGCTGGTGGTTCCTGACGCGCGGAAGGCCATTGCCGTCCTCGAGTCGCGACCAGCCTACAAGACCTACGGCAAGCCACTCGAGATGCACGTTGGCAAGAACGGCAAACGCCAGGTGAACCTTTACGACCCCGACGGGACGCGCGTGGAACTCATGGAACCCAACACCGTCGACGGCAAGCCGGTAGCCTCTTCCACCGCGCCGCCTCCTTCGCCACTTCCCTCGCAAAGATGAAAAGTCTAAGGTCAAAAAGGCGCGGCAGACCGCCCACGATTATCGATGTGGCAAGAGAAGCAAAGGTCGGCGTCATGTCGGTCTCGCGCGTGATTAACAACCATCCCAGCGTAAAGCATTCCACGCGCGCCAAAGTCATGAAAGCGATCGCCAGGATTGGTTATTCGCCCAATGACGCCGCGCGTATGCTGAAGGGCCGCAGGGGACGGACCATCGGCCTGATCGTCCCCGATCTGTCAGACTTTTTTTCCAGTTGCTTTCACGCCGTTCAGGAAGTTGCCATACGCCACGACTATCAGACCCTGGTGGTTGCCACGGGAAGAAGCGTGGCAGTCGAGGAACAGCAACTTGAATCGATCCAGAATCGAGTTGCCGGACTGCTCATTGTTAGTTCAGGCGGTGACGGAAGTCGATCTGAAGATGATTCAGGAAAGCGGCGTTCCGGTTGTCGCTCTCGACCGCCCGGTCGCTGGACTGCAAACAGATGCGGTGCTGGTCGAGAACCGGGAAGGCGCGGAGCAAGGCGTTCGGCATTTGATCGAACATGGCCACAAGAAGATTGCTTGCGTGGGCTTCGACTCTGGCAGCTACACGGTGCGTGAACGGATCGGAGGGTATAACCTTGCGATGCGTAACGCTGGTCTCAATCCAATCCTGCTCACTCAGGTCAACAGCCTTGAGGCGATGCAGGCTCTGGCGCAGCGCTGGTCTGGCGCAAAGGATCGGCCGACGGCCGCATTCTCTTTGAAGCGAATCTCCTCCGTGTATCTCATCCAGGCGCTTCACCTTCACAAGCTGCGAGTACCGGAAGATATTGCGGTAGTAGGGTTCGACGACTTCGAGCTCGCCGAGGTGCTGGGAACGCCACTCACTGTCGTGCGTCAAACTCCAACCGGGATGGCGCGCGCCGCTGCCGAGCTTCTCTTCAAAAAAATCGCCAATCTGCAGGAGGGCGCGGCGGCGGAAACGCAGACTGCAAAGATGCTCTTTCCCACCGAGTTGATTATTCGCCGGTCATGCGGCTGTACCCCAAAGGAATAGGCGCTAAAGCATATAAGAACGACCCGATTTATCTTTCTTTAACCTTGATGACGAAATAGAGAAAGTTCCCACCTTCCGGCAAGAGAAGCTGATGCGGCACGGTTGCCGGAATATGGACGATATCCCCTTGATTCAGGGTTGTCTCAACTCCGTTCACACGGATTTGCCTCGGATCTCCCCCGCGCTCACGCTCTTGCCATCCTGCACCGTGCCGCCAGTCAATAGCTTGGCGCTTCCCCGTACAACGAAGAAAAAGTCGGCATAGTTCTCATGGACCTCAGCCCCGCCATTCTTGCCGCGAAGCGCAATCATCGTGAACGAGTTTGGATATTCGTTCAGCTTGCTGCTCGCCGCACCCTCGGGACCTTGCGCCTTCGCGTTGAGTTCCTGAGCTTTTTCGATCAATTGACTTTGCGTCAGGTGATCTACCGTGAGTGTTTGTGCACCGGCGAAAGGAAGCGCGGACGCAGCCAGGGCCAGCGATGCAATCGTCAGTTTCATGAATCACCTCGAGACAAAAGATCTGCTGCAAGTATTGCAGCAGTTTCCCAATCACCGGCTCAACCACCCGCCATCGACCACTAATACATGGCCATGCACATAGTCGCTGGCGCTAGACGCAAGAAACACGGCTGCGCCGGCCATGTCGTCCGGACAACCCCATCGTCCAGCGGGAATCCGTTCCATGATTTGACGAGACCGCTCCGGGTTTGCCCGCAACGCCTCGGTATTGTCGGTCGCCATGTAGCCCGGTGCAATCGCATTCACGTTGACGCCTTTTGCGGCCCATTCATTGGCGAACGCCTTCGTCAATTGTCCGACGCCGCCCTTGGCCGCGGCATACGAGGGAACAAAGACTCCGCCCTGAAACGTCAATACGGAAGCAATATTGATGACCTTGCCCGAACCCTGCGCCAACATATGCTTCCCCGCATGCTTGGTCAGGCGGAACACGCTGGTGAGATTCGTGTCGATCACTGCCTGCCAGTCTTCCTCAGAGTGTTCCGCGGCGGGCGCGCGCCGAATGATTCCCGCGTTGTTGACGAGAATATCGATCGTGCCAAAATGCTTGACCACCTGTTCGATCAGCAGTGAACAAACAGACGCGTCGCTCACATCGCCCACCACCGCGAACTGATTCGCACCGATCTTGCTCAACATTTGTTGCGTGGCTTCCGGTGGCCTGCGCGAGCCGTGGATCGCCACGTTTGCGCCCGCTTCGGCCAGTGCCATGGCAATTCCCGCGCCTAGCCCGCGAGACGATCCCGTCACCAGCGCGTTCTTACCCTTCAGGCTGAATTTCTCCAAGATCACGGCACGATCCTTTTCGGCTAAAGCAAATCGGCAATGGCCAGCGCATCCATATCGCTGTACACCTGATTCTCTCCACCCATGCCCCAGCAGAACGTATAGTTCTTGGTTCCAACTCCGGCATGAATCGACCAACCGGGAGAAATGCAACCTGTTTGTTGGCGATTACGATGTTGCGCGTCTCCTTGCCGGGGCCCATGAGGTGAACCACCCGCTGGCCGGGTTCCAAGGTCAAAGTAAAAGTAAACTTCCGATCGCCTCATGTGCGTATGCGGCGGCATGGTATTCCAGACGCTTCCGGCAGCGAGCTGTGTAAAGCCCATCACCAATTGGCAACTGCGCGTTCCTTCCAGGTGAATGAGTTTCGTGATCTCCCGGAGATTCGCGGTTTCAGGCGCGCCGAGCGTCACCTTTGCCTGTTCGGCGGACCGAATGAGCCGTCGTCGGATGCGCCGCATGAGCCGGATAACTCAGCAGATAGAACTCCGCCGCGTGCGCCGGATCGGAACTGGAGAATACAATCTCCTCATTTCCGCGGCCAACGTAAAGAGCATCCAGTTTCTTCAGCTCAAACGGCACGCCGTTCACCTTGACTACGCCCGTACCGCCGATATTCAAGACGCCCAGTTCGCGCCGCTCGGTAAAGTACGATGCCTTGAGCGCATCGTCGGTAGGCAAGAGCAGCGGCTTGCCAGTAGGTACTGCCGAGCCGATCACGGTGCGGTCCAGATCGACATAGGTCAATCCGATCTGCTCCCGGATGAAAGAGATCTTCGATCAGAAACGTCTTGCGCAATTCTTCCGTGGTCATCGTTCGATAGCGGATCGCATCCGCCATTTGCAGTATTTTCACCGGGCGCATACTCTCTTTCTGGCAAGCGTTGCGGGCGCCGCACACTAGTCGCAGCCCAATGGCCGGCAAAATAAACAATAACGATAACACAACATTCGCGGTCAACGAGAACTTCTGGAATGACGAATGCGTCCTGCTTAAGCTGCTCAGTGACTGACAATCATTATTGTTTGTCCTGGTCATGAAACATCGCAATGCACGCAAGTGAATAACGTTATAATAAATTCCATTTTGACTGGCGCAGGATTCGTAACAGTCGGCGCAGGCAGCAACTCCCGCAATACAAGAAGAAAGCTCGGAGGCAACGCAATGAATGCGAACAGTGCGGGCGGGCGCCTGCGTTGGTCCATTTGCGCCATGCTGTTTTACGCCACGACGGTCAACTACATGGACCGCCAGGTGCTGGGCATCCTGTCCCCGACGTTGCAACACTCCATCGGATGGACTGAGGTCCAATACGGCTACATCATCGCCGCATTCCAGATCGCCTACGCCGCCGGATTGTTGGTGGCTGGCAGAGTGATCGACAGGGTGGGCACCCGCGTGGGTTACGCCATCGTAATGGCCGTGTGGAGCGTTGCCGCGGCATCGCATGCGCTGGCCCGCACTCCATTGGGTTTTGGAATCGCGCGCTTCTTTCTTGGACTTGGCGAATCCGGAAACTTTCCCGCCGCCCTCAAGACAATCGCAGAGTGGTTTCCGCGCAAGGAACGTTCATTGGCCGCTGGAATATTCAACTCCGGCGCCAACCTCGGCGCCATCCTCGCCCCGCTCCTTATTCCTTTCATCACGGTGCGGTTCGGCTGGCCCTATGCGTTTCTCGCTACCAGCGCCTTCAGCCTCATCTGGCTCATCATTTGGCTGACCTTTTACCGCAAGCCATCGGAACACCCTCGCCTGACTCCAGGCCGAGTTGGCTTTCATTCAGAGCGATCCCATCGAATCGGCGCGCCCCATACCGCTGGGGCGGCTTTTGCGCTACCGCCAGATGTGGGCTTTTCCGGTGGCGAAATTTCTGACGGACCCAATCTGGTGGTTCTATCTTTATTGGTTGCCCAAGTTTTTCGACGCCCGCTACCACGTCTCCCTGCTGCAACTCGGATTGCCGCTGGTGATTGTGTATAACGCTTCGGCCATCGGCAGCATCGGTGGCGGCTGGCTTCCGGGTATGCTGCATCGCCATGGCTTTTCGATGGCAAAGGCGCGCTTCTCGGCGATGTTCTTGTGTGCTTGTCTCGCCGTGCCAGTTCTGTTTGCCAATCGGCTGCCGTCCCTGTGGTCCGCCGTCGCAATGCTGAGTGTCGCTGCAGCGGCGCATCAGGGATTTTCCGCGAATCTCTTTACCATTCCTTCCGATCTTTTCCCCAAGAAAGCTGTAGCAACCGTAGTCGGCATCGGCGGAACGGCGGGCTCGGTTGGAGGTGTGCTCTTTTCAATCGCAACCGGATGGATACTTCAAGCCACCCACAGCTACGCGCTGCTGTTCTCGCTTGCGGGAGGCGCCTATCTTCTTGCGCTGCTGATTTTGTTTCTGATCGTGCCAAGGCTCACTCGCATTGAGGACCCAGCTTGATGTTGCGTTGTCTACGAAGTATGAGCAGAGAGGACTGTCGCACATGGCTGATTGGCTGAGTCTATCTTCGCGTCGCCGACATTGGCGACGTGTGCTGTTCACTCTTTTTTGCGCGATCGGTATGTCAGTCGTACTCACTGCTCCGCCCGCACGCGTCGGCCCAGCAGATGCGGCTCACCAATCCGACGAACCTAGACCGCACCGAAGAAGTAGTAGAAATTCCGCTGGACCAAGTCGCCCGTCACCTACATTTCTCCGCGGCGCAATTGCAGTCCCTCGTCGCCACCGATTCGGCAACCAAACAGCGCATTCCAAGCCAGCTTTACACCAGTCGGCCCGGCGCCGATCCCGACACTTTGCTCCTGCTGGTCGAAATTGCCGGCTAAAGGGATGATGAATGTCGAATTCAATTTAGATCCTGCCGCACCGCCGCAGGAACCCTTAGTCTTCGGCCGCGCGATTCCCGAGCGCAAAGACGACTTTGCCTGGGAGAATAAAGTTGTAGCCTATCGAATCTACGGACCGGCGTTAGAGGCGACCGGCGAGATTTCCTCCGGCATCGACGTGTGGTCGAAGCGCATCCCGAATTTTGTTGTAGACAGTTTTTATAAGCAGGACCACGAACGCTGCGGTCACACACAATTCCGCATTGTCCTACCACAACGACAATGGAATCGGACTCGACTCCTATGACGTGGGACCGTCCCGCGGCTGCGGAGGCACAGCCGTCTGGGTTGACGGCAAGCTGAATGTCTCAAAGAATTATACGGTCGCAAAATTCTTGCGACGGGGCCGATCCGTTTTGAATTCGAAGTATCCTACGCGCCGTGGCAAGCTGGCGGAAGAATGGTTACCGAAACCAAGCGCATCACTCTGGATGCGGGCTCTCATCTGAACAAAATCGTTTCGACTTACACGTTCGACGGAGAGTCGACCCTCGACTTGGCGGCAGGCATCGCGATTCACGAAGGCGGCGTCCCAACCTTGCCCGCCGGAAAAGGCATTGCCGCGGTATGGGACACGCCGCAGAAGCCATCCGCGGGCAGGATTGCCACGGGCCTGGTGTCGCTGCCCGCCGAACATGCGACGACAACGACAGCGGCGAATCATGCCCTGATGATTTTCAAGCGGCATTCGGGTGAGCCCTTTACGTATTTCGCCGGCTCCGGCTGGTCGAAAGCCGATATGCCGACGCCGGAAGATTGGAATGCATATCTGATCCGCTTCGAGGAATTGCAGGAACACCCAGTCGCTGTTACTTGGACAAAACGATGACCACTTGTACGAAGGCGAGAAATTTTTCGAGATGAGGGAAACCAAAACATGAATAGGAGACAATTCATCGCCGCAGGAGGCGCAGCAGGATTCCTTGCATCGCGCGGAGGCCTGTCCAGAGCTGCGAGCGCCGAATCCAGTTCGACGCCAGTTCTCATAAAGTTGGGGTGCCAGTCCGCGCCCACCAACGATGCCCATCTCAAATACTTCGCCCGTTATGGCGTGCAGAACATTTGCGGCTATCCGGAGATCGAAGGCGACCGTCTTTGCGCAACCGTCGACGAGCTCAAACGCATGATCGATATGGCCGGAAAATACGGCATCAGCATCGACTGCATCGCGCCGCCCTTTCTGTCCTCGAGTTTCATTGACCAGGAAAAGCATCCGGCGATCATGTTGGCCCAGAGTCCGGAGCGCGATCGGGACATCGAACAGTTACAGATCCTGATTAAGAATTGCGCGTTGGTCGGCATTCCATCCATCAAATACAACATGAGCATTCTCGGTATTCTTCGCACCGGGCGCGTACCGGGGCGTGGAGACGCCATGAACCACGCATGGAATCTCTCCCGGGCTCATCCCGCAACGCCGCTCACCAGGGCCGGGCGCGTGGATGCCGACGCCTTCTGGGAGCGGATTATATATTTTCTCGATCGCGTGATTCCTGTCGCTAACGAGTACAAAATTCGAATGGCCTGCCATCCGCAGGATCCTGGTGTGCCGCCGGAAGGGTATCAAGGCGTAAACCGGGTGCTGGGCACGGTCGACGGCCTCAAGAAATTTGTCAGCATTCAAGAGAGCGCTTACCACGGGCTTAATTTCTGCCAGGGAACCATCTCTGAAGATCTCGAAAATCCATCGGTGGAGATTTTTGATGTGATTCGATATTTCGGCACTCGCAAGAAAATCTTCAACGTGCATTTCCGCAACATTCGTGGCCACCGCAATAATTTTGTGGAAGTCTTCCCAGACGAAGGCGATATCGACTTCGTCAAAGCGATCAAGGTTTACAAGGAGATCGGTTATCCCTACATGCTCATGCCCGATCACGTTCCGCTGGCCGACGCCGATCCCGGATCTCTGCAGTCCTTCGCATTCTGCTACGGCTACATTCGCGGCCTGATCCAGTCTGTCAGCGCCACGACCTGAACGTGTAACTGAGCCTGTTTGGCTCAGAAGTCGGACTATCTGGCTCGATTTTTGAGATCGCGGTCGCGTGCAGGAGAAGCCGGCTGAATGAGAAATCTCAACGAACCGAGGAAAAATGAGCCGAGGAAAGAAGAACTATGCCCGAGTGGCCAGGAAATTTTCCGCGTAACGCATTCAAGCAAGCTCTCGCAGGTTGTCAGTGTCAGATTGGGTTGTGGAGCGGACTCTGCAGTCCAATCGCGGCGGAGATCATCGCAGGTGCGGGTTTTGACTGGATCGTGATCGACGGCGAACACGCGCCAAACGATATCCCATCTCTTCTGGCGCAACTGCAGGCCATGCGCGGAGGCACCGCCGAACCTGTCTTCCGCGTGCCGTGGAACGATCCTGTAATCATCAAGCGCGCGCTCGATGTAGGCGCCCGCTCTCTGCTCGTTCCCTTCGTGCAGAATGCAGAAGAGGCGCGCAAAGCGGTGGCCGCTACCCGCTATCCTCCGCGCGGCATACGAGGAATCGCCGTAGCGACGCGCGCCAGCGACTACGGCCGCATTCAGGGATATCACGCGAACGCGCACCTTGACACCTGCGTTCTGGTGCAACTCGAGAGCAAAGCGGCGCTGAAGGAAATCGAAGCCATCGCCGCCGTCGAAGGCGTAGACGGACTCTTCATCGGTCCCAGCGACCTTGCAGGGGACTTCGGTCACCTGGGCAATCCCAGCCATCCCGAGGTGCAGGCCGCCATCAAAGATGCCGCGCAACGCATTCGTGCCGCAGAAAAATCCGCGGGCACGTTGTCTGGGAATGTCGACGCAGTTGATCGCCTGATCTCGTTCGGATTCAACTTCACCGCTGTCGGCAGCGATGTTGGTCTTCTGGCTCGCACCGCGGAAAGTGTGGCGGTGCGGTTTCGCAAAAGCTGAGAACGGCGAGAGGCAGCCAGGGATTCCATAAGCCGGCTGCCCCTCCGCCCCTAAAACCGGAAAACGATTCCGGCGGACGGTTGCGCTGTGTGCGTCCAACTGTCATTGTTGAGGCTACTGATACCAAAGTCGGCGTCTTTGTAAACATATCCCCTATACTCGGCGCGCAGAGAGACCCTTCTGGTCAACTCATAATTGACACCGGCGCCGTATAGAAAAGTACCTTTCGCCTGGGTGTCAGCGCCCGGCACGAAGCCGCCCGCGTTGCCAGTGGGATGAAATATCAGACTGCCTCCGCCGCCCAGCACATAGGGATTCAGCCTGGCGATCGAGAAGGGAAGATTTACAGCCACATCGGCCGTGGCCGTGTGCACGTCCGACTGAACCCTCGAAAGCCCGCCTCCAGAAAAGTATCGCTGAGTTTCGCGGTCGAAGCCGTAATTCGCTTCGGCAGAAAGCCAGCGGTTGAGGTGATAACGGTAGCCAACCAGAAACCCGCCCGTGTTCGTTGTTGTCCGCGAAATCCCCTGACCGTTGCTGTCCTTGGTGAAAAAGCCCGTGCCTTGCACACTGATCTCCGAGCGGTTTTCCTGAGCCGTAGCGCCTACTGTTAAGAGAATGATAAAACCTGCAAGCATAATCGCAGTACGTCGCATAGTGTGACTCCTTCGTCCTTGAACGTGTCCAGTTCCCGCGACCGTGACTTCCCCGGTCCGTGAATTGCGCGTTCCGGAGTCGATCACAGCACCCGAGTTGCCAAAATTGCTACCGTTCAGACAATGTGCAGAAGTAGTTGCGTAGACGCGGGTTGCGCAACGGCAAATGCGCGTTGACCACCTGAACCCGTCATCGCATCGACAAAACCTTCGACAGATGGCAAAGGCGACGACATTTTGTAGAACCCTCCTGCCGCGTCACTACATCAGATGAACCGTATGCCGAACCGGGCAGTCGTCTTGCTGTCACGGCGGTGGCACCGACTGACGCGTTTGTAATCAGCTTGCGGCAAGCGGGAAGAGGCTATGAGCACCCTATCTCCAACCCTCTCAGACCAGTACACGCAACGCTATGAAGCGCTGCTGCGAGCGACCAGCGACATTGGCACGTGCAGTGATTGTGACGCTGCTGCCGACGCACTCCTGCAAGCGCTACAGGAAGTGGTCAACTTCGACTACCTTCAGCTGATCGCCTTCGAGAATGACACCCGGACCGTCGCATGGCATGTGCTCTATTCAAACGGCGCCAGGCAGAGTCTGCTACCCGCCGATATTGACGTGGCAGGCACGCCCGTTGACTGGGTATACGAGTCACAACAGACTCTAGTCACCGCGGATTGGAATTTCGAGGTGCGGTTTGCGAAGCATGGCGAGTCTCTAAACGAACTAGGGATTGCAGCTACCTGCGTGCTTCCGCTATCCAGGGGACAACGTCGCCTCGGTGTGTTGACCATCGGCAGGTCACATCCGGATGCCTACCCCGAGGACGAAGTCCGTTTCCTCTCTCTGGTCGCGGACCAGATTGCGCTGGCCATCGACGCTGCCGTGAACTTCTACCTGTCCCGGCAAGCGCAGGATCGTTTGAAACTGATCCTTGATCTAACTAACCAGGTCGTCTCCAATCTGAATTTTCAAGAATTGCTGCGATCCATCTCTTCCAGTGTTCGCCGGCTTATGCGCTATGACGCCGCCGCCATCATGCTGCCCGAACCGGACGGCGCGCATCTGCGGGTACATGCGCTCGACTTCCCGGATCGCAAAGGATTTTTCAAGGAACAGATTTTGATCCCCATTCAAGGCTCTGCGCCCGGTGAAACCTTCCGCAGCGGAAAGCCCTGGGTGGTGAACCGGCTTGATCCTGATCTAGACACTGAAATGTACGCGAAGGCGGCGGCGGAGGGGGTTAATTCCTTGTGCGATGTGCCGCTCATCAGCCGGGGTCGCATGCTGGGCGTGCTCGCGGTGGCTAAGCGCGAAGAGAACGCGTTCGACAGCGACGAGACCGCTTTCCTGTCGCAGGTGGCGCAGCAGGTCGCGATCGGCGTGGAGAACGCGCTGGCCTACGGAGAGATCGCTGACCTCAAAGACAAGCTCGCGCAGGAAAAGTTGTATCTGGAAGAAGAAATCCGCGGTGAAATGGACTT
This sequence comes from uncultured Acidobacteriaceae bacterium, assembly GCA_963733795.1. Taxonomy (GTDB): domain Bacteria; phylum Acidobacteriota; class Terriglobia; order Terriglobales; family Acidobacteriaceae; genus Sulfotelmatobacter. Next base: position 328,025 of record CAVTED010000001.1, read on the forward strand.
CGAAGGGATTGTGGGACAGAGCTCGAGTCTCCGCCATGTTTTGAATCTTGTAGAAACCGTGGCCCCCAGCGACTCGACCGTATTGCTTCTGGGCGAAACTGGCACGGGAAAAGAATTGATCGCCCGCGCCATCCATGAACGCAGCCGGCGCAAGCAGCGGACCTTCGTAAAGCTCAACTGCGCCGCGATCCCGACCGGACTGCTCGAGAGTGAGCTTTTCGGCCATGAACGCGGCGCCTTTACCGGCGCGATTGCGCAGAAGGTTGGCCGCCTGGAACTGGCCGATCAGGGCTCGCTCTTTCTGGATGAGGTTGGCGACATTCCCATCGAGATTCAGCCCAAATTGCTCCGCGCCTTGCAGGAGCGTGAGTTTGAACGGCTGGGCAGCAACCGGACCAAGAAAGTCGATGTGCGCCTCGTAGCGGCTACCAATCGCGATCTCGAAAAAATGATAGAGAATCGCGAGTTCCGCAGCGACCTGTATTATCGGTTGAACGTGTTTCCCATCCGCATTCCACCTTTGCGCGAACGTCCCGAAGATATCCCGCTGCTGGTCCGGTACTTCGCGCAGAAGTACGGCCGCCTGATGAATAAGCAGGTCCAATCGATTCCTGCGGCGGCTATGAGGAAGCTGTCGAGTTGGCATTGGCCGGGAAATATTCGTGAGCTGGAAAACTTCATCGAACGTTCGGTGATCCTGACCCACGGCACAGCGTTGCAAGCTCCCATCGCTGAGCTCAGCAATAATGGCAAGAGCACCCCGGCGACCGGAACGCGCGAAGCGAATGAGCGCGATGAAATGGTCCGCATTCTGAAACTTACCAAGGGGCGAGTGGCTGGCCCTGAGGGCGCCGCCGCCCGGATGGGCCTGAAACGCACGACTCTCATTGCGCGCATGAAGAAGCTGGGCGTCGACCCGCGAAGAGTGTCTCTTTGAGTTCAGTGAGTTGGCTCATTTCGAGAACTTGGCCCTTGCCTTGCTCTTAGTCGTGGTATGACCGAATTACTTGCAGTAACAATCGTTTGCTCTGCAGCAGTTTTCTTCATGTTGATGTTTCTTCGCGCTCTTCTGGCAGAGGCAAGGCCAGGTATCCGAATCTCCGAAAGACAGAAAAGAGAGACAATAAGGCCGGAGAGAAAAAGATCGAAGAGAATCAGTCCCACCCCAGTTTCAGCGGGTAACACGAGCCCATTGGACCGCGCTGCGTAATCTCGAGCATCCGAAACAAGCCTGTCTCCTTGCGGTAGCATCCTCGCTAGAACGCGACCAGCCGTGATCGCTACTGTGCCGCTGGTGTCTGTCGATCAGTCTCGACAAGTGTCAACTGTGATTTTGACATCTGTTGACACATTGCTCTGCCAACTCTTCTCCCGTCAATGGTTTCAGCAGTTTGAGCTCTTACGGATTTGGCAGGCGCGTTGCACTTACCTCGTCCGTACTGCGATCGATATGTTCAGGATTTCCATCATCGACACCCCGGCTCAACGGAAGTTGCGGGTGGAAGGCAAGCTCACCGACCCGTGGCTGAACGAGCTTCGCACCACCTGGAGAAATGCCAGCCGCGAGCTCGAAGGACGCAAGCTGGTGATCGACTTAAACAGCCTGACCTCCATTAGTCGCGAAGGAGAAGACGCGATTCTCGATCTGATGAAGGAGGGCGCAAAGTTTTCCTGCGCCGGCATCCTTACTCGACACGTGTTGAAGCGGCTTGCCCGAAGATTTCAATGCAAGCCAGTATCCGAAAAAGAAGAAGCGGAAAACATAAAAAGATGACGTTGGTTGTCGATTTCCACCAGGCTCAAACGTTTAACAAGAGAAAGATGGAGGGAAACATGTCAGAGGCAACGCACATTACCAGAGCCACTCACTACGCAAACAGCGACGATTTTTGCCGAATCTTCGACGAAGACATGAACGGTCTCTATCTGCTGTCGTTCCTGCTGACTGCGGATCGCGGAAAGGCTGAGCAGTGCTTCGTCTCCGGCTTTGAGGACGTGGTCGAAGGCAACGCGGTTTTTAAGGAGTGGGCTAGGTCCTGGGCACGGCGCGCGATCATTCAAAATGCTGTAAGGCTTATCGACCCGCGGCCAGCGGAAGGGAATGGCCGTTCGTTCTATCCGCAGAGTAGCGGTGGCCAATCGCTACCGGCCGAGAAGCAGGCGGAGATTGCCGCAGTCCTTGCCCTTGAACCGTTCGAGCGCTTTGTCTATGTAATTACGGTTCTTGAGCACTATTCAGATCAAGATTGTTCTCTTCTGCTGGGCTGCGCGCGCCGGGACGTGCTCGCCGCGCGCACTCGCGCATTCCGCCAAATTGGGAGTACCGTGGAATTGCTCTGCAGCCAACTGCAAAATGCCAGCTTACAGAATCCTTCCTCGCATGAGCGCCGTAGTTCCGTGATGGACCTGCTGGTTGCTCCGCGTTTGGTGACTTCAGCGTAAATTACCCGCCCTGGCTGCATTTCAGCGCAGCTTGTCGGGCAGCATGAAGATGCTTCGGGCCAGATCGGATTGCAGCGTCCTTTTCCGATAGTAGCGGCTCAGAATCCCATCTTTCCAGACGAGCAGGTCGGGATTGAGGCGGACAAATTCGTCCCAGTCATTGCTGGACTTCGCGCCGATGGAGCCAGGGGCGCCTTCGCATCAGCAAGAGGTAACATGGCAGTCTCCGATGAAGGACTCGTTTCACGTTCCTGAACGTTTTGGTTTGATCCGACTGGTGGAAAAGCCTGGGGAGAAGGAGTGATTCGGTTGCATATGTGGACCATCAATAGAGTTGTCCTGCTTAGCACGTTCGCAATTCTGACTCTGGTTCCGCAATTTGCTCATGCGGTTGAGCCCTATGCCGTAACCGTTGAACATGGCGTCGCGGTAACGATGCGCGACGGCACCGTACTTCGCGCAGATATTTACCGGCCAACCGCACCGGGAAAATTTCCCGTTCTTCTCCAGCGAACTCCGTATGATAAACACAATGACGGTGGCGTCGATTTCGGCCATAAGGGAGCGGCTCGCGGTTACGTCGTCATCACCGAGGATGTTCGCGGACGTTACGCATCAGACGGCGAGTGGTATCCCTTCTTGTACGAATCGAACGACGGCTACGACACCGTCGAATGGGCAGCGACGCTGCCTTATTCCGATGGCAGAGTAGGAATGTACGGTGGCTCGTATGTCGGGGCTACGCAGATGCTGGCGGCGATTGCACATCCGCCGCATCTCGCAGGGATATGTCCGGTCGTGACGGCGAGCAACTATCACGATGGATGGACGTACCAGGGCGGCGCCTTTGAACAGTGGTTCAACGAATCGTGGACCTCAGGTCTTGCGCAGGACACGCTGAACCGCTTTGTGCGAAGTCACACAAATGCCTTGGACGGCATCGCGAAACTTCCTCTCACTCAATACCCGCTCTTTGCATTACCCCAGGCATCCTCCGACGAAGGCCTGCTGCATTCTCTAGCTCCTTATTTTCTCGACTGGGTGGCTCATCCCGGTTATGACGAATATTGGAAGAGGTGGTCCATTGAAGATCACTATGCGGACATCGACGTACCCTCGCTGACCGTCGCAGCCTGGTATGACATTTTTCTGGGCGGATCATTACGCAACTACGTCGGAGTGAAGTTACGTGGCAAGGACGAAGCCACGCGCCGCGGACAACATCTCCTGGTCACGATCGGCGGCCACGCCGGTTCCGGCCGTAAGATTGGCGATGTAGATTTCGGCCCCGCCGCCCCGTTTGATGAGGACGAAATCACTTTGAGCTGGTACGACTATCTGTTCAAGAACGTTGCCAACGATTTCTCGCATCCCAAGCCCGTAAAACTCTTCGTGATGGGCGCTAACCAATGGCGTGAGGAGGAGGATTGGCCGCTCGCACGTGCCCGCAACACAAAATACTTCCTGCATTCGGACGGAAAGGCCAACTCAGCGCGCGGCGACGGCGCTCTGGTCACATCAACTCCTCGCTCGGACAAGCCTGACCACTACGTCTACGATCCTGTAAACCCTGCGCCCACGGTCGGTGGTCCTTTATGTTGTGACTCCGGGCATCTCGGACCTGGGCCCCGCGACCAACGCTCGGTGGAAGAACGGTCTGATGTTTTGATCTACTCGACGCTTCCGCTGGAGCAGGACCTGGAAGTAACGGGGCCTGTTCAACTCGAACTCTTTGCCAAGTCGTCCGCCGTTGACACCGATTTTACAGCCAAGTTGGTGGACGTCGGGCCAGACGGCTTCGCGCAAAACTTGACAGAAGGAATAGTTCGAGCGCGGTATCGCGATTCGCAGGAAAAGCCACAATTCATGAATCCAGGCCAGATTTACAAGTTCACTGTGGACTTATGGGCAACAGCCAACGTCTTCCGCAAGGGACACACGTTGCGACTGGAGGTCAGCAGCAGCAATTTTCCCCGTTTCGATAAGAACCTGAACAAAAGTGAGAACGCCGCTATCGGGGGAACGTCAGTACCGGCTACGAACACGATCTATCACGATGCGGAGCATCCCTCGGCACTCATTCTTCCGATCGTGCCGACCACCTGAGCGAAGAACACACGATAAGAACAAGAGACCGCCCTCCGACGCCGGTCTGTAACCATATCTCAGGAGATTCCATGCCGCAACGCACGTCGAAATGCATCTTTGGAAACAGCGATTAAATGGATTGGGAAGCTGGTTGTTGCAGACGCAGAACTGATTGCCCGCGGGCTTCCACCGATTCTATGCAAAGTTGCTCAACCTGAGACTGTTGCCCTGTTTCGGAGTAAACCCACCAGCAAAACCTGACAGAACACGAAGTTCGCCCAGCCAGCAACTGGATCACAGCGCCGGCAGCACGGCGGGCTCACAGCAGAGACAACCGGCGGGCGCAGTCGTGCCTCATTTGAATTTCCTTTTCTTTGCGAACTTCGCGGTCAACGGCTCTTGCACCAGCGGGAAATCAAAAGACTTTAACCGCAAAGGGCGCGAAGAAATGGCCGCGAAGCACGCAGAGAAATTCCCCAAACCACCCTCTTGCGCCATCGTCAGATCCTTAAAAAGATCTTCCGGCGGTACATCCAATATAAAGTGAGCCAAAAAATCAACAACACTGCAAAGCCGTGAAGTGCGGGCTGAAAAATCGGCCCTGCCATCATCGATATCACCCTTCCAAAGTGACGGTCCAAGGCGTCGCCGACGAAGTCCGTCATCGTCCAACTCATCACGTAAACGGCAATCGAGTTCATTCCAACCACCACCAGCGGGAACGCCCATCGCCGCCATCCTTTCCATTCGATCAGCGCGTAAAAACCGGCCAGGATCAGCATCACCCAGCCTCCGCTATACAGCGTGTACGACGATGTCCAGACCCTTTTTACGATGGGGCAAATGCCGGCCCACTGACAGACTAGTCCGAGCAGCAGCAAGCCTGCTCCTGCGATGGCGAGACCGCGTTGTTTTTGTTGCTTCGATCCGGTGCCCTTGAGCCATTCTCCCGCCAGCAACCCTATGATCATGGTCCCAAGGGTAGGAATGAAACTCAGCGTGGACCAACCGCCCTCATTGAAGATGAAGGGATGTTCGCGCGGAAAGAGGTTCAAAAACCAAACATCGAACGCCCACGAAAGATTGGAATTCTTGTTCCAGTGCGAAAAAAATCCAGTGTAGAGGTGAGGCCAGTCCGCTGGAACTCCCACCCGGGCGTAATCAAACTGCGGCCCGGGCACAGGATAGAGCGCGAAAGCTGTCCAAAAGAAAATCAAGATCAGCATGAGCGTGATGACCTGTGTTCGCACACGAGTGAATCCCAGCAGAAACAGGAATACGTAACCCAATCCGATCTGCGTCAGTGTGTCCTCGAAGGTGAAGTAGGTCTGAGGTGACTCCAGTGACCGAAGAAAAATTCCGAGAAAAATCAGCATTAACGCGCGCCGGACCGCATGCCCATGCATCGGTCCGAAGGTTTGTCCCTTTAATTTCCGGCTCGCGATAGAAAACGGAAGGGCCGCGCCCACCAAGAAAGAAAAAGCGGGCTGGATCAGGTCATGCAGCGAGCATCCTTGCCACTCGACGTGCTGGGTATTGAACGAGATCACGCGCCAGAAAACGCTGTGCGGAAACGAGCGCGCCACTTCCCATAGGCGCATGTGCTCCGCGAGCATCAGGACCATTACCAGCCCGCGGAACGCATCCAACGAGATCAGCCGAGTGGTGCTTTCAGTTTTGCGCTCAGGTTCTGCTCCAGGCGCTTCGGATACGGGCCTCTCAAGCTGCGCGCTTTCGATCATCAAGGGCTCCCATGATCAACTGAGGATGATCAACTGAGGACTCATGCAAAGGTATTATCCTCTCGTTCTCACCAGGAAGTTTCGGCGAATTGCGCTCAAATCTGAACTGCAAAGCCCGCCGAGTCCGAACGAACGTTCCACTTGCCGCGGGTGAAATCGGGGAATTTCTGGGGCGCGCCATTCTGTGCCACAGAAGCTTCACTGAGAGGAGTCGGCGCACTCCATGCGGCGGCATCGTAGACATTGATATCGGGTACCAACCCCCGCTTCAGGCAGTCCATCAGCCTGTAATTCATGATGTAGTCCATTCCGCCGTGGCCACCCATCTTGCGTGCCAGTTCTCCGGTGGTTTTCCAAAGCGGATGCTCATACTTGTCGCGAAAGGCATCGATATTCTCCCAATCTTCTTTCTTTGGTCCGTCCAGGAAAACGCGTGGCGGGTAATCGGCGAATATGCCCTTTGTGCCCGAGATCGAATTGAGGCGGCTGTAAGGTCGGGGGTTGACCACGTCATGTTGGAGAAGAATTGTCCGGCCCATTTGGGTTTTTACGATGCTGGTGTTCATGTCACCACAGACGTACTTTTCGGCGCGCTTCGGGTCTGCTTCTGCAAAATTCGCCCTTACATACGCGCTCAGCGAGGCCTCGGACGAACTTACCGAAACCATGTAGTCGAACCGGTCACCGCGATGAATGTCCATATAATGGGCGACTGGGCCCAGTCCGTGCGTCGGATACAGATTGCCATTGCGCTTCATGTGCGGAAAACGCCGCCACAGGCCTTCCCCTTCGCTCGCGGTCAAAATGCTCCGCAAATCGTGGAGATATGCCGCCTCTCCGTGCGTGATTTCGCCGAAGAGGCCATCCCGCACCATGCCCAAGACCATCATCTCGGTTGAGCCATAACAACAGTTCTCTAGAATGACGCAATGCTTGCGAGTAGCCTCGGAAGTGTCGACGAGTTCCCAGCACTCCTGCAATGTTGTACAGGCAGGCACTTCGACGGCAGCATGCTTGCCATTTTTCATGACGTTGATAGCCATCGGGACATGCCAGTTCCATGGAGTGGCGATGTAAACGATGTCGAGTTCGAGTTCTGACAGGTTCTTGAAATCCAGTTCCCCTTGGCTGAAGCCTTTGGGCGCTGCCTGGCCCGCGTCGGTGACTGCCTTCTGCGCTCGCGCCACTTTCTCCGGTACCAGATCGCAGATCGCCTTGACCTCAACGTTTTCAATCGCGAGTAAATCCTCCAGCAGGTTGGTACCGCGTCCACCGACGCCGATAATTCCCAAGCGTACCCGTTCTTTTGCCTCGAACGGGACGCCAATCATCGTCGAGTTTGCACTTTTCGGTCTGCCGGTAAGGAGGTGAGGGCCCAAAATGTCTGACGAAAGCGCGAGTCCCACACCGCTAATCGCGGTACCCTTCATGAAACTCCGTCGCGAAATATCGTTAGATTCTTTATCCGTGGGCATGTGATTGTCCTCCCTGCTGATTCCGATCCGCTCAGATAGATAGCAGTTCTACAACAGTGCGCGGATTCTTACCCGCTCAGACTTGTTGAAAATACATGACGGAGGCGACCTTCTCGTGAGCAGTCTTTTTTAAGGGGTCCGCCGGCTACACGCTCGTCCCACGCGCCTTAACCATCCCCAGGCACTGCGACTCCCCACTGCGACGTTCGCGCCATGAAGCGACTGTTTCTACCTTCTCGCTCTCGATGCTTGGATTTGTATTTGTCCTTGTGTTTGTGGCCGGAAGCGTGACGGCGTCGCAAGCGGGCGAGACCTTCATGCTTGCAAACCACTACTCGCCCGACCAATACTTGTTGAAGCCGATATAGTCAGAATCCAGGTAAGCAAGGATCTTCCGGCGCAGTTCTAGAATGTCGACCGATCCCTGCTTCTGATAAAGCACCTTACCGCCAGGAGCCAGCAATACGGTGTAAGGCACGGCTGACTCCCACGTGGGATCGAATGCCGCCTGCAGCGATGCAGTATCGTTCGAAGCAAAAAGCAGATTGCGGCTGGTGGCATGCATCTTCTCCAGCAATTTCATGACGGTTTTTGTTTCGTCAGGCATGTTGGTCGATACCGTGACTAATCCCAGATCGCGGACGCTGTACATCCGGTAAGTGTCTTCGAGATCGGCGAACTCGGCTATGCACGAACCGCACCAGGTCGCCCAAAAACTGACCAGGAGCATTTGCTTACTGGGATTGGCGCGCAGCGTCTTCAAGTCGGCGGCAGTCGCCATTTCCAGTTGCACGGGCTGCGCGTCAATCTTCCGCAAGCCCTCGATCCGCGAAGGCGCTTTCTCCTGCCACTTCGTCGAGCAACCGAAAACTCCGGTGTGTTTCACAGCGACTTCCACATGCGCCAGTATCGCGTCGATCGCATTGCGCGCATCTTGCGTCTTCACCAGCTCGATTCGATAGCTGTCGTCAACGCGGCCTTCGTAGCGCAGACGACGTTCCTGATCAAAGATAAAAGCGTGCGGCGTTGCCTGGGGACCATATGCCCTGGTCACCGATTGCGTGTCGCCATCGTAAAGATACGGATATTGCAGATGCTTGTATTCGGCGCGGATCTTCATCTCGGCCAGACTGTCGCTGATATCCGAGGAGTCCAGTTCATCGATCCGGATCGCCTTCGGATCGTTGGGCTGAATCGCCACCACGGCCACGCCCCGACCCTTATAGTCCGCGGCCAGCCTCCCGATACGCTCCTCATACATCTGCGCGATCGGGCAATGATTACAAGTGAAGACCACAACCAGGATTGGACTCGCCGCATAATCGCTGAGCTTGTGCGTCTTTCCATCCACGCCGGGTAGTTCGAAGTCAGGTGCGGACGAACCAAGTGCGAGGATCGGATGAGCTTCTTGTGTCCAGGCGCTGAGAGAAATCAATACGAATAGAAAAACTCTCCACATTTGTTTCTGTCCCCTATGCCAGGCCGCTAGGCGAGTCTGCGCGCAAATTCCACGTCTTTCCGCATGTCGTCGGTCACGTCGCCCTCTTTTTCGTATTCCACAGCCACCAGTCTCGCAAAATTCTGCCGGTGCAGTTCCTGCATGACCGCAGGGATTTTAGAAATTCCTGTTCCAAGCAGCACGTTCACTTCGCCGTCCACGGCCTGAATATCTTTGAGGTGCACCAGTATCAAACGAGGTCCCAATTTGCGCACGGCGTCGACGGGATCATGGCCGCAAGATGCAAAATGTCCCACATCTGCTGTGGCGCCGACAGTTTTGGAAAGTCCCGCGAGAGCGCTCAGCACATCCTCTGGACTCTCGTAGGCGAACTTCTTGCCCTTGAAGTAATGATTGTGGATTCCGAAGGTCAACTGTTCCCGCGTAAAGCGCCGATCGATTCGATTCAGAATGCTGCCCGTAGCATCGCCTGTGACATTGCTGCTGCCCAGCAGCCTGGCAAACCGTACTGCGTTTTCTAAATCCTGATCTTCTTTGATGGTTGCCGTGTAGTAGGACACGCAGCGGATTCCCGCTCGGTCAAGTTTGGTTCGAGCCGAACGAAGCAGTTTCTCGGTGGGATGGTTCATCAGCATGAACTCACCGCGCGACATTTCGATTTCCCCGACTCGCAGCGCCTTCAGCTGAACAATCATTTCGTCCATCGAGAGATTGTGATAGCTATACGTGCCAATGCCAACGTTCAGCTTCGCCGCGGCGCGCAAGGGAAGTGCGGTTGCAGCCAGGCCGCCGGCCACTGCCTTCACAAAATTTCTTCTCGTGATCGCATCTTTCAGAATCAATGAGCCTCTCGCGGTCTTGCTTTTTCGCCAGGCTAGTTTGCGGGCAGCGGACGGGATGCCAGCTCTGCATTTTCCAACCCCATCGCCCATTTGATGGCTTCAGTAATCATTTGTTGGAACTCCGGTTTATCCCAGTTCGCTTCCACGTGCCCTAATGTCGTGTAGTAGACGCGCCCTTTGCCGTACATCTTTGCCCAAGTCACAGCAAAATCGCCGTCGGTGCGATGGACATTCTTGTTCTTCATGTCGAGCTTGCTGACATCGAGCCGCATCAGCACTCGCACCTTGTCGCGTGAGTAGTCTTTCATCTGGTAAATTTCGTCGCGCAACGTAAAAGAATGCGGGAATTGTTGCATGCCCGGAAAGCCCGGGTCCTCCACGAGGATGGGCGCATCGAAAGTAGTCCACGGGTGCTCGTCGTAAGTCCCGCCAACCATCTCCACAAATTCGGGCCAGTCCACGAAAGTGATGGCAGCGCTGTGCACGCCAATGAATCCCTTGCCATCCTCGTGGATGAACGACAGGAAATCGGCCTTCTGTTGGGCATTCATTTCAAGGTCGCCCCCGGTGAAGAAGAGCACGGCGTCGAAGTCGTTCAAGTTCCGTGCGTTGTATTCCAGCTTCTTCTTCGTTAGTACCTCGGTGTCGGTGCGAAGTGTGGTATCCCACAGCCCGGTTTCCCGCCCCAGTCGCTCGATGGTCGCCATGGCATGGGACACGGAGTCGTGCCGGTATCCTTTTTCTTCTCCGATGACAAGGAGGTGCTTCTTTGGAGGGGGACCGGACTGAGCCGTGGAAAACGCGGAGAGCACGGCGAGGAGGATCACGGCGCGAGGAGCAATCTTCATATTAGAGTTGTCGGTGGTCCTGAATATTCAGCCTTCGGCGTCAATGATCGTCGTCAATGATCACCGATTGAAGCCTTGCTGTTCGCAACAACTTTCTTTTCCGGCAGCAAGTCTTTGGGAGAGATCCGCGGATCGTAAACCAGGTTGAAGAAGCCAACCATCATCTCGTCCCAGCTCTGCTGTCCCCAGATCACGGTCTTTGTAGGGTCCGGATTCTCCGGATTGTTCGGCGAGTTGTCGAAATGCGCTGTGCATTCAATTCGCGCCCCAGGAGGCAGCACAATCGGTTCATCGAGGTTGTACCAAAGCTGCCAGTGCCAGTTGTATTGCGGCACGCGCAGGATCGTCCGTGTCTCACCGCCAGGAAATACGATGCGATATTCAAAATCCTTTCCCCTGGCGTGCATGTGTGGGTGAATCGAGGCCAGGATCACTTCCTTGCGAATTTCAAAGGAAGCATCTACGCGGTAGTTGGGATCGCCGGGAGGAATTTTGAAAGTGCCATTGACCGCCGACAACGTCTGCACTCTTTTCTTTGGCGGCTCTTTGGCGAATACCAGGCCCAGCTTGGTTCGGTCCATCACCGCTTTTCCATTGGGCGTGTAGTGCACTTCGAATACGATGTCGGATCCGGCCTTCACCAATTTCGCCTCGCCTGCCGGCAGGACCTCCGCGGGCTGGCCGGGAGCATAGCCAACCAGAAAATCGCTGGGCAGAACGCTGGTATCAACGTTCTCATCCGTCTTGGCCGGAGGAGCTTCGAAGAAAACTCCTCGCTTCTGGTCTTTGAAGTAATTCGATCCGGGTTCGCGAATGTACGCGATGATGTGGTGAACCACGGAGCGCTCCGTAGGTCGGACTTCGGCGGCCTGCACCCATTTATCTTCGGTGAAGCCGGTGGGCACGATGACATACTGGTACTCGACCATGCCCGATTCCGGCACGGAGAATTCTTTGGGCAATTGAAAAATTACGTCCGGTTTTGGAATGCCCCATCCTTCCACAAAGTTCACGGGTGCAGGCATGTCTTTGGGATCGCCTTTGGGCGCGCCGGCGGTCACCCACGCCACAATTGTGTCGATCTCTTTTTGAGAGAGCGACCGGTCATTCGCGAAATGTCCAACCTGAGGATCGGCAAACCACGGCGGCATCAGTTTCTGCTTCACGGCCAGTTTCATGGCTCCGGTCCAGGGCCGGGTCTCCTCGTACGTGAGCATCGAAAAAGGGGCAGCCTCGCCCGGCCGGTGGCAGCTTTGGCAGTTTTTCTGCAGGATCGGCGCGACATCCTTGGTAAATGTCGGAGCGTTCATATTACCCATCTGCGAAGAGAGATGCGCTGTCGAACAAACTGCAAACAGCAAACCGAGAACTGTGCGATTCATTGCGTCGAGGCCTCTGCGGCGGCTTGAGTTCCTATCCTCGGAGCCGGCCCAGCGATCATATCAAGAATCTCCAGCGATTCCCTGACACACTAGCAGGCATGAAATCGTCCTTGGCGACGCGGCTTGGTCACGTTGACTTCGCGGTCCATGGAGAGACCTTCCTGACCCGTGGTATCAGTCCAGGTATCATCCAAGACATAAGTGCAAGATTAAAAAAGATGCTGGCGGAGAGAGTGGGATTCGAACCCACGTTACCCTTTCGAGTAAACACGCTTTCCAAGCGTGCGCCTTCAGCCACTCGGCCATCTCTCCGGCGAAGATCAGTTGGAGGGAACGACTCTTACAGAAGCTTTCCACTCACGCGTCTTGACGATTCGCGTGGCGGTTGCTCTTTCAATTCTATGGGTGATGTTGTCGAAACCGCAACCTGAAAGGATGGGCACCAGGAATGCTTAGATCTTAAGAAAGTTCTTCGGTAGAATCCGGCTTCACTGCGGATACTACGGCGGATGCGGCAGAATCGCCGGGGGCCGATGCACCAGCCGCCGCGGCCTTCGCTAGATTGCCATTTGTAGCGGACACTGGCAGCGGCGGGACCTTCGTATTGTCCACCACGTGATGATTCAGGCAATAAAGCGCCAATTCCAGACGGTCAGCCACCCCAAGCTTGTCGTACACTTTGCGCAAATAATTTTTTACGACCTGTTCAGTCGTGCCCACACGCAACGCGATCTCTTTGTTTTTCATCCCCTGAGTGACGCACGAAACGATCAGCATTTCCTTGGGCGTCAATTGCACCTTTGGGCGCGAGCCCGTCGGCCGGTTATTCTGGTTGCGATAGGCCTCCATCACCCAACGCACGCCTTGGCTGTCGAGCCAGGTCTCTCCAGCCACCACTTTGCGCAGGCACTCGACCAGCAATTCGGGTTCCACTTCACGCGACACAATCCCGTGCGCGCCCCGGCGGAATAACTCCAAGGTCAAATCTTGATCGGCACTCGGAGTCACGACCACGATAAGCAACTGTGGGGTCTGGCGAAGCAGATTGGCAACGGCCTCCACGGGATTCGGGGTAAGGGCTGCCTCGAAGATCAGCACATCCGCGGAGAACTTTGTCACTGCGGATTGCGTTTGCGACAGCGTCTCGGCCTGGCCAACCACGCGAATGTCGTCTTCGAGCGCGAAGACCTTGCGCAAGCCGGCGCGGAAAATGGCTTGCGTGTCGGCCAGGATCACTCGGACGAACTGGCCTTTGCCGCCGTCTTCCCCTGCTCCGAGCCCTGCTCCGAGTTTTTCTTCCGCGTTAACGGGAATGGTGGCCATTCAGTTCCTTGCGACTACGCTCGCTCGAAATGGTATTCATCAATTACTACGCCTACGGCGCGCCGGCCTTGATCTTCGAAGCTGCGCACCACTCGGCCCCGACAATCGATTTGCACATTGCGCCGGAGGCCAACGATTTCCGCCGGCAATAGAATCGTGAAATCCACCAGTGATCCCACCGGAACATCGTTGTCCATCGCAAACAGTACGCCGTTGGCGGAGATATTCTCTGTCTCTGCCGAATATGCGCTGTCGTGTGTTTTGACCGAGGCGGAAAGGTGCAACGGAAAGCGCGGCGCACTCTGCATATCTTCGTAGTGCCCTACGCTCGCCGGTTTCTCGGTCGTCGGTGCTGTGCCTTCGGCTGCCACGCTAAGGAGCCCTTTCCTTCCGGCCGCGCCGTTGCGCCTTCCGGACTTTCATCCAACTCAAGGCAGCGTACACCCGGGAATCCGGGCGACAAAGTTACCGAAGTCATTGAACAAATGGGGTTAACTGCTTTTCTTTGAGTGAATTAGGAGGGGTCGACAAGATCGAAGTCGGAGCCTGAAACAGCCCGTTCAAGCCGTCGACTCGTGGGCAAAACCCGCCCAATTCCCGGCGAATGCCGGTTAGAAACGCATTTAGAGATCGAGGAATACCGAAGCCAAGCCTTGATGGCTTTCTTAAAACTTCGTCACTTCAGTGAAATTGAACTCACCCACCTTCATCGCCGGCACCACCATGTCGAATGACTCTTCGCCGGAGGACCTGACCGGAGCGCTTAGCGCTTCCACGTTCGAAAGCATATGGATCAGACTTTCATTGAAGCGGAAATTTCTGATTCCACCCTGCACCCGCCCCTTCTCCACGTAAAACGTTCCGTCGCGAGTCATTCCGGTCAGCATTTTCTCGAAGGGCTCGACTTCACGGATGTACCACAGTCGCGTCACCAGCACTCCGCGTTCTGTCGAGGCGATCATCTGCTCGACCGTCTGCGGATCGGACACCGGAGCGAACACAATGTTCAACGGCATCTCTCCCATTTCGTTCGGCAAGGCGAAGCCGTGACCCGTGGCTGCAATCGGACCAACCAGATCTTTCTGTTCCGAGCGCTTCATTCTTTCCGCCGTTGCCCGGGCATACACGACTCGCTTCACGATCCCGTTTTCAACCAGCAAAACTTTTTGCCGCTGCACACCCTCTCCATCGAAGGGAGAACCGGCCTGCAGAGGATGCGCCACATCGTCCCAGATGGTAATGTTGTCGCCAAACAGTTTCGTACCGATTCGTCCAGTGAGAAATGACCTCTGGTCGAGAATCGACATGCCCGAGAAATCCCAAAACATAAATCCCACAATGTCGAGCACAGCCGCTGGTTCGAGGATCACCGTGTACTTGCCAGGAGGAATTTCGCGCGGCCGCGCCGAATCGATGGCTTTCTGCGCCGCGATTTCGGCCAGTGCCACCGGATCGAGATGCGCTACATCCGGCGAATTTACTTTTTGCCAGCCGGAAGAATCCGCTGCCAACATGGTGATGGCAACCTCCGCCGAAGTTTGCGTATGCCATTTGTTCAACCCGCGCGAGTTGAAGATACCCTCGAAAGATTCTCCGCTGGAGAAAACTCCGGCGGTTGTGAGGTCGTGCTTTGCCGCGACGCCCACAATTTTCTGGACGCCTTCGGCCCGCTGTTCAGGAGTAATGCCGGCAGTTGCTTCAAAATGACGGGAAGGCGCAGTCCGTGTGGGGACGGTCGCCTCGCCCGTAGTGCCGGCTGCTTCCTGCTCGTCCGGCATTGGCAACAGGTCAGGATCGGGATGCTGCACTCTCGCCAGATTCTCCGCCGACCGTACGACCTGCCGCAAACTTTCCTCATCAAACTTATTGGTGAAAGCTCTCGCCGTTTTTCCCCCAAACACAGTTCGCACCGAGACCACATGATTCTCTTCGGCAACGTTCTGGTGAATGGTATTGTTGGCAAAGCGCGTGAGGGCAAAATGTCCGCCCGAGAAAAGCACTTCGACCTCATCCGCGGTCGAGAGTTTCTTAATGCGGTCAAAAATGTCGCCGGCTTTGTCGAGGGTGAGCATGGGAATCGTTCTGGCGGTCTCCGCTCAGGGAATCTGCGGTCCAATATTTAGCTTCCTTTAAACGCACTCCCTACTTTGATCCCACGGAACCGCGAAGGAGCCGCTCCGTGCCCCGTTCCCATCACCTGCTGCGGTTGGCCCTTGCCGCAATTCGGAGTTCCCCACAGTATCCACGCGTCGCGCGAGCAAATCGCATCCAGCGAATTCCAGAATTCCGTCGTAATGCCGGAATACGAAGGGTTCTTCACCATCCGAACGCGCTTGCCCTTCTTGATCTCCCATCCAATCTCGCAACCGAACTGAAAGTTGTAGCGCTTATCGTCGATCGACCAGGAGCGGTTCGTCTGCATAAGGATGCCGTGATCGGTCGCCGCGACCAACTGCTCCAGGCTTAGAGGTTTTTCGCCAGGGAGCAGGCTGATGTTCGTCATGCGGATCATCGGCAGTCGGTTCCATCCCTCGGCTCGCAAGGTCCCTCCCGAGCGATTCTCGCCAATGGTGTGAGCAGTCTCCCGCGAACTGAGGTAGCCCGTGAACAATCCGTCGGTGATGATCGGCGTACATTGCGCCGCAACCCCTTCGTCATCAAAGCCGAACGTGCCCAGCCCAGGGCCGTGCTCCTGCCGCGCGTCGGCAACCACATTCACTAGATCGCTGCCGTACCGCAGTTTGCGCAGCTTGTCGATCGTCAGAAATGACGTTCCTGCAAAATTCGCCTCCATCCCCAGCACGCGATCCAGTTCAATCGGATGTCCTACCGACTCGTGTATTTGTAATCCAAGTTGCGAGCTGTCGAGGATGACGTCGAATTTTCCTTCCGGACATTGATCGGCGTGATGCAGAGCGACGGATTCTTCCGCAATGCGGCGTGCGTTCTCGACTAACTTCAATTCTTCAATCAGTTCATACCCTTTGTTCTGCCACTGTCCGCCATAGGAATTGGGATACGAGCGCTTCTGAATTTCGTTCCCAGCAAACGCGTATGCGGCGTACCCCGCGCCGGTCGAAAGCTTGGTCTGGTGAATGTCCGCGCCCTCGGACGAAACAAACCATTGCTCTTCGCGATTAAAATTGAGGTTCGTCTCCGCGAGCGTAACGCCCGCGACCGAGCGCAACTCGGCATCAATCTTCAACAGCAGATCAATATTTTGTTCGACCGAAACCGTGAAAGGATCTACTTTGAAGGGCGTGCTCCACTCCGCAACCGCAGGCTTTTCTGGAGCCAGACATACATCGTCCCGCTTGACTCGAGCCGAAGCGCGAGCGATCTCCACGGCCCGGCCGGCAGTTGCCTCGACGGCGCCGCGTCCCAGTTCTGCGGAAGCGGCGAATCCCCATGCGCCGTCAACCATCGCACGCACATTCATGCCCACCGACTCGGCGTCAGACGCGCTGCCGACCTTTCCGTTTTTAGTAGTGAGCCCGCGGCTGCGCTGTGCGATCACGCGCACATCCGCGTAACTAGCCCCTCGCAGGGCGGCCACGTTCAAAGCCCAATTGGCAATGTGCTTCATGATTCAAGTGAAAAGCGCAGAAAACGAGACCCGATCTTTGCATTAGGGCACTGCGCGTGCCACGTCCAGCGCATTCTTTATCGCCAGAAACTCTTTCAACAGTCCGCGCAGTCTGGTCGACTCCAGCGCGTTCGCGCCATCCGACTTCGCTTCCTTCGGATTGTCGTGGACCTCCATGAACACCCCATCCACGCCTGCCGCGACAGCGGCCCGTGCCAACAAAGGAATGAACTCGGGCTGCCCGCCGCTTACCGCCGGGCCACTTCCTTCCGACTGCGACGAAGGCAACTGCACCGAATGGGTCGCATCGAAAACCACCGGAGCAAACTTGCGCATGATGGCCAGCGATCGCATATCGACGATCAGATTGTTGTATCCGAAGCTCGCTCCGCGCTCGGTCAGGAAAACTTGAGTGTTGCCGGCGTCGCGGCATTTCTCCACCGCGTGCCGCATATCCCACGGTGAATTGAATTGTCCCTTCTTGATGTTCACCGGCCGTCCGCTGAGCGCGGCGGCCACTACCAGATCGGTCTGCCGGCTCAGAAACGCCGGAATCTGCAAAACGTCCGCGACTTCGGCAACTTTGCCTACGTCCGCGGTCTCGTGCACGTCGGTTAAAACGGGCAGCTGGAGTTGTTCCTTAATCTTTTTCAGAATGCGCAGGCCTTCCTTTATTCCCGGCCCGCGAAAGCTACGAACCGAAGTGCGGTTCGCCTTGTCGTAACTCGCCTTGAAGATGAACGGAAATCCTAGAGCCTTCGTCACGCCCTTGATGATCTCCGCCATTCGGATGGCGTGCTCTTCGCTCTCAATCACACAAGGCCCGGCGATGAGGAAGAGATCGCCAGATCCGATATGAACGTCGTTGACTTGGAAAGATGCTGTCATCAGAATCAGTGCGCCAAGGATCTACACGGATCACACCAAGAAACAAGTGTTCCCTTTAATTCGGTGAAATCCGTGGCAAGTTGCCTTAAACTCGGATTTTTTCGGGACGATGAAACATCTCTATTGCCGCGGTCTCTTTCTGCGCACGTCGCTTCGATCCATATTCATACGCCGCCCCCACGAAAGTTCTGAACAACGGATGCGGTTCCAGCGGCTTCGACTTGAACTCGGGATGAAACTGGCAACCAATGAAATGCGGATGATCGGGCAGCTCCACCATCTCGACATATGTCCCATCCGGCGTAGACCCTGATATGCGCAATCCCGCCGCGACCATCGGCTCTTCGTACTCGCGATTGAACTCATAGCGATGCCGATGCCGCTCGCTGATCTCCAACTTCTGATAGATCCTGTGCGCCAGCGTATTCGGTTCGATCTTGCAAGGCCAGGCCCCCAGCCGCATCGTTCCACCCAGTTCTTCCACGCCGCGCAACTCGCGCAGCTTGTAGATCACGCGATGCGGCGTCGCGGGATCGAACTCGCTCGAATTCGCTTCCGCCAGTCCCACCACGTTGCGGGCAAATTCGATGCACGCCGTCTGCATGCCGAGACAAATGCCAAAGTACGGAACCTTTTTCTCGCGCGCATAGCGGATTGCCAGCAACATCCCTTCAATGCCGCGCTTGCCGAATCCGCCGGGAACCAGAAGTCCGTCATAGCCTTCGAGTTGCGCCTCGTAACTCTTGTCGCCGCCTGCGCTCTCCAGGCCCTCGGCCTCAATCCAGTTGATCTGCAGCTTGAGGTTGTGCGCCAGCGCCCCATGTACTAGCGCTTCCTTCAGCGACTTGTAAGAATCCTCGTACTCGACATACTTGCCTACGATCCCGATCGTGACGGTATCTTTTGGGTTGTAGACACGATGAACGATGTCCTCCCACTTCGACAAATCGCGATCCTTCGCTTCCATGTGAAGGTATTTCAGCACTAGCGTGTCGACGCCCTCGTTGGCGAACACCAGCGGTACCTCATATACCGAAGCCACGTCCTTCGCCGTGATTACCGCCTCATCGGCGACGTTGCAGAATAGGGCAATCTTCGATTTGATCTCTTTCGCCAAAAAACGGTCAGTGCGGCACAACAAAATGTCCGGCTGAATTCCAATACTCAAAAGTTCTTTTACCGAGTGTTGCGTGGGCTTAGTCTTGAGCTCCTGAGCCGCGGCGATAAACGGAACCAGGGTCACGTGTACAAACAAAGTGTGTTCACGGCCCAGTTCCTGGCGCATCTGGCGGATCGCTTCCATGAACGGGAGTGACTCGATGTCGCCCACCGTCCCGCCAATCTCCACGATCGCGATGTCCACATCCTGCGCCACCTTTTTCATCGCGGCTTTAATCTCGTTAGTAACGTGAGGAATTACCTGCACTGTCTTGCCCAGATAATCGCCCCGTCGCTCCTTAGCGATGATCTGCTCGTAGAGGCGGCCGGTGGTCCAATTATTGTCGCGAGAAAGTTTGGAGTGGGTGAAGCGCTCGTAGTGGCCCAGGTCCAGATCGGTCTCAGCGCCGTCGTCGGTTACGAAGACCTCGCCGTGCTGAAACGGTGACATCGTTCCCGGATCGACGTTGAGATAGGGATCGAACTTCATGATGTTAACTCTCATCCCCCGGCTCTCCAGCAGGCAGCCGATCGAAGCCGCGGCCAATCCCTTGCCGAGTGAAGACACAACTCCGCCCGTCACAAAGATGTACTTCGCTGGCATCTCTTCCTCGCTTTAAATTGTTTCTGAAAAATGGTGCAGGTGGGGTGCACGATCAATTATGCCAGAACAGCCCTGTGGAAAGCACGAAAGAAATCCTACTGAGAAGTGCCGCGCGTTGACTATCTCCGTGAGGTCAGCGAGAATACTTGAGGTTGTCCGCAACGGATGACTCGTAGTCGTGTCCCCACAAGTGGGCCTGTGGCGCAGCTGGGAGCGCGCTTCCATGGCATGGAAGAGGTCGCCGGTTCGATCCCGGCCAGGTCCACCAATTTATCCCAGGTTGACTCCCTCAATGTGCTTGTTGCAAGTCCGAGTGACAGTCAACGCATCGGTCACAACCACCATCCGAGCAAGTGGTCGGCTCTCTCGTTTGACAGACAGCCCGCCATACTGTTTTTCCAAACTTTCTGATATTGGGCAATGGCGCCATGGTTGGTATCCTTGTCGTACCGCCGTTGGATCAGCCCTGCGCGCGTTTTCAAGTGCAGATGACAGCAGTCTCGGATGGCTGTTTTAAGAGCGGCAAGAGTCGGCGCTCGCATACGCGTCAGTTCTTTCGCAAGTGCTCGCGCCGTAACGATGCCAACGTCGTAGTGCAGCTGTTCGTGGGAAAGCAGACCGTCAGTCTGCAGCACGTTGGCGAATACCTGGGCATTGGGAGTGATTGTGATCACGTTGGGATCTGCCAGCGCGAACTCGTGGCCGATCTTCCGTGCTGGAAGATCCTGCAAATCGAAGTCGAATCGGGTGAACGCGTCGACCAGAGTCCCGTCGCCTGGATCCAGAATACGATCTGGAGCCACGTCGAAATCGTCCCAGGTCAGAGTCTGGGGCTTCGCCACTGAAGTGATGGCCATGATTCCACCTCAAAGACTGCACTATTTCAAACTCTCGGGCGGCAGCGATTTTACAGACCCGCTTTTGTGGAGGCAATCACAATCCACGGCTTCGGTGCGGGTCTAACTCCGGTTGCGCTTTCTGAAAAGGTTCGATCTAGACTGTCCACAAATTCGCTCCACATTGGGCCTTCTAGGGCCGGATCTCAATTGGAGTTCCATCCGGCACGGACTGCCAAATCTCGTCGATCTCTTCATTGGTGACTGCGACGCAACCGTCCGTCCAGTCCTTTAGTCGATGCGATGCTCCCACCCAACTGTAGCCTTTCGGAAGGCCATGCACAAACACGTCTCCACCGGGCGAAATGCCTTTCAGGCGCGCGGCCGCGCGGTCGCGTGCGCTCGGGTACGAGATGTGAATCGACTTGTAAAACTGGCTGTCGCGTTTTCGGCCCGACGGGGTCTGCGCCCAATGCGACCTTATACGTCTTGATCACTTTCCCCTGGGTAAGCAGTTGGAGCGTGCGTTCCTTCTTAAGGACGACAACCCGATCTGCACGCAACGGATTGGCCGCCGTCTGCGCGACGCTCAACCCGTACAGCGCGCCAAGCGTCAAGCCAGCCAGAACCAGAATGCGCATGCGTGATTATAGCGATGCGATTCCGCCAAGTGCTAGGCTGTTGAGGTGAAGTCTTTTGAATCCCGTTCCCAGCACTACTCTCTCCAATTCACACTCATCTCTGTCGTCATCTGTTTATTCTCGGTGCTGCCCGCCTCGGCCGCCACCTGGGCCGTCCACGCCCAGCCCACCCGCCTGGTCAACGGCGCTCCTGTTCTATTTGAAGTGAAGCCTCCGGCCAAGGTCACCTCCCTCACCGGCAAGTGGCTCGGGCATACACTGACCTTCAGTTACAACCCGGCCACGAGAACGTGGTTCGCGTTAGCAGGCGTGAGCTTCGAGACGACGCCGGGCAAGTACACACTGGAACTATCTGCCGAGGGGGCAGCAAATAAAAGTCGACAGACACCGGGGGACACGACTTTCACGAGAACATTCATCGTCGCCCGCGCCCAGTATCCTCAAATTAAAGTGCCTCTCACCGTCGAAAAGAAATTCACCGAACCTTCGCCCGAACAGCAACAACAAATTGCCGAAAGTGTGAAGGTAAAAGATGACTACCTGAATCGTGTTACACCAGACCGTGAGTGGGATGGCAAATTCACTGCACCCGCAGATGCGGCCATCTCCGACGTATACGGTTCGCAACGAATCTTCAACGGCAAGGCCCAGCGTCCTCACTACGGCCTCGACTTCCGCGTTCCCACCGGAACGCCAGTGGCGGCCATGAATTCCGGCACCGTTCTGTTGGCGCGCTACCTGTATTTCGAAGGCAACTGCGTCGTGATCGACCACGGCCAGGGACTTCTCACCCTGTACTTTCATCTTTCCGAATTTAAAGTGAAGGAAGGAGAATTAGTGAAGCGGGGGCAGCAAATCGGACTGAGTGGAGGCACGGGACGCGCTACCGGCCCCCACCTTCATGTCGCCGTGCGCTGGCAGGGCACATATCTCGATCCTGCCCGCTTGATGCAGATGATGCTTCCCTAAGGGTGCGGCTGGCTAGGCCGTAGACCTGCTGCGCTCACGCAGCAGATTCTGCAGACTCTCCTTCAATCCCAGGTTCCGGATCAACCGGTGCAGATAATTCGGATGTACGCCTAAAATTCCCGCAGCCTCGACATAATTGCCGCGTGTCTGCTCGACCGCGTCGACGATTAACTGTTTCTTCAATTCCTTGACGCTGGCATGATACTTTCCCTCGTGCATCTCTGCCGGCGATTCCTGCTCCAGCAACGATTCCGGCAAATCTTCCAGCAGCAGCGCATCGGATGATCCCATCACCAGCGCCCGTTCGATGGCATTTTCGAGTTCGCGCACGTTGCCTGGCCATTCATAGTTCACGAGGGCCGCCATCGCTTCGCGGGACACCGGCTTCGGCTTCACCTTGCTGCGTTTGGCATACTTTTGCACGAAATGGCGCGTCAGCATGGGAATGTCTTCTCTGTGTTCGCGCAGCGGAGGCATCGTCAGCTTGACTACCGCAAGTCGATAGTACAGATCCTGACGGAATTCCCCGCTGCGTACGGCTTCGGTCAAATCACGATTGGTAGCGGCAACCAGCCGGATGTCGATCTTGATGGAATGTGTTCCACCGACCCGTTCGTATTCGCGCTCCTGCAACACACGCAACAGCTTCACCTGGAGTGCGGGCGCGAGCTCCCCGATCTCATCGAGAAAAACCACACCCCCATCGGCAATTTCCAGGCGTCCCTTTTTCTGAGTCGCGGCTCCCGTGAACGCACCGCGCTCGTGCCCGAACAGATCGCTCTCCAGCAGGGATTCCGGAATAGCCGCGCAGTTAATTGCTACGAAAGGCTTGTTCGCCCGGTGGCTGTTGCGGTGTAAGGCCCGAGCCAACAGTTCCTTGCCTGTCCCGCTCTCGCCCTCAATCAACACCGTTGATTCGGTAGGCGCGACCCTCGCCAGGAACTGAAAAATCTCCTTGATCCGCAGGCTTTCTCCGACCAGGCTCTGTTCCTGCCTGACTTCAGTGGTGAGCCGCTGGTTTTCTTCCTCCAGCCATTGCAACCGCCGCGCATTGTCCAACGCCACCGCGGAAACTCCGGCGATCGCCGTCAACAGTTGAAGGTGATCTTCCTGAAAGCGGTCGGCAGCGTCTGTACTATCCAGATAAATGCATCCAATCGCGCGTTGGAAAACAGTCAGCGGCACGCACAACAGAGTTCGCACTTCGGAGGCCGCTAGACTTTCCACATCACGCAGCGTCCCGCTGGCAGGAACGTCCATGCCCAGGATGGCGACGTTTTCCTTCATCACCTGGTGTGCGATGGTTCGGCTGACGCGCACCAGTTGAGGCTGTCCCGCATGCCGCGTCCGCGCATAGAGGCAATTGAATTCCTGGCCTGCGCCCTCGGCCAGAAGAATCGCCCCTCGGCCTGCCGGCAACACTTCAAAAATAAGATCCAGCAGTTGCGCCTGCAATTCCTCCAAATCGCGAATCGCATGTACCACGCGACTGATCTTGAGCAGCGCGTTCAAGTTTCGAGCCACCTGCGACGTCGCGGGCAGTTCGCGCTGCAGCCGGTCGGGCTGCAGATAGACTACTTCTCTGGGATGAATCAGCCTGGTTTCAGCCATGGGGTGGCTGTCATCGAACTCAACGCGGCTCGCAGGAACGGCTTGCTCCTGCTCCTCCAGCAGAAACAGGAACACCGAGTCGCCGGTCGCGATCTCGTCTCCGTGCCGCAGCCATTGTTCTTTCACTGGCCGCCCATTTACCAAAGTCCCGTTGCGGCTGTCTAAATCCCTGATCTGAAAACGCCCGTCTTCGTCTTTTCGAAGCAAGCAGTGCTTGCGCGACACTGAAGTGTCAGCCACGAACACCGCGTTGGCTGGGTCGCGTCCGAGCGCGGCTTCCCCCTCTAGCAACGGAATAGTCGAATCTTTTGCAGGGCCGGCAATCACCAAGAGTCTAGGGCGCAATTGGGCGTCTCCCATGCCGTGCAGAACTTCTTATCACAGGTTGGGTAGAAAAGCATGGTCAGTATGAACCATTTCCAATATCCGAACGGATAGCCCGACTATCCGAGCAGATAGGATTTTGTGGTTTTGGACGGGGAGGCGGGCAACTCGTCCGGAGCGAGCGACGGCGCTAACAGCTTGTAACTAATGGAAGTATGTCTGTTTCGTCAGTGTGATGATCGGACACGCAGGGTTTGGAATCCTGCATGCACTCTCGAAGAGAGCGGATTCTTGGCAAAAAGCGACGGGGGAAGCGCTTTCAAGCAGTTCTTAGCCGAGATCGCTAGTCAGAAGCTCGGGGGACCCCCTCATCGAGCTTCTGACTTTTTTTCTTTTCCAGCCTAGCTGCGGTTACGCACTCCGCGCCGCTTCGCTCAGGGCTACTTGACTCGCTGGATCGGAAACCGCAATCCCATCGCGGTAGCTCACGGTCCTGCCAGAAATCGCTGGCACCTTCTCCCCCGGCACTAGAATCCCAATCAAGTTCAATGGATCGGCCGCTGATAATGTCACCGTCTCTCCACTCAGCGGCAGCCCCCGCATCGAACGCACCGATTCGACAGCGACTGGCAAAGCGAACTGTTCGCCCAGGAAGCCATCTACAAATCGGCCTCCACGAATCTCTCCCCGATCTTCGAGCCGGCGGAATGCCATCAGCAATTCGCGCCAAGGCGGCAAGTTTGATTCGCGCGCCAGCAAATCGCGAATCACAATTCCATAACGTCGCAACAGCATCCAGCACGCAGCCTCCACCGCCCGGTTCCGTTCGATGGCCACATCCGCATGCAACAGTGCCCAGCGCCCCGAACTGTGTCGGGGACGCGTGCTGCGCCCACTGCCCTGCCCCGCGCGCCGTTTGGGATCGATCAGGGCGCGCAGATTGTCGAAGCCATCTGCCGTAACCAAACCGGCCGCCACCAATTCCCAAAGTCCCGTCTCGATCTCCGCCTTGAGCTTGCCCGTTCCGCGCACAATATCCGCGAAAAATGAAGCTCCACGCTGCCGCAGAAATTCGAGCACTAACCCAGCCCCATGGCTCAGTCCGCGGGTCTCGGCTTCATCACCGGCAGCGTGCCGAGGAATCATCCAGTCCGCCTCCTCGCGCACAAAAAATGTGATCGGGGCAACGCTGGTTGGAATCACTCGTCGCTGCCGGGGAGCGGGCCCTTCGGCGTGAGACGCAACAGTCCCATTCCCTCCCGCGTCGACCGTTGCCGGATGCGGCGACAACCGCCCCCACCCCACCGCTCCTGTCAGGCAAAGCTGATCCAGCCATTTCGGATCGTAATCTGCAATGCGCCGCGCCAACACCTGCCGCTCCCACGCGTTCGCCGGAATCTCAAATCCCTGCAACTGCCGCAACACTTCGAGAGCCCCGCGCTCGCCCGCTACCTGGGTCCCCGGTATCACATGCTGCCACCGCATCAGCCAGCGCATGAACGCAGCCGCCGCAACGGGCTCAATCTGCTTTCGCAGCATTCCGACCGTGAGCCGGTGAATCCGCGCCAGCAATCGCCGCTCGCACCACTCGGTCTCCTGTTGTGCCTGTCCGGTAGAGCGCACCGGTTCGTGTGGCGCGGGCAGTTTTGCCCGCGAGGCAGCGCCACTGAAGTTTCCTCGCAACACAGTCCCGCTGGCTTCCATCCTCAGCAGCGCCTTCTCGATATCAGAAGCAGGCAGCCCCACTTGATTCCCCAGTTGCGACGCCGTCACCGGTCCCAAATGCGACATCCACCCAGTAACCAGCGTAAGCAAAGCATCATCCCGGGAACGTGCCCCACTCTCCACGTCAGCCAGCGTCTGCTCAAACTTACCCGAAGGAAACATCGCCTCAAAACTCCGCGCCCGCTCCGCCGCCACCCAGTACCGCCGACCGTCCACCAAAGCCGTTCCCGCCCGGCCCTCATTAACAAGCCGTTCGAAATAACCTGACCATTGGCTCGCAGCAAGATTCATGTGAAGACAGCCGTCTTCGGCTGTCCAGCTCAGCGCAGGTGATCCGCCATCGTCAGCGGACAGGCCGGCAAAAACGGGGCGACCTTCGCTCGAGTGAAGAGTCGAGGGCGGTTGTTCCTTCACGGCAGGTGAAAATTCCTCCGGCAGCGCCACCAGCGTATGCAACACATCATGCAGTTCATCCGCGTCTCGCACATCCGGCCAAGCCTCATCCCGAACCTGCGCAATCGCGCCTGGATCCAGGCCGCCCACTTCCTCCAAGACCGAGTCCGGCAGGACACGTCGCATATTTACCGCACGAGCCCGCCGTTCTTCCAGCGGAGCGTCATCCAGATATGCATATGGATTGGCATTCAGAATCTCGTGCGAGAACTGCGAGGGAACCGGCGTATCCACTGCGATCACGCGAATCGCCCCCGAGGCCATTCCCCGCAGCAGCGACCTTAGGCCGTCAACATCCATCGCTTCAGTGAGCACATCTTTCATTACTTCGCCCACCAACGGATGATCGGGTATTTTCCTGTCGCCCTCGATATTTTCGAGACAAGCGGTTGCATCTGGAAACACCGACGCCAGCAGATCGTCGGACCGCATGCGTTGAATTTGCGGCGGCACTTTCTTGCCATTCTGAAAGCGCAGCAAGGCCAGCGCCCGATTCGCATCCCAGCGCCATCGCGTGGCGAAAATTGGGGAATCCAGCGCTGCCTGTTCCAGAATCGGCTGCACCGTTTCCGCCTGCAAGAAATGAAATACGTCGCCCAGCGGAAAACTGTGCTGCTCGGCCAGCGCGATATTCAATCCGTTATCCGTCGCTGCCGCCTGCAACTCGAAGTTGAAGCCGACGCAAAACCGCTTGCGCAGCGAAAGCCCCCAGGCTTTATTGATCCTCCCGCCAAAGGGCGCGTGGATCACCAACTGCATCCCTCCGGCCTCGTCGAAAAACCGTTCGGCAATCACCGTCGACTGCGTGGGTACCGCGCCCAGTACGGCACGCCCTTGCAGGACGTACTCAATCATCTGCTCCGCGCCCGAATCGTCCAGTCCGCATTCCGCTTTCAGCCAACTCACCACCTCTGCCACGTCCGGCTGGGTCGCCGAAAATCCCGCCGGTGAAGCGCTCGGCAGCCTGTCGCTAATTTGTTGCCGCAGTTCCCCCACATGCAGTGACAACTCCTGTGTCCGTGCCGGAGCCTCCCCCCGCCAGAATGGAACGCTCGGCGGCGCGCCGTGCGCATCGTGCACCAACATTCGCCCTGCATTGGTCTCAATGCGATGAATCATCCACGACGTATTTCCCAACAACATGATGTCGCCGCGATTGCTCTCCACCGCGAAGTCTTCATCCACAGTGCCCACCACCACGCCATCGGGCTCGGCCACCACCGTATAGAGCGAGTTGTCAGGAATCGCCCCTCCGCTAGTGATGGCAGCCAGCCGCGCTCCCCTGCGCGCCCGCAACTTCCCATTCACCCGATCGCGATGCAGATACGCTCCATACCGCCCTCGCCGAGCCGCAATCCCTTCCGACAGCATTTCAAGGATTGAGTCGAACGTTTCCCGCTTCAGGGTGCGATACGGATAAGCCCGGCGTACCAGGGCAAACAACTCGTCCTCGCCGCACCCCTCCGCGTGTGGCGCGGGCGCCCCCGCCGGCGAATCCGCAAGAACAACTTCCCTATCGAATTCCGAATTTGTTACTCCTACCTCAGGAAGACGATGGGTGCCGGCGGGAGCGACCGCATCGTCCCCGTCGATACGCGGGCGAGTCGCCCGCGCCACATCGCCACTTGCGGCAGCACAGATCGCCACAATCTGCTGCGCCAGCACATCCAGCGGCGCTTCCGGAATCATCAGCCGATCCAGATCGCCTTGCTTGATTGCCCGCACCAGCGCCGCACACTCCATCAAATCGTCCCGCGTGGTGGCAAAGAACCGTCCTTTAGGCACCGCCCCTCGCCAGTGGCCAGACCGCCCCACTCGCTGCAGTGCTACAGCAATCGATCGCGGTGAATTGATTTGTACCGCCAAGTCCACCGTGCCCACATCAATTCCCAGTTCGAGCGAGGCTGTTGCCACCAGCACCCGCACCTGTCCTTCTTTCAGCTTTTTCTCCGCCGCCAGGCGCAGCTTGCGCGATAAGCTGCCATGATGCGCCGCTACATTCTCTTCGCCAATGCGCGCGCCCAGCTCATGGCACAGTCGCTCCGCCATTCGCCGTGTATTCACAAACACCAGAGTCGACCGATGCTCGGCGACCAGCGCCACTAGCCGGTCGTAGACGGTGTCCCACAATTCATTCGACGCCACGGGTCCTAGCGGCATCGGCGACACTTCGATCCCCAAATCCAATTTCCGCTTGTGCCCGATGTCGACGATCACAGGAGCCGGCCGACCACTTCCCGTAAGAAAGTGCGCCACTTCTTCAATCGGCTTCTGCGTCGCCGACAGTCCAATGCGAACCGGCGGCTTATGAGACAGCGCCTCCAGCCGCTCCAGCGACAGCGTAAGATGTGCCCCGCGCTTGTCATCCGCCACTGCATGAATCTCGTCCACGATCACAGTTTCAACATCCCGCAAGATCGCGCGGCTCTTATCGGCGGTAAGCAGGATGTAGAGCGACTCTGGGGTGGTCACCAAAATGTGCGGAGGCCGCTTCAGCATGCTGCGCCGCTCGTGCGCCAGGGTGTCACCGGTCCGCACGGCGGTGCGAATCTCCGGCATCAGCAGCCCACGCTCACCCGCCAACGCAAGAATTTCCCCCAGCGGCCCTTCAAGATTTTTCTGAATGTCGTTGCCCAAGGCCTTCAGCGGAGATACGTAGAGTACTTCCGTCCGATCGGTCAGATCCCCGGCCAGCGCCTTGCGTACCAGCCGGTCAATGCAAGCGAGAAATGCGGCGAGAGTCTTTCCTGACCCGGTGGGCGCTGAGATCAACGTCGTTCGTCCAGCCAGAATATGCGGCCACCCTTGCTCCTGCGGCTCCGTAGGCGTGCCGAACTTGCGAACAAACCACTCCGCCACCAGAGGGTGAGCCCAAGCTAGGGAGTCAGGGAAGGTCAGCATCCAAATATTTTAATCCGGAATCGCGATTTCGCCAATTCTTCGCCATAAGGCATCGCCAGTTGAGGAGCAGCGTAAATTTGAGTATGATGTGTATGAATAATATTATGTTGTGAGGTAATGAAAAGATGCCAAGTCCGAAAGTCGCCGCACTCAATCGGGAAGACATTGCGGCCGCAGCAAAGGCCTTTCGTTCAACCCGTCAGTTGCCCAAGTGGAGCGTGATTGTCGAAGGGCGGGAACTGCCGGCGAGACCGCTTGTCCTGGAAGCGGCAGGAGTGCCTCCGAACGATCCCACGAACTCACACCAGGCGGTCGCCTTACTGCAGGAACGTGGATTCGAAGTGCGCTACAAAGGCAAACCGATTCAGGAGGAGGAAAAGGAAACAACGCAGCCTCCCATTGAAGAGCTCATTCGCAGATTGCGAGGCCGATATGAGGGACCCCACTCGCTATCGGAGGACCGGGAACGTGAACACCGGATCGAGAAGGACCGCCTCGCGCGATGAGCAAAACGTATGTGCTCGACGCTAGCGCCGTACTCGAGTTTCTAGGCAATGGTCGGGGAGCCGGTCGCGTGCAGCAGTTGCTGAAAGAGGCCGACCGGCTACGCGATCCGCTGCTAACCTCCGTTGCGAACTGGGGAGAAGTCTTCTATCTCTCATGGCAACGATACGGAGAACAATCCGCAAGAGAGACGCTGGCCGATCTTTCGCGCCTTCCAATTCAGGTTGTTCCCGTTGATCTTTCCCAGGCTCTCAGAGCTGGAGAGATAAAGGCTATTCACAAGATCCCTTACGTAGACTGTCTGGCGGCTGCGCTGGCCTCGCTTCACCGAGCCAGTCTCGTTACGGCCGATCGCGACTTCGAGAAACTCGGACGCCAGTTTCCCATCGTCTGGCTTACGCGACCCTGACTTCAGTTTTAAGAATGTTAGAATCCCGCCAATGCCCAAACTCTCTGCCCAAGCCCGAGCCCGCAAGATAAAACTTCTGCTTTTCGATGTCGACGGTGTTCTCACCGACGGTAAGCTGTTCTTCGTTCCCGAGGGCTCGCAGCCGCCTAAAGGCATTTCCGCGGACAGGACTGCTCATGGGCAGATTGAGGTGAAGGGATTCCACGCTCACGACGGCGTGGCCCATTCGCTGGCACGAATCGCCGGCCTCAAGACCGGGCTCATAACGCGTCGCAGTTCAGAGACGGTCGCGCTTCGCGCCCGCGATCTGAAAATCGAATACGTTCGTCAAGGAATCAAGGACAAACGCAAAGCCTTCGCAGAAATCGTCAAAGAAGCAGGAATCGAACTTGAGGAAGCTGCCTTCGTCGGCGACGACATTGTCGACTTGCCTGCGATGCGCGCTGGCGGGTTCGCCATCGCCGTCAAAAATGCTCGCGCCGAAGTGAAGCGGGAGGCGCACTACGTCACAGCCCACGCGGGTGGCGATGGCGCGCTTCGCGACGCGGTCGAGTTCATTCTGAAGGCGCAAGGCAAATGGAAGAGAGTTGTGGAAGACTATATCGGCGAGGGAAGTTCGAAAAGCTGACAGCTCGAAGAAAAACCCACCGGATGCTTGCTTGGGGCGTGCTCGGGTCAGCATCCGATGGGCTACCGTTTCTCCTTACTCACCCTGTTGTTTTCAGGAGTATGTGAAAAAATTAAACACCAGAAACAGGCTGTGCTCCGTCTATTTTTGTAAACCTTTGTAAAACTTGGGCGCGCCGAACACGTGATGCAAACTCTGCGAACCTCACTCCGGCAACGCTGCAGGTTTCACAGCCATCATTTCCGTGAAGCGCTTGTCTTTTCGCAGACCGGCGAATTCGGCATCTTTATACACATTGTTGAAATCTTTGTATCCCTCTTCCAACGCCTTTTTCAGATATTCGAGCGAGCGATCCGAATAGCCCATCTTGGCGTAGAGCTTTGCCACGGTGTAGTCGTAACGGGCGCGGTCTCCAGGGCTGGGCAACTGCGCTTGCACTCCTGCGCGCGAAGTCCGCTCGAACACATCGGGATCGAGTTCTACCGCACGCTGATACGCGATGACGGCAGGTTCGAACTCCTTCTTGGAGAACAGAGCCGCCCCCAGGTTGCTGAAGAATGACGCGGAATTGCCGTCAATTGCAATGGCCCTGCGGTATTCTTTGACCGCGGCGCCATATTTTCTCTCTTCATACAAGACTACGCCGCGGTTGTTGTAGGCATCGGCAAACTTGCGGTCGACTTTGATCGATTGATCGAACGATTTCTTGGCCTCGCGATAGCGCTGCATCATCAGCTCGGTGATGCCGATTTTATTCAGCAAACTGGCGGAGTTTGGTTTCTTGGCCAGCGCGGCGCGATAGTAATCGAGCGCGTCCAGATAAAGTTTTACAGCGCGCAGTTGCTCGGCTCGCGTCTCAAGGTCGACGGCGGTTGCCTCCGGCGCCGGAGGATCGATCGTCCGCAACAGCGGCGGTTTGACCTGAACTTGTTCGGAGTGAGAAACCTGTCCCCATGACATCATTGACAGGCCGCAGATACAAAGAGTGAGAGACGAGACGGGAACCAGCAAAACTCGCGGGCAGGACGACATAGGCCACCCCCAGCTAGTGCCCATATTCTGGCACAGTTTTGGCTCGCTGGCGAAGTATTTTGAGCGCCGCGCGCCAGGCGGACTCGGATTGTTGATTTCTCCACTTCTGATTTCTCCAGTGATGATTTCCTACTGAAAGAAAGTTTGCCTTCCCCGTACGGCTGTCTTGTCAGGGGATGCGCCCGGTCTGTACCACCATCGGGGTATCCCCCTCCCCCCCTCCCCCCTCGAATCTTTGGAATCATCGGGTTAGCAAGAAATTCCCCGCAAAATCCAGATTTCAAAGAGCTTAGAGGTCAAAATCTTGATAACAAATGGGTTAGCGACTGCCTCGCGATTTCTGCGTTCATCGCCTGCGCCTTGGCCATGATGTGCTTTATGAGTTTTGAGGTCAAGGTTGGATGTCACAAAGTGGGTTGTGGAAAACCGAGCAAGGTTTTCGATCCAAATCCTGCCCCGCGAACGGGCCGCCAAACGGATAACGTCCATTGGCCGACTTGCCGGAGTGGGACATTTCGTGCTGCAAGGCTTCGAGCTCGTGGTGCAGATCGCCGACGCGTCCGCTGCCTGCGATCGCTTCATCCAGAACCGAACGGCCCCGCCTCTCCTCGACGTCCTGGCGAAAGTAGCCGATGGTCAACTTCTTGGGGACTGAGACCGCGCCCTCGTCGGGAGTCTCCTCGCCGACCACCATCCGCGATTATTTCCTTAAAGCCGACTTCTGGCCTGCGTCGTTGGAAGTGTGTTCCGAGGCATAACTTCCGGGTGGCCCCTGATACGGGAGGAATGCACCGCGCCGACGCCGGGATTGTTCGGGCTTCGATCGTGTGGGATAGTTCGTCGATTAGGATTGCAGATTTGTCCGGCGGAGAAGATCGGCGAAGCGCGGGTCC
The DNA here is from genome assembly GCA_963733795.1 of uncultured Acidobacteriaceae bacterium. Taxonomy (GTDB): domain Bacteria; phylum Acidobacteriota; class Terriglobia; order Terriglobales; family Acidobacteriaceae; genus Sulfotelmatobacter. Next base: position 360,788 of record CAVTED010000001.1, read on the forward strand.
GAGCGCAGGGGATCGAACATGGGGTTCGTTTTGATATACCCGACGCTTACTATGGAGTGGTCCTCATAAGCTTTTTCCAGCCACTCGAAGGCTTTGTCTTTCTCCACAAGGCCCGCATAGATTTTGACTCTCCAGATCGGTGAAACATATTTCTGCTTCGAGAGCTCGTTCAATTTATCCAGCACCCTATGCGCCTCTGCCCTTCTACCCGTGACAGCGTACCCGTATCCGACCCCGGTTAGTGCCACTTCGCTGGCTGGGGCGATCGCCAGCCCCTTTTCCAAGTCCGCCTTACCTTCCTCGAGCATGGATTTCTTGAGATAAGCGATGCCCCGGAAGTAGTAGGCCTCAATGTAGTTTGGATCCAACTCTAGTACCTTTCGCTCTTGCGATATTACTTGGTCATACTGCCGCGCCAGGAAATATTCGACGCCCAAATCGACGTTATTACCGAGGGAGATTGGATCAAGTTCCAAGTTTCTTTTGGTCTCCGCGATGGCTTCGTTAAGCCGTCCGGTCTGCCACAGAACTTCGGCATGCAATCGATGGGCGTCCGCATAGCTTGGATTGAGTTCGATGGCTCGTCGAATCTCCTTGTCGGCGCCGGACCAATCCCAGTCATAGCTTGATTTGATTAACGCCAGCGAACCGTGAGCTTCGGCGAGGGTGTCATCTAGCTCCACGGCCTTCAGCGCGGCATCCTTGGCTCTCAGATAACCCTCCTTGGCGGGAACAACGCCAAAGTCTGCGAGCGAGCTGTAGCAATCGGCCAAGCCGGAATAAGCCAGCGCGTAAGTGGGATCTTTTGCGATTGCCTGCTGAAAGTATTCAATGCCCTTGTCAAATCCCCCCACAGTGGTCTTGTTCCACCAATAGCGGCCTTTCAGATAGTCCTGATAGGCTTCGGGATTGGCGGTGTAGCTCTTGGTCAAGCGTTTCTCTTCTGCGCCGGTTAAACGCCTGCGCAGCGCGCCCGCCATTTCTCCGGCGATCTGTTCCCGGAGAGGATCCATATCTATGAGCCTCCGTTGGTACTGTTGCCCCCAGATGTGGCTGCTGTCGCGAGCATCGATCAGTTCGGCGCTGATGCTCAGTGTGTCCCCGCGCTGCGTGAGTTTGCCCTTGAAGATGGCGCGCACGCCCAGTTCGCGACCAACCGTTTGAGGATCCGTTTCTTTTCCCTTGAAGCGAAAGGCGGAGTCTCGCGACATCACCTTCAGATTCGGTAACTGCGACAAGCTGTTGATGAGGCTCTCGGTGATGGCATCGCTCAAGTATTCCGCGTTCGGATCACCACTGGCATTCACGAATGGCAGCACCGCCACGGAGTCTATGGTTTCTCCGCCTCGCCTGGCCACCCTGAAGAACCAGCCCGCAGACGCCAGCGAGGCCAGTAGTGCAACCGCAGCGATTCCTAGAGCGGCTCTACTGCGCCACGGCCATCGCGTCTTCGCAGGAAAGGAGGTGCTAGGCGGCGCTGACTTCAAGTGTTGCTTCTCTGTGCGTCGGCGCGGCGTGCGGGAAATCGTCGCACGGCTCCAACAAAACGGTAACCTCGCCGAGGAACCGTTTCAATGAAAGTTGGATCCTCACCCAATGCCTTTCGCAACAGAAAGATGTGGTTGGAGAGGCTACCCTCTTCGACGAACGTGTCTGGCCAAAGCATGCTGATCAGCTCGTCCTTCTCCAGCACGCGTCCACTATTTCGGACTAACAGATACAGGGTGTCGAATGCTTTGGGCGTGAGCGCTACTATCTCGTTACCGCGCAACAATTTGCGTTCGGCGGGATCCAGACGGAAGGGGCCAAATTCGTAAAGCCGCATGGGCTCCTGGCTGGGCACCTCTTTGGCAGCGGGGGACGAATCGCGGAAACCTTCAGAGGCAGTTCGTCGGCGTGTTTCTTCGCTCACGGTTTGTCTCGCAATCCCTGTGAGAACTCTTGAGAATTTGTGAGCTCGGCCAGAGGACTTCCGCTACAGCCCAGGCTAGGTTTACGTAAAGAAACAGGCGGAAGGACGGGCCGTTGGTTGATGCTACTCCCGATCTCCGCTTCGTTCAACCTCGGTCTAAGGAGAGTGAAAAATGTTGCGAAACCCAGTTTTGAAGAGAAGTATTTTCTCGATTTCTTTTGGCCTGCTGGCGCTGGCGGGGTTGGCGGCCATGATCCTTGCTCTGATGCCCAGACCGGCCCAAGCAGACGAGCGAAACGGAGAACTCCATGTGAAGAAGAATTGCTCGGCGTGGACGCTCGACAACGGTGCCTTCTGCACGATCACATCCTCGAACCTCCCGGAGATCGAGGTCGGCTCGATGGTCTTGTATGCTCAGGCCCCTATAGGTTGTGATAACGGTGGCACCAGCTACCCGTGCTCGGTCCCCCTCCCAACCCCCGAAGGCCGCTATATCTCTGTGGACAGCAGCGCCGTCCTCTACGTCGGGACCGGCAACTGGGCGGTCGGCCGCTGCACACTCGACAACACCGGCAATTCCGGACTGTGCACGTTCTCGGACGGGATCGGGCCGTTGACTGGATTCCGGGCCCGTGTACTTGTATCGAGTACGGACGGCCTAAATTACGAATGGAACGGAACGTACAGCTTTAGGCCGGAGGAACACTAGATTGCGTCTAAAAAGGCCGGCGGCCGCCGCTCACTCGCGTATTGGGTAGCGGCCGCAGGATCGCTCGTGCCGTTCTAAACGACCCATTCACCCATTCTGGGGAAACGCTGCTTTACGCGGCGACGACCAGCAATTCCGGACGAGTGGTCGGCTACCCGGAAGTTTGCCAGAAACGCGCTTGGAGGAAATCACTGGTGTCTCTTCCTCGAAGAGGACTTCTGGCCAGCATCAAATCCCGCGATCAAGTGTCGCATCCGCTCCGCCATGACTCAGGCAGAAGCAGCAATCGCCACCTCTCTCCATCGGTAAACACTAGCCGACTTCCCATTACCGATCGGGGTCGATGAGTGACGCGGCGATTTCGCACTCGTCGCGATTGTCGTAGCGAGTCAACTGGGATCAGTGAAAAGAAATCAGGGATCGCAAAATTCACACTTGACATTGCCGGATAATCCACTACCATATGGTTGTGGATAGATTGGGGACAACATTTGCGGCTCTGTCCGATCCGACCCGGCGGGCAATGATCGAACGGCTCTCACATGGGCCTGCCTCTGTGCATGGATTGACGGAACCGTTTGCACTTTCGCAGCAGATGATTTCAAAACATATTGCCTACCTGGTGCGGGCGCGGATTGTGATCAAGACGAAGCGTGGACGAGAGAGTGTGTGCACGCTTAGGCCCAAGGCGATTAAAACAGTCGGCGACTGGGCGTTTAGCTATCGCCGATTCTGGGAAGAGAGCTTCGACAAACTGGATGTAGTTATAAATCAAATGAAGAAAGAGAAAGAGGAGATCAGAGATGACAAAAAGCACGGTTAGCGAAATCGAGCGGATGGTGGTTACAAGAATTTTTGATGCCCCACGCGAGTTGGTTTGGAAGGCGTGGACAGACCCGAAGTACGTGATGCAGTGGTGGGGACCGAAGGGTTTCACTGCGCCGGTTTGCAAGATGGATTTTCGCGTGGGAGGAAAATCTCTCTTCTGCATGAGAGCGCCGGATGGGCAGGAGTGCTGGAACGGGGTTGAATACCACGAGATTGTTCCCCAAGAAAAGATCGTTTCCTCCATGTATTTTTCGGACTCGAAGGGAAACAAAGTTGAGCCTGCGCAATTAGGAATAGAACATGAGGCTATTGACGGTGCGTACGACGTGACCATCTTTGAGGATCTCGGAAACGGCCAGACGAAACTCACCCACATTGGAAATGAACCCATGGAGAGCGCGAAAAACAGTGGTCAAATGGAGGGCTGGAACCAGATACTCGATAAAGTTGCCGCAGTGGTTACGAAGCTGGCGCAGGCGAAATAACAGTTGGAGCTTTAATGACTGTCATGCGCGAGATCGGAACGTAACGCAACACCGGTGGCGCCCAGCTTTCCAACGAAAGGAAAGCTGGGCCAGCCCGGTTGGATTCTTAAAGGATTGCCCGCGATCCGGGAGTTTCCGGAGTCAATTCACACTTATTGTTATCGATGCGCCAGCAGAAGCGACAGCCATCAGGGTTACAAAATATTAGACTTTACACCCCAGAGTTCGCTCAATGCTTCTTCCACATTGCAAACGCCTTTTGCATGCGCGGATCGGTAAAGAGTTTCAGGCAAACCTCGCGCTCGACCGGCCCAGCCACTACACATTGCAGGTCGGTCCGCCGGGCTACTTCTTTCGCCGGGATACTAATCTGTGAAACGAACCGGCCCGCGTCGGCAATCGTGGCACCGAAGACCAGTCGGTCTAGGCCCGCCCAGAGAGCGCAGCCCATGCACATCGCACACGGCTCGCACGTCGTATACAGGGTGTAGCCCTTGAGGGATGCCGAGCCCAGCTTTGCGCAAGCGAGTCGAATTGTCAGGGTTTCGGCATGCGCGCTGGGATCGTGATCGGGTCCCACGCGATTGACCGCGCGCATCAGCCGCTCACCGGCAGCCGTGCTCACAATGTCTGCGCCGAACGACATCGGATGATCCGTGCTCAGCGTCTCCGCCGTGAAAGCAGCCACAGATCGCATCCGCTCGCGATCCATTGCGCTCACCCCATCCGCAGCCAACGCGGGTGTGGCCAGAATCCCTGTGCTGAAGGATGCCGCGCCAGCCTGCACCAGAAAACTCCGTCGATTTACATTCATACGCTCGTCTCGATAACTGCCATGCAGAAATCATACAGCCTGGAGTGCGCACAAGTCCGGACTAACGGGCAAACCTTCGAGAAAGTTCGGGGTAAGTCGCTTAAAGATATAATTCGCGCGTGCAACAACCTATGCGGCAAGTAATGGCCCTTCGTGTTTCCAAGGCGGTTCTCGTTTTTGCCATCGCACTTTTCTACACGATTCTGGTCCTCAACAACATCACGGATTACGGCTCCAACTATGAGTTTGTCCGCCACGTCCTGATGATGGACTCAACCTTTCCGGGGAATCACGTCATGTGGCGCTCCGTCCATTCGCCGCTAGTCCATACGGTCTTCTACGTCGGCATCATCGCCTGGGAATCAGTCACTATGCTTCTGTGCTGGTGGGCTGGTGTGCGGTTGCTGAAATCGTATCGTGCGGACAGGGCGCAATTCGCCGCTGCACTGGACGTCGCCGTGATTGCTCTGACGACGAGCCTGCTGATGTGGTTGGTGGCATTCCTCGATGTCGGGGGCGAATGGTTTCTGATGTGGCAGTCGAAACTGTGGAATGGGCAGGAAGAGGCATTCCGAATGTTTACCGTTGTCGGTGTGGTGTTTTTGGTCGTGGTGCAACGCGAGCCAACTCCCGCGAAGGAGGAAAAGTTCAAATGAGACGATTCGGGAAATGGTTTCTCATCGCATTGGGTTCGCTAGTAGTCCTGCTTGCTATCGCGGTCACGTTGACCATCGGGTGGAGGCCGTTTCTCGGCCCCAAAACGCGTGCTCTCACGAACCGCACATTCGAGCGGACGCCGCAACGCGTCGAGCGAGGCCGCTACATCGCGACAGGCTTGAGCGGCTGCGTCTATTGCCACAGCCCGCATGACTGGACCGCCCCAGGCACGCCCATAATGGCTGGCAAAGAAGCCTCCGGAGAGGTTTTGCCCTACGCTGGCCTGCCCGGGCGCATGGTGGCGCCCAACCTCACGCCCGATCAGGAAACCGGCGTCGGCCTTTGGACCGATGATCAACTAGCCCGGGCCATACGCGAAGGCGTCGGCCACCTTGGCCGCGCCCTTTTTCCCATCATGCCCTACCAACACTACCGAAATATGTCGGATGAAGATCTGGCATCTGTTGTGGTCTACCTGCGATCGCTGTCTCCTGTCCATAACCCGCTTCCCCCAACTGAAATCATTTTTCCCGTGAAGTACTTGATCCGCACTGCGCCCGATCCGGTTACCGCACCGGTCGCCGACGTTGGCTCCTCTGACCAACTCCAATACGGAGCCCACCTTGCCGACCAGGCCGGTTGTGTCGACTGCCATACTCCTCAAGTGCGCGGACAAAACGTCCCTGGTATGGACTTCGCCGGAGGCTTCTCCTTCACGGGCCCCTGGGGCACTGTCGCCAGTGCGAATATCACACCCGATCCATCCGGAATCCCCTATTACGACGAGGCTCTTTTCTTGAGCGTACTGCGCACCGGACAGGTTAAAGCGCGCAAGCTGAGCGCGATCATGCCCGTGATGGCTTACAAGAATCTAACCGATGACGACCTTAAGGCGATCTTCGCCTTCCTTCGGACAACAAAACCTGTGAAGCATCGCGTAGACAACTCAGAGGCGCCGACCGAATGCAAGCTCTGCAAACAGAAACACGGTAGCGGCAGCGAAAACTAGTATTGCGACCGCGAGCGCCAGAAAACCCGGACTGGGGCTGGCCCGCTCTTGCGCGGTTTTCGCAAGGGTGGGAACTCCAGATGCGTGCACCAATGGATCCAAACCGCTGCAAATCGGAAGGAAAGATGTCGAAGCAAATCCGACCCTGACCTCCCTACTTTTACAAGAAGCGCAAAGGTGCGCCACCCGTCCGAAAAACACCTCTCTTGCCCGTGCTCCCCTCCTGGCATATACTTGTGTATATGCCAAACAGTAAAGACCAATCCATAGCGCGCAAGGCGAAAGTCTTCATGAACAACCGCAGCCAGGCGGTCCGCCTGCCCAAGGAGTTTCAGTTCCGCACCCAGGAGGTGTTCATTCGCAAAGAAGGGAGCGAGGTCGTGTTGTCGCCCCGGCCATTTGATTGGAATTCCTATTTGGCGGATGCGCCTGCGGCTTCGGCAAGCTTCATGGAAGGGGTGGAGGACCTGCCGGTGCAGGAGCGTGAGCGCTAATGCTCCGCTACATGCTGGATACCGACATCTGCTCTTACGTGATGAAACGTTCCCATGATCCGGTCTTGCGGCGTCTGCAAAGCGTGCCGGTCAGCGACGTTTGTGTCTCAGTAGTTGCCAAGTCTGAGTTGCTCTATGGTGTTGAAGTATCTCCCCGCCGCCAGCAGGACGAAGCGGCGCTGAATGCCTTTCTGAATTACGTGGAAGTTCTGGACTTCCCCGACGCCGCGTCTTCGCACTACGCGCAGATTCGCGCGCAGTTGAAAAAGTCAGGAAAGATGATTGGAGCGAACGATCTGTTCATTGCCGCCCACGCCCGCAGCCTGGGCTTGACGCTCGTCACTCACAACTCGCAGGAGTTTCGACGAGTGCACAGGTTAACGATTGAGGACTGGACCCTTAGTTGACTGAGTTGAGTTGTCGGGAGCCCCTTATTTTCACGCTGCTACAAACGTGGGGATAAGGGACAGACAGATCGCATCCAAATTCCTGTTTGGGAAATGTGGGGGCAGACGAAACGTTTCCCGTTTTTTTTACTCTTGGCGGCGAGACCCGGAGAACGACCCGGCTGTCCCTCTGCTCACCGGACAACGTGAAAAAATCAGTCAGGGCCGCGGCGTTCACCCGGTTCATTGGGGCACCCACTGATTCGCCTTAGAAGGACGAAGGACTACGAGATGCGAAAAGGGTTTACGAGAAAACCACAACCGGACGCGCCCGCGACGCGGGTCAAGAACTACATCACGCCGAGCGGGCTGGAGCGACTGAAAGATGAGCACCGGTTTCTGCTCACCAGGGAACGGCCGGCCGTGGTGGAGGTGGTGGCGTGGGCTGCCAGCAACGGCGATCGCAGTGAAAACGCCGACTATCAGTACGGCAAGCGGCGGCTGCGGCAGATCGATGGGCGGATTCGCTTTCTCACCAAGCGAATCGAAGCCGCGGAAGTGGTGGACCCGGAAGCTCCGAGAGCGGGGCAGGCGGCGGCGAGGGCATTCTTCGGAGCGACCGTGCGCTATGCCAATGCCGCGGGAGTGGAGCGAGTGGTGAGCATCGTGGGCACCGACGAGATCGATCTCAATCGCAACCACATCAGTTGGGTGTCACCTCTGGGGCGCGCGTTGATGAAGTCGGCAGCGGGTGACAGCGTAGTCCTGCAATTGCCGGGCGGCACAGAATCCCTGACCGTGCTGGAAGTGCGTTACGAGCGCATTCCTGTGGAACCGTTCCGTGAACCACCTGGATCCGAGGCCTCGGCAAAGGGACTTCCTCGCCGACGCTAAATCCACCTTCAGAAAGCAGATTCCTCCTGGCTCGCTTCGCTCACCTGTCGGAATGACAAAGGGTTGGTGGTTGGGGGCTGCGAATCGGGCCATGGGGGCGGCCCACACCTTGGTTTTGCTGTTTGCCGGAACCGTTACGACTTGAGGCTGCTCCATCTTTTCGCGGTTTTCGAAAGTTGGCGACAGCGACCGCAGATTCCATTCATTCGTCACTGCGCGGAACTTCACGCGCATGGTAGAAGTCGATCATGCTTCGACGCCTCCATCGCCACTACAGTGCTGGATACCTGCACTTCATCACGACCAGCTGTTATCAAAGGTGTGGGTTGCTTGGGGGCAGGCGAGTCGCGATTTGGTTTCTTAGCAGGCTGCTGAAAACTAATCTCTGCTGCAAAAAACGACCGCAGGCGCTGAAGCGCGGCTGGTTTAACGGCGCCTTACGCGGCCCTGAAAGGGCCGCTCTTCCACGGCGAAGCGAGCGTTCGTGAATTTCCGCGGGGGAAGATAAGCCACCTGCCAACACTCAACAAATCAATGCGGCGGAGTGTCTCCGCTGTCCGGTGGTTTCGGAGGGGGGGCGGTGGTCTTATCGTCTTTAAAGATGCCCGCTATTTTTCCTAAAAAGCTTTTCTTTTTCTTGGGGTCCTGGGGATTGTTGGGGTCTTCCTGAATCGATGCTTCGCCCTGATTTGCAGCAGGCAATGGTTTGTTTCCTCCCCCAAATATCTTGGAGAAAAATCCTTTCATTCCGTCTTGGGCGTCGCAGGTCTCGCGAGGTTCGGTTCCGGCCACGAAAGCTGAAACATAGTCGTCCGGGCAAGTAGGAGTGGCGAGGCGGTTGGTGATCTTATCCAGTTGCACATCCACTACGCCGGTCGGCTGCTGGAAGTTCTGCATGTCGGAATACTGCGGCAGCAGGGCCGCCTTCTTCATAAACTCCGTCCAGATGGGAGCGGCGGTCACTCCGCCGGCTAGACGAAGATCGCTATAGTCGTCGTATCCCACCCAGACGATGCACAACAAATTCGAGGTGTACCCCGCAAACCAGCCATCGTGCGAACTGCCGGTTTTTCCGGCCGCCGGAGCGGTGAATCCGCGGCCTCGAACGGCGGAGAAACCCAAGCCATTGTTGATCACGCTCGCCATCATGGTGGTCATGATGTAGGCTATCCGCGGGTCGAGCACCTGGCGCTGGTCGGTGTTATAGTTCGCGATCACATCGCCCTTGCCATTGCGCACCGAGCGCAGCAGGATGGGCGATAGCCGAACGCCTTTGTTCGCGAATGTCGTGTAGGCGCCCGTCATATCCAGCGGCGACGCATCGTAGGAGCCCAGCGCCATCGCCGGAGTCGCCTTGACGGAGATGATCCCCGCCGACTTTGCCAGGCTGGCGACCTTGTCGTAACCGACTTCTTCCGCCACCTTTACCGTCGCATTGTTGAGCGACATGGCCAGCGCGTAACGTAACGACACGTCGCCGTGATACTCCTCTTTGTAATTCCGCGGCTCATAGATCTGATCGCCATAGGTGAAGGTTGAAGGCGCGTCCGTGACGGTCGACGCCGGAGTCAGCACGGTGGGCGAGCCGTCCAGCGCGCTGTTCATGGCCGCGGCATACACAAACGGCTTGAAGATCGATCCTGTCGGGCGCTTCGACACCGCGTGATTCAACTGGCTCCAGCCGTAGTCCCGACCTCCCACCAGCGCCAGCACGGCACCGGTGTGGGGATCGAGCGCGACCAGCGCGACTTGCGCCTGTGGGCCCGGCAACACCTTGGTTTCAAACTTCTTGCCTACCTTCACTTTCTTGGTACGTAACTTCTTGACCTGGTTATCAACCAGCTTGATGCCGGTCTCCACGGCCTCGGCAGCGGCTTTCTGCAGCTCAGGATCGAGCGTGGTGTAGATGCGGTACGACTGCTCGTTCAACTCGCTCTCGTTGAACTTGCTGATCAGGGTGTCGCGGACCATGTCTACGTAATAGGGTGCGTCGCTGGCTTCCACGTTCGGCGGCGCCAGTTTGAGCGGCGCTGCTTTGGCTTTATCGGCTTGCTCGCGGGTGATGGCGTGAGTCTCTACCATCGATTCCAGCACCAGATTCCGGCGCTCCATGGCGCGCTCGGGATGCCGGTAGGGGGACAGATAGCTGGGGCGCTGAATCAATCCCGCAAGCAGCGCCGCCTCGGGCAGAGTGATGTCTTTCAGTTCTTTGTTGAAGTATGCCTTGGATGCTTCGGCGAAGCCGCTGATGGAAAACGATCCTCTCTGGCCCAGGTCCACCCAGTTCGCATAAAAGTCGAAAATCTGCTGCTTGCTGAACTTCTGCTCCAGTTCCTCGGCGATCAGCATCTCAATCAGCTTGCGTCTGATGGTTTTTTCCGGAGTCAGGAAGAATCCGCGGGAAAGCTGCATGGTGAGCGTGGAGCCGCCCTGGTCATGCCGACCGCGCATGACATCGATCCAGGCGGCTTCCGCCATGCGCAGAAAATTCACTCCGCTATGTTCAAAGAAGCGGCGGTCTTCAATCGCCAGCACCGCCTGCACCATCATGGGAGGAATGTCGTCATACTTCACCAGTTGGCGTTTCGACCTCTGCTCGGCGTCGAACAGAGCGGTCACCAGTTGCGGCTCCAGTTCGTAGGCTGAAAGCTCGCTGCCGTTGCTGGTGATCTGGTCCACCCGCCCGTCGTGAATAGTGATTCGCGCCGGCTCGGGGCTGTGGTAGGACTCCGGCCCGGGAGTGATCTCAATCGCGTCCTTCAGCAAACGAAAACTGCCAAGAGTCGACTGGCCTTCTTCATCGGAATAGCCTGCATGCAGCAACTCCGCGGCGATCTGGCGTGGCTCGATCTTCTCGCCGTCTCGAACCGTCTTGGGCAGGGCGTAAATCTTCGCCGAATTGGCGAAGATGGGGGTGCGGAAGCGCTTCTCGATGATGCGGTCGTACTTGATGTAAAAGTAAGAAAACAAGACCGTAAACGAGACTGCGAGGATCAGAAATGCCACCATCGCGGCGCGCAGCACCGGGTCACGGGGCAACCAGCGGAATATCCTGCCCCCGTTTTCCCTGCCGCCCTTCGGAATTCTGATCTTGATAGTCACAATGTAGTCACGATCTAGTCACGATTCGAGAGCTTCGATGTGGTGAACGGCTAGACGGTGAAATTCTCCGTCACTCACTCAGACGTCGGGTTGCCTAAAAAGGTTTGTATCGCCCAGTTCCCGAGCCGGACCCCGCCGACTTCCATGGTGATCGATTTGCCGCTCCGCAGCCACGATTGGGATACATCCATTGTACCGCTACGGCAAAAAGAAAAGAGACCCGCAGTACATGCGGGTCTCAGAACGTCAACAGTCTTTGCCTTTTGCACCTCGCGGCAGCAGCGCCCTAGGGCACGTCGGCGATTGCTATGATGTTGTCCCACCCCTCCACCCCGTCACCCATCGACGTGAGGCCACCGGCGCTGGAGACTTGGTACGCAGTCAGCGTATTACCGTCTAGTCCGAAGAGGTAGCTTCCGGTCTGGTCAAAGGCACCCTCTTGAATCGTGTAAGAGCTGAAAGGAGAACCCGGCACCGGTGTTATCGCTCCCGTGGTCGTATTCACTTGATATCCTTCCACTGGGCTGTTGCTGAGAGAGTAGACGAATTCGCCGCCGGGCTGAACCGCGATTGCAAATGGCGAATACAGTGTGGCGAACGGCGATCCGAATACGGGAGCGATCGCCCCTGCGTTATTCCCCGATTGTTGAATGCCGAACACATATAGGTGATCATCGCCGGTGTTGCTGGCTGTCGTACCAATCAGAAACTTGCCTGAACCGTCACCAACAACCTGGTTCATCGGATAGACAAATGGACTGCCCACCACAGGAGTTAGCGAACCGGTGCTGCTGACGCCGTAAGCGCCGATTTCGACGGGAGAAAGGGTCGACGCCAAAGCCGTCACGTACAGATAACTTCCCAAGCCGTCTGTTGTCATGGTCCCTGGGACAAAAGGAATGGCAAAAGGCGAACCAGCGGCTTCAGTTAATACCCCACCCGCCCCGATCTGCAATACATAAACCGTAGACTCGCCCTGAACAGCGCCAGCGTCAGCCCGGAAGAGCAATGTGCCGGCGGGATTGGTAATCATACTGCCCAGGATGTTGCCGGTCCAACCCGGCAAGACGAACGGGCTGCCGCTGATCGGCGTCAAATTCCCCGTTGCGTCGATTGACCAGCCAAAAATCTGGTTAAAAAAGCCAGTCGCATAAAACTCCCCGTACAAATATTTCCCCTGGGCCACAATCAGTCGACCTCCTCCCGATGCCGGAGCACTTTGGCTCGTGGAGTTCGGAGTAGGCAGGATGTTTTTTGTGGCTGCGCTGTACGTGAAACTTTCGATCAGGTCGCTGGTACCAACGGCGGAAAAAGCAAAAGCCGTCGGAGCGCCAGAACCCGTCGAGCCGCCCCCTAAGCCTGTCCCCGATCCCGAGGATGAGCAACTGGAATTTCCAAACGTAATACCACACTTGTAATGGCCGCCGCAGCCGGGAAGCCACATCACGGTCAGCACTACAACTGAACTGAGGAGCATTCGAATCTTCATCGCCATGACTTCTCCCAGAGACTTTGGATCTGATATCGCAGATCGCGCGAAAAAACGCTTTATCCCACGCCGATGTTAGGTGCGACGTAACCTTGTGGCAAGGTTACGAACGTCATTGACGAAGTCTCTGGAGCGAAACGGTGCGTTCTCCTAATCACGCCGCTCTTTTTTTTTGGCGAGGAGAGTCTGCTCAGTTGCACGTCGAAGCTCTGGGACTTTAACTTCGATGTGGAAAGCAATGGTAGATGGAGAGCAGAATGGAATGAACCCTCGTGTCTAGAAGCCTTTGTTTCCGCTGGAAGGGGTGAAATGAAGATTGAAGGAATAGCCCGGCAAACTGACGGGAACGCTGTAGTCGGCCGCGACATAGACCGCCGGTAGTCCCGGCGTTCCAATCCGCTGCACTGTCACGTTCTCGGGGGTCAGCACGATTTGATGTTCCTGGGCTTTCTTAATTACCGAGTCTATCAACTCTTGGTCCGTCGTACGCGGATTCGCTCCCCCGGTTAATGCCACCATCCGCAAGTCATCGGTAAACGAATAGTTAGTCAGTTCCGGGGGAATGATCTGAAATCCGGCATAGATCACCGCGATGATGATTAAAAATCCGCCAACTGCTTTGAATGTCCCCATGTCCCACGATCTGCCCTGCCGGGAACGAGGAACATCTCATTTCGGCCGGCGGAGCAACTCCTCGAAAGATTCCACAATCGCGCTGATCTTAACATCGCGAATTTCGCGAGTCGAGCGCAGAACGACCTCCACAGTACCTTCGGTAACCTTCTTTCCCACCGTGATTCGAAACGGGATACCGACCAAATCGGCATCCTTGAACTTGACTCCCGGCCGCTCATCTCGGTCGTCAAGGATCACGTCGAATCCAGCCGCTTCAAGCTTTTTTGCGATGTCTTCCGCGGCATCCCGAACCGTCTCATCTTTCACATTGACCGGCGCAACCACAATCTCAAACGGCGCAATCGCGGGCGGCAGCCAGAATCCATTTTCGTCATTTCCCTGTTCCACGGCAGCCGTCAGAATGCGCTCAATTCCGATGCCGTAGCTCCCCATGATCGGCGTGACTTCCTTGCCGTTTTTGTCGAGCACACGCGCGCCCATCGACTCGGAATACCGGTATCCTAGCTTGAAGATGTGCCCGATCTCTAGCGCCGTATCGATGCGCAGCGGCTTGCCGCAATTGGGACAGGCCTCGCCCGCGATTACCGAGCGCAGGTCGGCGTAAGCAGTGGGATGAAAGTCCTTTCCCGGCGTCAGATTCTTGAGGTGATAGTTTTCTTTGTTAGCTCCCGCGATCAGGTTGGCGCGCCCCTCGAGCGCCTTGTCGACGAGAAGCACGGCCTGGTCCGCGTCTTTCTTTCGATCTTTCGCCCATTCAATTCCAACCGGTCCTAAGTATCCTGCCGGGGATTTGAACAGTGCCCTGATCTCGCTCTCTTCCATTGGGCGCGTAGCCATTCCAACGGCGCCATTCAGCTTGGCCTCATTCAACTGATGGTCGCCACGCATCAGCACGACGATCCCGCGTAATTTCGTTTTGCCAGTTTTCTCGTCTTTCTCCTCCGCCATCAGCGCCAGCGTCTTGATCTTGTTCTTCGGCGAGACTCCCAGAAACTTCGCCACATCTTCAATCGTCTTCTGTCCCGGCGTGTGAACTTCGAGTGGCTTCCCGTCGCCCTCCGCGGCAAGATCCGTCACCGCTTCGAGCTTCGACGTTGCCTTCTCCATGTTCGCCGCGTAGTTACAGCCGTCGCAACTGACAATCTGATCTTCCCCTGCCGGAGTCCGCACCATGAATTCGTGCGACTCCTTTCCGCCCATCGCCCCGGAATCCGCCTCCACCACCATGTACTTCAATCCGCAGCGGTCGAAAATGCGGCAATAGGTTTCATAGTGCTTCTTGTAAGAAACATCGAGCCCGGCGGCATCGATGTCGAAAGAGTATGCGTCCTTCATCATGAACTGCCGCACCCGCAGTAGCCCCGACTTGGGCCGCAGCTCGTCACGAAACTTGGGCGCGATCTGATACCAGATCTGCGGCAGCTGTTTGTAACTGCGCAGCTCCTTCAGCGCTATCGAGGTCATGACCTCCTCTTCAGTCATGCCGAGCGCCAGGTCGGCGCCCTTGCGGTCTTTTAGTCGAAAGAGGTTGTCGCCCATGAGCGCCCAGCGCCCGCTGGCTTCCCAAATTTCCCGGGGATGCAGCGCCGGCAAATAAAATTCCTGCCCGATGCGATCCATCTCCTCGCGCACGATTGCGATAATTTTGTTAAACGACCGGTTGCCGAGGAAGAGATACGAATAGATTCCCGCCGCGAGCTGGCGGATGTAGCCTGCCCGCACCAGAAACTTGTGACTGGCGACTTCGGCATCGGCCGGTGCCTCGCGAAGTGTAGGAATAAACAGTTGTGACCAACGATGCATAGGGTTTGAGTACCATGTCCTGAGTTGCGAGCACGCGAGCAACATTCGCTCGCAAGGTCCCGCAGATGAATTGGTAATTGTAGCAGCGAGTTTCTTTGACTGGCTGTCGGCTCGCGGCTAGAATGATCCCACGCACTATGCCAAAAGCCCGCTATCACTACAACATCATGCTCCGACCAGAGCCAGAGGGCGGTTACACTGCACTTGTTCCCGCGCTACCGGGCTGTGTCACCTACGGCCGCACTGTGGACGAGGCGCGAGAAATGGCCAGAGACGCCATTTCCGGCTATATCGCCAGCCTGCGCAAACACAAGGATCCCGTTCCTACGGACGACAAAACGCTCGTGGCCTCTCTTGATCTCGAATATTCCCGCTAAGAATCAGTCTCGGCCCGTTATATAACTGGCGAGGTGATCCATGCCGAAACTACCCGCCGTCAGACCGCGCCAAGCTATCCGCTTTCTGGAGCAGAACGGATTCACACTCGACCATACCTCGGGCAGCCACTTCATCTTTTACCATCCGACGTCTCGCCGCCGAGCAGTGGTTCCAAGTCACAATCGCGATCTGCCGAAAGGGACTCTGATGTCTTTGTTACGGGAAGCCGGATTCACCCGCGAGGAGTTAGTCGACTTTCTGGCCGGACGATGAATTCTTTGCGCTGTAGCGGGTCAGGTTTTCTGTGGTACTCGTCACATCACTACCCTGCTAATTGCTTCAATATCTCTTTCCCCAGTTTCTGCGCCTCGCCAAAAAACTTCTGATACTCGACGAACAGCCGGTTCAAGTCCAGCGATTTATCCGCGGTCAATTTCTTGCGCAGAATCATATCCCGCACATGCACCGGGTTCGGCAGCGTCGCATCTTCATTCAATTCTTCCAGCGCGGTACTGGGATCGTAGTGATACATGGCAAACTCTCCCGAGTGAGTTATTGGATGATTGAGTAATTGTCCAATTGAAAACCGAGTCTCGCTCTTATTCAATTACTCAACTACCCGATTAAACAACTACCAAAGCCTTACACCAAAGCCTTACACCAAAGCCTTGCACCAAAGCCTTACACCAGCTCGGTTCCCCACAGATCGTGCAGATGCACGATTCCTTTCAGTTTGCTTCCTCCATCGACGACCATTAATGAAGTAATCTTCTTTTCTTCCATCAAAGCCAGCGCGGTCGCGGCAAATTCTTCCGGCGCAATCGTCTTGGGATCCTTCGTCATGGCCTCGCCGGCCGTGAGATCCATCACATCCTTTCCCCGCTTCTCCAGCAGGCGCCGCAAATCGCCGTCGCTGATGATTCCTACCAGTTTCCCGCCCTCCACGACCGCTGTCACACCCAACTTCTTGCGTGACATTTCATAAATCACGTCCGGCATTTTCGTCTCGGGCGTAACACAGGGCAGCGCCTCCCCGGAATGCATCAACGATTCCACCCGCGCCAAACGCTTCCCCAACTTTCCGCCAGGATGCAAGTTGGCAAAGTCTTCTTCTTTGAAACCACGTCTTTCACTCAGAGTCACCGCCAGAGCATCCCCCAACGCCAGCATGGTTGTTGTAGAAGCTGTCGGAGCCAACCCGAGAGAACAGGCCTCCTGCGTGATCGAACAATCAAGCGCCACATCGGCCGCCGCCGCAAGAGTGGAGATGGTCCGTCTCGAAGGTGTTTGTGTAGGCACGGGCGACTCGCCCGCGCTCTTTCCAGAAAACTCATCCCCCGTCATCGCGATCAGCGGCACTTGCAGCCGTTTGATCGTCGCCAGCAATTGCAGAATCTCCTCAGTTTCCCCCGAAGCCGAGAGCGCCAGCACCACGTCCCCGCGCACCACCATGCCCAGATCCCCGTGCACTGCGTCCACGGGATGCAGGTACAGTGCCGGGGTCCCTGTAGAACTGAACGTTGCCGCAATCTTCCGCGCAATCAGTCCGCTCTTTCCCATACCGGTGACGACCACGCGGCCGGCGCAGCAAAACAGCAAGTCCATGGCTTGCGCAAACGCTCCTGCCATCGGCCCCGCAAGCCGATCCGCGAGAGCGCGCAAGGCTTCCGCCTCTATACGCACCACGTTCTCGCCGGTATGCTTCATTGCTGAGAATCCGAAACTAAGGATGTTAGCACGCAGACATCCGCAGAGAGCTCGCTACGTCTGGATACGAAAGATGGAATGAGAATCGGCTGACGATCCTTAGAAGTGATCCTCGCCCGCCAGCACTGGCGGTGGCGTTTGCGATTTCTCTCCTAGCGCTCCTAGCCCTCGCGCCTGGATCAGCCGATCCCACGGCCCCGCTTGCCAGTTGTCGCGCGTTTTTTGTGCGTGTTTCCACGGAGGCAGCGTCAGCATCAAGTTCCGGGCCGTGGAATGCACATATGGTTCATACATGGATCGCAACTTCTCTAGCTTGTCGCGGCCATATTCGTCGCTTCGCAAGCGCAGCCCCGCCGCTGCCAGCGCTTCCCGCAAATTACTGAGGTCCGCGTGTGTCAGGCGCTCGGCTGCTGCGGGATCGTATCGCGCATTCACCACCTGCGCCAGATCCACTGCCGCGTGCCGCGCCATGGCGAATGTCAACTTCGCCTGCCCCGGATGCACTCCGTCAATCCCGGTCAGCACCAGCGAAGTCACATCGAGCATTGTCGTCAGCGCCCCCAGCCACGATTGGTTACTGTGCTGGGAACGAAAAAAACTCAGCACCGGGTACGAAATGTGACTTTCCAGCAATTCGCTCGCCCAACGCTCCCAGTCCCGCAGAACTTCATCGAGCACTCTTTGATCGACACCCGGGTCTTCTGACCTTCCAGCCAGGCGCAGAAGTAACTCCGCAGCCGACGGGGGCGATCCCGCGCGGGAATCCAACATCGAAATCTGAATCTCCCTCCGAGAGAACGACGCGTAGACCACGGGAATGTATCCGATCACCACGCCTAGAAACCCGAATCCCATCCCCGCTTCCATCACCGAAAGCGCCCGCGACCCTGCCGAAGTCGGGACAATGTCGCCATATCCGAGCGTGAAAAAGGTCTCTCCGCTGTGATAAAGGATTCGCCAGAATGTAATCGGCTCCTGATTCAGCTGTTCGTGTCCACCGATCCCGTGCTGCAGCAGAGCAAACCCTAGAATCAGTCCCGCCGCCCAGAAGACCAACAGCAGGATCAACGACAGCGGGCCGAAATAGCCCAGAAAATTTTGTTGTCGGGAGGCCGTTTTGATGCGGCGCGCAATTCCTCGCCATGGAACCCACGTCCGCCGATAGAACCACGCTGTCAGCCTAAAGTGCCGCATTACGCGGCGCGGCAACACCACCGTTTCGAACGCATCCAGCAGCACGACCCAAATGATGATGAGTCCGAACACCGTCGTGACAATGCTGCCGTGTGAATGCATAACGGGGCTTCAAACCTCAGGCGTCAGGCTTCGGGCGTCAGGCTTCCGATTTCGGACCCTGGATCAAGTCGTTTTAGGATGCCATGTAGATGCGGTGGAAGATTACCAGATTCGGCGTTTGGTCGCTCACGAACTGTTCTTACTGCGGCTTCGACGCTGGGGGCGGTTGCGCGGGCGGGGTCTGCCCCGCCGGCGGCTTCGTGGTGGATGGGGTCGCCGGCTTCTTCTTCCGCACTGCGGGCTTCTTCGGTGGTTCGGTATCGTCCACGACAATCTTCTTCGGCGGAGCCACTGGAATCGCCGCCTGCGCTGTCTTCAAGTCCGCTCGCAGCCGCACGATCTCAGCTTCCTTGGCCGATGACAAGCTCTCAATCCGCTGCGCCAACTGCTTGCGCGTGCCCTCAAACGTGCTCAGATCGTTGGCAAGCGACTGAAAATCGTCCTTCGACCCAAAAGCCCCCGTTATTTCGACCACATTTCCCAACACGTCATACAGGGCATCGAGATTGCGGTAAAGTTTGAAAGTTGTGGGCAGATCTTCGGGCTGAACGCGCAATTGCGCGATGATCTCCGGGAGAGCGCCCTGCAGGTTGCGCTGAATGGAATCGACATTCGCCAACGTTTGTTTCTTCGAGCCGCCGTCCGCCTTCCAGCGTTCGATTCGCAACTTCGCCAGGTCGGCCTGCGTACTCTTTGCGCTCGCTTCCAGTTGCGCCAACACTCCGTTCAACTGCGTTATTGACGCATACGAAACCGGTTGCGTACCCTGCGCGGAAGAAGTTCTGGCTTGCGTAGAATTCTGCTCACTAGCGGAAGATGCAGCCGGCACTGGACCCGATTGGGCCACCGCGGCCGCCACGCACAACGAAGCTATGCTTAATGAGTAAGACAGGCTGGCTAACAGAGAGGTACGGTTCATGGTTTGCAGAGGTTGCGTTCGCGAGCAACAGCATACTACAAGGGCCGCTCCACCGTGGATCAGTGAAATCCCGTGGTCGTGGAAGTCAAGTTCTCCTGGAGCTGCTCTGCTCGGTGTGCTCTGACCGGAGCCAACTTCTGAAACAAGGAACGATCTTGCGGGCAGACCGGCGAATTGCGCCCATAGAATGGTTCGACTCTTTGCCTGGCGCGGACGATAATTGGAGAAAATATGCTCCTGAGACTTCAACGTATCCGACATTTCTTCGCGCCCGTACTGGTTTCTGCTTTCATGCTCTTGCTCGCGCTTCCTTCTCTTACCGCGGCGCAGGATCTTGCGCGCCGCCTCATCCTCAAAGACGGTTCCTATCAGTTCGTCACGAAATATGAAACGAAAGGCAATCGCGTACGCTATTTGAGCGCGGAGCGCAATGAATGGGAGGAAATTCCCGAGTCGCTGGTCGATTGGCCCGCCACCGAGAAGTACGAAAAGGAGCGCGCTGCCGGAGCGTCCGTCCCAGAAGCCGTGCAACTCGATAAGGAGGTCGAACAGGAGCGTGAACGCGAAGAAACGCTGCTCCCACAGGTCGCTCCCGGACTGCGCCTGCCCGAAGATTCAGGGGTGTTTCTTCTCGACAGTTTTCAGGGCGAGCCTCAGATCGTAGAGCTTCAACAGACCGCTGGCGACGTCAGCCGCAACACGAAAGCTAACATTTTCCGTGGCGCCATCAACCCGGTGGCCGGCCTGAAACAAACCATCGAACTGGATGGCGCCCATGCTCCGATGCAGTCCCACGTCGACGTTCCGTCCCTCTACATCAAAGTGGACGCCGCCTCGGACCACCCCGATCCGGCTGCCGCTAAAGGTTCCACAAGCGCCGCACAAAGTCCGCAGCAGCCCAGCTTACCCACCGACCGTTTTCGTATCGTCCGGGCAGAGGTCAAGAATGGCAAGCGCATCCTGGGTGACGTGAAGCGCCAGGTGACGGGCAAAATCAGCCAGGAGCAGCACCTGGTAAAAACCACCGTTACTCGCGTCAGCGTAGGCTGGCTGAAACTCACTCCGACCGAGAGTCTCGCGCCGGGAGAATATGTCCTCGTCGAAATGATGACTGAAGACGGAGGCAAAGAAGGCATGAACCTCTACGTCTGGGATTTCGGTGTCAACCCCAAAGCCCCCGCCAACGCAAATCCCTGGAGGCCCTCCGCCCCAGAAGCGAAGCCCGGCGCCGCCTCAAGCCCACCTTGAAAATGAAAACGATTTTCCCGCAAACCAAATAAAAACTGGAGTATGGATTATTAGGAGGTCTGAGGTCTGAGGGCTGAAGTCTGAGGTCTGAAGTCGGGCTCTATTCCTTCAATGTCCCGCGCTGCGCGATCCCGATATTGTCGCGGCTGGAATTTTTCACTACGTACATCATTCCGTCCGCCTGGCGAATCACGTCGTGAGCGGTGCGAGCGTCGTGGGGATACGTTGCCAGCCCGATCGATGCCCGCACATTCAGATTCAGACCTTCTTCGCGGCAAAAACTGCTGGCCCGCAAACCATCGCGCAATCGTTTCGCCACCACCAGCGCCTGATCTTTTCCCGTCTGCGGCAGCAGGACCACAAACTCATCACCACCGTAGCGAAACGCAAAATCAATCAAGCGCAACTGCGCCTTGATCAAATATCCGATCTCCGCCAGCAGTTTGCTCCCAATCAAATGTCCGTGCGTGTCATTGACCGCCTTGAAGTGATCCAGGTCGATAAACAGGATGCTGAATTCGTAACCAAAGCGGGACGA
This sequence comes from uncultured Acidobacteriaceae bacterium, assembly GCA_963733795.1. GTDB lineage: Bacteria > Acidobacteriota > Terriglobia > Terriglobales > Acidobacteriaceae > Sulfotelmatobacter. The sequence goes on from CAVTED010000001.1 coordinate 382,092, forward strand.
GCGATAGACCTCGGTGTCCAGCGTTTTATACAGATGCCGTGCGTTATACAAACCCGTGCAGTCGTCGGTAATGGTCAGTTCCTGAATCTTCTCGACCCAGCGTGCATTCTCGATAGCGATCGCCGCGTAGTCGCACAGTGACTGCAGGAAGAACAGTTCCGCATCCTTGAACCGCTCCAGATCCACGTTGACCAGTTGGATCACGCCCAGCACCCGCAGCTTCGATCGCAGGGGCACGCAGATCACCGATCGCGTCTCCCACTGAGTGGTCTGGTCCACGCGCCTGGCAAAGGCGGGGTCCGCGCTCACATCCGGCACAATTCGCGCCTCCCCGTGCTTTGCCACCCACCCGGCGATACCTTCGCCCATTTTCAGCCGCACACTTTTCAGCGCTTCCGCCTTGTCGCCCACCGCAATCGCAAAATAGAGCTCGTCGAGGCCTTCGTCGACCATCAATAGCGACCACGTATCGGGACGAAAATATTCTGCCATCTTCTCCATGATGGTTTGCAGGATAGAGTCGAGATCCAGCGACGACGTGAGCGCCTTGGCCACATCGTGAAAGATCGTGAGTTCCTGATTCTGCCGCGTCAATTGAGTGCCGGCCTCAGGCATGCAGTAATACCGTGGTCCCTCGCCTAATCGGATGGTGTTCAAAAAGTATATTCGTCACTTTCGTACACTCGCAATGACCGTTGGTAACTAGTACCTGTAAAGCCAACGCCATCTTGGACCTAGACCCACATTGATTCGCCCCGGAGTTGCCGCGTAGGCGTATTCTTTCAGGATGCGAAAGATGCGAGAACCGATCTCACAACTTCCTCTCCGGCTCGCGATGTTGACGGTTGCAGTCATTCTGGCGGCGGTCCAGGCCGGCCGAGGCTCGGATGCCCAGCCCGTTCCGGTGGTCGATGGCGGAGTCGGTCCCTGCTCCGCCGACTTCACCGTGACCGACGCCGATGGCGCCGCGATCTACGCCGCCAAGATCGCCGTTCACATCGCCTACGGATTCATGTACGCCCGCAAACTCGACCTGGAAGTCGGGACCAACTCCGATGGCCGAGCTGGCTTCACCGGGCTTCCCGAACGCGTGAAGCACGGCCTTTTTTTCGAAGCCTCTGCAGGGGACCGCACCGCCGAAGCCTTCGACGATCCGGCCAGAACCTGCCAGGCAAAGTTCACCCTCGCCCTTCGTAAGAAACCTTAGGCTGCGCCCAAAGGCTTGCGCAGGTTACCCTCGCCTATCACTCTTGACGGTGGCGCACATGTTCCCGTTGTCCTATGATGTTCCCGTCATCATTCAGGCTAAGGCCTACCCTGGCAGGACAATGTGGGCGAGTTCGGAGACAAATTCCGCAAAGCGCGCGAGAAGAAAGAAATTTCGCTCGATGACGTTTCCAACGTCACCAAGATTGGCGCGCGCATGCTTCGTGCCATTGAAGAGGAACACTTCGACCAGTTACCCGGTGGCGTTTTCAACAAGGGATTCATCCGCGCCTATGCCAAGCACCTGGGGCTCAACGATGAGGAAGCCGTCAGCGACTATCTCGCTTGCCTGCGCCAGGCGCAGATCGACGCCCACGAGGTCTGGGAACCGGAAACATCCGCGAAGCCGGACTCACTGCAACGCCTGGCGGTGACTGAAAAAAGGCATGCGGTCGAGTCCCACAAGTCTGCCGGAAAATCTCCATCACTCGTACAAGTCGAGGAGCTCCCCGAACTGCAACTTCCGCGGACCGACCACCTTCGCCCCCCGCGAGGAAATTTTGCCGCGAATTCCAGTGGCGATATTCCGTGGAGAATCCTTGCCGTCGCCGCGCTCGTAGCGGTTTTGGCAGTCATCCTCTGGGTACGCCACTCGCACAACGCGCACACGGCACCCGCCGGTTTTCGTGCAGCACAGGCCCCAGCGGTAAGCGTTGCGGCCGACGTTCCCGCTTCGGTACCCAGGCAAGCACCCGAACCGCCGAATCAGTCGCGCAATCCAGCGCTTTCCGAGAGCACCGCGACATCCGTACACCCGGCCGCCCAAAATACAAATACGCGCCAGGGCGTTCAATCGTCTTTGGCGTCCACTAATTCATCCGGCGCAACGCCGGCGACCTCATCAATCGCAAATTCAGCGGGCGCAGAAGGTAATGACGCGACCAGTTCGGCTTCCAATCAGGCGAGTTCTAAACCGTCCTCGAGTTCCACTGCCCCTTTAAAACTCGTGATCCGTGCCCAGGAAACTTCGTGGATATCCGTTCAGGCCGACGGCCAAACCGTCAGCCAGGAAACTCTCATCGCCCCAGCGCACGCCTCAGTTCGCGCCTCCCGCGAAATCGTAGCCAGGATCGGCAACGCCGCTGGAGTTACTTTCCTATGGAATGGCCAGGAAATTCCCGCCGATGGCGCCGAGGCCGAAGTTAAAACCTTCGTCTTCGACGCTAGCGGCATGCGCGTCATTCCTTCAACGCCCGTTGAAGGCCACTAATCTGCCGATCCTTTGTTCGCGAACAACTGCTGCCGACAAGCCCAGTTGTGAAAAAACTATTAAAGTCCGGCAATCGCGCTCAATATGCCGTCTCATGCCAGGCCGCAACGCTGTCCGGTCGTGGACAATACACCCAAACCGGACACTCCCAATGGCTGCTAACCAATTGTTTCGGCTGAAAATTGAATGACTTAATAGCGTGCGCGCATGGTGACGGACCTGCGACTTCGTCGTCCATCTTTCTGAGGGACCATGTCATGCAGACCTTTCTTCAAGACTTCCGTTTCAGCCTCCGGCAACTGCGCAGCAAGTTAGGATTCACCTTCACCGCAGTCATCTCCCTCGCTCTGGGCATCGGAGCCACTACCGCGGTTTTCAGCGTCGTGTACGCGGTCCTGATGAATCCTTATCCCTACGCCAACTCAGACCGCATGGTTCACATGAGGCTCAGCGACAAATCTCAGCACGACATGGGCTTCGGCTTGACCGGCGGCCAGTGGCAGCAAATCCGAAAATCCCCTGTCGTCGAAGACGCCTTCATGGAGGATGACTGGAGTCTCACTGTCACGGGCCACGATCTCCCCGAAGACGTGCAAGGCGTCTACCTGAGCTCCAATGCTTTCAACTTCTTCGGGGTCCCTCCGGCGCTCGGACGTGGATTGATCCCCGCCGATGCAATCGATGGTCAGGAACCCCAGCCGGTCGCCGTGCTCAGCTACAAATTTTGGCGACGCCACTTCAACGGCGATCCCGCCGTGCTGGGTCAGAAACTGCAATTAGTCCGCAAGAACTATACGATCGTCGGTGTCGCGGCCCCGCGCTTCACCTGGGGGGATGGCGATGTTTATCTTCCGCAAAAAGTTACCCAGGATCCGGTCAAAGCCTTTTACGTTGGCATCCGTCTGAAGCCGGGTGTATCCCATGAAGCCGCGAATGCCGCCTTGCAGCCGTTGATCGAGCAGTTCGCCAAGGAAACGCCGAAGCACTTTCCCACAAGTCATTTCCGATTCCATGTGGTTGGGCTGAACGAACAATTCGTGCACGAACTTGGTGGAACTTTATCTCTCTTGTTCAGCGCGGTGGCGCTGCTGCTGGCGATCGGCTGCGGAAATGTGTCCATCCTGCTGCTGGCGCGTGGAACGGCGCGTCAGCACGAAATGGCGATTCGTACTGCGATCGGTGCCAGCCGTGGCCGCATCATCCGCCAATTGCTGACTGAGGCGTTGCTGCTTTCGGTCACCGGAGCCGCGCTCGGAGTGCTGCTCGCTTATCGAGTGCTTGCCGTCATCATCATGCTGCTGCCGAAATATTCCTTTCCTCATGAAGCGGCGATCCAGATCAATTTGCCGGTGCTCAGCTTTCAGCGTTTGTGTCGCGCTGCTGACCGGTATTTTGTTTGGGCTTTGGCCGGCGCTCCAGCTGTCGCGCCCCGAGGTCAGCCAGGTGATGCAGTCCAGCACGCGCAAGATTGTCGGGATGGTCCGCGGGAACACCACTCACGGCGTCCTCACCGGCGCCCAAGTCGCTCTCACGCTGGTGATGCTGGCGGGAGCGGGAGCAGCGATGGAAGGCTTCCTGCGCCTCATTCATACTCCGCTCGGCTACGACCCACACAATGTGATGTCGGTTGGAATTCCTGTCCATGACGGTGCCTACCCGACATGGGAGGCGCGCAAAGCTTACTTCGAACAGCTGCGAAACAGGGCATCCACCGTTCCGGGCGTGACCATGGCCGCAATCTCCACGAACGCCACCCCGCCCTCCAACGGCTGGCATACCAATATCGAAATCCTCGGCCAGTTGGCGCGCGATGAACAGAAAGTTCGTGTCAACTTTGTGAGCCCTGGCTATTTTCCTATTCTGCGTATTCCGCTTGAACAGGGCAGAATTTGGGACGAGAGCGAAAACCACAATGCGGCGCACGTGGCAGTCATCAACCAGACGATGGCGCGGCTCTATTTTCCGGCCGGCGATGCGATCGGTCATTCTCTGAAAGTGCCTGAGATGAAGGACGAGCCTCCGTACGCGACTACCGCGCCAGGCGCCGACACCTGGCTACAAATTGTGGGCATCATGGCTGACAAACGCGATGACGGTTTGAGAAATCCGATTCTTCCCGAAATCTTCGTGCCTTACACTCTGTCAATGCGGATGTGGACGCAAATCCTCGTGCGCTCCGAAGTGCCGCCACTATCTTTGCTGCACGCGATCGGGGTGCAGGTAAACACAATCGACCCTGACCAGCAGATCAATGGCCAGGTCGAAGACTTAGATCACTGGATCACTGGCCAGCAGGAATATGAGCAGGAACATTTGGTGGCGTGGCTCTTTGGCTCATTCGCCCTGTTGGCGCTGGCTCTCGCCGCAGTCGGTCTGTACAGCGTCGTTTCCTATTCGGTCGCCCAGCGGACCAACGAATTTGGGATCCGTATGGCGCTGGGAGCGCAACGTACGCATGTGCTGCGCATCGTATTCTCCTCCACTGTGGTGAGCGTGGGTGGCGGAATCGTGGTTGGGATGCTTCTCACACTCGCTCTGAGTCGGGTCCTGTCGCAATGGGCACAAGGCAGTTCCCGCGATCCGCTGGTACTCTTAGCTGTGACATTTTTGTTGAGTCTGGTAGCCGTCATCGCCTGTTCCGCGCCCGCTCGCAGGGCGGTAAAAGTAGATCCCATGACAGCCCTCCGTTATGAGTAGAGAGGCAGAGCAATAACGTTGAGCCTTGGAAGAGCCTGTGGCGGACTGAAGCTGAAGAGGCGGCGCGACTTCACAGAAGAACTGCCCTAGCCCTGGAGATCTAACTCCGGCCCAGTCAACGGTCCTTCATTGGCGCGGGTTATTGCAGACTGGCAAGGATGAATTTCGAACTGTTTCGCTATCGTTTCGTACTGGCAACCCTGCGGAAATTCAAAGCTCAGGCGACACGCGATGCACTCCAGGAACCGCCCGGTTTGGGACATCAGGATACCAATACGATGTTCCGAACGGGGAGAACTGAAGGACGGTAGAGTCTTCTTCTTTCCGTCTTCCGCAGGCGAATTGCCGGTTGAATCTATGCGCGGTTGATTTTGCATGATGAGAGATTTCCGGCCACCATATTCACACGACCCCCTGGCGCACACAATGGCCCTTCTGGGCTAAAAGAGTTGAGCCTGCTTGCGGGACAGGGCGCGGGTACGGAAGCGTGGGCAAGATCATGGCCTTGGATTGCGATTTGAAATCCACAACACTCCGGCCAGGGAATAGATTCTTATACACCGTATTGGCAATATTTGTCAGTACGCTGTCGAACGGAGTGCATCAATGATAGTGCATGGGATTTGATCTCAAATTTCGGAATTCCCGGACGCATTCGATATCCTCGACTGTCGGGCATGAACACTTGCTGCCAATCTCAGGGGTGCCGGACACTTCCTGGAATTATTGTGAACCCTGCCGAGGCGTATCTTTCGTAGTTTAGTGGGATGACGATTGCGGAGAACATTGCGGCGGTGTGCGAACGAGTCGATCAGTGTGCGCGGCGCGCGGGGCGGCATTCGGGCGACGTTGCGCTGATGGCGGTGAGCAAGACTCATCCCCCGGAACTCATTCGCGAAGCTTATGCCAGCGGGGTGCGGCTGTTTGGAGAGAATCGCGTACAGGAATTTGCCGGCAAGGCTGGCGCACTGGCGGACTTGGCGGAAGCCGAGTGGCACATGATCGGACACTTGCAGACCAACAAGGCCGCCAGAGCCGCAGAACTGTTCGGAGCGGTCGACTCAGTAGATTCCATGAAGCTGGCGGAAAAACTGGACGCTGCCGCGCGCGCGCTGGGCAAGAAATTGAGCGTGCTGATTGAAATCAACGTTGGTGGCGAGGCGGCAAAGAGCGGGGTCGCGCCGGGTTCGGGAGAACTGGAAGAATTACTCTTGAGCGCGCCGCAGTTCCACGGCCTGGAGTTTCGCGGATTGATGACCGTTCCGCCCGTACACTGCCGATCCCGGAGACGCGCGGACTTATTTCCGCAAGCTGCGCGAACTCCGGGACACAATTGCTGCGCGCAAACTTCCTGCAATTCGCGTGGACGTCCTTTCCATGGGGATGTCGCACGACTTCGAAATCGCCATTGAGGAAGGATCGACTTGCGTGCGCTTAGGTACCGCAATTTTTGGGGAGAGAGCAGAAAAGTAATCCTGATATGGTCCCTGTTCACGAAGGGTCCATCCGGCTTATGTTTCGCCATCAAAGTTCATCCACGCGCCAGGAAGAATGCCATTACCGGCGAACTCGGTGTCGCGCTCAAAGCCTCTCTGACCGCGACTCCAATCGACGGCCGAGCCAACGGCGCCTGCATTGATTCTTCTCTAACCTTTTGAAGGTGCCGCGATCTTCCGTTACCATTGCGTCCGGCCATACTAGCCGGAATAAAGTCATCCGCGTTTCTGGAGTGACCGCCCAGTACGTTCGCGATCGGCTGCGCAGCTGATCGCGGGCGGGGGCGCGCCACACAAACACAGGAGCCACTTTGTCCTTTTCCCAACGCTTCGAGGAGATCCGCACCGGGTTCGAGCAGCCGTTCTGGATTGCCAACATCACTGAGATTTTCGAGCGGCTTGCTTACTACGGTGCGTTTGCGTCGCTTGCTCTTTACTTGCAGGAACAACTGAATTTCTCCACCGAGCAGACCGGCACGCTAACGGGCATTTTCGGTGGCATGGTGTGGTTTCTGGCGATTTTCGGCGGGGCTGCAGCCGACCGTCTGGGCTTCCGTCGCGCTCTTTCCGTCGCCTATCTCATTCTCGGGGCGTCGTATTTTCTGATCGGTTCGATTGGAGCGTCCTGGTTGGCGCCGGTGCGCAATGCCGTGCCGCTCGGACTTTTTGTCGGCTTCATCCTCATTCTTCCCGCTCTGGGAGTTTCACTAGTCAAGCCTTGCGTGGTCGGCACTACGGCGCGCGCTTCCAAAGAAAACGTTCGCTCCATTGGCTACTCGATTTATTACACGATGGTGAACATCGGCGGGGCTGCCGGGCCCTACTTCGCTTCGTGGGCCCATCGACATCTTGGCGTCGAGAATGTTTACCGTGTGGCCGCCCTGAGTGTCTTCGCTATGTTTTTTGTAGTTCTGCTCTTCTTCCGGGAGCCGCGCAAGGCCGGCGATGCGCCTCCCCCTTCCATTGCTGCCGTGGCGCGCAATTTCTGCATTGTGCTGGGAAATTATCGTCTCGTTTTGCCAGTGTTGCTGATTGCTTTGCTGCTGCGGATCGCGCTTTGGGTGAAACCCGAGTGGGGTGTGCCGTGGTGGATCTGGATCGGCTTCCTCGTGATTGCGCTCGTTGGCGTCAGCCGATTCATGTGGTTCCTTGTGATCTTCACCGGCTACTGGATCGTCTTCTGGCAGCAGTACATCAGTTTGCCCGGCTTTATTCACGGTTACATCAACCCTCACGCTGACGTCGAAATCATACTGGTGGTCGATGGTCTCACCGTAATTTGTCTGACGCTGGCGGTAAATTTCCTCACTCGCAAAATACCGGCCTTTGCTGCCGTGATTCTGGGCACGGTGATCACGTCGCTCTCGTGGTTGATCCTTGCCTTCCGACCAACCATCTGGGGCGCGGTCTTCTCGTTATTCTTCCTGGCGCTGGGAGAAATCATTCAGGCACCTCGCTACTACGAATACATCTCGCGGCTTGCGCCTGTCGGACAGCAAGGCACGTACATGGGATTTGCATTCGTCCCGATCGGCATTGGATCGCTTATCGGCGGACCGTTCGGCGGATTTCTGCTGCATCACTTCGGAGAGGTGCAACATCGTCCGACTATGATCTGGTTTTGGATCACTGGAATCGGACTAGCGACAGCATTAGGGCTTTGGGTTTATGACAGGGTAATGCGGCGAGACTCGAGCGCAACCGCTTGACTTGGGCTCCGACCTCTGGGATGATTCGCCGCTGTTAGCGAACCAGAAAGGAGGTTCTATGCCACATTACCTTCAGCAAGTCGCATATTCCCAGGAAGGATGGGAGGCATTGCTAGCGAATCCGCAAAATCGCATCGAAGCCGTTCGTCCAGCAATTGAGAAACTGGGAGGAAAGATTGACGCGGCGTGGTTTTCCTTCGGAGACTACGATGTCGTTGTGATTGTAGATTTGCCCGATAACGTGAGCGCCGCTGCCATCGCCATGGCGTTTGCCGCGGGCGGAGCATGCAAATCGGTGCAGACGATTCCGCTGATTTCTCCGGAGGAAGCCACCCAGGCGCTGAAAAAGGCGCGAGAGTGCGGTTACCGGCCGGCGACCGCTACAACCCGCGCCGCATGACGAATCTCACCAAGTCACACGCAGGCGGCCTCGCGGGCCGCCTTTTTTGACGCCGTTGAAATCGAATGCCCCTCAGCAAAAGCAAACCGGCGAAAGTCGCAGCGCAAATCAGAAAGACACTTCAAGATGGCGGCTCGGCCGAACACGCCAGCGGCGTGCAGTGCTTCTTCAAGGACGAGATCAAGTCGCACGGCTGGTACACCGCTGACTTGCGGCGGGCCATGCGGCACTCGCGTCGTGAGATTTTGCGGGAGCACGACTTCGATTTTCTGGTAGAGGTAGCTGACAAACTTTTCTCCGGGCCGGCACTTGAAGAAAAAATTGCGGCGGTGTTTCTGCTGGAAAAGATAGATTCGCAGTTTACGGACCGCGAGTTCAACATGTTCGAGTCGTGGCTCGACCGAATCAGCAGTTGGGCCGATCACGACGCGCTGGTGCACGACTTGATCGCACCGATGGTGGCGGCGAATCCCATGCGCGTCAAGAATTTCTTTCGTTGGGCCAAATCGCGCGACCGCTGGCACCGGCGTGCGGCTTGTGTAGCACTCATTCGAGGCGCAAGGACGAAAATGTTCTTCCCCGAAATCGTGAAACTTTCCGACTCGCTGCTCGCCGATCAGGATGATATGGTGCAGAAAGGCCTGGGCTGGCTGCTGCGTGAAACGGCAAAGTTCGATCCCAAGCGTACCGTGCAGTATCTGATGAAAATTCGCGGGCGCGCTCCACGCCTGGTGTTGCGGACTGCCTGCGAAACCTTGCCTGGTTCCGTTAAGCGCAGAATTTTAGCGCGATCCGCTGCCGTAAAGGCTGTCAACGCCCGCCGCGATTCGCCCAAATCCGTCCTCTTGTTTACAATAAGAGTTTCCCCATGGACCTGGCTGCCATTCAATCTGCGCTGCGCGAACGCAATATTGATGCGTGGCTGTTCTATGATCACCATCATCGCGATCCCATCGCCTACCGCGTGCTCGGCTTGCCTGCGGGCTTGATGGTGACCCGGCGTTGGTTCTATTTGCTTCCTGCCGAAGGCGAACCCATCAAGCTTGTGCACAAGATCGAAGCCGGCCATCTCGATTCCCTGCCCGGCAAGAAACACCAGTATTCCGGCTGGCAGGAATTGTTCGATAAGCTGAAGTCCATTCTGGCGAATCATCGCGACATTGCCATGCAGTACTCCCCCAATAACATCGTCTTCACAATTTCCCTTGTCGACGGCGGGACTATCGATTTGCTGCGTGGGCTGGGCAAGAACGTGGTCAGTTCCGCGGATTTGGTCGCACAGTTCGAATCAACATGGAGCGAAGAGCAGATCCGCTCCCACTTCGCGGCGCGCGACAGCGTCGACTCGATCGTGTCCGAAGCATTTAAAGAAATTGGCAGGCGGGTTCGTAACGGTGGTACCAAGGAACATGAGATCCAGCAATGGTTCGTGGAGGCATTCGCTCGCGAGAATCTGTTGACCGACGATCCGCCAATCGTGGCGGTCAACGCCAATGCCGGCAATCCTCACTACGAGCCTCACGCCAGTCATCCCGTGCCTATTCGCGAAGGCGATCTTATTCTTCTCGACGTCTGGGGCAAGAAGAACACGCCCAATGCGGTGTACTACGATGTTACCTGGATGGGTTTCGTGGGCGGAGCGCCGTCGGGGCGGATGCATGAAATCTTCGAGATCGTGCGCGATGCGCGCGATGCCGGCGTGAAAACCGTCGTCGACGCAATTAAATCTGGACGCCGCATCGCCGGATGGGAGGTGGATCACGCCACGCGCGGGCATATCCAGAAGGCAGGCTACGGCGATTATTTCATCCATCGGACCGGACATTCGATCGGGACCGACGTTCATTCCAACGGGGCCAATATGGACGATCTGGAAATTCACGACGAGCGGCAGATTCTTCCCAACTCCTGCTTCTCCATCGAACCGGGCATCTACCTGCCGGAATTCGGCGTTCGCAGCGAAGTGAACGTGCTGGTGCGCCCGAAGTCCGCCGAAGTGACCGGGTAAAATTCAACGCGAGATTGTGAATATCTGAATGGCAAATTCGACGACAGAAAAAAGAATTGGGCAGGCGCAAGCTACGAGCGCGATGTCTGTGGTCGCTCCCGCGGTGGGCTGGCTGATACCTGGCGCGGGACACATGATCCAGAGGCGCTGGATTCGCGGCTTACTGCTATTTGTGTCGATCGCCTCGCTCTTCGTGCTCGGTCTCGCGATGCAAGGCCGCATTTATAAAGCCAATGGCGGAGACATCCTCGATATTCTCGGCTTCGTCGGCGACGTGGGTGCGGGCGGTCTCTACATTGTGACTCTGGCCATGGACTGGGGCCAGGGAGCGATCGCATTTGCCACTGCGGACTACGGAACTAAATTCATGATCGTCGCCGGATTGCTGAATTTTATCGCTGTCGCCGACGCTTATCACATTGCTATCGGGAAGAAACAATGAGGCAGCTGCCGGTTGCCAGTCGCCGGGTGCCAGATAAAACCTTTTCGCGGAGATTCGCGCATTGACCATTACACTCAATCATTTCAGCGCGGCGGCCGTGTTTGCGCTGTTCGCGTCCGTGGTTTTCGCCATCACCCACCGCGACACCACGCGCGACATGGTGCGCTACGGCCTTTATTGCTTCGTTATGTTTCTAGGCGGCGTGTTCGTCGCGGGCTGGGCGATGTGGCTGTTGCGGAGATAGTCCTATCGACCGTAGAGACGTAGCTTGCTACGTCTCTGCTCCCAGCACAGCGAATGGCGGTCAGAAAGAGGTTGCAAGCAACGTGTCTACAACTTACCCTCCCCACACGAACGCGTCAAAAATTCTCTTCGACTCGAAATTCAGGCGCCGGTAGAGCGCCACGGCTCGAGCGTTGGCTTCGGTCACCGTCAGCGACAAGAGTGCAAAGTTTCGCTTGCGCAGATTCCGCTCGGTGGCCGCCATCAAAGATTCACCAATCCTCCGCGAACGATACTCCGGCAACACGCATACCTGGGTAACATGGCCGACGTCGTGTCGGACGCGCGAGCACAGGATCAATCCGATCAGACTCTTCGCTTTGCGATCCAGGGCAACGAACGACGATTCGGCGTCAAACACGCCGCACCCTGGGAAGCGCACGATGTTGTTCAGAAAGCGCAGCGATCCGCTGAGGGTGTGATACTGGTCGTTGATCTGGGCATCGACGTGGCTGCGATAGGCCGCGGTTATGACGGCGGCGGAGGGTTGGTAGTCAGCGTCGGTCCAGGGACGGATTTCAACTTCGGGATGAGCAAGAACCTTATCCGCCGCCGCATTGCCCAGCGGCAATGTCATGAAAAGCCGCGGGTGGCGCTGGAATCCCGTCTCAGTAAAAGGGCGAGAAACCGAGCTGGCTTCGTGGGCCAGCAGTTGCGCCTCCACACGGTGAATTCCGGGAGACTGCTGTAACGTCTCGATAACATGCGTGAGCAACTTCATCTCGACTTCGCGCGCGTTCGGAAGCCGGTTGCCGTTGTTGACGTAAAGGTCGCCAATCACTCCCTTGCTGCCCTCGTAGACAAAAAACGAATAGCCGAAAACGCGGCCGCGATCGACGGCGGCATATCCCGGCAGGATTTTCGCATCCACATAGCGAAGAATCATCTCTGCCGAACCGGAGTAATCCCATGACAGCTGACGTGCCCAGAGCTGCGTCTCGTCGTCGAGGAGCGGACGCAGGTCCACGGAAGAAAAATGCCTGAGGTCGAGAATTTCCAAAAGTCTCCTGCAGCGGCAGCCGCAAGTCGGCAGCGGCAACCGTCGCGGCAAAATTTTGAGTGTAGTTGGTTTCGCCGACCGGAGGCAAACCGGGCGAACAAGCGGCAGCAACAGGCGAGATGCCCTGAAGGTTCAGGAGAGTCTTAGAGTACGCGGCGATCCCTTGGCGATCTTCGCGATCAAAATGACTGCACATTGGTTATGGCCTAGCCGCGACCCAGTAGTAGTCGACTCCTTGCGGCGCGTAGTGGCCAAGGAATAACACGCGCCTCCCCGCCGTTTGCTTTGCGACGTTGACCTTCCACGTCGCGGGAGCGACCAGCAAATGTTCCGCCGCCGGGACGTGCCCCGACTCGTAGCGCATAGCCGTCTGGTTGCGATAAAACGTGAGACCGAATTCCATCTCGCGAGAAACGCCGTAGACCGCGAGCGGCAACTGATGCGTTTCCACACTGGCAATCGCGATCGCCAACGGACGGGCCGACAGCTTTTGATCGATCGAAGTTGCTCCCAGCCTTAGCACAGCTGCCACCGATAGCACGACCGGAATCAGAGTTACGAAACGCAACATGCGGAGCCGCCACCTGCTGACCAGTGTCAGCGCAATCGCGGCGCAAAGCGTGGACGCGACCATGAGCGCGAAAAGCAAGGGCCGCCCCGCAGGCAGCCGTCGCTCATTGACGATGTATGCGATCAAGAGAGATGGAACGATCGGCGCAGCAGCCAACAGCGCATGCAGCAGCACTAAGTCCCTTCGAGACATCCTTCTGATCTTCCTCTGTGAGTTTCCGTCGCAGGTAATCCGCTAAAAGCACGGCCCCGGCGGGAATTGAGGGAAGGATGTAGCCAGGGAGCTTCGATTGTGAGAAAGAAAAGAACACAACCGGCACGATTAGCCAGCAGCAGGCAAACATGCTGAACTGCCATTCGAGATCCGGTTCAGGTGAAACTAGTCTTCGCTCGGCCAGCCAGATTCGCACCGGCTGAACCATCGCCGCAATCACAAACACTGTCCACGGCAAGAACGCAACCGCCGTAACAGGAAGGTAATACCAAAAAGGCTGTCGGTGATGATACAGATCGCTCGAAAAGCGCTCTAGATTGTGCTGCAGAATAAATTCGCGAAAGAATTGCGGATTCCGCATTTGCACGGCAAAGTACCAGGGCAGCGCGATAGCACAGAACAGGAGAACCCCCGGCAACCAGAACGTTCCTAATACGAGGCGAGATTCGCGAACTCCTAAGGCAAACAACATAATCACGGCTGCCGCAAGAAACGGCGCCACGGGGCCCTTGGCCAGCATGCCCAATGCCATGAAAACGTAGAACAACGCAAGGTAGATTCTCTTCCCACTCTCGCGCCAGGCCCACCATGCCAGCATGCCCATGGAGAACGTCGCGGCTAATGCGATGTCCATGGAAGCGGCACGCGCGAAGCCAATCACACCGGCGCAGGAAGCTGTGATGAGCGCAGCATCCACTTCCACGCCGCGGCGAAACTTTCGAAAGAAAAGATAAACGAAGATCACGAGCAGCGTCGCGTCAATTGCCGGGGGAACTCGCGCGGCGACGTCACTTACCCCGAATGACCGCAAAGACGGCCATAGCTTGCCAGTAATACAGTGGAGGCTTCTCGAGCCAGGCATGGCCGCTCAGAACCGGCGTGATCCAGTCGTGGCGCTCGAACATCTCGCGTGCCACCTGCGCATAGCGTGGCTCATCGGCGCCGATCAGCCCGAACTGCCCCAAACCGTAGAAAAAAAGAAACGCACAGAAGCCGGCCATCAGCAGCACATCTGTGCGGGTCCGAGTGGTCATGGGAGAATTGTTGATTCTTGATTTTTGATTGAAACCCAAAACCTTGAGGGTTTCAATCAACAATCAGCAATCAACAATTGTTTTTCTATTGTACGGAAGGACTGCCGCGAAGCTGGGAAAGAACCCGGCGTATGGCTTCGGCGAGCGGGCCACTGACCGAGCAACCGCTGGCGCATTCGTGGCCTCCTCCGCCGAAACTTTCGGCCACGTGCGCGACGTTCAGCTTGCCTTTGCTGCGGAGGCTCACGCGATATCGTCCGTCCGGCAATTCCCGGAAGAACGCCGCGACCTCAACACCGCCAATGGATAGTACGTAATTGACCAACCCTTCGCAGTCTTCTTCAATCGCGCCACAAGCTTCCATCTGCGCGTGCGTTACCCAAGCGTACCCAATGTTTCCTTCCACGCTGAGATTGCGAAGGGCCTCGCCCAGCAACCGAATTTTGGCCACCGAGTGAGCGAAATAAATTCCGCGAGCACAATGCGCCGGATCCGCCCCAGCTAGCACCAGTTCGCGCGCAAGAGCGAAAGTATTCTCATTCGTACCTTGAAACATGAACGAACCGGTGTCCGTCATGAGTGCCGTGTACAGGCAGGTCGCAACTTCTGCAGAAAACTTGACGCCAGCTTGGCGGGCCAACCGGAACACCATTTCGGCGGTGGCTACCGCGTGGGGATCGATCCAATTGACGTGGGCGAACGGTCGTCCGCTGACATGATGGTCGATGCTGATCAGAAATCGGTTTTCCAAACCTTCGAGCCGCGTACGGTGGATGCTGTCACATTCCAGAATAATCGCCGCTTCGTAATTACCCCTGACATGGCTCGACTGCACGACCTGATCGGCGAACGGAAGCGAGCGATAGACGCGGGGCACGCCGTCGTGCAGAACAACGTCAGCCTGCTTACCCATGGCGCGCAGAATCTGGCAGCAGGCCAGCGCTGATCCCACGGCGTCGCCGTCGGGCCGGGCGTGCGAGGTCAGCACGAATCGTTCGCGCTCTCCGATCTGACGGAGTACGTCCTCGAGCATGTCACTGTGCCTTTTTTCCACCGCGTTCCTTCGTTGCCTTGCTTCGTTTCTTTGCCCGCGCCAACAATTCTTCGACTCGCGCCTTCTCCTGTTCCGCCCGGTCCAGGCGGAAGTACAACTCGGGAGCGCGTCTAAGATGTAAGCGCTCGACCAACTCGTGCCGAATATATTCGCGCGCCGCTTCCAAACCTTCCAGGCTCTCGTCCGCATCCTTGTCGTCGCCTTCTACATTCACCCAAACCTGCGCGGACCGCCCGTCGTCGGCGATATGGACCGCCGTCACACTCACCAATCCGATGCGAGGATCGGCTAATTCCCCTTCGACCAGGGTTTCGATCTCCTCGCGCAGGGCCTCGCCAACCCGTCCGCGATGATATTTCAGCCCACGCTTCTCCACGAAACCGCACCTCGGGTAAAACGGATGAGAATATCAGAAAATCGGGCTCAAGTGTGGCCGCTCGCAAGCGCTATTGTCGCGCGCTTTTGTAGCAGAGGGATAAGTACGGAGGTAACAATGTGTTAGAGAGTATTGTCAGGAGAGCGAGCAGGTGCTCTGCTGCAAAGCGTCACCTATTAGAAGAGTGTGGAGGGTCTATGAGACTACGATGGCATGTGGCATTAGTGATGGTTATCTCCGTAATACTCCTTAGCGTACTCGTCCAAGCGAATGAGGAGATTGTCGAATTCCGACTCCAGCGGGCCAGGTGTCTCTGCGGTGTCGTAACAGTCAGCGGTAACCCAGTGAAGAACGCCAAGGTCGAAGAGTTTGGCCCAGACTGGAAAGAGATGCTGCGATCGACCGATACCGACGCAGAAGGCCGCTTCACGCTTCCTCCGATCAAAGGACGAAAAATCTACTATCTTCAAATTTCTGCCCGCGCCACGGGAGTTAAACCTTTGAGGATTCCTATCAAGGTAGTTCGCTTTCGAGGAGTTTCGTTGCTGCATCTTCAATTATATCTGGCATGAAACCCCAGGGACCTCAGAGGAACTCCACAAACGAATCCGCGACCTCCGCGCCGTGGTTATTGGCGATACGCGTGGCCGCGCGTTCCACGTTTTTCATCAGACCATCGAGATAGTCGCGTGAATTGGAGATGCTGACCACGCCGATGGTGGCGCGATTCCACAGTTCAGCGGCGTCGAGTTCCGCGACCGCAACGTTGAAGCTGGTACGCAGCCGGTCTTTCAGGCTGCGCACGACTTTGCGCCTGTCTTTGAGGGACTGCGCGGCTTCGATGTGAAGTTCGAGGGTGAGGAAAGCGATCATGCAGCCGTAAGGTTGTTGGTCGTATGCCGAGCGGGACTACCAATCACCGTTGGGGGCTTAATTTGATGAAACCCAGAACCAATTGTTGCGGAGCCGCTCGATTTCAACGAACTTACCTCCGAAATCTCCGGTTTTAGGTGGAATATCATCAGTTGAGTAAACGAATCCGGAGAAGCTGTCCAGAATCCCGCGATAATCAAAAAATAGGATCAAGGTATCACTCTGCCGACGGAACCTCACTATTTCTCCACCGCTGCTCGAAAGACCTGACAGTCGCGAAGGCAATGTAATGAGATCACCTCTTCCACCCGCGCTCTTAATATCATTTTCGTATCTCCCAGCAAGCACATCGTTGACCACCGCCATTCGGGAGTTGAAATGGACGCGAAAGTTAAGGCTTGTAGTTAGCTCAGTAAATGGTACGAATGTCACGAGCAGTGCAGTTGCGATGTTCACGGCGAGGGGCGTGATAGCTTTAACGATCCCGTGCTGTCGTCTCGCTATGAAATGGGCCACCGACCAAATCAAGGAAGCAAGAAGGAAGATGCCGATGCCGATCTCAAGGAGCGGCTCGAGAAATGGCGTCAGATACTCCACTACTGTCCAACGGAACAGATTGATCAGGATTGTCGAGCCTAGCGCGCAAAAGGCGAATATCAAGGCACCGCTGGCTGGCCTACTGCCAGAAGAGGCGCTCATCGAAACTGCCTGCTGCAACTTTTTTAAGCATCAAAGGATTTAGAAGAGCTATCCGCTCCTGGCCAACGACCAATTACGAACGGTCAAGGACAGTTCTTAAACCATTGCTTCCGCGGCGATGCGCTCCGTGGCAAAGGCCTCGATCACATCGCGGGCTTTGATGTCGCCATAGTTCGCGATCGAGATGCCGCACTCCATGCCGTTGGTGACTTCCCTGGCGTCGTCCTTGAAGCGGCGCAGCGATCCGATCTTGCCCTTGAACACCACTACGTTGTCGCGCAGCAGGCGGACTTCGGAGTCGCGTTTGATCGAGCCATCGAGCACGCGGCAGCCCGCGACCGTGCCAACCTTCGGAATGCGGAAAGTTTCCAGCACCTCGGCACGGCCCTGATACGTTTCCTTGATCGTCGGTTCAAGCAGGCCGGTCATGGCGCGCTTGATCTCGTCCTGCAGTTCGTAAATGATCGAGTGCAAGCGGATGTCGACTTCTTCCTGCTCCGCCAGTTCCTGCGCCTTGCGCTCCGGCCGCACGTTAAAGCCGATAATGATGGCATTCGACGCCGAAGCCAGCAGGACATCGGTTTCCGTAATGGCGCCCACGCCCGAACGCAGCAACTTGAGCCGCACCTTCTCGTTCGACAACTTGGAGAGTAGATCGCTCAGCACTTCCACGGAGCCCTGCACATCGCCCTTCAGAATGATATTCAGTTCCTTGGTGCCGGCGGTCTTGATTTGTTCCGCCAATCCTTCGAGCGAGACGCGAGAACTCTTGGCCAGCGCGGCTTCGCGGGCTTTCTGCTCGCGATATTCGGAGATGCCGCGGGCCTTGTCGCGATCCGCCACTACAACGAATTGGTCTCCAGCTTGTGGCAGACCTTCCATGCCCAAGATTTCAACGGGCGTAGACGGTGGCGCCGATGCCAGCGCCGCGCCGCGATCGTCGAACATGGCGCGAATCTTGCCGTAGACATTGCCCACGACGAAATTGTCGCCGGCAATGAGCGTTCCATTCTGTACCAGCAAGGTGGCCACAGGCCCGCGGCCGCGATCGAGCTTGGCTTCGAGGACCACGCCGGTCGCAGCGCGTTCCGGAGTCGCCTTCAGTTCCGCGAGATCCGCAACCAGGCAGATCATTTCCATCAACAGGTTGAGATTGGTTTTCTTCTTCGCAGAAACATCGACGAACACCGTCTTGCCGCCCCACTCTTCAGGAACCAGCCCGCGATCGGCGAGTTGTTTTTTCACTCGGTCGGGCATCGCATCCGGCTTATCGATCTTGTTTACCGCGACGATAATGGGAACCTCAGCGGCATGGGCGTGATCAATGGCTTCAACTGTTTGCGGCATGACCCCGTCATCGGCAGCCACCACGAGCACGACGATGTCCGTAGCTTTCGCGCCCCGGGATCGCATGCGAGTAAAAGCTTCGTGGCCCGGCGTGTCGAGGAACACGATCTCGCGGCCGTAGGCCGGAGATTCTTTATCCGTAATTCGAACTTTGTAAGCTCCGATGTGCTGCGTGATGCCACCGGCTTCGCCTTCCGCAACGGCAGTCTCGCGAATCGAATCCAGCAGGGTGGTCTTGCCATGGTCAACGTGGCCCATGATCGTGACTACCGGGGGACGCGGCGTCACTTCCACAGCGGACTCTTCCCCGCTTCCCGCGGCAGCGTCAATATCTTTCGAGGCCTGCTCTTCGAAAGTGATCACGTTAGTCTCAGCTCCGAAGAAGCGCGCCACCTCGCTCGCCAGTTCGGCGTCGAGTGTCTGGTTAATCGTTGCGAAAACCCCGCGACCCAGCAGTCGGGAAATCAAATCTTTCGCGCGAATGTCCAGCTTCTCTGCAAGATCCTTAACGCTAATGCCTTCCGTGATCGTGATGTTGCGCGTGATCGGCATCGGCTCATTCGACACCACCATGCGCGGCGGTGGCGTGTAGCCCTTCATCGGGCCTTCTTTTACTCCACGCGGAACATAGCGCTGGCCGGGCCGGCGAGCGGGAGCGCCCGGACGACTGCCGGGACGAGTTGGACCCGGCGGCGGAAGCCCCGGACCCACACCGAGAGGACGCGCGCCCGCGGGCGCCTGGCGCGTCGGATGCATCGGACGCCGCTCTCCAGGACGCAACGGACGCGGCGGACCTCCGCCAGGAACCTGGGGACGCGGGCGTTGAAAAATTGGTTGTCCCGGCACCGGACGCCCGGGCGCGGGTCGCATCGTCGCTGTCCCGGCAGGAGCGCCTGCCTGTGCAACCGGGGCAATGGGACGCGGCGGCGGTGCCTTGTAGACGGGACGCGGTCCGGTCTGCGGAACAATCATGCGCGGCGCAGGAGGCTGCGGCGGACCCGCCGGTGGCGCCGGCGGTCGTGCCGCAATTGGAGCCTGAGGTGCCATCGATGGTGTAGGAACAGGCGCTGTCGGCGCCGGAGCCTTCATCGCAGGAGGGGCCGGAGGAATTGCCGTTCGTATTGGCGCAGCAACAGTCGGAGTCGTTGGAGTTGCAGTCGGAGCCGACTTCTCCGCCGCAGGGGCGACCGCCTCCGGTCGAGCAACGGACGGTGGCGGTGCAACCGTCGCTGCAGGAATCGCTGGCGAAGCGGCAGACGGCGTTACTCTCATCACCGGGGGCGCTGCCGCTGGCTTGGCCGCTACAGGAGGCGCTGCCGGCCGAACCGGAGCCGTGGCCGCTTCCTTCTTTTGGGTGATGGCTTTGAGCACATCTCCCGGCCGGGAGATGTTCGACAAATCAATCTTAGTCCGGATTTCTTCTTCGCCGCGCAGCGGGCGTGCGGCCCGGGCAGATGGCGACTGCGCTTCGGACGAGCCGCGGATGTGGGCCCGCACTTTTTCCGCTTCATGCTCCTCGAGCGAACTGGAATGGGTCTTCTTCTCCGTCACCCCGACGATCGGTAGAGCGTCGAGAATGGCTTTGCTTTTAACTTCCAGCTCCCTGGCGAGATCGTTGATTCGAACCTTGCTCATCCGGCCTTTCCTGTACTCCGCGTTGGCTTAAGTCTTCATCGCATCCTCACGGAGTCCGCGTCCTGCACCCGCACGCCAGCGCAGATATCCGCGCGACGTGCCATCTTTGTCACAGAATAACTATTCAGTTTTTTCGGGAGCGGAGCCCTCTTCTGGCCCGCGCTCTTCTTTTTCGTCCGAGGCGGCTTCGGCTTCCGCCGTCGCCTCGGGAGCCGCCGCCCGTTCTCCTGCGGCAATTTCGCCAGACGCCTCGTCGGCAACTTCCGGCGCAACTTCGTCAGCAGCGCCTTCAACCTCCGCGCTAACGCCCTCAGCCAGCGCTTCCCCTTCGACGACGCCCGCCTCCAGGCTCGCAAAGTAATTATTCACCGCGAGGCTGATTTTTTCCACCGTTTTAGGCCCAATGCCCTCGATGGCCTCAAGCTGTTCCGGCGTCATATCGGCAAGCGCCTCGACCGTGGTCACGCCCGCCGCGCTAAGTTTTTCGACCAGTCCTTCGCCGAGACCCGTGACATTTTCGAGGGGGGTCGATGCCTGCGGAGCCATCGCCGCCATCTGCAATTCGACTTCCTGTCGCTTCTCTTCTTCACTCTTAATGTCGATCTTCCAGCCGAGCAGCTTCGCCGCCAGGCGAACGTTTTGCCCTTTCTTGCCGATGGCGAGAGAAAGCTGACTATCATCGACCACAACTTCAAGATGCTTGTCGGCACTATCGACCACCGTGACGCGGCTCACTTTCGCAGGCTGGAGCGCTTTTTCGGCGAAAGTCACCGCATCTTCGTGATATTCGATGATGTCGATCTTCTCGCCGCGCAGTTCGCGGATGATCGACTGCACCCGCATTCCTTTCATGCCGACGCAAGCGCCCACCGCGTCCACGTCCTTGTCCTTGGACATGACCGCAATCTTGGTGCGCTCCCCAGCCTCGCGGGCAATCGCGCGAATGACTACCGTGCCGTCGTAAATTTCCGGAACTTCTGTCTGGAACAAATGCTGCACGAGGTCGGGCGCGGCGCGCGACACTACAACGCCCGGGCCCTTCGAAGCTCGTTCGACGCGCGCAATCACCACCCGCACGCGCTCCGCGATGGCAAATGATTCCAGCCGCGACTGTTCTTTACGCGGCATGCGAGCTTCTGCCTTGCCGATATCGAAAATCACGTCGGGACCTTCGACTCGCTTCACCGTGGCATTTACGATCTCTCCCACGCGCCCGATATATTCGTTGTAAACCGTATCGCGTTCCGCTTCGCGTACCTTTTGGAAAATCACCTGCTTCGCCAGTTGCGCCGCGATGCGGCCCAGAATGCCTTCCGTAACTTTCGGAATCTGCAACTCGCCGCCAACTTCGAGAGCGGGATCGACCTTCCGCGCATCCTCCAGAGTGATCTGCAAGTTCGGATCTTCCACTTGCTCCGGACTTTCGACCACAGTCTTTACCGCGTAAGCGTTGATCTTGCCGGTTTCCTTGTCGAGCTTGGCATGAAGATTTTCCTGCGACTTGTAGTATTTGCGCGTGGCCATAACAATGGCGTCTTCCACCGCGCTGACTACAATCTGCGGATCAATGCCTTTTTCCCGGCTGAGTGCGTCGATCGTGTTGTAAAGCTCGCTAGCCATAAATAAAGTTTCAACGTTTCAGGGTTTCAAAGTTGCAAGGTCGTTGAAACCTTGAAACTTTGAAACATTACAACTCTGGTACCAGATTCGCCTTCTCCACGTTGGCGAAATCAATTTCTATTTTCTCGCCTGCCGCCGCGCCCATCTTTTTACGTGACTTGTGACTGGCCAGGCTCAAGTCCAGCGTCAGCCGCCCGTCCTTGAAACTTTCCAGCCGTCCTTCGAAGTGGCGGTTATTGTCCACCGGCTGCCGGGTCGTCAATTTCAGGCGGCTGCCGGTGAAGCGGTTGAAGTCCGCGGCCTTGATCAACTTCCGATCCAGCCCTGGCGACGAAACTTCCAGCGTGTACGATCCCGGCATCACGTCTTCCACGTCTAGGATCGTGCCGAACTCGCGACTGAAGTTCGCGCAGTCTTCATGCGTAACCCCGGACAGCGGATTGTTCTCTGAGATCGGCCCGGCCGCGGGTTTATCCAAAAACACCCGCAACATGCGCGCCTTGCCACCGCCGAGGAACTCGATTTCGACTATTTCGAGCCCGCTGGAGGTGGCCACCCGCTCCGCGATTTCCCGCACACGTTCAACGTCAAGTGCCATGAATCAAATAGCTTACAGGCCGATGGCTGCACCACCCGAAGGGCTCAACTAAAAAGTGGGCTTGCGCCCACTGGTGTGCTTCGCCAATTGCCGGTACACAGCAGTTCTCAGTCCTCTAATATACGCCGGTGGGTGCTAAAAGACAAACCGCGTCTGCAGGCTTTGCGAGGGCGTAGGGTGCCTATAAGTTTTGACGATCGTTTCTCTCCAATCGACGATACAATTCGTCCGTCGCCTTATCTCGCTTATGTGGACTCAGCGCTCAGTTCCTCTCTCAGTCCTTCTCCTCGTTTCGTCTTTCGCCGTGGGCCAGACCCACGGTGGAGGCGGCTCTCATGGTTCCGGCAGTTATGTCAACCCAGCTACAGACGCACGCAACGCTGCGGTGAGGAGTTCGTTCGCGGACTGGATTCTTCGTCACCAATGCCACCATGAATCCAATGCTCAGCCGGGACCGCGATATGATCAATGCTCTGCATTCTCCAATTGAAGGCACCGGAGTGCCCGTCACGGTACAATGGCTTGGCATCTCGGCCGATGGCGACAAGAAGAAAGCCACATTTCTCGCACGAATGGCGCCCGGCGGATTGAGCTTTGATCCTGCCTGCCGCGACCGGCTCAATTTCGATTTCGCCGCCCTTGCCTACGACCAAGAGGGCAAAGAAGCTGGCCAAGCCGCTCAGAACTTCGCCAAGCCGGTTCCTGATTCGCAGCTGGCGTCAGTTCGTACTAATGGCGTGGGCTTTCGCAATTTTCTCGAACTTGGTCCCGGGAAATATACCGTCCGATTCGTCGTCCGCGACAACGTGACTGGCAAAGTGGGGAGCGTAACTGCGCCGCTCACGGTCAACTGACCGGCTAATTCAGTCGGTTCCATTTGCCTCAATTCCCCGCCGTCTCTAGAATGAGTAATCACCGCCCGAGAAACTTATGATTCATTTTCCCGTTCCTGAGGCTCTTACTTTCGATGACGTTCTTCTGCTGCCCGCTCGCTCCGACGTGATTCCAGCGCAGGCCAGCACGCAGACGCAACTCACGCGCAACATCAGCCTCAACATTCCGGTAGTAAGCGCAGCCATGGATACCGTAACCGAATCGCACATGGCGATTGCGCTGGCCCAGCAGGGCGGCCTCGGCATTATTCACCGCAATCTGACTATCGATCAGCAGGCTAACGAAGTTGACAAGGTGAAGCGCTCGGAAAGTGGCATGATCGTCGACCCAGTCACCATGTCGGCCACCGATCGAGTCAGCGATGCGCTCGAAGTCATGCGCAAATACAAAATTTCCGGCGTCCCTATCACCGATCACGGCAAACTGGTCGGCATCCTCACCAACCGCGATCTGCGCTTTGAAACCCGCTTCGACATTCCCATCGATAAAGTGATGACCAAGAAAAATCTGATCACGGTGCCGGTGGGGACTACGCTCGAAGAGGCAGAAAAGATTCTCCACGAACATCGCGTCGAAAAACTTCTCGTCGTCGATGACAAGTACAACCTCAAGGGCTTAATCACGGTTAAGGACATCCAGAAGAAACTGAAATATCCCAACGCTGCCAAGGACTCGCAAGGCCGCCTGCGTGTAGGCGCCGCCATTGGCGCGACCGGAGATTTTCTCGAGCGCGCGCAAGAGCTCGCCGAAGCTAAAGTCGATGTGATTGCCATCGACAGCGCGCACGGCCATTCCACAAAAGTGCTGGATGCAGTCAAGCTGGTGAAATCGAAATTGCCTCACGTTGAATTACTCGCCGGCAACGTCGCAACTTTTGACGGCGCGTGTGAACTCACCCGCGCCGGCGCGGATGGCATCAAGGTCGGCATCGGACCGGGCTCGATCTGCACCACGCGAGTCGTAACGGGTGCAGGCGTGCCGCAAATCACCGCCATCGCCGAGGCCTATCGCGCGACGAAAGATTCCGGCGTCCCAATCATCGCCGACGGCGGCATCAAATATTCGGGCGATGTAACCAAGGCGCTGGCTGCGGGCGCGAGTGTCGTCATGATCGGATCGCTCTTCGCCGGCACCGACGAAAGTCCCGGCGAATTGATTTTGTATCAAGGCCGTTCGTTCAAATCCTATCGTGGCATGGGCTCGATCGGCGCCATGGCCCAGGGTTCCAGCGAGCGCTACTTCCAGAGCACCGAGGGCGATTCCTCGGCCGCCGTCTCCGCCTCAGACGGCGATGCCAACCGATTGGCCAAGCTTGTGCCCGAAGGTATTGAGGGACGGGTTCCCTATCGCGGTTCCGTCGCGATGATTGTTCACCAGATGGTCGGCGGACTGAAATCCGGCATGGGCTACTGCGGTTGCGCCACGATTCCTGAACTGCTGCAGAAGACGCGCTTCGTACGCATCAGCGGCGCCGGCCTGCGCGAGAGTCACGTCCACGATGTCATGATCACCCGCGAGGCTCCCAACTATGCCATCGAATAAGCACCCGCGCGCCCGATCCTCGAATCTGGGTGCCCTATTTCTCGCCTCCTTTGCGAGAAGTGGGGATTTCGTGGCTGCAGGCCCGACACTCGCTTGAACACCGACCGCCACCGCATTCTGAAGGCCTGGATCGCCGCAATCCTGTGGCTGATCGTCATCGCTATTGAATCGACCAACCTCGCTTCTTCCAACAACACCAGCCGCATCCTCTACCCCCTGCTGCATTTCTTGTTCGGGATTGACCTCAAACACTTCGAACACCTTCACTTCTACCTTCGCAAGGGCGGACACGTCTTCGGCTACGGCATGTTAAGCATCCTGCTGTTTCGCGCCTGGCGGGAAACGTTGCCCGCCATCAATGGCGTGAAGTGGACTCTTCGCTGGGCGATTTTGGCGGTGCTGGGTACCGCCGTGGTTGCCAGCCTTGATGAATGGCACCAGAGCTTCATCCCCTCACGCACTGGAACGCCAAGGGACGTTCTTCTCGACACCTGCGCCGGAATCGCCGCGCAGATTCTGGTCTTGCTCTACTACGCGGGCTCCCGAAAACTTAGCAGGAGTGGTAGCGAAACCGGGGTTGTCCGCGTCAAACAGAATTGAAGGGAAGTCCCGGAGCCACGGTCCGTCTCCCATGGTAACTTCTCAAGGACTCTCCTCCAGCGAGGAAGTCGTGTTCACCGATTACGAAATGATTGCCGGCAGGCGATGAGCCTTCCTTGTCGGTCGGACCACCAGTAGCATCGCGGAAACCGCGGCCAGCCCCGCGGAAAAATAGAATGGAACTCCCGCGCCGTAGTGCTTCCACAGTTCTCCGGTGATCAGGCTGGCCGCAAGCGTGGCCGCACTGGTTACGAAGAAATAGACACCGAGCGCTCGCCCACGCACGTCCTGACCGACAGTTTCAACCACGAGTGCCTTTAACACCGGCTGAGTCAGGGCGTAATACATTCCGTAGACCGCCATTGCGATCCATATGGCAAGTGTGGATGGAGCTCGAGCGAACACAAAATAGACGGCAGCGAAGATAAGATAGCCGCCCGCCGCGATCCAACGCCGCGAAAAATGGTCACTGAACCACCCTGCAGGCCACGACCCAAGCGTGTACGTGATGTTGAATACCAGTCCCAGCAGCGGTGCCAGCGCCACCGCGATGCCGACGTTCTGCGCCCTCATGACCAGAAACATGTCGCTGGAATTTCCTAGCGAAAAAAAAGTCACCGCGATTAGGACCACGTAGAACGCTGCCGGTAGCCGTTCCCCTGCTCCTGTAGGGACAGCCGCCTCGGCTTTCCTTCCGGAGCGCCCGCTGGAAGGCCTTTCGGATTTCTCGGCTAAGTTCGAATCAGATGTCCGCTGTTTGGTCTGGCGAATGCCGAACAGCGCCACCATCACGCATAGCGCGCCTGGAATGGCAGCGGCCCAAAACACACCTCGTATTCCGAAACGTGCCAGCAGGACGAGAGCCGCCAGTGGCCCCGCAATCGCGCCTGCGGAATCCATCGACTGGATGAGGCCATAAGCGGATCCCAATCGCTCTTTGGGCACTGATTCTGCGACCATCACATCGCGAGGTGCCCCACGCACTCCCTTGGCCAGCCGGTCGCTGAAGCGAATCAACAGAATGTGCCACCATGCGGTAGCCAGGGCGAGCAAAGGCTTGACCGCATTGGCTACGGCGTATCCCGCGACCACCAGCGGCTTGCGACGGTCGATGCGGTCGGTAAGATATCCAGAAAACAGTTTCGCGAACGACGCGACGCTCTCGGCCACTCCCTCAATCAATCCCAACTGCGCCGGTCCCGCACCCAGCGAAACCAAAAACGCTGGCAGCACCCAGTACGCCATTTCCGTCGCCGTGTCGTTCAAAAACGACGTGATGCCGAAAGCATAGATGTTGCGCGCGGCAGAGGGCTCAGAAGCAGAGGAATGCAGAGGCATAGAAAAGTTTTACCATGGAGACATTCCTTGTGCAGGGGGTGTGGGAACGTCCTTCCCGAATGAGCTGTAGAATCTTTTGGGGTATGAGAAAGCGCAACGCGCTGATCGCTGTCTTCGTGCTTGCTTTGGCCTTGACCTGGCCTGTCTATTCGCTGATCAGGCAAGCTCGCCGGGACGCTGCCTATCGAACGGCAATTGCGCCGTTTCAGCGTGATCTTCACATCGGCATGTCCGAAGCTGAGGTTAAGCGCTATCTCAACACGCGGCACATTGAATATCCCTCAGTTCGGTATGGCGGCAGCGAGGGTCGACTTACGAGGTAAAGGTAGGAGAAGAAGACAGTCTCATCTGCGACTGGGACGTCAACATTGCACTGGAGTTTGGTCCGACCGATGTACTAAAGGACGTTCACATCAGAAAGATCGGCACCTGCTTGTGAGGTGAGGTAGCAGGACCGTTAGACGGGCGCAAAAAACCGAGAACGAGAACCGAAAGCTACTATTCAGTACATCGCGTCGTACTTAGTCACTACCCAATCGCCGCTTTTGTGTTCCGTTGTGACAGTGAGGAGTTCTTGGTAAGTACCGGCCTGCCCGGGCGCGTTCTCGCGAGTTCCACGGTAGTGAAGAATGATTAATGGTGGCATCTCTTCCCACTCCACCAGCTCCCAGGAGAGCAGCGGGTGCTGCGCCTCGGAGTTGCAGATGAAATGAGCATACTTCTTGTGATAGTCGTGCTCCCACTTAGCCAGCACATCGTCGCAATGCCCGTCGCGCAACTCGCGGATGAATTTATTCGCCGCGCGCTCGGTCGAGCGATCACGCAACGGATTCATCTTGATGCTGACAGGCAGTCCAGTTAGCGGATCGTGATCTTCCGACCGCGCCAACACTGGCCCCTGATTGCTCAGCCACCAAATGTAGCCGACAAACACCAGCACCAGCAGAACTCCGGCGCCGGCGGCAATCCCGATTTGTGTGCGGCTGAAGGCCATTGGACAAAGTTTATGAAGATAGGGAAAACGAGGGAAGATTACCAGTGGGAAGCGCGAGGGACATGTACGAGTGCGGCAACGCAGAAAATGAAAAGGCGCGGCCAAGGCCGCGCCCTTTGCAAACAAAGAGAACTATTCTTTCTCGTCTTCGTCCTTGACCGGCTCAACGCCGCCATCGTGCTGCGCCTGCGCTTCGGCATCTTCCATAGCCTTTTTGGCTTCGGCGGCTTTTTTGGCGCGGGCTTCGGCGCGCTTCTCTTTCTTTTCGTCGAGAACCTTTTCGCTACCCAGCAGTTCGAGGAAAGCCTTGTCGGCGCCGTCGCCTTTGTTCCAGTGGGTGCGGATGATGCGCGTGTACCCGCCTTGGCGATCGCCGAAGCGCGGACCTACCGTGTCGAACAATTTCACGACTGCCTCATCGGTCATCAAGTACGCGGTGGCCAGGCGCCGCGCGGCAAGATCGCCGCGCTTGCCCAGCGTGATCATCTTCTCGACGATGGGTCGCGCGGCCTTGGCTTTAGGAACCGTTGTCTCGATGCGCTCTTCCACAATCACCGAAGTGACCAGGTTGCGCAGCAGCGAACGCCGGTGCGCCGTGTTCCGTCCGAGTTTGTAGCCTGCTACTTTGTGACGCATGGAAACCTCAGGGGCGAAAGCCCGCATTCTTCTTAGCCGAGGGCGGCACGGCCGAAGCCGTGCCCTTCCCAAAGCTCGCTTCGCGGTGGTTCTGAAACTTTGAAACCTTGAAACGTTGAAACCTTGCCTCTTACAGTTGGTCGTCCGGTCCGTAAGCGGAAGCCGGCAGCACCAGGTTCGACGTTGGTCCAGGCACCGCATTGCCGTGTTCGTCGATCTTCATGCCCAGACTCAGCCCCATCGAGGACAGAATCTCCTTGATCTCGTTCAGCGACTTGCGCCCGAAATTCTTGGTCTTCAGCATTTCGGATTCGGTCTTCTGCACGAGTTCGCCGATGGTTTGGATATTCGCATTCTTCAGGCAGTTGTAGCTGCGCACGGAAAGCTCGAGCTCTTCCACGGAACGGTTCAGGTTCTCGTTGTGAATCTCGGGCTTGCGATCGTCCGACGACGACGTGCCGGTTTCGATTTCTTCCTCGAAGTTGATGAAGATGTTCATGTGGTCCTTCAGCAGCTTCGCCGCCAGCCCAAGCGAATCGGCGGGCGTGATGGAGCCGTTGGTCCACACTTCGAGAGTCAACTTGTCGTAGTCAGTGATTTGCCCGAGACGCGCGGCTTCGACCGTGTAGTTGCACTTGCGCACCGGCGAGTGAACGGAATCAATGGGAATGAACCCGATCCCGAGATCCTCATCAAAGTTCTTGTCGGCAGAGGTGTAGCCGCGACCGCGCTTCAGCCGCATTTCCATGTCGAGCTTGCCACCTTCGCTGACCGTCGCGATGTAGACGTCTTTGTCGAGAACCTCGACATCACCGTCGGCTTCGATCATGCCGCTGGTAACCACACCTGGCTGATCCGCGCGCAGGTAAATCGCCTTCGGTGCGTCGCCCGCGAGCTTGAACGGGATCTGCTTCAGGTTGAGGATGATGTCAGTCGCGTCCTCGACCACGCCGGGAATCGACTGGAACTCGTGCAGCACGCCTTCCATCTTCACCGCGGTAACGGCCGCGCCTTCAATCGAACTCAGCAGCACGCGCCGCAGGGCGTTGCCTACGGTGGTGCCAAAGCCGCGCTCAAACGGCTGCGCCCAGAACATGCCGTACTTGTCGGTGAGGCTGGAGGTGTCGGTTGCGAGACGTTTCGGTTTCTGAAAACCCTTCCAAAGCATTGTGTTTCTCCTTCGGCCGTTGGGCTCAAAGCTGACTCCCTGATTCGGTCCGGACTCAGGTCGAGTGTCAGCAGAGGCTGATCTGGCTCGAGAATGTGGACCTAGTTTCAACGTTTCAAGGTTGCAAAGTTTCAAGGATCTTGTCATTGAAACATTGAAACCTCTGAAACTTTGAAACTTGCACAACAAAGCTCTACTTACTATAAAGTTCCACAATCAGCTGCTCGTTCACCGGCAGCTGAATATCTTCGCGCTTGGGTAATGACAGTACCCGCGCCTTGTAATTGTCGCGATCCACTTCCAGCCAGCTTGGCATCGTGCCGTGGCTGGCAAATTCCTTCGCCAGTTCCAGCACGGTAAGCTTCCTGCTATTCTCGCGAATCGCGATCTCTTCGCCCGCGCTTACTTCATACGAGGGAATGTTAACCTTGCGGTTATCGACGGCAACGTGCCCGTGGCGCACCAATTGGCGCGCCTGGCGCCGCGACTGGGCGAATCCCAGGCGGTACACCACATTGTCGAGACGCCGCTCGAGTTGCTGCAGCAACCTTTCGCCGGTCACCCCTTGCGAGCGCGCTGCCTTCTCGAAGTAATTACGGAACTGGCCTTCCTGCGTGAAGTAGATGCGCTTGGCCTTCTGCTTCTCGCGCAACTGCAGGCCGTAGCCAACAATCTTGGCCTTGCGGTCCTTCCCATGTTGTCCGGGAGCGAAGTTGCGCTTCTCGATGGGACACTTATCGCTGAAACATTTTGCGCCTTTGAGGAACAGCTTCATGCCCTCGCGGCGGCATAGACGGCAGACTGCATCGGTATAACGTGCCAAGTTTCTTCTCCTTTAGATGACCGGTTTACAGGTTTGGCTTCACCCTTCGTCCCGGACAGAATTCAATCTTTCAATGTTTCGAAGGTTTCAATGTTTCAAGGTTTAACTTTGGAACCTTGAAACTTTGCCACCTTGAAACCTCGTTGCAAACGCCGGGCACCTTACACCCTGCGTCTTTTCGGCGGACGGCATCCGTTGTGCGGGATCGGTGTCACATCGCGAATCGAGCGGACTTCGATTCCCGAAGCTGCCAGCGCACGCACTGCAGATTCGCGCCCCGATCCCGGACCGCTGACGCGCACATCCACGCTGCGCACTCCGTGATCCCGCGCCATGTTCGCAGCATTCGACGCGGCCTGCTGGGCGGCAAAGGGCGTGCCCTTGCGCGATCCGCGGAAGCCGAGCGATCCCGAACTCTTCCACGACAGAACGTTGCCGTTCATGTCGGAAATAGTCACGATCGTGTTATTGAAGGACGCCTGCACGTAGCACAAACCGTGCGGGAACGTGCTTGCGCTCCTTCTTCTTGAAAGTTTTCTTCTTGCCCTTTTTATCCGGTGCGGCGGCTGCGCCGCCCGCTGCTGCTGGTTTAGCCATGAATCAGTTCTCAGTTCTCAGTTCCCAGTTCTCAGGAAACCCCGGTTCTTATTGAGAACCGAGAACTGAGAACTGAGAACTGGCTGTTAGGTTTTCGCCGTCGCCTTCTTTTTCTGTGCGACCGTTCCCTTGCGCGGACCTTTGCGGGTGCGGGCGTTCGTGTGCGTGCGCTGGCCGCGGACCGGCAGGTTGCGGCGGTGGCGGAATCCGCGATAGGAGCCGATTTCGATGAGCCGCTTGATGTTCATCGAAACTTCCTTACGCAGGTCGCCTTCCACCAGACCCTCCGCCTCAATGATCGTACGGATGCGGTTGACCTCTTCTTCGTTGAGGTCCTGCACCTTCTTCATCGGGTCGACCTTAGCTTCATCGCAAAGGCGGCTGGCGCGCGGATGACCGATGCCATAGATATACGTCAGCGCGATGTTGATGTGCTTTTGGCGTGGAAGATCAACGCCTGCAATACGTGCCATAGAATCCTAATCCTCTTAACTGCCGGCTTCCGTCGGCTACTAACTTCTAGCTGCTAGCTTCTAGCAAACCGCGACCTGGCTAGAAGCTAGAAGCTCCTTCAGCCCTGGCGCTGTTTATGTTTCGAGTTGACGCAAATCACCCGCACCACACCCTTGCGGTGGATGACCTTGCACTTATCGCAAATTTTCTTTACCGATGCTCGTACTTTCATAAACCCAGCTTTCAGCTTTCAGCCATCAGTTAAATCGTGCGGCTGAGAAACGACAAATCATTTGTAGCGATACACAATCCGTCCGCGATTCAGATCGTAGGGCGAGAGTTCCACCGCGACCTTGTCTCCGGGCAAAATACGAATAAAATTCTTGCGCATCTTCCCCGAAACGTGGGCCAGCACCTGATGCTTGTTTTCCAGTTCCACCCGGAACATGGCGTTGGGCAGAGGCTCCAGCACCACCGCCATCACTTCAATCGCGTCTTCTTTACTCATCGACTCCTTAAGTCAGCTTCGAGTTGCGAGCTATGAGCGGCGAGCAAAATGATCTTACTCATAGCTCGTAGCTCGCAGCTTACTGCGTCAAAATCACTGGACCATCCCGCGTCACGGCTACGCAATGCTCAAAATGTGCGCTGCAACTGCCGTCCGCGGTAACCGCCGTCCATTTGTCGCCCAGCACTCGCGTCTCGGGTTTGCCGTAATTCACCATCGGCTCGATCGCGATGACCATGCCTTCGCGCAACTTGGCGCCGTGGCCACGGGCTCCGTAATTCGGAACCTGCGGCTCTTCGTGCAGGCGCGTCCCGATCCCATGCCCGACAAACTCGCGTACTACGCTGAATCCCGCAGCCTCTACGTGCTCCTGCACCGCCGCGCCCACATCGCCAATCGAATTCCCGATCCGCGCCTGCTCGATTCCGCGATACAGCGACGCTTCGGTGACTTCCAGCAGCTTCTGCAACTCCGGCTTCACCGCCTTGCCCACAGGAACCGTGATGGCGGCGTCGCCGTAATAACCGTCAAGCACCACGCCGCAGTCAATCGAAACGATGTCGCCTTCCTGCAGCACACGCTTTTCCGACGGGATGCCGTGCACAATCTCTTCATTCACCGAGGTGCATAAAACGCAGGGATAATCGTAGTATCCCTTGAATGCAGGCTTGGCTCCAAGTTCATTGATCTTCTTTTCGGCGGCGCGCTCCAAATCCATCGTAGAAACGCCCGGCGTCACCAGCGTTCTGACATAGTCGAGAACCTGGCGTACGATGCGGCCGCTGTGCCGCATTTTTTCTATCTCCGCCGTTGATTTGCACACAATCGCCATTCGTCTTAAGCGAGCATTCTTCACCCATGATGATCTTCCAATATCCGGAAAATCTGTTCCGTGACGGCATCCACCGGCAGATCTCCATTTACCGAGATCAATCTGCCCGTGCGCTGATAGTAATCCGCCACCGGACGAGTCTGCTCCTGGTATGCCGTAAGCCGGGGCTGAATTACTTCAAACCGGTCGTCATTGCGGGTCACCAGCTTTTCCCCGGTTACATCGCAAACTTCATCGACGCGAGGCGGCTGAAAGTGGACGTTATAAATCCGTCCACAGGAAGGACAAGAACGGCGTCCAGTGATCCGGAGCAACAATTGATTATAGTCCACGTCCAGGCGGATCACAATTGGCCAGGCCCGGGTCGGACGCGAGTTGTCAAAGAGCTCATGATCCAACAGCGCATCGAGCCATCCGGCCTGGGCTGCAGTCCGGGGAAACCCGTCGAGTACGTAACCGCGCTTGCAATCCGGCTGCAGCAGCCGCTCGCGGACCATATTGCAGACCAGGTCGTCGGAAACCAGTTCTCCCCGCGCCATGACCGCCTTGGCGGCCAGCCCGAGTTCTGTTCCGCGCACCACGTTCTGCGCAGCAGGTCCCCGGTCGAGATCTGGGGAATTCCGTAGCGTTCCATGATGCGCTTGGCCTGAGTGCCTTTTCCGGCACCCGGAGGTCCGAGCAGCACCACAGGTCCTACGTCACGCGAGGTTTCCTGCACCATCGGCTTGACCAAAGCCTCCCGAGCTCAGCCTCCCCGGCGCCCCGCCGAGGTGCAGCCAACTCCAATTCGTAGAGACGTTGCTGGCAACGTCTCTGCTTGGCGGCGCAACGTCCCTGTGGCGCAGGCAAGACGTAGCCACCTACGTCTCTACGCATTGCACTGACTACCAGGTTCGCCGGCCGCGAATGCGTCCGCTGCGGGGCGTGAAACCGTCATAGTGGCGCATGATCAGTTGCGCCTCAATCTGCGTGACCGTATCCATAGCCACGCCCACCACGATCAGCAGCGATGTTCCGCCAAAATAAAACGTCACACCCAAACCGTTCGTCACCCAGTTGGGTAGAATTTCAAACCATCTCCCAATCGGGCCGTAAAGATGGTTAAGGTGAATTCCCGTAATCATCCACTCCGGGATGAACGAAATAATAATCAGATACAGCGCGCCCACCAGCGTGATGCGCGTAAGCACTTCATTGATGAAGTCCGCAGTGCGCTTCCCGGGACGAATGCCGGGAATAAATCCGCCGTACTTCCGCATGTTGTCGGCGACTTCGCTGGGATTGAACACGATGGAAACATAAAAGTACGCGAAGAAAATAATGCCGACCGCGTAAAGCACGGTATAAAGTGGCTCACCCCATCCCAGCCAGCGGAATAAATCCCCGAAATAGCGGTTGTTGCGCATGCCATAGCCGACAGTCTGCGGCAACGTCAGAATCGAAGACGCGAAAATCACTGGCATCACTCCGCCGGCATTCACCCGCAGCGGCAGATGCGTCGACTGCCCGCCCATCACCTTGCGTCCGACGACACGCTTGGCGTATTGCACCGGAATTCGCCTCTCACTTCGTTCCACATAGACGATGAACGCCACCACCGCGACCATGAAGATAATCAGGAATACCATCAGCGGGAAGGTCATCGCGCCCCACGCCGCATTCTTGGCCTTGTCGATCAAGTCCACGACGCCGCGCGGCAAGCCCACCACAATGCCGGCGAAGATCAGCAGCGACATTCCGTTGCCTACGCCGCGATCCGTAATCTGCTCGCCCAGCCACATGATGAACGCGCTGCCCGTGGTCAGGGTCAGCATGGTCATGAATCTGAATTTCCACCCTGGGTCGAGCGCGAAGCCGCCCTTCTCCAGCCCGACGGCAATGCCGAACGATTGCACCGCGCTCAGAATGACCGTAATGTAACGCGTCCACTGCGTGATTTTCTTGCGCCCGAGTTCGCCTTCTTTTTGCAGCTTGGCCAGCGGCTCATACACCACGGTCAGCAACTGCAGAATAATCGATGCCGTGATGTAGGGCATGATGCCCAGGGCGAAAATCGTCATGCGGCGCAACTGCCCGCCCGAGAACAGGTCGACAAACCCCAATAACGAACCACTCGTACTGCTCTGCGTGAAGAAACTTTCCAGCTTGGCCGTATCGATTCCCGGCGTCGGAAGGTGGCCGCCCAACCGGTACACAAACAGCATCGCCAGCGTAAACAGGATGCGTTTGCGCAGGTCGGGAATGCGAAAGATATTGGCCAGTTTGTCGAACATTACTGCCCCGCCTTCACTGATAAGACCTCAATCTTGCCGCCCGCTTTGGTGATCTTTTCCTGCGCCGACTTCGAAAACTTGTGCGCGTGTACCGTGATCGCAATTTTCAACTCGCCGTCGCCCAGAATCTTCACCGGATGCTTGGTCTTAATGACTCCGGCCTTGCGCAGCACCTCGGGAGTGATGGGATCGCCATGAAAGTCCTTGCCCATCTCCACCAGCCGCTCCAGGCTCACGATGTTGAATTCCTTGCGGAAGATATTGGTGAAGCCGCGCTTCGGCATGCGGCGATGCAGCGGCATCTGGCCACCCTCAAAGCCGCGAATCATGCGCGACCCGGTGCGCGACCGCTGGCCCTTGTGTCCGCGGGTCGAAGTCTTGCCCATGCCGGAGCCCATACCGCGCCCCACGCGCTTGCGCTTCTCCGTCGCCTTCTTCGGTGCTCGAATATTGGATAAATTCATAAGTAAACCCAGGTTAAAAAGTTTCAGCGTTTCAATGTCTCAAGTCTTCTTGTGCTCATTGAAACCTTGAAACTCTGAAACCTTGAAACTTTGGACTATTCCACAAACTCCACCAGGTGCGGCACCTTCGCCACCATGCCGCGAATCGCATGGTTGTCGGGCCGCTCGATGACCTGATTCAGCCGCGTAAATCCCAGCCCCTTGATGACCAACTTCTGTTTCACTGGGGCACAAATGGCGGAGCGCACCCATTTCAGGTGAATATTCCCGCTGCCCGAATTCGTTTTCTTCGCCGTCATTTCGTGAACCTCAAGTGATCAGTGGCCAGTGACTAGTGGCCAAAAGCTCAAAGTTTCATTCAATCTTCGTCGCTCTCACTGACCACTGGCCACTCGCCACTGGTCACTATTCTACAGTTCCTGCGCCGTCTTTCCGCGCATAGTCGCAACGCCTTCTCGCGTCTTCAACTGCTTCAGCGCGTCGAAGGTTGCCTTGATCACATTGTGCGGATTCGTCGTGCCAATAGATTTCGTCAGTACATTCTGCACGCCCACCGAGGTCATGACCGCGCGCACCGCTCCGCCCGCAATCACGCCCGTGCCTTCCGGCGCCGGCTTCAGCAGCACCTTGCCCGACCCGTAACGTCCCAGCACGAGATGGGCAATGCTGGTTTGCGTCAGGTTGACCTTGATCAGATTCTTTTTCGCCGACTCAATGGCTTTGCGAATGGCCTGCGGAACTTCCTTGGCCTTGCCCGCGCCATGGCCCACCACTCCAGCCGAAGGATCGCCCACCACGACCAGCGCCGCGAAGGAAAGATTCTTGCCGCCCTTGACGACTTTGGTCACGCGGTTGATGGCGACCACCTGGTCTTTCAGTTGGTACGAACCGGCATCAAGCTTCTTAATGATTGTTGGCATTATTAAACCTAGCCTTTGGCTCTTGGCCCTAGCTTTTGGCTTTAGCTAACGAGCTCGAGAGCTAGAAGCTAAAAGCGGTTTACCCTAAAACTTCAATCCCGCTTCACGCGCCGCGTCGGCCACAGCCTTCACGCGCCCGTGATAAATGTATCCGCCCCGGTCGAAGACGACCTGGGTCACGCCCTTGGCCTTGGCCCGCTCGGCGATAGTCTTTCCAATCGCTTTCGCGGAAGCCACGTTGCCGCCCGTGCGCCGGTCTTCTTTCTTACCTTCGGCGGTACTGGCGGAAACCAGCGTCTTGCCGTGCAAGTCGTCGATCACTTGCACGTAAATGTGATTCAGCGAACGGTACACATTCAGCCGCGGACGATCCGCGGTCCCCTGCATCTTTTTTCGAATGCGGTCGTGTACGTGCCCGCGTTTCTCGTTCTTCGTGATTCTTGTCAGCATGATTAAGCTCTCAGCTATCAGCCGTCAGCTATCAGCGAGAATCTAACCCGCAGAACTTCGAGCCATCTGAAGTTACTGAGAGCTGAAAGCTGACAGCTGAAAGCTATTTCGCTCCCGTCTTTCCAACCTTCTTCTTCAGCCGTTCGCCCGCATACCGCACGCCCTTGTTCTTGTACGGGTCGGGAGGACGCAGCGACCGCATTTCCGCCGCCACCTGTCCCACCTTCTGCCGGTCAATTCCCGTGAGCGCGATTTTCGTCTGTTTGGGATCCACCGAGGCATCCACGCCCGTGGGCAACGGATACTCGATCGGATGCGAGTAACCCAGATTGAACACGACCATCGTCTTGCCCTTCATTTCCGCGCGATACCCGATGCCGACGATTTCCAGTTCGCGAGTCCAGCCCTTGGTCACGCCCTCAACCGCGTTGTTGACCAAAGCCCGCGCCAGCCCGTGCAACGCTGCCTGCGAATCGTCCTCGCGAACCGCGACGATGATTCCATCCTTCTGCTGGAATGTAATGCCAGCCGGAAGTTCCGTATCCAGCTTGCCCTTCGGCCCCTGCACCGCAACCGTATGGCCTTCGATTTTGACCGTCACCCCTTTGGGGATCGGGATCGGCTTTTTTCCAATTCGTGACATAAGAGCTTCTCAGCTTCTAGCTCCTAGCTTCTAGCTAGGCTGCTTGGATTTTCAGTCCAGACTTTCGCCCCGACTGTTTCACTGCAAACACTCGCCGCCTTAGCTAGTAGCTAGAAGCTAGTAGCTGAAGCTGCTTCTCTAGTAAATCTGGCAGAGCAACTCGCCGCCCACGCCTTCTCTGCGCGCCTGGCGGCCGGTCATCACGCCGCGCGGGGTGGTAAGGATGTTGATCCCCATGCCGCCCAGCACGCGCGGAATCTCGCTGCGGCGCACGTAGACACGGCAGCCGGGACGCGACACGCGCTCCACCTTCGAGATTGCGGCCTCGTTGTTGGCGCCGTACTTCAGATAAATCCTGATGACCTTATGGCCTTCTTCTTCCGTCGGCTTGAAATTGGAGATGTAACCCTCTTCTTTCAGGATGCGGGCAATCTCCAGCTTCAACCGCGAAGCCGGAATATCCACCTTCTGGTGCCGGGCCTGGAGTGCATTCCGCACTCGCGTCAGCATGTCTGCGACCGGATCGGTCAACCTCATCGTTTGCTTCTCCTCTAGCCACCCGTTCGCTCCGCATCCAGCGGAGAACCTGCAGCAGCTAACTTCAGTCGTTCGTCGCTGGTCGTTCGCCGTTGGTCGGTGCGTCACTTACACTCGTCTTCGCGAATGACCAACGACGAATGACGCAACGACTGAACTTCCTACCACGACGACTTCGAAACCCCTGGAATCTCCCCGCGCAGAGCGAGCCCCCGGAAACATAAACGGCAAATGCCGAACTTGCGAAGGAAAGCGCGCGGCCGCCCGCACAGCTTGCAGCGGTTGTGCCGGCGCGTCGAAAACTTGGGCTTCGGCTCTTTATTGTCGCGTGCCTTCTGAAACGTCGCTTGAATCTTTGCGTCTTTCACTCGTTTTGCTGTCGTCATTCCATCCTCAAAAAACTTTGTCGTTGAACCTGATACGTTTGAAACCTGGCTCGAAATCCTGAAGCCTTACTACGCCCGGAACGGCATGCCCATGTGCTTTAGAAGCGAGCGGGCCTGATTGTCGTTCGCTGCAGTCGTCACAATCGTGACATTCATGCCTCTCTGCTTGTCGACCCGCTCGTAAGAAATCTCCGGAAAGATCAACTGGTCGTGCAGGCCAATGGTGTAATTTCCGCGGCCATCGAACGACTTGCTGGACACACCGCGGAAGTCGCGCACGCGTGGCAGAACGATGTTCACCAACCGGTCGAAAAATTCATACATGCGATCGCCGCGCAGCGTTACCATCGCGCCAATCGACTGCCCCTGACGCACTTTGAACGCCGCAATCGACTTCTTGGCCCGCGTCACAACCGGCTTCTGCCCGGTAATCTGCCCTAGTTCGTTCACCGCCGGATCGAGCACTTTCGAATTCTGCGTGGCTTCACCTACGCCCATGTTCACGACGATCTTGTGCAGCCGTGGAACCGCCATCACGTTCTTCAGTTCCAGCTCCTTCAGCAATGCGGGAGCCACTTCCTTCTCAAACCGCGACCGCAGCCGCGGACGCTCCTTCGCACTATGCCGCGCCTGGTCGGGAGCCTTCTGCTCCTGTGCTGATTCCTTCTGTCCCTTTTTATCTTTTGCCATCGTAGTCTTTTCCTCTCACGGTTTCGGAGTGCTTACCGGTTCGTGAGATCTACTTATCTAGAGTCGTTCCGCACTTCTTGCACACGCGCACTTTGCGATCGCCACGGACTTCATGGCCGATGCGCACCGGCCCGCAGGTCGAGCACACCAGTTGCACGTTAGAGATTGCAATCCGGCTCTCCTGCTCGGCAATGCCGCCCTTGATGTTGCGCTGCGGGTTCGGCCGCACGTGCTTCTTCACCATCATCACGTGCTCGACCAGCAACTTGGCGTCATTGGGAAACACGCGCAGCACGCGTCCTTCCTTGCCCTTATCGCGCCCGGTGATGACCTTCACGGTGTCATTCCGCCGCAAATCCACTCGCTTGTTTTCCGTGCTTACAGTTCTCATAAATTCAAAGTTTCAAGGTTTCAAGGTTTCAATGTTTCAACTTCAAGAACAAATTCCAGGATTTCGACGTCGCAAGGCACCTTGAAACCTTGAAACGCTGAAACCTTGAAACCTGCTTCTAGATCACTTCCGGAGCCAGGGAAACAATCTTCAAAAATTTCTTTTCGCGCAATTCACGCGCCACCGGACCGAACACGCGCGTCCCTACGGGCTCGCCTGCGTCGTTGATCAGTACCGCGGCGTTCTGGTCAAAGCGAATGTAGGTTCCATCACGCCGCCGATGCTCCTTGCGCGTGCGCACGATGACAGCCTTCACCACTTTGCCCTTCTGCACCTGGCCCTCGGGCGCCGACTCTTTCACCGCCGCCGTGATTATGTCGCCCAGCCCGGCA
The DNA here is from genome assembly GCA_963733795.1 of uncultured Acidobacteriaceae bacterium. Lineage (GTDB taxonomy): Bacteria > Acidobacteriota > Terriglobia > Terriglobales > Acidobacteriaceae > Sulfotelmatobacter. The sequence continues at coordinate 422,153 of CAVTED010000001.1, forward strand.
TTCAATCCGGTCGAGCCGCCCAGCGGCAGAATCATCTGCAGCTTGCGGGCGCCGGAATTGTCGGCGACCTCCAGCATCGATCTCATCATCACAGCCATGGCGTCAATCTCCCTAAATTCCTTGTCATTCCGACCCTAAGCGAAGCGCGGGGGAGGAATCTGCTTCTTGCCGGCACCAGCAACGCACTAGCTTGCTACTTCAATCGCCGCTTCCGGCACCAGCGGCGCCTTGCGCACAATGTCCTTCAGCTTCCAGCGCTTCAGCTTCGACAGCGGGCGCGTCTCCTCGATACGCACCACGTCTCCCACGTGCGCTTCATTCTTCTCGTCATGCGCATAAAACTTTTTGTTGCGCGCCACTACGCGCTTGTAAAACGGATGCGCCTTCTTGCGCGTCACCTTCACCACAATCGTCTTCTGCATGCGGTTGGAGACCACTTCTCCCACCACTTCCTTGCGCCGGCCCTGGACTTTTTCGGTTGCCTGGGCTGATGTATTGGTTTCCGCCATTATCGTTTCTCCGTTGCAGCCGAACGCTCGCGCTCGCCGCGTATCGTCTTCACCCGCGCAATATCTTTGCGCAGCCCCGAATCTTCTTCAGGCTCTCCGTCTGCCCCATGTTCAGCTGAAATTTCAGCTTGAAGAGCTGGTCGGCGAGCTCGCCTTCCTGATTGCGAAGCTCTTCTTCCGTCAGGTTTCTGATTTTGTCTACTTTCATAAATAGCTCTCAGCTTTCAGCCGTCAGCTCTCAGTCAAATCAGCTCCAGGTTACTGAGAGCTGACAGCTGAGAGCTGACAGCTTCTTAGTGCCCCGTGCCTTCGCGCTTGACCAGCGTGGTCCGCAGCGCCAGCTTGTGCGACGCCAACCGCATCGCCTCGCTCGCATCGGCGAGCGTCACGCCTTCCATCTCAAACAAAATCTTTCCCGGACGCACCACCGCAACCCAGTGATCCGGCGCGCCCTTGCCCTTGCCCATACGGGTTTCGGCAGGCTTCTTCGTCACCGGCTTGTCGGGAAACACGCGAATCCAGATCTTTCCCGCCGCGCTTCACGAATCGCGTCATGGCCACGCGGCTGGCTTCGATCTGCCGGTCGGTGATCCACCCCGGCTCCAGCACCTTCAGCCCAAAATCGCCGAACGCCAGCGTTGACCCACGCCAGGCCTTGCCGCACATGCGCCCGCGCTGCTGCTTGCGATACTTCACTTTCTTTGGCATCAACATAAGAATCAGCTCTTAGCTTCTAGCTCTTAGCTAAACCCTTCTAAAATCCACCCGCCGCCGTTGCCGCTTCACGCTTCTTCTGCGGCAGAATTTCGCCCTTGTACACCCAGCACTTCACGCCGATCACGCCATAAGTCGTCCGCGCCTCGGTAAAGCCGTAGTCGATATCGGCGCGTAAGGTGTGCAGCGGCAATCGCCCCTGCAAATACCATTCTGAACGCGCGATTTCGTTTCCGTTCAGCCGTCCGCTCACGCGAACCTTGATTCCCTTGCACCCGAAACGCAGCGCCGAATCCACCGCCTTGCGCATCGCGCGCCGGAAACCGACGCGCTTTTCCAGTTGCAGCGCAATCGACTCCGAAACCAGTTGCGCGTCCAGCTCGGGCTTGTGCACTTCCTGGATGTCGACAAAAATATCCTTGCCCTTCGTCCGCTTCTGCAAGTCGGCCTTGAGCTTGTCGATTTCCGCGCCTTTGCGCCCAATGATGATCCCCGGCCGCGCGGTCTTAATAATGATGCGCAGCTTGTTGCCCGGCCGCTCGATCTCGACCGAACTGACGCCCGCCGACTTCAGCTTGTCCTTCAGTTCGGCCTTCAGCTTGACGTCCTCGTGCAACTGCTTGTCATAATCCCGCTCCGCAAACCAGCGCGACTTCCACGGCTTGGTGAAGCCGAGCCGAAAACCATAAGGATGGACTTTTTGTCCCATTGCATCTCCTAAATCAAAACTACTCACGTAGCCCCGGACGCATTCGTCCGGGCGAACCTATTTCGCAGCCAGCTTCTTCTTGCCCGCCTTTTTCGCCGCCGGAGCGCGCCGTTTCCCCTTAGCCGGAGTCGCAGCCGCCGTCCTGGCGTCACCAGCGTGTCTCGCACCCGAGTCCCCACTCTTCCCGCGTTCCGCCAATATCAATTCGATGTGCGAAATACGCCGCTGATAGCGATACGCGCGTCCCTGCGGTGCTGGACGAATACGCTTCATGCGCGGCCCTTCGTTGGCGATCGCGCTTTTCACATACAAGTTGTCAATCTCCACGTCAAGATTCTTCTCGGCGCTGAGAAAATTCGCATTGTCCAGCGCCGACTGCAGCAGCTTGCCCACGTGCGCCGCCACTCGCTTCTTAGTGAACGCCAGTGTGTTGCGCGCCTCTTCCACGCGCCGTCCCTTGATCAACTCCAGGACCAGCCGCGCCTTCTGCGGCGAAACTCGCAAGTAACGCATTTCAGCTCTAAATTCCATAGTCGTAATCTCTGTACTCGTGTTTGAGCTAAAAGCCAAAAGCTAATAGCTAAAAGCTGCCTTATCCCTTCGGCGCCGCAGGTGCGGACGGCGCCGCCGGAGTAATCGCTCCCGGACCACCCGGAATCCCAGCTGGCTTGGCCGCTACTTCCGTTGCCGCCCGCATGGAGTGGCCTTTGAAGTTGCGCGTGAAACTGAACTCGCCCAGCTTGTGGCCGACCATGTTCTCGGTGACGTACACCGGAATAAACTTCTTGCCGTTATGCACCGCGATCGTGTGCCCCACCATTTCGGGAACCACAGTGGAACGCCGCGACCACGTGCGCAGCACTTTCTTCTCGTTGCGCGCATTCATGCCCTCGACCCTCGTCTGAAGGTAAGTATCCACGAACGCGCCTTTCTTGGTTGAACGTGCCATAAAGTCAGCTCTCAGCTTTCAGCCGTCAGCTTTCAGCTAACAGCCTGTTGTCGCGCCACTCAAATCCTTGTCATTCCGACGGCTCGCGAAGCTATCCGGAGGAATCTCCTTTTGCCGGCGACGAACGACCAACGACTACTTCGACCGCCGGCTCACAATAAACTTATCCGTGCGCTTGTTGTTCCGCGTCTTGTATCCACGCGTCGGCTGGCCCCATGGCGTCACCGGATGCCGTCCGCCTGAAGTCTTGCCTTCGCCGCCACCGTGCGGATGGTCGACCGGATTCATCGAAACGCCGCGGTTCACTGGACGCCGTCCCAGCCAGCGCGTGCGGCCAGCCTTGCCGATGGTGATGTTCTCGTGGTCGAGATTGCCGACCTGTCCGATCGTCGCCATGCAGTCCTGCGAAATCTTCCGCGTCTCGCCCGAAGGCAGCTTCACCAACGCATACTCCGCTTCCTTCGCCACCAACTGCGCCGAACCGCCCGCCGACCGCACCATCTGTCCACCCTTGCCCGGCTTCAGTTCCAGATTATGAATCTGCGTGCCCGGTGGAATGTTGCGCAGCGGCAGCGCGTTACCCACAAGAATGTCGGCGTCGGGCCCGCTCAAAACTTTCTGTCCCACCTTCAGCCCTTCCGGTTGCAGGATGTAGCGCTTCTCGCCATCGGCATAGGCCAGTAGCGCAATGCGCGAAGAGCGGTTGGGATCGTACTCAATCGTCGCCACGGTCGCCGGAATCCCAGTCTTGTCGCGCTTGAAATCGATAATGCGCAGCTTGCGCTTGTGTCCGCCGCCGCGGTGCCAATGGTAATGTCGCCCGAGTTGCGCCGTCCGCCGGTGCGCTGCTTGGGTTCAACCAGCGGCTTGTGCGGATGCTTCGTCGTAATGTCGTCATTGACGATAGTCGTGCGATACCGCAGCGTCTGGGTCGTCGGTCGATATGTCTTGATTGCCATAGAAGCTCTCAGCTTTCAGCTGTCAGCTCTCAGCTTCACACCGTAGCTTTAACTGATAGCTGACGGCTGAGAGCTGATAGCTGGCTTTTTACAAATTCTGCGCGTACTCCGGCATCTTCTCGCCGGAGCGCAGCCGTACATATGCCTTCTTCCAATCCGGGCGATAGCCCGCGAACTTCCCGCGCCGACGTTCTTTTCCCGGATACATCGCGGTGCGCACGGAGATGCACCTTCACCTTAAAAATGGACTGCACCGCCTGCTTGATCTCCGTCTTAGTCGCATGGGGTGTCACTTGGAAAACCAGCGTGTTCTGGTTCTCCTTGATGGCCAGGCCCTTCTCGGTAATCACCGGACGCTGAATGATCTGGTATGCGGATTTCATTTTTAGGCAACCTCCGCCGCTTTATCGTGCCGCGGACGCCGTCGGCGCTCGCTGATTGCTTTCTTGCCGCCGTCTTCTTTTTCTTTCGGCTTATGCTGCCGCTTCGAGACGGAAGACTTCAAGCGAAACCTGCAGCTTCTCAATCGCCGGGTGCGAGAAAATCACGCGGTCGTAGCGCAGCAGATGATAAGGATGCACTTCGTTGCTGCGAATCAATTCGAGACCTTGAATGTTGCGCGCACTCAATCCCAAATTGCGATTCTCATGCTTCGCTTCTTCGACGATCAGCACTGTTTTATCCACTTTGAGCGATGTCAAAGCCTTGCGAAAGTCTTTCGTCTTGGGCTCTTTCACGTCGAATGCATTCACCACGATCAGCTTGCCATCCGCCAGCTTCGCGGCCAGTGCCGAGCGTAGCGCGCCCATCAACTTCTTGCGCGGAAAAGTGTAGTCATAAGAACGTGGTTGCGGACCATGCACCGTCGCTCCATGCCGCCACAGTGGCGACCGGATCGATCCGATGCGGGCGCGTCCCGTGCCCTTTTGCTTCCACAACTTCTTGCCGGAGCCGGAAACTTCCCAGCGGGCTTTCGTCTTATGCGTGCCGGCACGCTGCGAGGCGCGGTAATGCTTCACCGCTTCCCAGAGCAGATCCTCGTTGACCGCACCGAAAATCTCATCGGCCAGGTCGAGCGTTCCTACCTTCTCGCCGCCCAAATTGTGAATATCAATCGTTGCCATATATGCTCTTCTTTGCCTATGTGGAGCGGGCACTCCTGCCCGCTTGCTTGCACAACCACAAACCCAGCGGGCAGGAGTGCCCGCTGCACACGAACTTATGCTTTCTTCGCCGCCCTCTTCGCCGCCTTCAACGGATCCACCGTCGCCGATCCTGCGAATCCACGCCGTTCCCGCGGCGGCTTCTTCGCTTTCGTAATCACAATGTAGCCACCCTCCGGTCCGGGCACGCTACCTTCCACCACCAGCAAATTTTCGTCCTTGTCCACGCCCAGCACCCGCAGATTGCGCTGTGTCACGCGCTGGTGGCCCATGTGCCCCGACATGCGCATGCCCTTGAACACGCGCGAAGGAAACGCCGACGATCCGATCGAACCTGTAATCTGAAACATCGATCCGTGCGACTTTGGACCGCCGCCAAAATGATGCCGCTTCACCACACCCTGAAAGCCTTTACCCTTGCTGATCCCGACAATGTCGACGAAGCGCTCGCCGTCGAAAATCTCGACCAGTACCCGGTCGCCAACTTTCACCGAGCCATCTCCGTCCGCTGTCCCCTCAACCTCGAGCGGAACTTCGCGCATAAACTTCACCGGAGGAAGATTGTTCTTCGCCAAATGTCCCTGCGCCGGCTTGGTCAGCCGCGACTCCTTCACAAACTCGACGAGTCCAATCTGGGCCGCCTCATAACCATCGCGAGTCGCCGACTTATGCTGCGTGACCACGCACGGGCCAGCCTGCAGCACCGTGACGGGGCGTACGTCGCCCTTCGAGTCAAACAACTGCGTCATCCCGACTTTCTTGCCCAGAATTCCCGTAACCTTGGTAGCCATTTCCTTCTCCATCCAGCTTGGCTTAGTAGCTATTGGCTGGTGAGCTTGTGTGCTCGTGTGGGAACGGACGCCCTCGCCCGTTCCGCGGGCGCAGCCCGCGTGTTCTACTTGTGCTCTTTCCCGAACGCCTTAATCTCCACATCCACGCCAGCCGGCAGATCGAGCTTCATCAGCGCATCCACCGTCTGCGCCGTCGGATCCAGAATATCGAGCAGCCGCTTATGCGTGCGAATCTCAAACTGCTCCCGCGACTTCTTGTCCACGTGCGGCGAACGCAGCACGCAGTACTTGTTCTTCATCGTGGGTAGCGGAATCGGACCCGCCAGACGCGCTCCCGTTCGCTTGGCCGTTTCCACGATCTCGGTTGTCGACTGATCCAGAATGCGATAGTCGTAAGCTTTCAGCCGTATCCGAATTTTCTCGTTTCCAATCACTATTTCATCTCTCTAACCCCTCCCGGCATCTCCGGGAAGGAAAGAACTGGCGGCAAGCTGCAAGCCGCGTACTAGCTTCTAGCCTTTGGCTATTAGCCTTTATCTTTGTCATCCTGAGCGAGACGTTTTTTGTCTCGCGAAGGACCTATGTAATTTCTAAGCTACTGCACGATCTCCGCGATCGTGCCGGCGCCTACGGTATGTCCGCCTTCGCGGATCGCGAAGCGCAGGCCTTTTTCCATGGCCACCGGCGTGATCAGTTCGATCACCAGGCTCACGTTGTCTCCCGGCATCACCATCTCGGTGCCTGCCGGAAGTTCTGCCACGCCCGTCACGTCCGTGGTTCGCAAATAAAACTGCGGACGATATCCCTTGAAGAACGGCGTATGCCGCCCGCCTTCTTCTTTGGTCAGAATGTAAACCTCGGCCTTGAACTTAGTATGCGGCGTGATCGATCCACCCTTGGCCAGCACCATGCCGCGCTCCACATCTTCTTTCGCAATACTGCGCAGCAGCAGACCGGCGTTGTCGCCCGCCATGCCTTCGTCCAATTGCTTTTTGAACATTTCGACGCCCGTCACGACCGTCTTGCGGGTTTCGCGGAAGCCGACGATTTCCACTTCCTCGCCCACCTTCACCTTGCCACGCTCGATGCGGCCGGTGACCACCGTGCCGCGTCCCTGAATCGAAAAAATATCTTCAATCGGCATCAGGAACGGCTTGTCCAACTCGCGCGCCGGCTGCGGCACGCTCTTGTCCACCGCTTCCATCAGCGCGTCAATCTGCTTCTCCCACTTGGCTTCGCCATTCAGCGCGCCCAGCGCCGACAGACGCACGACCGGAACGTCGTCGCCGGGAAACTTGTAGCTCTTCAGCAACTCGCGAACTTCGAGCTCGACGAGATCGAGCAGTTCGGGATCATCCACCGCGTCACACTTATTCAGAGCGACGACGATGTAAGGCACGCCCACTTGCCGCGCCAACAGCACATGCTCGCGCGTCTGCGGCATGGGACCGTCGGTCGCCGCCACAACTAAGATCGCGCCATCCATCTGCGCCGCGCCCGTGATCATGTTCTTGATGTAGTCGGCGTGGCCCGGGCAATCCACGTGCGCGTAGTGCCGGTTCGCCGTCTCATACTCGACGTGCGCCGTCGCAATCGTGATCCCGCGCGCTTTCTCTTCCGGCGCGTTGTCGATCGAATCAAACGACCGGAACGTGTTCTTCGGATTATGCTTCGCCAAAACCTTGGTGATGGCCGCCGTCAACGTGGTCTTGCCATGGTCGATGTGACCAATCGTCCCCACGTTGCAGTGCGGCTTATTACGATCAAATTTCTCTTTCGCCATAAGTCAGCTCTTAGCTCCTAGCTCTTAGCTTAAAACCAAATCTTCTTCGCTGCCGTCCTCAAACTTCTCGTAATAAGCGCCGAGAAATTGCTCTTTTTCGATCAGCCTTTCAGAGCGAAGCCACTCTTCGAAATGTTCGACCTCCACATGAAACCGTGCTCGAAAGATTTCGAAATTTCGATGCCAGTTCCAGAAATCTTTCACCCTATATTGCGCCAACGTTGGAGACTCGCACCATACTTCCGTTATCAAATATCCATCGGACCGGTACAAAAGCTTGGCCCAGGCTCCGCCAGCTCCAAAAACCGCCTCAAACTCTGCCCGCCTGCCGTTCGCTACCCAAAACCTTCGATCAACCACGAACCGCGGGGAGTGTAGTCACTTCGCCGTGCCCTGCACCTTGGCAATGATTTCCTCCGCGACCGATCGCGGAGCCTCCTCATAGCGCGCAAAGTGCATCGAGTATTCGGCGCGGCCCTGCGTCGACGAACGCATGTGGGTCGCATAGCCAAACATCTCCGCCAATGGAACGATCGCCTTGATCACCTGCGAACCCGCGCGATGCTCCATACCTTCGATGCGTCCGCGCCGCGAACTCAGATCGCCCATGATCACGCCGGCATAATCTTCCGGCGTCACCACTTCTACTGCCATCACCGGCTCCAGCAACACCGGAGAAGCCTTGCGGGCCGCCTCTTTGAACGCCATCGACCCGGCAATCTTGAACGCCATTTCGTTCGAGTCGACATCATGATAGCTGCCGTCATACAGCGTGGCTTTCACATCGACCATCGGATACCCGGCCAGCACTCCGCCTTCGAGCGCCTCCTGAATTCCCTGATCGATCGGCTTGATGAATTCTTTCGGCACCGAACCGCCCACAATGTCATTCACGAACTCGTAGCCAGTTCCAGGTGGTTGAGGATCGAGATAAATCTTGGCGTGCCCGTACTGGCCGCGTCCGCCAGTCTGGCGAATGTACTTGCCTTCCGCCTCCGCATGCTTGCGAATGGTCTCGCGATACGCCACCTGCGGCTTGCCGACGTTGGCCTCGACTTTGTACTCGCGCATCATGCGGTCGACGATGATTTCCAGATGCAACTCGCCCATGCCGCTGATAATGGTCTGTCCGCTGTCGGGATCGGTGTGAACTTTAAAGGTAGGATCTTCCTGGGCCAGGCGGCTGAGCGCCATGCCCATCTTTTCCTGGTCAGCCTTGGTCTTCGGTTCCACGGCAACTGAAATCACGGGAACCGCAAACGTAATCGACTCCAGCGCGATGGGATGATCTTCATCGCAAATCGTGTCGCCTGTGCCCACATTCTTCAGACCAACCGCCGCGCAAATGTCGCCGGCCAGAATTTCGCTGATCTCTTCGCGCTTGTTGGCGTGCATCTTCAGCAAACGCCCAATGCGCTCGGTCTTTGTTGTGCGGACGTTCCGCACTGAATCGCCCGTCTTAAGTTGTCCGGAATACACGCGGATAAACGTCAACTGTCCAACGAACGGATCCGCCATGATCTTGAATGCCAGCGCCGAGAACGGTTCCTTGTCGTCTGCTTTGCGCGTAATCGGCTGCCCGTTATCCGGATTGATGCCATGCGTTTCCGGCACGTCGAGCGGCGAAGGCAGATAATCCACCACGGCATCCAGCAGCGGCTGCACGCCTTTATTTTTAAATGCCGTTCCCACCACCACCGGAAACACTTTCAAAGCGATGGTCGACTTACGCAGCGACGCACGCAGTTCGTCCGCTGTAATCTCTTCGCCTTCCAGAAACTTGTGCAGGATTTCGTCGTCGTTCTCGGCAATGCTCTCGACCAGTTGGGCGTGAAACGCTTCGGCTTTCTTCTTCAGTTCGGCGGGAATTTCTTCGGTAAGGTACTCCGCGCCCATGGTGTCGTCCTGCCAGACGATCGACTTCATGTTGATCAGGTCGACGACGCCCCTGAACTTGTCTTCCTGGCCGATGGGAAATTGAATCGCGACGGGCTTGGCGCTAAGGCGCTTGCGGATGGTATCGACGGCATGCTCGAAATCAGCACCCATCTTGTCAATCTTGTTGATGAAACAAATTCGCGGGACGCCGTATTTATCGGCCTGACGCCAGACTTTTTCCGACTGCGGCTGCACGCCGTGCACCGCGTCAAATACCGCAACCGCGCCGTCGAGCACGCGCAGCGATCGCTCCACTTCCGCCGTGAAATCGACGTGTCCGGGCGTATCGATAATGTTGATGCGAATGTCGCGCCAGGTGCAGGTCGTCGCCGCGGACGTAATCGTGATGCCGCGCTCCTGCTCCTGCTCCATCCAGTCCATGGTCGCAGTGCCTTCGTGCACCTCTCCGATGCGGTGCGTCCGTCCCGTATAAAACAGGATGCGCTCCGTCGTAGTGGTCTTGCCGGCATCGATGTGGGCCATGATGCCGATATTTCTGCAACGTTCTAATGGAACTGTTCTGGGCACGACTCTTACTCTTTCTGGGCTCCGAAATCAGCTGTCAGCTCTTCAGCTAAAACTTTGTAATCCTGAGCGGCGTTTGTTATGCCGCGAAGGAGCCCTTGCCACGTTCTACCACCGGTAATGCGCGAACGCCTTATTCGCTTCCGCCATCCGATGTACATCTTCCTTCTTCTTGATCGCTGCGCCTTTTCCAGCGGCGGCGTCCAACAACTCGTTGGTCAACTTGTCGACCATTCCCTTTTCGCCGCGGGACCGGGCATAGGTAATCAGCCAGCGAATCCCCAGCGACGTCCGACGATCGGCATTCACCTCGACCGGCACCTGATAGTTCGCGCCACCCACGCGCCGAGTCTTCACTTCGAGCAGTGGCTTCGCATTCTCCACAGCCTTCTTGAAGAGCTTCAGCGCTTCGTCGCCGCCCTTCTCCTGCACCTTCGCCAACGCTTCATAGAAGATGCCCTCGGCGGTCGAGCGCTTGCCCTGCCACATCATCGAGTTAATAAACTTCGTCACCAGATCCGACTGATAAACGGCATCGGCCGGAACGGTCCGCTTTGCGATATGTCCTTTTCGAGGCATCAGCTTTGACTCCGGGCTCTGTGGCCCACGTTTCAAGGTTTCAGAGTTTCAAGGTTTCAAAGACCAAGCATCGCAGCCATGGATGACATTGAAACCTTGAAACTTTGTCTTAGCCTTTCTTTGGCCGCTTGGCTCCATACTTCGAACGCCCCTGCATGCGCCCGGCAACGCCCACCGCATCCAGCGTTCCGCGAATCACGTGATAGCGCACTCCCGGCAGATCTTTCACGCGGCCCCCGCGGATCAGCACAATCGAGTGCTCCTGCAGGTTGTGGCCGACGCCGGGAATATAGGTCGTCACTTCAATTCCGTTCGTCAGGCGCACCCGCGCCACCTTGCGCAAAGCCGAGTTGGGCTTCTTGGGCGTCTGCGTATACACGCGGGTGCACACGCCGCGCTTTTGCGGACATCCCTGCAAGGCAGGGCTGGCCGTCTTGTAACGGGGCCGCTTGCGACCCTGAGCCACCAACTGGTTAAACGTAGGCACTCTTTGCCACTCCTTAGCCGCGCAGCATCCCGCCTTAATCGCGCAGGCGGCACAGCTGATCCTGCTTCAAATCTTGTTCTAGACGCGCATCCGTGGGCATGGCCAGCTTAATGCCGACCATTACTTCTCAACGCGCAGTCACGCGAGAGATTCTGGATTCCCGTAAGACTTTCGCTGCCGACGGTGGCGCCCGGCCAAACTGCGGGGGCACTCCGTTTCGTCAGCCTTGCCCTGCATATCCTTCCACAAAAGGGCGGAAGGCGCCGCAGGAACGTTTCAGCGAGGAAAGTTTCCGAATCTGCACTTCTTCCGGAAACGCATTTCTCAAACTCTACTGCCAGAGTCCCTGCCCGCACGGCAGAAAAACTCACAGCACACAGCAAGCCTGGATGTACTCGCGGAACCAAACTACTATAGCAAGTGCGCGCGAACATCGTCAACCCGCCTTTTTGCATCCCACTCTCCGGACGATCGGAATTCGCGTGCCCGCGCTGCACTCGCGCGTCGCTTGCTGATTCCGCCTCCAGCCTCTACACTACAAGTTTTCCAATTCATTCGACGGTTCGTTCTCCGTGTTTCGGAACGCAGAGCCAGAGCAATGTTCACAAGAGGGGTGCATGGGTAGGTGTGCTGCAGGAGCGGTTCGAGTTCGAATGCTTTGCGGTTGGCGGTTGTAGTCCTTTCTCTATGGAATTTAGCATCAGCGGCTGCGGCAAGGGCACCAAGGCTGGCCCGCCGCTCTTTCCCGGAAAGGTCAATCTAACTCCCAGCAACAACACCTCCGTTGAATTAGGCGCCACGTTCGCCTTCACGGCATCGGCGCAAACCGCGACCGGCACGAATCTCAGCGTTCCTATTACCTATTCATCCAGCGATACGGCCATTTTGAATGTCGCGCCCAACGGCGTCGCTTGTGCCGGGCACTGGGACGTCGCTTTCACCACCTGCACTCCCGGAGGCACGCGGTCTGGCGTTAGTCACCGCCTCGGCTCTCGGCGAATCCAGCGTTCCTACGTACGTCTTCGTGCATCCTCACGTCGACAGCGTCACCGTCACAGGAGTTCTGCTCGACGGCGTCCCGGTTCAGGAGCCTTGTCTTTCCCAAGGGCAGTCCATGACGCTGGAGGCACACGCTTTCAGTCAAGGTTCGGATGTTACCTCGTCGGTCGGCCCTTTCACTTTTTCCGCTCAAAATCCATCCGTCGTGAACCTTGGTGGGAGTCGTCAACACCGCCTACAACTTCGCCACGAATCAAACCACTGCCACCGCCGTCATTCCCGGAATGACCCAGATCTACGCATCGGCCAGCGGAGTTTCCAGTTCGTCTTTTCATCAGCCGCAATATCAGAATTCGCAGGGAACCACTTCGCCAGTCCTTGATTTTTTTGAGACCTGCCCCATCCAAAGCATCAACCTCGAAGTGGGTCTCCCAGGCTCTCAGCAAACCGGCCAAACCACTTTCGTCGCATCATCTTCCCAAACCAGCTCGCAGACAGCTACGGCCGTCCTGACTGACGTAATGGGCAACACGTTCTTTGCCCAACACCAATAATGGAATCGTTCTCAGCAAAATCCCTTTGACGTGGAGCGCATCCCAACCCGCTGTAGTGGGCGGTCTCTGCCGGATGTCAGCAATCCTGCGTACTGAAGACTCCATTGCCAGGCTCCGGATCGATCACCGCTTCCTGCTCTCCGCCCACCTGCAACATCGGATTCCCGCTCGTTCCCGCGTCACTTTCCACGCCGGCTGCAATAGCCTCTTGCACTCAGTTCTTTCACGCGCAATTTCCTCAACTCGTCAGCTGCCAGCAACTCATTCCCGTTCCGGTCTACGCTTCTGTCCCGGCGCCGGGCAGTCCTCTCTTGTCAGGGACTGGACTCACGCCAGAAGAAGATGATGGAGCCATCTCCGGCCTGGTGACGGGCACTCCCGCCGGGACAGCGTTGCTCGCAACCAGTACGGGATGCGCCCATCTGCCTACTACGACCTGCAGCACTTCCATCTATAGCCTCTCAAGCACCAAGGCGACGCCGGGGCCAGAGAATCCTCTTCCTAGTTCGCCAAATTCCCTCCTTTTCGATCCTGCCGGCGATAAAGCTTTTATGGGAAGCGACTTCGGAGCGCTGATCATCAATCCGGCGAATTTCGGCACCAACAACAGCCCTTTCACCGGGCTCGGCACGGTGACCGGAAAAGTGCTGGCCACCTCCAATGACGGAACCACGGCCGTATTCTCCGATACTCTGCACACTCCGAACCAGGTTTACGTCGTCAACGCCGCCGCCGCAAATTCTCTGTCAGCGACTGCACTGAATATTTCTCAAGCCGTGGCGAGCGCATTCTCGCCCGATGGATTGAAGACATTTATTTTCGGCAATGGTGGCGGCTCGCTTTACGTCTATTCCCCGCTACAAGCGTTGCAAGGACCGATTGCTTTGACCGGACCGGTCAACGCTAACAGCGTCGCCTTCTCCTCGAATGGCGCATTCGCCTTCGTGGCCGAGGCCGCTGCCAACGCCAGTCCAGCGAATCTCACCGTATTTAACACCTGTAACAATCAGATTGCCGCCAGCCCGATATCAAATCTGAATCCGAATCCGGTTCCTGCGATCTTATCTCTCCCCGCGAATCCTCTTTTCATGAGAGTGTTGCCTGGCATTCACCTCGAAGGCACAGACTCTTCCGGAAACCCGATTCCTGACGGTCAACATGTACTCGTGCTGGACGCGACTGGGTTCGACATCCTCACTGCCGTGATCACAGGAAGCGCGTGTCCCCAGACGCTGACCTTCATTAGCGGCAATCCCGCCGCAGCGAGCGCCAACCCCCCGTCGTTGGTGCAGCGCATCGAACTGGGTCAGGGCACGCTCCAGCCGATAAATTTCTTCGTCTCCGCCGACGGCTCGCAACTGTACGTAGTCGCCGCTGGCCACGCCAGCATCCTCGTCTATAACTTTGCTGCGGGCGCCGTAACCAGCGGCATTGAGCTCCTCGGCAACGCCATTCCTCTCAGTGCGGATATGAGCGCCGATGCCGGCACAATTCTGGTCGCCGGCAGCGACGGTCTGCTGCACGAGATCAATACCGGACTTGGCGGCAGCGACCAGGTCCAACTCTCCTTCCCCAACCTGCCCGACTACCTGAACTCCTTCTGCGCCTACACCACTACCCAGAACCCATGCACCCTGAACCTGGTTGTCGCCAGACCGTAGAGGCAGTTCTCAGTTGTCAGTTGTCAGTTGTCAGTTGTCAGTTTCTCCGATGAGGCCGCAATGTAGCGCCGGCATCCTGGCCGGCGGTCGCGAGAGTCTGCCCCGAGCTTGTCGAAGGAGCGTCTCCGCGCCCTCGCACCCGCCGAAGACGGAGCCAGGCTGGTTCCAGGAACACTCCGACCCGAAAACCGTCACACCTGTTAGATTGAGAAGAAAACATCCCCAGAGAGGAACGGAACTGAGAACTGTCTGCAGAGAACTGTCTACTGAGAACTGACAACAGTCTACTGGCTTCCCGCCAGCTCTTTCCCCACACTATCCAGCACTCCATTCACGAAATGCACCGACTCCGGACTGGAAAACTTCCGCGCAATCTCCAGCGCTTCATTGATCACCACCGCCCGCGGAGTCTCCGGATAAGCCATCATCTCCGCCACCGCCGCCCGCAGCAGATTGCGATCTACAGCCGCCATGCGCTCCATCCGCCAATGCTCCGCATGCTTCTCGATTAGCCCGTCGATTTCGCCGCTCCGATCCACGGCCACCCGAAAAAGATCGTCAGCAAATCCCCGCACTTCTGAGCTAGCCGCCCCATGCTCCGCCCAAAACGTCCGCCGGACCTGCTCCGCATCCTGCTTCCCCATGTCGGACTGAAACAACATCTGCAGCGCCATCTCCCGAGATTTGCGGCGAGTCCCCATAAGCGGTGGCTAGTGATTGGTGGCTAGTGGTCAGTTTACTGGAAAGGATAGTTTACCGGGACCATCATTTGCGCCGCTTAGTTGTCGTGGTCGCGGACTTCTTGCTCTTGTCATTCCGACGCCTCGCGAAGCGAGAAGGAGGAATCTGCTTTTTGACGGCTGAGAGCTGGGAGCTGATAGCTCGCTTCAACGACGCCATCTCCACCGCCGCCAGCGCCGCCTCAAATCCCTTGTTCCCCATCTTCAACCCAGCCCGATCAATCGCCTGTTCCAGCGTGTCGCAAGTCAACACGCCAAACGCGTGCGGCACTCCAGTCTCCTGCGCCGACTGCCCAATCCCCCGCGTGACTTCATTGACGATCACATCATAATGCGCCGTATCCCCGCGCAGCAGACACCCGAGACAAATGATCGCATCATATTCCCCAGTCAGCGCCAGCGTCCGCGCCGCCGACGGTATTTCAAACGCCCCCGGCACGCGAACAATGTCGATGTCGTTGCGCAGCGCCCCGGAACGAAGCAGTCCATCGCAAGCGCTCTGCAAAAGCCGCTCCGTGATGAACGCATTGAACCGCGCCACCACAATCGCGAACCGCTGCCCAGTAGCATCGAGCTTGCCTTCCAAAGCGGGGAACTCAGCCGGAGAGGGATTTTCCACTTTCAATGTGCTTTTCTTCTTCGTGGTTTTCTCTGTGCCTCTGTGTGTCTGTGGTGAATTGTTTTTGATCCGCGAAAATCCGTGGCAAACGAATTCACTTCCCCTTGAACTGCGCCGCCCGCTTCTCCAGAAACGCCGTAGTCCCTTCCTTCTTATCTTCGGTAGCGCAGCACACGCCAAACAAGGTCGCCTCCAGATAAAGCCCCTCGGCCAGTGTCATCTCCATCCCTTTATTGACGGCCTCCATCGCATACTGCACCGCCAGCGGAGCGTTCGCGATAATCTTCGCCCCAATCGCCTCCGCCCGCGGAATCAACTCGCCCGCCGGGACAACTTCATTCACCAGCCCGATGCGATGCGCCTCCTGCGCCGAAATCATCTCTCCCGCCAGCACCATCTGCATCGCCAGCCCCTTGCCCACCAGCCGCGGCAGCCGCTGCGTCCCACCGTAGCCCGGGATAATCCCCAGCTTCACCTCCGGCTGCCCCAGCTTCGCATTCTCGCTGGCCAGCCGCATCGTGCAAGCCATCGCAATCTCGCATCCCCCGCCCAGCGCAAATCCATTGATGCAGGCAATAACCGGCTTCCCCAGATTCTCAATCAAATTCAACACCGACTGCCCCCGATGCGTATATTCCTTCCCTGAAACCGCATCATGTTTGGCCAGTTCCCCGATGTCCGCTCCCGCAATAAACGCCTTCTCGCCGGAGCCAGTAAAAATCACGACGCGAATCGCTTTGTCGTTCTTAATATCGTGAAACGCCCCCCGCAGCTCCTCCATGGTCGCCATGTTGAGCGCGTTAAGTACCTTCGGCCGATTCACGGTGACGTAAGCAATCGCGTTTTTCTTTTCCAGGAGAATGTTTTCAAAGTTCATAAAATTCAACCCTACCACCTGTCATCCTGAGCGTAGCAAACCGATTCGCTCGGCGAATCGGTTTGCGGAGTCGAAGGATCCCTTTCAGCTTCACAGACGACGGCTTATAGGAGTTCTGTTAAAATACGCCGATAACAATGCCTGCCGCGTCCAGCGTCACACGTAGCTGAAAGGGATCCTTCGACTCCGCGAGAGCTTCGCTTCGCGAAGTTCTTGCTCCGCTCAAGATGACAGAACGCTACAGTTTATTCGCCTTGGGCTTCGCCGGATCCGCATAATCATAAAACCCGCGCCCCGACTTGCGCCCGTACCACCCCGCCATTACCATCCGCTTTAGCAGAGGAGGCGACGCAAACCGACGCTCCTTGAACTCGTCGTACATCACCTGCGTGATGTAATAAGTCGTGTCGAGCCCCACAAAATCCAGCAGCGTAAACGGCCCCATCGGATACCCGCAGCCCAGCTTCATCGCGTTATCAATATCCTCAATCGACCCCACGCCCTCTTCATAAGCGCGAATCGCATCGAGCAAATAAGGCACCAGCAGCCGGTTGACGATGAATCCCGTCTTGTCCGACGTCCGCACCGGAACCTTGCCCAGCTTTTTTCCAAACTCGTAAGCCGTCTCGTAGACTTCGTCGGAAGTAGCAATCGTCCGCACCACTTCGACCAGCTTCATCAGCGGCACCGGATTAAAAAAGTGCAGCCCAATAAATCTCTCGGGACGCTTCACCGCAGTCAACAACTCCGTCACCGAAATCGACGAAGTATTCGAAGCAAAAATCGCATCCTTCTTCACGATCCCATCGATCGACGCATACATCTTCTTCTTCTCTTCCACATTCTCGATGATGGCCTCAATCACAATGTCGCAATTAGCGAGGTCCGCCTTGTTGGTCGTCCCCTTCAGCCGCTCGCGAATCCCATCCCTCTGCGCCACCGTAATCCCGCCCTTCTCCACCGGCCGCTCAGAAAGCTTCGCCAAAGATTTCTCAATCCCCGCAAATCCCTTCTCAAGAAACTTCTGCTCCACCTCAAGCACAGTCACAGCGAATCCCGCCGTCGCGCAGACCTGAGCAATACCAGATCCCATCAGCCCACAACCAAGAACGCCAACCTTTTTAATTTCCATATGCATTTAGCCTATTTTCGTTTTTACTCGCTTCCTGCTTCGAAGCCAGTCAAGCCCCTGGCGCACTAGAAAGAAGATCATCAAACAACTAAGAAGAAAAAATAACAGGAACAGTCCGCGTAAAACCCAATCCGGAAGATTGGGCACTTTCATCACGGCTGCCATAACGAAAAAAGACCCTAAAGCGAGACCGCCAAATTCAATGACCTTGTTCTTTTCTCGCCTGGCGAGTCTCCAAAATACAAAGGCGTACATACCGCCGAGGTCGATGCCACTGAGAACGCTTTGGATCTTGTTTCCAGAAGTGGCCATATCACACTCAAGCACTGCGGGTTAATTTAGGCTCTCCACGAGGAAGTCTGTCTGCTAAAAATTCAGCAGCGTCTCGACGATCATCGCAATCCCCTGCCCGCCGCCCGTGCAGGCCGTCGCCAGCCCATACTTCTTCTTCCGCCCCCTCAGATTATTATGCAACGGCGAAGCCCACTCACCGCAAAATGCGCGGACACCCGAAATGCGTACAACTGCGGGATTAAGACACCGGACGGAAGGGACCGATCAGCGGCCTTCAAGATTCTTAAGGCGGTCTGCGAGAGACTCAACTTCGGCGTCCAGCGCGCGAAGGGCCGCCGCATGGCTTTTCTGACGCAACTCGACGGGAGACGCCCACTTATGAAACTCGGTGAGCAAGGTAGTTTCCACCTTCTCTAACCGTTGGCTGATCCACTGTTTGTGGTCTTCCGTGAGGATAGCTGGATTATAGGGCAATTACACGGTCGCCCGCCGAATAAAATCGTCCACTCCGGGCAAAACGAGAAGCACCTTAAGGTTTGCCTTCGCCCGCAAACGGATTCGTTAGATCCTTGCAGCAAAATGCTTCAAGCAGTACAAGAGCCATACTTTAAGACCGCGCAAATCCAAGGGTCTCCACCTAAAAATTCAGCAGCGTCTCCACAATCATCGCAATCCCCTGCCCGCCGCCAATACAAGCCGTCGCCAGCCCATACTTCTTCTTCCGCCGCCGCAACTCATACAGCAGCGTAATCACCAGCCGCGTCCCAGTCGCGCCCAGTGGATGCCCCAGCGCAATCGCCCCGCCATTCACATTCACTTTTTCGCGATCCAATCCCAACTCTTTCTCGACTGCCAGATACTGCGCCGCAAACGCCTCATTCACTTCAATCAGATCCATGTACTCCAGCGACATCCCTGCCTTCTGCAGCGCGATCTTCGACGCCGGCACGGGACCTCGCCCCATCAACTTCGGCTCCACTCCGGCAATCCCCCAACTCACAATCCGCCCCAGCGGCATCAGATTCCGCTTGCGCGCCTCCTCCATCGACATCACCACCACCGCCGCAGCTCCATCCACAATGCCGCTCGCGTTTCCCGCCGTTACGGTCCCATTTTTCCCAAACGCCGCCTTCAACTTTCCCAACCCTTCCATCGTCGTCTGCGGACGCCGGTGATCATCTTCAGTCAACGATTCTCCGGTCGCTTCGCCTTTATGATTCCGCAGCGGCACCGGCACCAGTTCTTCCTGAAGTCTTCCCGCCTTGTACGCATCCTCGGCGCACTTCTGCGAACGCAGCGCAAACTCATCCTGCGCCTGGCGCGTGATCCCCTGCTCCTCGCCATAAAGTTCCGCCGTATTCGCCATATAAAGCCCGCAGGACGAATCCAGCAACGCCACCATCAGTGAATCTTCCAGCTTCCCGCCCGGCGCCAGCGTAAATCCATCGCGCCCTCGAATCACAAACGGCGCCTGCGACATGGCCTCCATCCCACCCGCCAGCACCACTTTCGCCTCGTCGCATTGAATCATCTGGACCGCGTTCACAATCGCCTGCATCCCCGACCCGCACAGCCGGTTCACCGTCAGCGCCGGAGTCTCAATCGGCAGCCCCGCGCGCAATCCCACGTGCCGCGCTCCGTACAACGCATCCCCCGAAGTCTGCTGTGCGTTGCCGAACACAACATGATCGATCTCCTTCGGATCGACCGACGCCCGTTCCATCGCGCCCTTGGCGGCCATCGCGCCCAATTCCTGCGCGGTGAAGTCCTTCAACTTGCCGCAATAGCGCCCAAAGGGCGTCCGCGCCCCACTCACAATCGCGATGTCACCCGGCTTCAGCATGATTTTCCCCGGCAGAACTCTGAACAGACCGATCAGAATCGATCATCCAAACCTGTAAGTTTAGCAGCGCGCGGACGAACTTGACCAGAACGCGAGTTCGCGGTGGCGTTTTCTCTCATTTCGTCTTCCTCGTAGCGCCCGATTGCGATAATGTAGTTCCTCAATCCGGAGGAACACAGTGCGCTCTCTCGATCGCTCGCAACCGCTTGCGCTTCTTGCAATGCGCCTGGCCTTGGGCGCTATCCTGGTCGCACATGGCTATCACGAAGTGTTTGGCGGCCTGCACCACCCTACGCAAGTAGCGGCAAATCTCGGCCTGCCAACCTGGATTTCCGCGTTGACCGAATTTTTCGGCGGCTTACTGATCCTGGTGGGATTTTTCACTCGGGCGGCGGCGTTCGTCGTTTTCATCGACCTGTTTGTCGCTATCTGGAAAGTGCACTTGCATAATGGACTCATTGGAACTCCCGATCGACCCGGATATGAGTTCGCCTTCGCCACCGCCGCCCTGGCCTTTGCTCTGATTTTCTTTGGCGGAGGTCCCCTCGCTATTGACCACGTTCTCCGCGGCGGTGGGAGAGGCACCTCCAAGCGCTCATGACCCGCGGCGCTGTAATTCGCTACGTTTTTGTTGAATCGAAACGCAACTTTCTCTAACCTGCTGGGTTACTCCCTGCTGTTTCCTCTCCGCTAAGTTCGGTGTCGTACTGCGCAGGCCTGGGCGTTTAAATTTTGGCGCTCTTCAATTAAGATGAGAGGTCACTCATGCGCTTGCATCCAAATGGTTTGGCGGTCGCATCTTACCGCCCATCAACGATCATCACGGGAGGTTTCTCTTGAGAAAGTTTGCCTTCGTTGCGACCGTCTTCCTCTTGCTCTTGGCATTTTTCGTCCTGCCTAACCTGGCTTCCGCCCAACAAGCGGATGCCATGCTCGGATTCGGAACAATCGTGTCCCCGAGCGCTCCCTCGTGCGGCTCATCAACCTCCGGAGTTTTTACATGCCCCGAAGATGGAGGCTTATATATCAATCTGGGCGCCGATGTGATTTTCCACCGGCGGATGGGCTTCGGCTTCGACGCCGCGTGGAAAGCTACCCAAGGAGCTTACGGTGGCTCCGGCGGCCAACCGTTTCGCCCTATTCTTTTCGACTTTAACGGTGTGTACCAGCCGCGCTTGAGCAAGAAAGTTGGCGCGGACCTGATGGCCGGCATTGGCTGGCAGACTACTCGCTTTTATCTCCCCTTTTGTACCAGTTCATTTTCGTGCACAAACTACACCAGTTCCAATCACTTCCTGATCGATCTAGGAGCGGGTGTCCGTTACTACGTATGGGGGAACGCTTTCGTCCGCCCTGAAGTGCGATACTACAGAGTCTTCAACAACACGGGCGACTTCAGTTCCGACAACATTATCCGTGTAGGAGCCTCGATCGGATACACCATCGGCGGCCCGCAATAGACACGTGACTTCGCGGGCGGTCGCGACTTGGTTTCCGGGGCAGCCGTTGCGACCGCCCACTCACTCTTGTCTACTAACCCAGCCATTCGCGGCTGTCTCAAGATGCATCACGAATCTGGCGGCCATATCCCAGAAGCTCGAAGGAACTGAAAAGGGGGGCTGTATTTGAGAAAGTTCGCGTTTATCCCGTCCGCGTGTGCGCTCCTTCTTCTCTTTACCACTCTCGCCTGCGCTCAGCAGGTTGATGTTGCCGTTGGTGATAGCATTCTTCTGTCCACCAAGAATCCCAACGCCTCGGAAGCTTTCTTGCCTCCTCCGGAGAAGGGCGGGTTGTATCCGAGCTTCAGCTTCGATCGCATCTTCAAGAACCACTACGGTTACAGCGCCGAACTTGCCACCAGCTACAAGCAGGAAATCTACAACAGCTTCCAGGGATATCGTCCAATATTTTATGACGTCAACGCAGTATTCGCGCCGCACCTGCGCAACCGAATGGACGCTGATTTCATGGCCGGTGTGGGCGGCGAGCGGATTCTCTTTTATAGTCCCTCCGGCAGTTGCAATTTCTCCGTAGGTTGCACCATTCACCTTGACGCGAATCACCTTCTCTTTGATGTTAGCGCCGACCTCCGCTACAGGGTGTGGAAACACTTCTTCGTTCGCCCCGAAGCTCACCTCTACCACATCGTGAACAACGCCGAATTCCACTCCGACAACGTGCTCCGCGTCGGTGGATCCATCGGCTACACCTTCGGTCGCAAATAACCCTCTCAACGGCCCGCAGCACGTCCACCTGGAATAAAAAAGGCAGCGTCGTGCAACGCTGCCCAGCATTCTTTCGCCTATGTCTCGGAATTACCTCTGAATTACCTCTCCTGCTCGCAGATCTCAGCTTCGTGGATCGCCTGATTCAAATGTTCAATGGCCTTGACCCGATGGCCATGGAAATCATGCTCCGCGGTCTCCAGATGATGCTTGGCATTCCGCATGGCTTCCAGCGCTTCGTGGATGTGGGGATGCTCTTCGGGCGTAGCCGCCGCCGGTGTAGCCGGAATCGCAGCCGCTGCTGGAACCGGCGCCGCCGGCGCTTTGGGTCCGGCTGCCGACGCCGTGAAAGCCAGCGCAAACAGAAGTGTTGCCAGGATGAGCAAAGTCAACAATCCGATCTTTTTCAAGTGTTCCTCCTCGTCCGAATTCCGGCTCGGACGCAACCGGTGTAATTTCGACCGCAACAGCAAATTGGTCACACTGCTAGAGGAGCCAGCAATACGCCCCCAGTATAGCTGTACATCACACGCTGTTTACAGGCACGCGGTTACTCTTCGGATGCCCGGCTCTGCTGGCGACGGATGCTCCACCATCGCAACGCCGCCGCGAGTAGTAGCAAAACCGCGAGCGCAATATCAAACCTCTTTACGTCGCGCGCCAACCCTTCCCAGTGCTGGCCGAACAAGTAGCCCGCGGTGGAAATCACCGTCACCCACAGGGCTGCGCCCAGAAAGTTGAAGATCATGAACTTCCGCCAGGGCATCCGCAGGACTCCCGCCATGGGCCCAGCGATGATGCGCAAGCCGAAGACAAAACGAGCAAAGAAGATGGTGACCGCGCCATAACGCGCAAACAGTTTTTCTCCGCGCTCCAGCGTGCTGGGCTGGATTCTGAAGAGCTCCCGATAGCGCACCAGCAGCGGCCGCCCGCCATAGTAACCAAGAGCAAAACCCAGATTGTCGCCCAGTGTCGCGGCGATTGTCCCAACCAAAACGATCCAGCGGAGTCGCAGATCGTGCTCGGAGTAAGCCAGGAAACAAGCAATCAACAAAACCGTTTCACCCGGCACCGGCACCCCGGCATTCTCCGCCAGAAGCGCCGCGCCCACAGCCCAATATCCGTAATGCACCACCGCATTCCGCAAGCAAGTCGAGAATGGACTGGGTCATAAGCTCACGTAGCGACAGCCGCCCTTCGACTCCGCTCATGCAGGCTTTCGGCTGTCGAGTCCGAGTTTGGCCGGCAAGAACTCCCGCTAAGAGACTTTAGACCGAATCTTCCGAGCCTGTTAGAAAGTTGATAAGTTCCCGGTTGAACTGTTCCGGACATTCTTCATAAGGAAGGTGTCCGATTCCAGGGAACACAACTGTTTGAACCTGGGCAAAATGCCGCGCCAAAGGCTCTAAGGATGAAACGTACACCGCCGGATCTTTGCTTCCCCACATCAGAAGTGTGGGAATCGATGCCAGCTTTGGCAATAGCGCCTGCAGTTCTCGCAGATCGGCCGTCCACGTCCGCACTATGCCTAGGGCATGGTCGTAGAATCCGGCATTCGCCAGAGGCGCTTTGTAACCTTCCAGGCTTCCGGGCGGAATGCTTTTGCGCTCGGCATACAGGCGCGCATGGAAGTAAGGAAACAGAAACGGCATGCAGGCGATTCCCCAACGGAACAGCCTCGCGCCCAAGCGGGTACCGAAAAAAGACGCCCGCCATCTGCCGTGCGAAGAGTACGGATTGACCGGACACACCAGTACCAACCGCCGCAACCTCGCCTTGCAACCGGTATCCATACACTCCGCCGCCACAGCCATCGCCACAGCCCCGCCTCGTGAAGTTCCCAGGAGGTCGAATGATGAAAGCCCCAGCTTTTCAACAAACCTCAAAACGCTTTTCGCGGTGGCTGTCAGAGAATGATCGATATCGCGCGGCCGGTCCGAAAAACCGGCTCCCAGCAAGTCTGGCGCGTACACGGTAGCATAGGGAGCCAGCGACTCCATGGTGAATCGCCAGGAAAACGAATAAGCCAGCAAGCCGTGCAGCAAAATCAGTGGCGGTCCAGAGCCTTCGCGCAAATACCGCATGCGGGCGCCATCGAAATCCATCCAGCACTCTTCAGCCGCGTCGCTAAACGTTGCCGCGGAGCCTGTCGCAGTCTCGTGGCCTTCCGCCATCTCAGAAACTTTCTCGCCGAAGGGACAACTCTTTCCTCCCTACTGGAGTCTACTTAAGGGAACGCCTCTGTCGCTTCACTCTGGGGAGCTTCGGCTCCCCGCTTTTTGTGAGTCCGCGCATTCGCATCCCCCGGTCCGCGCAGGATATGGCGCCCTTGCAAGCATGATAGCTTATCGGCTTCCGCGACCTACTGAGCTGGCCGAAAGCTAAATGGTAGGAAGATTAAGCCTTCAGATGTTGGAGGCTCTGGAAATGTCTGACCGAAGGAGACAGGAGGGCACCATTCGCCCGCCAACAGTCGTGTGCGACCGTCGTAAACTCACGACCGAAGCGTGCTTTCAAAGGTATTGTGCCGCAGGGGGAGGATTAGGGGAAGCCCGCGCGCGTCAGCGCACGGGCCTTGGAGGATCTCTATCTAGCAAACAGCTTGCGCTTTGCCATGCCAGCTAGACCAATCAGGCCAGAGCCCATCAGCATCATCGAACCGGGCTCGGGGACCGCAGCTACTTCTCGTATCGAACCTTTGATAGGTGTGCCGACCCCAGGATTGCAAGGTCCTTCCGTACTGTTACATTCGAAATACGACATTGTGGCTGGGTTGTAATAGACATTGTAATCCGTGGATCCACTGGCCAGAACGAAGGATATGCCTCCCACGTTCAAAGATGGGCCCGACGTAAACACCTCGTTGTTATTTCCAGCGTAAGCTCCTGGAGCGAGCAGAGTCATCGCTGAGCCGTTTTGCGTACCGGATATTGAGGTTACGAGATATTCGTCCCCCGACACTAAAGTAGCCGCAAGAGTACCGCTGCTCGAAATACCTGCCCCACTGAACGAAAAATCAAAGGTTACTGAGTTGGCAAACAGATTCTGGGCGCCCGTAAGCAAGAAAAGGAGTACAGGCAACGCAGCCAAGAGCCTCGACGATGTGCGCATTTGAGATCCCCATGTTCGAAAAATTCGAGTTGGAACCGATTGTGGGACGGAAGTGCATACCCGTCCCTGCTCAGTTTCGAGCAATCTAGTCGCCAACTCGGAGTACCTAAAAATAAAGGGCTTAGCTCAGGTTTCTCCCCATCCCGTCCTAAGGCCTTACCATTTCTCTGCAAGATTCTGCGCATGCGATCGGCGATTATCCGGAAGGGATTTCTCCCGGCTGTCGCTATCGAGCAACTTGGTAAGCCGGAAAACGCTGAAGAAGACCTAAAGCTCCTGGGTGGTTAGTCGAGCCAATAGCTGGGAAACCAGTTCCCTTGAACTTCCCGGCCCAGGCCGCGGTTGTAACGCTCCTTGGCGCGCAACAGGGTCTCCAGGGTTGCCGGATGGTGAACCTTCTTCAACTGATGCACTTTCCCCATAAGATGGGAAAAGCCTCTTTTGAATTTTGCGACACCGTCGGCGGGATCGTGAGGATCACCCCCACCCCCCAAAACCAGATACGAAATCCCCTTGCCGGCGGCCCAAGCCACCATCCTGTCCATCAGATATGTGTGGGCATTAGTTCCTAGCAGATCCAGCGCGCTGCCCGAGTATTGATACCAGAGGCAGGTTTTATCGTCGAGGAATATGGACGATGAAACAACTTCCCCACGGGCATAAGATTCCGCCAGCCACGCCCGGCTTTTCAACGCATTGAACAGCGAACGGAAGAACGGTTCTTCTTGAATATACATATTTCGCGTTTCGTTGCGCCGTTGCGTCCATTCATAAAGGCGGATGAAAGTCGGCAAGTGGTCATCATCGGGCTCCACGATGCTCCAGGAGGCGCCGTCCCGCGCGGCTTTCTGGGCAGCCCATTTGTGACCTTTCCGGTATTGTTTGCGAGCTGCTTCGTACCCTTCGCGAAGATCAATATACAGAATATCGCTGACTGGAATGAGAGTCTCTATGCTCGACAACGCCTCTGACCCATCATAGAGCGGATGAAAACGAACAAATTCCGTGACTACGTTATTGTCGGCGCAGAATCGATCAACCGCATTGCGATATCGCCGCAGCAATTCGTGCTGATCCCTGCCTTCGCAAACCACAATCGGGCCGTTATAGATTGGGTTGGCCAAGTCAATCGGGGAATGAGCGAACTCCGCCGCAACACTCTCATAAAACGGCAACGATGCGACTTCCTTGACCGAAGTCACATCAAAGGCAACGCCAAGATCGTCCTGGTACAGCAACATTGCCGGAGAACGCCCGTGCGCTCGATGCAAGCCGCAATACTCCGGCGTATAGAAAACACCGGCGTTGGATGTCGAAAGAGTGGAGAGCCAGCGCGGGTCCGTGGGAGTAATTACTTCGAAAGACATTCAAAATTCCGGAGTTCTACCAGCTTTTTCTCGTCGCAGCGGCCCCAGAAGTAATGCGAATTCCATGATCGAAGGGCTGCTTCAGGATTAGAAGATTCTTCAGTTCGTCTCGATTTGATCGTAGGGGCAGCGCACGAATGTTCCGCCGGCATACACAGATTGTTCGCAAACTGGGTCAGTCATAGACTATCGAATTATAGCCTCTTCACCACCCGACCACTTCCGAGCCGATAGCCTCTTTCCGCTGCACCCACCTATTCTCGCTTGGAAGCACACGCATGGGCGCTGGTCTGCAATAATCATGTGCAATCGGAGTCAACCGCCGCAAGAAATTTTCAGATATTCATGACAGAGATTAAAGTCCCTTCGCTCGATTTAAAAAAACAATACCGTAGCATCAAGCCCGAGATTGATGCCGCCCTGGCCGGCGTTCTGGACAGTGGTCAATTCGTCCTCGGCTCCGAAGTGGCAGGGTTTGAACAGGAGTTCGCCACCTATTGCGGCACGACTGAATGTATAGCGTTAAATTCCGGGACCAGCGCCCTGCATTTAGCCTTGCTGGCTGCCGGAGTTGGTGCCGGCGACGAAGTCATAACCGTCCCGTTCACCTTTGTGGCTAGCGTTGCGGCTGTTGTCTACACCGGAGCGCGGCCCGTCCTGGTCGATATCGATCCCCACTCGTTCACCATTGATCCCGCTGCGATTGAGGCGGCAATCACCCCGCGCACCAAAGCGATCTTGCCGGTGCATCTCTACGGCCAACCCGCCGACATGGACCCGATCACCCAAATAGCCCGCAGCCACGGCTTGGTTGTGATCGAAGATGCCGCCCAGGCGCATGGAGCGAAATACAAAGGCCGCCCCGTAGGCAGCATCGGCGATATCGCCTGCTTCAGTTTTTATCCCGGCAAAAATCTGGGAGCTTACGGCGAGGGTGGGGCGGTCACAACCAGCAACTCCGACTATGCCCGCACGATTCGTATGCTGCGCGACTGGGGGCAGGACCGCAAGTATCATCACGCGCTGCACGGATTTAATTACCGGATGGAAGCTTTCCAGGGCGCGATCCTGCGGGTCAAACTACGCCACCTCGAGCGCTGGATTGAGGCTCGACGTGCCATCGCAGAAAAGTACAACCAACTGCTGGAAGGCTCGCAGGTAGAGCGCCCTAGCGCCATGGCTTGGGCTCGCCACGTCTATCACCTCTACACTCTGCGATCAAAGCATCGCGACCTTCTGCAAGAGTCCCTGCGGAAGAAAGGCATCCAGACTGGTATTCACTATGCGGTTCCGGCCCATCTCCAACCTGCATATGCCAACCTTGGATACGGGCGAGGATCTCTTCCCCAATCTGAGAAAGCCGCGGATGAAGTCCTCTCTCTCCCCTTGTATCCGGAGATGACCGATGATCAAATCGAAATGGTCGCGAAGGCCGTTTTGAATCAATGATGGCGCAGCCGAAAGGCAAAATGAAAGACATCGCCCGCATGGATTCGAGTTGTATCCAAGCGGCCCACCCCTTTAGAATCGACGCAACGATGAAGTCTATTCAACTCCCCTTCCTCCGGCTCTTTAGCGCGACAATTTTTCTGGTAATCCTGGGCTCGCTGCAAATAGCTTCCGCACAGAACAGCGTTCCGCAAACTCCAAGCCATAAAAAAGATGACACGGCAACAGAGCCCTCGATAGTCGCCGAGCCGCCCGCTGCTTCACCGGCCCCTCCACAGTCAAATGACAACTCGCAGCAAAATGCCATCACCCCGGCCGCTTCGTCGACGCCGCTGGTAATCGGACCCGGCGACGACCTCGATATTACCGTTTACGGCGCGCCCGATCTTTCCGGGCACATGCGGGTCAGCGCCAACGGAAACATATCGATCCCACTGATCGGCTACGTACGCATCGCCGGCCTCAGCAACAGTGAGGCGGAAGCCGCGATAGAAGCCCAGCTGCGTGAGAAAAGCGTCGTGAACGATCCGCAAGTCTCGGTCTACGTCAAGGAATACGGAAGCGGCGGAATCTCAGTGGCCGGAGAGGTCGCCAAGCCCGGCTCCTACTCCGCTCTGGGCCCGCACCGGTTATTCGACGTGCTGCAGGCTGCCGGCGGCCCGACCGACAGGGCTGCCAACAAAGTCATCATCAGCCACCGCGGCCAAACAGAGGTCACGACGGTTTTCCTGTCGAAAAATCCCGCGGAAATGGCCGCCAGCAATATCGACCTGCAACCGGGCGACACCGTCATAGTTCCAAGGGCAGGAATAGTCTACGTGCTGGGAGAGGTGACTCGCCCCGGCGGATACGTGCTGAACGCGACGGGAGGAGTTACGGTGTTGCAAGTTGTAGCGGTTGCCGGAGGGACGACTCACGTGGCTTCTGCCGGAAAAACCAGGCTGCTTCGTAAAACCGACTCTGGGTTTCAAGAGGAGCGGATCGATCTCAAGAAACTGCTGCGCGGCCAGATTCGCGACGTTGCTGTCAAAGACGAAGACATCCTCTTCGTTCCCAACAGCGCGATCAAAACTGCGCTGAACGCGAGTGCGCTGGTGGCCGTGGCCGCCAGTACTGCGATCTACCGCGTCCCCTTCTAAGCACAAGAGACTGACAACGTCTCGCCTCAATCGCGCGAGGCAATCTGCATCACCTTCGACACCGCCATGCAGGTGTCGGCCAAGTCTCGCTCCGTCAGCGTAGGATGGACCTTGAACATCAGACTGGTCTCGCCCAGTTCCCGCGCCACCGGCAGTCGGTGAGGCGGCCGCATCGATTCCGGAAAAGCCTTCTCCAGATAGATCTCGCTGCATGTGCCCGCCATACACGGAACACCTTCGGCGGAAATGGCTTCCTGGATCCGGTTCCGATCCCAGCCCTCGCGCAAACGCTCCGGCCGCACGTAAACGTCATACTTATAGAAAGAATGAAAAACATTGTCAGCCGACGTCACGACCCGCAAAGCCGGAATGCTGGCAAATTCCCTGCTTAAATACGCCGCATTCCGCCGCCGCTTTTCCACCATCCCCGGTAGTTTCCTCAACAACACGCGCCCGACAGCCGATTGCACTTCAGTGAGTCTCCAATTCGTTCCGAAAGACTCATGCACAAACCGATATCCCGGCGGATGACTGCGCTCATACGCTGCTTCGAAACTCTTGCCGTGATCCTTGAAGCTCCATCCCAGTTCCCACAGGCGCCGATCATTGGTCAGCAACATCCCGCCTTCGCCGCCCGTCGTCATATTCTTGTCCTGGCAGAAAGAAAAAGCGGCCATGTCTCCGAAGGAACCAATCCGCCGACCGCGATAGCTTGCTCCATGAGCTTGCGCGCAGTCTTCCACGACAAAAATTCCGCGGCTGCGAGCCAACTCCAGAATTGAATCCATGTCGCAAGGCCATCCCGCCAGGTGCACCGCGATAATGGCTCTGGTTCGCGGCGTGATCACCCTCTCGATCGTCTGGGCTGTGAGATTGCTGCTGTCCCGGTCAATGTCGGCCACAACCGGTGTCGCGCCCCGCATCACGGCACAGCTAGCGGACGCGATAAACGTCCTGCTGGGGACGATCACTTCATCTCCCGGCCCGACGCCCAGGCAATACAGCGCCAGCTCCAGAGCCACCGTTCCATTCGCCAGTGCAATCGCGTACGTGCATCCCGTGAAGGCGGCAAACTCACGCTCAAAAGCCCGTCCTTCGTCGCCCGTCCAGTAGTTCACCCTCCCCGAACGCAAAACCGCTGCCGCCGCCGCAATTTCCTCCTCTTCGAAGGCTGGCCAGGGTGGAAATATGTCGCTGCGCACCGGTGCCCCGCCGCTGATGGCAAGGGCCTGCTCTAAATCGCTAACTATCGTCATAGAGAACTCTTGCTCAAAATAGCAGAATACGTAGGAATGAGCCAAGTTGTGCTGTGCGTCTCGAGAATTGGACTCTACCCTGAAACGCCCGGCCCGGGCCTTTTTGCGGGCCTCTTCGACGAGACAAGCTGGACTCAAAAGATAGCCCTTGTTTGACACCCCGCTTGTGCTCCGATATTTTTACAGTAACTCGCTTTTTGTTTTCACATGCCAACCCCTCAAGAGGCACCCCTGAATTCACCGCACTTGAACAACCAGGACTCGATTCGGGAGCACCTCTATGCCCAGATGGTCTTGATCCGCCGATTCGAGGAACAAATCCTCGATCTGTTTGCGGCAGGCGAACTTTTCGGCACAACACATTGCTACATTGGCCAGGAAGCCAACGCCGTCGGCATCATCAATCACCTGGAAAAGCGTGACATCATTTTCAGCAGCCACCGCTGTCACGGACATTTTCTGGCCCGAACCGGCAAAGCGGATCTCCTCATGGCCGAATTGATGGGACGCGCCACCGGCCTGGTCGGCGGACGCGGCGGCAGCCAGCACATTTGTTACGAAAATTTCTACTCCAACGGTGTCCAAGGCGGAATTGTTCCCACCGCTACCGGCATGGCCTTGGCAGAAAAAATGCTCCGTACTGGCGCTATCGCAACCGTGTTCATGGGAGATGGCACGCTGGGCGAAGGATTGGTCTACGAGGCCTTCAATTTGGCCTCGCTGTGGAGCGCGCCAATCTTGTTCGTGATCGAGAACAATCGCTGGTCCCAGAGCACTCCCGTCGAGAAACAACTTGCGGGAAGCATGCTCGCGAGAGGGCAGGCGTTTGGAATCGAGAGCGGTGAAATCGATTCCACTGATGCCGAAGAGCTCTACGACTATTTCGATCCGATCATTAAAAAAGTTCGAAAGGAACAGCGGCCCCACCTCGAAGTCATCCAAACTTATCGTCTCTGCCACCATTCCAAGAGTGACGATATGCGCCCAGCGGACGAAATCGAACATTACCGTCAGAACGAGCCCCTCCCCAAGCTGCGAGCCCGCCTGAGTCCAGAAGTCGCGCACCGCCTGGATGATGAAGCCCGAGTGAAAGTGGAGCAAGCCGTCACCTGGGCGCGACAACAGCCGTTTCCCAGTCCTTCTACTCTCGGAGTAGGAGCCGCCGCGGGTAATTACAGCGCGCCTCAAAATCTTAGGACTGCACCGCAGGCTTGATGGCAACCAACGTTCTCAACTCGCTCAACGCGGCTTTACATAAAATGCTCAGCGTAGACCCCCGTGTCGTCGTTATGGGCGAGGATTTGCTGGATCCCTACGGTGGCGCCTTCAAAGTAACCAAGGGTCTCTCCACCAAGTTCCCCGACCGAGTATTTACGACCCCGCTGAGCGAAGCCGGATTCACCGCGCTCGCCGCCGGCATGGCCATGCGCGGTCTGCGTCCGGTAGTCGAAATCATGTTCGGCGATTTCCTGATGCTCGCGGCCGACCAGATCATCAACCACATCGGTAAATATCGTTGGATGTACAACGACAAGGTGCGCGTGCCCCTGGTGATTCGCACACCGATGGGTGGACGCCGAGGCTACGGCCCAACCCACAGTCAGACGCTTGAAAAGCACTTCATCGGCGCGCCCGGATGGCACGTGGTCGCTCCCAGCCCTTTTCACGAGCCCGGCACACTGCTGTATCGCGCCGTGATCGAAGATGATGATCCCGTCCTCTTCATCGAGAACAAAGCCATGTATGCTCGTCCCGTGCGGGAAGCGCCAGCCGAGGGCCGCCTGGAAGATTTCCATGCCCGCACTACGTCTGGCAGGTATCCCACAGTCACTCTGTCGTTCGATTCCTTCTCTCGCGCCGACGTAACTCTGGTGGCCTATGGTGGAATGGCCGAGTTGGCCGAAACCGCAGCCGAGCAACTACTCATGCGCGAGGAAATATTTTGCGAACTGGTTGTTCCGTCGAGCCTGAGCCCACTCGATCTGGCACCCATTCTTGAATCTTTGAAGCGCACCGGCAAACTCGTGGTTTGTGAGGAAGGCACTCAAACCGCAGGCTGGGGAGCGGAACTGATCGCCGCCGTCAGCGTCCAGGCATTCGAACTGCTCCACGCGCCGCCTCTCCGCGTGGCCGCAAAAGATATTCCGATTGCCAACACCGGCACGTTAGAAACGGCGATCTTGCCGCAATTGGAAGATATCGATCGGGCAATCTTGCGCGTATGCGCCAACAGCCGCCGCGTTGTCACGCGTTAAAGTTCCACCCGTCACTTTTTTCCATTACATTAAAGTTTCTAGGCAGCGAGCGAGGTAGCAAGAATGCAGGTATTGCGCGTACCCCTCCTGAACGCCAACGAGGACGAGGTCGCCATCGTCGATGTTCGGGTACAAGAAGGCGCCGAAGTCCGTAGCGGCGACCTCCTCTTTGTCGTGGAGTCCACTAAAGCCGCGCTGGACGTGGAAGCGCCGTGCTCAGGCTATGTCCGCAATCTGCGTGTTGAAAAAGGCCAGCGAGCCCGAGTCAATTCCCTGCTGTGCGTCCTCACAGCCTCGCCCGACGAACCCGTTGCCGTTTCTGAGGCCGCAACCACCGACACCCAGCATACCTTCCGCATCACCCGCAAAGCGCAGGAACTGGCCGAGCGCCACGGCTTGGACTTATCCAGCCTGGGCCTGACCGGAATCATCAAGGAATCGGATGTGGAGCGGCTGCTGCAAACCAAATCGACGCGGTCCGCGGTGGCCGTTCCCAAGAAGGAACCCTTGCCGATTCCACCGGGAGCCGGAGCGCCGGTCGTCGTGTACGGAGCTAGCGGCCATGCACGCGTATTGATCGATCTCATGCGGTTGGCTGGAGAATTCTTCCCCGTCGCCGTACTGGACGATAGTCCTTCTCACGCGGAAGTGCTGGGAGTGCCTGTAGTGGGCGATTCTTCCTTTCTCGCACAGTTAAGAACCGAAGGGATCGAGCGTGCAGTTCTCGGAATTGGCAGCGTGCAGAATCATCGCGCTCGGGCAAAACTTTACGACCGGCTGGTAACAGCGGGATTCAAGATTCCTAATCTGATTCATCCCCGTGCCATGGTTGAGCCCTCGGTGGTGATGGGCGTCGGGAACCAGATCTTCGCCGGCGCAGTAGTTGGCTCAGCGGCAAAACTCGGCGACAACACAATTATTAACAGTGGCACCGTTGTCTCGCACGATTGCGTGATCGCCTCGCACACCCACTTGTCTCCTGGAGCCATCCTGGCGGGCGGCGTCGAAGTCGGAGAAAACACGCTGGTCGGAATGGGCGTTACGGTTTATTTGGGAGTGCGCATCGGGAGTAACGTCGTGATTTCCAACGGCTCCCACATTATGAAAGATGTGCCGGACGGATCGATCATCAGAACCGGAAGCCCGCACGTGCGCGACTCCTCGGCCTGATGATTTTCGTTGTGGATCTGATCAACTTTACGATGATCGCACCCGCTCTCGTTCATTCGAAGCATTGGCTTCATTGCCCATAAACTCGGGCATCGTTGCCGACCCTTCCGCCGCAATTCCCTCCCCCTTTAAGACTTTCCACACAGTAATCCCGAGTATCCGAATGTCCAGCCAGAAGCTCCAGTGGTCCACATACCAAACATCAAGCGCCAATCTTTTTTCCCAGGCAAGATCGTTCCGCCCATTCACTTGCGCCCAACCAGTGATCCCCGGTGGAACCAAGTGCCGGCGAGCCTGCTCCGGCGAATAGCGATCCAGGTATTGCATCAGTAACGGCCGAGGTCCGACCAGACTCATATCTCCGCGCAGCACGTTCCAAAATTGCGGTAGTTCATCCAGGCTTGATCGCCGCAGGAAAGCTCCCAGCCGCGTAATCCGGGCCTCATCGGGCAGCAACCGCCCGTGCTCGTCGCGTTTATCGGTCATGCTGCGGAATTTAAGCGCGAGAAAAGGAACGCCCTTATACCCAGGACGTTGCTGGCGAAAAACAATTGGCGGGCCCTCCAGCCGCACAAGAATAGCGATGACCAGCAGAACCGGTGAGAGTAGCAACAGACTGATGCCCGACACCCCAACATCCAGCGCGCGTTTCATCCCGCGCAGGAAGCCCATTTCACGCACTCGCAACGGCTCGTTTGTCGGCGGCACGTGTATTCCCCACCAGCATGTAGCCGGAAGATGCCAACTTTTCGATGCGGAAGTTTGCCAGTCCCGCATCATGGCAGATCTGCCGCAACCTCGCGCCCGTATAGAAGTACACCGGGCATCCCCTCAGCGCGTAGCGCATTTTGCGCAGAGGCGCTCGAACGGGGGAAACTCCCGGAAAGCTTGCCACCACTTTCTGTTTCGCGAGCTCACTCATTCTCCTGAGCACGCGCACCGGGTCTGCGACGTAATCGAAGACTCCCAGTGCCACGACCACGTCGAAGGTTTCTTTGAACGAATAGTCAAGGAAATCTGTCTGGATAAATTCGCACCGATCGGCAACCTGTTTGGCGCGAGTGTATTCCTGGGCAAGCTCCAGCATGGGTGCCGAAAAATCAATTCCTACTACTCGACGGGCCCCATGCTCCGCGAACAGGGCGCTGTTCCGCCCCGAACCACAGCCCACGTCGAGAACCGTGAAGTCCTCCATCCCCTCGAAAGCCGCTGTGGTCTTCTCAATCCGCTGGAACAGGCCTTTGCGAAAGACTTGATTGAATCGATAACTCAAATTGCGGCGGTTTTCGTATAACGCATCGAAATTGTCCGCAGTCCGTTCAAAATAGGTTTTTACGCTCAAGAACCGGTCCCTCCTGAAGATAATCAGCAATCGTTGTAAACGAATATTGCTGCAACAGACTCGCCAGCTTGGGAGTGATTGTATGACGCCCGAGGTTCTGATGAAAATTCCACTGCCGTCCCCGCAAGCGATGCCGCAAATGCTCGGGCCTGCCGGAGACGAACACATCGAGCCGCTTCGAATCGAATTCGTAAGGATGAAAATAAGTCCCCAGAGGTTTCCCCGAATCGTTCAACCTCTGCACCGCGCGAGAAAGAATCTATTGCGGTAGCACCCGGAAACTTCCTCCGCCCGCCACCGGCAGCCGCATCTTTCCCCACGACAAAGTCGCCAACGGAATCTCCTTGATGCAAAGATTGTTGGCAAGCCGGTACTCCGCCGCCAGCGGAAAAAATCCGGGAATTCCGTACCGCCGGTGATGGACAGGAAAGATGCTCGAATCATACTCAAATCCCAGCTCGGCGAGAACCTCCAACGCCCACAGCGAATCCGCACGAATCGAAAATTCCGCGGCGCGATACCCGCGAACCGGCTTCCCCACCACATCTTCCAGCACCTGCTTGCTGCGACGCGTATCTTCCTCAAACTCTTTCCGCGTCAACCGGTGAACAATCAAGTGCGCATACCCATGTGACGCGATCTCATGCCCCATGGATGCCACTCGGCGCGGCACTTCCGGACAACGCTCCGCCAGACTCCCTAACGTAAAAAATGTTGCATGCACCTGATGCCGCTCCAGCAATTCCAGCAATAGATCCATTTGCCGGAAAACATGGTTCAGCGGCGCGGGCGTCTCGCCCGTCAGCCGCCGATAAGCCAACTGGTGCCAGTCCTCAAGATCAATGATGTACCGGTTCGTGACAAGCAGACCCCATATTTTCCGCGCCGCTTAACTTGGCATAGAACTCGCAGAGTCGTCGGCATACATCTTTGTTGCTAAAGTTCTGGACGATATGCTGGCGACCGCGCTGGCCCATCTGCGCAGCGCGGTCACGCCCTTTATACAGCGTCTCGATCGCTTCCACCAGCCGAGGGACATCCCGAGGTGGGACAAGTAGACCAGTATCACCATCGAGCACTACTTCGCGGCAACCCCTAATGTCGCTCGCTACCACCGGACGCGTCATCGCCGCCGCCTCAATGCAAGCGCGTGGAATTCCCTCCCGGTAGGAAGGCAGCACAAAAATATCCATCGCGGCGTAACACGGCCTCATGTCCTCACACCAGTTGACGAAGCGAACCACGCCGCGGCGCTGCAAATCGTCCATGTAGTCATTATCCAAGGCATCGTTCTGGTCGGCCTCCCGCGGGCCAATCACCACGAACTTGATCCGCGGATAGCGTGCAGTCAAAATTTCCGCCGCCCCGAAGAGCTCCATGAACCCCTTTTCTTTTACCAGTCGCCCCACGCTGCCGACGACAAAGTCACTCGCCTGCAAACCAACTCCTCTCAGTATCTCCGTGCGGTCGTACACCCTCTGCTGTGAAAAATGAGCAATATCAATTCCATTGCCCAGGTAGGCAATCTTCTTCCGGGAGCACAACCGGCTGCGTACCGCGCGTTCCATGTCCTCCCGGCTCTGCGACAAAAGCCTCTCACAGAATGTCGCCGTAATCTTTTCCGGAATCCAGAAGACGGTCTGTCGCCATCGCGGCATGCGATCATGAAACAACAATCCGTGAATCGTGTGTACCACATGCGGAACCCCCGCCAGCCGCGCCGCAAGCGGACCAATCAGCCCCGCCTTGGGAGTATGCGTATGCACCACGTCGAACTTCCGCTCGCGAAACAACCGCGTCAGAGCGACCGTCGAACGAATATCGCGCAGCGGCGCAATCTCGCGATCCATAGGAACGGTCTCAACCTTCACACCCGCGCCGCGCACGCTCTCAACCCATGGACCCGGTGCACACACC
The DNA here is from genome assembly GCA_963733795.1 of uncultured Acidobacteriaceae bacterium. Lineage (GTDB taxonomy): Bacteria > Acidobacteriota > Terriglobia > Terriglobales > Acidobacteriaceae > Sulfotelmatobacter. The sequence continues at coordinate 459,209 of CAVTED010000001.1, forward strand.
GCCGTCACCTGGTGGCCGGCCGCCTCGAGCGCTTTGATCTGATCCAGCAGCAGAAGCCGTACAGAAACGTCGGAGGTCGCGACCTGCGCGATTCGCAACCCCATACTATTTCACCCCCGACTTAATCCGGTGATAGACATATTCCCCAAAGGTAGGATGGGTCCACAGCCGCGATTCTCCACCCGGCGCAGCCGCCGGCTGCAACTGGCCCTCGCAAGCGTCGCGAATCGCTTTCTTCAGCAGAGGCAATCCGGCAGCTAACTGAAGGAACCCGTAAGTGGAGAAATTGTCCACACCATTCGGAGTGATCCGAGCCTGACCCAGGATTCGGCCCGTATCTACCCCCGTGTCGACCTCATGCACCGTGACTCCGCACGCATCGAGATTCTTCTCCACCAGAGCCCAATATCCGCCGTGAACCCCGCGATACATCGGAGTAATCCCGGCGTGCATATTGATGAATACCGCTCGAACACAATTCAACACTCGAGCCGCGATAATGCGCGTGCCGCTCACCACGATCACGCTGGGCTTTAATTCCTGCAGAACTCGAATGCACTCGTCAGAATTCACCGACGTGACTTTCGTTAAGTTTGCTACCGGCATTGGCGACGCATCGAGCGTAGACTGCCGCAGGATCTCCCTCACTCTGCGTCGCGACGTCACCTTCAACCAAGGAACAACCGCAAGCCGGAATGCAATTTGGCCCAGAGCTTTGCCCAGTCCCAGCCGTTTTGCCCTCCGCTTCACGAATTTCAGGCGCGACTCCCCTTCCTCGACAACCACCGCCGCAATCGGAAAGTCGCTGCGCAGCGCGTTGTAGAGTATCGCCGTTGGGCTATCTTCCCTGCCGAGCAAAACGATCTTCTTGGATGACAGCATGATCCTCGAAATTGAGTGTACTCTCCGCCATATTCTTGCTCTGCATGCCGTGCCGTTCGCGTAGACCCTGGAAGTGTTCGAGAATGCGCCGCAGCATTCCGATATTCTCCTCCAGTTGCGTTCCGAAATTATGCGGATGCCACCACAGGTGGTACGCCAGACCTTGCTGTGCCGCGTAAGTCAGGTCATTCTTGATGCGCCGCTCCTGCAATGCCTGCGCCGCGGGTAGCTTCGCACTATAAGGGCGAAGAAAACGGCTTGCGGGGAGATTCATCGGTACATCTGCCGCAGCCGGCATCAGCGGATAGCAGTTGTGCGACGAGAGATTGCAATAAGAATCAAGCAGGCGCGCCGCCCGCACCCAGCGCGTCTCATCGGTCAAAATTCGCGGACGATATATCCACGATTGCGGATTTCCACGAAATGCCTTCAACCCCATTTCGCCGCAAATTCGTAGATGCTCCTCATCGTATTGATTGCGCGGAAAAACAATGGACTTCAGCACCACGCCGAGATCCGTCGCAGCCGCCATCGCCGCCTGCAAGTCGGCGCGGAACGCGGCAACACTCTTTGTCGGCTCCAGGCAGTAATAGTGAGAAAAAGTATGTGTGCCGATTTCCTGCGCCGGATTTGACCGGATCTGCTCCAGCAGGCTGCGCGCAAAATGGAATGGGTCGTCGTCTTCATCCTGGCCGATCCCATCCATCTCTGCATAAGGCGACAAGCGCGGGTCATCGTAGCGCGGCAACTCCGCCGGCAAAGCACGCAGCAGTTCGCTTTGCCGACTGAAAAAAAGGAACCCGACTGTCGCCCAGGTTGTATGAATGTCGTATTCCGTGAAGATCGCCAGCATCGCAGGCACGGCGCGGCGCACCCCAATCAGGTTATCGCGATACTGCTCGACCGTCTTGACATCGCGCACGCCCCAGTGCAATTCGAAATCAAGGGAGATGATGAAGGTGCCCGGAGCTTTTCCCGCGAGCGGCAAAGTTAAGCTCCTACCTGCATCGGTTCGACTCGGGCCTGTGGCTTCGCAGCCGAATTCTGCCGCTCCCACCAGAGCTGAAACATCAGAATGTCCCACAGATGGAACTGCCACGCTCCGCGGCCAGCAAGATGATCGTTCCATTTTTCGCGAACCGCGCCCGGATCGAAGAATCCTTCTTCTCGCAAGCGCCGTGGTTCGAGCAGCGCCTCCGCCCATTCGCGCATCGGACCGCGCAACCAGGAATCCAGCGGGATGCCGAACCCCATCTTGGGCCTCTCCACCAGATTCCGCGGCACATAACGATAGAGGACCTGACGCAAGAGCCACTTCCCCTGGTTTGGCCTGACCTTCATCTGCAACGGCAAACGCCAGGCGAACTCCACCACTCGCGGATCGAGGAAAGGAATTCTGCCTTCGAGGCCGAACGCCATCGTCGCACGATCCAGCTTAACCAGAATGTCGTTCGGCAAATAAGTAATCGTGTCCAGATATATCGCCTGCCGCTCAAATTCAGGCAGTTCCAGCCATTGATCCTCGATCATGTGCAGCGGACGCAGCGCAGCAGCTCCGGCCACTACGCGTTCTGGTTCAGCCCAGTGCGACGCCATCCCAGCATACATTTCCATCGGGCTTTCAGAAGGCATTAAACTTGCGAGCTTGTGCACCTTGTATCCCGGCATTCGCTGGCGCCAGCTCTGGGGAAGAAGCGGGCTCAGCCGCTTGAATCCCGCGTCCCACGTTTCAGGTCCAAAGGCGGTCATGCCGGCGGCGGCCAATCGCCGCAATGGGCGTGGAGTGCTATTCAATCTCTTCCACACCCGCCCGCCCCAGGTGTAACGGTTGTAGCCGCCGAAGACTTCATCGCCCGCATCCCCCGAAAGGCTGACTGTCACATGACGCCGCGCCAGCTGCGAAACCAGCAAAGTGGGAATCTGCGACGAATCCGCGAACGGCTCGTCGTAAACCTCCGGCAGACGGTTCACTAGATCGATCGCCTCCCCGGAAGTGACGTAAAGCTCCGTGTGATCGGTGCCTAGATGTTGTGCCACGGCACGCGCATCTCGCGCTTCGTTGTAACCCTCCTCATGGAACCCGATGGAAAATGTCCGCACCCGCCGTTCGCTCTGCGCTTGCATCAGAGCCACGATGAGCGAGGAATCGATCCCGCCCGAAAGAAACGCGCCCAGCGGAACATCCGCATGCATGCGCAGCTTGACTGCATCTCGCAACAGAGCGTCAAGTTCTTCCTCCGCGGCTTCGGCCGAACCTGTAAACGGTTCTGAAAGCGCACGCTCCACCGACGACCGCAGCGACCAGAAAGCCTGCGTCGTCGCCTCGCCGTTTCGATACCGAAGAACCGTTCCTGGCAGCAGTTTGCGGATGCCGCGATAAATAGAATACGGCGCTGGAATGCAGTTAAACCGCAGGCAGGATGCGACCGCGTCACGGTCAATCTCTCCCCGGAATGCCGGATGGACCCGCAAACTCTTAAGTTCCGAAGCAAACAAAAACGTCCCGCCCGCCAGACCGTAGTAAAGCGGCTTCTCGCCAAAGCGGTCGCGCGCCAACACTAACGTACGCTCTTGCCGATCCCACAAGGCGAAGGCGAACATCCCATTCATTCGCTCCAGCGCGGGCTCAACCCCCCAATGCTCGAAGGCCGCCAGCATGACTTCAGTGTCGGAATGCCCGCGAAATCGTAACTCAGATCGTTCGCTCAGCAATTCCCGCCGCAGCTCTTCGCAGTTGTAAATTTCCCCGTTGTAGACGATCACGAACCGCCCGCTGCCCGAAAACATGGGCTGATGTCCGGCTGGCGAAAGATCCAGAATAGAAAGCCGCCGGAATCCAAGGGCGATTCCAGCCTCCGCATCTGCCCACACACCTTTGTCATCCGGCCCCCGATGCTGCAACGCATCGGCCATGCGTCCCGCCAGAGCCTCCAACTCCGACTGCTCGCCTCCGCCCCCCGCCTCGACAAATCCAGCCAGTCCACACATTTAGAACACTTCCCTAAAGTCAGAGATACGAATTACGAATAGAGATACAAATAACGGAGATCAATCCCCCGCCGTGGGCGACCCTATGCCGCCTCCACTCCGCACCACCAGCGATCTGCGCCTCAACCTGAGAACTCGAACCGGGAGCGCCGCCGTCTGCGAATCCCACCGCGAGTCCCCTAGAAACAGCATTAACGTAAACGGCATCAACATCACCCGCTGCCGGTTCAGCAGTCCAAAATTAGTCGTAGCTGCTGCATAGATGACCGTAAACTCGATGGTGTACAACGCCAGGAACATGGCAAACGTATTCGACCTGAGCCGCGCCAGCGTCCCATACAGCGCTTTTCTCCGGCGCACGAACATCACGAATAACCCCAGTCCCTCAAGCGACGCAAACGCAGCCTGAAAGTTATGGACTTCGAACGGGAATGGCCGAATCAGAAGAAAGGGCGCCAGCACCATTCGCGCGGCCAGCGAGCCGCCATAAGTTGATCCCCCCATGCCTGAATTATTTCGCGCCACCTGCATGACGGTCGACTTGCTCTCTGAGAAATCCTTCATCTCGACATAAGTCTGCGCTCGCGACACGAAAACCCAGGTCAGGGCCACCAGGGCTGGAATGCCCAGCGCCTTCAACGCCAGCCCGCTCATCCCTGTGCGGTTCGCGCCAAACAAATAGGGGAAGATGAACGCAATCGCCAGGATGCCGGCCATATGCGGCCGCACCGTCATGATGACCCCTAGCCCCGTCGCCAAAAGCAGGTAGCCCTGAAGCCCCACGCGCTGGTGCACCCGCGCAAACCCGTATGTCGCTAGTCCGGCGCCCAGCATCACGACTGCATCCTTGCTGATGCTTGCCGTCCAGAAAACGCAGCTCGGCAGCAGAAACGCTAACGTAGCCAGAATATCGAACCGAGTCGCATCGGGAAATCCCAGGCAGAACGCCCGATAAATGAAGTACGCTCCCCAAAACGACATCGAGGCAAAAATCACCATCGCCACCGGCAGCGAGATCCCGGTCACCACAAAAATGCACTGCGCCAGAAAGGGTGGAAAGTCCGTACCCCAAAGCGGATTCGGAACCATCAGAACCCCCGTTTGCGCGTAACTCGTCGCCATGCCTTGCGCCGCGGAAAAATAATGAACCATATCGGCGGCATACGCATACACTCGCACGGCCATGGTGACGTACAACCCGGCAGCCGCCATCTTGGCCAATAAGCCCACCGCCATCAAGCGGCGCAACGCCGGATGTCCGCGCGTGCACAGTAAAATCAGGATGAGGTCTAAACCTACGATCAGCGCTACCGTCGATGCCGCGGCAAACAAGGAGATCGATATTCCCTCGTCATATACCCCGAAAAGTTCAAACAGCCAAAAAGGGGCAGAGACCAGCAGCAAAACCCCGGCAAGATTGACGATCGAACTAAGCCGTCGCGACAGCCGCCACGAACCACTCTGCGGCACCCGCGAGATTTGTGAGGAATTGAACATTTACTCTGGTGGAAGCGATACCCGGCGCTACGAAACCAGTTCTTTCGTCGGAGTCGAAACCGAGGGAACTTTTCCCATGGCGCGCCAGCCTGAGCCTCGGACGATATCCCAGTCTTCTAGTCCCGAACGCATTAACCATCCTTCAACAGCTTCCCGATCGTAGCGGTTCTCGATGGGCGCTGAAAAACGATCGAACTGATCCTGATAGAGGAGCCGAAAAGGAAAATCCGCGTAGAGTTTCAGTGGCAAGGTTTCGGCAAACGCCTTCCACCGTGTTTTCCTAAGCGCTCGATAGGGCGCCACAAAACAGATCTCACAACCCACAGCGACGCACCACGAAAACGCGCGTAAAAGAGGAAAAGGCAGCCGGGTCGTGACCCGCCGAACCATTCCCACCAGATTCAGGAGATGCTTCTTCCATCGTGTCTCGTCATTCAGCGACCAGTACAAATAGACCAGGACGTCAGCCCCCGGTCTACCATAACGCAAAATCTCCCGAAATCCGGCCTCCGGCTCGGGCAAGTGATGCAGCACCCCCAATGAATAAACCATGTCGAAGCTTTGTGGCCGCAGCGGCAACTGAAACAAGTCGCCCTGCACAATGTACACATTTTCCAAATGACCCGCATTATCGAACGCCGCATCCACTGCTGGACTCAGATCGACTCCAATCACCTTCCGGGCATGCTGCGCCGCGAAAAACAAGTGCCGACCCTTTCCACAGCCCGCGTCAAGCAAGACCTTCCCCCGTAGACTCTCCGGAGGGTAAGCCGCAAAATACCAGCGAAAGTTGGCCTCACCTTCCGGGCGGAAGTCGGAAAAATGTCGCCATTCATACCCAAAGCTGCGCATCGTCCGCAACTTGCTGTTCTGCCCCTCACCCGCGTCGGCTTCCAGTTGCTCTTTCGAATCGGAGAAGAAATCTGGATATTCTTCCTTCAGACTCGCCCGCAAAGGACCAAGCAGCATCCGCGGAACCCCTTTGATGATCGGGAAATTCTCTCCGCACGTTCCACATCGCAGCCAGCCGTTCATAATCTCTGCCGGATTCGGCAAATGCTTGGACGCCGTTTCAAGCACCCGGCTTAATTCCAGGTCTCCGCCGCAGGGACACACCAAATCTTCCAAAATGGCCAGTTTCATCGCAGTTCCCGAGGGACAACCGAAGGATACGTCCATTTAGGGTAACATGCTGTTATCCAGCGCAAAAGATTGCGACGCCGTATTTCGATTAAAGTTAAAGATTTCCATCAGCCGTTGGGAGGCTAGGATTGCGGGTTCTACACGTCATTGACAGTCTCATCCAGGCCGGTGCGGAAGCCCTGGTCAAGGACATGGTCCCCCGCATGCGTTCCGCCGGGCTGGGAGTCTCCGTCGCGGTATTGAAAGAACTCGACAGTCCCTTTGAGCGGGAATTAGGGGGAAAAAACATCGCGTTCCTGCCTACTGCCCGGGGAGGCATCTATTCTCCCGCGCACGTGCTGTCCCAAAGGCGTCATATTCACAAATTTGACGTGTGATCCAGACCTACCTTTTCCCGGCGCAACTGTTTGCTCCCCTTCCAGTTATGCTGGCGGGGAGTAAAGTCACGCTCTACCATCGGAGCAGACCACGCATCACCGCAGAAAAAAAAGGTGGCTGCACCCGCTTGAGACCTGGATGTACAGCCGCAACGCCGCAATCGCCTGCGCCTGTGGAGACTTTCGAGCGGGCCATTCCCGTATCTCATTCGTCGGTGGGAATTAACAATGGCAACTGCGTCCTCCTGTACGTCGCCTGTCTGGAGCCGCAAAGAGATCATGCCAACCTTTCGCGCGCGCTGGCGCAAATACCCGATGCTGACTTGGTGCTTGCCGGCGACGGCAGCCTGCGCGCACAACTCGAAGCCCAAGCGGAGAACCTTGGCGTCAGGTCCCGGGTTCACTTCCTGGGCCGCCGGATGGACGTCGCGGAATTGCTGAAGATGGCGGACATCTATGTGCATCCTGCCGCTTTCGAAGGTTTTGGCATCGCCGCTGCCGAGGCCCTGACTGCCGGCAAACCGGTGGTCGCTGGCGACGTTCCGGGACTCGCTCAGGTAGTCGGCGACGCGACCATCCTCGTGCCCCCCCCGGTGATTTGGAGACTCTAGCCGCGAGGTGCTCAACTTGATAAGTTCACCCAATCGGTGTAAACAACTCTCGCGAGCCGCCGTCGAACGCGGCCGCCAATTTAGTATCGAAAACACCGTTGCCGCCTACATTGATCTCTAGAGAGAGGTTCTGTCCCAGTGAAAGATTGCAATGGCTTATTTCGACTCAGTTTAAGATTTCTGTCAGAGCGTGCGGAGGTTAGCATTGCGAGTTCTACATGTCATTGACAGTCTGATCCAGGCCGGAGCGGAGGCCTTGGTTAAGGACATGGTTCCCCGCATGCGTGCCGCCGGAGTGGACGTTTCCGTCGCCGTGCTGAAGGAACTCGACAGTCCCTTTGAGCGGGAATTAAGAGAAAAGGGCATTCCCTTTCTGCCAACCGCCGCCGGTGGCATCTACAGCCTCAGTCATCTGCTCACGCTGCGGCGGCACATTCCAGACTTCGACTTAGTGCACGTTTACCTTTTTCCGGCTCAGCTCTTTGCCCCAATCGCAGCAGTATTGGCAAGCACAAGCGTTCCGCTTGTCCTCTCAGAGGGCACCCCGCACCATCGCAGGAAAAAGAAGTGGCTGCACCCCATGGAGCAGTGGATGTACAGTCGGTACGCCGCGGTTGCGTGTGCCAGCGACGCAATCGCTGCCAGTCTTAGAGAATGGATCCCCCAAATTCATTTAAAAATCACCGTCATCGAGAATGGAATTGATGTACTGAAGTTTCAACAAGCCAAACCTGCGTCACGCGAGTCTGTGGGAATAAGCAATGGCAATCCTATACTGCTTTACGTAGCGAGTCTTCAGCCGCGAAAAGACCACATAAACCTGCTTCGAGCAATGGCATACATACCGCACGCCGATCTGGTGTTGGTTGGCGACGGCGGTTTGCGTACCCAACTCGAAGCTCTGGCGGAAAGCCTGGGTGTGGCGCGCCGGGTCCACTTCCTGGGCCGCCGCAAAGATGTAGCCGAATTGCTCAAGATGGCGGACATCTATGTACATCCGGCAGCTTGCGAGGGCTTTGGAATTGCCGCCGCCGAGGCCCTTGCTGCCGGCAAACCGGTGGTCGCAAGTAACGTGCCCGGGTTGGCACAGGTAGTTGGCAACGCTGGCATCTTGGTACCGTGCGGCGATCCTGCAGCCTTGGCCGCCGAGGTGCGCAATCTGATAAGTTCACCCAACCGCCGCCAACAACTCTCGCGAGCTGCCGTCGAACGTGGCCGCCAGTTCACCATTGAAAACACCGTTGCCGCCTACATAGATCTGTATAGATCAGTTCTGTCCCATTGAAACGATCTTTCCCTGCCGCCGAAAATCATCGCCTGCAACTTCGGCGATCCGTTCCAAAGTCTCCGCATCAATGTTGTTATTAGCGTTGGCCGTGTAGGACACCGGGATATAGCGCCCCCCACGAATTGCAGTCAGAGCCGAGTAGCAACTCGGCATATAGGCTGATGAAAATATCTCGCAGACATCGACCCCTTCGGGTGTCCAGACGATATTCGCAAAAGCTGCGCCATGTAAGCCAATGAGCCGGCTGGCAGATGAGAACAATGCGACTTGCGAGAGCAGGCTAACGCTCGTCCCCTCAAAGCGTGAAAAGCCCTGCCTCTCCATACGAAAGAGAAGACCACGCTCATTCGCGGGACTGCGAACCTGGCCCACCCGTGACAAATAGAGTTTGCGATCGCACGAGCCAGTCTCGAAATGCTTCCCGAAAAACTCACGCAAAATCGCCACGTCGGCAGGATGCGGCGTAAGACCGGCCACGGGACTGCCCATGCCGCCGGTTTTTGCAGTCATTACCAGCCGCTCCACCCTGGTAGGCGAACCTATGAATACTTTTTCGTTGTCGATCAGCCCAGCGACTTCGCGAACGTAACCGGCAGCATTCTTCGACATAACCACCTGAGCCTTGGGAGCAGCCGCCAACGACTTCAGGAAAACCGGCAGGTCCTCAATAAGCCAGTGATAGTAACCGTTGCTCGGAAGAAAAATGAATTCCCCCGAGAGTCTCGCGCGAGGAACCCCGATTTTGGGTTTCGGCCAGTCCCAGAATTGACGCAGCTGAAGCCAGCTGCTGCTTTCCGCAATATATTGTCCGTTGGAATCGTAGATCAGGCCGGGAATCGGATCGATCGTAGCGTCCCTCAAACCGTAGACAAATCGTGGACGATACGAATTTCGCGCTCTCGATCCATCCACCGGCAACACAAATTCAATATCGACCGCATCGCTGTGGAGCGTGATGCGCTCGACATCCTGGCGCGGTTGAACGATCGCCGAATCCAGATAAAACTTCTGATTGCTCACCATTCCCAGACGCACCAGCGTTCTCCGCTTTGCCGCCTGAAGCATCCGCCGCGCGAGCGCCCGAGCCGTATCCATAATAAATTTAGTGGCGGAACCGCGCAGTCCTCAAGAAGCAGCCGATCGAATTGATCTGTACTCCGCCGCCAAACGAAATTCTGTTCGTTGCAGAAAATCTTCCAACTCACGAACAGCCATCAGGTTCTCGCATGCGGTTGAGTTATGGTCGATTTCGACGGGCGCTACAGAATCCTCTCCAACGAACTTCAGTATAGTGAAGCCCGTCTCAGCCAGGATCCTAGTTATATCGCTGCAGGCGTACCCATACCTCTTGGAGTGGCGATCCCATGATTCGAAGTAGACGCATGAGACCTTTCCCAGTGTTCGCAACGCCCCCTCCAGCACAAACTTCTCATATCCTTCCACGTCGATTTTGAGCAGTTGGATACGCGGCTCTGTTATTGGCAAATCGTCCAGCCTCACCATCTTCAATGACATCCCTTGATTATTTTCCGAAACGTGATTTTGGTCGTCGCCCCTCCCCATATCGGAAAAGAAAATCTCCGATTCTTTGTCGCCCAACGCCACGTTGAACGTGGCCACATTCGAGCAGTGATTGAGTGCAACATTGGAGCATAAGAAGCCATACGTCCTCGGGTGGGCCTCAAGGCTGTAAACCTTACCCTCCGCCCCTACCACGGATGCCGCAGCCAGCGTGAGATCCCCGATATTTGCCCCCACGTCCACCATGACATCGCCTTTCCTTAAGCATCGTTTCAAAAACATCTCATCTTCCTGCCGGTCCTGCGGATCGATCCACAAGATTGCCGACAATGCAGTCGGATGAAATTTCAGGCGATAGCCTTCTTTGCGTATGTCGAAGAGAGAGCAAGCACGAGTCCTCCACAACACCCGCGAAGCCAGAAACTTCAATGCGTGGGGCTGTCCTCTTAATATTTTCAGGTATCGTTGCGCCGTATTCACCTGTGATTGCCTCCGAATGATGCGACCACCGCCGCGTACTGATCGACAACATAGTCTAACGTGAACGCCCGCAATGCGGCAGTAGATGCCGGCTCCGACTTTTCCTCAAGCGATGCCAACATTTCCCTTGCCATCGCGTCGGCATCCCCAACCTGAACTAGCCGCCCCTTCCCAACTGCGTCCAGGATCTCCTTGGGTCCATCCCTACAATCCGTAGCCACAACAGCCGCTCCCGCGGCCAGTGCTTCAACCAGCACATTCCCGAACCCCTCCCACGCCGATGACAGGACGAACAAGGCCGCCTTCGACATGAACTTGTATGGATTTTCCTCGTAACCCGGCAGCGAAACATCCTGCCTGATCCCTAGTTCGTCAGCGAGCGCCTCCAGTCGCTGCCTTTCATCGCCCTCGCCTAATATCAGCAGGCGGGCCGGGCGTAATTGTCGTACTCGCGCAAACGCGCGGATGAGCGTCGCAAAATCCTTTTGCTGGGCTAGACGGCCTGCCCCGAGTATCACCGGCGGCTGGCCGGCCTCAAACCAAGCATGTTCGACAACCTGTTTCGCCTGTAGCAGAATGTGGGAAGAGATGATCGGGTTGAAGATCACCTTCATGAGCGGACGGCACTTCGGTGCATGCTCGATTAAGTCGTTGGCGACGCCCTGTGACACCGCAACAATCGCGTCGGCACGGTGCAAGAAGCAGCGGCAAGCCAAAGGTACAAGTCGCACCTTCCGTGAAGGCGCGTGTTTAACCACTTCCGAAAGATTCGTGTGTACAGTAGCAATGATGGCGGTAGGCACGCGCGCGATCGCCCGAGCCCAAATTGCGATCACACTGGAATGCTCCATTGCGGTCAACACCGCCGCTGGTCGATCACGCCGCAAATATCGCACCAGCCTGGGCAGGCTGGTCAATACGCGCCCGGTTTTAAGATTCACCACGCGCGCCTTTTTCGGCACGTACGCCTGAAATTCACCTTTCACCTGCGGCGCAACGATATCCACCTCGAACCCTCGCTCGCAGAATCCCTCCGCAAGATTCAGCATCACGCGCTCGACTCCGCCATAGGCAAGAGTGGGGACGAAGACGGCAATTCGGTTGTTATGGACATGTTCCCACGAAATCACAGTGGGTAGCGGCGTGACAAGATTTAAGTCTTGCGGGCTGGCGTATTCAGGATACGAAAGGCTGCGAATCATCTAAAGAAATCCGATGAAGAAGTCCGGCGCGTCGTGGGGATCACTCCCGAGCTGCGAATATCTTACTCCGCGTGTTGTTATGCCCGAATACAAACGCTACGACGACGAAGCTTCTACCCCTATAAAGTTCTACATCAGAATGGGCGCGCGTAGAGACCAATGATAGACAACCTTCCAATAAACTGCGAAGTTACTCCCTTCGACCAGCAAATCGTTCGCCCGCTGATGCCCGAACTTGACACGATCCGCGGCATTGCGGTCCTTCTCGTATTCTGGTATCACGGGTTCTTGCTTTTTACCCCGCCGTCGATTGGAATTCCTGTATGGGAACGCTTGTTCCTGAGCGCGTCAAAAGAAGGTTGGTCAGGTGTTAATCTCTTTTTCGTGCTTTCGGGTTTCTTGATCACGGGAGTTCTGCTGGATAGCGTCAATAGACTCAATTACTATTCCCATTTTTATTACCGTCGTGCCTTACGCATCTTACCTGCATATTTATCTCTTGCTATTGATCCTCGTCGGGTTGGGGTACGTTGGTTTCCTACAGCGACACACCTCGTGGGCTTTCATAGACCTGAGCCTCGTATATCTCTCTAATGTGACTCGTCTCCTCGCGGTTCCAATGCAGTACGGACCCCTTTGGTCACTGGCAGTAGAGGAACACTTCTACATTCTTTGGCCTGCTGCGGTGCGTAACCTGACAAGGAGTAACCTGATAATGGCTTCGTCGATCTGCGTGATTGAACTATCCCTTCGGGTGTACGCAGTTTACCGCGGGGGCCTGTGGTGGGACCATTACACGTGGTTATCCGCCGACGGCTTGGCGCTCGGCGGGTTGCTCGCCATCTTTGGGCGGTCATCCTACGCCAGCCGAGCAAACCTCGTAAAGCTGGTCATATTGGCTGCCGTTGTCGCAATCGGAGGGATGGCACTCAGCATGGTCGTTCCTCGAGCTGTCCAGGTGGGAATCCGCGGCACCTGTGTGAACTACTTTGCGTTCGCCATCGTTGGCGCGATTCTCTGGTTGGGCACCGGGGCGGATCGCGGCCTGGTGAACCTCCGCTTCTTATCCTTCTTCGGCTATATCAGCTACGGCTTGTTTCTGATCCATGTGCTGTGTCTGGATTTGTACAACGGTGCCGTCGAGCAGTTCATCCCTTCGCTATCGGTTGGGACAAGCTTCGCGAAATGTTGTCTCCGTCTGCTAATCGCACTGACCGTTGCGACTACGATAGCCTCAGTCTCGCGGATCACCTCGAGGAATTCTTCCTGCGGCTGAAAGACAAGCGCCTGAAGGCGCGAGAGACCGTAGAGGCCCCAGCGTTCCAGCGACTTTTCCACATACCTCCACAGGAAAATTCCGACTCTTTGTAACGAACAACCTTGACCGAGGAAGCTAAATCCGGCGATCTCGGCCGGGTCATCCGCGAACTTGCGCTGCTAACTCCTTATTCGGGATATTTTGCCGATAAGCCCTTTCTTTCCAATATTCTTGCCTTCAGCACAAATACCGCGACTCGGGGGTTTTCTCGAGGTTGCGGAATCATTCGGCGCTCGTAGGGGCGGGTTGGCCTGCCTTGTCGGCGAAGCCCCCGCCGTCCCTTCCCTCGGCCGTTGCGCCCAACTGTTTCCGCCGCAGCGAACTCAGAAACGACGAGAGTTCATTCCGTCCCATCCACATGATCAGTGAGAGAGAACTCACAAGGGTCAAGCCGAGGGTCGGCAGTCGCCAGCTTTGCCAGCGGATTTGCGTGATCCAAAGCACGCCACTGAAGATGACCAAGGCCGCCGCTAACCGGCTTCTTGAAAATGCGAGAGGATAAACCCGTTGCGCGTAAAAATACATCAAGGCCGCCTCGATTACATATGCTGCCATGGTCGCATACGCGGCGCCATACATTCCCCAGCGAGGGATCCACAGAAAGTTGAGGCCAATATTGGCCACCAACGCCGCCCCGCTTACCACCCAGAGAAAACCGACGCGGCGCGCCTGTAGCAGTGAAGGTTGCAAGATGCCATAGAGCGCGTGGAACAGATAACCGGCAATGATCCAAGGAATTAATCTTCCGGCCGACGAGTAGCGCTGACCCAAAAAATAGCGCACCACGTCCTGCGCAATCAGGACCCCGAAGATCGCAATCGTCACCAGCAGCAGGCTCAGCCCGGAGAAAAGCCGGCCCAACACCCGCTGCCCTTCATGTCCCCCGCGTGCGACGTCGTAGAAAAGGGGCGACCAGGCTTGGGAAATGGAAGCAGTCACCAGGTACATCACCATACCAAACGTGTAGGCCACCGAATACACGCCCACTTCGTCCAGGTTCCGGTAGTACTCGAGAATGAAGCGGTCGGCCACCACGAGTCCCAGAGCGAGGAGCAGGTGGGGCAAGATTGGCAGAGCGATAGGCAACGATTCACGCACGAACTTCCACTCGAAGCCGCCCCTCCACCATTTACGGGAAAACAGCAGTGCGAGAAGCATAGATCCGGCCGCGCCCATCAGCTTTCCGGTAAGCATCCCAGCAGCACCTCGGCGTAGCAGCACAACGAAAATCAGCGCCCAACCAGCAGTCATCAGGAACGAAGCCGACGCCATGAACGAAAACGCCAGCGGCCGTTGCTCGCTCTGATACAGCCCAAGCCGATAGTCCACAATCTGGTTTGCTGCCGCGGTACTGATCGCCAGCGCGATATACGGAAAGAACGGCACCTCGAAGTGCGGTGCAAGCCTTTGCAACAGATACGGTCCAACCAGGAATGCCAATGTGGTAAGCGCAATTGTTAGGGCAGCGACAAAATGCAGCACGCTGCTTACGTACCGGCACTGCACTGCGGGCTCAGTTGCATAGTGAAAGAAAAGGCGTCGCATCGCCGCGTCTAACCCAAGCCCACAAAATGCCGCCAGCGTCGTGGCAACAATTTCAGCCAGACTGATAGTGCCGTAGTCGACCGGACTCAGATACCGGGTGAACAATGTGATCAGAAGAAAGTTGACTGCCTTGAGCGCAAAATTAGTGGTCGCGTAAGCGCCGGAACCAAAGAGCAGGCGACGGCTTGCGGATTGAATGCTGTACGGTGCCGAGCCACTGTCGGCGAGCTCAGTGCTCTTGGTTTCCTCGGTGATTGTCACAGATACCTGATCGGTTGGCTCGCGCTTCGGGCTCTGGTTGCTGGTTTCTCCCGCAATGCGACTATCCTACAACACATTCGCGAGGGCCCAAAGGCGGTTTTCCGGTTTCATCGCCTACTGGCTCTCCGAGATGGGCCGTCCTCGCATCAAGAACGTCGCCGACCTCGGCCTATGCCCGCAGTTTCGCCCTGCGCTACTGGGCCGCTCCAAGATATTGCCACTCGTTTGCCCAAGCTGACGAAGACTTAATAGTCGAGAAGCTGCTTAAGAAAGTCGAGTTTTTTATCGATATAGGCGCTCACGATGGAATCAGCGGATCGAACACATTTTATTTCGCCCTTCGCGGCGCTCGCGGAATCTGCTTTGAACCGGTGCGTTGGACGTTCCAGAAACTGCAGTCCCTCTATGCACTCAACCGGCGCGTACTATGTCGCAATGTAGCAATATCGGACAGGTCTGGATAAACGGAGATTGTCGGCGTGGATTTCTTATCGTACATTCCAGCCACAATGGATCAGGGTCATCTTCGTTCGCATCCGCCTCTTGAAACAAAAGCTGAGAAAATCAAGGTGTTCACATTCTCGGAAGCGATTGCTGGACTAGACATTCCCCGAACGATTGACCTGCTCAGCGTTGACGTCGAGGGTCACGAATTGAACGTATTGCGCTCAATTCCCTTTGACCAATACCGCTTCCGCGCTATCGTTCTTGAAACCCATCTTGAGGAAAACGCTTGAAATAGCGTCACCGCGACCTCGACACCATCGAACTGCTCCTTTCGACCGCCCGGCTACCATCGATCAAGTTCCACTTGGGTCAATTCGATCTACCTGCCGCTCAATCCGAATAAATAACGTGAGGAGCTTTCCTCCATCCGGAGCGGCATGTCGCAGCACGGAAGGAGTAAATTATGTGGATGCATCCGCGCACGATGGCCAACCAGTTCCTAGCCCGATACCTCGACTCCCGAAATTGAGCGACCCCCCTCCCACAGCTAGCCACGAACCTACTGTTCACAGTGGCCACCGACTCAATCCAGGTGCCGCGCCTCTGCTAGTGCCCAGGCCAGCCGCCTTTTACCGTCCGGAGCTTGACTCCCTTCGTTTTTTCGCTTTTTTCGCAGTGTTCATCAGCCACACGCTCCCGTTCGCGCCACAGTTCTACTCCGGTCACCACTTCCCGCACCTGGCCGGCGAACTGCTCCAAGCGATCTCAGTTGCGGGGGGTGACGGCGTTGACTTGTTCTTTCTGCTCAGCTCGTATCTCATCACCGAACTGCTGTTGCGCGAGAAGGACGCTACAGGACATTTGAATGTATTGGCTTTTTATAAGCGCCGAATGTTACGGATTTGGCCTCTGTACTTCACATTCATCGGGATAGGGTGGGCGCTCACGCTGGTGGACAAGACTCAGAGCCTGCCCTTCTCGTATATCGCAGCCTATCTGCTGTTGGCGGGGAATTGGATTAACGCAATCAAGGGCCCTCCGAGTTCAGTGATCTCGATACTATGGAGCGTCTCTGTCGAGGAGCAGTTTTATTTATTGTGGCCCCTTCAGGTACGGAAAGCGCGCATACAGAGACTCGCCGCCACTGCTAGTTTCATGCTTATTGCCGGTTCAATCTTTCGATATATCTTCCTCCTTGATGGCTGGACAGAGGGCCTGTGGAAGAACACACTCACCCGACTTGAGCCCATGGCGATCGGCATCCTCATCGCGGTTGCCTTTCGGCTGCGAGTTTTAAGGCAGCTATCAGCCCTAGGCAGGACGGTCGCTCTCACCACCGGAATAGCTTGCTGGCTTTTGGTGGCAGCGTTTTGCAACATCGATTATTCCCACGTTGGAACTATGCTCGGCTACCCCCTCATTGCCATTGGGGCCGCCGCCATCTTCCTGTCGTGCATCGGCAATTCGGCAACTGCTTTACGCTCTCCCGTGCTTGTGTATCTGGGAAAAATCTCATACGGCTTGTATGTATTCCATATGCTGGGAATAAGAATTGGAGTAGCGGTTCTGGGCGGCTTTACCCACCGGTTCTCTGGCTTCATCGCCTATTGGCTCTTCGCACTGATCACAACCGTCGGAATGGCTTCCATTTCCTATTTCGCCCTCGAAAAGCCATTCTTGCGTCTTAAGTCCCGTTACGCGGTCGTGCGGTCTCGTTCCGCTTGAGGCTTTACCCGCTCTGCATTCTTAGCGCACTAGCCGCGACCTTGACCGCCAGGGCCATCTCACGTTATGTTGAATGAAATTACGAACAGTGTTTGGCAATAATCTTCTCACCAGCACCATTTGCCAGTTCTGCGTGACTTCACGACCTTCTTGTTCCGCCTATGGATCAGCATGTCAGCGTTGGGATCATTGGAGCTGGTCGGATGGGCCGCCGTCACATCAAGAACGCCGCCGATCTCGGCCTTTCCATTGCAGGCGTTTGTGATCTCAGCGACGAGTCCCTCGCTGCCGCCGGAAAAGAGTGCGGCATACGACCGGACCAACAGTTCCGCGATGCGCAAGACTTCCTGTCCCGGCAGCGTCCTGAATGCGTAATCATTTCCACCACCGCTCCCTCGCATTGCGCTCTCACCGAACTGGCCGCCGAATGCGGCGCGCGCTACATTCTTTGCGAAAAGCCCATGGCGGTTTCCCTCGATGAATGTGACGCCATGGTGCGCACCGCCGAAGCGCGCGGCGTTAAGCTCGCGATTGACCACCAGATGCGCTTCATGGAAACGGTTCGCACCATCCACAAGATCGCCCATTCCGAGGAATTTGGCGGCCTGACCAGCGTGACCCTGGTGACCGGAAACATTGGCCTGTCCATGAACGGTACTCACTACTTCGACTTGTTTCGCTGGCTGACGGGCGAGATCCCGGAAACGGTGAGCGCGTGGTTCTCCGAACAGAAAGCTTTGCCAATCCACGCGGTCCGCAATATGAGGACCGGGCTGGCGCCATCCGCCTAACCGCTGTTAGCGGGAAACGGCTCTACCTGGAAGCCGGGGCTGACCAGGGACAAGGCATAATCGGCATCTACGGCGGCCGCTATGGGCAGATCGTCCTCGACGAACTCACCGGCGTCATGCACCTCCACTGGCGCAATAAGGAAGAGCGGTGCCTTGCCATGACCCGCTACGCCGCCCCTTCGCACCGCGAAACTCGCAACATTCGCGAGCCCGAGGGTCCGAGCGCCAATGCTAAAGTCTTGCAGGCCCTGTTGGACGGTGGCACCTTCCCCACCGGCGCGGAAGGAAAGCTTGCGGTGCAGGCGCTGGTTGCGGCGTACGTTTCCAACGAGAATGGACATGTGCCCGTTCGCCTCGACGATCCTGCCTTACCGCGGGACAGAAAATTCAAGTGGGCTTGATCAGGTACAGGTGGGCTTAAAACGAAATGATGACTGAGGCAAAAAACGGTTTTCGGGTTGCAATCATTGGCGCCGGCGCTATGGCCAACGAGCATGCTCGCGCGTTCGCTGATATCCCGGGCGTGACCCTTGCGGGCGTCTTTAGCCGCACCCGCGACAAGGCGGAGCAGTTTGCCCGCAAGTTTCAGATTCCTGAAGTTTGCACGTCCGCTTCGGAGCTCTACCAGCGCACAGCGGCCGACCTCGTAGTGCTTGCAATCTCTCCCGTGCATACCAAGGAGATCGGTCTGCAGTGTTTTCAGTTTCCCTGGTGTGTGTTGATGGAGAAGCCCCCAGGATTGGACTTCCGCGAAGCAGTCTCCCTACAAGAAGCCGCCCGCCGCCTACAGCGAAAGGTCCTGGTGGCGCTCAACCGCCGTTTTTATTTCAGTACCCGGACCGCCCTGCATGATCTCGACCAGCGCAGCGGCCCCCGTCACGTTCTTGTATTGGACCAGCAGAGCGTGGATTTTGCCGCAAGCTTGGGACACGAGCAAGGCATCCTGGACAACTGGCATTATTGTTGCTCCGTTCACTTGGTTGACTATCTCCGCGTCTTCGGACGCGGTAAGCCAACGGTGACAAGCACTTTGCGTTCCAATGGCAGGGTTCGCACGGTCGTGGTCGCGAACCTGGAGTTCGACAGCGGCGACACCGGCGTTTACGAATGCATCTGGTCGGGACCAGGTCCTTGGGCCGTGATGGTTACCACCCGGGAAAAACGCTGGGAGATGCGCCCATTGGAGAGCCTTTCCTACCAAGACGCCGGGACGCGAGTCCTCGTTCCCGTCCTGATCGACCGTCGCGACACCGATTTTAAGGCCGGCTTTCGGCTGCAGGCCGAACATGCCATTGCAACGGCGCAGGGGAAACCTTCAGATTCCATCACGCTAGACGACGCCCTCGAAACCGTCCGCCTAGTCAATCGAATTTATGATGGCGGAGTATCGTGACTGCAGGCAGCGCGCGACTTTTCCACAGCTCTCCACAGAAATATTCCCATTCTTTGTGACGAACAACCTTGACCGAGGATATGGAAAGCCCATAGTGGAGAGGTGCCCACACCATCTTTCTCACGATTGACCGGAAACCCGGCCATCCCGGGCTGTAACTCGCGAATTTGCAAATTTGCAGTGCTAACTCCTTGTTCCTCAAGATTTTGCCGATAAGCCATTTATTTTCAAGATTTTGCCCGCCAACAACCGTATCACTCCCCACAACTCAAAGAAAACAAATATTTTACCGAATCGATACCAAAAAAAATTACACATGTATATTCCAACCGCGCACCCTCCGGCGAGTGCCGCCGTCTCCCGGTGGCGAGTAGAATCGGAGACCGCCCTGGAAGTAGATCAGGGCCAAACCAACACCGGAGAACAATCATGAAATTGCGCGTCGTGGTGGGAGTGTTGTTTCTCGTTAGCTGTATTGCGGCTGGTGCCGCAGACCGGAAGTTCATCGTAAATCCGCGAGCCGCCGATATAAAGGCGCTGCCGTTCAGCGATGGCGTGCTCGTGGGCAATACGCTTTATATCGCGGGCCACATTGGCTTGGACGCAAAGACCGGCGTGCCCCCCGTCGGCGCCGAGGACGAAGCTCGCATCGCGATGGATGGGATCAAACAGACGGTCGAATCTGCCGGATTGACCATGGACGACGTGGTGTCGATTCAGGTTTTCTGCACCGACCTGAAGCTCTACGACACCTTCAACAGCGTCTACAAAACCTACTTCCACGGCGACTATCCGGCGCGCGCATTCGTGGGCGCTGCCACCTTGCTGCGCGGCGGCAGATTTGAGGTGACGGGCATTGCGGTGAAAAAGATCGCAGTAATGTAGACCCGATTTCAGTTCGTTTTTTGTTCGCCTCTCAAGGATCTTTGTGGTAAATGTATAGATCAAGATCATGCGAAAGGCTGTGAACCACCTCAAAAAGTCGGACCCCATACTGCGCGCCATCATCGAGCGCGTGGGGCCATGCCGCATGGAGTTTGGACTGCCCGAGTTCTGCAGCCTGGCCGAAGCGATTGTCTACCAGCAACTGAACGGCAAAGCGGCGGTAACCATTTTCAATCGCTTCGCGGCGCTGGCAGGAGAGCCGCTCACTCCGGAAGGCATTCTCAAGCTGAGCGATGAGCAACTGCGCAGCGTCGGGCTCTCGAAGCAGAAGTCGGCATATCTGAAAGATCTGGCGGCGAAGACGGCGGCCGGGACTGCTCGACTTTGCGCGATTGCCCGGCCTGACGGACGAAGAGGTCATCCAGCACCTCACCCAGGTAAAGGGCATCGGAGTATGGACCGCGCACATGTTTCTGATGTTTTCTTTGCGGCGCCCGAATGTGCTGCCCACAGGCGATTATGGCGTGCAGGTGGCCATCCGCAAACACTACAAGAAACGCAAACTGCCCAAGCCGAAAGATATGGAAAAGATCGCGAAAGCGTGGGCACCGTATCGCAGCGTGGCTTGCTGGTACATGTGGCGCAGTTTGGACATCAAAACCCTTTAACCACAAGGCGCAGAATACACAGAGGAGGACCCTTCCTTTATCTGCCTGCCTCTGTGAACCTCTGTGTCCTCTGTGGTTAAATGGATTGACGATGGCTGAGACGAAAATTCGCGTGCTGGTGGCGAAGCCCGGACTCGACGGGCATGATCGCGGGGCTAAGGTGATTGCCCGTGCGTTGCGCGATGCGGGCATGGAAGTGATCTATACCGGCTTGCGGCAGACGCCGGAAATGATCGTCACGGCGGCGCTGCAGGAAGATGTGCAGGTGATCGGGCTCTCGATTCTTTCCGGGGCGCAC
The DNA here is from genome assembly GCA_963733795.1 of uncultured Acidobacteriaceae bacterium. Taxonomy (GTDB): domain Bacteria; phylum Acidobacteriota; class Terriglobia; order Terriglobales; family Acidobacteriaceae; genus Sulfotelmatobacter. The sequence continues at coordinate 480,529 of CAVTED010000001.1, forward strand.
AACGCCATCGTGCCGCGCGTGATGGACCTGCTCAAGCAGAACAAGATGGACGATGTGATCGTGGTGGTGGGTGGCATCATCCCGAACCAGGATATCGAAGGGCTGAAAAAGATTGGCGTGGCCGCAATTTTCCAGCCGGGCACGGCGATGGACGACATCGTTCAGTTCATTCGCACGCACGTAAAGGGGCCCGGCGTGCCGGCGGCGGGTTGATGTCCGGAATCAACGCCTCCCGTGCCCGGGAGATCCTCTCGAAAACGGTCGGCCCGGCGCCGTGGTACTGGAAAACTTTTCCCGCTTTCCGATCTTTGGCAGGCCAGCGTTTCGTCTGGACTCATCATGGCGAGCAGGGGCCCATCGCGCACCTGGTCACTCTCGGCCTTGAGCAGGAACCGGACAAAGCTCGCCTCGCACTCAACACGTATTGCCGGCCATTTCTGGTGCCGCCGCATTTCTCGGCATCTGGTGCCCGGAAGGGCGCAACCTTCGGCTGACCTGCTTCGATCCGGACCAATTGAAGGCGTTTGATCTGGCGGAGGTCGCAGGCTGGTTCAAACCATCGTCGGACCGCATTTACTCGACGACGGCTCCGATGGCGGATTTCGAGGTGCCGCTCACTTTAGGCCCCGGCATGCACAAGATTGAAGCGCCCGCAGAGCTTCGCGACAGTGGACGAACTGATCGTCCCGACGAGCTATAAGGCAATGTCGAACGACGATCCGGCGTTTGCGCTTTTTGTTTTCTATCCCCAGGCCGGACTGGTTGAAGTTCTACCGCAGAAGTGGTTTACCTCGGCGCAGTACCGCGTAGGACAGCAATGGATCACCCGCGCCGCTCGCGATCCTGAGTCCCACCGCATCGTCGGCGAATGCTTTGGCGTGGGAACGTTTCTGCTGCGAGGAAGACGGCTGCCGGCTGGCGGAGTGGGTGGAGAGAGTCCTTAGCCTGGGGGCGGCACAATTTGAGCTCAGTGTACCGGATAACCCGGCTCGCCGGGCAAGTGGCCGTCGACCTTCAGCACTTTCATACCAAGCTTGACGTCTCCCGGGTCCACTAGGGCGATGGCGCCTGGGAACGCACTGATGGCTTCCTTTTGCATGCCGTTGGAAAAAATGGTCACCGGCTCCGCCTGGGCTTCTCCGTGAAACACCTGCGCGATCCAATACTGCTTGTACTCGCTTTCATTCATCCTCAGAAGCCTCAATAGAACCACGTGTTCGTATGATCCCGAAACGCGGGTAATGATCTTGATGGAGAGTCCTCCCGTCCAGGTCCGCTTTTCCCCGGCAAAGATCTTGCGCAATTCGGACCTGCTCACGTTGCTCACCGGATTCTTCGGATTCACTACCACGGCGACGTCCTGGTTCTGAGCGAGTGAGATCTGCGGAAGAGCTGGCACGAACAGACCAACTCGAGCAACAGGATTGACAGGGAAGTTTTCATGTTTCGCTGCTTCAGAATGTGAATACCACCTGCATCTGCAGGCCATTTAGATCCGGCTGATCCTTGCGGACCGTATGGTCCAGTTGAGCCTTGAAGGCGATGTTTCATTGAAGTCGTAACGGGCTCCGAAGGATGGACCGTAGCGCAAATCAACATCTTCGAAAATAGCTCTTGCGCTTGTTCGCATTCATGTACTGGTAGCGAAAGAACGGACGAATGTGGGCGAACCGTTTGGAAATCTGGGAATAGAATGCCGGCATGTTGAATACGGTCGCCGCTGTGCTCGAAAGAGTGACGAATAAGGAATCCTTCGTTCAGGAATTCGACGCCATGAGCCACATAGACCACGTGGGCGTTGACGATCGTCTGGCCGATCCTGATGGGAGGATGGCATCAATGGAGTCGCTGATCTTGTCGTGATAGAACGAGCCGCCAATTTGCAGGCCAGGAAGAACGTCGGGACGGACAAAGAAACCGACGTTGACATGGTTTCCGTTGTTTTCGTCATCGATCTTGCCCGAGCCATCGATAGCGGGCCGCACCGTATTGCTGGAGCCGTACTCAAAAAAATAGTTCAATCCCAACTTGCCCGAGGGAAGGGCACCGTTAATCGAGACGCCTACGGCCTGCGTAGGCAGCAGACCACCCTGGTCTGCGAACTGCAAGATCAGGGGCCGGTCGACCGTAGTTAGCAGCCACTTGGCGCTGCGAAATGCTGTGTTGTAGTAGCTGATGCCGGTTTGATACCGGCCAAACGACATCTTGAGGTAGTCGTTGAACTCGTACTTCAGACAGGAAACGCTCGAGGTCCACGGTGAAGGTCTGATCGTCGAACTCGCCTAGTGCAATCTCGGAAAGAACACTCGCTTTATCGTTCAGTTTGGCAGATAAAAAAAGATCGAAATCGCCGGTGTAGAAATTGCCCGCCGATCCGGGCACGAAGCCCTCGGTTCCCAGCTCCGGGCGCCGCTGGTCGAGCACCTTGTAATTCACCTCGCCGAAACCGCGCCACTGTATGCCGTGCAGGTTGTGCCAATCGAATGTTGGCACCGGCGCCGGAGCTGACGCGGTCTGTTCCGCAGACTGCGGGGGTATGGCGGCTGTCGCGGGATCGGGTTCGGGTACAGGCGGGGTTTGAACTTGCCTGCGCTCTAAAATCGCGATCCGCGCCTGCAGGTCCCGGTCTTCCTGCTGCAATTGCTTGATCTGCTCGACCAGTTGGGAAATGGTTTCCTGATTGCCAGAGCCGCCGTTCTGCGCCCAAATAGGACCCGGAACTAACAAAACCGCAAGCAGCGCGCAATCGATGCGAGTCCTGACTCTCCTTCTGAACACAGAACTTCTCCCTGACGAATTCGAAACGTTTGTACAGCTCGCAGTTGACCATCGTCAGGGCAGGCTGAGAGCATCGCATTACGTCGGTGCGTAGAGCGCCAGCGATCAATGGCCGGAGACGCGATCGCGACAGTATTCGGTAGTTCCGAGGCTTGCGGAATCGCGCCAGAGTCGGAAGTCAAGGATCAGGAACGTCGGCCTCGATAGAGCGTACTATCGGACTCGAAACGTATCCGGGCCATGCCGCATTGCGCGGCTCCGCCCGGCTGGTATACCGTAATCAGTCCGCACCTTCGACGTTCGACCCATGGCTGACCGTAACGAAACTGTAAGCGCGAACTCGTCCTTACCAGAAAACGTGCTGAGCACGAAAATCGATCCTACTTCCGCGCGCTATGAAGCCAACATGCGTTTTCTGGCGGACTTGATGTCGCAAGTGCGCAATGAAGGCGAAAAGATTTGCGAGGGTGGAGGCGTCAAGGCCATCGAAAACCAGCATGCCAAGGGGCGGTTGACGGCGCGCGAGCGCATTGCGCTTCTGGCCGATCCCGACACGTTCTTTGAATTGGGCCTCTACGCCGCGCACGGCATGTACGAAGAATGGGGTGGCGCACCGGCTGCGGGCGTGATCACTGGCATGGCGCGCATTGAGAGCCGGATGGTCATGATCATCGCCAATGACGCCACCGTGAAGGCGGGCGCGTTTTTCCCGATGACTGCGAAAAAGGTGATTCGGGCGCAGAACATCGCCATCGAGAATCGCATTCCGACGATTTACCTGGTCGATTCCGCCGGCGTCTTTTTGCCGCTGCAAGAGGATGTGTTCCCGGACACCGACGATTTCGGGCGCGTGTTTCGCAACAATGCGGTGATGTCGGCGAAGGGCATTCCGCAGATTGCGGCGATCATGGGAATGTGCGTGGCGGGCGGCGGCTATCTGCCGGTGATGTGCGACCACGTGCTGATGACCGACGGCAGCGGATTGTTTCTCGCCGGACCCGCGCTGGTGCAGGCCGCGATCGGGCAGAAAGTTTCGTCGGAGGAATTGGGCGGCGCGGCCATGCACTCGGCCATCAGCGGTACGGTCGACTTCCGCGAGCCCGACGACAGGCTTGCATCGCGCGCATTCGCTCGATTGTGGAGAAGTGGGGATACCGGCGGCTTTCTCCCTGGGACCGCAAGAAGCCGGTTGAGCCGGAACTGGCGGCGGAAGAAATCTATGGAATCTACGATTCGTCGCCGGCGCGGCCTTATGACATGAAAGAAGTCCTGGCGCGCGTGCTCGATGGCAGCCGCTTTGACGAGTACAAGCCGGAGTACGGAAAAACTCTGATTTGCGGATACGCCCGCATTGGCGGCTTTGCCGTAGGAATCGTGGCCAATCAGAAACTGCATGCGCAGCAGACCGATCATGAGGGGCACAAGCGCGTCGAGTTCGGAGGAGTGATCTACACGGAATCGGCGGAGAAGGCTGCGCGCTTCATCATGGATTGCAATCAGAATCTGATCCCGCTGATATTTTTTCACGACGTGAATGGATTCATGGTGGGGCGCGACGCGGAGTGGAGCGGCATCATCAAAGCAGGAGCGAAGATGGTGAATGCGGTTTCGAATTCCGTGGTGCCGAAGATTACGGTGATCGTGGGCGGATCGTTCGGCGCCGGGCACTATGCGATGTGTGGGAAGGCTTACGATCCGCGGTTTGTTTTTGCCTGGCCGACGGCGCGCTACGCAGTGATGAGCGGAGATTCGGCTGCCAATACGCTGGTTGAAATCAAAGTCAAGCAACTGGAACGCGGCGGCAAGAAGTTGAGTGCGGAGGAGCGCAAGGAACTGTACGAGTCGGTGAAGCGCACCTACGACGAGCAGACCGATCCGCGCTACGGCGCGGCGCGGCTGTGGATCGACAAGATCATCGATCCCATCGAAACTCGGGAGGCGATCACGCAGGCGCTGGAAGCGGCGGCTCTGAATCCGGACGTGGCGGAGTTCAAGGTGGGAGTGCTGCAAACGTAACTCTTGCCACGGATTTGCACGGATGAACACGGTTCTGAACAAGCAACACGAGTTTTCGTTCTGTGAGAATCCGTGTTTATCCCTGGCAAAGATTTTTATGGCTGATCCTGTCAAATTGATTGAGTGTCCGCGCGATGCCTGGCAAGGGCTGCAGGGATTGATTCCTGCCGAGTTGAAGGCTGACTACCTGAAGGCTTTGATCAGCGTGGGGTTTAAGCATATCGATGCGGTATCGTTCGTTTCTCCGAAGGCTGTTCCGCAGATGGCGGACTCGGAAGAAGTGCTGAAGGAACTCGATCCGCCCGATGACGTGGAAATTATCGGCATCGTCGTCAATGAAAAGGGCGCGCAGCGGGCAATTGACACGAAGGCGGTATCGACGCTGGGATTTCCCTACTCGATTTCGGAGACATTTCTGCGCAAGAATCAGAACCAGTCGCCCGAAGAGGCGCTCGAAGAACTGGAAAAGATTCAGAACAAGGCCGACGACGCGGGTCTCGATGTCGTGGTTTATATCTCGATGGCGTTCGGGAATCCGTATGGAGACCTGTGGAATCCGGAAGAAGTGATCGAGGCGATTTCGCTGATGGAAGTGGATAATCTGCGGATGATCTCGCTGGCGGACACGGTCGGCATGGCGAGCGCGCAGCAGATCAGCGAACTGGTGGGCGCGGTAATGGCGAAGTACGATTACCTCGAAATTGGCGTCCATTTGCACAGCCGTCCGGATCAGGCGGCGGAAAAGATTCTGGCCGCATACGACGCTGGTTGCCGGCGTTTTGACTCTGCGCTGGGAGGGCTGGGCGGATGCCCTTTTGCGCAGGACGCTTTGGTGGGTAACATCCCGACTGAGAAGCTCATCGAGACGCTGGCTCAGCGCGGAGCGGAGTTGCCGCAACTGAAGCCGTTGGATTCGTTGTTGAAGGCAACGGCGGGAATCGGCGCAAGGTTTTCCAGTGCACACGCTGCTGATTAGTTAGCCACAGATTCGCCACGGATTTCACGGATAGAGCAGATTTTGTTTCTTGATCCGTGAGAATCCGTGAGATCGGTGGCGGGTTGCGGGTTATGAACTACAACGACGATACAACTCGCGTACGACGGAGGCGTGGCCACGATCACGCTGAACCGTCCCGAGAAGCGCAACGCCATCAGCTTCGAACTGATTGACGATTTGCTGCGCGCGCTGGACGAGGTTTCGAAGTCGGACGCGATCGTCCTGATCGTGACCGGAGCGGGCAAGGCTTTCTGTTCCGGGATGGATCTGGACAATCTGAAGTCGCTGCTGGGCCGTTCGCCGGAGCAGAATCTGCAGGACTCGCAGACGATGGTCCGATTGTTCCGCTCGCTGTATGAATTTCCCAAGGTGACGATTGCCGCGGTGAACGGGCCGGCCATTGCGGGCGGAACTGGACTGGCACTGCTGTGTGACTTCACGCTGGCGGTTCCGGATGCGAAGTTTGGCTACACCGAAGTGCGCATCGGCTTTGTGCCAGCGATTGTTTCGACATTTCTCTTGCGACAGGTGGGCGAAAAGCAGGCTCGCGATCTTCTGCTTACGGGAAGGATATTCGGCGCGGAAGAGGCGGCGCGCATGGGGCTGGTCAGTGAAATCGTGTCGGCGGAGAATCTGATGTCACGAGCCCGCGAACTGGCAGCGCTGTTGATGGAGAACAGTTCGGCATCGTTGCGCGCGACCAAACAGTTGCTCACCGATCATGCCCGAGCCGAACTCAATGCTCAGATCGAATCAGCCGTGCGCGAAAATGCCGCCATCCGCACCACCGCGGACTTCCGCGAAGGCATTTCGTCATTCCTGGAGAAGCGCAAGCCGGTGTGGACAGGCAAATGAGGTCCCACGGTCAGCATGCGTTCCATGAAACCCGGCTGCGTGTGCGCTACGCCGAAACCGACCAGATGGGCGTCGTCTACCACTCGAATCACCTGATCTGGTTCGAGGTGGGCCGCGTGGAATTGATGCGGGAGATGGGTTTTTCCTATCGCGACATGGAGCGCGACGACGGGCGATTCATTGCCGTGGCCGACGTGAAATGCCGCTACCGTGCTCCCATTTATTACGACGAAGAAGTTGTGGTGCGGACGCGGCTGAAGAACGTGCGCGAGTCGGTCGTGGTATTCAACTACGAACTGGTGCGAGCGGATAACCGGGCGCTTCTGGCGGAAGGCGAGACCACGCACATCGTCACCGATTCGAAGATGAAAGTGGTGTCGTTGCCGGAGAAATATTTGACCGCCTTCCGCGCGGCGATGGCAAAGTAAAAAGATGCTTTGTCATTCCGAACCGGTGGCAGCCGGAGAGGAATCTGCTGTTCGCCGGCGCCAGCAGAAAGCAGATTCCTCGCGGGCATTCGCCCTCTCGGAATGACAATGCGGGCGAATGACAGAGATTTGATATCGATGCGGGAAAGGCTTGCTTGAACGCACTGCACATCAACGGAAACGATCTCACTCTGGAGGCAGTGCGCGAAGTCGCGAGTATGGAAACGCGGCGAGCTGCTCTGCTTTCCCCGGACGCGCGGCAGGCCGTCAACCAGGCCCGCGTCCGTGGTCGACGACATTGTCGCCAGCAACAAAGTCGCTTACGCCATTACAACCGGCGTTGGCAAGCTGAGCGACGTTCGTATTGCCGGCGAACAGATTCGTGAACTGCAGGTCAATCTGGTCCGCTCGCACGCAGTCGGCGTAGGCGAACCGCTTTCGGTCGCGGAAACCCGCGCCATGATGCTGTTGCGGGCAAACTCGCTGGCAAAGGGGAATTCCGGCGTGCGCGCTATCGTCATCGACACGCTCTGCGAAATGCTCAACCGCGGCGTCACGCCGATTGTGCCGTCGCAGGGCAGCGTGGGCGCGAGTGGCGATCTGGCTCCGCTGGCGCATCTGGCTTTGGCGCTGATCGGCGAAGGCGAGTGCGTCGACGAGAGGAACATTCGCGTTCCAAGCGCCGAAGCATTGAAGCGGGGACAGATCAAGCCGCTGGTGCTTGAGGCCAAGGAAACGATCTCGCTGATCAATGGGACGCAGGCCATGCTGGCGGTAGGAACTCTGGCGCTGCTGGCGGCCGAAACGCTGGTCGATACCGCCGACGTGCTGGGCGGGCTATGCTGCGACGCGCTCAAGGGAACCGACACGGCTTTTGACGAGCGCATTCACAAGGCGCGTCCGCATGCGGGACAGATGAAGACTGCCGCGAACCTGCGGCGCATGCTGGAAGGCAGCCAGATTCGCGAGTCGCATCGCGAGTGCGGCCGCGTGCAGGATGCCTACTCGCTGCGCTGCATACCGCAGGTCCACGGCGCGGTGCGCGACACGCTGGCGCATTGCCGCGGGGTATTTGAAACGGAGGCGAATTCCGCGGTCGACAATCCGCTGGTCTTCATCACCGATGCCAGGAACGCCGAAGGCGATGTAATCTCCGGCGGAAACTTTCATGGCGAGCCGCTGGCGTTTGCCTTGGATTTTTTAGCCATCGCATTGAGCGCGCTGGCCGGCATCAGCGAGCGGCGGATCGAAAGGCTGGTGAATCCCGCGCTGAGCGAGGGCTTGCCGCCGTTTCTTGCTCCGGGCGCCGGCCTGAATTCCGGCTTCATGATGCCGCAAGTCGTGGCGGCGGCGCTGGTCAGCGAGAACAAAGTGCTGGCGCATCCCGCGTCCGTCGACTCGATCACGACGTCCGGCAATAAGGAAGATTACGTCTCCATGGGCATGACGGCCGCGACCAAGCTGAAGCGCGTCGTGGACAATACGCGGAACGTGTTGGCGATTGAGGCAATGGCAGTGGCTCAGGCGCTGGACTTCTTGGCTCCGCTGAAACCTTCGAAGCGCGGGCAGGCGGCGCATGCTGCGATCCGGTCGGTATGTCCCACAATGGAAAAAGATCGGGTGATGTACGCGGATTTCGCGCGCATTGCGGCGCTCATTGCCAGCGGCAAGGTGGCGGAAGTGCTGCGCTAGGAATTGAGACCAGAGTCGCCGCCGGAATTCGGAAATGAAGACGCTGACGGAATACTTGAAATTTCATACCAAGACGCACCGGGCCTATGTACACATCACTCCGCAGGTGGAAAAGATCGTCGGCAAGAGCGGAGTGAAGGAAGGCATGGTTCTGGTTTCGGCCATGCACATCACTGCGGGCGTGTACGTCAACGACAATGAAAGCGGTCTGATCGAAGACATCGACCAGTGGCTGGAGCATCTGGCGCCGTTTCGCAAGGACTACAAACATCATGAGACCGGAGAGGACAACGGCGACTCCCATCTGAAGGCGCTGCTGATCCATCACGAAGTGATTGTGCCGATCACGGCGGGCAAACTCGATTTGGGTACGTGGCAGCGGATTTTCTATGCGGAGTTCGACGGACAGCGTGATAAAAGGGTCATCGTGAAAGTGATGGGAGAGTGACGGCGATGTCGGAAGAGCTAAGCGAATTGCAGGAACACGCCGAGCATGCGAAGCATGATCCCACCCTGGCGCCGATCTCGGTGACCATGGCGGTGCTGGCGGTGCTGGTGGCGGTGGTGACGCTGCTCGGACATCGCGCCCACACCGAAGAGGTTGTGCTTCAGGCGAAGTCGTCCGATCAATGGGCTTTCTACCAGGCTAAGAACATTCGGCGGCATACGGACGAGCTTTTTACCGATTTGACTTCGGTGGAAGCCACCACCGACGCTGCCGCTCTGGCCAAATTGCGCGAGAAATATTCCGGGGAGGCGACGCGCTACAAGGATGAACAAAAGGGCATCGAGGATAAAGCCCGCGAGATGGAGGCGGAGGTCGGCCACGAGAGAAATCGGGCCGACCGATTTGATCTGGCCGAAGTTTTCCTGGAAGTGGGACTGGTGATCACTTCGATCACGCTGCTCTCCGGACGAAGGATGTTCTGGTACTTGGGGATGTTTTTGGGAGTCGTAGGAATCGTCGTGGCGGGCACGGCATTCTTTGTCCACTAAACCATGTTCACTGACCATTTTTGCTGCATTGCAAGACTTAGGCCGCTTTCCGTTTCTTTCCCAACAGTTTCTTCAAGACGCGGATCCCTTTGTCGATGTGCTTCTCTTCCATCAGGAATGGCGGCAGGAATCGGACGACGGTGTCCTGCGTGCTGTTGAACAATACGCCCTCGGCCAGCGCCGCATCCACGATCGGACGCGCCGGAATTTCCAGCTGAATTCCCTGGATAAAGCCGCGCCCGCGAACCGCCGTCGCCGCCGCACGCTTCTCCACCAGCTGCTTTTAGCTCCTCCTGCAAATAGGCTCCGACTTTGCTGACGTTCTCCAGCAGCTTCTCTTCCTCCACGATCGCCAGGAATTCGAGCGCGATGCGGCAGGCCAGCGGACCTCCGCCGAAAGTCGTGCCATGCTGTCCCGGCGATATCGCGGTCGCGAATTCTTCCTTCGCGATAAAGGCTCCCAGCGGAAGTCCCGCGGCAATGGGCTTGGCAATGGCGACAATGTCCGGGGTCACGCCGAAACTCTGGAAGGCAAAAATCGTTCCCGTCCGCCCCAAGCCGCATTGAATTTCATCGAAGATCAGGGCTACGCGGTGACGGTCGGCGAGCGCGCGACATTCGCGCAGGAACTCCACCGAACATTCATAAATTCCGCCTTCGCCGAAAATTGGCTCCAGCACAATGGCGCAGGTGTTGTCGTTCACGGCAGCCCGCAGCCCTTCCAGATCGTTCTGCTTGACGAACGTCACGTCTTCGAGCAGGGGCTCAAATCCCTGGCGGTGCTTGGCCTGCCCCGTCAGTGACAACGCTCCGAAGGTGCGGCCGTGATAGGACCCTTCCAACGCCACCAGCCGGCTCTTCCCTTCGCCGCCGGCGCGATGTCCCGCCAGCCGGGCCAGTTTGATGGAGCCTTCGATCGCTTCGGTCCCGCTGTTGGAGAAAAATGCCCGGTTCAATCCCGAAAGCGCGCACAACTTCTCCGCCAGCGGTCCTTGGTACTCGTGGTAATAAAGATTGGAGACGTGCACCAGCTTTGCCGCCTGCTCGCGAATAGCCTTCACGATCCGCGGATGGGCATGGCCCAGCGCATTGACTCCCAGGCCGGAAACAAAATCCAGATAGCGCTTATCGTCGATGTCGTAGAGAAACACGCCCTTGCCGCGGGTGAGCACAACAGGATATCGGTTATAGGTCTGGAGTAAAAACTGGCGCTCGCGTTCTGCGATCTGTTCGAAGGTATCCATATGAAGATTCGATTTTACCGGAAGGAGCAGCTTGCAGCGGGGCAAAACTGCGGAGAATTCGAGCGATAACAGAAATCAAACTGTGGGTGAATTTCCTGCAGGAGAGTACATGTTGCGGGAGCTAGCTACGCCGAGGGCAAGAGCGGCATCCGTCGGTTGCGGCTCAACTCACCTTCGTGGAGCGGCGCCACTTGGCGTGCAGCCAAATGAGAATTCCCAGCGCGGCAACTTCGACCGGTCCCTGGCGAACAAGATCGAAGCTCAAGACACCCGCGAAGTTTTGGGTCGCCACATAGGCTCCCCAAATTATGCCTCCCGCGGCGATCAAGCTTCCGATGCGCTCTTCGGTGGAAATGCTGAGGAGAGGTCCCCCCTGGTCCTTGGGCTTGCGGGCGGGCTTGGACACGGGCGCGTATACTGGCTTCTGCGGCAAGTCAAGATAGGCTTCGCGTCCGCGGTCCCAGCCCACATCTCCGGATTGATGATATTTGGTCACTGTACACACAATGACACGAGAGTGTCTTCGCCGCACGTTACCGAAGTGTGGTGCAACGGCTTGGTCGGCTATCTCTCCATACTGGGCTTTAAGGTAATTCAACCGTTTCAATACAGCGGAGGCTGCCCTTCCGGGCGCGTCTTCCACCGGCGATGCACCCACAGCCACTGGTCGGGATACCTCCGCACGTAATCCTCAATCACTTTGGTGAACATCTGCGTGTTCGCGGCGATGTCGGCCTCCAAGTCGCCGGTGCGAATCAATTCCAGCGCCGGATCGAATCGCAGCCGGTATTTCTGCAGTTCTGGATCCCAAATGGTGAATCCCGGAACCACAGCCGCGTTCGTGCGCAAAGCGATGCGGGCCAGTCCACTCGCCGTGCAGGCCGGAATGCCGAAGAAATCCACGAAGATTCCCTGCGGCGGCGTCATGTTCGTATCCATCAGAATGCCGACGGTTTCCCCAGCCCTCATCGCCGCTAATAACCCGCGCACAAAATCGTCTTTGGCCACGGTCTTGTTGCCATGCATGGTGCGATAGTGCTGCAGCAGCCGGTCGAGATACTGATTGTCCATGGGCCGCATGACGATGTGCAGCCAGTGTCCATGCAGGGAGTGGGTGAAGGCGGAGAGCTCCCATCCGCCGAAATGCGCCGTCAGAAACAGGACTCCCTTTTTTTGGGCGTAGGCGCGCTCGTAATTCTGCAAGCCGTCGTACACGACGACCTCTTCGATATTCTCCGGCGTGTATTTGGGAAACTGGCAGAGTTCCGCGAGTTGCCGGCCCAGCGAAGTGAAAACTCCTCGCAAAATGCGCCGGCGCTCGGCCACACTTTTTTCTGGAAAAACCAGCTCGAGATTGCGCATCCCGACCTGGCGCAAACGGAAGTGCAGCAGATAAACAATCTGGGCGAGGCCGATGGCGAAAGCACGGGAAAGCGGGCGTGGCATCACGCCCAGGATCTTGATGAACGGCCAGGATGCCGCGTATTCGAGTTTTCGCCGCATTCGGAAAGCGTGACCCTATCACTCGAAAAAATTGCTTGTCAAACTTTGAAAGGAAAATGAAGCACCGAACGTTGCGACGCTGCTCATCCGGGGACAGCCGGCAAACCTCCCCTGAAGCAGGCGAAGGGCTCTCCGGGTCGAGGGAAGCTCGCTCGACGCCGCTCTAACCACCGAGCAGTTCGGAGTCGTGTTTTTCAAACACCGCTCGCATGCCTGCCGGCGACCGGTTCTTCATGGCGTGGATGTCCTGAATCAGCGAATAGGTATTGGAGGTCATTACCAGGAGATATCGGACCAGCCCCGGGTCCGGGGTTCCAGTAAGTGTGCGGCGTACCATGCGGCGCGAACACGGCAGAACCGGCATGCGCCTCCACGACATCATTCCCCACTTGAACGCACAAGCTGCCTTCGAGCACATACCAGGCTTCGTCATCGTTGCGGTGAAGATGAAGTGGAGCAATCCAGCGAGGCGGCCCAGGTGGTCCGCCAACATCCTTCCACTCCGCGATCACGAAGCTCGCGCCGACCGAACCGACTAAATTTCCGGGCAACGGAGGAGCAATGCGATGAGAATTCATGTTCCTCGCCCAGTCCGCAGGCCCGCCCTACTTCGCGGCTTCCTGTGCCCACTGCGCCAAGGTAGTCAGGAAGGGATTGGCCGCGGGCGGGGGATCAATCTCTCCGGTTAACGCCGCTCTGAACGTCACCATGTGCCCGTAGAATTCGCGCGTGCTGTCCTTGTCCTGCTTCAGGACTGCGCCGTTGAGACTCACGCCGGCGAAGATTCCGCGGGCTCGCGAATAGGTCAATACCTGGGCGCGCATCTTCCAATCCGTATTGCCTTCGGCGTGACGGCCAACCGGGCCCGCAGCCACCGAGGCGTCGGCCCCCAAAGCAAATTTGCTCGAGAGCAGATGCTGCATGCCATCGTTGTTCATAATCAGCATGACCAGATCCACGGCCTGTCCGCCGATCTGAAAACCGACGCTTCCGCCCTCGGTAATAAAAAATGCCGGGGCACTCCAACCTTTCGTGGTGCGGCAACTGGCCAGCCCGCGGCCATACTTCGCGCCTACAATGAATCCGCCTTTCAGCATCGACGGAACCACGGCCACGCACTCGGCTTTGCTGAGAATCTCCCGGGGAATGCCGGAGTCGGGGGCACCCTGTATTTCATTCAGCACATCCGCGGCTGCTTGCACGCGATCTGCAGCCTTCGATTCTCTGGGCTGATTGTCGGTCGCAAAAGCTAAGCTACAAAAGAATGCAAACAGGGTCAGCAGAACAAGATTTTTCATCATGCCTCACCACAGGGATTTGACTGTCAACTGGTGGCTTGATTGTAAATGAAGTTTGGCTCGTGAGGGCGAACGCAGAGCTAATGGTTCTGGTTAGGCACGAGCGAGCGGGTTCAGCTGAGAAGGGATCGAAGAGAACAAAAAAATGCGGGGTTGAAAGTAGTGACCCTAATCGCCACTCTCAACCCCGTCTCCCAGGTTCTGTGGTAGGTGAAGCGAGTATGGGGCACGCACGAAAGCCCCACAAGATTACGAAGGTAAGTGTTCCCAAGTAACGCTGTTGCTGCCGCACTTCGCCAAGCGAGAATCCTTAACCGTTTCCAATCTAGAAGGTGAGAACCGTCAGCTAGAGGCTCGGCCTACTTCGCCGTGACCAGCGAATGAGTGATCGCATGCACGGACAAGGCAATGCGATTCTGAACCCCGACTTTGCGCATCAGTTTCGCCACGTGGGCCTTCACCGTGCGCTCTTCGATTCCCAGCTGACCGCCAATTTCTTTGTTGGAGCGGCCGGCAACCAGCATCTCCAGCACTTCTTTCTCACGGTCGGTGAAAGTAACCCGGCCTGCCGGAAAAATGCGCCCCGGAGCCGACGACACCCGCTCAATGAACATGGACAAAACTTTGCGGGGAGCCCAGACCGATCCCTGATTCACGATGCGAATCGCCTGCGCGAACTCTGCAGGGGTAGCGGCCTCGTCGACATATCCTTTGGCCCCAGACGCAATCGCCTTCAGAATGGTTTCCTCGTCAATTCCGGAACCGGTTACGATGATCCGTAGATCGGGCCGCGTGGCCTTCAGACTGGCCATTACATCAAACAGGTTTTGCCCGGAACGGTTACCCAGCAGGATAAGATCAATGGCTGGCAATGTACCAATCTCCGGCAATCCAGCCGAGATGAGTTCGAACTCCGGCTCAGAATCGAACAATGCGCGGAACCCAACAAACCGCAACGGGTCGCTTTCCACCACCGCGATTCGGATTACTGGTTTTCTGGCTACGGCTGCTTTCATGGTTTTCCCTGTAGGGTTAGATTCGTTGATTCAGAATAGTAATAAATCGGCAGGAAGCAAAGAGAACATGACTGAAGTGAAATTACGGGAGTAACATGGAAAAATGAGCTTGATTCTCGATTTGGCATTGAAGCATCACGCTGAACCTCGTTCGTTCCCGCGCTGGTCCCGGCTTTCATCCTCCCGATTGCGCCCTCGCCTGACGAAACCATCGCGAGTGTTCTACATTCTTGGCGCCTGCGTAATTGCCATGTGCGCGGTATTCGTTCCTCCAACGTTTGCGGAACAAGACGCCGGGCCTCCCCAGTCACAATCTTCGCCTCAGACCTACCAGCCCAAGTACCGCGGCGACCCGGCCCGTTCCGATTCTGAAAATTTGGCCTTGGGTTATATGCGAGTAGTACTGCGAGCCCAGCGCCTCTTCGACAAGAAAAACGGACACTTCGCCACCTCTCTGCCGGAGCTGGTACATTGGGGAACGTTTCAGAAGCGCATGGTTAACCCGGACCGCGGCGACTATACGGTAAGTTTCAAGGGGAAGAAGGACAGTTTTGTCCTCACCATGACTCCCAAGAACATGGACGCCCAACATCGTTCTTTTTATGCGGAAGATGATGGCAAGATTCACGCCGACGAGACCAAGGCCGCGGATGCCAATTCGCCCCTGGTGAAGTAATAAACCTCGCTTTGGGCGCTTCGAGATCAGCCTCATTGCCAAGGCTTATCAGCTGTGTTAGCCTCATGTCGAGGGATCACTTTGCACGACAAAGTACTCACGGGACTCGACCGCAAGGAAACCGAAGTCTACCGACGATTAGATCCAAACCGGCTCCCCAAACACATCGCGATCATCATGGACGGTAATGGGCGCTGGGCCAAGGGTCGCCACATGCCGCGCGTAGCCGGACATCGTGCCGGGGTGACGGCCGTGCGTTCGACCGTGGAGACGGCGGCGCGGATCGGCATCCCTGCGCTCACGCTGTACGCATTTTCCGAAGAGAACTGGAAGAAGCGTCCGCAGAGTGAAGTAGGCTTCTTGATGGGGCTGTTGAGCCGCTATCTAAAAGCGGAAGTGCCCACGCTGAACAAGAACAATATCCGCCTGGAATATATCGGCCGGCAACACGAACTGCCAGAAGATGTACAGGAGCGCATGGCGTGGGCGCGCGAGGCGACGGCGCGGAACTCGGGCATGGTGCTCACGCTGGCGCTAAACTACAGCGCACGCAGCGAACTGGTGGATGCCTTTCGATCGATTTTGAACGCGGCTTCGCAGAATGGCGGTGTCGATCATTTGCATATCGATGAAGATACGGTGGCTCGGCATCTGTATACGCGGCATCTTCCCGATCCCGACCTGGTAGTGCGGACCTCGGGAGAGATGCGCCTCAGCAACTTTCTGCTGTGGCAACTCGCCTACGCGGAAATCTATGTGACCCCGACCCTATGGCCGGATTTCCGCGGGCTCCATCTGCTCGAAGGCATTGCGGAGTACCAGAAGCGCGAGCGGCGCTACGGCGGCCTGAATCACGGCACCGCTCACGCCTCTCTGGAAACCTCAGCGGCAAGAAAACATTAACCCCACCGACCACAGAGGAACACAGGGAAATAAAGTCCTCTGTGATTCTCTGCGTCCTCTGTGGTTAAATGCTTCGGTCGGTGCAAGATCGTTAGCGCACGGCCGACCAATCTCCCTTGCTCAAGCGCATCGCGACCGCAGCCGTCCTGATTCCGATTGTGCTGGCGCTTATTCTGCGGGCTCCGGTGCCGGTAGTGGCAGTCGCGTCGGCGGTCGTAGCGTTGGTCACGATTCATGAATTCCTGAAACTAACGGAATCGTATGGCGTTCAGCCGTTGCGCGTGCCGACTTATATTTTCGTCGGTTTCTTTTTTCTTTTACTAGCGCTCAATGTGGGAAACGAGAAGCCGCTGCTCTCCACCGCGATTTTCGTCTACTGCCTGGGATTCGCCGCGGCCATGGCGCCGTTTCTGGCGCTGACCATTGCGATGCGCCGGGCGGAATTGCGCACTGGATATCCGGCGGCGGCGGCTTCGGTATTCGCCTTCACTTATATTGCGCTGCCGATGGGGATGCTGGTGCAACTTCGCCAGCAGTGGGCGGGTGCGTTTTACTTCTTGTATTTGCTGCTGGTGGTTTGGGCGGGAGACATCTTCGCCTATTTTGTCGGCAAGTCAATCGGACGCCATTTGATGGCGCCGCGCATCAGCCCGAAGAAAACCTGGGAAGGCGCGGCGGCATCGCTCGCGGCCAGTGCGGGCGTGGGATGGTTACTGTTTCATTACGCACTGCCGATAAGCTCTGCCCTGCTGCGTGTCGGTCTGATCGAGCGCCGCGACGGCTTATTCGGGCTCGAGCAGCCGGCCATGTCGCCCGTCATTCTTCTAACCATCACATTGAATGTGGCCGCGCAACTTGGCGATCTCGTAGAGTCGCTGATCAAGCGTGGCGCGGGTGTAAAAGATTCCGGGGCGATCTTACCCGGCCACGGCGGCATGCTCGACCGCATCGATGCCCTGCTCTTTGCGGCTCCTGTATTATGGTTCTATACGGCTTGGCGTGTGATGCAATAGCGGTCAGTCAATCTTTGATGGACTCCCCTCAGTACCCTCCCCTTAAATCGCTCCATCCCGATAGCTCACTCAATGTAGCCAAGCTTGCAAAGCTCGAACTGCTTTCGACGGAAGCCCTGGTGGCGTCGCTATTACCGGGTCAAGCAGGCTGTCTGAAAACTCGACCGGAAGGAACTATACTGGATGGACATCATCGTATCCACATTCTTCGCCAACGGGGCGTGGATGTTGACAACCTGGCTAGGGAGGTCGTGGTGAAGGATGTCGTGGAGGATGACAATTAAAGATTAGCGATGCGAAAAGAACTCTATTGGCTTCGCGAGTCGTGGCCGGGGAAACTGGCCATGTCCGCTCGTCCGCGCGGTGGGGACTGGTTGAAGGATGATATCGCCAAATGGAGGGAGGCTGGCATAGATGCCGTGCTTTCTCTTCTTACAGCCGACGAGGAAAGAGATCTGGATCTGGGCGATGAGGGGGGCGAAGTCGGAGGGCAAAGGATGGAATTCAGGTCGTTTCCTATTCCAGATCGGCAGGTTCCACGGTCCGAAGCGGAGTTGGCGGAAGAATTGGAGAGGATCAGCCGCACTCTTTCAAATGGCAAAAACGTTCTCGTCCATTGCCGCCAGGGAATCGGGCGGAGCGGATTAGTAGCGGCCTGTCTTCTGGTGAAAAAAGGAATGAGTCCAGGAGCCGCCGTAGAGGCAGTTTCGGCAGCGCGTGGCCTGCCCGTTCCAGAAACGACCGAGCAACGCGATTGGATTGATCACTACGCTGTTGCAGCAGCCGGCAAATAGATAACTTCGGCAAATATCATGAAACGCATCGCCATCCTGGGATCGACAGGCTCGATTGGGCGCAGCACGCTGAGCGTTGCCGAGTCCTACCCTGAGCGCTTTCAGATTGTGACGTTGGCCGCCGGGTCTAACTGCGACGCTGCATTTGAGCAAGCATCTCGTTGGCGGCCACGATTGATTTCCATGGCGTCCGAGGCCGGGGCGGACACTCTGCGCTCGCGTCTGAAGAATGTGGAATTGCGGGGAGTCGAAGTTGTGCATGGCGCTGCCGGAACGGTGCAGGTTGCGACCCATCCGGAGGTGGATTTCGTGGTCAGCGCCATTGTCGGGGTGGCCGGGCTGGAGGCGACGTACGAGGCGGTACGGGCAGGAAAGACTGTGGGGCTGGCGAATAAAGAATGTCTTGTCGCAGCGGGAGAGTTGATCGCGGAAGAAGCTCGCAAGCAGGGCAAACCGCTGCTTCCGATCGACAGCGAGCACAACGCGGTCCACCAATGCCTGCGCGCCGGCCGCATGGAGGAAGTTGAACGAATTTGGCTGACCGCCTCAGGCGGACCGTTTCTCAATACGCCCGCCGACGACTTTGCCTCGATCACCGTCGAGCAGGCCTTGAACCATCCCACATGGAAGATGGGGCGACGCATTACCATCGACTCCGCAACCCTGATGAACAAAGGGTTCGAGGTCATCGAAGCCTGCAGATTATTTCAGCTGCCGCCGTCAAAAATGGAAGTAATTGTGCATCCGCAATCGACAATTCATTCCATGGTGGAATTTGTCGATGGCAGCATACTGGCTCAATTCTCGGTAACCGACATGCGGCTTCCTATTCTTTATGCCTTAACATATCCTGAGCGAATTCAGTCGGATATGCGGTTTGCGGTGAGTGACCTGCGTCATCTGGACTTCGGCCCTCCGGACCTGAAAAAATTCCCCTGTCTTCGTCTCGCCTTTGAAGCGGCGGAGGCCGGCGGCGCCAAAACAGTCGCGCTGAACGCGGCCGATGAAGTTGCCGTGGCCGCTTTTCTGGAAGGCAGCATCGGGTTCAACGATATTCCCAGGATTATCGAAGATGTACTGGCAGCAACAAGTTCCGGGCCGCTGGAATCGATTGCCAAGGTGCTTCAAGAGGATCAGGAAGCCCGCCGATATGCCCATGAACGGGTTGCGCGGGAAAAGAAAATTGACCGGCCCCGGGCAACATCTTTCGCGTAGTTTTGGAATCTAATCGGTTGGGGAGTGCGTATCTCGATTATGTCTGATTTTCTTACTTCACTGGTAGCGGTGGTTGCCGTCCTTGGTTTCATGATCCTGATTCATGAGTTTGGCCACTACATCGTGGCCAAGTGGCTGGGTGTACGCGTGGAGCAGTTTGCCATTGGCTTCGGGAAGCGCCTGGTCGGCTTCCGCAAAGGCGACACTGACTATCGCATCAATGCCATCCCGCTCGGCGGCTACGTCAAGATGAGCGGCGAGAATCCGATGGACGAGCGCTCCGACGATCCGCGCGAGTTCATGAATCATCCCCGCTGGCACCGCTTCTTGATCGCAATTGCCGGGCCAACCATGAATATCCTGCTGGCCATCGTTCTGCTCACCACGGTCTACATGGTGCACTACGAATATCCGGCGGTGTACGACGAAGCGCCAGTGATCGGATGGGTGCTGAAAGACACAGCCGCAGCAAAGGCCGGGTTCCAGATCGACGACCGCATTACCCGCATCGACGATGTGCAAAATCCCACCTGGCAGCAGGTGCAACTGAAGGAAATGCTGAGTCCCGGCCAGCCACTGAATGTGACCGTAGACCGTAATGGCCGAACGCTGGAAAAAACCGTCGTGCCTGAGGCCAAGGGTGTGGATCAGATCGGATATGCGGGCTGGGCGCCAAAAGAGGGCATCGTTACTATTGTCGATTTGGTGGAGGGGATGCCGGCAGAAAAAGCTGGATTGAAAGAAGGCGACCAGATTCTGAGTTTGGATGGCAACCCGGTACCGGCGCTGGCCGCCATGATCGAAAGCCTGAAAGTCACGAAAGATAAGCCCATCGCGATTACGGTACTGCGTAAGGGCGAGCAGAAGACTTTCACCGTTCAACCGGTTCTTACCGACAAGTGGTACCGCATCGGCATCGGCAGCATGCAAATGAAGGTGAAGACGCTGCCCTTCGCGGAAGCTCTGCAACTGTCGCTCCACGAGAACCGGCAGAACGCTCTGCTGATCCTGGAGCTGGTGAAAAAGATGGCGCAGCGCAAAATCTCCATGCGCTCGATTGAAGGCCCCATCCGGATTGGCCAGGCCGCAGGCGAAGCGGCCCGCCGCAAGGGCTGGACTCCGCTAATGGGCCTGACCGCTGCCATCAGCCTGAATCTTGGCATCTTCAATCTGCTGCCGATCCCGATCCTCGATGGCGGCGTGATCTTATTCCTACTGATCGAGGGACTGATGCGCCGCGATATCAGCATGAACATCAAGGAGCGCGTTTATCAAGCCGCCTTCGTCTTCCTCGTGATATTCGCAGTGATGGTCATCTACAACGACTTGATGAAGACGATTCCCGGATTGGCCGATCGGCTACCCTAGGAAGGATTTTCACGTTTTCGAGTTCGAGCGAGCCGACGGTTGATAAACAGCCGTCGGCTTTTTCCGTTCATGCCGAGTGGGTCGAACGGCTTAGTTTGTTTGGCGGCAGCAATCGTTTGGATTTTGGCTGGCAAACCGGCGCTGGAGCGCCTGCCTTCACCGCCGCTGCCGGCGGCTTGGCGGCGCGTTCACTCGCTATTTGCGCGGATTGAGTCGCACCGAAGGGATTGTCGCTGGTAACGCCGTTTGGCAGGGCCTGGATCGCACTCTTGAATTTCGGCCACGCATTGGAAGGCGCATCGGACGTTAGCTTGGCGTAAAGCTGGGCCAGTGTGCCCGAGTCACCCAGCGCCACCATCGCCGGAGCGATCTTGTCGAGGCTGTGGCCTTGGCTCATCAGCCAGGACAGAAACGCCATTCCACAGCCAGTGCTATCGGCATTCTGGTCAGTCGGGTCCGTCTTGTTGACGAAGTCTGGCTCGCCATCCTGCGCCCACTGCGGGGCGGTGGCAAAATCCGATAGAGCATTGTTGCTAACGACTGTTGCGCACCAACGCGAAAGCGCTTCCCCCGTGCTCTCGCCGCAAAGATTTCCGTTCATCGAGCACTCGCTAAGCTCGGCTTCAAATAACGCAGAGACGCGGGCCGAGTTGCCGAATGAAGCGTCGACCTCGATGGCCGCACCGTTGACGTAATCGCAGCTCATGTGGTCGGCGCCGCCGGTGCCGTCAGTCGCGTTGCCCAAGGCGAAAACAATCACGCTGACCGGCCCTCCGGTGGTGCCAAAAATTCCATCATTGGCGGTTGTGACGCGATCGGCATCGTTGAGCAGATCCTGCGCATTCTGCAAGCCCTGCTGGCCGAGCGAGGGATCCACATAGACAGTCACCCGGCCGCTCGGACTGGTTCCGACAAACTCTGAAGTTCCCTTGTAGCTGGGCCATGGCGGCGCAGCAGGGCCGTTCTGGACTGGTTTTTTCCGACTGCGCGTTGCCTTGGTGCGATGATCGGGACTCATGAAAAACCTCCAATTCGGACAAGCTTCATTGAGAAAGTTGAAGCGGCGCGTTACAGCTCTTCTTTCGGCCAGAGGTGGGAGTGTGGTTCCTGAATACTCTATGGAATGGTAAATCTAATCATTTCACAGCAGCTGAGAGACTGCAATGCGTTAGGGAATCCGGTAGTGGGCTGTTTTGAATCACAGGTTCTTTTTCTTGAGGTACTTGTTTAGTTCTCGCCATAGAGCGCGATGGCCAGATCGTTTAGTCCCGTCTTGCCTTACGAGAACCACGAACGCTGGATCGTTCGCGGCTAAGAAAATCCCGGTACCGGGAAGGCTACTACGCCAGCAATGCGCGGCCTTCAAGGAAAGAGTTTTGGACTTTTTCTTCATGGCGGTACATAATAGGCCATGCATGGACGCTCAAGCAAGGGCGACGTAGCTCAGAATGCGCTACGGGTTGTCGAGCAAGCGATAGGCGAGCCACTGAAGCCTAAACGCAAGATCGTACAGTTCCCGCCACACAAGAAGAATCCGGCGGCAGTTGCACTCGGTAAGCTCGGCGGCATGAAGGGCGGCAGAGCAAGAGCGGCAAAACTCACGCCAGCGGAGCGGAAAGAAATAGCCCAGCGTGCCGCGAAAGCACGCTGGGGTAAAGGTTGACGGTCTTAGGCTGATAGAGAGCCTATCTGCCCCAAGTCAGGGCGCCACGCGAAGGTTACCTGACTTGGGGTTTGTCGTTGCAGCCCCTCGCACGATAGGCAAGATACAAAGGGCTAGTCGTTATTATTTTCAGTTGCATCACCCACTTCCTTCCCGAAACGCCCGTTCTGCCAGCGGATCGCTTCTTTATTTAGCAGAAGAATTTTTCTCGAAGATCACCTTCAGAGACCCGCGATTGTCGTCAGAGTCTTTGTAGATCACGTTGAAAATAGTGGATGCCATCTCGAGCCATTTTTTACGGTCTTCGCTATTCCACTCGGCTTGGGGTTCAGGAAGCTCTTTGAGTAATCCCTCAATTAGTGGATGTTTACGCCCTTCATCCTCTTCCTGCTTCTTCTTTTTCTTGTCGGGTTCGACTTCGGGTTCAACGGCAGGCACGGCAGCGGCACTCGCTTTGATAGAAGGACGGACGAGCCGGTTCGGGCCGGACCAAAAATATCCCGCTGAGTTTGCGGATCGCTGAAATGCTTGACGAGCTTTGCCCTTTTGTTTTGGGGCCACACCCATCTTCACGATTTCATTCTCAAGCGCGTCGGGAGGTGGCAGCGTGCCGTTTTTGAACAGTTCGTAAATTTTGCCGTAGAGTTCAACTTTGAGAAACGAGTCGGCTTTCGCGGCCTTTTCTTGCTGCGGATCGTTGAGCCGTCTCCCCAGTTCTGTGAGTGTTACAGTTCCCTGTCCATAGGTGACAAGGCCGAATGTCTTAGCGGTCATCACCCTCATTCGGAATCCGCCTCCTGTGGCTGTCTGGCTCATCTGCGCTGCGAGTTGATCCCAACCACAACTAGAGCCTCCGACCTGGTGAACTCCTTGCGCCACTTCCACAGCCGCATCGAGGTCGAGATAGGGGAACTCGACCGTAGACCGCTCCCGTTTGTCCTCTTGGCCTTCTTCTACTTCGGGGAGTACCGCATCTGGATTTGCCATACCGCCTCCTGTTCGTCATTAAATTTAATGCCTATTGGTAATACTCGTCAAGGGGAATCGGCATTATTTATAAAATATTTATACCATTCCGCATTATTTTCTTGACTGCATACCCGCTCAAGCATATTATTCTTTCATTATGAACCGCTTACCTATTGAGAAACGGGCGCAAATCCTCAACGCTTTAGTCGAAGGAAACAGTATTCGGGCCACTTGTAGGCTAACCGGAGCCTGTAAAGATGCCGTTCTAAAGCTAGTTCGGGATATGGGAACGGCTTGCGCGGCGTTCCACAATTCGACCGTGCATGGGGTGAGGGTCCAGCGTGTCCAGTGCGACGAAGTATGGAGCTTTTGCTATGCGAAAGAGAAGAACGTGCCCTTGGAGAAAGAAGGGACTGGCGCGGGAAGCGTCTGGACGTGGATTGCGATTGACGCGGATTCGAAGCTGGTGCTCTCTTACCTGTGCGGCGGACGAGACGCAAGCTGGGCTTGTAAGTTCATGGAGGACTTGGCATCGCGTGTGACCACGCGCATTCAGATCACAACGGACGGCCACCGCGCTTATGCGGAAGCTGTCGAGGGTGCATTTGGAATGGACGTGGATTACGCGATGCTGATAAAGTTGTACGGCGCTCCTTCAGACAACCCTGAAAGCCGCTACAGTCCTGCCGCTTGCATCGGAACACGCACGGCTACCCTGAGCGGCGATCCTGACCGCAATCACATTTCGACAAGCTACGTAGAGCGACAGAATCTTAACCTCCGAATGGGCGTTCGGCGCTTCACGCGATTGACGAATGCGTTCTCGAAGAAGTTTGAAAATCACTGCCATATGGTTGCGATCTACCATGCCTATTACAATTTCTGCCGTGTGCACCAGACGTTGCGCGTTACGCCCGCGATGGAAGCGGGTCTTGCAGATCACGTTTGGAGCTTGCAGGAACTTGTGTTACTATTAAAAACGCCTATGTCCGCACGGGCGGCGTAATATGTTTTCCCGCATCCAAGAAGCATTCCAACTCCTAACCTACCGTGAGCCAGAGAACGGCCCAGATGCCGTAATTGTGGAGCGCGATACGCTCAGCGCGTCCCGAGCAGGGAAGATTATTTCACACGTGCTGGAATTCGCGATGGTGGTTTGCGGCCTCGCATATGCATCGGGGCGCATTGGTGAACGCCTGTCCAAGATGATTCCTCCAGCACGCTCGTTATCCGTCGCTATTATTGCGGGCGCAGTGGGGGTCGTGCTCACGTTTATTGTGCATTCAGTTCGGGATGACATTGAAAAGAAGATTAGAGCACGCATTAATCTAGCAGAGGTTCTGGCGCCCTATTTTGGTCATCGACTCGACAATACCATGCGCACATTAAAGGGTTAGGCGTGTGCCTCTTAAAAGGATCGAGACCAAGACAGACGAATCTGGAACTATCGTTGTAACCTCACAACAAAAAGTAAGAGTTTGGATGCAGGTAGTCGTCAGCCTTATTCTCTTGGTTACTGGCGTCCTCGTTCTTATTGACCCCTCGTGGTTGCCGCACTTCGACGAGAGCACCAAGAGAATCGCGGCTGGTTGGGTCGGTGCCGTGGTTGGCTACTGGCTCTCCTGAATTTCAAAACAGCCCACTACCGGGAATCCGGACAGTCGAATTTTTGCGCTTTTGACTCGAATAATCTCTTTGAGATACAATGTATCTCACGAGGATCCCGATGCCAGCGACCGAGATGGTTCATATCAGGATTGACAAGCGTATAAAGACGCAAGCTGCGAAAGCGCTTTCGGCCATGGGGCTTTCCGTCTCGGATGCGGTCAGAGTCTTGCTGACCCGCGTAGCCGCGGAAAAAGCCTTGCCTTTTGATCTTAAAGTCCCCAATGCCCTTACGGTGGCAGCAATGAAGGAAGCACGCGCTAGTGGACTGTCATCCTTCAAGAATGTCTCCGAATTGATGGCCGACCTGAATGCGGAGGATTGAGCGGACTAATGCTTTCCGGCGAGACTTCAAGCGCGAGAAAAAGGGGCAGTACCGGCGCGACTTGGATTCCCTGGTCTCTGATGTAGTCTCTCTCTTAGTCGATGACGCTCCTCTTTCCGAAAAGTACCGCGACCATGTACTGGGAGGGGACTGGAAGGACCACCGCGAATGCCATCTCAGGCCCGATTTGTTGTTGATCTACCGCAAACCGGATGCCGAAGTATTGCAGCTGATTCGTTTGGGATCGCACAGCGAACTCTTTGGCTAGAAACAGATTTCCGTGAGCCAAGCCCGTGTATCCGCGTGATAAAATAGAACTTCCCATATGGCCAACATTCAACGCAGAAAGACCGTTACGGCCGTCGTCGGCGGTGTGCGCGTAGGCTCCGATGCACCTATCGTGGTGCAGT
This sequence comes from uncultured Acidobacteriaceae bacterium, assembly GCA_963733795.1. Taxonomy (GTDB): domain Bacteria; phylum Acidobacteriota; class Terriglobia; order Terriglobales; family Acidobacteriaceae; genus Sulfotelmatobacter. Next base: position 506,353 of record CAVTED010000001.1, read on the forward strand.
CCATGACCAACACCGACACAGCCGATATCTCCTCGACCGTCCAGCAGGTAGCGGCGCTGGCTCGCGCCGGGTCGGAACTGGTGCGGGTCACCGTGAACAACGACGAAGCTGCTGCGGCGGTTCCCCATATCGTCGAGCAACTCGACAAGCAAGGCATCCGCGTCCCCATCATCGGAGACTTCCACTACAACGGCCATGTTCTGCTGACCAAGTATCCCGAATGCGCGCGTGATCTGGCCAAGTACCGCATCAATCCCGGCAACGCCAGCATTGGAAAGACCGGCGATTCCAATTTCCGCACCATGATCGAAGTCGCGGTGAAGTATCAAAAGCCGGTGCGCATCGGCGTGAACTGGGGATCGCTCGACCAAACATTGCTCACCCGCATGATGGACGAGAATTCGCGCCTCGACGATCCCAAAGACGCCCGCGAGGTGACCATGGAAGCGATGGTCGTCAGCGCGCTGAATTCAGCGAAACTGGCCGAGCAGTTCGGCCTGCGCTCGGATCAGATTATTCTCAGCGCGAAAGTTAGCGGCGTGCAGGACTTGATCGATGTCTATCGCGCGCTGGCGGCTCGGTGCGAATATCCATTGCATCTCGGACTCACCGAAGCTGGCATGGGGGCCAAGGGCGTCGTCGCGTCGAGCGCCGCCATGGGGGTGGTGCTGCAGGAAGGCATCGGCGACACCATTCGTGTTTCTCTCACTCCCGCGCCGAACGGTGACCGCACGGAAGAAGTCCGCGTCGCCCAGCAAATTTTGCAATCCATGGGCCTGCGCAGTTTCACCCCGCAGGTCACGGCGTGCCCCGGCTGCGGACGCACAACCAGCACCTTCTTCCAGGAGATGGCCGAACAGATTCAGACTTATCTGCGCGAGCAGATGCCCTCATGGAAGGGCCGCTACATCGGCGTCGAAGAAATGAAGCTCGCCGTGATGGGATGCGTTGTCAACGGCCCCGGCGAATCGAAGCACGCCAACATCGGCATCTCCCTGCCCGGCACCTTCGAAGAGCCTAAGGCCCCCGTCTACGTTGACGGACGCCTGTTCACGACACTCAAGGGCGATCGCATCGTCCCCGAGTTTATCGGAATTCTCGACGAATACGTCGATTCGCACTACGCGGCGAGAGAAGCTGCGAAAGAAAAAGAGGAAGTCCCCGCCAAGGTTTAGAAGAATTGCTGATTTTTGATTTTTGATTGCTGGTTGGAAAACCGGTATTAGTCATCCTGGGTTTTCAATCAACAATCAAAAATCATCAATCAGCAATTGTTTTTCCTACTGTCCCGTCAGCAGAAAAACCGGACTCTGCGGCGGAGGTTCGCCGCTCGATACGGCTGTCGCGCTGAACGGAGCGGGCAGATCGGTCACCAGCGTATCCGGCGCATTTACCCCTGTGGCAATCGTATTCGTCGCAGTCTGCACAATCGCCACCAAACCGCCGTCGCAGATGCTTGCATAAACATGGCTGCTGTCGGGCGCGGCCGCCGCAGACATACGGAATCGCGCGGAGGCCGGAGTGTAAGGGACGACCGGCGCGCAGAACGCAAGGGGCGCCACGGCGAAAGGTTGCACCTGCGCTACCGGACTCGTCACCGGCGGCAGCAGAGGGAACACCGTCCTTTTCACCGCCAATGTGAGGGCATCGAAAACCGTCACTTGTGGAATGACGCATCCGGCGGCGGCGACGTTCGGGTCAGGGCACGGCGATCCAGTTGCTGCTGTGACATAGCTCGCCACGTAGAACCGCGTGCCGTCCGGCAATGCCGCCACTGACACGGGCATCACCGAGCTGTAGGAACAGGCGCCCCCGCCACACGGCGGCGTGTTCGCAGGAACAGGCGGGGCGGGCACGCTGATCGCCCCGGTCGCGCTGCCCATCGGCGTCGGCGGGTCGGTGGTCGCGTCGAAAACATACACGGCCCCGGCATTGGGGTTAGTCACATACAACCGGCTCAGATTCTTGTCATAAAGCACGAAGTTGGCGCCCGCGCCTCCCACCGCTTGCGGCGATCCTGGAATCACGGCATTGGTGTCGGTGCGAATCGTATAAAGCTGTCCATCTCCTTGAGTCACAACGTAAACGCGCCGGCTGTCCGGGCGCACCGCAGCCCACGCCGCCGTGTTGCCGACCGGAATCGTCGCCTGGGTCGATAAATCTTGAGGGGAAAGATCGCTAATCGTGTTGTTGCCCTGATTCAGCACGTAAAGATTCTGTCCATCCGGCGTTTCCACCATCGCAACCGGATGTGCACCGGCCGGAAGATAAGCAATGTTATTGATCGTGCTCTGCGAGGCGTTGAGCTGCGCGACAGAGTCGGTGGTGTTGAAATTGCAATTGGGATCGTTTTCAACTCCGTAGTTGGCTACGTACACCGCGGTGTTTTGCGAGGTCGCGACAAAATCCGGAAGGTAAGAGCAGGTAAAGGGCTGGTTGGTGGCGGGATTGATAGGGCCGACATTCGGGTAGGTAAACGTTGTGGTCGTCCCCAGTCCAGTCGCGCTCGTGCTATCGCCCGCCGGAAAGAATGCGGTCACCACGTCGGAGTCTCCCTTGAACATACTGCCTGCGCTGGCCACGAAGACCCGTGAGTTGTTCGGCAGAACGGCTGCGTGAGTGGGATTCACGCCCACGTTGGCTTCGCCGATATTGCTGTCTCCCGCTACGTCGATCTGCAGAGCTGTACCTTGGTTGAAGGGCGCATTGACGCTGATGCCAAAGACAGCATGGAAGTTCGCTGGGTTGGGCGGAGTGATGCTGATAGGAATAACCACGGGGCGATAGACCTGACCGCAGGAAAGTTCGAGCCAAGTCGCCAGCGCGATCGCCGCCAGCCAGCCCACACGTCGGAAACTCATCGTCACCCCGAAGAGAAAGTTCTGATCGAATGATTGCAACAGAATCGATTATTGTAACGATTGCGCGTCATCCGCGCTAGGGAAGGCTGTCAGCTCTCAGCCGTCAGCTCTCAGCTACATCCTCTGATGCCCGGAGCGTGTGGCAAGTTGGATGATGAGACACTACAGACCTTGGGGAGTCGTACTGAGCGGAGCCGCTTTTCAGGCGAAGCGAAGGACCTCGCGAGGAGAACGCTGCGGGCCGGAGCCAGAGAGCCGGAAGCCGCGCTACCCGCGTCCACGCCGCGATTTCGCCGCAGCGGCTGCCGGCTCGGCCTTGATGGTCGCCGCCGGCTTCTTCTTCCCTTCCATCTGCGCCAGACTCTGTTTTAATGCTGCCATCAGGTCAACCACAGGCGCCAGTTTCTTCGGTTTCTCGACGGCGGCAACTTCTCCGCCTTCGAGCTTGGCCTCGATCAGCTTCTTCAAGTTTTCCTGGAAACTGTCTTTATACTTTTCCGGATCCCACTCATCCGCCAGCGCCTCGATCAACTGGTGCGCAACTTTCACTTCGGCTTCTTTCAACTCCACGTCAGGAGCGCCGAACCCTTCCACCTTACGCACTTCCTCGGCGTAATACATCGTGTGCAGCATCAGTCCGCCTTCGTGCGGCCGCAGAAACACGGTGTACTCGCGGTTGTGCATGGTGATCTTGGCAATGGCGACGTACTCGCTCTCTTCCAGCGCCTTGGTCAATAAAGCATAAGGGCGACGCCCGGCTTCTTCCGGCATCATGTAATACGAAGATTCGAAATAGACCGGGTCAACGTCGCTCTCTTTCACGAATTCAAGGATCTCCATTGTCTTGGCAGTCTGCGGCTCGATCTTCTTGATCTCTTCCGGCTCGATGACAATGTATTCGTCCTTGCGAAACTCGTAGCCTTTCACGATCTCGCTCCGATCGACCACGACATTTTCCAGCGGACAAATATATTGCTGCTTCACCCGCTGCTTGTCCGGGCGGTGCAGCATGTTGAAGGAAATGCCGCTGCTGCGCGCCCCCGAAAACAGACGCACCGGCATGGAGATAAGTCCGAAGGTTAAGTGACCAGACCAGACCGACGATGGCATAGTTCCCCCGCAGGGTGTTCCTGAGTCTGCGGCGTATGGCCAGGTTCAGGAACCGAAGTAGCTAAACTCAACGGCACGGAGAGTTTAGCCTAGAACTCTCGTTGGATGCACCAAAATGGAGGCATGGAGAATCGAAATTCGCAGCCGGAGGGAATGTGGTTAGGCGCGGGGGAGCCCCAGCTGTTGTAGTTAACTGAGCGGGTTCGGATTTTCGGCATCTGGAGTAAGATTTTAAATAATTATGAATGCCGAAAACAAAGTGTCCGATCTGCGCTATCCCATTGGCAAGTTCACCTATGAAGGACCGCTTACCGAAGACCAGAAGCGTACTTCCCTTGACGATATCGCTCAGACTCCGGCAAAGTTGCGCGCCGTGATTCAGGGCCTATCCGAGTCGCAACTCGACACAGCGTACCGTCCAGGCGGATGGACCGTGCGCCAGGTCATGCATCACGTGCCCGACAGCCATCTGAATGCTTATGTGCGTTTCAAATTAGCGCTCACCGAAGACGAGCCCACCATTAAGCCATACGCGGAAGATCGCTGGGCCGAACTTGCCGATACGAAGGCGACTCCCTTGGAAGTTTCGTTAACTCTGCTCGATTCGCTGCACGATCGCTGGATGCGCCTGCTACGGTCCATGACGGCGGAACAGTGGAAGCGCACATTCCGCCATCCCGAACTGGGGCCGATGACCCTGGAGAAGACGCTCGCCCTCTACGCGTGGCACGGACGCCATCATGTGGCCCACGTCACCACGCTGCGACAGCGAAGCGGGTGGTAGCCTAGCGCGCCTGCAAGTGGGGCAGGGCGGAAAACTGCTTCACATACTGGGCTGTCAGATTCGGAAGCCACACCTGGTAACTACCGCCAATCAGCAACACATGCGGCTCGTTCTGATTCGCCAGTTGGCCTGAAGCCTGACCGATCCAAGCCCAGACCGGCTGGATCAGTTCGATAAACAACGGGTTTCGCATGCTATTCCACTGCTCGGTGACTGCGGAACGGACGCGCGAATAGTCGCGCTCATGTACTCCGAGGTTCGATCCTCGTTCCTGTAAGGTCTTCAGGCCCGGCACAGCAGTGCCATTTCTCAATGTGAAGGAAGCGACCAGCGACCACCATGATGTGATCCCTTTGGGTCCGATCAGAGGGTGTTCAGTCCACTTGTATAGTTTGGTCTGCGCGCCGAGAAATTCCTTGGAGGGCGAACCGCGGAAGGCCTTCCTGACGTCGGGCGTCGCAATAGAATTGAAATCAAAACTCTCGTTTAAGGGAGCCATCGGCTGGCACCTCCAGCGCAGCAGCTTAACCTAAACCGAGTCTCCAGGCCAAATAGCTCGTCGCTTCGCGCAGCACCGCGAGCGCGCGTTGCCACACACTATGCGGCTGCGAATCTGAGCGTGGCGCTACGTAGACCGGGCCAATGCCTTCGTGCTGCAGAAGTTTGCGGATGCGAAAGACATGGTAAGCGTCGCTGACCGCGATGCAACTGCGCAGCCCGTTGGCACGCATGATTACGGCAACACGGGTCGCCGACTGCGAAGTATCGCGGCCCTGGGTCTCGGCGATCAGGCTGCGCTCAGGGACGCCGTGTCGCATCAGATAATCGCGACCCACTCCCCCTTCGCTGAAACTGGGATCGGCGGCGGCGCCGCCTGTCGTAATAATCACAGGCGCTACGCCGCGATGGAAGAGATCAAGCGCGCGATCGAGTCGCGCCCGCAACACCGGCGACGGCCGCCCCGAGTATTCGGCTGCGCCGAACACTACAATCGCATCCGCCGGATGGATTTCCTCGAGCGACGCCGTGTGCACCACTTGAACCGCCGTGATCGCCAGAAAAAATCCGACGACAACCGCGGCAACAACCAACAGACGAATCCACCAATGGGGATGCGAATGCTGGTTGGCGTCTTCCTCAGTCATTCTTCAGCGTTCATCCTGGATGTTTATCCTTTATCCTCAGGTCGTTCATCCTGGCCATTCATCCTTGTGCGAAGAAGCTGGAAATCGCGTCCGCGGGAATTGCGCCTTCGCGAATGATGCGCCAGCGCGCTACGTCATCGCTCAAATCGACGATGGTAGATGCGACATCCCGCGGAGAATCGCCGCCATCGACGATGATGTTGAGACGGCCCTTGAGCTGGTCGCGGACTTGCTGCGCGCTCGTACACTCCGAGGCCCCGCTGAGATTCGCAGAAGTAGCGGTGATCGGAATGGCCGCAGCCGTCACTACGGCCAGCGGAATCTTGGCATTGGGCACACGCAGTGCGACGTTGCCGGTATTGGCCGTGACTTTCAGCGGCAAGCGCGATCCCGCCTTCACGATGATGGTCAGCGGCCCCGGCCAGAATTTTCGCGCCAGCGCGTAGAACTCTTCGGGCAGCGGCTTGGCCAGTTCTTCCGCCTGGTCGGTGCTCTCGATGAGCAACGACAGCGGCTTATGGCGCGAGCGGGTCTTGATATCGTAAACGCGCTCCACCGCGCGCAGGTTAAAGGGATCGGCCGCCAGCCCGTAGAACGTATCGGTCGGCATGCCCAGCACTTCGCCGGAACGGATTTGATCGGCGGCATATTTGACAAGCGACGATTCAGGAGTCTCGCTGTTAATTCTTACAATCTCGACGCGCACAGGCGTTCCCTTCTCTTCTGCTGCAGACTCGATTTATATAGACCGCGAAACCTATCATAATACGGCAAAAAACCGCAATATGAAGTGGCAGCGTATCATGAGTCACCGGACATGACTCGCGCCTCAGCATCCGCGCCCCAGCAGCGGCTACGCCGCGTTGAAGGCCGCCATAACGCTTTGGTGAAGGAACTGCGCCAGGCGTTCGCGCACGCCGAAAGAACAGAAGATGGCAGCTGCGCCATCGAAGGCCTGCGTATTGTGGAAGAGGCCACGCGCAGCGGGCTGCGCTTTCACGCAGTTTTCTTCAAGGAGTCCGCGCAAAATCTGGCCGAACGGCTGCTGCCCCAGATCGGCGCCAACGTCGATACTCTGCTGCTTCCCGACAAGCTCTTCGACGATGCCGTTCCCAGCGAAACGCCGCAAGGAGTGGCAGCGCTGGTTCGACTGAAGGAATTTTCTCTGGCGGACATCTTGGAGCGCCTGCAGGTGGGCCCGATCATCGTTCTCGCGGGGCTGCAGGACCCCGGCAACCTGGGGACAATCTTGCGCTCGGCCGAAGCCTTTGGCAGCGCCGGAGTCGTACTGGGCGAAGGCACCGTCAGTCCATTCAATTCAAAAGTGATCCGCGCCTCGGCGGGATCGATCTTCAGGCTCCCGGTCGTCCTCGCAAAGGCCGCAGGCGGCCTGGAAGAAATTTCGGCGAAGCTGCGCGAGAAAAGCGTGCGTCTGATTGCCACATCGTCGCACAAAGGCACGCCGCTCGATCAGGCGAACCTGACCGGCGCATCGGCAGTATTCGTTGGCAGTGAAGGCTCTGGCCTGCCCCGCGCCGTGCTGGCCCAAGCCGATGAGCTCATCGCAATCCCGCACACGCCGCAAGTTGAATCGTTGAATGCGGGCGTCGCCGGAAGCATCGTGCTCTATGAGGCAGCGCGGCAACGGCGGAATCGATAGTTGCTCGAGTGAATAGGTTTAAGAAGACCTCCACAGATTGTCCCCAACGCCAGGGGACAGCTCTTACGCCAATCCCCCACCATCGACCACCAGCGACGCTCCCGTAATCCAACTCGCCATCGGACTCACCAAAAACAAAACTGCATTCGCAACATCGTCCACCGTGCCAACGCGGCCCAGCGGCCGATTCGCCGCCTCCCGCAAGAACGCCTGCATGTCCTCCCCAAGCTGCGCGCACTCGCTGCGCAGCATGGGAGTATCAACATCGCCCGGGCAGACGCAGTTCACGCGAATATTATTCTTCCCGTGATCAATGGCCATCGCGCGCGTCAGGTTCACTGCGCCGCCCTTAGCGGCACAATAAGACGTTGCCCGCGGCCCTCCCTTCAGCGACCATCCCGAGCCGATATTCACGATGCTGCCTCCCCCGTTGCGAATCATGTGCGGCACAACTTCGCGCGACAGTAGATAAATTCCTTTCAGCGTCACATCGAGAGCACGGTCCCATTCGTCCTCGGTGAGTTCGACAATGTCCTTGCGAATGGCAACGCCCGAACAGTTGCAGAGAATGTCGATCTTGCCCGATTGCTTGACGACAGTCGCAACTGCGCGGCGGCACTCGGCAGCGCTGCGCACGTCGCAGTTCAGAAACACCGCTGAGCCTGCCTGCGCTTCGATCTCGGCAGCGCACGCGCGTCCCTTGTTTTCGTCGATGTCGAGCAGCGCGACGAATGCTCCCATCTCCGCCAACCGAATTGAGATGCCGCGCCCAATCCCCGAAGCGGCTCCGGTGACCATCGCAACCTTGCCCTCCAGCGAAAGAAGCTGGCCGGCGCGATTTTCGATACTCTTTAGTGCAACCTTCATTGCGATGTATCAGTAAGCGCTGACCAGTTCTGGAACGAGCTACTAATCACTGGCCATGATTCCCAGCGCCTTCCCCGCCGCTTCCAGCGTTCGATCCACATCTTCATCGGAGTGAGCGAGCGTCACGATCGAATGCAGCGCCGCCGACGGCGATGCATACACCCCAAACGGAAACAGCGACAGCACAAATTTCTGAAATGCAGCGCGATCCACAAATTGGCAAAACTCGCGGTAATCGCGAATCGCCGGCCGGTCGGTAAACATGACCTGAAACATCGGACCGACATTCTGCACAATGGCCGCGATCCCTTTCCTCGAGAACAACTCCCGATATCCCGTGCAGAGCCGCTCCGCAATCTGCCAGGTATGGCGGAATGACGCGTTGTTGTCACGCGTGAGAACGCGCAGGTTGGCCCGCGCCGCATACATCCCAATGCGCGAGCCGTTGTGCGTGCCATAGTGCAGAACACCTCCCCACTGCAGCGCGTTCATCACCTCGGCGCGGCCCACGAGTGCAGCAACCGGCAAGCCGCAGCCCAGCGCCTTGCCGAAGGTCACGAGGTCCGGAGAAAGTTTGTAATATTCCTGGCAGCCGCCGGGAGCGATGCGAAATCCCGTCACCGTCTCATCCAGAATAAAAAGAATTCCGTTCACCCGTGCCAGTTCTTGCAGTCCTTGCAGATATCCTTCCGCCGGCGGAATCACGCCCATGTTGGCCATGATTGCTTCCGTGATGATCGCCGCAATCTGCCCCGGATGATTTTCAACCGCACGCTGCAGCGCCTGCACATCATTCCACGGCACGACGATCGTGTCGTCGAGCGCGCTGCGATTCAAGCCAGAGCTGTCAGGAATCTTGACCGGATCGCTGCGCAATCCCAGAGCGCTCGACGGCATCACATTGGAACTGACCAGCAAGTCATCGTGCCATCCGTGGTAATGGCCTTCGAATTTCAAGATCTTTGGCCGTCCGGTCACGCCGCGCGCCAGGCGAATTGCCGCCATCATCGCTTCCGTTCCGGTATTGGCGAAGCGCACGCGCTCGGCATTCGGAACCATGCGCTGCAGCATCTCCGCCACTTCCAACTCCACCGGCGTTGCGGTCGCAAAGTGTGCTCCGGTGGCAGCGGCTTCCGTAATCGCTTCCACAATCTCCGGATGCGCGTGGCCCAGCGGCAGCGCGCCAAAGGCCATCATCCAATCGATGTACTCGTTGCCGTCGACATCGAAAATACGCGAGCCGTGCCCACGCTCCATGAAGATGGGATACTTGCCGAAGTTCGCCGGACCTCGCGAGGAGGAACTGCTGGCCTCAATCAGCACCCCCAGCGTGCGCTCGTAAATCTGCCTCGACTTCTCGGTACTGAAAGCCAATCGCCCTCCGACACACCGTAGATAGTACAGCAGACCTCCCGTCAGACGGGCCCTTGACCTCGTTCCCAGTAACCATTACCAAAATCTGCCTGCAATTTCCGGCTCCTCCCGCATTCTTACTCTGCATGGAAGCTCCCCTGAACATCCCACGAGAGATCACATGCATCCCCCCAAGTAGCTCCAAGGCTTGAACCGAGAGGTTTAAAGTATGAAAAATTCAATTCACGCTGTGGTTTCGCAACTCAGACAGTTCGTTCTGAGACCGTTTTTCCCCTGCCTCGTAGCCGCTTCCCTCTGTTGGGGAGCGGCAGCCCACGCCCAGGAGAAGCCGACCGAATCTTCGCACATCGTGGGATGGGTCGTGATTCCCGTGGACGAATATCGCGTGCTTCGGGCCAAAGCGTATCCAGTCGAGCACGATCCCGAACCGCCTCCGCTCGATGCCACGCTGACGCGCATCGATTACGACCTGCACGTAACCGGCGACCTGGCTGCCGGACGCGCCAGCCTAACCGTTGATGTTTTGAAAGACGGATGGGTGCGCGTGCCCGTGCCCGCGGGCCTGCTTGTCCGCGAAGCCCGGCTTGACGGCAAGAACAGGTTTCGCTGGTCCCCGGCGCTCCGGGCAAAGGCGGCACCCACCTCTCGGCTTTACTCTCGCACGCGGGACGCTTCGAACTTTTGCTCGATGTCGACGTGCCGGTTACATCCTCCGCGGGCGACGAAAGCATTTCCCTGCCCTCCATGGAGTCCGGCGTGACGCGAGCTGCGATCGCGCTTCCGCAGTCGGGGGTCGATTTGAAAATCAGCGGAGGATTGCTTTCCGAAAAATCGGAGACCTCCGGCGAGACTAAATGGCTGGCCTACGCTCGAGGAAATGAGGCTCTCACATTCACCTGGCGCAAGAAGACGGAAGACCACCACGTCGAACTGCCGCTGCGGCTGCGCGGCTCGCTCACGCAACTGACCAGCCTGGCGGAAGATTCGACTTCGATTTATGCCGAGGCAAATTTCGAGATCGTGCAGGGCGCGGCGCGCGAAGTGCGAATCCAGTTGCCAGAAAAAGTGACGATCAATCAGGTCTCCGGCGCAATGGTCGCGGACTGGGAGATGAAAAACGGCGAACTCGACGTAACCTTCCTCGAACCAGTTGAGCACAGTGCGCGCTTCGTGATCACTGGCGAAACTCGGCTTCCACGCGACGGCATCATCGACATTCCGCTTCTGCGGCTGCTCAACACGGAACGCGATACCGGTGGAGTCGCCGTGGAAATTCTCGGAGCAGGCGAAATCAAAGACCAAAAAACGCAGGGCCTGGAAGATGCCGACGCCACCGATCTCGGCGAAATGGTCGCGAATCGCCAGTCGCCGGCCCTGGTCGCGTTTCGTGCCCGGTCGGGACAAGCGGGCGCGACGCGGTCGTTGAGTGTGAACGTCGCGCGCTACGACCAACAGGCCGTCCTGATGGCCAACATCGAAGAAGCTCGCTATCAAGTGCTGATGAGCGCGGAGGGCAAAGAATTGGTACAGGCGCGCTACGCGGTTCGAAACAACCAGCGCAACTTCGTGAAAGTTACGCTGCCCGCGGGAGCAACCGTCTGGAGCGTTTCTCTGGCCGGGCGGCCGATTCGTCCCGGCCAATCGCCCGATGGGAGCCTTCTGTTGCCACTGGAAAAATCCCGAGGCGGAGACGATGCGCCCGCGTTCGCCGTGGAGATCTTGTATCTCACCAAGGCAACCGCGTGGAACGACAAGGGCCGCGAGAAAGTAATGCTGCCGGCCCTCGATCTTCCCATCTCCCGAACAGGGCTGCTGCTGTACTACCCGCCACTCTTCAAGGTTTCGGCCGAGCCGGGAACCTTTCATACGCAGGCATATGAGAATCCGGTATCTGCGGCGCTGGAACCGCCCGCCATAGGGCGCGAAGACATCGGAAGCGCGGGAGCATTCACCTTCAAACAAATGGATCGGTTGGAGACTCTCACAAAAGCGCAAGCCGGCGAAGTTCAGGAGAAGAAAGATGCCACGCAAGCGCTCCTCGACACGTTCAAAACCAAGTCCCTCGCCGGAAAAGTAACCGGCATTCTGCCGATCAACGTCCCGTTTCCGGCATTTGGCCCGTCGATTTTCCTGGTCTCCGAACTCACCAGCGAGAATCAATTCCCCACTGCCGAGTTCAGCTTTCAGCACGACAAAAACAAAAAAGGAGGTGCGCGATGAAAAACATATTTCTGGTGTTTCTGCTTTGCTGCGTGGCTCTGGCGGAAGAAAAATCGACGCTGCCCTTGCCCGATCCTGGCAATGTCACGCTCACGCTCGACGAATACAACCGGCTGGTGGCTCTCGCGGCAAAAACGCCCAAGCGGCCCGATGTTGCGCCGCTTCCCTACTCCATCAAGCACGCCGACATTAAGTTACACATCGAGAATGAAGGTGTGCGAGGAACCGTGCAGTTGGAAGGCGAAGTCTTCCGCAAAGGCGTCAGCAAAGTTCCGCTGACCACAGGAATGACGGTTCTCGACGCGCACCAGAACGGCAAGGGCCTTCCCTTGCTCCAGGAGAATGGCACGCACATGGCTCTTCTTCCCGGTCCCGGCGAATTCTCCGTCGCCCTCGACACCGGCCTGCCGCTGCGGATCGAAGCGGGTCGCGCTTCCTTCACTCTGCCGGTTCCCGCCGCTGGCAGCGTGCAGTTGGCAATGATCATTCCAGGCGATCACACTCTTCCTAACCTTAGTACTGGCATCATCACCAGCCGAAAGTCGGAAAATGGGCACACCGCGATTGAAGCCACGCTGGTTCCCGGACAGCCCGCGAACATCTGGTGGGCGACGCGTGAGGCCGTGACTCCAACTGTCCCGCGCGAAGTGCGATTTCTTTCCGACGCAAAGACGCTTGTCTCGGTGAGCGAGGCGGAGATGCGAATCGCCGTGCTCGCCGACATCACCGTCGTGCAGGGAGAACCTTCCCAATTCCAGGTTGAACTGCCCGACGGCTATGAAGTCACCGGCGTGACTGGCGCGACCCTCGATTCCACGGAAACACAATCAGGCGTCTTGACTCTGAAAGTGAATGCGCCCACCCAGCGCAGCCATCAGTTCTTGATATCGATGGAGCGCTCCATCTCCCTCGCAACCGCCAATGCGCCCTTCGTCAGCTTCAAGGGAGCACAACGTGAAACCGGCGAATTGCTGATCGAGTGCGCGGGCACTATGGAACTGACCGCTACCGAAGGCGGCAGCCTCAAACGCATGGACGTGAAAGAAGCGAATCCCTATCTGCGCTCGCTGGCGCATTTCCCACCGCAAGCGGCGTTCCGTTATCACAAGCAGCCCAGCGAAACGCCCTCTCTAGCGCTGCAATGGGTGCGCTTCCCCGACGGCAGCGTGCTCGCTGCGGAAGCCGAGAGTGCAGTGGTCACCACGCTGGTCACGTCGGAGGGCAAGTCGCTCACCGAAGTGAAATTGATTGTAAAGAATCAGGCGCAGCCATTCCTGAAAGTCGCCTTGCCCGCCGGGGCTACCATTCTTTCGGCCGATGTAGGCGGCGAGCGCGTGAAGCCGGTGCAAGGCCCGGACGGAAACCGCGTCCCGCTCCTGCGTCCCGGATTCCATCCCACCGACTCCTATACGGTTTCCTTCGTGTTCATGCACTCCGGCGCACCATTCGCGAAAAAAGGTGGCGCCGATCTCAGCCTTCCGAGCATGGACATTCCCATCAGCCTGCTGAGCTGGGAAGTTTTTCTGCCTGAGCAGTACAAAGTAAAAGATTTCGGCGGCGACGTGATCGCAGCCAATCTCGTGCCTCAGCCCTTCCGCGAGGAGGATGCGATCAATGCGCAAAGAGATCGTGGCTCGGAAGCGTACAACAACGAGAGAGCGGCTGCCCCTCCCAGCCAAATGGGCGGCTATGTCGTTGACTCCAGCGGAGCCGCCGTTCCTAACGCGCGTGTGACTATCACCTCCGCGAACGGAGCAGCCAGGACGGTGCAAACCGACTCGCAGGGCTGGTGGATCATCCCCGGGATGCCTTCGGGAAACTTCAAAGCCAAAACGGAGATGCCGGGATTTAGAACCAGCATATTCAACCTCAACTACAACGCCAACCAGCCGTCGATGTATTCCTTTCCGATCACGGTGGCTTCCACTTCCGAGACAGTGGAGGTAACGGCACAAGCGGCGCAGCTTCAGACCGATGCTTCGACATTCCATGGCACCGTAGGAGCCGCCCTCAACCGGTTGACGATGTTGGCTCCAGGAGCTGCAGGTCCGCAGAATACCGCCTCCGCCAACGTCCTGAACCTTCAGCGCCGCGTGGCGGGCGTATTGCCGGTGGCCATTGATGTGCCGCGCAGCGGCAGTTCCTTTAGCTTCGTCCGCCCGCTGGTGCTCGACGAGGAAACGAAAGTGACTTTCAGCTATAAGAGCAGGTGAACTGGCAGTAGTCAGTGGTCAGTCCTCGGTGGCTAGCGGTCGGAGAGTCTAATACTTCGGCGGCTATCACCGACCACTGAACACTGGACACTGACCACTGGCCACTAGCTCTCGCGCCAAAGCTCGCGCCCGCCCCCAACCTCCGTGCGTTTACCCAATTTTCACCGATGGCATAGAATGTTCGTTCGCGGGTAGCAACGCATGAGCAATCCTGGGCTCTGGAAAACGTGGGCAGGCCGTACCGTCGACGGGAAATTTCCGCTCCGGCAGTGGCTGGGAGGTTCCGACCACAGCGCAGTCTTTCTCACCGAGCGGCCGGGGCAGCCAACATCGAAGACGGCCATCAAGTTGATCGCCGCTGAGGGCGCTGCAGTTGAGACTCAACTCTCCCGCTGGCGTGCCGCTGCCCAACTTTCTCATCCTCACCTGATACGCATCTACGAAGCAGGGCGTTGCCGGCTCGACAACACGCTCTCTGCTTTACGTCGTCATGGAATATGCGGAGGAGGATTTATCGCAGATTCTTCCGCAGCGGCCGCTGGCGCCTGCCGAAGTCACCGATCTGCTTCCCCCGGTTCTGGACGCGCTTTCTTATCTGCACGGGAAGGGATTTGTGCACGGGCGCATCAAGCCCTCCAACGTGCTGGCTATCGGCGAGCAGTTGAAACTTTCTGCGGATCAGATCATTCCTTCTACAGAAGTGAATTCTGAGCGCCGGAGACGCGATGCCTACGACGCTCCCGAAACCGCCGCCGGAATTGTTTCCCCCGCAGGCGACATATGGTCCGTGGGCGTTACTCTTGTCGCCGCGCTCACGCAGAACGTGTCTTTCGCCGAGCAGCGGTCGCTCAACGATCCCGATTTGCCGGAGACAGTTCCAGAACCGTTTCGCGGCATTGCGCGCGAGTGCCTGCATCTCGACCCGAAGCGGCGATGCTCGATTGGCGAGATCCAGGCGCGGTTGCAGCCTGCCGGGCGCTCGGTCCCAGCCGCGCCTCTGCCGGTTGCGGCACCCCGCAGTTCTATAAAACGCGGCCCCATCGCCGCCGCCGTGCTGATGATTGCTCTACTGGTTGCTCTGATCGTTTTCTTTTCTCGCGGCGGATCTTCCGGGAAGAGTGGAACCCCGCCCGCTGTGCCCGTGAACGAGCAGTCTGCGCCTGCAGTTCCTCCGCAAACCGCAGACGCGCCGAAGCCCAATCCAGCAGTTCGCGGACGAAGTGCGGCTCCGAGGGCAGCGCTCGCATCGCAAGGCGAAGTCGTCCGCCAGGTTCTTCCCGACATTTCCAGGAACTCGCGCAACACGATCAGGGGCACAATCAAAATCACGGCGCGAGTGGAAGTGGATCCTTCCGGCAATGTTACAGCGGCGAAACTAAAGACTGCCGGGCCCAGCCAATACTTCGCCGGACTCGCTCTGAAAGCTGCGCAACGCTGGGAATTCTCGCCACAGCCCACGGCCAGCACCTGGCTCATCCAATTTCGCCTTAAGCGAAGTGGAACCCAGGCTTCCGCCGAACCCGTGAATCGTTGAGGTGAACCTCGGAAGTTGAAGTTGCATTTCTCCGCGCCCTCTGCGCTTTATCTTCGCGACCTCTGCGATTCAAGCTTCTACTCTTTGCATCTTTCCGAGTGTCTCGGAAGACGCGATCCTAGCTCTTGTCACCCTGCCGCAACTTCCACACAATCTGCCTCACCATGCCGAGAAGCAGCTTCGCATCGTAGGCCTCCAGCCTGAAACGCAGGACCAGCCAGCGCGCCTTCTTCTCGAACATGGCTTCCGTCCCCGGTTTCACGTAGCCGCTGATCCGCAGCGCCTCCAGCAACGCTTCGGTGATCTGCTCGACCGCGCCCGCCGTCGCGGGCTTCGCATCTTCCGTGACTGGCGGAAGCGGCGCGCTCCTCTCCAGCGTGTTCCGCGCCAATTCGTAGAGACACACCGCCACCGCCTGCCCCAGATTCATCGAGATGTTTTGCTGGCTGGTAGGAATATTCAGCAACCAGTGACAGTGGCTGAAGTCCCGATTGGTAAGTCCGATTTTTTCCGAGCCAAACAAGAGCGCCACCCGGTCGCGTCTGAAGTTGCTCGCGAATCGTTGTGCCGGCATCCTCGTCAAGCCGGCGCACGGGCTGCTGCAGCACCCGATTGCGCACCGCCGTCGTTCCCACCACCAGAGCGCAGTCCGCGACCGCCTCGGCAACCGTCTTGTATTCTTCTGCCTGATGAAGCAAATCGGAGGCGCCGACCGCGGAACGAGCCTCGCGAAATCCCGCCGCGTAAGGATTCACCAGCCGCAAGCCGATGCGCGCCGAAATTGCTCATGGCACGAGCCGCAGCCCCAATGTTCAGAGGATTGCGCGGGCGCACCAGCACCACCACGAGACCGTCTAGTTCCGATTGACCAGGCAAGGACTGAATTTTACGACAGGATGATTTCGCATCGATCGCGAACCAGGCCGCTCGGAATCCGCTCTGTGCAAGTCTGCTTCCGCAGCCTTTTTGACACGAATTTGAAATTGTAAAAAAAATGTCAAAAACGCCCTGCATTCGGCCTCTTCGCCGTCAAACCATTGTAAGCTTCAGAGGTCGATCCACTTCCGGTGATTATTTGGGGAATCCGGAAGTTCCCGCGCACAGGACAAACTATTTATGGGGAACCTTGCTACACCGCTCAGTACCGCGAGAGCAGTAACTCCGCTCACTCCAACCAAGCCCGCCAGCCGCATCCTCGTCGTGGAAGACGACCCGGCCGTTCAGAAAGCCCTTCGGCGTCTGTTCGAGACCGAGGGCTATAGCGTGGAAACTCAGTCCGACGGCAAATCCGCGCTCGAAAGCTTCCAGATTCCGCGCCGGCGGCCGTTGTTCTTGACTTGCGACTTCCCAAGCTTTCGGGCAGGGACGTGTGCAAAGAGATCAAGGCTCTGGCCCCTTCGCTACCCATCGTCGTTCTAAGCGCGGCCAGCGACGTTTCCGACAAAGTCTTGTTGCTCGAGTTGGGCGCTGACGATTACGTGACCAAGCCTTTCAGTCCTCGAGAACTGCTGGCGCGCGTCCGCGCCGCGCTCCGCCACAACGCGCGCACCCCCGATGTCCAACTTGTGAGCTTTGATGGCATCACCGCCGATTTCAAGAAAATGGAAATCAAGCGCGATGGCAATGTCGTGGTTTTGACCGCTCAGGAATTCAAGACTTTCCAGTTTCTGGTGCAGAATGCCGACCGCGTCATCAGCCGCGACGAACTGCTCAACGAAGTCTGGGGTTATCAAAACTATCCTTCTACCCGTACCGTCGATAACCACATTCTTAAACTTCGCCAGAAATTGGAGAAAGACCCGTCGAGCCCGGTACACTTCCGCACCGTACATGGCATGGGATACAAGTTCGTTCGCTGAATCCTCGTGAACCCGTCTTCCGAACCCGTGCCTCATTTTTCTCCGACTGAATCTGACGGAAACCGTCTCCCGCGATTGCGTCTGCGTACCCGCTTTCTCCTCTCGATGCTGCTGATCACTACCGGGCTCACCACCATCAGCCTGCTTCTGGTGCAGCGCAGCATTCGGCGCAACGTGCGGCAAAGCATCGCGGTCAATCTGCGCAATTCCGTCGCCGCCTTCCAGGATTTCCGGCACGAGCGCGAAACCATGCTGACCAACGACGTCGCCCTGCTGGCCGATCTTCCCATCACTCGCGCGATTATGGGCAGTCCCGACCCGGTAACCATCCAGGATGCGTCGCAGGATATTTCGCAGATTGCCGCCAGCGATCTTTTTGTGCTGGTCGATCATCGCGGCCGAGTCGTGGCCCTGCATACCAAGACTTCCGGACTCACGCGCGAGGCCGCAGAAAAATATTTCCAGCAATCTCTCGACGAAGATCGAGGAGAATCCAGCCACTGGTGGCTGGGCGAGCATCACCTCTACCAGACTTTCGTCCAGCCCATCTTTCGCGGCACTCGCACCGATGGAACTCTGCTCGGGTTCCTCGTAATCGGGTATGAAATCAACGATCGCCTGGCCGCGTTAGTCAGCAAGGTGGCCGGAAGCGAAGTAGCGTTTTCCTGCGGGAACGAAATCGTTGGCACCACCTTGTCTCCCGCGCAAGCGCAAAGCGGCAACATTCAAGATTTGATCGCCGGATCCATCCACGACGATCCGCGGGATATCGAGATCGGCAGCGAACGCTTTCTCGCCACTTCCCTCGTACTATCGGGCTCTCGACTCACGCCGGTTCGCTTGAGCGTCCTGGGTTCCTACGATCAGGCCACGAAGTTTGTCGATCAACTGAACCGTTATCTCCTTCTGCTAGGTGTGGCCGCGATACTGGTGGGAAGCGGATTGGTGTTCTTCATCTCGCACACATTCACGCGGCCCCTCGGCAGCCTGGTTGCAGGCGTACGCGCCCTGGAAGGCGGAGATTTCCATCATCCCCTCGATCCACGCGGCGGGGACGAAGTCGCAGAACTGACTCGCGCTTTCGACCGCATGCGCGCCAGCCTTCTCAAGAGCCAGCGCGACCTGCTGGAGTCCGAGCAACTTGCCACCATCGGACGCATGGCCAGCTCCATTTCGCACGATCTGCGTCATTCCCTCGCGGCCATCGTGGCCAACTCCGAATTCCTTTGCGACAGCCACCTTACCCCCGTTCAGCGCGAGGAGCTTTATCAGGAAGTTCGATCCGGCGTGAACCTGATGACGGATCTCATCGATTCGCTGCTCGAATTCGCCCGCACCCGCGAATCGCTGACTCCCGCCTACGCCAACGTCTCGGAAACCATTCAGCGTTCGGTTCAGGCCGTCCGCCTTCACCCGCGGCATCACGTCCGCTCCATTCACGTGATGTGCGGCCCGCAACTTACCGGATGGTTCGACTAGCGCAAGCTGGAGCGTGCTTTGTACAACCTGCTCTTGAATGCTTGCGAAGCTGCTCCCCCAGTGGGCGGCTCCGTCGAGGTCACGGCCGCGCTGAGACGGCGGGTTCCATCACCATTTCTGTCGCCGATAACGGCCCCGGCATCGCCGAGTCCATCCGCGACCGTCTATTCCATCCCTTCGTGAGCTATGGCAAGGAGAACGGCACGGGATTGGGCCTGGCCGTCGTGCAGAAGATTGTTCAGGATCACGGTGGCGAAATTGTCGTGGAACGCTCCGTCGAAGGAGAGGGCCAGGGCGAGGTCCGAGCTGAATTCCCGCGCGAGATCCAGCCCAAAACCGTTTTCCGGATCGTGCTGCCAGGGCGCGCTCAGGACTCCTACCATCGCCCCGATGATCACTCCGGGGAGCTGCCAGCTCTTGTGCCCGCACAGCGGGAGGATGCCAGCCAGAATTCGATTTCGCATCCGGGCTCGTAGGCACATCGCTCTCTTCACAAGTGCCTGCCTGGCCCGGAAGGTGGAGGAGGACGGTGTGAAGAGCCTGAGGACTTTTGCGGTTCGCGGGATTGCTTTGGCGGTCGCCGCTTTCGTTTTATTGCAGGCGCCCGGTCGCGCGCAGGACGCGCCCCCGGCTGCCGCGCCTACTGAGAGCGCAGACGCAGTTCGTGACCTGCAAGATCAGGTGCGTCAACTGCGAAGCCTGGTGGAAGAGATGCGCGCGGAAAATGCCGAGTCCCGTGCCGAGATGCGCCAGTTGCGCCAGGACTTGCAAGCCACGCGCGCCCTGCTGCAACCGCCGCCTACGCCCTCGGCCAGCCAGTCTGCGGCTACAGTCGCGCCTGCCACTTCACCCCAGCAGGAAACGCACCCCGCGTCGGATACCGCCATCTCATCCCCGGTGAAAGCTCCCCGGCTGAAACCTCAACCTCGCTCGAAGAACGAGTGCAAAAGCTGGAAGAATCCACTTCACTCATCGGCTCGAAGATCGACGAACAATATCAGACCAAAGTTGAAAGCGCCTCCAAGTATCGCGCCCGCCTTCACGGCATCGTTCTGATGAACGCCTTCCGCAATGCTGGCCGCTCCGACAATCTGGACTTCCCCAACTACGCCGAACCCGTCCCCCTGGGCTCGCCTCACTCCACTGCTGGCGCCACGCTTCGCCAGTCGGAAATCGGCTTCGAAATCTTCGGTCCGACGGTCGCCGGAGCGCGCACCTCAGCCGATATTCAACTCGATTTCGCCGGAGGATTTCCCGCCACCGGCAACGGCGTGAACTTCGGAATCGTCCGCCTGCAGACCGGCGAACTGCGCTTCGACTGGGAACACACCTCGGTAGTTGCAGGCCAGGATTCTCTGTTCATTTCACCTCTCTCGCCCACTTCCTTCGCATCGCTGGCCACGCCGGCATTCGCCTTTGCCGGAAATCTCTGGGGATGGACTCCGCAACTTCGCATCGAGCACCGCTTCTCCCTCTCCGACCAGCAAACCGTAACCGTGCAAGCCGGAGTTCTCGATAATCTCGATTGGGAATTTCCTTCCAATTCGTTTTATCGTTCGGCGCAAGCTGGCGAATTGTCCGGACAGCCTGCCTACGCCTTCCGCACCGCGTGGTCGCGTCCGGTACAAGGGCATCCCCTCAGCTTCGGCGTCGCCGGCTACTATGGCCGCCAGGACTGGACGTTGGGACCGGTACATCGACGCATGGGCCGGCATGGCGGATTGGCAGATTCCCATTGTTTCGCGATTGCATCTCTCGGGTGAGTTTTATCGCGGCCGCGGCATTGGCGGACTGGGCGGCGCCGTCGGAACCTCCATCCTGTACGGCGGCGATCCTAAGTTTCCCTTCAGTCCGATCCGCGGTCTCGATGCCGCGGGCGGCTGGACCCAACTCAAATTCCAGGCGACCTCGAAGATCGAGTTCAACGGCGTATTCGCCGAAGACAACGCTTTTGCGGGCGACGCCCGCGGCTTCGCCACCGATCAGAACAACTTCGGGCGAATTCTGGGCCGCAATCGCGGGGAGCTTGGGAACATTGTATTTCGTCCTCGCTCCGACCTCATCCTCTCCGCCGAACTCAGACGTTTTCGCACCTTCCCCGTCTTTAGCAATAGCAGCGCGACCAATCAGGTCAATCTATCGTTGGGGATTTTGTTTTGAAGATCCGTTCAGCCCACTCTCGATTGTTCGTGATCCTGCTGGCGGCAACAGCCTGCGCGGCGGCACAGGACAGCGCGCTGAAAGCGCGGGTGGAGCTGACCCAGAACGGTCATCCCCTGGCGAATGCGGCGAAAGCAGTCGTCTGGTTGACTCCGGTCGGAGAGGTGGTCGAGCCACCTCGACAAAAAACGTCAGAAATTCCGCAACTGGTGCAGAAGAATAAAATGTTTCATCCTTCGCTGCTGGTGATTCCGGTCGGGGGCAAAGTGGAGTTTCCCAACCACGATCCCTTTTTCCACAACGTATTTTCGCTGTTTGAGGGGAAACGCTTCGATCTTGGGCTTTATGAGAGCGGAACCACGCGCTTCGTTCAATTCGACAAGCCCGGTGTCTCTTTCATTTTCTGCAACATTCATGCTGAAATGAGCGCCGTGGTCATCGCCCTGGCAACGCCTTACTACGCCATCTCCGATTCCCGCGGCGACCTGAGCATTCCGAATGTTCCGCCCGGGCGCTACGAACTGCAGGTCTTTCACGCTTCGGTCCCGCCCGAGGACCTTCGCGCCCTCAGCCGAGAGATCACTGTAACTCCGGGTGTCACATCACTGGGAATTTTCACGCTGGTCGAGACCGACCTCACACTCGCTCACAAAAATAAATACGGCCGCGATTACGACCGTCCCGAACCCGACAGCCCTGCCTACGCCAGACCGTGAATGAACGAGGTTTCAAGGTTTCAAGGACCTAAGGATTGAGTGTTGGAAGATTGAAACCTTGAAACCTTATTAACAGAGAGGGCGTGCCGGTCAGCACGCCCTTCCCGCCTCTGTTCTTCACTTCATTTACAACAACTTTGAGTACATCAAGTTGCTGCTTCCCTCAGAGACTCACGTCTCCAAGCTTGTTAGAGATGACCTTAATGATGACCGCCGCCATGCCCTCCGCCACCGGAGTGGCCGCCGCCGCCGCTAGAATGGCCGCCTCCGCCGCCGCTGGAGTGTCCACCGCCGCCGGAAGAATGTCCGCCTCCGGAGTAGTGTCCACCACTCGGCGCTGAATAACGTCCGCCGCCACCGCTAGGCGCACGGCCACCACCGTAGCTGGGTGCGCCACGCGATCCGCCGTAGCTGGGAGCCCCGCCGCGCGGTCCGCCGTAGGCTGGCCTGCTATAGCTCGGGGCACCGCGAGAACCGCCGTAGTTACCGTATGCAGGATTGGCCCCGCGCGAGTATCCGCCGTAGCCGCTATAACCTCCCGAGGGCGATCGCGCAATCGGCTGCCGCATATCCAACTGCGGACGCGAGGACGATCCACCGCCGTAGCTGCCACCGTACGAACTGTTGCCGCGCGCGCCCATCGAACTCGAGTTCGAAGTCGGCGCGGTCCGATTCCAGTAACTGCCGCTGTTGCCCCGAGCCGCAGCCGATCCGTTATAAGATCCGCCGTTATAAGCTCCGCCACGCGATGCCTGGTTGGCAAACGTCGAGGAGGGCCGCGAGGACGAGGAAGGCGGCGTGAACGGCCGGTATCCACCGCCAGCTGCCGGCGATTGCGTCGTACCCCGCTGCGACATATTTCCGGAATAGCTCGAATTACTTCTCGATCCCAGGTTCGATGAGCCCATGTTGCTTCGTTGCGAGCTGGTGTTTCCAGGGGAAGCGAGTGAACGATTGCTCCCGCTCTGATTGGAGAAACCTCGGTTGGCCGAGTTGTTCATCTCCCTTGTGCCCACTGTGCCCGCGCTCGGCTTCTGCATCGAGTTGGAAGCATTCGCGCCGCGGAAGCCGGCGGAACCGCCGGAGCTCGCGCGCCCGCCCGCCGGAACCGCACCCACATGGTTCTGCGCCATCGACTGCCGCAGACTCGCGGTCTGCTGCTGGAACGACGCTGGACGCGCCATGTTGTTGTGCGCTGAACCGACGAAGTGTTGCGCACCCGTGTTGCGCACCGTGGATGGCGCTGCCGCGCGGCCGCTCGCCGACAGACTGGCGCGCGAAGGAACCACCGGCAGGTTGCCCGCCATCATCCGCGCTCCGCTCAACTGCTCGCGGCTCGCTCCAACCGCCGTCACTCGGCCTGCACCGAAGCGACCTGCATTCACCGTCGAAAGAGCGCGGCCCACGTGGTTATCATGCAGGTTCGCAATGTTCGAATACCGCATTCCGTTATGCAGCGGCGCGAATCCGCCGTAGCGGTTAAATCCGTTATAGCCACCGCGGAATCCGACTACGCCAAAGCGGCCGCCGTATCCGCCCCACCAGGGATGGAAAAAGTCGCAGGGTCCGATCGGAAGCCAGCCGAAACCGCCCCAGCCGCCAAAACCAACTCCGAAGCCGAAGCCTGCGCCCCAGCCAAAGAACGAAACATAGGCAGGCGACCAGAATGGACGGTAGAATCCACCGGCATAAACCGGCCCCGGCCACCAGGCCCATGCGCCGCCGTAGGGAAACCAGCGGCCATAGTGATACGGCGCCCATCCCCAAGGCTCGTAGCCAACCCACGTCCACCCATAGTAGGGCTCATAGGTCCAGTTGCCGTTGCGATACGGAACCCAGCCATCTGGCTCGCTGGGAACCCAGACGTCGCCGTAGTCAGGCACGTTCTGCCAGCGACCATAGGCGTCGAGATCCTGTGCTCCGGTGTAATAGCGGTTGGTGTGATGCCAGGAGTTCGCGTTCTGAATCATGTGATCGCGGTCGCTGTTCCAGCGATCCCAATCATCGCGATCTGGGGCTGAAGAAATCTTGTACTGCGCGGACTCGGAATCGCCGCGCACCGTCGCCTCTTCTCCCTCGTGAATTTCCGTGCTGCCCTGCGGAGTGGCGATCTGCGCTTCGCCCTGGCGTACGATTACCACCGTGTCGCCATCGGGCCGCACTTCAACCCGGAAGATGCCATCATGATGCGAAGGATGGATGGAGACATTCGGCGTATCAATCTCGGGCTCCGACTCGGTGTCTTTCGAAATGCTGAAAGTTGCAACACCCTGGGCCAACTGAAGTCGAATGTTTCTCTTGGTGAGCTCTGCGACGTTGACCTGGGAATTCGGACCCAGCCGAAGAGTGTTGGCAAAGTCCAGCTGCAGTTCCGTCCGCGCGTTATCGCCGGTGGAAACCTTGTCGCCGGTCATTACCGGCTGATTCAATGTGGCCGCGGACCAGTCGCCTGAGTCGCCGCGCTGCGTGGATACGTCGGCATGAATCAGGCTGATGCGTGCTACACCCTGATCCGTCTGCGCCGGAGCTTCTCCGCTCGGTCCACCGGGCTGCGCCTCGGTGGGCTGCGCGTCACTGGGCTGGCCATCATTCGAGTCCGCGTCAGCCTGCGGCGCGTCACCGGGTTGCGGATATCCCATCTGACCGTTGCTCGGCTGGGAATAATTCGGCTGCGCATCCGGTCCCGGCGCTTGACCAATTTCCATTGGCGCACTGGGCTGATCGGAAGGCGCGGGGCCTTCGTCGGTCGTCTGCGCCAATGCGCTGACCGACAACGCTCCCGAGAGCGCTAAAGCTAAGACCGCGAAACTTGTTTTAAATCTGTTTTTCATAACCACCTTCTGCCTACCGAACCTTGCCTATCAAGCGTAGGTATAAGAATGCCGCTGCCAGAATAGAGGCAACTGCCATGCCAAAGGACGTGGAAGAAGTTTCCTACAACCCGTTTGTTTTCAGTGGGGCGGGAGGCCCTGTCGAATGGCGGAACTACTGATTTCAATGAACTTGGCCGACCTCAGCCAAGTGTGGTGGTTTTCGGCCATCTCAAAGCTCCCTGCTCCGCCCCAGTTGCTTATAAAAAACCAGCGAATACACGACAGGAACTAGCGCCCCGGCCGTCAGAGCGACGAATGCCATCCAGCCGTCCAGCCCGGCTGCCGTGAGCGCCAGGCCAGTCAAACCGCCTACCACAAAAGTTTTCGCTGCGAAGCGATGCGTGGCATTCCACACTTGCTCGTTGGCCAGCGCCCAAGGAGTCCTAACGCCAATGTAGAAATTTCGACGTATCTTTCCCATCACGTTCCCCAGCAATGCAAACAGCGAGCACACTCCGCCAATGATCGCCCGACTCACGTTTAACGGGTGGCCGACTCCAGCCCAAAGGATTGCGGCATAGATATAAGCGAACATGCCGACCGATATCAGCATGACCTGAAGGTAGGTAGACTGAAAGCTTTCCAGCTCGAAGTATTTTGGCGAAAGCCAACGCAGGCAATACATGAGAAGTATTACGCCGGCCATGAGCCCTGGACCGAGGAGATACAGTGCCCACTTCGGACTGTAGCCGTTGGGCTGACCGTGAATGTCCCAGTGCGTGGCAATCGACTTTGGGAGTTGTGGATACGCGAGCACGGTCGCCACCAGTGCCGTTGCAGTTAGCAATATTCCAACCAGGTAGTAGTATTTGCTAGTCATCGTTATTTACCTCGACTCTTCTTGATTTGCGTCGACTCTTCTTGCCGTCCGCAATCAGGTGCATGGCCCACGCCATGAGATCCTGCACCACTGTTGTATTTAGCCCGTACCAGATCTGCTGCCCATCGCGCCGACTTGTAATGAGGTCGGCTTCCTTCAACACGGCGAAGTGATGTGACATTGATGGTTTCGCCATATCGAACTTCTCAGCCAGCGCACCGGCTGTCATTTCACCTTTGCGGAGCAGGCCAAGGATCTCCCGGCGAGTAGGATCGGCTAGCGCTCGGAATGTTTCATTGCTGCTCACGGAATAATTAGATACCTATATAATTAGACAACTACCTAATTATGTAAGTGCGTGCAGGTCCTTGTCAAGACTCTGTTGGAGAAGAAGGACCGCATTCGGAGGGCGCTCAGCAACGCAATTAGTACAAAAGAGAAAGAAGGCGCTCCCAGGTCATCTGAGAATGTGGCCGTACTTTTTCGAACCACACCCAGGATCCGCTTATCCAAGAAGACTGCTTTGCGGTCCAAATTCCACCATAGGCGTATCACGCCAAACTTAACGCGTGAAACTCTTTTGACGCCCATCCTCACTCGTCGCGCAGCAATATCATGGGATTGATCGAGAGCGCGCGTCGCGCTGGAATCCAGGTAGCTACGAGACCAAGCAACGACATGACCAGAACAACGCCGGCCAATACCAGCGGATCGCGAGGCGTTGCCTGATACACGATGGACGCCAGAACCCGGCTCGCCAGAATTCCCAGCAGCAAGCCTGCCACGGAACCGAAAGCCAGCAACTTGAATGCCCGTCCTAAGGCCGCCTGCAGCACTTCCCTCCGCTGGCCGCCGAGCGCGATACGAATTCCCAATTCCCGCAAGCGCTTGCTGACCGAGTACGCGGCTATACCAAAGATGCCAGTGATCGACAGCATCGCGCCCATCAGGCCCAGGACGCCGAGAGCCAGCGTCGCCATGCGTGAAGGAAACAGAGCGGATTCGAGTTCCTCGGTCCAGGTTCGGATGGTGAAGGGCAGGCCTGCGTCCAGCTCCGTCACTCTGCTGCGGATGGCGGCCACCAATGGCTGCTGATCGCGATTCGTGCGTACGATCAGCGTGGTCTGGCTCGAGGGCGATTGCAGCACCGGTAGAAACATTGCCGGCTGCGGATTCTCGGCGAGGCTGCCGTATTTTCCGTCTTCGACGATGCCTACCACTTGTATGCGCATTCCATCCGGCAATTTGTAATAACCGGCCAAAGCGTTCGATACGGAGCCAAAGAGCTTGCGGGCAAACTCCCGATTGACTACGGCTACGCGGGGAGAGTTCTTGTCGTCGTGCCAGGAGAAACTTCTGCCCGCCAACAAGGTTGTCCGGGCCGCATCGAAGTATTCGGGAGATATGTTGTACAGCACGGCTTCCGCCGCGGCATTCGCCGGCCTGAGATCGGCGGCTTTGTCGCTAAAAACATTTGAGCCATTCGCGCCGTAATACAACGGCAGCCGATCGATCGATCCTACAGACTTTACGCCGGGGATGGTTTCCAAAGCGTCGATCATGCGCTTTTGCATGATGGGCACGCTGTCGCCGCTGTAGCCGGACATGCTAAGAGATGTTTCCAGCAGCGTTGCATTCGTGGGTTCAAAACCGAAATTGCTGTGCAGCGAGCGCATCAGGCCTCGGACAGCGACCATCGACGAGGTGACCAGCACCGCGCAGATCGCAATCTGCACTACCAGCAAAAGATCCCGGACGGTAATCTTTCGGCCTGTTCTTCCGGATGATCCCAGCTTGACGACTTCATAGGGATTGGTGCGGAGCACCTGCCTGACCGGGACGGCCCCAAACAGGAACCCGCTCACTAGAGCCAAGAGCAAAGCGACCAGATAAACATTTGCGTCCGGGTTTACGGGCAGGCTGATGGGGGCGGTGGGAAGCGGTTGCCACACGCTCAGTTCGCGCAACAGCGCCACGCTGCCCCACAATCCGACTGCGCCTCCAAGGAGTGAGATCACGAGGGCTTCGGTAAACAGAGTTCGCAATATGCGGGTGCGCTTGGATCCGAGCGCAAGCCGCAATGCTACTTCCCGGGATCGGTCCGCGGCGCGCGCCGCGAACAGGCTGCCCAGGTTGGCGCATGCGGCCAGTAGAATCAGACCGGCCAGCAACATCAATCCCGTCAGGAATCCGCGCATGGGGCCGCCCAGCCAGTCGCCGGCCAGGCCGGGACGCGTCAGGGCAAACGTCATGTTGCCATCGTCTTTGGGGTAGCTTTTCTCCAGATAGACGCCAACCGAATTGAGGTCGGAAATAGCTTGTGCCGGAGTGACTCCCGGCTTCAGATGCCCTAACACCATCAGGATACCGCGATTTGAGCGGTCGTTCAGAACGTTCGCGCCCTCCACCTGTTCCTGGTTCACCAACGGGACCCAGAAATCGGGAAAGAGAAATGTCAACGTCCCGCGGAACTCGGGTGACGCTACTCCGAGGATGGTAAAGGGATGCTTGTTCAACTGAACTACCCGGCCGACGACTCCGCGATCGTCTTGAAAATGGGTGTGCCAAAACGCGTGGGCGAGCACGATGTAGGGAGCGCTGTTGGGGCCATGCTCATCGGAGGCGTGGAAGAAACGACCCAGATACGGCTGAACGCCTAAGGCGTCGAAGTAGTTTCCGGTCGTTTCCAGGATCCAGGCGCTGGATGGATTGTTGCCCGTATCCAGCCCCACCCCGGTGACGTTATAGGCGGCCAGATCCTCAAAGCTGCGGTTGCGATCGCGCAGATCGAGATAGTCGGGATAGGAATGATTGATAGCTTTGCTGCTTCCGCGCTCGATGGCCCAGAGGCTTCCGGCGTGCGGCACATTCAGCGGGCGCAAAATGAGGGCGTCCAATATGGCAAAGACCACGGCGTTTGCGCCAATGGCCAGCGCCAGCGTCAAAACTGCGACGATGGTGAAACTAGGAGATTTACGCAACACGCGAAGGCTGAGGCGCACATCCTGCACAAAAGTGTCAACAAAATTGCCGCCGAGCGCTTCGTGGACTTCTTCTCTCGCCTTCTCCCTGCCGCCGAACTCGATGTGTGCGCGGCGCTCGGCCTCTGCACGAGTCAGGCCGGAACGTTCAAGGTCATCGGCGCGGTGCTGGATGTGGGAGCGAAGTTCCTCCTCGATCTCGGCGTTCATCTCGGAACGCTGGAAGAGAGTGGCGATGCGGAAACGAAGCGAGGCGAGGAGTTTCATACTTCCTCCGGTTGCACAGACAGCGCGGACGTGATCGCTGCCACCAGGCGATTCCAGTTGGCGGTCTCTTCCCGCAGACGCTTGCGGCCCGTAGCGGTGAGTTCGTAAAACTTGGCGCGGCGATTGTTTTCCGACGTGCCCCAGCTCGCCTTGAGCAGTCCCTGCCGGACCAGGCGAAACAGGCCGGGGTAAAGCGCGCCCTGTTCAATCAACAGCGCATTGCCGGAAATCTGCCCGATGCGCAGAAGGATGCCATATCCATGCAACGGGCCGAGAGCGACCGCTCGCAGGATGAGAAGATCGAGCGTGCCGGGAAGAAGCTGGGCTTGGTCGGTCAACCATCCCTCCTAAGATAATTAGGAGAGTAGAGCACTCTCTCCTAAGCTGTCAAGGAGAAAGATATATTTGAGCTGGGAATAAATTATTTTGCGGCAGCACGAGCGAGTTCTCGCCACGTGATCAGCTTGATGTTCTGTTGAGCCAGAACCTGACGGAATTGATCGCTAGTGAAGAAATCGTAATCGCGTTGCCGCCAGGCCGCGCCCCAAGTAGAACGCTCGCGCGTGGCGGCCCGCAATTCTTCGTCATCGAAACCAGGGTGAATAACGAACTCCGTTACGCCCGGTTTCAGATTCTTGAGCGCAGTCAGATAAAACTCGGCCCATTTTTCGGACGGAACTTCCGGCTCAATTGTGACGGTGTGGTCCAGCACAATATCGTTGGGACCGAGGCTCGTCTGCAAATAGGGATGGTCAGCAAACCAATCTCGGTTTACGAACACCGGCCATTTGTAGTCGTGAGCCACTCGCAGCATCACATCGAACAATTCCTTGCCGCTCATGATCAGCTGGTACTGATGCGAGTCGAGATGCGTGGGGCGAACGCCCATGGCCAGCGCGCGCTCGATCTGAGCGCGGAGTTCGATCTCGACTTCCTTGGCATTTATGTGCAGGCTCGGGTCCCAATCGTGATGGAAGTATCCGTTTGCATCGACCAGGCTCGGCACTTTGTCGCTAGGCGCGATCGGGCTCCAGCGATAATAAACTCGCTCAGCAGTCAGGGTGAGGTGCAGGCCAAAGTCGGCGTCGGGATGGGATTTGGCATAATCAGCCATCTCGGGAAACCAAGGGCATGGCACCATGAGGCTGGCAGAATTGATCGTGCCCCCCTCCAGCGCTTTTATGGCCGCTGCGTCGACCGCATGAGTTTCGCCCAAGTCATCGGCGTGAACAATCAGGAGCTTGGTGCCAGGAGGGTACCCGAGCCGGTCGGCAAGCGTTTGAGCGGAGACTATAACCGTGGACGACAGAAGACCGACGAGCGTTGCTCGCAGAACACACGGAAAGATCATGGCAGACTAGTAAATCACACCGGCGTGGACGAATCGCAGCCGAGCACGCCTCTTTCTGGCAATCGTGCCTCCCGCTTGTCACACCTTGTCATTCCGAGCGCCTTGTTTTTGGCGCGAGAAATCCGCTGTTGCACCCCGAGAAAAACAGATTCCTCGCTTCGCTGGGAGTGACATCTTAGTAGACTTCAGACTACGTCTCTTTGTCCGCCTCGTCGCTGATGCCAATTTTCGACAGCCGATAACGAAGCGCATTGCGCGACAAGCCCAGCAGGCGCGCGGCCTGGCTCTTGTTGCCGTTCGCGCGGCGCAGGGCTTCCTGAACCATCTCATCTTCCCACTGCTCCAGGGTCATGCCGTCGGGAAGGAATCCGCCGGGGCCGTTGGCCGCTTTCGCGGGACGAATATCGAGGTGGATATCGGCGGGGCCCAGCACGCTAGCTTTCGCCAGCGCGCAAGCGCGTTCGACAATATTCTGCAACTCGCGGACATTTCCCGGCCAATGATAGTTCACGAGAATCTGCATGGCCTCGGGCGTAATGCCTTCGACGGGCTTGCCGGATTCCCCGGTGAAACGCGAGATGAACAGGTTCACCAGATCGGGGACGTCCTCCTTGCGCTCTCGCAAAGGCGCGATGTCGATGGGGACGACATTCAGGCGATAGTACAGATCCTCGCGAAACGTTCCTTGTTCGAGCGCCTGTCGCAGATCCTTGTTAGTGGCTGCGATGAGGCGCACATCGACCTTCACCGTGCGCGTCCCGCCGAGACGTTCGAACTCGCGTTCCTGCAGCACGCGCAGCAATTTCACCTGGGTGACCGGGGGCACGTCGCCGATCTCGTCGAGGAAGAGCGTTCCTTTATCGGCCAGTTCGAACTTGCCCGGTTTGCTGGCGACCGCTCCGGTGAATGCCCCTTTTTCGAAGCCGAACAATTCACTTTCCAGCAAATTCTCCGGGATCGCCGTGCTGTTGATTTTGAGAAATGGGCCTGAAGCGCGCCGCGATTTTTCATGAATGGCCCGCGCGATCAAATCTTTTCCCACGCCACTTTCGCCGCCCAGAAGTACCGTGGAATTTGTGGGCGCGACGCGCTCTACCGTGGCCAGGACCTCCTGCATTTTCGGGCTGCGCGCAACAATGTTCGGATGCGAATAACGCTTGCCCAGCGCCTCGCGTAAAGATCGGTTTTCTTCGCGTAAGTTGCGGACATCCAATTCTTTGTGAATCACGATCCGCATTTCGGTCAGTGAAAACGGTTTCAGGACGTAGTCGCTGGCACCGGCTTTCATGGCATCGACCGCAGTTTCGACGCTGCCGAAAGCAGTCATTACGACGACTGGCAGAGCCGCGTTCTGGCGCTTGACGGTTTGCAAAAATTCCAGGCCGTTCATGCCTGGAAGTTTGAGATCGGTCAGGATGAGGTCGATGGGATTTTCGCGCAGCAGCTTCAGGCCGGTTTCCGCGTCTTCGGCCGAGAACGTAGTGAATCCGTCGTCGCCGAGATTCAGTTCGAGCAAGCGGCGCATTTTCGCTTCGTCCTCGACGATCAGAATTGCCGGCATGCGCGCGCCTTCCTCGAGTCTGCGAATCTCATGAGATCACCAGATGAGCAGTCTCTCCCACCGGGGTCTTGTCGCCGGCGGCAGGGAAAAATATTACGAACTGGGCGCCGGGGCCGGATGCACCCGCCGCACTCAAATCTCGATCACCATCGCCCGCGGGATTGGCAGGCGGTTCGATGCGGATCCTTCCGTGGTGCCCGTCAATTATTTTCGAAACGATCGACAGCCCCAGTCCGACGCCGCTTTTTTTTGTGGTGACGAACGGATTGAAAATTTGTTCCCGCAATTCCGGCGGGATGCCGGGTCCGCTGTCTGCAATGCGCACTTCGACGCCGTCGAGGCTACGGCCGTCGCGGCCCTGGGCTCGCGATTGCCTGACCTGGACACGCACCATGCCACCGCTGGAGCCCATGGCATCATAGGCGTTCTGCACGATATTAACGAATGCCTGTTCGCACAGACT
The DNA here is from genome assembly GCA_963733795.1 of uncultured Acidobacteriaceae bacterium. Classification (GTDB taxonomy): domain Bacteria; phylum Acidobacteriota; class Terriglobia; order Terriglobales; family Acidobacteriaceae; genus Sulfotelmatobacter. Next base: position 538,651 of record CAVTED010000001.1, read on the forward strand.
TTCATCGAGCGGCACCAGAGGCAGATCAGCCTCATACTCTCTTTCCACCCGAACTGGCGCTCCCTTCCAGAACTGCGCAACGTCGTTCAAAGCGCGGTCGAGAACGGTCGTGACGTTTTGCGGCGTGAGATCGGCGTGCAGGGGGCGCGCGAAATCCAGGAAACGCGTGACCAGCGCGCTCAGGCGGTTGGTCTCCGTAGAAATATATCCCGCGAGTTCCGTGGCCAGCGGGTTGGAGTCCCCGAGCTTTTGAGTCAGCATCTCTGCCGAACCTTTGATCACTCCCAGCGGATTGCGAATCTCGTGAGCGAGTCCCGCGGAAAGCTGACCCAGCGCGGCCAGCCGCTCGGAGCGGCGAGCCTCAGCCTGAGCCTGCTCCAGGCGGCGGTTGGTCTCGGCGAGAGTCTCGGCCAGTTCCTGATAGCGCTGCGTCTGGCGCCTGCTTTCGACAACGAAGCGGTTGACCACCATGCCTGCGAGAAAGAAGAAGACGATGCGAATGGCAAGCAGCCCGTAGTCTTCTGCGCTAATTTCGAACTCTTGCAATGCCGGGTAAAGATACGAGCAGTAGGCGGCGGAAGCCAGCGAAGTCCAGAACAATGTGGCCCAAGGTCCGAAATATTCCGCGGCTGTGACCACGGGCAAAAAATAGATCGGATAGTAGTAGCTGTTGATGGGGGTTTCGCTGGTGTGATCCAACAACAAAGTGGCCAGGGCAATCTTGAGCAGGACGATGTAAGCTGGCGCGCGTTGGGGGACTCGGCCAATCAGCCAGGCTTCGGTCAATTGGAGAACGCCGAAGCCAAGCAAGATGAATTGTTTGTGATACTCCCGCACCGGCGGCAGGACAGCGAGGGCGGCCAGCAGCACCAGCCACAGCACATCCATCCAGTTGATCGCGGGACGCTTGGCTTCGGTCATCTGACTTCGGTCACTTCCCTTCGGTCATTTAACTTCGGTCTCCGCTTACGTTCGGCAACGGCTATAAACAATCTCGCGCACAAAAAGAGTACGCCGGGAGAGGCTGCAATTCTCCCGGCGTTGCCGCCATTAATTCTCTGGTCCGCAAGCGCATCTCATGCGAACCTATCACATCGCACGCACCCCGTCAGCGTCAATGACCTTTCTTCGGGCTCTCCTGTTTCGGCGGCGAAGAATGCGATGGCTCTCGCGGCGCCGGAGGCGGAGCTGGCCGCTCCTGGTGCCATTGATTAAACTTCTGCTCCTGCTGCTGTTCTTGTTGCGGGCTGCGCTCCTGCACCGGAGGAGCAGGGCGAACCAGCGGATGCGTCGCTGCTGGTGCCGGCTGGTAGGCGGGCTGCGCGTTGCGACTTTCCTGCGGCTGCATGTTCCGGTTCTCCGGCTGCTGTGCGCTTCTGTATTGCGGTTGTTGTGTGGCTCGATTCTCCGGCTGCGGAGTTCCCTGCTGCTCGTAGACTCGCGGCTGCGCGTTCGGCACAGGCCGAACCTGATTGTTGACGCTGTTGGGTTGAGTGAATGGTCTGAAGCCGTCTTTGGTTGGCATTGCAGTTGACGTAGACCGACCGCTGGCATTTACCGGAGCGGACTGCGCAGCGCCCATGGGACGAACTAAAGCCTGCTGATTCAAGCGTCCGCCGGCCTGGGCCTGCCGCTGCTCGATCGGACGCGGAAGTGGCGGAGGCGTCCTGACCGCAACTACCGGACGGCTGATGACCGCTGCAGGAGGCCTGACGGAAACTGGCCGTCCCCCGCCGACTACACTGGCGCGGATCGGTTCGGCCGCCACCACGTGACTGACTGGCGCCGCAGCCAATTCCCTGGTATCAACTCGCATCACGTTCTGTGCGACCGGGCGCGCATTGACGAATGCATCGTGCGACACCACCGTCACCCCGTTGTTCACACGCTGATTCACATATGTCACCCGATTGACCGTGCCTCGGTTCACGATCACCGTGTTATAGACGTTCGTCACTTTCGTGACCGTCACCGTTGTGTTGGTAATGTTCACGTTGTTCACGTAGGCCCGGCTCACGCGATATCCGGGGAGATAGACTTCTCCCGGAGCCAGCGGGAACCATCCCACGCCAACGCCGGCCGAGAAGCGGAAACCCGGACCGCCGCCCACGAATGCAACCAGGGCCGGCGCCCAGATGGGCCGAACCACGACCGGTCCCGGAACCCAGAACCATCCGGTCCCTACAAACGCCCAGCGACCGTAGTGAAAAGGAGCGAATCCCCACGGCTCATCTTCGACCCAGGTCCAGCCCCACGGACCGACAAACGTCCAGTGGCCGAAGCGATAGGGGGCCCATCCGACAACGACCGCGCGCGGCCGCCAGCATGGGCCGTAGCCGGCCACGTAACTCCAGTCGCCGTATTCGTCGAGGTCTTCATAGCCGGTCATCTCGCGGGAAACATAGTTCGCCGAATCGGCGCGATCTTCGCGGTCGTCGCGCTCAAAGGCCCAGGTATCGAGATCAGGATCTCGCGGGAAGCCTTATATTCAACGTTAGGGTAGGGTTTCTTGACCCTTGCAGGCGATCAAGAAAAACCCCGCCCTAGCCGTGTTTGGACGGGGCGCCCGCGACAAATAACAGCCGTGCCCTACACGCCCGCTAATGCCGCCGAAAAACAGCAGGCCTTGAACGGCCCTAGGATTTGCAGTCTAATCCCTCTACCGCTGAAAATCGGAGGATTGGCAATCGTGAAGAACGGCAATGACGGTGACAAAATCAAGGATTTGGTGAAGCAGTTTGTCGGCGAGTGTAATCCTCTCGAAACGCACGAGAAGTTGCTGCTCCTGTCGGACGCAAGAACCGGCGCCCACTATTGCGAGTGTCACATTTTGGGAAGCAAGGTCATCGCCCTTGGCACGACCGACGTACCTCTGGATCCTGATGAGCAATCCGAATACCGGGCTAACCGTGATATCGAGGAAGGCAGCGTTGCGTTTCAGAAGATGAAGGACGACGCCAAACTAAGGCGGTCGTTCAGCAACATAGTGGCCGAATGGAAAAAAGACTTAGAGGATTTCTTGGCCAGCCCTCTGAAAATCATCGGCGGCCAGCACAGATTTGAAGCGATCCGGTCCGCATTGGAAAGCCAAGTCGATGTGTACCACGGAGTAAAAGTTTACTTCGCTCTGGACATGCCGCAACGGTTAGACGTGCAGCTGATTTCCAACACGAATATCGACATTTCCGGCGACCTCATCGACAGACTGCGCGAGACTGCTAAGGGCTCGCAATTGCGGGACTGGTGCCAGACAACTGGATTGCTCAAGAAGGGGCAGGATTTTGCTGATAGCTACGCAAGAAACGGGCCTATTTCAGTCAGAATGGCAACAACATTTATCACGAATTACTACATGGGGAAACCCATAGACTCTAAAAACTTTGCGAATGTTGCTACTGCGCCCGTCGTGTATAAAAGCGGCGGTTCAGACGATCAATGGGAACAGACGAAGGCGACACATCACGAACTCTGGACAGATCAAGGATTGCTGACAGCGGGTAAAGAATTCGCTGCCCTCATACGAGGGCAACGGGCGGCGTTTGAAAACTCCAAGAAACAGGGGAAGCGAGCTAAACCCGATTATCCCGAAAAAGCTCTTAACCTAGCGATCATGGCGGCGTGGGTATATGTGGCGGGGGTACTTCACAATAATGCTCCCAGACTAAAGCGGCATTTCGGTCTGAAAGACTGGACATCTCACGATCCCTTGAATGCCAGTCAACTCGCTAACGGCCGACACTGGTCAGATGCGACAAATTATCGTGGATTGGGATACCGGACCGATCCCCAAGAAAGAGGTAGGTTCGCTGAGCTATTTTTTATCCAAGCTGAGGATGGTAAAGGGATCACAAAATCGTCAATTGACATAGCCATAAAGAAATACCATGCCAAACAGGGACAATTGGAAGTGAAAGAAGCTGAAGCTAAAGCGAAGGAAGTCAATGGCTGATTTCGACCTTTTCGCGGATCAACTCTTGGAGGAAGCAAAGGGATTCCTTGAGAAGGCACGTGAATCCTCCGAAACGACGGCGGAAGCTGCTTACCTCCACGCACCCCTCATGCTCTCATTCTGTGCCTTGGAGGCGAGGATAAACTCTATAGGTGATGAGTCTTCTCTTCGAACTGATCTATCAGCGCACGAAAGAGGCTTGCTTTTGGAGCATGACGTGCGTTTAGAGGAAGGCGAGTTCAGAGTTCAGGACGCACTGAAGGTATACAGACTGGAGGATCGTATCGAGTTTCTTCATGCCAAACTCTCGGGTGCCCCAGTAGATAAGTCGGCATCGTGGTGGGGGAAGCTGGTGACAGCAATGCGACTGAGGAATGATCTAACCCATGCCAAAGTGATACCGTCGATCACTCAATTCGGCGTGCGGAGCGCTGTCGAAGCGATCATCGAGACACTCGATGCTCTGTGTAGGGCGATTTATGGGAAGAAGCTACCTGCGGCCGATCTCGGATTGAATTGCCGTCTCCATTTCTGAGTGGGGCTCCCGCTACGGGAAAAGGCCAATCGTGTCGATAGAGTCAATGTAAAGTGTATTGGGCCTAGAGCTTTTGGTGTGCGAGGCAGCACGGATGCCGAGAGACGAGAACATCAAGGCCATTCAACTGGCCGCCGAGCGCTACAACGCGAAGGACATGGAAGGCTACCTGACGCTTTATGACCGGGGCGTTCTGCACCACGGGTTCGGTAACGTAAAGCCCGGTGTCGGGGGATTGCGAGAGCACTTCCAGCAGATTTTGCGGGGGTTTCCCGACCGGAGAATCGATAGTCAGGATATCTTCTGCGACGGTGAAAAAGTGGCTCACCGGTATACCTTCTATGCCCGGCACAAAGGCGAATACATGGGCTATGCCGCCACCAATAATTTCGTCGTCGCGCCTGGAGTGCTGCTTCATCTGTTCGACCGCGGGAAGTGTGTCGAAGTCTGGCAATTGATCGACAACGCGCGATTTCTATCCGCGATCGGCGCCATGCCCAAGCTGCCCAGAGCGAGCGTCGATGCTCCACCGGTTGCGACGGAGTGAACTTCCGCCGTCCCTGGCGCACAAAGCATTCACAATCGTCAGCCCACTCCATTAGAGGAGAGCCAAGCCAGCAGCGGCTCCGCGCGACCGCGCTTTTCTGGTTTTAATCAGCCTGGTTTTAATCTCGGTGCGCAGCCCCAGTCTTTCGGCGTAGATCACTAACATTTCCAAACTGAACTTCGACATTTTTCCCCGCAAGAGATCGCTGACTCTCGGCTGCGGCTCATCCAGGATGGTTTGCGGTTGCTTTTGCGAATAGCGGGCTGCGCTTTTCACGACCTTGGAGTGCAGGTCCGCCTTGAGTTTAAGTGCCGCCGCTTCCTCCGGCGAGAATCCCAAATCTTCAAACAAGTTCTTCCCCATACCAGCTCATTCCTTCGTCAAGATGCATCATTGTATATAAATATTTATATAACAACGTGGACAAAACCGGGAAGGATAACCCTGGTTCGAGTCCAAAGAAAGCCCTGTCATTCCGACCGGAGCCGGAGCGAATGCGACGGCGAAGTGGAGGAACCTGCTTTTCGATTTCCGCCGGCGCGACGCTCACGTGGCGACGGACGCATTCGTCCGTCCGCCGACTGCGAAGCATAGCCGCGCAAAGGCACTCCGACTCAGCCTTTTTCCACAGCCTTCCACAGAAAAAATCTCACTTCTTGTGACGAACGACCTTTACTGAGGATTTCAAAACGCGCAAGCTCGCTACATGCGCGAAAGCTCTCCTAACCAGTTCGTCAAAAAACCCCCGGTCAGCAGTCTGAAAACCGAAGCTAAGTCCTTATTCCGGGAGATTTTAGCCATAAGCCCTTATGGCTCAAGATTTTGCCCGGATCGGCTCATATCTACCAACGCCAACTCCAATGAAATGAGGATTTTAGGGCGATACAGTAAAAAAATGTGGGGGGAGTGTATCCCCGGCTCTCCAGAACGCGACGAGGATCGCCGCCTCTCGAGCGCTCCCGGCCAATCCGAGATTTCCCTTGCCTGCTTTATGGCAGGGAGCTACCGTGTGGTGCCCGATATCGTTCGATAGGAGTAAACGCCTATGTCAAGCAATACGTCAGCCGACGAAAATATTCAATTGATGCGACGCTGGTTTCAGGAAGTGTGGAATGAAGGCCGGATGGAGACAGTTCACGAATTGCTTTCTCCGGATTCGGTAGCCAGAGGACAGAGGGGCGCGGAAGCGGAAATTCGGGGGCCGGAGGAGTTCGAAAAATTCGTGCGCGAAATTCGCGGCGCGTTCTCAAATATCCAGATGAAAGTCGAAAACGTCTTCGGCGCCGGCGACAAAGTTGTCCTGCGATGGTCAGCCACCATGACTCACACAGGAGACGGTCTCGGCTTCCCCGCCAGCGGCCGCACGGTGCGCAGCCGCGGGATTTCGATCGCCCGGATTGTCGACCGAAAGATCGTTGAGGGCTGGGACAACTGGGATCAGCTCGGAATGCTCGAGCAAATCGGCGCATACAAACAGCCGCAGTTCCTGGCCGCAGCGTAACCTGTCGCGACCTTGGCGGAAACATGTACTTGGAAACACGATTTTGGAAACATGAACCGGCGGTCGGATTGCAAGCAAGTCGGATTGCAACCGCCACCGCTCTTTTCTCATCCCAACGGGGCGCACTCGTCTATGACGCGGAAAATCCGCAGGCGGAGATCCGCGGGGAGGAATTGAAATGAAAGCCCCCTTTCTGATCGGTCGCTTAATGTTCGCCGGATTTTTCATCAACAGCGGAATCAGCCACCTGCAAAATCGCAAATCGATGGCAGCGTACGCGCGCGCCAAGGGCGTGCCTCAGCCGGAGCTGGCGGTGACGCTATCCGCCGTGCCGCTGCTGATCGGCGGGGCCAGCGTGTTGCTCGGCGTGAAACCGAAGCTGGGAGCCGCGGCCCTCCTCGGTTTCCTGGCGGGAGTCTCTCCCATCATGCACGACTTCTGGCGTAATGAAGATCCGGAGACGCGCAACAACAACATGATCAACTTCATGAAGAACATGGCACTGGCCGGCGGAGCTCTCGCGCTGATGGGCGTCGAGGAGCCTTGGGAAGCAAGCGTCCCCGTCGGCAAACCTCGCTTCAGCGACAAAGTAAAGAGGATCACCCGCCGCATCGCTGCGTAGCGCGATCACGGCGCGAATGGGGCCTGCGAGCGGGGAGCGGAGTGCGTCCCGCTCGCTATAATTGCGGACGCCATGAACCGGCTTGCCCACGCCGCCCGATGGTTACTTGACTCGGAGCATGGCGCCGCCGACCGCCTCATCCCCCGCTGGCTATTCCTGCGTGCGCTGGGCGGAATTTATTTCTCCGCGTTCTTCTCCCTCGTCTTTCAGATCCGCGGCCTCATCGGCCCCGAAGGGATTCTCCCCGCCAACGAATACCTGCAAGCCGTAGCGCGTACCTTCGGCCAGACCCGCGGCCTCTGGTTCGCACCAACGGTGTTTTGGATTTCCAGCGGCCCCCATATGTTGACCGCCATATGCTGGGCCGGCATGATCGCGTCGATCGTGTTGGTGCTGAATGTCTGGCCGCGCGCAATGCTGCTCATCTGTTTCGTGAGCTTCCTCTCGTTCGTGAGCGCGGCGCAGGATTTTTCCGGATATCAATCCGATGGCATGCTGCTCGAAGCGGGACTCATCTCACTTTTCTTCGCGCCGCCCGGAATCCGCCCTGCCCTTGGGCGAGCATCGCCGCCTTCGCGCGCCAGCTTGTTCCTGCTGCAGTGGGAATGGTTTCGCATCTACTTCGAGTCGGGCGTGGCAAAGATTGCCGGCGGAGACCCGGAATGGCGCAACTTCTCCGCCATGGACGAGTACTACCAGAACGGGCCCCTGCCCACTTGGATCGGCTGGTACGTGCAGCATCTGCCGCACTGGTTCCACGCTTCGAGCGCCTTCGCCACACTCGCGCTCGAACTGGGTCTGGTCTGGATGTTATTTTTCCCGCGCCGCTGGCGCATCCTATGCTTCCTGATTGTTACGCCCTGGGAACTGGGCGTAATCCTGACGGCCAACTACACCTTTCTGAACTATCTCGTCCTCACGCTCGGAGTTCTCTTGCTGGACGATGGCTCGCTTCTGCCCTTTCTGCCCCCGCGCTGGAAGAAATCTTTCACTGCGGATGCGCCCACCTCTCCGAGTCAAATGAAACCCTCGGACAGTCGTGGAAATTATTTCAAGACTGCGAAGTTGTCTCTAGCCGGAATCTTGTTGACCTGGATTTTCTATGCTACCGCGGCGGAATTGATCTGGATGTTTGCCCCGCTTCCGCTGCCCACCTCCCCGGTTGAGGTGCTCGAGCCTTTTCGCGTCGCCAATCGCTACGGCCTCTTCGGCATCATGACCCGCGGCCGATACGAGATTGAGTTTCAAGGTTCCGACGACGGCACCACCTGGGTCGCGTATCCGTTCCGCTATAAACCGCAGGACGTGCGCAAGCCGCCCGGTATTTACGCGCCCTATCAGCCGCGATTCGAGTGGAATCTGTGGTTCGCGTCGCTGGGCTCCTGGCGCGAATATTCAATCGTGCCCCGAACCGAAGTGCGTTTGCTCTTCAACGACGCCGACGTTCTCAACCTATTTGCGGGCAATCCCTTCCCGCATGGTCCGCCGCGCCAGGTTCGCGCCGTCAAGTGGCAATACTGGTTTACCCGCATGTCCGAGAAGCGCACTCAAGGGCTGTGGTGGCGACGTCAATACCTGGGCCTGTATGCCCCAACTCTGGAACGAGGGTCCGATGGAACAATCCACTCCATCGAATGGCCGACAACGCCGCCGCAGAGCGAATAAGCGGCATCGAAGTAACGGCTGGGCTGCGCTTGGCGGGACTGGCCGAAGGCTGCGGTCCCACATGAGCTATCCCAGCCTCGACAACGCCATCTTCGCGGCATGATATCCGCACATGCCGTGGACCCCTCCGCCTGGGGGCGTCGACGACGAGCAAATATAAATATTCCGCGCCGAGGTGGCGTAATGCCGCCAGGTCGGTCGAAACAAAAACTGACGCATATCCATCACTCCGCCGCCAATGTCGCCGCCGACCAGATTGGCGTCCATACTTTCCAGATCCGCAGGTGAAAATACGTGCCGCGCCAATACGCAATCGCGGAAGCCGGGCGCGAAGCGCTCAATCTGATTTTCCAATCTCTCCAGCATGTCGACCTTCGACCCATTGGGGACATGACAATAAGCCCACGCCGTATGCTTCCCTGCCGGAGCCCGTGAGCTATCGAACAGACTAGGCTGAGCGAGAAGAACGAAGGGGCGCTCCGCATGCTGTCCATTTCGCACCGCCTGTTCCGAGGCCGCGATTTCCTCATAGCTTCCGCCCAAATGCACCGTAGCCGCTCGCAAGCATTCGGAAGCCTTCCAGGGGATCGGGGCGTTCAATGCATAGTCGACTTTGAAGGCAGCCGTCCCGTAGCGAAATTTTTCCAGCCATCGTTTGAAATTTTCCGACAATCTCGCTCCGGCAACCTTAAGCAGTTGCCGCGGGGTCAGGTCGCACAGGAAAACCTCATAATTCTGTAAGGCCGCCAAGGTTTCTACCGGCGACGAAGTGCTCAGTTTTCCTCCCAAAGACGAGAGCAACGAGCACAGTGCGTTCGCGAGTGACTGCGCGCCGCCACGAGGGATCGGCCAGCCCACGGCATGTGCCGGCACTGCCATCAGAATGGCGAATGCGGCGGTTAGCGGTTCGTCCAGGCTGAGGAAAGAATGGGCGGCCAATCCTGCGAATAGCGCCCGGGTTCGCACTTCGCGAAACCTGCGAGCGACCGCTTGCGCCGACTGCACCCCGACCAGTCCAAATCGCGCCATCAGCCAAGGATGTTTAGGGACAAAAGAAACCGGGCGCAATATCTCGGGAGCAAATTCACTCCAGCGCTGGACGAATGGACGCATGAGCTTGTCCCACGCAGGTCCATCGACGCCAAGTGAAGTTGCCGTTGTGGAGAGGTCGCGCTCCAACATCACCGCTGTGCCGTCATCCAAAGGATGCGCCAAAGGAGCGGGCGAGTGAATCCACTCCAAACCGTGATCGCGCAGCGGCAGCGAGGAAAAAAAAGGCGACCCTGCCGCCATCGGATAGATGGCTGACCCGAAGTCGTGGCGAAAGCCTGGGAGTGTAAGCTCCAGCGTGCGCGCTGCTCCGCCGGGAGTGGACTCCGCTTCCAGCACCTCGACCTGCATTCCGGCCTGAGCCAGAACAATCGCTGCCGCCAATCCATTTGGGCCCGCGCCGACTACGCACGCCCTACCGCTCATCGTGAGTGACCGTGCAATGCGCTCATAGAGTCTTTCGTTGAAGCACTCCTCAGCGGTTGAAGGGATATTCTGAAATCCAGTGAAAGCCGCGGCTCAGGAGTACGAACTTGCTTCGATCCACCAGCTGCAACTGCATGTGCACCTTGTGGCCGTTCATATCGCCATCGAGAATGAGTCGGTCCGGCGCCACGCGCTGAAATGCAAAAGTCGCTTTCTTATCGCCGTTCTTGGTCAATGCGATTGTCTTGTCCTTGTCATTCATCGACGTATCGTAACTGACGAAAGAATCGTCCATGCGCTGAAAAACCATCCACTCGGGAAAATCAAACACGGCCCGGTGCCAGCGATCATAATCGTTCAGCAACGGCGAACGTATTTGACTGTCAATGGAAAGCTCGTCGACGTTCCAAATACCGTAGAGCGGGGATTTCGGACGGCCACCGCCATATGTATGCCAAAGGCCCCAATCGGTATAGACATTCACTCCGAGGATCCAGATGGCAAGAATGATTTGCGCGGCGAGCACGATCCGGTTGCCCCGTCTGGTGTGGAGCAGCGCCGGTTGCGTTGAAGGACCTACGGCGCGGTTACGAAAAAAGAAATCTGCCAGACGCGGGAACTCTGGCGCGAGGAGAAACAATGACATCAGAATCAGATGGAAGGAGAAGAGCTTGACCGGAACGTCGTACGCCATATTCAGCATGAAAACCTGAATCATGTCTGCCAGGCAAACGAGCGCGCCCAACATCGCCGTTCGGGGAAAGATGAGCAGGATACCCCCTAACATTTCCGCGCAGCCGGCGAACATTTCATAGCGTGGCGAGGCGCCAATCGAAGCCCACAAAACACCCATTGGGGAAAGGTTATGGAACGGCTCGACGAGGGTGATTAGGCTCGGAAAGGGCATTTGCAAAGGAATGGCTTTACTCACTCCGTATAGGATGAGCTGCGAAGCCAGGGCAAAACGGATGAACAGCTGAAACCACTTAAGCAGAGTGTCGTAGTTTTCGCGTTGGCGGTCCAGGACCGACCAAATGCCTGTCGCCACTACGGCAATCACCAGCAAACAGAAGGCTAGTACCCAGTCGAAAGTTCTGTCCCCGCTACCGGTATCCGAATAAATGAGCGGAAGCTTGGCGTGGAACACGTGAGCAGCAGTCCAAAAAACAATCTGGCGCATTGGGGGTAGCGTACCGGGGTCTGGAACATCGACTTTTGGGATCGGAAATAAAGCGGCGAAAATCTGCGTGGCCAGGCAGAACAAACCGAAGTATACGAAGCAGGCACGAAACGCGGTCCGAGAAGCCAAGCTCCACGGGCGCTGTCTCGGTTCCTGTGGGATGTGAAATTCTTGATCCAGGGGTTCCTGCTGAGGTTGCGGTTTCTGCTGGAGTTCAATGGTCTGGCCTGGAGCTCCCATTCGGCACCTCCGGAGCGCTAAAGTGTACCCCAGACTCGCTGGGATTTCAGCTTTTTACGCCCGTTTCGCAGTGTGCGCCGAATTCCGGGCGCTCAGGCAAATAGAGCGTATGATGGAGGAGATGCCTTATATTACGGAACACCTCTCCAGCCTTCGCCAGGAAATCGCTGATTTGCGCAACCTGAACGCCCGTTTCGCGGAAAAGGGCGGGCACAATGCGCTGGATCAGACGGCGCTCGAATTGCGCACCAGCCGCCTGCGTGAGATCAAACAGGAATTGTCGAACATGCTGAACCGTCCCGAAGATCCCAAAGTCTGGTGGGAGCGCTCCCGCAGACAACAGCAGGCCTAACTCTCAGTCTTATCAGGGCGGCCCACGTTTCGGATTCGAAGTGTGGGCTGCCGCTATTTGCAATCCGGCAACGCCCATCTTCCATTCGAATCTTTCAGCTTCGCCGCGCTCTCAGTTGGGGAGCGTCGCGGCTATGGCTTTGAGAGTGGCTTCAATTCCCTCGGCACTCGGAATGCCACCTTGCGCCAAATCTTTGCTCCCTCCGCCGCGTCCGCCGAGCTTAGTCGTGGTCTCTTTCATCAGCGCTCCCATGTCGAAGGGCTGGCCTGCGGACTGCGCGAACACCAACGAGGGTTGCGGCGAAATCGTCGCCAGTAGTGCGATGACGATGGGAGAAGCCCGAGTCAGTTTCTGAGCGAGCAGCTTAACGAAGTTTAGATCGCGGTCGGCAAGCGTGCGGACAACAATCCGACGCCCGTGCGTTTCACTGGCGTCGGCGAGCAGCACAGAAGCATAGGCTGCAGCCAGTTCCTCCTGCGACTGCTCGTATTGCTTGTGCAGCGATTTGATCTCATCCAGCGACTTGCGAGCTTGCTGCGGCACATCGTAGATGTGCGCGGAAAATAGCCCGGCAGTTTCGCTCAGCGTAGTGAAGTCGCGCCGCGCAGTCGTGACGGCGCGCTGTCCCGCGACGAATTCGACGCGCCATCCCTGCCGAACTTTTTCGGTTTTACGCACCAGGATGCTGGCAATCTGCCCGGTCTGCGCGACGTGCGTGCCGCCGCACGCCGTAAGATCGAAGTCGCGGATGTCGATTAGCCGCAATTCGTCGCGCTCCGCGGGCGGCAGTTTCCGCAGGCCAAGCTTCCCCGCTTCGTCGCGGGTCACGAATCGAATGTCGACTGAACGATTCTCCAGAATGATTTCGTTGGCGAGACGCTCGGCCGATTCGATTTGTTCTTTCGTCAGCGCCGGAGTATCGAGATCGATGGAGCAGTAATCGTCGGCCATATGAAAGGAAACTGTCGCCATGCCGTGCAGCCGCACGAAAGCTGCCGACAGTACATGCTGTCCGGAGTGCTGCTGCATGTGGTCGCGGCGCCGCGAGGCGTCAATCAGGCCGCGGACGCGGCTTCCGGGCTTCAAATCTTTGGTCGGCGCTTCTAAATAATGGATCACGCGGCCATCTTCGCTGTCGGCAACTTCGGTCACACGCAACTTTGAGTTCGCGTCCGAGGCGATCCAGCCGGTATCGAAGACCTGCCCGCCGCTTGTGGGATAGAAAGCCGTGCGGTCGAGAATAAGCCCCGGACGGGGGCTGTCGACGACTTCACGGACCTCCGCGTCAAAATCGTAGAGAAACGAATCCTGATAATAGAGGCGCTGGGACATGGCGAAGAAACCATTTAATCACAGAGGGCACAGAGGAACACTGGGGAATACAGACTGGCACATTTTGCTTCGGCGCGAAAGTGAGGGAACAACAGATTCCTCACCGGGTTTTCAGCCCGGTTTGGAATGACAATGTTTATTTTGATTGCGGCTTTACGACAATCAGTACGGGCCGATGATTCCGCCGATGTGCCGGGCCGCGGGCTTCGCGGGCCTTCCGGTTGAGTCGTCCGCGGCCACACGAGTGTCCAGAACGTCCAGATATTTCAGGCCGCTGCCGGTGTTGAACAAAACTACAGTGTCTTCGGGCTTGAAGAATCCGCTAGCGCGGAGCTTGCGATAGGCAACCAGCGAAGCTGCGCCTTCGGGCGCGGCGAAAATGCCTTCGACTCTTGCCCAGTGTCGCGTTGCTTCAAGAATCTCGTCGTCGGTGGCACTGATCGCTGTGCCATTGCTTTTCATCAATATGTCGAGGATCAGGTAGTCTCCATACGGTTTCGGAACGCGCAGACCGGAGGCCAGAGTTGCGGCATCAGGCCACATTTCGGCGGTGGGCCGCCGTTCATCCCATGCCTTCACGATGGGCGCGCAGCCGGCGGCTTGCACGGTGATCATTTTCGGGCGTTCCGAACCAATCCATCCCAGCGCTTCCATTTCTTCAAACGCTTTCCACATGCCCAGCAAACCGACTCCGCCGCCGGTCGGGTAGATAATGCCTTGCGGGATTCTCCAGCCCAGCTGCTCGGCAACTTCGTAGCCCATGGTTTTCTTGCCTTCGACACGATAAGGTTCTTTCGTGGTGCTGACGTCGAACCATCCGTCTTTCTCCCAGAAGCTTTCTTTTTTCAGCTCCGCGACTTTGCGCGCGCAATCACTGATCAGCCCGTCGACCAGCGTGACGTGCGCTCCGTAGAAATCGCACTCAATGCGGTTTGCCATGGGAACATCCTTGGGCATAAAGATGTGCGCCTCAAGGCCGGCGGCGGCGGCGTAAGCCGCGAGCGCTCCGGCTGCATTGCCTGCGGAAGGAATCGCGAGCTTCTTCAGTCCGAAGTGCCGAGCCATGGTTACACACGCCGACAGGCCTCGCGCCTTGAACGATCCCGTCGGATTCAGTCCCTCATCTTTTATGTAAACGTTGGAGTACTCGCGGCTGGGAAGCACGGGCGTGAAGCCTTCGCCCAGCGAAACCGGATTGGCCTCGGGCAGAACCGCGTCATAGCGCCACATGGTGGACGCTCTCCCCGCCAGTCGAGCGGAGGAAAATGCGCGCTTGATTACAGGGAGATCGTAGCGCGCATAGAGAATGCCTCCATCTTTCGTGCAAACGGTTTGCGGGCGCTCGGCGGGATAATGTTCGCCGCAGCGAGTGCATTCCAGGTGAGTCAGCATGCCGATGCGAGTTTAGCACTCGGGGGAACAGCAGTTCTCAGTTCTCAGTTCTCAGTTTCTCGGTTCTCCGTTCTCGGTTCTCGGTTAGCACCTTCGTATGTGGCTACACCTACAGGTTATCGAAATGACAGCGGACATTTGCTGTTTTCCTCGAAACCCAACTCCGCCCCGTTTTGCTAGTCTGGGTTACTATCAATATCCAAATAAATTTCGAGGAGAAAGTGAATGGGGAAATTCTTGCTTGGTCTGATCGTGGGATTAATTGTGATTCCGATCTGTGTGTATATGTATTTCTCTTCTGGAAGCGCGCCGGTAGCGACGAAGGCGACCCCAATGCCGTTTGAAAAGATGCTGGCGAAACTGGCTCAGCATGCTCGTATGCGGAAAGAAATGCCGAAGTCTTCCCCGATTCCAGCGGATGAGGCAACCTTTCTAGCCGGCGTCCAGGTTTACAAAGACAATTGCGCCGTCTGTCACGGCCTGCCGGGACAGCCGCAAACTGCGATCGCACTAGGAATGTTCCCCAAACCTCCCAAACTCACCGAAGGCACCGGCGTGTCCGACGATCCTCCAGAAGAAACATTTTGGAAGGTTGAGGGAGGAATTCGGATGACCGGAATGCCGGGATTCCAGACGCTTCTCTCGCCCACGCAAATGTGGCAGGTCAGTCTCTTGCTGGCCAACTCCGATAAGCTGCCAAAAACGATAAAAGACAGCCTGACTTCCGCAGGCACTCCCGCTCCGATGAATCAGACTATGATGAATCAGACTATGACGAAGTAAGGTTTCAGGGCACGTTTTCAGCGCACGAAAGGTTCTTAGAGAAAAGTATCAGCGGAAGTTATCGACCAGCATGGCTTGGGTTTGTTCCTGGCCGGGCTGGTCGAAGGCCACGGTGTGGCCATCGGCCGTGACTCCAAGCCAGAAGGGGATGCGCTCGAGCACGGCCACTGTGGAAGTGCGCTGCTGGCCAAAATCGTAGAGGCTGAGCACAGCTTGGTGTCCCAGCGACGGTCCGACGAAAAGAATTCCACCTTTTACCACCTGCCAACTGGCCCACGTCCCCGGGCGCACCAAGGGGAGCGGTGTCTCGGTGCCACCGTCCACCGGCACACGCCAAATCTCAGGCTCCGCCATGGGAGTTTTCGCGTAATAAATAAACTTGCCGTCGAGCGACTCGAGCGGCGCGTGTCCGCTGTGTTGAGTTACCTGAAGGGGCGAACCGCCTGCCGCTGGAATCTTCCAGACCTGCCAGTCGCCGGAGCGCGGAGAAGCGAAGTAGATCCATTTGCCATCGTGCGACCAGCTGGGGCACACACTGTGGAACCCGTCCGCTGTCAAAGTCTGTGGCGCGCCGCCGTGCAGGTTCATGCTGACGATCTTGCTGCCGCTCGGGGTCGAGACGTCGAACACCACGGCCTGGCTATCCGGCGACCACCGCGGCGTGCCTGCGCCGCCCACCGCGCTCAACTGGAACCCATTGCTCCCATCACGGTTGCTGACCCAGATCTCCAGCGTTCCCGAACGATCGGACATATACGCGAGCCTCTTACCGTCGGGGGAGAACTGAGGTCCCGGGCCCTGATCGGTGTCGCTGGTCGAGGAAACCGTCAGGTAAGGACGCTTTTCCCCGGACCCGGAGAGATGCATTTGCCAGATGCTGACGCTATGCAAGAGCCGCTCATAAGCGAGACGGTATCCGCGCCGCGAGACTGCGGGATCCCAAGCCGGGGCTCCTGCCTCCCTGATCTGTACGGCGGAGTCGGGAGCGTCCAGAGCAACTCTCCAGAGCGCGGGATGCCCGGTGCGATTCGAAGAAAAGATAACGGAGCGTCCGTCGAACGACCATTGCGGTGGGCCGCTGATGCGTCCCCGTTCCGAAACAATACGAACTTCTTCTCCTCCGCCGACCGGCGCGACCCAGATTTCATCGGGCGATCCGATCTGGCGGTTCCGTACGAACATGATTTTCTCACCGTCAGGAGAAAATGACGGGCCCCAATCCTCGACCATCGCCGGCGGACCGGTGACACGACGTACGGCGGAATCTTTAAGGGACAAGAGGTAAATGCCCGAAGCGCCGGCAAACGCAATGGACTTGCCATCGGGCGACCAGTCGAGTTCCCCATGGCGCGGCACCACGCCGCCTGTGGTGAGTTCGCGTTCCGCCGCGCCGCTGGAGCTGAACGTAAACGCTGCCGATGTTGCGGTGACTTTTTCTTCTGCGTTTCGTTTTTGTTCGCGCCCGCCGTCTGCTGCGACCACATGGATGGAATAGACGTTATTGGCGAGGCGTGAAAAAGCGATCCAGCGTCCATCGGGAGACCAGACAGGGTACCGGTCGTTCTCGTTGCTGGTAAGCTGCATCAACTGATTGCTGCCGACCGGCGTCACGTAAATGCCGGACTGTCCCGGCTGTGAGTGCTCGCGGAAGAAAGCCACGAAATTTCCATCCTGCGAGAAAGCTGGCGTAGCTGTATCGGAAATCGCAAGTAATGGGCGTGTGTATTCCACGACCGAGCGAGTCGGCGATCCCGCGCCGTAGGTAGAAGCTGTCTTTAAAAATAGCGTGGCTGCCAGAAATAATGTGAACAGCACGCCTGCTCCCAGTAGGTATCGCAGTAAAGGACTCGGGCTCCGTATTTCAGCGTAGGGCGGTGCGGCGGCCACCTCCAGCATCAACTCCTCTGGGAATGAATCCGTTGTCAATGAACTTTGGGGCTCGACCAGGACGGGTGCGGCATGGGTCAGCGGAGCTTCAAAAACCACGGGCTTGGCCCCCACCCACTCTACCGCAGCCATGAAACGGTAACCACGGCGGGGTAGGGTTTCCACGTAGCGCGGAGCGTCCGCCGAATCGCTCAAGGCCTCGCGCAGCTTGTTCACAGCTGCGTTCAGGCCATGATTGAAGTCGACGAAAGTATCGGCGGGCCAGAGGCGCGTGCGCAGTTCTTCGCGGGTCACCAGTTCGCCGGGCTTGCTCAACAGCACGGCCAGGATTTCAAACGGCTGACCGACCAGCTTCAGCCGCGTTCCAAACTTCCACAGTTCCTGGGTGTGCAGGTCAACTTCAAAGGGACCGAAGCGTGCCCGATCTGAACCATTGCGAATCATTTGGCGGTCCGTGCGGTTTTTAATCTTACCTCAGGTACGTAAGGGCGGAGGCGCTTGTTCCAATGGACGCAGGAATAAGTCTTTTGTCATCAGGATATTGCTGGATGAGGTGCCATTTTCCGGCAAATGATTCGGCTTGCATCCACGAATGACCGGCATTGCATTGAAGTATCCGCGATTCAGACGCAGCCTTTGATCCGTGGGCCGGGGAAACAATACACAATCCTCGAGCCCGGAGGGATACCCGTGAAGAAATTCGACATGGCAATAGCAATTGGAATCATGATCGCGGGGGCGCTACTTGCCAACGCTCAAGCTCCGACTCCCCAAGCCTCACTCGAGCAACAATGCAGCCTGGCTGTGGTCTCGCGCCTGGTGGCAACTGGCACGGCAGTTTGCGACAGCACAGTCGTACAGAAGATGGCACGCAGCGGCCATGCCTTTGAGCAAAATCAACTGGGAATCGCTTCCATACTGGCAATTGGTCCGGACTACAGCCAGAAAGAAGCCCTGTCCTGGTTCGAAAAGGCGGCGCAGCGCGGATACGCTCCGGCCCAGGTGAATCTCGCCGTCATGTACATCAATGGATGGGGCACACCGGTCAATTACGGGACAGCGCTGAACTGGCTGGACGCCGCCGCCGACCAGGGATTCGCACGAGCCTATTTCAACCTCGGTATTCTCTATCTTGAGGGCAAAGGCCTGCGTCAGGACAACGCCGCCGCTTTTCATTGGTTCGAGAAAGGTGCTCACGGAGATGACAGCAGCGCCGAAACCAATTTTGGCTATATGTACGATCAGGGCCTCGGCTGCGCCAAGAATGTCGCCACCGCGGTTAGCTGGTACCGCAAAGCGGCAGAGGCTGGCAATCCGCTGGGCCAGAACAATCTTGCTGACATGTATCTGCGCGGCGAGGGTGTCGGGCAAAATGATGCCGCCGCTTTTTCCTGGTTTCAGAAGGCCGCCGCGCAAGGCCACAGCGGAGCGCGTATCAAGCTCGGCTATCTTTATTCAGAAGGGCGCGGGACGCCGAAGGACCTGGAGGCGGGCTATGCCTCGATCACTGCAGCGGCCATGGCCGGAGACCCGCGAGGCAACGATTTGCTTCACGCTCTCGAAAAAAACCTAAGCGAAGATCAGATCATGCGGGCTCGCCAGCGAGCCAGCAGTTTGCGCCAGACGGAACCGCAATTATCCGCGGGCATGTTCGCTCAATAACCGTGTGCCTCGTCCTTGTCCCTTGTTCTGTGGAGATGGAGCCTGCCCTAAGCGCGGTCGAAGGGGCGGGGGGTTGATATTGCCTACTCGTTTAGGGATCAACACAGGACTCCGGCGACTGAGCATCCCGCCGGAGCGGAGTCTTAAGCGGGGCCAGACCCAGGTCCGAATACAGATATAACGTGATAGTCATTGCAGGCCCCTGATTGGAGTGGATTAGCAGCTCGGCCCAACCGTCACGGTCGGCGTCAAATTCGTTGAGGATGCTTTGGAAGTCGAGGTTATCGCCAAGAAGGCCGGTGACCGCGCCTTCTCGCAACACAGACGCCCAACTGGAATCCGCCGAGAGCAGAACTGGAGGGATCTCTGTGGGCATTCTTGTTCCCGGTGCGTCTTCGGTGGCAGGTTTCGCTTTCGACGGCTCAGCCCTGAACCATGCGCTTATCAGGAAAATCGGAGCATTGGCCAGCTTCCACCGCGCCCGCACGAAAACGCGCGGCACTCCGTCGGGACTCAGGAGGAAGGCCCGCATGTCATAGTCGAGCGTCCCCTCGCCGCGAATCAGCCCTCGGTCTGCGTGAATCCACTCTTTGAATCGCGGCTGCGCGTGGCCCACGAGTGGTTCGTTCGCCGTCGCCCCCGGACTGCCCGCGTTGGCGATAAGGCGTGCGTCGATCCTGCCAACTTCCTGCTTCATGCGCTCGGTTAACTGCTGCTCAATTTGCTTCGCCGCCGCGGGCGAAGGTCTCCAACCTGTTAGCTCTCTGATGGGCGAGGTAACGGGGGGATCAACTGGCTCGACAGCCTTCCGCCGGACCACAAAATAATCCTGACCGGACGCGGTGAAGGCAGCCTGCTCCTCGGGCGGCACGGTGGCCAGGAAGCCCAGGGCCAGCGAACATCCGGTCGGCGCAATGACCGTGCGCTCAATGACGACCGGAATGGTCAAAGCGGGCGAGACGCTGAGCCACCACTGCTCCCCGGGCTGCGTCTTTTGCACGATCTCCGGTAAGAAATGCAGCGCCTGCGTATCCGGCTCCCATAATTCCTGGAAGCCGGCGAGCGGCGCGGCGGGTTTTGAAGGCGCGGGAATCTTGATCGGATTTCCGGCGAAGTGCGAGGAAGACGCAAATCTGGATTCGGTTTCCGCCGCGACCATGAAGACCACGTGCGTCGCATCGTAGCGCGCCGCAACAAATGCAGGTCCAGCCGAATTCAGTCGAGTCTCGCCTGTCGGCTTGGGACCGGCCGCGGCCTCCTTTGCACGCTCCTCTTCCTGCCTGCGGATTCCTTCGCGCTCGATGTGGGCAAAAATGTTGCCGTCGGTCGGCCGCTGCGCAATCGCCCACCGATAGGCAGACCACATCACCAGCAGATAAATTCCTGCGGCAATCGCGACCCACTTGCGGTTCTTGCGGCGCATTCCAGTTCCCGCCTAAATGTAAATTGTTTGAGGAGAGAACCGGAGTGACTTTGGTTTTGAAGGCGTGACGACGGCATCCTGCCAATCACCGCGGCGCGGTGCGCTTCGCAGACGGCCCACGCGAGATCCCTTCGACTTCGCACAGGTCAGGCTCTTCACTTCGCCTGAAGAACGGGTCCGTTCAGGATGACTTCCATTAGGTAGGGACGGTCAACAACTGTCCACGAACCTCTACTACGACGCGAGCGTAAAGTTCACCTGCACCTGGGTCTCGACTTCGACCGGCATTCCGTTCAGCAAGTACGGCCTGTACTTCCATTGTTTGACCGCATCGATAGCCGCCGGCGCCAAGATAGGATGTCCGCTGATGAGTTGGATGTTTGCAATATTGCCTCCCTTGTCGACAACCACCCTCATCACAACCGTTCCCTGAATGCGAGCTTGTTTCGCGTCAGCCGGATAATCGGGAGCTACCTTGCTGACCAAAAGCCCCGCCATCACCCCTTGCGATACACGCACGACTCCGGGACGGTCTGGCTCGATCGGAACGTTAGAAATGATCCCGCCCCGCTCGCCCGGCGGAATGCCTCCGGGCGCATCGCCCACGACACCCTCCGCCGGAGGATTACCCGCGAGCGTGAAGTTCACGGTCACTCTGGTCTCTACATCGACTGGCTCGCCATTCAACAAGTACGGTTTGTATTCCCACTGCTTCACCGCCTCAATGGCGGCGGGCGCGAGCATATAATGTCCGCTGACCAGTTGGATATTCTCGACGTTCCCTGATTTGCTGATCTGCACTCGCAGAATCACCGTGCCCTGTACACGTGCCTCCCGAGCCATCGGAGGGTAGACGGGAGCGACTTTCTTTACGATCAGACCAGACGTTCGCGCCTCCGCAACTTCAACTCGCTGCGGCCCTGCGTCGCGAGAAGACGCGATGGTGGTGAGAGAAATCAGAAGGAGAGCTACTGCTAGACGCCATGCCATGCGAACCTCCATGCGGGCTCGGAATTTCTCGGGATACTATACTCCGAATACGCTACTGCCCTTGCCATTATTGGATCCGATAACGATTTAGACACCATTCCAGCGAGTTTGTTCCACCCTTCCGCCGCACCAAACCCGCAACCCCCACTACGCACCGCATTTCGATTCCTCTGCCCTCATAGGCCCCAATCCCGTGAAGCTCAACCCATGTCTCAGTTGAACTCCGTAGAAGCTTTTAACCGCTAAGATCGCAGAGAAAACCGGCAGAGACCGCAGAGTGAGTCGCCAAGGCGCCTTTTTTCTTAGCGTCCTCGGCGGCCTCTCTCAGCGAACTCTGCGGTCAAAGGCTTTGTCGCGGCAGTCTCTAAGAATTTCTTTTTGGTTGCCTGTTTTGTACCCTCATTGGAGAGCTGGTGCCACCCGTTTGAGGGTTATTTTGCTGGAACCCCGTTGCCTGCGTCCTGCATCGAATCGTCAAGATATCGTAAGCTATACAAAGACATAGGAGGGGGTCATTGCGCTGTCCTCGCTGCGGTAATGAGAATTCGGAGGAGAATCGCTTTTGCGGAATGTGCGGGACTAAGTTATTGGGCGCTCCCGCCGTGGTCGCATCTACACCGGTCGCCGTTGCCGCTTCGTCGGGCGAATCCACGGGCAGCCGATTGGGCACATCTCCCGCAGCGCCGGCTCCCGTCCCAGCAAGGCCGCAGGTGGTCGCGCCTCCGCGATCCGCAGCTCCAGTATCGGAAGATTCGCCCGGGATCAGCGGCCCATCGTTTCTGGGATTGAACGATCCCCCTCCCCGACAGCGAGGCTTGAGCGCGGACTCACAATCCAGCAGCAGTCTCGATTACCTGCTCGAAGATGAAGAACCTAAACGTGGCGGCGCGGGAAAATTTGCGCTGATTCTCTTGATGCTTGCATTAGCTGGCGGATTTGGCTACTTCCGCTGGAAGTGGCTGATTGGCACCAGCAAACGTCCGGCAGTTACATCGCAAGCTCCCGATCCATCAGCCACTACTTACGACGTGCCGTCCTCGGGGAATACGAATGGCACGAGCATACCTCCGGCCCCGACGCCGACACAGCCCGCCGTGCCGGCGGCGCAGCCTGCGCCGGATTCTTCCTCCGCCAATACCCCGGCCGCGGGCAGTCCGGCTGCAACTCCGGATACTTCGTCCGCGAAACCTGACACTCCGGCTCCGAGCGATGCGTCGAATTCTTCGCCAGACTCCTCCGCCGCGAACGAGCCTGCGGGCAAAGAACCGGACACAGAGGCAACAGCGGCCGCGCCCGATGCTCCACCGCCTCCAGCCCCGAAGCCGAAAAAAGCGGCTGCCGAACCGCAACCCAAGCCCCCTGCCGGAATTACGTCAACCCGGTCGGCCGACGCTGTGGCCGAAGCTCAGAAATACATCTATGGACGCGGAGTGACCCAGGATTGCGACCATGGCATGCGCCTGCTGAAGCCGGCGGCTGCGCAGGCCAATCCCAAAGCGATGATCGAGATGGGCGCCCTCTACTCCGCGGGACTGTGCACGCCCCACGACCTCCCGACGGCGTATCGCTGGTTCGCTATGGCTCTCAGGAAGGATCCTGACAATCAGGCGGTGCAAGCGGACCTGCAAAAGTTATGGGGTGAAATGACTCAACCCGAGCGGCAATTGGCGATCCGACTGAGCCAGTAATTTTCCCAATCGAATCTCAGAGGGCATTTAACTTTCCGGTGAAATCAAACCGACGTCGAAATCGCTACTGTGGGCCTGGGCTTGTCTCGCGCTGCAATGCCACCATCAAGTCCTGCTTCTCACCGGGAGAGAGAGGTCCGATTTGCACGGGGTCGGAGGGCCGATATCCAGAGGCCCGAACCTGAATGGAGACGCTTACGCGCGATGGAACCAGGAACTCATGAACTTCACGCGGCTCCCCGCTAACGGTGCCGCCCTGTCGCATGTTTTCCGGGTTTCGGAAAGTCACCATGATGTCAGGCAAGGGTTCGTGCGTCGCTCCGTCCATGGCACGGACCCTCATGACTGCGCCGCGTGCGCCCATATTCACCGTCAGCTCCTGGCAGGGGCCGCCGGGAGCGATCGTCACTCGCGGCAACGCGACCTGGCCGTTCCAGCCAGACCAGTTACTCGAGAAACCATCCGATTCTTTCTCAGGCCAGAGAACATACTCGCCGGGACGAAGATTATCGAGGCTAAACTTGCCATTGCCGTCCGCGTTTACCGGCGACGTGTCGCCGGCGTAGCCGCTGCCCATAAATCGCGGGCTGATCTCAGCTGCGGCTACTGGGGAATCATTCTCATCAACCGCGACGCCGGTGATGCACCCTAATCTCTTAGGCGTAAGTTTCGCGACGATTTGGCGAGTTTCTCCTGGCGCCAACGATGGAAACGTGAATTCGGTCGACGAGTAACCCTTGGCCGTCACCACTAGCCGCACTTTAACCAACGATGGAACCTGCGGCATCAGGCCATAACTGAGCAGCGGTTCCACCGGCAGCCAAAGGCCGTTCCTTTCTCCGGGAAAAACATCCAGCAAAATGTTGGGGATGGGCTGGTTCGTCACAGCGTCGGTGACTGCCAGCTTCAGCTTCGCGGCCCGCGAGCGCACATTAAAAGTGATGTTCGCGCAAAGAGCGGTGGCGGCGATTGATACATCCCGCAATGGCCACCAAATTCCCGGATAACCGAGGGCATCGTCAAACGCATTCGCCTTGTAGTTGCCGGGAGGAATCCCGTCGATTCTGAATTCACCCGCTTCATCTGACCGGGGCTCGGGAGAGATTTGTGCCGTAGTCCAAGTACCATCGCCCACCGTGATCCGAATTCCCTTCACCGGCTGTCCGGTGTTATCGACCACACGACCCCTGAGGCAGCCGGTTTGCGAACGCGCAGCGAGCGGCCAGACAATCACCGCGAGGCAAGCGATGGATATCAGTCGACCCGCCATAAGGTTGGAACGCAGCTTACACTTCGTCTTGCTCCTGCAACCTCGTAATCACCCCAAAATCTTCCAGCGTAGTGGTATCGCCTTTGACGCTCCCGTTCGTCGCTAACTCCCGCAGCAGGCGCCGCATAATTTTCCCGCTTCGCGTCTTCGGGAGCATGTCGGTAAAGCGAATATCATCCGGCTTGGCCAACGCTCCGATTTCCTTCGCCACCCACTTACGCAACTCTTCTTTCAGTTCACTGGTAGGCTGTCTTCCATGCTCCAGCGTGACGAACGCCGAGATCGCCTGTCCTTTGAGCTCGTCAGGACGGCCCACCACCGCGGCCTCCGCGACGGCCGGATGCGCTACCAGAGCGCTTTCAACTTCCATCGTGCTGAGCCGGTGTCCGCTGACATTCAGCACGTCGTCGACGCGCCCCATGATCCAGAAATATCCGTCCTTATCTTTTCGCGCCCCGTCGCCGGTAAAATACATGCCGGGAATCTGCGACCAATAATTCTTCACGTAGCGGTCGGGATCGCCGTAAACCGTGCGCAGCATGCCCGGCCAGGGCCGCTTGATCACAAGAAATCCGCCGGAACCATCCGGTACAGGCTTGCCTTCCATGGTGACGATATCAGGAACAATGCCGGGAAACGGCCGCGTCGCCGATCCCGGCTTCGTCGCGATCGCGCCCGGCAGCGGCGTCAGCATAATGTGCCCAGTTTCGGTTTGCCACCACGTGTCCACGATGGGGCAACGGTTGCCGCCGATGGTCTCGCGGTACCACATCCAGGACTCGGGATTGATGGGCTCTCCGACTGTGCCAAGGAGGCGGAGGCTGGACATGTCATGTTTTCGCGGCCATTCGTCGCCCCATTTGATGAAGGTGCGGATCGCCGTTGGCGCGGTGTAAAAGATATTCACTTTGTGGCGGGCGATGATCGACCAGAAGCGATCAGGCTCGGGAAAATTGGGAGCTCCTTCATACATCAGGCTGGTCGCCCCATTTTGCAGAGGACCATAAACGATGTAACTGTGGCCTGTCACCCATCCAATATCCGCGGTGCACCAGTACGTGTCTTGTTCCTTTAAATCGAAAACCCACTTCGTAGTCAGATAAGTGCCGACGGAATATCCTCCGGTGGTGTGCACTACGCCTTTCGGTTTACCCGTAGTTCCTGATGTATAGAGAATGTAGAGCGGATGCTCGGAGTCGAGCGGCTCCGCGGGGCAAACGTCTGACGCCTTGGCCATCAGTTCGTGCCACCAGTGATCACGGCCCGCCTGCATATTGATTCCGGTTCCGGTGCGCTTGTAAACCACCACGTGCTTCACGCTCGGACACGATTTGAGCGCTTCCTCGACGGCGGGGAACAATTTCACTTCCGCGCCGCGGCGATACGATCCATCCTGAGTGATGACGGCGGTCGCCTGCGAGTCGTGAATACGGTCAATTAAGGCGTTGGAGGAAAATCCGCCGAACACGATGGTGTGAGGCGCACCGATGCGCGCGCAGGCCAACATGGCGATAGGAAGTTCCGGGGTCATCCCCATGTAGATGGCGACGCGGTCATTTTTCTTCACCCCGAGATCCTTCAGGACGTTGGCAAACTTCTGTACTTCGCGATGCAGTTGCTGATACGTAAGGGTGCGAATTTCGCCCGGTTCGCTCTCCCAAATGATCGCCGCTTTATTCTTGCGCCAGGTTTCGACGTGGCGGTCGAGGCAGTTGTAGCAGAGATTGATCTGCCCACCCACAAACCATTTCGCCCAGGGACAATTCCATTCGAGAACTTTGTCCCACTTCTTGAACCAGTGCAGTTCGCTGGCAATGCGCGACCAGAATTTATCGGGTTCGTCGATAGATTCCCTGTACAGATGCTCGTATTCATCCAGCGTCTTGACGTGGGCCTGTTTGCTGAACTCCGGCGGAGGCTCGAACTTGCGCAGCTCATTCAGAGTGGAATCGATATTCGGGCCCTGAGTAACGACGACAGCTTTATCGGCAACAGCCTTTTCGGGCATGATAAGAACCTCGACCTGGGGGAATTATCTCTTCGTGCTGAAAGCCAGCACGAGATCGCCGGGATTATTCTACACAGCGCGGCGCGGGATGTAAGTGGGATCAAATGGCGAGAACAGCAGTACCGCTCCCTTAGGTCTGCGGTCGTGTTGTTGCCTACTCCGAACCAAAGCAGATTCCTCCTGTCTCGCTTCGCTCGCGCGTCGGAATGACAACGGGTCTGGGCGCTAGGTCGCTGGTCCCGGAAGCGCGCTGCTGGAATCAAAGTCAAAAGCGGCGGGCAAGAGTGCCCACCCCATACGACTTACTTGACTCGGCGGCTGGCGACTAGAAGCTTTGGTCCAGGGCTGATCGTCGAGGCGGCTGATCTGGATGACCGGATGTCCGGTGGTGGTGTCGTGAATGAATTGGCCATCGCCAATATACATTCCGGTGTGGGTAATGTTTTTCGGGGATGCGCCGAAGAAGAGCAGGTCGCCGGGCTGGAGATTCTTGCGGTCTATGGGAATCACTCCGTTCCATGCCGCCTGCTTGTCGGCATCGCGCGGCATGATTACACCGCGGGCTCGCACCAGCATCTGGGTGAATCCGGAGCAGTCAAAGCCAAAGCTCGAACTGCCTCCCCATAAGTACGGGATCCCGAGAAAGCGTTTGGCGAGTTCGATGGACTCGGGAATTGACAGAGGCTTGGGGTCGGCGACGACGTCGCACGCCTGAATCCATTCGTCACGCTTGTCGGGAAGGCGTACGTATAACCAGCCTTCGTGACTTCCCTTCCCGGACTGCTTCGCGTCTGCGGCATCCTCGGTTTGAATCACCTCAAGACGCGACTCGAAGGGGATGGTGAGAACCGGCTTGTGGCGGGTGATGTCAGGCTCCCGATAAATATTGGCGAAAAGACTTGCGACCTGCACGATTTCGCCGGAGGTCGCGTAGCCCGCACCATGCTGAATCAGCCGCAGGTGCCGGCTGGGAACCCATCCTTTGTAGTGATCCTCAGTTTGGATTCTGGACCACTCTCCGCGAGCAGTGAGCAGCATCACGTTGCTGCCGTAAATGGCTTGAGAGACGACATCCGTTTGGTCGCTGGGCCCGGAGAACATGTTCTCGACAGGGGAAACGATAATGTGCGTGTTTCCGGCCAAGGCGGACGGGACGCACATGAGGGCGAGAAGGGCGATTTGTATGAGAAATCGTAGCGGCTTGAACGTTCGGGTGGCCAATACGGGTTCAAAAAGTTTGGCTGCCCCCCAGGGATTCGAACCCCGATAGCCTGCTCCAGAGGCAGGTGTCCTAGCCGTTGAACGAGGGGGCAATTTATTGGTTACAGGCAGCGCTCGTAACTCCATCCTGATTTTATTGGTGGAAGCAAAGCGGGTCAACCGAAACCAGAACGAATTGTTTTTGCGGCAGTTAAAGAGATAGGCTCACCCTCCAATAGAGTCCGTTGTGGCCGGGTGTAGTATTAACACTGTTCAGGTTTGAAGTCGATGATGTTCGCACGCAAACTACTCGCGTTTCTCTGCCTTGCGGCTGTATTGGTGGCCGCGCTTTCTCCGGTTTCTGCAGGACTGTACTGGGCAATCCTCCTGCCTTTCTTATTCGTCGTTGGGACTGCAGCTGTCGTATGGAACGAGCCGTGGCTCGAAGAAAACCAACTGCCAACCCTTTCTTGCCTTGCGGTTATTGCCTCACGAGCACCTCCAATCGCTGAATCGCTGTCCTGATTTAATCCGGAAAAATTAATCACGAAGATCAGGTCTAGTCTCGGCCGGGAATTCATCCGCCCGCCGGGCCTTAGCGTCTGGAGGATATTGTGTCGGTCAAACGAAGATTACGCACGCTTCTATTTTGCTTGCCGCTTCTGCTGGGTGCGGGCGTTGGAATGCCGATGCGGCCCGAGGAAATTGAGGAATTAATGCATAGTATGAATCAACAGGCAATCACGTATACCATCCCCGGGGAGACAGCTGATGAAACGATCCCGAAGCTGAGAGATGGGGCGCCTTAGGTGGTTATTCTTTTTTCTTCACGCGGACTACGGTGATTTTGGCGAAGCCTTCGTCGAAGGCGGGCGGCTTCAGTTTGGCGGCCATGCGGCGCATGATGTCTTCGGGGACGACGCGATCGCGGCGCTGATGGCGATCGATGCAAACTTCGAGGGGAACGTCGAAAAATACGGCGTGGACCTCGTAGTTGTAGTCCTTGGCAAGTTTGATCCAGTGCTGGCGCTCCTGCGGAGTCAGGTTGGTAGCGTCCACGTAATTCATAGGACGCTTGGCGATGAGCCGCGCTTTGAGCATCGAGCGCAGGTTGGAGAACACGAGATCCTGAAAGCGCTGCTCGCGGACATCGTCGAACAGAAGCGAGCGGACCATGTCGCTGGAGAGCGGGACGACGTTATGGCGCTTGAACCAGGAACTCTTGCCGGACCCGGGAAGCCCAATCGCGAGGACGACGATGCCTTTGGGCGGACGCGGCGCGGCTGCGGGGACAACGGCGGGAATTGATGGCGCTTGCGGCGCCATCTCGGTTTCGGGCGCAGTCGATGCCAGATCTCCTTCTTCAGAAGCTTCTTCGATCGCTGAACCAGGAGCGATCCCCTTCCCGGCGGCCGGACTGAAGGCCTGTGCGACGGCTTGCTCGCGACCGCGGCCACCACGGCCGCGCCCTCCGCGGCGTCTGCGGCCGCGTCCACGCTGGCCCTCTTCCCCGGCGACTCGCCTCGCGGCTGGGTCCCGGACGACTGGTTCCCTGGTGGCTGCTTGACGGGGTTGCGAGATAGCGTTTGCGGACTCTTCGGGAGCGGATGGCCCTTCAAACTCCACTTCGGATGCGGCCGGATTTTCGGGCTCGTTATCCGTTGAGTCGAGATGCCTTGACCCGAGAGGGCTCGACTCGGGATAGCTCGACTCGGGCGCTTTAGCCGAATCCTGGTTGGCATCAAAATATGCCGGTTGCAGCGGCGGAGGCGCCGGCTGGCTTCCCGGCTCCGGAGCTTTCTTCTTGCGGCGCTGTAAACGATCGCGCATCCATTTACGCATGTTCAGGCTTGTAACACAGATTGCAGGACCGGAGCAATTGGCAGTTGAACTTTGCGAGGGTTGCGTGCGGGCACGGACCGAACAGGGACGCTGGCTGCAGCGAAGTCAGGATGCCTTCGCGACAGCTGGCAAAGCCTGACCCGAGAAAAGGCGAAGGGATACCGGCGCTACTAAGGACGGCGCCATAAAGTCGGAGTCAAGATTGCGATTTCAATCTGCCTCTGCGCATTTTAAGATGGGCTATGCCAAGTCAGATTCCCGTGCCCATCCAGGGTCAGAAATATCTTTCTCTTACAACCTTTCGTAAGACCGGAGCGGGCATCGCCACACCCGTGTGGTTTGGAGAAGAAGACGGAAAACTATATGTGATGACCCGCAGCGATATGGGGAAGACAAAGAGGATTCGCAACAACCCTCAGGTGCGTGTGGCGCCCTGCACCATGCGTGGAACCGTCACTGGACCTGAATTTGCCGCCGCCGCGCGCATTTTGCCCCCAGAGGAGCATGCCCGCGCACGCCAGGCGATCAACAGGAAGTATTGGGCAGCGCGAATTCCGTTTTTGTGGTGGAGGACTGACACGTATCTCGAACTAAGCTTTGGTTGAGTTAGAAGATGGGAGCTGGTTCAGGCGTTCCAGATCCGCGGCGGCGATCCGAACCAGCTGCGAGAGATGACTATGTTATAATGACTATATCTAAGAGGAGCTGGTCATGAAGACCATTTCAGCCGCCGAATTCAAGGCACGCTGCCTCACCCTGATGGATGATGTCAGCAGCACGCGCGAAACGATAATGATCACCAAGCGCGGGAAACCGGTAGCGAAGTTAGTGCCTGCCGGTAAGGAACAACGAGACTTCATCGGCAGGCTCAAAGGCGTTATTGAGATTGTCGGCGAGCTTGATGCAGACCCGCCCGAGGTATGGGAGTCCGCGCTTTGATTCTTATTGACACTCATGCCTTGGTTTGGGCAGTGGACGATTCCAAAAAGCTTTCGCGCCGGGCCGCATCGGCGATCCGCCGAGCCCGCGCCGGCGAAGGTATCGTGGTCTCGGCAATCACCGTTTGGGAGATTGCCTCTCTGCTGGCAAGAGGGAGAGTCCGGGCCTACGGTAGTCTGGAGGCCTCGATTGAGATGTTCCTGGAAGGTATCGCCGTGCGCCCCATTACCCCCGAGATCTGTGCGCTCGGCGCACAGTTCCCCAGCGACTATTCGCACGATCCCGCCGACCGAATTATCGGTGGCACCGCCCGTGCCGAGGGGCTGCCGCTGATAACCCACGACGAGAAAATTCGCAAGAGTCCGCTGATCAAAACCGTGTGGTAGGGGCTATTTGACTCATAGGCACCGAACCCGGGTTGGAGTCTCTGACTCCGAAAAACTCGTCCGAAGGTTGCGCACTTCGCCTGGGCAAGTCGCCAGCGCCCACGGGGCCGAGGCTAGTCGTAATACTCCAGCCCCAAATGCGTGATCAGCTCCTCGCCTTTTAAGTGCCGCAGGGTGTTTTTCAGCTTCATAAGCTGAATGAAAAGATCGTGCTCTGGGTACAATCCTGGCGCGGTCATCGGGGATTTGAAATAGAAGCTGAGCCATTCCTGAATGCCCAGGCCGCGCAAGGCGGAGCAGCGTTTCGCCAAGTCGAGGAATAGGACGAGATCGAGCACGATGGGCGCGGCGAGGATGGAGTCGCGGCACAGGAAGTCGACTTTGATCTGCATGGGATAGCCGAGCCATCCGAAGATGTCAATGTTGTCCCAGCCTTCTTTGTTGTCGCCGCGCGGCGGGTAATAGTTGATGCGGACTTTGTGGAAAATATTTCCGTAAAGGTCGGGATAAAGCGCAGGCTGCAGGATGTGCTCCAGCACGCCCAGCTTGGATTCTTCCTTGGTCTTGAACGAACCCGGGTCGTCGAGCACTTCCCCGTCGCGGTTGCCCAGAATGTTGGTGGAATACCAGCCGCTCAGGCCGAGCAATCGGGCTTTGAAGGCGGGGGCTAGAACTGTTTTCATCAGGGTCTGGCCGGTTTTGAAATCCTTGCCGCAGATGGGCGCCTCGTTCTTCCGTGAAAGCTCCAGCATGACAGGAAGATCGACCGTCAGGTTCGGCGCGCCGTTAGCGAACGGAACTCCTTCCATCAGCGATGCGTAGGCATAGATCATCGAAGGCGCGATCAATTCGTCGTTCTCGCGCAACGCTTTCTCGAACGACTTCAACGACTGGTGAGCCGCAGTCGGCTCGATATAGGACTCTGTAGAACCGCACCACATCGTGACCAGCCGGCTGGCGCCGCTGGTCTTCTTGAAGTCGCGGATGTCGTCGCGCAGCTGCTCGGCGAGATCCATCTTTGTCTTGCCCTTTTTACGTTGGGCCCGTCAATCTTTTTTACGTAGTTGTGATCGAACACCGCCGCACGCGGCTTCACCGACGTGAGAAATGGCTTTAACTGTTCGAGCAGGCGATAGTCGAGCACGCCCGCATTGGAAGCGGCCTCATACATGTTGTCTTCGAAGATGTCCCAGCCGGTGAAGACCAGATCGTCGAGACCGGCAAGCGGAACGAACTCCTTGACTTTGGGCGAGCGGGCGTCGGTGCGCTTGCCCAGCCGCACAGTACCCATTTGGGTGAGGGATCCGATGGGCTTGGCGAGGCCTTTGCGAATCGCTTCGACGCCGGCTACGAAGGTTGTAGCGACGGCGCCCATGCCCGGGATCATGACGCCGAGCTTTCCTTTGGCGGGCTCGATGGCGCCAGTTTCCGTCCTGGATGACGACCGTTTAGTGCCACTCGTTCGGGACGCCAGTTTCATCTCGCGCGTGGCGCGCTCGGCGTGGGCTAGAGCAGTCTGACGATGCTCGTGTTCACGGGCTGCCGCTGAATTTGCGAATTGCTTACGATGACGGCGGCCATCGGCATCCCACCAATCCGCCATAAATACTCCCGGACGTTTTTGATACATGAGGTCCCTTTCGGTGGCGGTGGCTGGCCACTGCCACCGCCACCGCAACTAAGAATAATCTCACTTCTATCGGAAATTGGCAAAGCTATGCGGTAGAGGGTCAGGAATGAAGTCCCAACGGCGATCGATTCCATTGAATGGCAAGGCGCGGGATTAGTCGCGCTAAGTCATCCAATGCAACGTCACGATATACGCTCCTAATCCCCTGCATAGATTTTTTGCGTTGGACTGTCGCATCCTTCTGTTGCATAGTGGAATCACTTCGCAAGCCGGCTCTGCAGCTGGTTTTCCTGCGAAGTTGATGTTTGCACGCACCCTTGTAGTGGCATGCAAATCTTCCGACCCCGTTGATCTCCACAAAACTCTGAGCCCACGCCGCCCGGCCGTACGCGGGCAGTGTGCTCTTCAGACACGCCCTTCTCACGGAGGGAAGAACAGGAGATTCCATGACCGCGATTGGTAAATTTGCATACGCCACCTTGCTGGCGTTCACGGCTCTGAACTTCGCGCCCAGCCTGGCTTCAGCTCAAGAGTCTGCGCACGGAAAATTCACACTCAGGCACGAAGTTTACTTCGGGAACGCCAAGGTTTCAGCCGGAGACTATGAGTTCTCCTTCGATCCCGATACCACTTCCCACATGCTTACCCTCAGCAAGACGAGCGGCGCTCGTGCCAGTTATTTGGTGCTGGTCCCTTCGACGGATGACGCCAAGCCGTCTGATTTGAGCCGGCTTGTCCTTGAGACAACACCCAAGGGAACCTACGTCAGCGCCATGCGATTGCCGGAGTTCGGCATGACGCTGAATTTCAAAGTGCCGTCACGCGCGGCGGAAAGACAGATTGCCAAGGCTGCAACTACGGCGGCGGCATCGGGACAATAGTCCTTGGTTGGAAACAATGTCGAGGGCGGATAGCGAACCTGCTATCCGCCCTTTTTTTTGCAGGTAAAACGTTGAAGCGCGAGGAAATCTCGTAGAGTCCCTCAGCGGCTAAAGCCGTGAAGGATTGTGCGCGGGCTTATGGCCCGACTGAAGTCGGGCCCGTCCCTTTTCTGACTACGATCCGACTGAACTCGAGCCTTTTGCAATTTCGGTTCGATTCTGATTGGCTGCGAAGGATGGTTGGGTCTGTGAATTTCCCCGGACGTCATCGCTGAGCACGATGGCTTCCGCAATTTCCTTCATGGGCTTGCGCTTCTGGCGACTCTGCCGTTGCAACGCCAGATAGGCTTGTTCTTCGTTGAGACCGAGATCGCGTTGCAGAATGCCTTTGGCACGCTCGACGATTTTTCTGGTCTGCAATTGTTCGGAAAGTGTTGAGTTGGCTTCTTCCAGCCGGGCCAGTTCAAGTTCGGCGCCCACGAGAAAGCCGACGGTGGAGATCATGCGAATCTCACGTCGCCGGTAAACGTGGTGCTGGCGATGCTGCAGGTTGATGACACCCACGACGCGGCCCCGGCACATCAAGGGCACCGACAGAAATGCCTCATAGCTGTCCTCCGGCAACTCGTGGAAAAATTGGAAGCGCGGATCGTGCGCGGCTTCTTCGGGGATGGCCACCGGCTCGCGATGTTCCGCCACCCAGCCGGTAATGCCTTGTCCAACGCGGAGTTTAAGGCGATTGACGACTTCAGGATGAGGATTCTTCGAAGCCCGCAAAACCAGTTCGTCGCCTTCGAGGATGTAGATGAGGCAGGAGTCGCACTTGACCAGCGCCGAGGCGAACTCGACGACGCGATTTAGAACTTCGTGAAATCCGTCCGCCGTACCCAGACGCACGCTGATTTCGTGCAGTACATCAACATGTGAGTCTTCAACAGATATAAAGGAGTCCATGGAATACATTATCGGCCTTGTGGAGATTATGTCTAATTCCAAATTTTGATGGGCGCGATAAAGGAATTCCGTCGAGATTGTTACGAAGGTTTAACATCTTTTGCGGACTTTGCGCATCGAGTTGCAGATGAGCGCCAGACAAGGCATGTCGCCAAGTTTCTGAAGTTCGACCAAAGGCTTAACCACAGTGGGCACGCGGGAGCACGGAGGTTTTTTCTTGTCTCATTCCCGGAAGCTTCAGGGTCTAGCATCCAGGTCGACTACCTTCACGGGTAAATCCCAGTGGGCGTCGAGAATTTCGAAACGGCGCTGCTCTTCGCGCTGGAAGGTGTCCTGGTCGGGATACATTTGCTTTTGTAGCGCGGCCTCATCAAAGGGTTCGTTGGCGACGGTGGCGTTTTTGAAGACGATGGTCACGCGGAAATCCCAGCGGCCGTCTTCGGTGGTGTGATAGCGCGGCTGGTCCATCCAGACTTTAGTGATGCGGCCCATCTCGGCTTCTTTTTTCAGCACGGGATAGTGGTTCTTCTTGAACAGCTTCAGGAATTCGTCGGCGTGTCCCCATTTTGTCTTGTAGTAATACTCAATGACGAAAGGCCGGTCGGAAGCAGCAGGAGCAGATTGCGCTTGCGTGACAACGGGAACGGCGATGGCGATGAACAACAATGCAGTGAGAATGCGGCGCATGGGATTTCTCCTGGTGACGGGATTGGTAGCTTGTACACTATCATTTGCGGCGGGGATGGTGCTGGCGGCTTGCCCGTGGCGAGAAAGACGTTGCGAGCAACGTCTCTACTTAGGAAACAGTTACGAATAGAAGAGGCCGTTACGAACGACGAACAGCAGATTTTGAAACTTTTTGAAGACGGCGACCGCGCTTTGATCGCTGCCGACGTTGAGGCAATGTTGCGTATCTACGCTGACGAGTATGTCCAGTACGATGAATTCGGCAACACTTCCACCAGGTCGGATCTGATCGAGAATCTTAGGTCCGGAAAGATTCGGTTTGTCTCGATGGTTTCGACAGGCCGCCGCATTCGCCTGCTGCGCGATGACGTGGCAATCGTCCACGGTTCGGAAGGCGATGTGGTCGAGCAGGGTGGTAGACGTTTCGAGGCTCGCTACGTGTATATGGATGTCGTCATGAAGCGCAGTGGACGGTGGCAGATCGTGGGATCGCAACTGGCGAAGCCAGGCGAGGGATCTATTGACGGCTGATGGCCGACGGCTGATCGCTGATTCGGTTCTGCCAGTGACTCCACACAAACCACAAGGCACCGGCCACCAGCAATACGCCGATCACGGCGTCGAACTTGTGAAAGTACTTTCCCAGGTCGCGCCAATTCTCGCCAAGCTTCATTCCTAAGTATGCCAGGGCGAGGCACCAGGGCCACGATCCCAGAAATGTGTAGAGATGAAAACGGCCGCGGGGCATGCGAGCGATTCCTGCTGGCAATGCGATGAAGGTGCGGACCACTGGCAAGAGACGCCCTACGAACACAGCGAGATATCCCCAGCGGGCGAAGAAGCGGTCGGACCAGTCGAGTTCGCGGCGTCCCATTAGGATCCAGCGGCCGTAGCGTTCGACCAGTGGGCGTCCGCCATAGCTCCCAATTTCGTAGGCGACCAGCGAACCCACGTTGCATCCGATGGCGCCCGCCGTAGCCAGCCAGAACAGCTTGAACGTGCCTTGATATACGAGGTATCCACCGAAAGGCATAATCAATTCGGAAGGCAGCGGGATGCAGGCGGACTCAATCGCCATGAGAAGAGTGATGCCAGCATAGCCGGTCGCGGCGATTATCTTGCTGATAAAGACGAATAAGATTGCGAGAATTTTTTCAGTCATTTTCTCAATCGTGGGACGGAACAGTTGTCATTTCTCACACAAGGCGCCGGGCTCTTCGCTGAGAACCGAGAACTGGGAACTGAGAACTCGTTTTCAGTGTATCGAATATCAGTAGCGCGAACCCCGTCTAGAACGAGCCTTCCTGAGTGAAGGCGTAGCCGGGGAGGGTGGCGCCTTCGGGGCTTTTGCTGATCTTCACCCGGATCGTGGGGGCGTCAGGGGCGGTAATGCCGGCGGGGCGCAGCATGGCGAACTGCGAAAAAACTTCGTTATAGACCTTAGTGACGAGATAGTCCTGACCGTCGGCATCGCTGCGCCACACTTGCCCCAGTTGAATGGAATTCACTGCCACGAGGTTCGTCCTGACTTGCTGGAGTGCTTCCAGACTACCGGGAGGCGTGAGGGGCGTCAATCCCGAAGAGGTTACCGATGGTCAGTATGAAACCTTGCGGTTGCCTCTGTTAAGATTTGGCCGCAAGGAGATGCGATGCCTCGAGGGATGATTCCGCGCCAACCCGCGCGCACTGGACGACAGGAGAAGGTCCATGTGGCGCCGACACTCCTGTCCACGAAATCTGGCCAAAGAAAATCTGTAGCGGTTAAAGATGCTCGTGCAAGAACTAGCGCCCCTCCAGGCCGAGGAAAAGCCTCGGCAGCGGCGCCGAGGATTGACAGTAAAGCATCCGGAAAACCTGCCGGCTCCGCCACTAGGATCAAGGGCTACAATCCCGCTGCGCCCGACCGCGTCGCGGAAATTCTGAAACGGCTCGACCAGATGTATCCCGACGTAACTTGCGCGCTCACGCACGCGAGCGCATGGGAACTGGTGGTAGCGACGATCCTCTCTGCACAATCGACCGACGTGAACGTGAACCGGGTTACGCCGGAGTTGTTCCGGAAATATCCGACGGTCGCGGCATTTGCGGCGCTTACCCCGGAACAACTGGAACCGGATGTACGGTCCACGGGATTCTTCCGCAATAAATCAAAATCGGTGGTGGGGGCGGCGAAGAAGATTGTTGCCGAGTTCGGTGGGGAAGTTCCGAAAGACATGGAAAAACTCCTCACGCTGCCCGGAGTCGCACGTAAGACCGCGAACGTCGTCCTGGGGACATGGTTCAAAAAAGCTGACGGAGTCGTGGTCGACACGCATGTGCACCGCATCTCGCGGCGGCTGGAGCTCACGACAAATGACGATCCGCAGAAAATTGAACAGGATCTTATGCGGATCATTCCGCGCGAAAAGTGGATCCTGTTTTCGCATCAGATCATCTGGCATGGGCGCAAGCTGTGCATGGCGCGCAAGCCCAAGTGTGCGGACTGCGCGCTGGAAAATATATGCCACGCCGCCGACAAAACCTGGAGCACGGTGGATGTACACAAAAACGCAAAAGCCTGACTGACTGCTGCCCTGCGGCCCACGATTCCCATGCGCACAAAAGTATTGTTCGTAATCGTCATCCTCATCAGCACGCACGTTGCCGAATCGGCCTCCCAAACTCTGCCCTCCCTTCAGGCCGTAACCGATCCCAAGAAGATTTCCTCCAAGCCCAACGCTCAAGTCGAGCCACGAAGCCTGACTATCGAAAAGCTGTACATGACGCGGCAGGTTGGCCGTGCGACGTGGTCGCCGGATGGAAACAGCATTGCCTTCATTTCGAACATGAGCGGACGCAACAATCTGTGGCTCGTGCCTGCCGAGGGGGGATGGCCGGTGCAGTTGACGGTCAGCGACCAGCGGCAGACGGCGCCGGCTTGGTCGCCCGATGGGAAGTGGATCGCATACCAGTCCGACTATGACGGCGACGAGCAGTGGGATATTTTTCTGGTCTCGCCAAAGACCGGCAAGGTTGTGAACCTGACGCAGACTCGCGAAATTGCCGAACTGAATCCCACGTGGTCACCCGATGGCCGCTATCTGGCTTATGAGGTCAAGCCTAAAACCTCAGCCGCCTATGAGATCGACATCTACGACATGGTGATGCGCGAGGTGAAGCACCTCACGACGAACACGCCGCAGGATAAGCGGAATTCCAATCCCATTTGGTCGAAGGATGGGAAGTATATCGTCTATACTCAGCAGCAGGCCAAGGGCGCGGATTCAAATATTCTCGTGGCCGATGTCACCACCGGAAAGAGTACATTGCTTTCGCCGCACGACGGCGAGCAACTCTTTTCGGCAAATGATATTTCGCCAGACGGTAAGAGCGTTCTCCTGACCTCGAACGCGTTCAATGGATATGAGAACGTCGGGCTACTTGAGATCGCGACAAAAAAGATTCGCTGGCTGACCAGCGACAAATGGGAAATTCGCGGCGGCGAGTTTTCGCCTGATGGAAAGCACATCGTCTTTAGGGCGAATATTGACGGAAACGAAGATATCTATTTACACGATCTCGCCACTGGAAAGTCTTCTGCCGTGCCGATCCCCAAAGGCCTGAACGAGCCTGCCGGCGGGCACTATGCGTTCACGAAAGATGGTGAGCGTCTGCTTTATTACCACAATGGTCCGACCGAGCCGGGCGATCTCTGGGTGTACAACGTCGCTACCCGCAAATCGCTGCAGGTTACCCATTCGTTAGTTGCGGGCGTGCGCTCGGAGGACATGGTTGAGCCTTATCTCGTGCACTATCGCAGCCGAGACGGCAAGTGGACGATCTCAGCCTCTCTTTATGTGCCATTCAACATGGTGCGGAACGGGCAGAACGCGGCGATCGTCTACATACACGGGGGGCCGGCGGCGCAGAGCATGAATTCCTTTAATCGCTTCGTTCAGTACGCGGCGAATCAGGGATACATGGTGCTAGCGCCCAACTACCGCGGCTCGACCGGATACGGCAAAGAGTTTCAGCAGGCGAATCTCTTCGACATGGGCGGCGGCGATTTGCAGGACGTGCTGGCGGGCGTGGACTGGATCAAGCAGACCGGCCATCTCGACCCGAAAAAAATTGCAGTCATGGGCGGAAGCTACGGAGGGTATCTGAGCATGATGGCGGTGACGAAGGCTCCTGACGTGTGGGCCGCGGGCGTGCCGATTGTGCCATTCGTGAACTGGTTCACCGAAATTGAGAATGAAGATCCGGTGCTGCGGCAGTCTGACCTGGCCACCATGGGCGATCTGGAGAAGAATAAAGCACTTTATGTAGAGCGCTCCCCGATCAACTTTATCGATCAGGTTAAAGCGCCGCTGCTTCTGTTGGCGGGAGGGCACGATCCGCGCTGCCCCCAGTCGGAAACCCAGCAGGTGGTCGATGCGATTAAGAAGCGCGGGGGCACTGTCGACTATAAGGTTTACGAAAACGAAGGCCACGGATTTGCCCGCGTAGAAAATCAGATTGACGCTTACAAGCTTGTGGCGGATTTTCTGCTGGCCCATGTGGTGCCAGCCGATTGCAGCTGCTCGCTGACAGAGTAGAATTCAAAACTTCAACCACAGAGGACACGGAGGCGCACGGAGGAAACTCTTTTCCTAGAGACGCGCGAAGGCTCGCTCGATCGCCGCAACCAGGCCGGGGATGGTGAATTCTTTGGCTGCGATATCGACGGACAGGCCGTGTTCGCGGAGTGTCGATGACGTGACCGGGCCAATCGAGGCCATTAGGATTGTGTGACGCGGGCGCCCTCGTCCGCGAATTGCCGGCAGCAGTTCCGCCGTCCCGCGGGAGCCGACCAAATTCATAAAATTGCGTACGGTCGAAGAACTGGTGAACGTGACCACGTCCGGCCGCTTTTTTGGATTCTTCAAAGTAGCGCGCAAGCTGGCACGGGACGATCGAGGCACGACAGTTTCGTAGGCTTCGACGACATCCACCTGCGCTCCCGCCTTGCGCAAGTCTCGCGGGATCACATCCCGCGCGATTTTGGCACGAACCAAAAGGACACGCTTTCCTTTAACTTTATTTTTCAGGCTGCGCACGACAGACTCGGCTACGTATTCTTTGGGGACGACATCTACTTTGGCGCCACGCTGCTCGATGGCTTTCCGGGTGGCGGGTCCGATGGCGGCGATATGGGGAAGCTGCCCTTCAGCGGGTATCACTCGAATTTTCTTTAGACGATTCCACATGGCTTCGACGCCGTTGACGCTAGTGAGAATCAGCCAGTCGTAGCTGTCAAGATTCTTCAACGCTATGTCGAGCGGTTTAAATGATCTCGGCTTGCGAATCTCGATGAATGGAACTTCGATCACCTCCGCGCCGCGCCTGCGAAGCTCGTTGGAAAGAGCGCCGGCCTGGTGGCGGGCGCGGCCGACCAGCACGCGGATTCCGCTCAGTGAATGATTTGACGTGAGGTTAAGAGTCTTACTCATGGCTAAAGTTTGCATGCAGGAGTGTCCGCCCGACACTGCTCACTGCTTCTTCACACCCAAGCCCTGCTCACGCATCATCCGCGCTACGCCGGAGACGGCACTGTCTTCAGCTTTTTCCAGAGAAGCGATCACGTTCGCCTGCTCCTCCTTGCTGCGATTTTGGCTTAGCTTGAATTTGGCTTCGATCTTTGTCGCGGTGATTTCGAAGCCGACGATATGACTTAGCATGCGCTCGCGATAAGTCTCGCTCAGACTGGCCCATTGTTCGGTGTACGAGGCCTCGAATGTGGCGATCAATTCGTGAAGCATGCTTTGCAATTCCTCTGCTGAGCCAAACAGGCGGGCGTTTCCGTAAACATGCACCGCTCCGTAATTCCAGGTCGGCACGGTTTCGCGGGTAGTGTAGTTCTCCGTCGATACGAAGGCGTGCGGGCCGTGGAAGATGCTGAGGCACTTCGGTTGCTGTT
The DNA here is from genome assembly GCA_963733795.1 of uncultured Acidobacteriaceae bacterium. Classification (GTDB taxonomy): domain Bacteria; phylum Acidobacteriota; class Terriglobia; order Terriglobales; family Acidobacteriaceae; genus Sulfotelmatobacter. Next base: position 579,610 of record CAVTED010000001.1, read on the forward strand.
CCAGATAGCGCCAATGCGGATTGGCCTTGGCGACATGGCCGCGAAGGATCAACCGCTGGTCCGTCGCGGTCACGGATAGCGGCAGGTGCGTGGCAAATGCGCCTTCGTCTGTCGATGAGACTAGAATCGCGAACGGATTGGCGCGCATGAACGTAATGCCATCGGCATGGTCCCGCACGCGGAAATGCTCAGGGATGTACACGAAGGATCTTCTTTCGCCGCTGCGGGGCTTGATTCAAGATCTTCTAATTCCCCACGGCTTAAGCCGTAGGCTGCATTGTTCCACTGCTCGGCGACTCTCTGTTTACTGCCTAGTGCTTGTTGCGCACGTGGAGTAGTTTCTCTACTTCGGCAATCACTACTCCAGCTTCATCTTTCACTTGAACCTGAAACACCGGTTCGTATTTTGGCAGCGTCTTTAGTTTGTCACGAATGTCGTCCAGCTGCGCGTCGGCCAGGCGGAATTCGGCGCGAACCGTTCCTTTCCCCGGCTTGCGGTAGCGGATGCTTGCTGCTTTATCCCACACGATATAATCGCCGCCCAAATTTGCAATCAGCATGAGCATATAGAAAGGATCGGTCATGGCAAAGAGGGAACCACCGAAATGCGTGCCGACGTAGTTAGCGTTCCAGAAGCGAAGCTTCATTTCGACGTCGATGGCTTTCATGTCGGGCGCGATGTATTTGATGCGAACACCCGCGCCTAAAAAAGGCGGCCAAAGATTAACCCAGCGGCGCAAGGCGTGCGGAGACTTCTTAGTGCCGCCCAAAAATTGGAGCAAAATGTTGCGGGTCATGGTTTACGGTTGCGGCGGTTCAGCTAGACCCCGGCCAAATACGGCTTTCAGGATTACTTCGCCGCCGCGGCTGAGAAGCGCTGCGGCGGCATCGTTGCCGAGTTCTTCGGGATCGTCTCCGTCGCGCGAGTCGCGCAGAACTTTCGAGCCGTCGGGATCGGCGACGACGGATTCCAGATGCAACGTCCCGTTTCGCATCTCCGCAAAGGCGCCGATGGGGATCTGGCAGCCTCCGCCGAGGCGGGTGAGCAGGGCGCGTTCGCAGGTCGTGGCGGCACGGGCCGCTGGGTCGATTCAAGAATTCCAAGTGCTGGCGGGTAGTGTCGTCACCTTTACGGATCTCGATGGCGAGCGCTCCCTGGCCCGCTGCCGGGACACATGATCTCAGCAGAGATGATTTGTTTGACGAGTTCCGTCTTGCCCAGCCGCTTCAGTCCGGCGGAGGCGAGGATGATGGCATCGTACTCTCCTTGCTCAAGTTTGCGCAGGCGCGTGTCGACGTTGCCGCGCAGAGGGATGAATGTCGAGATCGGGGCGGATGGCTTTGAGTTGAGCCTGGCGGCGCAGGCTGGAGGTGCCGACACGCGCGCGCTGGGGCAAATCCTGAAAGCTGGAATAGTGGCGCGAGCAGAAGGCGTCGCGTGGGTCTTCCCTTTTTGTGACGGCGGCGATTTCGAATCCCGGTGGAAGTTCGGTGGGCAGGTCTTTCAGCGAATGTACGGCGAGATCGATGCGGCCGGCGGCGAGAGCGTCTTCAATTTCTTTCGTGAAAATTCCTTTTCCAAGTCCGCCTTTGGCGCCGACCATAGCGAACGGGACGTCGGTGATCTTGTCGCCGGTGGTGTGGATGATCTCGATTTCGACTTCGTGGCTGCGGGCGCGCAAGAGAGCGGAGATATGGTTGGCCTGCCAGAGAGCGAGTTGCGACCCGCGGGAACCGATGCGGAGCTTCGGCATCACTTGCGCGGTCCCACTTCTGTTTCTTTCGCTGCGGGCTGCGGCGCTGACACTCTCTCTTTCTTCCCGCAGATTGAACAGGCGGCGAACTACGTCGACGATCGTCGTTGCCTCAGATTCTTTGGCCGCCGTCTTCAACGTCGTGATCGGGGTGTGCATGACTTTGTTGATGATGCCGCGAGTCAGCGCTTCGACGGCGATTTCCTGCTCTGGGGTCAGGGGGCCCAGCCTGCCGCGGACGCGGTCGATTTCGGCCTGGCGGATGGTTTCCAGATGATCTTGCAGCGACACGATCGTGGGCACAACGTCGAGCGTCTGCAGTCTGGGCTTCGAAGCGCTCGACTTCGCTGCTGATAATGGCTTCGGCGAATTCTGCTTCCTTGCGGCGGTCGGCAACGTGGCTGGTGACGGCCTGTTGCAGGTCGTCGATGTCGTAGGTGAAGATGCCGTCGAGCTTGCCCATTTCAGGGGAAACATCGCGAGGCACGGCGATGTCGATGAAGAACATGGGCCGGTTCTTGCGGCGGGAGAGAAATTGTTCGCCGTGTTCGCGGCGGAAGATGGCATGAGGCGAGCCGGTCGAAGTAATAACGATGTCGGCGCGATCGCAAGAGTTATACAAGTCATCGAACTCGATCGCCTGGCCGTCGAACTTCTGCGCCAGACCGATAGCGCGTTCATAGGTGCGGTTGGAGACGAAGATGGAAGCGCAACCGTGTGCCATTAAATGCCGGGCGGCAAGTTCGCTCATCTTTCCGGCGCCGACGATGAAGACCGTTTTCCCTTCCAGTGTCCCGAAAATCTTTTTGGCGAGTTCGACCGCGACCGACGCGATCGAGACCGACGACGATCCGACTGCGGTCTCGCTACGCACTCGTTTGGCGACGGCGAAGGCGCGGCTGAAAAGCTGGTCGAGCTGTCCGCGGACGGCGCCGATGGCGCGGGCGGTGGCATAGGCTTCCTTAACCTGGCCGAGAATCTGCGCCTCGCCGACTACCATGGAATCAAGGCTGGAAGCGACGCGGAACAGAGTGCCGCACCACCTCTTTGCCGCGGAATTCGTAGAGATGCGGGTCGAGTTCTTGCGGAGCCAGATGAAAATAATCGTGCAAGAAACCGCGCAGGTCGGCGTGCCCGTTAGTCGTGTGCGTAACAATCTCCACGCGATTGCAAGTGGAGATGACCATGCCCTCTTCGATCCCGGGATACGCGCCGAGATCGCGGCAGGTATCGGGCAGGCGCGATTCGGGGATCGCCAGTCGTTCGCGCACTTCGACCGGCGCGCTGTTGTGATTTACGCCAATGAGCTGGAATCTCATGAGGCGGCGAACCTGTGAATGGTTGAGAAATAGTTGGCGGCCCAGGCGGCCAACGCGGCCACGAAGGCAAAAGTCGCCAGGAATGCAGCGCGGCGTCCGCGCCATCCCGAGTTCCAGCGGGTGAAGACCATGAGCATGTACACCGCCCACATCAGCAGCGACAACAGAATCTTCGGATCGAGAAAGTCGAGGCGTCCGTAGGTGGAGATCGCGACCACTGAACCTGTCAACAACCCCAGCGTCATAAACGGAAAACCAAGCAACAGAGAGCGGTAGCCGATCTGGTCGATCACTTCGAGGGCAGGAAGGAACGAAATCAGGCTAGTGGATTTCTTGGACTTCAGGCGACGCTCTTGAAGAAGATAGAGCAGGCTGGCGCCGAAGCTGACCAGCAGCGCGGCGTATCCGATGAAGATCAGAAAGATGTGGGCGGCAAGCCATCCTTTGTTCGAAACATACTGGGTGAGCAGCACGGGCTGTTCATCGACGGCGGCAACGAAGGTCAGAAAAAACACCACGGGAAAAACGACCACGCCGGGCGCAGTGGTCTGGTAAATCGCATAGATCAGCATGAAGAACGTCATGGAGAGAAAGGCCAGCAGCGATTCTCCGTTGTGCACCGATGCCCACACGACATGACCGGAAAGAAAAAGTTCAGTCAGCGAAACGAAGTGGAAGACCATGCCGAGGCTGGCCGCGTGGAGGGCGATGCGGCTAAACAGATCGCTGGTGCGCGTCAGCGCCACGAAGGCGTAGATCAGGCTGATGAAGTAGCAGCCCAGCGCGAAACGGAGCCAGAGCAGAGACATATGACCCGTAAGATCCGGAATCCTTGAGTTTACCGCAAATCCGGACGCTTCCACCTCAATCCTCTCATGCCGTCATCATCTTGCGTCGGCCTGCGCAGGAGATGCCTTTTGACCGGCACGCTTCGGGAGATAGAGTGGGATCGCATCTTATATGTTGTCGAGGACGATATGGGTGGAGAAATGTTCGCCAGAATCCGCGGAGTCGTGATAGCTTATGGCGCAGAATTTCAAGCTGGCGGCGGTGATATGCGTTATGCGGCGGCGGTTCTAGTATTGGCTTGCTTGGCGGTACCCGTGCTTTCGCAAGAGAAGACGGAAGACGGGCCAACGAATGACAAGGCGCAGAAAACTTACAAAGAGGGCTTGGAATATCTGCACCAGCGAAGGACTGATGCCGCTCTGGGGGAATTTAAGAAGGCGGATAAGCAGGACGGCGGACATTGCCTGGCCTGCCAGCAAAAGATAATCAAGTACGGGATCGAACTGCGGGATTGGAAGGCTACCGAAGCCGCGGCGGAGGAGATGGTAGGGCAAGCGCAGGGCGCAAATAACGTGGCCTTGGCACACTACCAGTTTGGTACGCTGCTTACCTATGAGGGGATGGATAAACATAACGATGAACTCTTCACACGCGCGCACGACGAGATGCTCAAAGCGCTGGCGCCAGGGATGAAATTTCCATCTGCGGTCTACGCGGATGGTTTGGTGCTGGCGCACTTGAAGCAAGACGACGCGGCCAAAGCACGGTTCGAAGAGTTTGTGAAACTGCGGCCGGAGAGTGATCCGGATCGGCAACGCGCACTTCGCTACATCAGCCAGCCAGACCTGGCGCGTGCCAGGATGGCGCCGCCATTTGCGATCGTGACCACGGACGGACAGCGCATCTCAATGGACGATTTGGCAGGAAAGGTCGTGCTGCTCGACTTCTGGGCAACGTGGTGCGGACCTTGCCGCGAGGCCCTGCCGCACATGCGGGGGATCGCAAAAAAGTTCCAGGGTCAGCCCTTGGTCGTCCTCAGCATCAGCCTCGATACCGACGAGCAGAAGTGGAAGGATTTCATCGCGAAAAACGAAATGACATGGCTGCAATATCGTGACGATGGCTTTACCGGTCCGATTGCGAAGGAGTTTGGGGTAAATGCAATTCCGCACACTTTCACCATTGACGCCGATGGCGTGCTCCAGGATGAGCACATTGGTGATGCGTCCATCGAAGGGAAACTGAAGAAGCTAGTGAACCGGGCGCGGGAGTTGCAGACGACAGCGAAACAGGGACAGTGAAAGAAAGATTCTATTCCACGCCTAGGCTGGCCAGAGCCTCTTCGAGTAGCGCTGCGCCGATACTCAAACGGCGCCGGGTCTTCAAATCCTCAACTTCATCGAAGGCGCGGAACAACCGTAACTTGGCCGCAGCATATTGTTCAGCGTCGCTCAAAGGACGGCCATGCTTCCGGCTCCAGGCTGCCCGAGCGCTATCGGGGAGAAAAACGCTGACGGCATAGGTGAGCTTGCGGTCGGAAGTCACGTCGAAAATAAATTCAGTAGCCGGAGACTCCGGATCGTCCGGCAACGCCGGTCGTTTGCCCACGAAATAATATTGGTAGACGTATCCCTGGGTTCCCGTGTAAGTCTTCAGGCGGCGGACAGGCAGGTTCGGAGACATGCCAACATTATCGACCGTTGGCTGGCCGCTTGTCGCCTGCGCCGCCGCCGCAGCGCCAGCTAGTCCCTCCCCCGCTAGCTAGTCCTCCCCCTCCGCGGAACAAAGCTGCCCGAAGTAGCGCAAAACGATCATACCGCTACTCAGGTCAGCTTCCCCGATGCTATTCAATTGTCCGGTCAACTCGGCGAACTTACCCGTGCCACCCATTATTTGGACGGGATAGGTGACAATGGCGTACAGGCCAGGTTGATTCACTGGATCTACTGCGATCGTAGTGGCAACCGCGCGGGCAACTTTGAGGGTGTCTCCGGATTCGGTGACCCAATGATGCTGAACATGCAACACCAGCGTGTTGCCGTGGGCTTCGGTGCTCAGGATGGTCGCGCCTACGGCGCCTCTTAAATCCCCGGTGACCGTTCCCATCGTTGTGTTGGCGTCAATCGCGCCCAGGTTTGTCATCAGCATTCCGCCCACGGCTTGGCAATGCTTATGGTTCTCCGCCGCCGCTGCCCCGACCAAAAATGTGGCTACAGCGAGAATAGAAATTGCTTTGCTGCTTCTTGTGAATCGCATCTTTTCCTCCATGCGTGCCTATGTGAATTCGATGGTGCGAAGAAGTTCTGCGTTCTTGTCTACAAGAGCGCAGGTACGGGGGTGAGCCTCGAATACCCCCTGCGCAGCACCAGGTCAATGAATCGGCTATGAGTTACTTATGAGTTTCTTGTGAGTTCGTAAATGCTTGAATTTGCAATAAATACAAGAACAGCAGTCAACCACGGAGGCTGCGTTTTGACCAGTTGTATAATGCGGCGTCAGCCGTAACCCGCTTCCCCCGTAAGGATGTTCCGTGCCTAACAGTCGAAATCACTCGGGACTCGTTAAGTTCGATATCTTTGAGTTGGATCTAACGAGTGGCGAACTACGGAAGCAGGGCCGTCCCCTTCGGTTTCAACCTCAGCCTTTCAAAGTCTTGGCCACGCTGGTATCGAATCCAGGTAAGCTGATCACCAGAGAGGAGCTGAAAAACAAGGTCTGGCAAGAGACCACATTCGTCGACTTCGAGCAAGGGTTAAACTTCTGCGTGCGCCGGATTCGCACCGTTCTCGATGACAATGCGGATGCGCCACGATTCATTGAAACCGTCCCCAGACGCGGCTACCGGTTTATTGCGGCCGTAGAGCACCTGAACGCTAATCCGGAACTGGCGTCAGAACCAACGAACGGAAACCCGAGCCTGGAAATCCCTCCCAGCGAGATAACCGTCGCGCCGAAAACTGCTCGCGGGCTCGATTGGTTTGCAGCCGGGCTTGCAGTTCTCATTATCGCTGCGGGTTCCTTTGCCTGGTTCTGGCAACGTGCCACCAGTTTCCCGCGCGTTCTTGGAATCGTTGCCATCACCAGCGACGGCCGTCAGAAGATTACGAATACGCCCTACGACTTTCTCACTCCACTCGTAAGCGACGGCTCCCGTCTGTTTTTCAACGAAACGGAGTCGGATCACTCCAGCATCGCCCAGGCAGCGATGTCGGGAGGTGATACCGAGCCGCTGGCAACCCCATTCCGGAGTGCGCAGCTTGCCGGCATCTCTCCCGATCACGCCCATATATTGCTGGCCGACATGTACAGCCCCACCATCACCGATTCGCCGTTCTACAGCATGCCGGTAATAGGAGGAACAGCAAAGAGGCTGGGCGATTTTTCCGGCCACGACGCGGCTTGGTCGCCCGACGGCGAGGCCTTGGCCTATGCCAGCAAGGACGAACTGGATATCGCGGGGAAAGACGGCGTGTTCCTGCGCAAATTGGTCGGAGGGGTCGGCATTCCGTGGTGGCCGCGATGGTCAGTGGATGGAAAGAAAATTCGATTCACTTTGAATGATCCGAAGACCCAGTCCAACTCCATATGGGAGATTCGGTCGGATGGAACTCATCTTCGACCCATCCTTCCGGGTTGGGACAATCCGCCCGATGAGTGCTGCGGGAGCTGGACGCCAGATGGGAGATATTTCGTTTTCCAGGCGACGCGGGACGAGAGCACGAGCATTTGGGCCTTGCAGGAAGAGACGGGCCTGCTGCGGCGAGCCCCCGAGCCAGTACAACTTACTAACGGACCCATGTCGACCTATGTCCCGCTCCCCAGCCCCGACGGTAAGAAAATTTATCTAGTAGGCGTGAAAAATCGCGGGGAAATGATGCGGTATGAACCACGGAAACGGCAATTCGTTCCCTTCTTGCCGGGGATTTCTGCGTTGGATCTCGAGTTCTCTCACGATGGCCGATCCATCGTGTATGTGCAATATCCCGGACTGACATTGTGGCGGGCACGGCAGGATGGCAGTGAGCGCCTGCAGCTAACGTCTACTCCTTTCCGGGCGCGCTTACCCCGCTGGTCGCCGGACGGAAAACAATTAGCATTTTTTGGCGGGATGCCGGGCAAGCCGTGGAAGGTGTACCTGATCCCGGCCGAGGGCGGAGACCCGCAGCAACTGCTCGCCGGCGAATGGAACGAAGGCGATCCCAATTGGTCGCCTGATGGGACGTCGCTTGCATTTGGCCGCCTGCCGTGGAAAACCGGGACTACGGAACCAGTTGAGATCTACATCATGGATTTGAAGAGCCATCGACTGACAACTGTGCCAGGATCGAATGGCCTCTTTTCACCGCGTTGGTCCCCGAACGGCAAATATCTTCTCGCCACGAAGGCCGATTCCAGCACGTTCCTGCTGTTCGATCTCGCGAAGCAGAGCTGGACTGTCCTGGCCCACGGCGCGATGGGGTATCCCTATTGGTCTCGGGATAGCAACTACATTTATTTTGGGGATGTCAGTGTGCCGCATCGAGCCAGCGTGAAACGCGTTCGCGTTCGAGACGGCAGCATGGAAACCATCGCTGACCTGAGTACCGTACGCCAGACCGCAGATGCCTGGCTTGGCTGCGGACCTGACGATCTACCCATCACCGTGCGAGAGGTCGGGACAGAGGAAATCTATGCTCTGGACTGGACCGCCCACTAAGTCCCTATTCAGTGAAGCCGCGCTCGTTTGACGTGGAATTTCTTGCGAAGGCGCTGTTGCAATCCTCAAGAGCTTCTGCCAGTTCATGTGTGCAGGAGTTCATCAACTTAGGGCGAACACCACGAGGAGAGCTGAATGTTTCGTTATCTTTTCCTTCGCGTTGCCCCATTGATGATTCTTTCGACCGCCGGCATGACCTCGGCACAGGCGCGTATCGAGCCGACCGCTCCAGCGCAGCTCACCATCGATGCGACGCAAATCGTTTCGCCAGTCAGCCCGACGCTCTACGGTCTGATGACCGAGGAGATCAATCATTCTTATGAGGGTGGGCTTTACGCAGAAATGGTGCAGAACCGTACCTTCCATGCAAGCTGGGAGGGAGCCGTGCCTTGGAATCTGGTGCAGCGTGGCGATGCCGTGGCCAGCATGTCTATCGACAAGTCGACAGGGCCGAGTCAGGCTTTGCCCTACAGTTTGAAACTCTCCGTGGCCTCCGCATCTGCCGACAGCGAGGCGGGGTTGAGCAATCCAGGATTCTGGGGTTTCGGGCTCCACTCGAATACGTTGTATGCAGGGTCGTTCTATGCCCGCGTAGAGTATCCGGGGCCGATGGCGGTTCAGCTGGTAAATGACAGAACGGGAGCGTTGCAGGCGCAAGCGACGGTTGACCTGAAAACAGGACCGTGGGCGCGGTACGAATACAAGCTCGCCACGGGAGCGGTCGCGACATCATCGGCGAATCACATCGAGTTGACGGTGGCGCACCCTGGCAACGTTTGGTTGCAATTGGTCTCAGTTATGCATCCGACGTTCAAGAACCGGCCCAATGGCAACCGTGCTGACTTGATGGAGCGCATGGCGGCCATGCGCCCGCACTTTTTGCGTTTGCCGGGCGGGAACTATCTGGAAGGCGATACGTTGGAGGATTGGTATAACTGGAAAAAGACGATCGGGCCGCTGGTGGATCGCCCCGGTCACTGGTCGCCATGGTCCTACTGGTCAACCGACGGACTGGGCCTGCTCGAGTTCCTGGAATGGTGCGAGGACCTGAAAATCGAGCCCGTGCTCGCGGTCTATGCCGGATACTCGCTAAAAGGCGACCATGTGGCGCCGGGCAAGGATCTCGAGCCTTACGTGCAGTCCGCCTTGGATGAGGTGGAATATATCACGGGCGATCAGAGCACCCAATGGGGAGCGGAGCGGGCGCGCGATGGGCATCCGGCTCGGTTTCCGCTGCACTATATCGAGATCGGAAACGAGGACCGGTTCGACAAGTCCGGTAGCTATGGAGCGCGTTTTGCGCAGTTTGCCGTGGCGCTGCGGCAGCGTTATCCGCAGTACAAGCTGATCGCTACCGATCCCAGCGGCGACAGCCAGCCGGCACACCCCGATGTGGTGGACGACCATTACTACAAATCGCCTTCGGACATGATGGATCTCGTCCACCACTACGATGCAGCAGCTAGATCCGGCCCGAAAATATTTATTGGTGAGTGGGCGACGCGCTCGGGAACGCCCACGCCCAATTTTGGCGACGCCCTAGGCGATGCCGCCTGGATGACCTCCCTGGAGCGCAATAGCGACCTCATCATCATGGCCAGCTACGCTCCACTGCTGGTAAATGTCAATCCGGGCGCAATGCAGTGGGCAACCGACCTGATTGGCTTCGATGCGCAGAAGACCTATGCCTCTCCCAGCTACTGGGCGCAGTGTCTTTTTGCGGAGCACTTGGGCGATGGCACGGCGCAAAGCACGATCTCCGGCGAGAACAAGCGTTTTTTCTACTCGGCCACGGTAAATTCAGGGGACAAGCTGCTGCACCTCAAGTTGGTGAACGCTTCTAGTGTGGATCAGCCACTATCCATTCATCTAACGGGCGTCAGTGGCGCGCACCGGGCTGGGATGGTGACACTGCACGGCGCTACCTACCAGGCGACAAACTCGATGTCCGATCCGGACGCCATTCATCCCAAACAGTCCACGGTTTCTGTTCCGAGCGGAGTTTGGGACCACACCGTTCCGGCATTGACAATCGAAGTGATCGACGTGCCTCTTCAGTGAGAGCTTCCGGGCGGAAAAGCAAATTCAAAAGCAAGAGCGGCGGACAAAAGTGTCCGCCCCACACCAACCTCTGCTATCGCACACCGTTTCCTGGGGAGACGACTCTGCCGTACTCGGTCGCTCGGCTTAGCCGATCGAACATGCGCCAGGCGTCGAGCGAGATCTTGCTGATGGCTTCTTCCCCGTCGCGTTCGTTCCGAAGAAAAGAAGTCATGACACAAATCACGTACGGCCGGCCTTCGACAAAGACGATGCCAGAGTCGTTGCGCACGGCTTCCAGGGAGCCCGGCTTGTTGGCGATCTTTAGATCGGCGGGAAGATCGCGGGGAATCCAGGAATCCTTGTTGGTGCTGAGCATTTTAAAGAAGTCTGCCGTCGACTCTTTGTTCAGGACTTTGCCATGGTAGATGGCGTCGAGCAGAGTCATCATTTCGCGCGGAGTCGAGATGTTTTCACGGCCTTCTTTCGCGGCCTGAAGGTCCATCATCTTGCGGCGCAGGCGCGTGTGGGTGAGGCTGAGCGAGTCCAGCATGGCATTCACGTTCTCCATGCCGACGCGGTCGATCAGTACGTTGGTCGCGGAATTGTCGCTGACCGCGACCATCATCGTCGCCAGGTCGCGCAGCGTGGTTCGGGTCACGCCGGGCGTGAGTCCATTCATAATGTCGCTGTCTTGCACCAGATCGGACGACTGCACGGTGTAAAGGTCGGTCAGCTTGAGCTTGCCTTGCTGCGCTTGTAAATAGAGGTTGGCCAAAACTGTGATCTTAATCGAGCTGGCCTGGGCGAAGACTTCGTCCTGGTTCAACAGAAAGTGCTCGCCGGTGTTGAGGTCTTCGATTGCGACGCCCAGCACGCCGTCGAGGTGCTGGTCGACGTCCTGAATCTGGGCCTCGAGTTTATGCCAGAGAACTTTCTGCGTATCCGTGGACGCAGCCTCAGTTTGGGCAGAGCAGGCGGTAAGAAATAATAAGCAACACAAGAAATGCTTCACGAGAGAGTCTCCTGAACGGCAGGATTTTAGCAGCCAGAAACCAGGCAGCGGTTTAATCCGCCTGGCCGATGAGGAGCACGTAGCCATCGGGATCTTCCACGCGAATCTCGCCCTTGGGCATGTAGTCGGGATAGCTCATCGGCGAAACCTTTACGCTTTTGCCCAGCAGATGCGCCCGCAGAGCAATCAGGTCAGGCGAGTAGAGGTAGAACAATACGGCTTGCTGGCTGGCGATGACTGGATCGGAGGCCCTCGCGAACATCAAGTCGGCCCGCTCGCAGCCCAAGTGGACCCACTGCAGTTGGCCCGAAGGAGTCTTCAGGGTTCCGCGAATTTCCATCCCCAGATGTTGATAGAAGTCGACGGACCGCTGCACCTCGGCGACGAAGGCCATCGGGATGAGGCCCGTGATCTTAGCTTTAGTGTCGGATTCAGCCATCGATTCTCGCTTCACGCAATTGCTTCACCGCAGTCTCGGAGGTGACCGGAGAATAGTAGACCTCTTTAAAAGTGTACGATCGCGCCTTAGAGGCCAGTACGGGAAGAATTTCGATGTGCCAGTGGTAGTCGTCGTCAATAGTTTTCCAGTAGCCGAGATTCTTGGAGGGATGCAGGCTGCTCGGCGAAGTGTGCAGCACAAGATGAAATTCCTCGGTAATAGAGCGGACGCGCTGCAAGGTGCGGCGCAGAAGCGCGGCCAGGTTCGTGCGCAACCCCGGCTTGTTGAGTCCCGTTCGTTCGAACGAGGCGTCGTGATTGCGCGGCAAGATCCAGGTCTCGTAGGGGACGCGCGGCGCGTAGGGACCGATGGCGAGATAGTCTCCGCGTGCCTCAATAACGCGCAGAGCCTGCCGCTCCTCCTGTTGAATAATGTCGCAAAAAACGCAGCGTTCTTTGCTGAGGAAGTACTCGCGGCCGGCGCGCAACTCGTAGAGCACGCGCCGCGGGACAAACATGGTGGCAGTAATCTGTGACGTTGGATGGCTGAATTCCTGTCCGGCGCTCTTGCCGTAGTCCTTGAAAAGGCTGACGTACTTGATGCGTGGATCGCGCTTGAGGTCGAGAATGCGCTCGGCCGCCAAGCGAAGAAAGTGCGCGATCTCGTCGTCGCCGGCGCTCCACAGATGCCGGTCGTGGCGCGGGTTTTCGACCAGCACCTCATGCGCGCCGACCGAATGCATGCGGTCATAGATCCCGTCGCCGCGGCGGCCAGGCTCGCCCTCAATGTGGTAAAGCGGCTTGGGATGCACGACGGAACGCGCGGACCAGGGAACCCCGGGGGCGTTGGGCGAGTTCGCAATCACCTGGGGAGATGCGGAAGAGCCATCGCAAAAAACGCAGGCCGACTCGGGACGTGATCCGGTTTCGCCGGGATCATCGCCGGTCATAACCCAGGAGCGCGTGATGGGGTCCTTGCGGAGTTCCATAGGGAAGGAGAACACCGCGAGCGAACCGGAGTCAACCGTGAATTCTTGCCGGAATTTGCCGTGGGCCGAGGCGAAATGCGGCAGAAGCTGGGCGGCGCGCTTTGTTATAATCCGCCGAAGCCCTCCCCGATGACCGAGCCGTCCACTCCGCTGATGCGGCAGTATGCCGCCGTCAAGAAAGAACATCCCACTGCGCTTTTGTTTTTTCGCTTGGGGGATTTCTACGAACTTTTCTTTGACGACGCTATCCTGGCCGCGAAAGAATTGCAGATCACGCTGACTTCGCGCAATAAAGAAAAAGGAATCGCCGTGCCCATGTGCGGCGTACCCTATCACGCGGCCGAGGGTTACATCGGGAAGCTGATCCGGAAAGGCTTCAAAGTAGCTATTTGCGAGCAGATGGAGGATCCGCGGGAGGCGAAGAAACTGGTGCGGCGCGAAGTGACGCGCGTGCTCACGCCAGGAACAGCGGCGGACTCGTCACTCGGTTCGGAAGAAAATAATTTTCTGGCGGCACTGGCACAGGTTGGGGATCGCGTGGGATTCGCGGCTCTGGACTTGTCCACGGGAGAATTCCGGGCCACGGAATTTTCGGGCGAAGGCGCGTTGCGGCGAGTGCAGGAGGAGCTGGAGCAACTACGGCCGAAGGAATTGCTATATGGGTCGGCAGCGCCGCTGTTTGAGAACAAAAACAGCCGAGGGTTGCTCGTCCGGACGGGCGAGTCGCACGTCTCCACACGGACATTGCCAGTCGCCGCGCCGCAGCCTCGCGCAGCCGGAGCTACTTGCACCGAAACGCCGCTCGATGACTGGATCTTTGCGCCCGATCATGCCATTCCACTGCTGGAAAATCATTTTGGCGTTCTTTCGCTGGAAGGCTTCGGTCTGGCTGGGCGAACGGCAGCAGCGGCGGCGGCGGGCGCGATTTTATATTACGTGCGATCCACGCAGCGCGGGTCGCTTGATCACGTCGACCGTATCGGATGGTATGAGCGGCACAGTTGCCTGGTGTTGGATGCGGTCACGGTGCGCAATCTCGAGTTGATTGAACCGCTGTTTGCGGGCGCGGATGCGGGTGTCACCTTGTTACGGTCGATTGATTGCGCAGTCACACCCATGGGCAAACGGCTGCTGCGCGCATGGTTGTTGCGTCCTTCGCTCGATTTGGGCGAGATCCATGGGCGGCTCGACGCCGTTGAAGCGAGTGTGAGGGAGACCGTCGCGCGCGAGGAGTTGAGGCGCGCGCTCGATGGCCTGCTGGATCTGGAAAGGCTGCTGAGCCGCGTCACGCTTGAAACCGCGAATCCGCGTGACGTGCTCGCGCTAGCGGCATCACTCCAGAAACTTCCGGCAGTGCGGGCTGCGCTGGCTCGCGTGGTATCGGAACGCCTGACAACTCTGCACGCATCGCTCGATGAACTGGCAGACGTACGTGAGCGCATTGACAAGACAATCGTACCGGAACCGCCGCTCAGTTTTGCGGATGGCGGCGTAATCGCAACGGGCGTGGACCGCAATCTTGACGAATTGAGGGAACTCTCCCGCAACAGCAAGCAGGTGTTGTCACAGATCGAACAGCGGGAGCGCGTACGCACCGGCATTTCCTCACTGAAGGTGAAGTTCAATTCTATTTTTGGTTACTACATAGAGGTTACAAAACCGAACCTGCACTTGGTCCCGCAAGACTACGAACGCAAGCAGACGCTGATCGCGGCGGAGCGGTTCACTACGCCCGAACTGAAAGAGTACGAAGTCAAGATTCTCGATGCGCAAGAAAAGATCGTCGAGATCGAGCGGCGGCTTTTCACAGAATTGCGCACGAAGATTGCGGCCGAAGCCAAGCGCATCCGTCAGACTGCGCTGGCGCTGGCGGAAGTGGACGTGCTAGTGTCGCTGGCGCATGTCGCAGCCCTGCGTAATTATTGCCGTCCGACGTTTGTGGAATCTGCCGAGGCCAGCGAAGTCGAGATTATCGAAGGCCGGCATCCCGTGATCGAGCAGCAGGAAATGGCTGGAGGCAGCGAGCGCTTCGTGCCCAACGACCTTTATTTGAATGGAACCACGCACAACATCATACTGCTCACTGGCCCGAACATGGGTGGCAAATCCACCTATCTACGCCAAACGGCGTTGATTGTAATTCTGGCGCAGATGGGATCGTTTGTGCCGGCGCGGTCGGCGCGGCTGAGTGTGACTGACCGCGTATTTACGCGCATCGGAGCGAGCGACAATCTGGCGCGCGGCCGCTCAACTTTCATGGTTGAGATGACAGAGACGGCAGCGATCCTGCACACGGCAACGGAGCGTTCTCTTGTTCTGCTGGATGAAGTTGGCCGCGGCACCTCGACCTACGATGGGCTGGCGATTGCATGGGCTGCGGTCGAATACCTGCACGCGAGAGTGCACGCCAAAACTTTGTTTGCAACTCATTACTTCGAACTTACCGAGTTGGCCGATCAGCTTCCGGGCGTGAAGAATTATCACGTGTCGGTAAAAGAGACTGGCGGCGGGATTGCATTTTTGCGTAGAGTTGAACCGGGGCCGGCGGATCGCAGTTACGGCATAGAAGTGGCTAAGCTGGCGGGGTTGCCACACGAAGTCGTGGAAAGAGCGCGTGAGGTGCTGGCTGAACATGAGTTCGCGGAGCAGCAGGCGACTGCGCATCTTTCGCCGGGAGCCACACCGGCGCCTACACAGTTAACAATTTTTACGCCGCTGTCACAGCCTGTAGTGGAGAGACTGCGTGAAGTGGATTTGAACCGGCTAACGCCGCTGGAGGCACTCAACTTGTTGGCGGAATTGAAAAAAGAGATTTAATCATAGAAAAGACAAAGGAATTCCTCACCTCCAAATCATGGGCTCACGCAAGGCGCGCTTTATCTCGGAGATTGGACAGCTTCTGATTGTTGGCTTCGACGGCACCGCGATGACGCCGCGGCTCCGTTCACTGCTGTCGCGTTTGCAGCCCGCCGGCGTCATCCTTTTTGCACGGAATATCAAGGATCCGGAACAGACGTGGCGGCTATTGCGCGAGTGCCGGAAGTTCGTCGGCACGACATTATTTACGTGCGTCGATCTTGAGGGCGGAGTCGTCGATCGTTTTCGCGAAGCCCTGGGACCGGCACCCTCGGCGGCGGAAGTGTTCGCCACGGGAGATCGAAAGTTTTTTCGCAGGCATGCGGAGATCATCGGAGAGAACTGCCGATCTTTGGGATTCAACCTCGACTTCGCTCCGGTCCTCGACCTGGCATTTGAGGCGTCGCGGAAGGTGATGGACTCGCGAGTAGTTTCCGCGAATCCGCGCGAAACCGAAATTTACACGCGCGAATTTTTGGCAGGGCTTAGATCGGCGAAGGTGATGGGATGTGGAAAACATTTTCCTGGGCTCGGCGAGGGGAAACTCGACAGCCATCACAAACTGCCCGTGATTGAAAAGGCGTGGAAGCGGCTCTGGACCGAGGATCTGCTACCCTATCGAACGCTGCGCCGACAACTGCCGTTTGTAATGGTCTCTCACGCGGCGTATCCCCAAGTGACGCAGGATCGGACTCCCGCGTCGCTCTCAAAAGTCTGGATCACCGACATACTACGCAAGCGCATCGGTTACCGGAATCTGATTGTGTCCGACGATCTGGAAATGGGCGGCGTGCTTTCGGCGGCGCCAATCGGCGAGGCGACTGTCGAATTTATTCGGGCAGGCGGAGATCTGTGCCTGATCTGTCATCGGGAAGATCACATCGTCAGGGCTTACGAAGCGCTGATCAAGGCAGCGGAACGGGATTCCAGGTTCGCGCGGCGGGTCGCCGAGGCTGCACGGCGAGTAGTGGCGTTCAAGAAGAAGAATTCGCGGATGTTGCGAGCGGGAAAAGCGCCGACGGGCGCAACCGTGGAGAAGCTTACGCGCAGGTTGTGGGAGTTTGGAGAAGAACTACGTTTGGATGTTTTCAGCCGTCAAGGGGACAAGCGATCGCGCTCATGAGCAGAAGAGCAAGAAGAGCAACAAGGCAATGATCGTGGCCGGGGTGATGAGCGGGACCTCCGCTGACGGGATTAATGTGGCGCTGGTGCGGGTGGGCGAGACTCCTGCTTCCGGCTCTCGACGAACTTCCGGTCCGGAAGCAAACCTGCGGGGGCGAGAGCGCCCGCGCCACACGATCAAATTGCTGGGGCATGCGGATTATTCTTATCCTGCCAAGGTTCGCGCAGCCGTTCTCGCAGCGATGAATGCGGAAAGCGCTCGAGTGGCCGATCTGGCCCGGCTTAGTTTTCTTTTAGGGGAGCTATACGCCGATGCGGTGCTGGCCACCCAGCGGCAGTTTCACGTGAAGGCTGAGCTTGTGGGATGTCACGGGCAGACTCTCTACCATCAGGGCGAAGCCCATACCTTTCTCGGACGAAAGGTGACCGCGACCTGGCAGACCGGAGAAGCCGCTATCCTCGCGGCGCGGGTGGGCGTGCCGGTGGTTTCGGATTTTCGTCCGGCAGACATGGCGGCGGGAGGCAAGGGCGCACCGCTTGTTCCCTACCTTGATTCTCTGCTCTTCCGCGACGCGAAGACTGGGCGCATTGTGCAGAACATCGGCGGGATCGCAAATCTCACCGCGATTCCTGCGGGTGCCGGTGCCGGCCGCGTCGTCGCCTTCGACACCGGACCGGGAAATATGGTGATCGACGCCGTAACGGACGCGCTCTTTGGACGGCCGTTTGATCGCGATGGAAAAATCGCCGCAGAAGGTTTAGTTCTGAAACCGGTTGTAGAGCAAATTCTGAAACGCAAGTTCTTCGGCGCTAAACCTCCGAAGTCCGCCGGGCGCGAGGAATTTGGGCGCGAATTTGTTCGCGACTTCCTGCTCCAATGCGCAGGCTTCCGGAAAGAAGACGTGGTCACTACAGCCACGGCGCTGACGGCCCGGTCGATTGTCGATGGGGTGCGCCGATTCGTGACGCAGAAGCCCGGCTCCAAGAACGCTTTTGGAGAAATGATCCTCTCCGGCGGCGGCGCCCGGAATGCCACGTTGGTAGCCATGTTGGCGGAAGACTTAGCGCCGCTTGGAATCCGATTGCGATTCTC
Organism: uncultured Acidobacteriaceae bacterium; assembly: GCA_963733795.1. Classification (GTDB taxonomy): domain Bacteria; phylum Acidobacteriota; class Terriglobia; order Terriglobales; family Acidobacteriaceae; genus Sulfotelmatobacter. Next base: position 597,721 of record CAVTED010000001.1, read on the forward strand.
CGGCGAGTTCGGAGTGCCCTCGCAGGCCAAAGAGGCCGTCGCGTTTGCCGTGCTGGCTTACGAGACTTGGAACCAGCGGCCATCGAACGTGCCCTCCGCGACCGGCGCGAAACGGGCCGTCGTGCTGGGAAAGATCTCGTATGCATGAAGACCAGACCTCGGACCGCAGACCTCGGACCGCAGACCTGATTGCCCGACGTCCTAGGTCAGAAGTCCGACGCCATTTCTCTACGGGACTTGTCTCGCTTCTCAGCGTCGCCGCGCTTTTCCCGATGCTATCGTGCTCGTCCAAACCCGATCCCAACACGCTCGTCATGATTATCGAGTCGAGCCCGACCAATCTTGATCCTCGGGTGGGAATCGACGCGTTCTCGGAGCGAATCGATAGTCTAATCTTCGACGACCTGTTGTCGCGCGGGGACGATCTGAATGTCGCGCCTGGACTGGCGGAGCGTTGGGAAATTCCCGACCCACTCACTTACGTCTTTCATATTCATCGCGGTGTTAAGTTTCATGACGGGCGGCCTCTGACTTCGCGCGATGTAAAGTGGACGTTCGACTCCCTATTGCAGAGCAAGATTCGCAGCACCAAAGCAGCGGTATATCGCTTCGTTGACCACATTGATGCACCGGACGATGCTACGGTCATCTTCCACCTGAAAGAGCAGAACGCGACCCTGCTCTGGAATCTCTCGGACGGTGCGATCGGGATTGTGCCGTATGGCAGCGGCGACGAAATGACGCAGCATCCGATAGGCTCCGGTCCGTTCCGATTTGTCAGCGCTGAGACCGATCGCGATGTCCTCATCGAACGCAACGACGACTATTGGGGTGGAGCGGCGAAATTGGCGCAGGTACGCTTTGCCGTAGTGCCCGACGAAACTACGCGGGCTCTCGAACTGCGCAAGGGCAGCGGCGACGTAACCATCAACTCGCTTACGCCCGACACAGTATTCACTCTGACGCGGGATCCCCAGCTAGCGGTCGAACGCGCGGCAGGCACCGAGGTCCAGTACCTGGGATTTAACCTACGCGATCCTATTCTGAAAGACGTGCGGGTACGGCAAGCGATAGCTTACGCCCTCGATCGCAGGCCGATGATCGAATACTTGTGGCGTGGGCAAGCAGAACCAGCCCGCAGCATTCTGCCGCCGCAGAGTTGGGCGTACAACGGAGATGTGCCGGTCTACGATCACGACCCAGACAAGGCGAACAAGTTGCTGGATGCCGCGGGCTATCCAATGGCGAATGGAGTACGTTTCCATATCACGATGAAAACTTCGACCGTCGAGAGTACCCGCCTGATGGTAGCTGTCATGCAGCAGCAGTTGAACGCGGTCGGAATCGCGCTCGACATTCGCAGCTTCGAATCGGCTACGTTTTTTGCCGATGTGCAGCACGGTGCGTTTCAGATGTACGGACTGCGCTGGATCGGCGGCAACGAAGATCCCGACATTTTTGAATATGCATTTGACTCGGCCAGGTTTCCGCCGAACGGGGCCAACCGAGGCTACTATTCGAATCCCAAAGTCGACGCTCTCATTGACAAGGCTCGGCGGGAAATCGATCCAAACGTACGCAAGCCACTATACGCCGAGGTGCAGCGCATCCTCGCAGATGATCTGCCTTATATCAATTTCTGGTATCTCGACAACGTAGTGGTGCATACGCGGCGGGTGCGAAACCTTAAGCTGAATCCCGCAGGAAATTACGATTTCTTGAGAACAGTCGAGTTGTCCGCTCCTTAGATCTACTTTCAACGTTTCCCTATTCTCCGAGAATCGGGTTTGGATTCGCGTCGCGGCACACCGGGCGAGCCAGTTCTAGCGTGTTACCATCAAATTTCGGCGCGGAGAGCGAGTCGCCCTCTGGACTGCCGGCAGCGCGCCGCTACTATGCGAATTCTTTTTATTGGCGACATTTTCGGACGACCGGGACGGAATATCGTCAAAGACCGGCTGCCGGGAATCGTCCGCGATCACGATATCGACCTGATCATCGCGAATGGGGAGAATTCGGCGGCCGGTTTTGGGATTACTCCGGCTTTGGCGGAAGAACTTTTCGAGCTGAACATTGACGTGATCACCACCGGCAATCATGTCTGGGACAAACGCGAAATCATCGACTACTTTCAGATGGTCGAGGGCAACGGGCATGGGCCGGCGCGGCGAGTCCTGCGTCCCGCGAATTTTCCCGCGGACATGCCGGGCTCGGGCGTGTATCAGGGATTCAAGGGGAAAGTTCCATACGCGGTCATCAACCTGCAAGGGCGGGTGTTCATGGCATCGAATGACGATCCCTTCCGCACCGCGGACCAGCTTCTTCAGAAAATTAAAGCGAAGGTAATTCTGGTAGACATGCACGCCGAGGCAACATCGGAAAAGATTTCTCTCGGCTGGTATCTCGACGGACGCGTCACCGCAGTGGTCGGCACGCATACTCATGTGCCGACGGCAGACGAGCGAGTTCTACCTAACGGAACCGCCTACGTTACCGACGTTGGCATGACCGGGCCTTATGATGGCGTCATCGGAGTAAAGAAGGAACTGGTGGTGGGCAAATTCCTGAACGGCATGCCGGTGCGGTTTGAGCCCGCCACCGGGGACGCCCGCCTGTGCGCTGTGGTCATCGATTGCGACGACAATACTGGCAAGGCCCGCGCAATTGAACGTCTAATGCTCTCGTAGAGACGTTGCTTGCAACCTCTCTACCGGGCTCAAGCAAGACGTAGCAGCTGCGTCTCTACGCTCAGGAAAGACTGCAAGTCTGATAAGTTTTCTCGTTCTTCGGAATGCTGAAGCACATACTACCCATTGAACTCGAAGGTACGAGGTCCTATTGGCCTATCCCGCACACGCGGAAACTACATTAAAATCACACGCAATGCGGCGCAGAGCATTCATCCTCGCGATGGGACTACTGGCGGCGCTCTCCTCGGCGTTCGCCGCCGGCGATGAGCCCTCGCTTGCTCCGCCCATTTCGTGTGGAAACGGCGTTCCGGGCGGGGTGAACTGCATCGCCTCGAAAAAAGAACTGAAGGAAGCCCGCTACGCTTTTCACGAGGGCGTGAAATTTCAGCAGCTTCGGCGTCTGGAAGACGCATTCGCGCAGTTCGATACAGCTTCACGGCTGGCGCCCCAGAACAAACAGTTTCTGACGGCCCGCGAAATATTGAAAGCTCAGTTGGTTTTCAATCACATTGAGCGCGGCAACGTACTCCTATGGGAAAATTCGCGCCCGATGGCGGCTGCCGAATTTCGCGCTGCTCTCGATCTCGATGCGGAAAATCAGTTCGCACGAGAGCGACTGGACGAAGCCACCCGCGAACTGGCGCCCGCGCTGCCGCGAACTTTACCGGTCCGTCTAACCGATTCTGTTGAGATCCACCTCGAACCCCGGGACGACCGAGCCACCTTTCATTACAGCGGAGACATTCGCGGCCTGTTTTTGGAGTTGTCCGCGGCTTATGGGGTGACTGCTCAGTTTGACGATTCCGTCCAGCCGCGCCAGGTGCGATTCAATGTCGACGACGTGGGATTCTTCACCGCGCTGAAGCTGGCATGCGAGGTCAGCAAGACCATGTGGGCGGCTCTTGGCACGCACCAGATGGTAGTCGCCGCCGATAACCCGGAGAATCACAAGCAATACGATCGCATGTCTTTGCGAACGTTCATTCTGCCGCCCCATTCCACTCCGCAGGAAGCAACCGACGTGATAAACACCTTGCGCGGCGTACTCGAATTGCGCTTCATCACCTCAGGCCAGACCTCGGATACGGTAGAGGTGCGGGGGCCGCAGCCCATCCTCGAGGCTTGCGCCAAATTGATGGAGCAGCTCAGCAACGATCGTCCACAGGTCATGCTCGACGTGCGCGTGTTTCAGATCAGCCACCAGCTCACGCGCAACATTGGAGTGCATATTCCCAACACTTTCAACATGTATAACATCCCGGCCGCGGCGCTGCTGGCATTGGCTGGAGGGCAGAACATTCAGCAACTCATTAATCAATTAATCGCGTCGGGGGGAATTAACCAGGCCGGCAGTTCAGCTCTCTCCGGGCTTTTGGCGCAACTGGGAGGACAGCAAAACTCCATCTTCAGCCAGCCGCTGGCCACTTTCGGAGGCGGGCTCACCTTCAGCGGCGTGAGTCTCGATCAGTTTGCCGCGAATCTTTCCCTGAACGAATCGTGGGTGCGCAGCCTGGAAAACCTGAGCATGCGCGCCAGCCAGGGAAACGATGCAACGTTTCATCATAGGAGAACGTTATCCGATTGAGAATGCAACCTACGCGCCCATTTTCAATTCTTCACAAATCTCGGCAGTCTTGGGAAATCAGACGTACATTCCGCCCTTTCCTTCCATCACCTATGAAGATCTGGGCTTGAACGTGAAGGCCAAGCCCGTCATCCACGGCGATAACTCAGTGAGCCTTAGACCTCGAGTTGCAAGTCCGCTCGCTCACTGGACAATCGAACAACGGAATTCCAGTCATCTCCAACCAGGAATACCAAGGGAGCATCAACCTTAAGGATGGCGAAGCCGGCCGTCGTGGCTGGCGAAATTTCGCGAACCGATACGCTCTCCATGAGCGGGATCCCCGGCCTTGGTGCGGTACCGCTCCTGAATCAGGCGATGGTGAACAATACCAAAGAATCGGACAGCGACGAGCTCATGATTGTCATGACCCCGCACGTGCTGGCAAACAACAACCGAAGCACTCCGGAGATTTGGCTGAGCGAGAAGTAAAAACGCCTTCGGCTATCCGGCTTTCGGCTTCCGGCTTCAATCCGAAGAAATCCAACTTCCCGTACGCATGATTTTTCCGGAAGCGATCGCCGGAAGCCGGACGCCGCTTTATTTTTCCTTCGCGGCGAACTCCACCAGGCTCTTGTATACATCCGAATAGTGCGGATCTAGGCTTCCAATCTTTCGTCCATTGATAAATAGCGTGGGCGTCCCGCTCACGTCGACGGACTTGCCCAGCGCCATGCGACGCGTCGATATGAGCCTTCGTCTCCGGCTTCGCAGCACACGCAGCGATGTCGGCGCCTTTAACCCCGGCTCCATCGGCAATCGCCGTCAGCTTTTCATCCGCGTTCTCCGCGGTGATGTCAGACTGCGTTTCGTAAGTTTTGGCGATGAATTTCCAGAAGGCGTCGTTGGAAGCGCGGCCTACACAGTCCGCGTAAGCCGCGCCTTTTGCCGCCCAATTGTGCATCTCCAGCGGGAAATTCTGAAACACGAACCGAACATTGGGCAGGACGGCCAGCGCCTCGATGGTAGGCTGCGCCGCTTTGCAGGCCGGACATTGCAGATCGCCGAACTCGACGATCGTGACCGGTGCGTCTTTGGGACCGCGTTCAGGACCGTTGATTCCCTTCTCCAGCAAATGTTTCGCCGGATCAAATGGCCTGGGGCCGAACGGAATAATTTCGCCGACCAGAGCTTGCTTGCCGTCGGGAGCGACGAAGAAACGCATCAACTGCTGGCCTTGTTGATTGGCAAGAACGACCGTAACCTCCGCAAACCCGGCGACCGTCGAAGGTTTAATGCTGGAGATTTTCCAGGTCAAATCCGCCTCATAGCCAAACTGCTGGCGTAGGAAAGAATCGACCGTCGCTTCCGAGGGAAGATTCGAGGATTCCGCGGACGCGGATTTTTCCGCAGGTTTGCCCGGAGCGGACTTCGCTGGGGTGGTCTGCGCAGCGGCGAGCGTGACGGCCAGCAGAAAAATAAAGATCGAGTTCAGAAAAGTGCGCATGGTTTCCTTTTCGAGTTTCACCTTTTTAGAAGTTCAGGAGAGCGATCTATCAGGATACTTCAAACTGGGTTCTTCAATCTTCGAACTTGGCGGCAATCGGAAAACGCCGTCCGTAGCCGAAGGCTTTGTGAGAAATCTTGAGACCGGGCGCGGCCTGCTGGCGCTTGTATTCGGCGCGATCGACCATGCGGATAACGCGCTTCACCACCTCGATATCGAATCCGCGATCGGCCGCGATCCGCTCCGCGGAGTGGGAATCCTCTACGTAGTCTTCGAGAACCGCGTCGAGAATTTCGTAGGGTGGCAGCGAGTCGCTATCTTTCTGATCAGGCCGCAGCTCCGCCGACGGCGGCTTCTCCATCGTGGCCTGCGGAATTACGGCACGCCGCGAATTCACATATTCACTCAGACGATACACCAGCGTCTTCGGGACGTCGGAAATCACCGCCAGGCCGCCAACCATGTCACCGTAGAGGGTGCAGTAGCCCACACCCAGTTCGCTCTTGTTGCCGGTGGAGAGCACGATCGCGCCGAATTTGTTCGAGAGCGCCATCAGCAACGTGCCCCGCGCCCGCGATTGGATGTTTTCTTCTGTGACATCTTCTTTGGTGCCTGCGAAAACGTCTTTCAGAATGCGGCGATACGCTTCGTAGGCGGGATTGATGGAGAGCAGCTCGAAACGAATTCCGAGATTCTTCGCCAGCGAGCGAGCGTCGTCGATGGAGCCCTGCGACGAATAGGGACCGGGCATGCCGACGCCGATCACATTTTCGGGACCAATGGCTTCGGCGGCGATGACCGCCGTCAGGGCGGAATCGATGCCGCCGCTCAGGCCGATAATCGCTTTCTGAAATCCGCATTTGTGCATGTAATCGCGTGTGCCCAGCACCAGCGCGGAATAAACGCTGGCTTCGTCGCCGGCGATCTGCTCGTGCATTTCGCCGGTCAAACTCTGCGAATCGAAATAGATGAGATCTTCCTCGAAAGACCGGCCCTGTGCGATGACCTGGCCTTCGCGATTGAGCACCAGGCTGGAGCCGTCGAACACCAGACTGTCGTTGCCGCCCACCTGATTAACCAGCACCACCGGAACTTTATGCTGGCGGGCGATGCTGGCCAGCATGTCGCGGCGCATTTCTCGCTTGCCAATCCAGAACGGCGAGGCGGAAATGTTCAGCACGAAATTTCCGCCGGCCTGAATCAGGGATTCAACGGGATCGACGGTGTACAGCCGCTTCTGCCAGAATCGCTTGTCGTTCCAGGCATCTTCGCAGATGGTCAGCGCCATGCGATTGCCGCAGAACGGAAACAATTCCTGACTCTTGGCGGGAGCGAAGTTGCGCATCTCGTCGAAAACGTCGTAAGTGGGCAGCAACATCTTTGACTGGATGAAGGCGATCTTGCCGTCGATCAGCCAGGCTGCGGAATTCATGGCCGCTTTGCCGGTGTCCGAGTGGGCGGCGGTGACCAGTCCGCAGATGACCGCAATCCCTCGAGTTTCCGCGGCAATCTTTTCTGCGGTCTCGCGATTGCGGGCAACAAAAGAAGGTCGCTCCACCAGGTCGCGGGGCGGATAGCCGCATACCGACAACTCGGGAAATAAAATCAGGCCGGCGCCGGCAGTCTGGGCGCGTCGGGAAAAATCAATAATCTTTGCGGCGTTGCCGGAGAAGTCTCCGACCGTAGGATTGATTTGGCCGAGCGCAATCTTCACTCTTCTAGTGTAAAGCGGTGGACAAACGAAGGCCAAGGGATGCCGTAATCCACCGCGTGCCCACCGTTGTAGCGCCGGAATCTTGCCGGCTGTCGCGGGGGCATCTTGCCCGCGCGGGCCGCGGGCGTGACGCCCCCACGCCAGCCGCCGGGACGCCCGCGCTAGCTTTTAGGGTCGGCGGATATTCCAAAATTAACCCGCTGCTATTTTGCAAAAAGGCGTAACATTAACGATTTGGCAACCACATTTCATTCGAGGAAAGAACAATGTCCCTGCGCCGCCTTTCCCTGCTAAATCGATTTTTCGCGTTCACGATACTTCTCGGCTTCTTTCTGTCTCCGTCATTCGCCCAGTCGGGAGATAACAATCATCCTTGGTCGAATTCCAGCCTTTCTCCAGACGAGCGTGCGGCGATGGTGGTGAAAGAGATGACGCTGGACGAGAAGATTTCGTTGCTGCATGGAACGGGCATGCAGGGACTCAGTCCGATGAGTCCTCTGGCCGTGCATTCCAACGGCGGCGCCGGATATGTTGTCGGCATTCCACGCCTGGGCATTCCTCGCGATTCAGATGTCGGACGCCGCATACGGAGTGCGGAGCAGCGGAGAGAATGGCCGCTACTCGACAGCGCTGCCCGCCGACGTGGCTGCGGCCGCGAGTTGGGATCTCGACGCGGCCCATGAATATGGAGCTCTGATCGGCCGCGAACTGCGCGCCCAGGGTTACAACATGTCGCTGGGCGGCGGCATCAATCTAACCCGCGAGCCGCGCAACGGGCGCACCTTCGAATATCTAGGTGAGGATCCCGTTCTGGCGGGAAAGCTGGTGGGGTCGGTCATGAAGGGTCTGCAGGCGCAGCATGTGATTGGCGACATCAAGCATTACGCGCTCAACGATCAGGAAAGCGGCCGCAACGCTGTCAACGTGAATATCGACAAGCGCGCGGCGCGCGAGAGTGACCTGCTGGCGTTTGAGATTGGATTGCAGGAATCGGACGCGGCCGCCGTGATGTGCTCCTATAACCGCGTCAATGGCGACTACGCCTGCGAAAACAAATATCTGCTCACCGATGTATTGAAAAAAGATTGGAACTTCAAGGGGTTTGTGCTCTCCGATTGGCAAGCGACGCACAGCGCGGAAAAAGCCTCGGCGGCCGGCCTCGATCATGAGGAACCGGGCGAGATCTTCTTTGGAGAGGCTTTGAAGAAGGCGGTCGAGTCGGGCAAAGTGCCGGCGGCGGAAGTGGACGATCACGTGCATCGCATCCTGCGCTCGATGTTCGCCACTGGAGTAATCGACGATCCGCCGACGAAAGGTGTTGTGGACGTTATCGGCGGCTTCGAAGTGGCGCAGAAAATTGAAGAGCAGAGCATCGTGCTCCTCAAGAACGATCACGCGCAGCTTCCCCTCGACGCTTCGAAGATCCACAGCTATCGCTGTGATCGGCCCTCACGCGGATGTGGGAATGATCTCCGGCGGCGGTTCGGCGCAAGTCGATCCTCCCGGCGGCAACGCAATCATGCCTCCGGGCAAAGGCCAGACCCATTGGCAGGACAAGATTTGGTTCCCCACTTCGCCGCTGAAGTCGATTCGCGCTAAGGCGCCGTCGAGCGACCGTGCAATTTAACTCAGGCGCGGATCCCAACGCCGCTGCAGCTCTGGCAAAAAATGCTGACGTCGCCATCGTATTCGTCTACCAATGGGAAAGTGAGGGGATGGACTTGGATAGCTTGTCTCTTCCCGAGCATCAGGATGATCTGATCGCGAAAGTCGCAGCGGCCAATCCGCATACGGTGGTCGTGATCGAGTCGGGAAGTCCCATCACTATGCCATGGGTCGATCAGGTCAGCGCCGTTCTCGAAGTCTGGTATGGAGGAAGTCGCGGCGCCGAAGCAGTTACGAACATCATCTTCGGAGATGTGAATCCCAGCGCAAAGCTGCCCCTCACCTTCCCCAAGAGCGAAGCTGACTTGCCACATCCCACGATCGTCAAACCGCCCAAAGTGACCACCGAGGCGGACCACAAGGGCTGGAAACGAATTGCCGCAGGCTTGCCAGCATTTCAGGTTACCTACGACGAAGGAGTGAAAGTCGGCTACAAGTGGTACGACGCGGAAAACAAGGCAGTGCTGTTTCCATTTGGATACGGTCTCTCCTATACGACTTATTCATATTCGAATCTGAAGGTAACCCCAGGAAAGAATCCGTGCGCAAGTTTTACGGTCACTAATACCGGCAACCGCGCCGGTGCCGAAATCGCAGAAGTTTACGCATCTCTGCCGGCTGCGGCTGCGGAGCCTCCGAAACGGCTCGTGGGCTGGCGCAAGGTCACACTCAACGCAGGAGAAAGCAAAGAAGTCGCGGTCGAGATCGACCCGAAATATCTGTCCATCTTTAACGTTGAGCAAAATGCCTGGCAATTGATTCCGGGAGAATATAACTTCATGGTCGGCGGATCGTCGCTGGATTTGCCTTTGAAGCAAACCGTGAGCCTTCAGCAAGAAGCCAGCCATGGCGGCATTTCGAAGCACTAGTCGTCCCCGCCTGCGGGAAATACCGTGTGTTTCGGTGCGGGCATTGGCGCAGCACCTTTCTGGTCGCGCCACAATACTTCATTGAGACTGGCTGCTCGCACGGCATCCGGACGCGAGAAATCCATTCGCGAGGAAATCTTTGCTCCTGGCGCGTCGCGCTTATTCGTCTCATAAATTAGCCCATTCTTTAGATTTCGATAGTCAGCTTTGTAAGCCGGCTGATCGCCGGCTCCAGAAAACATATGCCCCATCACGGGCGCATACATATCGTTCTGATTCATGGGCGGAAGGCCAAGCAGTGATTCCATGGTGTGAATCACATTGACCGTTGTGTAGAAGCGATGCTCGACGTTGGGCTGCGCTGCCGATCCCGGTGAATATTTGCTGACGACGAAGGCGATCGACCGGTGCGCGTCCACGTGGTCGGCGCCATTCTGAGCATCGTCTTCCAGCACAAAAATCGCGGTGTCATCCCAATACGCACTGTGCGAAACCGCTTCGACCACGCGGCCGAGGGCTAAGTCATTATCTGCAACCGAGGCTGCGGGCCGCGGAAAATTGGGGCGCGTGCCGCCCGTGTGGTCGTCGGGCAAATAAAGCAGCACGAATACCGGCAGCTCGAAGTCTGGACCCTCGTGCGCATCGCGGGCGTGAACGTAAGCGCTGAATTCGTTGAGGAATTCGTCGGCGCGTAGTTGGTCGGGATATTCGGTATTGAAATCCGGATACAGCGGATCGAAGTGGTCGCGCAAAACCGCCTTGGTCGGCTTCACGCCGCTAAACAAAGGCACCGCCCATGGGAATGGGCTGGGCCCCGCATGCGGATCGCCGACATTGGGAGGCAGCGTACCGCCCTGCTGAACCACCGTTCGTGGACAACGCGCTTCTTGTCCCGACGGAGTTCCCTGCTTCGGACTGGCGGCTGTCGGCTTCGCATTGCACCACAATGCATTCACAAATTCGCCATAGTCCCGAAAGCTCACTTTGTTGCGCGCGAGATTGTCCCAAAGAAATCCAGTAGAAGGATCGTCGATGTCGGGCTGATTATGTTCCAGGGGATATTCATCAGCGACCTGTCCCTGGAAATCGTAGGTGCGCTCCTTTCCCCGATAAGCGATCTGCCACGTCTTTTCGTTATAGTCCGAAGTGATCGCCGCGGTCGACCACAGATGCCCGTCGCCGGAGACCTCTCCGCTATCGTAAAAATTGTCGAGCACGCCGAACTGTAGCGCGAGTTTGTGCTCGTTAGGCGTGATGTCAGCGCCATACATCGTCAGCGAAGCATCGCCGTTGCCAACGTTGAGGTCGCCGAGAATCTGGTCGTAGGTGCGGTTTTCCTTAATGACGTAGATCACGTGCTTGAAGGGATTCTTTCCGCCCGCAAACGAGATTGTGCCCGGATCGCTGGTGAAGAGGTTATTTTGTTCCGCGATGCGCGTGAGCCCGGGAAGACGATTCATAGTGTCGGAAATCTTGAGGCGCGCGATAGAACCGCGCAGCAGCGTGGGAATGTACGGATGCCCCTGATGCTTCATCTCTGAGGCAGTCTTGCCCATGCCGTTATTCGGACCGGTACCTACGCCCTTGGCGGTGGCGATCAACAAGTCGTCCCCCTGGACGGCAAGTGCTGTCGGATACCAGTCGGTAGGAATCAGCCCGGCGTCGCCCTGTCCGTGGACTGTCTTGTCGCTGGAGAAGCTGGATACGTCAAACACTCCCACCGCGTTCACGCAGGAGTAGGCGACAAAAAGGCGCTTGCCATCTTTCGACTGCGCCAGGGCCGTAGGACAGAGGCCGAAAGCGACCTCTTTTTCTCTCATGGTCCGGCTGAGCTGGCCGCGAAACGTTCCGGTCTCGGTGTCGACCACGGCGACTGTATCGGCATTGGAGAGCGCCACGTATAAAAGCTTTTCATCCGGACTCAACAGCATTGCGGTCGGATGCGAGCTCGGAGCCAGCGGATCTTTTGATCCGGGAAGAAAGATCGATTTGCCGATCCTCGCTCCGACCAATTCAATCTGAACGATTTGGGAGCTATTCCACAGGCTGCACCAGGCTCGAATACCGTGGCGCGTAGCGACGCAAGTATATGGAAATGTCGAGGGCACCAAATCCTGCGTGCTCATATCGAACGTCTCCAGAGTTCTCCCGGTGTCTAGATCGAGCACGACGATGTTGTCGGAAAGATTGTTGGCTACGATGAGCCAGTCCGCGCCTTGGGGATTGCGCACCACAGTTAATCCTGCAGGATAAGGAATGGCCGTGTTGGGCAGCGTATTCTGCAAGCCGATGGCAACGTGCTTTCCGGTTTTGACCGGCTGGGGAGCGATGGGGATGAAACCCTGAGGCGTGACTTTTCCTTCCGAGAAGCCATAAATTGCGATGCCGTTTCCCGTGTCGCCCGCTTGGGCTCCCGTGGGATCCGTGACTGAACCTACCGAGACGTAGAGATGCTTGCCATCCGAACTGAATGCTAACCCCAGAAAATAACTCTGATGCGAGTCACTGGCGAATCTCGCGTCCGGATAGTCGGCGATCCGATTGCTCTGGAGATCGAGCACGGAGATCGATTGCTCGGCGAGAGTTTCCTGCGTGCCGTAGCCATCATTCAGCAGCGCGGCATACCGTCCGTCGGGGCTCAGAACCATAGTCGCAGGGAAGCTGTTCGTGCTGCCAATACGTCCCGGCGAGGGAACGGTGAGCATCTTGCTCGTGGGTAGCATAACGGGAGGATGATCGCTGGAAGGACTTTGCGCGAAAACAGCTGTGGCGGTCAGAACGAGAATAAACACGGAACGAAGAAAATAATGAGTCACAGGCTCTCCGCGAATCGGTAGTTTGAAGAAAGAGGAGATGAGCGTAATTCAATGCCCGGTGGATGGTCAAAAGCGGCTGTTGTCTTGAAAGGGCACCGCTTTAGCCGCGCCGCTGCAAACTCCGTAGAACCTTTTAACCGCCAAGTTCGCAGAGAGAATCCGCAGAGATCGCAGAGTAATCGCCAAGGCGTTGATTTTCTCAGCGTCCTCGGCGGTCTTTCTCAGCGAACTCTGCGGCCAAAGGCTTTTCGTCGGAGGTTGCGCAACTTCTGCAAGCGTGACTCTCCTGAGATCAGTTCCTGAAAATAATTCAGATACCCGAGACTCTCGACGTCGGCCGCTCCGGTTCCGGATTCTCGGATTCGCCGGGATGCACGTTATGCCGCACATCGGCGCCCTGCACCCAGAAAATAACGTCCTCGGCGATATTAGTGGCATGATCGGCTACCCGCTCCAGATTGCGGGCTACCAGCAGAGCGTCCAGGGCCTGCCGCACCACGTCAGGCCGCTCGTTCATGGTCTTGACCAACTGGATGAAGGCATCGTCGCGCATGCGGTCAATCACGTTGTCCATTTCGAGCACAGCCTGGGCCAACTCAACCTTGCCTTCAATAAACGACTCCAGCGATCGACGCACCATTGCGCTGACGGCGGTGCCCATGCGGGCGATGTCTACGGGCAAATCCGAGGCCGGAAGTTCGACCATGTCCATCACGCGCTCGGCAATGTTCACAGCCTGGTCGCCCACGCGCTCAAGATCGGAATTGATTTTGGTGACTGCCAGAATGAACCGCAGGTCAACCGCCATGGGCTGCTGCATGGCAAGCAGGTCGAACGCCGCCTCGTCGATCTCGCGTTCTGCCGTGTTGATCAGGCTCTCGCCTTCGAGCACCATCTGGCAGCGAGTCAGGTCGCGCTCCACATAAGCCTGGCGCGCGCGGTCCACCGCCTGCTCCGCCAGTCCTCCCATGCGAAGCAACCGTTGCCGCAGATCGTCAAGCCCTTGCTGAAAGCGCGTACGCATGATCCGAACCTTCCTCGTCTCTTATTCGAAATCCCTTATTCGAACCTTCCTATCCGAATCTGCCAGTAATGTAGTCTTCCGTCTTTTTGTCGGAAGGCTTGGTAAAAATCTTTTCCGTCTTGTCAAACTCGATCAGCTTGCCCAGCAGGAAAAAGCCCGTGAATTCGGCCACCCGCGCCGCCTGCTGCATGTTGTGCGTGACAATTACGATGGTATACCGCTCTTTGAGCTGGAAGATCAATTCTTCAATTTTTCCCGTGGAAATCGGGTCGAGCGCCGAACAGGGCTCGTCCATCAGCAAGACTTCGGGTTCCACTGCCAGGGCGCGCGCAATGCACAAACGCTGCTGCTGCCCGCCGGACAGGCTGGCGCCGGATTTCTTGTGTACCTGATCTTTCACTTCCTCCCACAGTGCCGCCGAATCGAGCGAACGCTGTACGATGTCATCCAGCTTGCGGCGATCACGAAATCCATTCAGCTTCAGCCCGGACGCCACGTTGTCATAAATCGACATGGTGGGAAACGGATTGGCTTTCTGAAACACCATCCCTACACGCCGGCGGAGTTGGGTCGCGGAAGTTCCGTTGTAGGCGTCGATTTCGCCGATGCGGACCCGCCCCTCGACGCGAGCTTCCGGAATCGTCTCGTGCATGCGATTGATGCAGCGGATAAAAGTAGACTTGCCGCATCCTGACGGCCCAATCAGTGCAGTAGCGTGGTTCGCCGCCACCTTGAGATTGATGTCGAACAAAGCCTGGCCTTTGCCGTACCAGGCATTCAGCTTCTCGACCTGGATTCCAACGCCCATAGGCTAGGCGGCTCCAAACGTGCCCCGGCGCACAGCGACACGCACGGCCGCGACCGAAGTAACGATAAGAACGATGAGCACAAAAGCTCCCGCCCACGCTTGGCGGTGCCAGTCATCATAGGGCGAATTCGCGTAGGTATAGATCTGCAGCGGCAGCGCGGCGGTCGGCTGATTGTAGCGAAGATTCCAAAACGTGTTGCCCAGAGCGGTAAAAAGCAAGGGCGCGGTTTCGCCCGCCACTCGGGCAAAAGCCAGCATGACTCCGGTAATCACTCCCGAGGTCGCAGTGCGAAGAGTAATGGAAAGGGTGGTCCGCCAGTATGGGACGCCGAGTCCGTAGGCCGCTTCCCGCAAGGCCTGCGGCACCAGCAGCAGCATCTCTTCGGTAGTTCGGCAGATGGTCGGCACCATCATGATCGCCAGCGCCACTCCGCCTGCGAGCGCCGAGAATCCCCGCCCGCGCACCAGGATGGCCCAGGCAACAATGCCAATCACAATGGACGGCACTCCGTTCAACACGTCCGCGGTAAACCGAATTGCGCTCCCGAAGCGATTGCGCCCAAACTCGGCCAGATAGATGCCGGCGCCGATTCCGAACGGCACTCCGATGATGCTGGCGATTCCAAGGATCAGCATCGATCCCACAATCGCGTTGGCCATGCCACCGCCAGGCTCTCCCACGGGCTTGGGAGTTTGGGTCAAAAAGGCCCAGTTGATCGAGCCCACGCCGCGGTACACAAGATAGCCGAAGATGGCAACCAGCGGAACCAACACCAACACCACGGTCAAGACCGCTACGCCGGTCATGACCTGATCGGTAATGCGGCGGCGAAAACTTACCGGCGGCACACCCTGTCGCATGGAAACGCTGCCAGTTAGCTCAGGCATGTCCCCTCGCAGGTTGCCCGCGCGTCACCGTCCACACCAGCAGCTGTGCCAACCCGTTTACGATGATCGTGACCAGGAACAAGGCCAGGCCAATCTCGACCAGGGCGGAAAGATAGACGTCGCCGGTAGCCTCGCTAAACTCATTGGCAAGTACGCTGGCCATGGTGTACCCGGGCGCGAACAACGACTTCGCAATTTCCGGCCGGTTTCCAATCACCATGGTGACGGCCATGGTTTCTCCCAGTGCTCGCCCTAATCCAAGAATGATCCCGCCGAGAATTCCAGCGCGCGCGTTGCGCAATACGCCCATCCGGATCATTTCCCAGCGCGTTGCTCCCAAAGCCAACACCCCCTCGCGCTGATGCTGCGGCACAACCATGAGCACTTCGCGCGTAATCGAGGAAATGATGGGCACGATCATGATGGCCAGGATGATCCCCGCCGCCAGCATGCCATATCCAAATGGAGGGCCTTCAAACAGCCCGGTCCATCCCAGCGTCTTCGCCAGGAAAGGCTGGACGTATCCGCTCAACAGGGGCACCAGCACGAAAATTGCCCAGAGGCCGTAAATCACGCTCGGAATCGCGGCCAGCAATTCCACGAAGAACGAAAGCGGAGCGCGCAGAACCGTGGGGCACATTTCGGTGGTAAATACGGCCACACCGACGGCAAGCGGGACCGCAATGATGAGCGCCAACAAAGACGAAACCAGTGTTCCATAGATGAATGGCAATGCGCCGAACTGCTCGCTGACCGGGTTCCAATCGCTGCCCGCGAAAAACTTGAAGCCAAAAGCATGCCAGGAGAGGCCCGAACCCGACACCAGTTCGTAAACGATCAGAACCAGCACGCCGAGCACGGCCAAGCCGCAAAGCGCCATGGCAGACTTGAAAATACGGTCTGGAACTTCGCCGCCGGAGGCCCGCAGCAAAGGCGCCGCCCGGTGCGCTGACACCGACGTAACCTTCGTCCCTTCAAGGGGTTGCGGTCCGGGCATATCAGGCCGAGGGAAAGCGGGATTGGCCATTCGGCTTAACCCTAGCAGAGACGTGTTACAAAGGTGTTAAAATCAGAACAGGCTTTTTCCGCTGGGACTATCTGTAAACCTGAATCGCAAACTGTTGTTGTCTGATGAGTCTTTAGAGCGCAGACTGATCTTCCCGCTGTCAGGAACTTGTTTTTATGTCGATTGCATCCGAACGTAGCCAGCTTGTCTTCCGGAAGACGGACCGGGCTCTCCTGAAGCTTTCAGACGCGCAAAATGTAGAGAGCGTCCATGGTTTCCGCACGACGAGCCGCAGGCTACAGACTCTGCTCGAACAACTTCTGCCGGAACGCGACCGGAACCAGAAAAGACTCCTGAAGATGTTGGACCGAATTCGCAGGCGCGCCGGCAAAGTTCGCGACATTGATGTTCAACTGGCCGCCCTGCGCAGCCTGAAGGTTCCTCAGGAGCCACGCCGCAAGACGCAACTCATGCAGGGATTGATCGAGCTTCGGGCAAAACATGAGAAGAAACTGCGGAAGATGTTGACGAAAGAGATGATCCGGGAAATTCGGAAGCGTCTCAAGCGCGGAGCAAAAGAGGTTCAAACCAAAACCAGCCGCGATGCCTTGATGGTCGCGCGCTCGATGTTGAAAGAAGTAGTGCGTCCAGCTGGTCCCGTCAGCGAAGAGCTGCTGCATCAGTATCGCACCGTAGTGAAGCGCGCCCGCTACGCGGCCGAATTCGCGCCAAAATCCGCCGAGGCTACCCAATTCATCGGCCAGGTTAAGCGGCTGCAGGATGCGGTCGGCAATTGGCACGATTGGCTGACTTTGACCCAGTCCGCAAGCAAGCGGCTGGGCGATGTGAACCAATCATCGTTGGTAGCAGCCCTCCACAATATTACGGGAAGCAAATTCCGCCACGCAGTTGCTGCCCTCTCAGCCTCCTTGGCACAAACTGCGGAAAAACCAGTCTCCGTATCATCTGCACAACTGCGGAAAGTAAGTACGAAGGGTCCCACGCTGGTAGAGCAAACCGAATCTGCCGCCTAGCGAGCTCTTAACTTTTTAGCCCTTAGCTTTTACCTCCTTACCTCTCAGCCTGCTCTTGACCATTGGTTTTGGCTAAGAGCCAAGAGCTAATAGCTAACAGCTTCCGCGGTGACGATCCGCCCGCGTCCATGTAAACTGTGAGCCTTCCCATGCCCACGTTTGCTGCGGTCGATATCGGCTCCAACTCCGTCCGGCTGAAAATTGCGCGACTGCAAGCTGGGCGCCTCCGCGCCCTCCACGAAGATCGCGAAGTCACACGCCTGGGCGAAGGAGTTTTTGGTTCCGGATTCCTAACGCCCGATTCCATCGCCGAGACAGTGAAGGTCCTGCGCCGATTCCATCGGGCCACGCAACAGATCGTCACCGACAGCGTGCGCGTGGTCGCGACCAGCGCGCTGCGGGATGCGCGCAATTCCCAGGCGTTTCTGGAATGGGTGCGATCGGCCACCGGCTGGCGAGTCGAGATCATCTCCGGCGTGGAAGAGGCGCGGCTCATCCACTTGGGCCTCGTTTCCAGCGGACGCGTGGACCGCTCTCCCACCCTCATGATGGACCTGGGCGGCGGCAGCTGCGAGCTGACCGTCACGCAGGGCGGACACATTCGCGATGCCGTCAGCCTTCCACTGGGTGCGGTTCGCCTCACCAATGAATTCCTGCGCCACGATCCGACCCGTAAGGGAGAATTGAAGCGCCTGCGCGGATTCATCACTCGCGAAGTCAACCGCGTCACCGATCGCATCACCAAGGCGAAGGTGAAAAACGTGATCGCAACTTCCGGAACTGCGGCCGCCCTTGCAGCAGTCGCTGGCCACCTACGGCGAGGCGCGAGCCGTCAACGGCAGATCGTGTCATCCGCCGAAATGAAGCGCATTGCCAAGCGGCTGGCGCGATTGCCGGTTGCGGAGCGCCGCAAGATCGAAGGCATCGGTCCGCGGCGAGCGGAAATCATCGTCGCTGGCGCCACCGTTTACCAGGAATTGCTCGACCGCCTCCGTCTGAAAGGCTTCCGCTATTCCCCGCTCGGCCTGCGCGACGGTATCCTCGCCCAGATGGCCGCCGACTACGATCGCAGCACGCGCTCCGGCAGGCAGGTCGAATTCGAGCGCTGGGAATCGATCATGGACGCGGTCGATCATTACCGCGTCGATCGCAAGCACGCCTTGGATGTCCGTGATGCGGCCGGTTTGTTGTTTTCGGGGTTGCGTTCGCTGCATCGCCTGCCCCCTGAATATCGCGAGTGGCTCTCAGCCGCGGCCATGCTCTACGAGGTGGGCGACTACGTGAATCGAAACGGACGCCACCGCCATACCCACTACATCATTTCGAACTCCGAGATTCTGGGCTACACGCCGCAGCAGCGGCGCATCATTGGGGCCATTGCCCGCTATCTGGGGAAATCCCGCCCTGCCCTGGAGGATGGGCCCATGAAGCTGTTGGATCCAGGCGATCGTGCCGACGTGCAGAAGGCGATCCTGCTGCTTCGTCTGGCACGCGCCTTGAACCTGGGCCGCAGCCGGGCAGTGGAAAAGGTGCGCGTCGGATTACGATCGGCGGAAGTGAAGTTGACTCTGGTCCCCCGGCGCCGCATGGGAGTGGATCTCGAACTCTGGGCGATTGAGAAAGAGCGCGACTATTTCCGCGAAGTCTTCGGGCGCGAACTATCCACGGCCGTTTCATAAAGAGTCCGCAAAAGCTTTGGGGTGGCGCACCACTGCAACGTTCCCGATGTGCGGCGCATTTCCACCTTGGCCACTGCTCCCTTCTTCAGTTCGAGCGACGCTTCGCAGCCGGAGTCGCTGATCGCCGATCCCAGGAATTGGCTTAAATTCGGATTGTGTCCGACAACCAAAATGGCTTCCTGTCGAGAATATTTTTCCAGGAGCTTGCGGAAGTCAGCCAGTCCGGCCTCAGGGCGCAAGCCGGGATCGATCTGCAATTTACCTTCGTAGCCCAATTCGTTGCCGACCAGCGAAGCCGTCTGGGTACATCGCTTCAAAGGACTGGAAACGATCGCATCCACCTGAACATCCAGCGCGGCCAGGGCGCGGCCGACGTAGCCGCACTGCTCAATTCCCTCTTTGTCGAGAGCGCGCTTTTCGTCCTTCTTCGGATTCGCAAGATGTTCACCGGCGCTCGCGTGGCGCAGAAAATAGAGGATCATTTGAGCTTATCGTTCCTTCGAGTTATCGTTCCTTTACCACCATCACTCTACGCCTTCGCGCCGGAACCGGGACAGGCACCGCGTCGCAAGCCTTGCCTTCGGCCACGCTCATCAGGAAATCCTGCGCGCTGAAAGCCGCGGCTCCCGTCGGCGGACGCCGGTTCCGCGTGCCGTGCAAGGGCTGCCACGCACGCATATATGTCGCGTCCTTCAGCAGGATTCGCGCCTTGCGGTTGTCAGCCTGGTACGCATCGAGAATTTCGTGCCGCACCCGTTCTTGCAGCATTTCATCGCGCAGTGGCACCAGCACTTCAACCCGCTCATAGAGGTTGCGCGGCATCCAGTCTGGGCTACCGATGTAGATCTCTTCTTCGCCGCCATTGGCAAAGTAGAAAATGCGGCTGTGCTCCAGGAAACGCCCCACAATGCTGCGCACCCGAATATTGTCGCTCACCCCCCGCACTCCAGGACGAAGCGCGCAAATGCCGCGCACTATCAGGTCAATCTGCACTCCGGCCTGCGATGCACGGTACAATGCTTGGATGACAGTCTTATCCAGCAACGCATTCATCTTCGCGATGATGCGAGCCTCTTTTCCCTGCCGCGCATGTTCCGCCTCGCGATCGATCAGGGCAATGCTTTTTTCTGCCAGGTCGAGCGGCGCCACCAGAAGTGGATCGTAACTCGGATTCTCCGCATAGGCCGTCAGAAAGCTGAAAACATCGTGGACCGCGCGCGTGATTTCCGGGTTGGCAGTGAACAAGCTGAGATCGGTATAAATTCGAGCCGTGGTCGCGTTGTAGTTCCCGGTGCCGATGTGAGCGTAACTGCGAGTCACTCCGTCCGGATCGCGGCGCACCAGCAGTGAGAGTTTGCAGTGCGTCTTCAGACCCACCAGGCCGTGGAACACTTGCACCCCCGCGTCCTCCAAGTCGCGCGCCCAGCGGATGTTTGAGGCCTCATCGAACCGCGCCTTCAACTCCACCACCGCCGTGACTTCCTTGCGCGACGCCGCGTCCATCAGATAGGGGACGATCAGCGAATGCTCACTGGTGCGGTAAAGAGTCTGCTTGATGGAAAGAACGTTCTCATCGTGGGCGGCCGACTCGATAAACGAAATCACCGCGTCGTAAGAATCGAAAGGATGATGCAGAAGAATGTCATGCCCGCGCAACTCCTCGAACAGATCTTTCGATTTCGAAGTTAAGCGTAACTCGCGAGGAGAAAACGTGCGGTACTTAAGATCGGGACGCTTCACCTGCTCATACACATTGAACAGCCGTGAAAGATTCACGGGGCCATTCACCGGGAAAACCTGCCACGAATCAAGTTCAAACACCGTGCGCAGCCGATCGATGATCTCGGGATCGGCGTCGGCTTCAATCTCCATGCGCACCGCATCGCCTTTGCGCCGATTATGCAGTTCCGCGCGCACTGACTCCAACAGGCTTCGCGCTTCCTCTTCCGCCAGATACAGATTGCTGTTGCGGGTCACGCGGAATGGCGCCGACGAAACAATGTCGTAGCCGTGATACATGCGGACCGCATGATGCGCCACCAGATCCGCGAGGAAAATAAAATCTGCCGTGCTCTCCGACGGAAGTCGAACCAGCCGGGGCAGAGCCCGCGGAACCGATACCACGCCCGTATAGGTCAAGGCAGAGCGCCGCCGTCGCCGCAAGAGAAAACCCACACACAGGGCTTTATTGATGACTCGCGGAAAAGGATGGGCGGGGTCGACCGTCACCGGCGTCAGCAACGGGTCAAGTTCTCTCTCGCAGTATTCTTCGACAAAGCGAAGCGCGTCGGGATCGAGTTCGTGCAGTCCCAGCACGCGAATTCCGTTCTCCGAGAGCGCTGGACGCAACTGGCTGTTCCAGCAGTCATACTGGTCGTCTACAAATTCATGCGTCAGCTTGTTGAGAAGATCGCGTTTTTCCGTCAGGGTCAAACCGTCGGCACCGGCCTCGTTGTAGCCGTCCTCGATCTGCTGCATCATCGCCGCCACGCGCACTTCAAAGAACTCGTCCAAATTGCTGGCGGAAATGGAAAGAAACTTCAGCCGCTCGAGCAGCGGGTTGTCCTCGTCCGACGCTTCCTCCAGCACGCGGCGATTAAACGCGAGCCAGGACGTGTCGCGATTCAGGAAATACTGAGGATTGTCGAGCGAGATACGAGCCATGACGGACGCGCTTACCGCATTCTTTGTTCTCTGTGTGATTTCTCTTCTTGTCGACGAAACCACCCGAACGGAAGCCTACGGAAACACAGTATAAAGCATTCCGCGCACGGGCGGATTAACGCAAATACCATCTGCAGCACTCGCTCTCAAGAAGAAAGGCCGGCACCTAGACGGCTGCTCTGTCGAAGTGCCGGCCTGTAATTCGGCCGAACCGTTACGGCAAGTAATAACGGAACGACGTGAAAACCATATTGTCGATGCCCTGGGCCTCGCTGGGGAACCCTGCACCGTGCCAGCCGTTGCGGATCACGACCGAGTATTGCGGACCAAACTGTATCCGGCCCCAATTCAGTTTCTCTTTGGCTCCGTCATACACTTTGAACCAGACACCACCGGTCGCTTCGATAAGCACGCGCGTGTCGCCGTTGCAATTCGCCAGCGCGCCGGGAGCGAATCCGCCCGCTCCTGGTCCCGTTTCGGTTGAGCAACCCGTATTGACGAAGAACGGCGATCCGTAACCTACATACTTCTTTTGGACAGGGTCATAGTCCGCCGCGCGGCCAGCGTATTCTGCTCCGCCATTGAAGTAGACATCAGCCTTTGAAGTGTGGAATTCAAGCGTCGACAGCCCCTGCAAGCTCTTGATCAGATAAAGCGATCCATTGGTGTGGACGGAAACGTCGGACAGTCCCCCCGTGCCGTAGCGGCCCTCTCCGCTGCCTCCAAAACCATGCAATCCGAAGTCGATATGTTTGTTTGCAAACGACCAGCGCGCGTTGGCGCCGAAGCCGCCGCCGTTCTTTGAACTGTTAAATGCGGCGGTAGCGT
The DNA here is from genome assembly GCA_963733795.1 of uncultured Acidobacteriaceae bacterium. Lineage (GTDB taxonomy): Bacteria > Acidobacteriota > Terriglobia > Terriglobales > Acidobacteriaceae > Sulfotelmatobacter. Next base: position 620,477 of record CAVTED010000001.1, read on the forward strand.
TCGGTCCAGCCTTGCTGGCCGTACCGCACACAGCCGTTGCGGTTATGTCTTCGCAAGGAAAAATGCGATCCCGGAAGCGGCTGTACACTCCGAAAATTTCGTAGTGCCCAAAGCCCGGCTCGAACGCCACCTTGGCGACGATATCGGGCGAAGGATTGAACGAGTAGTTTGCCTGGTTGTTATACAGGCCGCCCGTTACTCCGGCGGTTCCCACCAGGAAATTGGCGGCATTGTTGTGGGAGGTAAGGGTCGCTTGCGACTCTTCCGCCGCAACTGCGAACCAAGCCTTGTTGCCGAAGTTCTTCGCCAGGCGCACACCGTATTGCCGCGCCCAGGTGAAGCCGACGGTATACTGCGGATCGATGGTCATGGGCAGCGCTTCCGTGCGGTTGTCCACGCCATGCTTGGTTTCCGTCAGCAGACTCCACATCTGCCCGCCGGTAATGCTCCAGCCGTTATCCATCGCCGCCTGGCCCCAGGCTTGCCGCTGGCGGAGCGAGTAGCTGTTGCTCTGGTTATTGTTGGAGGTCACAGCGGCTGAAAGGAAGTCCGCTTCCACATAGCCCGACAACTTCGCACCCTTCAGCCGGCCTTCCACCAGCATGCCAATTCGCGACTGGCGTCCGGAACCGAAAAACTCGGATATGTTATTGGTTGAGGCACCGGTAAACGGCACAGTGTTAAAGGGAGTATTGATGTCCGCCCCCAGAGCGCGCTGGCGGTAAACCGTTTCAGCCGCCAGGAAGCCGACGGGTGTGATCGTAATCCCTTTCACGTGAATCGCCGTCGGAGGTCCGGAAATGCTCTTCTGCGCTTCCTGAACAGTCACGACTGTACTCGCGACATTGGTCTTCAGATCGGATACGTCACCCTTCAATTCACTGACCGCCGCCTGTTGCTGGGTGGCCTGCGCCTGGGCTGCGTCCGCCTTGCTCGCTGCATCCGAGGCGGCGGTCTGCGCCTGCTGCGCGGCTTGATCCTTGCTGTGCAGTTCATCCCGCAGTTCCTGAATTTCTCGTTGCTGCTGCGCCAGCGCCGCCTGTTGCGACGCAATCGCATCCTTTAGGGCCTGTACGTCGGCCGCTGTCACTGTCCCCTCGGCCGCCCTCGGCCTCCTGGGTTTGGGCGCCGTGCTGGTCTGCCCCACCAGTGCCGTCGCCAGAAACAGAATTGCCCACACCTTCCACGCAGACTTCATTGTTCTTTCTCCTTTGTACCCTTGTACCCTGCGATGATGATTGAAAATGTCCTGCGGTTGCGGGATTATTCGACCTGCCTATTTGACTGCCTATTTAACCTGTTTAATCGCTTCCTTGACCTTCGCCGCGACGTTTTCCGGCAGCGGTGCGTACGACAGATCAGAAGTCATCTTCTGGCCGTCGCTAACCATCCAGTTCAGAAAGTCCGCCAGAATCTTGCCTTTCGCCGGATCCTTGGATTGGGCCGGAATCAGCAGCCAGGTAAAGCTAGAAATCGGATACGCATCTTTTCCCGGAGCATTGGTGATGGAGACGCGGAAGTCATCCGGCATCTTTGGCTGCCGAAGCGGCCGCCGCGGTTACGCTCTCCAACGACGCCTTGACGAACGCGCCAGTGGAATTGCGCACGCTCCCGTAGGTAATTTTGTTTTGCACCGCATAGATCAGCTCAACGTATCCGATCGACCCAGATAGCTGTCGAATCGATCCAGCGACCCCCTCGTTGCCTTTTCCGCCCAGCCCGACCGGCCATTTCACGGAAGTGTCCGCCCCCACCTGGCTCTTCCATTCCGGACTGACTTTCGAAAGATAGTCTGTCAAAGATGAAACGTGGTTCCGCTGCCGTCGGAGCGATGGACCACAATAATTTCCTGGTCGGGTAAGTTTACTCCGGGGTTCGCCGAAGCGATCGCCTTATCATTCCACTTGGAAATCTTGCCCAGGAAAATACCTGCCAGCGCCTCGGGCGTGAACTTCAGTTCCCCACTCACTCCGGGAACGTTGTACGCCGGCACATCCGCTCCCAGCACTGTCGGAATATTTAATATCTTCGTCTTCGCTTCCTGCAACTGCTTGTCGGTCATCGGCATATCGCTGGCCCCGAAATCGACCGTGCCGGCAGTTACCTGGCGAATTCCGCCGCCACTGCCAATCGATTGATAATTGACCTCCACTTCCGAATGAAGCTTGTGGTACTCGCTGAACCACTTCGAGTACATCGGGTTGGGAAACGTGGCGCCTGCTCCGTTCAGCGTGGTTTGCCCGACTACCGGCATGGACAGAAGGACACACACCAACACCAGCACCATTTTGCGCATTGCCAGATTATTCCTCCTTGAATCGATGTACCCGTTTTATCGGCGTAGTGTTACAGGACCGTTACAAACGGATAAATTTCTGATGAAAGACCTCCGGAACAGGATTTGGTCTGGAATCTGAAGTCTGGAATCTGAAGAATGACACTTCGAAGAAAGAAAAAAGAAGAAATTCTGCGTAGCCTAGTGCGCCGACTGCAAATGAGCAATCTCGCGGGAAAACAGCGTATTTGCGGGGAACTCGCGGCGCAGTCCAATCAGCAACTGCAGTGCCTTCGACTTATCTTTCTCCCGCACATACGCAATCGACAACAGAATTCGCGCGAACGGCGCCAGGTAGTGTCCGTGTTCGGCAGTCTTTTGCAAGTCGGCAATTCCGCCCTGCTTGTCCGAAGACAGTCCTCCCAGGCGAAGAATCCATCGCACCGGGGCGGCCATGCTGCCGATAATGTATTTGCTGAAACCGGTTGCCAGCAGCGCGTCATAACAATCGGGACACACTGCCAGCAATTGCTGCGCCGATGCTGAAGCCTGCTTGGTGAAGCGCAGCGATGCCAGATTGCGTTTTTCAATCAGCGCGGCGTAATCGGCTTGCAGGCCTGACGACAAAGTCAGGGCAAACAAGGCGTCGCGATCTTTAGGGTCTTTCGACAACCGTGCGTGCGAAAGATTTTCTGCACGCCCAATCGCCGCCTGAAAATGCTCTCGCAGCACCGGATCGGGTGATAGCTTGGATCGTCCCTCGAAGCTTTCATCGTTCTCGTAGAACTGTGATTCCAGCACTCCCAGCCGGTTGAACTCGGAAAACAAAAAGCCCGCCGCTTCGCTGACCGGCCCCACCGGGTCGTCGGGATGCATCTGTTGCCACGCCGCGAAGTCTTTTTGCGCACCCGCGAAGTCGAGGTTGTAGAGTCCGGAAAATCCGCGGTCGAGCGCGGATACAATGGCGGTGCTCGGAACATTTTCGGCCCTCGTCGTGAGGGCCGCAGCGCAACACAGCCACAAGGCTGCGACTATCATCCCGGCTCGTGCATCGAATGTCCTAAACATGTTATGGCGCTGGTCTATTATCGTTGATCGCTTCTTTTTTATTAACTTTATTAGCTGTTTATTAGTTGCGATTCGCCGCACTTAAGTCCGGTATTATTTGATGCCTGCTGCCCCCGAAACTCGCGTCCGCCTTGCAATAAGTTTGTCAATTCCGCCGGAGACTTAACCCCGGCCCCGAGGACCAGCTTTCATGACTGATTCGACTCGCTATGCTCCCGGCTGGCCAGGCATTCCGCCGCGCTGGACCTCGAGCGCCAAGACCGGCGCCGGTACCGCGCTCAACCAACACAGTAAAGTCTGGTTTACGCTGAGCCACGGCATTCTTAACGAGGTCTATTTTCCCCGGGTCGATCAGGCCTGTACCCGCGATCTGGGCTTCCTCGTAACCAACGGGCGAGATTTCTTCTCCGAGGAGAAACGCCACTGCACCTTTGAGAATCGCCCTTTCGAGCCGGGAATTCCCGCCTTTGAGCTGACCAACACTGAAATTACCGGACGCTACCGCATCCACAAAGAAGTTCTTACCGACCCCTACCGCAACGTCGTTCTGCAAAAGGTTCGCTTTGAACCGCTGCAGGGACAACTCTCCGACTACCATCTCTACGCTTTGCTCTCCCCGCATCTGGCCAACTGCGGATACGGCAACACCGGCTGGATCGGTGACTACAAAGGCTTTCCCATGTTCTTCGCCGAGCACGACGGCGTCAACTTGTCGCTTGCCTGCTCGGTCCCGTGGAGAAAAACTTCAGTAGGATTCGTCGGCGTTTCCGACGGATGGCAGGACCTTTCCCAGCATTTCGAAATGGAATGTGAATACACGCGCGCGGAAAACGGCAACATTGCATTCACCGGAGAGATTGATCTCGCCGCCTGCAACGGCGAGTTCATACTCGCCCTCGGTTTTGGAGGTATTTGGACGGAAGCTGGGCAGCAGGCTCGGTCTACGCTGTTCGAGGACTACGCAGAGACGCGCCGCCACTACGTCGCGCAGTGGCGAAACTGGCAAAGCACCTTACTGAAACTCGACGAGCCCTTACGTCAAAGAGATCTTTATCGTTCATCGACCGCTGTCCTGCGCACCCACGAGTCCAAAGATTTTCTCGGCGGCATCATTGCCAGCCTCTCCATTCCCTGGGGATTTGATAAAGGCGATGAAGACCTTGGCGGATACCATCTGGTCTGGCCCCGCGACCTGGTCGAAACCGCCGGCGCGCTCCTGGCTGCCGGAGCCGTCACCGACGCCGTGCGCGTCCTGCGCTACCTTGAAGCTACCCAGGAGGCTGCCGGCAACTGGGCCCAGAACCTGTGGCTCGACGGACGTCCCTATTGGAGCGGCATCCAGATGGACGAAACCGCGTTTCCCATCCTCTTGCTGGATCTCCTCCGCCGCGAAGCGCCTGAATCTTTAGGCAAACTCGAGCGCTGGTGGCCGATGGTGCGCAAGGCCGCCAGCTTTATTCTTCGCAACGGTCCAGTCACGCAACAAGATCGATGGGAAGAAGACGCGGGTTATTCTCCCTTCACGCTCGCAGCCGAAATCTCCGCTCTGCTGGCCGCCGCCGATATTGCCGAACTCACGGGGCACAGTGAGCAAGCTCCCACCCTGCGCGACGCCGCCGACGCCTGGAATGACAACATCGAGCGTTGGGTATACGCCAGCGGGGGCGACCTGGCGGAGCAGCTGGGCATTTCAGGCTATTACGTTCGCATCGCCCCGCCCGACACCGATGGCGCCGCGTCCCCCACCCAAGGCTTCGTCCCCATCAAGAATCGTCCCCCCGGTCAAGATGGCGTGCGCGCCTACCACATCATCAGCCCCGACGCGCTCGCGCTGGTGCGATTTGGCCTGCGCGCTCCCGATGATCCGCGTATCCTCAATACGCTTCGCGCCATCGACGCGCTGCTCGCAGTCGAGTTGCCCCAAGGCCCGTGCTGGTATCGCTACAATGGCGACGGCTACGGCGAACACAAAGATGGCTCCGCCTTCGATGGCACCGGCATCGGCCGCCCCTGGCCCCTGCTCGCCGGAGAGCGCGCCCATTACGCTCTAGCCGGAGGACACCGCGACGAGGCCGAAGCCCTCCTCGCCGTCATCGAAAATTCGCCCGCCGATGAAAGCCGCCTTCTTCCCGAACAAGTCTGGGACGCCGCCGACATTCCCGCGCTCGAACTTTTCCGTGGCAAGCCCACCGGTTCCGCCTGTCCCCTGGTCTGGGCCCACTCAGAATACGTAAAACTTCGCCGCTCGATTCGCGACAACAAGGTCTTCGACCAGCCTCCGCAAACCGTGAAGCGCTATCTGGTCGATAAACATGTCCGTCAGATTTTCGGCTGGAGATTCAACAACAAAACCCGCAGCGTCCCCAGAAACAAAACCCTACGCATCGTCCTGCTCACTCCAGGGCGAGTGCACTGGACCGTAGACGATTGGACGTCGACGCACGACACGGACGCACGGGACACCGGCCTGGGAGTCTATACGCTCGATCTGCCAACAGCTTCCCTGCCGCCCGGAGGTCAAGCCGTCTTCACATTCTTCTGGCCCGAGGAGAATCGATGGGAAGGCACGGATTATGTCGTGACCGTGGAGAACGGCTGAAGGCGATTTTGGCTTGAATGGTGTAATCAGCCTGTTCTCAAGGGTTACCGAAAGAGCATAATGATGTTGCATGATTTGGCCTAAGAGCACAGATGCAGGCGTCGGGGTACTACTTTTTTTGTTGAGTGTCCAAACAGTACCGCTGACTCGGACAGTACCGGAGCCAGCGCCCATACCGGAGACGGGGTACGTTTCCGACTCACGGTATGTGAACGCATTTTTTGGATTCCTGCTGCCGCTGCCCCAAGATGCTGATTTTCGAGACTTCGCGCTTCCATCAAAGGGCAACTCCCACTCAATTTTTGGTCTTCAAGCTCAGCGAAAGGGCTTAACCGCTCTGACTGTCAGCGCCACTCACGTCACTGGTAATCCGACCGACGATGCTCGGAAAGCAGCGGTGGGCGGGAAAGGAGCGTCAGTCAAGAGAGTTGAAATCGGGGGCAAAGAGTTCTGGAAATCCGAATCAGAGGATGACAGCCGCGCTGGCACTATGCACACGCTGATCTGTGCAACCGCAACTGGGGGCTATACGTTGCAATTCATGGTCGTGTCTTTTGATGGAAAGCTGGCCAAGGAACTGCGGCACAGTATCGAGTCGATCACCTTTGTTGATCCCGCTCAGGCAAAAATCTTGGCTGGTAGCAACGCCCGCCTGTTTCCGGCAAAGGTCGACGCTGCGCCGAGTCCCACAGTGTCCCCTACGCATATTGCGCACCTAAAACTTGGCGTCGTGTCCGGCAATACGTACACGAACGACATGCTAGGTTTTTCTTTTCAATTCCCTCCCGGATGGGTCATCGCAGATAAAGCGACGCAAGATAAAGTCATTGACGCTGGGCATCAGTTTGCGTATAGGAATAATTCAGCTGCGGCTCGTGAACATGAGATCGCGCAAGAATGTGGCAGGATACTGTTTTCGGCCAGTCAATATCCTGAAGGCACCAAGACCGATGAGGTAAATCCGTTAGTTGCGATCATGGCTTTCGATTCCGCATGTCTACCGGGCATGCACCTGCCGAACTCGACTAGCGACGGTGATACGATCCGCCAATTGGGGACGCAGATCACAAAGTCGCTCTCAGGAACGCCATTCATCGGGAAGGGGCGAAACACGATCAGGGTGTTCATGCTAGGAAACCGCATCATGCTCGACCTGTCGAGCGGGTTCAAGGTTGATTTGCCAGCCAGAAAACAGCCACTCGATGTTTTTAGTTCGGTAATCTTTACCGAAGATAAGGACTATTGGGTGATGTGGCTGTTGATGAACGGGAGCCAATCTGGACTCGACGACCTCAGGACGAACAGCAAGGTTGCTTTTGTACCTGCCGATAGCGCGCCCGACCAGCACAAGACGAACTGATGCGTTTCCTAATTGGCGTAATTGTTAGCAAGAGTCACCTCCGGGAATTGCGCAACCGGGAGCAGGTCGCGATCACTCCCATAGGCCGACCTTGCCGTTATCGATCCTTGGTATTATGCTGGCCCTCCAGTTGTCCAGATTGAAACTCTGAACGAATCGAAACTCTGAACGAATGAAGGAGAAATCATGTTCAAAGTCAATGCGCTTGCTTTCGCAGCTCTCGCAACTGCCCTCTTATGCGGTATACCTGTGGCGCCAGCCCAGGTTGCCGTCGGCGTAAACATCGGGCCGGCTCCCGTCTGTCCTTACGGATACTTCGACTATGCGCCCTATGACTGTGCTCCGTACGGCTACTATGGACCCGATTGGTTTGTTGGCGGAGTGTTTCTCGGAGCTGGCCCCTGGTTTCACGGCCATCACGGCTTTTATGGCCATGTCGACAACCGCTATGATCCTCATCACGGTTACGCTGGACCGCTGCCGGAGCGCGGAGCGGAGCGCTTCAACCACTTCCAGGCAAACGAGGCGCGGGATGGGCGAGGCAACGTAGGCAACCCTGGCCACGACGGGGCGCGAGAACATGCGCTTCCCGGGTATCGGGGTGGTGGGCATGCCGGTGGACATGGCGGCGGGCACCGCTAGAGCGCGTTGCGCTTGGAACGAGGGACGAGATAAGGCGCGCGTGGCGTCTTATCTCGCTTGGGCTGCGGCAAAATAGAAAACCATAGAGAGGCCTGCTAGAGAATCCCCCGCACCGTTGGGGACCGGGGGTTCTGAGTGGAATGGCTGATAGCGTCAGTTGACATTAGCCTCCGGTTGCCCTTCACTTCTGGATTTTGAGTAACCGAAATCTCTTGTCTTGGTCAGGGCTTGAGAGGAGGTGAATCGTCGGCTCTCTCTGCGAGCGGCCGGGCATAGCGTACTAGAGACATCAAGAATTTTCCTGGTTCCTCCGTCATCGGCAGATGCGCCGAGTTCTCAAACCAAACAAGATGCTTCGATGGCGCTTTCACTTTCTTAAACCATTCGGTCGCAACCTGCGCGTTGACGTCGAAGTCGTAGTGTCCAGCGAAGATGATCAGTGGGCATTTCAGTTCTCTAATGTCCGTGAGATCGAGGCTGAGAAGCTTCGCGAGTAGGTAAGACTCGGAAAAATCGTTGCCGTCCCAGATATGACGTATCTCATAGTCCGTGTAGTCGGGCGACAGTAAGGCCACATCGCTCTCACTGGAGTTACTCCGCCGGTGGGCCATAACGCCACCGTAGAAATCCACCCACCTGCGCTGCGTGTAGATGTTTTTGAGAGGGGCTGGGTGACCAGGCGCAAAGTAAGGGGCAATCGATTCGAGTTGCTGCACAGCCTCTGTGTTTCCCGCTTGGCGGGCGGCATCGATGGCGAACGCCCAACCGCGGCGTTCGCTCTCCGGTCCGTCGGTCACTTGGCCCACTCCAATGTATGCGTACAACGACCCCGGATGGAGCTTGGCTAATTCCAGACCCAGATAACTACCCCAGGAATGGCCCATCACGAAGATCTTTTGCTTGCCCAGTTCCTTGCGAATCCATGTGGTCATCTCTTCAGCATCAGCAACCATGCGCTCAAGGGTCATGGTCGGGCCAATCGTTGCTGGGTCATTGATCAAATACGTTTTTCCCGCTCCCCGCTGGTCCCATTGCACGACCGTGAAGTATTCTTCCCATCCACGGGTGAACCACCAGCTCATGGGCATGGAGACATAACCAGGTCCGCCGTGAATCAGCAGCAGCACCGGGTTGCGCTTGTCCGCTCCTCGTATCGAGACCCACTGCTCTATCCCGCCGATCCGAACCTTGTCCAGGCGCTCGACACCATTGGGCGTCACAATCTTGCACGCGTCGGCTATGATCAGGGTCGCTTTAGCCCGGCTGAATGGCTTCGGCGCCGGCTCATCCGCTGCAGAACCCAGAACAGTGAGAACCGCGAGAAGAAAGACCAAATTGCGGACATCCCTAAATGTGAAGGTAACGGTCATTAACTTACTTTACAGCGGCTCGCACCTGGCGGCTAAACCGTACTGAGTGAAAAATCGCCATAGCACGCATTGACAGTTCTGGCTTTTACTTCTTGGGCTCGAATCCGCGGCTGACCCGGAACACGTGGCCATCCGGATGGCGAAGGTGCATCTCGCGAACGTGCCACGGCATGTCGGTGGGCGGAAATGTGACCTCCAGCCCGGCGGCGACGCAATGCTTGTGCATCTCGTCCACATCGTCCACCCAGACCGACATCCAGACGCCCTTGTCGCCCTCTTCGTCTCCGTGCTGCTGAAACGTGGTGGTGTTGGCGCCGCGGCCGCGGCCTCCCTGCGCCCCCTGACACAGAAAAATGCAAGCTTCCTTACCCGATCCCACCGCGCCAAACGTCGGAGGCGTTCCCCAGTCCCACAATTTCTTCCATCCCCACTTCTCAAACCACGCGACCGTGCTGGCGATGTCGGTCACGTTCAATATCGGAGTCAACCCTTTGGCTTCCATAATCGAAGCAGCATAACACCCGGCGGACCGAGGGATTTGGCCCACGTGATGGATGCTTAAGGCAAGCCCATCATGGAAGGCCCCTGGAGATCAAACCGGCCACGATCGTTGAGACCATCCAAGACCTGCATGGAGGTCTGTCGGCAATTCCCAGCAATTATCTACTTGTCACTCGCTGCAATTTATTGCAGATTGTGGGCATGTGGCTGCATTTCACTGGGGGGTTGTTCCCTACTCGCGCTAAATGGCGAAGGTTTTTGCATTGGAATTATAGCGGATGGTTTATCGGCCTGGCCTGGTCGACGGGGGTTGCGTTGACGTTTGTACACGACCAACTCCAAGGTGCGTACATCGGCTTTGCGCTGGCCGGCGCTTGGAGTGTTGGATATTGGATGACCTCTGATGCGCTAGAGAAAAAGTATAGATTTTCTCAGGCAAGAATTAGCCCTCGCGAAAGACGCAGGAGGAAACAAAGTTTTTATTTACTCAAATACGCAGTCTTGGCCCTGTTGGTGGCCTTTACATTCGGATGCATGCGGTTTGCCCTTTCCGAACAGAAATCATATCAGCAAGATGATGCTTATACGCATTTGGGCACCGTTATCGCCCTTCCAACAGATGGGAACGTTATCCGGTCCCTTTTCACCCTCAAGAATGAGAGTAGATACCGAGTATATGTCCTGTTTTCTGGATGTGCCATTAACGATCTTGCATGGAGCGATGGGGATCACGAAGATGGCTACGCGGCCTTCTTTGGAAGGAATAGTAATTTTTCGTTAGGAATACCCGCAACTATAAAGCCAGAGGTTCGAGTTCTTAATCGAGGCGGAGATGCGGAATCCGGTTATTGTTTAGATCAGTTCTATACGAAACAGAAGCGTCCTTATTGGGAAGGCCCCGCAAATTTGCGATGTGCAGATTTGACGATTGAACTGTTCTACGTCCTATCACCAGACGCGGTACCAAAGTACATCACCCTACTCTTTCAAAAGCGCAATCGTGGCCTGCTCGTTAACTCAAGTGACAAGCCACATACAATACTTACTAAGGGAGAGCGATTTGTGTTTCTAAACGGACAGTGGCAACAACAGTTGGTAGGTAATAATCAAAGTTTTTGTGGCGGACTTCCGCCTAATCCACGTCAACAGTGAGTGCTGCAAAAGAAACGAATATATGGAAGGTTCGAAAGCGGCCCGAGACGTTTGAAGGAGGTTGGCGAAGCACCGGGATCCGACTCGTTTGGGGCGGCACGGCCGACCGGGATAAGACCGGGATTCCGCCTTACTCCACGCTCGTGTAGCACAACTCCACCACCATCCAATGGTCACTCAGAAGGTTGCCGCAGCAGAATTCCGTTACAGCCGAAACAATTCCATCCAGCGTGGGAGGCTGAACGGGCCGCCTCCGGCCGGAAGTCCTCAAAAAAATCGCCATCGCTGGGATTGACGAAGGACGCCGTTTCCGTGGAGAACGGCTGATGCGGATTTTGAATCCTGCCTGTATTTGTTCCCCTCTAATCTTTTCAGACGGAGAGGAAGACCGCATGGCGCCGAAACACAAAGGCAAAATTGCTTTGATAACCGGAGCAAACAAGGGCATTGGATTCGAAGTAGCGCGTCAGCTCGGTGCGGAGGGCATCACAGTGCTCATAGGAGCCCGCAATCCGCAGCTGGGGAAAGCTGCTGAAGCGAAGCTGCAAGCAGACGGAATCGACGCCCACTTCATTGAGCTCGATGTCACCAAGGCCGAAACCATCGCCAGGGCCGCAGAGAAAATTCGTGCGCAGCACGGCAGGCTCGACATCCTCGTTAATAATGCAGGAGTCCTCGCGAAGGGGGACGGTCCGCCCAGCGTCGCCGATCCCGAGGCGGTTCGCCGCGTTCTCGATGTAAATTTCTTCGGCGTGCTCGCAGTTACCCAAGCGATGCTCCCTCTGGTGCGGAAAGCCCCGTCGGGCCGTATTGTGATGGTATCGAGCGGCCTCGGCTCGCTCACCTGGAATGCCGATCCGAATTGGCCATTTGCCAGCACCAAGCCTCTGGGCTACAACGGCTCCAAAGCGATTCTCAATATGCTTACCGTGCAACTTGCCTGGGAGCTGAGGGACACTGCCATCAAAGTCAACACCGTCAATCCTGGATATACAGCTACCGACATAAACGGCAACAGGGGCACTCAAACCATTGCGGAGGGAGCAGCGGAAACGGTCCGCCAGTCTCTAGTTCCCGACGACGCTCCGACCGGCGGCTTCTTCCAGACAGGAGGCGTCGTCCCCTGGTAATTGGAGCACGTAAGGGAAGCAGTCGATGATTCGTTCGATTCGGGGAAGAATCAGTGTTCCGCTTTACTCCACGCTGGTGTAACACAACTCCACCACCGTGCAATCGTCGCTCAGGGGATTGCCACAGCAGAATTCCGTTACCGCCGAAAAAATTCCATCCAGCGTAGGAGATTTAACCGCCGCCGCTTCCAGTCGGAAGTCCTCAAAAAAGTCGCCTGTAGCGTTCTCGGCTTCGGTGACACCGTCAGTCACCAGAATAAAGCGGTCTCCCGATTTCATATGACATCTGGCGCTTTCGAAAGTCGCTTCGGGCAACAGGCCCACCGGCACATTGCCGTGCGGCGGCCGCAGCACTTCTCCCCCACAAACCAGAAGCGGCTGCACGTGGCCGCAATTGACGTATTCGAGTTCGCCATCGCGCCGCAGACGCACCAGCAGCACAGTCGCATATTTTTCGCCGCCCATCTTCTCGGTAAAGAACCGGTTCACGGCAGTCACCACTTCCAGCAGAGTCATGCCCGCGACTAACTGCGAATAGATCATCCCCTGTAACGTCGAGGCCAGCAGCGCCGCCGAAACTCCCTTGCCGCTCACATCCGCCAGCACCACCGCCAGCCCGTCGCGGGTGTTCACGGCGTCGTAGAAGTCTCCCCCAATTTCTTTGCACTGCAAATTCCTGCCGTTCATTCTGGCAAAAGGCACCTCGGGAATTTTGACTTTCATCAGCCGCTGCTGGATGCTGGCTGCGATACTCAACTCCTGCTGGTACCGGCGCGCTTCCTCCTCGGCCTGAACCAGGCGAGCGTTCTCGATGAGCGACGCCGCTTCCGTCGCGATCACGTCAAGAATATCCTCGTCCACGCCGCTGATGTCGCGCGAGGCGAAGCGCGAATCGATATACAAGGCTCCCATGGCCTCGGCGGAATTCGAGGTTGGGGCCGGCGTCTGGACATCGCGCGTCGCCTGCACCTGCATCTTGCGTAAAGGAATGCAGATTACCGTCCGCAGATCATAGGCCACAATGCTTTGCCGGCCTGCCAGATCGAGCGACTGGCTGGTATCGGTCAGAAGAAATCTGGAGTTCGAGCGCAGCGAATCTTCCAGGATCGAATGCGAAATCGTCTTGTCGTCGAGCAACGGCTCTTTCTTGGAATTGCGGCCGGCACGTAGCCGGAGTTTCCCATCCTCATCTTTGAGAAAAACATAACCGCGCTCGGCGTTGGTAAGTTGCAGCGTGGTGTCGAGCATGGTCATCAAAATCTCGTCGAGCACGCCCACCGTATTGAGCTTGCGCGCGGCTTCCAGAAAAATCTTGAGCTTTTCCAGATCCGTGGCTTCCGGCTTGATCTGAATCACCGAGATCTGGCTGAGAAATTCCCGCGCTGTGTTGGACTTTTCCTGGCCGGGATTGAACAGCAGATAAGCGGAATCGCGCGCCCCAAATTCCAGGCGGTCTCCGCGCTCCAGTTTCTGCCGTTGCACTCGCTCTCCGTTCACGAACGTGCCGTGCTTGCTACCCAGATCGACGAGGAAAAATTCCTGCCCCTCTTTCAAGATCTGCGCATGATCACGCGATACTCGCGGGTCGGCGATCACCAGATCCTTATCCACTTTGCGCCCCACCGTAAACGGCGTGCGCTCCATGACAAAGTCCTTCTGCTCGCTGCCCTGAACAAATTTAAGGACGGGAAAAATCCCGGAGCCGGAACTTTGAGGTGTGATTGCGCTCAGGGACATGGCTGGTCATTCAACGAGCGCTGGCAACGGGCGCTCGGCCCGCGCGCCGTGCGACTGGCTACGCTCGGGCTGTAATTTCACTTGCCGCAACAGACTACTCTGCGATGGCGCGGTCCCGCAAGCCGGGCGCGGCGTGGCTCCAGAGATCCACCAGCCCAAGGCCGAAGATGAATACGGGCACCATGAAGTTCGAGTAAAACGGCATCAGCCAGATGCGCTCCCGCACTGCGGGCGTCAGCCAGAGGTATGCAAGGCCCAGCGCAACCGTGGCAATCCACGGCCACACCAGCAGGACGGCGCCTATCAGACGGGCCAGTCCGACGGCCGGCAGAATAGGCTCACCCGAGCTTTCGCTCCGTAGCAACGCCAGGATTGCCGGCGCCAGCAGCACTTGATTGTACGGGGATGACATGGGAACAATCAGCGCCGTTAAGGCCAACACCAAAGCAAAAGCTCGGCCAAATACCGCGCTGGTGGCGGGTTCTATACGAACGCGCCACATGGAGAGGGTGCACAGCAACACGCTCATCCCTTCCAGAATCCGGCCTGCGATGCCTCCGAACAGCCACGCAAGCACCGATTGATTCTGCGTGTAGTGATGATATTGCCCAATCGCTCCGGCGAACATCCGCAACCATCCCGGCAAAATCAGTTGCGCTCCGCCCACCAGCAGCAATATGACCAATCCAAATCCAAAGACAAATCGCCGACGACCCCGCCAGTCGCTGCCCGCCCAAAGCAACAGCCACAACACCAGCGGCCAGGTCAGTTGGGGTTTAATCGTCGCCAGCGCCAGCAGGCCTCCCGCCAAAAGCGGCCATCCGCCCGCCAGGCATGCGCCACAGGCCGCCAGAAATCCTGCCACCAGCAGGCTGAGTTGCTGCAGCTTGATTCCCTGCACCATGGGCAACCAGCCCACCATCAGCACCATAAAAGTCAGCACTGTCCCACGCGGCGGTTTCCAACCCAGAACCCGCAGCCACAACAACGGAGTGGCCGCTGCAAGCGCGACTAACAGCCATCGAAACCCCTGCTGCACCGCCTCAAACGGTAGATCGACCGTGGGCGCCAGCAGAAACACGACATAGGCTGGATAAACGAAGCCCTGCTGGTCCTTGGGATCGTCGGCCCGCGCCGGGTCGAGCGGTCTCCCGTAATATCCCCGCTGAATCTCCCGCGTGATCTCCGCACTGTAAGGGTTGCGCCCGTGCCGCAGCAGTTCCCGTGCTCCCAGCCAGCGAGGATAAAGATCCGAGAGATTGCCGCGCGGCCGGTTGTGCGCCGTGGCATCGGCAATCTGTTGCGCTCGCAAAATCCGGTTCATGTAGAACCATGTACTCGCCGACGCCACGATGGCCAGGATGAGTCCGGCGACGAACGGCGGGCGCTTCCGCGAGGTGGCGAGCACGATTCCTTTGGGGAAGGATTAAATGAAACCAGCCACCTCATGTTACAACTTATCGTTCAAAATGCCAGCGACGCGGTGGCGGATCGCAATCTCGGCGTTGATCGGGTTGGCCACGGGATCATTTTGCTTTCTCATGCAACGCCGGCTGAATCTCGGGGCCGGGGATTTCAGTTGGGCCATCCACCTGGCGCAGCGATTCCTGGGGCGCCAAAATCCCTACGATACCAGCCTCGAACAATATCCTTTCACGGCTGCTTTGTTCGCCCTGCCTTTTGTCCGCCTGCGGCCTGAGCTTGCGGCCGGAATTTTCTATGGACTCAGTTCCGCCTTACTAGCCTTCGGAGTCACCCGAAATGGCTATCACCGCCTCGCTATATTCCTCGCATACCCTTACTGGATCGGACTTCTGACGGTGCAATGGTGCACAGTGATCGCCGCTAGCGCGTTCTTTCCGCTTCTGCTGCCGGTCACCATGGCCAAACCGCAAGTTGGACTCCCTGTATTCCTCACTCGCTGCAGCCGCCGGGGATTGGTCGCCTGTCTCGCAGTTGGACTGCTAAGCTTGATCCTGATGCCTCGCTGGCCGCTGCTGTGGGTCGGGCAAATGGGCTACTACCAGCACTTCATCGCCATTCTCGTTTTGCCGGGTCCCTTAGTGTTGCTGGCCCTGCTGCGTTATCGCGATCGCGACGCCCAGCTTCTCCTCCTAACCTCGATCATGCCGCAACGCTGGTTCTTCGATTCTTTCACCCTCTGGCTCATTCCCAAATCGCGCCGCGAAATTCTGGTGACGGTGTTTTTCAGCTGGTGCGCCGGAATCTGGCGCTGGTTCCATCAACCCACAAGCATTACCCAGGTGGGCCGGTGGATTGTTCTGGGCACCTATCTGCCCATGCTTGCGATTGTGCTGCTGAGAAAGGCGCCGGAAGAGCGGGGCATCACGCCCAGTCCAGACAACGTTTGAGGCGTTTCGGGACTCCCGCCCCGAGTTCGAGAGACCGCTGGCGGGCTCCCGGCTCGTCAACTTTCATTATGCTGAAAATACGGCCTTACGCCAGGGAGGGATCGGCGATTATTTCCTCGCCAGTATTCAACAAATTACCACTTTTTCGTCACATTGCAGGGTATGATTATGCAGTCGAGGAGATTGATCTTAGGCGACTCGTCCCAGAAGCTGCGGGTGCGTTCCACTCGATCTCAAATCTGAAAAGGGGTGTGGCCATGGAGCTTGTACGCAGACTTTGGTCCGGACAGGAAGGGCAGGATATCGCGGAATATGCCGTCATGCTGGCGGTAATCCTGGTAATTGTCGTTGGAACCGTTCGGTTAATCGGGTCCAATGCCAATAACGTGTTCTCCTCGGTCGCCAGTTCCATCCAGTAGCATGCAACCCGAGTCGCGCTCCGGCCGCCGGCACTACTTTGCGGCAGGGCAAGTTCCACTTCTTAAGGGAGCAGTATGAACCGCACACGCTTATTGATGATTGGAGTCCTGGCCCTTGCGCTCGGCTTCCTCGCCAGTGTGTATGTTTACCGCAGCTTACAATCCAGGACAGGCGCCAGTTCCGAGTCCGGAGTCGAAGTCATCGTGGCGGCAGACGATCTGCAAGTCGGGGCTCGGGTAGAAGAGCACGACATAAAAATTATCAGGATTCCTTCCGCCGACCTGCCTCCCGGAGCGCCCCGGCGCCGTTCCGAAGTTTTGGGGCACGGAGTGATCGTTCCCATTTCGAAGGGCGAATTTATCCTGCCCAATCGACTGGCCGGCGAAAACGCCGGGTCTGGGCTTCCCTCGCTGATCCCTCCCGGCATGCGCGCGGTTTCGGTGCGAGTGAATGAAGTCGTGTCGGTCGCTGGATTCGTAACTCCCGGCACCCGCGTAGACGTGCTGCTGACGGGAACGCCCGTCGGCGGCGAGCAGCAGACCACCACCGTTTTGCAGAACGTCGCGGTTCTGGCCTCCGGGCACACCCTGGAACGGACCGCAACCGGCGAAGCACAGACTACCGCCGTCATCACCCTGCTGGTTTCGCCCGATGACGCCCAGCGCCTCACCCTCGCCAGTTCGGAAGGACATATTCAACTCGCCCTGCGCAATCCACTCGATATCAAGCAGGATGAAGTACCCGCCTCCAACTCCCGAGGTTTGTACCGGGGAGTCGCTGCGCCTGCAGTGCAGCCGATCGTTCACCACACGGTGGCGAAGAAAACTCTGCCGCCTCCACCCGCTTCCACCGGCATCAGCGTTGAGGTCTATCAGGGCGACAAGAAAGTAGAAACCGTGAAATGCTCGGAGGAGAATTGCGGCTCCAATTGAGTGGAATGGGTTTCGTCTTCCAAGCTGGACCAACCCAAGTTAGACCAGCCTTTATCCGTTTCCTCGCAAGAAGAGGAAATTTGACCATGAGAGTTCGCGCATCGCTGGCTGAGGCATCGGTCGTGGCCTCATTGCTCGCCGTCCTGGCGCTTCCCGCATTTCCAGAAATCCTGCAACAGACGGACACAGCCCGCCAGACCCAGAGCCCGGCACCCACCGACACCCAGACCACGACCCTGCCGCCACCGTCCCAGCCTCAGGGATCGGCTCCCTTGCGCGTCATGGTGGGCAAGTCTCTGCTCATCAATACCACCGAGAAGCTCAGGCGCATCTCCGTGACTGATGGCGCCATTGCTTACGCGCATCCCATCACCCCCACACAGATTTTGGTTCAAGGAAAGGCGCCCGGAGAGGTTTCGCTCATCATCTGGGATGAGCTGGAACGCTCCCGCAGCTTCGATCTTCGCGTGGATGTCGACGTCAGCGCTTGCGCCGAGGAAGAGCATCGCGTCTTCCCCGACGAGCAGATTGCCGTCACACCCTCGCGTGCTGCGATTGTTCTCTCCGGCCATGTTTCCACCGAGGACGTCGCCAAACGCGCCGGAGAACTGGCCAGCGCCTATTCCCCCAAAGTGGTGAATGTGCTTACCTTCGGCCCGGTCGGCGCCCAGGAGGTTTTGCTGCAAGTGAAATTCGCCGAGGTGGACCGCAGTGCCCTGACTCAACTCGGAGTCAATTTCATTTCCACCGGAGCCGCCAACACTCTCGGCACCGTGACCACCGGGCAATTCGGTGGCTTCGGTCCGCAAACCTTGACTCCCGGCACGTCCGTGACCGCGAACGGCACTACCGCCACCACAAGCACCGGCACCACCGTCAACAATGTTCTGAACCTGTTTCTGTTTCGTTCCGACATCAATCTCGGCGCCACGATCCAGGCCCTCGAAACCAAGAATCTGCTGCAGATTCTCGCCGAGCCTAACTTGATCGCCGTCAACGGCAAGGAAGCGAGTTTCCTGGCGGGTGGTCAATTTCCGTTCCCCATCGTGCAACCCGGCGCGGGCTTCACCGCGGTTACGATCTCCTTCAAGGAATTCGGCGTGCGCTTGCAGTTCACTCCCGTCATCCAGCCCAACGGAAATATTCACTTGAAGGTAGCGCCGGAAGTCAGCACTCTCGACTTCGCCAATGCGCTGACCATCTCAGGCTTTACCGTGCCCGCTCTCAGCACGCGCAAAGCCGAGACTGAATTTGAGTTGCAGGATGGCCAGAGCTTTGTGATCGCGGGACTCATGGACAATCGCGTGACCGATATCTACAACAAGATTCCGGGCCTGGGCGATATTCCGATCCTGGGCAACTTTTTTCGCAGCAAGAGCCTGCAGAAGAGCAATTCAGAGCTCATGGTCTTGTGCACCGTGCACCGCGTTTCGCCCACCGCGGAGCCCCCTGCCCCACCCAAGAATCCGAAACCTTTCCTGGAACCGGGCAAATTCGACAAAAGAAACTAGGCATCGCGTGAATGGCGCATAGGCCGCGCACAAAGTGAAACAAATGAAACAAAGATTCGCAGCGAATTAGGGAACGGGTCGTCATGCCGGAACTATCAGTCGTCATCGTAGCCACCGACAACGAGCAGCGCGCGGTGCTGCAAGTGCTCGTTGACGGCACCAGTGTGGCGCGGACCCTCCACACCTATGCGAGCTTGCCCGTGGCCGCCGTTGGGCCTGTGGCTCAGCGAGTCCGGTCTGCCAATGCCGACGTGACTCTGGTCGATATCCCCGCCGATAATCCTGCTCCGGCTCTGCGAGCTATCGAACTTCTGCATCAGGAGATGCCCGACGCCGCAATTTTTGCCATCGGCAATCTGAACCAGCCTCAGGTCATCGTCAACGCCATGCGGGCTGGAGCCCGCGAATTCATTGAACGCCCCACCACCACCGCCGATCTGCTCGACGCCTTCGTCCGCCTCACCAACGCGCAACGCCGCGGGCGTCAGGAAGGGATTCGTGGCAAAGTTTTCGCGGTCATCAATGCCAAGGGCGGAAATGGCGCGACCACCGTGGCGGTCAATCTGGCGCTCGCTCTGCAATCCGCCTCTGGACAAACCGCCCTGGTGGACCTGGCTCCGTTGGGCCATGCTGCATTGCACATGAACCTTAAGCCGGTATTCACTGTGGCCGACGCTATTCGCAATCTTGACCGCTTGGACGCTTCCCTGCTCGAAAGCTTCATGACGCGCCACAGCGGCGGCCTGCAATTGCTGCCCGGAACCAATCTGCCCGCTATGGGAGAGCCCACCACCGCGGATTTTGTCCGCCTGTTCGATATGCTGGTCACGCACTTCCGTTACGTAGTGGTCGATGCTTCTTCGCGTTTTGATTCAGTCAGCCGGCTCATTGCAAGTCTCTCGGAGACCGTTCTCCTGGTTGCCTGCAGCGATGTAGCGTCCCTGTGGAGTGCCGCCCGCGTTCAACAATATCTGGGAGAGGCAGGCAGCCGCGATCGCGTTCGGCTGGTCTTGAATCGCTTCCGCAAAGTGCCGGGCTTTAGCGAAGCGGACGCCGAGACGGCGGTGGGCGCTAAACTTCTATGGCGAATTCCGAACCAATATTTCGCCGTATCCGGCGCCATCGACCGCGGCACTCCGGTAATGGATCAGAGGTCCTCCGAGATGGCGCGCTGTTTCGCCGGACTGGCACAGGAATTGACTCGAAATGATACCGACGTAAAGCGTGCCGCATGGTCGCTCTTCAAGTCGGTTTAGGAAACTAGGGCCATATGGGAAATCTTCAATCGTTCGAGCGCGCCGATTTCTTTCAGCAGGTAAAGGCCGACCTGCATCGCAAGATCCTCGATCGCCTCGACCTGGAAAAACTCGGCAAGACCTCCGGCGACTCCGCGCGCGACGAAGTCCTGGTGGTGATTCGCAACGCGGTCAACAGCGAAGTGGTGCCGCTGAGCTTTGCCGAGCGCGAGCGCCTTTCCCGCGAGATCCTCGACGAGATTTTCGGATTGGGCCCGCTCGAGCCCCTGCTGAAGGACGCCACCATTTCCGATATCCTGGTCAACCGTTTCGACCGTGTCTACGTTGAGCGCGCCGGCAAACTCGAACGCACTGCCCTGTCTTTCAAGGACGATTCGCATCTCATGCAGATCATTGAGCGCATCGTTTCACGCGTAGGCCGCCGCGTCGACGAATCCTCCCCGATGGTCGATGCCCGCCTGGCCGACGGATCGCGCGTCAACGCCATCATTCCCCCCTTGGCCATTGACGGCCCTTGCCTCTCCATCCGCCGTTTTGGGCGCGAACCCGTCACCTCGCGCCAGATGATTGAGAACAAAACCCTCACCGAATCCATGCTCGAACTGCTCTCGACCATGGTCAAGGGCCGGCTCAATATCCTGGTTTCGGGTGGAACGGGCGCCGGTAAAACGACCCTGCTGAACGTGCTCTCCGGATACATTCCCAACTCCGACCGCATCGTGACCATCGAAGACGCCGCCGAACTTCAACTCAAGCAGGAGCACGTAGTGCGTCTTGAAACTCGTCCGCCCAACATCGAAGGCAAGGGCGCGGTCCGGCAGCGGCAACTGGTCATCAACAGCCTCCGTATGCGTCCCGACCGCATCGTGGTCGGCGAGGTTCGTGGCGAAGAGGCCTTCGACATGCTGCAGGCCATGAACACAGGTCACGAAGGATCGCTGACCACCGTCCACGCCAACTCTCCGCGCGATGCCATGGCACGCGTCGAAAATATGGTCTCGATGGCAAACCTCAACATCCCGGAACGCGCCGTCCGCCACCAGATCGCCTCCGCAGTGCATGCGGTGGTTCAGATCGCGCGTCTCTCCGACGGCACCCGCAAGGTGATTACAGTCTCGGAGATTACCGGTATGGACGAAGAGTCCATCGCTATGCAGGACATTTTTAGCTTCGACCGTACCGGAACCGACGAGAGCGGAAAGGTGCGCGGCGTATTCCGCGCGACTGGCATCCGCCCCAAGTTTACAGAGCGGCTGGGGACATTGGGAGCGCACTTGAAACCGTCGCTCTTCGAATCTAGAACCGAAGTCTAAGTACTGTTATGCCGGCAACGCTGATTGCGCTTTTCGTTTTCCTTCTGGTCGCCCTGGCGGTGTTTGCGGGACTGTCGGTGGTCGACCAGCGGAACGCTCGCGCTCGTCTCATCAAGGAACGCCTGGCCAACGAGCGCAAGGCCCCGGAACGCGATCCAGAGGAAGAACTCGCCCTGTTGCGGGATGAGCAACTGAGCCAGATTCCCGCGTTCGACACCGTACTGCGCCGCTCCGCGCGGGTTATAGAAATTCAGAAAATGCTGGCGCAGGGCGGCATGTCCATGCGCGCCGGCAATTTTCTCGGCTTCTCCGCCCTCGCCGGCCTCATCGCGGCCATCGCAGCCTATGGCCTGAGCAAGCGCGTGGAAGTCGCCTGGGTCGCTTTGCTGGTCGGCTTCATCCTCCCTTACTCCTACGCTTCGTACCGGCGCAATAAGCGGTTCGAGAAGTTTGAGGGGCTTTTCCCCGAGGCGATCGATACTCTGGCTCGCGCCGTTCGCGCCGGACACGCCTTCACCACCGCCCTGGAGATGATCACGGCGGAAGTGGCTGAACCTGTCTCCAGCGAGTTCCGCCAACTCTACGAAGAACAGAAGTTCGGCATGCCGGTACGCGACGCGCTCATCAATCTCACCGAGCGCATGCCCTTGGTCGACGTAAAATTCTTCGTCACCGCGGTTATGCTGCAGCGCGAAACCGGTGGCAACCTCGCCGAGATTCTTGATAATCTGTCCTACGTAATCCGCGAGCGTTTCAAAATTCAACGCCAGGTCCGCGTCTATACGGCTCAGGGCCGGCTTACGATGGCACTGTTGATGGGCATGCCCCCCGTCATCGTTACCGTCATGCTGTTACTCAACCCCGCTTTCATTCGTCCGCTGTTCTCCGATCCCATCGGCCACACCCTGCTGGTCGCCGGCATCGTGCTGCAAACAATCGGATATTTCGTGATCCGCAAAATCATCCGGATCCAGGTGTAACTGATGACCCACGACACGATTACCCAACACACGATGACCCAATCCACAAGCCATTGTCATTCCGACGGCCATTGTCATTCCGACAGCCCGTGTTTCGCTTCACGCGCGGAGGAATCTCCCTCGTCTCGGCTGCATCGCGCTAGCCCTGGCCCGAAGCCTCCCGCGAGCAAAGCACGCCATAGAAACCACTAATGTCATGCTGCCTCTAATCCTAATCGTCGTCGTATTCGTCACCGTTGTCCTGGCCGTATTCGCTTTCGGAGCCGCCGTCGTGACTCCCAGTTCCGTCCTCGGCGCCCGTCTGCGCGCCCTGGGCAGTCAGCAACAGCCCGTAGAAAACAAGCCCGCGTTTCGCGAGCGGATGGAGCAAGCGCTTGATCCTCTCAGCAAAGCCATCCCACTCTCCCCCGCCGACGTTACCCGCACCCGCGCATGGCTGATACAAGCAGGCTACCGCGATGCCATCGACGTCAATTATTATTTCGGCGCCCGCATTCTAATGGGGCTCGTGGGGTTTGGCGCGGTCGCGCTATTCACCGGCTTTGACAACCTGCCGTTACTGATCGGGATCGGCGGTCTCGGGTTCCTGCTGCCGCGCTTCATCCTCAAGCGCATGATTAAAGATCGCCAGCATCGCATCCGCATCGGCCTCCCCGA
Source organism: uncultured Acidobacteriaceae bacterium (assembly GCA_963733795.1). GTDB lineage: Bacteria > Acidobacteriota > Terriglobia > Terriglobales > Acidobacteriaceae > Sulfotelmatobacter. The sequence goes on from CAVTED010000001.1 coordinate 643,752, forward strand.
CGCCCTCGATCTTACCGTCATTTGCGTGGAGGCCGGCCTCGCACTCGACCAGGCCCTGATGCGCGTCGGCCAGGATCTGCATCATGCCCACCCCGATCTTAGCGATGAGTTCCATTTAGTGAATCTCGAGATGCGCGCCGGCAAGCCCCGCGCCGAGGCCCTCCGCAACCTGGTGGACCGCACGGGGGTTGACGACATCCGCTCTCTTGTGGGTACACTGATTCAGACAGATCGCTTCGGCACCAGCGTCGCCCAAGCCCTCCGGGTGCATTCCGATTCCCTCCGCACGGAACGCCGGCAACGGGCCGAAGAACAAGCAGCAAAGACCACCATCAAGATGGTTCCCCCACTTGTGATATTTGTTCTGCCCTCGATTATTTTTGTCACCATCGGCCCGGCCGTGATCGAACTGATTCGGCAACTGGGCCCGGTTTCGGGCGGAAAATAAAAGCGGCGGGAGTTTTACTACGAACACGGGAGTATTTGTATTCATGGCAGTTTTTTCCTCACAGGGGCAGGCCTTCAACCAGACGCGGCAGGCATTTCTCGCCACGGCCCTGGCCGTCGCCGACACGCATTGGACCCGCTTGCGGGGCCTGCTGGGAGTCCCATCGCGTGACTTCCGTAACGGCTCCGGCCTCTGGATTGTCCCCTGTCACGGCGTTCATACTTTGGGCATGGGCTTTCCTATCGATGTCGTCTATTTGAACGACGCTATGACAGTGATTCATATTCAGGATGATTTGCAGCCCTGGCGCTTCGCCCGAGTCCGGACGCAGGCGTCGTCAGTTCTGGAACTACCGTGCCGCACCGCCGCTGAAACCAGAACTGCCGTGGGCGATAAAATTCAAATCACCCTCGGAAGGAAACTCGAAAAGAAACTTGAAGTGAAACTTGAAAACAAAAAAGAGAGCGGGATATCTCAGGCGTGATTGAAACCCTCGAACTCGAAGAGTGCGTCGTCGAACGTTACGACCCTCCCAAGCTCCTGGTCGACTGGTCGTCGCCCTGGCACGAGTTCGTCACCTCCGTTCGCCCCGCGTTCGTGCGTTCCGAACGTCGCCTCGCCGGCGAAGCTCCGTTCGGATTGATTCCCTTGCGCATCATGATCCCCTCCTATGTCGCGGAGGCATTTCTGATCCTCGCCGCGATCTTTGTACAAGTGAAGATCGCGGAACTCCGACCGTTCGTTGCGCCCAGATTTTCCAGCCACGATGTGATCTACTACAGCGGCGACGAACTTCCCCGCACCGAAGATCTCGGCGGCGCGCAGGCGGGAACCAGCGGCCGGGCTGGCGGCGGTGAAGCGCGTCATCGCACGCAGACCATCAAGATTTCCCGCGGCGGTTCATTGGTTGCCAAAGTCGTGGACGCGCCCAACCTGAAACTGCCCTCCACGCGTGACGCGGTGGCGAACCTGTTAGCCGTCAAGCCGAATCCGGGCCCTCCGCCTTCGCAAGACTTGCGTTCGACCCGCACCGCGCCCAATCTAGCGGCCACGCCAGTCGCACCCGCCCCGAATGTAATTCGCGATTACACCCGCAATGGAGTTCAACTCGATTCCGTGATCGCTCCAGCGCCCACGATCTCGCGCGATCAGCAGCATACTGCGCCCAATCTCAACGCTGCCTTGATTCCACCGGCACCTGTAATTGAGCGCGATGTTGCGCGCGATGTCGCTCGCAACCCTTCTCTTGTCGCTCCGACTCTGGCACCGGCGGTGATTCCTCCGGCCCCCCGCGTGTCTCGCGATCGCGCAATCACAATGACAACGAGTGCGCCGTCGCTCACTACGTCCGTCGTAGCGCCAGCACCAAGCCTTGCCCGCGATAATGTCCCTAATACCCGCTCCACTCCGGCGCTGGCCGCAAACGTAATTGCGCCCGCACCCAGCGCCGTGAATCACGAACTGTCCCGCGCACCCGTACAGATGAGTACCGATGTTGTGCCGCCAGTCTCGGCTCCCGGACGCTCCGAGCAGCGCACTGCAAAACTGAACTTGCCCCCGCCCTCCGTCATAGCCCCGCCGCCCTCCGCCAACGTTTCGCGAGACGTCCATCGCCTTGCCGGCGGCACCGTCCTCGATGCATCGAAAACAGTTGTGCCCCCGCCTCCCGCACAAGCCGGCAGCGGATCGTTCATGAGCAGTTTGGTGGGTAGAATTTTCGGCGCCAGCGAAGTTGTGCCCCCGCCTCCATCGGTTCATTCGAACAGCGCAAGCACGGCACCCGGAAGCTTACTTGCCTCCAATGTTGTTCCCCCTCCGCCCCGTGTTGGCGCAGCCGTCGCTGAAGTCGCCGCGCGCGGGACGCGCAAGGACATGAGTGCAACGCTCGCTCCGAACGTGGTCGCCCCACCGCCGGCAGCGATATCGAACGTCACCGGCACCCGCTCGCTTTCATCTTCTTCTTCGGCAACGCTTGGCACGCCGAATGTGGTTCCACCCCCGCCTTCGCTCTCTGGTTCTGGAGCGGGTACGGGTAATACCGGCGCCGGCACTCCGCGCGGAACACTACTGGCCAGCAACGTCGTTCCTCCTCCACCTTCCGTGGGTGCAGCCTCCAGCGCTTCCGGCCTGAGTCGCAACGGCGCAACCCTCGGGGCACCCCTGGAGGCGGGCAAAGGCCTCGCGCCGCCCAACGCTGGCGCCAGCGGCGCCAACGCCGGCGCTGTGCTCTCCAGCCAGCCCGGCCGCAAAGTCGGACTACCCACCAACGGTGGCACCGGATCGCTCGCCATGTCTCCCACCGGCACCAGCGACGACAAGCCCGGCCTCGGCGGTGCCGGTGCGGGCGGCGGCATTGGACGTGGGGACGGTCCCGGCAGCGGCATCAATGGCGTGGGCTCTGGTGCTGGAAAAACCGCGACCGGTCGCGGCACTGACGCCAACGCGCGCGGCGGCATCTCGCCCGCGGCTGGTCCAGGGGGCGCCGGAAATGTCCCCTCTGGCACTCCGCCGGTTCGCGGTATCGATATCAGCGGAGGCACCGGCATGGTTACAATTCCCAGCTTTGGAACGGGCTCGGGCAGCGATCCCCGGACGTCGGCGCGCTCAACCCCCAGATCGCAACAGACGTTAGGCGTAACCGTAGTGGCAACAGCTACTTCCGGCGGAGCCTTCGAACCTTACAGAAACTTATTGCGAGGTGAGAAATACACTACGTATTTCGACACTTCGGCAGGAACCGTGGTCATGGAATTTGCCGACGAAGGCGCGACCGGCCATCCCTTCGGCGGCACACTTGCCGCTCCCGCCGCCGTGCGTACTGATCTGGCCACCGGCCTGCCACACGCCCGCATGGTTGTAACTTGCTCCCTCGATGCCTCAGGCAATCTCAAGAACGTCCGCGTTCTCGAAGCCGGCCCTGCCGGGATGACCGCCAAAGTCCTTGCGGCCCTCCGCACTTGGAAATTCCAACCCGCCATGCGCGGCACTCAGCCTGTGGAAGTCACCGCCATCCTGGGCTTCGGCATCGACACCAACGACCGCTTCTAGAGCCGCTTCTAGAGCCGCCGTCAGCACCCGCCGTTAGTAGCGCCGCCGTCCCGGCGACTGTCGCCAGGCGTCCTCGCCTGCGCGTGTCCCTATCGATCCCGCACAAATGCGACGGTTACACCATCCCCATAAATCTTCTTCCACCCTCCAGTTACAGACAAACGATCCGCCAAAGGAGATTGTCTCGGCAGCAGCAGGCACGAACTCTCGTGCAACCGCAGAAATTCCTCCCACCCCGGTTCCACATGAATCATCTTCAAGTAAGACTTAAAGAATTCCTCGCCATACAAATCATGCCGGTCATCCACCACCACGCGCGACTTGGGATAAAGCCGGTAAATCAAATACCCGCCCCAGAAGTCAGGACTAAGCACCGGCCCCTGAATATCCTGTTTTTCCAGATAATTCACCGCCTCGACTGGCATCCGCTTGGGATCAAAGTGCGCATTCATCCATACGCTGGAGCCCACCCTCCCGCCGTTTGCGGCGATCGCCAACGTGATGACAATCCCCAGCACCGGCCACAAGTGACCTTTCAATCGCAGCTCGATTGCAGACATTTTCGAAGAAAATCCGCGCGCCATTCCAGACGCGGGCACCAGCGGCCCCACTACCATCACCAGCAGAATCGAAGACACCGGAATGTTCCGTGACGCATACAGCCCCGCATACACCGCGAACAAAACCGTCAACCCCTGGCTCATCCGCAACTCGCGCCCCCGAACCGCGAGAACCAAAAGAGTAATGAGCAGCAAGATAAGAAAACATTTCTGCGCAATCCCATGAAAGTTAGGCGACTGAAACTCCTCGATGTGATCCATCAGGAAGCGATCCGAAAGATAGCGGTAGACGTGCCAATGCAGATTCCATCCATAAGGATTGAACAGACTAGCCGCCGCCGAAAATAGCGACACCCACGCCAGATCCCGCACTCTTTTTCGTGCTGCGAGTCTCTGCAGGATTTCCTCGATCCGGTTCTGCCTCGCCTTAAACCAGTTCCAAGCGGCGCCCAGAAGAAAAATTCCCAACAACACAAACCCAACCAGAAACCCGCCATGCACGTTCACCCACACCAGCATCAGCAGTGGCAGCGCCCATAACCATTGCCTTCCGCGACGCCCGTTGAAACACTGCCGCTCCGAAGAATCGAGAACCCAGAACCATACCAGCGTGAATAGCCAGCTCACGATATGCGGCCGCGCCAGAAAATGAATTATCGACCCCGACACCGCCAGCAGCACCAGTACCAGCGCAACCGGCAGATTCGTCCCGCGTGCAACGAGCAGACCAAACATCCACCCAAACACCGCAGCAATTACCACCGCCGTCAACCACACCACCCCATTCAGTCCCAGAGCCGATTCCAACTGGCCCACGACCAGGTCATACAACCACTCCCACGCGAACCACGGCTTGCCCGCCATGGTCGAAGAAAACGAATCCACGCGGGGGATAGCATGCGTCGCCACAATCTGCTGCCCGGTCCGAATATGCCATCCGATCCCCGCGTCTCCCAAAAGACGCATCGACAGGGGCGTAAACACAAGCGTCACCAATAGCAGGACAAAAATCAGGTCCGCCACCGAAGGCATGGCCCAGCGAATCCACGCCGGAGTTTTTGCGCTGATTGAAGTTCTGGAACCGTCTGCCATCGCGCTGAATCTTATAGAGGTGGACCCCGCAACAGCAACCCGTCACGGCAGCACGCATGGCAAGGTGAATACTCCCACGCCACCGCGAGTGGTAATCGTCGGCGCGGGCTTCGGCGGCCTCAACGCGGCCCAAACCTTGGCCAACTCACCGGTTCAGATCACCGTAATCGATCGCCAGAATTTCCACACCTTCCAGCCGCTCCTCTATCAGGTTGCGACGGCTGGACTTTCCCCGGGAGAGATCGCCGCGCCCATCCGATCCATCCTTCGCTCGCACAAAAATATCGAAGTCCTCATGGCCGAAGTCACTGGATTCGATCTCGACCGCCGCACCGTGCAGACCCCAGACTTCGACATTCCCTACGACTACCTGATCGTAGCCGCCGGTGCAGGCCACAGCTACTTCGGACACGACGAATGGGAGCCCTACGCTCCCGGCCTCAAGACAATCGAAGACGCGCTCGAGATCCGCCGCCGCGTGCTGCTGGCCTTCGAGTTGGAGGAAAGGCAAGCCGCCGCCGGCGGAGCCACAGTTCCACTGAATTTCGTGGTAGTCGGAGGCGGTCCCACCGGAGTCGAACTGGCTGGCACGCTCGCCGAGATCGCCCGCCACGCGCTAGCTCACGAATTCCGTTCCATCGATCCCGCCCGCACCCACATCCTGCTCATCGAAGGCGGCCCGCGCATTCTCCCCGCCTACGCCGAAGACCTCTCGCGCAGCGCGCAGGAACAACTCAATCGCCTGGGAGTGGAAGTCCGCACCTCGACCATAGTGACGCAAATTGAACCCGGCGCAGTTTTTGTGGGAAACACGCCCCTCCCCGCGACAGTGATCCTTTGGGCAGCAGGAGTAGCAGCCTCCCCGCTCGGCAAGAACCTGGGCTCCGAAACTGATCGCGCCGGACGAGTACTCGTGCACTCCGACCTCAGCATCCCCGATCACCCCGAAGTCTTCGTAATCGGCGACCTGGCCGCTGCAAAAGACGAACACGGCAAGATGCTCCCCGGCGTAGCCCCCGTAGCTATTCAGCAAGGCCGCTTCGTCGCCAACCTTATCCGTAAAGAACTGGAATCGCGCAGAGATGTCCATCCTAAGAACGCGCCGGGCCCACTTCTCGCCGATTTTGCGAGAAGTGGGGATTTTGACTCCATTCCTAAGCGAGAGCCGGGTGCCCGATCTTTCGCGTCTGTTGCGAAAGAGCCTGCCCTGAGCGAGCGCAGCGAGTCGAAGGGTGGGGATGTTGACTTTCGCAGGGAGCTTCAGCGTCCCGCCTTCCACTACTGGGACAAAGGCAGCCTAGCCACCATCGGCCGCGCTGCAGCCGTCGCGGAGTTCGGCCGCATCCACATCTCCGGCTTCATCGCCTGGCTCGCCTGGCTCTTCGTCCACATTTTGTTTCTAATCGGCTTCCGCAATCGCCTCATCGTCTTCATCCAGTGGGCCTGGTCCTACGTCACTTACGAACGCGGCGCCCGCCTGATCACCGGCAGCACCACCCTCCCGGGATGGAAACCAACCCCAGAAGTCCGCAGCCCAGCGTCCACAACCGACTCTCCGCCAAAGAAATTTACCCGAGCGTAAACCCATAAAAAAATTGTCATGCTGAGCGAAGCCCCGAGGAGAACGAAGTGATCCTCCCCGCGCAGTCGAAGCATCCCTACTCCAATCCCAGTTAAAATAACTTCGATTCACTCCTGAGGTGGTACTCATGATGCAGCGGGCCTTCGGTCTGGACATTCCACAAACCCTGGACGACCTTTGCGATCCCAAGCGATTGGCTCTAATCGTCTACGACATGCAGGCCGGGATCGTAAACCAGATCGCGAATGGCCCCGAGATCACGGATAAAGTGGTTCAGGTACTCACCGCCGCCCGCCAAGCCGGAATTCGAGTCGTTTTCACCCGCCACATGTCACTGCCAAAAGAATTGATGGGCGTATCCCAGTTCCGCATGGCAATGGCCTGGCAACGAGTGAAATCGCCGGAAGAGGTAAAGCCGTGGTTTCTGCGCGACGCGCCAGCATTCCACCTGATTCCAGAAATGAATCCCCAGCCCAGCGAAGCTATCTTCGACAAGCTCGCCATGTCGGCATTCGAAGGCACCCCGCTGGATATGGCTCTGCGCGATTGCGGTATCCTGGCCTTCGCCATCGTCGGCATCGCCATGGAAATCGGCATCGAACCCACAGTCCGCCAAGGCGTCGACCTCGGTTACATTCCCGTGATCGTCAAAGACGCCTGCGGCTTCGGCCATCGCGACGCAGCCACCCGTTCCCTCGCCAGCCTGGAATTCGCCGGCGACGCCCTGCTCACGACCGCGGACGCATTCTGTGCTCGGCTTGCGCCAATACCGAGTAGTTGATCGCAACTGTGCGGGCCCGCATCGAGTAGAAAACTCCGGTGAGCTGGCCCACGACCTGTAGAAGAATTGTCATGCTGAGCGGAGCGGTGAGGAGAACGAAGTGAACCTCCCCGCGCAGTCGAAGCATCCCTACCCGTTCCCCCCTAGAGTCACTTTCGATCATTGGTGAGGTGGAACTGATGATGCAAGGGCGTTCGTTGGGCCGGATATTCCGCGGCGTGGAAATTCCAATCCCAGCACCTATGGTGCCGCAACCCCAGTCACCGCCGCAAAAAGATACCGCACAAATAACCCGAACTGGCTGATCTCAATGCGCTCGTCATTGCCGTGTACGCCCCGATTCTCTTCTTCGGTCTTGGGCACGCCAATCCCGTAAGCCTGAACGCCTTTTGCTCGCAGAAATGAGGAATCCGTCGCGCCGGTGGTCATCGTTGGCAAAGTAACAGCCCCGGGGCTGACTTCCTTTTGCGCGCGCTCCAAAGCGGCAAACATTTCCGTGCCTAACTTGCTGGGCGACGACGCCGGCATGGAAAACGAAACATCCTCGGCGACGACTTTTACTTGCGGATCGTTGATGATCTCCGCCAGCATCTCGCGAAACCTGCCTAGGTCTTCGTCGGGCAACGCGCGTACGTCGAGCGTCGCTTCCGCGGAGGGCGGAATGACGTTGGACTTGTAGCCTGCTTTCAACATGGTCGGAACAACCGACGTTCGCACCATCGAGTAATACTGCGGTTTCTTGTGCTTTAACTCGTCCTGCACTTTCGGGTCGAGCACGTTTCGATACCATGCCGCCTCTTCGGGTGGTGAAATCGTGGCCAGCCGTTCGAAAAATGCGCGCGTGGTTTCATTCAGACGCGCGGGAGTATCCCAGGTTCCCGCCTTCGCGACAGCAGCGGCGAGATGAACGACCGCATTATCGACCCGAGGCACAGACCCATGTCCGCTGCTGCCGGTGGCTTCCAGGCGCAGGCCTCTCGGCAGCTTCTCCGCGGTCGCGACGCCGAAATACTTCACCTTCCCATTTTCGATGAGCGATCCGCCGCCTTCGTTGAGCGCAAACTCACAGTCAATCTTGTCCCAATAGCGCTTGACGATGGTGTCCATGCCGGCGGGCGAAGACATCTCCTCACTGGCTTCGGACAAGAAAATCACGTCTCGATCGAGCGGCACCTTCATGCGTTTCAATTGCAGGAAAACCTCCAGGTTGGCGGCCACCATGGCCTTGTCGTCGGACGCACCACGACCGTAGAGGACGCCGTCGCGCTCGCTGGCGGCAAATGGGTCAACCGTCCAGTGCGATCGATCCACGGGAACAACATCCTCGTGTCCCATGATCAGTAACGGGCGTTTTTTTCCGTTGCCCTTGAGCCGCGCGACAATACTTGCCCGCCCCGGCACCGGTTCAAGGATTTCCGAGTCAATTCCTTCGCTCTTCAGCACACCTTCAAGATAGTGCGCGACCTTCGACTCATCGCCCGGTGGATCCTGGGTGTCAATGCGCACCAGATCCGCAAGAAAGTGTACGGCCTCGGTTTGCGCTTGCTCCGCATTCAAAGAAATGGGTTTGGACTGCGCCACGCTCAGCGTTGCGGGCGCCAACACGCAGCCTCCCACACACATCGCGACTATCGTCGGTCGAATTAAGATCGTTCGAATTAAGATCGTTCGAATCAAGAGCTCCTCCAGCGAGCGATTATACGTCCCTGTCCCGTTAGAGACACCGACAATAGCCCGACGCTTCCAGCGCCGGGTAGCATCCCTAGATTGGAAGCGGTGGGGACGCACGTGTCGTGCATTTGTCGGAACAATAAATAATCGTGGGTGCGTGGGTACCCCACTTCTCGCCGATTTTGCGAGAAGTGGGGATTTTCTCTAGGTCACAAGAAAAGCCCCGCCTCCCTGTCCCGGAGGGACACCCGAAATAGCCCGGCGCTTCCAGCGCCGGGTACCACACGCAGATCGGAAACGCGTCCCGGAGGGACGCCTGAAGGACCTATCACCCAGGTCAACGGGATGTGCCAGCCCGCAGTGTGTCGCGCTGGGGCTAAACAGCAATACCTGGAATGTGACGTTGTTCGTCCGGTTCGGAAGCAGCGAGCAAGATAGGCATTACGGCGGTCACCGTAGTTCCACTCGCGTCGGAAGTAAGATCGAGGTGACCGCCCAGATCGCGCACTCGTTCTCGCATTCCCGCCAGTCCAATCCCAACTTCAGCACCGCCCTCGCGAAGTCTCCGCAGACGGTCAGGGGCGATGCCGCTGCCGTTATCTTTCACCTTGAGCGATACCTCGGCAGCGTTCACTGCAATAATAATTTCCACCGACGAACATGACGCATGTCGATGCACATTCGTCAGACTTTCCTGTAGTACACGAAATAAAGCCAACTCCATGTTGCTCCGCAAGCGCGGAAGGACTGAAGGCAGATTTAAATTAGCTTTGATGTCGCTTCGTTCAACAAACCCCTCAACGTACCATCGAATGGCCGAGGCGAGGCCGGCTTCGTCCAATAATGGCGGATGCATTAAATGAGAGAGGGTGCGCGTCTCCGTCAGGCACCGTTCCACAATTTCTGAGCACTCGGACAACTGTTTCGATTTCCTTGCTGTCAGCTCGCCATCCTCTGACCCTTCACCGGACAATTGATCCAGCTTCATCTGATCAAGGTTCATCTTCAAAGCGGCCAGATACTGACCCAGGCAATCGTGTAGTTCCCGCGCGATTTTTCGCCGCTCGGTATCTTGTAAGCTGAGGATTCGGCTGGTGAGTCGCATAGCGGCCTGTTCCGCCGCCTTCCGCGCAGAAATGTCGCTGTTGATTTCCAACCACCCGACGGGCTTTCCCTCCTGGTCACGCAATGTTGTCCATCGGCTGGCTACCGTTATCGTCACGCCATCGCGTTTCGTGTGCCGTAGTTCCCCTTCCCACCGGTCCATGTTGAGTATTTTCGCAATGGGTATTGGAAATTCCGTGTGAAGCAAATCGTGAGGGGACTGACCCACAGCCTCCTCTTTTGACCAGCCGTACAGTCGTTCCGCACCTTCGTTCCAGTAAGAAATTCGATCATCGGCTCCGCGAACGAAAATCCCGTCATTTGCGAGATCGAGCAACCTGGCTTGCTGCACCACCTCAGCCGTGCGCTGTTCAAGTTCAGCAGTTCGCTCCTGCACCCGGCGGTCCAGTTCGTCATGGGCCCTGCGCAAAAGCTCTTCTTTTTGAAAGTGATCTTCCTCGCTGCGCTTCCGCCACGTCACTTCGACTGACGAGCCAACCACCTCTTTGGAAAGACCCTTGCCATATTGCCCCCGGCAGCGAATCCAATGAACACTCTTATCGGGCCAGATCACGCGGTGGATGGCGTCGTATTCACCTTTGCCATCCAAAACCTTCTGGATTGCCTCCTCGGCCGCTTTCTGATCGTCTGGGTGCAAACGCGAAAAGAACTCTTCGTACGTGGTATTCGGTGCGGTATCGGGCAGCCCAAAAAGCGCCTTGCATTGCGAGTCCCACGCAATTTCGTTGGTCGTGAAATTCCATGACCATGTGCCGATACCGGACGCTTCAATAGCGACCAATCTTCGCCGTTCACTCTCCGCCAAACCATTCTCGTCGGGCTTCGCTTCAGCGGACATAATGGATTGTCTGGGAAGGCTTGAATCGCCAGAAAACTGAGAAGGGTCAGGGACCCGACTGGCCATGGCTAACCCACATCGTGTGGGAAGTAATTCTCATCCGGTACAAACTAAATAGTCAAGTGGGGCATCCGCAGTTGCGGGACCGCACCGCCGGATACTTGCGTGTAGTGGCTGGATGCTGGCAGGGTGCCCCATTTCTCGCCGATTTTGCGAGAAGTGGGGATTTCCGGCGCTCGGCCGAGGGAGAGCGCTTGTATCGTAGCGGTTCAAACACCCCCTACGTCCCTGTCCCGGAGGGACATCTGAAAATAGCCCGGCGCTTCCAGCGCCGGGTAGCTCAACCAGATCGGATTCGCGTCCCGGAGGGACGCCTGAAGCTGCCGTCAACCTGTCTGATGGCACGAATGCTACAGACTTCTATAGCTTGCGGGACGCCTCACCCCGCATCGCTCCAGCTGTCAAGCAAAATCTTTTCACATCCCCCTAACCCACTCTCCCGAAAGCGAATTCGCTTCCGGCCCCTCACAAGCATTCAGACTGAAACTGTTAAAATAGATCTAGTTGTGTTTTGCTCGAGAACATCCCGTATTCTCAGCTCAAGACCCTCCCGGAATCACCAACCTAAGTCCTTGTTCCGCAATATTTTAGCTATAACTCCTTCAACCTCAAGATTTTACGCGGAGCAGGCCATATCCCAGCCCCGCAACCCAAAGAAAACAGATATTTTACCGGGAAGGGATACAAAAAAAAATGCAATATCCCTAGCCGCCTGCCTCGTACTCGCCCTAACCTTCGCCTCACCCGCCTCCGCCCAGATCCTCAGAATCACGATCAACGACACCATCCAGCCCATCAGCGCCGAGTACATCTCCCGCGCCATCGACGAAGCGCACCGCCGTAACGCTCAAGCCCTATTGATCGAGATGAATACACCCGGCGGCCTGGTCAGCTCGACCCGCGAAATTATCGAAAAGATCTCCAGTTCGCCCGTGCCAGTCATCGTCTACGTGACGCCCACCGGCGGGCATGCCGGCTCGGCGGGAATATTTATTCTCGAATCCGCCGACATCGCCGCCATGGCTCCCGGAACAGCGGCCGGCGCTGCGCATCCTGTCACGCTGATCGGCCCGGTGCAGGTCAAGCCCGACGATGAGATGAATCGCAAAATTGAGAATGACGCCGCCGCCCTCATGCGCTCCTTCGCCTCCAAGCGCGGACGCAACGTCGAAAGCGCCGAGAGCGCCGTGCGCGAATCGAAATCTTTCACCGAACAGGAAGCGCTCGCCGGCCATCTCATCGACTATGTCGCTTCAAGTCCCGAAGATTTGTTTCGCCAGATGCAGGGAAAGACTTTCAAGCGCTTCGACGGCAGGCCCGCTTCGCTGAACCTTACAGGCCAGCCCATTGTTGTGTTCGACATGACGCTGAAGGAACACATCCTTGACGGACTCATGGACCCGAACATCGCGTTCCTGATTCTCGTCATCGGCGCGCTGGCGCTTTATGTCGAGTTCAATCATCCCGGCGCTGTGATTCCAGGAACCGTCGGCGTAGTTTTCATTCTGCTCGCCGCTTTCGCCCTTAATTTTCTGCCTACACGCTTTGCGGCGTTGGGACTGATTCTCGGAGCCTTCGCTCTCTTCGCCGCCGAAGCGAAGTTCGCCAGCCACGGAGTGCTCACTATCGGAGGGATCGCGCTTCTCACCCTGGGAGGCCTGCTTCTGGTCGATTCGCCGATCCCCGAAATGCGCGTCCACCTGCTGACCGCGCTGGCAGTGAGCATTCCGTTCGGCCTGATCACCGCTTTCCTGATGACCATCGCCCTCAAAGCGCGGCGAAACAAAGTTGTCACGGGAGCTCAAGGGTTAGTAGGCGAAACCGGAGTCGCGCAAACCGCGCTCACGCCTCAAGGCAAAGTCTTCGTCCACGGCGAACTCTGGGACGCCGTCGCATCTTCCCCTCTGCCCCCAGGACAACTCGTAGTAGTCCGCAACCTCGACCGCCTCACCCTCCAAGTCGACCCGCTGACAGCAACCACGTCCCCACCCACTCCCGCCCCAGCAATTCTGTCATGAGAAGAAATCACGTAGAGACAGCGGCTTCGCTGTCCCGCCAGAGCGAAGCGAGGCGAAGTTGCGGGAGACTCTGCTACAAAGACCCAGCCGTAGGACGGATTTCCAGCGACTCGACGGTGGCATTTACGGGAAGCACGATGGCTGCGACGACGGCCTGTGCGACAGTCGTGGGCAACATCATTTTTCGGCGGGGAGCCTGGGGCCAGAGCGTGGCCCAGATGTCGGTGTCGGTGGCGCCGGGCAGCAAGGCGATCACGCGGATTCCGCGGGGACGGAGTTCCTCGCGCAGTGTATTGGTGAGGCCAAGGGCTCCGTGCTTAGAAGCGTTGTAGGCGGCCGAGCCCGCGAAGACGCGGTTGGCGGCTACGGAGAGATTGTTCACGATGGTGCCACCGCGCTTCATCATTCCGAGGGCCGCTTGAGTTACCAGAAACATGCCATCGAGATTTGTTTCCAGCACATCCTTCCAGATGGGAAATGGGAGCTTCTCAATCGGAAAATTCGCGTGTGCGATGCCGGCGTTGTTGATGAGAATGTCTAGGCGGTTGAATTTTTGGCGCGCCGTGCGGAAGAGGGCGTCGACGGAGTGGGGATCGCGGACATCGCAGGAGTGGGTGAGGATCTGAAGCTTGGCGGCCTTCAGTTCCCTGCCAGCGCGGGATAACGCGGATTCGTCGCGCGCAGTGAGGACCAGGTTGCAACCTTCGGTGACTAGGGCGTGGGCGACGGCGAGTCCAATGCCGCGCGTGGCGCCGGTTATAAGGGCGACTTGGCCGCGGAGGCGGGGTTTCGAAACGCTGGTGGAGATGCGATGGGTCAAGGTCTCGGGGCTTTCTGAATTGTCGAGTATCTTACCGCAGGATGTAGATTCGTCTCGGTGGCAAAATTAAAAATCCCCACCCTCTCGCAAATAACGCGAGAAAGAGTGGGGCACCCAGCGCTCACTCAAGTCACAAATCAGACGCCGTTGGGGCGCTGGCGGATCAACGACAGGAATTCGGAGCGTGTTTCTTCTTCGTTGCGGAAGCAACCCAGCATGGAAGATGTTACGGCGGCGGAGTGTTGCTTCTCGACGCCGCGCATCATCATGCAGAGATGGCGCGCTTCGATGACCACGCCGACGCCCTGGGGTTCGATGACCTTTTGGATGGTCTCGGCGATCTGGGTGGTGAGGCGCTCTTGAATTTGCAGCCGACGCGAGAAGAGTTCGATCAGGCGCGGGATTTTGCTCAAGCCGATCACTCTGCCCTTCGGAATGTAAGCAACGTGGACTTTCCCGAAAAATGGCAGCAGGTGATGCTCGCAGAGGCTGAACATTTCGATGTCTTTGACGATCACCATTTCGTCGTAGCCGACCGTGAACAGCGCGCCTTTCAGCAGGGCTTCGGGGTCTTCCTGGTAGCCCTTGGTGAGAAACTTCATCGCCTTGTGAACCCGCTCGGGGGTGGCAGCGAGGCCTTCGCGTTCGGGATCTTCCCCCAGGCGAACTAGCATTTCGTGGACTAGATCTTCGAAGGTGGCGCTGGTTACGGTCGGTGCTTCGGTGGCTGGCTTCATCAGGTCCTTATCTTCTGGGTTCGGTTCCGCCGGAGTACTCGAAGGAATTCATCATGGTTTCTTCGAGCCTCACTCCTTCCAGATGCGCTAGATGAAAGCGGCGCTGCAATATTTCGAATATCTCGACCGAGAGATTTTCCGTGGTGGGTACGAGTTGGGTAAATTCCTCCAGCATATTCAAATTCGACAGCTGGTAACGGGACAGGACTTCGCTTTCGACGACGCCATCGAGATCGACCAGGTTGCAGACCATCCCGGTGCTCTGATCGACCGGGCCGCTGACCGTGACTTCGAGGGTGTAGTTGTGGCCATGTCCGTGCGGATTGTTGCATTTGCCGTAGGTGGCGCGGTTTTCTTCGGCAGACATCTCCACACTGTGCAGGCGGTGGGAGGCGGAGAAGCGATAGCGGCGAGTGAGATGGGCTTTCATGATTCAGCTTCTAGCTTCCAGCTCCTAGCTTGATTCTCCGTAGAAATCCACGAACAGGTCTGGAGTCTCGTAGACGCGGACGCGGTGCAGGCGGGCTTTTTGGAGTTTTGTTTCCAGGCGCTGCCAGACGGCGATCGCTAGATTTTCTGTGGTCGGAATTTTGGTGAAGAATTCCGGGACTTCTTTGTTGAGGAAGCGGTGATCCATGGCGTCAAGCACTTCGTGGTGCATGACTTCTTTCAGTTGCTTGAGATCGACTACGAAGCCGGAGCGGGGATCGACCTCGCCTTTGACCGTGACTTCGAGGGTATAGTTGTGGCCGTGGCCGTGAGGGTTGTTGCATTTGCCGAAGATGCGGCGGTTTTCTTCCGGAGTGAAGTCGGGATTATGGTAATAGTGCGAGGCGGAGAATTCGGCTTTGCGGGTTAAGTAGACCATAGGAAACAGTGGCAGTTCTCAGTTCTCAGTTCTCAGTTGCCGGTTTTCAGCTGTCAGCAAGCGAATCGTGTCGGAGTTTGGGTTGTCTGTGCTCGTCTTATCCGAGAGAGGATTGTCTGAATAGGTCCGGCCCTTCCACGTGACGCTGCCGGTGGCGTGGGCCCTCTTCGAGCGCAGTAACAAATACGCGAACATCGGCATGCCGGACACGGCACCTAGAAGTTCTCCGCCGAGGGTGGAGTGGGCTCGCTTGATTCGAATTGCGAGATAGAGAAAAATGACGACATATATCCCGACCCACCACCAGCCGTGACTCGCGTACGCCACGGACAAGGCGGCCCACGGGATTGCCCAGAGGGCCAGAGTCTTGGCGGCGAGCCGTCCGGGCCTTGGAAACAACAGCGCTAAGTTCTTGGTCCAGCCGTCGCGGAGCTCGGGGTAGTTGCGGTACATGCGGGTGCGGACGGCATCGGGGGCGTAGCGGAAACGAATCTTTCGACCGGCACGTTTCACAGCGCGGGCGAGGGTGACATCTTCGAGGATATCGCCGGCAATCGCGGCGTGTCCGCCGACTGCTTCATAAGCTTCGCGGCGAATGAGGATGAACTGTCCATTGGCGGCGGCGACCGGAGATTCAGGATCGCTGACTATGGACGGAGGGTATTGGCGAGCCAACTCTGCGAAGACGACGGGCAGAGTCGCCATCTCCCAGAATGTGACTGCGATTTGTTCCGGAGAGTAGGAGAGCAGGTCGGCGTGGTGCTCTTGAGCTTCGGCCACGGCGCGGGCCAGCGATCCGGGGAGATGTACGGTGTCGGCGTCGGTCAAGAGGAGCCACTCGCCGCGGGCCTGGCGCGCGCCAGTAGTGACGGCATTGTTCTTGCCTGTCCAGCCTGCGGGCAGTGGAGGGGCTTCGATCATGCAGACTTTCTCTTCGGAGAAAGATTGCGCGATCTCGCGGGTGCGATCGGTGGATTGATCGTTGACCACGATGATCTCGAAGGCGACGCCCGACTGCGCGACCATTGAGCGCAGACAATCAGCGAGACAGGCTTCCTCGTTGCGGGCGGGAATGATCACCGACACTGTGGGGCGCTGCCCGTTCGTTTCCATCGCGGCCATAATTTATCAATCGGCTGTCGGATCTATTATTATAGCTATGTGTCCCGCATAACTCAGTTCGCAGCTATCTCCGGCGATGCATTCCCTGCCACAGGCTTGTCGAGCTTTGCTCGACTGGACAGCCGAGGGCTTGCCCTGAGCCTGTCGAAGGGACGGCTGTCCCCACATAAATCTTTCCTTGCCTTTCTTCTACTGATTGCGCTCAGCGGCTGCAATACTGGATCGCGGCCGCCGCGTATCGGGTCGAGCGCTCCGGACTTCACAGTGCAGGATTCGGATCGAACCGTCGCGCTCAATCAGCTTCGCGGGCAGATCGTGGTGCTGAATTTCTGGGCGACGTGGTGTCCGCCATGTGTGGAAGAAATGCCATCCCTGGTGGAAATGCAACGGCGAATGAAGGCGAAAGGCGTGACGGTCGTGGCGGTCAGCATCGACGAGGATGAGGGTGAGTACCGTTCATTCTTGAAGCAGCACGGAGTTGACCTGCTGACGGTGCGCGATCCTGGGCAAAAAACTCCGGCGCTGTATGGAACACGCGGCTGGCCGGAAACCTTCATCATTGATCGCAACGGCGTTATGCGGCGGAAGTTTATTGGCGCGGTGGATTGGACGGAGCCGGAGATTACGGATTTTTTGAGCAAGCTGTAGAGGCGCGGCTGAGTCCTTCAGGGGCTGAAGCCCAGCCTCATTTCACGCCTGTACACGGCCCCTTCGACAAGCTCAGGGCAGGCTCTGAAAGGGCCGCTCTTCCACACTAAATCGCCTTCCACGCGCAACGATGGTGATGAGTTTTCTGCAGTAGCCGTAGCTGTGCGATTCCCCAAAACCCTCTTTCGAATATAACCTGCAAGTTTGAGCACAAGGTTCGGATAGCGGACCGCGAATCGCCAGATTTAATCTGGCTTCGGATTTAATTTGTCCCCGATAGCTCGACTGCAATCAAATGAAGGACAAAGGATAGGAGATGCAGACGACATAATGCACGTTTCTTTGCACGCTCTGGATAATGTTATCTGGCAGGCTCTGACTACGCGGCAAGCGCGCTTTGCCGAGGGCTCTGGCGGGGCCCGGCGTTTTGTGCTCGAAGTTTCTCCGCTCACGGCCTTTGAGGAGGACAGCCCGGAAGGCTATGCGGCGGTTGCGGAACTGGTCGGCGCGGGCGGGACGGCTGCACTGTTTCTCGACAGCGCGTACCAACCGCGGCCCGGGTGGGAGCTTACGGCAGGCGGCCCGATGCTGCAGATGGTGTGTGAAAATGGCGGCGCAGAACCGGCCCGATCTGATTCCCCCGAGATTGTGCACCTCGGCGTGACGGATTCGCCGGAGATGCTCGAACTGGCTGCGCTGACCAAGCCCGGGCCTTTTGGTGCTCGAACTCATGAACTCGGCACATATGTGGGCATTCGTTCCGAGGGGAAGTTGGTGGCTATGGCGGGCGAACGCCTGAAGGTGTCGGGACACACGGAAGTGAGCGCGGTCTGCACGCATCCGGATCACACGGGAAAGGGTTACGCTCGAGTGCTGATGACCGAAATCATGCGAGGGATTCGCGATCGGGGGGAGATTCCATTTCTTCATGTCAGGCGCGACAACACGCGAGCGATCGGGGTGTACGAACAGTTGGGATTTCGTAGCCGGACTACGCCGCATTTTGCGGTGTTGCGGAAGAGTTGAAAAACAGCTGATGGCGTCTTCGCGAGACGCTGCGAGAGTATTTTGGCTTTGAGAGTGGCGGCGAGGACGCCGCCACGACAGCCGCCGGGGACGGCGGCGCTACTTGAATTTCTCAGTACAGGTGGAAGTCTACTTCTACTGCGATCTCGACTCGGACGGGATGACCGTCTTTCATGGCGGGTTCGAATTTCCAGTTTTTCACGGCTTCAATGGCTTTTTCGTCGAGGCCCATGCCGAGACTGCTCAACACGCGAATGTTGCTGGGACGGCCGTCGGTTCCAACGATTAGGCCGAGAGTACAGACGCCCTGATATTTAGCTTTGCGAGCCTCTTCGGAGAATTCAGGCTCGGGAGCATAAATTTGGCGCGGCGGAGAAACGCCACCGCCGACGTGAAAGATGCCGCCGCCAGTACCACCGCCCTCGCCGGGGCCGAAGCCTGGTCCTTTGCCGGATCCAACCCCGCCGCCGCTGCCGGAACCAATGCCGCTCCCGGAGCCTGTGCCGTTCGATGGCAACACAGCGTGCGACAGAGGATCGCCCAAGTTCGGCATGTTATTGGTAGCCAGCTGCACTTGCGGAGGAATAACGATCGTGGGCTCGACCGCCAACTTGGGATGCTCGTTGCGCACCACTACCACCGGCGGCGTGATCTGCGTCATGGAAAACTTGGGAAGCTTGCCACGCGTGGCCTGCAAGACGTCGCGGTCGCCACCGCCACCACCGCCGCCAGCCTGCGTCTTTGAGGGCTTCAGGTCCGGAAGAGGTCCGGGATCGACTAGAGTTACAGTTGGCTTCTGCACGGGAGCCGCGTTCACCACGCGCCGCCCAATCAGGGTGCCGGCGACGATGACAGCGACGATCAGAACATGAACGCCCGTCGAACCGAGCGCGCCATTTTTTTTGTTGTCGTAGAAACCCCAGATATCTCGGACCGGCTCGGGTTTCGATTCCAGCTTTAGAGGAGGTAGTTTCTTGGGAAAGAAGAACTCGTCCAACTGCCGGAAGAGCGACTGCCATAGAGGTTCTTCAAAGCTGTCCTTGGCCAGGAGGAAGTGCAACTCGGGCTCGTTGGGGCTGATCGGATTGATTTGTTCGGATACCATAATTCCGGTCTGTACGTCCTGCTTGGGTTGCGAATTTCCTACGGTGACTTCCTCGGCAAAATCCGGGTTATGCCTTCTTTACACAGATGAGCGGCGTACCCGGCAAGTTGCTTCGGTTTTGTCTAAATGAAGTAACCATTGGCCCCGCACGGCACATCGGGCCAATCGCATTTCTTTCTGAAATTGTACATCTAGTCGGCTGATTCGGACAGCGGATTTCCGTTGGGTCGGAATTGCCGGAGCGAGACATATTTTTGGCAGGACTTTAAATGAGTTCCCATCCGGTGCTGCGCGAGATCCTTCCCTTCGCCTAAAAGCCGCTCCGGTCAGGGTGACTCCCCACTCGACTTACTCCGCGCGTGGACGTTCCTTTCGGCGCTCCCTATAATTGAAGAGATTCAATCATTTGGGAGACGCCAACCGAGTGGCCTTCGAGCTCAAAAAGACCATCAATCTGCCTCAGACTGCCTTCCCCATGAAGGCCAACCTGCCCCAGAACGAGCCCAAGATGCTGGAACGCTGGGAGCAGATGGGGATTTACGAGCGCATCCGGCGAGCCCGGAAGGGTGCGCCTCGGTACGTTCTGCACGATGGGCCTCCCTATACCAGCGGGCCCATTCATATGGGTACGGCGCTGAATAAGTGCCTGAAAGATTTCATCGTAAAGTCGAAGACCATGGCGGGGTTTGATGCGCCCTACGTTCCGGGATGGGATTGCCATGGGTTGCCCATCGAAATCAAAGTCGACAAGGAACTGGGCGGCAAGAAATTGCAGATGCGGCCCACGGAGGTGCGGGCCGCGTGCCGCAGGTATGCGCAGAAATTCTTGGACTTGCAGCGGACCCAGTTCAAGCGCATCGGCGTGTTCGGTCGCTTTGACAAGCCGTATGCCACCATGAATCCACAGTATGAGTCGGTGGTGCTTTCGACGTTCTTTTCTTTTTATGAGAACGGATTCGTTTACAAAGGGCTACGAGCGGTTTACTGGTGCATGCATGACGAGACCGCGCTGGCCGAGGCTGAAGTCGAATATGAGAACCACACCAGCATCACGGTGTGGGTGAAGTATGGGCTGCTGGACGATCCGGCGAAGATTGATGCGGCGTTGGCGGGGAAGAAAGTTTCAACCATTATCTGGACTACGACGCCGTGGACGCTGCCGGCGTCGATGGCGGTAGCGTTCCATCCGGATGAAGAGTATGTGGCATTGGAATCGGGCGGGGAAGTTTATATTGTCGCGTCGAAGCTGGCCGCGGACGTGGCGGCGAAGTGCGGGCTGGAAGATCCGCGGCCTCTCGCGCATTTCCCGGGTCGCAAGATGGAGCGGTTGAGCTTTCAGCATCCATTTCTGGATCGGAAGATTCTGGGCGTGCTGGCAGACTACGTCACCATGGACACGGGGACGGGCGTGGTCCATACCGCTCCATCGCATGGGGCCGAGGACTTCATCACGGGCATGAAATACGGGCTCGATGCTACGAGCAATGTCGACGAGAAAGGAATTCTGCGAAACGGGCTGCCGGAATATACCGGCAAGCGGGTGTGGGAGGCGAATCAGCCGATCGTTGATTTGGTGAGGAGTCGCGGGGCGCTGTTGCATACCGAAAAGACCGAGCACTCGTATCCGCACTGCTGGCGCTGCCACAATCCGGTGATTTTTCGCGCGACCGAGCAATGGTTTATTTCGATGGAGACGCCGATGCCGGGCGGAAAATCGAAAGGAGTTTCTACGAACGACACGTTGCGCACGCGGACGCTGGAAGAAATCAAGAAGGTAAAGTGGGATCCGGCGTGGGGTGAGGAGCGGATGTCGAACATGATCCAGACCCGGCCGGATTGGTGCATCTCGCGGCAGCGCGTGTGGGGAGTTCCAATCGCCGTTTTCTTGTGCGAGGCGTGCGACAAGCCGCTCAACGATCATGCGGTGAATCAGAAAGTCGTGGAGTTGTTCGCGCGGGCCGGAGCGGACGCGTGGTTCACGCCGGAGTCGGATACGATTCTCCCCGCGGGAACGACTTGTCCGCACTGCGGTGGAACGAAATTCGAGAAGGAAACCGATATTTTCGATGTGTGGCTGGAGTCGGGTGCGAGTTATCTGGCGCTGATCTCCGAAGAAAAGTTGGCGGATGAGCCGGATTATCCGTGGCCTTCGGATCTCTATCTGGAAGGAGGAGATCAGTATCGCGGCTGGTTTCAGTCTTCCCTGCTCTGCGGCATGGGCACGCATGGGACGCCGCCGTATAAGGGCGTAGTGACGCCGGGATGGACTCTGGACGAGAAGGGCCAGGCGATGTCGAAGTCACGGGGAAATGATGTCGACCCAGTCGATATTGCCAGCCGGCTGGGCGGTGAAGTGGTGCGGTTGTGGGTGGCTTCGGTCGATTTCCGCGAGGATGTGGTGGGATCGGAAGCGCTGATGCTGCGGGTGGCGGAGAACTATCGCAAGATTCGCAACACGTTTCGCTACATCCTGGGAAATCTTTATGACTTCGATCCGGAGAGGGACGCGGTTCGGTTCGAGGAGATGGAAGGATTGGATCAGTACATCCTGCGGCAGACCTGCGCGTTCGCGTCTGATGTGCGGAGCGCATACGAGGAGTTCGCGTTTCATAAGATTTATCACCGGGTAAATCATTTTTGCATCGTGGACTTGAGCGCTTTTTATTTCGACGTGCTGAAGGACCGGCTCTACATCTCAGCGCCGAAGTCACAGCTGCGGCGGAGCGCGCAGACTGCGATCTGGCGGATCGGGGAAGCGCTGGTACGCGTGCTCGCGCCGATCATGAGTTTCACCTGTGAAGAAGTCTGGCCGTATCTGCCGAAAATTGCAGGACGCGCGGAAAGCGTGCATGTGACGCATTTTCCAGCTACCGCGGAAATTCTTGGGAACGCCGCGATACCTACGAGTGGTTTGAAGTCGGATGAAGAGTGGGTAAGCCTGCGCGCGGTGCGCGACGAGGTGCTGAAGGCTCTGGAAGAAGCGCGCAACAACAAGTTGATTGGGACGGGGCTGGAGGCGCAGGTTGCAATTACCGTGGCTGATCCTATGTACTCGCTGCTGCAGCGCCATGCGGAACAGCTGCGCTACCTGTTTATTGTTTCTACAGTTACGCTCACGCAGGGCTCGGGCAATGGGACTGGCGGGGTGCATATTGAAGTAAGGAAGGCGGACGGGGCGAAGTGCGACCGCTGTTGGAATTACTCCACGCATGTTGGAGAGGACAAGGCGTACCCGACAGTTTGCGAGCGCTGTAGCGCGGTGCTGAAGGAACTGGGAACGATAGCGTCAAGCTAGCTTCGAACTTCGCTTCGATACGACCGAGAGCCTTTAATCGCAGAGGTCGCGGAGGACGGCCGCAGAGAACGCAGAGAAACCTTTTGAATGTCCTCTTATCGTGCACGGTTCGCTCATTTCTTTGTGGCGCTGATCGTCGTCCTGCTCGACCGGTGGACGAAGCGCCTGGTGGCCAATCGCATCCCCATGTTCACCCACATCCAGATCATTCCGGGATTTTTCCGGCTCACCCACACGGAGAATACGGGCGCGGCGTTCAGTTTGTTTGCCGATTCTCCCTCGCATTGGAAGACTGGGCTGCTGATCGGCTTTTCGCTGATCGCGATGGTGATTGTCTCGGCACTGCTGTGGAGACAGCGGAGCGCCCTGACCATCACGGGGATTGCACTGTCTCTGATTCTGGGCGGCGCGGTGGGAAATCTTTGGGACCGGGTGGCCAGCGGGCGAGTGGTGGATTTTTTGCTGCTATATGTGAAGCAATATCAGTGGCCGGTGTTTAATCTGGCGGATAGCGCCATTGTGATTGGGGCCGGGCTGCTGGTAGCAGAGATCCTCTTCAGCCGTCCGAAGAAGAGCGTTGTGTAATTTCTAACGAAGGTCCAGCTGGCCCGCTCCCACGTGGGCATAGACGCGATATTTGCCTGGACCGCTTTGATCAAAGGAGCGAAACAGTCCCCCTTTCGAAACGTTAAAAGGCGAAATGTCCAGTTGCCCGCTGTTGACCGATGCAGCCACATGGGCATAATTCTCGGCCTTTCCGATGTCCATCGTGAGCTGGCCAAAGTGCAGTATTACGTTTTTGTCGCCGGTGATATCCCGCACCTTGAGCTCTCCAGCAAACATTCGAACGTAAAGCGCGGAAGATTTCGGCACTTCGATACTGGCTCGGAAGTTATTGCGCGGGCAGTTGGTAATCTTGAGGTCGGCCCGATCCCCGGATACTTGAATCTGCACCTTCACATCGTCACGTTCCGGGTGGTAAGAAACGCGCAACCTGGGTTGATCGGTTCCGATGAGTTCGATTCCGCTGGAGCAAAGATCCATTCGAACCTGACCTCCGGAGTCGAACTTGGCCTCGATCGGACTCTTGCCAACCTCTTCGACCCTGATGTTCTGGGCGGTCATCGTGATGCTCAGGCTGGCGGTACTTAGGCTTAAGAGAACGAACACAATAGTTTTCATCGGCACACCTCGGGCTCTGCTTTTGGGATACGCAAGGGCCGGCATGTTGGTTCCATGGGAGGGGAATAGGGATTCTTCGACTCGCGCTCGCACTCGCTCAGAATGACAGGGTGAGGGGATGGTTCGGGGGATGGTTTTACGGGGCGCCGTAGAGCTGTTTGTAGACGGCGGCGTTGCGCATGATTGCTTGCACGTATTCGCGGGTTTCGGTGAACGGTATGGACTCGACGAACTCGGGGGAATCGCGATAAGGGCCTTGTCCTATCCAATCCTCGACGCGGTCGGAGCCGGCGTTGTAGGCAGCCAGAGCGTGCTCGAACGATCCTCCGAATTTGTCGACCATGCCGCGGAAGTAGCGCGTGCCCAGTTGCAGATTGACTGCCGGAGTAAACAGCTGAGTCGCGTTGTAGTGTTTCAGCGATTCCTGATGCGCCACATTTTTCCCGGTCTTGGGCAGCAACTGCATCAAGCCGACGGCATTAGCGCGGGAGACGGCGAGCGGATTGAACTCCGATTCCTGCCGGACTAACGACGCCACCAGATACGGATCGAGGCCGTGGGCAATAGAATATCTCTTCAAGTCGGACCAGTAGGGACGTGGAAACAGGGCCTCCCAGTAAACTCGCGGCAGGGTCGGAATGTCGACCGCGAAATAACTGGGGACGGAATGTTTCATGACTTCGATGGCGCGATCGTAATGGCCGGTATCATCGTAGAGTTGCGCGGTCTCGGCCGGTCCCCAATTTCCGCCGTCCGCGCTGGCGGCGGCCTGCAATTCGCGCACGGCAAAATCAACCAAGCCGCCGTTTCCCAACAACTGCGCTTTCTGCAGATGAAGATCGTCGTTCGGCGGTTCCGATAGAGTTACTTTTTCGCCATGATCGAGCGGCGGAATGTGATCGAGCAGCGGATACTGGCCGGGCGGATCGGGGACTTCCGGCAGTTTCTGCAAACGTTCCCTGCCCAACTCGGCATAGTAATAATTTCGAAAGCGGTCCGATAATTTCTGATAATAGGCGCGAGCCATCGCAGTGTCGTGGTCTTCTTCCGCCAGGCGGGCCCGCCAATAGAGCGCCGCGGAGGTCTCGTTGCCTGCGGGATACATCCCGATCTGTTCGTCAAACTGTTTCTTGGCTTCCTCGTTTCGTCCAAAGCGTAACGTGAGCCATGCGGCTTTCCAATGCGCATAAGAAGCGCGCGATCCCGTCGGAAAGCGCTGCTGCAGTTCGCGAAAGGCGTCGAGCGCCGGCTCGTACTCGTGATGCACCAGATGCAGATTCGCCACCGAGAGTAGTGCCTGCTCGAGCCAGGAACTGGTGGGCGCGGTTTGCCGAAGTTCGTCGACGGATTCGATAGAAATCTGCATTTTCGTCCAAGGCAAAAAAGACTTCGCCGAGAATGTAGAGGCGCTGCGCATTCTGGTCGGGGGTCGTGCCCGGCAGGGTGGAGAGTTCGGACTTGGCCTCGCGATTGCGGCCGCTGCGGTGCAACGCATCGGCGAGCGTGAGTTCCGCCGCCGGACGTCCTTCCGGACTGGCATTGAGGGCGAGTTCGCGATATTCGTCCACGGCGTCGTTGTAGCGCTTGGCTTTCATCAGCAAGTCTGCGCGGGTTTTGCGCTGCGCCGGCGTTGCTGGAGGCGCCGAGGGAAGTCTTTTCAACTCGGCAAAGGCGGCATCGGCTTCGGCCGCGGTGGGCATGTTGTAATAAACATTCGCCAGCGCGTCGGCAGCTTTTTGGGTTTGACCGAGAATTGCGTATGCCCGGCCCAAGGCGAACTCGATGTCGGATCTTGCAGGCAGGCGATCTTTCTCGAGCAAGTCGGCGGCTTCGGCGGCTCGGCCTTCAGTTAGCAATGCATTTGCATAGCTCAGATGGGCATCGCGAACAAGCAACGAATCGGGATAAGTTGTGCTGAAGTTGGCCAGCGCTGCGAGACCTTCGGACTGATGGCCGGTTTGCAGGTAGCAGGTTCCCAGGTAGTAGGCGACGTAGTCTCCCAGGTCGCCGGCCAGCGGCTTAGCGCGATTCAGGGGATCGATGGCCATGAGCCATTCGTGGTCGAGAATGTGCGCGTATCCCACGACGAGCCAAGCCAGCGCCCCGGCGTCTTCTTTGGAGTGCGTGCGCGCATAGGCCTCGACTCCGGCATATCCCGCGGGAGTACGATCTTGAATCAGTTGCTGCGCCATAGGACGCAAAGTTGTTGAGGCCACGAACGCCTGGCGGATGCGGCGCATGCGCGGGGACATTGGGCGCCTTCTTCTTTTCGCGGCTGCGGCACGAGTGGCAGCGCGGCGTGGCTTTCCGGTGGACTTCGACGGCGGCGTGGGTTTCGGTTGCGCAGATTTGGAGGTCGTGGGCTTTGCCTCAGTTGGACTCTGGGCTTTAGATTTCTTGTCGGGAGAATCCGAGGTTGTCGAGGGTGACGCTTGAAGGGAAAAGGCCACGGAACGCGTACTGTTCAGGAGCCCGCACAGAAAGCCGAGCGCGAGCAGCCACCACCACTTTGAACCCAATCGACCCACCTTAATTTTTCGCGCGGAGACGCTACAACCTGTTGTTGAGATGCTAGAACTGCTTAAAGGGAATCTCGGCCGAGCGACCCTCAGGGGCTAAAGCCCGCTTGCATTTTCACTCCTATTACGCGGCCCTAAAAGGGCCGCTCTTCCACGTTGCCGCAACATTTGTGACGCGATGCCAAAAGCATTTGTGAGTTCGCAGCCGCTGAAGCCGTGCCTTTCCAAATCGCTCAGCGCCGGTTGAAGCGGTGCCTTCAAACAAACCTACTTGCGGAAGTTCGCGCCCATGATGGAAAGGTCGTCTTCTGCCAGGCTGCGCACCACTTCTTTTTGAAAATAATCGCCGCTGGCTGCTGCGGTATTGCCGTAGCGCTTTTGAAATGTGGAGCGGCTTTTTTCAATATCTTCTTTCAGGCGGTCATAGAGATCGCGGTGGCGGCGGCCTTCGGCCACCTTCGCCTGGTTGTACAGTTTGATTTCATCCACCAGCAAGCGGGCGAAGCGTTGAGCTTTGCGGTGCGTATCGGCGTCCTCGGCAGAGAGGCCGGCAAACGGGTCTGCAGCCGGAGCGGACGCGGCGGCATTCGCCGATGCTGCATGCGCAGCCACTTCCACCACCTCCGCAGCCGGTTCCGGCTCGGGCACAGGCTTGGGCGCTCTGTGGGTGGGACTGTGACCCGCGAAGGGATCGGAAAAAGAACTAACAGTCTGCACCGGGGCCGCGACGGGAGGCCGCTCGGCAGTTACGCTGGGTGGGGCGGCATCGGCAAAATCGCGCTGCGCCTGCTTGCGCAGCGAAACCACTTCCAGCCACGCGCTGGTGGCCATCACCAGTACTTCGAGCGAGGGGCCGTCGAGCCCGCCATCCGCGCCGCCGTCGGCGTAGAGCAACGCCGCAACTTTATCCTTGAGAACCAGCGGCAGCACTAGAATCTGCTCGTTCGCCGGTCCGCCAAATTGCTTCACGAATCGCCGATCCATCTCGGCAATGTTCGCGGGGGTCGCCGTCCGGTTCTGATACGCGTGAGCCGCGGGTCCGGAGGTCATATCGAGAGGGAAGTCTTTGACGGCATCCTCCTCGCCCAAGCCGCGGCTCTGCCAGCCGTTGGCGGTTCCAGCTTTCACCACGAACAGCGCAACGCGCGATCCGTAGATGTTGCCGGCATCGAGCAAAGCCCGCAGAATTTCTTTTTGTGTGGTTCCGGCATGAATGCTGGCGACAGCTGGAACAAGGGCGTTCTGCCCCGCGCCACTTGCACCTTTCGATGGCGCAGCCGAGAGCGTGGGCAAGTCGGCCGTGAGGCGAGCAACCAACTCCGCCTGCAACTTTGGAAGTTGGCGGTCGAGCACCTGCGCTACCGCATGCTCGACGATTTGCTGAAGTTCCTTGCTGTCCGCCATCTCAGAGAACCATTCCAATAACGAAGTCTTTCCCGCGCCCGCGTTCACACGGAAGGACACTGCCCTAAACGCTGATTATACGGTACTTGGTGAGTGAGATCAGGGTACTTCGGTACCTGCTCTCCCGCGTTACACTCGACTCCTTGGAACTGTAGCGCAAAGCTCGGTTGCCGACTACGGCAAAGCCATTGGGCAAAGAGGCCGGTTACCAAGTAGAATAACAGTTCCGAATTTTGGGGCTGCATTCTGGTCCCGTATCAGGCTTTTTTGCATCCGAAAATACTGCATCGCCAAGCGAATGGAAGCCATCCAAAACAAAGTAGTAGGGCCAGTTAGCGAAGAGTTGACGCTCGTACAGGCCGCTAAGCGCGGCGACGACTCGGCGTTCGAAGAACTGGTTCGCCGTTACGACCGTAACGTTTTCCGGATCGCGCAACACATCACGCAAAACCGCGAAGATGCGGAAGACGTAGTGCAGGAAGCGTTCCTGAAAGCGTACGGGAATCTGGCGCAATTCCAGGAGCAGTCAAAGTTTTATACCTGGCTGGTCCGGATCGCGGTGAACGAAGCGCTGATGAAGTTGCGCCGGCGCAAGCCGGAACGCACGGTATCGCTCGACGAAGATATTAAAACGGAAGACGATTCCCTTCCCCGCGAGATCGCGGACTGGAGTCCGAATCCAGAGC
The DNA here is from genome assembly GCA_963733795.1 of uncultured Acidobacteriaceae bacterium. Lineage (GTDB taxonomy): Bacteria > Acidobacteriota > Terriglobia > Terriglobales > Acidobacteriaceae > Sulfotelmatobacter. The sequence continues at coordinate 672,387 of CAVTED010000001.1, forward strand.
AGCAGTACACGCAAGCTGAATTGCGCGAGATTCTAAGCAAGACCATCCAGGGGCTGCCCCCGGGCTTCCGGACGGTGTTCGTGCTGAGAGATGTGGAAGGACTTTCCACAGAGGAAACCGCGGCGGCGCTGGAGTTGAGCGTCCCGGCGGTGAAATCCCGGCTCCTGCGGGCACGGCTGCAGCTTCGGGAACGGCTGGGACGGTATTTTCAGAGACGAGACAATGGCAGGAGCAGTGAGAAGCATGTGGATGACAAAACGAAAGATGTTTCAAGCGGAGATGGCAACCAGTGAAATGCGCTGAATTCCTGACCGAGCTGACGAATTATCTGGATGGCGTTCTCGACGAGAAGACAAAAGTCGAGTTGGAAAACCATCTTTCCTGGTGCCACAACTGCTATGTCGTCTGCGACACAACCAAGAAGACCATCGAAATCTATCGCGACTCCCAGCTCTATGAACTGCCCGATGACCTCCGCAGTCGACTACGATCGGCCATCATGACGAAGTGCCAGCAGCAGAAAAAGCGCGGTCCGCAAAGCGTGTAGTTTTCTTCCCATTCCGGTTACTACCCCTAACTATATACGGCAGAATGGTTTGCGGGTATTTCCCACGATGGAATCTCTTTGTATACAAAACGGAAACCGTTTTGTCAATTCAGGAATCTAAGTATTTAAGTATCCGCCAAGACGGAACATCGTTGAGGCGGGGGCGTATAGTTGAAATCTGGCCTCGAGCTTCCCAGGCTCGATTGTGGAAGGTGGATCATGTTCGCTAAATTGGTGGATGTGTTCTTTGGCTGCAGGCACGCGCGCTACAGTTTTCCGGTAACGATTCGCGGAGCCAAAGCGCGCCGTCCCGAAGCCGCCGCTTTAACCGGCACCTACGTTGCTTGTTTAGGTTGCGGCAAAGAATTTGCTTATGACTGGCAGGAGATGAAAGTTATCACCTCACCCGAGCGTCATCGGGAACGCTTGGCAGAACTGGCAAAGCACGTGGCCTAGGTCACTGCGTAGATATTTCCGCAATACAGAAGCCTTCCCCGATCTTCCGCAGGGTCCAGCGGTCAGTTCTGTATTCTTCATCCCTCTTTTCCCCTGTGCGAATCCGCTTCCATTTAACTTCCTTGCGATCGGCGGAGCCATGCTCATGCGACAAAGAATTTCTCCCGACATAGACAAATCCATTGACGCCGATTGTCTTAACATTGAGATCGCATAGTGGGCAGGACAGACCGACATACCGCCGAGATCGAGGCCCTGTATCGCCAACATGGGGCGGCGCTGCTGTTGTTCGCGTCCGCGATTTCGAGCGATCGGGGCCGCGCTCAAGATGCGGTTCACCAAGTGTTCCTGAAGGCGATCGAGAACGGGAGTGTAAGCGAAGCGATAAACAAGAAAGCCTATCTCTTTGCGTGTGTGCGCAACGCCGTTCTTAACGAGGCCAAGGTTCAGGATCGAAACATGCCTCTCGACATCGACTCGGCATGGTTTAGCCCTCCAGACCGGGACTATGCCGGAGAGCAGAATCTGAGACGTGCGCTAGGCGATCTTCCGGATGATCAGCGAGAAGTCTTAGTTCTGCATGTATGGGGCGAACTCACCTTCTCCGACATCGGTGACCTGCTGGGTGTCAGCACGAGCACAGCGGCATCGCGGTACCGGTATGCCCTAGCCAAGTTGCGCGGCTCAATGTTAGCCAAGGAGAACTCCTGTGCAGACTCCCGATGACGAGCAATTCGAAGCCTACTTGAAGCGATTCCATCCAATCGCCCCTGAGCCCGTTCCGGCACTCAGAGTCGGCTCGGCCTTCCAGCATTCGTTCTCACTGCGAGCCTGGCTTGCCACAGCCGCGGCTATCCTCGTTATCGGGGCGGTTATTTTTCATATTCGCGGTGACCGAGTGGTTGTTCCAAACACGGTTCGCGACGTTGGATTTTCCGAGCGGCATGTACCGTCGGAACCACTAACGATGCGAAGCGCAAATGCTTGGCTCGCGACAGCGCCATCGTTTAAGGCAGCCGTTAACGACCTAGCGTTTCGTTCCCAAACCAGCCCGCTTCCGCAAGGCAAACAGAGCGCGGTCGCTGTGCTAAGCAAGGAGAAAATCAAGTTATGAAAATCTTCGACACGGTTCTTTCGATGATTCTGATTGCATTGTTATCGGCTGGTTCTGCATTGGCTCACGGGAATTCGTCCTTAGCGGAAAACGCAGCGTTGCGCTACTGGGCGGCATTCTCCGCAGTTCAGGATGCCGGTATCACGGACCAGCAAGCCAAGGAACTCAGCGCGATCCTCGACGGTACAGCGCCCTACGACGATTCGAAATACAAGGATTTGCTTGAGAAGAACACATTGGCCCTCAAAATCATGGTCCGCGGGGCCTCTCTTCCGAACTGTGATTGGGGATTGGATTACGGACTCGGGCAGGAGCTGCCGGGGGAATACATCAGAAAGGCATTGGTTCTTGGGCGGCTCAACGTTCTTTATTCCTTTCATCTTCTTAGGACGGGCAAAAAAGATGAAGCGGTGCGCGCTCTGGCCGGCGGACTGCGGTTTTCGCACGATGTGGGAAACGGCGGATCCCTTTTTGCTACGCTAATCGCAAAAGACCTTCTGACGAGTCATCTTAGGGCCATCGCCGGGGCGGTCCACTTAGAACAGTTGTCCACTAACCAGCGCTCACAACTGCAAACGGCCGTTACACAAATAGGGGAAGGACTTGACTGGACAATGGCGGCCAAACGCGATCTAGACGCTCTACGTGGAACGGACTTCGCAGGAAATTCGCAAGCATCCGCGGCTTTGAACCGGATTATTTCGTCATATGTTGCCGCCCTGAACGACGAATCCAAACTGCCTGCGCTCAATCAAGCCATTGAAAACGCGCCACAGGAACTTGCGAACGTAATCCCGAATGCAAAACGCGTTCTGCAACAAAAACAAGACCTGAGCAGCGCACTTCTACAAACGCGGTCACTCCTGCAGTGAATAGGGTCACGCCAATTCGGGCTGGACGTAGAGCGGCACACTGCGCGCTGACACGCATCTCAAGTCTGTTGCGGGGACAAAATAAAACCGGCGGCGGCAGCCGCCGGTCAATGATCTTCAGAGCCTGACAGCCGAGGCGGCTGTCGCTACGTGAGCTAGTTCGAATCGTCGCGGCGCTTCAGGGTCGGACGATCGTCATCGCTCTTAGTGTCGCCGGACTTGTCGGTGGTGTTTGCGGTGCGCCGCAAGCTGGGCTTGTTCGAATCTTTCTCGTCGATGACTTTGTGCTTGTTTTCGATCGACGCCAGGCGTGCCTTGACCTCGTCAAACTCCGAGGTCGTGACTACGTATTGCGGCTTGGCAGGAAGAATTTTTCGAATCTCGTCCTGCGATTTCTCGATGCGGTCTGGAGTCTGCGGGTGGGTATCGAATGCTTTCGAGAGTGTGCCCGGCTTCTTCTTTTCCATCGCCTGAATCTTTTCGAAGAAGGAGACGAAGGCCGACGGATCATAGCCGGCACGGTACATGTATTCGATGCCGAGGTAATCGGCCTCCGCTTCGAATCCGCGCGAGAAGTGCAGGAACGTCAGCGGGATGCCCAAGCCCATCGCTTCATAACCGGCGTAGCCGATCGCGCCACCCATAAAGATGAACGGAATCGACGCCATTTGGAGCAGGTTCGCCCGCGTCATTTCGCGTCCGTAGTGGCAGGCGGCCACGTGCGCGATCTCATGCGCCATTACGCCCGCCATTTCCGCTTCTTCATCGGCCGCAAGAATCAGTCCCGAGTTCACGTAGAAAAATCCGCCTGGCAGCGCCATGGCGTTGACCACGTCGGAATCGATTACCTTAATCGTGAATGGCACTTGCGCGTCCGAATTGCGCACCAGGTTCTGGCCAATCCGGTTCACGTATTCGGTGATGACGGGATCGTTGACCAGCTTGATTTGCGATTCGATCTGCTGGGCATAAACCCGCCCGCGCGCGACCTGGCCCTCGACCGTGTACCAGTTCCCTACGCCGCGTCCGCATCCAATGTTGCGGTTCCCCACGGCATCGACGTCGGTCTTGCCGCCGTCATGCTTGATCTGGCTGTCATCGGCCGTTGGGAGCGTCGCAGGCGCCTGTTTGGGCGCATTCTGCACGTCGCCGGATTTCGGCTGATCTTTGTCTTGATCGGAAACCTGCGCTAACGTCCAGGGACCCGCGCTGAACGCCGCTAATCCCACAGCGATTGCCAGCCATCTGAGTTTCATACCGTACTCCTTGAACCTGATTATACGCCGGTCGGAACCCACCAAGTCCCAATCTTTTATTCCTAATCCCTAGGGGTTAGACGCCGCGGACGGGTCCGAGGTTACCTGTGGCGGAATATTTAAAGATAAAGCGTGGGAAAGCGCTGTGTTCCATCGCCCCGTCGTGGGGTTGGAGCGCCAGGCTGGGTAGCCTTTACCCTCCCATCTTTACCCCTGCATCCCAGTCTGCTATAACCCGTGAAGTTTCAATTTTCCAGTGAGCATAGCCCCAAATAGCACTTCCACCCTGGTCCCGGCTTTGAGGCATCAGGACGAAGCTTTTTCTTCCGCGTTCGCGGTGCTGCGCGAAGCGATTGCGCAGCGCGCCTTCCCGGCCGCCTGCGTGGCAATCGCCAATCAGGATCACCTGGTGGCTCTAAAGTCCTTCGGTCGTTTCACATACGAAGCCAATTCCCCGGCGCCCAGTGCCGCCAGCGTCTTCGACCTGGCATCTGTGACCAAGGTCGTTGCCACGACCACCATGGCAATGATCCTTTACGAACGCGGACTATTAGAGCTGGATGCAACCGTGGCTGGAACCGTCCCCGAGTTTCTTGCCGACTCCTGCGGCGAGGTCGATTCCCGGCGTCGGGACGTAACTTTTCGTATGCTTCTGGCTCACTCCTCGGGCCTGCCCGCCTATGAGAAGTTGTTCCTCAAAACGCGCTCGCGTGACGAACTGCTGCGGGCTGCCTTTACCACTTCCCTGTCCGCCGATCCCGGCATCCGGGCCGAATATAGCGACATTGGATTCATCCTGCTGGGCGCGGCTCTGGAGCGTCTCGCGAACGAATCGCTCGACATCTTCTGCCAGCGCGAAGTTTTCGGCCCGCTGGCGATGAGCAATACCACTTTCAATCCTCCGGTGGGCGCTCGGGAAAGGATTCCGCCTTCGGCCGACGACCGTACATTTCGCCACAAAATCATCCAGGGCGAAGTGCAGGACGAAAATGCTTTCGTGCTGGGCGGCGTCGCGGGCCATGCCGGTCTTTTCTCCACGGCCGAGGACCTGACCCGCTTCGCGCACACCATGCTCCATGGAGGGCGTCCTATCCTCCGTCCTGAGACTGTCGCCCTGTTTACTACGCGCCAGGTTGCCCCCGCGGACACGTCCCGCGCGCTAGGCTGGGACACGCCGTCTGCGCCCTCGCAGTCAGGAAAATATTTCGGCCCCAGCTCCTTCGGACACCTCGGCTACACAGGAACGTCGCTGTGGATCGACCCCGAGCGCCAGCTGGCGATTGTTTTGCTGACGAACCGCACCTGGCCGGATTGCTCGAATCAGGCGATCAAGCAAGTCCGTCCGAGATTTCACGATGCGGTAGTCGAAGCGCTGATGCTGACGTAAATGGGCCGGCCCCGAATCAGTTCGCACGAGATCCCTCCCTCCGCCTGAAGAACGGCTACGCTCGGAATGACGCCCCTTCTTTAACCAGGGGTTCCCGACTCCACACATAACATCTGCTTTTCGTAGAATGAGTGCGTTCCCGATACCGAAAGGCACACGATTTGAACCGAACTCGCAAAGACAAACAGAAACCTGACCTTCGCCGCTTGCCCACCGAACAAAATCTTCCCGCCGCCACTGATCTTGATCGCATGTCGTCGCTCGAAATCGTGCGCCTCATCAACCAGGAGGATGCCACCGTGGCGGGAGCCGTGGCTCGCGCCTTGCCGCAGATCGCGCGCGCCATCGATGTCGTCGTTGCCGGACTTCGCCAGGGTGGACGCCTCATCTACGTGGGTGCAGGAACCAGCGGGCGTCTCGGCGCTCTCGACGCTTCTGAGATTCCACCGACTTTTAATACCGATCCGCGCAGCGTGCAATACATCATGGCGGGAGGGCCGAAGGCTCTCGGTGCGTCCACGGAGGCCAGTGAAGACGACACTGCAGCGGCACTCGCGGAAATAAAGAAGCCGAAGCCTGGCAAGCGCGACATTGTCCTTGGCATCGCCACCAGCGGACGGACTCCCTTCACCATTGCCGCTGTGGAGTACGCCCGCAACCACGGAGCACGCACCATCGCCCTCACCTGCAACCGCAACTCGCCGCTCGAACGCGCCGCCGATTTCGCCATCGTCACCGAAGTCGGGGCCGAAGTTCTGGCAGGATCGTCCCGCATGAAAGCCGGCACCGCCCACAAAATGGTTCTGAACATGATCTCGACTGGAGCAATGGCTCGGCTGGGATATGTTTACGGAAATCTCATGGTCAACGTCTGGACCAAGAATGAAAAGCTCGTACAGCGCGCCGTTCGAATCCTGGAACAAGCTACTGGAGCCGATCATGAGGCCGCCAGCGCTGCACTTAAAGCCAGCGGGAATCGGACACCGGTCGCGGTGGTGATGCTGGCTGCGGGAGTGAATCGATCGAAGTCGGTGGCCGCGCTGAGAAAATCCAGAGGTCACGTGCGCCAGGCAATCGCTCTGGCGAAAGTGTAACGGCTTCTGCGGCGGGCGGCGTTGACGACGAGGCAGTTACAGGAGACGGAGCAAAAGTTTAGACATCGGCCAGAGGTAATCTCGACAGCCGCTCTCTAACAAAATAGCATTTCTCAAATGCGCCGAACGCTCGCAATTGCCGTACTTTGCTCGATGTCGTTCTGCCTATGCGCTCAAACGGGCAGCGGAACATCGATTTGGACGCCCTCTCGTATTTTCGCTTCTGACGTACTTCCTCCCGCAACAATTCCCAAAGTAATGATTGCAGGGTTTCGAGTTTCGGACCTGAAAATTATTCTTGAAGAGACTAAGTTGGACGATGTGCGGGCCCGCTTCGGCGGCGAGATTGGGCATGACGGGGATGCCGGAGATTCGCTCAGTTGGCTCTGTTACAGCGGAAGCGACTCCAAGGGAGCGTGGGTTCTTTGGTTGAAGAGCGGAGAAATGGATGACGGAGCTGTAGGATCATTTCAATGGCGACGCGTCAGCGCCGGGACGAAATTCGACGAACGATGTCAGGCTCTACCAGAGACAAACTCGATCAAATTGCCAGTCGCAGTGGCCCTCGGTTCGTCCGAGACAAGAATGTTGCAGGTCCTGGGTAATCCAACAATTCGAGAAGCTAATAAATTCTTATACGTCCATGAACATGATTTATTGATTCGGCAACTGCCTTACACAATGATCAATACTGTAGAAATAGAGATTCGGAGTGGCGCGATATGGGCAATCGACGTCCTGAAAATTACGTCGTCCTAGTTATGTACGTTAAGGGTGACGCGCCCTCTCAATAGCGGGAACTGCCCAGAAGCGTGCGGAAATCATCATTCGATTGGGTCGACCACAATTGGTTCTTGACCGGTCCCACCTCGCCCCGGCAACTGCACGATCACAATCGCCGACAGCACCAGCACAATCCCCAAAGTCTGAATCGGGCGCAGACCTTCTCCCAACAACGCAGCCGCCAGCAGGATCGAGAACACCGGCTCCAGGCAACTGGCGATGATCGCGCGCGTAGGTTCGAGATGCTGCAGGCCGAGGAAGTAGAGCGAGAACGATCCCAGCACCGAGATCATGGAGAAGACGAACAGGAACGCCCATTGCGCGGGCGTGTAGTGGGCCGCGATCACTTTCCACGGAGGATTGACGAACAGCCAGAAGACTGCGGCGGAGATCAGCGTCCAAACCAGCACGCGCCAGCGGTCGTGGCGGGCGAGGATGCGGTGCCCGCCGACGTTGTAGAAGGCGAAGGAGAACGATGCCAGCAGGGCGGCGAGGAAGCCATAGGAATCGAGGCGCAGCGGCGAGGCTTTCCCGCCGGCGATGCCGATCGTCAACGCGATGCCGGCGATGGCCACTCCTACCGCGGCAACTTTCTGCAGCGAGAGTTTTTGCTGTCCGCGCGCAACGACGTACAAGAGCACCCAGACGGGCGCCGTGTATTGCACGATGATGGCAATGGCAACGCTCGTTCTCTGAATGGCGAAGTAATAGCAATAATTCGACACAGCCACGCCGAGAATCCCAAGAGCGAGGCATTGGATGAGATCGAGCGCCGGGAGTTTGATGCGTTGCCAGCCGCGTCGGCCCACTAGCAGAGCGAGCAACAGAAGTAGCGAGAACGAAGCCCGAGTTTGTGACAGGATGAGCGAGCCAATGGGATGGAGCGCCTGCTCGCTCGGCAACAGCTTACCCGTGAAGACGGCGCGGCCGAGCGCGGCGGAGACTCCCCAGAGAAATGCGGCGGAGCCAATAAACAAATATCCGCGCAGGGGATGTTGAGTGGTTGGGCGAGCGGAATTCAGGATTCAGTCACCGAATCGGAGTCGAGGTACTGGTCGAGGCGTACAGGATCGAATCCGACAATCACTTCTTCATTTCCGCCAGAGAGAATCACCATGGTTGGCGTTTCGGTGCTGTCGTGTTTTTCGGTCATTTCGCGGCGGGCCTCGGGGTTGGCGACGATGTCGCGCTCTTCGAACGTGATTCCCTTAGCCTCGAGGAAGATTTTCATCAGCTCGCAGGAAAGGCAGCCGGGTTGGGTGAACAAAAGAACGCGGGGCACTTGTGTTTCCAAAATCCCCACCCTAACGTCGCAAAGCGCGCGGGGTTAGGATGGGGAACCCTCGAGATATTCGATTTCGATTTTAATCGTCGCGGTTTTTTCCAGCATGGCTGAAACCGAACAATATTTTTCTTTGGAGAGGCGGACGGCATCCTCCACCCCTTTGCGAGACACTTTACCACCAATGCGATAGACCAGATTGATTTCCGTAAACACGGCGGGATAGCCGGACGCCCGCTCGCCAGTGGCGCTGACTTCCAGGGTCGTGAAAGGCTCTCGCTTCTTGCGGAGAATGCCGACCACATCAGAGGCCGTGCAGCCGCAGAGCGCGATCAGCACTAACTCCATGGGACTATTCGCGGTCTTTTCCTTCGCCGTGTCCATCACCACAGCGTGACGTGAACTGGCTTCTCCGACGTAGCGCTCATTGTCCGTCCAGATTGCTTTGGCGGTGATCACGATACCCTCTTTTGGGGAATTGTTGATTTTTGATTGTTGATTGAGAACCTTTTTTCGCGGTGGTTCGGGAGGCATTGAAAATCGCTACCAACTGATTCGCTTCCGATCTCAAGTCTTTCAGCTTGGGCTCGGGAATCAAACCGGCATCAGCCAGCATTTCCAACCAGAATTCGGATTCGTCGGCTTCCTCGATGACGATTGCGAGCTTCGCTAGAAACTCAGGCCGGGAGCGAGTCCTGCACGCAGCCCTGTAGTTGGCTGCCACTGACATTCCCGAACGCAGGAGTTGATGACCGATCGTCTTTCCCTCCATGCCCGGCGGCACAGAACGAATGACCCGGATAACTCGCAAAGCAAACTGCTTTGTGCGCTCCTTGAGTGCATCGGCTGGATGTTCCATAGAGGTTTTCATTCAACAATCAAAAATCAACAATTTCCCCAACCCCTGTCTGTGACGGATGTCACAACCTACCTCCGGTTATCCGTGCTGGGCTCGGGGTGAATCAGGACGCGGAACAACTCCGGGGCATCCTGTTTAAAGCGAATCTCCAGTTCGGTCTGGATGTCGTGCACGCGAGATAGCGAAAGATTATCGGACAGCGTGCAATGACAAGAAACGTACAGGCGGCCGCGCACGCGTTTGATGACGAAGTCGTGCACGTCGAGGACTTCGGGAAACTCCGAGGCGACTGCCTTAAGGCGATGTTCGAGTTCCGCGTCGCTGACAACTTCCTCGGGCTTTTCAATCGTGGCCGGTTCGCTCTCGATGTGGGTGAGGATGTCGGCGATTTCCGGCACGTCGCGGCGCATATCGGCTTCGAGTTCAGTGACCTGATCGTGAGCCCTTTTCAGGGTCATGCGCTCGTCGAGTTCGACGTGCTGCTCCACGTGTAGGCGGCCGGAAAAATCCTGGACGCTGATGTCATGCACGTTGAGATTTTTGTCAGTGGCCACCGCGCGAATCCGGTCGAAGATATTTTCAGAACGTTGCGCACGCGGAACGGGTTGCACGGTTACGTCGGAATCGGGCAGGATGCGGTGGACCGCCTCCGACACCGCCGAGGCGAGCTGGCCTGAGCGCTGGAAAGTCACGGTGCGCGCCAGCCCTACGGCGAGATCGGCGAAATAGCGGTTCCCGGCTTTGCGAATGCGAATGCGATCGACTTCGAGAACGCCATCGACGCGCAAGACCGCGTCATAGATCTTGGAGCGCACGCCTGGTGGCGCAGCATCGAGCAGGGCGTCAACCGTGCGGCGAGCCAATCGCCAGCTCACCGATACCACGACGCCAGCCACGAAGAGCGCCGCCACGGGATCGGAGTCACGCAGCCAGTCAATGTGATAGTTGCGGCCGAGAAGAACCAGAATCAGTCCGAGCACGACCACTCCGGCCGACCAAATGTCGGTGGAGAAATGCAAGGCGTCGGCTTCGAGCGCCTGGCTGTCATATTTGTTGGCGATCCGGCCCAGCACCCGCGAGCGCCACCAGTCGACGCCCATGGAGAACAGCATCACGGCAAAAGCGGCAATGGAGGGCTCGATTTCAATGTGACGAAAAAAGAGACGCAATGTCGCCTCATAGATGATCCACGCGCAGGTGAGCAGAAGCAGGCCGGTTTCAACGAAGGCGGAAAAATTTTCCACTTTGCCGTGGCCGTACTGATGGTCGGCATCGGCGGGCTTATCGGAGACGCCCACCGAAAAAAAAGTGAGCAGCGAGGCAATCAAATCCAGCCCAGAGTGCGCAGCTTCGGAGAGAATGCCGAGACTTCCCGTGCTGAATCCGACTACGACTTTGAGCCCGGTGATGACTAACGCCGCCAGCACGGAACTGCCGGCGGCGGCGCGCTTCTCGGCTCGCATCAACTCGGAGGAAGGAATGGCGGGGTTCCCCGACATGCAGGAATTATCGCCGCTGCGACAGAAAAGCGCCAACCAATCGCAGCATCATAGCGGTAGCGCTCAAGCCAAAACGGGTTGCGAAGCCATTCTTGTGAGAACCACTGACGTGCGACAACTCCTGCTTATGCTAGGATTTGATGTTTAGCATTCTTTTACTTTCTGGCGGACCAATCCTGGAGGAAATGCATTATGCGTAAGAGGTGGTTGTTGTGTGCTTTGCTCGGAACGTTGTCCTGGGGCCAAGCCGGTGCAGGCGCGCCTTCTGCAGCACCGCCTGCTCAGGCGCCAGCCGATACCTCGGCATCGGTTCCGCCCACAGCGGCGGTCATCACGATCAAGGGAGTATGTTCCGCGCAGCCCAGGCCGGCTGTAGCCAAGGGCACGGCGGCGAAGCCGGTGGGCGCGGCCAAAACTCCGGCAACAACATCCCCAGCCGATTGCAAGACGGTTATTACCAAGGCCGAATTTGAGAAGCTGGCCAGCCATCTAGCTCCGAACGTAACGCCGCAGATGAAGAAACAACTGGCCGCACTCCTACCCCGCTGGATCGCGACCTCGAACGAAGCGAAAAAAAAGGGCTTGGACAAAACTCCGCAGTTTGAAGATCGGGTGAAGGTCCTGAAAATGCAGATTCTGACCCAGGAACTGCAGCAGAAGATTCAGGAGGACTCGGCGAAAATTTCACCCGAGGAGATTGAAAAGTATTACAAGGAGCACGCCGACAGTTACGAGCAATTCAATCTGGACCGGCTCTTTGTGCCACGCACCAAACAACCCGACGCCGAAGCGAAGCTGGAAGACGAGAAAAACGATAAGTTGAGCGAGGAAGCGCAGAAGGCCAAGCAGGCCGCGGAGAAGGCCAAAGTCGAGGAAGGCGAGCAAGCGATGACCAAACTAGCCGAGAGCTTGCGCGCGCGGGCCGCCGCCGGGGAAGACTTCGCCAAGCTGCAGAAGGAAGCATTCGAGGCTGCTGGGATGAAGATGCAGTCCCCAACAGTAAATTTGCCGAGCGTGCGCCGTAATACTCTGCCTCCAACCCATGCCGCAGTCTTCGATTTAAAAGCCGGTGAAGTTTCGCCGGTGATCGACGACTCGGGCGGGCACTACATTTACAAAGTAAACAGCAAGAGCGAGATTCCGCTCGACCAGGCGACGAACGAAATACACGGCAAATTGCAAAATGATCGCATGCGCCAGAGGATGGACGAGCTGAACAACTCGTTTAAGGTCGAAACCAATGAGGCGTACTTCGGTCCTTCGGCGCCGGCTGGGCCGATGGGAGGCCGTCCCGGTGCCGGTCCAATGTCCACTCCGCCGCCGCGTAATCCAAATCTACCCAACGCTCCCGGCCAGGCGCCACCGGCAGCCCAGCCGCAAACTCCGCCGCCGACGCCTCCCGCCGGCCGCAAACCCGAACTGATGGCCAAACCAGTCGTCGTCGTGACCGGTGTGTCGGGCAATCTGGGCTCCAGACTTTTGCCCATGCTGGGAAGCTACTCGGTGATTGGGGTGGACATGAGTCCGCCCCCGGCGGGCGCCGAGTTGCAGTTCGAAAGCCTGGACCTGGGCCAGGAGTCCTCTACCCGGGTTTTATACGAGCTTGTTCGGGATACGCATGCTTACGCGTTGATTCACCTGGCCTTCGTGATCGATCCCGTGCGTACGGGCGTGATTGACCTCGAGCGCATGTGGCAGATCAACGTCGCCGGAACGGCGCGCGTGATGGAAGCCGTCACCGAGGCCAACCGCGCCACCGACGACGGGATCAAACAGTTTATTTTTCCCAGCAGCGTCTCCGCATACGGCCCGAACCTGCCGGAACCGGCGACGGAAGACTCGGTGCTGGCGGCGCACTCCCTAGCCTACGCCATTCATAAGAAGCAGTCCGATGAAGTGGTGCAAACTCGTTCCCACTCCTTGCGCGGTTGCAGCGCCTATATTCTGCGGCCCCACATATTTGCCGGCGCCAGCGTGGAGAACTATCTGATGGGAGCGTTCCGCGGCACGCCCAACGGTAAGAGCGCGCGGGCTGAGAAAATGCGCCAAGAGGGCAAGCGCCTGCCCTGCATGTTTCCGCGCGGCCAGCAATATCTGGACAACAGGATTCAGTTTGTTCATGTCGACGATATGGCGAGGCTGATTCGCCACATCCTGCAGCGCGAGCCGGAGACCCAACGCCTGACCATCCTGAACGTTGCCGGGCGGGGCGAGCCTTTGACCTTCGGGCGCTGCGTGGAGATCGCGCACGCAAAACTGGTGCGCGTCCCGGGAAATGGGCCATGCGGCAAGTGCTCAAATTCCTGTGGAAGTACAAGATTTCCGCGATTCCACCCGAAGCTGTCCCTTACATGACGGGGGAATACATTATGAATACCGATCGCCTGCGCCGGTTCCTGGGTCCGGAATATGAGCACGTGATGCGCTACACCATCACAGACGCGTTCGCCGATTCCTTTCAGCCACGATGCGGCCACCAGCTGACGCGGAAGGCAGCCCTCAGAATAATTCGCCGTCGCTGTGGGAATAAATTAGGGCGAGGCTGGTTTTACCTATGAAGGTGTCGGAAGAATCCGTGCGTGATGCAACATTTGAAGATCTGGCCATGCCTCTGTTCGACCAGCTCTACAATTTCGCACGCTGGCTGACTCACGACACCATGGAGGCGGAAGATCTGGTGCAGGAGACCTACACCAAGGCGTTGCGCGGATTTTCTTCCTTTCAGGCGGGCACGAATTTTCGGGCCTGGATGTACCGCATCCTGCGGAATTCGTTCCTGAGTTCGCGGACGGGACTGAAAACGATGGTGGCGCTCGATGGAGAAGTAGATGAGATCGTTCTCCCGGCCGAAAACACCACGCCGGAGAGCATCTTGATCGAACAGGGGGACCGCGAAATCGTGCAGCAGGCTATGGCAGAGCTCGCTGTACCGTTCCGGGAGATCTTGCTGTTGTGCGAGGTGGAGGAAATGTCGTATCAGGAGATTGCAGAAACCCTCGCCATACCCACGGGGACGGTGATGTCGCGATTGTTCCGGGCGCGCAAAGCGCTGCGCAACATGATTGGAAAGAAGAATCAGGGAGGCCGGTATGGCATGTGAGCAATGGCGCGAACAACTCGATGCTTACGCCGACGGCGAGCTCGACTCCACCCAAGCCAACGTGCTGGCGAAGCATTTGCCCGGTTGCGCCACCTGTGCCGCCGATGTGCTGCAACGCGTGCAGATGAAGCGCTCCGTGCAGATGGCCGGCAAGCGCTACACAGCCAGCGCAGAATTTCGGAACCGCATCGCGAAGAGTATCGCTGCCAAGCCGCAGCAGCAACGCGGCAGCCTATGGCAGATTCTCGTCATACCGGCGCTTGCGGTGCTGATTCTGTCGGTCGGTGTAAATTTCTATATGGGGCGCGAGAGCGCGCGCCGGCAGCGGGTATACAGCGAGCTCGCCGACTTGCACGTGAGCGCTCTGGCCAGCGCCACGCCGGTGGATGTGATATCTACCGACCGGCATACCGTGAAGCCGTGGTTTGAGGGAAAGATTCCTTTCAGCTTCAATCTGCCTGAGTTGCAGGGATCGCCGTTCACGCTGCTGGGAGGCCGGGTCACTTATCTGGGGCAGGCGCCGGGCGCGCATTTGATCTATCAGATGCGCAAGCATGAGGTTTCCGCTTTCATTTTTCAGGATCGCGCAGAAGAGACAGCGAGCCTGCCCTCCGGGCCGGTCCATGCTCTATCGTTCAACGCGGAAAGCTGGACGCAGAATGGGCTGCGGTATTTTGTGTTCGGGGATGTAAGCCCCGATGACATTCACGCCTTGAGCAAGCTGCTGCGGGACGCGGGGTAGGATTCGGCAGCGGACTCAGTGCAGCTCACTTTCATCCAGCCTTCGTCGGGATGTCGTCGGGCTTCGCCCCACGCGGGACCGCCGAGAGCCTGCCCTGAGCCCGGTCCAAGGGCGCGCGTGTCTCGTAGCTCGAGGCGCAAGGGGTCAATGAGCGCTATGGCGATTTTTTGCCCACAGACACCTTTGACAAAGAAGGCTACACAATCCGCCTATTGTTTCGGCGGCACTGCGAGCTTATTCGTCGGTGGTTTCGCGGGCTTTGGGGCGCTTCTGCTCGGAGCAAGTGCAGGCACCCCAGAAACCGTGTTGAAAGCTTCAAGGACTTGTTGTGTGATGTCGGTGGCCGGACTGGATATGACCACGAGTCCCTGCGGCCACGGTTGCGACGTGTCGAGCAAAAGACTGTAATGGTTGTCGTTGAAATACTTCTCGACTACAGGAGCCAAGCTTGCTAGGAGTTTGTTAACCAGTTCGCGGCGCTGGGTTTCGAAATCTTCTTGAGCATCCTGCGTAGCCCGTTCCAAGTTTTTTTTCTTCGATTCGATCAACGTTACTAGCTTGCCGCGTGAATCGTCATTCAACATGTTCTGCTGTGTATCGAGCTGTTTCTTGAGGCCGTCAATTTCCTCGGAAAGCCTCTTCAGTTCAGCCTGCTTGGGCGCAAATTTGATGTCGAGCGCCTCAAAATCGTGGCGTCCTTCATTCGACGCGAGAATAGTCTGCTGCATGTTGATGGTAGCAACTCTGAAAGTGGTGTCTCTAGGCACATTTGTTTGGGCGTCTCTAACCGAATTTGTTTGGGCGAGAACGGAGAGCGAAAAGCCGAACATTAGCACCAGCATAGTCTGCGCAATCTTGTGACTCATTTCGATCATCCTCCAGCGTCGAAGTTCGAGTTCTCCAAAATTCTATACCTCTCGTACCGATTGTTGAGAACAGGCCATTACACGCATTGACCGGTGGTCTTTCCTTAGAACTCTCGGAATTCCCCGTACTGTCAATTATGTATCGCATTGACAAGTTATTGATTCTGTCAGACCCCACAGTCTTCCCTGAGCGCAGTCAAGGGACGGCCGTCGCTAAGTGAGTTTTTTCCCGCAATACAATCCTGCAATTCCGAAGGTATAGGGCGTCCAAGTTGGCTCAGCAAAGCCTGCTCGTTTCATCCGCTCTAACATTTCGTCTGGCGGCGGGAAGCGCTCGACCGAGGCTGGAAGATAGGCATAGGGGCCGCGGACTCCGGAAATCATGGTGCCGATGCGGGGCAGCACCTGCTTGAAATAGACGCGGTAGAGCGCGCCCATCGCTCCCTTGGGCTCGCCGAAATCCAGGATGCCGCATTCCCCGCCGGGACGCAGCACGCGGACGATCTCCCGCAGTCCGGCGTCGTAGTCAGCGAGATTGCGGAAACCGAAAGCGGAGGTCACAAGATCGAAGTGCGCATTGGGAAACGGAAGGCTGAGGGCATCGGCTTCGATCCAACCCGGTTGGATCGAGCCCGGT
Organism: uncultured Acidobacteriaceae bacterium; assembly: GCA_963733795.1. Lineage (GTDB taxonomy): Bacteria > Acidobacteriota > Terriglobia > Terriglobales > Acidobacteriaceae > Sulfotelmatobacter. The sequence continues at coordinate 688,881 of CAVTED010000001.1, forward strand.
TCGATCAAGATTGGCTCAGATCCGTTTCGCGCGGACTTCGCCGTCGCGCGTTGCAGCATGGCGTGAGAGAAATCGGCGCCCAGAATCCGCGGAGAAACCTTCCCTGTTTGACGGCGCAGAGCGAAGGTCATGTCTCCCGTTCCGCAGCACAGGTCTAGGATGCGGGCATCATTACTATGCAGGATGTGTCGGAAGGCGCGCGCCGCGCGACGCCACCACATGCGGTCGATGTTAAAAGACAACACGTGGTTGAGCAGGTCGTAGCGCGGAGCGATTGAGGTGAACATCTCCCGTACCGCGCGTGCCGCCGAATGCGGATCGCTCGCGCCCTCCGGGGCTGCGCCGATGACGGGGACTTTGCTGGGTTCCTGCACATTGGTCCCCTGCACACTCTTTTCCTGCAAACCGGTGCCGCTCATTTTCGCTTCTTCTGCCGACGTGCCCTTTTCAGCTCTCCGGCAATTCGTTCCACCTGCAGGATGTGGTTGGTGTCATGCCCGGCAAACATGCGCGCCAGATGTGCGATAGTCTCCTTGCCGCGCTCGGCATGGATGCCGTAGTTGTCCCAACTCTCACGCGGAAGCGCCTTCAGCATGGCCAGATTGTTCTCGCGCAAAACTCGGAAAACTTCAAGCGACTGCTCAACGTCACGTTTGCCGTATTGAAACGCCGATGCCCAGGCGTCCTGATCAAAAGGCTGGATGGGCGTCCCATTGGCGCCGATTACCGAGCGCATCCGCCAGCTGGCCACAATCTCGACGTCGGCCAGGTGCGCGACGATTTCGGCGATCGACCACTTCCCCGGCTCCGGTTGCCACCGAAGTTGTTTCGGCGTTAGGCCCCGTGTTAGCTTTTTCAGCTTGGCCGCGGTGGCCCGCTGCACTTTGATGGCGTCGTGGCCTTCTACATGGCTCAAAATTCGCTGGATGTATTGCTGCGCGGTTTCCGGCATAGTGTTCCTCTTCGTCCTGAGAGATTGGTTCCTCAGGGGCGAAAGCCTGTATCCTTCGCAAGTCTAACGGCACGGCTGAACCCGGTGCCCCTCCCAATTCTTGCCCTACCCAATGCTGCGTACTCAATACAACTTGCGGAGCCTTTATTTCCCCCAGGCCCAGCCGCCGCGCGATAGGCGGCGCAGCTCTTCGACGGCATCGATCACTGCACTGATGGGCACATCACTGGCAACTTCCACCTTGCCAATCTCGCGGGGCAGGACGAAGTGAACGACTCCATTTTGGGTTTTCTTGTCCGACTGCAGCCGGCTCAGAATCTTGCGCGGATTCACATTCACTTCCGGCAGGCGGCCCAGGCTCAACACGGCCTCGGCGATTCGGCCTGCGGTAACGCTGTCGGTGCGGCCCACGCTGCGCGCGATGTTGGTGGCGGCAATCATCCCCCAGGCAACGGCCTCGCCGTGGAGCAGGCGGCGGTAGCCGGTTTCAGCTTCAAGCGCGTGGCCAATGGTGTGGCCGAGGTTGAGCACGCGGCGTAGGCCGTCCTCGCGCTCGTCGGCGGAAACCACTTCGGCTTTCAGTCTTACCGATTGCGTGATCAGCCACTCGAGTTCTACGGGATCACGCTTCAGAATTCGCGCGCGATTCTGCTCGAAGCGCAGAAACAGTTCGACGTTTCCGATGATGCCGCACTTCAGCGCCTCATAGAGCCCGGCGCGAAACTCGCGGTCCGGAAGCGTCTTCAGCACCGTGGGATCGATCAGCACAACCCGCGGGTGATGGAACGTTCCCAGCAGGTTCTTTCCGGCCACCAGATTGACCGCTGTTTTTCCTCCGATGGACGCATCCACCTGCGCCAGCACGGTCGTCGGCACCTGCACCAACTCGATTCCTCGCATATAGAGCGAGGCCAGCAACCCGCTGACGTCGCCGACGACTCCTCCGCCCAAAGCGACGATCACGGCCTTGCGATCGGCTCCCATCCGCGCCAGTTTGTCGGCGAGACCTTCCACCGTAGCCAGGCGCTTGCTGGGCTCGCCATCGGGCATGGGGATCACTTGAGGCGTGAAACCGCCGGCCTGGAGAGACTTCACCAGTTTCGACCCCCAACGCTTGCGAACCGGAGGAACGGTCACGACAAAAATGCGGCTGGCCTGCGGCAGCAGTTCGCTCAGCACGGAACCTGCCCGTGCAAGCAGGCCGTTCTCGATCCAGGCTTGATATGGCCGGGGTGGAACGTGAATAGTCACTTGCGGCATGCGGTTCCATGATAGCGTAAGCGCTCGCGGGATTGCCCGCTCCCGAAGTGGTACCATTCCGGTCTTAATTATTTAGGGTCATTACTTAGCGACAGTACTTAGAGTCATTATTTACCCTCTTGTGGACCGATTATGAAAGGTCTTCCAGCCGAGACCGACTTCGTGGTGATGGGCGCTGGAGTTGCCGGCCTGCGTGCTGCCATCGAACTTGCCGCCGCCGGGCGGGTGCTCTGCTGGCGAAAAAAGAGTTCGCGTCCAGTTCGCCATCGGCCCAGGTTACGGCACTCAGCGACGAAGAGGAAGTTGTCCTCCACCTGCAGGACACTCTCAGCGCGGGGGATGGACTGTGCAATCCCGCGGCGGTGAAAATTCTGCTGGAGGAGGGCCCGGAGCGCATAGACGAGTTGATCGCCTGGGGCAAGCACCATGCAACCAAACTCGTTTTCGAACCGGAGAATTCCCACAGCCGCTATCGCAGTTTGCACGCCGAGGGTGAATCGACCGGCCAGGAAATTCTGCGAGTGCTTCACCTCAAGGCACAGTCCCTGAAGCACATTTCTTTTGCGCAGTTTGCCTTTTCCACCAGCCTGCTCACCGACGCGGCACAAGTCACCGGAGTTTCGCTGCTCGATGAAAAAGGCGTTCCGCATGAGGTTGCATGTTCCGCCGTGCTGCTGGCCACGGGAGGCATGGGGCAACTCTATCGCAACACCACCAATTCGGAGGCAGCTACGGCGGATGGCTTAGCGATGGCTTACCGCGCCGGTGCGGAAGTCAGCGACATGGAATTCGTGCAGTTTCATCCGACAGCGCTATACATGAAGAAAGTGCCACGGTTTCTGCTCTCCGAAGCGCTGCGGGCGGAGGGGGCATATCTGCGCAACATCGAACTGAACCGCTTCTTGGGCAAATATCATCCCATGGGCGAACAGGCGCCGCGCGATGTGGTGGCGCGTGCCATTATTCACGAAATGGAAGTCAGCCGCGCCAAAGATCCGTTCGTTTATCTCGATCTCACGCATCTTAGTGCCGCAAAGGTGCAGAAGCGTTTCCCGCGAATTTACGCGACCTGCATGCAGCACAACGTGGACATCACCGAAGATGTGATTCCCGTTCGTCCAGCGGCTCATTACAGCATGGGCGGCGTGCGCACCGATCTCAATGGCAAGACGAACCTTGCTGGGCTCTTTGCTGCCGGAGAGGTGGCCGCGACGGGTGTGCACGGGGCAAATCGCCTGGCCGGCAATTCCCTGCTCGAGGGTCTGGTATATGGCGCTCGCGCAGGCAAGGCCATGCGTGAGCAAGCCAAACCGGTGTCGCGTGCAAGCCCAGAGGTGAAGGCCGCTTATTCAAATGGACCAGTAGACGCAGGCATGGAAGAGTTGATCGGACAGATTCAAGTTCTCCTGGAGAATGAAGTCGGTATCGTGCGCACCCGAATGGGGATGCAGAAAGCGATCAAGAGTCTGGAGGAGATGGCTCCCCGGCTGGCGCACCCCAAAACGCGGCGGGCGCACGAGGCGTCGAACCTGCATCTGGCTGGGTTGTTGGTGGCGCGGTCGGCTTTAGCGCGCGAAGAAAGTCGCGGCGCTCACTATCGCATGGACTATCCGGATCATGATGACAAGAAGTTTCTGAAGCATTCGGTGGTCCGGGGAGACAAGGTGGTCTTCGTTTCGTAAGACGATGTTTCGTAAGACAATGTTTCATAAGACGACGTTTCGTAACGATCGAGGGAAAAATGCTCCTGCCTCGCGTTACATTTTGACGTTGTGCGCTTCCTCACTGGCTGGAAACGCTGCCGAAACCACGATTGAAACCAGAATCACGCCCGCCACGCCCCCCAACATAGCCGCCGTGGGAATCCGAAAATATTCCGATAGCAACATTTTCAGGCCAACCAGCACGAGCACGGCCGCCAGTCCATAGTGCAAAAAGCGAAAGACTTTCATGAGCCGGGACACCGCGAAATACATTGAGCGCAGTCCCAGAATCGCGAAAACGTTCGCGGTATAAACGATGAAAGCATTCAGAGTAACGGCGAGCACGGCGGGAATGGAATCGACCGCAAACAAAACGTCGGTAGTCTCGATGACCAGAAGCACCACCAGCAACGGCGTGGCGTACAAGCGTGAATTCTCCTGCGAGCTTCGAACGAAGAATTTTCCCCCTCGATAATCTTCGGTCACCGGAACGAAGTAGCGAAGCGCTTTAACCACCGGATTCGCCGCGGGATCCACCTTGTGATCCCCGCTTACACCGAGGCGAATGCCGCTGAAGATCAGCAGCGCCCCAAAGACGTAAAGCACCCAATGGAAACGGGAAATCAGGCCAACCCCGGCCCCGATAAAAATTCCACGCAGAATCAACGCTCCAATGACTCCCCAAAACAGAACCCGATGCTGCTGCTGGTCCGGCACAGCGAAGTATTTGAAAATCACGAGAAAGAGGAACAGATTATCGACGCTGAGGGAAACTTCCAGGATGTAACCGGTGAGAAACTCCAGCGCTACCTGATGTCCTTGCCAGAAATAAAGGAGGACCGCGAATCCCGCGGCCAGCGCAACGTATGCCGCGCTCCAGATCAGAGCCGCGCGAAAACCGACAACCCGGCCGCGGCGATGGACGCGAAGATCCACCAGCAACATGCCCAACGCGAAAATGTTGAAGAGGACCCAGATGTAAAACAATGGGCAGTCCTGGCGGCAAGGGAATTCTTGATTGTTGATTTCTGATTGTTGATTGAAAAGCAAAACCCGGACGCCGCTAATGTTTTCAAATCAACCATCGGCAATCAACAATTTATTTTTGTCTTCCCCGTTTTCCGCTGACCCAATCATCCCAAATGCCGTCGGCCTTGAGCATCTCGACACTGTTGGTCTCGCGCATGGTCTGCTCGATTTGATCGTGGGTAAGACGCGGGCCGATCTTTTCGGGCAAATCCGCCAGTTCAATGCTCAGAGCGGCGGCCTCGGCCACGTGTTTCTTCAGCTGGGGAAAGTCCACCTTGTCGTAGGTATCGGAAACCGCGTGGTAATTTTCGAGATAGTTGGCCTCCTCCTGATCGGCGACAAATGTGGGCACCCCCTCTAGCATGAAGTCGAAGTGATCGGTGCCCCACTCCATGTCGGGCTTGAGTTCTTTGACGTCAAATTGCGCCAGCGGGGCGATCAGTTCTTTCGCGGTGAAGAGCACATCTTTGCGACCGCCTACGGAGAAGCCGGTCGTCTTTCCCGTGCCTGAGTCATAGACGATGACGCCGGCGGCCTTGTCGAGTTCGGCGCGATGGTTGAGGGCATAGGCGTGGGAGCCGATCAATCCTTGTTCTTCGCCGGAAAAAAGAATGAAACGGATAGTGCGTCGCGGCTTCACGCCGGAGGCCTTGATGGCCCGCAGCGCGTCGACGACCAGGGCGGCATTGCAGCCGTTATCCAGCGCGCCCGTGCCCAGTTCCCACGAATCGAGATGCGCGCCCAGGATCACGAACTCGTCCGGCTTTTCGCTGCCGCGAATTTCCGCAACAACGTTGGAAGCCTTGATCGCGCCGCCGATCTGGTTAGGAATCGAGACGTCGGCCCACACCAAGTTTCCCGCAGCCAGCAGGCGCGCCATGCGCTCCCCGTCCTCGCGCGCCACGATGACCATGGGCAGGTGATCGATTTCTCCGGCGGCGGAGTTGGTGTGGCGGTAGAGAATGTCGTGTTCGCGCGTGGCCATGAAAGCTACTGCTTTCGCCTTCGCTTTCACGGCCAGATCGATCACCGGCGGAGCCTTCGTATATTCCGCGAAAAGATCATCCCAAGTCTTCAGAACGACCGTATGAACCAAAAGAATTTTGCCGGAAACGTCCCCTACCTTTTTAAAGTCGGCTTCCGTGCCATCGCCCACATCGATGACGGGAACATGCTTCACCGGGGCGAGCGCGGGAGCCCAAGCCACCGAAACGGCGCGGATACGAAAGGACGAAAGCACAGTTCCGCCTCCCACAGTCGTAGCATCGACCTGGTACGCAGTACTCGCACTCACCTCGGTTGCGCCTTCGGACCACGAGTACGGAATGGTGAATCCTTCGGTGTGAACGCTGTCGGCTCCGGCGGCCTTAAAGGCTTCTATTCCCCACGCCACGGCGTGCTGCATCGCCAGCGTGCCCGGAACCCGGCCGCCGATTTCGTCGGTCAAACGGTGAAGATTCGCCTCCAGAGGCGAGGGCCGCAACGCTGCCTGAATCACGAGGTTGGCTTCATTGGTGTCGGCGGGAGGGGCTGCGGCAAAGCAGAAGACGCTGAAGAAGATGGACGCCCAGAACAGGCTCTTCACGGTTCTCATATGTGGGTGCATTAGAAATTAAATTCTGGAAAAGCGCAAAAAACGAGGCATGGTTTCTCGCGGAGCAAAGAGCCTTTAACCGCGGGAGGGCGCTAAGGCTACGCGGAGAGCGCAAATAAGATCTTCTTCGTTTCTTCGTTTCTTCGTTCTCTGCGTTCTCCGTGTTCTCCGCGCCTCCTTCGCGATCCTCGCGGTTAAAGGCTTTTGCTCTGCACTAATCACTTCGGCTAAAATCGCGACAATTATGAGTCCCCAGCCCCCCTTCAACGACGTCCCGGATGCGATTGAGGAAATCCGTGCTGGCCGCATGATCGTTGTGGTCGACGACGAAGATCGCGAGAACGAAGGCGACCTCACCCTCGCCGCCGAAAAGGTCACCCCCGAAGCCATCAACTTCATGGCCAAGTTCGGACGCGGCCTAGTCTGTCTGGCGATGACCGAGGAGCGCCTCGAGCACCTTAACATCGGTCCCATGACCTCGGAGAATACTTCGCAATTCGGCACGGCATTCTGCGAGGCGATCGACGCCCGCACGGGCGTGACGACCGGCATCTCCGCCTATGATCGCGCGCGCACGATTCAAGTTGCCATTGATCCGGCTACGAGACCCTCAGACCTGGCTCGGCCGGGACATGTCTTCCCTCTCCGAGCCCGCAAAGGTGGAGTCCTAGTGCGCGCAGGCCAGACGGAAGCTGCGGTAGATCTGGCGCGGCTCGCCGGCATGGTCCCTGCCGGAATCATTTGCGAAATCATGAAGGACGATGGCAGCATGGCGCGCGTGCCCGATCTGATTGAATTCTGCCGCGAGCACAAGATGGCAATGCTCACCGTCGCCGAGCTCATCCGCTATCGCATGGCGCACGAGCGATATGTGCATCGGGTAGGCGAGGCTCTGATCGACACCCGCTTCGGCGAATTCCGGATGATCGCGTATGAGAGCGAAATCGACGGCGGCGAGTCACACGTGGCCCTAATTCGCGGCGACATCGAACAAAGCGCAACTCCCGTCGTGGTGCGCATGCACGCGCATTGCTTGATGGGCGACGTCTTCGGCGCCACCGGCTGCGAATGCCACGCCACGCTCGAAGGCTCCCTCCGCCGCATTTCCCAGGAAGGCTGTGGCGCGCTGATTTACTTGCACCAGACCTCGCAAGGATTCTCCGTCGAAAAGATCGGCGACCGGACCGCGCTCGGCTTTCATCGCGGGCAGAGGCTTCCGGCGTTGTACGACAATGAAAGGCAAATTCAGCGCGAGGTCGGCATCGGCGCCCAAATTCTCTCGGACCTGAACCTGCACCGCATCAGGCTGCTGACCAATCGCCCTAAAAAAGTAGCCGCGCTCGAAGGCTTCGGAATCGAAATCGTGGAACAGGTTCCGGTGGAGTTGCAGACAGCAAAGCCGTAGAGACGTTGCTTGCAACGTCTCTGTGTACAGCGGAATAATGGTGGTCGGGGTCAGCAGAAAGAAGTTTGAGATCTGGTGGAGAGCGAGACGTAGCAAACTACGTCTTCACGACTGCGAACTATTAGAAGGGTTTGCGCACCACGACTTCGCTGTCGCGAATAAAGAATTGCGCCGAGCAGTGCTCCGACCCACAAATCACGGGCAGGAAACCGTTGATCTGTTTGCGCGTGATCAGACCCAGCATTCCGCACGAAGGGCAGGACAAAACCGCCCAATAAGGATCTTCCTTCTCGCCAACCTCGCCGGCATTCTCCAGCACGAAGACCGTACCCGGCTGCATCTGTTCGGGAATCCATTCACTGAGCAGGTCCAGTTCGCCGACCATGTGTTTCTCCTTATGTCCTTATGTCCCTGATCCTCGTTCGTGTTGCGATGCCGATCCTTGCCTACGAAACTTTTTTAGCACGCCTGCGATAATCCGGCGAGGTTACTGAAGTATTCGCCTTTCCGGAGACGACCCCAGCCCGCACCTGCCGCACCGCGTCGCTCAGGCATACCGCCAGAATCGGCTGGTCCGAATTCTTCAAAATATCGACGATTTGCCGCGCCGAAGTCTCCAGATAAAGATGTGTCCCATCGGTCAACAGGTGATAGTCGGAGCTGCGGCTCACAATCTCCGCCAACCCTTTGCCAATTTCTCGATCCAGAAATCGCATGACCTTGCGCACCCCCTGCAACGAGAATCCCTTGCGGCGCAGTTCACAGATCACCGCCACTTCGGTCAGATGATTCATCGAGTACAAACGCCGATGCCCTTCCCGCTCCGGCTTCACCACGCCGCGCTCGTCCCACCACTGGAGCTGGCGCGGCGTGATCCCGGTCAGAGCCATCACCTGTTGCGATGTAAAACGGTCCTGCATAATTCCCCAACGTTTTCTTGTACACGTTTACCACACACTATGTTTGAAACAATGTCTGAGCAAAATGTTTTAGACATTTTAGGCGTGCGTCGGCCCACGTCAAGCGGAGAATCGGTGGAAAAAGGGTGACTAAGAGAGTTCCTGACAGGGATGCAGCTTCGAGCCTCCGCCGACAAAGTGGACAACCTCCAGCCGATCACCGTCCGCGAGTCGAGTTTCAGCCCAGCGATCTCGCGAGACGATTTCGCGATTCAGTTCCACGGCCACGCGATCGGCCTTCATGCCCATATTTTCCACGAGCGCCGCCAGAGTAAAGAGCGAAGGGGCATCGTTGAAGTCGCGATCTTCTCCATTGATCTGAAGCTTCATATGGTGGTGTGCAGCGTCTCGAACTTCCCAAGTGAGCGGGACGCCTCGGATACTACCTCGCGCGCTGCAGGGCAAACTTGCGCGTGGCCGTCCGTCCTTCGTAGTTGGCTTGGACCAGCAACGACGAATCTGGGAGTCCGGCTTCCTCGACCTCAATCTTGATCTCGGCCGCGCCAGTCGAATCGGCGACAGCTTGGGTATAGAACGGCGCCGAACCGGGACTGGCAAAGCGAAAAGTCAGGCGCGCTCCCGGTGCCGCCGCGCCTCCCTCGGTGACACGCAGCTGCATGATCAAGTTGCGATTGCCATGAACCGACTCCGCATTCAGCCATTGCACGTCCAATTCTTTCACCGCGGCCAAAGCTTCCGCTTCAGGATGATCGAGGACGTTTTCCAGCTTGCCTTCGCGGATCGCGTCGAGTACCAGGCGGTGCTGTTCGCGCAGTCGCTGCTCTTTCTGCGCGTCGCCGAGCTGCGCTTCCCCAGTGTCGGTGGCATAAGACGTGGCTTTTTTGCCGATGCAGCGGCCGCGCACGAAGACCTGAGACTGGAGCAACAGTTCGCCTTCACGCGCTTCGCTCTGCACGTGATAAATAGTGTCGCCGTGCTTCACATCAGTATTGAAGCCGAAAATCATAAGAATGGGTAATTTCGTAATTGTGTAATTGGGTAATTGAAAGCTCAAGGCCGGCAAAGCGCAACGTAAGCTCCGCCGATTTTCAATCGCTCACTTACCAAATTACACAATTACTCAATTCGGCCTTGGCTCGCTTGACACTGTTGAGTGTAACCCCATAATCTAGAACGTTTAAGTAAAGCTTGGCGCGAATTATATATATCTCCTCCTATGCCCGACAATTACTTCGCTCGCTACCTCCCGTTTTTGATCCATATTCTTATGGCGGGCGGGATTGCGACCGCAATTGTCTCCCTTTCGTGGCTGATTGGGCAGCGCAAACCCACCCGCGCTAAACTCTCCCCTTACGAGTGCGGCATGACCCCGGTGGGCGACTCCCGGCAGCGCTTCTCGGTTAAGTTCTACCTGGTCGCCATGTTGTTCATTCTGTTCGACGTTGAGGCGGTTTTCATCTATCCCTGGGCCATTATTTTGCGCGATTTGAAGCGCTTCGGCCTATGGGAAATGCTGGTATACATCGGAATCTTCCTGGTTGGATTCTTCTACGTGTGGGAAAAAGGCGTGTTGGACTGGGGCGAAACCTCCGCGAAGCGGGGGAGCTTCTGATGCCGCTCGCGCCGCCCATTACCGATCTGGACCAACTGAAGAATCATCCGGCAGTGGCCTGCCTCGTGAACTGGAATTCCGAGGCGGTCACAGGCGTGAAGTTTGATCGCGAGGAGATGACGATTTATGTCGGTCGCGACCACATCCGTGAAGCCTGCATCCTTTTGAAAGCAGATCCCGCCTGCCCGTTCAATTTTCTTTCCGACGTCACCTGCGTGGACGTGTATCCGTCGGAACCCAGGTTTGAGGTCGTCTATCATCTGCTTTCGATTCCGAACAAAGAACGTGTACGGTTGAAGGTTCGCCTCAATAGCGCCAGCCCCGCGGTCGAGTCGCTCACTCCCGTCTGGCCCGGCGCCAATTATTTCGAACGCGAGGTTTTCGATCTGTTCGGCGTCCGCTTCACCGGACATCCTTATCTGCGCCGCATTCTGATGCCTGAGGATTGGGAAGGCCATCCCCTGCGAAAAGATTATCCGGTGGAGGGCTACCGCTGAGATTGAAATAAGATGGCCCACCTGAATCCCACTCCCGTGCTGGAGCCCGGTCAGGATCGCACCATGATCCTGAACATGGGTCCGCAACATCCGTCCACCCATGGCGTGCTGCGCGTGCTGCTGGAGATTGACGGCGAAACCGTCGTGCGCATGATGCCCGACATCGGCTTCCTGCACACCGGAATTGAAAAAACCTGCGAAGCCAAGTTCTATCAGCAGGTGGTCCCGCTCACCGATCGCATCGACTACTTGTGCCCCATGACCAACAATCTCTGCTACGTGCTGGCAGTGGAGAAGTTGTTGGGGTTGGAGATTCCGCCGAAGGCGCAGTGGCTGCAGGGTGCTGCTCAACGAACTGACGCGCATCAACTCGCACCTGGTGTGGCTGGGCACGCATGCCATGGATATCGGCGCCATGACCGTCTTTTTATATTGCTTCCGGGAACGCGAAGAGATTCTGAAACTGTTCGAGGCGGTCAGCGGGCAGCGCATGATGACTTCGTATTTCCGCGTGGGCGGAATCGCGCTGGAACCGCCACTGGGATTCTTCGATCGCGTCCGTCATTTCGCCGGCTATTTCCCAGAGAAGGTGGATGAGTACGAAAATCTGCTGACCGGAAACCCGATCTGGGCAATGCGTACCAAGGGCGTGGCCCAGCTGACGGCGGAAGATGCTATCGCACTGGGCGCTAGTGGCCCGACTTTGCGTGGAAGTGGGGTCGACTTCGATCTGCGGCGTGATATGCCGTACTCGAGCTATGAAAAGTTTCAATTCAAAGTGCCGGTATCGCAGGAAGGCGACGTCTTCGCCCGTTACATGTGCCGGGTGCAGGAATTGCGCGAATCGATCGGCATTGTCCGCCAGGCGCTCGACGGTATGCCGGAAGGCCCAATCAAGGCCGATGCCCCAGGAGTTGTTCTGCCCGACCGCGAAAAAATGAAGACTCAGATGGAAGCGCTGATCTATCACTTCAAGATCATTACCGAAGGATTCGCAGTGCCGGCAGGCGAGGTTTATCAGGCAGTCGAATCGCCACGCGGAGAAATGGGCTATTACGTCGTGAGCGACGGCACGGCCAAGCCTTACCGGGTACATATGCGCGCGGCTTGCCTGGCGAATCTGCAGACGCTTCCCAAGATGTGCGAGGGACGGCTGCTCGCAGATGTGGTCGCGGCGATCGGTAGCATCGACATAGTGCTGGGAGAGATTGACCGGTGAAGTTTTCTGAAGAATTCGAAACCCGCTTCGCGGAGATGGTCCCGCATTATCCGACCAAGCGTTCGGCGCTGGTTCCGACGCTGCTCTACGCACAGGACGAGATCGGCTTCCTGTCGGACGAAGTCATCGCGGAACTCGCGTCTCGCCTTGACCTCACCGAGCTCGAAGTCCGAAATGTGATCAGCTACTACTCGATGCTGACCACCAAGCCACGTGGAAGATTTAACGTGCAGGTTTGTACCAATATCAGCTGCATGGTGCGCGGAGCAGAAGAAATTCTTCATCACTGTGCGAAGAGGTTGGGAATCGCCCACAAACAAACCACGGCCGACGGATTGTTCACGCTGGAAGAAGTTGAGTGCATCGGCGCCTGCAGTTGGGCTCCGGCTGCGCAGGTGAACTACGACTTTCACGAGAACCTGACGACGGAAAAGATGGACGGCATACTCGACGACTATAAGAAGAGAGGAATGCAGTAGCTTAATTGCTGATTTCTGATTGTTGATTGCTGATTGAAATGCGGCGTGCGATTTTCAATCAACAATCGGAAATCAACAATCAACAATTTTTCCCATGGCTGATTTGGTTTCCCATCCCGACGAGGTAAAAGTCGTCTCCAGGCGCTTCGGCATGGGTGCGACGAATCTCGACCGCTATCTCGAACTCGACGGCTACAAGGCCGTGCAGAAGGCGCTGGCGATGGAGCCGGACGCCATTGTGAATGAAGTCAAGAATTCCGGACTGCGAGGACGAGGCGGGGCGGGATTTTCCACCGGAATGAAGTGGTCGTTCGTGCCCATGCAGTCGGCCAAGCCGAAGTACGTGTTGTGCAATGGGGACGAAAGCGAACCCGGAACCTGCAAAGACCGGCTGATCTTCGAGCACGATCCGCACGCGGTGATCGAGGGCGTCATGATCGGCGCGCTGGCGGTGGGCGCTCGGAGCGGCTACATCTATATTCGCGGCGAGTACCGGTATCTTTCGGTCATCATGCAGAAGGCGATCCGAGACGCCTATGCCAGGGGATTTATCGGCAAAAACATTTTCGGCAGCGGGCGCGATATCGATATTTATTGGCACGGCGGGGCCGGCGCTTATGAAGTCGGCGAAGAGTCCGCGCTCATGGAATCGCTCGAAGGCAAGCGCGGCATCCCGCGAATCCGCCCGCCGTTTCCGGCCGTGGTCGGCCTGTGGGGCGGGCCCACCGTCATCAACAATGCCGAGACGCTGGCCAATGTGCCGCACATTATCCTCGGCGGTGGAGACTGGTATGCCAAGCTGGGCACGCCCAAAAATGGCGGCACGCGTCTGTTTTGCCTGAGCGGCAACATCGCCAAGCCTGGGGTGTACGAACTGCCCATGGGATACAACCTGAAGAAGATGATTTATGAAGTGGGCGGCGGCATTCCCAACGGCCGCACGTTGAAGGCGGTGGTTCCGGGCGGATCGTCTTGCCCCTGTCTGACAGCAGATGAAATCGATGTCGCAATGGATTTCGATTCCGTACAGAAGGCCGGTTCCATGCTGGGTTCGGGTGGCGTCGTCATCGTCGATGACGAGCAATGTATCGTGAAATTCGCGCTCCGCACCATGAAATTTTATCGGCATGAAAGTTGCGGATGGTGCATTCCTTGCCGGGAAGGAACGGACTGGCTGGAGAAAACTCTGGTGCGTTTTCACTCGGGCGGCGGCGTGAAGAAGGATATCGACAACATGCAGTATTTGTCTGAGAACATGCTGGGGCGGACGTTTTGTCCGTTAGGCGATGCGGCGGCGATGCCGACGATTGCGTTTGTAAAGAAGTTCCGAAAAGAATTTGAAGATCATTTGGAAGGTAGACCCTGCCCGTATGAGGAGGAAGGCGCAGTGCAGCAACTTCCAGTAATGGCGCATTAAACATGAGCACCGTTCCAGCCACAAAGAGCTGTACCGAGACCGACAAAGCCAGACTGCTGGAGGCTTTGCGCAAGGGAGGAGATGCGTTTCTTTGCAGCGTAGCCGGAGTGGGGGAATCCGCCTGCCGCCTGCGGCCTGCCGAGAACCGTTGGTCAATTCTCGAGTGCGCAGAACACGTAGCTGTTGCGGAAGAAATCATGCTTGCTTTGGTGACCGGCGAACGGAAGGCGCGAGATCCGGGAGGACCGAAGCGGGATGATCGCATTCTCAAGAGTGGTACTGATCGCAGCGTCCGGTTTGATGCTTCCGATCAATCACGACCGCGTGAGCGCTTTTCTACGTTGGCTGAAGCGGCAGCACACTTCCAGGCAGCGCGTGGACGCACGCTTTGCTTCGCCGAACAAACCGGAGAGGACCTGCGAGCGACAGAGGTCAAGCACCCTCATCACGTCGTCGGGGTGATTAGCACTTATGAGTGTCTGTTGCTGATGGGATCGCACGCACAAAGGCATGCGCTTCAGATTGAAGAGATCAAGAATAGCCCAGCGTACCGGACAAGTGCGCACTAGAGTCTAGCGTTTGACATTCATGGCGGACAAACCCCAACCCGTAACACTCACAGTCGACGGCAAGAAGATCACGGCTCCCGTCGGGACGCTGCTCATCGAGGCCTGCAAAACTGTGGGCATCGAAGTGCCTTCGTTTTGCTACTACCCGAACCTTTCGTTGCAGGGCGCTTGCCGCATGTGCCTGGTGAAAGTCGAGAAGATGCCCAAGCTCCAGACCGCCTGCACCACGGTGGTCAGCGAAGGCATGATCGTCACCAGCGACAGCCCCGAAATCAAGCAGGCGCGGAAGTCGATGCTGGAGATGCTGCTCGGCAACCATCCTCTGGATTGCCCGGTGTGCGACGCCGGCGGCGAGTGCGAATTGCAGGACATGACATTCTCCTACGGCGCCGCCGAATCGAAATTCATGGAGGCGAAGAATCACAAGGATGAGCAACAGTGGTCTCCAATAGTGTTCTTCGACCGGCCGCGCTGCATTCTTTGCTACCGCTGCGTGCGGGTGTGCGGCGAGGGTATGGACGTGTGGGCTCTCGGCGTGCAGAACCGCGGCGTCAGTTCGCTGATCGCTCCCAATAAAGAGGATCATCTGGAGTGCGAAGAGTGCGGCATGTGCATCGACATTTGCCCGGTGGGCGCGCTGACCTCTGGCGCCTATCGCTACAAAACGCGGCCATGGGAGATGACGCACGTGGGCACGGTCTGCACGCACTGCGGCGACGGCTGCAAGACGACGCTGGGCGTGCGGCGCTCAGACACCGGCATGGAAATTGTTCGCGGCGACAATCGCGACAAGAGCGGCACCAACGGAGACTTCCTCTGCATCAAGGGCCGCTACGCTTTCGATTTTGCCAATCACGAAGAGCGCCTGAAGCAGCCGCTGATTCGCAAGAATGGCAAGCTGACTCCGTCGAGCTGGGAAGAGGCGTTCGAGTTGATCGGAAAAAAGTTCGCCGAAGTTCGCGACAAAGACGGTGGATCAGCGATCGGCGTGATCGGCTCGACACGTACCACGAACGAAGAAGCGTACCTGCTCTCGAAGTTCGCGCGAGTAGTGCTGAAGACCAACAACATCGATCATCACCGCACCGCCGACTTCCCGGCCTTGTCGGCGGCGTTGCGCGGCAAGCCCGACGCGACCGCCAGTATGGCAGACATTTTCAAAGCGCCCGCGATTCTGCTGATCGGCAACGATCCCACCGAACAGCATCCGTTGCTGGCCTGGCAGATTCGCAACAACGTTCGCTTGCACCGCGCCAAGCTCTACGTCGTGAACTCACAGCCGATTAAGTTGCGGCGCCAAGCTACAAGCTTCATTCAAATCCCGGCCGGAGCAGAAGGTAAAGTCGCGAGTTTCTTGTCAGGCAACGACGCAGCCCTGGAAAGCATAACGGCACATGTGGGCGGCGCGGGCGACTCGCCCGCGCAAGACTGGACCGCGCTCCGCGAC
Source organism: uncultured Acidobacteriaceae bacterium (assembly GCA_963733795.1). Classification (GTDB taxonomy): domain Bacteria; phylum Acidobacteriota; class Terriglobia; order Terriglobales; family Acidobacteriaceae; genus Sulfotelmatobacter. The sequence goes on from CAVTED010000001.1 coordinate 704,984, forward strand.
AAGCTTCGCGCCGAACAGAATCTCGTGATCATCTTCGGCTCTGAAATTCGCGGCAACGACATTGCCAGCCTAGTGGCCTTCGGCTCCGCGATTCCCAGCGCCAAGTTCATCTGCCTTGGCGACTACTCCAACTCGCGCGGCGCCGCCGATATGGGCCTTTATCCCGACCTGATTCCGGGCTATCATCCGGCCGCGGGTAGCAGCGATTTCCATCAGGAGTGGTCGGTCCCGGCAACCGCAGGCCTTGACCTTGCCGGCATGGTGGAGGCCGGCAAAAGCGGCAAGTTAAAGGCCCTCTATGCGGTCGGATCGAATCCCGTAGGACGCCTCGACATAGATCCGTTCGCGTTCTCCAACACCTTCGTCGTCGTGCAAGACATGTTCCTGACCGAGACCGCGGTTATGGCCGACGTGGTGCTGCCCGCGGCCAACGCCTACGAAAAAGCGGGCACAATGACCAACACCTGCGGCGATGTGCAACTCGTGAAGAAGGCCAGCGATGTTTCCGGAACGAAAGCTGATTTTGAAATGATTGTCCGCATCGCCGACGCTATGGGCTTCGACGTTCGCAAACTGGTTCCCTTCGGCGGCGGCATCCACGCGGATATGGGACAGTCGCGCGGCGCGCAGTCCGGAGAAGCCGATCGTCACGCCGTGTGGCTTGAGTCGCAGGGGTTGGAGCCCAAACTCAGTCCGCTCGATCCCATGGCGATTCTCGACGAAATCCAGCGACTGGTTCCCGGCTACAACATTTCGCGTCCCAACCTTCTCGCCGGCAACAGCGAACACACATCCCTGACCAAGAGCGGACCCGGAGCGGCGCACAAAGCGGAATCGATTTCTCCGGCCCACGACGGACTGTTCACTTCCGGCACGCTGGGACGATACTCGCGCACCTTGAAATCGGTCATAGAGAGTCACGAGGTTAAGCCCGCAGAAGTCGCGGCGGACTGATATTCATTCGTAAGGCTGTCCTAGAAGGCTGTCCTGGTAAGAGAGGAAGCAAGGCGTGGCGTTGCCAATCTGGCTATTCATACTGGCGTCGGTGATCAAGTCGGCGATCGTCCTGTTCGGTCTGCTCACCGCAGTGGCGTATACGGTTTGGCTGGAGCGCAAGATTGTGGGCCACATGCAGAATCGCTGGGGACCCACCCGGGTCGGCCCGTTTGGACTGCTGCAGCCCGCAGCCGATGGAATCAAATTTCTGTTTAAGGAAGACCTGACTCCGCCGCACGTCTACAAGCCTCTGTTCATTGCGGCGCCCTTGATCGCCGTTGTCTTCGCCCTCACGTCGATCTCGGTGATTCCGTTCGGCAACGATGTCACCATCCGCGGATACAGGATTCCGTTTCAGATCACAGACGTGAACACCGGACTGCTGCTCATTTTGGGAGTCACCTCGATCGGCGTCTACGGAGTCGCACTCGCGGGGTGGTCGTCGAACAATAAATATTCCCTGCTCGGCGGCCTGCGCGCCAGCGCTCAGATGGTGAGCTATGAGATTTCTCTGGGACTTTCGCTGGTTGGCGTGCTGATCATGGCAGGCAGTCTCAGTTTGCGCGATATTGTGAACGCGCAATCGGGATACTTCTGGGGATTCATTCCCCGCTGGAACATTTTCCCGCAGTTCATCGGATTCTTCTGCTACCTCATGGCGGCTTACGCGGAGACAAACCGCATCCCGTTTGACCTGCCCGAGGCGGAAACTGAGCTCGTCGCCGGCTATCACACCGAGTACAGCGCCATGAAGTTTGCCATGTTCTTCATGGCGGAATACGCCAACATGATCACAGTCGCGTGCCTGGCGACACTTCTGTTTTTTGGCGGATGGCATAGCCCGTTTGGCGAACAAGCGTGGCTGCAGGCTCATGGGGCACCGGCCCTGCTCCTGGCGCTTTTGCCGGTGTTCTGGTTCGCCGCGAAGATTGTTGTATTTCTCTTTCTCTATATCTGGGTGCGCGGCACGCTGCCACGCTTCCGTTACGACCAACTGATGGCGTTCGGCTGGAAATTCCTGCTGCCGCTGGCGCTGGTGAATCTGATTGCCACTGCGATCGCAGTAGCCTGGTGACATAAAGAAGTTCTCTGTTCTCAGTTCTCAGTGAACGCGCACAAGCCGCTTCCTGAGAAGCCCGCACCAACGGTTTACTGAGAACTGGGAACTGAGAACCAAGAACTGATTTCATGAGCGTTCATCTAATCTTATTTCTAGCCTTCGGAGCTGTCTGCGTGGCGGGTGCGGTTAATCTGTTGGCGCAGACGCATCCGATCAACAGCGCGCTCTCGCTGATCACCGTGATGGCGGCTCTGGCCGGTGAATATCTGCTGCTTGGCGCGGAGTTCGTCGCAGCCGTCCAGGTCATCGTCTATGCCGGTGCCATCATGGTGTTATTCGTATTTACCATCATGCTCTTGAACGCCGGCGTCGAAGAGCGTACCAAAGGCAGTCGCGTTGCCGTTTTATTCGGCATCCCCGGCATGTTGCTGGGAAGCATTCTTGTGGGCTGGATCGTCCTGCGGCATTCGGGAACAGAGGCCGTCGTCGCGGGCGCTTTGCCCGGCGATCCGAAGATCATCGGGCAATTGCTCTTCCACGAATTTCTCCTGCCCTTTGAAATCACTTCAGTCCTGATTCTGATCGCGATCATGGGTGCGGTCGTGTTGGCCAGCAAACCGCCAACCGAGCCAGCCAGGAAGGCGGAATAAATGGTCCCTCTCTCCTATTACCTGGTGCTCAGCGGATTTCTCTTCGCCTGCGGCGTCGCCGGATTCCTGATCAAGCGCAATATCATCACGATCTTTATGTCGATTGAGTTGATGCTCAACGGCGTGAATCTCTCGTTCGTCGCCTTCGCGGCCCACTGGCATGTGCTCGCCGGACAGGTCTTCGTCTTCTTCGTCATGGTGGTGGCGGCCGCCGAAGCTGCCGTGGGCCTGGCGATCATCATCGCGGTCTATCGCACCCGTGAAACTCTGAATGTGGATCAGGTGAACCTGCTCAAACTATGACGTCATCTCTCAATCTCTGGCTGATCCCAGTCCTGCCGTTGGCGGGCGCCGCGATCAATGGTTTCTTGGGAAAGAAATCCTCGCGAACCGCCGTGACCACAGTCGGCCTCGTGTTCTCCGGCGCAGCCTTCGCCTGGGCGATGTCCGTGGCCTTGCGCTTTTCATCTTTCGACCTTCCCTACCAGGAATTCGTCGCCCAGTGGATCCGCTCCGGCAGCTTCAGCGCAGACTTCGCGTTGTACCTGGATCAACTGTCGTTAATTATGCTGCTCGTAGTCACCGGCGTCGGATTCCTCATCCACATCTACTCCGTCGGCTACATGTGGGACGATCCCAGCTATTACCGCTTTTTCGCTTACCTGAACCTGTTCATGTTTTTCATGCTGACCCTGATCCTCGCCAACAATTACTTGCTGATGTTCATCGGTTGGGAGGGAGTGGGCCTGGCGTCGTATCTGCTGATCGGATTCTGGTTCACGAAAGATTCCGCGGCATCGGCAGGAAAAAAAGCATTCATCGTCAACCGCATTGGCGACTTCGGGCTTTTGATCGCCCTGTTCCTGATCATCCAACACTTCGGCTCCCTGAACTTCACTCAGGTCTTCGCGCAAGTTCAGCCCATCACTCCTGAAACCGGCAGCGCCGGACTTCTCACCGCGATTGGAATTCTGCTGATGGTGGGCGCCTGCGGCAAGTCGGCGCAGATCCCGCTCTACGTCTGGCTGCCCGACGCTATGGAAGGCCCAACGCCAGTTTCCGCGCTGATCCACGCGGCGACCATGGTCACTGCCGGCGTCTACATGGTCTCGCGGTCGCACCTGATTTTTGAGCGGGCGCCGATGGCGCTGATGGTCGTTGCGGTGATCGGAACGCTCACGGCATTTTTCGCGGCGACAATCGGCATCGCGCAAACAGACATTAAAAAGGTTCTTGCCTACTCGACCATCTCGCAACTCGGCTACATGTTCATGGCCTGTGGCGTCGGCGCATTCTCCGCCGGAATTTTCCATCTGATGACGCATGCGTTCTTTAAAGGCCTGCTCTTCCTGGCCGCAGGTTCGGTCATCCACGCCGTGGGCGGTGAGCAGGACATGCGCAAGATGGGCGGGCTCAGGTCTTATATTCCCGTGACGTTTGGAACCTTTTTCATCGCGACGCTGGCAATCGCCGGAATCCCGCCATTCGCCGGCTTCTGGAGCAAAGATGAAATTCTCTGGCAGGCGTATCAGACCAGTTGGGTTTATTGGCTGATTGGAGTCATCACGGCCTTCATCACTTCGTTCTATATGTTCCGTTTGTTGTTCATGACTTTTTGGGGCGACTACCGGGGCACCCAAGTTGACGAGCATGGACATGTCCATTCCACCCACGGTCATGATGACCACGGGCACGGCGAACCGCACGAGAGTCCGATGGTAATGCTGGTTCCCCTGATGATCCTCGCATTTCTTTCAGTCGTGGGCGGACTGGTGGGTATCGGCAACCGCTTCGAGCATTTCCTGGCTCCCGTCTTTAGTTCGGGGGCGATTTCAGAAGCAACTAGGGAAACGGCGAGCAGTGTCACGGGATATGTGTTGATGGGCATCTCGGTGATGGTTGCATTTCTGGGCCTCTTCTTTGCATATGTGCTGTACGTCAGCAAGCCGTATTTGCCGCAGAGGATTGCCGACTCCCTGAACGGCTTCTACACTGCGGTGCTGCACAAATACTACGTCGATGAGTTCTACGCGAAACTCTTCGTCAAGCCGCTGATTCAGGGATCGACCGCGATTCTGTGGCAGGGAGTCGACCGCAAGATTATCGACGATACCGTCAACAATGCCGCCGACGGGGCGCTCCACGTTTCCGACGAAGTGCGCCACATGCAATCCGGCAACCTGCGCTCCTATGCCGGATGGATCGCTGCAGGCTCTGCCCTGGTGATTGCCTACATGATCTGGATGGGAGTGCGATGAGCACCGATAGCTGGAGCCCTTACATTCTCACCTTCGTAACCTTCGCCCCGCTGGTGGGCGCGTTGCTGCTGGTGGTGTTTCCCCGCCGTGACCGCGATATCCGCATCTTCGCCCTCGTTTTTTCGCTGCTTACTTTTCTTCTGTCGTTGCATTTGCCCGTGCACTTCCATCGTTCTCAGGCCGGATTTCAATACGGAATCGACCGTGCCTGGATCTCAACGCCCAACATTCACTACCACATGGGCATGGACGGCATCTCCATGTGGCTGGTGGTTCTGACGACGTTCCTTACACCCTTGTGCGTGCTGATTTCCTGGACGTCAATCCACGACCGGGTAAAGGAATTTTTCATCCTGCTGTTGATCATGGAAACCGCATTGATCGGCGTCTTCACCTCCCTTGATCTCTTTCTCTTTTATTTTTTCTGGGAAGCGACGCTCATCCCAATGGCCCTGCTGATCGGCATCTTCGGCCATGAGCGCAAAGTCTACGCAGCCGTAAAATTCTTCATGTACACCATGATCGCGTCGGTGTTTATGCTGGCCGCGATTCTTTGGCTCTACGCGCACACCGGCACCTTCGATTTCGTCGTCATTCGCGATCAGATCGCCCGCGGAGCAGTGCCTAACTTCCCCTCTGCGGCGCAGTGGCTCTTCCTCGGATTCTTCCTGGCTTTCGCGGTGAAGGTTCCACTGTTCCCGTTTCACACATGGTTGCCCGACGCGCACGTCGAAGCCCCCACCGCCGGATCGGTCCTGCTGGCAGGCGTTTTGCTGAAGATGGGGACCTACGGGATGCTGCGCTTCAACCTGGGACTGTTCCCCGAGCAGGCTCGCCACAATGCCCCCTGGGTCATGACGCTCGCATTGATCGGCATCGTCTACGGCGCGCTTGTGGCCATGGTACAGCCCAATATGAAGAAGCTGATCGCGTACTCTTCGGTCAGTCATCTGGGGTTTGTGGTGCTGGGAATTTTCAGCTTCACACAAGCAGGGCTAAATGGCGCGATGTTCATCATGCTAGCCCACGGGGTTGCTACTGGCGGCCTTTTCATGCTGGCCGGAATTCTTCACGAGCGCCGCCACACCTACGAGATTTCGGAGTTCGGCGGTCTGGCCGCGACGATGCCCGTATACGCGGCGTCGTATTTATTCATCGTGCTGGCTTCGGTGGGCCTTCCGCTGCTCAACGGATTCATTGGCGAGTTCCTGGTATTGAGCGGCGCATTTCAAGCACGGGCGGTCTACGGAATCCTCGCCGCCACGGGCGTGATCTGGAGCGCCTGTTATCTACTGTGGATGTACCAGCGAGTCTTTTACGGCCAAGTAACGAATTCCAAGAACAACGCGCTGCATGATCTTTTCCTGTTTGAAAAAGCCGCGGTATGGCCCTGCGCAGTCGCTGCTCTGGTAATGGGCGTGGCTCCGATTCTGTGGCTGGGCGCGATTGATCCCGCGGTGCAGGCTGCGCTCGCTCCATTCACCCAAGTCATCAGCAAGGTGGTGGGACAATAATGATGCTCCCCGCCGCATTGTTGCAGACCATCCCACAGGGCGTGGATTACATTCGCATTCTGCCCGAACTGGTTCTCTCCGCCTTCGGAATCCTGATCATGGTGCTAGATCCTCTGGTGGATGAGGAAAAGAGCCAGAAACTTCTTGGCTTCATCGGACTCGGCGGCGCCGGCGCCGGACTTCTAGCCACTTCGTACATGGCGCAGTCGCCGGGCCTGGCCTTCTCCAACATGGTGAAGGTCGACGACTTCAGCGTCTTCTTCCATTTTCTGATTATCGCCATTGCCGCGGTCGTGATCCTCAGTTCGTTCGAATACATGGGAGTACAGCGGATTCGCGCCGGAGAGTACTACGCGCTCATTCTTCTGGGTACGGTCGGCATGGCGCTGATGTCGTCGGCCGTGGAATTGGTTTTGATCTTTATCGCCCTGGAGATTTCCTCGATCTCCACTTACATTCTTACGGGATTCCGCCGCAACCAAGCTTCGAGCAGCGAGTCGTCCCTCAAATATTTCCTGCTCGGCTCGTTCGCCACCGCTTTCTTCCTCTACGGCGTGGCGCTCATGTTCGGTGCGACCGGTTTCACCAACATTGACCAAATCAGTCAGAAGCTGCAGTCCGGCCCGGTCCAATTACTGGTATTTGTGGCCATGGCCCTGATGTTCGTCGGCCTCGGCTTTAAAGTCGCCGCGGCTCCCTTTCACATTTGGACTCCCGATGTCTACGAAGGCGCTCCCTCCCCAATCGTAGGGTTCATGTCGACGGCGCCGAAAGCCGCAGCCTTCGCCGTTCTGCTGCGAGTGGTGTTCACCATCAATGCCCCCGGCCGCTTCGGACTCCTCTGGGTTGCGGCAGCACTCTCCATGACGCTGGGCAACGTCGGAGCGCTCGTGCAGACCAACGTCAAGCGTCTCCTGGCCTACTCTTCGATCGCCCATGCCGGATATGTGCTAATGGCATTCGCCATGACCGACTCGGCGAATTCCACCGCCGGCATTTCCGCTGCCATGTTCTATACGGCAGCCTATGCCGCCATGAACGTCGGGGCCTTCGCTGTGGTCAGCCATTTCGGCAACATCGGCGAGCGTTACGTGAGCCTCGAAGACTACGAAGGTCTGGGACGCACGTCCCCGCTCCTGGCGGCCACGCTTACCATTTTTCTGCTTTCCTTGATCGGCATTCCCATGACCGGCGGATTTTTCGCCAAATTTTACGTCTTTGGCGCCGCCGTGAAGGCCCATCTGATTTGGCTTACGCTTATCGGCGTAATCAATAGCGCAATCGGCGCTTATTATTACCTCCGCATTATTGTGGTGATGTACATGCGTGAATCGCGCAAGGATGTGCCCGTGACTTTGATTCCCTTTGGATTGGGAGTGGCTCTCGCCTTGAGCGTCGTGGCTACGCTTTATCTCGGCATTCTTCCCGACCGCGTTCTGCAATACACTCAGAAGTCCGCCCAGGAATTGCTGCCGCACCCGCTGCCGCCGGCCTCCAGGGATAGCGCTCAAATTCGGCTCCCCGCGGTCATTCCAGAACACTGATTTTGCCGCAAAAAATCACAAAACGTGCATTGACAAGCACCTTCGTGAGCGTGCATCATGGTCTCCACAAACTTTGGTTCAGTGGTACCCTCTCAAAAACTGATGCGGGCAGAAGGAGAGCAAATGCGCAAATTGATGAATCGCCTTTGGACGGAAGATGCGGGGCAGGACATCGCCGAATATGCGGTGATGTTGGCGGTTATTCTGGTATTGGTGGTGGGCACGGTTCGACTGATCGGGTCGAACTCGAATAGCGTATTTTCCCAGGCAGCCAGTTCCATCCAGTAGTCCGGTAATTCCGGCCATTTGCGTCGGTTTCGACGAGTTTGGCATTTCAACAGGAATTCTTATGACATCATTTACTCCATGCGCCGCCTTTACCGCTTACTTCTGGTTTCCAGAAGCAGCGGCTGCGGAGCAGCTTGGAGCGAGGTTGAGCCACTGACGGCCACCTAAACGAAACAAGCTTCCGCCGCAAGCCGCGATCCAGGGATCGCGGCTTTTGTTTTCCGAAAAACTGCCCCAGGAGGGCGCGACCATGATTGTCAACATGTCAGAAAAAGCCAGCGAGCAGGAAATTAACCACGTGATTGAGCGAATCCGCGAAGCCGGATATCAGCCGCATGTAACTCGCGGCACTGAACGCACCATCGTCGCCGCGGTGGGCAGCGGACGCCGCCACGAGATCGAAGCGCTACAGGCCGCTCCCGGAGTGGATAACGTCGTCGCCATCGCTCAGCCCTTCAAACTGGTCAGCCGCCAGGTGAAGCCCGAACGTTCGGTCATTAAAATAAATGGCGTCGCGATCGGAGGACCCGAAGTGGTAGTCATCGCGGGCCCCTGCTCCGTTGAGTCGCGCGCCCAACTAATGGACACGGCCCACGCGGTAAAGCGCGCCGGAGCCGCGATGTTGCGCGGCGGAGCCTACAAGCCGCGCACCTCTCCGTATGACTTTCAGGGCCTTGGCCTGGAAGCGCTCAAGATTCTGCGCGAAGCCCGCGAAGAAACCGGCCTGCCCGTCGTCACGGAAGTCATGAGCACCGAGGATGTCGACGTCATCTGCGAGCATGTCGACATGCTGCAAGTCGGAGCGCGCAACATGCAGAATTTCGCCTTGCTGCGCCGTCTCGCCACCGTCAACAAGCCGATCCTGCTCAAGCGCGGCCCCTCCGCCACCGTCAAGGAGTGGCTGCTCGCCGCCGAATATCTGCTCTCTGGCGGCAACCAGCAGGTCGTCCTGTGTGAGCGCGGCATTAAAACCTTCGAAACCGAAATGCGCAACACCATCGACCTGGCGGCCGTTGCGCTGGCCCGCGACTTGTCACACCTGCCGGTGATCGCCGACCCATCCCACGGTACGGGCAAGCAAAGCCTGATTGCAGCGGTCTCCCGCGCAGCCGTAGCCGTCGGTGCCGATGGCCTGATCATCGAGGTCCACCCCTGCCCCGAACGCGCCCTCTCGGATGGTCCTCAATCGCTCGACTTCGCGGGATTCGGCAAGGTCATGCGCGCATTGGCCGAACCCCTGCGCCAGACGGCCAGCCTGCCCGCTGCAGTGACAGTCGCGTCCTAGAGCAAGATGGGTTTGGGGTTGCGCAGTTTAACATCGGCAGGAGATAGAAGTTTATGCTTTCATCGGCCACGCGCCTGCGGGTGCGATCTGTCAGGTTTCTTCCGTCATTCTTGTGGCGTACGTTCCAGAGCCAGCGTCAAGTGGAGCGTGCGCCTGGCTTCCTCGGTGGAAGACTTCTCATCGATTCCGGCCTGACGTTCTGGACTTTAACCGCGTGGCAGAGCGAAGAGACCATGAGAGGATTTCGGGGCGCTGGTGCGCACGCCCGCGTGATGCCACGACTGGCGGAATGGTGCAATGAAGCAGCGTACGTGCACTGGATTCAACCTGGAGAGTCGATCCCAACGTGGGAGGATGCGTATGAAAGACTGCTGGCCGAAGGTCGACTCTCCCGAGTATTACATCCGTCGAAGGCACATTCTGATCGGCAGTTCGCCCGGCCTCGCTTAAATCCCTTGATCGGACTGGATCTGAAGCGGAGACTCTAGATCATCCCGATTCCCCCATCTCTTCTGTCCGAGGTTATTTGCTTCCAGAATTAACCGCTTCAGCGGATCTCCGCCAGCGAGTGTTCCAGCGCCCCGCGCTTCGGCGCCGGCATGGCGCCCACTTCGCTCGCCACCCATGCTCCCACCAGATTCGCCACTTCGTTCATCAAGCCCAGGGACGCGCCATGCAGATACTCGTGCACCAGTCCGGCGGTAAATGCGTCTCCCGATCCCACCGTGTCCGCCACGTGAACTCGAAATCCCGGATGCTCGCTCGAATCCCCGTCTCGCACCAGCAGACTCCCCCGCCCGCCCCGCGTGATGCAGACCAGCTGTAAGTCATAAGTGCGAGTCAACCACTGCGCCGACGATAAGTCGTCTTTATGCGGAGCATTGCTTAAGCTCATGATTTTCGGCAGTTCCTCGTCGTTAAGTTTGACGATGTCCGCCAGCCTCATCGATTCCGCAAGCACCTCCTGCGAATAATAGGATTGCCTGAGATTGACGTCGAAGATTCTCACGCTGTGCGCGGAGGTGGCCTTGAGAAAGTGTCGAATGGTAGCCCGACTTTCGTCCGACCGTTGTGCCAGTGACCCAAAACAAACCGCATCCGCCCGTTCCGCCAGGTGCTGCCAATCGGCTGTCCACTGCAGAGCGTCCCAGGCCACCGGCTGCGAGATCTTGTACCGCGCTGTCCCTTTGCCATCAACTTCTACTTTCACCGTGCCCGTAGGAAGCTGCCGGTCGGTCTGCACGTGATCGATGTCGAGGCCGAGCTCCTCCATCCGCCGCAGCGCCTCGATCCCCAGCGAATCCTCTCCCACGCGGCTGGCGACAATTCCTTGATCCCCCATCAGAGTTGTAATGTAGGCGAAGTTCGCCGGCGCACCCCCCAGACACGTCCGCCCCGGCAAATAATCCCACAGCACTTCGCCCAACCCCACGACTCTCTTTTTCATAGCCGATTCACCGGACGGCGTTCAAAAAGGTTCTTTCCTTCTTTGCAGATAAAAAGAGGGACTCCCGAAGGAATCCCTCTGTGAGTTACTCCATGACCCTCTAGAACGTGATCTTTAAGGCAAATTCGATCTGACGCATACCGCTGGTCGAACCCGGCGAAGAGTCGGCCTCGATGTCGGTGATCTGACCGGCATTACCACTGCAGTCGATACAGGTGTTGCCTTGGTTGGCATTGAAGCCCAGCACCGGATGATTGAAGACGTTGAAGATGTCGGTGCGGAACTGTGCTTTCACCCGCTCGGTGATGGAGAAGTTCTTGAAGGCTGCAGCGTCGGCAAAGAAGGCCCGAGGACCCCGGAAGCTGTCGAACCCAATATTGCCCAGGTGGCCGGTACCGGGATCGGCAAACGGACCACCGCTGTTTTTGGTGATGTCCGGCACCGGAGTGAAGAACTGAATGTACGGGTTTCCTCCCGCGGGATGCTGCAAGGAGCCCGGCCCTGTGTGGAAGGAACCAGACCCGCGATTCGGGCGGCACACCCCCACATCTTCTTCGTTCCCGCAATTGTTGAAGCTGGGCGTCCAGGGCAACCCACTGCTCCAATTCGTGGTGCCCGAGATTTGCCAGCCTCCGATAATCAGATCCTCAGCTCGATTCGCGTTCCCCGCAAAACTCTGGCCTTTTCCGACGGGCAACGCATAGACCAGGCTTGTCACCCAAACGTGATTTCGGACCTGATCGTCAGGGCCATACGAAAGTGGATGGCTGATGGCGTAGTAGTTAGAGTCGTACTTGTTGGCATGCGCAAAGGTGTAATGCGTCAATAGTTGGAGGCCGCTGGAGAACCGCTTGTCCACTTTAACCTGCAAGGCGTTGTAGATGCTGCTCGCGTCATTTCCGAGATAGCCTCCCTGATCCGTCGTGCAACAGGTCAACTGGTCAGCCAACGGCACATTAGTGTTGCCGCAGGTTTGGGTCACCGTCGAGCAGTCAGGGTAGATGAACCTGTTATAGTAAGGCCTGCGCTCCGCCTGGGTGTAAACCTTGCCGGTGGCCGGGTTAATCAGACCGTAATTCGCGATGGACGGCTGGTTTTTGTTGTAAGTGTTCCCATCGCCAGCAAAACCATTGGTGCCTTTGTTGCCAATATACGCGACCTCCAGTGACGTAGTGTTATTGAGCTGGCGCTGGACAGTTGCGTTCCATGCGTCAAGCGTAGGAAGTCGTTGGAAGGTTGGACGGATATGCGGTTGTAGGTTGCCTGCCGGCCCGTTCAGAGGCAGCAAACCGTTCGCGGGGACGGTCGGAAACACAAAAATGGGCGGTCCGGCATCCAATTTAAATGCCGGAATGTTGTTGTTGGTGGCGTTCGGGTTATTGTTTACCGCCTGCACCGACTGGTTGGCCAGTACGGGCAGGTTCTGCGTAACCGCGTGCCCGAAGTTCGAACCGAACACGCCCATGTCGAAGCTGCGGCCATAACCCATGCGCACCACAGTTTTCGGATTCAATTGGTAAGCGGCGCCCAGCCGCGGGGCAAAGTAGCTCCATTTGTTGTTGATGTTGCCGTTCATCCCGATGCCGTCGTATCCCGCGACGCGGTCGTGACCATCACCCAAGACCATGTTTGTGAATCCACCGTTTCCCTTGCCGTTTACGTATTCGGGAAAGTAGACCTCCCATCGCAGTCCGTAATTCACAGTTAACTTCGGTGTAACGCGCCAAGTGTCTTGCCCGTAGTAGAACATACGATGCTGCCGTTCTGCGGCGTTCACGCTAGTGCTGACGTAGCGTCCCAGACTCGTGACATCGCCCAGCATGAAGGTAGCCCAGTCGAGGCCGCCAATACCGTTGTTCGAGGTAGCCAAGTGGCTGAAAGCGTACACACCAGTGCGGTTGGAATCGCTCGGCACCCGCAGGTTCTCGGCGTAGCGGACGTCCGCGCCAAACTTAAACTGGTGGTTGCTATGGATCTTCGTGATGTTGGCTACCCACTGAAACTGCTGTTCGCTTTCGATCAGCGGGCAGTTGCAGCGCGCAACGCCCAAGCCGTCACCGAAGTTGCTTCCCACGCCGTCCATGTCAAACTCGCCCAAGCCGGAGGTGAAGTTGTCTCCCATATTCGCGTTGGGGATGCCGAATGCCGTCATCGCTGCCTTCCCGGCATCTGGCTTGTTGGTCAACGGATTGTACTTGAAATAGCCGAAGCGGAAATCACCCAGCAAAGTCGAACTGAAGGTCTTGGTGACGCCGGTCGCCAAGCTGTAGTTATGCACATTCGAACTTCCCGCCAGACCACCGGGTCCAAAACCGACGCCGCCTACCGCCCCTAAACTGGGTGCACCCGACAAACTGAAGTAATCAAGACTGAAGCGGCCGAACACGCTCAGGCTTTGGCTGGCAGCGAAGTCGATGCGTGTATCGAAGCTGTTCTGGTTATACGGCCCGGCGCCGGCTCCCACGAAGTTGTTAACGGGGCCAGTGCTCGTGGGATGGGGGAATGCCGCCAGCATCGCCAAGGATGCCTTGGACATCGCGCTCACCGGGACTAAAAACTGATTCGGAGTTCCATTTGTGGAGCCCGTGCAGGCTGCCAGAGCGATGGATGTTGGCTGGCCACAGAAGACAAGGCGGTTCGCGCCAGTGTTCGCGTCACCGGTGCTCGGGTCGTAGATGTAATTAGACTTATCTCCCAATGTGCCGTTTCCGATCTTTGAAGCGAAATCGCTGAAGTTGCAGTAGGTGCCGCCGGTCACGCAGGAGGTTTCCAAAAGAGCGGTTGGAATCGACTCCTGGTTGCTGATGCCGCTCTTCTGACGCGTCGCCTGATAGTCGGCAAAGAAAAACAACTTGTTCTTGATAACCGGCCCGCCAATTGTCCCGGCAAATTGCTGCCATCGCGAAGAAGGAATCAGTCGTCCTGTAACCGCGTCTGGTTTGAACTCCGTAAACGGATCACGAGCCGCTAAAGCGTCCGTGCGCCGGAACCAGCTTGCGCTACCATGAACCTCATTGCTGCCGGATTTGGTTTGAACCGTTACAACGCCGGCCACCGCCTTGCCAAACTCCGCGTCATAATTGCCCAGCGTAATTTTGGCTTCCTGAATAGCATCTAAATTTGGATTGACAACAATGATACCTAGGATTGGATCTTGGTTGTCGGTTCCATCCAGCTCAAAGGCTGTTCCGCTGAAATGCTGGCCGTTGACGAAAATCTGCTGCCCGCCCTGCGGATTCTCAGTCGCAGCGTGGCTCCAGCCAACTAGCTTCTGTGTACCGGGCGAGAGCAGTTCGAAAGAGGTAAAATTCCTGTTTAGAATGGGAGCGTCTTCGACCATCCGCTCGTTGAATTCGATGGATACATCCGCGCGATCCGTCTTCAACTGGGGCGCCTCGGCGGTCACCTCCACCTGCTCGCTGGCGGAGCCCACCTGGAACTGCCCGTTCACGTCGGTCCCAGTATCGGCGGATACTTGAATGTTCTTAAACTCCAACGTCTTAAAACCCGTGCCTGCGACCCGGACGGTATAGACGTCCGGAATCAAGTGGGTCACCGAATAGTTGCCACTCTCATTCGTCGTGGTCTCGGTGGAAACATTCTTAGTCTCGCTCGTGACCGTAACCTTCGCTCCGCTTACGGCTGCGCCGGACGGATCGGTCACCGTGCCCAAAATGCTGCCGTATACGGCCTGACCGAGTGCGCTCGGCACCCACAGACTGCACAGGAGACTGAACACAGCCACTGAGATCCATGCTGACCTTTTCATGAACTTCCTCCTCAGAACTTCGCCACGCGAATGTGCCCCGGAAATGCAGAGGGAGACTTGACGACATACAGTGCAGTCGTAGTACAAAACAATTAACTGGATTATGTTTCACTAAGTCTGATACCGTTACACGGGCGTAAAGTCCCAACGTTGCAGTGAGATACAGGGTTCCGTTACTTCCCGGTAATATGGCTGTCACTCATACTTTCGCACTCGACCGGCAGCAATGCTTCCAGCAAATAGATAAAGTTATTAAAAGTCATAGCCTGCACAGCTCCGAATCTCTGTGCAAACTGCTGCGCTACCTCGCTGAACATTCCCTGGACCATCCTGGCATCGCCCTCAAGGAGTACCAGATTGCTACGGAAGTTCTGGGGCGCCCGGCGGGATTCGATCCCCAGAGCGATTCCACAGTCCGCGTCCAAGCCGGGCGTCTGCGAGTCAAACTGGCCGAGTACTATGCGCATGATGGCTCCGACGATCTCATTCTTGTAGAGATTCCCAAGGGCTCCTACACGCTCACGTTCCACGTCCGCTATTCCAAGCCCGGAGCTGAATCCCCGGTTCCTGTGGTTTTCGGACGTTCGGCGACAAAGGAGGAGCCCCCTCGCTTCACTCGCGGCTGGATGATTACGGTTGCAGTGTCTTCCGTTGTGCTGGCGGCGTCGTTGTTCACAACCGCCATCCTGCTGTCGCAGCGCCTGCGCACGCAAGCAGGCGGTCAGTCTGCTCCCGCCGCCTATCAGATCTTCTGGAATCGTTTCTTGAGCGCCCCACAGCAGCCTTGGGTGATCTTCAGCAATGGCAGCTTTGTTGGCAGGCCTGAAACCGGCATGCGGTATTTCAACCCCTCATCCGACACGCGGAGTTTCATTCTCGATCACTACACCGGCGTAGGGGAGGTGCTGGCCATTCACGAACTGGACCACGTGTTCGCCCTTCTCAATCGCACGATTCGCGTCAAGCGCGGCGCCCTTTTTTCTCTCGACGACGCCAAGAACAACGACTTGATCTTCGTAGGCTCGCCCTCCGAGAATCTGACCCTGCTCGATGTCCCCGGAACTCAGGAATTCGTTTTCCAGCGTCTTGATTCCGGCCCCAGGAAAGGGGATCTCGCCGTACTGAACGTTCATCCTCAACCGGGTGAGCCAAAAATATTCCTGGGAACGCCGGCAAATCAGCCCACCATAGAGGACTACGCCGTCGTCAGCCTCCTGCCCGGACTAGACCCGTCACGCTCCATCCTGATCCTGGCCGGTGATACCACCTTCGGCACCCAGGCGGCGGTTGAATATGTTTGCCGGGAAGACTCTGTGAAGGAATTGCTGGGGCGACTGAAGGTCTCGAAGCCAAGCGAACTGAAACCCTTTGAAGCCCTCCTGCACGTGAAGATCGCGCACGGGGTTCCCGTCATGACAGACCTAATATCCGTCCGCCCTCGCAGCAATTAGCCATTTTAGGACCTCCCTGATCTTCTCAGCGAAAAGCGCCAAAAGAATCCAGGTGCCCGAAGCCGGTTAGACGCCGGAGGAGTGAACAAAAGATCAACCGCGTCCCAGAGGGCGCCCGACCTCTCAAGGATGTCTTTGCTTCTAGCTTCCCTACCGCGGCGCCGTCAGATGGGCATCCAATTGCGCCGCTCTCTGAAATTCCTTCTTGGCTTCATCGTTGTGCCCCTGCTGGCTCAATGCCAGCCCGAGTTGATAATGCGCCGTCGCATAATTCGGCTCCGACCTAATGGCCGACCGAAATTGCGCGATCGCTCCCTCTACATCGCCGGCCCCCAGCAGCCTTTTCCCGGAGTTTGTCGAAAACGTCGCTGCCTGCAGATTGTTGGTCGAAGCGGCAATCCGCGCCCCTAGCTTCGCCTCCTCGGCCGCCCCCTGCGCATCTCCCGACTGCCGCAGCACCGCGGCCAGCGTTGTATGTGCTCCCGCAAAATCGGGCTGCAGCCGGATCGCTTCGCGCAGCGAAGCTGCTGCCTCCGGCAACCTTCCCTGCTGCTTGTAAACCGTGCCCAGCGTGTAATGTGCCTCAGCATAGTTGGGTTGATTCTGAATCGCCGTTTGCAGCTCCGCAGTCGCCCTATCGAACTCGCCTCTTTGCCAGAACAGCACTCCAAGCGTGTAGTGCGCATCCGCCAGGTCCGGCTGCAGGCGGATCGCATTCTGAAATTCGGGAACCGCCTTATCCAACTGATCCTTCAGCTTGTACGCCAGACCCAGGTTGTAGTGCAGCGAAGCATTGTCCGGCGCCAACTTCAGCGCACCCTCCAATTCCACGATCGCCGCATCAAAGTCCGCACGCTGCAAATATGCGATGGCTAGGTTTCCCCGAAACGTGCCGTCTTCGGGCCGCAACTGCGCCGCCGCCTTGAATTTCGGAATCGCTCCGACCGCGTCCCCCTTCTGCAACAGGGCCAAACCAAGATCGTTGTTCGCCTCCGCGTCCTGAGGCCGCAGCTTCACCGCGTCGCCGAACGCCGTCACCGCGCCCTCGCTGTCGCCCGCATGCTGGCAAGCTAAGCCCAACTCAACCTGCAATTCGAACCACTCTGGCTTCAATCCGGCAGCTTTCCGAAATTCCTGTAACGCCTCCGTATTTTTTGATTGTGCAGTCAGCGCCTTCGCTAGATAATAGTGCGCCGCTGCATCGCGCGGAGTTAGCTCTATGGCCTTCCCTAACTCCTCCGCGGCCTCATCCAACTGCTGTGCCTGCAAGTGCACAACCCCCAAATGAAAGTGCGCCTGCTCGAGCTTCGGTTGCAGACGCAACGCTTCCTGAAAGGCAACTTCCGCATCCGCAAATTGATTTCGCTGCGCCAGAATTGTCCCCAGTTCGTCGCGCAAGTCGGCTCGGTCCGGAGCCAGTTCCACCGCGCGCCGCATCTCGGGCACAGCTTCATCCCCCGGCCCTTGACTCAGAATCTTCGCGAGCGTTCGATGCGCCTCTGCATTTCCCGGAGCAACCTTCACGGCCAATCGCGCTTCCTGCTCGCCCTCCGCCGCCTTCCCCTGTTGCGATAGCACACTCGCCAGCGTCAGCCGCGCCTCCACAAGTCCCGGCCTCGCCTTAATAGCGGCCCGAAGGTGCGTTACCGCCGCATTACCTTCCCCTTGCTGCGCCAGCACCCAGCCCAGCGCCCCTTGCGCCTCCGCGTCATTGGGAGCGAACCGCACCGCCTTCTCAAATTCAGCGCGTGCGCGCGCAATGTCTCCACTCTTGACGGCGTCCTGCCCACGCTGCACCGCCACGCGCTCGGCGGATTTCGTAGGAGCGGCCGCGGTTTGTGCCTGCAAGCCGAGGGTTGCCGCAAGGATTACGGCGTCAAGAAAATAAACGAGACCGGACCGGTGTCGAAACGCGATGAAATGCACGATTGGTTGGAAGATGATTCGCCTTTCCCGCATTATATCCAACACTCCGCGCGCATTCGTGTGGTATGACATAAGGCGAGGCCCGCTCTTCTTGGCGAACTTTGCGGCTCTTCTTTGCGCCCTCTGCGGTTTAAGATTTAAGCCGCAAGGGAGCCCAGGAAATCGCAACGAACGCACGAACGCCGAGCAGACTCGCCAAGCGACGTTAATCCATGATCCTTTCGCGACGAGCTTTCCTTCAACTCTCCAGCGCCGCCGCCCTCTCGCCGCTCTACGCGATCTCAGATCACTCTAATCCAGACCGCGCCGCCCTATGTCGCAAGCTGGCCTCCGACCCCCTTCGTCCCCAATACCACTTACTCCCCGCGCATAACTGGATGAACGATCCTAACGCCCCCATATTCTTTCGCGGCCGCTATCACATGTTCCACCAGTACAACCCGCATGCCGCAGTATGGGGCAACATGCATTGGGCGCATGCCACCAGCCCGGACATGATTCATTGGCAGCACGAACCCATTGCTCTCTCCCCCACTCCCGGCGGCCCTGACCGCGACGGAGTTTTCAGCGGCAGCGCGGTCCTCGACAACGGCAAGCCAATCGTAATTTATACCGGTGTCGCTCCGCCCGCGTCCGAAGCCGAAGCCACGTTGCGCGACGGCGTCCACACCTGGCGTGAAGTGCAATGCCTCGCAATCGCGAAAGACAAGAGTCTGCGCACCTGGCAGAAACTTTCCGATCCAGTGATCGCAGCTCCACCCGCGGGACTCTCCGTCACCGGCTTCCGCGATCCCTGTCTCTGGCGAGAAGGAAACGACTGGATGCTCATTCTCGGCTCCGGCATCCGCCACAAAGGCGGTGCCGTCCTCCTCTACAGCTCGCCCGATTTGCGCCACTGGACGTATCTGCATCCTCTGGTCGAAGGCCCGGCCAGCAACGACACCGGCGTCAACCCCGTCGACACCGGCGTCAACCCCGTCGACACCGGAGAAATGTGGGAGTGTCCAGACTTCTTCCCACTCGGGGAGAAGTACGTATTACTCATTTCCACGATGGGCAAGGTTCGGTGGAAGGTCGGCACTTACACGAACCGCCGCCTTACACCGGAAAAAGAAGGTGTCGTCGATTGGGGCGCTTACTATGCCGCGAAGAGCATGCTCGATGCAGAGGGCAATCGGATTCTCTGGGGATGGATTACCGAGACCAGGCCGGATGCCGCCCTCATCACCGCCGGATGGGCCGGGGCCATGTCACTCCCCCGCGTCCTGACTTTGAATTCCGAAAACGAATTACAAATTAATGTCGCGCCCGCGGTCCAGCAACTCCGCGCCGCGCACGTCGGCATTCCTTCGAACACCGCGCCCTCTGCACGCCAGAAGGTTCTTAATGCCTTCCGCATCCGCGACCTGTCCGCGGAATTGAATTTGAAATTCCCTCCTCAGGCAGGTACGTTTTCCATTCACCTGGAATCCGACGACGGAGAGAGTTTCGCAACGATTTCCTGCGCCGACAAATCCGGAAGCCGCGAACTCCACGTAAACTCCGTGACGGCATTGCTCTCCGGAGCCCCAGGATCCCCTTTGCACTTGCACCTCTTTCTTGACGGATCGGTGCTGGAAGTCTTCGTCAACCGAAGCACCGCACTCACCGCGCGAATCTATCAAATCCCATCTGGCCCTCTGCGCCTGAAAATGGAAGCCGGCGACGTGCTCGCGAAATTCGACGCCTGGCAACTAACCCCAATCTCCGGGGACCGTCTCACCGCCTCCCTGTGCCCATGACTGGCCTTAGGAACACATCGGTGACACGATTCCCGGAAGAGGTCAGGTCGTAGCACGATCGCGTCCAGAAGAATGCTGCGCGAGGCGCTCCAAGCCGCGAAGCGGCGAAAGAATGCAGCCCACAGCTTGCCCTGAGCTTGCCGAAGGGGCGCAAGCCGTGGCTCGCGAAGTAGAAAATGGGAAAGCCCCGGACGGCGAAAGAAACCCTACAACATAGGCCTCAGATGCACGTTTGAAAAGCGGGTGCCGTGCGGCCCAGCGGAGCAAGGACAAAAAAATCGTATCCCCGCACCGCAATTATCCGTTCCAAGATCCCTCACATCGTGCGAAGATTAGGTCGAATGTGGAATGCCTGCCCCAAATTCTTCCGGCTCCCCGCTGAATCGAAACGTTTCGTCTTACGGACTATTTTGATCCTGCCCATGACCCATGCCGGTCTCAAACTTTTCGGACTCAACCGTCTGCTGCCCCGAATTCAGAGTCTCTCGCCCGATATTCGAGAATTGCCCGAGCCCTCTCTGCAAGAGGTCCAAACCTATGCGCGCCTTTTCTCCGCCGTCGCGCGACGCTGTCCCCTGCCTTTGCAGTGCCTGGGACGCTCAGTCGCCCTCTGCTGGCTTCTCCGCCAACAAGGCATCGATGCTACGGTTCACATCGGCGTCCGCAAAGAAAATAACGCCTTGGACGCTCACGCCTGGGTTCAGTCTGGTAATTTTGTGATTAACGATACGGAAAACGTAGCGGAACGCTACACACGGATCGTTCCCGGCTACTCAGGAATTCACAGGGCCCGCTAGGCCCTGGTTCGAATCATTGTTGCCGTTGTCTCGGACTCTCACGCAGACGGGCGGTTCGTCCGGCTATAACGCGCTGACAGTTCCCCGACCTTCGCCAGCGCCTCCCGAACGGTGGAAAATCTTGCTGGAAATCTTTCCCGCAATTGTTCGGAAATCTGCGCCACTGTTCTTTCTCCATCCATCAAATCAAGCACAGTTCTATCAATGATCCCGTCTTCGCCGAGAGTGGCAACGTAATTTTCCGAACGTGTGGCAACTTGCTCACGCGATAGAGGACAGCCCAAAAACGTGGACTGGTTGAACTCGCTGCGGGCACGAGGCGGATTACCCGACGAAACCACCGTTTTCCAAGTCCACACATAGTCTTCTCCAACCAGCGTGGCGCGCAAGTCGTTGGTTACGACATCTCCCGGACTCAGTTCCGCCGGCGCAGCAAACGGAAGGAACGCGTTACCGTAAATCAACTCCGGTTCAGTCGGATCGTTCGAAAATCCAATTCCCTCGCACAGTACGGTATCAAACCAAATCAATATACCGTGTGCCGTACCGGCTTTCTCCAGCGTCCAGGCAACCCTGGACGAGACATTCAGATCCTCGATAGAAGCGTAGTCCAGGCTAGCCCACAACTGCGGTTCGCCGAGAAGTTGAGAACCCAAAACAGTGCTCCCCTTCTTCCACAGATTGAACGCGAATTGACGCGCTGCTCCTAAATCGATCCCTTGCGGCTTGGAACACCATGGATTTAGATAGGGAGAATACAGTTCGGCCGATTCGACAAGCGCGGCCCAAACCGTGTCCCTAGCCGGAATAAGCTTACCGCCCGGTGCCAGCAACCTCTTTCGCGCGTCGAGGATCGCAGGCAGATGTTTTTGGAACCAAGGCAATACTCCACGCAGATCGGAAATGATCACATCGGCAGCCTCGTCAAGGGACACGTTCAACGAGACATCGCGAATGAACTGGATCTTGTCAGCACATTGATTCGCTGCGGCGATTTTTCGCGCGATTTCTATAACATTGTCGGGCTCAATAGCGATCACCCGGCGGGCGCCCAGCTGGCAGGCCAAAACAGCAAAAAAACCAAATCCGGTACCGATGTCCAGCACCACAGAATTGGGAGTAACCACCTTCCGCAGCGCATCCGCATAAGCATTCATACGGATCGAGTCGGACACCATGCTGCCATAGTTAAGAATGTTGTACATTCTTGATCCGTCAATCTAGACAAGGAACGAACGAGGAAGGAGTAGCCTGGTCGTCTTCGACGCGGCCTTTGATGTTCCTGGCCTGAGAAAAATCAGTCGCGATCGAACGGCATATCTGGTCCAGTGCCGCGAAGTTGTGCCGCTGGTTGACCCTGCGCACTGGAACCGTGTTCACCACCTTTGCAAGTCTGACGAAGTCCCTTCCACGAAAACTGTCGTCCAGAAGATAGTTCACGTAGACGTTGGCAAGCAGCTGCATCATCGCTTCGGCTCGAGGAATTTCCTCTATCTCCGCGGCCTGGCTTTGAGGATTGCTGAGAACATATACGGCAGCGAGTGGCAGGGGGCTGGACTGAAGACGCCAGTTTCCGGCTCGTAAATCCAGATATCGCTTTTCCCACGACGCAGTCAGCCGGGGCAATGCATCTGGATGGCCATAGAAATGCTCCACCGACGCGGGCCACAAGCGCAGCCGGGCGGGCGAAGGCTGAACCAGAAACGAAGTGCCTGCCGGCACCAGGGTCGCAATGTCGTCCGAAAGAACCGGATAACCCATGCCAGCAAATTGCGCTGCTGCGGTAGATTTTCCAGCTCCGGCGGGGCCCGCCAACGCAATGGCAGCCCCGTCGATTGCGACCGCACTGGCATGCAGGCACGTTATGCCCCGCAGACGTAAGACGAAACCGAGCACAGGCCCTAACAAATAAGTAAGGGTGTCTTCAAACGTCGATTCAGTGGCCCAGGAAGCCCACACCTTCGATCCCGCTTCATCGATCACGAACTTGGTTCCGTCCCCGTAAACCAGTTGATAGAGCAAGGCCTGCGATGCGATTTCCCACAACCTGACGGTCGGCTCTCCGTTCGGAGCCAACTGATCGCTTGAGTATCTTAGCCTTCGTCGTTGGGCAAAGCCCTGCGCTTCGGGATGCTCCCGGAAGGCGATTTCAACATCAGCGCCACGCGAATCTGCTGGGAGCAGATCGGGAATATGTCTGTCAGATCGAACGTGAAGGCCGCAAACGGAATAGATTGGGTTCGGAGATAAAGAATCGGATACGCCCATGAAGAAACGCAGCACCTCTAGAACGTTTTGTTATTCCCGTGCGCATGGTCATTGCCTCCCGTGCCACTGAGCGCACGCGTTACCTCAACCAAATCACCGTAGCGCACCAGTTTAGGGGCCTCGTATACTCTAGTCTTCGCCGTTTGAACCATGCACTTATCCTCCCGTTTAGAACGAAATGCTCCGCTTGGAGGTGAGGAAACTTTAGTCCGTCTCGGAGGAATGCAGAATTTCTACGCAGTTTTCAAATTCGTATTAACATGGTCGTTGCCTCCGGTGCCACTGAGCGCCCGTGTCACTTCCACCAGATCACCGTAACGAACCAGTTTTGGGGCCTCGTACATTTTCTTGACTGGCTGCTCCGCCGGCTGCTCCATGGCAAGACCACCTCCAACTACGTTTAACTCAACCTTTATACCCCACTCCCGCCTGCGTCCGCAACCAATGGTTCAGAGTCAAAGCTCTCAAATTAGCCCAAGGGTCTGCAGCTAAATCTGGCTTTCCTGCGAGTGGTGGAATTTGCGATAGCGTTACATAACGAAGCAATTCCGGCGCCGGCTGGAGAGCGTCAATCCAAGCCGATTGCGGCCGCTTTAGCAATTCCATCACCGGATCGCCGGCCAGCGCTGTTTTGGGCCGCTTGAGCACCTCCGGCGGCAGCAATCCTGCCATGGCCTCGCGAAGGATCTGCTTCCCAATACACCATGGAAGCGTCGGCAGGCTCAGCAGAAAATTTACCAGCCGAATATCGAAGAAGGGATGCCTGTTCTCTACCGGTCGCGCCAAATTTCCAGCATCATAAAGCTCGAAATAGTTCGTCCACAAAACGTGGTTCAGGTTCTTGTACGCTTTACGACGGTGGTGCGTGATCGGCACAACTTCCCGTTCCATTTCAACCCGCCGGTGCGATAAATCAAGATTCAAGGCAAGCTCAGGATTGATCCACGCAGGCATGGTGAATTCCTTAGCACCCTTGATCCGTCCCCGAAGCAAGGTCCGCAACCCAACTTTCGGCAGGCACCGCTGCCATACAGCGCAACGCGCATATCCAGCGGCGACATCCCACAGCTTCCCGGTCGTCAAGAGTTTTACGATTGCGTCGGGAGAGCCCACCAGGCAAGGATCTCCTCCCTCGCCCGTCAACACCACTCGCGAGTGAACAGCAATTCGGGCGTAAAGATCATTATCGATCGCGCCCAAGGGTTGATCGCAAGGCTCCGCAGGACCTGGATCGCCGTTCCGCCAATGCTGGAAAAGTTGATAGTCGTCCGCAACCAGATACTGAAGCGGTATGTCACAAAATTCCGCCACCTTCCCAGCAAACTGGCGCTCCTGGTCTGGGATCAAACGGTCATACACCACCGAGTACGCCTGAACCAGCGATTGCCCATCATCCTTTCCAAGTAATTCCCGGACGGTCGCCGCCACTGTACTCGAATCCAAACCACCGCTCAGGAAAACGGCGACGGGGCCACGCGGCAAACGATCCCGAACCGCCATCCGCAAAAGACTTCGAAAGTTCTCTGTGTAGTCCTCTCTTTTCTTGTAATGCAGTTCCGAGCCCTGCTGCAGTGTCCAATACTTGCAGATGCGAACCGCGCCCTGAGAACAGACCAACGAGTGCCCCGGCGCTAATCTCTGGATCTGATCGAAACTCGTGGTGCTGGGATCCTGGTTGCTGCCGAACAAGAGGAAATCGCTGATCGCCAAATCGTTCAGACGCGACGATACTTCCGGATGGAGGCGCAAACAATTCAGCGTGTTGCTGAAGACGAAAGAATTCGGCAGATTTGCGTAATAGAAAGGCTTGACTCCGAAGTGATCGCGGGCGCAAAACAACTCCTTGCAGCGCCCATCCCAAATGGCAAAAGCGAAATCGCCAATCAGGTGTTGCACGGAATCCTTGCCCCATGCCTGGTACGCAAGCAAGATCAATTCTGCGTCGGAAGCGCCGGACGGGACCGTGATCCCCGAAGACCGGAGCTCCTCCCTTAGTTCCGTTTGAGCGTCTATCCGCGCGTCGGCCACGATCCAAACTCTGCCGTCGACGCTGCAAGGTTGTTTGTCCGCGCCCTCGCCCTGGTTCTCGAGCGATGTGTCGAGCGAAGTGTCGAGCGAAGTACCGCCCGAAGTATCCAGCAGTGCATGAGCGAAGCCAACTTCGAAATCGCGCCAAACTTCTTGCGCATCCGGCCCGCGCAACCCGAGAAATACAGCCATACGGGCCAGCAAATCACTGGAAACTGGAGCACCGTCGGTATTCACGATGCCTGCAATTCCGCTCATGAGTCGCTCAAAACACGCAT
Source organism: uncultured Acidobacteriaceae bacterium (assembly GCA_963733795.1). GTDB lineage: Bacteria > Acidobacteriota > Terriglobia > Terriglobales > Acidobacteriaceae > Sulfotelmatobacter. The sequence goes on from CAVTED010000001.1 coordinate 730,324, forward strand.
TCTGTCTGGGAGAACACTTTCGGGCGGCAGGCGCCGAAACACGAATGGAAACACGGCAAGAATGAATTCACTTAAGCAGGCTTCACGCCCCTGGCCTGAACTCCACCAGTCCGGCAGCTTGTAATTCTCCGATCACCCGCAAGACATCGCGCTCGCAGATCTCGGCATCGACGCTAAACTGCTCCAGTACAGCCGAACATACTGCCTCAATGCTCCTGGGCTGCTGGATCGTCTCCCATATCACGGTTCCCACGCTGTTCAACCCGTAGTAGTTGCCATTTCTCAGTTCAAGGAGCACCGTCTCCTCGTCCAGTCGGCAGGAAACCTGGTCCGAAACCGCCACCACAATGGTTTGCATGGAAATCTCTGCGCTCATCGAGGTCTTTGTGTCTTTCAAACCGCCCGCTACTGTACCATATCCTAGGCGCCGGAAAGCCTTTAGAATCGGACTTTCCGGCATCTGAACTTAGTTTTCTCAGAACCTTGCGGACCTTCAAACTCATACCCGTAGAATTAACGAACGAATACCAGCTGTTGGTGGTCTGCGCCCGCAGGGTCCTGACTCCGCAGCAACTCAAGCAGGCGGGCGCCGCAATCGCGGACGGCATCCACTGGGACACGCTGGCCCGCCACGCTCAGCGCCACGGCCTATCGCCTCTGCTTTACTCTCACTTGCAACGCAACTTTGCGCAGGCGGTTGCTACCCGCCCCGAGCCCGGCATAAAGCTCTTAGAAACCGGTGTTCGGAACCTTTCTCTGTCGGCCGCGCTGCTGAACATCCTGGACGCCCTACAAGCTGCTGGAATCCGCGCCCTCGCCTACAAAGGCCCGGCCTTGGCCGTGTCACTCTATGGCGATATCAAGTTGCGCGAGATGTCAGATCTTGACATCCTGATCGATCGCGTTAGCTTTCCCGCGGCGCACGAAGTGCTCGCGCAACTGGGATATCAATCCGCCGCCGGATACAGCCGCAAACAGCAGGAAGCCCGTTTGCGCTCCGACTGCGAATGCGAATTCTCCACCTCTGACGGCAATCTGCTCGTGGATTTGCACTGGCAAATCACCGCTCCCCATCTCGCACATCGCTTTCGCTTCGATGATCTTTGGGATCGCCGACGCACGGTAACTCTCGGGAAAAAGTCCATTCCTACATTTTCTGCCGAGGACACCGCACTACTCCTCGCCGTACACGGCGGCAAGCACCTATGGGAGCGATTGAGTTGGCTGGCAGATTTCGCCGAGAGCGTCCGCCAGAACCCTCACCGCGACAAAATGGATCACCGTGGCTTGGACTGGCGCGAACTGAAGTTGAGGGCACGCGAGGCCCGTGCGGAACGAATGCTTTTGCTCGCGCTGGCGCTCGCCGAGGCCATTATGGACGTCCAGGTCCCGCCCGAACTCTCGGCGGCAATTAGCAACGACGCGGCTGTGCAGGCCACGGCCGCCGGTATAGTAAAAAAACTGTTCCCAGATAAAGACAGCGAGATAAAAGACAAACCCGCGCTCCAGCCAGCTCCGGACCGCTGGTTAACGCTTGTTCAGCTTGCCGACAGCCGATGGGACGGCATACGTGGCGCAGCGCGTTTCACCCTTGCTTCCGGCCCCCGCGAATGGCAGACAATTCGCCTTCCCGATTCGTTATTCGCTTTTTACCCTTTGCTGCGCTTAGCCACCGTGTTGCGCTGCATGCCCGCGTTTTTTTCCTCCGGCCGCCGCGCCACTCCAAACTCAGGATAGATCGGAAGGGCACGCCTCTAATTCGCGCTCCTTCCAGGCCGATTTGCCGTTCGAGTCGGAATCGGCCCCCCTGATTGCTCGGTCTCGTCTAGGGTTTCAGCTCCCTATCGGGTAAGATACTTCGGCTGAGAAACAGACCTTGCGGGCAACGTCCCTAAGACGCCACTTCTTCATCTTCCGATGAATCGCGAGTATCACAAAGCTTATAGCCAGGAACTGCACCGCGACATGGAGGCGCTGGTTTTCGGACATGCAGGAACGCCGCTGCTGGTGTTTCCTACTTCTCAGGGGCGGTTCTTCGAGTATGAAGATCGCGGAATGATCGGGGCGCTCGCCGGAAAGATCGAGAACGGCGACTTGCAGGTGTTTTGTTGCGACAGCGTGGATGGCGAGAGTTGGTACAACAAGGGTGTGCATCCGCGGGTGCGGGTAATGCGGCATCTGCAATATGAGCGCTATATTTTGCATGAGTTCTTGCCGTTCGTCCGGTGGAAGAATCAGGCGCCGCGGCTGGCGCTGACCGGATGCAGTTTTGGCGGGTACCATGCGGTGAATTTTGCCTTGAAGCATCCGGATGTGGTGACGCATTGCGTGAGCATGAGCGGAGCTTTCGACATCCATCAGTTTCTCGACGGTTATTACGATAATGATTGTTACTTCAATAATCCTCCCGACTTTTTGCCGAACATGTCGGACGACTGGTTCTTGAGCCGCTACCGGCAGATGAAGATTGTGCTGGGATCGGCGGACTGGGATATTTGCCTGGATGCGAATGTGAAGTTCTCGGCGATTTTGAATGCGAAGGCGATTCCGCACTGGCTGGATGTTTGGGGAGATAATTCGAAACATGATTGGCCGTTGTGGGTGCGGATGGCGGGGAAGTATTTTTAGGGTAGGGTGGATCATCGTGACGGTTTTGCTATGAGCTCGATTGACGAGAGCTTACTTTTCACAATATGACCTCCAGCTGAAGAAGATGCAGGACGCTCTCAAGGGGCATGATCGGACATGGGTTGAGGTGCTACAGGTTTGGCGAGAAGAACTTCGCAGGCTTGCCGATCAAACCGCCCTGAAGGCGCACGCGGCTCGGACCGCCAGAGGCATGGGAGGAATGGAATCCCTAGGCGAGATCATACTGATGGGAAATGATCCTAACGAGCTGCGCCTGCTGGAGGAACTGTATGCAATCTGCAAATTCATTTCGTCTTCGTGACGGGCGAGGTCTGGCAGGGATCCTTCGACTGCGGTTGCTCAGGATGACAAAACTAGAACATGACGCTTTGAGAATGGAGATCTTGTCGTGAAGAAGATTGGGATTTTGTTTGGGATGGAGAATACGTTTCCGCCGGCTTTGGTCGAGAAGATTAACTCGATGAAGGTTGAGGGCGTTTATGCGGAATTCGTCAAGATTGGCGGGATTCGGATGGATGAGCCGAAGAAGTATGCGGTGATCATTGACCGCATTTCGCAGGATATAGAGTTCTATCGTGCGTATTTGAAGAATGCGGCGCTGCACGGGACGATTGTGGTGAACAATCCATTCTGGTGGACGGCGGATGACAAGTTCTTCAACTATGCGCTGGCACACAAGATGGGCGTGGCCATTCCTCCGACGATCATTCTGCCGCACAACAAGCATCCCGAGGGGACAACGGATCAGTCGATGCGGAATCTCATCTTCCCTCTCAACTGGGAGGAATTGTTTGACTACGTCGGATTTCCCGCTTTCTTGAAGCCTTATTCTGGCGGCGGATGGAAGCATGTGTACAAGGTGCATTCGCCGGAGGAATTTTTTCATTACTACAACCAGACCGGCGATTTGTGCATGACCCTACAGCATGGCGTGGAGTTCGAGGAGTATTACCGGTGCTACGTGGTAGGGCAGGAAAAAGTTCACATCATGAAGTACGATCCGCGGGCGCCGTTTCATGAGCGGTATGTGAAGGGGAATCCGGCGCCGTCGTCGGAGGCGCTGCGAGAGCGCATGGAGAAGGATGCGCTGTCGTTGTGCCGGGCGTTGGGATACGACCTGAATACCGTTGAGTTTGCGGCGGAGGGTGGAGTGCCGTATGCGATCGACTTTCTGAATCCAGCGCCGGATGCGGAGATTACGTCGGTCGGGCAGGAAAATTTTGAATGGATTGTGAATGCGGTGGCGGAGATGGCGGTGAAGATGGCGCTGAGTGGCAGCACTCCAGTGAAAGAAATGCGGTGGGCGGAGTTTTTGGCGGCGACACCTTCTAAACCAGAGCGAAAAGGCGAGCCCGCTTGGGTGGCGGAGCGCAAGCGGAAGCCGACGAAATAGTGTTGCATCTCGTTCGGCGGATTCAGTACCGAGTTGCAGGCAGTGCGTTGTAGATAGGATCCTTCGACTACATGGCAGTTCCGCTTCGCGAACCTGGCACTGCGCTCAGGATGACAGGCAGATGCGAAAAGGCAAAGTTGCGAAGACCGTGGATGAATATCTGGCTGGTGTGTCCGAACCTGCGCACGCCACTCTGAAGCACATTCGCGCGGTGATTCGGTCGGTCGTACCGAAAGGGACTACCGAGGTGATCAATTACGGCATTCCGATGTTTAAATACAACGGAATGCTGGTGGGGTATGCGGCTTTTAAGAATCATTGCAGTTTGTTCCCGACGGGCTCGGGGGTACTCGACCAGTTCGAGAAGGAACTGCGTGGATACCGGACTTCCAAGGGGACGATTCAGTTTCCGTCGGACAAGCCTTTGCCGGATGCGCTGGTGAAGAAGATCGTAAGGGCTCGGGTCAAGGAGAATAGAGAGTGGGATTGAGAGGTTCGGGCGGTTTGGTCATTGCTATACTGTTTGGGCCTGATTCGTCCCACTTCTCGCAAAGGACCGAGAAATGGGGCACCCAGTGTCGGGACGCTGCCGGCGAACAGCAGTTTCCTCGCTTTGCTCGGAATGACAAGAATCTAAGGCTAACCCTCTAAATGCCACCTACTTTTACTATCGGGATTGAAGAGGAGTATCAGACGGTCGATCCCGAGACGCGGGATCTGCGGTCGCACATTCATGCCGAACTGCTGGACAAGGGGAGGATGATTCTTCAAGAGCGGGTGAAGGCGGAGATGCATCAGTCGGTGGTGGAGGTGGGAACGCGGGTCTGCAAGAGCATCAAGGATGCGAAAATTGAGGTCAAGAAGCTGCGGCGGGACATGGTGCGGCTGGCCAAGGAAAATGGGCTGCGGCTGGCATCGGCGGCGACGCATCCATTCGGGGATTGGCGGGAGCAGGCGATTCATCCCGACGAGCGCTACAAGAACATTGTCGAGGATTTGCAGCTGGTGGCGCGAGCCAATCTGATTTTTGGGTTGCATGTGCACATCGGGATTGAGGATCGCGAGACGGCGATCCATATGATGAATCATGCGCGGTATTTCTTGCCGCACATGCTGGCGCTTTCGACGAATTCACCGTTCTGGCTGGGGATGAATACCGGACTGAAGTCTTACCGGTGCAAGGTATTCGACAAATTTCCGCGGACCAATATTCCGGATTATTTTCCCAGCTGGGGCGAGTACGAGAATTTCATCAAGCTGCTGATCAAGACCAACTGCATCGATAACGCAAAGAAAATCTGGTGGGACATCCGGCCGCATCCGTTCTTTAATACCATTGAGTTTCGGGTGTGCGACATTCCCATGCGAGCCGACGAGACCATCGCTCTCGCGGCTTTGATTCAGGCTACGGTGGCGAAGCTGTATAAGCTTTATACAGCGAATCAGGGATTCCGCCTGTACCGTCGGGCCTTGATCATGGAGAACAAGTGGCGGGCGGCACGCTACGGGCTCAACGGAAACCTGATTGATTTCGGCAAGCAGACGGAAGTGCCGGCGCGCGAGCTGGTGCTTGAGTATCTGGAATTCGTCGACGACGTTGTGGATGAACTGGACTCGCGCGAGGAACTGAATTATATCCACGAGATCTTGAAGAACGGCAGCGGGGCGGACCGGCAGCTGCGCGTGTTTCAGGAAACCGGGGATTTGAAGAAAGTGGTCGATTACATTATTGAGGAGACGGAAGCGGGCCTGCAAGAAGAGCCGGAGTCCGTTCGAAGAGTCGGGTAATGAGTATTCCTGTGGAGAAAGTCAAAGTCGAAATCCCCGCCCCTTCGGCAAGCTCAGGGCAGGCCCTGTCTCTCGAAAAACCGGAGAGACAAGGGTGGCGCGCCCTCGACATTCCTTTTGATCCGGAATACACGCCGGGTGCTTATAACGCGGTTAACGTTTGCCTGCGGGTGCAGGCGGACGAACTGGTTTGCGTGATTACCGACGAGGCTACGATCGAGATTGCGGCTTCGATGGTGCATGAACTGGCGAAGCTGGGCGCGACTTATCATGCCTGGGTGCTGGAGGAATTGGCGGAGCGTCCGCTGAAGGATTTGCCGCGCGAGATTGCGAAAGATCTGGAGAGCAGCCAGGTTTCAATTTTTGCGGTGCAGGCGCAGACGCACGAACTGCGGTCGCGAATTCAGATGACGGACATTGTGAACCGGAAGAAGATTCGCCACGCGCACATGGTGAATATCGACCGGCAGATCATGCTGGAAGGGATGCGGGCGGATTTTCAGCGCGTGGACCGGCTCAGTCAGAAAATTGTCGAGATGGTGCGCAAGGCTTCGAACATTCGAGCGAAGACAGCGGCGGGAACGGATCTGACTGCGGATTTGAATCCGAATTACAAATGGCTGAAGACCAGTGGGATTATTTCGCCAGAGAAGTGGGGGAATCTGCCAGGCGGAGAGATTTTTACGACGCCGGGCGAGGTGAATGGGACATTTGTGATTGATGGCGTGGTGGGCGATTATTTGTGCGGGAAGTTTGGCAACTTGCAGGAGAATCCGCTGACTGTGCGAATGAAGGGGAACCGGCTGATCGAGGCGCACTGCGAAAATCGCGAACTGGAAAATGATTTTTGGAAATATACCCATACTGATGAAAATAGCGATCGGGTGGGCGAGTTTGCCATTGGGACGAATATTGACTTGAAAGATGTGATTGGGCAGATATTGCAGGATGAGAAGTATCCCGGAGTGCATATTGCGTTTGGGAATCCTTATGGGGCGCACACCGGGGCGGAGTGGGACTCGACTACGCATATTGATGTGGTGGGGCGGAAGTTTAATATCTGGGTAGACGACGAGCAGATTATGCGGGAGGGAAAGTTTCTGGTGGAGGCCTAGCGGCGGGCTTACATTGTGAAAGCGTAGTATCCTTCGACTGCGAAAAGCGCTCACTTGGTGAGCGCTTTTCTGCGCTCAGGATGACAAGGCTCTGACAATATGATTGCTTCATTGCGTCAGGAATTCAACGAGAAGTTCACTGCTGACAAATATCGGACGTTTTTGCGGCGGGTGGATGAGGTTTGCGGGACGCACGTGCAGTTTCGGATTTCGGAGACCCCTTGTTTTTTCCCTAAGACGCTGATTGAGCGCATGGCTTCGGACGGTCAGGAACTGGTTCGGCAGCTGGTCGACAATCCTGCTTATCGAGCGAAGTCGGATGAGGCGGTGCCCGCGGAATTCAAGGTTCCCAACGAACCGTCGCATCCTATGTTTGTGCAGGTGGATTTTGGGTTGGCGCGCGATTCACGCGGAGAGTTGCAGCCGAAACTCGTGGAGTTGCAGGCCTTCCCTTCCCTGTATGCGTATCAAGGGCCGTTGGCGGAGGCGTATATCGAGGCGTATGGGCTCGCGGCTTCCGGCTTTCGGCTTCCGCCTTCCGGGCGGTTGAAATACTTTTTGAGCGGACTGGAGAGAGATTCTTATCGCGAACTTTTGCGGCGGGCAATTGTCGGGTCGCATGATCCCGAAAATGTGATCTTGATGGAGATTCATCCACAGCAGCAGAAAACGCTGCCGGATTTTTTGCTGACTGAGAATATGCTTGGGGTGCGGACCGTCGATATTGTGGACATCAAGAAAGATGGGTCGCGTCTTTATTATGAGCGCGACGGAAAGCGCGTTCCGATCCGGCGGATTTACAACCGGACCATCGTCGATGAGTTAGAGCGCAAGAACGTCAAACTGAATTTTGACTGGCGCGACGACCTCGACGTGGAGTGGGCGGGCCATCCCAACTGGTATTTCCGCATCAGCAAATTTTCCATTCCTTACCTGAAGCACGCGTCGGTGCCGAAGACCTGGTTTCTGGATCAACTCCAGGAAATTCCTGCGGATCTGGAGAACTATGCCCTAAAGCCGCTGTATTCGTTTGCTGGGCTTGGCGTGGTAATTGCTCCGACGAAGGAAGATATCGCGGCAATTCCGGCGGAGCGGCGTCCGTATTACATTTTGCAGGAGCGAATACACTTTGAGCCCGTGATCGAGACTCCATTTGGCGGCACAAAGGCGGAGGTGCGGGTGATGTATATCTGGCTCGAGAAACTCACGCCCGTGTTGACGATCATTCGCATGGGGCGGGGGCTGATGATGGGCGTGGATCAGAACAAGAACATGGAGTGGGTGGGAGCGTCGGCGGGATTGTATCTAGAGTAAGACCTATTGGCGTCTCCTGTACAAGCAATAGAAGTCACGCCGTGATGAATCGAAGCAGTAGGCTGCGACTCCCTCGCAGCTAAAGCCCGCATTCTATGCGGCTTTGAGCGGCTGTCGTCCAAGGCTACTTAACAAGATGCCTGTGGTTTAAACGACTGTGCTGCGATTGGCGGTACTTGAGTCTGGGGAACCTGTTTCGAGGCGGCGGCCAATCAGGATGCCGCCTGCGATCAGACTGGCGGTAATTGCGATTGCAATCGCCAACCAGCCCCAATGTTCCAGGGGGTGCCGGAGCACGCGGATAAAGTGGCGTCCATAATGGCCAGCAACGAAGGCAATGGCGGAATAGCGGGCTGCACGGCACAGGGCGACAACGATTAGAAATTTGGGCAGAGGGAAATCGGAGGCGCCGGCGGCCGCGAAAAACATGCTGGTCGGCGTGGGGATGGGAATGGCCGTGGAGGCCGCGAGAGTTCCGGTGCCCCATTTCTTAAACAATTTCAGAAACTTGGAGACCGTGCCCTTCTTGAATTTCTTGTCCAGATAGGCGGATCCGGCTTTACGCGCGAGCCGGAAGGTGATGTAAGCGCCGACGACCGACCCTGCGGTTGCCGTGGCGGCGTATTCGTACCAGGGATTGCGATGGCTGGCAGCCAGAATGGCAGTGAAGATATCGAGACCGCCAAACGTCGGAATGGGCGAACTGTCGAGAATCGCGAGGAAGAAGAGTCCAAGTGCTCCCAAATGCTGGAGCGTCGATAGAAAAGTCCCTCCCCCTCGCCGCCTGCGACTCTGGAGAAGCAGATTCAGCATTTCTGCAATATATCAGTCGCGCGAGCAGGAGGTTGCCGGGCGAATCGCGCGCAGTCTCAGCGGATTTTGACGATTGTGGTCTCCAGAACCTTGCCGTTGGCACGTTTTATGAACATCTTATCGCCGTGGAAGCGGACTGGAACATAGGCGCCGCGGCCTAACTCGCCGGGGCGATAGCCGTCGGAGCATTCGGCATTGTATTCGCCGATGTACTCGTTGCCGCTCACCCGAAGCACAATGGCGGTCTTGCGAGTTCGCTGCGCGGATTCGCGCAGGATTTCCTGTTCAGCCTGAGCCCAGTTGTCCAAATCGCGGCCGGGAATTCTTCCGTTGCGGAAGTAGATTTCTTCTGCGCGTCGGCGGATGGCCTCCTGCAGGTCTTGCAGCGGGTTTGGCCAGGGTTTGGAGCTGGCAGCGGCGTTCATGAATTCTCCTTCAGGATGGGAAGCGGCATCGCCGATTTCGCCTTCCTCGTAATACTATCGGGTTAAACGCTGCTTGGGTGAGCGGCATCTCACAGAAGGACGTAGGTCAGCGTAAATTGGGAAAATCGGCATGACCGGACGCATGTGGAAGACTCGATCCGCACATAGGCGATGGCCCGTGCAAGGAAACAGGTTCGCGCAAATGCTCTCATCCACAGGCCTTAGGGAGATCACTGAGTTGACCGGACTCGACCGGGGGCCTAACATTACCGCCGAGCAAGGTCCAAAACTTTCATGATTGGCCAGCAGGTATCCCACTACCGCATTCTTGGCAAGCTCGGCGGCGGCGGTATGGGCGTGGTCTATGAGGCGGAGGATCTGAGCCTGGGGCGGCATGTCGCGCTGAAATTTATTCCTGAGAATCTGGCCGGCGACCCCAAATCGCTGGAGCGTTTCACGCGCGAGGCGCGTGCGGCATCTCAGCTGAACCATCCTAACATCTGCACGATCCACGGCATTGAAGACAACCACGGGCATCCCTTCATCGTGATGGAGAAGCTCGAAGGGGAAAGCCTGAAGCAGCACATCAACGGGCAACCGATGAAACTGGAGGAGGTGCTTGACGTGGGGGTGCAGGTGGCGGACGCGCTGGTGGCGTCGCACACCAAGGGGATCGTGCATCGCGACATTAAGCCGGCGAATATCGTTCTGACCCCAACCGGGCAGGCCAAGGTGCTTGACTTCGGGCTGGCGAAACTCGTGCAGACCCCCGGCTCGGACGAGGCGGATCAGTCTTTGACGGCGGTGGGAATCATTCCCGGGACTGCCGTGTATATGTCTCCAGAACAGGCGCGCAGCGAGACCGTGGACGCGCGCAGCGATCTGTTTTCCTTCGGCGTGGTGCTGTATGAGATGGCCACGGGGAAGAAACCATTCTCGGGAAACAATTCGTTGATGACCCTGGATGCGGTGCTGCATCAGAAGCCGACGCCGCCACACGATTTGAATCCGAAGATTCCGATCGAGCTGCAGGGAATCATCGGCAAGGCGATGGAGAAAGACCGCGCCCACCGCTACCAGAGCGCGGCGGAGATTCGATCTGATCTGGCGCAACTGAAACGCGAAGCCGAGTCAGGGACGATCAAGGTCGGCAGTAATTCGTCGGTACTGCGGGCGGCGTCAAAAACTTTCAGCCGCAATTCGAGGTTTCAGACTTATGCGGTAATCGCGATGGCGGCGCTGCTGGTTACGGTGCTGGCTGCAGTAGGAGCATGGTGGTTCAAGCATCGCGAAGTGGCGAGCGCGGAGCAGAAGAATGCGATCGCGGTGCTGCCGTTGCAGAATTTGAATGGGGATTACAGCATCGACTATTTGCGGTTCGCGCTGGCGGATGAGTTGACGAGCGTGATGACCTACTCGCGCTCGCTCGAGGTGCGGCCTTCTTCGGTGACGCGAAGATATGTGGCGCTGGATCTGGAACCGAAAAAGGTTGGTCAGGAGTTGCGCGTCGGGCGGTTGCTGCAGGGGCACTTCATCAAGCAGGGAAATCAGTTGACCGTCACGTTGGAGGCGATCGATGTCCCTACCAACCGCCTGCTGTGGCAGACCACGGTCACGGCCAAGGCGGAGGATTTGATCGGACTGCAGCAGCAACTGAGTTCGCAGGTGCAGCATGGGTTGTTGCCGGTTCTGGGCGGCGCCGCCGGCGCGGCGGAATCGGCGGCGTCGCGGCCGAAGAACCAGGAAGCGTATGACTTGTATTTGCGGAGCATCGCCGTGCCGCACGATGCGGCTCCGAACAAAGAGGCGATCAAGATGCTGGAGTGGGCGGTGGGGATCGATCCCAGTTATGCGCCGGCCTGGGAAGCGTTGGGACAAAGATATTATTTCGACTCTTTATTTGGCGGCGGGGGCGAGGAAAAATTCCAGCGCTCGAATTCCGCATATGAGCGGGCGGTGACGCTCGATCCCAACCGTGTGATGGCGGCCAGCAGCCTGATCACGAATCGCGTGGAGCGCGGCGAACTCGGGCGCGCCTACGACGCGGCGACGGATCTGGTGCGGCGTCGTCCGCAAAGCGCCGACGCGCATTTCGCGCTCAGCTACGTGCTGCGGTATGCAGGAATGCTCGATCAGTCGACGCAGGAATGCAACACCGCGCGCGCGCTCGATCCGGGTAATTTCGCGTTCCGTTCGTGCGCCTGGTCGTTCCTGGAGATGGGCAAGACGGACCGCGCCATGGACTTTGTGCATCTGGATGCGGGCTCGGAGTGGGCGGCGTGGGTGACTCCCTATGTGTACCTGGCAGAAGGCAATTTGGCGGAGGCGCATGCGAGCGCGAAGAATATGTCGAAGGCCCCCACCTATCACCGCGATCTGATGGAGGCGTGCACGGCGACGCAGCGTCCGGCGGACCTGGCGAAGATTGTCCGCGAGAACGAAGCATCGGTGATGATGGAATTGGACGCCGAGGCGTGGTATCACGTGGGCTCGCTGATGGCGGCTTGTGGGCAGAAGGAATCGGCGCTGCGGCTGCTGAAGGCCGCGGTGCAGCAGAACTATTGCGCCTACTCGGCGTTGCTGGATGATCCCCTGCTGAAAGATTTGCGGAAAGAAACGCGTTCAATGAAGTGCTGACCGCGGCGGGCGAACTGCCAGGCGGTGCTGAAAGAAGGGGGTAGGGGAGGAAGCTTATAGCTTCTCGCCCTTAGCTCTTAGCGCTTGGCTTTCGGCCTTTCGCTTTAGCGCTCATGCTCCGTCTCGGAAGGTACTCTCATCCATTTTTGTGAAGACTATCGCCTGCAAGCCCCAGGCGAATAGTTTTGGGGAAAAAGATGGCTTTCGGGCCGTGCGCGTAGTTTCGGGAAGGGCACGGCTTCAGCCGTGCGGATCAAGTCTCAAATAACTGCGGGCTTTAAGCCCCTGAGGGATATGCGGAACTTTACGCGGCGTGCATTGCTTCAGTCTTCGATAGCGGCGGCCGGCGCCGGCGCGCTGCCGTCCCTCGCTGCAGGTCTTGACACGTCTGCTGGCGCGCGCAGAGGGCGGATTCATCAGTCCGTCTGCCAATGGTGCTACCCACACATTCCTGTCGATCAACTGGCGGAGTACGCGGCGAAGATCGGGCTGCGGGGAGTGGACCTATTGCAGCCGGACGAATATGAAATCCCGCGGCGCTACGGCCTTGTCTGCACCATGGGATATGCGGGCGGCGGAGAGATTGGGAAGGCTCTCAATCGCGTGGAGAATCATGCCGCCATCGAGCAGGGACTTCGCACGAACATTCCGCGGGCGGCGAAGGCCGGAGTTCCCAACGTAATTACATTCTCCGGAAACCGGGGTGGCATGTCCGATGAAGAGGGCGCGCGCAAGACGATTGCCGGGCTGAATCGCGTGAAGAAAATTGCGGAAGGTCATGGCGTGACCATCTGCCTGGAACTGCTCAACAGCAAGGTGAATCATCCTGACTATATGTGCGACCACACGGCGTGGGGCGTGCGCGTGGTGCGGGAAGTCGACTCGCCGAATGTGAAATTGCTCTACGACATTTACCACATGCAGATTATGGAAGGCGACCTGATCGATACGATCCGGCAGAAACTTGCAATGGATTGGGCATTTCCATACCGGCGGCGTGCCAGGGCGGCATGAACTGGATGCGACCCAGGAAGTTCAGTGGGATGGAGTGATGCGTGCGATCGCCGATGCCGGCTTTCGCGGATTATGTGGCGCATGAATTCGTGCCGACGGGGGATCCGCTGGCTTCGTTGCGGAAGGCGGCGGATTTATGTGATGTCTGAACGGCTGCCGGCTTTCGGCTTCCGGCTTTCGATTTGGCGGGCTCGACTGCTCGCCAACAGACGATTTGTACCAGGGCATCGCTTCAGCGATGCCACCAGTCGCGGAATCGCACCCCGCTTTAGTCTCGCGGTACGCCTGAAGGCTTACCCTGATACAGACCCGGTTTTCGTTGTGGCAGGCGCCCCATTCTCCAACTTTGCGGAAACAATTTGCGTCAAAGTGGCATTTGGCCCCATCCTTGTAGGGTGAGACTTTCCGAACCCGTCAGCCTGGCGCCGCCCTTTCGGTGTCGCGCTTCTTTTATTTTTAACGCCCACATTTTCCTGGCGTCACGTTCGTTTGTTTCCTCGCGATTTTTGCTTTGATCGCGACGGCGCAGACTCCCGTTGCGAACAAGACCGCCACGGCGAGGTCCAAGTCTCCTGCGAATTCATCCGAGTCGCAGTTTTCTATCCAATCTCGAAGCGCTGGCCGATCCTCCGGGACTGCTGTATCAGGGCGTTCCGGCGGAATTGCCACAGGATCAGGGCGCGGCGGGATTACGGCTGGAACTCCTGCGGCTGGGGACTACCGCGCGGCTGATGCAGGTGGTGGCGCATCCGGATGATGAAGATGGCGGGATGTTGACGCTGGAGGCACGCGGACACGGCGTAAGCACGCTGCTGATGACGCTGAATCGCGGCGAGGGTGGGCAGAACAAGATTGGCAGCAACTTGTCGGATGTGCTGGGGGTGCTGCGGGCGGAGGAATTGTTGGCGTCGGATCAGTATTACGGCGTGCAGGAGCGATTTTCGCGGGTGGCGGATTTCGGCTTCTCCAAGAACCCCGAGGAAACGTTCGCGAAGTGGGGTGGGCATGATACCGCCTTGGGCGATATGGTGCGGGTCATTCGAACCTTTCGTCCGGATGTACTGGTCGCACGCTTTTCCGGAACGTCGAGGGATGGGCACGGGCATCATCAGGCGTCGAGCATTCTGACGCAGGAGGCGTTCCGGGCGGCGGCCGATCCGAAGCGCTTTCCCGAGCAGATTGCGCAGGGACTCCAGCCGTGGCAGGCGAAGAAGTTGTACATCGGAAATGTGTGCGGATTTGGTGCCATGACTTGTCCGGACGCGGACTGGACTTTGAAGTTGAACACGGGCGAGCGGAACGCGGAGCTGGGCATGTCGTATATTCAGTTCGCGATGCAAGGCTTGCGGCATCAGATGTCGCAGGGGGCGGCGAACTGGACCGTCGATCCCGGAGACCGTTTTACGTTTTACCGGCTCGTGGATTCGGTGGCGCCTTCCGCGTTGGACAAAAACGGGCACGAGAAGAGTTTCTTCGACGGGATTGATACGACCTGGCCGGAGTTGGCGGCACGACTGGGAACGGAAGAGAAGAAAGTTCCGCGCCTGCGAGCGGAGTTGACCGAGATCGCGAAGCATATTGCCGAGGCGACAGGGGCTGCAAAAGGCAACGACGTCACTATCGCGGCGGCGCCTTTGGTGAAAGTTGTAGCAGAGTTGAATCGTGCAAATAGCGAACTGCGGGCAAGCACTTTGAGCGCGGCCGCGAAAGTCGATGCGCTTACCCGGATCGCGGAGAAGCGGCAGCAGGCGGAAACCGCGTTGAATCTGGCACTCGGCGTGAGTATGACGGCGGATGTCACGTCCGGTGGCGGACGCGATGTTCGCGTGCCGAAAGAAACGGACGCGCTGACCACGGTTTCGCCGGGTCAGGAATTTCTGGTTGCAGTGACCTTGCATAACGGTTCGAAGCAGACGCTGGCGATCGACGACATCAAACTGGAAGTGCCATCGGGGTGGACCACCGTCAGAGGGAAAGACGAAACCATTGACGGTGAATGCTGGGAAAGATGTGCACGCGGATTTCCGGCTGCGCGTGCCGAAGGATGCGGCGTATACGCGGCCGTACTGGCATCGGGATGATCCCGATCGGGAGAGCATCAATCACATCGATGACGAGAAATATGCGACGCTTCCCTTCCCGCCTCCGGCGCTGCGGGCGCGCGTGGAGTATTCGCTGAGCGAAGGCGCCGCCGCGAAAACAAGGACTGGGATTACTTCGGTTGTGGCCACGCCTTTTTTGAATGAGACGGGGAAAACCGAAGAGCGTCCGCTGGCGATGGTGCCTGCGTTTTCAGTGATGCTGGAGCCTGGGACGCAGGTGATTTCGACGCACAACGGATCCACTTCAAACGTTACCGTGGGCGTCACCAGCAATCTCACGCGCGACGTACAGCGGAGCGCTGCGGCTGGAGTTGCCGAACGGTTGGCGCTCGGAGCCGGAGCAATTTGCGGTCGATTTGAAAAAGCGTGGGGAAAAGCGGGATTTTCAGTTCAAGGTTTTAACTACCGGATTGCAGGAGGGCCGCACCACGGTGCGGGCCGTGCTGGAATCGGAGGGCGAGAAATACGCCGAGGGATACACACTGGTCACCCGCGAGGATCTGGGCAGCTTCTATTACTATCAGCCAGCGCGGCAGCGCGTGAGTATTGTCGACGTGCAGGTGCCGCATGATCTCAAGGTTGGTTACATCATGGGCGCGGGCGATGACATTCCGACGGTGCTGAAGCAGGTGGGGATGGATGTCACGGTGATTCCGGCGGAGAAGATTGCCAGCGAAGATTTGAACAAGTACGGAACGATCGTTCTGGGGATCCGCGCTTACGACACGCAGAAGGATGTCGCGGCGAACAACAAGAAGCTGCTCGACTTCGTTTTCGAGGGCGGAACGTTGGTCGTGCAGTACAACGCCGGCATCGCCGACTTCAACGCGGGCAAGTTCACTCCTTATACCGCGGAGCTAAGCCGGGCGCGGGTTTCGGTGGAGGAATCCCCCGTGGAAATTCTGACGCCGGACGATTCCATCCTTCATGATCCGAATACAATCACGGCGCGCGATTTCGATGGGTGGGTGCAGGAGCGCGGACTGTACTTCATGGACAAGTGGGACGAGCATTTCACTCCGTTGCTCTCGTGTCACGATCCAGGAGAGGATGCTCAAAAGGGCGGGCTGCTGCGGGCGCAATATGGCAAGGGAATTTACATCTATACGGGATATGCATTTTTCCGGCAGTTGCCCGCGGGCGTTCCCGGAGCGGTGCGATTATATGTGAATTTGTTGAGCGCTGGGCATAACAAGTAGCGGTAGAGACGTAGCTTGCTACGTCTTTCTTCCTCGTGGTGAGAAGACGTTGCAAGCAACGTCTCTACGAATGCAATTTTCTTCACAGTCTTCCTCGCAATCCGAATCTGGGTCTCCCACTCTCATCCGCGGGATGGGGCTGGGGACCGCGACTGCGCTCAACATGATCGACATGATCGGCGTGGGTCCGTTCATTACCATGCCGTTGGTCTTGAGCGCCATGGGTGGCCCGCAAGCGCTGCTGGGATGGGTTCTGGGAGCCTTCCTCGCCGTCTGCGATGGGCTGGTGTCCGCGGAATTGGGTGCGGCGCTACCGGCGTCGGGCGGGTCCTATCGCTACCTGCGCGAAATCTATGGCCCGGAGAGGTGGGGACGTCTGATTTCGTTCCTGTTTATCTGGCAGGTGTCATTCTCCGCGCCTTTATCGATTGCGACGGGCTGTATCGGGTTGGCGGGATACGCGGCCTACTACTGGCCGAGGCTGGAGACGGTGTATGCGCACCACGACGCGGTGCTGCACATACCATGGGCAGGTCCGCTGCAGGCGAGTTGGATCGTAACGCCAGGCACATCGATCGCGGTAGCAATCTGTTTCTTTACGGTGCTGCTGCTTTATCGGCGTATCACGGTGATCGGGAGGCTCACAAAAATATTGTGGTTTGGAGTGATGGGAACGATTGGCTGGATCATCTTCACGGGACTGACGCATTTCAATGCCGCGCTGGCGTTTGATTTTCCGCGGGGTGCCTTTACATTGTCCCACCAATTTTTCACGGGGCTGGGCGGAGCGATGCTGGTCGCAACTTACGATTACTGGGGCTACTACAACGTCGCCTTCCTGGGCGACGAGATCAAGGATCCGGGAAAGAATATTCCGCGCGCCCTGCTGCTTTCCATTCTGATCGTGGCCTGTCTATATCTAATGATGAACTTGTGCATCATGGCCGTGGTGCCCTGGCGGGAGATGGTGCAGGCCGGACAGAACAATAATGGGTTGTACGTTGTCTCGTTGTTCATGCAGAGGGTATATGGCGCATGGGCGGCACGACTGGTAACGGGACTGGTAATTCTGACCGCGTTCGCGTCGGTCTTTTCGTTGATGCTGGGGTATTCGCGGGTGCCGTACGCGGCGGCCAAGGACGGCAATTATTTTCGCGCGTTTGCCCGTGTCCATCCGGTATATCGGTTTCCTTACATTTCTCTGCTGGCGCTCGGAGTGGTAGCGGCAGCGTTTTGCTTTCTGCGGTTGAAGGATGCGATCGCGGCTCTGGTGGTGATTCGCCTTATCCTGCAATTCCTGGTACAGGCGGTCGGGTCCATCGTGTTGCGGATCCGGCAGCCGGAACTGCCGCGGCCGTTTCGCATGTGGCTCTATCCGCTGCCGGCGGTGCTGGCGAGCGCAGGATTTTTGTTCATCCTGTTTAATCGCGTGAACTGGCAGAAGGAAGTACGGTACGCGGCGCTTATCTTGCTGACCGGCGTCATCATCTATATGATCCGGGCCTGGAAGGACGGGGAGTGGCCGTTTGGCCTGCGGCTGGGAGCGAAGGCTTAACCACAGAGGGCACCGAGAAGCACAGACGACGCGCATGCGGAGCAGAATTTTTCATCTCGATAAGACTATGCAGTAAGATGGCTCGGGCGATTATAGGGGCAGAAAAGACCAAGAGGGATCATGAGAAAGAAAATAGGGATCATATTGTGCGGATTGCTGGTGCTCACGCTGGCGGCTGCGGCGCAGTCGGGCAAGCCGAAAGAGGAACATCGGTCAGTCACTGAAGTGTTAGATCATACGGTACTCAATCTTGAGCACGAATTCGTTCCTGCGGCGGAGGCGATGCCCGAGGACAAGTTCGCATTCGCTCCCACCAACGGCGAGTTCAAGGGCGTGCGCACTTTTGCGCAACAGATCAAGCATGTAGCGGCGGTGAACTACGAACTGGGAGCTGCGCTTCTGGAACAGAAGCCGCCGGTCGACATCGGGGACGAAGAAGGACCGGGATCAATCACAGGCAAAGCCGACATCCTGAAGTTCCTGAAAGAGTCTTTCGACTACGTGCACAAAGCGATCGCAACCATCAATGAGAAGAACGTGGTGCAAACCGTGAGGAGCCCTTTCGGAGAAGGATCGGTCTCGCGGCTGGGGCTGGCTGCCAGCGTGTCGTCGCATGGCTTCGATCATTATGGCCAGATGGTTGAATATCTGCGGATGAATGGGATTGTACCGCCGGCCAGCCGCTAATGCGGGGAATGAACTACACGCGGCGGCGTGAGGCTGTGGTGGCAGCACGGACCAGGCCGCCGTGGTGCTCCGCGAAAGTAACGCGAGGGTCCCTGGCAAAACGGCCGGGGTAGGACTTCACCGCATACAAGAAGCTTTGAATCTCTCGGCGGACTTGTTCGTTTCCGGACAAGCGCCTGACTGCCACTCGGGCTTGACGCGTCTTCGCCTTCATTTTCAATACACCCAACCGTTCCACACGCGGCTTCGGCACACCCCTTCCAGCGTGACTCTGCCGGCAAATTCCGGAATGTCCGCGCCAAGGGCCGGGGATCCTCATGGAATCTGCCAATCGTAAGAACACTTTTTTCATGCGTTTGTTTCGCAAGGCGGGAATTTCAAATCTATCGACGAAAAAAACATCGGTAAATACGGTTCTTTCTGTAGGAGCGATCAGTATTTCCGCTCGCCCGGTATTTCGCTCATTCAGGATTTCGCCAACCAAGAACTCGCTCCGCGCAGGCTGATCGAGGTGGGGAGTAGTTCCGCGGCGAGGCCGCTTCGCGAGAGGTGAGCGGCGACTCGTTTGCGTGCTTTCTGCAGGGGCGCGCTCGGATCGAGGAACAGCAACACCGAAGGACCAGCCCCGCTCAGGGCCGCGCCAAGGATGCCGTCCCGTCCTGTGAGTGCCTGGAGGCTCGGCAGCAGCGGACAGAGCGCCGCGCGGTATGGCTGATGAAGACGATCTTCCAGAGCCGCGGGAAGCAGGTCGGGACGTCCTTGGGTGAATGCGGCAAGCAACAACAGGGAATTTTGCACATTCGTGACCGCGTCTACGCGCGAATATTGTGCGGGGAGGACACCACGCGCCTCTTCGGTCGACAAGCTTTGCTCAGGAACGGCGAGCAGCAATGGCCACTTGCCTTTCGGGTGAATACCCGCTACTTGGGCTTCCGCTTCCCCAGACATGCGGGAGACAGTCAGGCCGCCCATCCAGCACGCCGAGGCATTGTCGGGATGGTGCTCGCGGCGGGAGGCTTCGCCGATGATTTGGGCGTCGGTCCAGCGCAAACGGCCAAAGTGCACCGCCAGGGCAATGCCCGCCAGCCGGGCGGCAGCCGAGGACCCACAACCTTTGCCGATGGGGATGTCATTAGCGATTTTGAGAGAGAGCGGAGTGACGGACCGGCCAGCCGCCTCCAGAATCTCGCCGTATGTATTCAGGATGAGGTGATCCTGCAGCTTTCCACAGATTTGTTGATCGCGCCCCGTGGCGGTGACGAAAAACTGCTGGGTTGGGACAGCGTCGATCTTGATGTAGAAATCCATCGCGAGGGCGGCAGCGTCGAAAGCCGGCCCGAGGTTGGCGGAGGTCGCCGGAAGAACCAAGCGAAGCCGGGAGCGTTTCTGGTTAAGGGTTTTGGAGGGCATCTTTCATCTTTCACGCGTAGCGCCGGCATCTTGCCGGCTGTCGCGGGAGCCTGCACTGAGCTTGCCGAAGGGGCGTCTCGCCCGCGCTGCCGTGGCGCTAAGAGTACTTCTCAGCCAACTCCAGCGTCCGTATCACCGCATCTAACGTGGCATCCAGGACGATGGGCGGACGGCGCATAGGATTCAACGCGGCGCTCGCGCTTTCGTCCAGAGTGCCTTTGAACAAATCTCCGCGATGGAATCCCATGGTGAAATCTGGATCCTTCAGCAAGTTCCCCGTCAGGACCAGGACCACGGTTTCCCCCGGCTTCACGAACCCTTGCTTCACCAATTTCTTTAATCCAGCCAGCGTCACGGCGGACGCAGGTTCGCAGCCAATGCCTTCAGCGCCGATCTCCGCTTTGGCTTGAGCGATCTCAATTTCCGTTACTTGCTCGCAGGCTCCGCCGGTGGCCTCGAGAACCTGAACCGCCTTCTTCCACGAGGCGGGATTGCCTATGCGGACGGCGGTGGCACGCGTCTCCGCCAGCACACTGATCAGTCGTTTGCCGCCAGCTTCGCGGAGGGTGCGCACCAGAGCGTTAGCGCCTTCGGCCTGAATAATGGATAACTTAGGCGGGCCCGAAATCAGGCCGCGATCGCGCATCTCGACCAGCGCCTTGCCGATCGCAGAGCTGTTTCCCAGGTTGCCACCGGGAACGATGATGTGGTCAGGCGGCTGCCAATCAAGTTGTTCCAGCAGTTCGAGCGCGAGCGTCTTCTGGCCTTCGAGACGAAAAGGATTGATTGAATTCAGCTGATACACGGGCGCGCGCAGAACGAGTTCCTGCAGCAGGCGCAGGCAACCGTCGAAGTCGGTGCGCAACTGGCAGGTTACGGCGCCGTAATCGAGCGCCTGCGAAAGTTTGCTCCAGGAAATCTTGCCCTCGGGAACTAATACCAGACTGCGCATGCCTCCCCGCGCGGCGTAGGCGGACATGGACGCCGAAGTGTTGCCCGTGGAGGCGCAAGCGACCCAGCGAAATCCCGCCAGCCGCGCGAAGGTTGCGGCAACGGTCATGCCGGCGTCTTTGAAGGAACCGGTCGGGTTCAATCCCTGATGCTTCGCTAGAAGGCGCGGCACGCCGGTGATGCGGGCGCACTGCGGAAGTTCGTACAGTGGCGTATTGCCCTCGCGCAGGGTAATGGCTTGGTCGTTGTTCCCGAGCGCGGGAAGCAATTCCCGAAAGCGCCAGACCCCGCTCTGATCGACAGGAGTTGACGAGAGTCGCCGGTCGCGCCATGTGGATTTCAAGTTCTCCGCCGAGAGCCCGGGCTTTTTCCAGTCGGGATAAGTGATTTCGAGCAGGTCTTGACATTGCGGACACCGGAAATTCTGACTAGACTCGTCGCTCACATCCCCGCAAGCAATGCAGCGGAAGCGGAAGGCCGCCTGACGAACGCCCCACCCCGAAGTGGAAAGAGGAGACATACCCAGATCTACTTCTCTTCCCGCAAGTACTGATCGGTCTTGTTGATCCAGTCGGCCCGCGGAGGAGTGAAGACATCGAGGTCGACGGTGTCTTCCATAGCCTCGGCCTTGTGCGGCATGTGGGCCGGAATGCAGAGCACTTCTCCCACGTGGACCACAATTTCTTTGCCGTCAATCCAGAATTTGAGTGCGCCGTCGAGGATGTAGGTCAGTTGCTCGTTATGATGGCTGTGCTCGGGAACGATGCACCCTTTTTTCAGCAGCACCCGCGCCACCATAATTTCCTGTCCAACCACAAATTGCCGCTGCAGCAGCGGATTTAGCTCTTCGAGCGGGATCGTATGCCAGGGGATATATTGCAGGGCCGCGCTGCCCACGGCGTGTTTGGTCACGGCCCGCTTGGCGCGGGAGTGGGACGATGTGGTTTTTGCCTTTGCACGCGTGAGAGCTTGAGTCTTCGGCTTAGTCTTCAGCTTCTTTTTCGCCATATTGTTTCTTTTTCTTCCCGCTGCGGTACGCGACGATTGGTCCGGGTGCTCTCTTCCGCCTCAGCACTTGATTGTAAGGTAAACCGTCAATGTCGAAAGTGATCTTATCGGAAAAGTTTCCAGCCCTATTGCGGACGTGTGTTGCATTTGACGTAAGATTTAGTCTGCACTCTCCGCACCTCCTTAGCGCTCTCCGCGGTTAAATTCTTTTGTCGAAAAGCTCGCGAAGGCCGCCGCCAAGGACGCAAAGCCCAGAGCGAGCGGCGGGGCGCCACCGCAGTTCTTACAATCCCTTGTACATGCCGCCGTCGACCAGCACGGTCTGGCCGGTCACGTAAGACGCTCGTTCCGATGCCAGCCAAACGACGGTGTCGGCCAGTTCGCGAGGCTCGCCTAGGCGCTTGAGCGGAGCCTCAGCGGCCCAGGCGTCGAAAATTTCCTGTTCGCTCTTTCCCGACATCGCTGAACGAGCTTTCGCCAATTCCTTAAGGCGATCCGTAGCGGTAAAGCCGGGGCCGACGTTGTTAACCAGAATTCCATCTTTGCCAAACTCGTTGGCCAGACTCTTTACTAGTCCCAACACCGAGGCGCGCACCGCGTTCGAAAGCACGAGATCGGCGACCGGCTGCTTAGTAGTGATCGACGTGATCGTAATGAATCGGCCCCAGCGTTTCTGCTGCATGTGCGGGATCACTTCTCGAGCGAAATAAACCGTACTCAGAAAGTTCAACTCGATCGCTCGCTGCCAGTCGTTGAGCGTGGCGGCAAGAAATCCTTTGGCGGGAGGGCCACCGGCATTGGTGACGCAAATGTCCACGCTGCCGAACTTATTAGCGACCGCCGTAACGAATCCGCTGACAGCGGCCGCGTCGGCAACGTCAAACGCCTCGGCGAAAACTTCCACGCCGTGCTGCTTTCTGATTTTTTCTGCCGCAGCCTGCAGCGTCTGCTGGTTGCGCGCGCACATCGCCACAAGGCAACCCTCGGCGGCAAAGGCTTCGGCGGTGGCAAGGCCGAGTCCCTGACTCGACGCCGCAACCAGAGCTACCCGATTTTTCAAACCCAAGTCCATGAACGTGGAATTATAAATGGCGCTCGTCGCCGCCAGTGCTTGCGGCAACTCGTGCGGCACAATTACTCTGAAGGACAGTGAGGTATCCATGAAGCGCAGGTTTGAGCATCCGGAAACGCAGGCTACACGCGGCGCGGCTGATCTGAAGAGAAAGAATGGCCCGTTGGCCACGCCGATTTACCAGACATCGACCTTCGAAGTGACGGACAACGAAGAACAGCTTCGCGTTACCGGCTCCGACAGCTATTACACACGCTACGGCAATCCCACGAATACTGCCGCGGAAAAAACCGTGGCGGAACTTGAAGGAGTGGACGGCGCCCTCACCTTCTCTTCCGGCATGGGCGCGATTACGACAACGATCATGGCGCTGCTCAAGGCCGGCGACCACATCGTAGCTCAGCGCGAGGTCTATGGCGGCACGCACAAGTTCTTGTCGCAGTGGCTTCCCAGGCTGGGCATCGAGACTACGTTCGTCGACACCACCGACTACGAACAGCATGCGCGGGCGATCCGGCCGAATACGAAGCTGCTTTATCTGGAGTCCCCGACCAATCCCACGTTGCGCGTAGTCGATTTAAAGAAAGTTGCGGCTCTGGCCAGGCACCATGGCCTGCTCAGCATGATCGACAGCACCTTCGGCACGCCCATCAACCAGCACCCGGCGGAGTTCGGCATCGACCTGATCATGCACTCCGGAACGAAATACTTGAGTGGCCATTCCGATCTCATCTGCGGAGTCGTCGCCGGACGGGCCGACCTCATCGCAAAAATCCTATCGACGCGAACCACAATCGGGAACTGCATGGACCCCCACGCCGCCTGGATGCTGCTGCGCGGCATGAAGACGCTGGCGGTTCGGGTATTGCAGCAAAACCAGAACGCCTTGCAGGTTGCGGAATTCCTAGCCAGCCACGGGAAAGTGCGCAGCGTGCATTATCCGTTCCTGAAGAGCCATCCGCAGTTCGCCGCGGCCCGCTCCCAGATGGCTGGCGGCGGCGGCATGGTGACTTTCGAAGTAGAAGGGACCGGCAACGATGCCCGCCGTCTGACGGAATCCCTGCGTCTATTTACGCTGGCGCCCAGCCTGGGCGGCGTTGAATCCCTGGTATCAATCCCCGTGCTCACCTCGCACCTGATGGTGCCGGCAGAGGAGCGCCAGAAGATCGGCGTGACCGAGCAGATGATCCGGCTCTCGGTAGGGATCGAGAGCGCGGAAGATTTGATCGCGGATTTAGAGCATGCGCTGCAGGTCGTGGGGGCGCGGCAGACGGTGGGGGTCTAGATTTTCGTGTTCTGTTTGCATCAGGCGACGCATTAAGGAAACCGGCCTCTTGCGAGGCCGGTTTCGTCCCTTGGGTTAGAAGAAGAACTTCAAAGCGACTTGCAGAATGCGGGGATTGTGAACTGCCCCAACATAGAAGAGGTTGCTGGCGTTGAGAGTGGTGCTGGCAAGCCCATTCCACTCCGTGTGATTAAAAACGTTGAAAGCTTCCGCCCGGAACTCAGCGGAAAAGCTCTCGTGAATAGGAATGTGCTTGATCACTGCCATGTCAAAGTTTGTGTGGCGTGGATTGACCAGGCTGTCTCTGCCCGAATCGCCGAAAGTGAGCCCCCGCGGAACCGCATAGGCATTCGGGTTGTACCACAATGGGCCGAGTCCGTTGCTGGTCGTAACTCGCGAAAAACCACTTCTCGGGTCGCCGATGATATCGGCACGGGAGGCCGAGCCGACGCCGTTCCCCACGCCCGCCGTGTCAGTCGGATTGAGCACGCTGAACGGTGTTCCCGAAGAAATGCCCACTATTCCCGACCATTCCCAACCACCTAGAAGGGCATGGCCAAAGCCTTTCCCCTTCATGAACGGCAAATCCCACACGTAGCTGAAGTTGAAAACGTGCCGTTCATCGAAAGTCGAACTGCCGCGGTTGGCGGGAAAATCGTACGCATTCACGAGGGTACCGTCGCTGCGATCGGAGGAGTCGTCAATCGAGTGACTGTAGGTATACGCTGCACTCAACGTGAGTTGGCCAACGCTGCGCCGCAGTGACGTTTGCAAGGCATGATAGATCGAGGAAGAGTGCAACTCCAGATGGTTGATGGTTCCGTAGCCGGGAAAAGGACGCAAGGGATCAGCAAGCGTGCCACAAGCTGCGACGCCGAGGTTGACAGCCGGCCCCACTGGCACACCAGCCCCGTTCGTCGCATAGGGGACGGGAACTCCGCTCGGAGTCATTCCGTTGGTTGGCACGCCGTAAGCGTCGAAGTTTGTCCCGCAATCCGGCGAGTTACCGTTTGGATTCGCCGTAATTGCCTCGCCGACCTTGTATGGATCCTGGTTAAGGGGCGTGGGAAATAGCTGGTTGAGGTCGCTCTGCCGAGTGAGGTGCGTGCCCTTGCTGCCGACATAGGAGATCGTTGCCACAGTATTGTGAGCAACATCGTGCTGAATATCGAGGTGCCATTGCTGCATGTACGGCCATGTGACCTTGTTGGGGATGGAAATCACGCTAAGCGGGAATTGCGGCGATGGCCCTCCCCCGCCTCCGCCTCCAATGTTCGTGTAACCCACAATGTTGGTCTCGGAGACAGCCGTCGCCAAAGGCGGTGAATTCTCCAACGATTCTGTGTTGGCTTCGTTTCCGTTGGTGTGTTCGAAGAAGATACCGTACCCGCCACGGACCGCCCATTTTCCGTTGCCCATGGGATCCCAGGCGAACCCAATTCGCGGGGCAGGATTGAATAGGTGTCCTTTCATGCAGCCATCCGGAACGCCCGGAGTAACTCCACATTGAACAATTCCGTTGGGCAAGTTCGAGACGCTGGGAGTCAAACCGTTCGCGGTAAGGAAGTTCACCGTGTCGTCTTGATTCACGGACGTCTGGCCTTGCACGTAGTGAGCCGGATCAAAATTGAACGCCTGCTTCTCCTTCTCACGGTAGGTCTCGAACATGCTGAGGCGTAGCCCGAGGTTCAAGGTCAGGCGATCTGTGATACGCCAGTCGTCTTGAAAGTACGGCTCGACCAGCTTGTACCGGTTGTAATATTTGAGGAGATGATCTTGCTGGCCGAAGCTGTAGATATAACCTAACTCCAAGTCGGCAACAGGATTCCCGGTTGTAGTCGTGGCCTTGGATGGATCAAAGGTCAGATACCCAGGGTATGACCCGGCTCCGAGTTCTGCACCGAACTCATTTTTCTGCGCGGCGGCAATGTAGGCCCCAAACTGCAGATTGTGCTTGCCCAGGATCTTGGTTACGTTGTCGCGGTAGGTATAGGTGGGATTGGAGTTGTAGATGCCGTTCGGAATATAGCCGGCATCTTCCCCAAAACCGCCGCCGTAGGAACCAGCCGGATCGGACAAGTTGATTCCCGGTAGTACGCCGCCCCCGTTGCCGGGAAACAAATCCGTAAAGCTGGAACTAAAACTCGCAGGCCGCTTCCAGTTACCCACGTCGTTGAGGATGATGTGATCCGCTGTGTAACTGAAGACGAATTCGTTTAGCAGCGTTGGGGAAGCCGTCGCAGTCAGACGGAACACTAAGCCCACGCCAGGTCCCTTGAAAGCAGTCTCGATTGTGGGGAAGGTTCCGATGTTGGTCCATAGCGGAACTGCCGTTGTAGTCTGCCATGAATCATGAATAAAACGGAACGTGCCGCGAATTTTGTCGCTGAAGTTGTGATCCACCCGGACCAGTTCTTCACGCCAGTTGGTGCCCTGCGCCGGAGACGCGGTAAATGTACACGGATTAGTCGAGCTTCCGGGAATACAGGTCGAGGCTCCCGGCCCGTTTGGTGCGGGAACCATGGTGAGCAAGGCCTGAGCCACGGGCTGGGCAGCTGTGTATTGCGATAGCCCTGAAATATTATTGGGTACTCCCGCCGGGCAGTCCGTTGGCCCTAATGAGCAGATGTCGGTGAAATCCCCGCCGCGCTCGGCCACGCTAGGAACGGGGATAGAGCCGAAGGTCTGCCCGGGAACGATGTCCTTGCGCCATTCCTCGGACCAGAAGAAGAATGTTTTCTGCCTGTCCTTGTTGTAGTGCCCGGGAACGTATATCGGACCACCAATGGTATAGCCGTAGTCGTTCTTTTTGTACTCGGGCGCAACTCCGTTTTCAAACCAAGCCGGGGAATTGAAGGCATTGTTCCGCAGGAACTCGTAAACATCGCCGTGAAACTGCTTAGTGCCAGATTTGGTCTCGACTTCGACCGTGCCTGAGCCGTTACGACCGTATTGCGCGCCGTAGTTTGAGGTCAGAACTTTGAATTCGGCGATGGCATCGATGCTGGGATATACGTTCAACGTGTCGTTGCTGCCGTTGTCCATATTGTCGCCGCCGTCGAGCTCCCAATTGTTGTATTCGACGCGGCCGCCGTTCATGCTGAAGCTCACATTTCCGTAGACCCCCACTGTGCCTTCGTCCTGTCCGGTCTGGTTGCTGACTCCCGGAGTGAGCGTCACTAACTGCGTAAAGTTCCGGCCATTCAGTTCGAGCTGCGAAATTTCCTTCCCGTTCACTGTGCCCGAGAGTTCCGAGGATTGGGTTTCAACTTCCGCCACGTTCTCTCCCTGAACTATGATTTCCGTGCTGGCGGCTCCGACTTGCAAAGTGACATCGACGCGCGCTTTTTGAGCAACGTCCAACTTCACTTCTTTCGCCTGGTATTTTTTGAAGCCGCTGGCGGTGACGATTACATCGTAATTTCCGCCCGGCAATCCGGATTCGTTGTAGTCGCCCTGAGAGTTGGTAACGGTATGGCGGTCGATGCCGTGGGCCGCGCTGATCACCTCGATATCGACGTTAGCAACAGTGGCGCCGCTCGCGTCTTTTACCGTGCCCGTGATCGACCCTGTGTCCTGAGCCCACGCAGCCGCGCAAAATGTCACGACCAGCAATGCAATCCGCAACAGCACTCGATCCAATTTCATGGTCAAGCTCTCCCCTGAGCGCGAGCGGTTCTCGCGCTAGTTCAGTCGGTTTTGCCGTGCTTTCCGAGCCTCCCGGCTCGGGGCTTCACTTTCTCGAAAGACACTCACGAACTCGATGGAATTGAGACCGGGACGGACTATTAAGACGGACTATTAAAACGTATGAATAGTGCTTTTATGGGACAGCCTATGTCAAGAAAAAAGCGCAGTACTCTACAGGCTCCTCGTCGACTCCCGCGCAACCAACTCCGGCGCCACCCGACGATGGCTGGCGGTGATTTCACGCTTTTCCAGTACCGCATTGATGCCGTCGAGCACGATCCCCACGGCAGACGCTCCCATCGCTTCCATGGGCTGTCGCACGGTGGTGAGCGACGGCGTGTAAAGCGCCGAAGTGGCCACGTCATCGAAGCCGATCACCGAACATTGGTCGGGCACGCGCACGCCGGCCTTGCTCAACGCTCGAATCGCGCCGAAGGCGCTCATGTCGTCGAAGGCCAGCATCGCGGTAAAGGGACGCTTTTGCCGAATCAACTCTTCGGTTAGCTTGTGGCCCGATTCGAAGCTGGAATTCGGATCGCGCGATTCGGGAAGATCGACGGTCAGCCGGGCGTCGAGTTCCAGGCCGCATTCTTTGGCACAGTTGCGGATGCCGCGCCAGCGTGGCGAGCTGTCGGTAAGCGCTTTGGGGCCGCGGATGATGGCGATTTTGCGGTGCCCGAGTGAGTACAAATGTTCGAGCGCCATGTAGCCGCCCACCTCGTTGTCGACGATCACCGAACTGATCGAATCGGTCTTCAGTTCGCAGCCGATCATCGCCGTGGGGATGCTGTTCTTTTCCAGATCGCCGAGCAGATTGATATCCAGAAAAAGCCAGTTGGCCACGACGATCAGAGCCTCGATGCGGCGATCGAGCAGCATTTCCAGGTAGCGCTCGAAGCGGCCCCGCTCATTGTGTACATCGGTCAGAATGGGAAGATAAGACGACTGGTAGAGGGTGTTTTCAATTCCGCGCAGAATCAACGTGCAGAACGGATCAGTCATGTCAAAAACCATGACGCCGACCGTGTGGCTGCGCTTGCTGCGCAAAGAACGGGCGAACTGGTTGGGACGGTAACCGAGCTTCTGCGCCGCGCGCTCAATGCGCTTCTTGGTGACCGCTGGGATGTATCGGGCTAAGGGCGCGTTGTTGAGCACGATCGACACCGTGGTCGAGGAAAATCCGCTTTCCTTGGCCACATCACGGATGGTCACCATCTCAACCCTCGCGCCGGGATGTTCATGTGGGGACAGCCGCCCTCGGCTGTCCATCGGGCCAGAGGCCCGAATGTCCCACGTCGATACGAGAACGGGTCAAGCTTCGCTCGACCGGACAGCCGGAGGCGGCTGTCCCCACACGAGCAATTCGCTCGGCGCATATCGTTAGTATCGGCCGCTTGAACTGTGGCGCACTCTGGCGGACACTACAGCAGAGACTTATACCAGTGTCAAGCGCACCAATCGCACTCACTTTCGTTTTACTTCTATCGGCGGGAATGGCGATGCCTATTCCGTCACTCCAAATTGCCTCTTCCCCTGCGGCCTCATCGGTCGATGGGCCAGCCGCCGATCCCGCGAAGATTTTTCAGCGCGGCCAGGATGCGCTCACCCAAGGCCGGCTGGGCGATGCGGAGCGCGCTTTCCGCCAGGTTCTTAAACTCAACCCGCAAGCGGGAGGAGCCTATGCCAATCTCGGGGTGGTCTATATGCGGCGGAAGCAATGGAGTAAAGCCCTGGAAACTCTGCAGACAGCCAGGCGCTTGCTGCCAGATGTCCCAGGCATCCGCCTGAATATCGGCCTCGCCTACTATCGGCAAAATGAATTTCTCAAAGCCACGCCGGCCTTCGAGTCGGTGGTGCGGGATCAGCCCGATGCTCTGCAACCGCGCTATCTACTGGGGCTGTGCTACTTTTTTGCCGAGCGCTGGGCCGATGCGGCCACAACGCTCGAACCGCTCTGGGAACAGGAATCCGCCCAATTACCTTATTTGTACGTGCTTTCGAACGCGGCCCACCGTGCGGGCCGGAAAGAACTTGACAACCGCGCCACCCAACAACTCATCCAACTCGGCGATGGTTCACCCGAATACCGCCTTTTCATTGGCAAGTATCACCTGAACCTCGAGCAGTACGATGCCGCGCTGGTGGAATTTCAGGCGGCCGCCGAGGCTGATCCCAAGCTTCCCTTTGTCCATTTCAACCTCGGGCTGACCTACCTGAAGAAACAGGATTTTCCGCGGGCACGCGATGAATTCCTGAAAGACGCCGCCGTCGAGCCCGACCTCGCGCTCGATTACGACGAACTGGGAGACGTATATTGGCGCATGCAAGACGACAAGAACGCAGAGGCCAGTTACCGCGAGGCGCTGCGCCGCGATCCGCGGATGGTGAATTCACGCTTGGGCCTGGCGAAAACTTATCAGCGACAGGAAAAATACGCCCCGGCATTAGTGGAGATCGACGCCGCCGTCAAACTCGACCCCGCCCGCACCGACATTCATTACGTGCGCGGTCAACTGCTGCTCCACATGGGCCGCAAGCAAGAAGCGAAGAAGGAACTGGAAGCAGCCGTGAATATCGACAACCAACGCCGCGCCGCACGGGAGAAGCAGATGGAGAACGGCACGGTCCCGTCTCCCGAATTACTGCAGGATCCCCAGTGATAGTGACACACGCGGCATTCGCCGTTCCGCCGCAAACTTGACCGCACTTTGCCCTTCTGGCAGGAGGTACGAACCATGAAACGCGCCCTGAAAATTGTAGGCATCATCGTCGCAGTACTCATTGTCATCGCCATCGCCATTCCCTTCTTTATCGACGCCAACAGCTTCCGCCCGAAAATTGAGTCGGACCTTAGCGCCACGCTGGGAAGACCAGTGAAGGTCGGGAATTTATCGCTCTCGCTGCTCTCCGGC
This sequence comes from uncultured Acidobacteriaceae bacterium, assembly GCA_963733795.1. GTDB lineage: Bacteria > Acidobacteriota > Terriglobia > Terriglobales > Acidobacteriaceae > Sulfotelmatobacter. The sequence goes on from CAVTED010000001.1 coordinate 761,343, forward strand.
AGCGTTGCCGCCGACGACATTTCCATCGCCGACGATCCCGCCTTCAGCAAGACTCCATTCGTGCAGGCCAAGTCCCTCAAGGTCGGCGTGGAGCTCATTCCACTGATTTTTTCGAAGAGCCTGAACGTGACCCAAATGACTCTGAATGAGCCGGAAATCAGCCTGGTACGGTCGCAGAACGGCGAGAAGTGGAATTACTCAAGCCTGGGCGCAAATAATACGTCGGCGGCGAAGCCCGGTTCGACGAGCACTCCGAATTCGCAATCTGCGGCGCCGGCAACCTCAAGTTCCTCGAGCAATGCGAGTTTGTCGGTGGCAAAGCTGAACGTCAATAACGGGCGTCTCACGGTGTCGCGTGCGGGATCGGCAGAGAAGCCTCGTGTCTACGATAAAGTTGACATCTCCCTATCAGACTTTTCCTTCACTACGTCTTTTCCCTTTTCAATGACAGCTCGGCTCCCTGGGGATGGAACTCTGAAAATCGATGGCAAAGCCGGACCCATCGACCCCAACGACGCCGCCAAGACTCCACTCCAAGCGAAGGTTGTCGTTCAAAAGATGAACCTGGCCGAGTCCGGTTTCATCGATCCGGCCGCCGGAATTTCCGGTATCGCGGATTTCGATGGAACGGTCACTTCCGATGGACATGAAGCCAAGACCAGTGGCACGTTGAGAGCCACAAACTTGCAGGTGGTGAAGAAGGGATCGCCAGCGGGCAAACCGGTGCAAGTCAATTACACGGTGAACTTCGATCTGGCGAAGCAAACCGGCACCATCCCGCAATGCGATATTTCCACGGGCAAGGCGGTTGCCCACCTCACCGGAACTTACGACGCCCACGGTTCGGTCACTTCAGTCAATTTGAAAGTCGTCGGCCAGGGCATGCCCGTCGACGATCTGGAGACTATACTTCCGGCGCTGGGCGTAGTGTTGCCGCCGAAGTCGCAACTGAAGGGCGGAGTCCTCAACACCGAAATGGCCATCGTTGGTCCGGTCGATAAATTGGTCACGACTGGCACCGTCCGCATGCAAAATACGACGCTCGCCAACTTTAACCTGGGCTCGAAACTCTCCGCCATATCGTCGCTGTCGGGCAAAAGCGCCTCCACCGGCAACGACACGGCCATTCAGAATTTCAGCTCCGATGTCCGCGTCGCTCCCGACGGCACGCGCGCCGACAAGATCAACCTGACGGTCCCTTCCATCGGTGTGGTTACCGGTGCTGGAACAGTTAGCCCGTCCAACGAACTCGCGTTCAAATTGAATGCGAACGTCGGCGGAATGGGCGCTATTCCGATCACGGTCTCCGGAACAACCTCCGATCCGAAGTTCCTTCCCGACGTGAAGGGGATGGCTACTGGCATGTTGAAGGGAGCACTCAACGGCAAAGGCATTCCGGGCGCCGGCCAAAATCCGGTCAACAGCGTCACGGGATTGTTCAAGAAGAAGCCTCCACAGTAGGCTTTAAAGCGAGAGCCAGGATCGAAACGCCATGCCTGCGGCATGGCTTTTTTGCAGTCTGGGTCTGGATTTTCGCGGCCCTGGACTCAAAGCTCGGAAGAGGAAACTAGTTTCCCACACTGCCCACACGGTTGCGCATCTCCATGCGGTTGGGGATAGGTCACGTTACCGTAAGGCTTAAGCCCAAAGTCATTATCTAGCCAAGGGCTGAGAGCATCGCCATTTATCGCGCGGGTTAAACGGTCTGCCGAAACCCGTCGGTGGGGTCAGTGGCACCTGAATTGCTATCTATCAAGATTGACAAGGCCTGTTGACCCATCCATACTTTCGCCAAAGCCACAAACTTGCACTTTGCAACTGCGGGGACGAGGGGGCGTGCTCCTGGGTTGGTTTGTCCTGAAGCCAAGTCCGTTCTCGCCATGTTTTCAGGTTTCATCACAGGAGGATCCTCGTGTCTAAGCCATCTCACCCAAGAAGGTTCGTGCCTGCTCGCTGGAGCGCTGCGCTAGCCCTGTTAGCGATCCTGGCAATCGCAGTCGCGGGAGGTCTACGCACTCCCAGCAGAACGACGGGCATCCGGCTCGCTGCCGCAGCTCCTCGGGTGCGCCCGGCCCTCAGCGCGGAGCAAAGCGCCAAGACCAGCGCTAGTGAGGTCGGCGCCAGTAAGATTCGGGCCAGCAGACTTCGCGCCAGCCTCACGACATTGCCGCTCGCTTTTGAAGCGAACCAGGGCCAAACCGATCCTCAGGCTAAGTACATGGCGCGGGGCAATGGATACACGGTATTCCTCACCGCCACCGACACAGTCTTCGCATTAAATTCTTCATCCCGGGCCGAAGCCTCGCAAGGCACGCGCCGCACCGGCCTCGCCAGTAAACCAGCACCCAAGTCCTCGACCGGGCCATTTCCAATTAACCATCGGACCGCTGCGATTCACATGCACCTGATCGGCGGAAATCCGCAATCGCAGATCATCGCGAGCCACGAACTGCCCGGCCGCAGCAATTATTTTCTGGGGAACGATCCAAGCCGGTGGCACACGAACGTAGAGCAATATGAGCGCATCTCCTACCGGGACATCTATCCCGGCATCAATATGGCCTTTTACGGCGTGCAGAAGCAACTGGAGTTCGATTTCATCGTTGCTCCCGGCGCCATTCCTGCCGACATCCGGTTAGCCGTCGCCGGCGCGCACCGCATCGCGACCGACAATTCCGGGAATCTAATCCTCGCCTCTTCTGCAGGGAATGTGCTCCTGCACAAACCCGTCGCTTATCAACAGAAAAATGGAGCCCGCCACCCAGTCGACGCGCGTTTCGTTCTGCAGCCCCACAATCAGGTGAGCTTTGCAATTGCCAACTACGATCGCAGCCGCGAACTGGTGATTGATCCCTCGGTAAGCTACGCCACATACCTGGGCGGCATCGCTGAAGATGACGGCAACGCAATCGCCGTTGATAGTAGCGGCAACGCATACGTAACCGGCCAGACGGAGTCTACAAACTTTCCCGGAACCACAACAGGCTATGTCGGCGGCTTCGATGTATTTGTTACAAAGATTTCGGCGAACGGCTCCACTCTGGAGTACTCGACTTACGTCGGCGGCAGCGGCAACGACAGCGGCAATGCTATTGTCCTGGATGCTTCCGGGAATGCGTTCATCGCCGGAGGGACCGCCTCGGTGGACTTCCCCACCACAACGGGATCCGAGCAGAAAACGTTTGGAGGCGGTGCCCATGACGCGTTCGTGTTCGAGCTTGCCTCCTCCGGAGGTTCCCTCACCTATTGCACCTATCTGGGCGGCAATGGCGACGACGTTGCCAACGGAATCGCACTCGCCGGCGACGGCTCGGGCGACACGTTTGTCGTCGGTTACACCACGTCTACGAATTTCCCCGCGCCCCCACCTACTATACAAGCCACTCTCATATCAACTTCCGACGGCTTCGTGACCAGATTGAACTCCTCCGGCAGTTCGCTGAAATATTCCACGTACCTGGGGGGCAGTTTAACGGACTTTGCTGGCGCAGTGGCCGTGGATTCTTCCAATAACGCTTATGTGACCGGTGCCACCGCAAGCCCCACGTTCCCCAACACGAACAGCACAAGCGCGGTGGTCCAACCTAAATGTGGAACCGATGGAACGTGCAACGGTAGTTTGACGGACGCGTTCGTTTCAGTCATCAAGGCTGACGGGAGCGGTTTTGTGTATTCCACATTCCTCGGTGGCGAATTGAACGACCGAGGTCTAGGGATTGCTGTCGACAGCGCGGGTGATGCGTATGTTACCGGGGTTACTTCGTCCACGAAGTTCCCCCTGCAGTCGCCGCTGCAACCCATAATCGCCGGCGGCGCGGACGCTTTTGTAGCGGAGTTGAACCCTACAGGTTCGAAATTAATCTATTCCACCTATCTGGGAGGCAGCGGCGATGACTCTGGCTTGGCCATCGCAGTGGACAGTAACAAGAATGCTTATGTAACAGGAGTCACGGGATCTACGAACTTTCCCACTGCTGGCCCTATCCAACCGCAGAACAACGGGGACAACGATGCTTTCGTGTCTGAGATCAACACTGGCGGCTCAGCACTGGTCTTCTCCACCTATCTGGGCGGGAAATTTAACGAAAACACGTCTACATCGACCGGTGGCGGGTCGCTCGCCGGGATAGCCGTCGACAGCGCAGGCACCAACATTTACGTAACCGGCAGCACCGCCTCGTCAGATTTTCCCATCGTAGCAGCCGAACAGACGGCAACTGGTGGCACCGGCGATGCGTTCGTAGCGAAGTACTCGCTCAGTGGCGGGACCTTTGTGGTTTCCAATGGGGCCCTGTCTGCAACCTCCGGCAGTCCTGGCGTTTCAGCAACCGCCACCATTACTGTGACTTCAGCAAACGGCTTCAACTCAGCTGTCACTCTTGCCTGCGCCGTCGCACCGGTAGTCGCCGAAGGGCCGACGTGTTCGTTTAGCAATCCCGGTAGTTCGGTAACTCCACCCGCCAACAGCACGGCAACTGCGACGCTCACCGTGTCCACAACCGCCGCGAGCGCGCTGTTGGAACGCCCCTCAGATCGCAGATCCTCACTCATCTTTTGCGCGATGTTGATGCCGATCGGCGGACTCACCCTGGTTGGCGCAGGACTGGGATCTGCCGGCTCACGCCGCAGAAAGCTCTTCGGCCTCCTGATGCTTGGAATGATTCTCAGCGGTCTGCTCCTGATGCCAGCCTGCGGGGGTAGTAGCGGCACTAAAACTACCGGCAATCCCGGCACACCCGCCGGCACTTACACCATCACCGTCACCGGCACCGCCAACTCTACCGTCGTCACCGGCTCACCGGCGCTCACGCTCACGGTTAACTAGCCCCTCAGGCGGCCTTAGCCAGGAGCCTGTGTGGGGACAGCCGCCCCCGGCTGTCCTCGGGCCGTAGGCCGATGCCTATCCGCCTGGCAGGACTAGCAAAATCGGAAGCCGCTCGACTGGACAGCCAAGCGCGGCTGTCCTCACACTGACCCATCGCGGTGTAATGGTAGTATGGAAGATTCCGTGGGAATATTCCGAGCAACTGTGCGGCGCAACGTCTGCGTTAAAATGAAGCGCGGAGTCTCGCATCGTAGGATGGCAAGTCCCGCGGACTGCCACGGCTGTCTATCCCGCAATGGCGCTGGGAGTGGTGCGCCGGGCAGCCTTTGGACTGTCCCAGGAATCGAAGCAACTTGAACCTGCTCATGTTGAAATCTGAGTCGTCCCAATTCAAGTCGTCGCTCTCCTCGGCCTCGCAATGCCAGGCATCGCGGTCCAAGCCCTCGAAAGCTAAGTTGAAATTTCGGGCCGCTCAAGCCGCGATTTCGGTGCTCTGGACGATGACGGCGTTTCTCACGCTGCTGTCGTCCGCACTCGCCCAGGACTTCACTCTGCAGGCGGCGCCATTCTCCCCGGATGCGGTTGCTCCGGGGGGCACGTCTTCTTCCAACATTACGATAGGGTCCAATGGATCCCCCGACACGGTCGCTCTGACCTGCCAGGTCTCCTCCACGCAGGCCACCACGTCTATGCCGGCTTGTGCGGTGAGTCCGACGACCGTGACTTCGCCAGCCGGGGCAACCGCCACGGTCACAACCACGGGCGAGACTACGACGGTGGGTTATACCATCACCATCACCGGCACTGGGACTTCAGGTACGCTCACTACGACGCAGAGCCTGACCGTGCTCGCAGTGACTCCTCAGTTCACAATTACAGTACTAAGCCCGGTCGTGCCGAACAGTGTCCCGGCCGGCAGCGGAGCCCAGGGAACCATCATCATCAATCCGATCAACGGCTACTCCAGCCCCAAACGGCTGGTCGGAGGAGAGACGATCAAAGGCATCACCTTGTCCTGCGGTTCGATCACTCCCCTGGTGACCCTTCCCCCGATATGCTCGTTCAATCCACCCAGTCCGGAAGTGAACGGAACCGCCGTTACTTCGACCGTGACGGTCAGCACCTTCGGCCCAATCATTGGCACCGGTGCGGTGGTGCGTCCGCGCCACTTCTACTACGCTCTGTGGATGCCTTTCCCCATGCTGGCCTTGCTGGGCCTGGGAGCTGTAGCCGGGGGAAAAAGATCCAGGAAGACGAGAGCGTGGAGTCTCCTGGCTCTCTTCGTGATGACTGGCGCGCTGTTCCTGATGCCCGCGTGCGGCAACACCACCACCACCACCACCACTCCGAACGGAGTCACGCCCAACAATACGTATACGCTCACCGTCGTGGGCGTTGACGCCGATGGCGTAGCCTCAAGCAATATCACTTCCACCAACAGCGCGAACCCCACGATCAGCCTGACCGTAACCTCGCCGACGAACTAAAACTGAGAACGAACTGAAGGAGAAGACGACTTCGGACATCGGACCTTAGGCGTCGGACATCGGACCTTAGGCGTCGAACACCGACTCGGCACAAGAAACATAGTTCGACGCCTAAGGTCTGAGGTCCGACGCCCGTTCTTACGACGCTGCCTTCCGCGCCTGCCGCTCCATTTCCGCAGCCTGATGCATGAGAATATCGCGCAGCGAAACCAGTCCCTTTAACTCTTTGCCGTCGACAATGGGCAGATGGCGGAAGCCAAACTCCTTCATGATAAACAGGCATTCCTCGACACTCTCGTCGGCGGAGACGGCGCGCGGGTTCGCGGTCATCACCTCGGCCACGGCCGTAGTGCCCGGAGTTCGTCCCACAGCGACCACCCGGTTCATGATGTCGCGCTCCGAAAGAATGCCCGCCAGCTGTCCGTTGCGCATGACCGGCAGCGCGCCAATGTTGTGCTCCATCATGAATCGCGCAGCATCGAGCACAGTGCGAGTGTTCTCAACAGAATAGAGCTTGCGGTCTTTCAGTAAATCGCGAAGAGTGGTCATGGGAACTCCTTCAGACAGGGAACCTAAGCGGCCTCGGCCGGCCCGGAAGGCCAGCCCCTTGCGGTGGGCAATACTTTATCACAGGAACGGGCCGCGCATAAGCCCGCCTGATAAGGGTTTGACACTTGCTGGGACAGCAAAACAAATGTGGAGACAGCCGCCCCGGCTGTCGCAGGCCCGGTGTATCGTGCCGCAGCGCTGTACAAATCAGAAGCTCTATCGGTTTTTTGTATAGAAAAGGCAAGTATGAAAAACCGGCGGCCGCAAAACCGACCGCCGGTCTGTTCTCACCACCCGTGGTTCACAATTAGAAGCGCAACTGCGGACCAAACGTAATCCGCATATTGTTGTGCGCCCCGCCATTGAAATAAATGTCGTCGCCAATTTCAGCGCGCAGCCCAATCGGCCCCGCAAAAGCTTCAACTCCACCTCCCGGATAGACCGCGAAATAGGTCGCACCGTTGGTCAGTCCGACCGTGTTGACGAAACCGGATTGCGCATTCTGATTGTTGATGCTGAAGTTGTCGAACCCAACTTTGCCGGTCACGAATATTCGAAACGCTCCTGACCCAGTCTGCAGCTTCGGTCCGAAGAATCCGTGCAACGTTCGGAAGTTGGAGTTCACCGTAGTGGTGCTGATGCCATTCGAGAACGTGCTGGTGTAGTTCCGCTTGAAGTCATAAGCCATCTCGGCTTCCAACTGGACGCTGGAGTTCATATTGAAGGCGGCGCGCCCCCCGACCCCAAAAAAGTTGCTGACAGGCGCGGCGTTGTTGCTGAGCCGGAAATAGTCAAGAAAAACACCCACTTCGACATGGTCCGAATTCTGCGCCATCACCATCGGTGCGGCGAAAAATAACGACGCGATAAGAAAACCGAGACAACGTTTCATTGGTAAACTCCTCTGTGATTTTTGTGCCCCAGCACACCTCTCCCTTTGAACGGCGGAGAACGAGCGGAAGGCAGAGCGGCAGGTACTGCTATGGATGCGATTCTTCCCGGAGAGGGTTGGAAGACACGGGACGGGCCATCAAGTACCCCATCGTGGAAAATACTGTAGACGCCCAGTGAAAATCCGATGGGCTACACAAAATGAGCTGCACCGGCCAAAAGCGGCGCGGGCCGCGGGCCGGGCGGTTTCGCGCCGTTTTGCAATCTTTTTTATTGCAGATGATTCGCGCGCGCCGGCGTCGCATCGGCCGTGTTGCCCTCGGAGCGCGGAGTCATCGAGACCACGATGTATTCACGCTCTTTGCTGTCCATATCTTCCACGCGAAGCAACATTTTATCTTTCTGCAAACGGAACTGCGCCTGCTCTCCCACCGGCAATAGCACAGGGTGCTTCTCGTCCCGCGGACGGATGCGATAAATCACTCTCTGCCCCTGCAGAACATACTCCTGACAAAGAAGTTCCTGAGTCTTCTTGTTGCCGGAATCGGTGCCCAGCATCTCGCCGGCAAAACTCTTGGCGTCTTTCTCCGCCACGCCGCACTGCACCGAATCCATCTGCAGAATTTTCCCGGATTGATAAGGCTTGGGTTCTCTGGCATACGCCGCCGAAACCAATCCCAGCACGGCGCACAGCATCATCGTAGAACGCATTTCACGCCCCCAAAAAAATAGTGAATTTCACGACTTGAGCCGAGGCTAGACAGTCTCTCGCTCTTGCGTATTTTTCTATGGGCAGAAAAGAGAAAACAGGTCACCTCAGTAATAGCCCGAAAGTTACTTCGGAATCCATATACACAGAGAACCCTTCATCCTTTGATTTTCTTAGCGACCTCCGCGATTCCTTCGCGACCTCTGCGATTAAAAGCTTTTACCGCGAAGCCCGCCAAGATGACGAAAAGTCCCCGAAGAAAACGAGGTGATTATCGTTCCGTCACGTCTTCCAGAGCTTGAAAGAATGCCGGATAAGAAATCGCCGCCGACTCCGCCCCGCGAATCATAGTCTCGCCGCGGGCCCGCAACGCCGCGACCGCAAAGGCCATCGCAATCCGGTGATCGCCGAACGAATCGAGTTCCGCGCCGTGAAGACTCTGCCCTCCAGGAATTCTGAGCCCGTCTTCGCGTTCTTCCACCTGTGCTCCCATGAGACGCAAATTCGCCGCGACGGCAGCAATGCGGTCCGATTCCTTCACCCGCAACTCCTTGGCGTCCCGGACCTCAATTCCCTGCTCGGTGTATGGCGCGATCGCGGCCAGCACTGGGATTTCATCGATCAAAGCGGCCGAATCCGCGCTGGCAATCACCGTTCCCTTAAGCGCGCCGCCTTCAACCTGCAGTGTTCCCACCATTTCGCCATGCATCTCCTCGAGCTGCGTCACTGATATGTGCACTCCCATTTGCCTCAGCACGTCGAGCAGCCGGGCCCGCGTGGGATTCACTAGCAGATTCGGGATCGTCAACTGTGAGCCGGGAAACAACGCAGCCGCGCACAGAAAAAATGCCGCGCTCGAAAGGTCGCCCGGAATGCGGGCTTCGATGCCTCGCAACCGCTGCCCCCCTCGAATACGTACTTCACGTCCCTGCCCAATGCTCTTCCGGTCGAGTTCCACCCCAAACGCGCGCAGCGCCAATTCGCCGTGATCGCGCGTGCGCACCGTTTCTTCGATCCGCGTCTCGCCCTCCGCGAATAATCCCGCAAACAGCAGACAAGATTTCACCTGCGCGCTGGCCACCGGCATTTTGTAGTCGAGTTGTTTTCAACTCCCCGCCTGTGATGCGCAACGGCGGCTTCCCCGCTTGCGATGCAATCTGCGCGCCCATGGCGGAAAGCGGCTTGATCACGCGCTCCATCGGCCGCCTCGACAGCGATTCGTCGCCCACCATCTCGCTGCTAAATTTCTGCCCCGCCACAATCCCGCTCAACATGCGCATCGTAGACCCCGAGTTCCCGCAGTCGAGCACAGCTGGCGGGCGCGGCCAGCGCCAAGCCGCGTCCCTTCACTTCGATAACGTTGTCCACGCCGTCTTTGTCGTCTTTGTCTTTGTCCTTGCGCCCCCACTCCACGCCCAGCGACCGCATGCAACCGAGCGTGCTGGCACAGTCCGCGCCGGTGGAATAATTCTCCAGCCGCGACGCTCCATCGGCGAATCCCTGCCAGCATGGCGTAACGATGAGAAATGGATTTGTCCCCCGGCAGCCGCACACTGCCCCGCACATTGCGCGCCGGACGCACCACCACCTGCGACTCATTTTTCATTCTGAGATCAATATAAAGGATGGGGGTAAGGAAATTGTTGATTGCCAATTGTTGATTGTTGATTGAAAACCAAACCTCCAGAGACAATCACGTACTTCGGTTGGGCGGCATCCTCAGCGGACCCGTTCTTCAGGCGAAGCGAAGAGCCTGCCCTGAGCGAGTCGAAGGGATCTCGAGTGCAGACGGAACGCCGTGACCTCCTCCGCGAAGCAACGCTCTTCAATCAACAATCAGGAAATCAACAATCAACAATTCTTTAAGCCGTCCGGGCCGCAATCTCCCTCAAAATCTCCGCCGGCACTTCCTTCAACGCCACGCCGAACTCAAACATCGGCGTCTCCGTGCCACGCCCCCAGCGCGCCATTTCCCAATGCGCGCGCACAAATTTCACGTCAGGATGCGCGGTCAGATCGAGCAACAGCGGCCACTCTCCACGATAAAATTTCTGCGGAAACACGGCCAGCGACTTCGCGCCCCAGGTCGCACCATCCCCGAACCGTAGATGCTGAGGTCGAGCGATTCCTGCTCGATGATCTTGGTGATGGCAAGCGTCACCAGAAACACGCGGTTGGCCGCCCCACTCACGTCTACGGTGGGACCATCGCCCTTAGCGCTGGCAACCGTGTTCGCAGGAACCAAAACCACATCCATCGTCGTCATGGCGAAAGATGTAGCAAATCACGCCCGACCGCGGGCGGGCGGAAAGTGCTACCAGGATCGCATCGGAACCGCACGCTTGGGCGTTGCAGAGGTTGCAGATGTTTTGAAAAGGCGCCTCTTCTAGCCGCAACCGACCTCTCACAAATGCCGAGGTTCATCCAACGCTGGCCGCGACTCGCGACTCTCTTCCGCATTCGACCGCAATCCGTTTCGACTTGCGATAAACGTTGGCGACTGCCATGGTCCAGAACGGAACCAGATCCACTCCCGGCACCAGCTTGGCAAAAAACGACGGCAAGAATTCCCAGTGCCAGCCCAACAGGTGGACCATCAAGGCTCCCACCCCGAAGTCCAGCACGTCATCGGCGGGCGACATCGCTCCTCCAACAAATAAAGGAAAAACGGCAATCTGCAGCGCATCCGCAATGATCGCCAAAATCATCGCCGCCCGAAACCGTGGCCCCGCCGAAATCGTGATCGCATCGTCCGTCATGGCCAACCTGATTCCCCTGTCACTATTCTAGAACGATTCGTCGTGTGTGCAAGAGCTATTAGATACAGCCTCCGCGGACAAGACTTAGAGCCTTTGCAGGTGTCCCTCGCGACCTTTTGCAGGAATTTAATCGAGTCCGAATCCGGGAAGATCTCGAGGATCGCGGATGAGTGCGTAGCCGTGTATTGTCAGGCCAGTATTCCGCAAGCCCCCAAGTAAACGCAAAATGGAATCGAAAACGAATAAGTCTTTGAAAGAATGGCTCCTCAGGTAGGACTCGAACCTACAACCCTTCGGTTAACAGCCGAATGCTCTGCCATTGAGCTACTGAGGAGTGTTGTGGGCCGGGCGCTGATGGCTCAGCCTTTTGAATTATCAGCATCATCATAGCATCCCGTCCCGATCCTGAAAACCGCAAACGATGCCCGGTTTGCGTAACCGTTCTCTGCGAACTCTGCGATTGCTCTGCGTTCTTCGCGATTAAAATTCTTTTGCCGCAAGCGAACGAGGCCCCAGGTAGTTTCCTACTCGAATCCAACCCAAAAACATGTGCCCGTTTCTGGTACGCTAGCTTTTCTTCGCTATGCATTTCTTCCCCTTGTTCGAGGTGCTCATGTCCGGAGGCTTGCGACTGTTCTCTGCTCTCTCTTTCATTGTTTTTCTCGCTGCCGCGGTCTTCGCGGGCGATGATTCCAAAACGTCTACTCCGTCCGCGCCGCCTGTGGCTGCGCAGAAGCCGGTCATCGACATGTATCACGGCACCAAAGTTCTCGACAACTATCGCTGGCTCGAGGACGGGAAAAGTCCGGAGACGCGGAAGTGGGTCGAGCAGGAGATGGCGTACACCCGCGGCATCCTCGACCGCCTGGCCGGACGCGAGGCCATCCACAAACGTCTGACTGATCTGCTCTCGATCGGCAACGTCACGCCGCCCATGATCGCCGGCCACCATTATTTCTACACGAAACGTGAAGGCATGCAGAACCAGCCGGTCCTTTACGTGCGCGACAGTCTCAACGGCCCCGACCGCGTGCTGGTCGACGCCAACCAACTCGCGGCCGACGGCACCATCGCGCTCGACTGGTACTATCCCAGCGAAACCGGAAAGTACGTCGCCTACGGCACCTCGCCCAGCGGCTCCGAGATGAGCACGCTGCACATCATCGAAACCAAAACCGGCAGAATCCTTCCCGACACTATCGAGCGCACGCGCGCCGCGTCGGTCGCCTGGAAGCTCGACAACTCCGGCTTCTACTACACGCGTTATCCGAAAAAAGGCGAAGTGCCCGACGGCCAGGAGATGTACAACCGTCATGTCTTCTATCACGAACTCTCCGGCGATCCCGAGGAGCATCCCGAAGACACCGACCAGCTAATTTTCGGCCAGGGCCGCGACCCCGAAGACTGGCCCAGCGTGAGTCTCTCCAACGACGGCCATTGGCTGCTGATCACCGTCTCGCAGGGCTGGACCAAGTCCGAACTCTTTCTGATGAACGTGAAAGCCGGCACTCCCCCAACGCGCATCACCACGGGAAAGAATTTCCTTTATAGCGGCGAAGTCTACAACGACAAACTTTTCGTGACTACGAATGAAGATGCGCCGCGCTACCGCGTCTTCACCGCCGACGCCGGCAACTACGACCGCGAAGCCTGGAAAGAACTCATCCCGCAATCTGACGCAGTGCTGCAAGGCACCGCCGTCTTCGGCGGCAAACTCTTCGCGCAGTACGAACAGAATGCCAGCTCGCAGCTCAAGCTATTCGATCTCGACGGCAAGAAGCTCAACGACCTCACGCTTCCCGCCATCGGCAGCATCTACGGATCAGGCGGCCGCTGGGATCGCGACGAACTTTTCTACGGATTCCAGTCATTCACGTTTGCCCCCTCCATATACCGCTACGACCTGAAAGACGGTTCCACTTCTCAGTGGACCAAAGTCGACGCACCCTCCATTGATCCCGCCGCCTACGAAGTCAATCAGGAATGGTTCAGATCGAAAGATGGCACGCGCGTCCCCATGTTCGTCGTGCACAAAAAAGGAATCCAGAAAAACGGCAAGAATCCCACGCTGCTCACCGCCTACGGAGGCTTCAACGTCAGCCTCACGCCCACCTTCAGCCGCACCGCCTATCTCTGGATGGAGCACGGCGGCATCTTCGCCGTCGCCAACCTGCGCGGCGGCGCCGAGTTCGGCGAAGACTGGCACCGCGCCGGCATGCTCGACAAAAAACAGAATGTTTTTGATGATATGATCGCCGCCGCCGAGCACCTCATCGCCGAAAAATATACCGACAAGAATCACCTCGCCATCCAGGGCGGCTCCAACGGAGGCCTGCTCATGGGCGCCATGATCACCCAGCGCCCCGACCTGTTCCGCGCCGTCATCTGCCAGGTCCCGCTGCTCGACATGATCCACTACCAGGATTTCCAGATCGCCAAATTATGGATCCCCGAATACGGCACCTCCGAAAACGCCGAGCAGTTCAAATGGCTCTACGCCTACTCCCCCTATCACCACGTGAAACCAGGCACGGAATACCCTGCAATCCTATTCATGACCGCCGACACCGATACGCGAGTCGACCCCATGCACGCAAAAAAAATGGCGGCGGAGATGCAGTCCGAAGCAAAGAATGGGACGAGCCATACGCGCCCAATCTTGTTACGAATCGAAAGCAAAGCCGGCCACGGCGCGGGAAAGCCGGTGACTAAGCAGATCGAAGAATTTACGGATGTGTATTCGTTCTTGTTTTGGCAGCTGGGGGTGAAACCGTGATTAATCTATTCGAGGTCGGTTCCACTCTTGATGATAATCTGTTCGGAAAGAAATTGAACGATTGGTATCTCTGCCAATAAGACCTCTTCCTGCCCGGAATAGGGAATAAACCTTGCAACTTCGCCTTCCTTGTTATGTACGAGCGCGTTGCGGATATGGTAGATACGGTTCGCCAGCGAGGGAGCCAATTGATCGGCGTTGAGGTCCAACGTTAGTGTTTGTCCCAGCACCTTCTGAGGCTCTGTATAGTACTTTCTCGCCTCCCCTTCATAGTCCTGAACCCAATCTCGAACCTCGTCGACAGGAAAGAAGTGCTCGATGGTTGCCGCAAGCATTTTCTCCTCGTCCATCCTCTGATCATATTTTCGGACGATCCGAGCGAGTTGCCGAAGTTGGGCAGGCTTCGTATGGGAGAACTCCGGCGCAATCAACCTCTCAGCCATCCTCTTTTGAAGGCCGAGCTCAGTTACGATAGGAAAGAAATGCTCCATTATTTTGTAGAAAGCCAAGTACGCAAGCAAAAGGCTATCGCTCCCGATACCGAGCCGGTAGTACGACACTAGGTCGCAGTTGTATGTCCGTCGCGGGAACTGGACATCCTGCATCCTGCCTCGTCGAACGTGACGCCGACCCCTGTCCCACGTGCGAGCCCGCGTTAGTATGATCTTGCCGCCATACGCGAGGTTAAATAGCGAAGCCTCAGCCACATCCTTCAGTACATCGTGGACGTGATAGAAGGGAGACTCTTCACTCGCGTTGACCTTCACCGTCAGAAATCGCCCGAAAAGTGCCCAAACGAGTGAGGCCCCCGCCCCATCAAGGGCGGAACGAGTAGGCGTCGTGCAAAGGCGATGTTGAATTCCCCAACCATTGTCAACACGAAAGGGACAGAGGCAGGGGAGACTTCTGCGCTCAGCGATCCGTCCGGTCGGGCCAGCCGAACAGGTTGATCCCGATTCCGACCCAGCATCCCGATGCCTATGCCCAGAGGCCCAATTCGCTCGACGAGGCACTCGTAGTGGCCAGGATAAAAGAAGGAAGTGGGTTCGGGCCTCTCAATCATTGGCCGAGCATTGAGATAATCATCTACTGCGCCGACGGGCACCAAGAACCTGCCGTCACGGTAAGACACTACGAAATCCTGCTCTACGAGCTCGATTTCAGGGAATCGTTCTTGCGGCAATAGTGCCCTAAGGTCCGCTGCTTCAGCCATCTTTGCTGCTCCAGTGAAAATGGGTCCGTGCCGTGCTCCGGACTTCAAATGGTGCGACCGAACATTCTACTGGGGCTGCAGTGCAGCCTTGACATTCAGGTCACTTCCGTCGCTCACGCTCACGGTTCGTTTCCAATCCGCAAACTTGGAGGCCTTTACCTCCACAATGTGATCACCAGCCGCAAGGGGAACCGTCGATGGTGCATTTCCCACGAACTTACCGTCGATATACACCTCGGCATCTGGAACAGAACTGACCACTTGCAATTTTCCCTTTTCAGACGGCAAAGGCTGTTGCTGGGGAAAGAACCGTTGGACAACGCTCAAAATATCCTGTGCGCTTAGCGCAAACCCGATTCCCTGAACGCCGTCCTTCACCACCTTAATTGTATTCATGCCGATGACATCACCGTGAGCATTTAGGAGAGGCCCGCCGCTGTTGCCAGGGTTAATCGAGGCGTCAGTCTGGATCCACGTTCCGGGTCCGAGCTCCGGGTAGGACCCGACGGCGCTGACGATTCCTCTCGTCACCGTGTTCTGAAGTCCCAATCCCGGGTTGCCAATGGCGATCACGGACTGTCCGACCTTGATTGAACTTATCGCGCTTAGCGCTAGTGACGGGGTGTGATCTATGTCCAACTTAACCAGAGCAAGATCCAGCGACTGGTCTCTGTACACAACTTTCCCGTTGAACTGCTGCTGCTGCAGATTTTTTGCAGTAACTTCGGCATTGGATCCTACTACGTGGGCGTTCGTGACGACCACTCCTGTGCCCGTTATAAGGAATCCTGAGCCCCACCCTTCGGAGCTTGAAAGCTTCAAGACGGCCGAGGAAGTCTGATCGACTAAATCCTCGATTGGCACATCTGCGCTGGCAAGCCTAACGGACGGAGTGGTGTTTGATGCCACGAGGGACCCGGTAAACATTTTCGCTTCCGGCTGTAGACTAATTGTGAAAATCTTGTCCTTGAGTAGGAAGTAGTCTCCATGGTAAGTGCCGTTCAGCGCGATCCATTTCATGGGCCCGACGGTGAGGTCTAACTCCTGCGTAATATAACCTGTCAAGATCAGCCGCGCGCGTATTGGTCGCTCCAACCTGGAGCCAAAAACAGTTGCTGTCTTGTGAAAGTAGCCACCGGGCAGCTTTTTCGACATGTACGGTGTCGTTCCGACCACCTTGCCGTCTATTTCAACAGTTGCTCCGGGCGGCGTGGACACAATTCGCATTTGTTCCGCGAGGAGCGGTGAGCAAGCCAAGAATAGAGAGAGAAATAGTGGGAGGAGACCTCTGGATTTCATGGTTTCGCTCCTCAGCGACCGCCGAAAAGTGGTGGACGATATACTGGAAATAGGTGTAGACAAATGGCCAGGGGATACTTCAGGGCCGATCCGAAGGAACAATAGAACAATACTCTGGACACATACGATGGTCAAGGGAATCGGTAACGCCTCCCTATTGTGTACGACAGCCAAGTGCAGCGAGACGCGTGGCGCCTCCGTCGCACTCCGCAGTCCACTCGACTTACTAAATGCGATTGACACTGCACCGCGAACCGCCAGGATTGGAAATGGCAAGCGGCGTTCGGTACTCGATTTCTGAAACAGCCCCGATTGGCTATCGGGGCTGTTTTGCGTTGGCAGTAGCCCCTTGTGCGACCCGCAAGTTCAAAATCGAAGCATGCCGCCGAGCGGAGCGAGTCGGCACGCGCAGTCGAAAGATCCCTGCAATCTTTCCGTTCCGTCGAGGCTTTTCCACAGCCTTCCACAGAAAAATCCCTCCCCCTTGTGACGAACAACCTTGACCGAGGATGTGGAAAGCCCATACTGGAATCGTGCGCGCAGCCTCTCCAACTCAATCGATCGGAATCATGGTAACCCGACCTCTCCAGACCGCGGCTAACTCCTTCTTCCGCAATATTTTACCCGTAAGCCCTTTCGTTCCAAGATTTTGCAGCTCAGAGCCCATATCGATTCGCCGCATCTCCAAGAAAACAGATATTTTACCGGATCGATATCAAAAAATGTGTTGATATGAAGTATCCCAACCTTAGATTTATCTATGCGCGGGCAGCGGACAGGAGTGTCCGCTCCACACAGCAAGAGGAGGCACGCCGTGCCAACATCAAATGAAGCCCTGAAAGAGCGACTCGCCCGCTATCGCGAGATCAAGATCACCGTGATCGGGAGGAAGTCCGGGAAGAAAATCTCCGTCCCCGTCTGGTTCGTGTTCGAAGAGGAAAAATCGAAAGAGGATAAATCAAAAAAGGATAAATCAAAAAAAGAAACGCTCTACCTGCTTCCCGTCCAGGGCTCGGACACGCAGTGGTACAAGAACGTGTTGCACAACCCGTCGATTTGGATTGATGCGCGCGACGCAGAAGCGGAATTCCGAGCTATTCCCGCGACAGATCCAGCCGTGATAAAGTCCGTCGTCGAGAAATTTCGGGAGAAGTATGGGGCGAAGGACGTGAAGAAGTACTATTCCAAGTTCGACGCTGCGGTCATGATCCCAGTAGATTGATTGGCCCGGCGGGAATCCCGGAGAGACGTGTGCGAAGCGTAAATTTGTTGGAACGCCCCGTGAATGGCACAGCTCGAAGAGTCCTGGCTTTTGCCGTCTTCTGTCTGCTACCCGTTCTCTCCCTCGCGCCGACGAGTGCATCCGCCGCTCAACCCCGCGCGCAACGCTACGGATAAGGACTGGCGCGTCCGGCTGCAACAGGAGTTGCCGTTGCTCGGGCATCGGAATTGGATTGCAATCGTGGATTCTGCTTACCCCTTGCAAACCAGCGCCGGCATCGAAACGGTCAACACCAACGCCGATCAACTCGAGGTGGTGAAGACGGTGCTTGATCAGCTCGCCAAAGCGAAGCATGTTCGGCCGGTCATTTTCACCGACGCGGAACTGAAGGCCGTACCTGAAAGTGACGCGGCGGGGGTGACAGCCTATCGCGAAGCGCTGACCAATCTTGTGGGCAAGACGGAAGCGCAATCTCTGCCGCACGAAGAAATCATTCCAAGCTGGACGAAGCGGGCAAGACCTTTCACATTCTAGTGCTGAAAACGAACTTGACGATTCCTTACACCTCAGTCTTCATCCGGCTCGAATGCGCTTACTGGAAGCCCGACGCCGAGAAGAGATTGCGAGAGGCAATGGCAAGTCGGAAGTGACGCGGGTGCCTCACCCCCCATTGACACCTTGAGCGAAGCATGCTGTGGAGCGAAGCGAGTCGGCACGCGCAGTCGAAAAGCCTGCCCCGAGCGCAGTCGAAGGGATCCCTGCCCCAGCGTCGTCCGTCAGACCTGAAAAGCTAATCCGCTTTGCGCCAGGATCCATCGCGGTCGTAGTGATTCAGGTTCTTCACGATTTCGCCGGTGCGCGGGCCGAGATCTTTTTCGTAGACGATTCCGTCCTGGTTGACCAGAAAGGTCATTACTCCCGAGGATCGATACTCGGCGGGATAGGCAACGAAGGCGAAGCCGCGGGTCATTTTTCCATCGACAATGTAGCTCTTGTCGTGGCCCTTTCTTCCTTCGCCTGTCAGGATCTGGAAATAGTATCCCTGAAAGGGCTGGCGCTCCTGATCGGCGGCGTTGCCATAACCTTCTTTCGCGGCCGCGGCCACGAGCGGTCCGATGGGGCTGCCGGGCTCGCCGGAGGAGGCTTGCCAGTAAAGACCGTTATGCTTGCCGGGATCGCTATAAAACTTTTGTGCGTATTCGTTTTTGTCGCCATCGTGGGGCTGGGCGTAATATTCTTTTTGCGCGTCCACCAGTTCGCGGCAAACTTGAATGGCTGAGAGTTCGTTCTTGCCAATCCGGCGATAAAGAATTTCCTCTTTCCCCGCTGCAGTATCGAAATACCAGGAGTCGCCCTTGTGTATAAGCGGGATGGGAGTGGGCCAGTTTTCGGCGCCGATGTAGAGCGTGGTGGTGCCGTCGGGCTCGGTCACCAGACGATGCATGCGGCGGTATTTCTGCACGAATCGACTTCGGTCGCTTCTTATCTTCGGCATCGTCGCCGGAGGAGATGATGTCCTTGCCGTTCGGTCCAAGAATCTTGAGCAAGACCGCCTGATCATTCTTTTGGATGGCTTCCACCAGGGCATGTGCGGCGTCGGAGGCGGAGGAGAATGTTTGTTGTCCCGGCTGAAGCTCGCTGGACTTCCGATGAGTCGACTCTTGTCCGTTGGGTTCTTGCGAAGGGGGCTTTTGCGGTGCCGTCTGGCCTGCCATCAACGTCGAACAAAATCCCATGGCAGCGAGTGCACCAACCGTAGCCACGAATCGAATGGGGCCCAGGGATTTTTTGGAACTGCGTGCTTCGAGCATCATAACTTCCCTATCCTTTCCGGCGCGCGTCAGAGTACGAATTAACGTGGCGAACTAACTTGCGGACTAAGTTCTGGGTCGAGTGCGCGGTTAGTGTCGGCCTCCGCCACCGTGGCCACCGCCACCGTGAGGGGCACCGCCGCCGTGCGCTCCGCCGCCACTATAGCTGGATCTTCCGCGCGATGAGTAGCCGCGCGCCTCGCCGCCTCGGCTGTAGCCCCCTAAGGCGCCAGAGCGCGTCCCCGAGTAGGCTCTAGCTGCGGGAGCCCGATAGCCACCGGCGCGACCGGGAGCGCTGTAACCGCGGGCGAAGCGATCGCCGCGACCGTAAGGTGCGTAGCCTCGATAATTGCCGCGGAAATAGGCGTTGCGGTCATAGAAGGAGCGACTGCGGAATCCATAAGGACGCCCGCCATAAAGCAGCCCGCGGTGATACCAATCGAATCCCCACCCATGCCATCCCCAGCCATATCCGAAGAACGGACCAATGCCGAAGCCGACTCCGAAAGAAAGATATGGGCCTCCAACACCCCACCACGGGTAAAAGCCCGGCCATACGCCCACGGGGTATCCGTAAATCAAGTCGGGATTGTATTCGGGAACGTACACCACCTCCGGGTTCGCCGGTTGAATGACGACTTGCGGACCCTGGTTGGTCACCGTCTGCTGCTGCGTCGATTTCAAGTGGCCGGCTGCTTCCGCTTTGCGGCGCATTTCCTGAACGGCCGCCATGACATCAGCTTGCTGGTTGTAGTTGGCGTCGCCGAGTTCCGAGGTCCAGGAAAGATCCTTGTCCAGGTTCGCCAGCACTGTGGGAAATTGCGTCAAAGCCTTCACACTCGGATCCCAATCCTGCTTGTCAACAGCATCGCCTAATTCCTTGCCCTTGAGATTAGGATTCTGTTGCAGGAATCGCTCCGCTTCGACGATCTGTGTCGGATAGGCCGAGGCCGCGAGAATCTGCGCCAGCAGAGCGTCGGGATACAACGCAATGGGAGCAACCAATTGCTGCAACTGCTCGGGACTCAAAGTCGCAGAGTGCGCCCGCGGCGGGCCGGGAGGAGCCTCATCTGGCGGCGCCCCTTGGTCGTCGGGCGCCGGCTGATCCTGTTGATCATATTCGGGCTGATTCGGCTGCGGCTGATTCGCCTGATCCTGTTGCGGTGGCGGACCTGGCTCTTGCTGTTGCGGCGCAGCCACCGCTTGCAACGTGCCCACGCAGACGGCAAATGCGAGTGCGCCGCCAACTGCGCGGCCAAAAATATTTCTGAATGATTTCAAGCTCACTATAAGCCTCCAATGCCCGACCTTAGCCGAGGATACAGGTTGCCTGGGTGATGGATCGTTACTTTGTTAGATGCGGATTCGAATCACCGAGTTTGGCGCAAACGGTCTGACCTAACAGCCTTCGTTTACAACAGATGTCGGCCGGAGTTCGAGTATGCACGATCCTCCACATGAAAGCCAGTCTCGCCGGCCGCTGCCAGTATCACTCGTGTCGAAACCGGATGTTGGGAAGCCTGGTTCGAATGTATCTGCGGCAAATCTGCCTGCGAGGTTGGTGAAAGCTAATGGGGGCATGAAACGGGCGTTTTGCATGAAGCCGGAATGAGTCTCGATGGGGGTGAGAAAAGGAGCAGGGACGCCACCAGATACACACTGATTACACCGCCTCACTGCGACTGGAACAAATAACAAATAAAGATACTGGCGAAGTCGGGCAGCCAGAGGGCGCAGAGCCAGATCGCGAATGTCAGATGCAAGGCGTGATTTGGAAGGTTGGCACGGCCGCAACCTACTACGTGCTTCAAAAAACCACAAAAATTCATTGCACTCTTTGGCCGAGATTGCATCCTACCGGGCGCACATTTGCGTCAAAAACCAGGCGCTTGGGAGATACGATTGCACGACCCTTTGAAGCCTACTTGCAGAATATTTCTGGCATCCTGCGCCGCAGTCCTGTTTTCCGCCGCGGCCTTTTGCCAGAGCGCACTTCACGAGACAACGGCGTTCGGGCCGGAGGAGCCATTCGCGTCCGAATCGCAGGCCACTCCGGATGGCATGCCGAATTTCGACGTCTCGACACTTCCAGCGGGAACTTTCGACGATGATGCGGGATCTGGAGCGACTCAGAATACGCAGGATCATCAACCCGGCCTGGTTCGCCGGTCGGTGAAGCGGATATTGCAGGATCAAAAAGGAATTTATTTCGCCCCCTTCGATCCCTCGCATTTGAAATACGATGCCCTCCTGCTGGGAGGTGCGGCGGTATTCTTTGTGACTGACCACCGCATCGAAAACAATCTGCCCGGCGGGCATTACACGTTTTATCAGGACACTTCCGACATCGCGATCGCCGGCCTTGCCGCCACGCTGGGCGGAGTCTGGTTATATGGAATTAAAGGGGACCACCCGCACGCGCGGGAAACCGGCGAAATAGAACTGGAAACCCTGGTCAATACATTTCTGGTTTACACGCCCATGCAGTTCATTGCCGCGCGGCAGCGTCCGGGAGAAGGAAACGGGCATGGCGACTTTCTGCGCCATTCCATGATCAACACATCCTTTCCCGGTGGACACGCCATGTTTACCTGGGCCATGGCCACGGTGGTGGCCCACGAGTACTCGCAGCCGTGGGTCAGAGTGCTGAATTATTCGGCGGCCCTCACAGTTACGCTCACTCGATTCCTGGCCCGGGATCATTGGGCGTCGGATATGTGGGTAGGCACCGGACTGGGTCTCGCCATTGGCACTTACACCTTTCACGCCCGTTGCGACCCCGACTTGAGTTCCTCCTGCAAGCGCCACTACGACAGGATTGCGAAGAAGAAGATGATGAAGTCCAAACTGGACCACATGCCGTTTAGTCCGCAGTGGAATGCAGAGTATTCAACAGAAGCAATTCATTCTCCGCTATCAGCTTCAAGGTGATCTACTTAGGTACGCCATCGTACTAAATCGTCCCCGAAAGCAACTACAGAAAGAAATGCGGTCTTCGGCCCGTGAGAACAGCTGCCGCCATGGCCGCTACAGTGTTTCCTGTATTTGAAGGGGACTGCATCTAACGGCATCATCAATCTGAGTTTGTGTCTTGGATTAGTGGGGTTCTCAGTAGCGTTTCATACTCCCAGGAGAATCATTTGAGCGTTAGTGGAATTTCAAGTTCCCTTCCACATCAGCACTTCCACACCGTACAGTTCTACGGCGATGACGGTGCGCTGCTGCATGAATTAAAGAGCCACATCGGTAAAGCTCTCACTCGGGGAAGTTCCGCGATCATCATCGCGACCTCGGGTCACATCGACGGCCTCGCCCATAAACTGACAGGCCAAGGGATTGATCTCGCGAAGGCCAAAGCGGAAAGCAGATATATCGCTTTGGAAGCGAGCGAGGTTTTGTCGAAGTTTATGGTAGATGGACTGCCTGACCGGGAGCTCTTCTCGAACGCGATAGGGCAGGTCATCGCGCAGGCGGCGGCAGCTTCCCTTGACGAAAACCGTCGGGTAGTGGCTTTTGGAGAAATGGTGGCCCTGTTGTGGGCCGAAGGAAAATGCGACGCTGCAATACAACTAGAAAAGCTGTGGAACGAGTTAGCGAAGACGCACTCCTTCTCTCTGCACTGTGCCTATCCGATGCAAGGATTTTCCCGCCAAGAGATGGATGACTCACTGATGAAGATTTGCGCGGAACACTCCAGCGTGGTACTGGATGGTTCTCCTAGCACAATTACATCCGAGAGTTACAAGAGTATCGCCAATTTGCAACGGGAGGGTTTCGTTTTGCCCAACATTGAATGGCACCAGAGGGAGGAGCCGTTCCGGTTGTTCGTAGAAAGCGTCCAGGACTACGCAATTTTCATGCTAGATCCGGGCGGCCGGATCGCCAGTTGGAACGCCGGCGCGGAACGAATTAAAGGATACAAAGCATCGGAAATTATTGGTCAGCACTTTTCCACGTTCTATTCGAAAGAAGATGTCCGCTCCGGAAAACCGCAGAGACTTCTGAATCTTGCCGAAAAAGAAGGCCGCGTGGAGGATGAGGGCTGGCGAATCCGAAAGGATGGCTCAAGGTTTTGGGCGAACGTCACCATTACCGCGATGAGAGATGCGAGTGGCAGTCTAGTCGGTTTCGGAAAAGTTACCCGGGATCTCACAGAGCGTCGGCGAACCGAAGTAGCTCTCCGTCGCAGCGAGGAACGCTCGCGTCTATTTATCGACGCCGTGCAGGATTATGCGATTTTCATGTTGGACCCGGAGGGATGCGTCAGCACCTGGAATACTGGAGCAGAACGCATCAAAGGCTACAAGGCCTCGGAGATCATTGGCCAGCACTTTTCCCGCTTCTACCCCGAGGAAGATATTCGTGCCGGTAAACCAGCATGGGAATTGGAGGTAGCTACCAAGGAAGGCAGATTTGAAGACGAGGGTTGGCGCATTCGTAAAGACGGTTCGAGATTCTGGGCCAATGTGATCATCTCCGCCGTCAGGGACGGCACGGGTGAGTTGCTGGGATTCAGCAAGGTCACGCGCGACATCACCGAGCGGATGCTGGCACAAAGATCTCTGGAAGAGTCCAGGCAAAGATTGCGGGAATCGGAAAAGTCGCTTCGGGATCTGTCCCTTCATTTGCTGCGCACGCAAGATGAAGAACGCCGCCAAATCGGACGCGAGATTCACGACAGCTTAGGTCAATATCTCTCTGTGCTGAAGATGAAGCTCGATTCCATGAGTTCCTCTCAAGCTACCGCGGACGAAAGCACGCAATGTGCAAATCTCGTTGAAGAGTGCGTGAAAGAAGTCCGGACGATCTCTTATCTCTTGTATCCTCCCATGCTCGAAGAGATGGGTCTTAAGTCCGCCATTCCCTGGTACCTGGAAGGTTTTTCGAAGAGAAGCGGAATCAATACCACGTTCCACGTTCCTGACGATTTCGAGCGGCTGTCTCGCGACGCTGAATTAGTCTTGTTCAGAGTCTTGCAAGAGAGCTTGACCAACGTCCAGAGGCATTCTGGCAGCAAGACTGCAGACGTCGAAATTTCCCAAACGGATAATGGAGTCACCCTGCAGGTCACCGATCGCGGGAAAGGGCTACCGACGGCCATACTCGAACACGGCACGCAAGATTGGATGGGATCGCTTGGAGTCGGGTTACGCGGAATGAGTGAGCGCTTACGCCAACTGGGAGGCTCGCTCGACATTTCTTCCAGTGATAGCGGAACGCGGATCCGTGCTACGGTGCCAATTTGAGATCTGCCATTAGCCGCTACGGCATCTCCCCGATGTAATCAGATCGCAGTATGGACTACACATCTAGAAGAACCTCGCGATGGCTGCGCGAATACTAATCGTTGACGACCACGAAGTCTTGCGTGAAGGACTGAAATCGCTTCTTGCCAAGTCCCGCCCGGAGTGGGAGATTTGCGGAGAGGCCACAGACGGCGAGCAAGCGATCCAGTTCGTTCAGGAACTGAAGCCAGATATCGTCATTCTCGACATCACCATGCCCCGCATGAGTGGACTCGAAGCGTCTTCCCGAATGCGAAAGATGGGAATTAATATTCCTTTCTTAATCTTCACCACGCATCATTCCGGGAGGCTGGAAACGGAGGTCCGCCAGGCTGGGGCGCAAGGATACGTTCTGAAATCGCAAGCCGCTCATAATCTGGTACAGGCAATCGACATCGTATTGGCTGGCGGAACTTTCTTCGGTTCGCCTCCCAAGCCGGAGCCTGCCGGAGGCGACAAGCCGAACCCAGGGGTCCTGTTTTGTACCGGCTTCGCTCTTGCAACCTAAGCCTGCCGGAACTCAGTCTAGGGAGTGCGTGACTGCTGGAGAAAGTCCGGCAAAGCTCTAGAAAAACGATACTTTAACCCATGCATATAAAAGCAGTTCGCATCCCCCATCGGTGGGTTTGACCCTGCCTAACCAACGTGCTATAAACGGCTGTTTTGCGCGGGGAGGACAGGATAGGCTCTTACTTCTCTTGTTCACTCTTCGGGTTTTGACCCGGCGCAAAATCCGACGCGGCCAAGCTCAGCACTCCTTCAGGTCTTGCGGTGGAAGCGTGTTCGGAATTCCGGAAACAATTTATTGAGCTCGAATATGCGAGCGATCATGCCCGCCTTCCGAGTCTCCAGGTTGCTTTCGGAAAGCTCTGCCTAAACACGTTTGTAATCCTAAACCGTTATTTCGGAGGACTTCATTTATGTGCACCTGGCTCGCCACTGCTGCGTTTTTCACGCGCCGCGTGAGCACGAAGCTTTCTGCTGTCGCCGCGCTGCTCACCGTGAGCGCCGCCACGTCCCTGGCTCAACCTGCGGGGGAATCCGTGGGCGGTGAAGCGGCTTTGAAGCTGCCGGACCTTTCGCAGGTCAGCTTCTTCAACGGCTCCATCGACGGCCACAAACTGCTGCTGATCGGAATCCTGTTCTGCCTGTTCGGGCTCGCCTTTGGCATGACCATCTTTGTGCGGCTGAAGAATCTGCCGGTGCATCGCAGCATGCGCGAGATTTCTGAACTCATCTACGAGACTTGCAAAACCTATCTGGTGACGCAGGGTAAGTTCATTCTGCTGTTGTGGGCTTTTATCGCGGTCATTATTGCGGCCTATTTCGGATGGCTGTCGCCGGTGCCGGGAAAGTCAGTCGGGCTTACGCTTCCTATTATTCTCGGCTTCAGCCTGGTAGGAATCGCCGGCAGCTATGGCGTGGCCTGGTTTGGCATTCGCGTCAACACCTTCGCTAATTCGCGGACGGCCTTCGCTTCCCTTCCCGGCAAGCCCTATCCCGTGTATCAGATTCCGCTTGAGGCGGGCATGAGCATTGGCATGATGCTGATCAGCGTGGAGCTGCTGATCATGCTCTTCATTCTGCTGTTCATTCCCGGCGACTATGCCGGACCGTGCTTCATCGGCTTCGCCATCGGCGAGTCACTGGGCGCCGCCGCACTGCGTATCGCTGGAGGCATCTTCACCAAGATCGCCGACATCGGCTCGGACTTGATGAAGATCGTTTTCAAAATCAAAGAAGACGACGCGCGCAATCCCGGCGTGATTGCCGATTGCACCGGCGACAATGCCGGCGACTCGGTTGGGCCCTCGGCCGACGGCTTTGAGACTTACGGGGTGACCGGCGTCGCGCTGATCACTTTTATTCTGTTGGGCGTGAAGAATCCCACGGTGCAGGTGCAGTTGCTGGTATGGATCTTCGTGATGCGCGTCATCATGTTGTTGGCGAGTGCGCTTTCCTACTTCCTGAATGGCGCCATCGCCAAAGCGAAATATGGCAACGCGGCGGAGATGAATTTCGAAGCTCCGCTGACCTCGCTGGTGTGGATTACTTCGATGGTCTCGATCGGGCTCACTTTCCTGGTCTCCTACTTCACAATCCCGGTGCTGGGGAACGACAGTTCGCAGTGGTGGAAGCTGGCGACGATCATTTCCTGCGGCACGCTGGCGGGCGCTGTCATTCCGGAACTGGTGAAAGTTTTCACTTCCGTGGACTCGCGGCACGTGAAGGAGGTCGTCAAATCCGCGGAGGAAGGCGGAGCGTCGCTCGGCATCCTCTCCGGCTTCGTGGCCGGGAACTTCTCGGGCTACTATCTGGGTCTCGCGATGATGGTGCTGATGGCTCTGGGCTACTACATGAGCACGATGGGTTTGAGTTCAATGGGCTTGGAAGCCGATACCATGCTGGCGCCCGCGGTATTCGCTTTCGGACTCGTGGCCTTCGGCTTCCTGGGTATGGGTCCGGTCACCATTGCCGTGGATTCCTACGGACCGGTCACCGACAATGCTCAGTCCGTGTATGAACTTTCGCTGATCGAGCAGGTGCCCAACGTAGAGGCTGAAATCAAGAAAGATTTCAACATGAGCGTCGATTTCGAGCGCGCGAAACATCTGCTCGAAGCCAACGACGGAGCGGGAAACACATTCAAAGCGACTGCGAAGCCGGTGCTGATCGGAACCGCTGTAGTGGGCGCGACCACGATGATATTTTCCATCATCATGGCACTCACCAACGGCCTGACCGCGAACGTGCAGAATCTGTCGCTGCTCTACGCGCCGTTCTTTCTAGGGTTGATTACCGGCGGTGCGATGATTTACTGGTTCACCGGCGCTTCTACGCAAGCCGTCACAACAGGCGCGTATCGGGCGGTAGAGTTCATCAAGGCCAACATCAAACTCGAGGGCGTGGTGAAGGCTTCGGTCGCGGACAGCAAAAAGGTCGTGGAGATTTGTACGAGGTATGCGCAGAAGGGGATGCTGAATATCTTCATCGCTGTGTTCTTCGGGACGCTGGCGTTCGCCTTTGTCGACCCGTTTTTCTTCGTGGGCTATCTGATCTCGATTGCGATCTTCGGTCTCTACCAGGCGATCTTCATGGCCAATGCGGGCGCTGCCTGGGACAACGCGAAGAAGATTGTGGAAGTCGAGATGAAACAAAAAGGCACCCCGCTGCATGATGCCACGGTGATCGGCGATACGGTGGGCGATCCGTTTAAGGACACGTCGTCGGTGGCGCTGAATCCGGTCATCAAGTTCACCACGCTGTTTGGGCTGCTGGCGGTCGAACTGGCGGTCAAACTGGCCAGCGAAAACGGTACGACTCTGACTCGGGTGCTGGCGCTGGCGTTCTTCGCTGTGTCGTTTACATTCGTATACCGTTCGTTTTACGGCATGCGAATCAGGGCAGGAGCCTAGTAAGACAACGCAAGGGTACATCAATGCCATCCGGGAACAATCTCGGATGGCGTTTCTGTTTAATGAACGATTCCGGCAATAATCCTCAGCGGTTAACAGTTTCTTCACCTACTATTCACGTCTCGTTAACCTCAGCAGCCACGGACACGACAGATAATCCGGAATCATGGATTGCCTCTACGCGTTGGGCGCACGACAGCGAAAACTGATTTTAAGAAATGAGGAAGAGTGGAATCTTTACGAATCTGCCTTAATCCTGGAACTTGATCCGGAAAGCGGGCATGCGCGCACCTGTGTTGAATACAAGAGTCCTCCCGAGGTGCGACCTCATTCACACTCGTCCGTGGTGTTCAAGGCGGGTACGATCGTGGGCAATACTCTGTATGCCTGTACTACCACCGAAGTGCTGATTTTCAGACTGCCGGAATTCCAGCGGATTGGTTATGTCTCGCTGCCGGCTCTGAATGACGTCCATCACGTCACAGTCACTACGGATGGCAATCTCCTCGTGGCCAACACCGGGCTCGACATGGTCATCAAGTTCAACTTGCGGGGCGAGGTCTTGTCGGAGTGGGCGGTAACCGACGAAGCTCTCTGGTCGCGTTTTTCTCGGGATATCGATTATCGGAAGGTCGATAGCACGAAGCCACACCAAGCGCATCCAAATTTTGTGTTCGAACTCAATGGCGAAACCTGGGTCACGCGGTTCCGGCAGCGCGACGCCATCTGCCTCGACAACCCCAGCAAGCGGATTGATATCGCGGTACAGTCACCGCATGACGGCCTGATTTTCGGCGACCGAATTTACTTCACCACCGTCGATGGAAAGATCGTGATTGCGAACACTCGCACCTTACAGGTGGACGACGTTGTCGACCTGAAGAAGATTAACGGCAGTGGAGCTCTTTTGGGTTGGTGCCGAGGCGTGCTGCCGCTGGATGAAAGAAGAATCTGGGTAGGGTTTACGCGGGTTCGAAAAACCAAATTCCGGGAAAATATCCTCTGGGTCAAGCATATCTATAGACCTGGGATGATTGAAAAAGCTACGCACCTCTCTCTCTACGACATTGTCGACGGCCGGTGTCTACAAGAGTTCGATCTGGAACAATATGGCATGAACATAGTTTTCAGCGTCTTCCCGGCAGTTCCGGCAGCCCCCCGGAGGACCCACAACGATCTGCACCAGGCGGCCGTCTCTGTGGCGGAATGATCCAGTCCGCAAAGAACGAACTTAATTCGGGCCTTTCATTTTATCTTTCACGCTGCGGGCTAGCTTCTCGATCTCCTCGGCTTTCTTGATCACGTCGACTGAGAGGACGTTTTCGTCGGACTTGTCCACCGACTGCTTCAGTTCGACGGACAACCGCAGCAACTTGTCAGTGGTTACGACAGTCATCGTGCACGCTGGCGAATCGTTTGCAAGAATGCTCTAGTCGTGTTCGACGAGATTCCACCCCGACGACGTGAGCCCCTGAGCACGGGACAATACATCTTCTGTTTTGCCGCTTTCTTTGCATTCTGCTTGGTCAGTTCAGCAAGCGCGTGTTTTCGTTGGTCGGGGAATCCGCTGACGGTTGCCGCCAAGATTCGTTTGGGGAGTGTTGTTCTCGGCTCATTGATTTCGGGCGTGTTTCTATTTACTGCAAAGTCTGCTACCCCGGAGACTAATCAGACGCGCCTTGGGGCTCTATTCCTTATCGGATACGGGCTAGTTCATGTGATTATCCTCCTCCACCAATAGCCCATAGAACGACTGTCGAAATATCGCCATTTCACTCACTGACCGGTGCGGAGGCGTTTAGCCGTCGAACGCGCTCAAGTAGTTGCTCAGGAAGGCAATCGAAGTTATCGGCAATTTTTGGCGTTTTCACCGTATCGTGTAATGCCTGCCCCATCAGTGACAGCACATCGTGAAAGTCATCCGGTAGGTTTTGTTCAGTCCAGTCTCGCTCCCATTCTTCGGACGAGCAAAAGAAGAGGTCAACCGCCCAGCAGTTGGCGTTCGTCCTTCCTGCAGCGCTGAGGTATTGAAGCAACCGAGCAAGACTCTCTTTCAGAGCGGGGAGGTCGGTCGGTTCAACCAAAACATCGGAGTAAACCTGTCGCAGCAGTGGCCGCAATTCGGGGGATACTGGCTCTCCGTCCTTTGCGTGATCTACTGCAGCCCATGCTGCCTCGAAACCTGCCATCTCATTGCAACCTCAACGCGGAATTGTAGTCGAGCGGGTCAACTGGCGAAACATCCCCATATCACTCACTGACCCATAATGACGCACGGAGCCCGCTAGTTCGGCCCTTTCATTTTATCTTTCACGCTGCGGGCCAACTTCTCAATCTCTTCCGCTTTCTTGATCACATCGACCGAGAGCACATTTTCGTCGGACTTGTCCACGGACTGCTTCAGTTCCACGGACAACCGCAGCAACTTGTCGGTGTCATTCTTGAGGGCGGCGACGCGGTCTTTGGCGGCTTTCTTGGCCATCTCGCTGGTGATGCGGGCGCGCGCCTGTTCTTCATCCGTCATGGGCTCATTCTGGGGGGACGGGATCTGTGGTGCCGGGTTTGTCCTCTGCGCCAAAGCTGGGCCGGCGAACAGGCAAAGGGAGAAAATCCATACGACCAGTATGAACCGCACGGAAACCTCGCAGAGAGTCGACTCGCACTCGGGCAAATTATACGTGGGGCAATTCGAAAAGAGAAAAGAACGGCCGGGGTCTTAATCCGGGCCGTATAGAGAAGAAAACATTAACCACTGAGCACAGAGGAACAGTGAGGTTATTAAAAAGCCAGAGCTTGAGGCTCTGGCTTTCTATTTGGGGCTTCAGGCAACGATCAGAGTGCGCTCATGTTAGCCAGGAACTCGCTGTTTCCTCGGGTCTTGCTGAGTTTGTCGATCAGCAATTCCATGGCTTCGACCGGTGACAGCGGGTTCAGGACTTTGCGTAGAACCCATATCCGCGAAAGATCTTCCTTCGGGATGAGCAACTCTTCTTTACGCGTTCCGGAGCGCTGAATGTCGATGGCTGGGAAGACGCGCTTATCGACCAGCTTACGCTCGAGGATGATTTCCGAATTGCCGGTGCCTTTGAATTCTTCGAAGATGACGTCGTCCATTCGGGAACCGGTGTCGATCAGAGCGGTCGCGATGATGGTCAGCGAGCCGCCTTCTTCAATGTTGCGGGCGGAGCCGAAGAAACGTTTCGGACGCTGCAAGGCGTTGGAATCGACGCCGCCGGAGAGGACTTTGCCGGATGGCGGAACGATCGTATTGTAGGCGCGGGCGAGGCGGGTGATCGAATCAAGCAGGATCACCACGTCGCGCTTATGCTCGACTAATCTTTTAGCCTTTTCGATCACCATTTCGGCGACTTGCACGTGCCGTGCGGCGGGCTCGTCGAAGGTCGAGGAAATCACCTCGCCTTTAACTGACCGCTGCATGTCGGTGACTTCTTCCGGGCGCTCGTCGATGAGCAGGACCATCAAAACAACTTCGGGATGGTTTGTCGTAATCGAATTCGCGACATTCTGCAGCAGCATGGTCTTGCCGGCGCGCGGCGGAGAGACGATGAGGCCGCGCTGTCCCTTGCCGAGCGGCGTGAGCAAATCCATCACGCGGGCGCTGGCGTTTTCGCGCGTAGTCTCAAGCTTGAGGCGCTCCTGCGGATACAGCGGCGTCAGGTTATCGAACAGAATCTTGTTGCGGGCCTCGTCTGGAGATTCAAAGTTGACGGCTTCGATCTTTACGAGCGCGAAATATTTTTCGCCTTCATGGGGAGGACGCACCTGGCCGCTGATGGTGTCGCCCGTCTTGAGGTCGAACTTGCGGATTTGCGAGGGCGAGACGTAGATATCGTCCGGGCCCGGAAGGTAATTGTAGTCGGGAGAGCGCAGAAAGCCGTAGCCGTCGGGCAGGATTTCGAGCACGCCTTCGGCGAAAATGTGTCCTTCTTTTTCGCTCTGCGCCTGCAGGATTTTGAAGATGAGGTCCTGCTTGCGCATACCGCTGGCGCCGGGCAGATCCAAGGTCCTTGCGATCTTGGTCAACTCGGTGATGTTCTTTTCTTTCAGTTCAGCAATGGTCATGATTCACCTGAACCCGTGCACTAGAACGTATTCGTTAGTGTCAGCGGGAGATTTTTTAAAAGGAGAGGGGACGCAGGGAAGACGCAAATATACCAGGCAGGAAGGCGGGGCTGGATTAAGCAGCCCGCCGTTGTGCCTCAGCAAAATTCTCTGGTTCCGACAAAATTTCTTGCCGCTCCGAGTCAGCAATCCGGTCCAAAACGCCGTTCATGGTTTCCTGGATTCTGGTACTGGGCCGGTGGAACTTCCGCGTGGCCTTGGAGGCAAGCTGACAAAGCATATACCGGTTGCGTAGGGTCTGTAAAGCATCAAAGACACGATCAGAGCGCATAAGCTTTCTTTCTCCTTACTTTATGATGGTGGCCTTCCGCATTCGTCCTTTGCCGGGGAGGGTGACCCGAAGCGCAGAGCGCGCTATAAGTCACTGATTCCTATTAGGTTTTAAAGGAGTTCGCGTAAAAACTCACTTTTTGAATAGATGCGCGACGGGATACCGAAGATGCTCGATTTTGCGGGGTTACCTTTTCGGTTCGAGAATGAAACTGCCCCAGCAAATTCCTAAGTGTCGCGGGAACTGGCTAATGTATCCGCAAGCAGGGGTGTGGTCAAGTAATTATTTGTAACCTGGCTGCCAACACCATCCGGAGAAATATTCGCGGCAGGAAACTATCGGCCAAGGCATTCTATCCGAAGGCTTTACGTTCTTTTGTCAAGCCGCGAGCGAGCCCAGCCAAGAAGTGGCTGTCTTTCTTTCCGATTCCGCTGTCCGATTCCGGTCAGCCACGTCCGCGTGCGGACGAAGTTAGATAGAACTGCTAAACATCTTCTTTTGCCATCAACGCGTTACGGCTGCCGAATCTGGCATGGGATATGCAATGAAGACTTTATGGATTCTGCCTCGCAGCTCTGCCAAGGGAGGGTAACGGCGTGTACTCGCGATCCCTTCGACTTCGCTCAGGGCAGGCTCTTCGCTCCACCTGAAGAACGGCAGGGCCTGGTTACGGCTCTCATCGGGGTGGCGATCGGCATTGGCGGCGCGTTTGCGCTGACCCGGACGCTGCGCTCGTTTCTGTTTGGATTGAGTCCGACCGATCCGGTTACATTTGCCGGCGTCGCGTTCTTGCTTATCCTTGTGGCTCTGCTGGCTTGCTACTTTCCCGCTCGTCGCGCGGCCAAGGTCGATCCCATCGAAGCCCTGCGCTACGACTGAATGCCGATAAGGTTCTAATGGGGGGCAGCCGCCCCTTCGCCAAGCTCAGGGCAGGAAGGATTCTGATTCCCGCCGCGCGGTTCGGTGGTCAAACCACCTCGTTTTGCCTTGCCAAAGCCTTTTTTTGGGCGGATAATCCCGCACCAAAAGGAGGTATCTCTGATGCATAGAGTGCCATTGCTGTTTGTGATTGCCTTACTTGGGGTGTCCGCCGGCCACACTGCTTCACCGGCCGCGGACTGGGCCATCAACGCTACTGCGATTGAGGCTTGCAGCTGTCCACACTTCTGCATGTGCTATTTCAACGCGCACCCGGCGGCTCATCACGAGGGTGGCAAAACTGAACACTTCTGCAAATTCAATAATGCTTACAAGGTCAACCAGGGCCACTACGGATCTACTAACCTTGCCGGCGCCAAGTTCTGGATCACCGGCGATCTGGGCGGCGATTTCTCCCAGGGTCAGATGGAGCGGGCTTTAGTTGTATTCGACAAAGGCACGACGGCAGAACAACGCCAGGGTCTGGGGGACATTCTGGGGCACGTGTTTCCGGTGAAGTGGAAATCGTTCCAGACCGCCGAGGGCGACATCGACACCTGGACTTTTGACAAGGATCAGGCTCATGCAACGCTGAACGGAGGCAAGACGGCCGAAGTAAAACTGAAGCGTTTTCAGGGCATGACCGACGAACCTGCGGTACTCAAGAATGTCAAATATTGGGGAACGCCTCGCAATGACGGCTTCGTGATGATGCCGAATGAAATTGAAACCTATCGCGAGGGCCCGAATGCTTTCGAGTTCAAGGGCACGAATGGATTTCTGCTGACCTTCGACATGACATCGAAGGATGTTTCCAGCAACAAAGGGTCGATGGGCTACTGACAGGGATCTTTTCTTGATATCGGGAATTGCGCCGGGGTTTTCACCGGCGCTTTTTTCTTGTGGGTATGAAGTGGGTGGTAGGCGCTCGGCGCTTTTGCGAGTTCCCTATCGCATCTCCGCCTCAATCTGTTCGGCCGTGTAGGGCACTCCTGGCGTCAGGAGTTCCACGCCATCCTTGGTAATCAAGTACATATCCTCGAGAAAAAATCCTTGTCCGTCCACTGCTGCGATGGGTTCGAAATTTATGGTCATCCCCGCAGGCAGGGTTGGCGGGGGTAAAGCGGCGAGCAGGTTCGTGGCATGGATTTGCCAGAAAGGCACATTCTCGCGTTTTGACCATGAGTCGATCGCATGCTGCGCGAGAGCGCTCTTGGCGGCGGCTCGGTGTCGCAGCAGTTCCGCACGCCACATCTCATAGACCTGATCGACCGTGATTCCCGCCCGCAGAACCGCTGCCCCTGCCTGATACGCGGCCACAAATATGTTCCACGTTTCACGTTGATCATCCCCGTAATGGCCTGAAACCGGAACCGTACGCCCCAAGTCTCCTTCGTAATGCTGCCACTCGCACCCTACGTCCAGACGAACGAGTTCTCCAGTTCTCATTTCCGTGTTGAGATGATCGTACAGGGCAAGAGAAAAAAATGGACGCGGGAAGATAGCATTTTCGCCGGCCATCGACCACGGCCAGAAATCGGTCCCGTGCGCTCCCGTGGTCCAGCAAGCGCTCTCCACGCTGGATTCGACGATCCGCTGCGAGACCCCGGGGTGGATCGTGTGCAGCCCAGCCATCAGCGCCGTTACCGTCGCCTTTGCCGCGGAGCGAAGCGCAGCTATTTCTCCCGCATCCTGCACGAACATCTGGGTATTCAGATCATCGCTAACTTCCTTTACCTCAAATGCCGGGTATTTGTGCAAGATGCTCTGAATCCAGAGTGGAGCTTTCGGAGCCTTGCCCTGGAACAAGTTAGCGGGCAATTCCGTAAATCCGCCAGCGTCATCGGTGTAATAAAGACGCGCCGTCGAACTCGCCCCTCGCGACAGAAATGAGTCGAGTTCGGACCACTCTACAACGTGATCAATCTCCAAGCGCTTCGCAGCATCGGCACCGGGAAGTACCTCGGGCTGCAATCCCCTTTTCTGAAATGGAGAATGATCTGGTAAAAATAACCATGACTGCTGCGACCTGCCATCGATTACGAGGATGGCACTCACCGTGTTTTCAAGGCCGGTTAGGTAATAAAAGTAGGGATCCTGCCGAAATCCGTCTGCGGAGATATCCAATCGCGCCGAGGCGTGTACGACCAGGATGCCATCATGAAAGGCGAGCGCAGCACGCTTCCGCCGCGAGACCAAGGTGGCGTTGTCAATCGCACCGGCGAATGTAGCCACCAGCAGAAGATAAACGAGAACCCAAGTACTTCGCATGGCAGCATAAGTTACCACTCGCAGCGTGCTCCGGCAATTCTCTCTTGCATCTGTTGTCGTTGTTCCCGACCGTTTGTTCAGGCTCCCCTATGCCCAATAAGTGCGGTCCAAGCTCCGGTACTGGATCGCTTCGGCGATGTGTTTCGGCTCCAAGTTGGCGGCGTCTTCGAGATCTGCCACCGTGCGGGCGACTTTCAGGATGCGGTCGTGGGCGCGGGCGCTCAGGCCTTGCTGAGTCATGGCGCGTTCGAGCAAGCGTTCGCAGTCGGCGGAGAGTTCGCAGTGCGTGCGGATGTGGCGGGAGGACATCTGCGCGTTGCAATAAAGCTTCTCGCGGGACGTGGAAAAGCGTTGCAGTTGCTTTTGGCGGGCGCGGACGACGCGCTCGCGAATCGTGGCCGAGTTCTCGGGTTCGTGAGTGCTGCGCATCTCTTTGTAGTTCACGGCGGGAACATCGATGTGAATGTCGATGCGGTCCATGAGCGGGCCGGAGATTTTTGAAACGTAGCGCTGAATCATGGGCGTAGTGCACTGGCATTCGCGCGAGCGGTCGTTGTGGAAGCCGCAAGGGCACGGGTTCATCGCGGCGGCCAGCATGAAGCGAGCCGGAAATGTCAGCGACATGGAAGCACGAGCGATGCTGACTGTCCCGTCTTCAAGCGGCTGGCGGAGGACTTCTAAGACATTGCGGGGGAATTCGGGAAGCTCGTCGAGAAAGAGCAGCCCGTTGTGCGCGAGCGAAACTTCGCCGGGGCGCGGGATAACGCCGCCGCCGATCAGGCCGGCGTCGGAGATCGTGTGATGCGGGGAAC
The DNA here is from genome assembly GCA_963733795.1 of uncultured Acidobacteriaceae bacterium. Lineage (GTDB taxonomy): Bacteria > Acidobacteriota > Terriglobia > Terriglobales > Acidobacteriaceae > Sulfotelmatobacter. Next base: position 798,000 of record CAVTED010000001.1, read on the forward strand.
GATAAGGCCGCGTGCCCACCAGTCCGCTGCCTTGATCAAGCACTCCGGCCACGCTGTGAATCTTTGTTGTTTCGAGAGCCTCTTCAAAGGTGAAAGGCGGCAGAATTGTGGGCATACGCTTGGCGAGCATCGTTTTTCCCGAGCCGGGTGGGCCGATCATAAGAATATTGTGGCCCCCGGCGCAGGCGATCTCGATGGCGCGCTTGGCGGTTTGCTGGCCCCGCACATCTTTGAAATCGACGAAAAACTGTTGCGATTCGCGCAGGAGCGAGTCGCCATCAGCCTTGATCGGGACGATGCCATTTCCCGAGTTCACGAAGTGAATCACATCCAGCAGGGAACGCACGGGGTAAACATCCAAGCCGGAGACCATGGCGGCTTCCTTGGCGTTGGCTTCTGGCACGACCATGCGCGCGATTTTCTTTCCGCGAGCTTCAATCGCAATCGGCAGAGCGCCGCGAACGCCGCGAACGCCTCCGTCGAGAGAGAGTTCGCCGACGAAGAGGCAATCGGAAATGTCTTTCTTGGTAAGGCCTCCATAGGCGCCGACGATGCCGAGGGCCATGGGCAGGTCGAATCCCGAACCTTCTTTCTTGATGTCGGCCGGAGCCAGGTTGATGGTGATGTGTGTCGGCGGAATGTCGTAGCCACAATTCTTGAGCGCGGCGCGGACGCGGTCGCGGCTCTCCCGGACTGCGGCGTCGGGCAGGCCGACGGTGTGGAAGTGATCCTGATCGCACTTGATGCCGGAGCAGTCAACTTCCACTTGAATGATGTTGGCGTCGATGCCGTATACGGCGGCGCTGAGAGTTTTATAAAGCATGGGATGGATGCGGGGAAAATCCCCAGGTTACGGCCACACTAAGTCCTGACATGCCAGTTAATTACTTTAGGGCGTGGGACGCTGTGCTGGCTGTGACGGATGTCACGTTCGACTGTGGAAAACTGGTCTAAAAGCCCGTCTTGACGCTAGACCGTTCCTTCCAGCGCTATAGCAGGAGTGAAGAAGCTGCCGAAAAACTCAGGAGCGCGTGGCTCAGAGGTTGCGGAAAAATTACGAATGCAGGCGTCGCCGTGGAAGACCGGCCCCGTCAGGGCGGCGTAAGGCGTCCCGGATGGGAAGGGCTTTTGCGTCGGTAATCGAGGTTTCGTGGGGAATTGCGTTTTTCCGCAGCCTCTGAAGTCATGCCCTTGCCCCGCGGTTTAACGTACACCATAAACGTGTTTCGTTCACTCGGAAGAGGATCCAGCGAGGTCACCGGTCATGCTCACGGTACCAAAGTGTCTAACACGGTGGTTTCGAACGTCACATATAGAATTAGAATTGCCCTAAGAGCTAAGACCTGAGCCCTGTAGCCTCCTCATGAGCATGGACCGACCGAACCCGCCTCGTATCTCTCGCGGCCCCGACAATCTGGAGCGCGAAGAATCGCAATTATGGCGCTGGGCGCTGGGATTCATGCTGGTGCTGGCGGTTGCGCTTTCAGGGCTGTTGTGGGAGCGGCTGGAGAATATCCCGTTTCAACTTCGCCTCATTCCGATCGGCGTTCTGGTTCTGTCGGTTCTGTTCACAGTGTACGCGTACGGCCGGCGACGCCAGGTCAGCGAACTCAAAGGACTACTGCACGGGTTGCAGGAGCACGTCGGCGCCGCTCCTTCAGAGGAACAGCTTGACCAGCTCAGCCAGGTCATCATGCGGTCGCAGCGCAACTTTAAAGAGTTGATCGATTCGTTTGACGATCCCGCATGTGCGGTGTCGCTCGACGGCACCCTGCGAACGGTGAACAAACGCATCACCGAGATCACCGGAGCGACTTATTCCGAACTGGTGGGGCGCAAAATCTACGATTTCGTCGAGGAACCGACTCAGGCGGATGTGGAACGAAGCCTGGGACTATTTCTAGAGAAGAAACGTTGGACCGGGACCGTGCCGATCCGATTGAAGAACCGTTCGCGGACTCTCTACTTTGAATGTGTGCTGAACGGGATCGTCAAAGGCGATGAAGTCGTGGGCGTGAGCATGCTTGGACGCGACGTGACCGAGCAGCGCGAGAAAGAAATGCGCTTCACGGAATTGTTTGAGACTTTGCAGGAAGGAGTTTACTTCAGCACGCCTGAGGGGCTTTTGCTGGACGCTAATCCGGCCCTGGTCAGCATGCTCGGATACACGGAGAAAAGGGACCTTCTCACCGCCGAGCCGGCGGCTTTGAATTTCGATCCCGGGCAACCGGTCCTGGGGCGGGCACTGGATGACCGCGGAGGGGTGCGCACGCGCGAAATTAAGCTCCGGCGAAAAGACGGGACCGCGGCAATTTTCCTCGATTCCTCACGAGCGGTTTGGGACACCTCGGGGAACATCATCCGCTATCAGGGAACGCTGGTGGACATCACCGAAAAGCGGAAGATGGAGCGGCAACTGGCGCAGCAGGAGGAGTTCCACAGCCGGCTGCTGGAGAGTTTTCCGGATCTGATCCTGGTGGTGGACCTGCAGGAACGTTACACCTTCGTCAGTTCGCGCGCGCGCGATCTTCTCGGCTACGAGCCGGAAGATATGCTGGGAAAGCAAATCTCGTCGATGGAAGACCATTCGCCGGAAATGGCTACGCTTTACCACGCTGTGGTTTCCGGCAAGCAGGCGTTCGCATCCGCGGAATATGGCGCACGGCACCGGGATGGAAGCTGGCGGACGATGCGTGCGGCAGGCAGCCAATTGGTGGATGCCGAGGGAAAGATCAGTGGTGTGATTATTTCTGTTCGCGACATCACGGTCGAACGAAAGCTGGAACAGCAGATTGTCCAGAGCGAGCGGTTGGCGGCCATGGGCGCGATGATTGGCGGCGTCGCCCACGAACTGAATAATCCCTTGACCAGCATCATGGGAGTTAGCGAGCTTTTGCAGGACACCGAGACCAACGAAACGTCGCGTAAGCAACTGGCCATGTTGCAGCAGCAGGCGCGCCGCGCGGCAGAGATCGTGCAGAATCTGACTTACTTTTCTCGCCCACCCGCTCCGGGCAAGAGCAGGATCAATCTGGTGGAAGTGGTGGAGCGAACCTTGAACCTGCATGCTTACTCGCTGCGCAAGAACAACATTGCGGTCGACTTTTTGAAGGAGCCCGGTGTGCCTTACGCATTGGGAGATCCGCACCAGTTGATGCAGGTCTTTCTGAATCTGATTCTGAATGCAGAGCATGCGATCCGCGATGTCCGGGATAAAGGGACCCTGCGAATTCGTTTGGGCAAAGCGGAGGATTCGGTTTGGGTCAGCTTCCACGACGACGGACCCGGTATTCCGAAAGAGACCTTGGCCAGCATCTTCGATCCCTTTTATACGACGAAGCGTCCGGGGCGCGGCACTGGATTAGGGCTAAGCATCTGCAAGTCGGTGATGAAAGAGCACAATGGGAGCGTGGAAGCGGCCAACGCTCCGGATGGCGGGGCGGTGTTCACGGTTTCGCTGCCGATGTCACCGGCGGGGTGAGCCGTTGCTGTCGTTACCTGAAACTTCTAGCGCTCGACTGCCATGGCTACCGCATTGCCTCCGCCTAAACAGAGAGCGGCAATGCCTCGTTTGACATCGCGGCGAATCATTTCATAGATCAGCGTGACTAGGACCCGTGCGCCACTGGCGCCGATCGGGTGGCCGATGGCCACGGCACCGCCGTTCACGTTGACTTTTTCGGGATTCAGATTCAGTTCGCGCATCACACCCAGCGCCTGCACAGAGAACGCCTCGTTCAGTTCGTAGAGATCGACATCTTCATTCTTCCAGCCAGTTTTGTCCCAGATAGTTCGCACCGCGCCGACGGGAGCCATCATCACCCATTTCGGTTCGACGCCGCTGGTCGCCTGGGCCACGATGCGGACCATCGGCGTCGCACCCAGTTCGCCTGCGCGCTTCGCGCTGGTGACGACCAGAGCGGCGGCGCCGTCATTCACTCCGGGCGCATTGCCGGCAGTGACCGTGCCATCTTTCTTGAACGCGGGCTTCAGCGAGCGCAGCACTTCGATCGTCGTATCTTCGCGCGGACTCTCGTCTTTGTCAAAAATGGTCGGAGGTGCTCCTTTTTTCTTGGCGGGAATCTCGACCGGAACGATCTGCGACTTGACGCGACATTCTTTGATCGCAGACAGCGCCTTGCGGTGAGAGTTCAGGGCAAACTCATCCTGTTCTTCGCGCGTGATGCCGTATTTCTCTGCGACGTTCTCGCCCGTCATGCCCATGTGGTAGTCGTTGTAAATGTCCCACAGGCCGTCGTGCACCATCGAGTCGACAATCTGCGCGTTGCCGAGACGGTACCCCTTGCGCGCTTGCGGCAGGAGATACGGAGCATTCGTCATCGACTCCATTCCGCCGGCGACGACGATCGAACTGTTTCCCGTCTGAATCGCTTGCGCGGCGAGCGCGACGGATTTCAATCCCGAGCCGCAGACCTTGTTGATTGTCATGGCACCTGTCGCGGAAGAGAGTCCGCCGAAGATCGCGGCCTGACGCGCCGGATTCTGACCGAGACCGGCGGAGACGACATTGCCCATGATGCACTCGTCGATCTCTCTAGGATCGATGCCGGCGCGCTTCACCGCCTCGCGGACAACGATGGCACCCAGTTGCGGAGCGCTGAAATCGGAGAGGCTGCCTTGAAATTTTCCCACGGCGGTGCGACAGCCGGAAAGGATAACAACATCGTTAAAAGAGGCCATGAATCAAGCTCCCGCGAAGATTTCGCAACTTTTATTATAGATGCAGAAACGAGCGAATATGTCGCGGCACAGTATTGCTGATAGATCGCCGCGTTGAAACCAACATATCGCAATTCTTGTCTTGGCCCTGCGAGCGCAACATGACTCGCGACTTGTTGGCGGAAGGAACATCCAACACGACTCGATGACGTATTCGAAATACTTCTTGACTTTTGCTTCCGAAATCTCGCTCGTCGTGACTTTGGTGTCACGACTCGCGAAGTTCGATCGTCATTTTTTTCTTGACTTCATTTTTCATTAACTCTATACATCAACTAGTTGCAGTAAAAGACCACTGCAATGTTTTCCATGAAAAATGGAAGGGAGAATAGGAACAATGGCAACCAAGAAAAAGGCAAAGAAGAAAAAGAAGCATTAAGAAAGTTCGTACAAAGTAAAAAGGGGACGCTCAAGAGCGTCCCCTAAGTTTTTTTGGCGGTCGAGTCGGTCCAGAACATCTGCTAATTCGGCCGCCCTGCGATGCTCTCCACTCGATGCGGAATGCGCTTCTCTTTTTCGGGGCATAGGCTGCGATACGCGCAAAAATTACAGTGCATTCCCGTTCTCGCCACGAATTTTCCGTCCGCAATTCCCTGGGCGGCGGCTTCCACGCGACTCCGAGCGCCCAGCAGTTGCGCCTCGTTGCGTGTCGTGATGACGGCAACGTTCTCCTGCAGGTTGTAAAAAATCAGCGCGCCCACCGTGTAACCCCACTTCTCTTTGGCGGCGATGGCATAGAGGGACAACTGAAGGCTCTCATCGGCGTTTTCCTGGTCGCGAGCCTTACCCGTCTTGTAGTCGACGATGGCCACGCTGCCGTCGGGACGGCGGTCGATGCGATCGATACGTCCGACGACCGTGGTCGGGCCCACGCGAATCTCAAAGGACTGCTCCGTGTGCAGCACGTGCGCCGAAGGAAGCGTTCGGGCTGCGGCGAGGAATTCGCGTAGCTGGGCAATTCCCTGCCGCTCATAGAGTTCATGCTGGTAGGTTTCCTGAATCTTGGCCTCGGCCAGATCGAGGCGAAAGAGGTCAATCAATTCATCGTCCGTCTTTGCCCGGCCGAGGTTGACGGAATCGAAATAAGTTTTGAGGATGCGATGGATGGCGGCGCCATATTGCATCGCAGCCGCCGGCCGCGCCTCCAATCGCCAGTCCCGCTCCAGCTTGAACTGCAGCCCGCAGCGCTCGTAGGTGTCGACGGCGGATGCGCTCAGCCGGGTATGCAAACCGGCGAGCACCGGGAGTTCGAACCAAAGATTGGTCTGTGACTCCGCCGGATATGCCAGCGACGCTTCGGCAAAAATATCGAGGCTGGTCTGCGTTCCGCGCGCAGGGATCGCAGTCAGCCAAGGGCCAAGGCTTTTGTCCTCGATCAATTCCCGCATGTAGCCGTCGGGATTCTTGTTGAGCTTGCCCTTTCCCTGCTTGGAATAAACCTGCAGCGAGTCGCGGGCGCGGGTCATGGCGACGTAGAATAAGCGGCGCTCTTCCTCTTTGTGAAGTGTCTGGTCGTCCGCTTCAGTGACTGAATCGGGGTCGCGCAGTTCTTTGGGGAACGCGACCAGCGTTTCCCGATAGGAACAGGGGAACGAGCCGGAATTGGCGCGGAGAATGAAGACGTGCGGGAACTCCAGACCTTTGGCTCCGTGCACGGTCATCAGGCGGACAGCATTCTCGCTTTCTTGCGCTTCCAGAGGAATCACCCCGCCGGCCTCGCGGAAAAGTGCGAGATAGTCGACCAGTTCCTCCAATTCAGTCGTCTTGTTGACTTTTTTCTTTTCCCACTCGTCGACGAAGTGCAGCGCGGCTTGAAGAATCGACGACGAGGCGTCCAGTTCAAACTGTTTTACGATGATGTCGAGCGCGGCGCGAGCCTTCGCTTCCCTGCGGCGGATTTCTTCGCGGGTACGCTGTACGGCAGCGAGAACCTCGCTACCGCCGTCGACCCGGTCGAGAGCAGCGAACAGCGGGACGACCTGGCCTTCCCGATTGTCGCGGGCAATGGATCGCGTCACCTGGCGCAGCTCTTCGGGATTCACGTGAAACCGCGGCAGCGCGGCAACGCGAAACAGACTCACGTCGTCGCCGGAGGATACGATCGCGTTGAGGCAAGCAAACAGATCGCGCGCCTCGGGAGTATCGGAGATGTCCATGCTCTCAATGACGAAGGGGATTCCGGCTTCGGCCAATTCGTGAACCACGTCGTCGCGGTGGTAGTGCGAGCGATAGAGAATACCGAAATCGGACCACCTGCACCTGGACTTTCTTTGCGCGTCGCGAATGAAGCCCACCACGTCGGGACCTTCCGTGTCTTTGGTGGTGAGAACCACCGCCGAAACCTTCGAGCCGCGTAGAGGTGTTCCAGCTCTAGCGGATTCCTCCTCGCGCGCGGACTGAAGCGGAATGCGCTTATAAGCAAACGCCGCATCGCGTCTGACCTGAGTTTGGTCAACTCTGTGTCGATGTGAGAAGACCGGCGGATTTTTGTCGATGAGCGCAAAGGCGCTGCGCAGGATCGGCGTGGTCGAACGGCGGTTCTTTTCGAGGACCACACGTTTGGCTTGGGGAAAGTGACGATCAAAAAGCTCAAACGCGGCGCTGGAGGCCCCACGAAACCGGTAAATGGACTGGTCGGGATCCCCGACGGCAAACATGTTGGCCTCGGGTCCGGCGAGGCGGGCGAGAATCTGAATCTGGGCGAAGTTGGCGTCCTGAAATTCGTCAGCGAGGATAAAGCGGGCGCGGGCACGCGCCTCGGTCAGAACATTTTCGTCACTGTGCAGCAAAGCGTGCGCTCGGCTGATCATGTGGCTGAAAGTGCCAAGATTTTCGTCGGCGAGCCAGCGCTCCATGGTGGTGAAGACGCTGGCAATCTCGCGGCAGCGGCCCAGAACTTCGTCGTCTTCGAGAACGTTCTTGGATTTCGCGACGCGTGGGATCGGGACTTCTTTGCGCTCCAGGCGTTCCACATACTGCGCGTACTTTTCGGGCGTGACCAGCTCGTCGTGGCAGCGGCTTACGAATTCCAGCAGGTCGTTCAAGAACTGGGCAACATTGGCGGCGCGGACGTAGTGTTCGAGATGCAATTCGCGAATGCGGCGGCGGAGGTAGATCCAGAGATCTTTGTCGTCGAGGACGTCGAAGTCCTGGTGAACGCGCTTGAGCATGTCGAGACAATAGTCGTGGAAGGTGGCTGCGTTCACTTCTTTTCCGCCTAGCAGGTTGCGCACGCGCTCGCGCATTTCGTTGGCGGCGTTCTTCGTATACGTTAGGGCAAGAATCTCGTGAGGGTAGGCATGGCCTTCACGAACCAGGCGCTCGATGCGGTGCGTCAAAACTGATGTTTTGCCGGTGCCCGCGCCCGCGATCACAAGCATCGGTCCGTGGACATGCTCGATGGCCTCGCGCTGGCGATCGTCGGGAGTAAATGGAACGGAGCGGAAGGTCGACTTAAGAGACGGCATTGCGAGCAGGATATCACTTGCCGAACGCGACAGCCTTATAACGTCGAGACACTGGTTGTTCGACTTAAACGCAGACATCTTAAACCCTTCCGCTGTAGTGTACCGACAGCGCGGCGGGCGGGACGCCCACCGGACAGCCGCCCGGAGCGCCGCTACTTAGCTGAGTTGTGAGATTGTGATCGCGGTGGCCGCGATGGCGGCGGTTTCGGCTCGTAGGATCGTCGTGCCCAACGACGCCAAGATCCAGCCAGCCTTTTGGAATAGCTCTAATTCTTCTTCTGTCCAACCACCTTCAGGACCAATCGCGAGAAATGTCTCTCCCTCGGGATGCGAAATGAGGATGTCGCGCAGTAAGGTTTCCTGTTCGCATTCTGCCAACACAATTCGCGACGACGCGGTTAGAGTCACCGCATCCGGCAGTTTGATTGGATCAGCAATCTCGGGCGGAGTGATGCGGCGTGATTGCTCGCCCGCCTGAAGCGCGATTCTGCGCCAGCGTTCGACACGTTTTCCCGCTGCCGCCGCCAGATGAGCGTCGGTGCGGCGCGCAATCACGGGCACGATTCTCGAGACTCCCAATTCCGTGCATTTCTCAATCGCCCACTCCATGCGATCGAATTTGAACACGGCGAGCAGGAGTGTGAGGTTGAGCGTGGGCGAGGAGGGAATTTCTTCGCCTAGTTCGAAGTCGACTCGGTGGTTCTGAATGGTCGTGATTTGGCCGCGGCGGACGACGGCGCCGGTGGCGATGTCGAATTCCTGTCCCACGCGCGCGCGCAGAACCCGAATCAGGTGATCGGCGTGCTCTCCGATGAGGGCAGCGTGTTTGCCAGAAACCTCATCGGCGATCCATCGTCGGCGGGTCATGCGAGAAGCTGCACCTCAGCGGCAAAAGCCCCGATTAGGACGCTAGCGACACGACTGAAATCCGTTTGCGGAAAGCCTGTTCTTCCGTTGCTTTGAAAGGGCGCGGCTTCTGAGCCGGCGCCGCAAGTCGTACAAAATGAAGGACGGCTTTAGCCGCTGAGGGGTGGTAGTCGCAGCGATAACTTATCCGAACATGTCTTTCACTTTGCCGAGCAGCGAACGGAGCACAGGTTGGTTGTCCACTTTCGCAAGGGCGTCGAGCTCCTGCAACAACTCCTTCTGGCGCTTATTCAGCTTGGTCGGAACCTGCACCCGGACTTCGACGTAAAGATCGCCCTGGCCGTGTCCGTTCAGTACGGGCACACCTTTATTGCGGATGCGGAAGGTCGAGCTCGGTTGCGTTCCATCGGGAATTCTTAGCGTATGTTCGCCGTCCATGGTGGGAACGCGAACCTCTGCGCCTAGGGCGGCTTGGGCCACCGAAATCGGGACCACGCAGTGCAGGTCGTTGCCTTCGCGCACAAAGAAGGGATGCTCTTTCACGTGCAGCACTAAGTACAAATCTCCGGCCGGGCCCCCGAAAGCGCCTACTTCCCCGGCGCCAGAAAAGCGAATTCGCGTTCCGTCTTCTACGCCTGCGGGAACTTTAGCGTCCACCGTGCGCTGGCGGAGAATGCGGCCTTCGCCCTTGCACTTCGCGCAAGGATCGGTGATGACGCTGCCCGTCCCCTGGCAGGCGGGACAGGTACGCGCGATGCTGAAGAATCCCTGCTGATAGCGGACTTGGCCGCGTCCGTTGCAGGATCGGCAAGTCGTGGCGCTCTTTCCCGGCGCAGACCCGGAACCGCGGCAATCCTCGCACGCTTCGTGACGGCGTACCGTAACTTGAGCCTCGGTGCCGAAGAAGGCTTGCTCGAACTCGAGAGTGAGGTCTTCGCGGAGATCCGCGCCACGCTGCACGCGACTGCGACGGCGTCCGCCGCCGGCGCCGCCCCCAAACATGTCCCCGAAGCCGAAGAACTCTCCAAAGATGTCGCTGAAGTCCTGGAAGACCGTGGGATCGAAACCTGTAGCTTGCCCAGCGCCGCCGCCCAGTCCGGCATGGCCATAGCGATCGTAGACGGCGCGCTTGTCGCCGTCCGCAAGCACCGCGTAAGCTTCGCTGACTTCCTTGAACTTTTCTTCGGCGTCGGGATTATTAGGATTGCGGTCGGGGTGAAACTGCAGCGCCAGCTTGCGATAGGCGCTCTTGAGTTCGACCTCGGTGACGGTGCGAGTCACACCCAGCACCTCGTAATAGTCGCGTTTTGCGTTCGGGGTCAGAGTCAACCTTCCTCCAAGAATAATTTCACGCTGTCATAACGGTTGCGCCGTTCTTATAGCGGCGTGCCATCCCGAGCGGAGCGAGGGACCTGCGTTTCTCTCAACGCCGGCAAGAACCGAGTTTCAGGGATTCTTTGCGACCTTGACCATTGCGGGACGCAGCAAACGATCCTTCATTTTGTAGCCGCGCTGCAATTCCTCAATGACTTCATGGTCTGGCGCGTCGGAGGTTTCCACCATTTCGATGGCCTCGTGCACATGCGGATCGAATGGTTCGCCTTTGGCAGGAATGGCACGCACCCCCAGCTTTGCCAGGACATCCTGGAACTGCTTGTAGATAAGTTCGACGCCACTGCGGAAGTCACCGGCCTCGGACTTAACCTGCAGGGCGCGCTCGAAACTATCAATGACCGGAAGTAGAGACTTGATCGCGTCGGCGGCCGCGTAGTCGCGAAAGTCCTGCTGTTCTTTGGTAGCACGGCGCCGCGCATTTTCGAATTCGGCCTGCGCCCGCGCCAGCCGGTCGAGCAAAGTGTCGCGCTCCACCTTCAGTTTTTGCACTTCTGCTGTAGGACCCGAAGATTCCCCGGCCAGTGTCCCACTGGAAGCGGTTTCCGCGGGGTTTTCATCGCCGTCGGCGGGAGGAAGCTCGTGTTCCAGATCGAGTCCTGCCATCTCCGATTTTGATTTTCCGTTTGCTTTCTTCATAACAGCCTGTCTTTCGCTAATGCGTTAATCCGATTCCTTCAAACCTCAGTCCGACAAGCACTAGTCCGATTCATTCAGAATTCTGTCGAATAGGCGCGCAATATACGACACCGCCGTAATCGTGTGCTGATAATCCATGCGGGTGGGCCCAATCACTGCCAGAGAACCCATGACTTCATTCCCAGCGTGCGCGGGTGCTCCAATCAATACAAAATTCTGCATCGACGGCAGAGCCTGGTCGAGCCCGATGACGACGCGAACCGCCTCCTGCTTGACATCAAGGTAGGCGCCAAGCAGCTGCACGACTTTTTCTTTTTCCTCCAGAGTCTTCAGCATCTCCTGAAGACGTTGCCGGTCATGATCGCCCGCGATCAGATTGGACGCGCCTTCAACGAAGACAACCTGCGAGCCCTGCTCCGCGGCCAGCGCGCCCTGCTTGTAGAGTTGCTCGATCGAATGCATCAGCCGGTCATACTCGCTGCGCTCCTGCTCCAAGCGGCGCGCCAGTTCAGTACGCATGGATTCCATGGTCCAGCCGCGGAAATTCTCATTGATGTAGCGTGCGGCCAAGTCCAATTCAGACTGCGATAGATCGAGACGCAGCACTCGATCGCGCACCAGGCCGGAGCGCGTCACCAGCACGGCCAATACTTTTTGATCTCCGAGGCGCGAAAAATATACATGCTCCAGCGCGTTTTTCGGACCGCTTGTCGCCACAGTCACGCCAACGTTCCTCGAAATCAGCGACAACACATGCGAGGTCCGCTCCATGAACTCCTGCACGTCGGTAATGCCGGCGAGCGAATCGGAGATCATGGTCTCTTCCTGCGGCGCGAGGCGGGCAGTGCCCGATATCTGCTCCACGTAATAGCGATACGCTTCGGTCGTCGGAACACGCCCAGCAGAAGCGTGCGGCTGCTCGAGAAAGCCGGCATCAGAAAGATCGGCCATCACGTTTCGGATCGACGCCGGACTCAGCCCTTCGCGATTCGACCGCGCAAGCGTGCGCGAGCCGACCGGCTCTCCCGTGGTGATGAACGTCTCCACGATGGCGGTCAGAATTTCGCGTTCGCGATTCCCGATATTTGGGTCAGCGGGCATTAGACAGTCCTGTCAGTTGTCTCAGTCCGATCGGCGGCGGAGGCCGGGGGAGAAACTGCTTCTCATCCATTCTACCTAACTATCTTTAGATGCAGAAGGTTGGCTTTCGAACCAAAGTTCCGTTCCTGTCGGATTCTAGGAATGCGAAGCTGGGCTGTCAAGATTCAGAAGGGTTCAGGGCAAAAGCCTTTAACCGCCGAGAACGCAAAGAAATGCCGCCGAGATCGCGAAGGCGAATCGTATAGTTTCCCTCTGCGTCCTCTGCGGCCTTTCTCTGCGTTCTCAGCGGTTAAAAGCTCTTGCGAGTAAAGCTTATGATAGTCCAACCGTGATGAGATCCGAGCCTCAGCTCGCAGTCGTAGGTGCCGGAGCCTTCGGCGGCTGGACTGCCCTGCATCTTCTGGAACGAGGAGCGCGAGTCACGCTCCTCGACGCCTGGGGCCCGGGGAATTCCCGCGCATCTTCCGGCGGGGAGACGCGAGTCATGCGCGGCACCTACGGCCCCGACCAGCCATACACGGAAATGGCGGCTCGCGCTCTCATGCTCTGGGAGAAGTACGAGCGCCGGTGGAAGCGGCGTTTTCTGCATCGCACGGGCGTGCTGTGGATGGCTTCGGGGAGCAATGAGGACCATGCTTTCGAAAGCGGGTCGGTGAAAATGCTGCGCGCGGCGAAGATCAAGTTTCAGGAACTGTCGACGCCGCAGATGAAGAAGCGGTGGCCGCAAATTAATTTTGAAGAAATCCAGTGGGGAATCTTCGAGCCGCAATACGGATATCTCGACGCACGCGCCAGTTGCCAGGCAGTGGTCGAAGCTTTCGTTGCTGAGGGAGGCAACTACCGGCAGCTCGCGGCTCAGGCAGACGGCTTGGAGAAGGGGCCGCTGCGCAGTCTTGCGCTTTCGGACGGCTCTCAGCTCAAGGCCGACTGCTACGTATTCGCCTGCGGTCCGTGGCTCGGCAAATTCTTCCCTCAAGCCATCGGCGATCTGGTTCAGCCTACCAAGCAGGATGTCTTTTTCTTCGGCACGCCTGCCGGGGATGACCGTTTCAGCGACGCGCATCTTCCCGTATGGGCCGATCACCATGGACGTTTTCGTTACGGAATTCCCGGCAGCGGCCGTCGTGGATTCAAGATCGCCGACGACACGCGCGGATCGATTTTCGATCCCACCAGCGGCGAGCGAGTCATCACTCCGGAGACGCTGAAAGACATTCGCGAATATCTCGGCTTCCGCTTCCCTGCCTTGAAAGGTGCCCCACTGGTGGAGACGCGCGTTTGCCAGTACGAGCAAACTCCCGACGGTCACTTCATCATCGACCGTCATCCGAAAATAGAGAATGTATGGATCGTCGGCGGCGGCTCCGGCCACGGCTTCAAGCATGGCCCGGTGATCGGAGAAATAATGGCGGAGTTGATTCTGCAGAAACGTGAACCGGCGCCAATCTGGAGCCTGTCGCGATTCAAAAAGAAATTAACCACAGAGGGCACAGAGAGCCCCAGAGGAATTACTCTGTGAGACTCTGTGTCCTCTGTGGTTAAAGCTTTTATTGGATCTGGATTACGCCGGCTGGCGCGTTTGCCTTGATCTCATCCGTGCGCTTCACCACATTCCGGGCGAATTCATAAATCGACTTGGCGTGCGGCGAGTTCTCGCCTTCCAGCACCACCGGCGTGCCCCCATCTCCTGACTTGCGCACTTCCGGATCGAGCGCAATCGCTCCCAGAAACGGAGTGCCGAAACGCTCAGCCATTTTCTCCGCCCCGCCGCGGGAGAAAATATCCACTTCATGCTGGCAGTGCGGGCAAGTGAAATAACTCATATTCTCGACCACGCCTACGATGTCCACTTTCATCTGGCGAAACATTTCGATGGCCTTGCGCGCATCTTGCAGCGAGACGTCAGAAGGAGTCGAAACCACCACCGCGCCCGTCAGCGGCACAGTCTGCACCAGCGACAGCGCAATGTCGCCAGTTCCCGGCGGCAGATCGACGATGAGGTAGTCGAGTTGTCCCCACTCCACCAGACCCAGAAACTGGCGGATGATCTGGTGCAGCATCGGCCCGCGCCAGATGACCGGCTTGTCGCCAGGATTGAGAAATCCAACAGAAATGACTTTCAAGCCGAAAGCTTGCAGCGGCTCAATGCGGTTCTCGCCAACCATCCGCGGTTGCGCGTTGACCCCCAGCATGAGCGGCACATTGGGCCCGTACACGTCCGCGTCGAGCAACCCGACTTTGTGGCCCATCTTTACCAGAGCCACAGCCAGGTTCACCGACAGCGTAGTCTTGCCCACGCCGCCCTTTCCTGACCCCACGGCGACGATGGCGTCCACCCCCGGCAGCGGCTGCGGCCCCTGCGGCGCCGGACCTCCGTGCTGATGCGGCATATGTGCGTTCAAAGAATCACACTCCAGATATGACTTGCGAACGTGAAGATGAGGCAGAACGCTACTGGTTTGATTATACAGGCGGGAAAAACCGCAGTGGCATTACCGTTCGCTCAACTCCTGAGCTGCCTTATTGAGAACTTCTTGCCGTTGAGGCCCCTCGTCCTTCGCAGCGTCAAACACCGTCTCGCCTTTGTTGTTGCGAATGGAAAGGTCGGCACCATGATGAATGAACAGAGGTATTGCGTCGACGTCCACTGTTGTAAATATCGGCGTTTCACCGTTTTTGTTGCGCGCGTTTACATCCGCCCCAAGCTTCGAACAACTCTTCTTGCACATCGGTCAGGAACGTCTCATGCAGCGGCGAGTTCCCCTCATTGTCGCGTGCATTCACGTCGGCACCGGCTTCTACGAGCAAACGCACACATTCCACGCGGGCGCCCTCTTTGTCTGAATTGCGATACTCTCCGGCGGCGAACAGCGCAGTTTTCCCCTCGCGATCGCGCATCTCCAGCTTTGGGTGGTAACGGAGAATTTCGCGTATCATGTCCGGACTTCCAGAACCGGCCGCATAGATCAGCACACTTCCTGCTCCTGGTCCCTGCAACGTCATACCGCCGCTTCTTTCTGTGACGGTTAGCTTCGCCAAGTCAGCATTTGGATTGGCACCGTAAGCGATTAGGGCCTTCGCACCTTCAAGGTTCCCGGATTGTGCCGCGCCAGTGAGCGCCAGGTCCTTATCGTTCTGATCGTCCTTGCTTGCATCCGCTTGAATGAGGATCTGCAACGTTTTCGGGTCGCCGCTCGCAGCATTGAGCCACCCTACGGCCTCAAACGGCACGGCCATATAGCGTTCCTTGGGTTTTGGAGCCGGCAACGGTTCGAGCGACACACCCGCATCCAGCAGTCCCTGCACCGTTTCAGACATTCTCCGCGTGGCGGCTTCTTTCAGCATGACCTGTGCATCGAATGTATGAAAATTGAATTTTTCCGCTTGCAAGGCCTGCACGAGTCCGTCGCCGCCCTCGATCCACCGCTGCGTCTGGGCGAACTCATCGACCTGATCTTCGAGTTCGCTAACGATCGCAGGCATTCCTACCCATTCGCCGACGTAATCCTGGACTTTTTTTGTTTTGCCATCAACCTCGATTGACAACCCGTAGGTGGGGATGTCTGTCACGCTTGCTTCGTAGCTGGAGTCCATCGAATAAAAATCGGAAGCCACAAACCCCTTTGCGAGTTTGCGGACCTCGCCCGCATCCACCTCGTCCGTGTGCTTTCCTCGTGCAACAACGTAACTGCCGCCCTCGAACAAAATACCGTTAGTACTCACGGTAACCGTGTACGAGGGGCAACTGCCGAAACATCCAGACCGCTCAAGAGTGATCGTGACCTTAGAGTCTTTTCGGATAACGGGAGGCTGCACATGATTTTTCGGAAACCGTTCCGGCGGGACGAGGTCGATGTACTCCTCAACCTCCGCCGTCATAGCTTCGCCATTCTTTTCAAACGGTATGAACTTCCAATCACGGACCTCGCCTTGCAGTTGCGGCCAGAATTTCAGCGTTTCTTGATCGCCGCTGGCGTCCGCTTCAATCACATCACCCGTGGGGAAAACGGTGAGCTTCAAGTGAAGCTGGTTGAAACCGGAACCTACTCCCTTCAGAGGGATCGTGCGACGATGTGGCTTTATTTCGTGCGTGCGGGCGACGTCATACTCATACGAGGGATTCGAAGGCTTCTTCTCCTCAGACGCGCTGAGAAGAAGGCCCGAGAGTACAAACGCCAGTGCAATCGCCGAACGGGTCATATCTGGGTCCATCGTACATCAGCGACTTCGGACACGGCTTTCGCCGCTTGCTATTACATTTGACACCTTGAGGCTGCACGCGGTGGCCCAGCCCCCAGGGGAAAAAGGGGAGCCCCGTGCAGGCTCCTGCTTCGGCTCTCTCCGCAACGGCTTCTTAAGGTTTTCCACAGCCATCCACAGCTCGCCAATGTGACGAACAACCTTTACTGAGGAAAACGTAAAGCGCAGAATCGGGACATGCGCGCGACCGCTCTCGGCAATCGGAGCAACACCGCGAAGCTCAACTCACACCTAACTCTTTATTCGGCAAGATTTTACGTACAAGTCTTAGCGGCTCAAGATTTTACGCCGATCGAAGCCTATCTCTTCGCCGTAACTGGAAGAAAGCAAAGATTTTGGCGGCAGGGTATCAAAAAAATACAGACCACGCTTCCGCACGGTACGAGTGTTTTGTGGGGGGCAAAGCAGCTGGAGCTCACCGCGAACT
Source organism: uncultured Acidobacteriaceae bacterium (assembly GCA_963733795.1). GTDB lineage: Bacteria > Acidobacteriota > Terriglobia > Terriglobales > Acidobacteriaceae > Sulfotelmatobacter. Next base: position 814,893 of record CAVTED010000001.1, read on the forward strand.
TCAGCGCGCCTTGCGCCGCCGGTCCATTTCGCTCCGCCGATTCTCGCGGCGCCTCCCGGCGTCGTCGTAGCGGCGTTGCTGTTCGTCGGTCTCGGGAATTACCGGAGGGACTTTCAGATGTTTTCCAGTAGCGTCGATGGCCACAAATGTCAGGTAGGCGGAGGCCACGTGCCGTGCCGTGTCGGCAATGTAATTTTCGACGTAAACTTTCACGCCGACTTCCATCGACGAATGAAAAACGCGGTTCACCGAAGAACGCAGGATCACGAGGTCTCCGACCCCAACCGGAACCAGGAAATCAATGTGATCGACGGATGCGGTCACCACGTAGTTGCGGGAGTGCCGGTGCGCGGCCATGGCCCCGGCGAGATCGATCCAGTGCATCAAGCGTCCCCCAAGCAGGGCGGCCAGCGGATTGGTGTCGTTCGGCAACACGATCTCGGCCATCTCCGATTGCGAATCCCGCACCGGGCGCGGCGAGAGCGAAGCGTCTGTCATGGTTGTCTTCCCTTCTTCCTCAGTCTCAGATCTTTTGGGCGATGGGTTTTAAGATTCGGTTTCTCGAGGTTTCTTCTTCAGATACGATTCCAGGAAACATTCCGCCATCTTCTGGATCCGCGCGTCGCCATGCCGGCGCAGCCAGGTCGCCTGGGACAATTCGAATTGGAGATTGCCGTGTTCGACGGGCCTGTGATTCCGTTCGCAAACGTAGCGAAGAAGGAGGACGCGGGGGGAGCCGTCCGCAACATCTTCTGCACCGTGCCGACCCTGCGGAGCAGAAACCGCGAATCGTACCGCATCCCAAAGACGTTCCGCCGGCGCCCAGCCACAACCACTGGCGTATCCAAGATTGCAGAATTCTTGCAGAACATCCTGCGCAGGAATTTCGCCTTCGTGCCCAGGAGCCGTGCAGTGGCCGCTCCATCCCAGACCGAGCGGAAGCCTTGCAGGATGCGGCCAGTTGCCATTCTCCAGTTTCGCCACAGGCATGAAGTACGGGCAAGCCATTCGCTGATCTCGCAGTCTGGAATTGTTGGGACTGGCAATTGTAATCAGTGGAAGCAGGTCTGGCCAGTTCCGTTAGGTCGTAGGCCTTCTTTCGCACACGTTGTGCGCTACGCCGCGGCGGTTGTAGTAATCTCGTCAGCAGGGCCGCTCAAGTTTCTTCGATAACTATGGACCGTATCGCCACACTGAACGAAATTCTTACAGAGAATCCCAAAGACGCGTTCGCGCGTTACGGGCTGGCCATGGAATACTCCAAGCAGGGCGACTTCGACCGGGCGCTGGCAGAGTTTTCAATTTTGCTGGAGAGCCATCCCGAGTACACTGCGGGATATTTCATGGCGGCCCAAACTCTGGTGCGGGCGGAACGAGTCGGAGAGGCAAAGAAGATGTTGCAGGACGGCATTGCGTCGGCGCGGCGGACGGGAAATCTGCACGCACAATCGGAGATGGAAGCCATGCTGGCGGAACTGGGTTAGAAGCCTGACTACTTCGCCATTCTGCTCATGCCCCACTCCACTACGCCAGGGAAGAGTTGATACAGCTTCACGGGCACGTGCATCGTCCAGGGGACAATAACTTCCCGCTTTTGCTTTAAATATCCGCGCATGGTGGCGCGGGCCACGCGTTCGGCGCTTATGCCCCGAACCGAGTCCGGACGCACTTTTCTCTGTTCAGTTCCTCGAACCGCATTTTCGCCGAAAGCCGTCCGCACATATCCGGGACAAACGGTCAGAACGCGAATATTATCTTTCTTGAGTTCGACTCCCGCGGCTTTACCGATGGCGTTCAGAGCGAACTTGGTGGCGCTGTAAGCGGCGTGAAACGGCAGCGGGATATGGCCGGCGACACTGGAAATGTTGATGATCGTTCCGCCGCCCTGCTGGCGCATTACCGGGATGACCGCCTGCATCGCCGACAATGCGCCGAAAAAGTTGGTCTCGAACAGTTCGTGGCAGGCCGACAGGTCCACCTCTGCCACGGAATCGAGCAGGCCGTGGCCGGCGTTGTTGATCCAAACATCGACGCGCTTGAAATGATGCAGGGTCAGGGCAAGAACGCGATCAATCTCCTCGGAGTGCCGCACGTCACAGGAAAGCGCGATGGTGCGTTCCGCGTAACCGATGCGCGCGCGGGTAGCCTCGGCCCGACCCGCATCGCGCGATAGCAGGACCACATTCGCTTCTTGCTGAGCAAACACTTTGGCGATGGCCTCGCCGATTCCCATTGAAGCGCCCGTTACCACCACGACTTTCCCGGCGAGTTCCATTCTCGGGTTGTATCGTCCGCGGCGCGGCAAGTCAAGATGCGCCGCGACTCTCGAACCTATGTCGTACAATCGAGCATGCAATCGAACAACCGCTCGGTTGTGCTCGCCTAGTGCTGGAGAGCTCTTGGCACTTCTTCCCTTGTTCCCCCTCGACGTGGTATTGCTTCCCGGCACTCCGTTGCCCTTGCACATTTTCGAGCCGCGATACAAAGAAATGATTGGCGAATGCCGGACAAACAACGCGCCCTTCGGCGTGGTGCGGGCGGTGGAAGAGGGTATCGCGGAAATCGGGTGCACCGCGGAGATTGTCAGCGTCACGAAGGAGTATCCGGACGGCCGGTTGGATCTGATCGCAGAGGGAAGGGATCGCTTTGAGGTGCTGGAGCTGAACCGGCAGCGTTCTTTTCTGCAGGCAGAAGTTTTGCTCGTGCCGGACGAACCTGGGACGCCGACTCAGGAGGACAGCGCACGGGCAATTCAGGTTCATTTGGAGATTCTGTCGCTGGCAGGTGCAGTGCAGGATCTTTCGGCTGCCGACCGGGGCACGCTTTCTTTTTATCTCGCGGGCTCGCTGCCTCTTGATCTCGATTTCAAACAGAAACTGCTGGCGATGCGATCGGAGAACGAGCGCATCGTGGCAGTGGCGGCGTATCTGGAAGGCATAGTTCCGAATCTTCGTCGGGCGGCAAAGGCGCGCGAGAAGGCTGGAGGTAATGGCCACGCGCGGTGAGCGCGGCGAGCGGATCGTAATTGGGGAGTCTGCTACGGTTGCGTGTCTTTGCGTCCTCAGCGGAATTTCTTTGCGAACTCTGCGGTCAAAGACTTTAAGCGCTGAGCACGCCGAGGAATCGCAGAGTTCGCAAATCACATCCTTTCACTCAGGCATCGACCACAATGGGAATCGCGGGTGTGCCCAGCGCAACGCTGCGTGGCCGCGGCGCGTATAATCTTGAAAAGTTGTTTGTGGGGGTTCCTTTCATGAGTAGTCTTCCGCGCACACTGGGTGAACTGCGCCGCAGTAGCTTTTCCGAAGAACGTTTGCACACGCGCCGCGTCAAGGATGAGTTGCGCGATAACCTGACCACCCGGCTGCGTGCCAACGGCGATGCACCAGTGTTTCCCGGCATTGTTGGCTATGACGATACGGTGGTCCCGCAGATCATCAACGCCATTCTTTCCCGGCATAATTTTATTCTGCTTGGATTACGCGGGCAGGCGAAAAGCCGCATCCTGCGCGCATTGACGACGCTGCTCGATCCGCACATGCCGTATCTTGCCGGATGTGAAGTTCACGATAACCCTTACGCTCCAATCTGCCGGCGTTGCCGTGAGGAAGTGGCGCGGCTGGGGGAGGATTCGCCGATCGCATATCTGTCGCCCGACGATCGCTATGTGGAAAAGCTAGCGACGCCCGACGTAACCATTGCCGACTTGATTGGAGACATCGATCCCATTAAGGCGGCTCGCGGCGGTCACGAACTGTCGAGCGAATTGACGGTTCATTATGGCTTGCTGCCGCGCGCCAATCGCGGAATCTTTGCGATCAACGAATTGCCTGATCTCGCGGGAAAAATTCAGGTCGGGCTGTTCAATATCATGCAGGAAGGCGACGTGCAGATTAAGGGATATCCAATCCGGCTGCCGCTGGACGTGGCGCTGGTATTCAGCGCGAATCCGGAAGACTACACGGCGCGCGGCAAGATTATTACGCCGCTAAAGGATCGCATCGGCTCGGAGATCCGGACACACTATCCGGCGACCGTGGAGGAAGGAATCGCGATCACCGCACAGGAGGCATGGACGCGGCGCAACGGGCATCCCATGCACCTGCCGAACTATGTGCAGGAGGTGATTGAACGCGTGGCCTTCGCCGCCCGCGAGGACAAGAAGATCGACAAGCGTTCGGGCGTGAGCCAGCGGCTCCCGATTTCGGCGATGGAAAATGTAGTGTCCAACGCTGAGAGGCGCGCCATCCGCAATGACGAGAAAGTGGTCGTGCCGCGCATCAGTGACGTGTACGCGGCGCTGCCGGCAATTACCGGCAAGCTCGAACTGGAATACGAAGGCGAGATGAAGGGCGCGGACTATGTGGGGCGGGAGTTGATCCGCGCGGCGATCGCGAAGACGTATGACGAGTACTACACCGGGGCGAACGTGCAGCAAATTGTGCAGTGGTTCGATTTGGGCGGCGAGATTCAATTGTCCGATTCTGTGCCCGCCGTGGAAGCACTCGAGAAGTTGAAAGGAATTCAGGGATTGGTCGACAAGCTGGGACCGCTGGGTGTTTCGCAGAAAGAAAGTCCGGAGCAGCAAGTATCGGCGGCGGAGTTCATCCTCGAAGGGCTGCATGCGCATAAGCGCATCGGCCGCAGCGAGGAGCGTGTATTCAAGGCTGGAGAGAAGAAGCCGGAGCCCGCCACCCGGGAGAAGTCGTTCGAGCCGGATGAGAGGCCGTACCGGCAGAGAAGGCAGTTTAACTAATTGAAAGCTTCTAGCTTCTAGCTCCTAGCTAGAGGCTAAGAGCTAGAAGCTAGAAGCTTCCATGAAACGCATTCGCTATTCCAAATATGTGCCTGACCCCGCGGGCGAGATGAGCATGGAGGACTTGCTCGGCGCGCTGTCGGACTATCTGCTGCAGAGCGGGTTTCAGGAGTCCATGTGGTACGAATTGCCCGAGGGCGAGCAGACGCTGGACGAACTCAGGCGGGCTATCGAGCAAGCATTGCTCAACGGCGAGATGTTGGACGAGAATCTGCGGGAGCAAATCGAGCAGATGCAGATGGAAGGACAGCTCGACGAGTTGATCGAAAAGCTGATCGAGCGCATGCAGCAAGAGGATTACATTTCAATCGACCAGCCGCATGATCCGGCGCGGCAGTCGAGCGTGGGTGGGCAAAAGGGCGAAGCACAGCAGGCTAAGTTTGAGATTACCGACAAGAGTCTCGATTTTTTGGGCTTCAAGTCGCTGCGCAATTTGCTTGGCTCGCTGGGCAAGTCGAGCTTTGGCCGTCACGATACGCGCGATCTGGCGACCGGCATCGAGACCAGCGGCTCGGCCAAAACTTACGAATTCGGCGATACGCTCAACCTCGACATTACTGCAACGTTGTCGAGCGCAATCCAGCGCGAAGGGCTTTCTCTGCCGCTCAACATCGAATATTCGGATTTGCAGGTGCATCAGTGTGAGTACCAGTCGTCGTGCGCCACGGTGCTGATGCTCGATTGTTCGCATTCGATGATTCTTTACGGTGAAGACCGCTTCACTCCGGCGAAAAAAGTTGCGATGGCATTGTCACATTTGATCCGGACGCAATATCCGGGGGACTCGCTTTCGCTGGTGCTCTTCCACGATTCGGCGGAGGAGATTCCGTTGTCGCAACTGGCGCGGGTGAAAGTGGGGCCTTACTACACCAACACGCGTGAAGGGCTGCGGCTGGCGCAGAGGATTTTGCAGCGGCAGAGAAAAGACATGAAGCAGATTGTGATGATCACCGACGGCAAGCCGTCGGCGCTGACGCTCGAGGACGGGCGCATCTACAAGAACGCCTTTGGGCTCGATCCGCTGGTGGTGAGCCAGACGCTGGAAGAAGTTTCGAAATGCAAACGCGCCGGCGTGCTGATCAACACGTTCATGTTGGCGTCGGATTATGGGTTGGTGCAGTTCGTGCAGAAGGTCACCGAGATGTGCCGAGGGAAGGCTTACTTCACTACGCCCTATACGCTGGGGCAGTATCTGCTGATGGATTACATGTCGCGGAAGACCAAGACCATTCATTGATGGAGACTCACTCCTCGGAATGGAATCCCACCCTCACCAGTGCCGAAATGGAATTAATGGTGAAATTATTTCAACGCTTATCGAAAGGTCGGATCTGTACCTGACTACAATCCTTGCCAAGGCAGGCGCGGTTTAGGAGGGCACTCCCGGTGTGGGTACTGGGCACGCTTGCCAAGCGTTGGACGGCTGCACGCAGCCTAAGGGGTTCGATTCCCCTGTCCTCCTCGCGACTGTCCGACCATAACGAAAATCGTCCTGCGACTCGGCCTTCGATATCTTGACTTCTCCGTCTCCGCGGGCTAGCCTAAAGATGCTTGGCAAGCGTGCCTGGATTTCCGGGCACCGAGAGTCCGAAAAGAGCCCCGCTCAAAAGCGGGGCTTTTGCTTTTTCACTTCTCCCGTCTCGTACGACGCGCCTCAGGGCTGATACTCTTTTATTAACCTATGGCGAACTGTATTCGATGTGGACGGCAGCTTCCTCCGTTGACGTTTGGGAAGAAGATTTGTCAGTGGTGCGTGCAGCATGAGGCTGCGCAACGCGGCGAACTCGCCGACGACGCGAGACAGCCGGTCATCGCCGCGCCCTGGGTTCGACGCGAATCCAGCATCACTCTCACTCATGTTTTATTCGGCGCGAACGTGATGGTTTTTATCGCCATGGTGCTGGCCAGCGGTCCGTCGCTGGACTTCCCCGGACAAGTGATGGTGCACTTCGGCGCGAACTTCGGGCCGTTTACCTTGTCGGGCCAATGGTGGCGGCTTCTGACTTACATGTTTCTGCATGGCGGCGTTTTTCATATCGCCATCAACATGTGGTGTCTATGGGACCTGGGGGCGGTATGCGAGTCGCTGTATGGACGCTGGACCTTTGCGGCGATCTATCTGATCACCGGCGTTGCGGGAGGCTTGGCGAGCGTGGGATGGAATCCTGGGGTCTTAAGCGTGGGGGCCTCAGGCGCGATTTTCGGATTAGCGGGGGCTCTGATTGCATCGTTCTATCTTGGGCGAATTCTCGGTGCCGAGAATCGCGATCCAGGGGACACTCCGAAGTCTTCTCTTCTTCGTCGGCTTTAACGTTCTTTTCGGAGCGTTGCTCTCCGGGCATCGACAACGCTTGCCACGGGGGCGGATTGGTTAGCGGACTGATCCTCGGCGCGCTGATCGCCCGACTCGCACCGCAACAGGATAAAGTGGGTCGACGGGCGGGGGTTCTGATCTTCATGGTCCTGATCGTGGGCAGCGCTGCGCTGGGGATACACCGGTGGCGCGGCTCCGGGATCCACTTCGGACGATCGGCGAGTGGACGCGAGAGAAAATGTCGATCGGATGATCGGCGAGCTGCAAAAGAAAGTGAAGCAGAGTCCGCAGGATGCGTCGGCCCATTATGCACTTGCACACGCCTACTTCGCTAACGGGCAATTTCCCGAAGGAGAAGGTGAGCTAAAGCGAGTTGCTGGAGTCTGCAGCCTCAGAACACAAGAGCCCGCATGGAATTGGGAGCCGTCTATCTCGAGCAGGAGCAGCCCAAAGAAGCACAGGAGGAATTTACGCAAGTGGTGGCACAGGACCCGAATCATGTCGGGGCTCATGCTGGCCTGGGAGTCGCGCTTGCGGATCAGGGAAATCACGCGGCTGCGATCAAGGAATACAAGAATGCGTTGCGTCTCAAACCGAAGACTCGAGGCGTCTATTACCGGATGGGCATTTCCCAGGCCGAATTGAAGCAGTACGACGACGCGATCGAGTCTTATTCGAAAGAGAAGGAAGAGAGCGGCGATGATGCGGAGTTAGAGAATGCTTTGGCCGATGCGTACCAAGCCAAAGGGATGACGCCTCAGGCGCAAGAGGCGCGAAGCAAGGCCGAACAACTGATCGGTGGACAGAAGGACGGCCGCTGACGAGTTGGACGGGTGGCCGACGAAAGCTTTTAACCGCTGAGGACGCTAAGCATTCGCCGAGGTCGCTGAGACTTGCGACAATTCCGGGCACTCTCAATTCGGGCTGCGAAATCTCTTGGAAGAGTCCGTCAACTCTTTATGATTTCCCCGACCGCACGATATGCCTGATTGATGGCTTCATCGGTGTAGGCGTAGGCGCCGGCGTCGGCGTTGGCGATGGCGATTCGGCCATGGGGCTTGCGCGCGACTTCGCAGGGAGTTTCGCCGCCTTCCAGCCAGAACGAATCGAACAGGGAGTTGTATTCGTAGGCGTAGCCGTGAGGCCAGCGATTGACGGTGATGGCCGCGATGTCGCGGGCGGGATCGAAGCCGCCTGGGCCCAGAGTGCGCGCCAACTGATCGCGGATGTTGCGCTCCATGGTTTCGAACGTCGTGGTGTAGAGTTCCATGCGGCCCATGCTGTGCTGCTGGCGCGCGGGATGTCCCGGGCTGCACGCGGCTTTCATCATGTGGACGACGATTGGTTCTTCCGGCTTGCGGGGGAATTCGTATCCGCCAATGCTTACGGGTAAGTCGAGGTTCAACCCGTGTGGTACATGCCCGGCGCGTACACGGAACTGGCGCCAAGTTTCTGGAACGACGTCCAGTTGCGAAGGGCGACGTTGGTATAGAGCAGCGGAACTTTTTGCGCGGAGGCCAGCGCTTCTTTTTGCTTGTCGGGAAGTTCTTCGCAGATGTAGGGAATCACGACGTGCCAGCATGCCAGGATCGAGTTCTTTGCCCTGGCCGTGTAGACCTTGCCGCCACGAGCGTACGTGACTTCCACTTCGGTCGCGCTGGCAGGGTCTCCCATGTGCTTTACGCGAACGGCCGTGCTGTTCAGGCGAATGCGCACGGGCGAATTCGGGTCGTCGAGTTTGGCAGTAATTCGCTTTGGCCAGGACAACATCGGACCAGGAGTTGCCCGGGATGGCGTCCGGAATCAAGTTTGCGAACCAGCAGGCGCGCGATGCTGGCGTTGCCGTCGGGAAAATGGAAGAAGTATTTTTCTGCTTCTTCATTCGGAATGCAGTCGCGGTTCATGCCCTTGCCCGGCGTAGGATCGAGGTTCAGGCCTCTGAGGCCGGGATAGCCAAGGCCCCAGGCGTCCTGCGCCGATACCGCGTCGATGCCTACGCCGAAGAGCGGATGCGGAAGTGCTTGGTATAGCTTGACGATGTCTTCGTGAACGCCGGCGACATCTTTCAGGTAGCTGGCATAACTCATGCGCGCCAGCTTCGCCTTTTTTTGGTCTGACGTTAGTTCAGGGAAATAGTCTTTCGGTTCCTGATGGAGGCGCTGCAGGTCACGCTTGGCTTGATCGGCGAGCGGAGCTTCGGCGAGAAATTGCTTTAGCAACTGCGGCGACTCTGCGGCCTCATCTTCGCTCTCGCCGCCACCACGGGGGCCAGGATTAATCACCAACTTGTCTACGCCAAACGTTTCTTTATCGAAGAAAATCTTGGAGTGCAAACCCGCCGAGGGATACAAATTCTTGTTGAAATACTTGGAGTACGAAGGGACATCGATTCCGAGTTCTTCGATCACGGCCTTGGCAACGGCGCTGTAGGGAGCGGGGCTTTCGATGGAGAATGTTCCGCCAAAGCCCAGGCGGAAAGCGTTGTTTACGCGGAACTCGTTGCGTTTGGCGTGGCCGCCGAAGTCGTCGTGGTTGTCGAGGATGAGGATGCGGGTCTTACCGCCGGTCGCCTTGCGGTAGAAGTGAGCGGCAGAGAGGCCGCTGATGCCGCCGCCGACGATGATCAGATCATAAGTTTCGCCCGTGTCTTCGGGTTGGCCCGCGGAATCCCAGAAAGTGCCATCGCGCAGGCTGTGGGCGGTCTCGAACGAACCGACGTGGCTGCCCCGCATGCCGGTGAGTGCGGGAGGATAGTAGTTCGGAGACTTCTCAGGACTGGAGGATTGGGCGGCAAGGAGATCCCACGGCATCAGGGCCGCGCCTGCCGTCATCGCCACGCCGTTGAGGAAGTCGCGGCGCGTGATCTTGCGATGCATTCCCAGTTCCCGGTCTCGATCGTAATGCACGATTCCCCAGCGGCTAAAGCCGTCATTCGTTCTACGAGTTGCGGCGCGGCTAAAAGCCGCGCTCTTTCAAAACAGGAAAACTCTTTACGAAGACGAGCCGGGGTCGGCCTTTTTTACGGCCAACTCCGCGCCCTTGGAATCCGATGCGGCTGTGGGTTCCGTCGCAGAAGGGCTTGTTGATCGAACCGCCGCAGCGGCAAAGTGAAAATGCAGGCTTGCCGGTTAGATCGTATTGGGTGCCGTTGGCGTCGACCAGTTCGATCGAGCCTTCCGGAGCCTCTACGCGATAGGGGCCATTGGGTTTGACTGTTATTTTTACTTGAGCCATGAATCTATCCTCCAACCTTACGGGTTTCTAGTAAGGCTAAAAGATATCATTAAGTTCTTACTGGGACCAAACGCCGCTGGTAGGTTTTCAGGCAGCCAGCGACTTGACGGACACCAGGCTGCGGTAGAGTTGCAGGTAATCGTCGATCATGCGTTTAGTGGTAAAGCGCTCGCGGGCTCGGGTGTAGGCCAACTCGGCGTAGGCGCGGCGCATGGGACGGTCCGCATTAAGTTGGCGGATGCTGTCGGCGAGACTGGCGGCGTCGTTGGTGCGGAAGTAAAGCGCCGCATCTTGCCAGATCTCGCGGAAGCTTGGAATGTCATTGGCCACGATCGCGCATCGAGAAAATGCGGCTTCGAGAGCGGCCATGCCCAGGGGTTCATAACGGGCAGTGGCGGCATAGATCGAGGCCCGGCTATAGAGTGCACGGAGTTGCGCTTCGGTCTGCGCGCCACGAATCGCTACGGACGTCTGTTCGGTGTCAACCTTCACGTCGGCACGGATAGGAATGCGGGGCATGGGAACCGTATGTTCGGCGCCCACAATGCAGACGGGGACAGAATGCGCGTGTTGGGTAAGGAGAAAGACCTGCTTGCCGGCGTCGATGAGGCGGCCGACGGCCAGCACGCAATCGTCTTTATTCAGATAGGGATTGAAAAAAATTGGATTGCGTCCAGGATAGATCACTTCTGCTCGATGCGGTCGCCGGTAACAGGCGGAAATGCGATCGAGCATCCAGACGGAAGGGGCGACGACTGCATCCGCGCCAGCCAAACCGTTGAGAACCGTGTTGCGATACCACGACAGCGAGCCTTCAGGCCGGGGGGCGCGATTGTGTACGGCGTGGGTCCGGGTGATCAGATCGCCGTGCGCCATCACCACACGCGGCACGTCTACGGCCAGGTTTCCATAGCAAAACTGGTTGAGATGTAGAACATCGGGCCGCAATTCGCGCACTAGCGCGGCCAGGAACGCCGACGATTCCGGCAGATCCTGTTCCGCTTCCTGCATCCACTCGAGATGAAACGCTGTCGGCCGATAGTCGAGGCCGTGCAGGTGATCCATCCAGGAAGTCTGGTCGGGGAGCGGAATCTCGCCGAAGCTGACCAGCGTGACTCGCACACCGCGCGTGACCAGGCCGGTCACCAGTTCGCGAGAATAGCTCCATGAGCCTGAGAGCGAGTCGGTGGTGACCAGGACGTGCACTTAACCTCGGGGAAGACGTGCGGGGTGCCGCAAGAGGCGGGCATGCCGCAGTCAGAGCCCATTTTAGTGCCAATGGACGGCATAGTTGAAGGGAATTTTATTCTGGTTCATGCAAAAACTTGCAGCAGCACGGCACTCGCGATAGCGCGTCGAGCCGTCTGGCGCTCGCTTGGACAGCCCGGGTCAGTGTCGTCGTAACGATTAGGTGCGACGATTAGAAGACGAGTCTTGCAGCTAATTGAAACGCGCGCGGCCCCCCGGAGCCAAAGACGCCGCCTGCGGTACTGGTGGCTCTGCCGAAAGCAGAGGACAGATTCGCATTGTTTCTGTCAGGGACGAGAACATTGAAGTAGCCGGAGTAATTGGCGTTGCTGGATCCAAGAATATTGGTCTTATTGAATAGGTTGAAGACTTCGCCAATGCTCTGCAAGGTGAACCGTTCCCCGAGATGAAACTCGCGAGACAGTCGCAAATCGAAGGAATTAAACGTGTCATTGAAGCGAGCGCCGCTAGAAACCATGGGGAAGGGCGACCCCAGGCCGCCATTCACCGCGCCTGCGGCATTGAGTTGAGTAAGGAAAGCGTTGAGCTCGCCACCGGTGTGGAACTGACGCCCGCCGGCGTTGCGGCCCAGTTCGGGGACGCGATTGCCGCTGCCATCGCCGAGAAGAATGTCCATGGGAACGCCGGAAGCGTAGGTCCAAAGCGGCGAGAAGCGGAAGTGGAAAGGAAGGTCCGCAGTTCCTTGCACCACCAGACGATGGCGCTGATCGTTGGGCGCAGGGCCGTATTCGCGGTGCAGATTAGTGGGATCGACCGGGGGGTAGCCAAACGGTATCTGATCATAGTTGGCATAATTCAGCGCTTTCGAAAACGTATACGCGCTGTGCAGCTGGAAATGCTGTGCGAAGCGATGATCGAGCGTAAGCCAGAGCGCGTCATAGTGTGTATTCACGGAGGACTGCAGACCGGTCACCGTCTCGGGCCCGCCGGAAGCTGGATTGAAGACTGAGCCTAGCGGCACACCGATGATGAAATGGGTTCCTAGATCATGGATACCATCGACTTTCAGAACCCAATCCTTGGCGAACGAATATTCAACTCCCAGGTTGAACTGCTGCACCATGGGGTTGCGCATGTTGTTGTCGATGAGGTTGATGCCTTCCGAGGCTCCGCCTGCGCCTGGAATAATCGGGCCGCTGAAGGTTGAGTCGGGATAGGTAGGAGTCAGGCCCGGAATGAAGTTTCCGTTATTGTCGAGGAAGTTGGCGCTGCCCAAGGTCACGTTAATGGGCAGAGCACGGCCATCGAGTCCGCGCTCTAGAGAGTCAATTTCGAGCGTCACCCGGTCGTAATAGATTCCGTAGCCGCCATGGACACTGAACTGGGTGCTCTTGCTGGCCCAATTAAATCCGACGCGCGGTCCCCAATTGTTCGCAGCCTTGCGGCGGGAGCCGTGCAGAAAAGGCAGCAGGATCGGATTGATTTGGCTGTAGTGACCGACGTCGTTCACATCTGAGTCAATTTCATAGCGTAGACCTAAATTCAGAGTGAACTGTGGATGAACTCGCCAATCGTCCTGGAAATAACCGGCGACATGGTTATTGTCCGCATTGGGAATGACGAGCGGCGTCGCCGGAATTCCGCTGCGAATGGCGACGGCGAACAGTAAATCCTGATCGTTGATTACTCCATCCCCGTTGCGGTCCTGGTTGGCGAAATCCTGGACAAACTCGACCACTCCGGACTGGAACACGCCCAAGTTGAAATCTGCGCCGATGCGTTGGAATTCTCCGCCCCAGTGCATATTGTGCGTGCCGCGAATCCAGTCGAAGTTGTCATCGACCTGGGAACGCTTCTGGCGGGTCTGCTGCGGCACGCGAAACGAAGAACCGTCGGCGATGCTGGGGAAGTCCAGTTCCGGCGACGTAGTGACCGGTACGGTGGCATTAATGAAATTGTTGAAGCTGTAGCTGGCTCGGTTGAGCAACGTCGGACTCAGCACCCGGGTCCAGGAACCTTGAAACGTCTGGAAATGATTGTTGAGATTCTGGCGCTCCGAAGCCGAGCCAATGGGCTGACCCGACAAAAAGCTGGCTGACCCCGTGGCGCCCAGCCGCTCGATGGCGTAGTGAAGGCTCAGTGTGTCCTTGCCGGAAACTTTCCAATCAGCACGCACAGTCCCCATGGGATCAGTCAGCGGCTCGGAGGCAAAGCTGGTGTTAATGGTCTGCGTGGCGACGTCGCGCGTGCCGACTAAAACGCCGCCGAGTTCGTCGCGGTATTCGAAGGCTCCGAACCACCACGCCTTATTACGCACGATTGGGCCGCCCAGCGTGCCCGAGTACTGCTCCCGGCGGAACTGCGGCGACTGGCCTGCCGGAGCCGAAAGACCGAGGTCGGTTGGATTGAAAACCGGAGTCGCCGCTTGCAAGGACTTGTCACGAGCGTAGATTGAAGCGGAGCCGTGCATGCTGTTCGTGCCGGACTTGGTCACGACATTGACCACCGCGGAACCGGAGCGTCCCAGTTCAGCAGAGAAGCGGTTGGTGGCGACGTCGAATTCCTGCACCGCATCCTCGGGTACGTTGAGCAGCATGCCGCCCACCACGTCGTCATTGTCGTCCATGCCGTCAATGCTAACGTTGCCACCGCGCCCCAACTGACCGGCAGACGAGATGATGACCGTCCCCTGTTTCGTCGGATCGAAATTTGGAGCGATGGTGTTGCCGGGAATCAGGAGCGCGAGTTCGAGGAAGTTGCGCCCGTTGAGCGGGAGATTGTCGATCTGCTGGGAATCGATCACTCCGTCCACCACAGAGGAAGCGGTATCGATCAGTGGTAGAGAGTCGCGATCATCAATCGTAATGACCGTTTGCTGCTTCTGCACTCCGAGGTGAACCGTTAGGCTGGCTTGCTGCCCGACTTCGAGTTGAACCTGGGAAACGTGGTCGGCGAAGCCTTCGGCCACTACACGCAATTCATACGTGCCGGGCGCAAGATCATTGATGGCAAAGAATCCCGAGGCATTGGTCACGGTCTTGCGCTCGAGTCCTGTACTTTTATTGACCGCGATGACCTGAGCCTTGCGCACCACGGCGCTTTGTGGGTCTGAGATTTCCCCGCTGATGACGCCGGTGCCGAGTTCCTGGGCGAAACCGAGAGCAGCGACGAACAGAAAAGCCAGAAGAGTCAGGAGAGGACGAGACATTGACGCGAAAATAGTTCGCTGCCGCACGCCAGATTCCTTCTGCATCGCGAAGGCACGAATAGGCAAACGCACGCCACGTGCTGCACGAGATGCACGCTTGGATTTTCGAGGACCCCAAGTCCACAGAATGAACGAGCAGCGGAACGTTAACGAAATCGCGGAGAGCACACAATAGCGCAAAAATACTACGAGAGAAGATGCTGGTTCAGGCTACCTCCAGACGAAGCCGGAGTTCGCGGGCAAGATTGTCGATGACACGAATTTTTTCCACCGCTGGGTGGGGGACGTCAGGGATGGACATTGCTAATTCACAGGAAAGGAGCATGGCGGTTAGAGTCTCCCGCATCTCACTGCGCATTTGATCCTCAACCGCGCGACGGGCCGCTCCCTCCTCTCGCTTGCGGCGATGAAGAGCCGAGCGCACTTCGCGCACCAGACGATCCATTCCTGTGACCGCGAAATTGAGATAAACGGGGAAAGCGGTGCCGAGATGTTCAAGCATCTGCTCACTTTCGGCGGGGTCGGTTTCGAGCAGGAACTGGTCGATGACAGCAGCGGAATAGGTTTGTTCGCGCAGACGGGTGACGGCCTCCTGCAAAGTCTGGCCCCAGTGCGTTTCCAGGCCGGTGGCGTGGCGCAGAGATTCGGCGCACTGGGGGCCGTTAGCTGAAGACGTGATCAGTAGAATCATGTTGTCTTCATAGCACGTCCGCCGCCACATTGCTGTTTGCTGAAAACATGACATTTAGCGATGTCGCGCCAAAGCCAGTTCCCATCCCGGTACTCCCGATTGGGCTGCCGGTGCAGAATTGGGCTCTCCAGTTTGACTTTCAAGCTGAATACCCCTGCGCTGCATAGTCCTTGAGCTTGCGGTACAGCGTGGTTTTCCCAATGCCCAACAGGCGCGCCGCTTGCAGTTTGTCGCCATTGAGTTCCGTGATGGCGCTCAAGATCGTTAGCTTTTCGAGTTCCGCTATGGGAATGATCTTCCCGCGTCCGCTGATCGTTGAAGTTCCGTCAATGCTGGAGGCTTCAAACACGGGCAGATTAGCAACTTCGCGAGGCAGATCTGTCGTATGGATCAGCGGACCGCTGGTGAAGGCATAAGTCCGTTCGAGGCAGTTTTCCAGCTCGCGAACGTTGCCAGGCCAGTCATAGGCCAGCATGGCCTTGAGGGCGTCGTCGCTGAGCATTTTTTCCTGCCCGGAAGTTCGCATCAGGCGTTCCAGAAAATAGGCGATCAACAGAGGAACATCTTGCCGGCGCTCGCGCAGAGCGGGAATCCGCAGGCTGAGGACGTTGAGACGGAAATAAAGATCGCGGCGGAACACGCCTTGGGAAACGCCTTGTTCCAGGTCGCGGTTGGTGGCAGCTAGAATGCGCACATTGATGGGCACGCGACGCGTGCTGCCGACTGGACGAATTTCCTTTTCCTGGATAGCTCGCAGCATCTTCGCTTGCAGATCGACAGGGAGCTCTCCCACTTCGTCGAGAAACACAGTCCCACCTTCGGCCATGGCCAACAGCCCATCTTTGGATTGGCTGGCGCCAGTGAAGGCGCCTTTCACGTAACCGAACAGCTCACTCTCAATTAGGGTGGGCACGAGCGATCCGCAGTCCACCGGAATGAACGGTTTGTCGCGGAAGGGACCGGAATAGTGAATCGAGCGTGCAACCATCTCCTTGCCGGTGCCGCTTTCGCCCAGGATCAGCACCGGGTGAACGCTGTTGGCGGCCTTGGCGATGATGCGATAGAGCTTCTCCATTTCAGGAGCACGACCGACAATGCCGCCGAATCCCTGCTTGGACTTTACTTTTTCTCGCAGCAGGCGGTTTTCTGACTTCAGCTTCAAATGGCTGACCACGCGCTCCAGCAGCATCTTCAGTTCGTCGACGCTGAACGGTTTAGTCACGTAGTCATAGGCGCCGTTTTTCATGGCCTGCACGGCTGACTGCACGGTGCCGTATCCGGTCACGACGATGATGACCGCCTCAGGACGGCGTTCCCTGATGCGGCGCAACGCCTCCAGACCGCCGACGCCAGGCAGGCGCAGATCGAGCAGGACGGCGTCGAACGCATGGCTCTCCAGATGCCGGTAGGCCTGCTCGGCGGAATCGGCCGCATAGGCGGCAAATCCGAGCGACTGCGCGATTTCACGGCAAGCTTCGCGGATCGATCTTTCATCGTCAACGATCAGAAGGTTAAGAAAATTGGCGGGTTGAGACTGCGGTACGGCATTCATCGGACTAAAGGCTGCTGACGTCATAGGTTCGTTCCTTTTCTTTATTTTTCGTTTATGAGCGCTGTCTGAAACTTTTCGGGTCGAAAATCGGGCAACTTGTGGGAATTCAAGACCGCTGCCGGAACCAGCGGCAACAGGATGGATAGGCGCGCTCCTCGGGTCGGCGCGCTTTCGGCGTGGATTAAACCGCCGCTGCTGGTGACGATGTCATGCACCGTCGCCAATCCGAGACCTGTGCCGGTTCCGGCCTTGGTGGTGAAAAAAGGTTCGAACAAATGATTCCGCGTAGCGGCATCCATGCCGATGCCGTTGTCAGCCACCATAAAAAGAGCGCAGGGTATCGCGCGTGGAGCGCTCGCTCCAAAATCCGATGGCGTGAGCACCTGGATTTCGCAATTGCTGGTTTCAACGGTGATTTTCCCTCCGCCAGGCAATGCGTCGCGCGCATTCAGCACCAGGTTGAGCAGAATCTGTTGAGCTTGCGTCGGATCCATCTTGACCAAACCTAAATTGGGGTCCAGATGGAATTGCAGATCGATGTTGTCTCCGATGAGGCGACCCAGCAGATTGCGCATGCCTTCCACGACCTCGTTCAGGGAAAACGGTCGGGGCTCGGAATTCTTGGGCCGGGCCACGGTGAGCAACTGCCGCACTAGGCCGGTGGCTTGAATGCCCGCATTGCGAATTTCTTCCGCATATTTGAGCGCTCGCTCACCCAGATCCGGAGTCGCCATGAGCAAATCGCAATACAACAGAACTCCAGTCAATAGATTGTTGAAGTCATGCGCCACGCCCCCGGTCAGACGGCCCAGAGTTTCTAGTTTTTCGACTTGTTGCAAGTGCTCATCGGTCTCGCGCTGTTGAGGAGATTCCGCGGCAAGCGCAAGAACATAGTCGGAATTGCCGTTGGCCCCGGGTACAAGCCAGGCGGTCCAGCGCAGCGACTGGCCCTTGGCCCCGATCACCTGAGAATCAATCTGAAAACTGACGAGGTGTTGCTCGAATAGTTCGCGCAGGAGTCGCTGAGCCTCAGAACGTTTCGGAAGCGGAACAAGATCCACGAAGCAAAGAGAGGGCTCGATCCGCAAAGAGCCGCCAAGCATTTCTTCCAGCGCCGGGTTGAGCGCGGATATGTTTCCTGGGCGCTGGCATTGAGCCAGCGGGAGTGGCAGCGTACTCGAAAAGGGTCCACAGCTTCGTTCTCGGAGGCCGTAGTGGCCGTGGGAATTCAGTGGCAGCGCTCATATATCCACTTTGCGCGGAATAATTCCCGGAAGGAACTTCTTATTCCGTCGCCTAAGACCTTGGTTTTCCTAGAATGGGAATCCGCGACCGTGCAGTCCAACAGATATCCCATTTCGAGCCACTATAGAAAAATGGGCGAGCGCCTGCGAAGGGCAGATGTCACTAAAGCCGGAATTTTTTCTGTGGAAAACTTTGCCGAAATAGGCCGGATCGGGTCGTATGCGAGCTTAATGGTCCGCCGGGGGGCGTTGGCCAGCGGACACATCCATTGGCTCGGTCAGACGAAAGACCAGACGGCGGCCTCGTTCGAGGCGAACCACCTGGCTGTGCGGGCCCGAGGTTAGGCTAGCACGGCCCCGGACGAAAAGGCTGGACGTTTGCACCGGCACATTTGACCCCGCAAGGTGGACCGACTCGAGAGTCAGGCGGACATAGCCACTACTGCGCCTGAGATTAGAGGCCCGTGCGGACTCCACGCGTCCTGAGACCATCGCTCCGAGTGGAACCAATTGATTGCCTTCAACGACCACCGGTTGGTCGACCATGGCTTCGAAAGTCCCATTTGCCTCGGGATTTTCGGCAGATATTGGACTTTTCGTTCGAACCGTGAGCAGCGTACCAGCTGGAAGACTTTGAGCCTCTTGGAAAGGAAGATCCGTTTCAGGGGTCGGACCCTTGTCTTGCGTCAGTACCGAATTTGGGGAGGGTGCTTTTCCGTCAGCTTCATGAAAGGGAACCTTATGCTGCTCCGGCTGAGAGGTACCATCGGCACTCGGCAACCCATCGGGGGGTGCACAGCCCACCGCGCCGAACAGCGCCAGCAAGACTGTTCCAATCGTCAGACTTCGGGTGGCCGGGAACCGCCTCATTCGAATGATCCTCGCCCGTGCTTCTTTGACAAGCAAGTGGCAAGCCGAATACCAGATTCAGGCTCATTGAATCAACGACTTGGGATTCCAACTACCGGGCACTCCATGTAGATTCTTCCTCCCGTACAGCATGTTCACACACTTGCGGCGTTCATATAGCAAGCTGGCGGCGAAAAAAACGGAGAGCGGCAAGCCGCCCTCCGGTTGATTTCCTTACTTTACTAACAAATCGCTATGGTTTGGGTGCCGGTTTCCTCACTGGCCTCTTCCGCAGTACAGGCCTGGTGCTTTTCTTTCTTTCACTCTCTCGACCGCCGATCAAACTCATCGCATCGGCAGCGTTGAAGGGGAATTGATGGACCGAAGTTTCGGTTTGGCCTTCCGTTTTCAGGGTGACATCGACGCGGCGGTTGCTGGCCAGCTTGATGACGCCGATTCTCAGCAGAGCTCGACGACGCTCTTCAGGGGTTAGATCCGGATTCCTCACGATCGAATCCTTTACTTCGTCCGTGGTCAAATTACGCTGCTTGCCATAGGCCACGGTCTGGATGTTGGATTCCGGAATGTTTTGCGCAACCAGATAGGCTTTCACGCTGGCAACGCGGCGTTCCGTGAGCCTCTGGTTGTACTCGTCTGTACCCCGAATATCAGCATGCCCTTCGAGGACGAGATGAGCGTCTGGCTTGGACTGGAGATATGTCTTGAAGTCCGTTGCCAACGCCTGCAAGGTCCTCTGTTGACTGGGCACGAGACCAGCGCCCGGCCTGTCGGTGGCGGGCTGAGCGGTTGGGTAATAAATACTGTGCAGAGCCAGCCGGGCTTCCAGAACCTCGATGGCCGGACTCCGCGCTGGCGGATTTTCCACCGTTACCTGGGTTTGGGCTTGGCTCTCCAGGCCGCGCGTATCGGTGCAAGCCGCAGTTACCGTAATCGTCCCTGGCGCTGCGCCGGCTGTGCTTAACGTCGCGGTATTTCCGCTCCCGGAAACAGTGCCGCCCGTGGTCGCCCACTTGGCGACGGAGGTGGGAACACCATCCGGGCTGGTGCAGGAAGCGGTCACAGTTACGGTGCCGCCAGGGGGAACGCTCGTTGGACTGGCCGTTAATGACATGGTCGGAGGATTCTTCGGCGGCAACGGCTTCACCGTATAGTTCGCCGAACAACTTGCTACATTGTTGCTCTTTGCCCTCGGATCAGTTACATGCGCTGTCACTGTATAGGAACCCGGCGCTACGTTGGTAGTGTCGATGGTGGCCGTGGTTCCTGTACCGGTCGCCTGACCGCCGTTAGCGTTCCAGCTGTAAGTCACCGTGTGCTTGGGATTGAAATTACTGGGCGTGACAGTGGCGGTGATCGGCTCCCCGACCATCACTTCGGTTGGCTGCACCGAACAGGCAGCCGTGGGAGGCACCGCCTCAGCACCGCCAAAATTAAACACGATGCCGGTGCGCAGTCTCGCGCCTTCGAAAGTAGGACGCCGCAAAGATGGAAATTCCGGTCCAGCAAGGTTCGCAAAGTTGTGCCGCCCCCAGACGTAGTCAGCTTGGAACAGTCGCCAGGAAACTTTCTTCGAAAACGGAATATCCATGCCGCCACCCAGAA
Organism: uncultured Acidobacteriaceae bacterium; assembly: GCA_963733795.1. GTDB lineage: Bacteria > Acidobacteriota > Terriglobia > Terriglobales > Acidobacteriaceae > Sulfotelmatobacter. The sequence goes on from CAVTED010000001.1 coordinate 835,633, forward strand.
CCGCCCCAATGCCATCGTGCGTGACAACGCCAGAGTCGTAAGTGATTCGGTTGTAGCCGGGGAGAGCGTGGATAAAGAAGGCGAATGAGTCGCTGCGAACCATAAAGCGTGGTCCAGCAGAAGCCGTAAATACAGAAGCTCCTCCCTGGGCCCAGTTGTATCCAAAGTCGGTCTCCAGACCCCAATGTCGATCAAAATTGAAAGTCAGTGCGCCGCCGATGCCCTTGGACATGTCAGGAAAGACAAACACTGAAGGACTATTCGGATCGCTGCCGGCTGCTGGGAGGTTGTCCCCGTCAGCTTGCTGATACTGATAGCCAATAAACGCATCCCACCTGGGATTGGAATCACTCTGCGCGAACGCAGAAGCCGAAAGCAAAACCGCTACAATCAGAGCGGACAAACAGACTACAGGGCGACAAGCACGTGTGCGGCTGTTGAGTATCATGAAATCCTCCGAAATTGCTCGTCTCCAATGGTTGCGGCAAGGAGAGGCTGATGGGCAACACCAACATAGACAGAGCGTTGAAAGATAAGGCTTTCCCTCAAGAACTCGGAATTCTATCGCACTGTTGTTCAAAGCGAAAGCATAGACTTGAAGTGTCGCTCAGTTAGGCAACCTGGCATGGCTGTTTTGTCTCAAAATGAAATTCTCGCCGAGGAAGCTGAATCGGTCGACCCATGCCTAGCCAGACCTTGCCGGTTGGGAAGCTGGCCGCGTATTGTTGAAATTCGGTTGGATTAATAAGTCAGTAGACGATTGGACCTTCGCCTTCGTCGAGAGAGCAAGACGAGCACGAAAAAATGAGCCACGAAAAAATATTGATAGTAGAAGACGAGGAGAACGAACGATCCGGGTTGGCAGAACTGGTGTCTACCTGGGGATTTCGCGTGGAGACGGCTCGGGATGGCGCGGAAGGATTGGAGAAGGCAACCCAATGGTCCCCGTCGATTGTCATCACCGACCTCAAGATGCCGCGCATGGGCGGAATCGAACTGCTGGGGCGCCTTGCGGAACAAGCCGCCACCATCGCTGTCATTCTAGTCACCGCACAGGGAACCATTGACAGCGCGGTGCAGGCGATGCGCATGGGAGCTTACGACTACATCACCAAACCGATCGACACCAACCGCTTGCGGACGATTCTCGGGAATGCCTCAGCCCTTCTGGGAACCCGCGCCGAACTTGAGGCTACGCGGCGCCGGCTGCGGGACACGGGATCTCTAGGTCGTTTGAACGGGGCCTCGCGCAAGATGCAGGAGATCTTCCGGCTCATCGAGATGGTCGCTCCCAGCACTGCCTCGGTATTGATTACCGGCGCCAGTGGTACCGGAAAAGAGTTGGTGGCGCGGACCATCCATGAACTCAGTCCGCGGAAGGACCGGCCTTTCGTTGCCGTCAACTGCGCCGCGATCCCGGAGACTCTGATGGAGAGCGAAATCTTCGGCCACGAAAAAGGCGCATTCACTGGGGCGATGGAACGCCGCAACGGTTGTTTCGAACTGGCGGAAGGAGGAACGCTGTTGTTGGATGAAATTGGCGAAATGCCGATCGGAACGCAGGCCAAACTACTGCGCGTTCTGGAAGACCACAAACTGCGGCGACTCGGCAGTAAGGTCGAAACTTCGGTGGATGTACGAGTGCTCGCGGCCACTAATAAAATTCCGGACGAGGCCGTGTCCCGGGGGGAGTTGCGCAGCGATCTTTATTATCGCCTCAACGTTTTCAACATCCACATGCCTCCCTTGCGAGAGCATAAAGAAGACATTGCCAGCCTGGTAGAGCTGTTGCTGGCCGAGATGGGCGCGAAGCATTCTCGAAAAGTCGCAGCCGTGAGCGAAGCGGTATTGAATCAGTTCAATCAATATTCATGGCCCGGCAACGTGCGCGAGTTGCGCAACACCATCGAGCGGGCGGTTATTGTATGCGATGCCGGCGTAATCGAGACCAAGCATTTGCCTCCCGGATTCGGACAAGCACCGCTGCGAACTGCAGCCAACGATCCCGACGCCGTTCGCCTGGGGGTGGGAACGACTGTGGAAGAAGCCGAGAAAATGCTGATTCTGAAGACCCTGGAGGCTACCAGCAATAACAAGACGCGAGCCGCAGAAATTCTCGGCATCAGCCTGAAAACTCTTCATAATAAGTTGAAGGAGTACGGCAGCGCCGCCGCCGAGGCCGTTTCCGGCAAGGAGGAAGTACCCAGTGGCTAAGGCATCTTCGCCATCCGGTTGAACGAGCCACTTCATTTTTCTCCTCATGCTGCGACGAAAGACCATCATCGTGCTAGTCATCACTCTCATGGTGACGGTCATGGTTACCGCCTTCTCGATTTTGTACATCTCGCAAATTCTGCGGCTGCGGATTGCCAACGCCAACGAGACTGCAACCAGCCTGACTCATCAGTTGGCGTACGCCGCATCCAATGCTGTTCCAGACTTCAACAGTACATCCATTGACACAAGCAACTCCGCCGCAGTACGTCGCGCGCTGGCGGATTACGTACAAACCGATGTCGCCCTCAACAACCTGCTCCAGTCCGATCCCGGCGATTGGAGGTTTATCTGGGACGTATCCATCGTGGACGTTAATGGCAGGGCTTTGCTCCACACCAATGCCGGCATGGTGGGCAAGATCATTCCGCCACGTCCTGACTTTCAGCGTGTGGTAAGAGCTCGTTTCCAAGATCAAATTCGTTTGGTCTTCAGCCCAGCCGAGGTTTATGACGTAACTTATCCTTTGGAATTGAATGGTGAGCCCTTTGGCACAATTCGCATCGGCGTGCAAACCGTTTTTCTGAAAAGCGAAGTGCAGACCCGGCTGATGAGGGCAGCTTATATCTCAGTGACGCTGATCTTTGTGTCTTTGTTTCTGGCTGCTGGAATCTCCAACCTCGCCCTGGGTCCGCTGAAAAAAATCAGTCGCAATCTCGATAGTGTGAGCGCCGGTGATGCCGAGGCACTTTACGGAGACGAATCGCGGCGCGACGAGTATGGTTTGGTTTCCCTGAAAATCGCGAACCTGGGTCGCCAGATTCGCGACAGCAGAGAGATTTTCTCGGCACTCAAGGACAACGTCGATCAACTCATGTCCAAGCTGCAGGATGGCTTGATGCTGTTCGCGCGCGATTCGCGCGTGGTCCTAGTGAGCGCCCCGGTTGAAAGCTTTCTGGGGCGCCCCCGGGTGGAACTCCTTGGGCACACGGTTCATGAGGTCTTTGATCAGGATTCTCCTCTCGGGGCTGCGTTGCTCGAGGCATTTGAGCGCCGGCGCCCCCTGTCGCAACGGGAGTTTGAGGCGGCGGGAGGAAAACGCGTGCAGGTCTCGCTCGACTTTGTGCAGGAGAGAACATCGCAGATCGGCGCTCTTCTGATTATGCGTGATCCGGAGTCGGTCCGCCGCATTGGCGACGAAATTGAAATGTCGCGACGGCTCTCCGCCAGCGGACGTCTTACTCGCGGAGTAGCCCATGAAGTGAAGAATCCCATCAATGCGATCGTGCTCCACCTGCAACTGCTGCGCAACAAACTGTCGCAGCAGGAGCCCGATACGCGGCGTCATATGGATATTATCGATACGGAAATCCGCCGTTTGGATCGCGTGGTACAGACGCTCGTCGATTTCACCCGGCCGCGCGATCTTCGTCTGGAGGAAATAGACTTACGCCGGCTGATGGAGGATGTGGCACAACTCGCCGCCCCGGACGCGGAACAGCACGGTGTCACAATACTTCGCCACATGCCGGATCAGCGGTTGCCGATCAAGGTTGACATCGATCTGATGAAGCAGGCCCTGCTCAACGTGGTGATCAACGGAATTCAGGCCATGCCGCAAGGAGGGGTGCTCACCATTTCCGCTCGACGCGAAAACAATGCCATGGTTGCCGAAATTCGAGATGAGGGTGGCGGAATTCCGCAAGACGTGCACGACAAGATTTTCGAACTTTATTTCACTACGAAAAAAGATGGCAGCGGCATCGGCCTGGCACAGACCTATCAGATTCTGCAATGGCATTACGGTTCGGTGGACTTCGAATCGGCCGAAGGGACCGGAACGGTTTTCCGCTTTCATATTCCTGCAGGTGCGGCGCTGGAGGCCGGTCCTGAGTTTGCCCCTGACGCGCAGATGGACAATGCGGAGATTGATTTGTAATCGTGGGGTTATGACTAACCTGCCAAGAGGACGAATCTCGATACCGCTAGCGGCGCCGCGCGCTCAAAGGGGTAAAATCTTGTTGGCCGGCGATGAATTGCTTGAGCTCTCCCTATGAATCTGGCAGAAAGATTTCTCGTCAGTATTTTCTGCATAGTGCCGACGGTGTCGCTGTTGGCGGCTACGCTTGAGGACGCGCCAACATCTTGGAACAACTCTATTCAGGCTGAAGGGATACAAGATCAGGGAACAACTCCGCCGGTACAGTCTCCGTCGAATACAGCTCCGCCACCGTCCGGGGTCGCTGCCAACCCTTCTTCCGGACAAAGTTCACATTCGCCAAAAAAGCGCCGGCGGCACAAGAAAAAAGTACGTGCGTCGAATTGCAACGTGCTTGCGTCAACTGGTCGGAGTTCTCCTTCACCAAGCGCTGCGAACTCCAGAGGCGGGACTGGAACTGCCGGCTCGACAAACTGTCCGCCGTCGAAAGTAATTGTTCGGCAAGGCGGGACCGCCGAACCCGCCATTCAATTGGCGGGAGGCGCCGCCAGTGCGTCTCCCCAACAGGACACCGGCAACCAAATGCTGGTGACGACCGAAGCGAACCTGAAAAAGATTGCCGGTCGCCAGCTCAGTTCCGATCAGCAGAACATGGTCAATCAAATCCGGCAGTTTATGGAGCAATCGAAGGCTGCGGTTGGAGAGGGCGATCTCGATCGCGCCCGCACGCTGGCCTGGAAGGCGCAGGTGCTGTCCGAGGAATTGGTGAAGCCGGCTAAATAACCAAAACCAGTCTAACCACAGAGGACACAGAGAGGCACCGAGGAATACTCTGTGAAACCCGTGCCCTCTGTGGTTAAAGATTTTCCTGGGATCAAACCCGGGCTCACTTCCCCTTTGCCCGTGCACTGTTTACTTTCGCCAGCAAATCCTGCGACATCGGCTGCAGAGGTCCCGGAATTTTTACCGCTTCGGTCAGCACTTCGCGGGCTTCGGTAAGCTTGTTCAACTTTCCATAAGCGAAGCCCAGACCATACAGCGCCCGGGCATACTGCTGATCGTCCTGCCCTTTGAGGAGGCCCGCAGCGGTTTTGAGTTCGGTGATGGAAGCGGCGGTTTTCTCCTGCTTCAAGTATGCCCATCCGATCGTGTTGTGGGCAACTCCCGCTGAAATTTTCCGCGTTTTGTCGGCATCAGGAGCATCGGCTTTCGCTACTTCAATAACTTTTTGCGAATAGGTGATCGCCTTGGCGGCGCTTCCGGGCTTGGCGTCGTCACCGTAGAAATTGGCCAGCAACAGCAGCGCCGCCAGCGAGTTGGGATTCGAGGCCAACACTTTTTCTCCGAAGGAAACCAGGCGCGCTTTGTCGTTCAACTGGTCCGGCCCCAGCGAGTACATGGCGTAGTTGGAGACCGGCTCTTGAAACTTCGAGTCGGGAAATGCCGCAGTGAACTTCTCGATGTCCGCCATACGGCTCTTCGGGTCGGTTTCGCTGGTAATCGCGTTGAAGCCGGAGGTCTCCAGAAAATCGCAGCTGTTTTGCACCCCAGATTTTTCCTCGTTCACCTTGCGGGTGAAGTCCTCATCGCTCATGCCATCAGGCTTTGCCTGCTTTGCGACCGACGAACAAACCTCGCCGCCTCTCGCCGCATAATCCATCAGCTTGGTGTTGTTCTTGGCCTGTTGCGCCAGGCTCGCCTGGGAGACCAGGATATCGAGATTGTGCGGCGATCCAGCCAGCGCCTTATCGCCATAATCGAGGGCTTTCGGCATGTCGCCACTCGCCTGGTAAGCCTGCGAAATCTGCCAGTTCCCGTACGCTACCGCCGCCGGATTCGACGAAAACTTCTGTACGAAGTCTCCGTACATGGCGAGCTTCTTCTGAGGGGCCTGCTCATTTGTGATGTCTTGCAAGGCACGATCCTCATCGGTACCGGCCGCAATTACGATGCGATCGACTTGGGCACTTGCGTGAGGGATAGAAACCGCGAAAGAGAGGAGCAGAACAACCAGCGTCAACAAACCGTTGCAGCGTCTCATACCTGCCTCCGGGATACGCAGGGAATCATCTGCTGAAAATCATCTGCAGGAAATCATGGATCTCAACTCCGAGCAGGCGAATCGTAGCGCCGAATGCAGCTGCGCGCAAGAGCCTCGTTGCTCTGTGACTCAGTGCCTCCGTGGTGAATTCCAGCCGCTCCCGACTTCGGCTAAAGTAGTAAAGATGCGTGCCATCCTCAGCCAGCGGCCATTGCGTTTCGTTTTCGCGGCCAACTTGATTTCCATGTTAGGCAGCGGGATGAACTCGGCTGCGGTAGCCTGGTCCATTTTGCAGGCTACCCACTCCGAACAGGCTCTGGGAACGCTCGTGGTGCTGCAAACGATCCCCGCAATGCTGATGCTTCCCTTCACTGGCGTCATTATTGACCGGGAAGATCGCAGGAAGCTCGTCATGTGGCTGGACGCGGTGCGCGCGGTGATCATCGTTACCGTCGCCATCCTCGCGTTCCAACACCATGTGCGGGTGTGGCAACTCTACCTGATGAACACGATGGTGTCCGCCGGTTTCTGGATGTTCTGGCCGACGATCACTGCGCTCATTCAGGAACTGACACCCGAAGATCGCTTTGTTCACTCGAATACGTTTTTGATGGCGGGAGTGCAGGCCGGATGGCTCATCGCTGGTTCGATTGTTGGCTTCACCTACAACCACATCGGTCTGGGCGGCGTGCTGCTGATCGATGTTTCGACTTATGTGGTCTCGTTTCTTTGCTACTTCGCCGTGCGCAAAGGTCGACATGTGGTGCTGCGTCCGCAGGAATTACGCGAAGATCTGCTCGCTGCGGAAAATGCGTTGCAGCGATTCTGGCGCGACATGCGCGAGGGGCTGCACTTTCTGCGCGATCATCGCGCCGCCGTCATGCTGGGAATTAGTTGGGCGCTATTTCTCGGGGCCATGATGACCGGCGGAGTTGTCACTCCTTCGCTGAGTGAGCGCGTCTTTCATGCGGGACCGGTGGGCTACGGCTGGCTAAGCGCCGGATGGGGTACGGGAGCCTTCATCAGCGTGTTCTACACACCGAATGCAATCGCCCGCCTGGGTGGGCGGCGAGCCGTCGCGTTTTCGATGGCGTTGCTTTCGGTTGCGATGATTTGCGCCCCGGTCGCTCATTTTCTGTTTCTGGCCATCGCGGCGTATTTTGTCATGGGATCGGCCCGCGGCGTGGGCGGCGTGGCGATGAATACCAGCTTGATGGAAATGGTCCCGAAACATTTGATGGGACGCGTACAGAACACCTACAACTTTGCGGCAACGCTCCTGCAGATCGTGCTCGCGCTCAGCGTCGGCGCGGTCGCGCACAAAGTGAGCCTGGTGGCCGCGTTCGCGATCCTGGCATGTGTGTATGGCTTGGCGTTCGTGGCCGCGAGTTGGCCGGTTGGAGCAGCCGTCCAAGAGGAAGTCGCAGCTGACTGAGCATTGAAGAAAAGTCGGGTGGCCCATCCTAACGTCGCGCTCTTTGCGACGTTAGGATGGGACTTCCGGGGACAGCGTATTCATAGTCAATCCATGCTTCCGGCTGTTATTCTTTCCCATTCTTAAGGAGCAAAAATGTCGCTCTGACTTGCAGGGCCGTAACGGCGTCGTCTTTGGAGTCGCCAACAAGCGCTCGATCGCATGGTCCATTGCCCAGGGATTGCACGCCGCCGGCATGAAGCTGGCCATCACCTATCAGAACGAACGCCTGGAGCAAGAAGCCAAAGACCTAATCCTGTCGTTGCCCGGCGCCGAGGCCTACATGTGCGATGTGTCCAAAGACGAAGAGATCGACCGCCTCTTCACCACGCTGAAGGAGCGCCATGGCAAGCTGCACGCGCTGGTGCACTCCGTCGCCTACGCTCCTGCTGACGAACTGAAGGGAGACTTCGTCAACACTACACGCGAAGGCTTTCGAGTCGCGATGGATGTGAGCGTGTTCTCTCTGATCGCGGTGGCGCGGGCTGCCGCACCGTTGATGGAAGACGGCGGCTCGATCATCACCATGACGTATTACGCGTCGGAAAAAGTTGTGCCTCGTTACAACGTGATGGCTGTGGCCAAGGCGGGACTCGAATGTTCGGTGCGCTATCTCGCCTACGAATTAGGGAAAAAGAAAATTCGTGTGAACGCTATTTCCGCTGGGCCGATTAAGACTCTGGCAGCGCGTGGCATAGCCGGCTTCGGCGACATGCACAAAGCTCACGCCGAGCGCGCTCCTCTGGGACGCAACGTAGAAGTCAGTGAAGTAGGATCAACCGGTGTCTTCCTCGCCTCCGACGCCAGCAGCGGCATCACCGGCGAGGTGATCTACGTGGACTGCGGTTATAACATCATGGGATTTTGAAACTAGTTCTCGATTTCTAGTTTTGCGCCGGGCTTGGTCAGCGCATCAGGAACGAGAAGCCCTCGAATATATATTCGTGCTTCCCGTCTTTAGCAATCGGCTTCACTTCGCCACGAAGGACTTGCTGCATGGCACTGACCACCTTCGGCAGGATGGATGGGCTGGCAACCGGCACGTTGTGCGCGGGCAGCAATAGTCGAAGGCGCGGTCGGAGGGCAGCCAGCTTCTGCACCGATGCCAGGTAGGCATCCAGATCGGTTTCAGGGCGATATAAGTAGATTGGTCCCGCATAAAACGTATCTCCGGTGAACAAGAGGCCGTTTTTCTTGTCCAGTAACGCGATGGAATCTGGCGTGTGGCCGGGGGCGCCGATTACCCTCAAGACACGACCGCCTAGCTCAATCTGCTCGCCGTCGTGCAGCCAGTGAGTGATGTGGAACGGCCTGGTTGCGTAGGCCTTCGCGTCGAACCCTGCAGGCAATGATCCGCAGATTTCTTCTGGGGCAAGTTCCGCTTGCGCATCCTCTTTCGATCCTCGCGCGTTGTCACGAGTAAATTCCGTATCTATGCCGTAGACGTCGGTGAAGCGCCAGTTGTCGCCGACATGATCGTTGTGGGTATGCGAGTTGAGGACGCTCACCGGAAGTTTGGTCAGGCCTCCTACCACCATCTGGATGTTGCTGATGCCCATGCCGGTGTCGAACAGCAGCGCTCGATCCGCTCCTAGGATCAAATACGAGATGACTTCCTCCAGTTGATGAGGTTCGTAAATCGCAAAGACACCGGGACGAATCTTATAAACTTCAAACCAGCTATCCGCGGTTGGAACCCGCTCCAACTTGCTGTAGCCGGGACGGGGCACGCCCTTACACCACTCCGGCTGCTGGGCGAACAGAGGAGGGCCCAGACAGATTGCAAGAAATAAAAGGAATAAACGAATGTTTCTCATGGCCTAGCTGGTAATTCTGATCCTCCTTTCATTCTCGCTTTGCCGCTCCAAAGCAATCTCCACATCTCGTTCGCTCTGCAGCCGCGGAAATTTCTCTCCCCACTCGATCAGCAGAATGCTGTTGTCGGAACGCAGGTCATCCAGCCCAAGCGTTTCCAATTCGCGCGGCGTGTCGATGCGGTAGAGATCGATGTGGTAGAGATTGGCTTGCGGCCCGCGATACTCGTGCACCAGCGTGAAGGTGGGACTGGTGACGTCTTCCTCGGCAGCCGCTTCAAATGCCGCCGCGATTCCCTTGACCAGCGTAGTTTTGCCTGCGCCGAGATCGCCGCGCAGCAGCACTAACTTGGGTGGCGTGAGCAACTCCGCCAGCGTCCGCCCGAAGGCGATCGTTTCCTCCGCAGAATGCGTGGTGATTTCCCGCGGCGGAGCTTTCGCTTTGGTCTGGCCGTCCACACGTCCAGTATAGCGAGAGGCACTCGTATGGCGCTGAGGCCGTCCGCGCTATCGGCCTCAATACGTGGAGAAAGCGCTGGATTTCAGTCCCAGCGAGCTGCGATCCACGACGTGATCGAGCGAAGTGCGCAAGCGGCGATGGTCGTCGTCCTCAAGCGCAACGAAGCGGAAGGGCTGCAGGACACTATCGTCCATTTTCCGCATGGGGGTGAGAACTTCGGCCATGCCGTGCACCGGCCCGGCCTGCGTCTGAAAAGCAACTTCGACAAAGTCGCCTTGTCCCAGCGACTGGGACATTTGCAGCAAGCCGCCGGTCACGGAAATAGTTTGGAGTTTGCGCTTTTGTGCGTCGGCCATCTTCGAGACGGATCGCAGCCAGGACCGAATCTCCTAGCTGGACCCGGGCCGCGCGCCGCGAAGGGTGCGGTTGGGGGAAGTGGGTCATATGCCATCTGAACTATCGCATCAGCCCGTATCGGGTAATAGATTACTGAAGCCCCTCGTCCGGATTCCGCACTGGAAGCGGCAAGTGGCCGCATCCAGGTCATGACACGGTGAAGCAGTTAGCTCGATATTAACCAGTTGATTAATGTACTGGACCGACGGTTCGACTTCGAGCGATTCTCGCCTACGTCCAATGACTCGACCGATTTACTATGTCTGACTGGATTCCCGGAGGGCAATCCCATGATCCGAGTAGTCTTCGACACTTTTGTTCTCGCTGTTGTTCTGCGCAGTTTGCGTTCTCGGCCTCGCCTGCTCAACCGCCGCTGCGCGTCGGCATTGTTGGCCTGGTGCACGGACACGTGCACGGATTTCTCGCCCAGTCGCGCCACAGTCCTGAGATTGAAATCGTAGGAGTCGCCGAGCCGGATGCACAGCTGCTTTCCCAGGCCGCCGCACGATATAGCTTTGATCGATCCATGCTGTTCGCTGATCTGGATGAAATGCTGCAGAAAGTTCATCCCCAGGCCGTCCTGGTCTACACCAACACTTACGATCACCGGCGGGTGGTGGAGATCTGCGCCCGGCACGGCGTTCCCGTCATGATGGAGAAACCGCTCGCGGTCAGTCTCGACGACGCGCTGGCCATCGAAAAAGCTGCGCACGGCGGCAAGATTCAGGTGCTGGTCAACTACGAAACTTCGTGGTACCGCAGCAATCACGCAGCCTACGATCTGGTGCATGAAGGAGCGCTGGGGGACGTGCGCAAGGTGGTGGTTCACGACGGCCATTATGGTCCGAAAGAAATTGGGGTCGAGCCGGAATTTCTGGCGTGGCTCACCGATCCCAAACTGAATGGCGGAGGCGCCCTATTCGACTTCGGATGCTATGGCGCCGACCTCATGACCTGGCTGATGGATGGCCAACGCCCGCAAACCGTCACCGCCGTGACTCAGCAACTCAAGCCGGAAATCTATTCGCGAGTGGATGACGAGGCGACGATCATCCTCACGTATCCGAAGGCGCAGGCCATCATCCAGGCTTCGTGGAACTGGCCTTTCGACCGCAAAGACATGGAAGTCTACGGGCAGAAGGGTTATCGTAATTACGGTGAAGAGAGATGACATTCGCGTGCGGCGCGGCGGAAACGAACAGCCAGGAAGAACAGACTCGCCGCTAAGCCAGTGCGCCGCCCCGTACGACAATGAGCTTTCGTATGTGCGGGCAGTGATTCTCGATGGAGCCAAGCCGGACGCCTTGTCATCCCTGGAGACGAATGTGACGGTGACCGAGATCCTCGACGCAGCGCGCCGTTCGGCAGCGGAGGGAAAAACAGTGCGATTGCCTGCCAGGAGATGAACTAAGACGAAATGTCATCCTGAGCGGAGCGAAGACTTCGGAAGCGAAGTGTTCGCGGAGTCGAAGGATCGCTACAGCGACAAAGCACCCGCCGAGCAACAGGGTCTTCGTGCTCGATGAGCGAGCGACGCAACAATACCCGGCACATTCACAAGCATTTCAGTCGATAGGGATCCTTCGACTGCGTTCGGCATGCGCTCACGCAGGCCGGACTCCGCTCAGGATGACAAGAGTACAAGTGGTCGCATTTAGGTGAAGATCGCTACCAACACACAACTTTCTCTCGCGCGGCTCGTTGCGCCCGCCGGAAAGCTTCCGGCAACCCTCGCAGCAGATCGGTCGCAACCATCGAATGCTCGCCCACACTTTCGCGCATCACGTCGCCCGCAAGCCCGTGCAGATGCACCGCGGCGCAAACCGCTAGCAGCGCATCTTTCGGATTCTGCGCGATGCATAGCCGCAACCATGCCGGTGAGAATGTCGCCCGTGCCGCCAGTCGACATTCCGGGATTCCCCGTCGTATTGACCCAGGCTTCGCCATCCGGCTGAACCACCAACGTTCGGTTGCCCTTGAGCACGACGATCAGTTCATGCTCGCGTGCGAACTTGCGCGCCACGCCCAGCCGATCTTTCTGGACGTCAGCGATGGAGCATCCGACCAGCCGCGCCATTTCGCCGGGATGCGGAGTGATCACCAGCAGCCGGCCCTTGCCGCTCAATTCATTCGTCCGGCCCTCGAACGCGTTCAGCCCGTCGGCATCGAGAACGATAGGGACACTCACTCTTGGCACCAGGGCTCGTCACCAGCTCAGACGTCTCGGGGAATTGCGAAATTCCTGGCCCAATCGCCAGCACGCTCTTCCCCTTAATCAGCGTTTCAATCCGCTCGATCGAAGTCGCCGCAATCGTGCCTTCGCACGGTTTCTGCCAACGGCTCGGTCATCAGTTCGGGATGAAATCCGGCAACCGTAGGCAACACAGATTCTGCTGTCGCCACTGTGGACCAGCCCGCCCCAGCTCGCAGCGCCGCCATCCCCGCCATCGCCACCGAGCCCGCTTTGCCTCGCGATCCTCCGACCACCAGCACGTGCCCATACTTGCCTTTGTTCGAGTCCGCCGGACGTGGCCCGATCAGCGACGCAAAGTCGCGGGCAGTAATCACGTTGAGTTGCAGGGACGAAACAATCGCCTCCGGCGGCGAGCCGATCTCTGCAACGCAAGTGGGTCCGGTCGGTGAGCGAACTGAAAACATGCGCCGGGCGCGGAGCGGTGAAGGTGATGATCGAATCGGCGCGCGCAACTATTCCCTGCTGCGGACCCATCGCATCCGCGTCGGCCCCCGAAGGAATGTCGACGGCAACCACCGGCACTTGACTCGCATTCAGCAACGCGATGGCCTCGGCATACAGGCCACTAACGGGCGGTTTAAAGCCAGTACCGAGAATCGCGTCAGATATAAGATCTGCAGGCAGAGCGAGCCGTACCTGTTCGCCGTTCAAATCTTCGCTGGAGTGGACGACAATCGGCGATATCGGGCAGCTTCTCAAACATCGCCGCCGCATCGCCCCGCAGATCCACGCGGTCGGCCAGCAGAATAACCTGAACCGTCTTGCCCTGCCTGATGCAGATGCCGGGCCGCCACGAATCCGTCGCCGCCATTGTTGCCCTTGCCGCAGAAGATCACAATCTGGTGCGCGGCAGGGTAATGGGCAAGCACGTGCGACGCCACGGCTGACCCGGCATTCTCCATCAGCGTGAGTGAAGGCACGCCGAAGCGCTCGCTGGTGGCGCGGTCGATGGCGCGCATTTCTGCGGCAGTAACGATTTTCATAAGCGCGAAGCGTTGATCGCGTGTTCGTTGGTCGATAGCGGTGGCGTACCGCAAAAACGAATGAATACGACTGAATATAAAACAAAATGGCCCTCCGCGCTGTGCGGAAGGCCAAGAGCGATCAGAAGAAAGACCTGTAAATTCTTTACCGCGGTGGCAACGTTCCATTGGCCACTTGAGCCTGCACCTTGCTGTGCTTGCGCCCATAGGTGAAGTAGATCGCTAGTCCGATGATCAGCCAAACCACAAGCCGAATCTGCGTGGCCGGGGACAGAAAGACGATCAGCGCTCCGGAAAAAAGAATCGAGAGAATCGGAACCAGCGGCACCATCGGGGTCTTGAACGGGCGGTTGATCTCAGGATGTGTGCGGCGCATGACCCACACTCCAGCACTGACCAGCACAAAGGCAAGCAGCGTGCCCACGCTCGTCATCTCGTCCAGCACGTTCAGCGGAATCACGGTGGCCAGGATCGCTACGAAAATACCCACCACAATGGAACTGAGATAAGGCGTGCGAAAGCGATGATGGATTTTGCCGGCCCAAGGCCAGAGCAAGCCATCACGCGACATCGAGTAAAACACACGCGACTGCCCGAGCAGCATCACCAGCATCACCGTGGCTAAACCGCCCAGTGCGCCGATCTCTACCAGAAACGTGGCCCATTGCTGACCGGTAACGCGGATGCCGACTACGACAGGATCGGGAACATTCAACTGGCTGTAAGGAACAATGTGCGTCAGAAGACCTGACACCAGGATATAAAGCACAGTGCAAATGACAAGCGAACCAAGAATACCCAAAGGCATATCTTTCTTCGGATTCTTGGCTTCCTGCGCGGCGGTCGAAACCGCGTCAAACCCGATGTAAGCGAAAAATACAACGCCTGCACCTCGCAGAATGCCTGACCATCCGAAGTGTCCCCACTCGCCGTTATTCGGAGGAATGAAAGGGTGCCAGTAGTTCGGTTTCCATGAATGCGAAAATAAAAACGCGGCGGCGAGAACGATAAACATGCAGACGACCGCTACTTTCATGATCACGATGGCGGTAGTGAAGTTCGCGGACTCCTTAATACCAATCACCAGGATCGTGGTGATCACCATGATGACGATAAAGCCAACATAGTCATACTTCAAGTGAACCGGCATGCCAAAGACCGTGAAATCAGAAGTGGGAAAGGCAGGCATATTCAGACCGAGATCGTGCAGGAATGCCCGCAGGTGACCACTCCAACCCACCGCCACCGTGGCTGCGCCAAAAGCATATTCCAGAATCAGGTCCCATCCGATGATCCATGCGACCAATTCCCCCAGCGTGGCATAGGAGTACGTATACGCGCTGCCCGCGATCGGGATCATCGACGCGAACTCGGCGTAACAGAGTCCTGCGAAGGCGCAGGCAACGCCGGCCAGAACGAAGGAAATCACGATGGCGGGTCCGGCAAACTGCGCCGCCGCCTGCCCAGTAATCACAAAAATGCCCGCGCCGATAATCGCGCCGATGCCCAGGGTCAGCAAGTTGAGCGGTCCAAGGGCGCGCCGCAGGCTTTGTTCGCCCTCAATCTCAACTGCTTCTTTCATCAATGTGGGAAGGTCTTTCTTTGCGAACAGGTTTGACATCCGTTTGCTTTCTCCTCGGATCTTAGGCGGACTCACTTGGGTTGCCATGTCCCGACCTCCTCGACCACATGTAATAGACCGGGATTCCCAACAGCACCACAATCAGTCCCGGCCACGTGAACTGCGGTTTGTAGCGCAATAGTACGATATCGATGAACCCCGCGATCACAATATAAATCGCCGGCAACACGGGATAACCCACCGCTCGATAGGGTCTCGGAGCATCCGGACGCGTCCGCCGCAACACGAACAATCCCAAAATCGTCAACATATAGAAGAACAGCGCAGCGAAAATGATGTAATCCAAAAGCTGCCCGTAGCTGCCGGAGATGCAGAGCACGCAGGTCCAAACCATCTGCACCATCAGCGAAACCGCCGGGGTCTTGTACGTAGGATGCAGTTTGGCGACATTGCGGAAAAACAAGCCATCTTTCGCCATGGCGTAATAGACGCGCGCGCCGGAAAGGATAAGTCCGTTATTGCAGCCAAAGCTGGAAATCAGAATGGCCGCCGCCATCAGCAGTCCGCCCGCCGCGCCAAACATCTGCGTCATCACCGCGGTTCCAACCCGTTCCTCGGCGGCATACTTGATTCCGCGTCCCAGAACCGTCGCAGCGCCTGGCGCTCCGTCCAGCGGCAGCGCCATCAAATAAATAAAGTTGCAGGCAATGTAGAGCGCGATCACAATGCCCGTGCCCAGCGCCAGCGACAGCGGCAGGTTGCGGCTGGGATTCTTCACCTCACCCGCAGTGAAGGTAACGTTGTTCCAGGCATCGGCGGAAAATAGCGATCCGACCTGCGCCACCGCCAGAATCGTCAGCGTGCCGACCATCACCATCGGGCCGCCCACTCCCACCTGCACCGCATGCTGTGCGCCCAAGTCCCGCATTCTGCCAGAAATGTCCGCTGAAGTTCGCCGCCATCGCCTGCGCATTTCGACCCATGCGCCAGCCCGAACAGCGCGAGTCCCAGCCAGCGCCGAAACTTTCGCCGCGGTAAACACGTTCTGAATCAGCGCTCCGGTCTTCAGCCCAAAGATATTCACCACCGAGAGGAATACTACCAGCAGGATAGCGACCAGATTTTGCGTATTGATTCCCACATCCATGTTGCCCAGAACCATCGGCCCCACGACGAATTGGCGGAACCTTCCAGAGATGCAGAAGCCAGTAGGTCGAAGAAATCGAAGGAAAGAAGACTCCCAGGAATTTGCCGAAGGCCACGCCCACGGCGGCGATAGTTCCGGTCTGAATCACCAAGAACAGAGTCCAGCCATAAAGAAATCCCCACAACGGCCCCAGCGCTTCCCGCAGATAAACATATTGCCCGCCCGCCCGCGGCATCATCGCCGCCAGTTCGCCGTAGCTGAGTGCTGCCACGATGGTCAGGAATCCTGCGACTGCCCAGGCGCCCATCAGCAGCGCGGGCGAATCCACTTCGCGTGCAATCTCCGCTGAAACTATAAAGATGCCCGAGCCGATCATCGACCCAATGACCAGCATGGTGGCGCTGGTCAGGCCCAGCCCTTTGCACCAGTTCCTTGTCCTGATGACTGTGAATTTCCCAGTCGCTGGCAACTGGCGGTTGCGTCGAAGTTGTACTCAGGAATCCCTCCTACACTAGAGAAGTGTCGTTGGTCGTTGGTCGTTCGTCTTTGGTCTTTAGCAGTAGGTCGCTGTTTTAGCCCCGCAAACGTCATGTGGACCGTTTGTATCTAGCCAACGACCGACGACCAAGGACCAACGACCCTTTCAATTGCTGATGACTTTACCTCAAGATGCGGAAAAATTCCTCTGCTGATTTGCGCGGCTCCCGTAACAAATCGGATATCACCGCCACGGAATCGGCTCCAGCCTCGATAACCGAGGCGGCATTCGCCCGGGTGATGCCGCCGATCGCGACCAGCGGCTTGCGGGTCAATTGCCGCGCCCGCCGCACGCCTTCGAGGCCCACCACGGGATCAGGCTTGTCCTTGCTGGAGGTCGCGAATACTGGGCCAATCGCAAGATAATCTGCACGTCGTTCGATCCGCCTCGCGCAATTGCTCAGGATTGTGCGTGGATACACCGAGCCAGCGGTCCGGCCCGATAATCTTTCGCACGGAGTCAGGCGACAGATCCTCCTGCCCGACATGCACTCCGCCGAAACTCAGCGGCCAGGCACAAATCCGCACGATCATTCATGATCAGCCGCACCTGTGCCGCGGGCACTCTTGCCCGCGAAAGCCTACGCAACTCGGTCGCCTGCTCCAACATCGCGCGCGCGTTCCCGCTCTTGTTGCGGTACTGCAGCAGCGTACATCCGCCCGCGATCAGAGCATCAGCGAACGCAAGCAGGCCCTGAGTCGACAAGTGAGCCGATGAATCCACGAATGGCGTAGAGGCGCGGAAGGAGGATCATTGCATGCGATGCCGCGAATCACGTAGCCCGGACGCATTCGTCCGGAGGCCTTCCAAGAAGTGCGACCGATGAAACCGCTTCCGACTCTCGTGAGCGTGCCGCTTCGCCCCGCGGGGCGGACGAATGCGTCCGCCCCTACGTCTTTCCGTTCTTCTTCAGGAACCGCTCGATGAACCCCGTATCAATCTTCCCTGCCCGGAAATCTTCATCCGCCAGGATCTTGCGGTGCAGCGGAATCGTAGTGTACACGCCCTCCACGATAAACATCTCCAGCGCCCGCGACATGCGCGAAACCGCTTCGCTGCGGTCTTTGCCGCGCACGATCAGCTTGGCAATCAGGGAATCGTAATATGGCGGGATCACGCCCTCAGCGTAGGCTGCCGTGTCCACGCGCACCCCGGTTCCTCCCGGGGGATGGAACGCCGTGATCTTCCCTGCCGACGGCGTGAACTTCTCCGGATGCTCGGCATTGATGCGGCATTCGATCGCGTGTCCGCGATGGATGATCGGCCCCTGCAGCACGTCGCGCATATGCGCTCCCGCCGCGATCATGATCTGGCTTTTCACTAGGTCGACGTCCGTGACCATTTCCGTCACGGGATGTTCCACCTGAATGCGCGTGTTCATTTCGATGAAATGAAGCCGCCGATCCTGGTCCATCAGAAATTCAATGGTGCCCGCATTGCTGTAGCCGATCGCCGCCAGCGACTTGCACAGGACCACACCGATCTGGTCGCGCAACTCGGGAGTGACTTGCGTAGAAGGCGATTCTTCCAGCAACTTCTGGTGGCGGCGCTGGATGGAACATTCGCGCTCGCCCAGGCTCACCACGTTGCCGTGCTCATCGGCCAGCACCTGAAACTCGATGTGCCGGGGATGCTCGACGTACTTCTCCATGTAGAGATCGCCGTTGCCGAAGGCGCCCGCCGCTTCCGCCTGCGCGGCTTTAAACAGCCCTGGCAGTTCTTCTTCGTTGCGGACAATCCGCATCCCGCGTCCGCCACCGCCCGCCGACGCCTTTACGATCACCGGGAAGCCTACCTGCCGCGCCCACTCTACCGCCTCGCCGTCGGAAGCAATGATGCCGTCGGACCCAGGCAGGATCGGCACGCCTGCCTGTTTCATGGCTGCGCGAGCTTTCTCCTTCTCCCCCATCAGGCGCGTCACTTCGGGCCGCGGGCCGATGAACTTGATGCCGCTGGTCTCGCAAACTTCAGCGAAGTTGGCATTTTCCGCGAGCAGTCCGTAGCCGGGATGCACCGCTTCCACATTGGCGATTTCGGCTGCGCTGATGACCGCGGGAATGTTCAAGTAGCTGAGCGCCAGCTGTGGCGGCCCGATGCAGATGGCTTCGTCGGCAAAGCGAACGGGCAATGAGTTGCGGTCGGCTTCGCTATAGATCGCGACCGTGCGAATGCCCAGCTCCTTGCACGCGCAAATCACGCGCAGTGCAATCTCCCCGCGATTGGCAATCAGAATTTTCTTGAACATGAAATCCAGCTTTCAGCTCTCGCTGTCAGCTGATCTTTTCCTGCGTTGGCGGTTGGGAATCGATCCTGTTGGCAGGACAACGAAAAGGCGCGGCTCGGGCGCGCCCCAACAAGAAATCCGGATTCATTTCTTCGGCCTTATCACGAATAATTCCTGGCCGTATTCGATTGGCTGGCCGTTCACCGCCAGTTTCTTGACGATCTCCCCGGCAACGTCAGACTCAATTTCGTTGAGCAGTTTCATAGCTTCGACGATGCAGAGAACTTGCCCCACTTCGACCGTGTCTCCAGCTTTCACAAATGGAGGAGCGCCCGGCGAGGGCGCTTCATAAAACGTTCCGACGATAGGGGACTTAACCGAATGAAGCCCTTCTTCGGGAGCGGGGGCTGCTGGCGCGGCAGGTGCGGCCGGCGCGGCGACCACTACGGGCACGGCAGCCAAATCAGGCGACGTCCCCGGGGCCGGAGGCACCGCATAGAAACGCGGCTCGCCGTGAGAGTGGACGACGGTGTGCTCGCCGGCGCGCTTGATCCGGACCTTCACATCGCCGCGCTCCAGCTCAAACTCGGCGATATCCTTCTCGATTAAGAACTCGATTAGTTCTTTCAGCTCTTTTTGATTCATTCGTGTAGGGTGGGACCCTTCGCCGCTTATTGCGAACCGAACCCGCGAACCGAACCACAGAACAAAACGGCGGTACGCGCGAAGAAGCCGGGCGTCGATCGCTGCTCGGCTCAACATTGAACGCTAAGAAGACTAAACTGCCAAGAAATCCTTGCTCGTCGGAGTCAAAACCTCACAACCGCCGGCCGTGACCGCTACCATGTCCTCGATTCTCACGCCCCATTTGCCGGGGAAGTATACTCCCGGCTCGATAGTGATGACCATCCCAGGCTGCAGAATTTCGTGCTGCCCGGCCGCTACTCGGGGGGCTTCGTGAATTTCAAGTCCCACTCCATGCCCGGTGGAGTGGGTAAAATAACGTCCCAAACCGCGCTTTTCGCAATACCTTACGAGCCGCGTCATCGACCGCGCCGACGGGGACACCGGGCCGGACGGCATCGATCGCCGCCTGCTGACTTTCTCGCACCGCCTCATAAGCCCGACGTGCGTCTACCGGAACAGGGCCCACCCACACAGTCCGGGTCTGGTCCGAACAATAACCTGCGAGTATAACACCGAAGTCGCAGACCACGAACCCGCCTGGGGCAATCGGCTGGTCCGAAGCGCGCCCATGCGGTAGCGCTGACCTCGCTCCAGAAGCAATGATGGTGGGGAACGACATCTCCTGCGGCACCACCGTCGGCGCGCCGCATACTCCATTTCTCCGGCGACCTCGGTCTCTTTCACTCCCGGACCGCAAGACCTCGAGCGCGCGGTCAAACAACGTTGCTCCAAGCGCCACCGCGGCGCGGATTCGGTTCAACTCGTCGGCGTCTTTGACCATGCGCGCCCGCTCGACGACAGAGGGCGCATCCTTTAACCTAACTCCGGACGGAAGCAGCTGCGTCAGGCGTTTCTTTTCGGCAACCGTGAAGTGCTCGGCCTCGATGCCGACCGTCCATCCCCGAGACCGCTTGCGCCGACCGCCCAGACACTCTCCCAGACCTGCCAGCAGCGCTTTGCGTGCGATGACAACCTTCGCTGCCTTAATTTCTTCGTGGGCCTGCGTGTCGTAGCGAACGTCGGTAAAGAAGATGCTTCGCGCCTCTTCCACCAGCAGCAAGCCGGCACTTCCTGTGAAGCCGCAGAGGTAACGGATGTTAGGAAGATGGCTGATGAGGAGCGCATCGAACCGGGTGGTGGCAAGATGCTCCCGCAGTTTTGTCTGGCGCGCGCGGAAATCCATGGCCGTGAGTTTAGCAAGAAGCAGCGGGTCTGCGTATTGGAGTACCGAGGAGATTCTCGGTACCCGGCGCTAGACATTCGACACTTCCGCCTAAACGCAAAACCGCCGGCCTGACAGGTTCTTCAGGCCGGCGGCTTCAATCTTCGACTCGCTGCTATCAGTAGTCTGAATAATTCGCGGCGTGATGAAGAAAATCAGCTCCTGGTTGGAGGTGTTCACTTGCGTGTGCTTGAACAGATTGCCCAGGATCGGAATGTTGCCCAGCACCGGCACCTGCGTGATGTTGATCGAGTTCTGCGTCTGGATGACGCCGCCGATCACCACCGTGCCGCCATCGGTCACCAGAACTTGCGTGGTAGCCTGTTGCGTGATCAGTTCCGGGTTGCCCTGTACTTCCTGACCAAAGTTCGGCGTGGTGTTTTCCACGTCGACGTTCAGGAAGATGGTGTTTTCCGAGGTGATCTGCGGAGTCACCGTCAACCGCAGGAAAGCGTCAACGTAGGTCACAGTCGGAGGACCGCCCAACTGCGCCTGCGTCACGATCGGCACGCGCACGCCCTGCTTGACCAGAGCTTGAATGTTGTTCTGAGTCACGACCCGCGGACGAGAGAGCACTTTCAGCAAGCCCCGCGATTCAGCCAATGACAGGATTGCGTCAATTCGCACGTTACTGCTGGCGTTGACGAAGCTTAAACCGCTGGTCGGCGCGGTCGATCCCAGGTTCGAGAACAAGGGAATCGACGACCCTGTGCTGGTGCCTGTTCCCGGCACGGTAATGTAGCCGGGACCCTGTCCCGGGATGCTAACGGTGGTAGGCGACGAACCCACAGCCTGGTTTCCGCCGATTGCGCTGTGTCCGTTGCCCCAGCCAAAACCCAGCTGTGTGCCGATGTCGCGGGCAAACTGCCGCGTCGCAGCCACCACCCGAGCTTCAATTTCGACTTCCTGCGTCTTGCGGTCGAGTTGCGTCAGCAGGCGGTCAATGGTTGGAAGCGTCTTCGGAATATCGTTGATGATGACGGCGTTGGTGCGATCGTCGGCCACCACATCGCCGCGCTGCGAGAGAAATTTCTTTACCGTGATGATCACATCCTTCGCCTTGGCATAGCTCAGGAAGCGAGTGACGGATACTTTATCCACGGCCAGCGCTTCGGATTCGATCTGGGCGCGGCGGGAGTCGGCTTCGTGCTTCAATGTTTCGACCGTGGCGATGCGCAGGACGTTGCCTTCCAGCTCTCGCGCCAGGTCGTTATTCTTGAGCACGATGTCGAGTGCCTGATCCCACGGCACATCATCAAGCACCACCGTCAGGGTGCCGTGCACGTTCGGATCGAGCACTACGTTGAGCCCGCTGATTTCGTGAATCAGGCGGAAGAAGTCTTTCAGGTCGACATCTTTCAGGTTCACCGAGATCGGTTCCCCCGTATACTTCGGTCCGGTTACGGCAGGTTGCTGCCCGGCCTGAGCCTTCTGCTCCGCCGCCAGATTGACCGCAGGCGTAATGGTGTTGGTTTGGTTCTGAGCCTGGGCCGCGTGAGCGCTCACCGGAAGCAGTTCCGCCGCGGTCTTGTCCGAGAATCGCGCCGCCGCTTCCTGCGCCCGAACCGTGGGCTCATCCGCTGCTTCGTCCTTTTTCACTTGGGTCGATGCCGAGTTTTGGCTCTTCGCCTGGTAAGAAGGCTCGACAAAAACAAAGTCTGAAGGCTTAGGTGAATCCTTGGCGACCGAGCGCCGTTGAGGGCGTCTTTACCTCAGGAAGTGGCCTTGGCCACAGCGTTCGCGTGCAAGGTCAGGACCAGCTTCCCGGCCGCCCCGGCGTCAACTCGTAGGCGCAAGCCTGATCGAGGTCGACGACGATGCGGGTGGTCGGATGCGCCTGGCCGTCCATGCCAATGCGCACACTCTTGACCCCTGCCGCTCCCACCGCGATGCGGGTCTGTCGGGTCGCCATTACGGTCTCCGGCAGATCCACCACCACGCGAGCGGGTGAGTCCAGTGTAGCTGAGCTTCGGCGTGAGAGGGCCCTTGGAGCTCATCTCGACGCGGATATCGTCCGTGCCTCGGACTACGTTGACTCGATCGAGCTGGCTCGGTGTTTGTGCGGCCGCAGCCCCCACCAACATCAGCAACGATACGAACATTGTCGTTGTCACTGTCACTTGTTGCTTTCGCATTTCGCCTCTCCCCAACCCGCGGGCCCAGGCCCGCGTGTCCTTCTTAAGAACTTGATTTCGGTGCTCCCGTTTCCGGTTGCGCCGTCTTGCCTAGACTGCCGGCGTGAAGATTCTCTTCACCACTTCCCGCGTGAAGGACTTGCCCAGCTTGTCCTGCAGTCGTTTCCTGGAACACCACCGAGTCGCCCGGTAATCTTCACCACGTAGCCGTTGAACACGGGATCGTTCTCCCGCAGAAAATAAGCCTTGTTCAGACTGTTGGTCACTACGGCGATAAAGCCACTGTCAGACTTCACCACGCCGCGCAGATTGATCGCTCCAATGTCCAGGCACTTTTTCCCGGTCGAACAACCCGAGCCGTTCTGCTGCACCACCGGGCTGAAGAACGGATCGCGTTTGCCGCTCATCGCCCACTTCTTCTTCTCTTCCGGCTTGGGCTCGTTGGTAGCAACCGCGTTCTTGGCTGGTGCGGGAGCCGGTGCACTCACTGCGGGACTCGCCTTGGCGGAGATGCAGCGATCTTGGTTGAGGCGGTACTCGTTGTCGCAGCCCCGGTTGCCGGTGCCGCTATCTTGGGCGCTGGCGCAGCCTTGGCTTGCTGTTTCGCATCCGGCTTGGAAGTCTGGGCTGTCGCTTTCGGAGCAGTCATATTTACTAATGCGACCTTCGGCGGTGCGGCTGGTTTGGCTGCCGCCGCCGGCTGCGCCGTTGCTACTGCAGCTTTAGCTACCGGTGCGGGGCTGGAAGCCTTTACTGGAGCCGAATTATTCTTGGCTACGATGGGCGCTGCACCTTCCGAATGCAGAGTCAGAATGACTTTGCCGGCGGAGCCCGGAGTCAACTCATAAGCCAACGGCTTCTCCAGGTCGATCACGACGCTGGTCGTCGGAGGAGTCTTGCCGTCCATGCCGATGCGTACACCTTTCACTCCGGCGCTGCCCACGGGAATTTTGCTCTGCGAACTGGCAATGACCGTCTCTGGCAGTTCCACGAGAACCCGGTCGGGCGAACTCAATTTGCTCAGCCTTGGGCGTAACCGACTGGGTGGAATTGATTTCGATCTGGACATTGTCCGCTTCCTGGGACCACATTCACTCGCTGCAGCTGGT
Organism: uncultured Acidobacteriaceae bacterium; assembly: GCA_963733795.1. Taxonomy (GTDB): domain Bacteria; phylum Acidobacteriota; class Terriglobia; order Terriglobales; family Acidobacteriaceae; genus Sulfotelmatobacter. Next base: position 859,852 of record CAVTED010000001.1, read on the forward strand.
TGCGCTGCGCCGAAGCGTGGACTGGCTTCGCCGCGGAATCCGGCTTCGCCGCCGGAGCCGGCTTGGAAGATGGAATCGCCGCGGGCTTCACCGCCGGAGCTGGAGCCCCAGGCGCCGGCTTGGCTTTCGCCGGAGCACCTGCGTCCGGAGCCGCGGTGTTATCGTTGGCCTGCTTCTGCTGCAGCGATTTCGCGGCGCTGCGAGCGTTGTCGATGGCGTCCGGGTTCTGTGCCACAGCCTTCGTGGCCGCAGACCCGCCCGCCATCATTGCCATTGCCAGAATGCCTGTCGTCAGCTTCATAGCCATCCCTACTTCGCCGCCGGCGTTCCCGGTTTCGTCCCGGCGCCTGCCGCTGAAGGTTGTAAATCGTGACTGAAATATGTCGTCGCCGTGAAAGTCGCAACTACGCTCTCGTTGGGCGCGTACTGGTAGGTGTGCTTGGCTTTCGCCGCGCTGGGATTCTTGGTCGTCGCCACCAGCAGTCCGCTGACGTTGACAATCCGCTCCAGCTTGCTCACGCGGTCAAAGAAATTCAGCGCCGAATAGTACGGCCCATCGAGTTCCATATCGAAGGGCACTTCGGTGTAGTACTGCTGCGACTTCGTGTCCTTGGCCGTATAGCGCCGCAGTTCCACGCCCGCCTTCTGGGCCTCGCTGTCCAGCATCTCGATGAAACCATCCACCTGCTTTTCATCGGGAACAATGCGCTGCTCGATCTCCAGTTGCTGTTTGAGCTCGGCCAGTTGCTGTTCCATCTGCTTCAGCTTGGGCCGGTAGGACTCGAGTTCGTTGTTCTCCCGAATCTTCTCGTCGAGGGCGTGTTGCGCGGTCGCATTGCTCTCGTCCTGGCTCTTGAACATGGTGAAGTACAGAGCCGCTGTTACGATCGCTCCCCCCACCATCACCGTGGCCCACTGCTTGATGCCCGACATTTCGCTAAAATTCATCGCCATAGGTCCGCCTTTACGACTTTCCCTTCTCGCAAGTCAGCGTGAACTGGAACGCCTGCATATCCTTGATCTGCTCGTCCTGATAAGTTTCCTTGATCTCGACAGTCCTGAAGAAGCCGGTCTTTTGCAGGTTCGCAATCAGGTTCGCGACCGCGTCCGCGCTCAGCGCAGTCCCTTCCAGACTCACGGTCGGTCCTGAATCGTCCATCTTGCTCAGCCACACGGCTTCCGTGTTATTGACGGTCTCTCCCAGCATGGCAAGCAGATTGACCGGACCGGTCTGGTTCGAGCGCAGGCCATCGATCACATCCACGCGCCGCTTGTAATTGTCGGCCTGCGCCTGCCGCTCCATGAACTTCGCCTTCACGTCGGCCAGTTCGCGGTTCTTTTTCTCCGCCTCTTTCATGTGGCTTCGCAATGGCTTGCGCCTGATGATCCAACCGGTACCAGTAGCCCAGGTTGAATAGCCCGGCGAGCACCAGCACCGCCAGAATCTTCAGCTTGGGCGAACCCATATCGCCCATTTCCATCGTGGGCATCGACGGACCGCCGCCACCCCCGCGCTTGTTCTTGCCCTTGGAATTTTCGAGCAGGTTGATTTTGATCATAGAGAGTCAAAGCTCCTCAGGGCCAAGCCCACCGCCACTGCCATCTGGCCGGCGTTCTGCTCCACCAGTTCCGCCCCGTGTCCTTCGACCGGCGGCGTGACCCGCTGGAACGGATTCAACAACTCCACCGGCATGGAAAACTCCTGCCGCAACGCTTCTACCAGCCCCGGCACTTTCGACGACCCGCCCGCCAGGTAGATCTTCTCGATGTGCTCGCCGGCCGCGCTGGCCCGGAAGAAATCGAACGTCTTCTGAATCTCCAGCACGATGATCTCGGTGACCTGCTGCAGGATCGGCTGCTTCGCGTCCTCGCTCACCGTGCCTACCTTGTTGCCCAGCTTCAGCGACTCGGCATCTTCAAAGCTCAGGTCCAGCTCCTTCTGCAGCGAGTCGGTGTACTGATGGCCGCCCACGCTGACGTCGCGCGGGAACAACGGCGTCGTGCCTTTCACGATGTTGATGTTCATCACGCTGGCGCCCAGATTCAAAAGTGCGACAACTTGGCCCGGCGCCGGCTGATAGTTGTACTCGTAACAGTTCTGCAGGGCCAACGCGTCGATGTCCACAATAGCGGGCGTGCGGCCCGACATCGAGAGTACGTTGGTGTAGTTCAGAATCTTGTCCTTCTTGACTGCGACCAGCAGAACGTCCATCTGCGGACTGCCTACTTCGTCGGAGAGAATCTGGTAGTCCAGACTCACATCAGCCAGATCGAAGGGAATGTGCTGCGCCGCTTCCTTCTCGATGGTCTCGGCCAGTTCCTGATCGCTCATCGAAGGCAGTGAGATCTTCTTCACGATGACGGAGTGCCCGCTCACCGCGGTGGCCACGGCCTTGGTCTTGATCTGGTTGTCGAGGAACAGCTTCGAAATCGCGCTCGAAACTGTGCCCGAGTCCACGATCATCGAATCGACCACGATGTCGGAAGACAGCGGCTCCAGCCCGAGGTGTGCGACTTCAATCTGCCCGCCCTTTTTCTTGAGCTCAACCGCCTTAATGCTTGAAGAGCCCACATCCAGGCCAACAATCGACTTCGATCCCATTCCAAACATGTGCCCACCTTTTGTGTGGCGCGGGCGCCCTCGCCCGCGTCTTGTTTTACTCGACTCTTTTACTTAACCCTGTTTACCTAACTCTGTCCGGCAGCTTTCGTCGCCGCCTTCGGTTTACGTTTCGCCTGCGGTTCCATCTCACTCGATTTCTCTTCCATCCACTGGTCAAGCCGCGATTTTTTGAAGCGCCAGCGATTGCCCAGCTTGAACGCCGGAATCTTTTGCTCGCCGACGTACTTGTAAAGCGTGTCCGGGCTCACGCCCAGATACTGCGACGCCTGGCGAATGTTCATCACTTCTCGCGAATCGGCCATACTTGCTTTCGCCTTTTCCACCACGTCCATCCCGCTTCCCTTTCGTTGGCTCGCGGGTTTCGCCTTGCTGCTGCCGCGCCCACAACTGCCTGTCCGGGGCCTTGCGGTGTTCCGAGCATATCTCAACCCCTAAAAACCCTACCTCGAAGCGAATGTCCGCGTTTCCTGGGGTTTTAGGCCTGTTTTCTGGAACTCAGGAAAGAGCTCGCCGGAAAGAATTCTATATATTGTGGTCAGATAACTTTAAAATACCATTAGCAGGGGCCGAAGGGAGGGACATGTCCTCTCATGAGAGAACCGGTAACTGAAGTACTAGGCACGGTACGGAGGTACTATGTCGCTTGCTCAACCGATGGCATAGGCAAGGGTTAGTCGCGCTAAGTTGCAAGGCGAAACGAGTTACTGCACGTCGGAGACTTTTCCGTTTACGAACGTCACTTTCAGATCTTTATATACATACAGCTGCTTCGGCCCGAGATTGACGATCTTCTCCGGTTTGCCCAGGGCCGCCTGCACTTGGTCGGTCGTCATTCCCAATTGAATCGTCTGCGGCTCCGCTTGTTGTTGTTCCGGCTGCGCGGTTTGCTGTTGACTTCCCTGCTGTTGCTGATCGCCCTGGCCCTGCTGCTCATCGCCGGCAATGGAAAATACCTGACCGATCGTGTCTTCCACTTCTCCGACGCTCGCTTTCTCCAGATAACCTTTCGCAAACTGGAACACGACTTCACCCTTCATCGAGCTTGGCGGATTCACTCCGTTGCAAGAGTCGCAGGCCACCACCGTGAGCGAGATCTTCGCTTTATCCGGATTGACTTCAATCTTTGTAGGATAAACCTTGTCTCCTTTTTGAAAATACCTGGAGACAGTCTTCACCATGGCGGCGCACATTCCGGCGGGAGGATGTAGGTTGTTGTCCTGAAATTTCGCCGGACATAATGCCATCGCCTTCCAGGGAACGCTGAGAACTCCACCCTTTTGAACTGCGAGAAGAGTGCCCGGTTCCACTACGGCCACTCCACCAGAATCCGATCCCATTTTCACCAGCTTGTACTGAGCGGCAAGTTGTTCTTGCAGAGTTACCGGTCCTTGCGCACTGGCAATCGACGCTGAAAGAAGGATTGCAACTGCGACAATAACCAAAACGGATTGCCGGGCCTGACGCATCGCATTCTCCTTGGCTGCGCTTGGGTGCTCGGGACATTTCCAGATCGACGGCAAGTTCCCTGCGCAAAGCTATGCTCTACTGGACATCCGTGACTTTGCCGTTCACAAATGTCACCTTCAGATCTTTATAGACGTAGAGCTGCTTGGGGCCGAGATTGACGATCTTGTCCGGCTTGCCCAGAGCGGCTTGGACTTGATCGGTCGTCTGTCCCTTCTCAATCGTCTGCGGTTCAGCCTGTTGCTGTGTCGCGCCCTGCTGATCCTGTCCTTGACCTTGCGCCACCTGGCCACCCTGCTCCTGTTGGGAGTCTTCGCTAATAGAGAGCAGCTGCCCGATGGTGTCTTCTATCTCACCTGCGTTTGCCTTCGCCAGGGCTCCCTTGGAAAAATGAAAGACGACCTTGGCTTTGTTGTAGGACGGTGGATCCGTCTTATTGCAGGTGTCGCAAGCTACGATGGTCATCGCAACATCGTCTTTATTAACGTCGACCTCGATTTTGGACGGATAGACCTTATCCCCCACCTGGAAAAGGTGCGTGGTTTGCTCCTTTCCGAATTTTTTCATTCCGAAGCCGATTCCCTTCGACATCAGGGTGCTGGGAGAATGCACGGTTCCGTTCTCATATTTAGTTGAAAGAACGCTGGTGTCGGAATAGGGCACGCTGAGAATCCCGCCCTTCTGAATGGCGAGCAGAGTGCCCGGCTCGACCACCGAAGGGCCACCGCTGTCCGAACCCATTTTCACCACTTTGTACTGAGCGGCGAGCTGCTCCTGGAGAGACACTGGCGCACCTTGCGCTTCGGCTCTAGAGCCTGCCAAGACCGTGGCGCAAACAATGGCAACGATTGCCGCAATCGTCCTGTTTGATTTCTGCAAGTTCTGAACCATGGCTCAAAGTTCTCCTCTCAAGATCAGGCCCACCAGATCACACTACGTTTATTGCTTACATCTAAACTCCAACTAGCAACAAAAACACGGAGCGCCTCCGCTGGGCGGCGCCCCTGTGGCAATCTGCAGAACCGGCTCGCGCGAGAAGTCAGGCTTACTGTGAACCGCCGCCCGATGAGCCAGCTTCTTGTTTGACTTGCAACTCAGTCTTGTCGGCTTCCGCGTCCTGATCCTCAAGAGTCTTGGCGGCAGTCTTATCCGGAGGCGGAGGCGGAACATCGGAAGCGACGGTGGACGTGTCCGGAGCCTTCGGTAAGCCGGAAGTTCCTTGTTTGGAAGCCAGCGTTTTCATGCCTTCGTCAATCTGCTCCTGGAAATGATTCTGCATTTCCTGCAGATCGTCCACCGCAACCGCAACAGTTTTGCCGGTAGCGCAATCAGCCTTCTTGCTGCTGGCGACACTCACGTTTACTTTCTGGTCCTCATCGGGAGTGTCCGTGAGCCGAGTGATCACATCTCCCTGTGTCAGCGCGCATTCCTCACCATCGGCCTCCACAGCGAGGTCGTCGGATACCACGAAAGTGCGCCGTGCCGGATCAAGCGCGGGTGGAACTTCGCCGCTGGACGCTTGCTGCCCGCCGCCCGACGAACCGCTCTTGTCAGCTTCGGCCTGGGAGGCCGCGATTTGCGCCTTCACCTGTTCGGCAATCGCTTGCTTGACCTCCGGCGAGAGCACTACCTGGCCGCTCGGCGCGGCTGGCGGCCGGGCAGTGCTGGCCACTTGATCGGCAGGCGGAACGGAGTTGTCCGCTTCCCCCGCCGCAGCCTCGGCTTCCGCTCGCGCCGCATAGGCCGCCTGTAGATTCGCCGCGATCAGATAGTCTGTGAGCCAGAACGCGGCCGAAGGATACACGGGATACGGCGCGAAATATCCCCCGTAGTACCCGTACCACGGCGCTCCGCCCCATCCCCATCCGTAATAAACCGGCGCCGGCCACGGATTATAGGCCCAGCCATAATATGCCGGATGATAAAAATACGGGTGATAGTAACCGTAATACGGATGACCGTGCCAGTAGTACCCACGGTAGACTCCCGAGCGGTAGGCGCCGTGGTAATAGTACGTCCGCGAATAATAGGAACGTCCGCCGCGCGTGACATAAGCGCGTTGTACGTAGCCTCCGTGTCTTCCCGTGCTGACGATGCGTGCTCCGTTGCGCTCTCTCACAATCGTGCGGCCGCCATGAAGGTTGTGTTCGACATGCATGCCGTTCCGATTGAAGGAACGGATCTGTCCATTCGGACGGATGTGAGCCGATCCTCCGCCTCTCAGGGAAACCTGTCTGCCCGGTGCAGAATGGCTGACGTTCGAGTGTCCGGCTACAGTTCCACGCCCGGCATTTGCGGTCCCATGTCCAGCGTTGGTTCCATGTCCGGCCATGGTATTTCCATGCCGGGCGCTTGTGGTCCCGTGTCCCACCGTGGTGCTTCCGTGCCCGGCCGTCGTAGCCCCACGACCGGTGGTCGTAGTCGTGTGGCTCGACATCGTCGAACGACCCGACGGTGTCGTATGGTTAGGAGTCATAGTATGGCTGGATGTATGGCTCGATGGGTTCGTGTGACTCGGCGTGGCAGTGTGCTGCATCGTCCCGCCCGCATGACTGGGTGCCGAAGTATGCGCGGGAGCCGTCGCGTGTGGCGCGGGTGCCGGCGCGTTTGGCTTATGCTGCGCGAAAGCTATGGTCGAAGCGAGCACCGTGGGGAACAGCCAAAGATACTTCCGCACGGCAGTTCTATTCGTCGTGAGATTCATCGCGCCTCCCTGGATTCAAAGATCTCGTTCGACCGCCGGGCACAACGGGCAATCCATTTGTGCGGGCGAGAACCTTCGATCGCTTTTCTGAGGCCAAAGAGAACAACCCTAAGCGAACAAAACAACAAAACTTAAAGAGAACAAGACGAGAAGACCGGCAAGAGGCCGCTGCAGGCACATCGAATACGTCCAACCAGCCTCCTGAGGCGCAGCAACGTTACCAAAACTGAGCCGGAGGCGCAATCGTTTTCTCGCACTCCGTAGTTAGCACATGATATGTCCGGTTGAGATGGCACGGGATATATCCGCTTGTCGGGATAAAGGTAGGAGAAGATGGCGAGCATGTTCCGAACGCGAGTTCAGCGAAGATTGAAAATTTATGTGGGGACAGCCACCATCGGCTGTCCGACGAACGCAGTTCGACGCTCGGTCAGAACACGAAGAATCCCGAAAAGATGCCCGCGATTCTACGCCGCTCGCGCCTCAGCCAGAGCGTCGTATTCCTGCTCCGATCGTGCGGGTAGCAATACCCACATGGTATAGATGCCGAGTGCCGTTCCAAACGGAATGTTGGTGAATAATGATAGAAAGGCGAGGACAAGAGCAATTACACGAGCCCACCGCTCGTGCTGCAACAAGCCCCAGCCGGCGATGAATCCGCAGCCAGCCTTCGCCAATAGCAACATTGCCACCACGCTGAGTAGGGGACGGAGAAAAGCAGTCGGCGCCTCGGGCGCTCCTAACTCTCGCATGTGAGCGAACAATGTGTTGGCCAACACGTAAAGAATGATGCTGGCAATGGTGTTGAACGCAGAGAGCGCCAGCCAGAATAGCCCGAGCAACCGAACATGCTCCTGCTCTCGTCCCGGCCGCGGCTGCACCAGCGAAATTGAACCGACGATCTGCTTCCCGCACTTGCTGCAGAACGCCTGACCGGGTTGCATCACCGTCCCGCATCCATCGCAGTACATGAGTCCTCCCCAGGCTCTTCCAAAACGGAAACCGCACGAGACATACTTACAACACGCAATACTTACAACCACCGAAGCTACCTAAGATGATACGCAGAAAATCTGAAAAGAGTTCCGCCCCGCGCGATCCCGAACTCCTCTCGCACGATCGGCTTCTCGCATGATCGGCCTCTTGCGCCATCGGCAAAACGAAAAGGCCACCCGGCAACAGGGCGGCCTCTTCTTCAAGGGAGAATAGTTCCAACGGAGCTTTGAAATCCGTCAAAACTTTCTGCGACAAATCTTATGAGTCCAAAAACAGGGGTGTCAAGGGATTTTTGTGAAATAAATGTCTTTGTTTTCAATAATTTACAAAATCAATCAATACCTGCCGCCAATGTAGCAAATTGAGACAAGAGCTTCGGGGAACCAGTAAGCCGATCTATCTAAAGCCACTTACTGCGTCAAGCCGGATTTTGCGGCGCCTCTCGCCCCCCTTCGTTTCTGCTCTGGGAGGCGCCCTTGACCGCCACTTCCGTGAGCCGCAGTGAGATGAATTCCATCTGCTCGGGCCGGTCAAAAACCTTGTCCGGATACCATCGCTTCATCAAAATCCTGATTCCACCGAAGGCTATGCCCGCCACAATCGCAAATCCCCCGACGATGGCGCAGAGGATCACAATGTTGAGGATCAACATATACAAATCACGTGCCTGCGGATTATCGCTCGGAGTATTCCAGGTCACGCTGGCTTCGTAATTCACCATGTCCCGCAGAGACTTCGCGTCGCTATCGGAAACCGGACCCGTAGCAACTACAACGAGTGGCCCAGTCCGTTTGTCGAAGAAGGACCCCGCACTCTCGATGTTTGAAATATCAGTTTGCGGCTGCGACATTTGATGCGCCGCATCAATCAGGCGCAAATGCTCGGCAGCCAGTTGCGGCGTTGGGTAAGAGATCAGCATCAACGTCGCCTCTCCGCTTGGCGTGTCGTAGCGGCCCAGGCTCACTTCGGAACTGGCATTGAAGTCCACCAGGTCGGCAGAGACCGGCGGCGCCAGCGCAGTGAGCGCTGCCGGCCCCATCACATATTTCTGCGTATTCGCAACGTAGCCCCGCCGTGGCAAGAATTCGATAAACGTAGGAAGGTTGGCGGCATTGCCGTTAGGACGCGGCAGCGCTCCAGCCAACTCGCGCAACTCCGCTCCCGACATCGCAGACTCTTTGCTGAACTGCGCGTCGATCAGCACATTGCCGCGGTAAAAGAGCACGCGCTGTCCTAACGACGCTCCCTGATCGCCGATCTGCTCTTTCGTCATCGAAGGCTGCAGATAAAACGTGTAGGCCCCAAACGCGCCCGAAGCGTCAGCAAAACGCGCCGCCCGAATTTTCAAAGTCCGGCCATCGTCGCGCGCGTAAGTGGACGACGACACGTCTGTGAAGCGATATTCTTTTAGAACCGCGGCATTGGCGGGATCAGCGGCCGCTGGGTCCGTGTTGCTCTGCGCGGAGCCTTGCATCTCCCATCCCCCAAATTGTTGCGGAAGCACAGCCGCTTGCTGGTCCGAAGAATGCGACAGTTTGGAGGAACGCGACGGCGTCTGAGCGAAGGCGACGCCCAAAAAACACCAAAGCAAAATAACATGACCGACAGAACGGGAAAAACTCATGAATGGCCCCGCAACGCAGAATTCTTCTTCCAATTAGACCACATCGCAGCCGGAAAGGTTTCACAAGGCCGCAAACGCTATCCAACACGGCTTGCGATCCGGTCACTTATCCCGGAGACACTCATCACGGCGTCATCCTGAACGGAGCCGTTCTTCAGGCGAAGTGAAGAGCCTGCCCTGAGCGAAGTCAAAGGGATCTCGCGTGCAGAACCGATCACGTCCACTGTCGGCATGGCTCATGCGCTCGGCTCCGAGACGACAGTCTCAGTCGGAATCAAAAACACTCTCCGCAACCCCTTAATTCGCAACAATTTGGCATGTTACCTTCGTGCCTCTAGCCTACACATCGGGGCCATTCCCCCCAGACCTCTCCTGCGGCAAACTAGTTCAGGTGACAGAATGCAGTCAGGAGATCAGCGCCGGGGAGCTCGCACCAAGGCAGTTCTTCCCGTTCGAGTAAAAGGCAAAGACAGCGCCGGGAAGACTTTTGACGACCTGGTACACACGCTGGACGTGACTCCTGACGGAGTGCGATTGGGCTCCGTGCGTCACCCGTTGAACGTGCTCGACGAGATTACAATTTTCTATCGCCAGCGAAAGATCCAGTTTCGCATTATCTGGACGAAGAAATTGGAGGGAACATCCGAGTTTCAGGTTGGACTGCAGGCCATAACGCAGGATTGTGAGGCGTGGGGACTGAATTTTGCCGACTACAAACGGCAGCCTGCTTCGCAATCGGCGGTTGCCGCAGCCGCAAATGCTTAGTAAGAAAAGGGGCGAACTTATGGGATATTCACTGCGCAATCTTTGGTCGGATGAAGAAGGTCAGGACATCGCCGAATACTCCGTCATGCTGGCGGTCATTCTCGTAATTGTCGTGGGCACCGTGCGCCTGATCGGCTCCAACGCCGGAAACGTCTTCTCCCAAGTGGGCAGCTCGATTCAGTAGAGAGAATTAATTTAGGGAACCGCTGTCAGTTCTGCCGAAATCCGGGTGCCCCACCCTTGTCGCGTTCTTTGCGACCGGGTGGGGATTTTGATTTCAATTAGGTAGCCCCATCCGCTACCGCGCCGCCTTCTCCAACTTGCTGGCCACTTTCACGCCGCTCAATCCATCCACATACTTCGCGATCCCGCGATAGAGCGATTCCGCGATGCGCTGCCGGTATTCGCTTGTCTGCAGGCGATGCTCGTCGGTGGGATTGCTCACGAATGAAATCTCCGCCAGGATCGACGGCATATTCGCCCCAATCAGCACGATAAACGGCGCCTTCTTCACCCCCCGGTCGCGAATCGCGGGACTCTTCGCCGCCAGCCCGCTGTGCAGCGACTCCTGCACGTCTCCGGCAAACTCCCGCGACTCTTCAATTTTTTCCTTCATCGCGATTTTTTTCACCAGATCCTGCAGCTCGTAAATCGATTTCTCCGAAACCGCGTTCTCCCGCGCCGCCACTTCCAGCGCTTCCGGTGAAGAAGTGAAGTTCAGATAATACGTTTCCACGCCCCGCGCCTCGGAATCATGGCTGGAATTGGCGTGGATCGAAATAAACAGATCGGCGCGCTCCTGGTTGGCGATCGCAGTGCGCGTTTCGAGCGGAATGAAGGTATCGTTCTTGCGCGTATAAACCACCTCCGCGCCCAGCCGCGTCTGCAGCAACTTGCCCAGCCGCCGCCCAACCTCCAGCACCAGATCTTTTTCCCTCAGCCCGTCGGGACCAATGGTTCCGGTATCGTGACCGCCGTGTCCAGGATCGATCACGATCTTCCCAATCTTCAGTCCCAGCGCGCGGATCAGCGACCGGTCGCCGCTAGCCGTGGGCTTGGCTTCCCGCATATCCAGTTCTCCTTGCCCGGTTCGAAGCCAGCTGCGACGAAGATTTCCCTTTGCCGCGAATCGGCGCCGACGGAGCTTCATCATCATCGTCGGCATCGACCACAACCTTAGTGACCGCCGGAGTCGTGCTCTTATCCTTCAGAGAAGCACGTTTCGCTGGAGCGGCTGAATGCGCCTGGGAACCCGCGTCGACTCCCTTAGCCCAAATCTTGGCTTCGTCGCCCACGTCTTCGCTGGTAACCGGAGCCTTCCCCGCCTCGGCGCGCAACTCCCCCTTCACCCTGGCCTCTGCCTGCTTGAGTGCTTCTTCAGGGGTCAATTCGTCTGCCGCCGCGCTGTCGGCGTCCGACCCCGCCTTGGGCGGAGCCTCCACGTCAGCCATGGCTGCGCTGTCCTGCAGCAACTTCGCGTGCATGTTCTTCCGGTTATTCTTGCCGTGAATATCAATGATCAGACGGTAGGGATCGGGCAGCAGAAACGCTTCGTAATCGGAAAGATTGTCGACCTCGAGCACCACCCGCGTGCGCCCCGGCTGAAATTGCGCCACCCGGATCTTCTTCAGGAAGCCATCATCGACATCGAAACTCTTGCCCACCAGCGTCGATGCGAGCTTGGTTCCGCGCAGATCGAAAAAGATGCGGTCAGGGTGGGAAATGCGCTGCGAGCCGAACTTAATCTCGTTCTCCAGATCAATGGCCACGCGCGTGTAATCCGGCGTGGACCAGTGCCGAATTCCGGTTACGCGCGCGGTGCGTACGGAGGGGGCGTTAGAAGATTCCTGAGCAGTTGCCTCGGTCGTACGTTCGGAATCAGGCTCCGTTTTAAGCTCGGCTTTGGAGCCAGCTTTGGAGCCGAGACCAAGATTAACGTTCTTGCCCGCCGCGTTTTCTGCACTCTTAGTCTTGTCCGCAATCTCTTTCCCGGCCTTTTTCTGCTTCCGCGCCTCGGCCTTTTTCTCGCGATCCGCTTCGCGGTCGAGGTCCGCGATTGACCGCTGCGCGTCCTCTGCCAGCCGGTTCTGCGGATAGCGACGCAGAAACTCCTCAAACGTGGCCCGAGCCTGTTCAGAATCGTTCAGATCGTCTTTGTAAATCTCACCAATGGTGAACAGGGCGTCGCCACGGTATTTGCTTCCCGGATACTCCTTCCGCAGAAACCTGTACTGGACGATGGCTTCGTTCAGAATCTTGTCGTCGTCGAAATGGCGCCCCATCTCGACCAGCGTCTCCGCCACGGCCACAACGCTGGGGTCCGCCTTGGCAGAAGTAGGCGCTCCATAATAAACGTCGCGATAGGCGTCCAGCACCCGCTGATAATCGCGCCGCGTGCGCTCCGCCTGAGGTCGTCCGTTGAGAGCTTCCCGCATCCGCTCGGCATTCGTAAAGCGCGCGCGAGCCCAGGATTCACTATGATGCGCGCGGGCATGGGCCGGCACTCCGGAGAGGGCCATCAGCAACAGCAGCGCTCCCCAGCGGCGACCGCGCTGGCTCGATCTGATCTTCAAAGTCGTCGGTCCGTAACTGTCTCGATCCGCCGTTGCAGTGGAACTGCCTTGGTACCTGAGAGTAAAGAAATAAGAACCGCTTAAACAGATGCTCTAATTCTAGTCCGTGTTGCTGATGTAAAGCACGCCTCGTGCATCTCGTTGAACCCGCACGGGATCGTGCCTGGGACCGGACGGAGAAAGGTCAAATCCGCCGTAATAGAGGTTCGTAATCCGCCGTACATAATTCTGAGTTTCCGCAAAATGCGGGACTCCCGCACTCCGCGCCACCGCGCCCGAACCTGCGTTATAGGCGGCCAGAGTCAAATCGACGTTGCCGCCATAGTTTTCCAGAAGTTGTTTGAGATGCCGAACTCCCGCATCCACGTTCTGCTCGGGATCGAACGGGTTGTTCACCTTCAGCGATCGTGCCGTCGATGGCATCAGCTGCATCAGCCCCATCGCTCCCTTGCGCGAAACCGCATTGGAGTTAAAGTTCGATTCCACCTTGACCACCGCCCGCACCAGGTTGGGATCGACATTGTGCCGGGCAGCCGCCATTACGATCGACGAATCAATTTCGTCCTGCGAAGCCTGATGTCCGCGAGCATTGGCAGCCACAATCTTCGCATTCGCCGATTGCACCGAGTCGTGCCCGAAGTATTGGCTCACTTCCGCCGCGGCCGAGCGCGCCGCTCGCATGGACGCCGTCCCCGCCGAAGGTACCGGCTTCCACCGGCTTTCTTTGCTGCTCCAATACACCAACGACGAGCGACGGGGTGCCGAAGCTTGGGTCTGAGAAGCCTGCCCGGCACGCTTCTGCGCCGGCACCTCGTTCACATAAATCCTCCGCCCGTGCTCCTCCGTCGGTGTGATGCTATCGGATCGGCCGTCGCCTTCCTCGGCCCAGGCGCGAGGCGCTGCTAAAAATAGAGATAGAGATGATAGAGATAGAAATAGAAAGAAGGAGGTCGCGATTGCCGTTTTGTCCGTCAGCTTGAATGCGGGTTGTAGGCGTTTTCGCATAATCCGGGTTTTCCCTTTCGCTGAACCTTTGTGTGGAAGGCGCCCAAACAAACCTTCGCCCTCCCCTGTTCTACCCGGAACCTGACGGAGAATTCTGAACCAGAGTAGATTATAGGCGGGCCAGGAGACTCGGACAATCTATCCGAAGGGAGTAGAACCACCAGAGTAATCGAGTCAAGTTGTTGAATTTAGGAATGTTAACAGTTCGTAACGATGCCGCCCCCGAATCGACAGTCACTCGCCGGAGGTTACTACCGGCTGATCTTCCTGAGCGGACGATAACAATCGCGACACTCAAGCCTCAGCCGCGAAGCGGCGAAAGAACGCAGCCCACAGCCTGCCCTGAGCTTGTCGAAGGGGCGCAAGCCGTGGGTTAAACAGTGGGCAAGCCCTGAAGGGGCGAAAGAAAGCTACGACACAGACTCAGGAGGGATCCCCAAAACGCCGCCGCGACGGCTACCCCTTCTCCAGCGCCGCCGCAAACGCATCCAGCGACAACGACCGCAACAAGTTTCGCCGCATCCCCCGCTCCACTTCCGCCAATCGGTCGGATGCCGCGATGATCCACTCGAAGTCCGCCGACTCACTCATCCGTTTCAGCTCCGAGGATATATCGGTATTCCGAACCAGCTCCGGCACCCCCGCCTCAATCGACGCCAGATCCCGCAACAACGAATAGAGTGTACGGATTAACTGCTCAATCTTCTCCCGCCCCTCTGCCCCGGCCGGTACGATTCGGTGACCTTGAACAACTCACTATGCTCCCCACTTCCCAAGGCCGATTTCAAAATTTGCAGAGCATGCCCGCGCGCCGCCACATAGCCGGCCAAATCGAAACTCCGCGCCCGTCCCACACAGCCCTCGCAAAGTCGGGCCACCAACGCCCGCTCTGCCCCCTTCCACTCCGGACGATGTTCCGCCAGATACTTTTCAATCTCCTCCGCCGGCAACGCGCCCAACTGAAACACCATCGACCGCGACCGAATCGTCGGCAGCAACTCTCCCGCATTCTCCGTCAGCAGAAAAATCGTTGCGAACTCCGGCGGCTCCTCCAGCACCTTCAGCAGCGAGTTCGCCGCCTCCTTCATGAAGGCCGAGTCGGTAAAGATGTAAACCCGTTCCCGGCCCTCCGCCGGACGGTAATAAATCGTCTCAATCACCCGCCGCACCTGATCCACTTTGATCATCATCTGCGGAGGGTCTGGCGGAACCACCAGCACATCCGGATGCGTTTGTATAAACAGTCGCGTCTCTTTTTTGTCCGCATCGCGCAGATTCTCCCGCGCTTCAACAGCCTCGTCGAACCGAGCATCCAGGTCGGCAGACTGGGTAATCCTGATGCAGTTGGTGCACTTCCCGCAAAAATCAGGCAGGCCGTCTGTCGTCGTCGGAGACAGACAATTCAACGCCTGCGCCAGCATCAAAGCCAGCGTGTACTTCCCCGATCCCTGCCCTCCCGCCAGCACCACCGCATGCGGAAACCGCTCGCGCGCCAGCATGTCGCGCAGCCGATGGATGGTTTCCGCATTGCCGTGAAAATCAGAGAACATAGGCATCAGCCTCTAGCATTTGTGAGTCAGTCTCATTGTCGGTCATCCTGAGCGAAGCAAGAGTTCGTGATTGAACTCTTGCACGGTCGAAGGATCCCTCGAAGTCTAGTATCGCGAGCGGGCTCAGAGAAATTCAACCGCTCACCTTCTGTCGCCTCAAAGAACACCGGATCAACTCGTCCAGAGCGCGATCATATTCAAAAATGTGCCTCAGCTGGTTCGTGTGCTGAAAATAGAACAGCGCGCCTTCAGCTTCCGGTGAATCGCGTCTGATTCCCTGCCGATGCGAAGTCAGCTCCTGAGAGGAACAAATCACAGAACCGTCTTCATCATTCTCCGTGCCAATAAACACCAGCGTCTCCACAATTGGCGAAAGCAGGGCTTCGTCTGCATACTGAACGGAAAAATAAACATCGCCTTCGCTGAGATCGTTTTGAGACACAGGTTCGGCGTAGGTCGGAATATCTCTCCCGAAGTGAAGCCTCGGAGCAAGTTCCATGTCGCTATCCTCCGGGTCTACAGTTTCAACTTTCTCCGCACCACTTCCATAATCCGCTCATGCGTCTGCCCCGGCGTGCCCCGGGCATCCACCACCGCCACTCGCCCCGGCTCGCGCGCCGCGATCGCGCGATATCCTTCATGCACTCGGACAAAGAATGCTCTCGTCTCCTGCTCGAACCGGTTCTCATCGTGTCCCCGGGACGAACTTCTTGAATCTCGCCTATTCCGCTGCCGGGCCCGGCTCACGCTGGCCGCCGCCTCCGAATCCAGCAGAATCGTCAAATCCGGCTGCAGATTTCCACACAAAACCCGATGCAACTCCCGCACTGCCTCACTCCCCAACTTGCGTCCGCTCCCCTGGTAAGCCTCAGTCGAATCGGTGAACCGGTCGGACAATACAATACTTCCCTGCGCCAACGCCGGCTCAATGATCTCCGCAATATGCTGCGCCCGCGACGCAAACATCAGCGCCATCTCCGCCTGCGGCGACAGCCCCGCCGTCCCCGAGTCGAGCAGCACCTTCCGAATCTTCTCTCCAGTCAAGGTCCCGCCCGGCTCGCGCGTTTCCACCACCATGTGTCCCGCCGCGCGCACCACCGCCGCCAGCTTCCGCAGTTGCGTGCTCTTGCCGGTCCCATCCAATCCTTCGAACGTAATGAATTTTCCGCGCCGCAGCATCCTGCGGAATCATATCAGTCCGCGTTCGACGAGCAATTCCAAGCCGTGATTTTCTTTGCGTTCTCAGCGGCAGTTCTCCGCGAACTCTGCGATTAAGAAGATTTGTGCGCAAAGATCGCAAAGGCTTCGCGAAGTTCGCAAAGCCTCGAGCCCCCTTCACTTGCCTCCGCCGCCACCCTCGCCGGGCTGTTATAGTCTTAAATTCCGTTGAATCAGTCCGAATGGACCACAAACATGGGAGCCCCGAAAGAATGAAACTCTCCAGAACGCTAGGAGCGGTCTGCGTCGTATTCTTATCCATTTACGCTTGGTGTTCCACTCCGCCCACCGTAACCCTCGCCGTCGACGCCACCTCCGCCCCCCGCAAAATCTTCCATGCCGCATTGAAAATTCCCGCCACCCCCGGCGACCTAGTTCTCTACTATCCCAAATGGATTCCCGGCGAACACGCTCCCGACGGCCCCGTCATCGATCTAGCGGGTCTGAAATTTTTCGCCGCCGGCAAGATTCTCAAATGGCGACGCGACCTGCTTGACGGCTTCACCCTCCACGTCGAAGTCCCCTCAGCCGCGACTGAAGTGAATGCCGAACTCGACTTCCTTTCTCCCGCCACCTTCGAAAGCGGCTTCTCCGCCGGCTCCTCCGCTACCGACAAACTCGCCATCATCAGTTGGAACCAGGTCCTGCTCTATCCCAAAGGCTGGAAGTCCGACGATATCAACTACAGCGCCAGCCTGAAACTTCCTGATGGCTGGAAGTTCGGCACCCCGCTTCCCGTTGCCAGCCACAACGGAAACGAAATCAGGTTCGCCACCGTCTCTCTCACCACCCTGGTCGATTCCCCCGTCATCACTGGAGAATTCCTGAGAGTCGTCCCGCTTGCCCAGGACCCTCCCACCGAAATGGACATCGCCGCCGACAGCGCCGCCGCGCTCGACGCTCCCCAGGAAGTCTGGGACCACTACAAGAATCTCGTTGACCAGGCGCAAAAACTTTTCGGAGCCCATCACTACCGCGACTATCACTTCCTCTACACGCTGAGCGACCACGTCGCCCACTTCGGGCTCGAGCACCACGAATCTGACGACAGCCGCGTGGACGAACGCGCTTTGGTCGATGAGGCCTCGCGCAAAATGTCGGCCAGCCTGCTGCCTCACGAATATGTCCACTCCTGGAACGGGAAATTCCGCCGCCCCGCCGACCTCGCCACGCCCGATTACGAGCAGCCCATGCAGGACGACCTGCTCTGGGTCTACGAGGGCCTCACCAACTATCTCGGCTTCGTGCTCACCGCCCGCAGCGGCCTGCTTACCGCCGATCAAGACCGCGACGATCTGGGCCTCACCGCCGCTTCCCTGGATCACACCCCCGGCCGCGAATGGCGTAATCTGCAGGACACCGCCGACGCCGCCCCCCAACTTTACTTCGCTCCCCGTTCCTGGGAATCATGGCGCCGCGGGACGGATTTCTATGAAGAAGGCACCCTCGACTGGCTGTGGGCCGACGTGATCATTCGCCAGCAAACCAAAGGCGCTAAAACGCTGGACGATTTCTGCAAACTTTTCCACGGCGCGCCCAGCACCGGCCCCATGGTCAAAACCTATACTTTCGATGACGTGATCGGCGCGCTCAATCAGATCGCGTCCTATGATTGGCGCGGCTTTTGGACCGAGCGCCTCACCAACCACGGCACCGGCGCCCCTCTGGGCGGCATCGAAGGCAGCGGCTGGAAACTCGTCTACGACGACACTCCGTCTGAAATGATGAGCGGCTTGGCCGCCATGGACCACTTCGTGCCTTCCGCCTTGGCGTTCGGCCTCGTGCTGAACGACGACGGCGCCATCAGCGACACCACCGAAGGCATGCCGGCCGCCAAAGCCGGCATCGGCCCCGGCATGAAACTGGTCGCAGTCAACGGCCGCCGTTTTTCTCCCGAGGTCCTGCGTGAAGCTGTCAGGGCTACAAAAAACAGCAGCACGTCGCTGGAGTTGCTGATCGAAAACACCGACTACTATAAAACCTACAAAATCGACTACCACGCCGGCGAAAAATACCCGCACCTGGTCCGCGACGACTCAAAACCCGACCTGCTAACCGAGATCCTGAAAGCAAAATAGCTTCGTCTTTGCCGATTTACCTGCGAGGAAGGGTTTGCCTTGCTTGTGTGGGACCGGGTCTTTGCCTCGGTCATGCAGTCCAAAGCCGCGAGCCCTTGCCTGCGCCACACCCTCTCGTCGAACCCGTGGAAAAGCGCCCCTCAGGGCCGCGTCAGGAACGGTGGAAGAGCGGCGCTTTAGCGCCGCGTAAGCGTTCGTAAGATTCCAGGGCTTCAGCCCCTGTGTTATCTTTGCACGCTAAAATTCGAAATCATCTCATGAAACTCGTAATCTGCTTCGTTCTGCTTCTCTCCACCTCCCTGACTCTCGCCCAAACGATCCTGGGCTTCACTCCCTCCTCGTCCGCCCACCAAGCCGAAATCGAATCCAGATTCAAATCCATTCCCACCCCTGACGAAGAACGCCGCCAGCACCGCATCTTCACCGCCGAACCCCACGTCGCAGGCTCGAAACGCAACAACGACCTCGCCGACCACATCGCAGCCGAATGGCGCAAACAGGGACTCGAAGACGTCATCATCCGCCGCTACGACGTGTACGGCACAAATCCAAGAAGCGCTTCGCTTGAAATGATCGCCCCCGTCCACTATCAAGCGACTCTCCGCGAAGCCCCTCTCGACGCCGATCCCGACTCAAAGAATCCCGCCATCAGCGGCGCCTGGCTCGGCATGTCGATCTCCGGTGAAATTACCGCGCCCGTTGTCTACGCGCACAGCGGAAATCCCGAAGACTACGACCTGCTGCGCAAAAACGGAATCGGGGTCAAAGGCAAAATTGTCCTCGTGCGTTACTCGAATCCCTACAGCTATCGCGGATTCAAAGCTCTCACCGCACAGCGCGAAGGCGCCGCCGCAATCTTGATTTATAGCGATCCCGCAGAAGATGGCTACAAAAAAGGTAAAGTCGATCCCGACGGCCCCTGGGGTCCCGAGTACAAAATTCAGCGCGGCGCCATCACCTACGATTTCATCGTCCCCGGCGACCCGCTCACCCCGGGATGGGCTTCGGTCCCGGGAGCAAAACGAATCCCGATCGAGCAGGCCCAATCTGCGCCCAAAATTATGGCCCTCCCGCTCTCCTGGCACGACGCCAAGCCTCTCCTCGAAAACATGAATGGCCGGATCGCCCCTTCAGACTGGTTAGGCGGATTGCCCCTCCAATATCACCTTGGCGGCGACCGGGTAAAAGTTCATCTGAAGATTGAAATGGACAATGGCACTCAGCCCTACTACGTGGTCGAAGGCCGCGTTCGCGGCTCGGAGTTGCCCGATGAATGGGTCGTCCTCGGCAATCACCGCGATGCCTGGGTCTTCGGCGGCGTCGATCCCTCGAGCGGCACCGCGTCCATGATGGAATTGACGCGCGCCTTAGGTCAACTCAGGAAAGAAGGCATTCGCCCCCGTCGCACTCTCGTTGTCTGCAGTTGGGACGGCGAAGAGGTCGGCCTGACCGGTTCCACCGAATGGGGAGAGCAGTTCGCCGACGAACTGCGCACGAAAGCCGTCGCGTATATCAACGTCGACGAAGCCACTTCAGGCCCGAACTTTCACGCCCAGGCCGTCGCCTCACTGGCGCCCATGCTCGTGGAAACGACTCGCTCGCTGCAAGATCCGTCCGGCAAGAGTCTCTACGACGCGTGGAAGACGACAGCAGCGCGCGAAAAAGAAGAGGGCCATCAATCCGGCCAGATGAACGATTCCGGCGTCGCCGATTCAGGCCTCGCCGACACCCGCATCGGCAGCGGCTCCGACCACACCGTATTCCTCAACTTCGTCGGCATGCCCGTCATCGGCCTGCAGTTCGACGGAGACTACGGCGTCTACCACTCCGCCTACGACGATTTCTACTGGATGAACCACTTCGGCGATCCCGGCTATCGTTACCACACGTTGATGTCGCAGCTTTGGGGCGTAACAGCGCTCCGCCTCGCCAATGCCGACATCCTGCCGTTCGATTTCGCCACCTACGCCGCCAACATCCGCCAATTCGTCAATGAACTTATCAGCAAGAATAATCTGCTTAACAAAAATAATTTGCCGAACAACCCTTCTGTCATCCTGAGCGAAGTGGCGGGTTCGCGAAGCGAAGCCGCCACGCAGTCGAAGGACCCCTTGCCAGCCTGCCCCTCCTGCGGCTCGTCACGGACCTCTGTATCTAGCTCTCCGACGGAATCGACTGACCAGGCCTCTCTAGACTTGAGCGGCGTCCGAAAAGAAATGGACAACTTCGAAGCCGCCGGCAAGCGCCTGAACGAATCAGTAACCGGCAAGCTGGCACAAGGCCCCATCGATCCCAAACTCTCCTACACCCTGAACCACGGCATGATGCAAGTCGAACGCAACTGGCTCAACCCCGACGGCATCCCCGGCCGCCCCTGGTTCAAACACATCCTCTACGGCGCCCGCTTCACCTACGCCCACCTGGAACTGCCAGGCCTAACCGAAGCCGTAGAAAGACGGGATTGGCCAGTCGCCCAACAACAAGCCAATATCCTGCAGCGCGCTCTGGAAAACAACACCAAACTCCTGAATCAACTCAATTCAACTCTCGGCCGCTAAATTGTCATTCCGAGCCGCTCGGAGCCGGTGAAACCGGAAAGAGTGGCGAGGAATCTGCTTTCGAGGTGGGCGCCAGCCGCCAATCTTTCAAAAAAACACCGCGCGAGCGTAGCGTTTCATCATCGAGACGATTTTTCCCGGCAATGTCGACAACACGACGTCGGAACTGACGTCAAATGCTATCGGCAAACATTTTTTTATAATCTCTGTACCATTCGCTTTGAAATCGCTCTTCGGGATCGTATTTCCTCTTGAGCCGCAGAAATTCCGCGAACCGCGGATAACAACTTTCAATCTGCTTCCGCGTCGCATCCCGGTGATAGGTCAAATAGAAGGAACCGCCCCGCCGGGCCGCCATATCGATGAGCCTTCGAAAAATATCCGCCGACCGCCCAACACCCTCGGGGGTGTGAACTGTATGCAGGTTGAAGATGGTGCAGGCGTAGGATTGCTTCGCCCAAGGCAGAAAACTCTCATCGTCCTGCTCAATCAGGCGCACCGTCCCATAAATCAGTTCGACATTGTTCTTGCGAAAATCCTCTCTGACCTCATCGAAAAACTCCTTCAGCGTCGGCCGCGGAACATCGATCTCGCAAATGATTTCTGTCGCCGGAAACGGGGCGTGAAGCTTTTGGTCGATGTCGCGATGATAATCGTCAGGATAAATGCTCAGCTGATGAGTGTCCGACCAGTACACCTGCCCGTTCGTCGACAAATAATATTCTGCATACCGTTCAAATGCCTTTTTCTTGTCGACATGGGCGAGATAAAGAAGCTGCCTCCAATTTTCGTTTGACAGCTGTTTTTCGGCCGTGGGAATGCGAGTTTCCATTGGAACGGGGCGATAGCAAGAGAAAACGCCTCGATGCAGGAAGTCTTCCGATTGGCGATCGATCGAGAACTGAAAATCGCCGTAGAGAAATCCAGCGGAAATACGCCTGTCGAATGCTGCCATCATGTCGTCCACCGTTTGCATTTCTACCACCCGCTCCACTTTCTTCCTCGGAATCAGCCGCAACTGCACGGACGTAACGACGCCGAACAATCCGTAGCCGCCATGAACCAATCGGAAAAGTTCCGGGTTCTCGGTTCTGCTGCAGTTGTGGACCGTTCCCGTTCCGTCGACAAGAACAAAAGACTCCACATCGCTGATGAATGGCCGCATCTTCAAGCCGCGGCCGTGCGCGTTTGCGGCGATCGTGCCGGCGATCTCGCCGAACTCCCGGAGAAAACGCTCCCGTCCGGCAAGCACGCTGGAGCCGAACTGCCTTCTCGTAACGTCGATCCCTTCGCCCGCCCGCACAGTGCTCTCCTTGGCATTAGCGACCGGAAAGGCAGTGATGGACGGGTCTAGAAACCTCGCCAGCACAGACTGATCGCGAGGCCACCTCCTCAGTGACTCACTCCAGTTCCGGAGGACCATCTCAATTTCGGAAGCGTACTTTTCCGTCACAAGCTCGTCGGACCCCGCGGGGACGCGGCGGAGCACGTCCTCCAGCGGAGACCTGGCCGGATAGCTCGGTTTCAAGCGAAAATCGGCCAGAGCCAGCGGCGGGTGCTCAAGGGTTGCGAAGGGAAATCCGAACCGAAGCCCGTAGAAGGACGCGGGATGGAGGACCACCGGCGCTATCCCCATCCTCTTGAGGAACGCCCGGCGAGACAGGGTCTGATCAGGGGTTTTGCGGCGAGACATCCTCAGGGATTCCGGTGGTAAACCGCCAGGGATTTCGTTCCTGGCAACGAGCATCCTAGCATCATCGCAAATGCGATCCCAGGATTTCGCCGCCGGGACGGGGTCCTGTCAGAATTCGGACATTTGAGCACGCTAAGCCACCATTACTATTGAAGCAGAAAGTTTAGCAGCGCATCGCAGTCTCCGGTGCGCCTCTACCGCCCCATCCACTGTAAGTTGCTGATTCTATAGCTGAGCATTCCCACTAACGTGCTTTATCGTCCGAATTCACGGTCGAGCGCATCGTCATAGTTGAATGTGATGACGACATCTCCCGCACGCACGATGCGGTCGGCGAAAGCAGCGTATAAGGGTGCGGCTGATCCTTCGCCTGTCGTCTAGTCTGAACAGCTTTCGACTCCGGCATCCCTGCACCGTTCTTCTCCCGCCTGACTCCCCCACGCAATTGAATCATTCGCAGGCGCAGCTTTTCAATTTCGCGCTCCATCCAGAGTGCAGCGTGAAGTTATCGGCTGGACGTTCAGGCTGGTGGCCGAGGCGCACAGTTTCGATTCCTGCTACAGTTGGCTGGCCAGCGCCGCTTAGAATGGGGTGCAGAAAGGGGAATACATTGACCAAGAAGAAGGCCAAGCAGCCGGATTCGACCGGCCCGCGCACCAACTGGAAGGAAATTTTTCGCAGGCTGGATGCAGCCGCGTTTCCACCCGGCTTCATGGCGGATCGCGATCAGGGAGAATCTGAGGTGCGCGAGCCGACATTCAAACCACAGCGTGGATAGAATCCCTGACTGGGTTTTGTCCGGGGTGAGTTGGGCGGACGCCTGTATAGAAGGCGCAGCTTTTACGCGGGCTGCAGAGCTTACGTGAATACCCCCACCTACGACTGGATCGGAAGTCGAGCCGTCACAACCCCTACCCAAAAAGTTGAGTAACGGGTTTCAGATGGCCACGCGTGTGGAGAATGGGGGCGGGATATTTTCCAAACCTCGGACCCGAAGGCGCAGTTTTAGGAATATTAGAGAGTAATCATTTGTCGCGCCTGATCCAGTTCCATCCCGACATACCGCTTCTTCCAGCGATAAAAAGTCTGCTCGCTGATCCCTACCTTCCCGATCAGCTCCGCCACCGGAACCCCAGCCTCGGCCTGCTTCATCACCGCCACTATCTGCTCTACAGAAAGTCGCTTCTTCTTCACGGCAAATCCCTCCGCCTTCCTTAGGCTCAGTTTTGCCCGAAGACTAACATCACAACTGGCTCACAAATCGCGGAGCCCATCAGACCGGTACAAACAAATTACTTCCATTTACCAGCGTCCCTCTGCGTTCTAACCACTTCTAAGATTTGCTGTTTGATTCGCGCCGGATCGTCGCTCAGCAATTCAACAATCAAATCTTGAGTACGCTTATCAGCATTGATCTTTGCGCTATCAATTGCCGAACGGACTGCAGTGTATGTGCGGGAGTTTGTTGCCAGAGACCACATGGCCGTGGCTCCCGAGAAAAAGAGTGCCTCATCGGAGCGCTCGTCGAAATACCGCAACTGATCCACGACCTTGTCCACAAACTTGGGGTTTCCAGTAGCAAAAAATGCACCCCAGCACGCGTCGTTCAACTGTGCCGAGTGGCCGCTACTGTTGAGAACGCCTCCTGATTTGGCTCACCTTGAGCGCCTGATCGAGCACCGCCTTTGTCTGGTCATCTTGTTTGGCGATGTGGGTTTGCCACTCTGGTAGGCGGTTCGCATTCGCCTACGCGAACTGCGGCAGGCTCGTCATAGGATGTAAGTTACCCACTCGACTGCCGCGCATGGCTATTGGCAATAGGAAAGCCCATAACCAACGTGACCTAGTGGCTTGAAATTCTGATCGTCAACGGTAAGACCGTAACGTTGCTTCCCAAAATGGGAACACCTAAGCTCACGGCCCCCCTTCCTCGCCAGCGGCTGGCCCTTGCTCCATCTTCGGCAGTGACTGCCCAAGCTGCCGTTTGCAACAACTCCACCATCCGAGGCAGCTACGCCTATACCATCCACGGGCAAGTTTTTATCCCGAACGGGCCTACCCTATTCATCGATGGCCTCGCCAAGACGACGTTTGATGGCGAAGGGAATCTAACCGAACTGGACGCGGTTGCCGCTAACGGCAACGTGGCACCGGGTTGGGTCTCTAACACGGGCACCTACTCGGTGAACCCGGACTGCACCGGAACCATTACTGTGACCAACGGTGACCAGCCGCAAATTCACCTGCAAATGATCGTCGCCCAATCAGGAAATACGCTCCACGAGATGGTGATCGACCCAGGGTTCGCGACCACGTCCGACGGGGAGCGCATCAAGGCTCCCCAGCAATAAAAACTACAGGTTCAACCAAGAACGGACCCCTTTGGAAACGAGCGCGGGACATATCCCCGCTCGTTCTTCTCGCTTCCTTATGCAAGCCCAAACGTGCTCTGACGCTAGGCCTTCCCAAAACTATCTGACTGCGTAGCAAGCCCACCTGACTAAGCTGGAATCAAGATTCAACGAGGCGAGGGAAATCAGGGTTGATTTCGAAAAGATGAGTTTCCCCCAATTGGGTCTCAATGCGTGCATAATCTCCCCAACTCACTCATCGACAAATGAGATCGAGGCAAGTTGCCGAATAGTCGCCTACGCGGCCAGTTGCTGAGTCACCGACTCACCCGGGTTCGATTCCAAGTCTGTCGTACCGGGACCTCATGCGGTAAGAGAAACATAAGAAAAATAGCCTTGCGTCTTACACCGAAGTTAAATATACAAGACTCGCTGGCGCTCGACCAGATATCGAAAGCGCGTGGCTCGAGTGAGCCTGCTCGGTGGGTCCAACCGTCCTCTTTGTGTGCCAAAAGAAAGAGCTAATCAGGAGGCATCATGAAATTTCAGGGATTCCTGAGTCGCACGTCTCGCTTTGTCCTGTGCCTGACCGCATCGTATGCTCTACCTGTGACTCGCCAAATTGTCATCTGAGCACAAAAGGAACCCGCGTTTTGAACTCGCAGGCAGATTCGGCAGGGCATGCGGGCGACCACGGATAGTCACGGAGATTTTGCCGAGTGTGCGGCGAGAGATCAGCAGCCACACTCGCCCTCAGTTCATCTTCAATTCTGACGAGTGATGCTCGCAGCAACAATTCAGGCAGCCAGACCGTAACGGTGATGTAAGCCACCAAGTCTTGGCATGGACACGACTCGGCATCCTATATTCGGGTTCTTCTCTGGTTCGCGACCCGCAGGTGTTCCCTTTGCGAGCGCGAGATGTGTTCGGTCGTCGTGGTAGTAAAGGATGTACGCGTTCAGCAGCCGCTTCAGATGTCGTTCATTCAGGACGATCACATGGTCAAGCAGATCCCGGCGGCAGTTGCCAACCCAACGCTCGCCAACCCCGTTCTGCCATGGACTTGCGAAACTGGTCCGCTTTGGTCGAATGCCAAAGCTCTTCACTGTGTCGATGACTTCCTCATTGAAGCTCGCGTCGCGATCAAAGATCAGGTAGCCGGGCGCCGAGTCGTAGGGGAATGCCTCCCGCAATTGCTGAATAACCCAGGCACTGCTCGGATGCTTGGTCACGTTGCAATGAAGGATACGCCGTCGATCATGCGCGATGACGAAGAAGCAGTAAAGCACGCCGAACGCCAGCGTCGGCACCGTAAAGAAATCCATCGCAGTGATGGCTTCCCGATGATTGCTCAGAAACGCCGCCCATCGCTTTGCCGGATCCGAATTCCGTGGCACTTTCCGCATCCAGCGCAAGACGGTCCGTTCAGAAATGTCGAAGCTAAGCATCTTCAGTTCGCCATGAATCCGTGGCGAGCCCCACGTTGGATTGTCCGCAACCATGCGGATGATGAGTTCGCGGAGTTCAACGCTGACGCCCTTCCTGCCGGCGCGAATGGGATGCCGCGAGAGCCAGGTCCAATACAGCTTGAAGCCGGCCCGGTGCCATCGCACAACGGTCTCCGGCTGAACGAGAATCAATGTCTCCCGCCGCCGGGACCAGAAGCGCCGCAATATCACCCAGAAAAGTCTGTCGGTAACAGCAAGCCGCGGATGAGAACGCCTCCGTTTCAGGACAGCAAGTTGTTGCTGGAGAGCCAAATTCTCCAAGAGGAGATCGCGGCGAGAACGAAAGAACATGATCACCGGAACAAGCAGCAGCTTCACCAGGCACAGCATGCGAGAAGTTGTACACGGAGACAGTCCGCATTGGATACTGGGCTCATTCGTCATGATTCCACAGCAGATCGCTATTTTGGCGAACGACAACTCAACGGAAGGCGCATTTTCGGACTTACGTCTCGCAAGTATCCGAAAAGGCTTTGTACTACGCCGAATCGGCTTGTACTCTGCTGGAAACGCCTGGGGCCTGCTGCCTGGTCAGGAGAGCGGGAGATGTATGCTTTACCGGCCTTTTACTGGCGACTCAAAAGTTCTCGACCATCCAGGCATTATTGTCGCCCGGGGTTGGCATCTCTAAAATCCCGTGTCGGCCGTCGGGAGACTCAATGAAAAAGGTGAAATGAGAATCCACCTGCCCTTCAATGACCACCTCCGCCTTCCCTGCCCCATTGAGGGCAAGAATCACGGGGACGCCTGCCGGCGTGATGCTCCGTATGAAGACCCTCGCACCATCGGCTGACCAGTCGACGTTAAACACCGGCCAGTCGTTCAGGCTAACATCGTGAGCGGCGCCGGTGTCCGGTGAGAGAAATCGAATTCGATGCGGGTCGAGGACGAGTGCAAGCCGCGATCCATCCGGGGAAAGACTCCAGTGAGATAAGCCACTCGGAATTCTCGTAATCTCGCGACCTGCACCGTGCTCCAGATCGAACGAGACAAGAATGTGATCGTATCCCACGAGCTTGCTGAAAATGCACAATTGCGATGGAGCCCGCGCACACTGGTAATTGCTGATTCCGTTTTCCCGCAGAACCAACCGGGGAGGCCCTCCGGCCAAAGGTTTGGACATCAAGGATGCAGGGAACGAATGATCGCCTCTCTGCGATTCAACAAGATAAAGTACCTGCAAACCATCCGCGCTCAAACGCGGGAAACGCATGCTGCGCCCTTCAACGAGGACCTCGGCTGTGGTCTCGTCGATATTCTGTTTGAAAA
This sequence comes from uncultured Acidobacteriaceae bacterium, assembly GCA_963733795.1. Taxonomy (GTDB): domain Bacteria; phylum Acidobacteriota; class Terriglobia; order Terriglobales; family Acidobacteriaceae; genus Sulfotelmatobacter. Next base: position 887,831 of record CAVTED010000001.1, read on the forward strand.
GCTTCCAGGTACCATTCCGATCGGAAGCGAAAAGGACTGCTTTGCTGTCAGCGGTCCACGCCGTGGCCAGACTCTCGTTTGTGTCCAGGGTCAGGCGGCGAGGCGCCTTCCACCGGTGGTTGCCCGGATCGGGTTCGGTGATAAACACCTGACGCGTTGTGTTCCCCCTCGATACAACAAGCCGCTTCCCATCCGACGTGGCACTCAAACCGCCAATCCACCCTTGACCCTCAGTCACCCGTTGCGGTGGGGCGGCGGCCTTCCCTGTGCGCTCGTCAATCGAAATCGAGTCAACGCCCGTATCTTCACGTTCGCTCGTCGGATCGTTAAGGTAGGCGAAGAGAATACGTCCATCCGCAGTCCACCACAGGGCCGGCCGCAACCGAGAATCATCCTTCAACACAACCTGTAAATCGCCACCATTCGCATCGCGAGTGAGGAGCGAGTTAGCAAACAGCGGGGGATCCGGTGTTGCCAAGTGGGCTTCGACGTACGCAAGACGTGTGCCATTTGGTGACCAAGCGGGGTGTTGGATCCAGCCATCCCCCAGGTTTGGCTGGTCCGGCTTTCTGGCCAAGGCTACTCTTCGGGCGTTTGCACCATCGGAGTCCATGATCCAGAGTTCGCTTCCGAATTTAGGCCCGGGCACATAGGCAATCCGGGATCCATCCGGGGACACAGATCCCCCTGCCGCATCATCCATGAGCTTTTCCGGATTGCCGCCGAAGAGGGAAAGCTTCCAAAGACTGAGTGTTCTGGATGGGCCTTCTCTCCGTGTCACCAGCAGATGGGTACCGTCGGGGAACCAGTCATCGGGCCAAGCAACGAAGTCCTTCGGCAGGCCCCAAGCGCGGGTTTCGCCGTTCGCGATTTGCCGCAGATAAAGTCCCAAATTGTCATGAAAAGCGAGATATTTGCCATCGCGCGATAGAACGACATCTTCAATGGGCGCTTCTGGCGGATTTGAGGTGATTCGCTCTTCGGTAGCCAGATGTGGAACGAAGGGTCCGTGCACGTCACGAGTGCTGGCGGCCTGGCGTATTAAGAACCCCGTTGCGACGATTCCGACCGCCAAAATGCACAGTCTGGCGAGGGACAAACCAGATAGTCTCTTGCGGCCGGGGTCGAATTGTGGCTTGAGCTGCTTCTCTTCCCTGGGGCGATCATTGGTATCGATCTCCGGTGGAAGATGAGCTTCTTCCGTAGCGACCCCGTTGACGCCTTCTTCCGAAGCCACCACATCGCACAGAAATCGGTAGCCTACCGTGGGCACAGTTGCGATAAATCGTGGCTCGCGGCTGTCATCTCCAAGCAGCCTGCGCAATGTGGCGATGCTGCGAGTGAGCGAGTTGTCAGAAACTGCACAGTCATTCCAGACCGCGTTTAGGATCTCGTCTTTCGTCACCAGTCTCTTGGGATTTCGCAACAGAAACAAAAGCACGCGAAACGCCTTCGGTTCCACCGGCAGGGCTTTTCCACCCTTGACCAGCAGGAACTCGCGCTCCCTGACCTCGATGTCTTCAAACTTGAAAACAGAGAACTTGTGATCCGTCACCAATCCGTCACTCGCTTTCAGAGAATCGTAAGACTTGCGTCATTACCGTGCGATGGCACAGGGCGACATTGCATTCAGCCAACGCGGCTGAGGTGATTTTCAATGTCGCTCGTCAAACGCTTTGTCGCCGCGAGTCTTGCCACCTTAGCCCTTTCCGCGCTTCATGCTGAACCACGCTGCCCGGGGAACGTTGCCAGTTTAACCTTGCGTCGCATTCAAGACGATCTCATCGTTGTCCGAGTCCTGATAAACCGCACCGGGCCCTACGACTTCCTGGTTGACACAGGCTCCCAGATCACGACGATTGACCCTGTCCTTGCCTCAGACCTTCATTTGAGAATCGAAGGCACAACCGGACTGAGCGGTGTTGCAACTCAATCTCGGAGCGCGTTTGCCTTTCTCGACTTGATTGAGGTTGGAAGTCATTCGGTCCCACAGTCTCTCGCAGTCATTCAGGACATCGCAGCGCTCAAGGCAGCAGATCCTCGCATACGCGGGATACTGGGTGAGAACTTCCTTTCGCACTTCGATCTGCTCATCGATAACCGCCAGCAAATCCTGTGCCTGGATGAGTCGAGGACCCTTGCACAGGCGGTCAAGGGCGAACATATCCCGCTCGAGCAGCCTCACGGTCCGCGCGACGATTTGCCGTACACGCACCCCATGGTTGTCTCTGTGGGACTGACCACCGCCGATGTGAACCCCGTGCTGCTTTTACTGGATTCGGGGAGCAACGCGGCACTGCTGTATGCGGGCCAACCGCGCCTTCTGAGAGCTTCCGTACGTGGGGCTCCAGTCCTCAAGCGCGTGGTCAACGGTGTGATGCAGTCCTTTGCAGTTCTACCCGCCCAGGACATCCTCGTGGGGACATGTCCGGTGAGACAGGTGTCATTCGTACTACCCATGAATGAAGTTGGCAGCAGTCCCAGTCCCCGCGAAGATGGCCTGCTTCCAACGGGCGCCTTTGCACGTGTCTTCATTAGCTACTCGGAAAACTATGCAGCCTTGGACCCCTGGGGTCGATAGATGAAGCGATCGCCCAGGTTTTCCAGAATTGAGGGCTGCGTTGTGCCTGGAACGTCGACAACGATGTTGGAAATATCTGGGAAGCAGTGACCGATTCGAGCCTACCCGCCGCGGCCGTCGCCGTGATGCCCGGCGAACGGCGTAGCTGCCGCAGAACCTGATTCAAATCGCTCGTCATTCGACCCCGGTAGTCCTCATCCCTGCAATCCCGTTCTACTGCAAGCGCCTGCCCAATCAGCACGCCTCGGAATTGGCTGAATGCAAATGCGCTTAGCTCTGCCGCCTGCGCCCTGCCCGTTCACAATCGAAATCGTCTGTTCGGAAGTGAACATGGAGCCAAATCAAGGTTGCGGTCGGATCACCGGCTATACGGAAGTAATTCGCGGACAAGGCAAACACTTATAAAGTTCCTTGGCTCTTCTCGAGTGTTGTTACGGAACTAATTCCAGATTTCCTGAATCCGCCCATCTTCGACCCGAAGAATCGCGAAATAGTTCCGCGTATATTCTTGCGTCGGATCAGAAGGATCTTTGTCGCGCTTCTCCCACATCATTACGACAAAAGGACCGTTGGTGAATTCCAGCACCGGCGCATGCTTCCACTCTGGCTTGATGTCCTGAGGCTGATGGTCGGGGAGGCTGTGAATGAACTGTTTCAAACCTTCACGGTCAACGGGCTCGACCGGATTGTGCTCGATGAAGGATGACGAAAGAAGCTTTCGATGTCCTCGATGTGTCCATATTCGACGACATTCTTTTCGAAGCGCGTTGCGATCGCCAGGTTCTGTTGTTCTACCGTTGAAGGTTTCGCTGTGTTCCAGGTGGAGGGCGGCGGAGCCGTGGACGGAATGAACGCAGGGGAACCAGGGTTCTTCCGGGCAGCATCCCAGTGCTCCTGTATCTTTCCGTTTTGAATGCGAAACAGATCGAAGCTGTATTCATAGACTGACTGTGAAGTGTCTTTGGGATTTTTGAATTTGTGCTCAAAGACCAGCCAGACGAAATTTCCCTTTGCGCCCGCGACCACCGGAGGATTCTGAAGTCGATCGGGAATCGGCTCGATCGCAGGTCCGAGGCTCTTGAAGAGCGTCATCAAAGCAGTTCGACCAGTAGGAATATTGGGATTGTGCTGGATGAAGTCCTCGGCCGCGTAGTTGGCTGCAAGTTCGGTGTGGCGAGCTTCGATGACTTCTCTCCACCAGTCGAGAGCGAAGGCGAGGTTCTTCTCTTCTGCAGGAGTCATGGGGGCGACTTGTTTCCTGCTGGGGAGATGTCCCGGTTGTAGAGATTGACCAAATGCAGAGAAAAAGGCAACGAAAAGCAATGGAAGAGCGATCGCTATGCGCAACGCCTCCGTCCACTCGAAATGAGAAGACATCCTTTGTCGATCACGTGCCTCGAAGACATTCTCGAGCTGATCGTCCATTTTCTCTCCTGTGGTAATACCACATAAACATCTCACAGCTAGTGTGACCCCACTACATAAATGTGACCAGACGGATTTCTTCGGTGTTGCCGAAACACGGAAATTACGGGGCGAGTTCGCGTAATTTCCGATGGCTGACCAACCGGAAACAACAGGCCAAACTTCTGTATCGCCGACGACTCGTTGACCGGCTAAACGTGATCCTGAGCTGCCCGTGAACTCCCCCACATCGGCAATACAGAAGATGTACGATAATTATCGTTGACATACGATAATTATCGTACTAATATCCCCTGCATGGCCAAACCGACCGAACCAGATAACAAAGTCGCGCTCCCCACTGAGGCGGAGCTGGCGATCCTTCAGATCGTCTGGAGTCGTGGACCGAGTACTGTGCGGGAGGTTCACACTGCTTTGCGTAGCAGGCGGACGGGGTACACAACCACCCTGAAACAAATGCAGGTAATGACTGACAAGGGCTTGCTGCAACGAAATGAGCGCTTTCGATCGCACGTGTATGAAGCGCGGATCCAGCGAGAGCAAACGCAACTGCTCCTGGCTAGGAGGCTGCTCAAGCGTGCGTTCGACGGTTCCGCGAAGAACCTTGTCCTCGGTGTACTGAGCTCGCAACCCATCTCACGCTCCGAACTCGCCGAAATCAGGGATCTGCTCGACCAATTTGAGAAGGGGAAAGCATGACAGCCGTCATACAACTGACCACACTGCCTCTGGTACACGCACTCGGTTGGACACTTCTAAATTTCTGCTGGCAGGGCACAATTGTCGCATTCATTCTTGCATGCACGCTGGGCCTTCTTCCTTCACGAGCCTCCCGGGCACGCTATTCAATCGCCTGCGCTGCGCTGGCGTTGATGGTTATGCTACCCGCGATTACGTTCTACATGCTGGCTGCGAACACGCAGCCAAAGCCACCACGGTTCGCCGTTGCGGTCGCCGTTGAGGGTTTTAGCCATCTGCTCAACAACCGCTTCAACCTGTCCGCGGAACCGTGGACTGTTCGAACTCGAGAGAATTCTCAACCAATCGCTGCCTGCGGTGATTGGGTTTTGGTGCGCTGGCATGCTAGCCCTACTGTGCCGTCTCAACCTCGGCCTCATTGGGACGAGGAAGATGAAGTCCTTCGCTGTGGAGTCAGCGTCGGCGGAGATTGTGCACGTGTTGCGCGCTCTTCGCACCGAGCTCGGGATTGAACGGGCCGTAGAGCTGCTGAGTTCGGCCCGCGTCCAGGCGCCCATCGTGATCGGTTGGCTCAAGCCGGCAATTCTCCTTCCCCTTGGGTGCATGATCGGCCTCTCGACTCTGCAGATCGAAGCAATCTTGGCTCACGAACTGGCGCATATTCGTCGTCACGACTACTTGGTTAACTTATTCCAGTCGCTGGTGGAAAGCGTGCTCTTTTACCATCCCGCCGTTTGGTGGGTTTCGAATCAAATTCGGCGCGAACGCGAACACTGCTGCGACGATCTAGCAGTTGCGGTCTGCGGCGACCGGCTCGCATATGCCAAGGCACTGAGCTTTCTTGAAGAGCGGCGTAGTCCGATACCTGCCGGCGCTCTTGGCGCCACAGGAGGAGTATTGAAAATGAGAATCGAGCGTTTGCTGGGTTTGAACCAGCCTCCGGCCTTCCCTCGCACACTGGCCGTAATCCTGCTGATGTGTGCCGCTGCCACTGCAGGGCTCGCCGTTTGGGGATCTGCCCGAGCACAGTCAACATCGCAGCACGGAACAACATTCAACCAGAGGCTTTCCGCCAACTCGGCCATCAACTCTCAGAGTGCGGTCTCGCCTGCAAACACTCCCGTGCTGGTGCGCTCGCTGACGATTGACTCAGTCGACCTGCCCGAATCCGATCGGCTTGAGATCGTTCAGTCGTACCAAGGAGACAGCTATCCGCTGGAGGAGTTGATGCAGCGTATCCGGCAGAATGTGCGCGACCGCGGTTACGCCAAAGCCTCCGTGGGGTTTCCGCAACCGGCGTCCATCCCGGCCGGTCGGCCCCCACAGCCGATGGATATTTCCGTCCGGGTTGCTGCCGGAGGCCAGTACACGTTCAGTGGATTTTCCATTGAGGGCGCTCGGGCCCTTTCGCAGGATGAGATCATCCAACAATTCCCTTTCCATCCCGGAGACTTCTTCAACGCAACCGCAATTGGCAGAGGGCTCGATCGTTTGAAGAAACTCTACGGATCGAAGGGTCATGTCAACTTCGGCGTGATCCCGCAACTGCAAATGGATGATGTCCGCCACACGGTCACTCTGATCCTCGAGATCAAAGAGGGCAAAGCGACTACGGCCTGAGGATACGGCTACAGGCTGAAGGGTTGCGGAATTTGGCCTCGGAGCTCCGGTCGAGCCACCGGCAATACGGAACCTTCGAGATCCAGCCCCTGAACTGGGCGTTAGTCATTATGTAGTGACCGGCCCGCTGCGCTAGTCGTGGGTTAGGCTGAGTTTGTTTGACGAACTCTAGTCCAGAGCCACAAGCGGAGGAGCCGGTCATGAGAGAGAAGTTACGATTTTTGGGCATGGATGTCCATGCTGAGACGATCGCAGTTGCCATAGCGGAACCGGATGGCGAGGTACGCAGCCTGGGGACGATTGCCAACCGCGAAGATTCGATCCGCAAGTTCATCAGGAAGCTTGGTACGCCTGAGCAGCTGCGCGCCTGCTACGAAGCGGGTCCAACAGGATTCGTACTGTACTGGCAGCTGACCCAGTTGGGTGTCGACTGCGCGGTGATAGCACCGACGCTGGTACCGAAGAAGCCGGGAGATCGGGTGAAGACGGACCGGCGGGACGCGTTAAAGCTGGCGCGCAGTCATCGCTCCGGAGATCTGACGGCCGTGTGGGTTCCGGATGAAGATTCAGAGGCGTTGCGCGACCTTGTCCGGCAACGGGAGGCAGCCAAGCAGGATCAGTTGCGTGCGCGGCATCGTTTAACCAAGTTTCTGCTGCGCACGGGTCAACGTCCACCTCTGGGACTGAAGGCGTGGACAGAGCGTTACATGAGGTGGCTGGCGCAGGTCCGCTATACGCAGCCGGCGCAGGAAGTCACGCGTCTGGATTGTATGAACGAAGTCGAGCACATGAGCGCACGGGTGAAGCGGTTGGAGGAAGCCATTCTCGAAGTGGTAAAGCTGGCACCGCAACCCATGCAGGACGTAATTCGGGGTCTGCAGGCTTTGCGCGGTGTAGCGCATATCTCCGCAGTCACGATCGCATCGGAGTTGGGCAACATCTGCTCCCGCTTCCAGAGCGCACGGAAGCTGATGGGTTATTGCGGCGTATTTCCCAGCGAAGATTCCAGCGGCAACCGCGTTCGAAGAGGCGGCATCACCAAGGCCGGTAATGCGCACCTCAGACGCATCGTGGTGGAATCGGCCTGGTGCTATCGACACCTGCCTCGCGTCGGGGAAAAGCTGCGCAAGCGACACGAAGGTGTTCCGCCAGCAATCATCGAGATCGCATGGAAAGCGCAGAATCGCCTGCATAAGCGCTACATGAAGCTGAGCATGGCAGGCAAGGATCAGAGGAAGATCATGACTGCAGTCGCACGAGAGTTGCTGGGCTTTATCTGGGCCATCGCGATCAAGGCTGAAGCAGGTTGTCGACAACCCATTGCTGCATGAAAAGACAACACCAAAAACCTTCCAAATAGGGAAAAAGAAAAAACGTTGAACCAGGCAATTCAATTCGAGGACAGGGTCAGCCGCAGCCGGGGCAAGCACGAAGGAGAATCCTCGGCGGAAGTATGCGACAGGCTATGCCGGACTCGCGTGGTTAGTCAGAGCAGCTCCCGACGGATCATGATTATGCGGTTTCGACCCGCGAATATCAGCTTGATCAATCGTCGCCATTACCTGCCTCGGCTGCTGCTGACCCTGTCCTCGTTCGAAAAAAACGACCAGCGCATCTTGACCGGTCACTACATATCACTTCCGGATTGCCGACGATCCAACCGGAAGTAGGTTTCGCAGACAGTGCCGAAGCTGTTTATTGGCCGGACGGGCTTCGATTACTTTGTTCTCGTCGAGTTTCGATAACGGGAACTTGGCCCTGTTCCGACACTCGGGACTAACAGCATCCCCAATTGAAAAATCTGGAGCACGATGGACGCTGAACGCTTGTGGAAGGTTCAGAGAAGGTGCGCAGAAACGGATTGGAGGAGCAGCTGAACACCGCCCTCACGTTGGCTTTGACGGAGAGCTCGAATCCTTAGCTGGCGAACAAGTCAGTGAGTCTGGTTAGCTTCACCAGTTCGCTCACGCGGGGCGACAGGTTGACGAGTTCGAGCTTAACCAGGCCCTTGTTGAAGGCCGATACCTTCAGGCTAACCAGCGCACCCAAGCCTGAGCTGTCCAAGGATTGCAGATCACTGCAGTCGATCACAGTGCGGCGCCGGCGGGCCTGGATGAGCGGCTTGACCAGTTCTTTGATTTCATTGGCATTTTTGCACAACAGCCTGCCGTGGCATTTGACGGTGGTGACCCGTGATCCGAATTTGCCTAACGATTCCTCAATATCAAAATGGATCAAGGGTTCTGCGGTCACTGCTGCGACCTCGCTATTAAGGACGAGACTACCGCCCGTGTGAGCGTTGGTTTGGTTGAAGGTGAAAAGCATCGTGCGGGCCGAGGGTCTGCTGCCATTGACGAGAACGGTATGCTGCGAACGCCGAAACAACATCCCCTCTGGGGCCCCGCTGCGATTACTCTTCGGTAATCGTTACTGAGCGGGAGGCTACTTTTTTTGCTGGCCTCGTTTTTCCGTGTGTTCACATAGAAGCGCGATTAGCGCGCCCTTAAGCGCAGGCCCTTCCTGATTCTGTGCGGGGTTGGCACCGAAGAAGCTTGGGCCCTGTTCTGGACGAATTACCGGCGATACGGAAGTAATTCTGCTTAGAGCTTCACATGCCCTTAGGGGCGCTCGGAGCAAAGTCATGTGCGGATGCGAAAAACTACAACCTACTTGGACTTGCTCTGAGCTGCCAATTTTATCCGCTGCCATCTTTCGGCAGTCTCTTCACC
>CAVTED010000002.1:0-2500 GCA_963733795.1 uncultured Acidobacteriaceae bacterium
AAGTCGCGTAGCGTGGGATACTCAGACTTTCCAGCATATAGCCAGATTTTACTAAGGCTAGCGAATACTAACCTTAGGACCGTTATCGTTGCGGCCGCCGTTCACTGGGGCTTCAGTTCGAAGCTTCACCTTGCGGTTGACCTCTCCCTTTAACCTTCCAGCACCGGGCAGGCGTCAGCCCCTATACGTCGTTTTCGACTTTGCAGAGACCTGTGTTTTTGTTAAACAGTCGCAGTGCGCATTTCGCTGCGGCCCCCTCAAGCTATGACACTCTACCGGGGCACCCCTTCTCCCGAAGTTACGGGGTTATATTGCCGAGTTCCTTACCAACTGTTCTCACGAGCGCCTTTGGATATTCTCCTCGTCTACCTGTGTCGGTTTGAGGTACGGTTCCCTTTGTTCTCCTTAGAGGTTTTTCTTGGCAGTGTGGAATCGGCAGCTTTCCTCCATACGGAGTACTGCTTTGCGTCTCAGTGATAGCTTCCTCGCGGATTTGCCTACGAGAAACACCTTGCACGCATCGACCGTTATAGCCATAGAACGGCCTGCTTATCCTACTGCGTCACCCCATCGTATAACGAACACAAGGGAGGTCCGGAATATTAACCGGATGTCCATCGGCTACGCCTGTCGGCCTCGCCTTAGGGACCGCCTGACCCTGAGCGGATTAACCTTTCTCAGGAAACCTTCCAGACTTTCGGCGCGGAGGGTTCCCACCTCCGTTATCGCTACTTATGCCGGCAGGGTCTCTTCTCAACCGTCCACCAGTCTTTTCAGTCTGGCTTCAAACTGTTGGGAATGCTCTCCTACCACGCATAGCTGTTACTCCATGCATTCGCTGCTTCGGTAACAAGCTTAAGCCCCGTTAAATTGTCGGCACCGGACCGCTTGACCAGTGAGCTATTACGCTTTCTTTAAAGGATGGCTGCTTCTAAGCCAACCTCCTGGCTGTCTGGGCGTTCCGACTTCCTTTCCCACTTAGCTTGTATTTTGGGACCTTAGCAGGCGATCTGGACTGTTTTCCTCTCGACGACGAAGCTTAGCCCCCGCCGTCTGACTCCCGGATTGGTTGTTCTATGGCATTCGAAGTTTGATTGGATTCTGTAAGCTGGAAAGCCCCATAGTCCATTCAGTTCTCTACCACCACGACAAATCATCCGAGGCTAGCCCTAAAGCTATTTCGGAGAGAACGAGCTATCACGGAATTTGATTAGCCTTTCACCCCTACCCTCAGCTCATCGGAGCTTTTTTCAACAAACACCCGTTCGGCCCTCCAGTGGGTGTTACCCCACTTTCAGCCTGGCCAAGGGTAGATCATCCCGCTTCGCGTCTATTCCTGCCAACTGGATCGCCCTATTCGGACTCGCTTTCGCTACGGCTCGCTTTCGCTTAACCTTGCTGACAAGAATAACTAGCCGGCTCATTATGCAATAGGCACGCGGTCAGACTTTCGGCTTGCGCCGCATAGTCCTCCCACCGTTTGTAGGCACACGGTTTCAGGTACTATTTCACTCCCCTCGCTGGGGTTCTTTTCGCCTTTCCCTCACGGTACTGGTTCACTATCGGTCAGAAGCTAGTATTTAGCCTTACGGAATGGTCTCCGTAGCTTCCCGCAAAGTTTCTCGTGCTCCGCGGTACTCAGGTATCGACTTCGAGTCCAGCTCATTTTCGTCTACGTGGCTATCACACTCTATGGCCCCTCTTTCCAGAGGGCTTCGACTAATGACTGGATTGGTAACTCTACTGTTGTCGACCCTACAACCCCTGCTAGACCCGAAGGTCGAACAGGTTTAGGCTGTTCCGATTTCGCTCGCCACTACTCTCGGAATCGAGGTTTCTTTCTTTTCCTCCTGGTACTGAGATGGTTCACTTCCCAGGGTTCGCTCGTGCCCGACTATGGATTCATCGGGCCGTACGGGGGTTTTACCCCCGTGGGTTTCCCCATTCGGAAATCCCCGGATCAAAGCCTGCTTGCGGCTCCCCGAGGCTTATCGCAGCTTGCCACGTCCTTCATCGCCTGCTTCTGCCAAGGCATCCACCATGCGCCCTTAGTAGCTTGACCACAAAATTTACTCAGCACACTCAAGAAAGCTTCTAGCTCCTAGCTTTTAGCTACTAGCTAAAAACAATCCCGAACACGCCGTTTAAACTTTATGGGCCTTTGATCCCGCTCCTCGCACGCTTGCTTCAGCTTCAACGCTTTCCAGTCTTGCCATCTCAGGGACAGCCCCGAGACCTTGAAACCGGAAACGCTGAAACCTCATGCTACGTACACCAGCAGGGTTTTTCAGGCACTCATAAAAATTTACAACGCCTTGTAATTTGCCCAATCTATTCAGTTGTCAAATATCGTCCTCGTGAGAACAGCTATCAGCCGTCAGCTTCAGCCATCAGCTAAAATCTTCGATCCTACTGCTGTCTCACTCACCCCGCCTCAGCGGGTATGGGTCTTACTAATCCCAGAGTCGTGCAAACCCCAGAATTCCTCCAACCCAATGTT
>CAVTED010000002.1:7500-289592 GCA_963733795.1 uncultured Acidobacteriaceae bacterium
ATGATTCCGACCCGATCTGACTAGATAGCGCGTTGGAGCTAAGTCGGCACCCTTTCTGCGAAAATCAGCGTTTCAGCAGGTACCAGGCTTCCTGGTATTTCCAGTACTTGGATTTTGGGCGGTGCGGGGTTAGGAGGATCTCGGGCTGGTTGTGGGTGGCTTTGAGGGGGAGGATGTACCAGGTGTTGGTGGGGATTACGTAGGCCGCGAAGAAGTCGATTTGGGTGGGGCGGTAGGGGATTCCGTTGGAGTCGAGGTGGCATTTGTAGGAGTGGCCGCGGTGGAAGATAGTGCACTTCACTTGAACGCGAGCGAAGTGGCCCTCGTGTTCGAGAGCGAGGTCGAAGGGGGCCATGTCTCCCCAGGGCTTGGTGACGCAGAAGCCGAGTTCGGTGGCGCGGATCATGAAGCGCAGTTCCGCCCACTCGCCCCGCGCCTTGGGGTGGCGGATGTTCATGCCTGGATTTTTCATTGAGTGCCTGGGAGACGGATTGGGCAATAAAAAACGCGGCCTGAGTGGGCCGCGTCGGTCATTTTGTCTCTAGTTCTATTTTATCAAGTTGAACAGGGGCAACCGGCAAAGATTCTGACTTTATATCTGGATTAGAAGGTTGGGGTTAGGGGGAATTGAGGTGATTTGGGGGCTTGACAGGAATCGGTCACGCTGCGCTCGAGGGACAGGGCTGGCATTCCCTCACGCTAACCCACGGCTTTCGCCGTGGGCTGTATTCTTTCGCCGCTTCGCGGCTGGAGCGCACACTAACTGCTGATATCCCATGACGATCAACAGCCATGCCGATGCGGCTTTCCGCTATGCGACCCGATTCGAAAAGTACTTTTCCTCGAGCATCCTGCGGTGGTGCAGTTCGTGGCCGGCGATGATGTAGGCCAGGGCGCGAACCGTGACTTCATTTTTGTTGGCTATGCCGCGGCGCGACCAGGCTGGCTCGTCCAGGTTGCGGAACAGAGTTAGGGTGGCACGGCGGACGGCGATGTAGTCGTCGATGAGTTCGGGCAAGGGGGCTTGGGCGAAAGGGCCGTTGCGGACGTAGTCGTCCTGCTCGTAACCCTCGATCGGGGTCTGGTCGGCGCGGGCGATGCGCAGGGCGCGGTAGGCGAAGATTCGCTCGGTGTCGCAGACGTGGCCCAGCACTTCTTTCGCGGACCACTTGCCGGGGGCGTAGCGGAAGTCGCCGTCGGCCTCGTCGCGGCCGCAGAGCAGGGTCATGGTGTCGCGCCTCTGGGCGTCCAGCCTGGCGAGGATGTCGGAGCCCGGCACCAAGGAAATGTAGCGGTCATAATACGGCGCGTACTCGCCGGGTTCGGGGCGAGCGATGACGAGGGTCGATGCTGCGGGGGTAGCGACGGCTTCTAGCATATTTGGCTCCAACTTCTTCAAAAGAGTGCCTACCGGCTGAATGCGGGCTTTCTCAACGCGGACGTCCTGGAAGGCACGTCCTGCAGGGATTAACTGGTGAAAGATTAGACTCGTTACGGAGAAATCCGTTTTCGATATCTTTTCAACATCCCCAGCCAAAGTCCGAGGTCTTCAAGATCGAGTCCTTCCACGATCTGGGCACCAAGCATACCCCGGAACGGTTGGAAACGGGAAGGAGAGGACGATTATTCCGGGAATCGTTACACGGAAGATGGAGAAAGTATGCATCCCTATGGAACGCCGGCGGAAATTGGAATGCACGAACGGTCGTATCCGGAGAGGAACTCCCGATTGAAAATAAAGGATTTTCCACAGCGCCGACGGCGCGCTCTGGGAGTACAATCGGTTTTGGTCACGAAAGTGCGGCGAGTGACCCCTAATCCCAACAAGGAAAGGATCTCTTACCCCATGTGGAAGCCCACCAATCAGCCCCAGACCCCTGGCCGTCCTGCCGAGCCGGAACGCCCGACGACCTCGACGCCCAGCGCGCCAACCATGACTTCGACTCCAAGTGAGCCTTCGGCTCCCCGGCCTTTGAGTACCACTACTGCGGACCAGGCTACGATCGGCAAGTCGCTCGTCATCAAGGGCGAGGTGACCGGGTCTGAGTCGCTCTACATTGACGGACGCGTGGAGGGGTCGATCAATCTCTCCGGCAATCGCGTGACAGTGGGGCGGAATGGCGTGGTCGCCGCCAATATCAATGCGCGCGAGATCGTGGTGTTGGGCAAGGTCCGCGGGAATTTGACGGCCAGCGACCGCGTCGACATTCGCAGCGACGGTTCGCTGACCGGCGACGTGATTGCTGCGCGCATCTCGATTGAAGACGGTGCGTTCTTCAAAGGCGGTATCGACATCCGCAAGGGCGGACAGCCACAACAACCGCAGAAGCCGAACGGCGAGGAGAAGGCTGTTCCGACGCCAGAGCCGGCCGCGGTCGGCGCCCGCGCGTAGGTTTCGCTGAAAGTTTGGCCGGTATTCAGGAACAGGCATCCCCGAGGGATGCCTGTTTCGCTTTTTAGGAAGGAATCGCGGAACCGTAAGCCCGCATGCGATCCTGCGGGCCCCTCGCCTCAAATTCCTCTGATACGTCCAGGTTTCCTTTGTGCAGGTGGCCATGAATAGTGGGGGCAACCAGGGTCCAGATCGCGATATGCGCGAAAGGATCGTGAACCTGATGCGGTCGATCGGGAAAGGACCAAAGAAACAGATCCCATCTGAGGAACTGCAGAAACTCCAGAGCGCAGCTGGCCGCCTCGATCAGATGTTGAAAGCTGCTGTGAACGTCGATCAGCAAGCATTCGATCAGCAAGCATTAAAGAGCGCGGCGGCGAAGCTCGACCAGTTGCTGTCCGACATCCGCGCGGGAAAAGACGTCACCGGCAACCTCAAGCGTAGAAAAAAACCTGGAACCTGAGTTGTATATGATTCCCTTCGCGCGCCCGGACCACTCGCGGTGTGACTTGGATCAGAGGTTAACGCGAAATTTGACTTTGAGCACACAGGCGTGGGTACTCCCAAAGCGCTTTTTCGGTGACCAGCACGAGATTACTGTGTGGAAAGAGTCCGTCATCGCACAACTGGCAAATCCCCAACTGCTCCAACCAGCCGGATGGCTAGCAGGTAGGTTCTGATTGTGTGATGCAATAACCGTTGCTAGCAGGCCATTACACTCTCACCCCTACTCCACAAACATGCAATCCCCATACGAATAAAATCGGTAGCGTTCCCGTACGGCATGCCCGTATGCCCGCATCACGTTCTCTTTCCCGCCCAGGGCGCATACCAGCATTAACAGCGTGGACTGCGGCAAGTGGAAGTTAGTCAGCAGGGCTTGCACGACCTGAAACTTGTAGCCGGGATAGATGAAGAGATTGGCTTCGCCCGAGGCGGCGCGGATCGCGCCACCACTTTGCTGGGCTGCGTATTCCAGGGTGCGTACCGTGGTGGTGCCGATGGCGACGATGCGCCGCGATTCACTCCGGGCGCGGTTGATCTTTTCGACGGCTTCCGGCGAGATGGAATAAGCCTCGGAGTGCAGTTGATGATCTTCCACGCGCTCGCTGCGTACGGGCTGAAACGTTCCCAGGCCGACGTGCAGCGTGACCTCGGCGGTTTCGATTCCGCGGGCGCGCATCCGGGCAAGAATCTCTGGAGTGAAATGCAGGCCGGCGGTGGGAGCGGCAACCGATCCACGCTCTTCCTCTTTCGCGTAGACCGTCTGGTAGCGGTCGCGATCGGCGGAGGAATCTTCGCGGGTGATGTAGGGCGGCAGCGGAATGTGGCCGATTTGTTCGACGCGCGCGAAGAAGTCGTTGGCGGGCGCGAATCGAATTCGCCGCTCGCCAAAGCTGCCGCGCGCGATCACCTCGGCTTGCAGTTCGTCTTCATTTCCGAAAAACAGGTGTTCCCCGACTCCGATTTTTCGTCCGGGGCGCACTAGGCATTCCCATTCGTTGGGATCTTGCTGCAATTGGCGCGTGAGAAGAACTTCGATGCGTCCCTGAAGAAAATCGCGCGACGCGGGGTTGCTCGGACTCACGGGCTGGGAACGGCGGCCACCACGGCGGCCGAAGAGACGCGCGGGGAAGACGCGAGTGTTGTTGAAGACGACGAGATCGCTGCGGCGCAGGAGTTCGGGAAAGTCGCGGAACTGGTGGTCCTCGAAGGAACAGCCCGCCAAGCTCCCCGGTTCACAGTGTACATGGAGCAGGCGCGATGCCGCACGATCGGACAGCGGTTCTTGTGCAATTAAATCTTGGGGAAGGTCGTAATGGAAATCGGAGACCAGCACGCTTTTTGATTATAGGGATGCAGATGCGCTTCCCGGTGTGCGGTCCCAGGAGTACGTTCGAGAGTCTTCGCTTCACAGATGGACGCTCTCAGTTCGCGCAATTTTTGCGGACGCTCTTCGCTAGCGCCGCTTGGCGTCCCATTTTGGTGAAAATTGCGCAAAACTTTGCCCTTTCGTGTTCCCTTTTTTTGAAATTTGGATTGTCTCAGCGATGCGGCTGCTGATACTATGCGGGTGCTCGATTGCGGCCTGCTTTTCATCCTCTCTCCCAGGATATCCATGCAAGGGAAAAATGCCAACGGAACGCAAACATAGGGAAGAAATCGTTCACTACGGACGGATGCTGCACGAGCACGGTTTCGTGGCCGCCATGGACGGCAATCTTTCCGTCCGGCTGGAGGGCGACCGCGTCCTGGTGACTCCCACGTGCGTCAGTAAGGGCGCGATGCGGGCCGCGGACATGGTCATTGTCGACCTGGACGGGCAACAGGTGGCGGGGAGCCGCAATGTGACCAGCGAACTCGGAATGCACCTGCTGATCTATCGCACGCGTCCCGATATTCAGGCGATTGTGCATGCGCATCCGCCGACCGCGACTGGATTTGCGGCTGCCGGCATTCCGTTGACTGAACCTTTAGTCTGCGAAGTTGTAATGGGATTGGGATGCATACCGCTGGCGCGTTATGGCACACCTGGAACTTCGGAGTTGGCGCAGACGCTTGAACCTTATGTCCCGGGCTACGACGCGATTCTCATGTCGAACCACGGGGTCGTTACCTACGGGGATACGCTCGAGCACGCTTACATGAAGATGGAAACAGTCGAGCACTTTGCCCAGATTGCCCTGGTGACGCATTTGCTCGGACGACAGCAGCCGCTGAAGGAAGTGGAGATCGAGAAGCTTCTTATGGCGCGCACCAAATATTTTGGCGCGAAGATTGCTGCTTGCATGCCGCTGCCAAGATCGCCGCAGAAAGTCAGCTAGATCGAAATTCTTCTCTCGCCCCTTCGGGGCTTGTTCCTCGTTCATTTCGCGACCCACGGCTTGCGCCCCTTCGACATGCTCAGGGCACGCTGTAGGCTGCATTCTTTCGCGGCTTTGCGGCTCGGGCCGCGGCTCCATTTTGCTATTCGCCGCCGATACGGAATCTTAATCCGGCTCGGAAGTTGATCGGCAACGCGGGATAGCCGACGACTTCGTTGTAGCGGCGGTCCAGCGCGTTTTCGACGTTTACGTAGGCAGTGACGCGAGGATGCAGGGCGTACCAGCCGCCGAGATCGGCGCGCACATATCCGGCGGCGTGATCGATGCCGAAGCCAAGAAAATCTGAATCGGGGCGGCGGCCTACGAAGCTTCCGCCAATGTTTCCGCCCCAGCGCGTCCCCAGGTAGGACAACAACAAAGTTGCGGAATGCCTGGGCCGGCGCAACAGCGGCTCGCCTGGGTTGTAGAGCGAATTGATGGGCGCAGGATTTTCCAAGATCTGCGTTGACGTGTATGTGTACGCCGTGTTCAAGAACAATCGAGAACGCAGCTTGGCTTGCACGCCGATCTCGGCACCGTGGGCCAGGGCCTGATTCACGTTGGTGTACTCGCCCACGAAATTCACGGGGTCCACGGTTACGTAATTGATCTGGTCACGGAAAAGATTGTTGAAGTAGGTCGCGGTGAAGACATACTTGCTCCGCAGGAAATCCTGCTGCAGGCCGGCCTCGAACGCCCGCGTATGTTCCGGTTTCAGCCCCGGGTTCGGAATGTTGAAGGGGTTCGGAGGAATTCCGTTAAACGTTTCTTCCAGTCGAGGTTCTTTGAATGCCGTGGCGTAGGAAAAACGCAGACGCGTTCCGGAAAACAATTCGCCTCCGCGCAAGGCCTGCCAGGTTAAAGCAACCCGCGGCAGCCCGATGTTGCCGAAGGCGCTGTTGTGCACGAAACGCCCGCCCGCGATCGCTGTAAGACTTCGCCAGGTTAGTTGCTGTTGCGCGTAGAGGTCATTGCTCAGGCGTTGGCCGTGGGTCTGCGAGCCAAAGGCAAGATTGCCCACAAATCCATTCTCATTCTCCACACGATACCCGAAGGTGGTGTGCGCCCAGCTTCGTTCGGAATAGTCGCCTTGATATTCAAATCCTGCGCGATTGATGTGGTCCATTTCGTGCGATGGAAAATCAAAAACGCGGGCGGGATCACCGTTCACGTTCAGCTCGTTGTAGCGATAGAGGTAGTCGAAGCCGGTGAAGCGATGCTGCCATCCCGAGGGAGCGGCTACAGCCAGTTCCGCGCTCCCCAGCAGATCGTTGAGCTGCGACCAGTCGCTGGGATCGGGCGGCTGCAGCGGGGAGTTGTTGAAGTCCCACTCGCCGGCAACCCCGGCGTGACTATTCGAGTGGCGAAAGCGAATGCGAAGGGAGGTCCGATCGTTGAGCGCAGCCCCGACATTCGCGCCCTCGAGCGAATCCGAATATCCATTGTTGATGCCGGCGCCGTTGGTATTGAATTCGCTGCCGAACAAGTTGTAGTCGAAGCGGCCGCGAGCCCCAGCCAGGGAAGCGTATCCTTTGGCGGTGCTGAAGTTGCCGCCGTCGGCGCCAAAGGTAAATTCCGGGACGCGCGTGCTGCCGGTGCGCGTCCACGCCTGCACCACGCTGGTCATGGCGTCGGAGCCGTAGAGGGTGCTCTGGGCGCCGCGGACAAACTCCACGCGGTCGGCCTGATCCAACGGCAGCGTGCCGAAGTCGAAAGTTCCGCCGGGTTCGTTAATGGTGACTCCATCGACGATCACTTTGTTGTAGCGTGATTCACCGCCGCGCACGAACAGGGACGTCAGACCTCCGCGCTGCCCGGCATCGTTGACGATGGCGCCGGGGAGAAATCGGATCGCGTCGCTGGCGGCGGTGGGCTGCATGGTTGTGAGTTGCGCTCCACTGAGCGCGTCCACGTCGGATCCGGCGGCCTCGCCAGGGACGGGAGTGCGGGTCCCGCTGACGACCACAGTTTCGGAGGCGGTCGCCAGGTGGAGACTCACCGTGAGTTCCGCCTGCGAAGAAACCTCCATTGTTTCCGCGGCGAAGCCGGGAGCCAGAACTTGAATTTGAAAAGGCCCCTCGCCGACCGGGTGAAAGGTCGCTGTACCTTCAGCCGAAGTATTTTGGGTAGCGATAACTTTGCTTTGACCGCGTAGCAGCGAGACTTGCGCGCCGGCTACGGCCGCAGACTGGGGATCCACTACTTTGACATCGAGAACTTTGACTTTGAGATCGGCGGCCGAAGCGGCACCCGAGAGAACCAGACCAAGAAAGACAGCGACCAATACACGCATACTTCCTCCTTTGCACGCGAAAGAGGTTGAAGTAGACGGAGCGCGCCGGTCTCCTGGCTTCACGAGTAAGGATGGTCGCACCAAGCATGGTCGCACCATCCGGAATGCCCGCGGCCTTCCCGGGATTCTCCCAGTGGCCGATGGCAGTTTCCTCGCTTACAGTTGCGCGGCAGCGCGGGATTTGCACCCGCTTCCCTGTCTTCGCCGAGCGGCGAAGACGCGCGTTCCGAAACGACATCAGTAACAACAGATTTACGATCGCAACGAATCTAACGGGTGATGATGAGGAAAGTCAATGCTGAGAGGTTCAGCGCCGCCATCGCCCGACTACATACAGGAGAAGCGAGAGCACCACGCTTACCAGCACTGAAGTCGCGAGCGGAAAATAGAAAGTTGTGTTCTTTCCGCGATAGACAATATCTCCCGGCAAGCGGCCCAAGGGAAGGTTCGTTTTGCCCAGGACAATGAATAAAACTCCGGCCAGTAGCAGGACCGCTCCGAGAACGATTAATAGTTTGCCCACATCGGTCACGCTATCTCCCGCCTTTCAGCTGGATGGAGTCCACTCTTACATCGTACTGTTGTACGCACGAGTTTTTCCTAGGTTTTTGAAGAAGTCCGACGAAAGGGTAGCAGCTGATTACGACCTTAGTTATAGGAAGGTTCGATCGAGATCAAATTCCCCCTCTCGCAAATGGCGCGAGAAGGGCGGAGGCACCGGCTTTTGTTTGCTTTCGGCCCGTTTCTTTGCGTTGCAAAGTACTTGACACGCGTCCAGGACGCCGTTAGGATGTCGTTATGTTTGACCCGCGGGCGCATCGTATTCGCCGATTTCATGGTTCGCAGAAGGAGAGTTTCGGTCCGCCGGCGTCGTCGCGGACGGCTCCCGAGGTCATCGAAGATCTGCGGTTCATTCGCGATACCATGGAGCGCTCGGCGGCTTTCACCGCGGTTTCGGGGTGGGGGCAGGTGCTTCTGGGCGTGACGGCGGCTGGCGCTGCGTGGCTCGCCGCTAATCAGATCTCGTCTTTCGCATGGCTGCGCGTCTGGCTGGCGGAAGGCCTTCTGGCTGCCGCTATCGGATTGCTGGCGTGCACCTGGAAGGCGAACCGCCGCGGCTTGCCGTTGTTTTCCGGACCGGCGCGCAAAGTTGCGCTCGGACTCGCGCCACCGCTGGTTGCGGGAGCGTTCCTCACATTTCTCCTTTTCCGCGCGGGGATGCAGTCGGCGCTGCCCGCTACTTGGCTGTTACTCTACGGCGCCGGCATCATGACCGGAGGTGCGTTCTCGGTTCCCATCGTTCCGGTCATGGGCCTCAGCTTCATGCTGCTGGGCGGGCTTGCCGTGCTTGGTCCGGCGGCGTGGGGCAACTGGTTTCTGGGCGCGGGTTTTGGTGGACTGCATATTGTTTTCGGACTGCTGATCGCCAGGAGGCACGGTGGCTAGAGCTCTTCCATCGCGCAATAAAGCCTCCAAGACTGGAGCGCAGCTTCGTCAACAGAGTCGCGGGCATGCTCCTGAGCAGGCGCCGCTACGCGCTCCCGAACTGCCGGAACTCGATCGTCTGATTCACGAGCGCATACGACTGGGGATTGTGAGCGCGCTCGCGACCAACGATTCGCTGAGCTTCAACGACCTGAAGCGCGTGCTCAAGACTACCGATGGCAATCTTAGCGTGCACGCCCGCAAACTCGAGGAAGCCGAGTACATTTCCTGTGTGAAGTTTTTTGAAGGACGGGTGCCGCGCACGGAATATCGGCTGACCCCAGCGGGCCGGCGCGCCCTGGCGGAGTATCTCGATCAGATGGAGGAATGGATTCGGGTGACTCGCGAAGAATAGAGGTAATTTTTTTTGCTCTTTTAGCTTTGCATCGTAAAGTACATTGCATAAATCCCAGTGGAGATGCAATTATGAACGCTCACATGGCCAGCAACATGAATTTCCCAGCGCCACTTGCGGTCCTGGGATTCCTCGCCGCATGCGCTGGGCTAATGCTCGCGGCGGGTTCAGCCGCCATTTTCTGGTTCGCGCGAAAGCCAAGACTTGCCCGCATCGCTGCAATCGCCATCGGCGCGGGTGCCGTCGTCTATTTCGCCTTGCTGTTTGGATTTTCCGCGGGCAGCCATGAGACCGACCTCGCTCGCGGGCAGGAAAAATATTTCTGCGAGATCGACTGCCATCTTGCCTATTCCGTTGTCGACGTCAAGATGCAGCCCGACGGCCACTACCTTGTCACTCTGCGAACTCGCTTCGACGAAACGACTACATCGTCCCGGCGACCCAAGGATGCGACCCTGACACCTTCCCCGCGCGAGGTACGCCTGGTCGACCGCGCCGGCCATGAGTACCCTCCCGACGGTACCGCAGGCTCACCGCTGCTAACACCGTTGAAACCCGCCGAATCCTATACCACTCAACTTGCATTCAGTGTTCCCAAAGATGCTACGGGTCTGCGCCTGCTGGTCAAGACTGCCCCGCAGTGGCCCGACTACGTGGTCATTGGCGACGAGAATAGTTGGCTGCATAGGAAGACGTACTTGTCGCTGTAGGAAGCAATTCAGATCGGAATTTAAGTAAGATCGCGGACCTCAGTCGACAAACGCGATCACCGGATGCACGGGTGTAGCGACTCCGCGGGTCAGAGATGCGCGCCATTGTTGCAATGATTCGAGCAACGGGCTCACAGCGATTCGGCCGAAATTGGTGGGGCAGGCCGCCAGATTTTTGTGGGCGCGCTCCATCAGCGAGTAAGCGCCCACCAGGTTTCCAGTTGAATGATGATGAAAGGCGACTGCAGCCTGGATCAGTCCTTGCAGGAATCTTTTTTCGAGGCCGTGTGATTCCCGCCAGACGTCCTCCCAAACCTCATGGGCGTCGTAGAATTCGCGGGCGTTGAAATGGCGAATGCCGCGATGGTAGGCCTCAGAATGGAGACTCATGGTTCGAGGTAATAGTACCGGCAAAAGGTGGCAGGACTGGGTGAGAACTCAGGCGTCCCCGCGGGGACGCGTTTCCAACAGGCGTGTGGACGTCTAGGCTTGGGCTTCGTTACGCCAGGCTTGGGATTGGCGGTTAATGATGGCGTAGCATTCACAGGACGCTTCTTCCAGCTTGCTTCGGTTCGCGATGGTCACGGAGCCGCGCGCGTATTTGATCAGTCCCGCTTTCTGAAGGACCCCAGCGGCCACCGTCACACTGGCGCGCCGCGTTCCCAGCATGTGGGAAAGAAACTCCTGCGTAAGAGGCACAATATTTCCCCCCACCCTGTCCTGGCTCATCAGCAACCAGCGGGCCAGGCGCTGTTCCACGTTGTGTACGCGGTTGCAGGCAGCGACCTGAGTGGCCTGCATCCCCAGTTCCTGCGCGTAGCGATTTAACTTCTTCCCCAGTTGCGGACACTTGGCCAGGGCTTCCAGAAGCTTTGCCGCACTTATGCGGAACGCGCTGCCGGTAATCTGCACAATGGCGCGGGTGGCGCTGGTCTTTAGACCTACGATCAAAGGCAAACCAATGAATCCTTCTTTTCCGGTCAGTCCGACCTCGACTCCTTTGCCATCGCCCATAATGGTGAGGATGGAGGTCATCCCGCTGTTCATGAAGTAGCAGAACTCAATCGTTTCTCCCATTTCATTCAACAGGTCGTAGGCGGCCATTTCCACATGTTCCAACTCCGCTAAAACAGCTGCACATTCCTTTGACGGGAGCGCCAGGAGAATTTCATTGCGAACCGAACGGGGATCAATGGCCTTAGAAGGCGATTTAGCCGAGACCTTCTCGGATACAGCTAATTGAGTTTTCGCCACACTGCTCCTTAGCCGGACTGAATGCATCGGCTAACTTCAAATACTAGCGCAAGTCGTTACATTAACCTGAGCGATTTAGACCAGACGGTAAGGGGTACGTTAGCGTACAATAATTTTGCCGAGTATAAGGGCTACCCTCCGATAGCCCCAGTGGGTTTCCGCTCAAACTTGAATTCTCTTGTGGTGACAGGCCGTGCGTCGAAAATCTGAAATCCTGGTTCCCGAGTGGTCGCGCAAGATCGAAGACATGCGCCAGACTCGCAAGCTAAGTCAGGAAGGCTTCGGCAACCGCGTGGGCGTGTCGGCCATGGCGGTCTCGCGGTGGGAACGGGGAGTGGCTGAACCCACGGGCGAAACCTACATTCGACTGGGCAATCTGGCTGAAGCGCCGTTATGCTGGTTCTTCTGGAAGCGGGCGGGCCTTCGACTTTCCGATGTAACCCGAGTGCTGCCTGAAGCGAATCGCCGCTTCGCCGAAAATAGAATCTTCGATGTACAGATTGCGAATGCGGGCAGCCAGAAAAAGCAGTCGTTGGCAAAGGTCGACCTGGTTGCGATCCCGCTTCTGCCGGTGCACGCCGGCACTCCCGGCGCTCAGGGAGATACCACGGATCTCACAGACATTTCCCCTGAATCCGTGTTGGCGGCTCCGCGAGACTGGTGTCCCAACCCGGTTTCTACCGTATGTCTTCGCGTGAAGGGGAATTCGATGTCTCCGTTAATTCTCGACGGTTACATTATCGCGGTCGATACCTCTGCGACGGAAAACGATCGTCTGGTGGGACAAATCGTCGTCGCCTGGCACCGGGAGCGGGGACTGCTGGTCTCGCGCATGATTCGCTTCGATCACATGGATGCGCTGGTGTCCGACCGCCGCGAATACGAAGCAGTCTCCATTACTGCCGGTTCGGACTGGCGAGTCGTGGGGAAGGTCTTGTGGTGGACTGGGCGAGCTCGATGAGCTTTCTGCGAACGCGGCACGGCTGTTATGCGATCTTTTTGTCGGAGGTATCCTTGAGGTACAGCTGCTCGAGTGCTCTTAAGGCGCGATGCGCATTACGCAGAGCTATCATTTCTCCCGCCTGAAAACGCTCTTTCTTGCGGGCGCAGGTCACATCCTCCAGCCGATCTAAAATCGCATGCTTCGCCAGTTCGATGCGGTGAGGTATTTTTCGCACATCCGACTCGAAGAGCGCATCCTTGTACAGAGATTCCCATCGTTGAAAAAGCCAGGGTTCTCCGTGGCCATTTTTCATACGCTCTCCTCCAACGCCAGGGACTAGCATAGAAGTTAGCAGGACTGTACTGCTGTCACGTCGCGTACGGGAATACGGTGAAACCCTTACGTTGGGCCTGTACCGAGCAAACGGAACTTCACTTCGGTCGGCCTCGCCTCAGCGGGCGCTAATGCCCGGTATGTCTTTTCTGGAACGACGGTCTCAGAAAATATAGGTTGGATACTTTGAGATCATTTTCTGCCCGAGGTGCGACCCCGAGTTTAACGAGGTAGCAAGCTTCGTGAATCGCATTGCCGTCTTCATCGGTATTCGCATCGTTCAACGGCACAGCCTTACGGCAAATTGGGCAGATAGGATTTTGAGGGGGATACAACTCATCGTCGTACATCTGGAACCTTCTGGGACGCGCGCAGACGTTCGATATGTCAAATTATTTAGGCACTGCGTTTTGTTTGTCTGTCCGCTACCGTACGGAGGCTCCGCTTTTTCTCTTCTATCGGCTGGGCTGCCATTTTCCGTCGGCACGGGCTGGCGATGCCGACTCTAGGCTGATATACCCCGTGCGGTATGCTGAAAGCCTGGCAGACAGCCGCCTCCTATGATTACCGATTCGACCATCCTGAAACATATTGCGAGACAGCCGAAGCAGGGGGCGGGATTCAAGCAACTGGTACGAGAACTTGGTCTGCACGGCGAGGAGCGCCGGGAACTGGACGAGCGCTTACGGAAGATGGTGGCTGGCGGAGCGCTGATTCGGGGCGACTCCGACCGTTATACGCTGCCAAACGCCGCGGCGGACAAGAACCTGGTGGCGGGCCGGCTGACCATGCACCGCGATGGATTCGGGTTCGTCATTCCAGACAGCAAGTCGTTGACCCCGGCACTGCGCGCGCGGCTCACCGGCGATATCTTTATCGCGCCGCATCTCATTGGCAACGCCATGCACGGGGATCTCGTGCTGGTTGACATCAGTAACGTGCGGCCGGATGGGCGCGCGGAAGGGCGAATTGTGCGGCCGGTGATGCGCGCGCATCCGACCGTGGTAGGAACTTTTCACTATGGGAAACAGCGCAACTACGTGACGCCCATCGATTCGAAGATTACGCAGGAGATTGTGATTCCGGGGGGAATGGAGGTGCCGGACGGCTCGGCTGCTCCTCGAGGCGAGGGGAAACAAAACCTGAACCACAGGGGACACAGAAGAAGAAATCTGTGGATCGGGTGTTGGGGGACGAGGTGGCGCGGCGGAACCAGTGGGACGATCTTGAGGGCGTCGTGGTTGACGTCGAGATTACCGACTGGCCTTCGCCAACGCAGAATCCGCGGGGGCGTGTGATTGAGATTCTGGGGCGCGAGGATGATTTCGGTGTCGATGTCGAGATTACGATTCGAAAGTTTCATCTGCCACATCACTTTCCCGCGCCGGTACTTGATGAGGCGCAAGATGCGCCGGCAGTCATCCCGGCGCAGGAACTGCATCGGCGGCGGGATTTTCGCGGGCTGCCGATTGTGACGATCGACGGCGAGACGGCGCGCGACTTCGACGATGCCGTTTACGTGCACAAGCTGGCCAATGGCAACTTCGAATTGCAGGTGCACATCGCCGATGTGGCGCAGTACGTGACGCCGGGGTCGGCGCTCGATCAGGAAGCGCGGCTTCGCGCCACCAGCGTTTATTTTCCTGACCGTGCCGTGCCCATGCTGCCGCTGGAACTTTCAACGGACATTTGCAGCTTGCGGCCGCAGGTGGAACGGCTGGTGCTGTCGTGCGTGATGGAGATGGACCATCGCGGCGAGATCGTAAATTACGAGTTGAGTGAGGGCGTGATCCGGTCGGCTGAAAGAATGACCTATACGGCGGTGAATGCGGTGCTGGAAGGCGATGCGGCGCTGCGTGAGCGCTATGCGCCGCTGGTGGCAACTTTTGAGCTGATGCGCGACCTGGCACTGATACTCAACCGCAAGCGACAACGCCGGGGGTCGATTGATTTCGATTTGCCGGAGCCGGTGATCGAGTTCGACGAATTTGGATTGATGAAAAGCATTACGCGCTCGGAGCGCAACGTGGCGCATCGCCTGATTGAAGAGTTCATGCTGTCGGCCAATGAGTGCGTGGCGCAGCATTTGGAATCGAGGCGCATCGCATCGCTGTATCGCGTTCACGAAAAGCCGGATGCGAAACGGGTTTACGATTTTGAAATGATTGCGGCGACGTTCGGATATTCGTTGGGCGTGGGGCCGCTGCCGATTCATCGGGTACAGATGAAGACGGACCGGCGCGCGGCTTATGGCACAGGGAAGCGGGTGCGCGAGATTGAAGTACCGAAGGAGGTTCACATCACCCCGCGGATGTATCAGAAGCTCACCGAGAAGATTGCAGGGAAACCGGAAGAGCGCATTCTGAGTTACCTGATGCTGCGTTCGTTGAAGCAGGCGCGCTATTCGGCGGAGAATCTGGGGCACTTTGCGCTGGCGGCCACCAGCTATACGCATTTCACATCGCCGATCCGGCGCTATCCGGATTTGATTGTGCATCGGATTTTGAAAGATGTGCTGCGGGAAAGTAGCGCCGGCAGCTCGGACGCTCGAAACCTCAAACTCCCGCGGGCTTTCAGCCCGCCATCGGGCCGGCGGGACGCCAGCGCTACGAACGTCGGCGTTACCGACGACCCGGCATCCCCGTGGTCGAAACGGCGCGATCATGCCGCTCATCGGGAAGCGCTCGAACCTTTGGGCGGGCCGATTACGCTGGAGGAGTTGCATGAGATTGCGGAAGAGTCGAGCCAGTCGGAACGTCGGGCCGACGATGCCGAGCGCGACCTGATGGAGTGGAAGAAAGTAAAGTTCATGCAAGACCGCGTGGGCGAGGACTTCGGCGGGCTCATCACCAGCGTTACCAAGTTCGGATTTTTCGTGGAGCTCACGGACTTGTTTGTCGAGGGACTGGTGCCGCTGAATACTTTGACCGACGACATGTACACCTTCCACGAGAACACTCGCGAGATTATTGGGCAGCGGTCGCGCAAGAGGTATCACCTGGGGCAAAAGATTCGCGTTCTGGTGGACCGGATCGATCCGGTGGAGAAGAAGATTCAGTTTGCGGTGCTGGAGGATGCGCCGGTGCCAAAGGCGGGGAAAAAACGGAAGCGATCGGCAGATCGTTAGAGCAGCGAAAACAGAACGGCGGGCTTCGCCCAGGCTGGACGGGCGAAGGCGCCCGTCCCCACATAACCTCTCTCACTTCTTCCCGTAATCTCTCAGTGATCTCCGCCTATACGCCCAGGGCTTTCTGAATCTCTGTTGCAATACTGGCGGTCACTGCGCGCATCTTCTCTTCGGATTCAGCTTCGACCATGACGCGCGCCAGCGCCTCCGTGCCCGAGTAGCGGACGATCACGCGGCCGTTGCCATTGAGTTCGCGTTCGGCAGCGTCGATGGCCGATTGCACGGAGGGAATCTGGGCGAACGGAATCTTCTCACGCACGCGTATGTTTTGAATCTTTTGCGGGAACACTTTGAGATCGCTGACCAACTCCGCCAGGGGCTTGCCAGAGCGGACGATAATATCCATCAGGCGCAAGGCCGTGAGCAGGCCGTCGCCGGTAGTCGCCTCGCCGTCGCGAAAAATAATGTGGCCGGACTGCTCACCGCCGAGAGTGGCGCCGGTCTTGAGCATTTCCTCTAGTACATATTTATCGCCCACGTTTGCCCGCAGCATGCGGATGCCGGACTTCTTCAGCGCGATCTCCAGGCCCATGTTCGACATGGTGGTCGCGACCACGGTATCGGCTTTCAGCTTTCCTTGCGCATGCAGATCGCGAGCCGCGGCCAACAGCACGGCATCGCCGTTCACTACGCGGCCAGCCGCATCGCAGAAGAGGGCACGGTCGGCGTCGCCGTCGAAGGTCACGCCCAAATCGAACTTGCCCGCGGACTCCGCGACCACTTTCCCTAAAGTCTCCGGATGTAAGGCGCCACAGCCTTCGTTGATATTTTTTCCATCGGGCGAAACGTGGATGAAGGTCGCTTGAACTCCGAGACTGCGGAATAGTTCCGGCGCTTCGGCGGTGGCGGCACCGTTGGCGCAATCCACGAGCACGCGCAGCTTGCTTAGATCGGAGCGCACGTCCGCCCGTAGTGATTGGACGTAGGCATGCCGCAGTTCGGCCTCGCCCGGCAGAGATGGGTTGGGAACTTTTAGCGCAGTGTCATCGGCCGCCGCCGCATTTTGCAGAAGAGCGAAGATTTCTTTTTCAATGGCAAGTTCGCGCGCGTCGGTCAGCTTGAACCCGTCGCCGGAAAAGACTTTGATCCCGTTATCGGTCCAGGGATTGTGCGACGCGGAGATGACGACACCTGCGGCCAATGCTCGCGAGCGGGCCAGATAGGCGACACCCGGAGTGGTGATCACGCCGGCGCTGTGAACGTTGACGCCGACTGCAGCGAGACCTTCGGCAAGGCGGTCTGCAATCCAGCCGCTGGACTCGCGCGTGTCCTGGCCAATCACGGCCTGCGGGCTTTGCATCGCGCGCATCAGATCGTGGCCCAGAGCACGGCCAATCAAGTACGTGCTTTGTTTGGTCAGCGGAAATTCTCCCGCCACCCCACGAATCCCGTCGGTTCCGAACAACTGCCTTTGCTGGCTCATAGAAACGTCAAAGAACATCCACGCAAGATGAGAACAGAAGATGATAAATGAGAGCGCGGAAAAGAATGCGATCCCAGGAGATTTCGATCCCAGGGGCTGAAGCCCGCTCCGATGTCGAGCGCCTTACGCGGCCCTGTAAGGACCGATCTTCCACGGCGTGGCGAGTCAACGGGAAGAGGTACTTCCTACTTTCTGCACCAGCACCGTCACCCGAATGGTAGTTGCCTGCTCGACCTGAACCAGCGGGTCTGGCACATACACATTCGTATTGAAGACGGCGCTGCCGCGGGTGCCCGTCGCATCGATAGGGTCGGTCGTGGCCGCATCGATCTTTTCCACATGCTGCCTAGGCCCGGTGACGGTAATGCGGGGAGGATCGGCATCGACTTTGACAATCTGATCGCCGTCGGCAAAACTGCCAGTCACGCGCGGATGAATTTCGACATCGCGAGTCAGGCGCGTATCAAAGGCGAGATGCAACTGGCTGGGAACCACCTGAACCACGCTGACGTCGCGGGGATGGCGCACCTGCAATGACGTGAGTTCAAAAGTGCGTTCACCCGGTTTGACGTCTGCCAATTCGATTTCCGCGTGGATTTCGTTGGCCTGGAGCTGCCGGATGACGCGTTCCGGGCCACGGACGCGGATTTGCGCCTCTGGGATCATCTCGGAACTGATCTCGAGCTGCGATGGAACGTGTTGGAATACAATAGGCGCCCGTACGGCTACCTCGGCGGGTTGCTCGTCGGGCGAAATGAGAAACCATAGCCCCGTGGCCAACAGCAACGACAGGAATTTCAGCCCGAAGTTGTGCAGAAAATAACGCTGAAAGAGACCGGTCATGATTGCGGCTCCGATTCCGCGCTGGATTCGGATTTCCGCTGCGGCGCCGGTTCGCGCAGAGGCGACTCCAAGAGCGCATCGGACTCATCGTCAGCCTGGGCGATAGTAGTCGGCAGGGTTACGGGAGCCATGAAGCGCCGCAGCTCGCTGCCCAGGCGTTCACGGAGTTGCTCAACGGTCATATCGCGTTCGATCTGGCCGCCGATGGCGAGGCTGATCGCACCGGTCTCTTCGGAACAGATTACGGCGATAGCATCAGTCTCTTCGGTGATACCGATGCCGGCGCGATGGCGCGTTCCCAGCTGGGTGGAGAGCAGAGGATTCATGGAAAGCGGCAGAAAACATGCGGCGGCGGCAATGCGGTCTTTCTGCACGATTACTGCCCCATCGTGAAGCGGAGCGCTGGGCCGAAAAATAGTGGCCAGCAGATCGTAGGAGAGCCGGGCGTCGAGTGGCACGCCGCTTTCAATGTGGGTGCGAAGTCCAATCTCGCGCTCGATCACGATCAGAGCCCCGGTCTGGTGCTGGGAAAAAAGGTTTGCGGCCAACACAATGTCGTCGTAGGAATCGCTCTCCGAAGAAGAGCCGCCGAGAAAAGTCAAGCGCCGTCCCAGGTCGGCGAGGACGTGGCGAATTTCCGATTGAAAGACCACAATGAGCGCAAACACCAGGTAAGGAAGCACGTGACCGACAACCCAATTTAGCGTGGTGAGTTCGCCGATGCGCGCGAGATAAAAAATTACCGAGACCACGACCAAACCCACCAGCATGGGGGCCGCGCGCGTGCCGCGAATCATCACCAGCACCTGGTAGATGATCAAAGCCACGAGCAGGATATCGAGCGACACCCATGCGCCCTGCCTCCATGACATGATGACTGGCGTCACTCGAATCGCTCCTGGCGGAAGTCTGATCCCGAGTCCATTGTAATGCAGCAGGATTTGCGAGCTCGATAGTGTTACGAACTTTTAGAACCGACCGCGCGCGGAGAAGTCATTCCTGCTTCTTGATCACCGTCGCATGAATTTCGCCATGGGCCAGGCGGGCAGAAATCTCGTTGCCAAGGTTGAGTCCGCTCACATCTTTCAACAGATGGCCTTGGGAATCGAATACCAGGGCGTATCCGCGCTCCAGAATGGCCAGCGGAGACAACGACCGCAGAGCAGTCTGCAGCCGCTCGCTGCGCACTCGATTCTGGAGGAGCACATTACGCATTACGGAGACCAGTGCGGAGGTTCCGGTATCTATTTCTTTGCGAACGCCGGAGAGGACTCTACGCAGATCGTAGTGCCGGACCGCTGCGGAAATCGTGT
The DNA here is from genome assembly GCA_963733795.1 of uncultured Acidobacteriaceae bacterium. GTDB lineage: Bacteria > Acidobacteriota > Terriglobia > Terriglobales > Acidobacteriaceae > Sulfotelmatobacter. Next base: position 26,896 of record CAVTED010000002.1, read on the forward strand.
CCCAGCGGCGGTGCATCTGTTGCAGCAACTGGCGCTCGGCAAGTTCCATTCGGTGGGTAAGATCGTCGAGTTTCTGCTGGCGCTGGCGGATCATTTCCATCATCCGGGCAAACGCGCCATGCTGCGCGAGTTCGGTCAACGCCTGCCGGCCCATGAGAAGACGGTAGCGCATGGCGCGGCTAAGGCGCTCGCCCAAAGCGGCGGCATGATCCTCGAGCTCCTGACGCGAACGGATCACGAGTTCCGCCGCCGCCGAAGGCGTAGGAGCACGCAGGTCGGCAACGAAATCGACGATGGTGAAATCGGTTTCGTGCCCGACCGCGGAGATGACCGGAATCTCGGAGGCAGCGACCGTTCGTGCCAGCGCTTCGTTATTGAATGATGCGAGATCTTCAGCCGAGCCGCCGCCGCGCGCGATAACGATGACATCGACATTGTGGTGCTGGTTAAAAAAACGTATCCCCGCAGCCACTTCGTGAGAGGCCGCGTCCCCCTGTACCTGGGCGGAATAGATCAATACGTTCACGGAATGATGCCGCCGCTCGAGCACATTCAGAATGTCGCGGAGCGCAGCCGCCTGCGCTGAAGTCACAATGCCAATCCGTGAAGGCAGCGACGGAATCGGTTTCTTCCGCTCTGCCGCAAATAGTCCTTCCGCTTCGAGCGTGGCCTTGAGTTGCTCGAAGGCCAATTGCAGCGAACCCGCGCCCTTCGGCTCAATGTATTCCGCGGAAATCTGCAGCTCGCCGCGATCTTCATAGACAGTAACCCGCCCCCGCACGACCACCTGCAACCCGTCCGCGGGACGGAAGCGCAGGAGGCGCGCCGAAGTACGGAACATGACCACACGAATTTGTGCATTGCCGTCTTTAAGAGTGAAGTAAAGATGCCCTGAATCGGGAGCGCGGAAGTTGGAAATCTCGCCCTCCACCCAGGCATCGGAATACTCACGTTCAATGTGTGAACGGACGGCGGCGACCAGGTCGCGAACTTTCCACACCCGGCGCTCGGGCGGGCGAAAGTTGAATCCCATCTGATCGGCGAGAGAAGACATTGAGGGCAGTGTACCGCAGCAAGCGTCGCTTAGCAGGAAGTTAGAACGAGGGGCCCGGGGGGGCCAGAGATCCCCCGGGCGCGATTGCGCGTACGACTTCTAGTGGATGTCGAAGTGGAAAACGTCCGCGATCTGGAAGTTTGCACGATTGACCAGAACTAAATTGCCGCCGATCACGACATGGGCGTAGTGGGGAGGCGCGGGCGGGAGCATCACTTCGAGTTCATGTGGGCAAGGCCGCATTTGCCGCCGTAGGTCCACGGGCAGAAATCCGCGAACCACTAACCGGCGCTCCAGGCCCGGAGGCAGGCGATCGCGCTTGGCCAACCCGGGAGGAAGATGGGAATAATGATCGCGGTACCAGCCGCGGGCTGCGTCGCGATCATGATCGGAATAGCGGTCATGGCCATGGCCGCGCCCCTCGGTACGTTCGTGTTCGCGGTACTCGCCGTGGCCGTGATCGCGGTCGCGTCCGTCATCATCCCGCTCGTGCTTCTCGTGACCGTGCCCGTGCTCTTCCTGCGCGAAAGAGATGCTAGTCGAGAGCGCCAAAGAAATGATTGTGGTAGCTCCAGCTTGCAGCCAGCGTTTAAATGACATCGAACTCCTCCTGGAAGATTCCGAAGACCCAGCTTACAAAAGTAGTTGAGGTGGCGACAGATTACTGTGGGCCAAGACCCTAATTTGCTTCCCGGCCCTTACGCTTGAGATATGGGATTGATTCCCAGCACTACGGCGCCTCGGTCAAACGCTATAATTCTGGCCCATGAATCTCGAACAAAAAGTCGCCGAACTGAAAAAGCGGAACCAACTTGCCGAGGATGGCGGTGGCGCCAAGCGCCGAGACCGCCAGCATAAAGAAGGCAAGATGTCAGCCCGCGAGCGCATCGAGTTTTTGCTCGATGAGGGCACGTTCGAAGAGACCGACAAGCTCGTCACTCACCGCTGCAACGACTTCGGCATGGCCGAGCAGAAAATCTACGGCGACGGATTCATCACCGGTTACGGCCGGATCGAGGGCCGGCTGGTCTACGTTTTTGCGCAGGACTTCACCGTGTTCGGCGGGTCGCTGTCGGAGACTAACGCCGCGAAGATCGTGAAGATCATGGATCTGGCGGCAAAAATGGGCGCGCCGCTGATTGGTCTGAACGATTCCGGAGGGGCGCGCATTCAAGAAGGAGTGATGTCGCTGGCGGGATATGCGGACATTTTTTTGCGCAATACGTTGTATAGCGGCGTGGTCCCACAGATTTCGGCCATCATGGGACCGTGTGCTGGAGGCGCTGTCTACTCGCCTGCTATCACCGACTTCGTGCTGATGGTCGACAAGACCTCCTACATGTTCATCACCGGGCCCGACGTCATCAAGACGGTCACGCACGAAGAAGTCACCAAAGACCAGCTCGGCGGCGCCATGACGCACAACGAAACCTCAGGCGTGGCGCACTTTCTGGCGCATGACGATGCGGAATGCCTGTCGATGGTGCGCGAGCTGTTGAGCTTCATTCCGTCGAATAACCTGGATGACCCGCCGCGCAAAGTGTGCACCGATCCGATTGACCGCGCTGACGCGACGCTCGACACAATCGTTCCCGCACAGTCGAACCAGCCCTATGACATCAAGGATGTGATCCACGCGGTGGTCGACGACGCTTATTTTTTTGAAGTGCACGAACACTACGCCAAAAACATTGTCGTGGGATTCGCGCGGCTCAATGGAGGTCCGGTGGGAATTGTCGCGAACCAGCCGTCGGTACTGGCGGGAACGCTGGACATCAATGCATCTGTGAAAGGGGCGCGCTTCGTTCGCTTCTGCGATTGTTTTAACATTCCGCTGGTCACGTTTGAAGACGTCCCCGGATTCCTGCCCGGCACCGCACAGGAGTATGGCGGAATCATCAAACACGGCGCCAAGCTGCTATATGCATTCGCCGAGGCGACGGTACCAAAGATAACTGTGATTACGCGCAAAGCGTACGGCGGCGCGTATTGCGTGATGTCCTCGAAGCACATCCGCACAGATGTGAATTATGCATGGCCCACCGCTGAGATCGCAGTGATGGGGCCGGAGGGCGCGGTAGACATCGTCTACAAACGCGAACTGGACGCTGCCGCCAACCGCGAACAGCTACGCCGCGAAAAAATCGCCGAATTCCGCGACCGCTTCGCCAACCCCTACGTAGCAGCCGACCGCGGCTTCGTGGATGCGGTGATCCAACCACGAGAAACGCGGAAGAAGTTGGTTCAAGCACTGGCCATGTTGGAAACGAAGCGTGACAAGAATCCGCCAAAGAAGCACGGGAATATACCCCTGTGAGAATTGACTCTGATTTACTCTTCTGATTCTATTGCGCCACGAGCTAGGTGAGAACAGCCCTCGCGGTAGAATTCCTGCATTTGACGGCTTTAGACGAGAACTCGGTTGACGTCCAGCCGGATGGCCTCCGTTACAACGATGTCGGCCTCTGGACTGTCGAGAAGCATAGGCTGGTGGCCTACTATGCTGCTCAGTTCTCTGGCGCAATGAAAGAGAAGTTCCAGAAGCGAGTTTATATCGAACTCTACGCCGGGGCGGGGTATAGTCGAATTCGGGACACTGATCGGATCATTCCGGGTTCACCAATAAATGCCCTGAGTCTCAAAGATCCCTTTGACAAGTATGTTTTTTGCGAAGCCGACGCCGAAAAACGCGAGGCCTTGCAAGTACGTGTCCGGCGTCACGCACCGAACGCTGACATGACATTTGTTCCGGGCGACTGCGACGCGAATATCGCAGCGATTGCACGTGCCATTCCTCGGCTTTCCAAAACCAACAAAGTTCTAAGCCTTTGCTTTGTTGATCCAAATGACATCGGCATTAAGTTTGCAACTCTCCGGACTCTCGGCGCGACACGGATGGTTGATTTTATTGTGTTGCTGGCCCTTTACATGGACGCTCTTCGTGCCGAACAACAATACGTAAGAAATCCATCAAAGATCAATCAACTCCTGGGCACAGACTCATGGCAAGAGCGGTGGCGGGACGCTAAGCAGAAAGGAAATGACTTCCCCCACTTCCTCGCTGAGGAATTTGCGGAAAGCATGGCAGGGATGGACTACATTCCGCGACCGTTTTACTCGATGCGAAAGATCTACTACTACGAAAAGAATTATCCTTTATACGCAGTTGGGTTGTTTTCGCGCCACCCGCTTGCATATGAGCTCTGGGATGATGCCCTAAAGTATACGGACGATCAGCTCGATCTATTTTAAATACCATGTCACTGAATTCTCACATTGAATGGACCGACGCAACCTGGAATCCCGTGCGCGGTTGCACGAAGATCAGCCCCGGATGCAAGCATTGCTACGCCGAGACGTTTGCGGAGCGGTTTCGCGGGGTCAAAGGACATCCCTACGAACAGGGATTCGACTTGAGGCTGGTTCCGGAAAAGCTCACTGAGCCGTTCGCGTGGCGCTCTCCAAAACTCGTGTTCGTAAATTCAATGAGCGACCTTTTCCAGGAAGGAGTTCCCGACGGCTACATCGAAGCCGTATGTCGAGTAATGGTCACGGCAAGATGGCATACGTTTCAGGTGCTCACGAAGCGCTCGGGGAGACTCAAAGAGTTGTTGAGCGGCCCGCTTCGCTTTGCCGCGGAGCAAGAACACATCTGGTGGGGCGTCAGCGTCGAGGACCAACAATATGGTTTGCCTCGGATCACACATCTGCAAGATGCACCGGCAAGCGTGCGCTTCCTGTCTATCGAACCGCTGCTGGAAGGTCTCGGCGAATTCGATCTCTCCGGCATCAGTTGGGCAATCGTTGGAGGCGAGAGCGGACCCGGCGCTCGCCCAATGCGGAAGGAATGGGTGCTCTCCGTGCGCGATCAGTGCCGCAAATACCGCGTTCCATTTTTCTTCAAGCAGTGGGGCGGCGTGAGAAAAGCCAAGAACGGCAGGCTGCTTGACGATCGCACGTACGACGAATATCCGGAACGAATTGCTTCACCCGTTCCCGACCGGGCGAGTTGCGCCGCGTATGCCCAAGACATTCTTAATTCTTTCGCCTAGAATCTCCACGCGAAGGCTTACTCAACTCAAGAACTCGCCGGGAGAACCCGATGGAAAAACTGCTCGCTCTACTGTTCTGCTTCCTGACACTCCCGCTCCTGTCGCAGGACCGGTCCACTTGGCTCTCCACACTTCCCCAAGCCAAGGACTACGTTCAGAAGCGAGTTTCCAGCTACGACCGCAGTGGCGCAAATGCGGATTTCCGTACTGTTGCGGCTGGAGAAACTCTCACTTTGCTCGACGCCGCCGGACCGGGCATGATCAGCCACGTCTGGTTCACCATTGCCAGCGGCGATCCGAATCATCTGAAAGCTCTAGTTCTGCGCATGTACTGGGACGGCGAATCGACTCCCAGCGTGGAAACGCCGGTGGGCGACTTCTTTGGCCTTGGGCTGGGAGAGTATCACCTGTATCAGTCGTTGCCTCTGGCGGTTGGCTCCGATAAAGCTCTCAACAGCTTTTTCCCGATGCCGTTTCAGAAACACGCGCGCATCACGGTCACGAATGAGGGCTCGCGCAAAGTCGACGCTTTCTATTTCAACATCGACTACCGCGCATACGGCAAACCGCTGCCGGCGGAATCGCTTTATTTCCACGCGCAGTATCGCCAGGCGGCGCCCGCTCATGGCTGGACGAATGAGTGGCATTCGAACGGCGACCCGCTGGTCGACAGTAAGAAAAATCTGAACGGAGAAGGTAACTACGTTTGGATGGAAGCCACCGGACGCGGACACTTCGTCGGCGTGACGATGTCTGTCCTGCAGAATCAGGATGGCTGGTGGGGCGAGGGCGACGACATGTTTTTCGTCGACGGCGAGTCATTGCCGTCGATCAATGGAACCGGGTCCGAAGATTATTTTTTGGGAGCGTGGGACTTCGGCGGGCACCAGTTCTCGTATAGCTTATTTGGCGCGCCGGTAGTCGGAGCGGAGCGCGCAGGCGGCCGCTGGTCCCTCTATCGCTTTCACCTGGACTCGCCGATTCCGTTTACGAAGTCTTTGCGGGCGACGATCGAGCACGGGCATGCTAATCACCGGTCCGACAATTATTTCTCGGTCGCGTACTGGTATCAAACCGAGCCGCACGCGGCCTTTCCGGCGCTGCCGCCTTTCGAGCAGAGGATTCCGAAGATCTATTCGGTTGGCGGGCCGGGGAATGAGGGAAAGTAAGAGCGCAAATTTGCTATGGATCCTCGCGGATTTACCCGGATGGATTCAACGAACGACGACGCAAGCATTGCAGGAATTGGGTCTGTGATCCAAGAGCTGAGGGCTGATAGCTGAACAGCTGACAGCCCAAAAATAAGAGAGTTCCGAGGTGGTGTAAGGTCCATTCGTCTCGGCCAGTAGCTCGCGTTTGACCCTTGCTCGACCTGCTCTCGCAGCTTCCCTTGCGGGGCGCTGCGCGCGATCTTCGCTTGGGCTCCGGGCTCACCGCCAACCGGATAAACCTACCCTACGCCTCGGAACTCTATCCTGCCTTCAACATTTCTTCTTCGTTCTCCTCAACCAGCGCTTTGCTATAGACCCTCGCTCACCCTCCTTCCCAATCTTGCGATCAGGAAAGTGACTCCGCTTGAGCCCCGGACGCTGCACCAACCGGAAAAACTTAAGAAGCTGTCAAAGAACGATCTTGTTGTACTCTTTCTATAAATTGAGTCAACGAAAAATCACGCTTGGTAAGTGCATATGTTTTCAATCGAGTGCACGCTGTTCACAGGCCGGTGACCGGATTTGGTGCAAGGCCTCTCATCAGTCCTCGCAAAACCCGCGCCAGGAGCGAGTTTTAGCTCATCACATTGAGAGAAATCGATGTGAGTCCAGAGAGCGGGTTCTATTGGCTGCCTGTGAAAATCGCGCACTCGCTGCGCCCAGCAAGGGATTTGGACTGTCCCTTTATGCGGACAGCCGCGCTCGCTGTTCCCACGTTCCCAATCCATCGACAGATTTCATTAGTCAGATGATTTCTACGATCTCATCCTGAAGGCGCTTGTCGCTTTCGTCTGAGCCGATCAGTTCGAATGAGTTTGTGAGCGCCGCCTTGCCTTTTTCAACGCTGGTGATGCCATAAGAGCAGCCGAACCAGTGGGCCTCGGCCAGGTCGGTAGACGACCAGCGCGCGGGATGATCGGGGTGGGAGTGGTAGAAACCAACGATGTCTTCGCCGCGCTCGCGGCCTTCGCGCTGGATGCGCACCAGTTCTTTGGGATCGATATTGTAGCGGTTGTGGGCAGAGTCGGTGCGGGTGTTCCCGCAGCGTGCGGTCGAGGTCACGACGCGGATTCCGTCATCCTCGACGCGACCGAGCAGAATGCCACAACATTCGTTCGGATACGTCTCTTCGCCGTGCCGGCGGAGTGCGTCGTAATCGTGGCGGGTTAGTTTCAGCATTAGAATTGTTGATTTTTGATTGCTGATTGTTGATTGAAAACCATCCGGACGTTGGGAGGCTTTAATCAACAATCAAAATTCAACAATTCACCCTTCGCTCCAGAATCTTTCGCTTAAATACTTGTCGCCGGAGTCGCAAAGAATTGTGACCATCACCGCTTCCTGACTTTTCTTCAGCGGAAGCTCGCGGGCAATTTTCAGACATCCGACGATCGCGGCCGCGGACGAGATGCCCAGCAGCAGCCCGGCATTACGGGAGACGTGGCGCGCCATGGCATAGGCGTCTTCGGTGGAAATCTCCAGATTCCAGTCGGCCAGCTGCGGATCGTAAATCTTCGGCACGATGGCGCTAGCCATGTGCTTGGCGCCTTCGATTCCATGAAACGACGAGTCAGGCTGCAGCGAGATGCACTGCACCGCGGGATTCAGTTCTTTCAGCCGCCGGGTCGTGCCCACAAAAGTGCCGCTTGTGCCCAACATCGAAACAAAATGGGTGACTCGCCCCAAAGTCTGTTGCCAGATTTCGTTGGCGGTTCCGTGATAATGCGCTTTCCAGTTGGCGTCGTTGGAATATTGGTCGGCGTAAAAATATTGATCGGGATGGTTGCAAGCCAGTTCACGCGCCTTGCGAATTGCGCCATCCGATCCATCGCTCGGATCGGTATAGATAATGTTGGCGCCATAGCCTTGCAGGATTTGTTTGCGCTCCCGCGAAACATTTTCCGGCATGCACAGCGTCACGGGGAATCCCTCGGCCGCGCCCAGCATGGCGTAGGCGATGCCGGTGTTGCCGCTGGTGGAATCCAGCAGACTTTGGCCGGGGCGCAGTTTCCCTGTACGTCGAGCCTCGGCAACAATGTTGGCAGCAGCGCGATCTTTCACCGATCCGCCGGGGTTATACCATTCCGCCTTACCCAGAAGGACTATGCCTGGAAGGTCGCGGGTGAGTGCATCAAGGCGCAGCAGCGGAGTGTTGCCGATGCGCTCAACCAGGCTGTGGCCCAGTGTTTCGCCCAGTCCCAGGGCCGCCGCGCGTGGTTCTTCGAAGTTTTCTGCGGTCGACGCTGCCGACATTTTTGTAGATCCGTATGCCATAACTGAACCGAGATGCCGTGACCAACGTAATGTGCTATATGGCCGGAAACAAGATATGTAGTAGCTTGTTTAGATGAACCAGCTTCGTCCGGCGATGCAGCCGCTGTAAAGTTACGCTCGATCTTATTATGTTCGGTCTTATAAAAGTTTGCATCTAACCCACGAGCACAGGCCGGCAAGGAAAGGTTGAATTAAGAGAAATGGCCAAAACAATTGAAGCACGAACCTACGAGGAAGCCCTGGCTTGGCTGCGCGATCATGGGTTCGACGTCACCGACGCCCCCGGCACCAACGGCCGCGTATTCCTGCGCAAATATAATGTCTCGGCCGCCATTCAGAAGGGGCCTGACGACACGGTAAAGATCTTCGCATATCCCGGATATCTGATAGGGAGCGAGATTTCGAAGCTCATCAACCGCGGATATCAGCAGTTTCTCAAGACCTCCAAGACAGAAATTCCGGCGACCGCCGATCATCTGAAAGCGCTGCAGTCTTTTTCCGAGGAGTTGAAAGAAGGGCTGGGTCTGCCCAGCCTTTACAACGAGTCGCTGGGCACCGTGAGCGAGTCTTACCAGTATGATCGCATCGAGAACCGCGACAAAGCCCCCGTAGACCGCCCCAAGCGGCCCTGGGAAGTCGCGGGCAAACCGGCGGCGATCGCGGCGAAGAAGGGCCGAGCCTAGGAATTCGTTTTCGGTTCTTCGTCGCAATTACTTTGCGGACTGCTCGAAGGCTTGATGCAGCGCGGGATAGAGCCTGCGGTAAGTACGGTAGGAACGCTGCATCGTTTTCAAATCTGCTGGACTTGGCGCGATGCGCGACGCTACGCGAACTAAGCTGTCACAGGCTTCGTCCACGGAACTCCATGCGCCGGCTCCGGTGCCTGCAAGAATCGCTGCCCCATAAGCTGCGCCTTCTTCCGCTACCACAATTTCCACTTCGTGCGCGTAGACATCGGCTTGAATCTGCCTCCACAGCGCCGATCTCGCGCCGCCGCCACCTAGACGAATCGACGTTACAGGGATACGCATCTCCTCGAAGATCGTGAATGTATCTTTCAGGCTGTAAGCTACGCCTTCCATGACGGCGCGGATCACGTGCCCACGGGTATGGGACGCCGTTAATCCCACCAGCGCCGCGCGGGCGTTGGGATCAAGATGAGGCGTGCGTTCGCCCATGAGATAGGGCAACCAGAAAGCTCCCTCAGAACCGGCGGGCGCTGAACTCGCTTCGTCGGCAAGCAGGTCATAAGGATCACGCCCGGCATTCGTCTGTACATCAGTTTGAACACCGCCCGCGACGCCGAAGCGATCGCGAAACCAGCGCAGGGATAATCCCGCGGCCTGGGTGACCCCCATCACGTGCCAGCGCCCGGGAATGGCGTGGCAGAAAGTATGCAAGCGTCCCTGAGGATCGAGTGCTGGACGATCCGTCGCCGCAAAGACGACGCCGGAAGTTCCAATCGTGGCGCTGACCGCGCCTGCGCGGGCAATGCCCATCCCGACAGCGCCGGCCGCCTGATCCCCGGCTCCGGCAACTACTGGAGTTCCAATTCGCAGGCCGGTCGCTTCCGCGCCGGCTGCCGAAACCCTTCCGCAAACTTGAGGCGATTCGTACAGAGCCGGAAGCAAATTTCTATCTATACCGGCCTTGCTCAAAACTTCCGCGGACCAATGCCGGTTGGTCACGTCCAGCATCAAGGTGCCGGAGGCGTCCGCTACGTCGACGGCTCGTTCGCCCGTGAGGCGGAATCGCACGTAGTCTTTGGGCAACATCACGTGCTCGACCCTGGCCCAGTTTTCCGGTTCGTTTTCGCGCACCCAGAGCAATTTCGTGAGCGTGAAATTCGTCAGCGGCGGATTGCAGGTGAGGCGGATTAAGACGTCCCGGCCAAACAATTCTGCCAACTCGTTGCTCTGCGCCTCGCTTCGCTGATCGCACCAGATGATTGCACTGCGCACGACTTCGTCGCCGGAGTCGAGCAGGACTGCGCCGTGCATCTGGCCCGAGAATCCGACGCAGGCAATCTCGTCGGTGCCTCGATTGAACGAGAGTTTTGAGGAATGGAGCGCTTTCCGGACCGCCGATCCGCAGGCGCACCACCAGTCTCGCGGATCTTGCTCTGCCCAGCCGGGCCGCGGACTGGCGAATGGTTCGTGCTCCTCCGATCCGGAAGCTACAACCTTACCGGTCCTGTCGATGATGAGCGCCCGCGTGCCGCTGGTGCCAACGTCGATACCCAGGTAAGCGATTTTTTCCTCCTTCATGAAACACTCGAATATACGAGCTCATCCTCGTATAAATTCCAACTTCCGGGGCCATTTTGGGGCGCGGGTGATTTCACATGCCCATTGCTTTTCGGGCCCCAGAAGCCTACCATTCACGGGTATGGAGGGCCCACGATGACTTCCTCCGCTCCGATTTACCACCGGCTCCTGACACTTGCGGCAGTCGTTTTTCTAGCCAATTCAGCGTTTGCCCAAGCGCCTCCCAAATACGATCCTGCCACGGAAGCGAAGTTCAAGGGAACGGTCGAAGAGTTAAAGATGGTGCCTCCTACGGGCGGCAAACCCGTCGCATATCTGGTGCTGAAGAGCGGCACCGATGCCATGCAGATATTTCTTTGTCCCAAGAAATTTCTCGACGACATGGGCGTGGATTTCAAAGCCAACGACGAGATCGAAGTTACCGGCTCAAAGATCAAGCAGGACGGCGCCGACCTGACCCTCGCCCGCGAAGTCGTAAAAGGTGGCGACACCCTGACACTTCGCTTCAAAGACGGCAAACCCGCCTGGTAGTGCCGCAACTCACGTAGCGACAGCCGCTTCGGCTGTCGAGCAATGGCGAAGCCGAAGCCGAGCGCCTCTGAGCCCAGCACCGTATCCAACCGACCAAACGTACTCCACGGCCGCATCGTGCTTCCTGTTAATCTCAAGATAGACCTTCAGGAGACGCCACATCATTGCCGCCGCTGATTAATGTCCGCAGCATCTCCAAAGCCTTTGGAGCCGATCCGCTTTTTCAGAACGTGTCCTTCACCGTCTCCGAAGGAGATCGCATCGGGCTCATCGGTCCGAACGGCTCGGGCAAGTCTACTCTTCTGCGAATTCTCGCGGGCACCGAAGATACAGATGACGGAGAAATCGCCTTTCGCAAGCGACTCCGCCTCAGCTACGTGGAGCAGGAATCGGAATTCAAACGCGGAACCACCGTGCGTGCCGTGGTCGATGCTGCGTTGAAAGCCTCCAATGTGCCCGAGTCGGAGCGCGGAACGCTTTTCGCCGAGACGCTGGGACGCGCAGGCTTCACCGACCTCGAGAAGGAAGCCACCGCGTTATCCGGAGGCTGGCAGAAACGCCTTGCGATCGTTCGAGCGCTGGTGCAGGCGCCCGACATCCTGCTCCTGGACGAACCCACGAATCACCTCGACTTGGCGGGCATCGAGTGGCTCGAAGAGGTACTGGAGCGAGCCGCCTTCGCCTGCGTCGTCATCAGTCACGACCGCTACTTTCTGGAGAACGTCGCCACGGAGATGGCGGAACTCAGCCGCATTTATCCCGACGGATTGCTGCGCGTGAAAGGGCGCTACACCACGTTCCTGGAGAAGAAAGAGGAGTTCCTGCATGCGCAATCGAAACGGCAGGAAGCGCTGGAAAATCTGGTTCATTCGGAGATCGAATGGCTGCGCCGTGGGGCCAAGGCACGCACCAGAAAGTCGAAAGCGCGAATCGATAAAGCCGGCGAGTTGATGGAGGAACTCGCAGACCTGAACACGCGCAGCCGCACCGGCAGCGCGCAAATCGATTTCTCGGCTACCGATCGCAAGACGAAGCGTCTGATCGAACTCCAGAACGTCGCCTACGAAATCGGCGGCCGCCGGCTGTTTCAGGGATTGAACTTCATCGTCACCGCCGGGTTAAGAGTTGGATTAGTAGGCCCGAACGGCAGCGGCAAGACGACATTGCTGCGTCTGTTACGCGGAGAAGTGGCCGCGACCGCGGGAGAGATCCTTCGCGCGGAAAAGTTGCGCATCGTCTACTTCGACCAGCGTCGGGAGCTCGACCCCAATGTGACTTTGCGTCGCGCCCTGGCTCCCGAAGGCGACTCGGTTATCTATCAAGATCGCGTGACTCACGTGGCATCGTGGGCGGCAAAATTTCTGTTTAAGAGCGAGCAGCTCAACCAACCGGTTGAGCGCTTGTCGGGAGGCGAACGGGCACGGGTTCTGATCGCCCAGCTGATGCTGCAGCCCGCCGACGTTCTCCTGCTGGACGAGCCCACCAACGACCTTGACATCCCAACCCTCGAAATTCTCGAAGAAAGCCTGCTGGAGTTTCGTGGCTCGCTGGTGCTGGTCACGCATGATCGCTACATGCTCGATCGAGTGTCGACCATTGTCCTTGGCCTGGACGGTCAAGGCAGCGCCGAACGTTTTGCCGATTACTCGCAATGGGAGGCCTGGCAAACTGAACGCCAGCAAGCGGCGCAGGCTGGCATCCGAGGGACCGCTCGGACCGCCGCCGCGGAATCACCGTCATCGCCGAAAAGAAAGCTTTCCTATCTCGAAGCTCGCGAATATTCCAGCATCGAGCAGCGCGTTGCCGTGGCTGAAGAAAAACTCGAACTGAAGCGCACCGCCGCCGCGGACCCGGCAATTGCCAGCGACGCCCCATCTCTTATGAACGCTCACGCCGAGCTTGAAGAGGCGCAGAGGGAAGTAGATGAACTTTACGCGCGCTGGGCGGAACTGGAAAAGAAACAGGCCTGATTGAGATCACGATGCCAGGCAAAAAGCGATGATAGTATTTCCGCGCGGCCCTGTATTTTTTTCTAGCTCCTTGAGCAGGCGCGATTCCAGATCGTCTGGATCCGGCTTCATCTCACAGGCCGCAATCTCTTTCTCCGACGCCCCGTGAAAACAGAGTTCGCAAACGCCTAACCCATCCTCCGATTGCACCGGAGGACCAAACACGCGGCAAGTCATGGGCCGCGATTCGTAGAGCTCGCAGTTTCCGGTCAGCGGATCGAGCGCTGGACATGGCTCATCGTTGGCAAAATCGGCAAAGCGCTGCGCAACTTCTTCGCTTTCATCCAACACCCCGCTGACCGCGTCTCCGGGAAATTCCGGCGTCAAACGCGCAACCGACTCTCGGGCACGCCGACGCACTTTTTCTGCCCGCAAAGGATCGCTCTCCGCGAGAGACGCGAGGCCCCGCCGCAACCGCTCCGCATCTAGTTGATTGATGGAGAATACGCCGATACAGCATTGCGTGCATCCCGGACGGCATACCAGCCAATCGCCGCTTCTGCGGGCCGCATCCGCTAACGCCGAGTCCACGATCTGGATCAGCTTCTGATCACCGGAAGATGGAAAGCGCGTCTCCATCTCATCAGAATAACTCACCGTTCGAACTTATGAATCAGTGCTGATCGAACAGTGCGTTGCGCTCGACGCGCTCGCCCTTGAAAACGACCAGCGAGATTCGTTCGGTCGCGGAAATGTCTTCGACAGGATTTCCATCGACCACAAGCAAATCTGCGTCGTTGCCGGGTTCAATCGAACCAATTCGCTTCTCGGCCCGCAGCAGCCGGGCAGCATTGAATGTCGCGGCCTGCAGCGCCACAGCCGGTGCAATTCCAGCTTGCACCCAGAGTTGCAGCTCATGCTGTACCGTGGGCCCGTGAATCACAAGAAAGTTTCCCGCGTCGCTGCCCGTGACCAGTAAGACTCCGTGCTGTTGAGCGCGCTTCAGGTTATCGACCGCGACCTTCATGTCAATCGGATACTGGGCAAGCGCAGCACGCATCGCCTCCGTGTCCTTGGAGCCCAGGGCTTCCTCCGTTCCCTGAAAGAGTTCCGGCGGACCCACCTGCTGCACGAGAGACCGCTTCAGCAATCTCGAGTTGCCGGCTGCGAAGTCTTTGAAAGCCTCGCCGACACTCAAAGTTGGATCGTAGAATGTTCCCTCCCTGGCCATTTGTTCGAACAACGCGTCTGGAATCGCTTCTCGAAACGATCCGTGTTCAATAGAGTTGGCCTGAGCCTGCACCGCGTCGGCGACATCGCGAGCATCTCCGGTATGAACCGCTAACGGCAAATCATCCGCATGCGCAGCACGAGCGACGGCGTCAAACAGTCCGGTGTCCAGACGATTGAAGACGCGCCCTGCAGCGCCCGCTTCGAGAATCGCCTTGATGCAGTCGACGCCCCGCTTCTTCAACTCATCGACTTGCTGCCGGGCTTCGTCGGCGGAAGCCGGAACACGCGTAAATTGTTTTTCCGCATTGGCTCGAATATTTTCCGGAAGACCGTTGAAATATTCGGTGCCATGCCCTCCCGGAGCCGTGAACAGCGGGCCGCAGGTGAATAGCTGCGAACCCAGTGCCTCTCCGCCGTTGACCGTGGAGCGCACTTTCAGAACGATGTCCAATCCGTCGCCCACGCTTCGCACCGTGGTCACCCCGCTGTAAAGATAGGCGGACAGTTCACGCAGCATGCTTTTCTGCGGATCGAACTTGCTCATGTCCGGGTAGAATCCGCCGGGCGCACCGAGATGAACGTGCACGTCGATCAGCCCGGGAAGAATCGTTTTGCCCACCGCCTCGACGACTTCTGCCTTTACCGACTTCGGATCGGGCCCAGCGCCGTCATACACCTCGGCAATTTTCCCGGCGCGCACCAGCACAGCTCCATTCTCGATGACCTTGCCATTGCCGACGAAGATGCGCGCTCCACGAATCAGATAAGTATCGCCCCGCGCCAGTTGGCGATTCAAAATCTTGGTCTTCGCCATGCCGCTGCGGGTATGCATTTGCCACGCGCCCAGCAACAGGAACGGCGCGAGTACAGCCAGCAGCCACAGCTTCGCCGACGCGCGAATCTTTTCTTCCTTCTCCCAGCGAAATAATTTGTAAGCAATGAAAAGCCCCACGCACGACGTGAGCACCAGCGCCAGCATCGGCTCGATATTGGCCCACAGCCCTTCCTGCCGCAGCAGCATTCCCTGAATGCCAGTCACCATATAGCTCGCAGGGACGAACTGCGTGATCACCAGCAGCCACGGTGGAAACATAGAAAGAGGAAACGTGGCGCCGCTCAGAAACAACATGGGCAAGTAAATCAACTGCACAATCAGCTGACTTTCCTGCATCGAGTTCACCACCGACGCCAGGATCAATCCAATCGAGCGAAAGCCGGCAATGGCCACGGTAGTAAAAATAAGAATCGAGGCCATCGACTGCGGCCAGGGCATGCCGTATAGGAAATGCGCCAGCGCAAGGATGAGGATCACGTTCGGCATGTAAAGAATCCAGCCGGTGACCACCGAGGCGACGAGCAAGGGTGCGGGCGTGATCGGCGTAACTTTGTAGCGCCGAAGAATATTGGCTTCGCGTTCCTGCACCGCCCGTATGCCCGCGCCCATCAGCCCATTGCCCAGGATGCCGATGATCAGCACCATGGCAATGACCATCGTGATGGCCGCCCCGCGTTCGGCGTGCATCGCCTGCCCGAAGATGAAAAAGAAAATGAGCGGAAAAAGATAATTGAAGAAAATGACAGACCGGTTGCGCAAAGCCAGCTTCAGGTCGATCGCAATCAGAGCCTTGTAACTCTTCATTGACGCAGGCTCTTTCCCGTCATCTCGATGAACACATCTTCGAGGCTCGGCTGCTTGAGACGAACGTCCGTGAGTTCGAGACCTTGCTGATCAATCCATTTCACCAGATCGACGAGAGTGGCCGCCGGACGCCGCGAGCGCACCGTGAGCGTGTGGCCCGTGGGATCGACAACACTCTCGGTGGCCTCTGCCCACGCGGGACGCGGCTGCGGAAACGGCGTGGCACAGGTCACGACAATACTCGACGCATTGCGGCTCTGCTGCTGCAGCCGGCTTGGCGTATCGAGCGCGATGATGCGCCCTTCGTCGACGATGGCAACCCGGTCGCACAGCCGCTCCGCCTCTTCGATGTAATGCGTAGTCAGCAGAATCGTTCGCTGTTCGCGCTTCAACTCTTCGAGCAGCGTGTGGATTTCCGCCCGCACCTGCGGATCGAGCCCCGTAGTCGGCTCATCGAGAAAGATAAGCTGCGGATCGTTGATCAGCGCCAGGGCCAGCGCCAGCCGTTGCTTTTGCCCCCCGGACAGCGTTTCGTAAAACGCGTTCCGCTTCTCCTCGAGCTGCAACCGCTTCAGCAGTTGGTCCAGATTCACATTGCGGCTATAGAACGATGCGAATACGTCCATGGCTTCATGAACGCGGATTTTCCCCGGCAGATTCGTAGCCTGCAAGCACACGCCGATTCGGTCTTTGAGCCGCTGCCGCTGCCGGTCCGGATCAAACCCGAGAACCGTGACTTGACCACCCGTGCGAGGGCGCAGCCCTTCCAGAATCTCGACCGTCGTCGTCTTGCCCGCCCCGTTCGGTCCCAGCAGGCCAAACACTTCCCCCGACCGGATTTCAAAGTCGATTCCCTTCACCGCCTCCACATCCCCGTACGACTTCCTGAGCCCCTGCACGGATATCGCCGGCAAAGTCGAAATGGCAGTCGAAGTCATAGAGAACAGACAGGCTACTGGAGAACGAAATGGTAGTCAAAAACGGTCGCGGACGATCTATTGGAATTTTTTCGGAAGCGTCATCCCGAGCCCGTCGCAGTATAGCCCGCGGATAGGAGTCATCCTAAACAGAGCGCTTCTTCAGGCGAAGTGAAGGATCTCGCGAGCGCCATCGCTCCAGAACTGAGTCTCGGTGAGGTTTTCGTGATGATGACGGCCTTTATCCTTGTCGTCGTCTGCGAAGCCGGCAAACGTGGGGAGGACGACGAAGAGCAGCGGGCAAGGTAAGCGCTTCATGACGAACCCCGGAAGCGATGTGCTTGGGGTTCTAGTGATGGGAACGGCAGGGGTCAAACAGCTGCAAAATCGGGTGGTATTTTAACCAACGTGTCGCTAGGTAGCCAGAGCGCGGGGCCGTCCAATCGGGGACAGATGAGCTCGGATGTCGGAACTGCGCTGCACCTCGTGCAACCACGTGCCAAATGAAGTCTCGCACGTGAGACATCGAAGCCCGAGTTCAATGATGCCGCCATGCTCATTAGTGGTTTCGGTGCGTTCGGCGGATTTGTGACAGCGAGAGCAGCAGATTGCTGGATGGCCGTATTCGTCCGTTCCGATTTCGATGAGTTCTTTATAGAGCTGCATAGGTGCGATCTTATGCCGTCCGTAGCAACTCCGCAATCGACCGAACATGGTCCGCCGTGCGCCCATCGCTTTCTGAAAGGCTGCTCAATCCGCAGCATGGAACCGGCTCGCCGGCCTGAATCGGGATACGATCATGCAGCTCTTGCTTGTTGGCGGCGAACACAGCGATCGAGTGATGGACACGAGAATGCGCGGCCTGCACACCAGGTACTTGCAAGAGCGCCAGCTTTTGAATGCCGTGCTTTCTCCGCTTGATTTCCGCGAGAGAAAGCCACATACTCTAGTCTGAAGTGCGGCTTGTCTCGCGCTTTTGAATTGCCCGGCTCCTGCTGAAACAGCAGCCGGGCACACTGCGTTAGGGTTCACCCTCTAGGGTGGATAAACGGTTACTTCCACCGTTGGACCGTTAGCAGTAAAACGGATCGTGATCTCGATTCGCACTGTGTTCCGCCTCTCTACCGCGCAGTGTTGACCGCACTGCGCGGGTTGTATTTAAAGTCATTTCTTTCGCGCCATCGCTTGCCGCATCTTTTCTTCCGCTTCCGGCGTCATTCCGTGACTTACGCCCCGCCCACCCACCTCAGATGGCGGTTTCGGGGCCTTGCTGACGGGTGCATTCTTTTTCCACTGATAGCAGGGTTTGCCAGTGTTGCCTCGGCTTCCGGCGATCTCGATATCCTTATCCACAAGCCGCTTGATGACAGAGTGAATCGACGCCAGGACGTTTCCAAACTTGTCAATGTCGTAGCCCATCTGTTCGAGCTCGTCCCTGATCTCGGTCGCGACGAAATTTCTGTCGGGGTTCTGCCGAAATGCTCTGCGAATGGCTTCGGTCAGTCCCATCTCCTCTTCCGCTTCGTAAGTTTCGCCAAGAGTTTTGGCGATTCCCGCCGCCGTCTGCTGAAGGCCACTAATTTGATCCTCCAACTTCTCCGCACGCGAGAGGCATTCGCCCAGCTCTGCGCGTTTGCTGGCAATATCAGCCTTAACCTGCTTCAGGAGCTCTGGGTAGTTGAGTACCATGAGAGTAATTTATACCGTGCATAAATATAACGCAAGCACATTTATACTAACTTTAAGCACTGGGTAATAACTCTGGAAAAGACAGTCGCAGGTGTCGAGAAAGGTAGAAACGAGGAGATCAATCAATTCAGGAGAATCGAAGATCGCGATCGGCCCAAGTTGAAGAGAGATAGTAACCCCGAAAGGGGGTGCGGTTTGTTGGTACTGGGGCAATGACAAGCGGCCGCTACCCTGCTTCGCTTTTCCACAGCCTTCCACAGCAAAATTCGCATTTCGTGTGACGAACAACCTTTACTGAGGAAACCAGGAAGCGCAGACTGGCTCTGTGCGTCCCAGCCAAAAGTCCGCCAGCAGGAGCCGGAGATCATTCCAAGGCACCGCTAACTCCTTATTTCGTAAGATTTTAGCCGTAAGTCGCATCGTCTCAAGATTTTGCGGGCGGAGCGGCATACCCTTCTTCGTAACCCTAACAAATCAAATATTTTATCCAAGTGGTATCAAAAAAAAATGTGCGGATACGACCACCGACCTCGCCCCGGTCTTGTGCCCACCCGCGTTGTCATTCCGACCCCCGAGCGAACGCGAGGGGCGGAGGAATCTGCTTTCCTCGGCGGCCGGGTCACAATGAAAAAGCCCCTCGCTTGCGCGAAGGGCTTTTTCCGGGGGAGGGACTTATGGGCGAGGCGCCCGGTCCCAAACCTATGAACTTACTTCGGTTGCTGCTGTTGATCGGCCGTGGTGGCAGGCGCTCCGTTGTTGGCGGAGAGCTGCTCCAGGTCGTTCTTCAGGAGGCTGATTTCCACGCGGCCTCCGCTGATGCGCTTGGTCTTCGCGGTTTCATCCGTGGTAGGCGCGGGCGCGTTGCCCATGCCGACGAGGTAGATGCGATAGACCGGGATCTCATGGTTCAGGACGAGATAGCGAACCACCGACTCGGCCATCTTTTGCGAGTTGGAGATTGCGGTCTGTCCCTTGCCGGACGAGAAGCCCTGCACTTCGATGATGTAGCCGCGCTGGCCCTTCACGCTGCCGGCCATGGTGTCCAGAGCATCCTTGGCGTTCTTGCTCAGGACGGTCTGGCCCGGCCGGAAGCGAATCTCAGTCTGGTTGGAAGCCTTGTACTGGTCGATGTTGCCAACCACGGTCTCCACAGTCTGGACGCGGGTCGAGACCTGCTGAGCGCTCTGCTGCGCCGCGGTGGCCTTGTTGCCGGCGTCGATCGCGTGCTGATCGGCTTCGTTAGCCTTGTCCGATGCCAGTTTGATGGCTTGCTGAGCGCGCGCGTCGGTGTCTTTGATCGCCCGCCCGTTGGTGGAGGTCAGCTCATCGAGTTCGTTGACGCGGTCGCGGATCGGCTCAGTCTGCCGACGGACATACTTTTTGCGGGCAAAGGGATTCACGCGTCCCCAGAAACCTTCGCGGGACGGCGCGGCCAGAGGCGCTTTGCCGCTTGCGGTGCTGGTATCGCTGGACATCGACGTTGAGTTCGACGTCGACTGAGTCTGCTGCGCGGTTGCAGGCTGAGTCTGATCTGAGCTAGACGGAGTGGTGGTCTGCGCGATAGCCGGGAAAGCGAGTACTGCGGCAAGCGGCAGGGCGAAAAGTAGGCGGTTGTTCATAAAGGACTTCCTCCAAGTTAGGGGAGCGTTACAGCTCCTCGGGCACGCCTGGGCGTGCGTAAATTCGATTGCGTCCGTGTAACGTTGAATGAAAATCAGTGGTTTCGCTTTGCTGAAGCGGCCAGCGCTGACGCGACGCTTGCCTTGGACAGCGGGCGCCCCACTGCAGCGCCGGTCTTATCTACTACATGTGGGATGCCAAATCCCCCATTAGGGTTGAAAGGCTAAACACTTGATTACTAAAGACATTGTAGCCGACTGCGAAGGCACAGAAGAGATTGGGATGAAACGGCAGGGTAATTTTGGCAAACCTGATATAAAAACTGCGTGCAAATTTCGGAGTCTTCCCCGGAGGACGTTTGGGAACTAACTGGCGGCGCAGTGGCGGGAGGCATGAAGCAGTAATCACAGTAACCGTTTTGGCATTCTGCGCTTTGAGCTGGGCTGAGGGAGTGGAGTTGGCCTCGTCGCGCATTCCGGCGGAGCATCTTCAACAGTATTCCGACCTCGCAGTGACCTGGATGCAGGAGTATCTGCGTATTGATACGACTAATCCTCCGGGGAACGAAATGCGGGCGGTGGCGTTCTACAAAAAAATTCTCGATCAGGAAGGGATTGAGAATCGCGCATTCGAGTACACGCCGGGGCGAGGGGATCTCTGGGCTCGCATACCTCACTCATCGGCAGGGGGAAAGCGTCCGATCATTTTGCTGAACCATATGGATGTGGTGACCAGCGACGCTTCGCACTGGAAGGTGCCTCCGTTCAGCGGCGAGATGAAGGATGGCTACTTATGGGGCCGCGGCGCACAGGATATGAAGGACGAAGGGCTCGCGCAACTCGTCGTGATGGTAATGCTGAAGCGCGAGCAGGTGGCGCTGGATCGCGACGTGATTTTTCTCGCGGTCGCGGATGAAGAGGCCGACGGAACCGGGAGCGACTGGTTCATCGAGCACCAGCGCGACCTTTTGGAAAATGCGGAATTTCTCATTAACGAAGGCGGGGAAAATCTGCTCGAAAACGGCAAGGTGAAATACGTGGGCGTGGACGTGGGAGAGAAAACCACGTACTGGCTTCATCTGGTGGCGCACGGGCGGCCGGGGCACGGGTCGCGTCCCATTCCGGATTCGGCTCCGAACCGGCTGGTGCGAGCGCTGGATCGGATTCTCGCTTACCGGACGCCGCTGCAGGTGTTGCCGGTGGTGGACGAGTTTTTAAGGGACATGGCGCCGTTCGAATCGCCGGAGCGGGCGGCGGAGTATCGCAACATCAAGAAGGCAATCGAGGACAAACGATTTCAAGATGAGGTTGAGAAAGACGAGTCGCTGAACTTTCTTTTGCGCGACACGATTTCGCTAACCATGATGGGCGGATCAGAGCAGACGAATGTGATTCCTGCGGAAGCCTGGGCAAATCTGGATGTGCGGCTTTTGCCGGGAGGCGATCCCAAGGCTATGCTGGCGGCGATACGGCGAGTGGTGAATGATCCGAATGTCAGCGTCGAGCCTTGGAAGGCGGAGTTTCGCGTGTCGAATTATTCAGGAATGGATAACGCGTTATTTGCGGCGATTCGAGAGGTGTCGGCCAAATATTTTTCGGGGACTCCGGTAGTGCCGCACATCACCAGCGGATACACGGAGAATCAGATGTACCGGCCGCTGGGAATTACTGCGTATGGGTTCAATCCATATACCGCAACGGAGGAAGAAGGCAGCACAGAACACGGAAACGATGAGCGGATTCGTGTGGAGGAAGTGCAGCGTGGGCCGCGGATTTTGTTTGATGTGGTGGCAGCGGTGGCCGCGGGGAAGTAAGCCCGGCCAGCCTTCCCGGCAGGATCCTAAGTCTAAAGTCCTGGCGGCTCGCAATGGGAAGACCCACCCTTTGGAAGAAAGAACCGCAAAGGATGGGCCATCCAGCGATGGCTGCCAACTTCAGTTAGTGCACCGTTATATTTACCGACTTTTCCAGCGCTTGTCCGCTGGTATTTACGATGTAGAAAGTTAGCGTGTGGGCTCCCGGCGATACGGTGAGAGTGGCGTCCAGCATGTCCGAACCGTAGGTCGAATACATCTTTGTGCTATCGACCCACACTTCCATGCGAAGGATGGTCCCGGTAATGGCGCCGCCTGCGAGGGCCTCTACCGACCGCCCTACTGTAGAGCCGTTCGCCGGACTGCACACATTCACCCCCGGTGAACTGGGTGGCGGACAAGTTGGCCCCGGGACCTGGAATGTGACTTGCTGGTGTTGCAGCACGTTGTCATAGCCGGCCGTATAGAAATCGGCGCGGTGCGTTCCCGCTGAGAAGGTACGGGCAGCCGAGGAAAGCCATGCGTACTTGTCCCAAACATTGTATTGCTCGGTCACTTTTGTTCCGTCGAGCCACAGCTCCATTTTGCGCAGAGGCTCAAACCAGTTCGCGGCTGCGCCAAAAGATATCGTTGCGCCGTTGCTGCCGCTTCGGTAAAGGCAGGCGCTAATGCCGGACACGCTACTGGGATACTCGCAGCGCGTGCGCACGCCAATTCCGCTGGTGGTATTTATGTAGTCGAAGACGTTGAAAATCGAATCACTATTGTCCGACGCGGTAAAAAGAACGTCGGGCTTGCTGTCGCGATTAAAGTCGCCCACTAATAAATCTCCTTCGTCCGGAGGTGGGAGCGCTCCAAAGTCAATTTCCTGAAGCTTGAAACTGTTATTGGGCCCACGCAGAAGGATTCCAAGCGCCTGATCGTTGGGGGCGGTAGGTAATCCGCCTAACAGCACTGCCAGGTCGTTGTATCCGTCGCCATTGAAGTCTGCGATCGCCTGCGGCAGGCCAATCAAAAAATGCCCGCCAGTGTTGATGTATTCTGCGGCTACGGTGCGTGAGGGTTGGCCAAAAAGCACCAGCAAGTCCTCACCGTTGCTGTTAAGCCGATCGGCATGGACGGCTAAGTCTGATCTGCCATCATTGTTCAGGTCGCCGGACGCAAAGGTCAGATCGCTCGGCACTCCGGGGTAGACCAGTTCATTGGCGAAGTTGCCTTTGCCGTCGCCATACAGGATGTGGATATCATCGCTGGTGCAGCCGCCCTCATTGCAAGGCTCGTTGGACAGCCCCACCGCGATATCTAGATTCGAGTCGCCGTCGAAATCACCGACTGCCATGGTTTCAACGCCCTGAGTGCTGGGGATCGTTGCCACGGTGACTGGCGTTGAAAACGCTCCGGTACCCGTGCCATATGCCACAGCTATAGTGGCGGGACCGGTAGCCGAAACTATGTTAAAGGCCAGGTCCGGAATCCCGTCATGGTTGAAGTCCCCGACTTTAGCAAGCGCGGCGCCGTTCGCGGGCAACGTATACCACTGTGCGGGCATAAGAGTTCCATCACCCCTCCCGAGGAACACCAGCAAATAATTGCCCGTGATGAAAATCACGTCGGCTTTCCCGTCGCGGTTCACGTCCGCCGTCAGAACTGTGTCTGCATATTGGTGATTGATCGAAGCGCCATACTGCACGGGTGCTGCGAAATAACCATTGCCCAGTCCGAGCTGCACCGAAAACAGCACGCCCGGAGTAATCCGCGCATAAGGTTCAATCAAATCGGGGATTCCGTCATTGTTCAGGTCCGCGGTTACTCTAGCGGTTGCGTATACCTTCGTGGACGTCTTTTTCACAACAAAGCTGGCATCGTTTTGGGCTGCGGCGGGAAGTACGGCAGCAAAGATGGAAAGCGAAAGGGTAACAAGAAGGGAGGAACTGCGGTTCATGAAATCATCTCCGTGGCTGCTTAGGGTCCGCGAATCAGATGAGAGTTGGCGCTTCTCCGGTTGTCGCCGTTTCAGCGGAATTTTCAGCTGTGAATCGCTTGAGCCCGGCTCAGGATTAGCATCAGCGCAGGTAGTTGATGGCTGGGATGATACTGTCGGTCGTGTTGCCGCTGGATTGTAGAAGCCCTGCGTCGTTACATCAGAGATAAGGATCGAGCGTGAGTCCGCAAGAAATTGTCTATCTCTGAGGAAGTGACGAACTCCCTGCAGCAGCGGCTGTCGCTACGTGTTTATCTCAAAGGGCGCCGCGGTGTTTTTCGTATTGCTCGACGATAAAATTGTCGGTCATGCCGGCGATGTAGTCGCAGACTACGCGCGGAAGAGAATCCTGTTTGGCTTTTTCCTGGTAGTTGTGGGGAAGAGTTTCGGGATGGTCCATCCAAAAGGCGAACAGCTCTTTGACGACTCGTTCTGCATCCTCTTTCTCTCCGGCTAATGACGGGCTGTAATAGAGATTTTCGTAGAGGAAATCTTTATTCTGCTTGCGCTCGGCTTCGATGGCGGGGCTGAAGGCGGCGAGGCGCTCGGGATGCTGACGGACTTCTTCGAGAGTTTTGATTTTGGCCTGACTCAGGCGGCCCCGCGTGTTGGTGATCAGATCGTCGACGAAGAGATTCAGCATGCGTTTCAGGGACTCATTGAACCTTAATTTGTCGGGGGCATCAGGGTACAGCGCTGCGACATCATTGTAGAAGCGCTCGAAGATGGGGACGCCTTCGCGGATTTGATCGAGCGAGAGCAGGTGCGCTTCGAATCCGTCATCGAGGTCGGCGGTATTGTAGGCGATTTCGTCGGTCAGGTCGATCAACTGGGCTTCCAGCGGGGGGCGCTGGTCGAGAAGATATTCGGCAAGTTCGGGATGGTCTTTCGAGCTGTAGTCGCGCGAGTGCTTAATGATGCCTTCGCGGATTTCGAAGGTTAGGTTCAAGCCGCGAAAAGCGGCGTAGCGTTGTTCGAAATCTTCGACGATGCGGAGGGCGTGGAGGTTGTGGTCGAAGATCAGGCCGTGCTCGCGCATGGCAGCGTTCAGGGCTTTTTCGCCGGCGTGGCCGAACGGCGGATGGCCGATGTCGTGGACCAAGGCCAACGCTTCGGTTAGATCGACGTTGAGGCCGAGAGCTCCGGCGATGGTGCGGGAGACCTGCGAAACTTCGAGGGTGTGAGTGAGGCGGTTGCGGAAATGGTCGGAGTAGCGGCGGGTGAAGACTTGCGTTTTTGCTTCGAGGCGGCGGAAGGCGCGGGCGTGAATAACGCGGTCGCGATCCCGTTGAAAGTCGTTGCGGTAGGGATGTCTTTCTTCAGGGAAACGGCGTCCACGGGAGTGCTCGAGGTGCACCGCGTAGGGTGCCAACATGCTTCGAGTCTAGCATTGTTGATTGCTGATTCTTGATTGGAGAACAAGCTGCTGTTCAATCAGCAATCAGCAATCAACAATGGCTCCGGTTAACGCTTATCCGATTCTTCCTTGGCCAGCTTTACTTTTGCGGCGTCGAGTTTTTGCTGGACCTTGGCGAAGGCTTCGCCGTCCTGTTCCGCGGGTACGGTTTTGTTCCATTCCTGGACGGCGCGATCCCAGTGGGCGGCGGCTAGTTTCAGGCGGCCCGTTTTCTGGTAGAGGTCGCCGAGATGTTCCTGCACCGTGGGATCGGTGCCCATCCGAGCTTCGGCCTTGGTCAGATTTTGTTCGGCCAGATCGTACTTGCCCAACTTGAAGTAGACCCAGCCGAGCGAGTCAAGATAGGCGCCGTTGTTGGGTTCGAAAGTCAGGGCCTGCTTCACGAAGTTGAGAGACTCGTCGAGTTTTACGCCGCGATCGGCATTCATGTAGCCGAGATAATTCAGCGTAGCAGCGGCTTGCGGATCGGTGGGGGCAGTGACGGCCAGAACCTTTTTGAATTCGGCTTCGGCTTGGTCAAACATCTTCTGGCGCTGATAAAGGTCGCCGCGAAGGAAGCTGACATAGGCCTTGTCATCTGGCTTGGTCGACAACTGCTCGGCTTTTCCCAGAGCTTCGAGGGCTCCGTTCCAGTTCTTGGAGCGCGTGTAGATAATCCCCAGACGCAGATAAACTTCGCGATCCTCCGGGCCGCCCTTCAGCAGGGAACGAATGTCGGCGACCGCCTTATCGACCTCGCCGGTATCGGCCAGTTGCGCGTCAAACACCATGCGGAGGTCGCGATCGTTCGGCATCTTCTGTACGGCTTCTTTGGCGACGGCGGTGGCTTGTGGCCACTGCTTGGCTTCGCGATAGGTATCGATAATTTCCTGGTAGCCCTGGCGGGCATTCTCCTCACCCAGGGGCAGCATCTGGCGGAAAGTATCGACGGCGGCGGTGTAGTTTTCCTGTTCCCGGTAGACCATGCCGAGACGCTCGACGAAGATGGCGCGATTGTTGCGATCGGCCTGGCTCGATCCGGTTTCGCTTTTTTCGGTCCTCTTGACCAGCTCCTGCAACAGTTTGACGGCCTCGTCATAGCGGCCCTGCGCCTGGTAAACCGCGGCCATACTGTAGGGAACGTCCATGGTGTCGGGAACGAGGGTGTCGGCGTGTTTCAAATTTTCCAGTGCGAGATCGTATTTGGCCTGGCGCCGGTAAATCTCCGCGATGCGGACGTAGGTCTGCGCGTCCTCGGGATTGGAGTCGGCGATGACTTTGTATTGTTCGAGGGCGGCGTCCAGTTGTCCGTCGTTCAACAAGTTTTCGGCGAGGCCGCGAATGGCGTCGAGATTGTCGCGATCGAGAACAATGGCGTGGCGAAAGGCGTCGATGGCGCTCTTGTAATCCTTGCGCTGCTCATAAGCTGCGCCGAGGGCCGCATAGAGCTTGGCGGAGCGGGCGGAGTCAGGAATGGAAGCCAGCACTTTGAGAGCGTGCGCTGTGTCGCCTTCATCGGTGTAGAGCATCGCCAGAGTCGTCACGGCCTCTTCCGAACTGGGATCGATTTTGATCGCCGTCTTAAGTTCGCCTTCCGCTTTCTGGAGATCGTTGTTCAGGCGATAGAGGCGGCCGAGCAGCAGGTGATCGTCGACGCTCTCGGGGTCGAGCTTCACAATCTGCTCGTACTGGTCGATGGCCAGCTTCAAGATGTTGTCGGAGCCGGAGCTACCTGGCATGTCGCCGAGGGAGCGAAGATAAATCCGGCCCAGCAGTTTGTGGGCTTCCAGATTTTTAGGATCGCGCTTGATGATGTCTTGCGCTTCTTTCACGGCATCGGCGATGCGTCCGGTTTTTACGTAGAGCTCCGCCAAGCCGGAGGTCAGGAATTCCGACGACGGATCGGCGTCGATGGCAAGCCTGTATTCCTCCGTAGCTTTAGCGGCCAGGTCGCTGCGGCCATAGGCCGTGACCATCTCCTCATACATGTGCGCCATCGCGTAATGGTAGTAGGACGCTGCGTGATCCACTTTGCGCGGAGAGGATTGCGTCTTGCTGTCGCTGGGATTGGATTCAGGAGATGACGATGATGGGCTGGTTTGGCTGACAGCAGCGCTCGTAGCTACTGAAATCATTAAAAGAACGCGAAAAATTCGATTCATGCTTGACCTGATTGCGCTGGCAGCGCGTTTCCAGAACCTCAGCTTACTTGGATGCAAAGCCGCGGGGGGAAAGGTGCTTTTATTCTAACCTGCCGAGCGACGGGATGGAAAAAAACACTGTCCTGCGCGCGCAACTTGGAGACACCGGAAGGTCAGGGACTGGTGGGAGGTTATTATTGAATGTTGATTGTTGATTTTTGATTGCTGATTGAAAAGCCATATGCAGCGGGGCTTTTGGTGGTGCTTCGACTGCGCTCTGCATGACAATGCGCGGCCTCACAGATCTTTACAATCGATATCTTTACGATCAGCAATCAACAATCAGGGAATCGACAATTCTTCAATGGCGGAAGTGGCGCACGCCGGTGAAGAGCATGGCCAGGCCCAGACGGTCGGCCGCGGCGATTACTTCCGGGTCGCGTTGCGAGCCGCCGGGCTGGATGATGGCGGTGGCTCCGGCCTTGGCGATTTCTTCTACGCCATCGGGAAACGGAAAGAATGCGTCAGAGGCGGCGACTGTACCCTGCAAAGGGAGTTGGGCCTTCATCGCGCCGATCTTGGCTGAGTCCACTCGGCTCATTTGGCCGGCGCCGACGCCGACGGTCTGGCCGTCGCGCGCGTAGACGATAGCATTGGACTTCACGTGCTTGCAAACTTTCCAGGCGAAGAGCAGGGCGCGAGTTTCTTCGGGAGTTGGAGCGCGCTTGGTTACGACCTTGAGATCTGCGTCTTCCAGGGGGCGAATGTCGGCGTCTTGCACTAACAGTCCGCCGGAGATGTTCTTTAGCACCCAGCTGCGCGAGGCGGTCTCATTCGCCGCCGGACGAATGCGTCCGGGGCTACGTGGGTCGGTTACTTGCACGAGGCGCAGATTTTTTTTGGTGGCGAACTTAGCTCTCGCGGCTTCGTCGAAGGCGGGGGCGGCGATGACTTCGAGGAACAGCTTGTGCATTTCTTCGGCGGCTTCGGCGTCGATGGAGCGATTCACTCCGATAACGCCGCCGAAGGCCGAGACTGGGTCACATTCGAGAGCGCATTTATAGGCTTCGGCGAGAGTCTTGCCGGTGGCGGTTCCGCAGGGGTTGGTGTGTTTGATGATGGCAACGACGGGTTCGTCGAATTCTTGCGCGAGATCCCAAGCGGCTTGCAGATCGACGATGTTGTTGTAGGAGAGTTCCTTGCCCTGAAGCTGGATTGCGTTGGCCACGCCCGCGTTTGAGCCGTTGGAGTACATGGCAGCATTCTGGTGCGGATTTTCGCCGTAGCGCAGGTCGAGAGTCTTCTGAAACGTGAATCGCAGCGTGGCGGGAAACGTGCTTGTTTCCGGCTGCACTTGAAACGATTCGGCTGGAATGCGCTCAAGTGTGGAGGCGATGGCGGAATCGTAAGCTGCAGTGGTGGCGAAAGCTTTTTGCGCGAGACGCCATTTAGTTTCGCGTGAGAGCTCGCCGCCGGATTGGGTCAGTTCGTCGGCGATGACGTCGTAGTCGGATGGAGAAGTCACGATGGCGACGTCGTGAAAATTCTTGGCGGCAGAACGAATCATGGAGGGTCCGCCGATATCGATGTTCTCGATCAGTTCTTCAAACTTCACGCCGGGCTTGGCTGCAGTTTTTTCGAAAGCGTAGAGATTCACGACGACCATGTCGATAGGAGCGATGCTGTGTTCCGCGATCGCGGCAACATGCTTCGGATCTTCGCGGCGATGGAGGATTCCGCCGTGTACTTTGGGATGCAAAGTCTTGACGCGGCCGTCGAGCATTTCGGGGAAGCCGGTGAGGTCGGAGATGTCTTTCACTTTTATTTGAGAATCGCGCAAAAGTTTGGCGGTGCCGCCGGTGGAGATGAGTTCGATGCCGAGAGCGGAAAGTTTGCGGGCGAAATCGATCAGGCCGGCTTTGTCGGTGACGCTTAGTATGGCGCGTTGGATCTTAGACATGAGGCGTGGCTTAGGGCAGTCTCACAAGATTTTAGCAGCATCGCCCGAGGGATTCGTTGGCGCAGGAATTGTTTCGCTGTTCGATTAGAAGTGGTGACGAGAAGACGATTTTCGGCTGGAGAGCCTCAGGGGCTAAAGCCCGCGTCATTTGTGTCTTCTGTCGGCACGGTTGAAGCCGTGCCCTTCCAAAACCAAGGGCTTGACGCGGCCCTGAAAGGGCCGCTCTTCCACGGGATTGTGCCGAGTTTATCTCGGCTTTCTATCTCTCGGACTTCGCGATCGCCGAATTTTCGGGTGCACTTCTACGTTCTAAGGACTGGACGATGCGGTTGATTTCGGCCTGAGTCACTCCTGCGGGATAGTCTTTTTGCCAGAACTTTAATTGGACGCTGCCGTCGTCGGAGTAGAGAGTTACCAGCAGGCTATCCTGGCGAACTTGGGGATTACCTTGCTGAAAACCTTTATAGCTTGCGCTTTGAATATTGAATATTCCATTTTCAGCGGGCTTTGCCGACAGAATGGACTTCAGGTTGAGCATGGCCTGGTCGCGGGACTGGAGTTCGGAAGACAAGGACAGATAGTGCATTTTCTCCGGGCTGAACTCGTAGATGTCTCGGGCGAGAACATAATCAGAGATCCTCGGCTGCGGCGGCGATGTCGTAAACTCCGCGGCGAACTCACGGGCGAATTCTCGTGCGGGCACTGCAGTGACCATAAGGCGCAGACCGGAGTGGAAGGCGAGAACAACTTCGGTCTTCTCTCGTTTGTGCTTTGGATACAGAACCGTTTTGGCTTCGTCCAGATCAGTCCAAGGGACGTCAAAGTCATAGCCGACATACGAGAGCCGTAATCCGGGGGCTTGTGCCACGGAGTGATCGCTCAGGTCGGTCGGGATTACGCCGGCCACGGCGGGGACTGTCTTCGCGACGTAAAAGGAAAGAGCCATGGGGGCTATCCAAAACGCGCCTGCAAGGATGACTCCGCAGGAAATTACCAGCGTGACCAGAATGCGGCGAAAGAAGCGCGACATAATTCTCCCTTAGGTTTTTGCTTTGGCTTTGAGTTTGACCTGTCCGTTGGCGAGTTCAACGGAGTATTCCACGTTCTCGCATTTGTACTGCTTGCGAATCTGCTGAGTCTTTTTCTGCACGAATGTGGTGAAGGAGTCGAAATCGCCCGACACTTTCTCGCCCGCCTTTTTCTTAGCGGCGACCAGCGTGTTGTATAAGCGTTCGACTTGCTCGCGTTCCGCTTGGTCGACAGTCTGAAGCGTGAAAGCCTGAGATGAGCCTGCGCCAGCGGCGACCGCGGCGGCGGCATGACTCACGCCATACACTGGATGATGGTGCTTGTGATCTTCTTCCGTAGTACGAACTCCCTGCACGGAGAGCAAAGCGTCTTGCGGACGGCGATACCCTTCTTCGCGGATGCGCGACTTCTTGCGCCACAGGTCGCTGTAAATGGCATAGCGCTGGGCCATTTCGTTGTAGCGGTAACGCTGGGAGAAATTCATGCGTCCGCCGCCGTCGGAAAATTTACGCAAAAGGCTTAGAACCTTCCATTCCACGTCGGAAGGCGGCCTCTTGTTCGGATTGCTGAAGAAGATCTCGTACTCAATCTTCAAGCGGCGCAGTTGCGCGTCGAGAAGATTCAGTTCCTCGTCGGTGGTCACAGGTATCTCCATCCCAAGTGTAGTGACGAGGAGCGAGGGTAGCGAGGTGCCCGAGGGTCACCAAGGGACATGGAACGAAAGTAAGGGTCAAGCTGCTAGCTGCTAGCTTCTAGCTACTAGCTTCTAGCTCCGAGCGCAATCGGGATTGTTCCGCAACCTTTAAGCGTGTGGGATTAGGCGGTTGGTTGGCGCTGCCGGATGGTGGTTTGGAAGTTCTTAGCTAGAAGCTAGGAGCCAGGAGCTTATTTCACCGAATTCGACGCCATTTTCTTGACCATGGCGAGCACCAGTTTGCGGTCGCTGTCATTGAGGCTGGTCGAGTAGCGGCGGATCTGGCTGAGGAAGCGGACCTCGTCGTCGGAGAGTTGGGGCAATCCCTTGGAGCCGTTGCTGTGGCCGGGTTCGGCGAAGAACTGCGACAGCGGAAGTTCCATGGCGCCGGCAATCTTGGACAGAGTGTCGAGGGACGGGATGGTGTGGCCGTTTTCCACGCGAGACAGGTAGCAGCGGAGAAGGCCGGTTCGTTTTTCGATATCGCCCTGGGACATGCCTTTTTGCAGCCGGTAGTTGCGGATGGTCTCGCCGATATTCATGGTAGGGAGCATGACAGGATGGGTCATAGTAACCAGATCAGTATCTTCTGGCAAGTGGAAATTCGTGCCATGAACCGGGACAGGAGTGCCATAAACAAATCGCTTTGGCCAAGCGCGGAGATCGGCATTGCTTATACACTGTATAAGGATTACGCCGGACGAGTCAGACCCCGTGTCTGAGAGCCTGTTTCGGCCAGCCGCCAAATTTCTTCATTACTTCTTCAGCGTTGTGGCCAGAAAGTCGACGGTACGCTTCCATGCATCAGCTGCGTCGGCGGCACGGTATCCGTCCTTGTTGTTGGGATTTTCGAAGGCATGGCCGGCATCGTCGTAGATTTTTATTTCGACTTTCTTTCCCCATTGCTTGAGCTGCTGTTCGAATTTATGAACGTCGTCGGGGGTGATGCCGCGATCCTGGCCGCCGAAAATGCCGAGGATGGGAGCATTGATTTTCTTCAGGGCGTCCGGGTCCGTCGCAAGATGGCCGTAATTAATGACGAGGGCCGCGAGGTCCGGTTCCTGCAAGGCAACGTCGAGCGCGTAGCCTCCGCCCATGCACCAGCCAATCGCGCCGATCCGGTCTTTCTTCACGTTGGGCTGCGATTTGAGAAATTCCACGGCGGCGTGAAGGTCGCGTTTAGCGCGGTCTTCCGGCACTCCGCGCATTAGTTCATGTGCCATGTCGGGCGTGGTGGCGACTTTCCCGCGATAGAGATCAACGGCCAGCGAGTCGTAGCCCTGGTCGGCTAGCTTCGAGGCTTGCTCTTTGACCCAGTCATTGAGTCCCCAGTATTCGTGAATGACTACGAGCCCTGGGAATGGACCTTTTCCGGATGGCGTGTAGAGAACACCTTGCAGAGTTTCATCACCGCTTTTATACGTGACAGACTTGCCTTCGGCGGCGAACGACGAGGTGGCTGCAACCAAAACAACGAGCGCGAGTATCAGGATTCTCTTCATGGCTTTGATCCTTTGCCTGAGGGGCCGCGAATATTCTTGCCGAAGTGACGGCGGAATTACAACCGGAGTTCCATGTATAGGGCGCCAGCAATCGGATTGGAGCGATAAGACTCGATTTCCTGGAAGCCGATTTTCCTATACATCGCGACGGCATCTTTCATCACGGGTTCGACGGTGTCGAGGCGCATCCGCTGATAGCCGATCTGGCGGGCTTCAGCAATGATATGGTCGGCGAGAGCGCGCCCTAATCTTTTGCCGCGAAATTGCGGTCGCAGATAAAGGCGCTTCATTTCACAAATTCCGGCTTCGATCTTGTGGAGAGCTACGCAGCCGGCGGGTTGGCTTTCGTACATTGCCAGCAGAAGGCGCCCGTCGGGCGGGGCGTAGTCTCCGGGGAGGCCCGCGAGTTCTAGGTCGAAGTTTTGAAAGCAGAGGCTGAAGCCGAGGGACTGCGCGTATTCGAGGAAGAGTTCGCGGGCTTGGGTGATCTGGGCCGGGGATTCGGCTTGCTCAAACCTCAAAGGCTTTACCTCAGAGGGCACGGAGGACACAGAGGAACTTCGAGAAACTGCGCGTTCGGCTTTCATTCCTCTGTGGTCCTCAGTGTCCTCTATGGTAAAGGGTTTTATCCCATCAACATGCCGCCGTTGACGTTCAGCACGTGGCCGGTGATGTAGGAGGCTTCGTCTGACACGAGAAAAGCTACGGCGCTGGCTACGTCCTCCGGCAATCCCACGCGACCGAGCGGGATTTGCTTCACCGCAGTTAGTTTGAATTCGTCCCCTAAACCAGCGGTCATGGCGGTTTCGATGAAACCCGGCGCAACGGCGTTGCAGGTAATGTTGCGCGACCCGACTTCGCGGGCGATGGCCATGGTGAGTCCGATCAGTCCGGCTTTGGAGGCTGCGTAGTTCGCCTGGCCGGCCTGTCCCATCTGGCCGAAGACGCTGGTGATGTTGATGATGCGTCCCCAGCGCTGTTTGAGCATGGAGCCGATGACTTGCTGGATGCAGAGATAGGCGGAGGTTAGATTGGTCTGGAGGACGGCGTCCCAGTCGGCGCGCTTCATGCGCATGACCAGTTGATCGCGAGTGATGCCGGCGTTGTTGACGAGGATGTCGATTTTGCCGAACTCAGCGATGGCGGACTTGAGGGTGGACTTGACCTGCTCTTCGTCAGCGACGTCGAGAGCGAATGCTACTGCCTTGCCGCTAGCGGCGGTGATTTCATTCACCAGTTCGTTCAATTTTTCTTGATTGCGTGCGGCGACGGCCACGGCTGCGCCGTCTTTGGCCAGGCGCAGCGCGCAATTGCGTCCAATGCCTTGGGAGGCGCCGGTGACTAACGCTACTCGTCCTGCAAGGGACATTAGGAATCTCCCGATGAGAAGTCGAATGAATGCGGAACGCAGAATTATACGCGGGCAGCGAGATGGGAGGGCAGTCGAGCTGCGATGGACGACAGCCGGGGGCGCTGCCCCACAAACGCTAACCCAAGCACAATTCCTAGTGGAGGCGAACGTTCAGTTATTTCATGCTGCGCACTTCGTCGACCACCTCTCGGACTGCTACGACGATGGAGTCCGGCGATTGCGTCATGCCGTGGTCCGCATCCACTACGACTTGCCGCCCACGCGTTGACAAGTGCGCCAGGCTCGCTTGCAATTGATGGACCCAAATCTCGTGATACTCGGCGGCCTCCTTTTCGAAACCCTCCTGAGCCCAATACCTTCCAGCGGTCAGCACGATGAGTGGGCGATCACCCAGGGTACCAGCGTTCCGCACAGCGTTGTCGATCTCGGGATTTCCGCCACCGGTACGCGGAACGATTCTGCCCTCATGGGTTGCCGCGCATGCCTGCTGGATATCCGTCTCATTCGCTTTCGGCTGGGCTTCGAGCTTCGCCAATGTGTCGCTTTGCACCGGGGTGAAATCGGGTGGAGGAGGCCGGCGCTCCCTGCTCGCCAGGAATCGAATTATCCCAAGTCGCGTCATTGCTGGTAGAGCGATGCAAATCAGGTGTCTGGTGCTACCCGACATACGATTTACGGGTGCTAACGCGAAGTCGGGCTCACGCATGTCCGGACTCGCGGAATCAACTAGCACCAAACCTGCCACGTCCGTGGGATAGCGCGCCGTGTAGATGAGAACATATTCGCCTCCTACGGAACCACCCACCATCACGTAGGGTGGCAGCACGCCAGCGCGCTGTAGCGCCTCGTGCAGATCGCTGGCAACACTGGCACTCGTTCGAGGAGACGATGGGGGATCGCTCCACCCTACACCCGCGCGGTCGTACCAGCACGCGCGACTGAACATTGCCATCTTAAATTGCTGCAGAAGCAACGAATAACCGGGCGAGTTGCCTCCAGTTTCAAGGATCACCGTCGGCGTACCCTGACCAGAGCAGTAAAGGTTCAGAATACGTCCACCAATGTCAACGGCCTGCCCAACTCGTGCAGGCAGTTGACTGGCATCCCTCCCTCTCCCGACCTGTTCATATGTAAAGCCCACCAGAAGCGCCAGCACAATCAGAGTCAGAAATAGATACGAGATTCTCCGAATCCACTTTCGCATGTGCCCGGCCTCCTCCCAAGAAATGACCGAATCACAACTCGGCGTAGACATTCATTACGAAACGCTCTGGATTACGGTCGCATCGGCCAGTTGAACAAAAAGCTTCCGAATCCGATTAGGAGCGGCACCGCTCCGGCAATACTTCCGAGTATCCATTTCCACATTCCCGACCGGATGAGCCACTGTCGCAATAGAGAGATGGCGGCGTCATACAGAAGCGCCGTCGGTCCTGATGCGTCACTGGATTCGTCGAATATCCAAAGAAGTTCTTGCTCGAACCTCAGGCGAAAGGCGGGTGGATGCAAGCAAATGAGCCAACGATACAAGGTGCGGGTCATCATGCCCTCCCGGGACGGATTTTGAGATGTAATCTCGCTTCGCGCACCACGCCTTCGAGTCTCGCGATCTCCGTAGCCAACAGTCCACGGCCAAAGCGTGACAGGCGATAGTAGCGGCGCCGCGGATCATCGCCGGAAGAGCGTGGGGAGCGCTCTTCCACGATGCCTTGATCGAGCAGTTTTTGCAGATTGTCGTACAACGTGCCGGGACCCAACTTGTAGACCCCGTCCGATTGACGGGCCACCTCACGCATAATCCCGTATCCGTGACGATCTTCACTCGCGAGGGCGAGCAGGATATGCAGCGCGGCAGCGGAAAGGGGCAGGCATTGATCAAAATCTTCTTTCATAGTCGGGTTCCGTTATATCGGAATCCGACCACTAAGATCAAGTCCTATCTTTCCGAACACGCGGTTTCGGCTGGGCAGGAAAGTTAGCACTTATGGGACGCGATCCCGACCTGATTTCTTTCGCGTACGAATCGCGTTGCTAATCCACAAGGGTGCCGGGTAACATGCGAGCACTCATGTCCCAGACTGCAACGAATCTCCTGATGATGCCTAAGCCCTCCGACAAGAATTCTCCAACTCCGGAAAAAGACGCAGCGGGTCCGGGACATCGCTCGTCCTCGCTGGCCTCGAGCGCGGAGAAGACGGCGGACAACGCGGGCGGGGGCGCCCGCGCCACACATGATGCTCTCGCTACTCAGGCTGAGCCTTCCACCGAAGTGTTCGCCGTGTTTGGCGTTGAGCCCGAGATTCAGGCCTACGCCATGGCCAAGTATTCGCGGTCGGCGCTGTCGATGAAAGAGTCGCTGCGCGAGATCAGTTCGCAGAAGGCGGAGAAATTTCTCAACACTTTCTATTTTCAGTATGGGCATCGTTCGATTGCGGACCTGGCGCACATTGCGCTGGCGGTCGAGAGGCTGTCGATTCTGGCGGCGATCGAAGTGGCTGATGAGCAGCGCTGGGACGGGCAGGAGCGGTCGACGCGCTATCAGGATTTCAAGAAGAGCGGCTATTACGTTCCCAACTTTGGTTCGGATGAAGAAGCGCGGAAGCTCTATCGCGAGACGCTGGATTTTCTGTTTGCCGAGTATGAAGCGCTTTCGGCGCACATGACCGAGTACCTGATCAGCATCACGGCGAAGCCTGCCGACATGAAGCAGGAGGCGTACGAGCGGACGCTGAAGGCGCGGGCGTTCGATATCACTCGGTACCTGCTGCCGCTGGGGACGAATACTTCGCTGGGCGAGATTGTGAATGCGCGCACGCTGGAGACGCAGGTGGCGCACCTTCTTTCTCACACCCATAAAGAAGTAAGAATGCTGGGCGAGTCGCTGAAGAAGGCGGCGACGGGCGCGGCCTACAACGTGAATACGGATTCTCTGCGGGAGTTGGTTGCGCAGATTCGGGCGTTGAGTCCGGAATTGGGAGCGCGGGCGGAGCGGGAGTTGCTGCGCGAAGTGCGGGTGGCGCCGACGCTGGTGAAGTATGCGGACCCGAACGCGTATGAGATGGAGACGCGGCGCGAGTTGCGGCAGGCGGCGCGGGAGTTGCTGGCTGACGAACCGCTGGCGCCGTCAAAGGCGATCGTGGATTTGCTGGATGAAGAGCCGCTGGAAGTGGAAATTGCGACCACGCTGCTGTATGAGCATTGCCATCACTCTTATCGGCAGATTCGGCAGGCGGTGCAGATGGCGGGCGAGCGGCGGCGTCGGGAGATCGTCGACCTGGGGTTGCGGCATCGCGGCAAGCACGACGAAATGTTGCGCGGATTCCGTGCCGGCCAGCAGTTTCGCTTCGACATTCTCATGGATACGGGCGGCTTCCGCGACATGCACCGGCACCGGCGGTGCATCCAGGTGATGCAGGGATTCACCATACAGCACGGCTACGAGATGCTGCTCGACGTGGAAGATGCCGGCATGCGCAACCGCTTCGACGCGGTAATGCAGCGGGTGCAAGGGGCGGTAGAGAAATTGGCCGCCCGCAAGACTCTTGAGGCGCAAGAGAATTCGCAGTATGCGATTCCGCTGGCGTTCCGCAAGCGGGCGTTGTTCAAGATGGACTTCGCCGAGGCGGTTTACATTTCCGAGCTGCGGACTACGCCCGCGGGGCATGTTTCGTATCGCAACGTGGCGTATGCCATGTATGAGGCGGTGGCGCGGAAGTATCCGGCGCTGGCTAAGTATTTCAGAGTGCACGACGTGACGGCGCCGGTGGATTTGCTGCGGAGGTAGATGTTAGACAACTTCCTTCTGGTTGCGCAATGACGACGGACTTTCGGAGAGCGTCGTCAGGCCAGTCCTGATCGGCCCTGCGATACGGAATATCGTCATAAATACGGCGAGAGCCGCGAAAAACGTGAGCTGAGGATGGTTCTGCCATGCCGATCCGATTCCGATATGCCAAGCGGTAGCAAATTCGCCGCAAGCAATCAAAATCGCGACAGCCACCCAGAACCGCATTTTCTCGCGGTCCGCTTTGCGGTCGGGATTCTTATACCTCTCACTCAACCAAAAGAGGCCCACTAAGAGCAACGGAAATATTAGCGGCTCTACGATTCTATAGGTCATAGCCTCTGACTTCTTGGCGGCCTGGACAGCATCAGGGTGAAGTATACTGACAGTTGCCCATGCCACGCACCGTAAAAGATCGTTCCGGAAATTGATGCCAAGCTTTATGAGGAGCTCGTCTCCGTGGCCAAGGAGAACGGGCAGTGGCTGCGCTTTGTGCTGGAGCGGGCGCTGGAGCATTATCTGCACAACGTTGTCCCTTCGCAGCGGATGGTGAGGCCTGAGGTGATGACCGCCTATCGCCGCTCCAACGAAAAGTATCGGGAGTTGTACAAGCGGCTGGCGTAGGCGAAGTGATAACCATTAGCGGGTAAACTGCAGGTCCCTCCACTTCGGTCGGAATGACAATCCACAAAACTTACACAAAGCCATTGCCCATTTCGGAACGTTATCCACCGTTATTTGTTTGATTCGCCTTTTATTCGCTTCGATCTGTATGTATAATCCGGCCAGATTCATTTCATGAGGCATTTCTAAAGGAGCCACTCCCATGGCGGATGAACGGGGCAAGGCGATTGAACTGGCGGTCTCCCAGATTGAAAAACAATTCGGCAAGGGCTCGATCATGCGGTTGGGGTCGAAGGAAGCGATTGTGCCGATCTCGGTGATTCCGACCGGCTCGATCTCGTTTGACGCGGCATTGGGCGTGGGCGGGTTTCCACGGGGACGGGTGGTGGAAGTGTTTGGGCCGGAGTCTTCGGGCAAGACCACGATTACTCTGCAGGTAATTGCCGAGGCTCAGAAAATGGGCGGCATGGCGGCGTTTGTGGATGCTGAGCATGCGCTCGATCCGGGCTACGCGAAGAAGTTGGGAGTCGATGTGGACAACCTGCTGGTCTCGCAGCCGGACTACGGCGAGCAGGCGTTGGAGATCACCGAGGCTCTGGTGCGTTCGAACGCCATTGACGTGCTGGTGGTGGATTCGGTCGCGGCGTTGGTGCCCAAGGCCGAACTCGACGGCGAAATGGGAGACAGCCACATGGGCTTGCAGGCGCGGTTGATGTCGCAGGCGCTGCGCAAGCTGACGGGGACGGTTTCCAAGTCGAGGACGTGCCTGATCTTTATCAACCAGATTCGCGAGAAGATTGGCGTGATGTTCGGCAATCCGGAAACGACTACGGGCGGCCGCGCGCTGAAGTTTTATTCCTCGGTCCGCGTCGACATTCGGCGCATTGCCGCGATTAAAGAAGGCGACATAGTAACCGGGTCGCGGACCAAAGTGAAGGTGGTGAAGAACAAAGTAGCCGCGCCGTTTCGCGAGGCGGAGTTCGATATCCTCTACGGAGAAGGCATTTCGCGCGAGGGCGATCTACTTGACATCGCTGTAAACAATAACATTCTCGAAAAATCCGGATCGTGGTTCAGCTACAAAGGCGAACGCATTGGCCAGGGGCGCGAAAATGCTCGGCAGTTCCTGAAAGACAACAAGGACGTGATGGCCAAGCTCGACACCGAAGTGCGCAAGGCGCTGGGATTAACCCAGGGGCCAGCGCAAGCTTCGGCCACCGCGGCACCGACGAATGGATCTACGGGCCGCGTTACCACCATGCCGAGCACTCCGCCAGAACCCGTCAAGGTGCCAATGGCGGCTAAGCGCTGAGATTTGAGAATTGCAACTGGACTGTCATCCCGAGCGAAGCGAGGGATCTGGGTTGTTGCTTGCGCGGGCGATAGTTCCGCTTTAGGCAGAAACCTAATGTCTCTCGCGTTGCTCGGGATGACAAGTATTAGGGCCTCAGCACACTAGCCCGAGGTTTGCCGTTCCTGATTGCCATTGTTGGTCCTGCCGCATAAAATCTTCTATTGCTCCAAGTGCTTCGATATTGCCCCGAGTGCTCGACCTGCAGCTTTCTTGTGAGGATGATTGAATAAGGGTATCGCTGTTTATCCGGGGTCGTTTGATCCGCCGACCAATGGGCACCTCGATCTGATCGAACGGGGCAGCAAGATATTTGAAGAACTGGTGGTGGCGATCTTGCGGAACTCGGAGAAGACACCGATGTTCACCGTGGCGGAGCGGCTGGAGATGCTGCGGGATCTGACGGTCGACCTGAAAAATGTTCGCCTGGATACCTTCAATGGACTGATGGTGGAGTTCGCCAAGTCGATTGACGCGAAGTGCGTGTTGCGGGGGATTCGCGCCATCAGCGACTATGAATATGAACTGCAGATGGCGCTGATGAATCGCAAGCTCGAACCCACGCTGGAAACTGTATTCATGATGCCGGCGGACAAATACTCGTATGTGAGTTCGCGTCTGGTGCGGGAAGTGGCGCAGGCAGGCGGGCCGGTGCGCGGGCTGGTGCCGGATGTAGTGGAGCAAAAACTGCGGGAGAAGCTGGAGCCTGCATACAAACTGCGAGACGCGCAACTCATCGAAGTCCCGAGAAAAAGGAAGAAGAAGACATGACCACGGCCAGCTTTACCCAAGAAAAGACGGCAGCTGTTCGACTCACGGAAAGAATCAACCGCATCGAGCCCTCCGCCACCATGGCGGTGGTGGCCGATGCGGAAAAATTGCGATCGCAGGGAATCGACGTGATCGATTTCGGCGCGGGCGAACCGCACTTCTCGACGCCGCAGCATATTAAAGACGCGGCCATTGCCGCGATTCAAGCGAACTTCACGAAATACACAGCTGTGGCCGGCACGGCGGAGCTGCGCGACTCCATTGTCCATCGCCATGCTGCGGATTTTGATTCCGACTACCGCCGTGAAGAGGTGATTGCCTCAACCGGCGGCAAGCATGCGCTGTTCAACGCGATTCAAGTTCTGGTGGATCACGGCGACGAGGTGATTCTGCCGGTCCCGTACTGGGTTTCGTTCAAAGACATTGTGCGCTATGCGGGTGGGAACTGCGTTCTGCTGGAATCGGATGAAGCGCAGGGGTTCCGCGTGACTGCGGAGAGGGTCGCGCAACTGATCACTCCGCGCACGAAGGTCATTATTCTGAACTCGCCGTCGAATCCTTCGGGGGCGGTGATGAGCCCGGAAGATATGACCGAGGTCGTTCGTCTCGCGCATGAGCGCGGAATCTGGGTGCTTTCGGATGAGTGCTACGTGTATCTGAACTACACGGGTAGGAATTTTTCTGTCGGATCGCTGCGCGATTATAAGGAACGGATGGTAGTGCTGGGATCGTTGTCGAAGACCTATGCGATGACCGGCTGGCGACTGGGATACGCGTTGGCGCCGGCGGCAGTGGTGAGTGCGATGGCGAAGCTGCAGAGCCAGTCGACTTCGAATCCGACTTCGATTGTGCAGAAGGCGGGGGTGGCCGCGCTCAACGGTCCGCAGGAGTGCGTGGAGCAGATGCGGCGGGAATACATTCAGTTGCGTGATCATGCAGTGAACGGGCTGCGTTCCATTCCCGGAGTAGCGTGCACGCTGCCGGAGGGCGCGTTCTATGCTTATCCGAATATTTCGTCTTTTCTGCTAGATAATGGGGGGCGGGGCGGCTTGAAATCGGCATCTGACGTGGCGGGGCGGCTGTTGCGCGAGGCGCATGTGGCGACCGTTCCTGGAGAAGGCTTCGGCACGGGCGATCACATTCGGGTGTCGTATGCCACTTCGAAGGGCGAATTGGATCGGGGGTTGGAGCGCATGCGGAAATTCTTCGGTGCGCTGTAGCAAGAGTCAGTTGGAAATCATTTAGGTTCGGCAAAAGGCCGTTTCCGTTTGCGGGCGGTCTTTTTTGTGGGCCTAAGTTGCTATGGGAAATCTTTATCCATTGCTGATGCTTCCCGGATTTGATCCTCGTCCGTGGGGCACGCGGGATTTGTCGCCGATTTATCCTAATCACAAGTTCGATGAGAAGATAGGCGAGGCTTGGCTCAGTGGAGACGAGTGCAAAGTGGCCAACGGACCGCTTACGGGAAGAACCCTGGCCCAGTTGAGCGAAGAACATCAGCGTGACCTGGTAGGTGAGGCGGCGCGCGATTCCAAACGATTTCCGTTGCTGCTGAAGTTTCTTTTTCCTCACGAAAAACTTTCGGTGCAGGTTCATCCTGACGATGAGCAGGCGCTGCGCATAGGCCAGCCCTGGGGCAAGACCGAGTGCTGGTACATTGCGCACGCGAAACCAGGGGCACAGATTGCTCTGGGTCTCAAGCCCGGAGTTACCGTTCCGCAATTGGGGGAAGCGATTCACCAAAAGCGGGCGGAGGAAGTCCTCAACTGGGTGAACGTGTACGCGGGGGACATGATCTACGTCGCGGGCGGCACAGTACACACGCTGGGGCCAGGTTCAGTGGTGGTGGAGACGCAGCAGCAGTCTGATACGACTTACCGGCTGTATGATTACGGGCGTCCTCGCGAGTTGCATCTGAAGGATGGCTTAGCGGCGGTAAAAGAGAGAGTGAACTCGGGAAAAGTGGTGCGCCCGGCGCCGCAGGCGATGGGCGGCGGCAAGAACCGGCACATGCCGCTGGTCGCAGCACCGTATTTTGTTGTGGACATGTTCGAGGCGAAAGAGCCTCTGAAGCTTACAACAGGAGACGATTCAGGGCGGAGTTCAGTGCAGATTCTGGTTGCGGTCGAAGGCTGTGGAGTGGTTGAGGCGGCGGGCATGGATCCAGTTACCTTCACTAAAGGCGATGCGGTGGTTGTTCCCGCGTGCGTCGGCAAAGTCGGTGTGCGTCCCCAGTGGGCGCTGGAGTTCTTGCGTGCCTATGTGCCTGGGAAGCCGTTGGCTGAGCCGGAAACAAGAATGTAGCTGCGCTTGCGTTTCGTGAGGTTCGAAGTTCTTGAGAAAATATTTTGGCTAAGAACCTAAACTTTTATCCCGTAATTCTGGCCGGAGGGCGCGGCACACGCTTTTGGCCGCTCAGTCGCAAGAAGCGTGCGAAGCAATTGCTGGCGCTCGACGGCAAGCAGACGATGATTCAGCAGACGGTGGCACGTCTGTTGCCGCTGGCTCCGGCGAAAAAGTTTTGGATCATCGGCAACGATGATCTGCAACCCGCCATCGCGAAGCAACTTTCAATACTGCCGAAGGCGCAAATTCTGGCTGAGCCTATCGGACGAAATACTGCCCCTGCGATCGGTCTGGCCGCGTTTATATTGTTGCGCGAAAATCCCGATGCAATTATTGGAATGTTTCCTTCCGATCACGTGATTGGAGACGAGAAACGCTATCGCGAGACGCTGCAGCGTGGGATTGAGTTGGCTGCCGCTGGAGCGAATATTGTCGTACTTGGCGTCCGGCCGAATCGGGCAGAAACCGGATACGGTTACATCGAGACCGGCGGATTGTTTCAGGGCGACGCACTGCACGTACGTCGCTTCACGGAAAAGCCGAATGCCGAACGCGCAGCCGAGTTTGTTGCGGCTGGGAGTTACTTCTGGAACAGCGGAATGTTTCTGTGGAGTACACAGACTCTGGTTGAAGCGCTGAGAGAGCATTTGCCCAAGACGGCTTCGTTGCTTGAGAGAATCGCGGAGACTTACGGCACCCGCAAATTTGCCAGTACTTTTAAGCGGCTCTATCCAGAGTGTGAAAACATAAGCGTGGATTATGCCGTGCTCGAACCGCGCTCGGCGAAGGGCGAGGAAGCGGGGAACATTTATTGCCTGCCGGCCGATTTCGGATGGAATGACCTTGGTTCGTGGACTGCGCTGCACGAGCACCATACGGCGAAAACCACCCCGCCTGAAGGTAATTTGGTTACGGGGTCTGGGGTGTTCCTGCTGAATGCGCGAGGAAACTATATTCACGCGCCAGGAAAGTTCGTTGCGGCAGTAGGGGTCACCGATTTAGTCGTGGTCGAAACGCCGGACGCATTGCTGATTACAACGCGGCAGCAGGCGCAGGACGTGGGCAAAGTCGTAAAGTATCTTGACGAGAACAAGTTGCATAAGCTGGTCTGAAATCCGTGGGCCCAGGCCGGTAGCCAGTCAAACGAGCGGCATTCGTTTCGTGACGACCACGGACAGTTGATCACTGATCGCTAATCACTAACGGCGGATCACCGGAAGACGATGGCGCAAGAGATCAAATTCGGGACCGATGGCTGGCGTGGCAAAATCGCCGATGATTTCACCTTCGACAACGTCCGGCGGGTTGCCGGCGCGATCGCTTCCTATGTAGTGAAATATGAGGATGCGCAACGCGGAGTTGTCGTGGGATACGACACGCGCTTCGCTTCGCCGCGCGTGGCGCAGGCCGTGGCTGAAGTCGTTGCCGCTGCCGGAATTCCAGTGAAACTGGCCAACGATTACACTCCTACGCCAGCGGTTTCCTACGCGGTGAAACATCGAGGCGCGGCGGGCGGAGTCATGGTCACCTCGA
Organism: uncultured Acidobacteriaceae bacterium; assembly: GCA_963733795.1. GTDB lineage: Bacteria > Acidobacteriota > Terriglobia > Terriglobales > Acidobacteriaceae > Sulfotelmatobacter. The sequence goes on from CAVTED010000002.1 coordinate 71,629, forward strand.
GCCACAATCCGTGGAACTGGAACGGGGTGAAGTTTAAAGGCAAATTCGGCGGCTCGGCTACGCCCGCGATCATGAAGAAAATCGAAGAAGAATTGGCGGCCGACGCCATGCCGAAAGGAAATAAGGCATCCGTGGAGGAAGTCGATCTCAAGAAATCGTACGTGGCTTCCGTTTGCAATTTTGCTGACATGGATCTCATCGCGAAGACGGAGTTCAAGTTTGCCGTGGATGCCATGTACGGGTCGGGACGCGGCGTGCTTGCCGGAATATTTGCCGAACGCGGCGTGCAATGCGTGGCCATTCGGCAGGAACTGAACCCGCTGTTTCCCGGGATCAATCCGGAACCGATTGAACCGCACACGGCGATGCTGCAGCAGACCGTGGTTCGCGAGAAGTGCGATGCCGGCTTGGCTACCGACGGTGACGCAGATCGCATCGGCGCGGTCGCCGAAGACGGCAGCTTCGTGGATTCGCATAAAATATTCTGTGTGTTGCTGCGCTGGTTGCTGGAGCGCAAGAAATGGCCGGGGGACGTGGTGCGCGCGTTCAATACCACGCGCATGCTCGACCGTATCGCTGCGAAATATAAACGCAAGCTGCACGAGACTCCAATTGGGTTCAAATACATTGCCGATCTCATGATGGAAGGAGAAATCCTGATCGGGGGAGAGGAGTCGGGCGGTATTGGGTATTCGCGATTCTTGCCAGAACGCGATGGCGTGTTGAATTGCCTCTTGCTGGCCAATGTGATGGCGGAGGAAAGCAAACCGCTGGGCCAGTTGGTTGCGGATCTGCAGCGCGAGTTTGGCGCGCATTATTACGGGCGTCGCGATTTGCATATTTCCGACGATATGAAGCAGAAGGCCATTCAGCGGGCGCGCGCGGAAAACACACAGAGTCTAGGCCGCTATCGCGTGCTCAGGAAAGAGCATCTCGATGGAATCAAGTTCTTTCTCGATGCTCCGACCAACGACAATGGAGCGGAAGCGTGGGTGCTGTTCCGCGCGTCCGGAACAGAGCCGCTGTTGCGGCTTTACACCGAAGCATCCTCTCCGGAGTTGGTCAGCGAACTGTTGGCCACGGGCGAGAGTTTTGTGGGAGCGACAAATAACGTTTGATTTTATGGCAGACGATCCCAATCCCGTTGAGTCCGACTCGCCCGAGGCCCGCCGCTACAATCGCATCCGGCGGTGGCTGGGAATTGCCGATTTTGCGGTTGGGTTTGTGTTTTTGATTCTCTTGTTGGTCACAGGATGGTCGGATTCGCTGCGCGACGTGGCCTATCGTCTGGGATTTCAGAATTATTCTCTGTCACTTTTCGTGTACCTCCTGCTGTTATTGGTAATCGCTAAGGCCTTAAGCGTGGGTCTCGATTACTACGGCTTTTTGCTGGAGCATCGATTTAAACTTTCGACGCAGAGATTCCGCTCCTGGGCGTGGGATGAAGTGAAGGGATTTCTGGTCGGACTCGTCCTCGGGACGGTGGTAGTGGAAGTGTTGTACCTCACAATCCGGCAATGGCCGCAACATTGGTGGATACTGGCCTGGGCCTTGTTCATGGGCCTGTTCATTGTTCTGGCGCAGCTGGCGCCGGTCGTGCTCTTTCCGATCTTCTATAAGTTCGAAGCGCTCGATAACGAAGACCTGAGGCGGCGATTAGTGGTTCTGAGCGAGCGCGCTGGGACACGGGTGCGCGGCGTCTACCGCTGGAAGCTTTCGGAAAAAAGCAAGAAGGCGAATGCGGCTCTTACGGGGATGGGCGCGACCCGGCGCATCATTTTAGCCGACACGCTACTCGACAATTACACGCCGGAGGAAATCGAAGCGGTGCTGGCGCACGAACTTGGTCACCACGTGCACCGCCACATTCTGAAGAGTATCTTTGTGCAGGCGGCGATTACGCTCTTCGGTTTCTGGGCTGCTGATTGGGTCCTGCGCTATTCCGTGGATCACCATACGTTCCGCTTCGACGAATTGTCTGACTTCGCCAACCTGCCACTGTTGGCGCTCGTTTCGGTGGTGCTCTCATTCCTGCTCATGCCCGCACTCAACGCATATTCCCGCTTCAACGAGCGGCAGGCAGACCGGTATGCTTTCGAGTCCATCTCAAGCGTTGAGCCGTTCATCAGTTCGATGAACAAACTGGCGGAGCAGAACCTGGCGGAGCGAACGCCGTCGAAGTGGGTGGAATGGTTTTTCCATTCGCATCCGGCAATCTCAAGGCGGTTGCAGGCAGCGAAGGAATGGCGTCGAAAACACAATCTGACTCCCCAGGTTTGAATTCCGCGGGTTAGCGGCGTCCCAGTATCTTGATCACGCGCTGAAGGTCTTCTTCGGTGTCGACCCCTATGCTGTCGTGCGACGACTCGCCCACGAAGATGGGGATTCCGTTTTCCAGAAAGCGCAGTTGTTCCAGGCGTTCACTTTTTTCGAGCAACGACTCCGGCAGGTTCACAAAACGGTCCAAGGCTGTTTTGCGATATGCGTAGAGGCCGAGGTGCTTGAAGTAACGGGGCTGCGCGCCGTCGCGATCGAATGGGATCGTCGCACGGGAGAAATACAGGGCGCGTCCGCTGAGATCGGTCACCACTTTCACGGCATTCGGATTCGGGATGTCGGCATCGGCTGCGGGGGTCATCAATGTCCCGACCTGAGCTTCGGGATTTTCCATCACCTGGAGCAAGGTGGCGATGTGCTCGGGGCGAGTGAGAGGCTCATCGCCCTGGACGTTAATGTAGACATCGGCAGTCTCGCGGCCGGAAACTTCGTGCACTCGCTCCGTACCGCTGCGATGTGCCGGCGAAGTCATCTGTGCTTTCCAATCGTGTTCGCGACAGACCTTCATGATCTCTTCGGAGTCTGTGGCAATGATCACTTCAGCGAGCGACGGCGAAGAACGCACGGCTTCGTACACCACTCCAATCAGCGGCTGGCCCGCAATCTCGCGCAGCATCTTGCGCGGGAGACGCGTGGAGCCCAGGCGGGCGGGGATAACGGCGATCGCTTTCATGGATCTTCAGTCATTTCGGAAGTGTCATCGGCGTCGCGGTCTTTTCTGCATGAAACCTGAGACCTGCCCGCCGAGTATATCCGGGTTGATGTTCCTGTGTTTGACCTATTTCCCAACCGCTCTTAAAATTGAACATCGGATGTAACGCTCTGGTTCGTTGCGCCGTGCGAGAATGGCGCCGAGATTCCTTTCGTGCATTTCCCCGAGTTTGGCGGCGTAGCTCAGGTGGTTAGAGCGACGGTCTCATAATCCGTAGGTCAGTGGTTCGAGTCCACTCGCCGCCACCAGTTTCTTAGGCGCCTCTGCCGTGCCTCGAATGTTTCTATCACTGGAAAACTAAGGTTTTGCGCTTAACCTTTTGGTCCCGTCATGGCGCTGCGCTTCGATGATATCTTTGTGGTGAATCCTGAAAGTTACTGGCTCGGTCGAACTTCATGGACGTTCTAAAGAATCTTTTTGAGGAGCATTTTCGTTCGCCGGTCGAGCGAGTGCAGCCGCTGCAAGGGCAGCTCGGTGGTTCGGGGCGCAAGATCATCCGACTGGTGGGCGCGAAGATCAGCGCCATCGGAATTCTCTACGACGTGCGCGAAGAGAATGCTGCCTTCCTTGAATTCTCCAGGCACTTTCACCAGCACGGGTTGCCCGTGCCCGAGATTTATGGCCAGGATCTGGATCAGGGGGCATATCTCGAAGAGGATTTGGGGGACACTTCGCTGTTTGAATTTCTCTCCAGCCATCGCGCTGGGGATCAGGTCGGACCTGCAGCGATCGAAGCCTACCGAAAAGTAATCGCCACGTTGCCGAGATTTCAGGTCGAGGCGGGACGCGACTTGAATTACAAGGTGTGTTATCCGCGTGGAAGTTTCGATCGGCAGTCGATCTCTTGGGATTTGAATTATTTCAAATATTACTTCTTGCGCCTCGCGGGCATTCCCTTCAGCGAACAGGCCTTGGAAGATGATTTCAGAAGCCTGTCCAAGTTTTTGTTAAGCGCCGGACGCGATTATTTCCTCTATCGTGATTTCCAGTCGCGAAATATCATGCTGCGCGAAGGACAGCCTTTTTTCCTTGACTATCAGGGCGGACGCAAGGGCGCGCTGCAGTATGACGTTGCTTCTCTTCTCTACGATGCGAAGGCCGATCTTCCTCCTGAGTTGCGCCAGCAGCTGCTCAATCATTATCTGGATACGCTGGCGGGCTTCGTTGATGTGAAGCGCGAAGCGTTCATGCATCATTACTACGCCTATGTGTATATCCGCATCATGCAGGCGCTGGGGGCTTACGGGTTTCGCGGATTCTATGAGCGTAAGGTGCATTTTCTGCAGAGCGTGCCCTATGCGCTGAAAAATCTTCGCTGGCTGCTGCACAATGTCACCCTGCCAATTGCTCTGCCGACTTTGACGGCCGCCTTCCACAGCATGCTGGCTTCGGAGAAATTGCAGGGTCTGGCCTCGGATGCGGACAATCTGGTGGTGCGGATTTTTAGTTTCTCTTTTCATCGCGGGCTGCCAAAAGATGAGAGTGGTAACGGCGGCGGATTTGTTTTTGACGGACGTAGTCTGCCGAATCCCGGACGCGAGGAGCGATGCAAAATGCTCACGGGGCGGGACGCGCCCGTGATCGACTATCTCAACCAGCAGGAGAGCGCGCATCAGTTTCTGGCCAGCGTGATGTCGCTGGTGGATGCCAGCGTCAACAATTATCAGCGCAGAGGATTTAAGAATCTGATGGTGTCGTTCGGGTGCACGGGCGGACAGCATCGCTCGGTGTACCTGGCGGAGCAAGTGGCGAAGCGACTGCAGGGACGGAACGGCGTCGAGGTCGTGCTGCGGCATCGCGAGTTGGAGAGGCTCGAAACGGAGAACGCTGGGACGGGATCGGAACGCGCGAAAACAGAGCGAGCCGGACTTGGATAGGGCGAAGTCATGAAGGCGATGATTCTGGCCGCGGGTCTGGGCACGCGGCTTCGTCCGCTTACCGACGATCGTCCCAAAGCGCTCGTGGAAGTGGCTGGCTCCGCGCTGTTGGAAATCACACTGCACCGGCTGCAACAGTTTGGGGTTCGGGAAGCGATCGTCAATGTGCATCACTTCGCCGACATGGTTGTCGACTATCTGAAGAAGCACGACAACTTCGGCATGCGAATTGAGATTTCGCGCGAAGAAGTTTTGCTCGATACCGGCGGGGGGCTCAAGAAAGCGGCATGGTTCTTTCTTGAAAATTCCAGCGGCTCGGACGAACCGTTTATTCTGCATAATGTCGACGTTCTCAGCACCATCGATATTCACCGCATGGCGCAATTTCATCGGCAGAATCAGGCGCTTGCCACGCTCGCGGTGCAGGAGCGGGAGACGTCGCGATATCTGCTGTTCGACGCGCGGAATCAGCTTTGCGGACGGCGGGCGGGGCGCGATCAGAGGGATGAAATCATCAGGTCGTCAGTGGAACCGCAGACGCTCGCGTTTTCCGGCGTGCATGTAATTTCTCCGCGCATGCTCACGCGTCTAACCGAAGATGGCGCGTTCTCGATTATCACTCCGTATCTCCGGCTCGCCGGAGAGGGAGAAAAGATTCTAGGCTTTCGTGCGGACGAATATTATTGGCGCGATTTGGGTAAGCGTGAGACCCTGGCACAAGCGGCTCAGGATGTGAAGCGCCAAGCTATTCGAATCTAACTGGCCTGCGTCGCGAGCCTCTTTCGCCCTTACAGGGCTTGCTCGTTTATCTTAAACTACCCACGGCTTGCGCCCCTTCGACAACTTCAGGGCAGGTTGTGGGCTGCAATCTTTCGCCGCTTTGCGGCTTGATTGGACTTTGTGCTTGCAGGCTGCTGCTGGCTTCGATACCATTTCTGCATCTTTTGATGCGACGATGAATAACCGCTATTTGCACCGAATTCGTGTCAAAGTTTGCGAGGTACGAGTCTTCGTACCTTCACCGGTGTGGAGGGAACCAGTGAGCTGAGTAACAGGAAATCTTGAAGGCTCCCGAATCCCGCCCCGCCAGAAACGCTGGCTTGGTGGGTTTTGCTTTTAGAAGTGAGGAATGGCGGCACGAAGGACAATAGATCCATGACTAACAAAAGCATGAGCGGGGCGAGCATCCTCTGGGAATGCCTGGAGCGCGAGGGAGTGACCAGCGTATTCGGTTATCCCGGCGGGGCGATTCTGCCCGCGTATGACGCGCTCAAGGGCAGCAAGATCCATCACATCCTGGTGCGTCATGAGCAGGGAGCGACGCACATGGCTGATGGCTACGCGCGTGCCAGTGGGCAGGTGGGGGTCGCCGTCGCCACGTCGGGCCCGGGCGCGACCAACATGGTCACCGGGATCGCTACGGCGATGCTCGATTCTTCGCCGATCGTCTGCATCACCGGACAGGTCGGAAGCAAGTTGATCGGCTCCGATGCATTTCAGGAGACTGACATCACCGGCGTTACGCTTCCGATTACCAAGCACAACTATCTGGTGACGCATGCCAGCGAAGTAGCGCGGACCATTCGCGAGGCTTTTTATGTTGCGCGCTCGGGCCGGCCGGGGCCGGTGCTGGTCGATATCACGAAAGACGCACAGCAGACTACCTGCGAGTTCGATTGGGAAGCGGCCAGGCCGCAGTTGCCGGGATATCGTCCCGACCTGTCGCCGGAGCCGAAGGAATATGAGCAGGCGCTCGAACTAATTCACAACTCCAAGCGCCCCGTGATTCTGGCCGGCCACGGCATCATCATTTCCGGAGCGATGAACGAAGTGCGTGAATTTGCGGAACGCGCCGGAATTCCTGTCGCGCTCACATTGCTCGGTCTCGGCGCGTTCCCTGCGTCCCATCCCCTCAATCTTGGGATGATGGGAATGCACGGCGAAGCCTGGGTGAACCACACGATTCAGGAAGCCGATCTGCTGCTGGCCTTCGGCATGCGCTTCGACGATCGCGTAACCGGCAACCTGAAGACCTACGCGTCAAATGCCAAGAAGATTCATATCGAAATCGATCCCGCGGAGATCAACAAGAACGTCAAAGTGGATGTTCCGCTCGTCGGCGACCTTAGGGAGGTGCTGCATGAACTGTTGCCACACGTGGAGTCCATGGATCGCAGCGAATGGCTCGACTCTATCGACAAACTGAAGGGCGATGCCGCTGTGCGCGACATTCAGAATCTGCCTGACAGCGGGCATCTTTACGCGGCGCACGTGATCAACGATCTTTGGCGCGAGACGCGCGCCGGCGACACGATTGTCGTAACGGACGTGGGCCAGCACCAGATGTGGGAGGCGCAATACTACAAGCATGAGAAGGCGCGGAGCCTGATCACCTCCGGTGGTTTGGGCACGATGGGCTTCGCGCTGCCTGCGGCCATCGGAGCGAAAGTCGCGCGGCCAGAAGCGGAAGTGTGGGTGGTGGTCGGCGATGGCGGCTTCCAGATGACGCTGTGCGAACTTGCAACCATCGTGCAGGAGAAGTTGAAAGTGAATATTGCCATCATCAACAACGGATTTCTCGGGATGGTGCGGCAATGGCAGGAATTTTTTTACGAGCGCAACTATGCGGCAACGCCGCTGCTGAATCCAGATTTCGCAAAGCTCGGCGAGGCTTATGGCATTCGCAGCATGACCGTGACGGAACGCTCCCAGGTTGTGCCCGCGGTGCGGACGGCGCGGCAGCACGACGGGCCGGTGCTGATTAATTTCCGGGTGGAGCAAGAGGACACGGTGTATCCCATGGTGGCGGCGGGGGCGTCGCTGCACGAAATGATCCGGCGCCCCAGTAAGATTGTGGAGACCGCGGCTGATGAGTAGAAACCACGCATAGAGGCGACAGCAGACATCATGTTGAACACATATGTGGTTTACGTCGAAAACAAGCCGGGCGTGCTGACGCGCGTGGCTTCGCTGTTTCGCCGCCGCGCCTTCAATATCGATTCGCTCACGGTGGGTCGCACTGAGAAGCCGGAGGTCTCGCGCATGACCATCACCGTCGATGCTGACCACGACCAGGCCCGCCGGATTGAGGCTAATCTCTACAAGCTGGTCAATGTGCTATTGGTAGAAAACATCACCGAACAGCCTGCGATTGTGCGCGACCTGGCCATGATCAAAGTGGCGGCCACCCACGAGGCACGGTCCCACGTACTGGAACTAGCCAGCGTGTTCCGGGCGCGCGTGGTTGACGTAGCCCCTGACTCGCTGACCATTGAAATTACCGGGGCCGAAGACAAGATCGATGGCCTGCTCGAAGTGCTGCGGCCTTACGGAGTGCTGGAGATGGTTCGCACGGGAATCGTAGCCATGCGGCGTGGAAAATCTTCGACTCCTGGCTCGACCACCGGGCCGGACGAGGGCGTGACCGAAGAGGACGTTTCTCACTCAGTGTAAACGATCCCAGAGTTTCAGAATGGGGCTCGTCCATCGGGAACGCCTCTAGCGTGAAACTCTAACTGCCTGTTGGACTTAGGCCTCCGCACAAATGTCCTCTTTTGAACCCACTGCAAAACCCCAGCGGTTAGCCCCCGCAAGTTACTGAAGTTTATTCAGAACCATTCAAATCGTTGTTTCTAAACGTGTTAGCTGATATTCATAGAAGGCTGGGCATTATCCCTCCCGGCGAAGCGGTTTATTCAGCAGCTATTCAAATGACTGGCGCAACCAGCGTCGCTATCGGTCCGTCCACCCACTCCTGGAGAGTGCTCTCCGCACTCGCCAAGTTATACATCAGCCTGGTAGTGATGGCCGGTTTCGCCACGCTGCTGTATGCGGGAATTCACCAGAGCAGCAGGAACATTGCCGAGTTCATTTGCTATCTTGGAATCGCTGTCCTGGCGTCGCGACTGAAGGTGAGCCTGCCGGGAATTACGGGAACCCTGTCGGTCAATTTTCTGTTCATTCTGATCGGGGTTCTTGAACTCAGCTTCACCGAAACGCTGATTCTGGGCGCGGCCTCGATGCTGGCGCAGTGTTTATATCCAGAACGTCCCCGCGCGATTCAGGTAACGTTCAACGTATGCGCAGGCACCATATCGACGGCGCTGGCGTACGTTGTGTACCACCATCCGCTGACGAACCAGTTTATCCCCAACCGTCCGATTCTCCTGGGTGTGGCGGCCACAGTTTACTTCATTGCGAACGCGGGATCGATCGCGGCAGTTATTTCGCTGACTGAGCACCGACCTCTATTCCGAATCCTGGTGGACTGTTATTTCTGGTCGTTTCCTTACTATCTCGTGGGCGCCGGAATCGCGGGTGCGATTGCTTGGATCAACCATACGTTCAACTGGGAAACGTCGTTGTTGCTGGTGCCCGCGGTCTATCTCATCTACCGCTCCTATCGCCTGTACCTCGGAAAGCTGGAAGATGAGAAGCGGCACGTGGAGGAGATGGCCAACCTGCATCTTCGGACGATCGAGGCTTTGGCTCTGGCGATTGAAGCCAAGGATCACACCACCCACGAGCACCTGCAGCGGGTACGAGTCTATGCCATTGAAGTAGCCAAGGAACTGGGAGTTACGGGACCTGAACTTGAGGCCTTGCACGCCGCCGCGCTGTTGCACGATATCGGGAAACTTGCGGTGCCGGAACATATCATCTCCAAGCCCGGCCGGCTGACGCCGGAAGAATTCGAAAAGATGAAAATTCACACTCTGGTGGGCGCGGAGATTCTGGAGCGGGTTCGGTTCCCCTACCCCGTGGTGCCGATTGTGCGTGCGCACCATGAAAAATGGGACGGTTCCGGTTATCCCATGGGCTTGAAGGGAGCGGAGATACCGATCGGAGCGCGCATTCTTTCCGCGGTGGATTACCTTGATGCCCTCGCCTCTGATCGTCAGTACCGACGCGCTCTGCCTTTACGGGATGTCATGCAAAAGCTGTCCGCCGAATCAGGCAAGTCGTTCGATCCTAAAGTCGTCGATGTCCTGCAGAAGCGCTATCAATATCTGGAACGGCTCGCGGTAGCAAAGGCGGGACAGGATCCCACTGGTCCACTCTCCACGTCCATCAAGATCGAGCGCGGCCTGGAGCCGGCAGCCGGTTTCGAGAACGCTACCGCGCAGGATTACACCGGACGCGAAAACACGTTCCTCTCTTCGATTGCAGCCGCCCGGCAAGAGGCGCAATCATTGTTCGAATTGAGCCAGGACCTGGGCGCCTCACTGAGTTTGACCGAAACGCTCTCCGTGTTCTCGGTGAAGCTCAAGCCGATGGTGCCTTACGATGCCATCGCCATTTACATCAAGCGCGAAGCAGAGCTGATCCCGGAGTATGTGAACGGAGACAACTATCGGCTATTTTCTTCCTTGCGCATTCCCATCGGACAGGGACTCTCCGGCTGGGTAGCGCATAATCGCAAGCCGATTATCAACGGCAATCCCTCGGTGGAACCGGGATACCTGAACGATCCTTCAAAGTTCAGCACCTTGCGTTCCGCGTTGGCCGTGCCGTTGGAGGGAATCTCCGGGGTGATTGGCGTTCTGGCGCTCTACCGCGGCGAACGGGACGCATTTACTTCCGATCATCTGCGCATCCTGCTGGCGGTCAGCGGCAAAATGGCGCTCTCCATTGAGAATGCGCTCAAGTACCAGCAGGCGGAGGATTCGGCGACCACCGATTACCTTACCGGCTTGCCTAACGCCCGCTCTCTTTTCCTGCAGCTCGACCGCGAACTGGCACGCTGCAAGCGCGATAATTTGGCGCTGACCGTCATGGTCTCCGACATGGACGGCTTCAAACAGATTAATGATCGCTTTGGCCATCTGGAGGGCAATCGCGTATTGCGCCTTTTCGCCCAGGCCCTGAAGGATGGTTGCCGCGAATATGACTACGTGGCGCGCATGGGCGGAGACGAATTCGTGGTCATTGCTCCCGGCCTGACTGCCGACGCGGCGGGGAAAAAAGCCGAGCAGATGCGGGCGATGGCGCGGCAGGCGGGGAACGAAGTTTGCGGCGAAGACATTCTCTCGCTCAGCGTGGGGCGCGTTCTTTATCCGGAGGATGGGAAAGATGCGGAGCAACTTCTCGCCGAAGCCGACCGCCGCATGTACCTGGAAAAACAGAAACAGCTTTCCTATAAGGACCGCCGTTCCCATCCTCGGCTGAAGTGCCGGGTAACAATCGAAATGCAAACCGATGCCGGCGGAACCCCTCTGTTCGCCAACCTTACCGACATCAGCATGGGAGGCTGTTACATCGAAACCAGCACGATTCTTCCCCCAGGCAGCAAAATCAAACTGGGATTCTCGATGGATGATGCCACCTTGTCGACGGAAGGGGTGGTGGCAAGGCTCGATCCGGGCTCAGGCGTGGCCGTGCAGTTCCGGGAGTTGAACCGGGAAGCCCGCGACCGGATGCTCAAAATTCTTGAATTCGTGCAGAAGACAACCACCTTCTACAACAACCGCTACCTCAACAGTCTCACCAAGACCTGAGTTCCCCGGCGCCTTGAACCCTGCTCCCGGGGTCTTTACACTGGAAACATGCACGTGCACGTTCATGGCGAAAGCGGTCCTACGCGGGTTCTTAAGATATCGCTCGCGGCGACCGTGGCCTATATCGTGCTGCTGGTCGGAGCGGGCATCCGCTCGCATTCCCTGGCGTTGCTGTCCGAAGCTGGACATAACCTCTCCGACTTTCTGGCCTTGCTGCTATCGCTGGTCGCCGTTTATTTCCAGGCGCGACCCGCCAGTTCCACCAAGACTTATGGCTATCATCGCGCCGGAGTACTGGCAGCTCTGGTCAATGCCAGCTCGCTGGTGGCAGTGTCGTTTTTTATCTTCTACGAGGCGTTCCGTCGATTGCAGCACCCGCAGCACGTGCAGGCCAGGGTGATGATGTGGGTAGCAGCGGCTGGCGTGGTGATGAACGGAGCCATCGCGCTGCTTCTTTATCGCTCGAGCCGGGGCGTCGGCTCGAGTTCCGGCGGCGACGTCAACATCCGCAGCGCGCTGCTGCATGAAGTCGGGGATACGCTTTCAACCGCAGCCGTGATCGCCGGTGGCTGGGCCATCCTGGTTACGGGAAATTACTGGATCGATTCCGCGCTATCGTTGGGTATCGGCGTGCTAATTTTGTGGTCCGGCTTCGGCATCGTCCGCGAGACGCTCAATATTTTGCTGGAAGGCACGCCCCGCGGCATGAAGCTGGAGCTAGTCGAACGTGCAATCCGCTCCATCGAAGGCGTCAACGACGTGCATGACCTTCACTGCTGGAGCATCGGCTCAGAAACCCGCGCGCTCTCCTGCCACATAGCGATCGCCGACATCCCTCCCTCGATTAGCGAAAGGATCCTGCGGGACGTGAAGGAATGCCTGCTGCGCGACTTCCGCATCGACCATACGACCATCCAGTTCGAACACGTGATCTGCGAAGTGGCCCACGGCTGTGTCATTCCGGTGGCGGAGAGTGAAGAGCACCATCACCACAGCCACTGAGGATTTATTCAGTCTTTCCTCCAGAACTCGTCGAAGCGGTTGCCGACGCTGCCTGACGCTTCTTCACAGGGCCCGGAGTATTTTTCGTAGAAGGTGATGAAATCATACCTTCGGCTTTCGCAGAACTGATCCTTCACTGTTCTATCTTGGGCGTTGTTCTTAAACTCCCTGGCGATTAACTCGAACTGCGGATCCTTGGCGGAAATCAATGTCAAATTGCCGCCCGACTGGAATGGGAGGGGAATCAGGTAAAGTCCCTTCGCCGGTCCGAAAAAATTGACCAGTAAAGCTAACTGGTTCTTGTATGGAAAGATCCGAGCGGGCGAGGATGGAATCGCGATTACCGCCTGCACGCCCTTCGCCCTAGGGAATTGAAGGGAATACTGAAAGGCCGACGTATTCGACCGAACTACGAGTTGGATTTCGGAAGATTGATCGTTGAAGAAGGGATTTACGTCAATCACCTGAAAATATGCGCCCGGTTCCCGCACCGCTCTCTCAACTGGGTCAGATAACGGCAACGGCTCCGAACAGAGAAAATGGGGATCGGGAGTAAGCCCGCCTTCGAACGGGAATATCCCAGACCAACGCCAATGCCGCAAGGGGTAGTACGGCCGCCTGATCTCGTAGCATTTGAATTCTGAGTCGCGAGAGGAGCGATATCCCCAAGGCAGATATCGGAAGGCAAAAAGGGTGACTAAAATCATGAGCAATATTGTCAGCTTCCTGTACATTGCGGGGTCTCGATTGTGACGATCAAGTCTATCGTTGTTTCTCAAATATCTGCCGCGCCCGCTCAATCGTGTCCGCCTCTTCCGCCGACTTATCCGGCCGCAGGCGCACGATTCTCGGAAAGCGCAGCGCATACCCGCTTTCGTGACGGTCGGACTCCATCATGTTGTTGAAGGCCACTTCCAGCACGATCTTCGGCTCGACCACGCGCCGGAATCCCTGATCTTCCACCGTGTGATCGAGAAACCACTGCGTCATCTCCGCAATCTCGACATCAGTCAGACCGGAATACGCCTTGCCGATATTCACTAACTTGTCTTTGTTCGTATCCCACACTGCGAAGGTGTAATCGCTGAGGACGCCAATGCGCTTGCCGTGCCCATACTCGACGGCCGTGACGACCACGTCCAGCGTGGCCAGTTCACGCTTCATCTTCAGCCACGACTTGCCACGCTTACCCGGCGTGTACGATGAGTTGAGGTCCTTGATCATCAAGCCTTCGTTGCCTCGTGCCTGCGCAGCCGTAAAAAGCTCGTCCAATTCCTCAGCCGATGAAACGCGAAACACCGGCGCGCGAATGACGCTTGCTGCCCTTGCCTGATTCTCATCTTCAGCTTCGGAATGTGTAAAAACCAGTATTTCTTGTTTGCTCTTTCTCTGTGCCTCTGTGACTCTGTGGTGAGTCGCTTTTCTATCCGCTGCCAGCAACGCGTCCAGAATCCCAGCCCGTTCCCGAAGCGGACGATCCATTACCAGTTCCCCGTCTGCGTATAAGACGTCGAACGCCAGGAAAGCGACGGGAACCTCGCGCAACATCTTCTCGCTGACTTTCTTCCTTCCCAGCCGCTGCTGCAAAACGCTGAACGGCCGCGCCCGTCCCAGGTTTACCGCTCTCTGCTCGCTCGCTTCCGAGGCTGCTTCATCCACGACTTGCACCGTGTCCGAAAGATTTTTGGGGTAATCCCACGCCACAATTTCTCCATCCAGAATGGCGTCCTGCGGCAGTCCAGCGAGTGCCCCCGGCAACTCCGGAAACGACTCTGTGATCTCATCGCGCGTGCGCGAGAAAAACTTGACCTCGCCGCCCGCGACATGCGCCTGTGCGCGAATGCCGTCATATTTATCCTCCACCGCCGCGTCCGCGAAATAACTGAGCCCCTCTTCCGGCGATTCGATGGGACTCGCCAACATAAATCCCAGAGGATGAAACAGCCGCATCTGTGCCTGCGAGAGCCTGCCCTCCGCAGCCAAACGCACCGTCTCGCCGATGTCCCCCAGCAGCATGTTGGCACGCTGCACCTCGGCCAGCGTCGAGCCGTAAGCGCGGGCAATTGCGTCCTCGACCAGGCTTTCCTTCAATCCAATTCGAAGATCGCCCGTCATAATCTTGACGATGTATTTGGCTTCGAGCGGCGTGGCGCGCGCAATTAGATCGCGGACAATAGCCGCCTTCGCCGTAGGCCCACGCGCTGCCGCGATCTGATGAAACGTTGCCTCAACTTCCAAAACACCCAGACCCTGACCCGGGCGTTCGGGAAGAACTTCTCCTGCGACCGCTCCCAGGTCCCCGTGGCGCCGATAAGATTCCGTCAGTTCGCTTTCATCTTTTCCTGCTAATTCAGCTACAATCCGCCAAAGGGCGCGCCCTCCGACCTGCAGGGTAGTCTCCTCCCACGCCGGAAACGCCCGTCCCGAAAGAAAGACCGCCGAGATTGCTGCCTCGTCTGTGGTACGCGACTTCAAATAGTCCGCCACGATCCCAGTCTTCAGCAATTTCTTGGTCGTCCCCGCAATCGCCTCGGAAACTGTCGCCAACTGACGCATTAATCCCCAATCGTAGCGCCGGTGCCCCGTCGGCTGCCGGCGAGGGCACCCTGCCCGCGCCTCGAATATTGTATAACCCTCGCCGCTACTTTAACTTAGCCTGTGCGCAATCCAATCCTAAACGACTCCCACTGTGTTACCCTAGAGCCTGCGTCATGTCTTCTGTTAGGAGCATCTAAATCGTCGTGCGTAGACTCAGAAATTACCTGCGATTCCTGGCCGCCGTCCAACTTCTCCCCGCCCTGGAAAGTGGGGAAGAGACGCTGGTCGGCGGACAAGCGGTGCTTGAGGGAGTGATGATGCGCTCTCCGCACGCCTGGGCCATCGCTTGCCGCAAACCTTCTGGCGAAGTGGTCACCATGAGCGAACCGCTCGAGCGTCCGTCTGAGAAGCATAAATGGATGGCGTGGCCTATCGTGCGTGGCGTGATGACACTCGGCTACGCCATGAATCTGGGTTACCGTGCCTTGCGATTCTCGGCCAACGTCGCCATCGAAGACATGATGCAGGAAGAGAATCACGTAGCGACGGCCCGTCTCGCCGAAGCGAAGCGAGGCGGAATCCATACAAGTCCCGAAATCGAAATCCGAGTCCCGCGAAAAGGCCGCCACGCTCAGCAACTGGCTGGCAGCCGTCAATATTGTGATCTCGCTGGCCTTCTTCATTTTCATGTACAAATACATTCCCCTGCTGGCGGCCACGGAACTGAAAAAGATCGATCCCGCGCTGGGTGGCCGGATCGTTTTCAATCTGATCGATGGCGGCATCCGCCTGGTATTGTTTCTGCTCTTCATCTGGGGAGTTTCGCTCTGGAAGGACATTCGCCGCGTCTACCAGTATCACGGCGCCGAACACAAAACAGTTTTTGCTTTTGAGAACGGAGACCCGCTCAACACCACGGCGGTGCAAAAGTATTCGACGTTTCATCCGCGCTGCGGCACCAGCTTTCTGATGACCGTGATGCTGATCTCGATCGGCTTCTACATGCTGGTCCCGTTCACCACGTTCTGGGCGCGCTTCGCATCGCGCATCGCCCTGCTGCCGATCATTGCCGGAGTCTCCTACGAAATCATCCGCTTCGCCGCCAAACACCGCGGATCACTCTTCGCGTTGATGACCGCTCCCGGCCTCTGGCTGCAGCGCATCACCACCAAGCCCCCGACTGACGAACAAGCCCAGTGCGCCATTGCCGCCCTCGACCACGCCATGACGCTCGAAAAAGAGCGCGGCGGCGAGTTGGTGATTGCCTAGCGGCCCCGCCGCGAATACTTTTTCTCTGCTTCCTCACAACAATACAATGCCGTAGGGACGTAACTTGTTACGTCCCTCGCCTTGAGCACAGGCTCGCGGCGTAAGCCAAGACGTAGCAAGCTACGTCTCTACGAGAGACTCCCATGTTTGAACGCCTGGACCAAACCGAAGCCCGCTACGACGAGCTGACCAACGCTCTTGCGTCGCCGGATATCGTCAACGACTCGGCGCGATATCAGAAGACCGCCAAAGCCCATGCTGAAATCGCTCCCATCGTCGAGAAGTATCGCGAGTATAAAGATCTGTCCAAAGGAATTGCCGAGAGCAAGGCCGTCCTCCTCGACGAAAAAGATCCCGAGATGCGCGCCTATGCTCAGGATGAACTTACGCAACTGGAAGTAAGGGTTAGAGCGGTCGAGGAAGAACTGAAAGTCCTTCTACTGCCCAGGGATCCAAACGACGAAAAGAACATTATCCTGGAAATCCGCGCCGGGACCGGCGGGGACGAAGCTACGCTTTTCGCTGCCGAGATTTTTCGAATGTACACGCGATATGCGGAAACACAGCGTTGGAAGGTGGAAGTGCTTTCGTCTTCGGAGTCATCGGCCGGGGGTTTGAAGGAAGTCATCGCCATCATTGAAGGCAATCGCGTCTTCTCGCAACTGAAGTATGAAAGCGGAGTGCATCGCGTGCAGCGCGTGCCCGCCACGGAGCAGCAGGGACGCGTCCACACCTCGGCGGTAACGGTAGCTGTTCTGCCCGAGGCGGAAGACGTAGACATCAAGATCGAAGCCAAAGATTTGCGCATTGACACCTTCTGCTCCTCCGGCCCCGGCGGCCAGTCAGTGAACACGACCTACTCGGCCGTGCGCATCACCCACATTCCGACCAACACCGTGGTCAGCTGCCAGGACGAAAAATCGCAGATCAAGAACCGCGAAAAAGGCATGCGCGTGCTGCGCTCCCGCCTCTACGAAATTGAAATGGAAAAGCAGCAGCAGGCACTGGCGAAAGAACGCAAAGCAATGGTTGGCTCCGGCGACCGCAGCGAGAAAATTCGAACTTACAACTTTCCCCAGAATCGCCTCACCGATCACCGCATCGGCTTCACCATTCACCAACTCGAGGCCGTGATGGACGGAAAACTGCAGCCGCTGATTGAGGCGCTCACGACCTACTACCAGGCGGAAAAGCTGAAGCAGGAAGCCGCCAGCGTCGTCTGATCTCACGTAGGGACAGCCGCCTCCGTTGTGCGTGTGTCTTGTGTGTTTAAATTGTCCGTGCAGCTAAAAGCATCTCTCAGCTCTGCCATCGCTCGCCTGAGCACAGATCAAGTCCCATCGCCGCGCCTGAATGCCGAACTGCTGCTGATGTTCGCACTCAATTGTGACCGTGCCTACCTGTTCGCGCATCCGGAGCGCGAACTGAGCCATGAAGAGCAGACCCGTTATGATGCGTCGCTCGGCGAACGTGCTCGTGGCCTCCCTACGCAATACATCATCGGACATCAGGAGTTCTGGGGGATGGACCTGATCGTTACCCCGGCGGTTCTTATTCCACGCCCCGAGACCGAACATTTGATCGAAACAGCGTTAGCTCTGGCCAGCGAGAACGCGGTGGGCGGGCAAGAGTGCCCACCACATACAAATCGTTTCCGTATTCTCGACGTGGGCACCGGCTCAGGATGCATTGCTCTAGCTCTGGCTAAAGAATTCCCTGATGCTGAGATCTACGCCACCGATATATCGGCGGCCGCCCTCGAAGTCGCCCGAGCCAACGCCGCGCGCCTTCAGTTCGAGAAACGGATTCATTTTCATCGGGCGGACTTACTGGAAGGACTCGATCTGACCGGCTTCGACTTCGTCGTCTCCAACCCGCCGTATGTCGGCGACTCGGAAGAGGACCAGGTTCAACTGGAGGTGCGGAAGTATGAGCCGCGCGACGCGGTGTTTGCCGGTCCTAATGGAACCGAGGTCATCGCCCGCCTGTTGCCGCACGCTCACGCAGCTTTGCGTCCCGGCGGCTCGCTGATCCTGGAAATCAGCGGCACGATCGCTGCCAAGGTGGAGCAGCTTCTTAAAGACTGGGATGAAGTTCGCATCATCCCCGATCTGCAGTCCATCCCCCGCATCGCGCAAGCGCGAAAGCCGCAGGTGTGATTAGGTTTCTTGTCATTCCGAGCGAAGCGAGGAATCTGCTGCTTGCCGAGGCTGAGGCCTACCGCCGCGCCGACGCCGGCTGAATTTCCTCGACGTCAATAATATCGGTGGGATAATTCCCCGTGTAGCAGGCCGAGCAGTAAGAAATTTTCTCGCCTTCGCCGCAGGCCTTCTTAAGGCCCTCCAGCGAGAGATAAGCGAGGGAATCCGCGCCGATATAATCGCGAATCTCTTCGACCGACTTGTTGGCGGCGATGAGTTGCTTTTTTGAAGGAGTGTCCACGCCGTAATAACATGGCGAAATCGTCGGCGGGCACGAAATGCGCATATGCACTTCTTTGGCTCCCGCGCTGCGGATCATGCGCACGATCTTCCGGCTGGTCGTGCCACGCACGATCGAGTCGTCGATTAGCACTACGCGCTTGCCTTGGAGCAGCGAGCGCACGGGATTCAGTTTGAGCTTCACGCCAAAGTCGCGCACGCTCTGGCTGGGCTCGATGAACGTGCGTCCGACATAGTGATTGCGGATCAGCGCAAAACGAAACGGAATTCCGCTTTCCGCAGCGTAGCCCACGGCCGCGGTCACGCCCGAATCGGGCACGGGGACGACAAGGTCAGCCTCTACTCCGGCTTCGCGCGCCAGCTGCCGCCCTAATTCCTCGCGACTGGTCTGCACCGCGCGGCCAAAAACCACGCTGTCGGGACGCGAGAAGTACACGTGCTCGAATATGCAACTGGATTGCGGCGCCGCCGTGGAGTAGAAACGCGAACTGATTCCCTCTGGCCCCACTACGATCAACTCTCCGGGCTTTACGTCGCGCACATAATCGGCACCGATCAAGTCGAACGCACAGGTCTCCGAAGCAAAAACAATGGTGTCTTGTTTCTGACCTTCCAGCGCCGCGATCCGGCCCATGGCCAGCGGCCGAAAGCCGCGAGGATCGCGCACCGCAAAGACCCGGTCATTACTCATCATCACCAGCGAAAAAGCGCCTTCGACCTGCCGCAGCGCATCCGCTACGGCTTCCGGCAGCGTGTGCTCCTTCGAAAGGGCGATCAGATGAACGATGACTTCGGTGTCGCTGTTGGACTGAAAAATCGAGCCCTGACTTTCCAGCCGCGCCCGGACTTGCATCGCATTGACCAAATTGCCGTTGTGCGCCACCGCAATGGAACCCTTGTTCGACTGCACCAGGATGGGTTGGGCGTTCAGCAGCGCCGAATCTCCGGCAGTAGAATAGCGCGTATGGCCGATGGCCAGTGTGCCCCGCATTTTCGACAGCACGTCTTCGGTAAAGATGTCGGCCACCGATCCCATGGCCTTGTGCACGCGCGAGGTCAGACCGTCGGATGAGACGATCCCGGCCGATTCCTGTCCGCGATGCTGCAGCGCATGCAGCCCCAGGTAAGCCAGTTTCTCCGCCTCAGGATGGGCAAAGATCGCGACCACACCGCATTCCTCATGAAATTTGTCGGAAAAAGGCATTTAGCTCCTGGCCTTTATCTTAGCTCCAATCGACCACGGACCACGTAGGGACAGCCGCCTCGGCTGTCCAGCAAGCGAAACTCTGTGTTCCTCAGTGTCCTCTGTGGTTCGAGCTTTGGCTCTGCATCAACCGGCCGCCATCAACTCCGGATCGGTTCGCAACGCCGACTCCAAGGCGCCTTCATAAGCCGAACTCAACTCCGACACGTCGGCCGAAATCACCATCTTGCCATCGAGGGAAACTTCCAACCGATCGGGAATTGTTTGGCCGATAACCTCAGCCGCCACGCCGAAATTCACCGACACCTGTTTGATTCGCGCCACGTTGCCCAGGTCGCAAGAGATCACAATCCGGCCAGCATCTTCGCCAAACAGTACGAATTCGCCGAACAGCCCGCCGGACGCCAGGTTCACCCGCGCTCCCACCCCTTTTCGAAACGATTTTTCCGCCAACGCAACTGTAATTCCCCCATCGGCGCAGTCGTGCACGGACTCCACCGTGCCCTGCCGAATCACCTCAATGATTGCTTTCTGCAACCCTGCTTCTTTTTCTAAATCCAGTTGCGGAGGATAGCCCCACACCGTTCCCAGAATCTCCTTGGCATATTCCGACGAGCCAAACTCGCTCTCAGCATCGCTACTGTCTCCCGGGTCCGCCGCGCGCAATAAGACAATCGCGCGTCCTGGCGCGGCGAAATGCATTTTCGCTGCCTTATGCACGTCATCCAGAGTCCCGACGACCCCCAGCACCGGCGTGGGATAAATGCCCTCACCGAGCGTTTCGTTATAAAAGCTGACATTGCCGCCGGTGATAGGAATTTCCAATTCCTCGCAGGCTTTGGTGATGCCATCGATCGTTTGCGAAAACTGCCACATGATGTGCGGTTTCTCGGGATTGCCGAAATTTAAGCAATTCGTTGCGCCCACGGGAGTTGCTCCCGAGCATGCCACCTTACGCGCCGCTTCGGCGACCGCATGCATCGCGCCCAGCCGCGGATCGAGATAGCACCATCGTCCATTGCCATCGAGCGCCATCGCAAGCCCACGCTGCGAGCCCTTGATGCGGATCACGCCCGCATCTCCTGCTCCCGGCGCTTCGACCGTATTGGTCTGCACCATGTGATCGTACTGCTGCCACACCCAGCGCTTTCCGCAGATATTCGGACTGGACAGCAACTGCTTCAGATTTGGGGTGAAGTCTTGAAAGGGCACGCCTTCAGCCCTGCCGCCAGAAGCCCCGAACGCGGCGGGCTTCAGCCCCCGGGATTTGCTGAGCCGCACATTCTCCGGTATCTCCCGCGGCACTGGCGGTTCCCATCGCGCCAGCGGACGTTTATAAACCGGAGCTTCATCCGTCAGCGCCGGATTCGGAATCTCCGCCACAACTTTGCCGTGCTCCAGCACGCGCAGCTTATTGTCGAGCGTGACCGTACCCACCTCAACCGCATCCAGTCCCCATTTTTCGAACACGCGGAAGACTTCATTTTCACGCCCTTTTTGGGCCACCAGCAACATGCGTTCCTGCGACTCGCTCAACATGATCTCGTAGGGAGTCATGCCAGTTTCACGTTGCGGCACGCGGTCGAGTTCGATCTCAATGCCCATGCCGCCCCGCCCGCCCATCTCGCAGGTCGAACACGTCAGTCCCGCGGCGCCCATATCCTGAATGCCGACAATTGCGCCTGTCTGCATGGCTTCGAGGCATGCTTCGAGCAGCAACTTTTCCAAAAACGGATCGCCCACCTGCACATTGGGCCGCTTCGCCTCCGAAGCTTCGCTAAATTCCTCGCTGGCCATGGTTGCGCCGTGAATGCCGTCGCGCCCGGTCTTCGCGCCCACGTAAATCACTGGATTGCCTTCGCCCGCAGCCTTTGCGTAGAAAATTTCATTCTTCCTGACGAGTCCCAGCGCAAACGCGTTCACCAGCGGATTTCCCGAATAGCAGGGTTCGAACTTGGTTTCGCCCCCGAGGTTCGGTACGCCGAAGCAGTTCCCGTAAGAAGCGACGCCGCTGACCACTCCGTCAAGAATGGAATGATTCTTGTGAATCTCAGGTTGCGTTGCTTGCGTAGTGACAGCCGCTTCGGCTGTCCGGTCAGGGCGAAGCCCGGCCGCTGGCGCTGCCTGCACGGGCGAGTCGCCCGCGCCCACACGAATCGGTCCGAAGCGCAGCGAATCCATGACCGCCACCGGCCTTGCTCCCATGGTGAAAATGTCACGCAGAATTCCGCCCACGCCCGTGGTTGCGCCCTGAAACGGCTCGATGAACGACGGATGATTGTGCGATTCGATCTTGAAGGCGCAAGCCCAGCCGTCCCCAATATCGATGATGCCGGCGTTTTCCCCGGTCCCTGCAGCACGAGTTTGCTACGGGTGGGCAAGCGTTTCAAATGCACGCGCGACGATTTGTAGGAGCAGTGCTCGCTCCACATCACGCTGAAGATGCCGAGTTCGGTGAGCGTAGGCTCGCGCTGGCCGAGAAGTTGTTTGATTTTCTCGTACTCCTCAAGCGTGAGGCCGTGCTGCCGGAGGGTTTCCGGAGAAAAGGCAGAGGTCAAAGATGTGGCCATGGGAAGAGCTTCTATTGTCGCATTTCGCCGCGCGCATGGGTAGAACGATTGCGAGGCTTCATTGTTAATATTTTTCACTCGACCGTACGGAATGAACCTCCTGCGCTTTCCGGGGAACTACTCAGGGCGCGTTAGAGGCGGGCAGAACCTGGTACTCGCTCTTTACCAGGCCACTCGGATATTGCTGCGTTGCTACGTGACGCAGGCTAAGATCCGCCGGCAGGGCGCCGAAGAGAGGAATTCCGTCTCCAATCAGCACGGGCACTCGGGTGATCGTGAGACGCTGAACCAGGCCTGCCCGCAGAAATCCTTGAATGGTGATGCCGCCGTCGACGTAAAGATGTTGAGCGCCGCTGGCGGCGAGTTTTGCGACAATCTCGGCCGGAGGCCCGGCCATGTGTTCCACCACTCCTCCGCGCACCGTGGATAGGTCGAAGGTCCGACTGCTCAGAACCACAACGCGCTTTTTGCCGTAAGGCCACGTGGGCAAGGACAGTACCGTCTCGAAAGTCTTACGGCCGATGACGAGCGCATCCACCGTGGCGATAAACTCGTCATAGCCGTGAGGTTCGGCGCCATCCGCCGGCAGAAAGTCGAAACTGCCATTCCGCCGCGCGATGAAGCCATCCACGCTGGTCCCGACAAAAACAGATACCGTCATGGCGTCCACCTTTTCCGCAACAAGCGTAAGGGTAAGGTCTGGGTCGAGAGTGCACAAGCGGTGGGCATTGGCGAGAGCTTTCTTATTTTCAGATTTATCTTTGTGCCGCCATTCCGGTTAAGATTTCAGATGAGCATGAAATCCATCATCGTAGGCACAGCCGGCCACATCGACCACGGAAAAACCGCGTTGGTCAAGGCGTTGACCGGGATCGACGCCGATCGCCTGGAAGAAGAGAAGCGACGCGGCATCACCATCGATCTCGGCTTCGCGCATATGGACTTGCCCGGCGCGAACGGCGAGCTGCTGCATCTCGGTTTCGTGGATGTCCCCGGCCACGAACGCTTTGTGCGCAACATGCTGGCCGGAGTGGGTGGCATCGATCTGGTGCTTCTAGTCATAGCCGCCGATGAGTCGATTAAGCCGCAGACCCGTGAGCACTTCGACATTCTGCAATTACTCGGCGTGCAGCGCGGCATCACGGTGCTTACCAAGTCCGACGCGGTGGATGCGGAGACGCTCGACGTGGTGCGCCTGGAAGTCGAAGAATTTCTGCGCGGGACATTTTTGGATAATCCAAGCCCGATCATCGCCGTGAGTTCGCTGAAGGGCGCCGGGCTCGGCGATCTGAAACGAGCGATGATCGCCGAGGCCACGGAAGTGCAGCCCCGCGACTCGCATGCCTTGTCCCGCTTGCCCATCGACCGCGTATTCACCATGAAGGGATTTGGCACGGTAGTGACCGGAACGCTGCTGTCAGGGACGATTCGACGCGACGAGGAGATGGAAGTCTTTTCTTCCGGTCGAAAAGTGCGAGTGCGAGGAGTTCAAGTCCACGGGCAGTCTGCCGAGGCGGCGATCGCCGGACAACGCACGGCTTTGAACATTGCCGGTGCCAGCACGGAAGATTTTTCTCGCGGCATGACTCTCGCGCCGCCAGCGACATTTTCAGCGACACGCCGAGTGGATGTGCGCCTCCGATTGCTTGCCTCAGCTCCGCGTGCGCTGAAGCATCGATCCCGAGTCCACTTCCACTCCAACACCATGGAGACGGTGGCGGAGATATTGTTTTATACGCGGTCTGAGATAACTCCCGCTGCAGCCCGGAGCGTGGGATTGGAGACGCCTCGTTATGCAACTCAGGTCGCGCCGGGCGAAGAAATGTTTGTGCAGCTCAGGTTACGCGACGCTGCCTTGCTTCTGCCCGGAGACCGATTCATCATCAGACAGTTTTCACCCGTCGTCACCATAGGCGGAGGGGCGGTTGTGACCAATGACGCTCCCCTTAAGATCGTGGACGCTGGCCTTCACTTCGACCATTTGAAGAGGCGATCCGATCCCGCGCGCGCGGTAGCTCTGCGGAGTCTTGTGGTGGCGAGCGGCACACGGGGAATATCGATCGCGGAAGGTGTTGCGAGGACAGGCTGGACGCCGGCGGACATCGGTTCGTTGGCTTCGAAGGTTGATGGCGTTGCGCGCATCGGTGACGTATTAATTTGGCAGAAGTGGATTGAGATAAGGATCTCAAAAACCCTGTTTTCTCAACTCGAATCGTTTCAGAAAAAAAATCCGCTCGTGCCAGGAATGAACAAGGAGGAACTTCGCGGCCACCTGTTCGACGTTAGGCCAGAGGTGTTCACTCGGGTTTTGGAGGACGCTGTGCGGCAAAAGGGCTTAGAAGTCGAGGGCGACCTCGTACGGCTCCCGGGCCAGGGCGTCGTCATGAAGGACGAGGAGGCCGAGTCAAAGAAAAAAATCGAGGAGGCTTTTGCAGCCGCCGGATTGAGAGTTCCGGCGCTCAATGAGGTAATCGCGGGACTGACGGTGGATAAGACTCGGGCGCAGAAGATCGTAACGTTATTGTTACGGGACAGGATGCTGGTCAAAATTTCCGAGGAACTCGTCTTTCATCGAAGTGCGTTGCAACAGTTGCGCCGCTTAATTGCAGATCAGAAAACCAAATCTCCGAACATGAATGTAGCCAAGTTCAAAGAACTGACTGGAGTCAGCCGCAAGTACGCTATCCCTCTGCTCGAATATCTCGACCGGGAGCAAGTCACGAAGCGCGTTGGCGATGCCCGGGAGATCCTTTAACCTGAAGAAAATATCTGCCAAGGATTCCACGGAGCAACGCGGAATCAGATAATGCCTTGCAGTTCATCCGTGGTAATCCGCGAAAATCTGTGGCAAGAGCTAGATCTTTTCCTCCGGAAACTCCACTTCCAATCCCAGAGGATCGGTAAACCGATTCGTAAGGTTCGCCAAGCCCGTTAGGAGATGAATGTCCACGATCTCCGGTTCGGAGAAATTTTTGCTCAGCGAAGCGAAGTCGCTGTCGGTGATGTCGTGCGGCGTGCGCGTAAGCTTTTCGACATACGTGAGCGCGGCGCGTTCTTTTTCGCTGCAGCCTGAATAATCTCCCGCTCGGAGCGCCGACCAGTCTTCCGCGGTTAGTCCCGCCCTCTTTGACGATGCAACGTGGTGCTGCGTGCAGTAGTGGCAACCGTTGATCAGCGACACGCGCAGATAGATGAGTTCGTACAACTTTCGGTCGAGGGACCGGCCAACGCTGGCGTAGAAGGTCAGAAAATTCCTGAGCATTTCCGGGCGATGGGCCAACGCCTTCTGCGCGTTTCCAGGTTTTCCGCGAAGCGCCTTCTCGTAGATTTCCGTCACTTCCGCCGTCGCCGATTCGGGACTGATCAGGGTAATGCGCGCCATCGAGTCCTCCAAGAGTTCGTCTTCATCATCGCAGATCGGACGACTGCGTGCAGCCCGACCCAGCCCTCAAGAATAAACGGGATTGTGCCGATATCCCTTAGGTGAGGATATGGATGAGAGCCTTGCCGTGGATGATGGCGCTGATCTGCCTCGGGTCGGGGATGGCCGCTGCACAGGCAGCCGACGATTCCGACATTGCCTCGAAACTTGCCGCGCTTGAGCTTGTCGGGAAGATGCAAGCATGGGAGCGCAAAGACGTAACAGCCTTGCGTGCGGTGCTCGACGATGCCTTGGTTTACGTGGACCCGGACGGAAAAGTCCTGACCAAGGCGGAAGTGCTCATGCACATCGAGACGAGCGATTCGCTTCAATTCACGGCAGAAGCCATGACTGTGCAGCTGCACGGAAAGACTGCAATCGTCACCGGCCTTTACCGGATGAAGGGCATGGAACATGGAAAGTCGTTCGTACGGCGAGGTCGTTTTGTGGATACGTGGCTCGACAAGAACGGGCAATGGGTCGCGATTGCGAGCCTGCTAACGCCGGGCGGAAATTGAGTGTCCACGGAAATCCCTTTTCCCTTGTTCATCCCTGTGCGTCGAAGGCCTATCTTATGAAAATCGCTGCCTGTTGCTGCGTTCTAGTTTGCGCCGCGTCACTGTCGCTCCCGGCACAGCAACTGGCGGCGGGCGGCACTGCGGCAGGTATTCGTGCGCTAGAGAACGCGTGGACCGTCGGGCAGTCGCGCAACGACAGCGGTGCGTTGGACCTGATTTTCGATAACGCTCTGGTCTACGTTGAATATGGAAAATTGATCACCAAAGCGGAATATTTGTCGAGGATCAAGCGGGAGAGTCCGCAACAGGATCAGATCGTAATGGGACCCATGACGGTGCGCACATTCGCCAGTACGGCCATCGTGGTCGGCACTTACTCCGAAAGAAAAGCAAAGAAAGGAAGCCTCAAACTCCAGCGCTGGCGCTTTATTGACACTTGGGTGTACAAAAAAGGTGGGTGGGCGCTGGTCGCCGCGGCGGCAGTTCCGCTATCGAATTCGGAACAGGGCGACCCATATCTTCGCTGATCGGCTAGCGCCTGCGCGCGACAGACAATGGCGATCATCAAAATTATCGGAGCGGGACTGGCGGGGTCGGAAGCCGCCTGGCAGTGCGCTCGGCGAGGCTGGGACGTGGAACTGTTCGAGATGCGTCCGGTGCGCTCGACCCCAGCTCATCAGACCGCGGATTTTGCCGAACTGGTGTGCTCGAACTCCCTGAAATCGGAAAGTGAGAACACCGCTCCGTGGCTGTTGAAGGAAGAGATGCGGCGTGCCGGTTCCTTGCTGCTGGAAATTGCCCGGGAATGCGCGGTCCCCGCAGGGCACGCTCTGGCTGTGGATCGGGTGACGTTCGCGAGTCGCGTAACCGAAGCAGTATCGCGGGAGTCGCGCATTCGCGTTCGCCGCGAAGAAGTGGCGAAGGTGGATGAGTCGCAGGGTATAACAATTGTCGCCAGTGGTCCGCTGACCTCGGACGCACTCGCGTCCGAAATCGCGCGGCTGAGCGGGGCAAAGGCAGAGGCCGAGCGGGCTGGGTCGCCCGCTCCACACCATCCCCACTTGTATTTCTACGATTCGATCAGCCCGATTGTCGAAGCGGACTCGATCGACCGGTCGCGCGTCTACAAGGCGGCGCGCTATGACAAAGGATCGGCGGATTACATCAACTGTCCGATGACTCCGGAGGAATATGCACGCTTCTACAATGCCTTGATCGCAGCGCAGTCGGTGGAAGAGCGGGACTGGGAAAAGCTGAATTATTTCGAAAGTTGCCTGCCCATCGAAGAAATTGCGCGTCGCGGGCGCGACACGCTGCGCTTCGGTCCGATGAAGCCGGTTGGGCTGATCAATCCGCGCACTGGCAAAATGCCGTACGCCGTGGTGCAGTTACGGCAGGAAAACCTCCGGGCGGATTCCTACAATATGGTCGGCTTCCAGAATCATTTGAAGTTTGGCGAGCAGACGCGCGTGCTTCGGCTGATTCCGGGTCTGGAGAATGCACGTTTTTTGCGATACGGACAGATCCATCGCAACACCTACATCAATGCGCCAACTTTATTGGACGAAACCTTGCAGATGAAGGCGCATCCGCAGGTATTCTTTGCAGGACAGATCTGCGGCGTGGAAGGCTACATAGAGTCGATCGCCACCGGTCTGCTGGCTGGGATGCACGCTTCCGCACTGGTTTGCGGAGCAGACATGGCGCCGGTCCCACGAGCTTCCGCCTTTGGATCGCTGATGCACTACGTCACGCATGCGGATGCGAAAAACTTTCAGCCGGCCAATATCACGTTTGATCTTCTTCCTTCGCTGCAAAGAAAAATTCGCGATCGCAAGGAACGGCATCGCGCCCAGTGCGAACTGGCGCTCAGACAATTCGATGCGTGGATGGATCCTGTCGGTACGGCAGCGGTGAAGGCGTAGCTCCTTAGGGCGAGGTACGGCTGAGGACGCCGGAGGTCCAAGATATTTGTCAATGCTCTTCTCCATCGTGAATAGTCATGAACCCTAATTGAACCGTCGACGCCGCTTTGAACCAGCGGTACAGCAAACACTTAGGATTTTCCCTGCAACAAAATCCCTGCCGTATGCGTATCTAACCCTAAGCCAGCTGGGGATGACCTTCGGGTCCCGGCTGCGTCCAACCAGTGTCATGACCGTCCGCGACCTGATTTTCGACGTCCTGCGAACCCTGTGGTCGCACAAGCTGCGCGCCTTCCTGACGATGTTCGGCATCGCCTGGGGTATCGTGTCGATTGTGCTGATGGTCGCGGCCGGCGAAGGCTTGCGCAAAGGCCAGGAAACTCAGGCGCGGAACTTGGGTAAAGACGTGATGATCGTCTTCCATGGCCGCACCAGCCTGCAGGCAGGAGGCACCCATGCCGGTCGCGTCGTGCATTGGGAAGACCCGGACGTAGCGGTGGTGCAATCCGATTCGCCAGACTGCGAGTATGCGATTCCCGAGCTTGAGCAGGACACCGTCCGCACGCATTCCAATTTCAACAATGCCGCTTTCACCGTCACCGGATCGTATCCTCAGTTCGGCTACATTCGCAGCCTCGACGTGGGCGCGGGACGTTTTTACGACTGGGATGACATGCGCGAGGCGCGTCGCGTGGCCTTTCTCGGCTCCGATGCCGCCAAGCAATTGTTTCCTGGGCGCAATCCCGTAGGCGATACGATCTACTTGAATGACTTTCCCTACACCGTGATTGGCGTGATGGCTAAGAAGAAGCAGGATTCCAGCTATGACGGCTGGGATGTCAACAAAGTCTTCGTCCCCTTTGCCGCAATGCGCCGCGATTTCCCCGATAAACCTCCAGGCACGAATGAAACTTTTGATCAACTTCTGGTAACGCCGAAATCGGTCGATCAGCACACCGCATGTAAACGCGAAGTCCGGGTGGCGCTGGCCCGCATGCATCGCTACGATCCGAACGACAAAGAAGCCTGCCCTATCTGGGATACGGTGCAGGAAGCCCAGGCTTTTAAGACGATGACCGATGGCATGAAATTTTTTCTGGGAGCGGTTGGGATCGTGACTCTGGTTCTGGGCGGCATTGGCGTCATGAACGTGATGCTGGTCGCGGTGCGGGAGCGAACCCGCGAGATTGGCGTGCGTAAAGCGATTGGCGCTCCGGCGGGGACGATTCTCCGGCAATTTTTTATCGAAGCGCTGATCATCGCTTTGTTGAGCGGAGGAATTGGCCTGGGCGTGGCGTTTGGTTTCTGTGCGCTGGTCAATATGCTGCCCATGCCCGACTTCTTTGCCGGACTGATCCCGAGCTGGAGCTCCGGTTTGATTGCCGCCGCGCTGTTGGGATTGATCGCGATAGGCGCAGCCCTCTTCCCGGCACGGAGAGCGGCGTCGATCGATCCAATCGAAGCATTGCGCTACGAAGCCGGAGGATAGCAGAAGGTTTCAAAGTTGCACGTTTCGAGGTTTCAAAACCCTGAAACTCTGAACCCTTGAAACTTTGCACTCACCCCATGCTGATTGAAATTATCCTCGAGGCCTGGATCGCGCTCAAGCGCAACGTGACTCGCAGTTTTCTCACCATGCTGGGCATCGTGTGGGGCATCGCGACCGTGACCCTGTTAATCGCTTACGGCAGCAGCTTTCGCAGCGTGCTGGTGCATGGCTTTGACGCCTTCGGCAAAAGCGTGGTCATCTGCTGGCCGCAGCAAACCAGCGAGCAGCCTGGAGGCCAGCGTGCCGGCAAGAAAGTAGTTCTCGAACAGGCAGATCTCGACATGGTGAAGGCCACCGCTCCGCTGGTGAAGCATGTGTGCCTTGAGACCGTTCGCCGTCCGGGAATCGCGTATGGCGACCGCATGGTCGGGACCGCGCCGGTGCGCGGAGTCTGTCCCGAATATGGCGAGATGCGCAATGAAGTCCCTTCGGAAGGCCGCTGGATCAATGCCGAAGACGAACTTGAACGCCGGCGCGTGATCTTTCTCGGTGGCAGGCTGCGGGAAGAATTGTTCAGTGGTCGCCCCGCAGTCGGCGAAACGGTGCAAGTCTCCGGCGTACGCTTTACTGTGATCGGCGTCATGGCGCGGAAAATTCAGCTCAGCAATTATTTTTCCAGCGACGACGAATCGTCCTGGATTCCGTATTCCGCGGCCGGCGATTTGTGGAATACGCGCTACGCCGCGGTGATGCTGTTTGAGCCCATCGCTCCGCAGTTTGAAAAGAAAGCCATGGCGCAAGTCTTGGCCGCGGTGGCCACGCGACAGAACTTTTCTCCCACGGACCCTAAGGCCTTCCAGATGTTCGGTCGCGATGAATTCCGTCCGGTCATCGACGCCTTGACCATTGGGTTGCAAGTGCTGCTGACGTTCATCGGGACGTTGACTCTCGGAATTGGAGGCGTCGGCGTCATGAATATCATGCTCGTTTCAGTAGACGAACGCATCCGCGAGATTGGTCTGCGGCGGGCGCTGGGGGCGCGTAAGCGCCACATCAAACTGCAATTCCTGGCGGAGACGCTTCTCATCATGCTGATTGGCGGCGCCATTGGCGTGTTGCTGTCCTATCTCATCGCCTGGTCCGTCGGCACGCTGCCCATGATGGGGCCGCTGTTTGAAGACGATTCCGGGCAGGGCGACATCCATCTCCGCATCTCCATGATGACCGTAATCCTTTCCACAGCCGTGTTGCTGATTGTAGGCGTGATCAGCGGCCTGGTCCCGGCCCTGCGGGCGTCGAAACTCGATCCCGTCGAAGCCCTGCGTTACGAGTAGACAACCCGCAAAAATTGATTTGCCTCGTCTCCTAGTTCGCAGTACCTTTCTGCTGAAGCATTTCTCCGAGGTGATTCTTGCCCATCTCCGCCGTAGACACAATCACGCTCGCATTCCAGCACACCAAACAGCAACTCCTGCAGCCGTTTCGCTTCGGGCAGTGGATTCGACTGGCGGTCGTCGGCTTGCTGGCAGGAGAAACGGGCTCCGGCGGAAGCTTCAATTTTCCTACGAGCTTCCCGCGTCCGACTGGGTCATCGCGCCATTTCTTGCAAATGGGCTGGCCGAAAATCGACCCCGCGATTCTGGGCGGCGTCATCGCCGTCCTCCTGGTGGCCGGTTTCGTCTTTTTCATTGTGATGCTGTATGTCAGCAGCGTGATGCGGTTCATTCTGTTCGACAGCGTGCTGGCGAAAGAGTGTCGCATCCGCCAGGGTTGGAGCCACAGGCAAGGCCCGGCATGGAAATATTTCTTGTGGCAGCTGGGACTGATGCTGGCGACCCTCGCAGCAATGGCGGTGCTGCTGGGAATCCCCGCTGCATTTGCTCTGGCGATGGGATGGTTCAACCCGCCTCGCGAACATGTCCTGCCGCTGGTGCTTGGTGGGATCGTGGTGTTCTTCCTGGTATTCCTTTTCTTTTTGATCGTGGCTGTGGTTCACGTGCTGACCAAGGATTTTGTTGTACCGCAAATGGCATTGGAGAATATTGGCGCGGTCGAAGGCTGGCGACGATTGTGGCCCATGATCCAGGCCGAACAAACTGGCTACGCCGCGTATGTTGGAATGAAGATCGTTTTGGCCATCGGCGCGGGGATCGTGATCGGTATCGCATCGGTGATTCTTGGTTTGATCGTCGCCATTCCGGCTCTGGGCTTGGGAATCATTGCCATGATCACCGGGAAGTCCGCCGGCATGACGTGGAATGTTTTCACTATCACGGTGGCTGTCGTGGTGGGGTGCTTTCTGCTGGGGATTTTTCTTTTCCTGACGTCGCTGATTGCGGTGCCAGCCATCGTGTTCTTCCCCGCGTATGCGATCTACTTCTTGGCGCCGCGTTATCGACCGTTGAGCCTCGTCCTATATCCACCACCGCCGCAAGCATCGCCTCCAGCATCGTTGGTGCCGGAGCCTGCGGGGTAGAATCGCGCGATCTTCCTGCAGGAACACTGTGGAAAAAAAACGAATTGGATCTCCCCCAAGTCGTTCTTAGTTTGTATGGAGCGGGCACTCCTGCCCGCTAGGTTTTGTGCCACCCCGGAAAGCGGGCAAGAGTGCCGGCTCCAGACAAGCGTGATCTTCGGCTAGCCACCGGCAATGGCCCCAATTATCAGGAAAGGTTCTTTCCCGGACGCAACTGCGTCGGGCAGCGGGGCGTCCGGCGGTTCGTGGGACAGATCCTCCTCACAGGCGAAGAAGCGCAAGAACGCTCGCCGCTGCAGCGTCCCGTGGTCGCGAATGGTGCCGCGCAGCATGGGATAGCGGGCCTCGAGCGCGTCGAGGACCGAGCGCTGCGTGACCGGGCCGTCGATTTCTAACGTTACTTCGCGGTCGACGTGCGCCAGGGTTCGTAGATGTTGTGGGAGTTCGACTCGAATCATTGGGTTTATTTCGGTGCGACGCCGGCAATATTGCCGCCGAATTGCCCAGCCAACTTCGTTCACTTCGCCGTGGTTCCTTGCATGTAGGTTTCCTGGAGATAGAGCGCCTTCCAGTCGTTGCCCTCGCGCGTCCACACTTCGCCAAAGACACTGTCTGCTTTTGCCACTTGGCCGCCGGCCTTACTTTCATAGTGCGCCACATAGGTGACTAGCGCAGCGCGTGGTCCGAGCGATTTCACGGTGAAATCCTTGAGTGTGTAACTGACGAGTTCTAACTCGTCCACCGTGGCGAGATCGGCCTTCTTGTCCCCGAACCCGCTTGTGCCCTCTTCAAACATTCGAAAGTCGTCGGCGAGTGCGGCTCCGAGAGACGCCTTGTCTTTGGTTTTGAAATCTTCCCAAACTTTCCGGACCTTCGCTTCGAGAACGGAAGTAGTTGAGGTTGATTTTCCCGCCTGCTTTTCCTGCGCCGTTGCGATACCTGTCAGCAATAACGAATATGCAACCGCCATCCCAATTATCTTTATTTTCATCTTTCTCCTGTCGAAACCCTTCGAGGCCAGTAACCATGAGAGCGGCAAAGTCAAAATCCCCCAGCCCGTTCTTTTATCCTGAAGTTCACGCGAGTGTTTGTACTTCTACTGATAACACTGCCGGCAGGTCGCGGACGATTGGACTCCAGCTGTCTCCGGCATCGGCGGAACAATAGACCTGGCCGCCGGTGGTACCGAAGTAGATGCCGCACTTGTCGAGTTTGTCCACTGCCATCGCGTCGCGCAGGACGTTGACGTAACAATCTTTTTGCGGCAGGCCTTTAGTCAGCGCCTCCCATTCGTTGCCGCCGGTGCGGCTGCGAAAGACACGCAGCTTGCCTTCGTGCACGTAGTGCTCGCCGTCGCTCTTGATGGGGACGACGTAAACCGTTTCCGGCTCGTGCGAATGGATGTCGATGACGAAGCCGAAGTCCGTGGGAAGGTTCCCGCTGATCTTCGTCCATTGATCTCCGGCATTGTCGGAGCGCATCACGTCCCAGTGCTTCTGCATGAACAAAACTCCGGGGCGCGACGGATTCATGGCGACGTGGTGAACGCAGTGGCCGATCTCGGCCGTTGGATTTGGAATGTATTTTGAGTAGAGGCCTTTGTTGATCGGCTTCCAGCTCTTGCCGCCATCGTCGCTGCGGAAAGCGCCCGCGGCGGAGATCGCGATATAAATGCGGTCAGGATTGCTGGGATCGAGAATGATGGTGTGCAGGCACATGCCTCCGGCGCCGGGCTGCCACTTAGGGCCCGTGCCCTGGCCGCGCAGGCCGGAAAGTTCCTTCCAGTTCTCGCCGCCGTCGGTGGAGCGGAAAAGAGCGGCGTCTTCGACTCCGGCGTACACGGTGTCGGGATCGGTGAGCGACGGTTCGAGATGCCACACGCGCTTAAACTCCCACGGATGCTGCGTGCCGTCGTAGAACTGGTGCGTGGTCAGAGGGGCGCCGGTTTCCGGCGACGTGTCGTAAACGAATTTGTTACTCACGGCTTTGGGCGGTCCGGGAGCGGGCTCCTGGCCGGGAGGCGTTCCGGGCTGGTGCCAGGTTTTGCCGCCGTCGTCGGAGCGTTGAATGATCTGTCCGAACCAGCCGCTGGTCTGCGACGCGTAGATGCGATTGGGATCCGCCGGCGAGCCTTTGAGGTGATAGAGCTCCCACCCGGCAAAGTGCGGGCCGCTGACCTCCCAGGTTTGGCGTTTACCGTCCGCGGTGAGAATGAATGCGCCCTTGCGCGTGCCTGCCAGGACTCGTACCTTGCTCATGCCTGATTCCTTTCCTTTCGCATAATAAGCCTCCGATTTTATCTGAGGGGATGAGGCGGGAGTCAATGTTCAAAACGGATAGGCCCTGATGCAAAAACACAATCCGCGTCACGGTTGCGCCGAGTTCGCCGACTGCGAAGTTGCGCGGGAATAGACTCGGACATAATCCACGAGCATCGTCTGCGGGAAGACACTGGACGCGTCGGGATTTCCCGGCCAATAGCCTCCCACCGCTACGTTGAGCAGAATGAAAAATGGATGGTCGTAAACCCACTTGGTCCCCTCGGGAAGATCGGCGGGAGTTCGGGTGGCGTAAAGATGGTCGTCGACGTAGAAGCGAATCACGTTCGGTTCCCATTCGACGTCGAAGACGTGAAAGTCGTCGGCAAAGCGCTGATCGTTGGAAAGTGCGTAGGGCGAGCCGATGCCGTTTGCGCCTGAATATCCGGGCCCGTGAATGGTGCCGTGAACCATCGCCGGCTCTTTGCCGATATTCTCCATGATGTCGATCTCGCCGCAGGTTGGCCAGCCGGGCTTGTCGATATCGTTGCCCAGCATCCAGAAGGCGGGCCAGATCCCCTGTCCGCGAGGAATCTTGATGCGCGCCTCGAAGCGCCCATAGGCCTGCGAAAACCTGCCCTGAGTCTTCAAGCGTGCGGAGGTGTAGTTTCTGGCGACACCGTCCGAGCCGGTGTATTTCTCCTGAACGACCTTAATCACCAGATTGCCATTCTCCTGCGAAGCATTTTCGAGACGGCTGGTGTAATACTCAAGTTCGTTGTTGCCCCACCCCCCTCCGCCGGTTTCGGACGTCCACTTCGACGAGTCCACCGCGGAGCCGTTGGGGCCGTTGAACTCGTCGCTCCAGACCAGTTTCCAGGAAGGAGTAGGAGCCGCAGCGGCAACTGGCGCGGCCTGCGCAGCCGCAAGAACGCCGGCACATCCGCCAGCCAACAGAATTGTTCCGACCAAAGCAGCGCGCTGCCATCTGGATCGCATTCATACCCTCGTGAAATTGTGAAGCGTTCGAACTATACTCACGCACATACTCACGCACTATACTCACAACGGCGCGATTCGCGCTAGGAGAACCCATGCCGAACGCCCGGACTCGACGAAGCTTCTTGAAATTATCTGCGGCAGGCTTGACCGCAACCGCGACTGCCAATTTGGCGTCCGCATTGACATCTTCCGTAGCGGCGTCGCCTGCGGGAGATATCACGGTTCGCGTGACCAGCGGCAAGCTTCGCTATGCTGCGGCGGAAAGTTTGAAATGGCGAACCGCCGCCGCGACGGCGGAAAATGCGATTGTTCTGGACCCCATCAAGAAGTTTCAGGAAATCCTCGGGTTCGGCGCGGCGTTCACCGACGCTGCCTGTTATACCTTCAACCAGCTCCCGGCTCCAGCGCGCGACGAATTGTTTCACGAGCTGTTTCATCCCGCGCAAATGGGGCTCAATGTTTGCCGCACCTGCATCGGATCCAGCGACTATTCCACTGAAGTTTTCAGCTACGATGAGGGCGAGTCCGACCCTGAGATGAAGAGATTTGCTATCGCACACGACGAGACCAATGTTCTGCCGATGCTGCGGCTGGCGCGGAAGGCGAATCCAGACTTGTTTCTGTTCTCGTCGCCCTGGAGTCCTCCGGGCTGGATGAAGGTGGGAGGATCGATGCTGGGTGGCTCGATTCGCCAGCGCTACTTCGGACCCTACGCGCAGTATTTCGTAAAGTTCCTGCAGGCGTATGCCGCGGCCGGCGTGCCGGTGCAGGCGGTCACGGTGCAGAACGAAGTGGATACCGATCAGGATGGCAGAATGCCGGCGTGCCTGTTTCCGCAGGAATACGAAATCGGATTCGTCAAGAACTATCTGGGACCGCTGCTTCAGCAGAGCGGCCTTTCCACAAAGATCTGGGTCCTCGACCATAATTACAATCTGTGGGGCCGGGCGATCTGCGAGCTCGACGACGAAGGACTACGCAAATATTGCAACGCGGTTGCATTTCATGGATACGTCGGCACGCCGGAAATGATGGACAAGGTCCACGAAGCGCATCCCGATGCGCAACTCTACTGGACGGAAGGCGGCCCCGACTATACGGCTCCCGACTACGCGACCGACTGGGCAAACTGGGGGAAGACGTTTACGCAGGCAATTCGGCACTGGTGCCGCGCGATTAGTGGATGGAACCTGGCGCTGAACGAAAAAGGGCGGCCCAATATCGGGCCGTTTCCCTGCGGCGGACTGGTCACCATTCATTCCCATTCCAAGGAAGTCACGCGCAGCGGCCAGTATTGGGCTTTTGCGCATTTCTCCCGCAACGTGAGGCGAGGAGCGAAGAGATTCGGCTCCACTTGCCAGATGGAGGGCGTGGAGCAGGTTGCCTTCGAGAATCCCGATGGGCAGAAAGTGCTGATCGTGACCAACTCCGGCCCCGCGAGAACGGCAACGCTAAAGCTGGGAAATAATGCCGCCGATGTTAACTTGGCGGCCGATTCCCTGGTGACCTTGTCGTGGAGTTGATGGCTATTCGGTCTGGCCTCGTTTGCCGGATCGTGTTTCCGTGGGAAAGAATTACATTGCGATTGTCGTCGAGCGCTCGCGCCAATCGCCTGAAAATTAAGCGCTTAGGTTTTGGCAAGCATTGTGCAACCCTTTTGATGTTCCTGTCCTCAGATAGGGGCTACTTGCTAGGGTGACGAAGCGACGGACGCGGTGGTTGCGTTTCTCGAAGCGACCGCTCAAATAACCCAACAAACCCAGTACCCTCATGATGCCGCCTTCGAGGCCATGCGACGCAGTTTCTGAAGGCCTTGTCCCGGTCAGTTAGTCGAAATGCTTACAGCAAAATCTCTCCTTCCGATGTTTTGTTGGGTTGAGACCACCCGCCAAGTTACGGGTTTCGGAGGACGCATCAGATGCGATTGCTAAGCGCCCGACTGATCGTCTCGCTCATTCTTGGCGTCACGCTGGTATCGTTGTGCTCCTCCTACTATCAGGTGTTCATGCTGAACCGCAGCCTGCGAAAAGACTTGCAGCGTCGCGCCGAGGTATTGGGTGAGAGTCTCGCAAGGAACGTCGAACGCGATCTCGACCGCGATGCGCAACATACGCTGCAGCGCATCGTGCAGCAGTTCGCTAACCGCGAACACCTGGCAGGGCTGGCAGTCTACGATCCGCAAGGCCACCCTATTGCCGTCACTACTAACCTTCAGCCGCTGATGGCGAGTGCGCCTCCGATCGTAATGCAAGCCCTTCAGCAAAATCATGACACGAATGCCTTTCTGCGGATAGGAAGCGCTTCGATTCATATCTATGCCTTACCCTTGCACAGCGGCGATGAACTGATTGGCAGTTTAGCCATCGTTCACGACTCCGGCTACATCAAGCAAGAAAGCCTGCGGATCTGGCGCGAAACCTTCCTGAGCGCGTTGGCGCATGTTTTTCTGATCGTTCTGATCACAGTGCTGATTGTGCGCTGGAGCATCACCGGTCCCATCGCCCGTACCGCCAATTGGATGAAGGCTCTGCGAACAGGGCGTGGCGTAGTGCGAATCAAGGTGCCGGATCTGGAGATGTTTCGCCCGCTGGCGCGGGAAGTGGCAACCTTCGCCGAGAGCTTGAACGTCGCCCGCTCGGCCGCCGAGTTGGAAGCGCGGTTGCGTGAAACGGGAGAGTCCATGTGGACGGCCGATCGGCTGGCGGTGCACGTTCGCGCCCGGTTGGAAGATGGCAGGCTGTTCGTGGTCTCGAACCGCGAGCCCTACATCCACGTGCGCCGCGGCAAAACAGTAGAAGTTAACGTGCCGGCAAGCGGCCTTGTTACCGCCATGGAGCCGGTGCTACGCGCGTGCGACGGCACGTGGGCAGCGCATGGTTCTGGCGACGCCGACCTGGAGGCCGTGGACGCCCACGATCGCTTGCTGGTCCCGCCCGACGATCCGCGATACGTCCTGCGGCGCGTCTGGCTGACCAAGGAAGAGGAGCAAGGTTATTACTACGGTTTTGCTAATGAAGGGCTGTGGCCGCTGTGCCACATCGCTCACACCCGCCCGCTATTCCGCGCCGGTGACTGGAAGCATTATCAGGATGTGAACCGGAAGTTTGCCGACGCGCTGCTGGAGGAAATGAAAAACGTCAGCCGGCCGATCGTGTTGGTGCAGGACTATCACTTTGCCCTGCTACCACGAATGATCAAACAAAGCCGGCCTGACGCCCGCGTCGCTATTTTCTGGCACATTCCATGGCCGAATCCGGAAGCTTTCGGGATTTGTCCCTGGCAGCGCGAACTGGTCGATGGACTGCTGGGCGCCGATCTGATCGGGTTTCACATTCAGGCGCACTGCACTAACTTTTTGCAAACCGTCGACCGGATCGTCGAATCGCGCATCGATTGGGAACATTTCTCGGTGCAGCGCCTGGACCATCACACGGCCGTGCGCCCCTTCCCCATCAGTGTGGAATTTGCCGACGTGCCCCCAAATCCCTCCCGTGAATCCGCCTACGAAGAACGGGCGGCACTGCTGAAGGCTCTAGGCGTCGAGGCCGCGCTCATGGGCGTAGGCGTCGACCGGCTGGATTATACGAAGGGCATTTTGGAACGATTTCTGGCGATAGAGCGCTTTCTGGAAAAGTATCCGAGTTACCAGGGCGTCTTTACTTTCATCCAGATTGGCGCGCCCAGCCGCACCCACATCAAGCGTTACCACGACTTGCAGGCCGAAGTGGAGGCGGAAGCCGACCGCATCAACTGGCGATTTCAGGCAGGTCATTGGAAGCCCATTGTTCTGCTGAACCGGCAGCACAGTCACCAGGAAATCCAGCTCTATTACAGGGCTGCCGACTTGTGTTTGGTGACTTCGTTGCACGATGGCATGAATCTTGTGGCCAAGGAATTCGTCGCCACCAGAAACGACGAACGCGGCGTCCTCATCCTCAGTTGCTTTACCGGCGCGGCTCGTGAGTTGCGAGATGCTCTGCAGATCAACCCTTACGACATCGACCAGACCGCCGAGGCGATCCGGGCAGCCCTCGAAATGCCCCCCGAAGAGAAGCAGATGCGCATGCAGCGAATGCGCAAGATGGTGCGAGAACACAATGTGTACCGATGGGCCGGAGGTCTGATTGGAGAGCTTTGTGAAGTGCGCCTGGATGCCGCCGTTGGTGGAGAAAAAAAATTCCAGGCGGGCACCACTGTCGGATAGCGGAAATAGACACCAATCTCGCAAGCATTGGCATACCTTTTTGTCTCAGCCGCCGCAAATAAGACAACCCTACTGCTCGGGACTGCTACCTATTAGACACAATGGCTATGGCAGACGAGCATCCCGTGCGCAAACCGAATAAACCGTTTTACTTCAACACGTCAGAAAACCTGCTGCGAATCGGAAGGCAGAAGGCCACCAACGTCTCTGAGCTGTGGCAGGCCTTGCAAACTTGTCCCGACGATTCCATCTTCCAGCACACTTTCCGGACGCTCCAGGAACATCACTTCATCCGCCAGGGATTTTCGAACGATTTTGCGCACTGGTGCCTGTCAGCCTGCAACGAGCCGGTCTTGGCCGAACAGCTGGCCAGTGTGGACGTCAGAGAATTCACTGATATCGAAGGGCTGCGCCGGAGAATGGTCGGAATCGTTAACGAGTTTCTGCAGCAACATCCTCAGTCAGGCACAAAGCCGGCCCACGAACCGTTTTATTTTTGTGCGGCCTCCATTGTGGTTCTGCCAACGCAGTTCGCACCCGACACACTTCCCGGATTTGTTGACGGCCTGCGGCACGTCAGCCTGCACTCGATTCACCATCATTTTATTGAGGCCCGGCTGCGATTGCACCAGATGTCCAATGACTTTTCTAATTGGCTGGAGCAGGAAGTCGGCCTTACACAAGCGGCCGAATCGATCGAGCGTATCGACATTTACACCAACACCATGGAAGGCGTACGCCACCATATTGCGACCATCGTTGAACAAGCTTTGAACTAGCTTTGGACTAGGACAGCGAAAAGATGAAAACAGAAGAACAGCGCGCGACCATCGCAGATTCCGCCGCCGGCTTGCCGACCGAAGCTCAAGCTGCCGAAAACCGAGGAGGGATCGTCTCGCCTCACGCAATTCCCGCAGAACCTGGTCGCGCCAAGACCAGGCCGCTTCCTGCCAGCGTGCTCACTCCGCCGCCCCCGGCCCCGTCTCCTCGTCTGGACGATTACCGCGACATTATTGGCCAGGCGCAGGTGGATGCTCTGCGCTTTCTGGCTCGCGATCTGAAGGGCAAGTCGATCAAGATGGTCAATTCCACCGCGGTTGGTGGTGGCGTGGCTGAGATGCTGAATCGCCTGGTGCCCTTGCTCTCAGAGTTGGAAGTGCCCACTCACTGGGATGTCATCACCGGCGGCAACGATTTTTTCGAGGTTACCAAGGCCTTTCACAATGCGCTGCACGGCAGTAGTTATGAACTGACCAAATCCGCGCAAGAAATCTTCCTGATGTACAACGAGCAGAATCGGGAGCGTCTCCAGTTTGAGGAAGAGATGGTGGTGATCCACGACCCACAACCGGTTGGTCTGATTCGTTCGCGTGACAAAACGCCCGCCAGTTGGGTGTGGCGGTGCCACATCGATTTATCCAATCCCGATGCGCGAGTGTGGGAATTTCTGCGGCCATTTGTGGAGCAATACGATGCCGCGATATTTTCTTCGCAGTCTTTTGCGCGCCAACTTCCTATTCCGCAATATTTATTTTATCCGTGCATCGATCCCCTTTCCGAGAAGAATAAGGAATTGCCCGACTCGGTCGTGCAGAAGGTATGCGATGACTTCGGCATCGACCGCTCCCGCCCCATTGTGACTCAGGTGTCGCGATTCGACCGCCTGAAAGATCCCGTCGGCGTGGTGCATGCCTACAAGCTCGCCAAGAAATATGTGGATTGCCAACTGGTCTTGGCAGGAGGCGGCGCGTCCGACGATCCCGAAGGCGCGGTTGTACTTCAGGAAGTGAAGGAAGCCGCGGGAAACGATCCCGACATCATTATTCTGGATCTGCCGCCCTGGTGCGCATTCGAAATCAACGCCATCCAGCGCGCTTCCACCATCGTAGTGCAGAAGTCCCTTAAAGAGGGTTTCGGCCTTACCGTGACCGAGGCATTGTGGAAGGGGAAGCCGACGATTGCCGGCGCCGTGGGAGGCATACCCAACCAGATCATTCACCAACTCACGGGAGTTCTCGTTCACTCGGTAGAAGGCTGCGCATTCCAGATTCGATATCTACTGACGCATCCGGATTTTGCCAAGCGCATCGGAGCCAGCGGACGAGAGCACGTCAAAGAAAACTTCCTGATGACCACCAACGTCAAGCGCTGGCTGCTCCTGTTCCGAATCCTGGAGGAAGCAAAGGCGCGCGGGACTTCACGTTAAGTAGCGCCGTCCCGAGTCGTCACAGCGCCTTCCAGATCTGCGTTGCCCACAGAGAAGTAGTTAAGCGGAAGTTTAGGAACGACGATCGTTCTGCGAGAAATAGCTTTCTTTTCAATCTGCCGCAGCACCGTTTCCCCAGCGGATTCGCCCAATTCCGACAGCCAAGCCTGCGTGGTTTCGGAAAGCGGCTCCAGCAGAGTCATGAAGTTGAGGTCGACGGTAGCCACAGGTACGGCCAAGTCCGGCGGCAGAGCTAAATCAATTGCAACCACACCTTCAATCCCTCGCTGCTGAAGCGCAACAGAAATGTTCTGCCATTCGGAGGTGCAATCAAAAGTTCCGAGAGCGAGCAAGTACCCTCGGCGATGCAACAGCTTTTGCACGCCGGCGAGCACTCGGGCCACGGGAGCGCGGCCTATGTCGGACGTGATCGCAGCAATGAGGCGCGTCCGCTTGGTTCGCAGAGATCGCGCCCACAGATTTGGACGGTAGTTCAGCTGCCCGGCCGCGCGAAAGACTCGATCTTTTGTGCGCTGCGGGATCGCCCTGGACGCAGGCGTATTGTTTAGAATTGCCGAAACCGAGCATACAGCGAGTCCGACTCGTTCGGCGACGGTGCGCAGGCTAACCGCAGCTTGTTTGTCCGACAATGCTCCTCCTCATCCTGCTGATTCAGAATTCGCAAACCTTCTCACTGGCTGGCGCTCGTCTTTCTACGACGAAGTCAACTTACGACGAAGTCAAGCGCACAACGGGAAACCCATTCGTGGGGAAACCAACTACAAACGTTTGGAGGGTCTTCTGCTACGCTGCAGAAGAGGTACCACTACTTTGGAGCACAGGAGGCCAGCGAGTCCAACTCAAAAAATCCATTGCAAGGATTAGTCCAGCGAAATAGTCGTTGCCGAGCCACAATGAAGATGATGAGGATGATGTTCCTGTCTCATGCATAGGCCTGCGTGAGCATTAAGCCTGCATGGAAATGACGCGCATACTCAGTATAAAGCTGTAGATCGATCCCGCGTCGCGTCCCAACTCGCATCTCAAGGTATCCAATCAGCATCACAACAAAGTGCGGCACAACAGTCCAGCCGCGCCCTGCAACAAAGAGGTGCGCTGTTTTCGTGACGATCTGTTTGGGTCCAATCCAAGGAGAAGCTTCCATGATTTCCGTCGTAGTTCCGATTTATAACGAAGAGGAGATACTGACCGCGTTTCACGCCGCTCTGGCCGGAGCCATGCAGGACACGGGCGAGGACTGGGAAGTAGTCTACGTGAACGACGGCTCGCGGGATTCGTCTCTGCAATTATTGAAGGAACTGCAAACCGAAGATCCGCACGTGGTGGTGGTGGAGTTGTCGCGCAACTGGGGACACATGGGCGCGATCACGGCGGGTTTGCAAACCGCAGCGGGCAATGCCGTGGTGTTGATGGATGGCGACTTCCAGGATCCGCCGGAAGTGGTGCCGGAACTGATTGCCGCGTGGCGCGGCGGCGCTGAAGTAGTCACGGCGGTGCGCCGCAGCCGGCAGGAAGGGCGCAAGGTTCTGGCCCTGTTGTTTCCGCTGTTCTATCGCGTGCTGGGCGCGCTCTCGGATTATCCGATTCCCTTGAACGCCGGCATTTTTGGCCTGCTCGACCGGCGCGCCGTGGACTCGATCAATGCTCTGCGCGAAGGCAACCGCTACTTACCGGGACTGCGCGCCTGGGTCGGCTACAAAACCGGTGTGGTGCTCTACGATCGCCAGGATCGCCTGGGCGGCGAAGGCAAACTCACCTTCCTCAGCCGGATCAAATACGCGATGGATGCGATTACCAGTTTCAGCTACAAACCGCTGCGGATGAGCTTCGCGCTGTCGGGACTGGCCGTGTTTGCCGCCGTGGTGATGGCGATCTGCGCGCTGCTGTCAAGCAGTCCGCTGAAGCCGCTGGGCTTTGGCCTGGCGTCGGCGATTTTTATGATGGGCAGCTTGCTGCTGCTGTGCCTGGGCGTGCTCGGCGAATACCTGGGACGGGTGTATGACGAAGTGCGTCAGCGTCCGCTGTCCATCATCAGCGAAGTGCATTACGCTTCCCAGTATGCTTCGCAGCTGAACTCCGCCGCCGTGACCGCGGACCGCCGCGGAAGTCGGGACTCGCTGCGGGTCGCGTAGCCGTGGGCATAGACAACCCGCATCGGGACTACTCGCGTCCCATCAGCATCGCTTTCTCTATCTCATTATGACGGAATGTTTCTGGTCTATCTCCGCGTTGTTTCTTCTGCTGCTGCAAGGCTGCTCCCATCCCGCGGCAGAGCGCTCTCCGTGCCGTCCGGCCTACTGAAAAGCCTTTTCCGCTCTACAGGTTGGCCCGGATATACCGTTCCGCCCTCCCGCTCTACATTCTCTACAGGGA
The DNA here is from genome assembly GCA_963733795.1 of uncultured Acidobacteriaceae bacterium. Lineage (GTDB taxonomy): Bacteria > Acidobacteriota > Terriglobia > Terriglobales > Acidobacteriaceae > Sulfotelmatobacter. The sequence goes on from CAVTED010000002.1 coordinate 115,969, forward strand.
TGAGAAACCATTCGTCCCGCAGTAAAGTCAAAAAAGGCATTTCGGGGATCTGGGAAATTATGACGACGATGGCAAGACCCGTGGCGGTAAAGCAATTGCCGGAAAAACTCAGCGTGGCACAGGGTCGCGCATTTTTTCGCGAACTGGAAGCTTGTTTGAACTCCGATCGGCCTCGCCTGGTGCTCGATTGTTCCCGGCTGCAACACCTCGATAGCGCCGGCATCCACGTGATGCTGCGCTGCCTGGAAGAGGCTATGAAGCGCAACGGCGACGTCAAACTCGCCGCCCTTCCTGCTCGCGCCGCCGCCACCCTGGAACTCACCGGCGTCCACCGTCTGTTCGAATCTTTTGACAATACCGCCGACGCCGTTTCCAGCTTCCACCAACTCCCCCTCAACGGCTTCCAGCACGCTCTCGGCCTCGCCTACTCCACTCCCACTACAATGTCCACCGCCCCTCAACCTCTCACTTCCAAATACCCCGCTACAGCTGCTGAAACCGCGTAACGACCTCTCCCCACTGTCTTTCAAAGGCAGGCTGGCACAAGGCGTATTCTCCCGGCGCACTACGTCGAATGCAGACGGTAAACGTGTTCCTCAGCGGTTAGCTCGCCTTTTTAAGAGTACCCGGGCTCCTAAAATCATTGGCGCAGGACGGGACATGCGGCAATTCGGGCGGGAAGTTATTGAAACTGCTCACGGCCTCACCGCAGGTGGTAAATGCTTCAAATGCTCTCAGTTCCGCGACGGCGTCTGATTCGACCGACAAACCCGCTAACCTCAAATCTCCGTCGCATTTCATCGCCTTTTCCAGACAATGCAGCATCATCGCGACGCCCGCACCGTCAATATGACGCACTGCGGAACAATCCAGTATGATCCGCGGACTAGGGGAATCGAGGAGCGGTTCCAACTCCTGCAAAAAACTCTGAGCTTCCCTTGAGTTAACTTTCTCTGGCATCTCCATAACAAGCACAGGACGATGGTTTAGCATTGTCTGCCTCTGATTATCACTTGACTCCTTCTGGCGGCGAAACGGGATACCGATGAAAACGGCGTTTCCATATTGACGAAACGCCGGTCTCTCTCCGAGTTTTACCGAGCGATTACCTGGCCAGACTCAGCATTCCCATGTTCTTCGCGGAGCGACGCCGTATCTTCGTCTTGGGAAACAGCAGAGCGCGCATTTTCAGTTTCGCTTTGTGGAGCTGCGACTTCGAATTGCCGATCGAGCAGTCGAGCAGTTGAGCGATCTCGTGATGTTGGTACCCTTCGACCTCATGCAAGGCAAAAATCGTTCTGCAGCCCTCAGGAAGCTCCTGCAGCGCGCGGCGCAATGCGATGCGATCGACAACACCGGAAAGGTCAGGATCGCTCTTGCCGAAGTCGCGATGCAATGAAGGAGATTCAGGATTGACCGGCTCATCAAGAGAAACGGTCGGCGGAGATTTGCGCCGGCGAAGCTTCATTAGCACCGTATTGACAGCCACGCGATAGAGCCAGGTTGAGAACGCGGCGTCTCCACGAAACGAACTGACCGTGCGGAAGACCTGCAGAAAAGCCTCTTGAGTCAGGTCCTCGGCTTCAGCGACATCCTTTGTCATGAGCAAGCACACGGAATAAACCCGGTTCTTGTGCTGCTGGAACAATGTTGCAAAGGCTTGTTCATCGCCTGCTTGCGCGCGCTTTACCAGATCAATCTGGGAATCATCGCGGCCTTTGACGCTAGTCGTGGGGATGACATTTGCTTCTGTCGCAGAAATCGCACAAGTTGCCACGTTGGTCTCCTTTTTCTTTCAGGTACCGGAAAGTTCGCTCGCGGTAACCTCACGAGCAATGACAGAGTAGAAAAAGAACAGACAACCTTCTATCGGGTCACATATGTAAACGCCTGCCGAATACGCTGTAAGCCTGTAATGCGAGCCGGCAAAAAAGAAGATCCGCGCTGGGCGCGGATCTCGGGGCTACTCTCAGTCCGTAGGGCAAACTACTGATTGACAGTCTTACTTTTAGTAGAGGTGGAATTCGACTTCCACACTGATCTGCACATCGACCGGCTTGCCATCCTTAAGGGCAGGTTGAAAGCGCCATTGGCGCACGGCTTCCAGCGCCTTTGCGTCCAAGCCCAGACCCAAGCCGCGAACCACCTTGATATCCCGCGGGTGTCCGGCTGCGTCGACGATTAACCAGAGAACGCAAGTTCCTTGCTTCTTAGCTCTCCGAGCTTCTTCTGTATAGTCTGGATCGGGAGCCGAAATGGCTTGGGGCGCCGAGATGCCTCCGCCAACTTTGTAAACGCCTCCGCCAATACCGCCGCCACTTCCAGCGCCGACTCCGGGTCCGTGACCAACGCCCACTCCGCCTCCGGAGCCAGATCCAATGCCGCCGCCCGAACCTGTCCCGTTCGAGGGCGGGGCACCAGGCATCACCGCCGCAGCGCTGGGCGTTCCCAAATTCAGCATTTTATTTTCCGCTACGTGAACCTGTGGAGGAACCACGACCGTGGGTTCCACCGCAAGTTTGGGCTGTGGATTTCGCATTACGATCGCAGGCGGCGTAATCTGCTGCAGCGCAGCCTTAGGAAGGCGGCCCTTGGGAGCAGGTATACGATCGTGGTCTCCACCGCCGCCTCCTCCGCTGACAATGGTCTTCGCAGGCGTCATCACGGGGACATCGAGAGAGGGGGCGATCAACGTGACATGCTGCCTCTCGGTAACACGCTGTACAACTTGAGGCGCAAAAAATACGCCACTCACCAGCAAGCCAATTAATGCAATGTGAACAATGGCGGACACCACCACGCCATTGGCCCGATAGTTGTTATATTGACCCCAGATTTCGTCAGGCGCCTGGCTCCGGACGCTTGGCTTGGAATACGGCCGCGTCGTCCGCGGACCATAATTGTTTCTAGACAGCGGTGCTGGAATCAGATTCAGGGCAGACTCCCCACTAAAGGCAGAATTTTGATGACTCGACATGGCGCTAACCTCGTAAAGACGAAACGACGTTGATATTGCAAATAGATGCGGAGAACAATGCTGGGTTTGTCTGGCGGAGAGGTTCCAGCATTAACGACAGAGGCGACTTTTGTTTACGAAACGTCATAATCGGATTGCGAGTTACAAAGTATTCATTTGGATCCGAAAGTTAAGTTTGAAAAACAAATGGTGGGATAAAACTTGTTCCCACCATTTTGGCAAGCGACGACGTAAGGCATTTCACAGCCGGCCAGCGAGCAGCAGTACCAGGACTATTACAACGATCAGTCCCAATCCTCCGCTCGGGTAGTAGCCCCACGAGCGACTGTACGGCCACGTGGGCAACGCGCCCAGCAACATCAAAATCAGCAGCACGAGAAGAATGGTGTACATTTGTGTAGCTCCTCCGAATAGAGTTTCGTATCTCTCCTGCGCATCTGTCCGCTAGTTCACCGGCACTGCAGATTCATTCTTGCTGGATTCTCTACTCTCGCCCGAGTACTTCCGGACCGCTGCCAGGAATGGTTCGCTGATAGCAGTAGGGCGAACCTTCCCGCTCAGAATTTCGGAGAAAGGCATGAAACTTCCATACAGCACGCGTGTCTCGTCTTTATCCTGCGAGATTGCGGAGCCACTCAAGTCGATTCCGGCGAAAAGTCCCCGTGCACGAGAGTAAGTAAGTACTTCAGCATTCATCTTGATGTCAGTGTCGGCGGCTGCGTCGCGGCCTACCGGACCTGCGGCGGCGGAGGCATCAGCACCGAGTTTGAACTTGCTGGAAAGCAAGTGCTGCATTCCCTGGTCGTTAGTAACGATCATGACGAGGTCAACGGCCTGGCCGCCAAGTTGCAGACCCCAGCTTCCACCGGTGATGGTGATCGGAGCGGGGGCGCTCCAACCCGATTCTGTGCGGCAAGTGGCGACGCCCTTCCCATGATTACCGCCGAATCCGATGGCGATCTTTACCATAGAGGGAATAACAGCGATGCACTTTGCCTTGCTCATGACTTTGTCTGGAATTGCTTTATCGGGAGTTGCCATAACCTCATTCAAAACCTTGGCGGACTCATCAATGCGTTTGGCGATGTCCGATTGATCTTTGTCGGCGGCCACACTCACGCCCATCAAGCTGAAACAAATACTTAGGACCAGGAGACATCCGGGGAGGGCTGAAGAGATTCGTCTCATTGTTCGTCTTCCATTTCTGTGCTCCACACGAGCACCTGCTTTTTGATATACGAGCATAAAGTTAATGGTTGGGCAGAGAGCGTTCTATCCAGTGGAGGCAGTAAACAGGATGATATCTTTACCTTAGGAATGCCCTGAGAAACGCCGGGCAGCCCGTTCCTTAGGAAGTCGGTGAGGTTTTTCTCTCCGGCTCATACAGGGTTAACTGTATTGTGAGTTTTGGATCAGCAAAATAGTCTGCAATCTCTACTCGACACAACGCCCCCCAAGCGGGTGCCGATCCTCTGGGACGGATCGGCACCTGCTCCTTCCGCACTTCCCCGTGCTACAGGAATGGCGCTTCCGGATACAGGCTCATTCGGATATCGCAGGACAGATTTCCTCACCAAGATCGAGGTGACCGACTTCAGCTCCGAGGAGAAAAACCATGCTCTACTGGGCGCTCATGTTCCTCGTGACTTGAACAGATTAAGACGAGTCAGAACCTGGCGAATATGCGTTGCTCGTCCCGCTGGGCTATAAGTTCACTTGTGTTGGCGAGCTATGGCCGCATCCTCGGCCGCGTAATCGAAGTGCGGCAGGAATGCTGGATCTGGAGAATTCGCCTGCTCCCAGATTATCGTCCGGCGGATCGCCTCGTTTATAGCGATCGGCTCTTTATACCCCAGTTCGCGGCGGATACGTGCCGAACTCGCATTCCAATTTTGCGCGGCATTCCCAGGCTTCAGTAAATGGCGCGGCGTGCGATCCACCGGCAGGACGACGAACTTTCCTTTCCACTGCATCTGGCCGGCGATTTTCCGCGCCCATTCGAGTTCACTGAATGATGGCTCCTCGCACACGTTATAGATCCGTCGCTCGGCGCGATCATCTGTTGCTGCCAGCGCAATGGCTGCGGCCACGTTCTCCACGTAGCCTCGTGGGGAGTGCCAGGCGGCCAGCGTATCGGGAAAAATGATGTGGCCCCGCCCGTCGGCGATGCGCTTCACCACGGGATAAAGACGATGTAGCGGATCGCCAGGTCCATACACCATGGGCAGCCGGAGTACCGTGCCGGGAAGTTCACCGTCATTCATGACGATGCGCTCTGCTGGAATCTTGTCGTAGTCGTCCGTCACCCAGGGGAAAATCTTGCGCAGGACCTGCAAGCTCTCTGGCGAATAGGGATGCAGGCCGGCGTCGAAGCTCCGACTCTTCCGTAAGCGGCACCTCCTGCAACGGCCCACTTTCGGTGCCGTGCGAGATGCCAACCGCGCGGTACACGTCAATGCTGCTCAGCATGAGTACGCGACGCGTCACGCCGCGAAAGACATTCATCAGCTCTTCCGCCTGCCCGCCCGAACTGACGATCAGGTCGATTACCACGTCGGGAGCGAGGCGTTTCAGTTCGTCAGCACTGGCGTTGAGTTGGTTACGGTCGCCTCGAATCTCGTCTACTCCGGCGGGTGCGGTCGTCGTACCGCGGTGAAATACCGCCAGCAGTGTCCTTGCTGCTTCAGTGCGGCCACGACGAACCGGCCAATGAAGCCATTGCCGCCGATCAGCAGGATGCGCATAGAACTAACCCTCTTTACAGAACAGAGCCGTATTTTCGCATCCATTTAAAGAATCGCGTTAAAGAGCCGCGATCGGCTCTGCGAGCCAGTATGTGACGATCGAGATTTTCAGCTAGCAGGCTGTCTCAACTTGCCTGGACCGCGCGAGGAGAAGTTTCGCTCTTCTCCGGTGCGCCAGTCGGGATAACTGCCTCCACCACGGCCCCGGCGCTGGATGATTCCACATTGATTTGACCCCCGAATTCCGCGAGCCGTTCCCTCATGCCCGCAAGACCAATGCCGGGGGCGGCTCCGCCACGAAACTTGGCCAGAACATCCTCGGGGATTCCTCTCCCATCGTCCGCCACGGTCAAGCGTACATGTCCGTCGCTACACATAATGCGAACATTAACGGCTCGGGCCGCCGCGTGACGATACACATTGGTCAAGGTTTCCTGCAGAACGCGAAACAAAGCGATCTCAACGTCTCTGGGAAGGCGCTCGATCGGTTCATCGATCTGTAGGGATACTTTCACCTGACTGCGTTTTCCATATTCATCCACATACCAGCGCGCTGCCGACAAGAATCCCAATTCTTCGAGCAGCGGGGGATGCAAAAGGTGGGAGATGGTTCGTACCTCCTGGATCGCGTAGTCGGTCAGTGCCAGCGTTTCGCTGATCAGTTTGGGCGTATCGCTCTTACTTGCGCTTTCCAGCTGACTAAGGTTGATCTTGAGTCCGGCGAGAAACTGCCCCACACTGTCGTGGAGTTCGCGGGCGATTCGGCGACGTTCGGAATCTTGCAACTCCAGAATCCTCGCGCTCATCAATCGGTAGGAATCCGCATTGGCGCGCACCCGCTTTTCTGTAGCTTTGGTGCGCGCGACCTCGCTAATCAGGAGTCGGAAGTTGTACGCCAGCATGATGGCTACAATTGCAAAGGCTAATCCAAGCATGAGCACATTTCGCTTGAACAAGTAATCCCAGTCTTTAAGTCTTTGCTGGAGTAATTCTTGCTCTTCATCTTGCATATCTTTTAAGATGGCGTCGATTTGTCGCTCTCGATCGTCAATTTCTTCCTGTCGCATCCGCTCAGGCGGCGAAACGTAAGTGCGAATGCCGGCGGTTCTTCGCCGGCTTTCCATTAAGGAAATGTCCTGTTCCAATAGTGGTCCTAGTTGCGCCAGGCGCTCTTGCTGGCGCGGGTTGTCGCCAGTCAGTTTGCGCAGCACCTCCGTGGTGTGCCGCGCCAATTCAGCCTGCTTCTGTGAGTACAGCTGTTCTCCTTGTTCCGGCATCAAGAGATTGGCCGTTTCATCCGCGTGGGCGCGAATGATTTCCATTTGCAGGTCGTTCAGTTCGGAACGCACTTGATAGGTGTGAATTACCCAGTCGCGCCTGAGTACGATTCCCCGCTCGGTGAAATACGCCACTGCTCCGAGGGAAATAATCATCGCGACAACCAAGATGAGAGAAGCGAAGCGGATGTTATTGGGAGAGAAAAATGGTCTTCGGGACCCCGCGGAATTCGAATGCTTCGCCATTCTCTGCTCGATCCCTCAAATGGCTCATTCAAGCCGGCGTTAATCAACGAACTCCTGTGCCCCGCAAAGATCAAATGGCCCGCTCCGAATAATTGCAGAAGAAGACGGGCCTGGTGATATGCGGAACCAAGGGAGACTACCTTGATGAAGTAGCCCTCTCGTGTTTGACCTCAATTTCATTCACCACTTGCTTTACATTAGGCACCTGTTCCGCCAGCCTCTGGACTGACGCGCGCTGATCTCGGGAGTTAACGTTTCCCTTCAGTGTGACTACGCCATTGTTTACGGCGTATCTCACGTCTTTCTTCAGCCGATGTTGCACCAACATCGCGTCCAGGTTCTTGTCGATGCCGGAATCGAGGTCGGAATCCACTTTTCTCGCGGTGCCTTCGTCTCCATGCGGACGGACGCCGATCTCGTTCGATACCACCTGCGAACCTGCAATGGATCGTGCAATCGATTCCGCTCGCGCCTTATCGTAGTCGGTTCTCACTTTTCCCGACAGGGTTACGAGTCCCTTGTCCCGGTCTTGACTCACACTCACATCGTTCAGACCAGCTTGGTCCAAAGCGTGGCGAATGTCGTCTGAAACTTCGGGCGCCTTGGAACGGTCGGAGCAGGCCAACATCGCAGCGATTGCAATAGTTACCAACACAAAAGAAGCGATTCTTGTCTCTGTCCCTCGCGATTTCATAGATCTCCTTTATCGACGCCTACCAGCGAACCATCTCAGACTGGTCCGCTGTGCATCGGCGCACTTTTACGAATGACTTCATCTGCTGCAGAAGCATCTTGCAGTCGCTCTGGGATATGAGCAATCGACTGGAGTCCTTAGAGTTTTGCCGAAATTCGTAGCGAAGAGTGAAACCGTAGGGGTGATCAGGTAAGCGGATGTGGCGGCCAGGGATGGCTTCCAAGTCGGTTAAACTGCAAAGTCCCTACGAGGGCCACCGTGTGCAGTCACTCCTGTTCACCCCAGGACATGGCCGCCAACATCCTACGAGCCTGAGAATACGAAGGAGGAATCGATCGCGGCATCGGTGAAAGCATGTACTGCTAAGCCTTCGATCGTCTACGCCGTGGTCGTGCTGTAGCCCGGCTTGTCCCTCCGTTTGCGATGTTCGATGACTGGAGCGACACTACTGCGATCAACAATTGCGTCTGAATGCGCATCAAACTCAGCATCGTGGGACTAGGATTGCAAGTCGCCTGGCTTCTGATATTGGGGATTCCGGTCGCATGTATAGCCTGGACCGTGACCCACGAGGAAGTTTTTCGAGAGCCCCGGCAATATTGTCAAAAAGAATGTGCCGAGTCCCGGTCGCTGTTTCTTCGAAAATTTTTCTACTTATTTACCTGCGAGTATTGCTTCAGCCACTACGTCGCGGCAGGCGTGTTGTTCCTCGTGCGCTACAAATTGCTCTACCAGGATTGGCGCGGATACTTTGTCTCATTTTTTGCTCTGGTCTGGGTCGCGAATCAGTACATGAGCATTTACAACCGCCTGCGTCTCGACATCAAGCACGAGCAGGTGGAAATCAAGGCTGTGGAGCAGAAAGTGGGCGGGGAGAAAATTGAAGATCGTAGAGTTAGAGTTAACGATCGCAGAGTGATTGATCGCAAGGCCGCTTGAGCGGACCAACGAACGCTCACGTGCAGGTATATCAGACCGGAACCGGCATCCGCTTGTCGTGTCTCTGGGAAGGAATGACCACCTCGACGATCGTGCCGGGATTGGCATTTGCCAAGCGCAAGCTTCCTCCGAGTTCCGAGACACGCTGCCTCATTCCGCCAATTCCAACTCCTACGCTGTCTGGCCGCAGCTGAATGACCTGCTCCTCAATTCCCTTGCCGTCATCGCGGACCGTAACCATGATGCGCCCGTTGTTTTCTGCGACGCAGATAGATCCGTTCCGCGCCCCGGAATGCCGGAACATATTAGTCAAGGCTTCCTGGATAATGCGGAATATCGCCGTTTCCAGTTCTGGCTTGAGCCGGCTCAGATCGGGCGGATCGACTTCCAGGTGAATGTCGATTCCGCTGCGTTCTGATAGTCCCTCGAGGTACCAGCGGAGCGCGGAGACCAGTCCGACCTCGTCCAATAGCGGAGGGTGCAGCAGATGGGAAATGGTCCGAACCTGCTGGATGGCGCGATCCACCAACTGGCTGGCGTCAGTCGATGCCTGCCGCATCCGGGGCGATGAATCCTTAATGAGAATTCCATCAAGAATCATTTTGGCCGCGGCTAACTCCTGTCCAAGGCCGTCGTGAATCTCGCGAGCGATTCGGCGACGCTCCTCGTCTTGCATGGTCATGAGGCGGCCGGACAGCCGTCTGAGTTCGGTCGTCCTGAGATCGACCATCTTTTCCAATTCAATCGCACTGTCGCGAATCGATTGTTCCAGAACTTTGCTGTCATGAATGTCAGAGCAAGTCCCATACCACTTGAGAATTTTTCCTTCCGGATCTCGAAGGGGAACGGCGCGAGCACGAAACCACCGGTACTGCTGGTCCACACCTCGTATCCGATATTCGGACTCGTAAGCTTGACCGGTCTGAACACATCGCATCCACTGCGCCAAGCTCCGTTCTTTGTCGTCAGGATGCAGATACTCCAGCCAGCCGAATCCAATGGCGGAACCCGCGGGAGCACCCGTATAGTCGTAAAATCTGCTGCTGATGTAGTCCCGGGTGCCATCTGCCTGCCGGCTGAAAATAATATCGGGAGCCGTCTGTACGATGGCGTCGAGTTCCTGGTTCTTTTGGGCAAGATCACTGTTGAGTTTTTGCTGTGCCAGCGCCTTCTGTTCGAGTTCCAGGGTTCGATCGGCCACTCGCAGTTCGAGTTCGTTATTCAGCCGCTCCAGTTGAAGTTTCTTTCGGTGGAGTTCGGCGAATACTTTCACCTTCGCCCGCAGGACTTCAGGCACAATCGGGACCGAAAGATAATCCACCGCCCCATGCTGGTATCCCTTGAGGCGGTCAAGGTCGGTCAGATGCACGGCGGAAACGAAGATGATCGCTGTTTTCTGAAAGCGCGGGTGCTGGCGAATGATCTCGGCAAGTTCAAAGCCGTCAATCTCCGGCATGCTCACATCCATTAATACGACGGCGACATCGGTCTTAAGCAACTTCTCAAGGGCTTCCTTAGCGGACGTAGCCTTGATCAGGTTCTCTCCTAAATCCGCCAGAATGGCTTCATAGGTGAGCAGCTTGCCCGCCTGATCGTCGACCATCAGGATGTTTACTTCTTCGTGGACGCTCATCATTCTCTCAACGCGCCATACTCTTTTCGCCGCACTTCAACGTGATCTGATGCTCGAACCCATACTCACCGGTGCAGCCACATACGTAGCGCCGAGAGCAGTTGCTCGGTGTTAACTGGCTTCGCCAGGTATTCCGAGGCGCCCGCTTCCAGACACTTTTCGCGATCTCCCTTCATAGCTTTCGCGGTTAGTGCAATGATCGGCAATCGCCGGAACGACGGATTCTGCCGAATGACCTGCATGGTAGCGTATCCATCCATCTCCGGCATCATGATGTCCATCAAAACGATTGCCACATCTGGAGTTGACTCCAGCATGGAGATGGCTTCGCGACCGGTTCCGGCAGTTAACACCGCCATCCCGCGGCGCTCCAGCACGCTGCTCAAGGCGAAGATGTTGCGCATGTCGTCGTCAACCACCAGCACTTTCTTACCGATCAGAGCCTCATCGGAGCGGTGCAGCCGATCCAACATCTTTTGTTTTTCTTGAGGAAGGTTCGCCACCACGCGATGGAGGAACAGCGCGGTCTCATCGAGCAATCGTTCCGGAGATTCCACGCCCTTCACCACCACGCTGCGCGCCAGCGTATGCAGGCGCGCGTCTTCCTCGGGCGACAATTCCTTCCCGGTGAAGACGACAACCGGCAAGTCAATGGCCGCCGGAATGTCGCGCATGCGCTCCAGAATGTCGAAGCCAGTCATGTCGGGCAGCCGCAAGTCGAGTACAACGCAATCAAACGACTCTTTGCTGACCCGTTCCAGAGCGTCAGCCCCCGTATCCGCAACCGTGACATCGATATCCTCATAACCCAGCAGTTCTCGAATGCTCAATTGTTCCGCCGGATTGTCTTCCACGATCAACAGTCGCTTCCGGCGCGGGGATGCATAGTCCTTAATGCGCGATAGCGCCGATTGCAGCTCCTCGGGGCTGGTTGGCTTGGTCACGAAAGCGAACGCGCCTCGAGCCAGGCCATGATGCCGATCCTCATCCAGCGTCAGCATTTGCACCGGGATGTGTCGCGTGGCTGGATCCTGTTTCAAATGATTGAGCACGGTCCAGCCCAGCATGTCGGGGAGGAACACGTCCAAAGAAACCGCCGTGGGATGGAATTCCCGGGCCAGCGCGAGCGCTTCCGTGCCGCGCAACGCGACCAGCACTTTGAATCCTTTATCTCGCGACAAATCACAAAGCATACGGGCGTAGTGCGGATCGTCTTCCACGATCAGCAGCACCGCGTCGTCTGGCTGCAGGTTGTTGCGGTCGTCTGCAATCTGTTCGACCGGGTGTTCCGACACAATAATACTCGACAGTTGAAGCGGCATAGCAGACGGCGAGGTCCTGCCATCCGCGTGCGTCACTCTTGCCGAAGTCGGCCCCACATACGTCAGAGGCAGATAAAGCGTGAATGTGCTGCCCTGGCCAGGGGTGCTGCGAAGCTGAATTTCGCCGCCCAGCAGGCTGGCAAGTTCGCGGCTGATCGCCAGGCCCAATCCCGTGCCTCCGTATTTACGGCTGGTGCTGGCATCTGCCTGTTGAAAGGCCTCGAAGATGATGCGCTGTTTATCCAAGGCGATTCCGATGCCGGAATCCGTGACCTCGAAGGCGACGACCGAGGCGGCCCCGTTGAGAATTGGATGATCTTGGCTCCATCCATTTTCGGCGACCGATACGGCCAGGCGCACCGAACCATGCTCGGTGAACTTGAACGCATTCGACAGCAAATTCTTCAGCACTTGTTGTAAACGCTTGGAGTCGGTAACCAGGCTGCGCGTCAAGTGTGGATCGGACTGAACCTCGAACCCAAGCTTCCGGTTCTCCGCTTCGTGGCGGAAGGGCCGAGCCACCATTTCGAGAAGATTGGCGAAGAAAACCTCCTCCGCCTCCACCGATACCGTGCCCGACTCGATCTTGGAGAGATCGAGAATGTCGCTGATCAGATTCAGCAAGTCGGTGCCCGCGCCGTGAATAGTGCGCGCGAACTCGACCTGCTTGGGCGTCAGGTTTTGATCGGGATTCTCGCTGAGTTGCTGGCCCAGAACCAGAATGCTGTTCAGCGGCGTCCGCAACTCATGCGACATGTTGGCCAGGAATTCTGACTTGTATTTAGAAGTGAGCGCGAGTTCTTTGGCCTTCTCTTCCACAGCACGCCGCGCTTGCTCGATTTCCTGATTCTTGCGTTCCACTTCGACGTTCTGTTCGGCAAGCTGTTGCGCTTTTTGCGCCAGCTGCTCGTTGGTCTGTTGCAATTCTTTCTGCTGAGTCTGCAGTTCAGCCGCCAGTTGCTGCGATTGTTTGAGCAGGCCTTCGGTCTGCATCGTCGCTTCGATACTGTTGAGCACGATGCCGATGCTGGCCGTCAGTTGCTCGAGGAATGCCAGGTGCGACGCCGTGAATGCGTTCAACGATGCCAGTTCGATTACCGCCTTAACGCGGTCTTCGAAGAGCACCGGCAAGACGATCACATTGCGCGGAACCGACTCAAATAGACCGGATCGGATTGAAATGGTTTTCTCCGGGAAGTCTGAAATCAACATGCGGCGCTTTTCCGCTGCCACCTGTCCCACAAGCCCCTCGCCGAGCCGTATCCGGCGCAGGTGCCCGCTCTCGCCATCGTCGGCAAATGCCGACAGCAGCGTCATGCTCGCCGACTCCTCGGTTTCCATCTGGTAAATCACGCCTTGCTGCGCATTCACCAGCGGTGCCAGTTCGGAGAGCAACATCCGGCCCACGGTAGTCAGGTCGCGCTGGCCTTGCAACATTCCGGTAAAGCGCGCCAGATTCGTCTTGAGCCAGTCCTGTTCGGTGTTTCGATCGGTCGTGAGGCGAAGACTGTCAATCATCGTGTTGAGATTGTCTTTCAACTCCGCCATTTCGCCGCTAGCCTCGACCTGAATCGACCGCGTCAAATCGCCTTTGGTCACGGCCGTCGCAACTTCCGCGATGGCGCGCACCTGGTTGGTCAAGTTATCGGCCAGAAGGTTGACGTTTCCGGTAAGGTCCTTCCACGTACCCGAAGCGCCGGGCACATTCGCCTGGCCACCCAGACGGCCTTCCACGCCGACTTCGCGTGCCACCGTGGTCACCTGATCCGCAAACGTGGCCAGCGTCCTCGTCATGTTGTTGATGGTTTCCGCCAGCGCAGCGACTTCACCTTTCGCGTTCACAGTCAGTTTTTGAGTGAGGTCGCCGTTAGCAACAGCAGTCACGACTTTGACGATACCGCGCACCTGCTCGGTAAGGTTTACGGCCATGACGTTGACGTTGTCGGTGAGATCTTTCCACGTTCCAGCGACGCCAGGTACCTTGGCCTGACCGCCCAGCTTGCCATCAGTGCCGACTTCGCGCGCCACGCGCGTCACTTCAGCGGCAAACGCATTGAGCTGATCCACCATCGTATTGATCGTATTCTTCAGCTCGAGAATTTCGCCTTTCACGTCGACCGTGATTTTGCGCGACAAGTCGCCGCGGGCCACAGCCGTCGTTACTTCCGCGATGTTTCGCACCTGGCCCGTCAAGTTGCCGGCCATAGCGTTCACGGAGTCCGTCAAATCTTTCCACGTTCCGGCAACGCCGGGCACGTTGGCCTGTCCGCCCAGTCTGCCTTCCGAACCCACTTCGCGGGCCACACGGGTCACTTCGGCGGCGAACGATCGCAATTGCTCGACCATCGTGTTCAGCGTCTCTTTGAGCTGCAAGATTTCGCCGCGCACGTCCACCGTGATCTTCTTCGAAAGATCGCCGTTCGCAATGGCGGTCGCCACCTCAGCGATGTTACGCACCTGGCCGGTAAGGTTGCTGGCCATGAAGTTGACGTTGTCCGTGAGATCCTTCCACGTACCGGCAACGCCCGGCACTTGTGCCTGACCGCCGAGTTTTCCGTCGGTTCCCACTTCGCGGGCCACGCGGGTTACTTCGCCGGCGAATGCGTTCAGCTGATCCACCATCGTATTAATGGTGTTCTTCAGTTCGAGAATTTCGCCCTTCACGTCGACCGTGATCTTGCGCGACAAGTCGCCGCGGGCCACGGCCGTCGTGACTTCAGCAATGTTTCGGACTTGACCAGTAAGGTTGCCGGCCATCGAGTTCACGGAGTCGGTGAGATCTTTCCACGTACCGGCCACGCCAGGGACGTTTGCCTGGCCGCCCAACCGTCCTTCCGTTCCAACTTCGCGAGCCACGCGCGTAACTTCGCCGGCGAACGCGTTGAGCTGATCCACCATCGTATTGATGGTTTCCTTGAGCAGCAGAATTTCGCCGCTCACGTTGACCGTGATCTTCTTCGACAAATCGCCGCTGGCGATAGCCGTCGAAACTTCGGCAATGTTTCGCACCTGGCCGGTCAGGTTGCTGGCCATGGAGTTGACCGAGTCGGTGAGATCTTTCCAGGTTCCTCCGACGCCGGGCACCAAAGCTTGTCCGCCCAGTTTGCCGTCGGTTCCCACTTCTCGGGCCACGCGCGTAACTTCTGACGCGAATGACCGCAACTGGTCCACCATTGTGTTGAGAGTGTCTTTGAGTTCGAGAATTTCGCCTTTCACATCGACCGTGATCTTGCGCGACAAATCGCCGCGAGCCACGGCCGTTGCCACTTCAGCGATGTTACGAACCTGGCCAGTGAGGTTGCTGGCCATGAAGTTGACGTTATCAGTTAGATCTTTCCAAGTACCGGCGACGCCCGGCACCTGCGCCTGCCCGCCCAGTTTTCCTTCCGTACCCACTTCGCGGGCCACACGGGTTACTTCCCCAGCGAACGCGTTGAGTTGATCCACCATCGTGTTGATGGTGTTCTTGAGTTCGAGAATTTCGCCTTTCACGTCGACCGTGATCTTGCGCGACAAATCGCCGCGGGCCACAGCCGTTGTAACTTCAGCAATGTTTCGAACTTGGCCAGTCAGGTTGCCGGCCATTGAGTTCACCGAGTCCGTAAGATCCTTCCACGTTCCTGCGACCCCGGGGACATTTGCCTGACCGCCTAACCGTCCTTCCGTACCCACTTCGCGAGCCACGCGCGTTACTTCGCCGGCGAAGCGATTCAGCTGATCCACCATCGTATTGAGGGTTTCTTTCAGCTGTAAGATTTCACCGCGCACGTCCACCGTGATTTTGCGGGACAAGTCGCCACTGGCGATGGCGGTTGCAACTTCCGCAATGTTTCGCACCTGGCCAGTCAGGTTGCTGGCCATGAAGTTCACGTTGTCCGTCAGATCTTTCCACGTGCCGCCGACGCCGGGCACCTGCGCCTGGCCGCCGAGCTTTCCTTCCGTTCCTACTTCGCGAGCCACACGAGTTACTTCACCTGCGAACGCGTTCAGCTGGTCCACCATCGTGTTGATGGTGTCTTTCAGTTCGAGAATTTCACCTTTTACGTCGACCGTGATTTTGCGGGAGAGATCGCCGCGGGCCACAGCCGTCGTGACCTCGGCGATGTTACGTACTTGGGCCGTCAAGTTGCCGGCCATGGCGTTCACGGAGTCGGTAAGATCTTTCCAGGTTCCTGCCACACCGGGAACTACCGCCTGTCCGCCGAGTTTGCCGTCTGTACCGACTTCGCGAGCCACGCGGGTCACTTCGGATGCGAACGATCGCAACTGATCCACCATCGTGTTGATGGCTTCTTTCAACTGGAGAATCTCGCCGCGCACGTCGACCGTGATCTTGCGGGACAAATCGCCGCTAGCCACAGCGGTAGCGACTTCCGCGATGTTACGCACCTGGCCGGTAAGGTTGCTGGCCATCAGGTTTACGTTATCGGTTAAATCCTTCCAAGTACCGGCCACGTCGGGCACTTGCGCCTGGCCGCCTAATTTGCCTTCGGTTCCTACTTCGCGCGCCACGCGCGTCACCTCGGCAGTGAACACGCCCAGCTGCTGAATCATGGTGTTGACGAGGTTCGCGGACCGCAGGAATTCGCCTTCAAGAGGCCGGCCATCCACGTCGAGCCTTACAGTCTGCGTCAGGTCGCCTTGCGCAACGGCTGCAATCGCTCGGGTCACTTCAGCCGTGGGACGGAGCAGGTCTTCCACCAGGGTATTAACGGAAACTTCCATCTCGCCCCAGGCGCCTCTGGACTCGTGGAATCGTGTCCGTTCTCGAGTCTTGCCTTGCTTGCCGACTACTTGCCCGACCCGCTTCAGTTCCTGGGCCATATGCTGGTTGGCAGCGACAATCTCATTAAACGTGTCGGCCACTTTTCCCGCCAGACCGACCCAGGTCCCCGGCAAACGCACGGTGAAGTCACCGTCGCGCATGTACTGCAGGCTGGTCAGTATGACGGTTAGGTCCAGGGACCCATCCGAATCTTTCGGTTTTCCGTTGTTGGACTTCCCACCGTTGTTCTTCGCCATAGTGGGCGGAGGCGTCCCAGTAGTATTGGGCGCAGTTTCGTTGAGCGCAGCTCTTTTCATTGTTTCTCCGAAGAAAAGGAGTACTTCAAATCAAGGGTTTCCACGCAATCGGTTTCAACCGAATCGCATCTTTTCATCGACATAAACTTCAGCGACGACTGTCACATTTAGTTGGAGGAGTGCGAAACGTCCCACAGCGGATTCTAGAGCGCTTCCCCAGAGCACCCCACCCCCGCTTCTACAAATATTCGTATCACGACGGCTGGTGAATCTTCCCTAAGGTATTTCCTGTAGCCGGTACCGTACAACGCCTATCCCGTCGGCCTCCGTTGGAGTGGATTTGCCTTCCCCACTGCCGCTCCAAGCCCGTAGCCCGCCAGCCTGGCCAAGTCCACGCCTGGAGACTAAGCATGAACCTTCTTTCGCTAGCCTGCACACCTGCACAACCAAGGGTCTTTGCTTGCGTCCATTTACGCGCCGTGCAGCCAATCAAGTACAGGCATTCCATAAATGAACTGCATGCCAGACCTGATACCCGAAGTAACCAAGGTGTCCCATGCTTGGGGTCGAATGAAAGTCGAATGAAAATCTAAAAGTCATTGGAGATGTGAAATGCAGCTAAAGTCCGGTTATCTGTTTATAGTTTTGTTACTGCTCAGTTGCGGAACTCTGGCTATTGCGCAAGATTCCGCGGGTCAGAGCGCTCCCGCGTCCGATAACACAAAAATGAATCAGCGGGACCGGAATCCAGGCGAACCCACTGCCGATCAGCAACAGAACAATCGTTCCGATCGCGACCTCACGCAGCAAGTTCGCAAGGCGATCGAGGCCGACAAGGACCTGTCCACCTATGCGCACAACGTGAAGGTGATCGCGCAAAATGGCCAAGTTACATTGAAAGGGCCCGTCCGCTCGGAAGAAGAGAAGCGCGCCGTCGAAGCCAAGGCCGCAGAAGTTGCTGGTCAGGGCAAAGTGACTAGCGAGTTGACGGTCAAACCGAAGAGCTAAATTCCAAAACTATTTAAAGGAGAATTCATCATGGCAGGAAAAAATACGGCAGTGTTCGGCATTTATCCATCGTACCAAAGCGTTGAAAACGGCGTGGATGCACTACGTTCAGCGGGCTTCAGGAACGACGACATTTCCGCGTTGTTCCCTGAGGGCGTGGGGACAAAAGAGTTCGCTCACGAGAAGAATACGAAGGCCCCTGAAGGTGCCACCACCGGCGCTGGCACAGGAGCAGCGTTGGGCGGCGCCATGGGATGGCTGCTCGGCATCGGCGCCATCGCCATTCCTGGCCTCGGTCCGTTTATTGCCGCCGGTCCTATCATGGCCGCACTGGCTGGAGCTGGAGTCGGCGGGGCTGTGGGCGGGATTACCGGAGCCCTCATTGGGATGGGCATTCCCGAATACGAGGCCAAACGCTATGAAGGCCGCGTAAAAGACGGCGGCATCCTGCTTTCCGTTCACTCGGACAACTCAGAGTGGACCAAGCGCGCCAAGGAAATTCTCAAGCGCACGGGAGCTCAGGATATTTCCTCGACTGGTGAAGCCGGCTACGATGTTAAGTCGGATGATAAGTCGGGCAACGTACGTCTGCCTCGTGCAGTCTAGGACGCAGACGAATTGATTTAAATCTCGGGGTTGCCGGCAGCAGTTCTCAGCGACTGTTGCCCGGCGCCCCGATTGCGTGTTGGAAGTCGTATGCTGGGGAAGAAAGACGATCGAAAGGACGAATCGATGAAAGCTGAAAGCAACCCGAGTAGCAAACCAGGTAAAGACAAGAATTCATTCCTGACCGACATCAGTGAGATCCGCCGGCGCGCCCGCCAGCATATTGAGAGCGGCGCAGTTACCGACGGCTACAAAGGCGACCGCAAAGTCGTACTGCGCGTACTCAATGAGGCCCTCGCAACGGAGATCGTTTGCGTCCTCCGCTACAAACGTCACCACTACATGGCCAAGGGAATCCACTCGCAAGCCGTCGCTGAGGAATTCCTCGAACACGCCGGCGAGGAACAGGAGCATGCCGACCTGATCGCCGAAAGGATTACGCAACTGGACGGTGAGCCGAACTTCAATCCAGAGGGCCTTCTGACCCGCAGCCACTCGGAGTACGTGGAAGGCGAAAGCCTTATCGACATGATCAAGGAGGATCTGGTTGCCGAGCGCATCGCCGTGGAGTCCTACTCTGAGATTATTCGATATCTCTCGGACAACGATCCCACGAGCCGCCGGTTGATGGAGAGTATTCTCGCGAAAGAAGAAGAGCACGCCGAAGAAATGAAAACTTTGCTCGAAACCATCGCGAAAGAGGAGAAGCGGGAAGACAGAAGCAAAGCCGGTTAGACAGCATCTATTGAACACCCTCGATCCGATTTCCGCACCACGGAGAGAGTTGCGAAATCGGTCGGAATTGAACTGATCGTACCGGAGGTCCGGCATTGGCCCGCTCCTCGAATTCAACCACTTCCTCCAAATCGTCGATTCTCATTGCGCTCGCCCTCGCGGTCGCTTCCCTATACTTTGGCCGCCAGATATTCATTCCTTTGGCCTTAGCCCTGGTTCTCAGCTTCTTACTGACACCGTTGGTGGGCCTTCTGGAAAGAGCTCGATTCGGCCGCGTTCCGGCCGTCGTAGTGGTATTGATTTTTTGTTTCGCCTTGACCGTGGGCACGGCATGGCAGGTCGCTGGCCAACTGCTGGATATCACCGGCCACATTCGCGACTACAAAACTAACCTTGAGCAAACCATACGTTCCCTTCGCCCTCCAGCGAGTGGTGCACTGGGCCAGGCGACTGCCACCGTGCGAGAGTTAAACAAAGAACTGGCTACGGCCCCCGGGCAGGCCGCTGCTCATGCGCCGAACGACGCGAACGGCACTGCGCGTCCCACTCACCCCGTTCCCGTTCAGGTAACCGCACCGCCGACCAATCTTGTTCAGGATTTCCGCGCTCTTCTCGGACCTCTCGCGGGCCCGGCGGAAACCGCCGCCATCGTCCTTATCTTTACCGCGTTCATCCTGATTAAAAGAGAGGACCTGCGCAATCGCCTCATCCGCCTCGGAGGCCAAGGACAGCTCAGGGTCATGACCCAGGCGCTCGACGATGCGACGCAGCGTCTCAGTCGATACCTTCTGCTCCAGTTCCTGGTGAATGCCGGTTATGGAGTTCTGTTTGGCCTTGGACTGTACATAATGCGATTACCCCACGCGCTGCTATGGGGTCTTTTGGCAGCCTTGCTCCGTCTCGTGCCATACATCGGGACTCTAATCGCGACCGCTTTCCCGGTCGCAATGGCGCTCGCAGTCTTTCCCGGATGGACGCATGCGCTGCTCATTGTCGCTCTTTATGTGGTTCTCGATCTGATCATCGCAAATGTCGTTGAGCCATGGCTCTACGGTACACACACCGGAATGTCATCGCTCGCCATCCTGCTTGCCGCCGTGTTCTGGTCCATGCTGTGGGGGCCTGTCGGCTTAATCCTCTCGACTCCGCTGACCGTCTGCTTGATGCTTGCCGGGCGCTACGTCCCACAGTTGAGTTTTCTGGAGATCATACTCGGCGATGAACCGGTCCTCACTCCACAGGAGCACTTCTACCAGCGTCTGTTAGCGATGGATCAGGACGAAGCCAGAAACATCGCCGAGGCGCAACTGCAAGAGAAATCACTGGAAAGCTTGTATGAAACGGTTCTGATCCCGGCCATGCGCTTGGCGGAAGAGGATCGCCATACCGGCGCGATCGAGGAACGAACCAGCGCATTTATATCGCAAAGCACAAGAGAGATCATCGACGATTTAGAAGATCGCACCTTGCCCCAGGACACGAATACTCGCCGGGGCACGGACATCATTTGCGTGCCCGCACGGGATGAAGCCGACGAACTGGTCGGAATGATGTTGTCTCAGATTCTCCGGCAAGCTGGTTACGGCGCGGCTTATCTGGCCATCGGAACCGTGGACGACATGCTGGGGCAAGTGGAAGAAGGTGGTTTCCGAATCGCGTTCGTGTCTGCCCTTCCGCCCTTTGCGGTGGGGCAAGCCCGCTCGCTCTGCAAGCGGCTGCGCGCCAGGTTCCCGGAGCTGGTGATCGTGATGGGGCTGTGGGAGTTTGGGGGCGGAGTTCTGAAGGCCCAAGAACGACTTGCATCAAGTTGCGTCAATGCCGTCGCTACAACGCTGGCAGAGAGCCTCCTGCAGGTCCGACGATTATCTGACCCCGCTGACCCCTCGGGCAATTCGTTGGGCGGATCGTTGGGCAAATCAAAGACGGCGACAAAAAATGACGATATCGATCAAGGGAAGAACGACCAGACCCAATCTTTGCAGCGCAAGGCTGCGAGCTGAGGCTCACGCAGCCAATCAGCCACTCATCCTCTTACTTTTAAAAACGTAGAAATTCTTTTGATCCGCCAGCGTCTCTATCTCAAGCCCCTTCGCGGCGGCGCCGCGATGAACGGCCGATCGAACGTTCGCCAATCCAATATCGACCCCTTCGAGTGGTATTTCCAGCGCTGAACCAACCGGAACTGCGTCCAGTTCTTGTAGTATCCCTTCCACCAGATCATGGTGCTTGCCGCGCCTGCCCTTCCTCAGACTAGAAAGTTGAACCTGCCGATATTTGGCAGCCTGGGGGGGGCCGATTTTCTCGTTCTGGCCATCCTCCTCACCTCCTTGACAAGAACATATCAATGGCAATAATATTTGTCAATTCAATTATACGACTGCGATATGAATATGTTAATTATTTATGGTTAATATGTATTGCACATTGTTGCGTATGCGTTTTGGTTCGTTAAACGAACTGAGTATTCGTGCCCGTTCTTGATAAAAAGCTTATGCTCGACGCTAACCGGAATGACTAGCTGGACACGATGGGACAGGAATGGAGATGAACCCAATTTCAGCGGCCGGCAATGCCCGCGAATATAATGTTCGCCGGTACGGCGCCGCTATCCTCGCCGCCCTCGCTGCTCTCCTCATTCGCCAACTGCTGGTTCCCGCTCTCGGACTTGAAAACCCTTTTCACACCGCATGGGCTGCCGTGGTTCTGTCGGCATGGTATTGCGGAGTCGGCCCCGCCATCGTTGCGATCCTTCTGGACCTGATCGGCGTTTGGTACTGGTTTCTGCCTCCCGCAGGTTCTTTCCAACTCGCAAACCCGAAAGCGGGAATTTCTGGAATTCTCGGCTTCGCGCTCTTCTCCGGTTTTATTGTTGCGCTTGGAGAAGCGCACCGGCGCTCGCTCGCCAGGAGCCGGTGGGCCGAAGAACAACTGCGACGCACGCAAGCAGAACTGGAACACAGAGTGCAGGAACGAACCGCCGAACTGAGCGCGGCGAATGAAAATCTGCGGGAACTCTCCGGCCAATTGCAACAACTCCGGGATGAAGAACGCAAGCAGATCGCCCGCGAGTTACACGATAGTGTCGGCCAGTTGCTCGCCGCCTTGAGCATGAATATTGCATCCGTGCAATCTCAATCCCACAAGCTTGATCGAGCCGCAGCCAACGCGGTTTCGGAAAACGCCGCCATCATCCAACAAATCGGCAAAGAGATTCGCACCATCTCTCATTTGCTGCACCCGCCCCTCCTGGACGCCGCAGGCCTGGCATCGGCGCTTCGCTGGTATGTGGACGGGTTTTCGGAACGAAGCAAAATCAAGGTCGAGATGGAGATCCCGCCGGAGTTCCGCCGGCTCTCCGATCAGATGGAAATCACTATTTTCCGGCTCGTCCAGGAATCTCTGACCAATATTCATCGTCACTCTGGGAGCGACACGGCAACAATAACCATTCGTCAGGACGAACAAAGCGTGGTCGTCGAAATCAAAGACGCGGGCAAAGGCATCCCTCTAGAGAAACAACTGGAGTTGAGTTCCGGCCGGACCGGAGTCGGCTTTCGCAGTATGCGAGAGCGCCTGAGGCAGTTTGGCGGGGAGCTAAATATTCAGTCGGACAGCAGTGGCACCTTCGTGTCGGCTAAGATTCCTCTTCCGTCAGCGGCGACCCCGGCCATGGCGACAGAAAAAGCCTCTTGATGGCCGGCATTCCGCTCCTCCCCCGCGGAATATTCCTATTGCACCGTTCTAAATATCTTGCCCAATAGCACTGCGGGGACTGTGCTTGTGGAACAGTCCCCACAATCGATGACTAGCTTGGGCCCGCGCCATTCAGACCGTTCTTCGTCCCATGACAAAATGCAAAATCAAAGAGATCACCGCGAAAATCAATAACAGATGGATCAGTCCGCCAGCGACGTGAAATACGCTAAAACCCGTGATCCACGCAATCAGCAAAATGACGAACAAGATTGTCCAGATGCTCATTTTTCATTCTCCTCTTGAAACCAATATCGATTCGACCTCACCAGACAATATTAGCGTAGCTGCGAGTGTCCAACCTGTCGTTACCGCTCATCTTGTAATGGATCAGAAATATATCTGTAGCCACGACCTACATGGTGATGCGGAAGTCATTTCCCGCCATGCTTTTAGGCCAACCTTGGACTGTGATTAGCAACTAAGATTAGCGACGTAAAATTAGCAACTAAGCAGGGCTGGACAGATTCCCACCCTCGCGGGTATACAACGAGTGGCATAGACATAAGCTGCAGACGACCATGTCCAGCGAATGAACAAGGTCGACGGAGCTGAATGACACGACTTCTCGACCTTTGTCGCACGATAGTTGCCTTTGGGCTGCTGCTGGTCCTAACCCAAATCTGCGGCGCCTATTCCGTTCTGACGCACGAAGAGGTCGTCGATCTTCTGTGGAAGGATGACATTCAGCCGCTGCTTACCAAGCGATTTCCCGGTGCCACCGCGGACGATCTGAAAAAAGCCCATGCCTTCGCCTACGGCGGCTCCCTGATACAGGACATGGGCTACTATCCCTTCGGCAGCAAGTATTTCAGCGACCTCACTCATTACGTGCGCAGCGGTGACTTCATCGTCAACTTGATCGACGAATCTTCCGACCTGAATGAATTTGCTTTCGCTCTGGGTGCGCTGGCGCACTACTCGGCTGACAATCAGGGACATCCCACCATCAATCAGGCCGTGGGACTCGAGTTTCCAAAACTACGAAAAAAGTATGGGAACGAAGTGACCTATGCCGATAACCCAAAAGCTCACATCCGCACGGAATTCGGCTTCGACGTCACCCAGGTGGCCAAAAACCGCTACACCTCGGACCGCTACCACGACTTCATCGGATTTGAAGTCTCGAAGCCCGTGTTGGAACGCGCCTTTCAGGATACCTACGGCGTTGCGCTCACCGATGTGATTCCAAAGGAAGACTTGGCTATCGGCACCTTCCGGCGCGCCATCAGCACCATCATTCCGGAAATGACGCGGGTTGCCCTGTTGGCACGGGAAAAAGAGCTGGTGGCCGAGACCCCAAACTTCAATTCCAGAAAATTTCGCTACTACCTGTCTCGGGCTAACTACCAGAAGGAGTGGGGCAAAGGATACCGGCGTCCGGGTTTCGGCACCAGGGTTCTGGCTTTTTTCTTAAAGTTCGTTCCCAAGGTTGGCCCGTTCAAGGCGCTTGACTTTAAGATTCCCACACACAAAACAGAAGATCTCTACATCGCCAGCGTCAACCACACGCTCGATAACTACAAAGTTCTTCTCGCTGAAGTTGGCACCGACAAACTTCAGCTTGCCAACACCGACTTTGACACGGGAAAAATGACGCACGCCGGCGAGTACGTTCTCACCGACAACGCCTACGCCCATCTGCTGGATCAGTTGGCGCAGCACAACTTCGACCATGTAACCCCTGAACTGCGACAAAACATCCTGACCTTCTACAGTGATCCGAACGCGCCCAACGCGACCAAGAAAAAATCCGCGGCATGGCAGAAAACGCAGGATGAGGTCGCCAAGTTAAAGGCTTTCGTTCCAACGGAAACGCCTTCGATCGAACAGACGACGACTCCGTGATTGAAGGTTTTTTTGCCTGTTTCCTGGGCCTACGTTTGTTTTTTCCCATTGTTTTAACCCCCAACCTCTGGATATGTCACAGCAACTAAATGAAAGCAGTGGATTTAACTCATGCGCCGAGACGCGCATATAAAGGGAGGACTATATTCATGGCAGACGATATGGAGAAAAACAAACAGCAGGGTGGTCAGAGTGGACAGTCTGGACAACAGAGTGGACAGTCTGGTCAATATGGCCAAAAGGGCGGCCAAACCGGTCAGAGCCAGCAGGGCGGCCAACAGTCCGGTCAGCAGAACCAGCAGAAGAAGGGCGGCGGACAGGGCCAGAACGAAGAGGACGACAACATCGGACAGCGCCGCGCTTCCTAGCTGATTTAACAGAAAGTTTAAAAGTCCCGGCCAAGTTGCTGGGACTTTTTTCTTTTAACGCAGAATTATTCCGTGGTGTAGTTAATTTCCATCCGCCGCACCTGCAGGCTCGATACATAGAGAGCTGCCAGCGCAACCGCTAGGACGCCGAGCACAGCGACTGGACCTGCGACCGGGTCCGAGTTGGAAATCAACAGCGCCATCAGAGGCGGCGTCCCCGGAGGAGTAGGAAAATCCACAGGGCATAGCGATTTCAAATAGTAGATGACGCTGAACTGCTTGAGCACCGCGGGCAGGAATGGATTGATACCTTCCCAAATTAATATTGCCGCCGCCGGGATGATCGGGTTCCGGAAGAGCATCCCTGCGACCAGAAAGAACGCCCCGTAGCCAACGCACGCAAGCGCGGTCACTCCTACATAAACGAAGGCATGTTCCAGGCCGTGGTTGTGATACAGGTAAAGATCCCGCGCGCTGGGGGAAAAGTGCCAAAGAAAGGCAACAGTTTGCAGAATTTCGCTGGTCACAAATATGGTGCATGTCGCCAGCAGGCCCGCAAGAAATTTGCCCGCCATCAGCACCTCGCGTCGGATCGGCGCAAGAAAATAAAAGTGCAGGCTGCGGTCGAGGATTTCCCCGCGAAACAGGTTCATGAAGATTCCCAGGCATCCAAAAAAAACAGCCAGCCGCAGAAAAAAGAACTGGAACACCCCGGCAAACATCACCGAATCCTGGCCCATGTTATTGCCCTGACGAATATTGATGCTCTCGACTTTGCCGCCCGCGAAGTCTAGATATAGATCGTTCTGCCCGTCAGAATAGTGATAGTTCTCATGCAGAACCTCAATGCTTGGGGCCTTCTCCGTCTCCGGCGGCCGATTTTCCGTCCATTGGAAAGTGATTGGAGGTTTCCCCAGAATTGCAATGACCTCTTGATTTGTCATGCCGGGCTTTACAGCTAGCAGATCCTGATAAGCCAGAGGCTTCTCGCTCTGGTGGGCAATGCTCGCCCTCCGGTCCTGCCGTTCGGAAGTCGCAATAGCGAATGCGATGAAAAGAACAACCGGCAAAGCGGCCACCACATAAATCCAAAGTCCGCGCTTTGCGAAAAAAGTCTTCCTCATTTCCAACCGAACCACCGCTTTGATCTGTTCCCACCAGATTCGCTTGATGATTGGCTTCACCGGACCACCTCTTCATTTCCGATCAAATATTCGTAGACGGAAAGCACATCGTCATCCGCGGGCGCGATCGATTCGATCTCGATCCCACTCAACGCCAGCTCGTTCAGCGCCAAATAGAAGCGGTCGGCATCTCGCGTTTTCAGAAGCAACCCGCGCTCGTCCTTGTGGATAGAAACTTCAATCGTGTGCCCATACTCAAACATTTTTGCGGCCAGTTCGCGCGGCCGGCTGCAGCGAATCAAAATCTGCGTGGGATGCTCCTGAATCTCGCTGCGGACATTCTGAATCTGTCCCTCCGCCACGACGTACCCGTTGCTCAACAAAATAACCTGATCGGAAATTACATCGACCTCGTGCAGGATGTGGCTGGAAATAATCACATAACAACCTGCCGCCGCCGTCGAACGAAACAGCGCAATCATCTCCGACCGGGCCAGCGGATCCAACCCGTTCAGCGGCTCATCGAGCACCAGCACTTTCGGATCATGCGACAGCGCCTGCGCCAGCCGGATTCGCTGCCGCATCCCTTTGCTATAACCCGCAACCTTTCGTTTGGCCGCTTCCACCAGGTTCACGCGCTCAATGGCTCGCCACGCCAACCGCTCCGCACTCTCGGAATCCCGGCCCGAGAGTCGCAGATAGGAATACACAAACTGAAATCCCGTGAGCCCTTTCGGAAACGCGTCGAATTGCGTCGAATAGCCCAGAACCCTGAAGAGATTTTCTGGATCGTCAATCTTGTAGTCGAGCACCTGAATCCGCCCGCGCGTGGGCTTCACCAGCCCAGTCATCAGATTCATCAGCGTGGTCTTGCCGGAGCCGTTCGGCCCGACAAGGCTCGTGATTCCCGGCGGAATCGAAAGATTCACCCTGTTCACACCCAGGATTTCGCCATAAAACTTCGAAACATCCTCGAAGACAATGCGGTCGTTCACCTTATGCTCAGTCACCGGACCACCTCATAGGCGCGCACCTTGCGCATCAGCAGCCCCAGGCAAATGGCACAGTAGACGAGCAGAGCGATCCACGCCTGCACGACCGGAATCGGATGCACGGTATCCACTCGAAACAAAGCATTCCAAACTGTCGTCATCAGATACGCGACGTTAAAGAAATGGCCTGATTCAGTCTGCAACACGGCGTTGACCGCTTGCGCAAAGCCGGCCCCGAAGAACATTACTGCCAGTAGCAAAGCGCCGGCGACAATCCGCCACTTCACCCAAGCCGACAGAGCCATCGCGAGCAGCGACAGAATTGCAATCCAGATCACGGAAGAAAGCACCAGGCTGCCCGCGATCCAAAGGTGACTCCAGGTCCAGGCCGGCCCCGCCAGACTGGCTTGCATCCCGAAGAGAATCAATCCCGGAATCCAGGTGATTTGCGACAGAAGGATGGCCAGAACGGAAGACTTTCCCAGGATGTACTCCGCCCGTGAAAACGGACGGCAGAAATACAGCGGCAGCGCGCCATTGGCGAGATCGGGTGAAATCAAGCCGGGTCCAACAAACGCCGTCAACAGAAACGCAAGCACTCCCTGCACACCCATGAAGCGGAAGAAGAACTCGTTATCGATCGCAAGGATCTGGTTACGAACACCGATCTGCTCCAGAAACGTCGCAGTATGAACCAGGTAGATCAGTAGCAGGCACACCAGCGGATAAAAAAAGCAGACCACAAACGCTCCCGTCAGAAACTTCGAGCGAAAGAGGTTCCGCCGGGAGTAACGGAAAAGAACAAAGCAGCGCGACCACGCCTGAGTCAGCGTCCCCGCATAAGGCTTGTAGTTGCGCCTGTAAATCGCCATTCGCTCTCCTCAGCTGTGCCGTCGAGCTCCGTGTCAGCTTTCCATCGCCTTCAGGAAAATATCTTCCAGCGAGTCGCGCCTGAAGTTCATCCGCCGGATGCGTACCTGGCGCTCCGCCGCGATACGGAAAATGTCTCGCGTCTCAATCCCATCTGCCAGAACCATCTTCATGCGGTTCGCGGTCACAGCGCACTCACAGCCAAGCTTCTCGATCGCTTCCGTGAAATCGCCGTTCGCCCCATTTACCCCGTAGGTCTCAAGCTCGAGAAACCTTTTGTTCGCGCGCCGCTCTTCATCCAGATTCGAGTAATGAGCGATCCGCCCCTGTTTCAAAATCAGCACCTCGTCGCAAGTGTCCTCAACGTCGCGCAACAAATGCGAGCACAGAACAATCCGCATTTCCTTGCCATCGCGGACCTCCCGGATCATTCGAATCATGCGCTGTCGCGCTGAGGGATCCAGGCCATTGGTCGGCTCGTCGAGGATTAAAAGTTTTGGTCCGTGAACGATGGCCTGAGCCAGTTTCGCCAGCTGTTTCATGCCCAGCGAATAAGTCCCCAGCGGGCGATAACGTGCCTCCGCCAGGCCTACGTAAAACAACGCTTCGTGCGCCCGCTCCAGCGCCATGTCCGCTGGCAAACCCGAAAGTTCCCCCATCATCTGAACGAACGACACCGCATTCATCTTGGAAATGAAAGCGTCATTCTCAGGCATGTAGCCGACCAGCCCGCGAATCTTTCTCACTTCGGTTGCAACGTCGTACCCAAAAACCTTCGCCGAACCGGAAGAAGCTTTGTAGAAACCGAGGAGAGTATTGATCAGCGTGGATTTGCCCGCCCCATTCGGACCCAGCAGGCCAATCGACCGCCCGCGCAATGATGCCGTCAGATCGCGCAGGATCTCCCGCTTGCCAAACCGAACCGATAGACTTTGCAACTCGACCAGCGGCGGCAAAGGAACAGCAGGCGGCGATTGCTCTTTCTCGCCGCTTGCCGCTCCGGGTTGTATGGTTGTGCTCACTGAGTTTGCGGTGCCGAATGTGTCACAGCCCCGCCCAGAAACATCTGCGGCAGAAACGGGCCATTATTACCCATCGTCAATAGAGTGCCCAGATCAAATCCCATGAACCCGGTGTTCGTCGCAACCACGATGCGGTCCGTTTCTCCATAAGCATAGATCAGGCCCGGCGCGGAATTTGCCGTGAGCGCGTCGATCGACTGTTTCTGCCGGGCAGTCAGAGCACCGCTGGCTTTCGCTTGCGCGGCGAGCGGACCTACCACTGGCCCGAGGTTGTGATAGAAGATCGCCGAAAAATTCGTGTACCCATCGTTCGGCAACAACGCCTGAAAGCCCGACGAATGCGCCAGCGTGTATCCCGCCTCGCGAGACTGAATAGCCTGCGACAATGTGCCCATGTCCGGCGCGGCGATCAGATAGTTGTCGACAAACGTGTAATCAATTTCGGAATTCACCTTGCCCGTATTGGTGATCGCATAATAGGGCCGGGACCCGACCTGCCGCTGCGTCAACTGCAACGAGTGGCCTTGCGTATTCGCCTCTCGATTGAAACTCTCGACCAGCTTCGCCATCGTCGCCTGCAGCGTCACCGGATCGTACACTTCGACGATCAGCTTCCACCGCGGAGTCGGGACCATCGGTCCATCGAACGCCATGGTAACTTCTCCGCCGAGAGGAGCAGCCATGTCGTTCAGCACATTCACGCCGGTCTTCGCCTCGAACTCCGCCAGGTGCTCGGTGAAGTTCGCGTCGCCGCTTCCGATCATCTTGAAAATTTCTTCCATGATGCTTCTCGGATTCTTGATCACCGCCGACGTCACCATGCTGGCGTCGGGGGAAACGAATTCCAGCGATCCCATGGACGCCGGCGCCGCCAACCACGACGCCACCCCTTGCCGTTCCGAAGCGAACATCAAGTCGGCATGGCTTTCTGTCTTGCCGCCAACTTCCCGGTGTTCCATCGTCAGGTATCGAACGTCCCCTATCCCCGGAGGCAATTCGTGACCGCCATCAGCTTGTACGTTCTGCGCGACAATTTGTTCCATGTCCGCGGAAAAAAGCCATTCCGCCCCTTGCTGGTAGGAACGAGCAATCTGCTGATAGAACGGCGTTTCGGCAAATTGACTGCTGCTGCCCTGCTGCGCGTGCGTCGCGGCCCGCTGCAACTCTGACAAATCCGGGCTGGCGATCAATAGATCGTTGTTCAAGTAAACCAGCAGAGGCCGGTTTGCAGCCGGACTAAACGCCCATGGATTGCGAACCACCTGCAAGGCCGTTTGCGGCTGGATCGAGCCCGAACTCAGCTTGCGATTCGCACTCAGTAAGAACGTCTCCAGCCCACTCTGCCGCACTTTCGCAAGCACTACGGGAGCTGTATAAGTTTGTCCATCCTTGCCGACGGCAAACACGATCTCGTCTCCCAGATAGCTGCTGAACGTCTTCACCTGTTCCAGCACATCTTCCAGCTTCGGTCCGCTTCCTTTTTGCTGTTGCTTCCACCAATTACGCAGCTCCGGGCTTTGCTGCAGCCGATCGCGGAAGATCCGGCTCGCTTCGCTCAAAGTGTTCGCCAGATTAGGAATTGCCGCATAGATAACAGTTTGATCGGGAACATAAGGCAGAAGCTCGGAGCTGTAGCGCAATCCCGGCCCCGGAATCGCGGCAAACTGTTTCTGCAGCACCGCGAAGTCTCCCAACAAGGCAAGATATTTCGCCGAGTTCTTGCTCCACGCGATCTCATCGGGAATGGGAACTTTCGACACGCTTGCGCTGGACGTCGCTTCCTGACCGGCAGTCAGGTCGGTGGTGTTCTCTCCGAAACTAGTCCTGACCACGCCTTCAATCACCGCCACCCGAGAGCCCTTGGTTCCGTGATTCACGGAAAAGATCGTGCCTTTTACCGATACCAGTCCGTCGTCCGTCGCGACATACAGCCGTCCTGAGCGCTGCTTGGCAGCCTGAACGATGACTTGCCCGCCATCCAGATGAATGGTCGTGCCCTTCCATGCCCGCGATACCGAAAGATCAGAGCGTTCGCCCATTTCCACCAGGGAGCCGTCGAGTAGTCGCACCACTGCGCTCGAGTCTTTTGCGGTGCGAATCTGGTCTCCGTTTCTGATCTCATATCCCGCCGGAATCAACCGCATTCCCGCGCCGGATCCTGTGTAGAGCGAACCGTCCACCGTCTGAACTGCGGCGCGAACCTCATGCTGGCCGGGCAGCAGACCGTTACTGAATGCCATGCCCACAATCGCCACGGCGAATGCCGCGGCTGCGCCCAGCGCCCAGCGCCATGCGGACGAAGCAGGCCGCTCGGTTTCCAGCCGCCATACCTTCTGCTGCTCGCCACCCCGGGCGCGCTCCAGAGCGTGACGGCAAGCCACACAAGCATGAACATGATCTTCCAACAGCAAGGCTCGCGCTGTCGGCAAGAGTTTCTCCACATATGCCGGCATCAGCGCCTGGAAATCATCACAGGTTCGCAGCGTCTGCGTTCTGAAGTCGGCGGTCGAAGGCGTACCGGCAATCGATTTCCAGACGCGCTCGCCGGCCTGAGCAACAACCTGGTCGTCCACCTCTTCCTTGCGAATTTCTGACATCAAACGGTCGAACTTTTCATTTGTCATAGCCAATCTCCTGACTCACGCCGAAATCACGCCGATCGATATGCTCCCAGTTGCTTCCGGAGCTGTTGCCGAGTGCGATGGACAATGACCGCCACCAGCACTCGTGAAATGCCAAGCATCCGCGCAATCTGCGGATTGCTGAAACCTTCCAAGAACCGCAATGCAAAAATTTCCGCTGGCTGCGGCTTGAGTTGCGCCAGCGCTAGTCCCAATGCCTGCCGCAGTTCGCGGGGATCGTCATGTGCCGGCTCAGCCGGCAAGTCGGGGAGTTCCACGGTGCGATCGCTTTGTCGCGATCGAATCACATCCAGGGCTGCGTTGATCGCCGCCCGTCGCAGGTAACTCTCTTCATTTTCCAGAACATCGGCCTCCGTTGTACGGCGGAACAGACGAAAAAACACCGTCTGCGACACGTCCTCGGCGTCCGCGGCGTTGCCCGTGATGCGGTACGCCGTGCGGAACACCAGGCCGTGGTACGCTCGAAAAATTCGATCGAATTCGCCCGGAATTGCGATTACCCGTTCCTCAGCCAATGCGCTTTGCAGGGTACGCCTCCAGTTGCCGCTTTTCACAACTAAAGACGGCAGGGAGGCTGGATTATTACAATCCCACCGGTTTTATTTTTGAACGCGGAATCCCCGCTGCAGCATCGGCCACGCCCTGTATCATATTCAACTCCGATGGTTTACCTGAGAAACGATGCCAAAACTGAACATTAAGGCAAAACGCGAATGTCTGTGGGACGTGGTGAGTCTGGGCGAAGTCATGTTACGACTCGATCCCGGCGACGAGCGCATTTCCACCACGCGTCATTTTCGAGCCTGGGAAGGTGGCGGCGAATACAACGTTGCGCGCGGACTCAAGCGCTGCTTTGGCATGGACGCTGCGATTGTCACCGCCCTGGCCGACAATCCCATCGGACGCCTCGTCGAAGACCTCATGCTGCAAGGCGGCGTCAGCCAGAAATACGTCCGTTGGGCGCCGTATGACGGAGTTGGCCGCACCGTGCGCAATGGGTTGAATTTCACCGAGCGTGGCTTCGGTGTGCGTGCCGCGCTCGGCTGCTCCGACCGTGGTCACACCGCCATTTCGCAACTCAAACCAAAAGAGATCGACTGGGATCAAATTTTTTCCAAGGACGGCGCCCGCTGGTTTCACGCCGGCGGAATCTTCTGCGCCCTTTCAGAAACCACACCGCTGGTTGCCCAGGAAGCAATGGAAGCGGCCAAGCGAACCGGAACTGTGATCTCCTACGACTTGAATTACCGTGCGTCGCTGTGGAAATCGATTGGCGGGAAAGCGAAAGCGCAAGAAGTGAACCGCCGTCTCGCACCGCTGGTCGATGTGATGCTGGGGAACGAGGAGGATTTCACCGCCGCCCTCGGCTTTCCTGTCTCCGGCCTCGACGAAGACCACGCTAAACTGGAAACGTCCGGTTTCAAAAAAATGATCGACACCGTGATGAAAGAATATCCGACGCTTTCCGTGATTGCCACGACGCTTCGCCACGCAAAGACCGCCACCGTGAATGATTGGGGCGCGCTTTGTTATTGTGACGGCAATTTCTATGAGGCGCCGGTGCGTGAAAACCTGGAAATCTATGATCGCGTCGGCGGAGGCGATTCCTTCGCTTCCGGATTGATCTACGGATTTCTATCCGGCAAAGACCCGCAATGGTCGGTCGAATGTGGCGCCGCACACGGGGCACTCGCCATGACGACGCCCGGGGACACAACCATGGCTACTCTCGCAGAAGTTCAGCAGGCAATGAAGTCGCGAACCGCTCGCATCGAGCGATAACAGGCAGGAGGCATGCCGGTACAAGCTTGCAGGCATAAAAAGCTATGACCATTGATGACGTTATTCGCCGAATCGAAGAAATTGGAATTGTTCCCGTCATCCGTGCGGCCTCAGTCGACGAGGCAACCCGCGCCGTAGAGGCTATCTGCGCCGGCGGCATTCCCGTTGTCGAAATCACCATGACCGTTCCCAATGCGGTGTCGGTCATCCGTGAGGTCGCGAAGCAATACGGCAACAAGGTCCTGATCGGAGCTGGTACGGTTACCACCGCCGAACAGGCTGAGTCGTGCCTTCGCGCAGGCGCCGAGTTCCTCGTGAGTCCCGGCCTGTCGGCCTCGGTGCTCGCGGTCGCGAAGGTCTCCGAGAAATTGGCGATCCCTGGAGCGTTGACGCCCACCGAACTGATGAATGCTCACGAACTCGGTGCGCGGCTGGTCAAGATCTTTCCCTGTGGCAATGTAGGCGGTGCGAAATATTTGCGATCGCTGAAAGCTCCGTTTCCCAAAGCCTCACTGATTCCCACCGGAGGCGTCAACGCGGCGAACGCGGCGGAGTTCATCGCTGCCGGCGCGTTTGCACTCGGGGTTGGAGCAGACCTTGTGGACCCCGTAGCCTTGCGGGCGGGCAATCTCGACAAAATCGCCGCGGCTGCCCGGGAGTTGGTAAACGCCGTCGCTTCCGCGCGCACCGCACTTCGCGATAAAAAAGCGGGCTAATCTCTGCTAACGAATTTCCCGCCACAGCGCTCTCTGACTGTAAGTCATTGAGCCTTCGTGGAAGTGATTGAGAACCCGTGTAAGTAATTGATAATCCGTGAAACGTCACAGGAAGCTCTGAGACGTGCGATTTCGCGACGGGTGAAGTTTTTCCTCATCCCCGTCGGGGATTGTCGATGCCAGTGCCGTTTCCGCCTCAGGAAATGGCATTCCCGGTGAATCTCGAATTGCTGGAAACGAACCCGGAACTGCTAATACAATGCGAAGCACGCCAATGTAAGTACATATTTGTACTTCATAGAGACTACTGATTCACGGCGCTCGCGAGCACGCCGCCGTCCACTGGCAGAATCGTCCCCGTGACAAAGCTGGCCGCGTCTGAGGCCAGGAAAACCGCCGCCCCCACCAGTTCTTCGAGTTCGCCAAAGCGTTTCATGGGAGTGCGCATCAGTATCTCGTTCCCACGGCCCGTCCCCACCAGAAGTTTCTCAGTGAGCGGCGTGCGGAAGTATCCCGGGGCGAGCGCGTTGACGCATATCCCATGGCGGGCCCATTCGATCGCCAGGGACTTGGTCAGCGATGCCAGGCCCGATTTGCTGGCGGAATACGCTGCGACTTCAAACAGTCCCAGAAACGACCCCATGGACGCGATGTTGATGATCCTCCCATACTTGCGCTCGATCATGTGACGCCCGAATACCTGGCAAGTCCGCAGCGTGCCGGTCAGATTGGTATCCATGATGCGATTCCAGTCGGCCTCGGAAAACTCCAGCGTCGGAGCGCGTTTGGTAATACCCGCCGCGCTCACCACAATATCGACCTTGCCGAAAGCTTGCACCGACGCTTTCAGCAGTTGCTCCAGGGATTCACGATCCGCCACATCGCAGGTCACGCGCAACGAGCGGCGGCCAAGAGATTCGATCTCATCCGCCAGCGCATTCACCAGTTCGATTCGCCGCGCACTCGGAACCACATTCGCGCCAGCCTGCGCGAGACCGAGCGCAATCGTCTTCCCAATTCCCGAACTGCCCCCGACAACCACTGCCGCCTTACCGTCAAGATCTAACTTCTTGTAGCCCATATTTCCTCGAGTCTTCTTGCGAAATAGCCGACACCGC
The DNA here is from genome assembly GCA_963733795.1 of uncultured Acidobacteriaceae bacterium. Lineage (GTDB taxonomy): Bacteria > Acidobacteriota > Terriglobia > Terriglobales > Acidobacteriaceae > Sulfotelmatobacter. The sequence goes on from CAVTED010000002.1 coordinate 151,407, forward strand.
GGCTACCAATTGAACATCGTGCCGTCGAGTTTCCGATTCACCGGCAGGTAGGCCCGCTCGTACGGAAATTTCTCCGCCAACTTCTCATCGTAGTCAACGCCCAGTCCCGGCGCGTCGCCCGGATGCAGGTAGCCGTTGTTAAACGAGTACGAATGCGGAAAGACTTCATCGGTCTCTTGCGTGTGGCGCATATATTCCTGGATCCCGAAATTGTTCACAGAAATATCGAAATGCAAAGCCGCAGCCATCGCCACGGGAGACAGGTCCGTCGCGCCGTGGCAACCGGTCCGCACATGATAAATCTCAGCCAGCGCGGCGATCTTCTTGAGATGGGTCAAGCCTCCGCCATGCACCACCGTCATGCGGAGGTAGTCGATCAGCTGTTCCTGAATGAGAATGTGCGCGTCCCAAATGGAATTGAAAACCTCGCCGACTGCGAGCGGCGTGGTCGTGTGCCGGCGAATGATGCGGAAGCCCTCCTGCAACTCCGCCGCGACCGCGTCTTCCAGCCAGAAAAGGTGATACGGCTCCAGACTCTTCCCCAGCCGCGCCGCTTCGATCGGAGTCAGCCGGTGGTGAACGTCGTGGAGCAGATGAAGATCGTCTCCAAACTTCAGGCGCATAGCCTCGAACAGCTTGGGTACGTGCAAGAGATATTTTTCCGTTGACCAGACGTTTTCGGGCGGCAAGCCTTTTTCCGCCGGCTCGTAGAACAGCTTGTCGCGGGCAACTCCGTAAGTGGAAGGCAGACCTGGTATGCCGGACTGCGCGCGCACCGCAAGATAACCCATCGCTTTATACTTCGCGACTTCGTCTGAGGTCTCGGCAATGTCGCGGCCATTCGCGTGCCCATACACCAGCACTCCGGTTCTGCTTTGCCCGCCGAGCAGGTTATAAACAGGCGTCTTCAAAGCTTTGCCCTTGATATCCCACAGAGCCATATCCACCGCAGCGATTGCCGTCATGGTCACGGGACCGCGACGCCAATAAGCGCCGCGATAAAGGTATTGCCAAACGTCCTCGGTCTGGAACGGGTCGCGTCCAATCAGGCAGGGAACGAGATGGTCGGTTAAGTAAGACGCGACTGCCAACTCGCGGCCGTTGAGAGTTGCATCCCCGAGCCCGTAAACGCCCTCGTCGGTCGAAATTTTCAACGTAACAAAGTTTCGTCCGGGACAGGTGACGAATACCTTAGCATCCGTAATCTTCACAGAGATCTCCTCAACGATTCCCTAGAGACGTTGCTTGCAACGTCTCGGGCAGCGGCAAAGCAGACGTAGCAAGCTACGTCTCTACGGCCAACTTCATCGAGTGTACCCAAAGCATCAGATTCGGCGCACCAATCCCTGATTCGTGGCCTCGGTGTTCCGCACCAGCAACAACACCAGAATCATTCCAATCAAGGGAACCAGCCCCGCCAGAATCACGATGGGATCGAACGAATGTGTGCCGGTAGCCTGGCGAGCGTCGGAAAAATAACCAATCAGTTTAAACGCAACGATCGTTCCGATTCCCGCGCCCGTCCCGCTAAGCCCGCTGACCGAAGCCACCGACTCGCTGCCAAACAGGTCCGAAGGCAAAACGTTCGCCATGGTCGTGAATCCGGCGTAGGTAAACGTGACGACCGCGAACAGGAAAGCGATCACGTACAGGTTGGTCGTAAAAATAGTCGGGATCAGCAGGGTCATGCCAATTCCGCCGTAAATAATTGGCGCTTTGCGCGCTGCGCCCAGCGACCATCCGCGTTTGATCAGATAACCCGAGACGCCTCCCGCGAAAAAACTTCCCAGATCGGCCGCGATGAACGGGATCCACACAGCGATCAAGCCGCTTTTGAGCTCAATCCCTTTCGCGACCAAGTAGATGGGAAACCACTCGGTGATAAAGAAAAAGACGGGATCGGTGAATGTCTTGGCGATGATGGTGCCCCAAGTCTGCGGAAGCCGCAACAGATCCCGCCACCGCGGCCGGGGCTTGTCTTTTTGCGGCAGTTCTAGCGGCAGTTCTAGCGGCACTTCTCGCGCCACTTCTCGCGCCACTTCTGGCAGCCCCTGTTGCGGCGCATTCGCCTCACGCTTGTCCGCGAGAATCATTTCAAGTTCAGCTTGACTGATTCGGCTGTGCTGCTCCGGCGGGTAGTACAGCCATCGCCAGGCAATCAGCCAGAGAAAGCCCAGCGCGCCGGGGACCATGAATGCCGGGCGCCATCCCCAGCGAAAATAAATCCATAAGACAATAAACGGCGCCACCGCCCCGCCAATCGAGGAACCACTATCGAAAAGCGCGGTAGCTAACGCACGCTCGCGTTTTGGAAACCATTCCGAGACTGCTTTGGCAGCAGCGGGCCAGTTGGCCGACTCGCCCGCGCCCAGCAGAAAGCGAAACGTGGCAAAGCTGTAGAAACCGGAGGCCAGCGACGTAAGCATCGAGATCACCGAATACCAGATCACGGTGAGCGTCAGCCCGCGCCGCGTGCCAACGCGATCCATAAGCCTGCCGAAACCCGTCTGCCCAATCGAATAAGCTACGCGGAACGCGATGGCGATATTCGCGTAGTCGGAATTGGTCCAGTGATATTGGAGTTTGAGATTGGGAGCGAGAAGAGAAAGCGTCTGGCGATCGATGTAGTTGATGACCGTGGAAGCGAACAGGAGACCGCCAATCCACCAGCGTAACGACGGAATCGTGCGTGCAGTCGCCATTCGGGCGGATGTGTGTAGAGGTTTAAGAACTCACGACCTGCGATTCTGCACGCAGCGTGTCCCGCAAGCCTGGACTCAGCAGAGAGGCCGAGTTCGTGTCCAGATAAAGGGTCGCATTGGAATGCGTGCGCAGAATCGATGCCGGAACCATCGGAGTGATCGCTCCCTCCAGGCATGCCTTTACCGCCTGCGCCTTGCGCTGATCGGGAACAATCACGAGTATCTCCTTGGCCTTGAGAATCTGGCGTGGCGACATCGAGATAGCGCGCTGCGGCACCTGCGAAATGTCGGCAAACCAGGCCTCGCCTACCTGTTGCCGGCGAGAGGCTTCGTCGAGGTTCACGATGAGATAAGGGTCTTCAGCGGTAAAGTCGGCGGGCGGATCGTTGAAGGCGATGTGCCCGTTTTCCCCGATGCCGAGAAATGCAATGTCGATGGGCGCTGACGCCAGCTGCTTGCCGACTTCGCGAGCCACCGCGGCAGGGTCGGCGGCGTCGCCCTCCAGCAAGTGATAGCGGACGATTCCAGTCTTGCTCACTAACTGTTCCATCAGCATCTTGCGAAAACTGCCGGGGTGAGTCGACGGCAGGCCAATGTACTCGTCGAGGTGAAAGGCCTCAACCTTTATCCACTCGATGCCCGGCGCCTTGGTCAGGGCATCGAGGAACTCAAGTTGCGAAGCCGCAGTCGCTGCAACGATCCTTGCCTGGCCGTGCTGCGCAATCGCGCGACGAATCGCGGTCGCGGCCTGCTTCGCAGCGGCGCGTCCCAACGAGACTTTATCTTTGAATACTTTGAGCAGCATACGGATCTCTTTTGGCCGGACGCGGGATCCTCGCGCGGCGCACGTGCATCACTACACGCATCACTACACATGGCCCTGGGCGTGTCCGTCAAGGGTTTCCTGATATGATTTTTTGGGCTCAGATCGGTAGATTGCGCTTCGCGGACGACCCGCAGGAGCATCTGCCGATCACAAGGACGATGACAACGACAATGGCCTGCCGCCTCACCGAAGACTTCCTGCTGTCGAACGATTTGGCGCGACGTTTCTATCTTGAGTTTGCGGCGCCGCAGCCCATTCTCGATTACCACTGTCATCTGTCTCCCCAAGACATTTCTGAAAATCGGCGATTTGCGAATCTCTTTGAAATCTGGCTGGAGGGAGATCACTACAAATGGCGGGCCATGCGGGCGAATGGGATCACGGAAAAATATATTACGGGAAATGCCCCTCCCTACGATAAATTCCTGGCGTGGGCGCGAACTGTTCCCTACACGCTGCGCAATCCTCTCTACCACTGGACGCACCTCGAGTTGCAACGCTACTTTGGCATTGCCGAATTGCTCGATGAGAAGTCCGCTCCGAAAATCTGGGAGCGCGCGAATGCAACGCTGACAGGCGGACTGACCGCGCAGGCCATTCTGCAAAAGTTTCGCGTCGAGGTGGTGTGCACTACGGACGACCCCACAGATGATCTGCGACATCATCAAGCGCTAGCGAAATCGAATTTGCCGACGCGAGTCTTCCCTGCGTTCCGCCCGGACAAAGCCCTTGCTATCGGCGACGCCGAGTTTCGGCCTTGGGTGGAAAAGCTTTCGAAGGTTGCAAATGTCGAAGTAAGGAATCTGGAAACCTTTCTGCAGGCGTTACAGAGCCGGCACGATTCCTTTCACTCCTTAGGTTGCCGTCTCTCCGACCATGGACTGGAGCATTGCTATGCGACACCGTGTTCCGAGCGGGCCGCCGCGGCGATCTTCGCGAAAGCGCGCGAAGGGCAGTCCATCCCCACGGAGGAGCGCACGCAGTTCGCTTCTTTCATGATGCTTTTCTTTGGCCGGCTCGATGCCGAGAAAGGCTGGACCAAGCAACTGCACCTGGGCGCGCAGCGCAACGTGAACACTCTCGCCCGCCGCACGGTTGGAGCCGATGCGGGCTATGACACAATCGGCGATTTTCCCCAGGGCGCTCATCTCGCCGCTTATCTCGACTTGCTCTCCCAGGAGAATGCCCTGCCGCGGATGATCGTGTACAACGTCAACCCGAGGGACACATTTCAGTTGGCGACGCTAATCGGTTCCTTTCAGGACGGAGAGACTCCGGGGAAGATTCAATATGGCAGCGCCTGGTGGTTCCTGGACCAGAAGCAGGGGATCACGGCGCAGATCGACGCTCTTTCAAACACTGGACTGCTTTCGCGCTTCATCGGCATGGTGACGGACTCCCGGTCGTTCATGTCCTATCCGCGTCACGAGTATTTCCGGCGCGTCCTTTGCGACATCATCGGAAAAGACGTAACACGCGGCGAATTGCCCGATGACGACGCGCTGCTGGGAAGGCTTGTTCAAGACATCTGCTACCGAAATGCAAAGCAGTATCTGCAGCTGCCGACCGATCGTCCAGCTGTCGCGTAACAGGTACCGTCGTTGCATTGGCACACGGATTATCTGGTGCAGATCTCGCGCAGCACCTGCTTGCACGCGACATAACTGCGGATTGCTTTCACTGCTGTTGCTGAGCTTCGGCCAACTGAGATTGTTGGGTTTCGTCGAGGAATTGGGACCATTCTTCATCGGCCGCAAACTCCTCGTCGGGGGGAAGGACTGCTTGTGATGGCGTCACTCGCACTCGAACCTGCAGCTGAGTATCCGCTTTTCCCTTCATCATGCCCATGGTCGGGGGGACGTCGGCATAATCGCGGCCGATTGCGGTGCGAATGTGCTTCTCGCTTGCCAGTCGATCGATGGTGGGATCGAAACCTACCCAGCCAATGCCCGGAAGCAGAGCTTCCACCCAGGCGTGGGTCGCGCCGTCCGCCGCGGGATGCGCAGTTTCACTGCTGTGGTAAAGGTAGCCGCTCACATAGCGGCAGGGAATTCTGGCGTTTCTCACGAGGGCGATCATGATGTGAGCAAAATCCTGACATACGCCCTGCCTCGAGCGAAGCGCATCCTCGATCGGTGAATTGACTGCGGTGCTTTTCTTTACGTAGCTGAAACTGCGATTCACCCCAGATGCAATGTCCCGTAGGAATGCCAGGGGACTTCGTCCCTTCCTTTCGGTCGCTCCGATCTCCACGGCCAGCTGCTCAAGCTCTGGCGAGGAACGCGCAAAATGACTGGGCATCAACATGTCCCAGTAGTCTTTTTTTTCGATGAGTTCCTCCAGTTCTTGCCATCCGTCATAGTTTTGGACTTCTGGAATCGCGGGCTGGGCGTCGATATTTACCAAAGCGTCGGAGATGATGGTGAGCTGGCCGTGCCGGGAAGGCAGGTCGAAGTGGTGGACAAGATTGCCGTAGGAATCGGTGTAGCCAAAAATCCGGGCACGCGGATTTACTGACAGTTGAAAAACAAAACAGCGCTGATTGCCCTCGCTCCTGGGATGCATGCGAACCTCCATCATGCTCTGCCAGACGGAGCGGCTGTAGCGGTAGCGCGTAAAATGGCGAATGGCGTAGAACATTCAGTTTTGAAAAGCCACTTCAATCGGATATTCGATATAGAGTTCGTGAACCGCAGCATGCAGTTCGCGACATTGCTCAATGATGGTCGCGAGGTATTTGTGCAATCCAGTGATGATTTCGCCGATCTGAACGTAGGTAACCATCGATCGCATACGCCCGACTAATCGTTCTACGTTTTCGGTGCGGCGGCTCAAGGAAAGATTGCCGATCGCAGTCAAGGCATCGTGCATACGATCCATGGAATAACGGACCGAATACGGGAATTCGGGCTTCAGCAGCAGGAAATTCGCGATTCGTTCCGGTTTGAGTTCAGCGGTGCAGGCCTTGCAATAAGCTTCGAAAGCGGCACAACTGCTTAACAGCCCCACCCAATCCAGATCATCAGCATGCTTGCCGACGACAAAATAAGCGTCCAGCAGCACGCAGAGATTGCAAGCCCTCTCCATATACTTGCCGAGCTGGATAAAATGCCATGCCTCATCATGATTCATGGTCGCGGCGGTAATTCCATTAAACCGGTAGGAGCCTTCGCGAACTGTGGTTACCACTCGCATGGCGCCGGCGTCATCATCCGGTTGTAGTTCGGACCCAGTCACGTCGTGGAAAAGTCGATTTAGGTGTTCCCACATCTCCGAGCTGATTTCCTCGCGAACTTGTCGAGCGTTTTCGCGAGCTCCGCTGATGCATTTCACAATCGAAAAAGATCCTTCCGGATCCGCCACCAAGGAAAACAGAATCCGTTGTAGGTCGACATTGTTAGCAGCCGCACCAGGAGCTAACGAAGACACGGCGCGGAACCATCGCTCTTCCGTGGAAAACTTGGCGGGATTCAAAATCAGACCGTAGGTGGCTTTGAGCACACGCGAGGCATTGTCCGCCCGCTCGAAATAGCGGCTCATCCAGTACAGACTGTCGGCAACGCGAGAAAGCATGATGTCCTATACCCAATTCTTGCAACTCTCAATTCTGCAAGACCCACGTATCTTTCGAACCTCCGCCTTGAGACGAATTCACCACCAGTGAGCCCTTTCGCAAGGCCACCCGGGTCAGGCCGCCAGGCACAATCGTGATTTTTTCGCCGTAAAGAATATAAGGACGGAGATCGACATGACGAGGCTCGATGATGCCGTCTACAAAACAGGGCGCGGTCGAGAGATTGATGGTGGGTTGCGCGATATAGTTTCGTGGTTGGGCATAAATCTTTTGTCGAAATTCGGAGCGCTCTTGTTCGGTGCTATGCGGGCCAATCAGCATTCCGTAGCCCCCTGACTCGCCCACCGCTTTCACCACGTACTCATCCAGCCTCTGGCAGACGTGGTCACGTTGTCCTGGATCGGACATCAAGAAAGTTTCAACGCCTTCCAGAATCGGATCCTGATCGAGATAGTAGCGAATGATTTTTGGCACAAAGGCATAGATCGCTTTGTCGTCAGCGACTCCCGTTCCCAGCGCATTTGCGAAAGCTACGTTTCCAGCGCGATAGGCGTTAAAAAGGCCCACCGCACCCAGTGCCGAACCATTTTCGAAAACCAGGGGATCAAGGTAATCGTCGTCAATTCGACGATAGATCACATCAACACGCTGCAGGCCGAAGGTCGTTCGCATGTAGACGATATTGTCGTGCACTACTAAATCGCGCCCCTCGACGAGTTCAATACCCATCTGCCGAGCCAGGTAAGTATGCTCAAAGTAAGCGGAGTTGTAGGAGCCGGGCGTCAGTAAAACCACGGTCGGCTCGGAACGGCCCTCGGGGGCGAGAGATCGCAGCGTCGAGAGAAGCACCTGGCTGTATTGCTCAATGGGACGCACGCGACATTTTTGAAACAGTCCCGGAAATATCTGCTTCATCACCCGGCGGCTGGTGAGCATGTAAGAGACCCCGCTGGGGACGCGGAGATTGTCCTCCAGGACCACAAAGTTTCCGTCTGGGTTTCGTATCAAGTCGGTCCCGACCACCGTGATATACACGTCGCTGGGAACTTTGATACCGCGCATTTCCCGGCGGTAATGTTTGCAGGTGTAGACGATGCTGCCGGGTACGACGCCGTCTTCAATGATTTTGCCCTCGTGGTAGACATCTTTGAGGAAGAGATTCAGCGCCGTGATCCGTTGCGTCAGTCCGCGCTCAATTTTTTCCCATTCCGCCGCCGTGATGATCCGGGGCAGCAGATCGTGGGGAAAAATCCGCTCCGTCCCTTTATCATTCCCGTACACGGTGAAAGTGATGCCCTGGTTGAAGAAGGATTGATCAGCCTCGTTTTTGCTGCGCCGTAACTCGTCCGGCCCCAGATTCAGAAGTAAGTTGTGCAGCGGACGATATTGTTTTCGGGGATGGTCCACGGCGCTGAACATCTCGTCGTAAGCGCCATTGAATTCGTAGCGGGGAAGCACTTTCGCACCGCTACGATCGGACATATCCGTTTCTGTAATCATGATTGCGGCGCCGTTTTCCCCGCCAGAATAGCGTATCGGCGGCGAATCGGGGATCGGGAAAACCGATTCGCGTCATTGAAGAAACTGCTCGGAGCGCCTACTACCCTGGTTCGCGCGACTTCTCTGATGCTTTGGGCCGGGTTTTCGCTGCCGGAAGACTGGAATTCAATGTCAGGCAACTGTTCCACCGCCCGCCGAAGCGATTGCTCCCAGCTGGAGTGGATCAAGTTTAAGTCCCGGTCTCCGGCTGAAACTCGGCGGTAACGGGTAATTTCCAGGCTATCTTTCTTGTACAGCAACAGATCGAAGGGTGGGCCAACGGTCACGTTCGAGCGCATGGTTGCATCGAGTGAGAGAAGCGCATATTTGGCCGCAACCTCAAGAGAGGTGGTGGATTGGATGCCGCGATCGAGGATTGGTCGACCGTATTTGCACTCGCCCAGTTGCAAATAAAGCGAATCTTCTGTGGCCGCCAGAGGATTTCCTTGGGGATAAATCAAGTACAGGTTAGGCTCCTGTCCCCGAACCTGCCCCCCTAGCAGCAAGTGCACGTTGAAGCTGAAGGAATCACGCTCCAGACGAAGCACGGTCAATATCGGAGATCTTGCGCACGCAGTCGCCAACGATGCGGGCGGCATCATAAAGCGAATTGGCCTGAGCCAGCCCTCGTCCCGAATCAAAATCATCTCCCAGCAAAGTGATAACCGATTGGCTGATGGAGAGGCTGCCGCTGGTCAAAATTACAAACACTCTCTCTCCCGGCTGAACGAAGCGATACATCTTGCGACAGACGTTGACCTGATCAAAGCCTGCATTGGTCCTTGAATCCGAAGCCAACACCAGACCTTCCTGCGTAGCAATTCCCAAACAGTATGTCAATTTATCCTCTGAGGTGAAGCTACCGCATCATACACTGATTGCTCCAGCCGAATTTGTGATTCAGGGCAGCAAGAAAAAATGTGCACGATAAACCCGAGATGAACGTGATAGTTTCTGCATCTCAACTGCGCCGGCTCACCGCTGGTCACAAGGAAACCTGCATTTTTATGATGATTCGCCTTGGCTACGACATTCAATTCGAGACGCTTGGTGAAGTACCGATCGTGACCCTGCTCAACGTGCACCCGTCTCGAAAAAAGGACTTGCGCGAACTTGACGAGCTACATACCGATCCGCTGGTTCAGGTGGAGAACTATGAGGACAGCTTTGGCAATCACAGTTGCCGCCTGGTGGCCCCACCGGGCAAGATTCGATTCCAGAATTCCACGCTCATTGAAGACTCAGGAGAACCCGACCTCGAGGACCCGGATGCGGCCGAGATTCCCATCCATCAACTGCCCCTGAATGTCCTGCCTTATCTTGTAAGCAGCCGCTATTGTGAGGTTGATCTTTTGTCGAACACCGCCGCGGAGCTCTTTTGGAACGCTCCCAGAGGGTGGAGGCGCGTTCAAGCAGTATGCGATTGGGTGCACAGCAAAGTCACTTTCGGATACGAGTTTTCCAGTCCAATCCGAACGGCGCTGGGAGTGTATACCGAGCGAGTCGGGGTCTGCAGGGACTTTCAGCATCTGGCCATCACCTTCTGTCGCGCCCTCAACATTCCCGCCCGCTATGCCACGGGATACCTGGGCGACATCGGAGTGATCGTGGCACCAAGCCCGATGGACTTCAGCGCGTGGTTTGAAGTTTACCTGGGGAACCGCTGGTGGACGTTCGATGCCAGACACAATGTTCGCCGCATCGGACGCGTGTTAATGGCAACCGGCCGCGACGCGACTGACTGTGCGATTACAACGTCATTCGGAAGAGCACGGTTGATTAACTTCCAGGTCACCACCGACGAAGTGATGGAGGCATAATCGACAGGCCGGCGCTGATTGAAAGAGGCCGGTGAAAGAGGTCTGTTGCCCAACGCAATATGATCTGCGTAGCGGTGCCAACCTTCCCTGGTTTGTTCTTAGGCGACGAGTCTCTCCAGGCGAAAGATTATCGGGGCGCGCGGCGGTAATTACAGGATTACGCTTGCGTTACATTCGCTTTCGGATATGCCAAAGCAGTAAAGAAAGGGCCAGCCAAAGTCCTGTGGAACCAGTGAGGACTAACCAGGCACTGTGGTCGGGTAAGAATCGCTTGACCAACAAGGCGAAGGCCACCAGGGCGAGGCTTCCGATCGCGGCGCCGGCTGCGTCCACACTCGCTGCTTTTCTTCCCCGGGCGGATCCATGAAGTCCGGCGCGTTCTTTCTTCTGCTTTTCGTGCTTCTCGATAAGGGTCGCACTCGCGGGAAAGATTGCGGGGAAAGCCAGGAAGAGGCCGCCGACACCCGGACCAAATTTTTTGGCGATGATGCCCGCGACGGCTGTGATTAATCCACCAAAAAGGAAACGGACCGCGAACTCATACCAGCGAGTTTTTCCCAGGGCTGAGGGATCGATTTCAATTCGCATGGGCTACCTTATCCACGCGTACCAAATTCCGAATGCCAGCAGGACCCAAACTGGCAGGGAGAAAATAGTCACCCAGAGAGCGCTGACTTTGCCGTGCATCAGGATCCAACTCACGCAGGAAGAATAGGCGAAGAATGCCACGGCAGCGGCAATCATGGAATTTGCTTCAGTGGCTGCATACTGCTTGCCGTCAGTGGCAACCGTGAGCCCCAAAGTAGCCAGTGCGACGGACGGAGCTGCTCCAAAGAGTCCAGCGAAGCTTTTTGGTTTGAACAGGTCGCCCAGGACTGCAAACAAGGAAACCGCGACTCCACCGATCAAGAACCGAATGAGAATCACTTTCATGCGACGCAGCCGTGAGCGCAACTTTTTAATTCTTTAAAGCGCCCAGGGGCCTAACTCCTAAAGAAGATTTTTCTTGATCATTTTCAGAGCCTGCCCCGGTCCCCGCATGCGAAGAACCTTGAACTTCTTGCCTCTTTCTTTGTTGTAGGTGACGAAGAACTGCTCGATTTCTTTGAGCATATTGCTATTCAGATCGTTAAGGCCCTTCACTTCGGAGTAATCCCGGCTGTGGTCGGCGACGGCAATCAGCCGGTCGTTGCGCTCGGTTTTTCCCTTTTCGGTCTGCTCCGCTTCCATCACTCCGATTAATCGGCAGGGGACGACGCATCCCGTGAATGTGGGTTCGTCCATGATGATAAGAATGTCTACCGGATCGCCATCCGCTGCCTTGGTCCTGGGCACAAATCCGAAGGCATGCGGAAACACCATGCCTTCCGGGAGCACGCCGGAAAGAGCGTAAAATCCGAATCTCTCGTCGTACTTGAATTTATTCCGGCTGCCGCCAGGCGTTTCAATCACAGCAATCACGACGCCGGGATTCTGTTTGTCAAAGGGATTTAAGCGGGTTGGATCCGACGGATTTTTCTTCTTCGATTTCGCCACGAGTCTTTTTTCCTCACTTAGGAGGTTAATGCGACGGAAATAGTTGTTAACAATCTGTTAACAAATTGGGAGCGCACTCGTGCAATGCAGGTCCCGACGGACGCTTCGGCTCTGGCTGGCAGGAATACAGTGAAAACCCGATGATCGCTGGGTGGGCCCGGAAGGTATAACGCTTCAGGTAATTGGGAGAATCTATGAACGCCGATCGTGAAGGGTCGAATTACGGGTCTAACTATAAAGATGAACGCGCCCCGGAGCTGAAAGGCGACCTTGAGGCACAGCTGGACGAGCTTGGTACGGACCCAGGACAAGTGGGCGAGACCAGCGCAGGCCAGAGCGGAGATACGCAGACCCTTTCCCCGATTGAAGATGCCAACGACGAGTCGGTGGAACAGTTGGCCGAGACCGAACAGGCGCTCGAAGCGGCGGCCGTGGAAGGGGTGGAAGATGCCGCTGATCATCCGGAACGTCCGGTTCATACCCACGAAGAATACGGCCGTCCCGATGACGTGCCTCCGCGAAGGAAAGAAGAGGCCGCTTAAAAAATTAGGCGCTGATTTCACCGGGCCCGGTTGCGATCAGGTTTTCAAGCAATCTTGAGCACAACCTTCCCATAATTCTTGCCATCCTGCAGGAGCTTGTAAGCTTCCACCGCCCGCTCCAGCGGAAACACGTGGCCAACCTGCGGAATGAGCTTGCCTTGCCCAATCCATGCGGAAAGCTGCTGCCAGGCAGGTTCCATGATCTCGCGCTTCTGTGACAGGTAGCTCAGCCAGAGACCTTGCACGCTGGCCGACTTTGCGTACATTGCGCGCAGATCGATTTGCGGCTGCTTTCCGGTTGCGGTCCCGTACTGGATTACCCGGCCAAAATCACGCAGGCAGCGCAGGCTCTTCGCGGTATGCTCTCCGCCCAGCATTTCGAAAACGGCATCCACGCCTTCGCCATGGGTGAGATTCTTGACCGTCTCTTCATAATCGTGCTGCTTGTAGTTGATCCCGTGCTGCAGTCCCAGTTTTTTCACGCGCGTGAGTTTCTCTTCGGAGGACGAGGTGCCGTACATATCCACGCCGAGCAAGTGTCCGATCTGCACCGCCGCCGTTCCCACGCCTCCCGCGACGGCATGAATCAATATGCGATGCTTCTTTCCGCCGGACGCAGCTTGAGTCATTCCCGCCTGCCAATATCCGAGGTACGCGGTGAAGTAGTTCACCGGAAAGGCGGCAGCCTGTTCGTCCGTCCACTGATCGGGAACAGTCCAGATCATGTTGGGGAATGCGGCAATCTTCTCGACGAAAGCACCCCACTGCGCGTATCCCATCACGCGTCGTCCCCCGCTGTCTTCGACTCCGGCGAACTCGCGTCCCACCACCAGCGGCGGCGCCGGAGTTCCGGGGTAACCGCCCTTGGTCGTCATAAAGTCGGCGAAGTTCAACCCTCCGACGGTGACGCGAACCAGCGTCTGCCCGGCTTTCACCTCCGGTTCGGGAACATCCTGGACGGTGAGCGCCTCCGGTCCAGACAGCTTGGCGAGCACTAACGCTTTCATGGGGAAAGTCTAGCAGGGAGAAAGGGGATTCATACCCGTTCAGTAGTGTGTATCGGGGCTCGGGTCTTAGGGCGCGATCTACTCAGCCGGCTAGCCGAAGACCAAGTCCTAAGACCCAAAACGCACCAACTCGTGCTACATCACTACCGTCAGAGCGAGTCGCATTCCGGGATGTCGCAAGTCAAACAGGAAATATTCACCATCGACGTAGTCAACGTAGCAATCGTCGCTGTAAGCCCAAGCCGGTGGCCAGGCATCGACGAGCACAAACGTGTAGCCACCGTATTGGAATTGCGGCCGCCCGCTCACTACTTCTGGACGTGGCATGGCAAAGTGATGCTCTCGTCCGAACTGGGCGCGGAAGCGGTCGTCTGGAATACGGCCGCCGTTACCTTCCGGGCGAGCATGATCGTCGGGGCGAGCCGCTTCTTGGCGTGCAGGCTCTTGGCGAGCGGGTTCTCGCTGGGCCGGTCGCGCTTCTTCACGAGGCTGCTTGTCGTCTTGTTTTTGTTCCTGCTGCTCGGGCCGCGCAGGCTTCGCTTCATCCTGCTGTGGTGCTTTCATTTCATCCTGTTTGGCTGCAGGCCTGGCTTCATCCTGTTTAGCAGCAGGCCGGGCTTCGTCCTGCTGCTTTTGCTCTTCCTGCTTCGGTTTGTCTTCCTGTGGTTTTTCGTCCTGCGCGTAAAGAACCGCAGAACTCGCGATCAATGTCGCGAGAATTCCTAAACTCAGAAATCTGAAAGCTCGCATGACATCCTCCAAGGAAAGTTGTTAAGGGCCCTACGGGCCTGGCGAGCGGCTTCATCCAGCAGCTCGCTAATGTCAGATGCCGCACGGCCTCGCTGCCATTCTCAGGTGTTCGCTGTATGTCTCGGGAAGTAGGTCTTCAGAACCTAGAAGTAGGTCTTCAGAACCTAAAGGTTTGGCATAAGTCATACGTCCGCATTACTACTCCTTAGACTTCACCGGCAGGTATATACTCTTGGCGTTGGCTTACTGAACCCCGGCTGTGCCTCGATGGCCGGGACGGGGCGTACATTCATCCCCTAATTCATGCGCGCCCTGCATGCGCAAGGAACGGCCGATTCCCGTCCGGGGCGACGAGGAACTGGCACGCGGTGCATCGCCTAGTCGTATGGGCATATGGGCAAGCGCATCCGCGGGGAGGTTTACCGTGGATCTCATTGTTGTACGTCTTCTTTTTGTCGTAGTTGTAGCGATCACTTGCTTCGTCATTGAGCCATTCGGACAAACCCGCAACATTGACGCGGGCGTGGGCGCATTGATTGGCGCCGCCATTGTCCTGTTCGAATGGAAGTTGCGCACCGTAAGCCTGAAGCGGCTGATCGGCGCCGCGATCGGCAGCTTCCTCGGCATCTGTGGCGCCTACCTGTTCGCTCTGGTCATCCGCAACAGCATTCCCGCGGGACAAACGCAGAGCTTCCTGCAGATCCTGGTCATGCTGCTGATGGCCTACGTCGGCCTGATCGTCGGGGCTAATAAGGGCGATCTGCTGAACCTGGCGGCCCTTGGCGGGGTCTTCGGGGGCGAGAAGACCGGCAAGAAAAGCTACAAGATTCTCGACACCAGCGTTATCATCGACGGCCGCATCGCCGACATCGCCGAGACTGGCTTCCTCGACGGAATCATCGTCACTCCGCAATTCGTTCTGCGTGAACTGCAACTGGTGGCAGATTCCGCCGACTCGCTCAAGCGCAACCGCGGCCGTCGCGGACTGGACATCCTGCAGCGCCTGCAGAAAGTCGCCAACCTCCAGATTCAGATCGTGGAAGACGATTTCCCCGCCGTCCGGGAAGTCGACCTGAAACTGATCGAACTGGCCAAGGTTTACGAAGGCAAGATCATCACCAACGATTTCAACCTGAACAAGGTCGCACAACTCCAGGGGGTCGAAGTCCTGAACATTAATGAACTGGCCAACTCGCTGAAGCCCATCGTGCTTCCCGGGGAGACCATGCGCGTCTTCATTCTGAAAGAAGGCAAGGAGTATAACCAGGGCGTGGCCTATCTGGATGATGGCACCATGGTCGTCGTGGACAACGCCAGGAAGATGATCGGCAAGACCATTGACGTTTCAGTTACCTCAGTACTGCAGACCACGGCAGGAAAAATGATCTTCGGGAAGTGGGACGAACGGGCCGCCTACAGCCGACAGGCATCGCCCCTGCCGGTGAGCGCGCCGCCCGTCCCGGTTCCTGGACCGTCGGCAATCCCCGCTGCCACCACTTTGGAAACGAAACAAGGGACGCCTTAACCCAAGCGTAGAATCCAACTTACTTCGCGGAAGTCTTCGTCGCAGTCGACCGAACAGTTCCAGGGCGGCGGGGGATTCGCCGGCGCGAATACCGGCCATTCCTAAGCGGCTGGGCATCTTTCATGTTTCCGTTATAAACGTACACCCAGCATCGCAGGCGCTTGCCGTCGTCCATGGTTACGGGCCATGCTCGCCGAAGAAAAAGGCTGGAACTCCGTTTGTTCGGTTCAAAACCTTCATAGTCATCCAGAGAAGTCAAAGTACTCCGGTCGCCCGGAAGCTCAAAAACTTCTCCGCGAATCACCGAGCGCGATTTCTCACTCAAGACCGCTCCGGGATACTCACCGAGATCGTATAAGCGGCCACGCACCGATGCCTGCCCCACCGGCCGAAGCCGGCGGACAGTAGCGGCGATCTCCGGTGGCGCGTGCCGCGGAGAGAGGGTGCCGTATACGAAAAGGTGATGAGTCATGTTCCGATCCTAATCGCCAGCCGGAAAACGCGCCATCAGGATCTTCAGATAGCCGTATCCATTTCTGTCGTCCAGTACATATTTTCGCACGTCTTTGTGTTTGGACAGAAGCCGCAGGTAATAATCGAACAGGGCCGCCACGTCTTTCTTGCTGAGTTGGTGGCGGTCTTTGAGATAAGCCATGAATTCGAAGAAATTCAGGTAATCCGTTAGGTCGGAGTCTTCGCTTCGTACCAACTCCTCAACAGCTGGGGCGTCGGCAGAATTATCGTCCAGAACCTTGCGAATTCGCTTCAAATCGGGAGCCTCGTAAAACTTTGAATACAGGCTTGACAGCCACGTCGCTCTCTCCAGCGCCACTTTTCTGTAGTAGGTGCGCACCGCTCCCAACACCGCCGTGGCCGCCAACAAGCTGGAGATCCGTTCGGCATTAAGAAATATCCACTGAAAAAATCGAACGGCGAAGTCCATCGGAAGCTCTCCCGGAAGGAAAGGATTTCGACATTGTATGTCGAGATGTGAGTGTCGAGAGGATGGCTCCTGTTATCCTCCGAATGCACATTTGAACTCCTGGGCTCGGCGCTCGTATACTTACACCCCGCCATGAAGGTGATCGTTATCATTCCAGCAGCAGGCCTCGGAACCCGCATGGCTCCCATGCCCAGCGCCTTGGACGCGAAAACGAAGAAGCCCCATCCCTCTAAACAATTCACAGACCTGGCAGGAACGCCGATTCTCATTCACACCCTTCGCAAATTCGCTGCCGTCGATGCGGTAAAGGAAATCTGGATTGCCCTGCGCGAAAATGAAATCGAAGGATTCCGCGAACGTCTGGGCGAGGAAGCGAAAGATGTGTCTAAGAAGAAAATCGAGCTGGTGTCCGGTGGCGAGCACCGCCAGCAGTCGGTCGAGCAGGCGCTCAATAGCATTTCAGCCATCGCCGACGATATAGTTCTCGTGCACGACGCCGTCCGCCCGCTGGTCACGCCCGATATCATTGAAGAAGTCATCGCCGCTGCCAAGAAATACGGCGCCGCTATCGCCGGCCTTCCCGCCGTCGATACGATCAAGCAGGTAGAACGCACCTCCGAGGGAGCCATCGTCAAAGCCACCATCCCGCGCGCCGGCATTGTGCTGGCCCAAACCCCGCAAGGATTTCGGTACGGAGTCATCAAGAAAGCTTTCGATGAGGCCGCCGCCGACGGATTCACCGGCACCGACGAAGCTTCGCTGGCGGAACGCTCCGGCCACGAAGTTGCGGTGGTTATGGGCTCACCGAGAAACATCAAGATCACGACCCCCGCCGACATGGAGCTGGCAGAGTTCTACCTGCAAACTTTTGCCGAGGCGGCGCATCGCCGCTAACCAACTCATGCCTAAGACCAACAACCAACGACCGACAATCCGCATTGGCTACGGCTTTGATTCGCACGAATTCCGTCCCGGGATTCCGTTGAAGATTGGCGGCGTCGCCCTGGCGCATGACAAGGGTTTAGGCGGCCACTCCGACGGCGACGTCCTGCTCCATGCGATCACCGACGCACTACTCGGAGCGATCGCGGCCCCTGATATCGGTGCGCTGTTTCCTCCGTCTTATCCGCAGTGGAAGGGTGTGGATTCCGCCCTCTTCCTGCGTGAAGCCTTGAAACGCGTGCGCGACGCGGGCTACCGACTGGCCAACGTCGATGCCAGCCTGATTCTGGCCGCGCCAAAGATCGGTCCCCACGCTGCCGCGGTTCGCGCCCGCGTAGGGGAGTTGCTCGGCCTGCGCAGCGACAGCGTAGGCCTGAAAGCAAAAACCCCCGAGGGACTCAATCTGGAAAACGCCGCCATCGCCCACGTGGTGGTCCTGCTGGAAAAAGCGCCGAGTCGGACAAAGAAAGCGCAGAAGAAGCAACCGAGGAAGAGATAATCGGAGCGGCGTTGGTTTCTGCCAGCTGCCTTTTGTCCGAAGGCGTCGTTCCGACCCGAAGCCGTTCTTCAGGCGAAGGGAGAAATCTCGCGCGCAATCTCCACACTCTGCATAACTCTCATCTAGCGTCCCGCCGCATCCACGAACGCCCGGAAAATCGCCCGTGAAGCCGCGTCCTGCTCCACCGACCGCTCGGGATGCCATTGCACCGCCAGCACAAAATGGTCGGCAGCCGTTCCTTCCAATCCTTCAATGATGCCGTCATCCGGACAGCGCGCCACAATGCGCAGCCCTTCTCCAATTCTGTCCGCTGACTGGTGATGAGAAGAATTGACCGGCACCACCAGCGGCTGTCCAACCTCGGCCCGCGGACCTCCGGCTGCGTCGCTCACGATTTCCGCCAGCCTCGAGCTGGCATCGATCTCGACCGCATGCGCGACCGCGACCTTCCCTCCCGCCTCGTGATTGACCTTGGCCCGCGTGTTCTCGGGCAAGAAGTCCGGAATATGCTGAATCAGAGATCCCGCCCGGTAAACATTCAAGCTCTGCAACCCGTAGCAAATCCCCAGCACGGGCTTGCGCAACCGGTAGGCGTCCTCAAGCAATAGATCATCGACGGCATCGCGCGGCGGATCAGCGGTCGCGGTATGCGGCCATCTGGCCGCATGGAACCTCGCCGGATCGACGTCGGCCTTGCTGCCCGGCAACAGCACCCCATCGCAACCCGCGATCACTTTTTTGGTTTCAGCTGGAGTCTGATCGAGCCGAACCCGAACCACCTCCCCTCCCGCCAGCGCGACCGCCCGCTCATACTGCGGGATGGCCCGCTCCGCATATTCAGGATCAAGAGAGTGCGGCATAGGAATGGCAATGAGAGGCGCCATGTTCTATCCCAACCTCTCAATCGCCGACAAGGTCTTGCTCTGCCGGTAGTGGCGGATTTCCATCAACAGCGCGAGCACGAAAACAATGGCTCCCGCCATCAGCGCCATGGGCAGCGCAAGCACTCGGTAGGCGATCCGCATGTCCGGATGCCCGCCCCGCACCGCGGAAACGATCACGACCCCCAGGATGGCAAGAAGCAAGCTGATGGCAAAGCACAGCAGCGTCGCAATAAATGTCACGAGAAGAACGCGCACCACAATGCCACACCAGCGCGGCGGGCGGACTGCACGTGCAGGCAGCATAAATCTCATCGTACATTCTACCGGACCGCAAGCTACTGGACCGCAAGGCCGCCTCCCCTGTGTGTAGAATAGGGCAGCATGTCGCAAGTGGCCCCAGCCATCACGCGCAGTCCCGCCGAAGTCGTCCGGCTGACGCCCGTTTCGCAGGCACCAAACGGAATCTGCTACGCCGTTGCCGGCGAGGTCGCGGTCAACTCGTTCGACCTGGAGCGCATGGTCGCTGCCGTGCCAACCAAAGTCGCCGGCGCGCTCGAGCGCAAGGCCTACTACTTCGTTCCACTGACCGTGAGCCAGGGAGAAGAAACGGTCATCGCCGACCGGTACGACGTGGCGCTCAGCGACAACGCCGTTTGCCATCGCAATTTGAAGCTGGGCGACTCGCAGTGCGTGTTCATTTCCACGCGATTGATGGACGACAAATTTTCCGTTGCTTTCGAGTTTTATATCAACGTCGGCCATGCCCTGGTCGAGCGCGCCGGAGTATCACGCGACTTCAGCGAACTGGCGTGGAGTCAGGTGGAAGCGGGAGTTCGCGGCGAAACGTCACTCGATGCCTGGGAAGCGCGTAAGCTGGCGACCGCGGATGGTCCGGATAAAGAGCGCTTCAAGAACGAATATCTGGACGCAACCTTCTCGGACACAATTTCCATCTATCTGCTGTCGCTCTATCTGGATGTTGATTATTACGATCTGCGCGAGCGCGACTACCCGCTGCTCGCCCCGTCCGCGCTGGCCGAGCGGCTCCGCAAAGTGGCGGAGTTATTCCCACCCAACATGGGATTCGAATTCGCCGTCCTCTACAAGCGCCGCGGGTGACCAATTTCTTTTGCCACGGATTTGCACGAATCTCCTCGGATATCGAAACAAAATCAAAATCGCCACCCTCTTCATCACCCTTTTATAAGCGTGACGAGGCCAGGTTCACTTGTTGGAGATTACAAAATTGACCGCGCTGATCTGATTGCCGCTCACAGTCACTGATTTTTCCCAGGTCTTCGGGTCGGTGAAGATGGGACGCTGCACGCTGTGTTCGGTCAGCACGTCGTAGGCTTGCTCTTTACCCGCCAGGCCCCAGCCTTCATGCCAGGCGACGATCTGATATGTCCCGGGCGGAACGTTGGTGAACTCGAAGCGTCCGCTCTCGTCCGTGACCGCGTAGTAAGGATGCGGGACCACCATCATCTCGGCATTCATCCAGACATGGCCGCCATTGCAGCGCAGGTGGACCAGGCCTGGTGTGGGCATGGTACGCGTCGTGGGCCGGTCGACGAAGGGAAAGGGCAAGTTGAAGGTGGCCGCGCCGTCCATGTGAATGGTGTGCAAGGTGGCGTCGGAGCTCATCATGCTGAGGCTGCCATTCTCCGGCACCAGAAGAATGTGCGGAATGTAGCGGCAGTGTCTCTGGTCAAGATGGCGGCGCTGCTCCGGCAGGTCCATTGGCTTTCCGCTGGAAATGTTTTTGAGATAGACGACCGTATTCGCGATTCCGCCCTGTGGCCCCACGATCAACCGTTCCATGTCGACAGTTTTCTTGGAGTCGGGATCGCAAATCTGCGGATCTTTGGTGATGGGAAAATCGAGGGCGTGCGGAACGGTTCCCGACCATTTCACGGTGCCGGCAACCGTGCCGCCATCGTTGACGCTGACGACTTTGTAGTCGTTCTGGGAAAAGGACGTGGAGGTAACGGCAAAAAAGAAAAACAACGTGAAGCACTGCACAACAACCCGGCGCATACTCGTCCCCTTGAAGCTCGTGGCGATTCGGCGATGTGGCCGGTTCTTTCACCCGAGCATGAGATTTGGACGTGCAACTTGCCCCGCTTCCACCGGCCACATCCCAAACGGGCGGGATAGCCTGCATCACGCCCAGGCAGGGCACTTTTGTAAGCAGGTCTTGCCTCGGACCTCAAACTGGGAGGGCCGCCGGGAACAGAGCGGTCTTGCGATCGAAATCATATTAAGAATGCTCTTACTTTCGAGCTTGGTCGAGATTACCGAAGTCATTGGACCGGGCCGCGGAGCTGCTCGGCATAGGGGACCTCCAGAGGAAACGGCGGTTCCGATCGGGAACTAGTCGTACAAATCAAGCTCCGGAATTTACAATCATTCGTTCATGACCGTCACGATGCGATCGTTCGCGAAGATCAATCTCGGGCTACGCATTGGCGCGGCACGGGGAGACGGATTCCACGAACTGCTGACCGTCTATCAGACGATCGCTTTGCATGATGTGATTCGCGTGGGCCTGAGCCGCGGCAGCGGGATCGAGATTCTCTGTGCCGACCCGCGCGTGCCGAAGGATGAATCGAATACTTGTTTCCGGGTGGTTGAGGAGGCAATGCAGGCTTTGCACGCGAAGGGACGCATACTCATTGAGATCGAGAAGCGGCTGCCCGTGCAGGGAGGGATGGGAGGAGCTTCTTCGAATGCTGTGGCTTGTCTACTCGGGCTGGAGAAAGCGCTGCGCAAGAATCTGACCGCGGCGGAGAAGTTGCGGATTGCGGCGGAGGTTGGTTCGGACTTGCCGTTGTTTCTGGTTGGCGGGACCGTACTGGGCGTGGGGCGCGGGGAACAAGTGTATCCACTCGAGGACTTGCCGGCGATGGCTTGTGTAGTGGTGACTCCGGAGGTGGGGGTTTCGACTCCGAGGGCGTTTGCGGCGTGGGATGGGATGGGGGAAGGGGACAAAAAAAAGCCAGCCGAGCTGGACTCGACCGAACAGCGGAGGGCGGCTGTTCCCACGCAAGCAAAATCTTCGGCTGGCAAATTGACGGCTCTGGGGGCCTCCGATAGAATGAATGAGCTTGGTCGCGGGTTGTCGGCGTGGCTGAGTGAACCTTACTCCGGTGCTCCTTCTGATTTCTTGGCAAGAAGGGGCCGGGCCGAGAATTACCTTCTCGCGCTTGTCCGGACCGGGATTGAAAACGACTTTGAACGAGTCGTCTTTCCTGAATATCCCGAGCTGAGTGATGGAAAAGGCGCGCTTTTGCGCGCGGGCGCGAAATATGCGTCGTTGTCGGGCTCCGGTTCGACACTGTATGGGCTGTTTGCTTCGCGGGAGGCGGCTTTGCAGGCTACGGCCAGGCTTAGGAAGCAGGGCTTCGCGGCTTATGCGACCGTGACATTGCCGCGGCGGGCTTACTGGCGGCGGATTGTGGCGCGTGGGGATTGATGCGGCCGGGATCTGTGCCTCTGTAAGCTCGCCTTCGGCTTCTGGACGGGCGAAGGCGCCCGTCCCCACATGGCCCGTGGTGGCTCTAAAAGTTTTTGATTGTTGATTTTTGATTGTTGATTGAGAATCTAAGTACAGCCCCTTTGGGGTTCAATCAACAATCGGCAATTTAGGCGATCAACAATTGCTTACTGGGCCGTCGACTAATGGTAGGTCAAGTGCCTTTGGAGCACTTTGTCTAGGTTCGAATCCTAGCGGCCCAGCCAGAAAAAAGTTCTCAGTTGCCAGTTCTCGGTTCTCAGTTGAACTGGCCACCAAATACTGAGAACTGAGAACCGGAAACTGAGAACTGCCTATGGCTACTTTGGTGACGCCGACCGACAAGGCTGTTGAGAAGAAGAGTCCGCCTGCGACTGACGAAAAGAGCGAGCGGAAGCAGCGTCCGCGCGTCGACGAGAAGTTTAAGATCTTCAGCGGCACGGCGAACGAGCCTTTGGCCGACGAGGTCTGTAACTTTCTCGCCATGCCGCGCGGGCAGGCGCAGGTGACTCGGTTCGCCGATGGCGAGTGCTATGTTCAGATTCAGGAGAATGTGCGCGGGGCAGACGTCTTCGTGATGCAACCCACTTGCCGCTCTGTGCACGGGAATCGGAGCACGAGTGTCGACGAGAATTTGATTGAACTGCTGTTGATGGTCGATGCCTTGAAGCGGGCGTCGGCACGACGGATCACAGCCGTGATGCCATATTTCGGATATGCGCGGCAGGACCGCAAGGACAAGCCGCGCAGCCCGATCTCGTCCAAGCTAATGGCCGATCTGCTGACGACTACGGGAATTCACCGGGCCTTGATTGTCGATCTGCATACGCCACAGTTGCAGGGCTTTTTCAACATCCCTGTGGATCACCTGTTCGCTTCGCCGGTGCTGGTTGACCATTTCCGGAAGCAGGCGTTGCCGAACCTAACCGTGGTTTCGCCCGATGCAGGCGGTGTGGAGCGGGCGCGGTTTTTCGCGAAGAAGGTCGACGCTGCGCTGGCGATCGTCGACAAACGGCGCATGGAGGCGAACGTTGCCGAGGTGATGCACGTAATCGGCGACGTCGATGGCCGGACCTGCTTGATCATTGACGACTTGATTGACACGGCGGGAACGCTGGTCAAGACCGCGGCGGCGCTGGTGGAGAACGGGGCGACATCGGTTTACGCCTGCGCTTCGCATGCGGTGCTTTCGGGGCCGGCGGTGGAGAACATCAGGAACTCGGTGATAAAGGAAGTGGTGGTGACGAACACGATTCCGCTGACGGCCGAGGCAAATGCGGCACGAACTGAAAAGGGAGGAAAGATCAGCGTCCTCTCGATTGCGGGTTTGATTGGCCGGGCGATTCAGGCCAATCATGAAGAGACTTCGGTGAGCAAGTTGTTTACCTGAAGCAGGTTTTCAAGGTTTCAGAGTTGCAACGTTTCAAGGCAAATGGCATTTTGTGTCTCTTTGAAACCTTGAAACGTGAAACTTTGAAACTTGCAATATCGAATGAATACTGGACAGGAATTAAATTTTATGGCGACTGCATTGGAACAGAACACACTGGAAGCGCAACCGCGGGAAGCGGGAACTAAGAATGACGCGCGAGCGGTACGGCGCGAAGGCAAGATTCCGGCGGTGGTCTATGGAGCGGGTAAGGATTCGCTCTCCATCAGCGTGGATCCGCGGCACGTGCTGCGGATTCTGAATTCGGAGACTGGCCACAACACGATTTTCGACCTTGCCCTGAGCGGCGGCGAGCGCAGCAAGGCCATGATCGTCGACTGGCAATACGAGCCCATCAAAGGCAAACTCTTGCACATCGACCTGAAGCGCATTGCTCTCGATAGAGTGCTGAAGGTCAGCGTGCCCATCATTCTTGTGGGCGAATCAGCCGGAGTGAAGCAGGAGGGCGGCATCATGGAGCAGATGCTGCGTGAGGTGGAGATCGAGTGCCTGCCGGGAGACATTCCCAGCCACATCGATGCCGACGTGAGCCAGCTCACGTTTGGCAAGGTGCTGCGGGTTTCGGAATTGCCGCATTCGGACAAGATTAAGTTCATTACCGATGAGAATCAGCCAGTGGCGCACGTGACCTCGGTGAAGGAAGAAGTTATAGCCACGCCTGACGCGGCAGCGGTGGAAGCGGCTGCTCCAGCGGAGCCCGAAGTTATCAAGAAGGGCAAGCAGGAGACTGAGGAAGAGGCTGCCGAGGCTCCGGCGGGCAAGCCTGAGAAAGCGGAGAAGGGCGAGAAGAAGGAGAAGAAATAGCTTCGTGGTGAGAACCGCCGAGCTGCGCTCGGACGGACGGGCCAGGGTGCCTGTCCCCACACGAACTAATCCGCGTGAAACTGATCGTAGGGCTGGGCAATCCCGGTATCGAGTATCAATTCACGCCGCATAACCTGGGTTTCCTGGCGATCGATCGAATCGCTGCGAGCCTGGGCGTGGATGTTAGAAACCGGCAGTGCAGGGCTTTGACAGCGCGGGCGGTGATTGCAGATCAGCCGGTGCTGCTGGCCAAGCCGGAGACGTTCATGAATTTGAGCGGGCTTTCGGTGCGGGAGTTAGTGCAAGAGTATGAAGCAAAGCCGGAGTCGGACCTGATCGTGATTCAGGACGAACTGGATTTTCCGCTGGGCACGCTGCGCATTCATACGCGGCGCAGTTCGGCGGGGCACAACGGCATCGAGTCGATCATCGGGGCGCTGGGCACGCAGGATTTTCTGCGGATTCGGATCGGCGTAGCGCCGGATCGCAAGGTAAGCGATGGCCAGAGTTATCTGCTGGCGCCGTTGCGCAAAGCGGAGTTGCAGGTGGCGGATGGAATTCTGGATACCGTTGAAGAAGCGGTGAAGGTGATTTTGAAAGAAGGTCCGGCGGCGGCGATGAACCGCTTTAACCGCAAAGAGCCGGGGCTGGAAGAAAACGGGAAAGACTAGCCACGGATTCGCGCGGATTCTCACGGATCAAACCTTGAGAACCGGTTGATCCGTGGGATCCGTGGCCAGTTTTGCGGCCAGAGATTTGGAGAAGAGAATGAATCGTACTTATGAGCTGATGTTTATTGTTCGTCCGGACATGACGGATGAGGATCTGGACAAACTGGTTTCCACTTTGCAGTCGGTGGTGCCGGCCTCGGGCGGAACGGTGCAGCGGGTCGACAAGATGGGCAAGCGGCGTCTGGCGTACACGGTGCGCCGGTTCCACGAAGGGATTTACATTCTGATGGTCATCGAGGGCGGAGGCGCGGTGATTCATGAACTGGAGCGCCGCCTGCGCGTCTCGGAACCGGTCATCAAGTTCCTTACAGTGCGCACGGATGAGGAGCAGAAGCGGCTGGACAAGATCAAGCAGCTGCGCGACTCAAAGAAGAAAGTCAGCGCGCAACCGGCAGCACCAGCGGCGGCTGCGGAACCGGCGGTTCCCGCGGCGGAAACTCCGGCGACGGCATAGAGCTGTCCGGAGAGGTCCTGGCGGGATTTGTGCACATTTCGAGCAGAGAGCAGATTCCTCGCTTTGCTCGGAATGACAAGGATTAAAGTGTCGCGAGAAGCGCGGCCCAACAAAATAGGAGAATTATGGCTGAAGAGACCAAAGCAGCAGAGCAATCGGCGCCAAGTGAGAGGCCGCGTTCCAGCGGAGATCGTCCTAGTGGGGACCGACCGGGTGGAGACCGTCCGCGGTTTGGCGGCGGCGGGGGCGGACGTGGGCCGGGTGGTCCTCCGCGCGAAGGCGGGGGCGGACGGAAGTTTTTCCGGCGCAAGAAAGTTTGCAAGTTCTGCGTCGAGAAAATTGAAGACATCAATTACAAGGATTACCGCATGCTGGGGCAGTTCGTCGCCGAAAGCGGCAAGATTGTGCCGCGGCGTTTGACCGGCGTCTGCGCGCCGCACCAGCACCGTCTATCGGCGGCTATCAAGAAGGCGCGGAATATCGCGCTGCTGCCGTTTGCGGGAAGAGCATCGTAGGATTTGGGGCTTTTGGCTCTTCGCCTTTGGCTCTTGGCTCAGTCGGGCAGGAGTTGAGGGGTTCGCCAAAGGCCAAAAGCCAAGAGCCAAGAGCTCTTTTGAGATCGGAGTCATCATGGAAGTCATTCTGAAAGAAGATGTCGCGAAGTTGGGGTCCCGCGGCGATGTGGTGAAGGTCGCGGAGGGGTATGGACGAAATTATCTGTTGCCGCGCAAGCTGGCGATTCAGGCGAACGAGGGCAACAAGGCTGTCATCGTGCAGATGAAGGCCGCGTCGGTGCGGCGCTCCGCCAAGGAGAAGACGCAGGCTGAGGAACTGTCCAAGCAGCTGGACGGAGTCACGGTATCGTTCCAGCGGCGCTCGGGCGAGCACGATCAGCTCTTTGGCTCGGTCACCTCGGGCGACTTGGCCGACGCGCTGGTGAAGAAGGGCTTCAACCTGGATCGCCGCAAGATCCAACTGCACGAGCCGCTGAAGACCGTGGGCGAGTTCAGCGTTCCGGTGAAGCTGCATAAGGACGTGACCGCGCACTTGAAGGTGGTCATCGAGAAGGAAGCGGTTGAGGCTTAAGGAGCAGCTCCCGGAGTGCTCTTTTGAGCACTGCATGGCGATGAAGGGAATTGCGAATGAAGGCGGGGATAACAATATCCGACGGGACCGTGTACTTTGGCTCACGCATTCAGATTCCTGCGCTCGCATTCCCGCAACTGCTACGAAACCACCTGATCGAGAATCCGTCTACGCCCACGATTGAGCAGTTCGGTCAGAAGCTCGGTGAGATGGACTTCCCGCATGAGGAAACCGCCCAATTCGTGAGCGATGTTTGCAACTGGGGCGGCTATGCAGGAATTGGGGGTCGCGTTCTGAAAAATAACAGGATCGATCAAATTTGCGGCGCGTTTCGTGGGGCGCTGTCGGATCTGAATGCGGGATCCGTATTTAAGGCGTTGTGCCGCGTCAACGCGATCTCCGGACTAGGCACGCCCTCCTTCGCGTCAAAGCACCTGAGATTTCTGCGACCGGACATGTGTGCGGTGTTCGATTCCATCCTGCGGGATTCGCTTGCCATACCTTTTGACCCGAGCGGCTACCACAAGTTCTGCGCGGACTGCGCGTCCCTAGCCCATGCGCTAGTAACGAAGCAAATCCCTTGTCCAGCCTCTCGCGACGGTGGAGCTTGGTTCACCGCGGACGCGGAAGGAGCGCTGTACATGTTTGCGCGTCCCGCGCAACGGTCGGCTTGCCGAATACCTGCTTGATTGCAGGGCCGCCCTCCAACTGCGAATTATTCGTGGAAGGTTTTGCCCGGGCCGGGCGCGGTATTGGGCAGAGATTCGAGTTCCTTTCGCGCTGGGGGTTTTAGCTCGACAGCATAGCTATTCACGAAGCCGCCCGTGCCTAACGAGGTCGGCCTTCACTTTCTCCAGACGAATTCCGACCTTTGCGCGGCGGGACTGGGAAACAAGGCCGTCCCAAAAATCTCGGAGCCGGGCTCCGTGGTTTTTCAGGTCGATGAGGACCGCGACCTTCCGCCCTTTGCTGTCCGTGACGAACTGAACTCCAGTCATAAGCCTATTTTCCCATTCAGGCGCTCGATCTGCTACTAGACTGCGGCATATCGATCGAATTATGGCGAACCGGATGGCTTTATTGTATTGAACGACGCGGCCGCTGCCAGGGAGACATTGCAAGCAACGTCTCTACGTTTGCTTTGCATAAGAAGCAGGGCACTTCGCATGCCAAACCTGCGGCCGGCATTGTGCGCCGTTGTTCTGTTTCCCCCTAAATCTTTGCCCCTGAGTCACCTAGCTCCCCAAAATTCCCGTTCCAGCCTATAATTTCTGCTCACGGTTTGGCTGACGACCCGTCTATTCCAGTGCTAGCCCGGATACGGCAAATGCTGGGCGGCAGAGGATAGGACGACACATGCCGGCAGGTGTACTGGTGGTACCACTTGCGGTTTGCGACGGGGCCCGCTCGAGAGAGAAAGCTGAGAGGGAGAGAGTCAGCGTTAAGCAAGACCCCGCGCGGGGCCGCATGGCTGGGCTAGATCGTCAAACTCAAGATCGCCGCATCGATGACACGATGCTCATCCGGGAGGCGCAGCGCGGGAGCCGCGCCGCCTTCGAGGAACTCGTCCGTCATTACGATCAGGCGGTGTTGCGGCTCGCCCTCCATCTCACCGGAACCGAGCAAGACGCCCAGGACGTCTACCAGGACGCCTTCCTCAAGGCTTACAAGAACATCGGCAGTTTCCGGTTTGAGTGTTCCTTTTATACCTGGATTTACCGGATCGTGACCAATCTGTGCCTCGATCACTTGCGCAAGCGGAACGTGCGCAAAGAGGACGCGCCGGTGGCGAAAGACGCCGACGGGGGCGAGTATGATCTGCTCGATCAGGTTCCGGATGTGAGGGCAGGAGCGAATCCGGAGCGCGATTTGTTGCGCAGGCAGTTAGGGGCGCGCATCGCAGGAGCGCTGGAGAAGTTGACGCCGCGCGAGCGCATGGTGTTTGAGTTGAAGCATTATCACGGATTGAAGCTGCGAACCGTGGGGGAGATCTTGCAGACTACGGAAGAAACGGCGAAGAATACTTTGTTTCGCGCTACTCAGAAGTTGCGGGGGGCGCTGGCGGATATGAGATGAAAAGAGGTTTCAAAGTTTCAGCGTTTCAAGGTTTCGAAGACCTTGAAACTTTGAAACCTGGGAAACATTGAAACGGGGTTGCTATGAAATGTGAATGGGTTCGAGAGAATATCGTGCTTCAGGTTTATGGCGAGTTGGCGGATGACGCCCGCCACGAACTGGAGCAGCATGTGGCCCGCTGCGCTGACTGCGCAGCCGAACTGAAGGCGGAGCAGGAGTTTCACGCTCTGCTGGCGCAGGATCGCGCGAGCGAGCCGACGCCCAACCTGGTCACGGCCTCCCGCATGCGACTGCAGGAAGCACTGGAGACGGCCAAGCAGGGCAGCGTGTGGAGCCGGCTGGCGTTCGATCCGGCGATCTGGTTGCGGCAGATGCGGTTCTCGCCGGCGCTGGCATCTGCGATTTTGATTCTTGGTTTTGCCGGCGGCGTTACGGCGACGTACAAGCTTTACGGTCCGCACACCACGCAGACCGGCGGGGCACAAACGGGCGGTTCGCGGATCATTGATACGCCGCCCCCCACAGAAGCCTCAATTACCGGCATCAGTTCCATTGTGCAGCAGCCGGGCACGAATCAGATCAGCATCAAGTACAACACCGTGGCCACGCAGGAAGCGCAAGGGTCGCTGAACGACGACAAGATTCAGCAGTTGTTGCTCTACGCGGCCCGCAACAACTACAACACCGGAGTGCGGGTGGACTCGGTGGATCTGCTGGCGCAGAAGAGCGGCGACATGCAGGTGCGGGAGGCGCTGATGTATGCGCTGCAGAATGATACGAATCCGGGTGTGCGGCTGAAGTCGCTGGACGCGCTAGGAAATTATGTTAAGAACGATACCAACGTGCGCGACGCCGTGTTGCGCGCGCTGGTGAATGATGGAAATTCAGGCGTACGCATTGAAGCCCTGCGGCTGATTGAGCCGGTGAAGGCGGATGGCAGCGTACGCGGCGTGCTGATGGCGCTGGCGGCGAAAGATACGAGCCAATACATCAAGTCCCAGGCCCGGACCATGCTGGCGCAGTTGCCGGAGATTGATTAGGAAATGATTTGATTAGCGGAACTAGTGTCAGTATCGTGCTGGCGAATGCGGGGCGAGACGCGCTCGCGACAGCCGCTGGAACGGCGGCGCTACTCGGCGATAAGAAATGAGGAGAATATTTTGAAACGTGCACTGCAGATCGTTGGGCTGGCCGGTGTGCTGGCCCTGCTTGCGCCTTTGGCATTGGCGCAGGAAACACATGTATCCCGCGAAGGCGGATCCTGGGGTCAGGAGATCACGGGTTCGCTGGCGGCGGTTAAGAACTTAAGAGTCAAGGTAGACATGGGCTCGGTGGTTGTCCATGGCGGGCAGCAGCAAGGCATCAACTACGTGGTTCATACTCATTTCGGCAATTCTTCCGAGCAGGATGCCCGCCGGCAATTCGAGCAATATAAAGTCACCGCGTACGTGAAAGGCGACACCGCCTGGATCGTGGGGGACTGGCAGGGCGGAAGACGTCCGCGCCACTTTTCCGGAGAATTTTCGGTGATGGTCCCGCGCGAGATGGCGCTGCTCAAACTGGAAACCGAAGGTGGAAACGTGGAGGCTACGGGCGTCGCAGGCCGAGTGGAAGCGGAAAGCGGCGGCGGCACCATGAAGCTGGATGACATTGGCGGAGGAGCGACCGCCGAAACCGGAGGCGGATCGATCGATATTGGCACTGTCAGCGGCGACCTTGGCCTGCACACGGGCGGCGGTTCGATTGAGGTTCGGCATGCCAACGGCAAAGTCGTGGCCGAAACCGGCGGCGGTAGCGTCGAGATCCAGGCCGGGGCGCAAGGCGCGATCATCGAGACTGGTGGCGGCAGTGTCCAGGTACGGCAATGCAATGGCAAAGTGAAGGTCTCGACCGGCGGCGGTAGCGTGGACCTGAGTGACGTCGGTGGTCCGGCGGAGATTGAAACTGGTGGCGGCAGCATTCACCTGACCTCGGCCAAAGGACATGTGCACGCGGAGACCGGCGGCGGCGGCATTGAGCTTCTCGGGGTGCCCTCGGCCCGCGCGGAAACAGGGGCGGGCGGCATCACTGTGAAACTGGTGAACACCGGCAGCGAGCGTAACGACTCCGATCTGGAAACGGGTGCGGGCGACATCACGGTATATATTGCCTCCGATGTCGCTATCAACGTACGTGCCAGCGTGGATATGGGCAACGGGCATCACATCACCTCGGATTTTCCGGATATCCACATTGGCAGCGAAGGCGACAAGTGGGGGCCGAAGACGCTGACGGCCGAAGGCAAGCTGAACGGCGGAGGTCCCACGCTGAAGGTACACACTTCGAGCGGGGATATTTGCATTAGGCGCGGGAGCCATTGAAGCCCTGAAGCAGCTCGTTTAGAAAAGATGCTTCAACGAAAATACGATTTGTACGATTTGAGGGAGTAACCATGCACAGATACGTTGCATCCAGCATCGTGTTGTTGCCGTTGCTTCTCGGCTTTTCGCAAGCCGCGCAGAACGGATCGATGGATCCGGTGCAGCCGTACAAAGCCTACGACTCGGACCATGTGTTCTCCAGCGAAGAGAGCGGCACGAGTTCCTACCTCGGTGTCGACATTTCGGATGTGACCACCGAACGCCTGAGCGCCTTGAAACTGAAAGAGGAAAAGGGAGTCGAGGTGACGATGGTCGATCAGGATGCGCCGGCTGGCAAAGCCGGTATCAAGGAGCATGATGTCATCCTGACGATGAACGGCACCGCCATTGAGAGCGGAGCGCAGTTGCGGCGAATGATCCACGAGATGCCGCCCGGTCGAATCGTGACTTTCGGATTGAGCCGTGATGGACAGCCCGTGAGCGTGAAAGTGCAACTGGCCGACAAGGGAAAAGAATTTGGCATGACGGGGCATAACATGAACAACTTCCATGTTCATGTTCCTGACATTCACATTCCGGACATTGATATTCCGTCGATCAATATGGTGATGGTCACGTCCTCGGCCCGTAGCGGCCTGACGGTGGAGAACATTACTCCGCAGCTGGGAGAGTTCTTCGGGGTGAAGAATGGAAATGGCGTCCTGGTGCGCTCCGTGGAGAAAGGCAGCCGCGCGGAAAAGGCCGGCTTCCACGCCGGAGACATAATCGTAAAGGTCAATGAGCAGGCGGTACATGACACCGGAGACTTCATGCATGCGGTGAAATCGCGCGATGGGGCGGCGATCAGCGTTGGTGTGGTCCGCGACAAGAAAGAGCAGAACCTGAATCTGTCTTTGCCCGAACGCAAAGAATCCGGCGAAGTGCTGGAGGAAGAAAGCCTTCAGGGTCCGTTGATCGACGCGGAGTCTGCCGTCGATCTGAGCGAGTTGACGCAGGAAGTAGCCGAATTACAGCCTCAGATGGAATTGGCCGCAGAAGATCTCAGCAAATCGGCCACGGAGCTTGGCACGGAACTGCGCTCGGAACTGCGCTCGGAACTTCGCTCGGAACTTCGCTCAGACCTCTGCGGACAGCAAACTAAATTACGCCATCAGGCCGAAAGACTTAAGAACCAATCCCGGCTCCAACAGCGGCAACTCAAGAGGGACCAGGACAAACTAAAGCTGCAGCTGAATCTGTTGCGGCAGGATCGGCTTGGGCACGAGTTCGATATATAAAGGCGGGGACGATTCGTGCTTACTGGCCGTTTGAAGTGCTGAGCGCAGCATTACGGGCAAGGCAGATACGATTCCGCCCCGCCTGCTTCGCGGCATAGAGACCACTGTCAGCCGCCCGAACCATTTCATCCCTAGTCTTGCCATGAGTCGGAAACGCCGCGACACCGGCGCTGATGGTGATGGTTCGCGGGACTCCGGGGAACTGGAAGCTTTCTACGAGGCGACGCAACTTCTCGGCGATCGCGACGGCCTGCGGCGTAGTAATCTGCGTCAGCAGGATCGCGAACTCCTCTCCACCATAGCGGCACACCACATCAATCTTGCGTAATTGCTGATGAAAGAGCGAAGAGACCTGCCTTAGAACCTCGTCTCCCAACAAGTGCCCAAACTCATCGTTCAACCGCTTGAACTGATCGATGTCCGCCATGACGACCGCCATGCCGGTTCCATAGCGGCGGGCGCGCTCCAGTTCTTCCATGATGCGCAGCTCGAAAAAGCGCCGATTGAAAATGCCGGTCAGGCCATCCAGATATGCCAGTTGTTTGACGCGCTCGACGTAGTGCGCATTCTGAATGGAATTGGCGCAAATGTCGGCGACCGATTCTAGAGACTGCAGTTCGCTCTCGCGGAACGCATTGGGCTGCGCGCTGTGTAGCGAGAGTATCCCAAGAGTCTGCCCGAATGAAATCAGCGGTATGCTCATTCGCGAGGCGGACTCCTTAAAAAGCCTCAGGGCTTCAGGAGCAGCGGTCAGATCTTTCTCGATGAGGGTGCCACTGGTTGCGATCACACGCGACCAAGGCTCCTGGCTGACCGGAAAACGCCCGGCAGCAGGAGTGCACGGGGTTAGCGTCCCTTGATGCGCCCGCATCACAAGATCGTTTTCTTCCCGCAGCAGAAGCGATACGTGAGAAACCTGAAAGGCCTTCTGGATCACTGAACAGACGCGGATCAAAAGTTCCTCCAATTCCATGACGGCGGTGCTTTGCTGCGCGATGGCATTGATTGCCTCCAGTTGCCGCGCCCGCTGCCGCTCCAGCGAATACAAGCGCGCATTCTGCAGCGCAATGGAGGCCTGCGTGGAAAACAAAGTCAGCAGCTCGATGGTTTCATGGTCGAAGTGATCCAGGCGCTCGCTCTGACAGTCGAGCACGCCCACAACTTCGTCGCGCACCATGAGCGGAATCGCCAGCTCGGAGCGCGTGGATTGCGCGGCGCAGACGTAGCGCGTGTCCTGGCTCACATCGGGAGCATAGACCGGGTGCTTCTTCAATACCGAAGCTCCCGTGAGTCCTTCGTGGCATCCCAAACAAATCGCGTCTTTGCCCGGATCCCATCCGATCTGCGAACGAACACACAGCTGCCTGGCCTCCTTATCGAGCAACAGGATAGCCACGTTCTGCAAATGAAAATAGTCTCGCGCGATCGCCAGGATTCGCTGCAGCACCTCGTCCAAATCGAAGGTGGAGAGAACGGCCTGGCCCGCGTCAAACAAGACCGCGAGTTTCGGCATGGTGAAACAGATTGTACGAACCCGGCTAGCGGTTACCAAGGTTCCGAAAGTAACCGGTTTTGAAACGGAAGGAGTCTGGTTATCGCCAGTTTCTGGCGGTGCGGATCACTCCGTAGGCCACCACGCAAAAAAAGAAATCCAGAAGCGTGCCCAAATCCAGTTGGAGCGGGCGGTGCCGCGCCGCCGGCGGCAACCACGGTAAGAGGGCGAAGTACGCCAGATTGCCCAATAGGATTGCCAGCAAGGCTTGAAGAAAATTTACCAGCACCGTTGGTTTAGACACCGCGGCTCTCCCGGGAGTTTCAATCGGAGCGCATTCTCAGCAAGCGATTGCTGTCGTCGGTCGTACGCGGCGCCAGCGGGTAGGTCTCCGCTTTTGCTAACATTCTTTCGTCCTTATACCTTCTTCGCACCAACGAAAATAGCATGCTCGACCTTTCCACCCCGGTTCAATACGTGAAGGGCGTTGGTCCGCGGATCGGCGAAGTTCTTGCCGGCAAGGGAATTCACACCGTCGGCGACCTGCTTCATTACCTGCCTTTTCGCTATGAGGACCGCCTGAATCCGCGTGGGATTTCAGAGCTGCGTCCTGGCGAGATGGCCACGGTGGTGGGCGAAGTACGGAACTCGGGCTTGTTTCGCACGCGCAGCATGCCAATCTTCCAGCTTACGGTGGGGCAAGGCCGGACACGCCTGCGCTGTCTCTGGTTCAATGCGACCTACTTGCAGGACAAGTTCAAGCCTGGGCAAATGATCGCGCTGTATGGCAAAGTCGAGGAGGATCAGCGCAGCCGGGAGCTGCAAATTGTGCAGCCGCAGTTCGAAATTTTGGGTGATTCCAACTCTTCCGGCGAGAACGCAACAAACAAGAAAGTCGAGGAGTCCCTGGAAATCGGCCGCATCGTTCCCATTTATGAGGCGATTGGAAAGCTCACCCCGCGCTGGTTCCGGCGCGCCATCCGCACTGCGCTAGATAATCTAACGCCCGATCTGGCCGATCCGATCCCGGCGGCGGTGCAGGATCATCTGGGGCTGATTTCTCCGCGTGCAGCGCTGTGGAACGTGCACTGGCCCGAGCCGGGTGAAAGTTTTGAGAACTTGCAGTCGTCCCGGACCCCGGCGCATATCAGAATGATTTTCGATGAACTCTTTTTCGTGGAACTCGGGTTGGAGTTGAAGCGCCGCCAGCAGAAGATGCAGACCGGGATCGCATTTCGGCTGGACGAACGAGTGCGGGCGGCGATCAAGAAGATTTTGCCGTTTCATCCCACTCCAGCGCAGAAAAAGGTGCTGAAGGAAATTGCAGCTGACATGGAACGGCCTTATCCCATGCGGCGTCTGCTGCAGGGTGACGTGGGCTCGGGCAAGACGATTGTAGGCTTCGAGGCAGCCATCATTGCGATTGAGAATGGCTGCCAGGTGGCACTGATGGCTCCGACTGAAATACTTGCGCAGCAGCATTATTTTTCTGCGCGGCGGATTCTGGAGAATGCCGGTTACCGCATCGTTCTGCTTACCGGGTCGCTGGAATCCGACCGCAAGCGCGAAGTGCGGCGGCATATTTTGCAGGGGAATGCGCAGCTTGTGATTGGTACGCATGCGCTGCTGGAAGAGAAAGTTGAGTTCGCGAAGCTGGGGCTGGTCATCGTTGATGAGCAGCATCGGTTTGGAGTATTGCAGCGGCTGAAATTGATGAGGAAGTCGGGAGAGGGTGACGAGGGCCGCGCTGCGCTTGGCCGAACGGGCGAAGGCGCCTGTCCCCGCACAAACCCACCCGAGCCGGACGTGCTGGTTATGACGGCGACGCCGATTCCGCGCACCCTTGCTCTTACGCTCTACGGCGATCTCGATCTCAGCGTGCTGGACGAATTGCCGCCGGGGCGCACGCCGATCGCGACGCACTGCGTGGGGGATGACCAATCGCCGAAAGTCTGGGAGTTCGTTCGCAAACAGATTGCTGCCGGACATCAGGCCTACGTGGTCTATCCCGTGATCGCCGAGAACGAAGAGAGCGAACTGAAGGCTGCGATAAAGATGTATCGCGAACTCAGCGGCGAGATTTTCGCCGACCTGAAAGTAGGACTTCTTCACGGCCGCCTGGACGGTGAACTGAAGGAACAGGTCATGCGCATGTTTCAGCGCGGCGAGCTGCAGATCCTGGTAGCGACGACCGTCATCGAAGTCGGCGTGGATGTGCCCAACGCCACCGTGATGGTGATCGAGCATGCGGAGCGCTTTGGCCTGGCGCAGCTTCACCAGTTGCGCGGACGCATCGGCCGCGGTGGCGCCAAGTCCTACTGTATCCTGATGACCGGTGGAAAAGTGAGTGAAGACGCGCAGCGAAGGCTCGATGCCATGGTGAAAACCAACGACGGTTTTAAGATCGCGGAACTCGACCTGGAACTGCGCGGTCCCGGCGAATTCTTCGGCACTCGCCAGGCTGGGATGCCGAGTTTCCGGGTAGCTAATCTCATCCGTGACGTGCAGTTGCTCGAGGCCGCCAAGCGCGAAGCCGCCGCCGTAATCGCTGGGCCGAACGCCGAGATCTCCGCCGAGGAAATCAGCCGCGCTTTAGTCCACATGCGGGCGCGATGGCAGCATACTTACGGCTTGGTCGAGGTCGGATAGGAACTTCAACAACCTTCAATCTGATCGATGCTGGTCTGATCCATGCTGGTACGACCCGAATAGGCCGATAACCCCCTCAATCTTGTCGGCCTTACCTCTTATTTCGGCGTCTACCTCTAAGCAACGAGCGCCGCGCCACTAGTTGACGCCGATGGCAACGCAGCAACTGGCGGGAAGAAACACGTTCAACATTCAGGTATGCCGACGGAGCTACCCTGGGCGCCGCCGCTCATCTGCGATCATGTCCCTCGAATTCTCGAGCGCTCCGAACAACACCGTTGATCGGTTGGGCGCCGAAATGTCCAACTGCGTCGCCGGTGAAGGTCATCTGAATGTTCGAATAGGTCACGCTGTTTCCGCCGATGATGTCGATTTGCACGGTGGACGATGGGCCAAAGGGTGGCGGGAACGCTCCGTTTCCCGTAATTATGACCGTGCCAGTCACCCGAAAACCATTAGCCAGGGGTTCGACACTCCCATCGACCAGAGTCACGTGGTGCGTATGCGCGTTTCGCGCCTTGGGAGTGTTCAAGTCTCCACCTGTTACCCCGAGATCGGAGTGGACCATGGTCAACGCCGCCGAAAACTCCACCTTGTCGGACTCTCCCTTCAACTCCAGAGACCACTCGCCGCCGACCTCCCACGGCCCAGCGACGGTTGTGGGGTTGTTTGCCGGCGTATAGTCCCTGAACAGACCGCGAAATCTCATGTGTTTCGGAGTTTGGGCCAGTGCGCTGATGCCTAGCGCCAGCACGAGAACTCCGATATGGGCTACCTTCCAGAAAGGTCTACTCTTCATACGAACGCCTCCAAGTCTGATTTACTACCGCCCCGCTTATCGCTCAGGGGTGGCAGACATGCAATGCAGCTTCTATGAAGAAGGGGTAAAGATTACCTGAACCGCTAAGTTGCTGAAGCAGTTGCTTCCTGGCGGATCATGGGGCATTATTGCGGCGACGCAATGTCAGGCCTCTGTGGGGATTTACGGCCCAAGAATTCCAATTCGGCGATTACACGCTCGATCGATCTACCTACCGGCTGCAACGGGGACAGGATCTTTTGCGCCTGGAAAAACTCCCCATGGAGTTGCTCATCTTCTTGGTCCAGCGGCCGGGAGAATTGGTATCCCGCGAGGAGATCGCAGGGTGCCTTTGGGGCAAGAACGTCTTCCTTGATGTGGATCACAGCATTAACACGGCGATCCGCAAGGTCCGCACGGTATTACGGGACGACCCGGAGAAGCCGCGGTTTATAGAAACAGTGGTCGGGAAAGGATATCGCTTTGCCGCCCCAGTGATCTGCGGCAATGGGGATTCCAGCCCAGCGGTGCATCCACTTCCATTGCCGGTTCAACCGCCTGCCGTGCCGGTTGCGGACAAGAAAACTGTTTCCGTCCGCTGGCGAATGCTGCTGGCTGGGATAGCCGCTCTTGCGCTGGTCACTGTCACTGTCGCATTGATGCTGCATCGTGGCGGCGCCAGCGGCACGACGCCGGCCGCGATCAAGTCCCTGGCGGTGCTGCCCCTGAAAAACCTGTCGGGAGATCCGACACAGGAATATCTTGCTGACGGCATGACCGAGGCTCTCATCGGACGACTCTCCAGGACCCATGATCTGCGCGTAATTTCCCGTACGTCGGTCATGGGTTTTAAAGACACACACGTGTCCGTGCCGGAGATCGCTAAAAGGCTGCACGTCGATGCCATTGTCGAAGGCTCTGTTATACGCGAAGGCAGCCAGGTTCGCGTCACCGTCCAACTGATTCGCGGGGCGACGGACGAGCACATTTGGGCAGAAGAATACCAGCAAGAATATCGAAGCATTCTCACCCTGCAGGAAGAGGTGGCGCGGACCATCGCCCAACAAATCAACATCAGGCTCACACCCCGGGGGCGGGTGGGACTGGCAGGAGTGCGCACGGTCGATCCTCAAGTCCACGAGAGCTACTTGAAGGGTCGCTACTACTTCAACCAGCGAACCGAAGACTCGCTGAACAGAAGTGTCGGCTACTTTCAACGGGCGATTGCCAGAGACCCGAGCTACGCCTTAGCTTATTGCGGTTTGGCTGACGCGTACGCGCTGCTCGGGTTTCGCGGTCGGGTTCCGTCGAAAGATGCGCTGTCGCAAGCCAAGACAGCGGCGCTGAAAGCCATCCAGCTGGACGACACACTTGGCGAACCTCACGCATCTCTGGCATTCATCGCCGAGACTCATGAGTGGGATTGGGCGACGGCCGAGCGCGAATACAAGCGCGCCCTCGAACTCAACCCAGGAGATGCCCGGGCTCACCACTGGTATGGCGGTTATCTGATGTACGTAGGACGATTTGATGAGGGAATTGCCGAGGCTAAGCGTGCCCGGGACCTCGATCCGCTGTCTTTGCCGGTCAACAATGCACTCGCGGGCAGGTTGCTGGTAGCGGGCCGGGTCGACGAAGCTCTGAAGCAATTGCAGGAAACCTTGGAAATGAATCCCCATTTCGCGCCAGCCCACCAGACCCTCGGGTGGGCATACTTGAATAAGGGAAAGCACAGCGAGGCGATTCAGGAGTTTCAACAGGCGCTCCAACTCTCCGGAACCGACGATCACGACATTATGTTGGACCTTGGCTTCGCCTATGCCGCAGCAGGCAACCGAGAGGAGGCGCGCCGGATGCTCGCGAAACTGAAAGAACTCAACGGGCGGGGCCTTGTACCGTCCGGCTCAATCGGGATTCTCTATGGCGCCTTGGGTGAGTTGAACGAGGCTTTCGCATGGCTGGATAAGGCTTATGAGGAGCGTGACCCGGAACTAACCTATCTCAAAGTGCCGGGTCGAAGGTTCGAACCCCTTCGCCACGATGCTCGTTTTCAACAACTAGTGCGTCGGGTCGGGTTACCGGAATAAAGCGATCTTCTCCCGGACATGCTGCTGACGCTTGTGTGCAAGCGGCTCGTTCACTGAGCCGGTTGGTTCTGGGGTCCCGAGGTCTTTCCCATGAGATATTGATCGAACCAGGCGATCGTGCGGCGGATGGCGTCAATCTGGTTCTCGCGTTTCACGAACCCGTGACCTTCATTTGGGTAATAGTGGACATCCACAACCCGGCCTTCTTTCTTAAGGATATCGACAACCTGTTGCGCCTCTTCCTTCGGAACGCGCGGATCATTGTCGCCCTGCAGCACGAGTAACGGCGCCTTCTCCCTGCGAATGTAAGTGATCGGCGAGTCCTCCTCATAGACCTTGCGGTTTTGTTCAGGATCTCCCAGAAGCGCCTTCAGGTACTCGTTCAACGAGGGATCGGAGCTCTTCAGCATAGTGGACCAGTTGATGATCCCGTACTCGTCTACCGCCGCCGCCCAGACATCGGGCGTCTTGCCGATGGCCATCAGCGTCATGAAGCCCCCGTAAGAGCCGCCATAGACGCCGATTTTCCTGGGATCGACGTAACCCGTCGCTTTGAGGAAGTCTACGCCAATAATCTCGTCTTTGAGGTCGCCGCCGCCTAAGTCCTGAAAGTTAGCCTTTTGGAAATCCAGACCATACCCCGTGGAGCCGCGCGGGTTAGGAGCGATGCAGAGGTATCCGCGCGAGACCAGCGCCGCCACATCTGTGTTCCAGTAGTCGGTCATCTGGCCGGTGGGTCCGCCGTGCGGCATTACAATCGCGGGATTGCTGCCGTCGCGCTTCAGATTGAACGGCACCCAGAGCAAGGCTGTGATGATTTTTCCGTCGAAGCTTTTATAGTGGACAATCTGTGATGGCGGAAGGGGCGTCGCCCGCAGGCTGGCAATCGCTGTAAAAGTCAGCTGGTCGGCATGGCGGGTGCGGAGATTGTAGATCCAAATGTCGCTGGGCTGATTGGAAGCTTCGTGGGAAACGATCACGCGGTCGCTCTGCGGCGCGAACTCGTTGGGATTGCCCTGAACCACATTCAGGCCGTGTGGCAGATCCACCTTTTCCGCATGGCTGGTGGAGCGATCGACGACGTATGGATCGATCACCCCGTCCTCATTGATGACATAGCTGAAACGCTTGCCGTCAGGAGAAAAACTCCCGGCGAAGGTTTCCCATTTCAAGTCGGTGACCCAAGTGATTTTCCTGGTGGCGATGTCGAGCAGGGCAACGTTCATGTAACCGCCGTGGGCATCGGAACTGAGCAACAGCGTTTTGTCGTCGGGCGAAAGCGATGAGCCGAGATAGCGAATCGTCCCTTGATGGGCGGTGAGATTCTCTATCTTTCCGCTTGCCACATCGATGCGGTAGATGTCTGCGTCGGTGAAGGGAGGATTGACGCGGCCGGCGTAGATGGTCGTGTCGTCGGTGCTCCAGGTCACCACCTGCCAGGAGTAACCAGGTTGCTGTTCATGGGTCAGTAGCCGAACTTTGCGTGTGCTCCAGTCGAGCAGAGCAATGTCATATTGGGAGCCATCTTTCGGCTTATAGGAGAGAGCAATGGTGCGGCCGTCGTTTGACCAGTGCGGATTCTCCTCGCGAATCGCTTGCGTGTTTGTCAGATTCACGATCTCGCCGCCGTTGCTCGGCACTGCGTAGAGATCCCAGAGTTCATCGCCGGCGTGATCCTGCTGGTAGACGATCCATTTGCCATCTGGGGACCAGGCAGCGTTGTACTGTCGATCGTCGGATTGTGTCAATTGAATCGGCCATCCGCCGGAAGCGTTCACCTTCCACAGATTGGAGCGGCCTGCCATGTCACTGGTGAACACAATCTGCTGCCCGTCAGGTGACCAGGCGGCGCCAAATACGCTTTTTGTGTAGTAAAGATCGTCGATGGGCGCAGGCCGGGCGGATGAGTTTGATGACGAGACCACCGACTTGGGATCAGTGAGCGCACGGTCATCGGGTCCGGTGGAGGCTGGCAACTGGCTGCACAGACTGCAGCAAATGACGACCAACAACGCCGGCCATCGGCAAATTCGCATATTTAACCCCTTGCAATAAGGTCCTGTTGGCACGTCGCAGTTTTGCCCGCGCGGCGATGCACCGTGGAAGTCTCGCGGTTATTCGAGCAATTGATATATCACGGATTTTCCG
This sequence comes from uncultured Acidobacteriaceae bacterium, assembly GCA_963733795.1. Classification (GTDB taxonomy): domain Bacteria; phylum Acidobacteriota; class Terriglobia; order Terriglobales; family Acidobacteriaceae; genus Sulfotelmatobacter. Next base: position 193,423 of record CAVTED010000002.1, read on the forward strand.
ATCTTGAAAGGCCGTCGGCTGGGGTTGTCCAATGGCATCGTTTAGCCTGGATCATTCACGAAACGCGGTACTGCTGGCTGAAGCGGCACAATTGCGGGACGTTTGGCGGCCGGAATTCGCCTTCATTACAGACGTGTCCTCCCCGGTTGCAGAACGCACGAACTGATAGAATCGAACCGATGGCAGGCCCTTCCCAACTGATTCAGATCGAGCTTGGCGCTCCGTTGCGCATGCCCAAACCCCCATGGCTGCGGGCCACAGCTCCCGTAGGCGACAATTTTCACAATCTGAAGAAACTCGCCCGCGGCCTGGGACTGCACACAGTATGCGAGTCGGCGCAGTGTCCAAATATCGGCGAATGCTGGAACCACAAAACCGCGACATTCATGCTGCTCGGGGACATTTGCACGCGGCGCTGTGGCTTCTGCGCCGTGCCTAAGGGACGTCCGGAGCCGATCGACTGGGACGAACCTCGCCGTGTGGCTGAGGCGGTCGCTACTTTGGGACTGAAACATGCAGTTGTGACCAGCGTGAACCGTGACGACGACAACATCGGCAGCGCCAGAATTTTTGCCGAGACCATCCGCGAGATTCGTGAACTCACTCCCGATTGCCGCGTCGAAGTTCTTATCCCTGATTTTCAAGGTCTCGAAGAATCGTTGCGCATTGTGCTGGATGCCAAGCCGGACGTGCTCAACCACAACACCGAGACCGTGCCCCGGCTGTATCGAGCGGTACGATCTGGAGCGCGTTACGAACGCACACTGACGCTGCTGGAGAATGCCAAGAAATTTTCTCCCGGCACGGTGACTAAGAGCGGGGTGATGGTTGGTCTCGGCGAATCGTCGGAGGAACTGATTGACGTTTTTCGCGATCTTGGCATGCGCGGCATTGACATCCTTACAGTAGGACAATATTTGCGCCCATCGAAAGATCACCTGCCAATCGCCCGCTTCTATGAGCCCGGAGAATTCACCTATTTGCGGGAAAAAGCGCTGCGCTTCGGTTTCCGCCACGTCGAGTCCGGACCGCTGGTGCGGTCGAGCTATCACGCGCACGAGCATGCCGACGCCGCTGCGCTGCCAAGGCCGGCATCGTAGCTTGCCGGGGCCGAAGCTCCCCGCCAAACTGTTCCTCCGAAACATTTCAGTGAGCAGCGTTAGTATCCCTATGGAACAGATCGCCATCAGGAGGCCGCTCCTGCCGTGGTGACAGCTCTGTTGGTGATTCTGGGATTTTTCGCCGGCCTGCTGGGAGCCCTGACCGGAATTGGCGGCGGCGTGCTGCTCACGCCTATTCTGGCGCTCCACTTTGGTATTCCGATTCGCCAAGCTATTGGGACGAGCCTGGTCGCCGTGATCACCACGTCGGCCGCCAGTTCCTCGGTGCACTTGCAGCGGCATACCACTGACATTCGCCTGGGAATGACGCTTGAACTGGCAACCGCTCTGGGTGCGGCAGTCATGGCATATCTGGTGGGTTACTTCAACCGCAATGCCCTCGAAGGTTTGTTCGCCGGCTTTTTGCTGTACAGCGCGATCACGATTCTGACCAAGGGAAGCAAAGGCGAACCCGTAGGCGACGAATCAACTCACACCGCCAACGGGATATCGATCCCGCCTTACGAGCCCAAGCGCTATCCGCTGGGACTCGCGGCATCGCTGGTAGCGGGGGCGCTCTCGGGATTGCTGGGGATTGGCGGCGGACCGATCAAGGTTCCGGTCATGTACATTTTCATGAAAGTGCCGTTGATGGTGGCGACTGCGACTTCGAACTTCATGATTGGCGTGACCGCAGCGGCCAGCGCGATTGTCTACTACCGGCGCGGCGACATCTTAGTGCAAGTCGCTGCCCCGTTGGCTGTAGGCGTGTTCGTGGGCTCGCTTCTGGGGGCGCGCATGGCTCCACGCATCAACACAAAGGTCGTAGTCTATTTGCTGGTCGGAGTGATGTTCTATCTCGCCGGGCACTTGATTATCCATTTGCTTCAGGGGTGGCTATGAGCCAGCTACGGGAGCCCGCCTTCGACCGTGCCGTGGCCCTGGTGCTGCGCATCGGCGCTTTCAGTTGTTTCTTTGTCATGCTGGCTGGGCTGACCGCCGCGCTATTTGTCACTGGCCACATTCCCGGCGAGATTGAGCGCGTCGGGGTTCTGCTGATGCTGGCCACGCCAGTGGTTCGTGTAATCGTCGCCTGCTTCTTATTCTTTTGGGAAAAAGACTGGAAGTATGGATGGATCTCGCTGGGAGTGCTGGTCATCTTGATGCTGGGCTCGGTGTTCGGGCTCGGAGAGCACTAGAAAAAAACTTGCCGTGCGCATGCGATCAAGGGACGTTAAGGCGTGCGCAGGCACATTCTTCAGAAAATGTGCAGCTTAATGCTCAGATATTTCTTCGGGTTCTCGCGAATACTCTTGATCAAGTTGCGGCTCTCGGCCATTAACTCGCTGGCGTGGTTGTAAAGAGTATCGTCCTTGAAGAGCTTGCCGACTGTGCCTTGGCCCGCTTCCAGTTCTGTGGTCAACTGCGAGAGCTTGCTGATCGTGTTATCCAACTTCTTCGCCAGCTCCTCATCCTTGGTGAGCTTGCCGAGCGTACCCTTGCCTGCATTGATGTCTTCAGTCAGTTTCTTTACGTTGGCGATGGTGTCGTTGGCGTTATTGTAGAGCGTTGGATCTTTCAGGAACTTTCCGGCCGTGCCTTTACCTTGCTGGAGATCGTCAATGACTCCATTCATCTTGTCGAGTGTGGCAATGAATTTCTCATAGGCGTCGTTGCGGCTGATCAACCGTCCTAAGCTACCCTCACCGCTGCCCACTTGTTGCACGATCTGTTGAAATTCCGCGATCGTAGAGGAGAGGCGGTTGTAGAGGGTGGGATCATAAATCAGTTTGCCCAGCGATCCTTTACCGCTTTCGGCGAAGGCCAAAATGCGGTCAGCCCGCTTTAGAAGAGCGTCCATGTTTTCGAGGGTGCTCTGGCTGGCGCGCACTACCTGATTGAAGTCGGGATGCACTTGCGTGGGCAGCGTGTCTCCGTCCTGCGCCGGGGGACCGAGAGCCTGCAGGCTGTCGATATCGAGGTAGGTTTCTCCCAAAACTCCCGCGGTTTCCAGCGAGGTTACCGAATCGCGGCGGATGGCGTAACTGTATTTCGTGCTGAGCTTCATCACGACTTCGACTGGAGTTTGCTGCTTGTCTTTATCCGGAACGATCAGGATATTCGAAACATTGCCAATATCGACGCCGCTGAGCCGCACCGGAGCACCTTTGCGCAATCCTTGCGCGTTATCGAAATAAGAGTGCAGCGTAATGCGGCGAGTGAACAGTCCAGAACTCCCGGACATCAGGAATAGCAGAAAAGCCAGCGTCAGAGTCGCAACGACGACGGTGATCCCAACACGTAGTTGCGACCACTTGAGCTGCTTCTGGCTAGGCAAATGAAATCCTCATGATGCCAGTCTGTGGATGGCGTACGACGGGTCGCGCGAACAGCTCGGGATCGCGACCTGCCCCTCGCTGGAATGATAACAAAAACTTCCTTGCGGTCTAGGCAGCTTTCGTCCGCAGTGCCGGCATCAGCAAGAGGGCTAGCAGGTATGCAACTGCTCCGCAGGCCAAAGTCACGGTCAATCCGAACTGGATAGCGATGACCATGGCCAATACCGATCCAAGCACGCTGGCCGCCGCGTTCATCGCCCACGCCCATTCGACGGCATTGTCTGAAGCTCCTTCCCCTTCTGAAAATTCCATAGCGTGGAGGGAGGCGAGCGCACGCAGGCCTGTGGGGAACGGCATCCCCATAACGAATCCCAGCGGGATGAGAATAACGCCGCTCACCAGCAGGCGGTATCCGAAGTCCATTCCAACCAGCGCGGCCAAACGGCTGGGCAGGAAAAAGACGTCGGCGACGAGCGCAGCAATTACGAGCACGAGAGGCACCCAACCTAAATCCGGGCATGGCAGCCACAATCTCGAAAGCAGGCTGCCCGCGCCGCTCGAAAGCATCAAGAGGAAAATCACGACAGTCAGAGCATATGTGGGATGTCCCAAGAACAGCACAAAGCGCTGGATAAAGGCGATCTCCACCAAAATGTAGCCTAAACCGACGGCCACGAAATAAAGCAAGGGAACGGGCGAGTGGCGGGCTTTCCCGCTTCGACTTCTGAATGCGAGAGGCAGAACGAGAAATGCCAGCACCGCGATCACGGAAATCACTAATACAAGAAAAAGCACAAGAACGCCGAGATTTACCTTCCAATCGATACCGCCGCGCAAACCGTTCTCCCCGAGAATCTGACCCGGCTTGAGCGTGAAGAAAAAAAACGGCGCATTGTCCGTGACCGGCGCCGTGTTGTATGCGTAGCGGCGTGCGAACCCGTAAGGATCGTTGCTGCCGATCAGATCGGAAAACGGATTCTGGCCATGATCCGATGGCAGATACAGCGACTCCAGATCCGGATATTTGTCCAAGTGCCTGGCCACCGCATCTTCCTCTGCGGGCGTGAATGGAGACTTCTTGGCTAGCACTACCACCGGCTTGCCATCTTCGTCGAGCGATCCTTCCGAAGCGACAATAAAATTGCGCGCGGGATTCGCTACCCCCAGGCGATGCAGCGCTTCCATGGCTACCGCGACGACGCGCAGCGCTTCGCGCGGATGCTGGAACTCCCAGCGCGTAATAGCGATCATTCCATTCGGCTTGAGATGATTGAAATATTCGCGGAACGCCTCGACCGTATACAGATTATTTTCGCTGAGCGCGAACGCCCCAGCCGCGGTGGATGCCCAGGTGTCGACCAGCGTCATCTGCACCACGTCGAACTGTTGCGGAGTGGAACGCAGGAACGACCGTCCGTCGGTGACATGAATATGCACATCCGGCCGCTGGTAAAGATGCTGCGAGTAATCGGCGTAACGCTCGCGCATAATGGTGGTGGCGATAACGGGATTAATTTCGATCCCGGTAACGCTGGGACTGCCGTTCGCAACCGCACGCAGAACATCGACGCCTCCCCCAGGTCCGATGATGGCGTAGGCCCCGTGCGGCCGCAAGACATTGGCCAGTGCAGGGGGAGCGGACATCAAATTGTGCTCCCACTCCGTGTCGCGCCAGCGCGACACGTCCGCGTTCATGATGTAGGTGTTGGCGTCGGCGTCGATGACCGCTACTTTGGCGTCTCCAACGCGGTCAACTTCGACCCGCGAGAGCGCATTCCAACGCGCGAACTCCACCTGTGAGGGGTCGCGAAAAATTCCCTTCGCGTAGACCACGTCGATCCGACGCCCCGAGTAGTTCGCGCCGATCAGGGCCAAGAGCGCCAGCGTCAGCAGAGTCGCGTTTCTGCGCATTGAGCGATGCTCCGCCCAGATCATCGCGGCGCCGGCCATGGTAGCTCCGGCGACCAGAACAACATTGGGGCCTCCCACCCAAGTCAGCAACGGCACGACTGCCAGGCAGGCGAGGGCTCCGCCGCACAGGTCAGCGCCGTAGAGCCGTTGGATGCGACGGCTCTCGCGCGCGAATACGACCGCAAAAAGAAGTCCGGTGAGGAAGAAAGGGATGGCAGCAGCTAGGTAGATGACCGTGAGGCGGGCAAAGTTTCCCCAGGAAACTTGGAGCGACACCCGACCATGCAAGACGATTTCCAGCACAACTAGCACGACAACCGAATTCGTTATGCACAATCGCGCAGCCAACGAACGCGTGTCAGTGCCCGCAAGCCTGATTTTTAAAAGGTATGCGCATACCCCGCCGGCGCCCAAGCCGAGAAGAGCAATCGAAATCGCGAGGAACGCAAAATGATAGAAAAGGACTACAGAGAATAGCCGGGTGAGCGCCAACTCCAGCAGCAGGGCGGCAAAGCTGGTGAGCGCGAGGCCCATCAATAGAGCCTTTTCCGAGGTCTCGGTTTTGGATGGTGTTGGAATAGTGGTCGCGGTGGACAGAGGCATGGGGTCGGATGTCGGAGGCCGACAGTCTAGCAGATGGTAGGCGGCGTATTGAGGGCGGTTCGAAAAGGGCCGTCAGCTTTCAAGGATCACCTGCGCCATCGCCTGCTCAGCGGTGTGCGTAATCGACAGGGCCACATTTTTCACTCCGAGCTTCGCCGCGAATTCTCCAGCCTTGCCGTGGAAGGCCATCGTCGGACGTCCCCCTGGCATTCGGGACACTTCGCAATCGCGCCAGCGCACGCCATGATTCCATCCGGTGCCCAAAGCTTTCATGGCAGCTTCCTTGGCCGCGAAACGCGCTGCATAGCGCTCGAAGCGATTCGCCTTGGAATCGCAATAGCGCATCTCACCTGCGGTGTAGATGCGCTGCAGGAAACGCTGCCCGAAGCGCTCGATGGACTGGCGGATACGGGGAACTTCGGTGATGTCGATACCCGTGCCTACGATCATGTCTCTAGATTCCTTTCGTCTGGATGTTACAGCAGCCGATCCCCGCGATAGATTAGACGGCCATCGACGATGCGGGCTTCCGCCATCAGCTTATGCGGTTTGACGGGGCCAGCGTCGTCGATATGGAAAACTTCGTGGCCGTGCGCGACCAGCCAATCTGAAACCAGCATTCGGTGGCAGCGGAAATATACACGCTCAGCGCACATGTAGGCAGTGCGAGATTTTTCCGCGAGGGCCAGCAGTTCGGATATCGCGTGTTCGAACTCCCGCGTCAGCATGTAGTCGGCATAATTGCGGAAACTCTGGTTGCGCAGCGCAATGTTGGGGGATTCTTCGAGAATCTTCTTGCGGTAGCCGCCGAGCGCCGTCATCGACAGATAACGGACTCCCGGAGCAGCCAGGCTTTGCTCTAGCGAATCACGGTTGAACTGCGGCAGGCGCCGGGACATGGGAAACGCGCGGATATCGACGAGAGTCTGAACTTGGCGTGCCCGCAAGGCGCCGATCAACTCATCGAGCGGGCGAGTGGAGTGTCCGATGGTGTAGAGAACAGCCAACAGGTTTTGGATGCGGAAAGGCTAGGAGGCGATTCGAACGAGCGCGGCAGCAATCCTGGAATCCTGATCGGCGAATACGGTGCGCAAATCCAGCAGCACGCGTCCTTGTTCGACTCTCGCAATGATGGGCGGATCGGATGCGCGCAGGCGGGCAGCCAATTCGTCGGAGCTGAGGCCGTCGCAACTCAAGGCCAGTAGACGGGTCGGCAGGACCGAAGAGGGTGCGGCGCCCCCGCCGATGACCGATTCACCAACCCTGACTTCGATGTCGAGTTTTGCTGATCGCGCCTGCGCCACGAGCGCTTCGGCGCGCTTGCCGATTTCCTCCTTCGTGAGGCGCATCATCTTCAGCGTGGGAATGGCGTCGTGATCACGCTTAATGTACGCAAGTAGCGTCGCCTCCAGTGCTGCGTAAGTCAGTTTGTCGACGCGCAGGGCGCGGAACAGTGAGTTTGCGCGCATGCGGGCGATCAGATCGGCGCGGCCGCCGAGTAGTCCTGCTTGCGGTCCGCCCAGCAGTTTGTCGCCGCTATAGGTCACGACGTCAACTCCGGCGCGCAGACTATCGAGCACGCTGGGCTCGCCACTGATGCCAAAATTCTGCAGGTCCACGAGCGCGCCACTGCCAAGATCTTCCATTAAAGGGATGTTCCGCTCGCGCGCGAGCGTGACCAGTTCTCCGGTAGAAGCCTGCTCTGTGAAACCCGTGATCTCGAAATTCGACCGATGCACGCGCAGCAGCAGTCGTGTACGTTCGGTGATCGCTTTCTCATAGTCGCTGACGCGAGTGCGATTGGTAGTACCTACTTCGCGAAGCGTCGCGCCGGACTTCGCCATGACGTCAGGGATGCGGAAGGAGCCGCCAATTTCTACCAGTTCACCGCGCGAGACGATGACCTCGCCGCCTTCGGCCAGTGTGTTCAGTGCCAGCAGGACGGCGGCGGCATTATTGTTTACGACGATGGTCGAGATAGAGCGGAGAGGTTCCGCTGGGCTTCGCCCGAGCGGTACAGCCGAAGCGGCTGTAGCTACGTGAGCCGTGCTCTCAGCCAACAAACTGCGAAATAGGCGATCGACGTGAACGTCGCGTTTGCTGCGGGCGCCGGCCTGGAGACCGAACTCGAGATTCGAAAACCGCCCGGCAGTTTCGCAGATGTGCGCCAGCGCGTTCTCGGCGAGCGGAGCGCGGCCAAGGTTAGTGTGCAGGATGACGCCGGTCGCATTGATCACAGTACGCAACGAATGTCCGAGTGCCTGGCGGAGATGGCTCTCAACGGCATCGCTCACTCCATCCAGCGCGAGACGCAATGCGGGCTCGTCCAGCAATCCTGAAGCAACTGCCTCCCGCAGGCGTGCCAGCACTGCGCGGGCGGCGTCGGTGACTGCGGCGGGTCCATGGGCGGATGCGAGCGAGGCCACGGCTGGTTTCCGCAGCAACTCGTCGACCGACGGCAATTCGCGAAGAAGCTCCGATTTCGCAGCCCTTTTCATTCCCGGATTATCCCATGAAAACACATGCCCGCGGTTCGGCTACAAAGTATGCAGGTACGCGAGCAGATCCTCAATGTCTTGCGAATTCAGGGTTTGGCTGTTGCCGGGCATTTCGTTACGGCCGAGGCGGATGATATCGGTGACGCGCTCGTCATTCGCGGGGAGCCCACTCAGAGATAAATATTTATGCTGGAACATCCCTTTGAGGCCGGGGCCTTTCTTGCCACGGGTGGAATATGGCTCATGGCAGCGGTCGCATTTCGAGTCGTAAATTTTGCGCCCAGCGGACTGCTGCGGATTGAGGCCAAGTTCGGTGTCCGACTTGCGCCGCTCGATGTCGCAGGCGGTGGAGATAGCGAACGCCAGCAGAATAACCAACGATTCAGTGCCGAGCTTCACCCCGACTCGTTGAATGCGCATCATCGAAAACTTTCGTTGCAAATTTCCTCTGGGGGATATCGCCCGCGTCGCTGCGAGCCACCTCATCAATCATAGAGCAAACTACTGCTTTGCTTCAGTCCGGGCCGATCGCACGTGCGTCGAATCCTGCCAGCGTGCTTGATTTAGAATCGTGCCGCATGAGACCTGTTTTTCAATGGAATCTCGGGGCGCGCTCGCTGGAACTCGGCAAGCGCACACTGATCATGGGCGTCATCAACGTCACTCCTGATTCGTTTTCTGACGGAGGGCAGTTTCTGGACCGTGACCAGGCCATCGAACACGCGCAGCGATTGCTGGACGAAGGCGCCGACATCATCGACATTGGCGGCGAGTCCACGCGTCCGGGAGCGCGCGTGGCTGCCGGCGCTCCATCTGAATCCAAACCAAGCGCTATGAAGGGCGACAACACCACGAGAGGTGCGGCCGCAAATTTGAAGCCCTCGACGGCTGCCGTGAGCCCGCCAGCCGTCAGCGCCGAAGAAGAACTCACACGCGTGCTTCCGGTGGTCGCGGCATTGAAGAAGAAGCATCCCACTGCAGTGCTTTCGATAGATACCTACAAAGCGGACGTGGCCCGCGCGGCCGTGGAGGCTGGAGCCGAGATCGTCAACGATGTCAGCGGTTTTCGCTGGGACGCCCGAATGGCCAAGACGATCGCTGAGCTCAAATGCGGATCGGTTTTAATGCACATGCGCGGCCGTCCGGAAGAGTGGCGAACGCTGCCCCCGCCGGTGGACATCGTGCTGCTGGTGAAACGGGAACTCAAGGAGTGGGCGGAGAAGGCGGTAGTTGCAGGGATAAGGCGCGAGCGTATTGTGCTCGATCCTGGCTTCGGATTCGGTAAGAGCTTTGACGAAAACTATCCCTTACTGGCGCGCTTTGATGAACTGCAGGCCGCGGGTTTTCCCCTGCTGGCGGGCACTTCACGAAAGTCATTTATTGGCCGCACTCTGGGCAAGAAAGAAGACGGGAAAGATGTTCCGCCGGAGGGCCGCCTCTATGGAACGATTGCGACGCAGACCGCACTGATTCTCAAGGGCGCACACATTTTGCGAACTCACGACGTGAAGCCGTCAGTAGAAGCAGCCCGCGTAGCCGATGCGATTCTGCAGGCGCGCTAAACTCATAGTTTGTTCGGAAAAGTTAGAAATAGTAGCACCGACATCCTGACGGCTGTCGCGAGGGGTCCCGCCCGCGGCCCCCAGGACTAAAACAAGCCTGGCAATTCTATTTTGCTGCTTCGTCGCTACTATTTTCGAAACGCAGGTCCGCCAGCGAAGGGGGTGGCTGCGACCTCCGATTCTCTCCGGTAATCCAGAATGCGAGACGTCAAGGTATGAGTGCCAACCAGTCGCACATCGGCGACGGCTTCCATACTTTTCTGCACCCAGGTTCCTTCAAGGTCGGCGAACACCAGCGTGATGCGAACTTTTTTGAGCCACCACGAGGGTGTCTTTTCGACGTCTCCCTGAATCTGCCGAATTAGGAATGAATGCTTGTCGACCCACACTTGCCCTGAGATCAGATCTCTGTCACTTCGCTTCGGTTTTAATCCCAAGACGTAACAGAGTTGCCCATCCAACATCGCTTCGCCAACATAGCTGAAGGTGTAATTATCCCGGCTGATGGCGCTGCGTTCTTTGTCTTTATCCTTAGAGATAACTTCCACCTCATGGTCCAGCACGCTCCGCACCAGTTGCTGTCCTCGGCTGCTGCCCGAGTATTTCTCAATTCTGTAGCCTTCGGAAGCCGGTGGCTTGAAATTAACTTCCGCCACGACTTCGGAATCGGCTTTCGAATCTTTCGCGCCGGACAGGCGATACTCGCGGATAATCTGATACGGCACTCGGGGGCTCGCCATCAGCTGCGCCTTTTCCGTTGACTGGATAATGGCGTCGAGTGGCATCGTCGCCGGGGATACAGCCCTCTGAGCGACTCCGGTCGAGGAGAGCAGCGCGACCGACGCGACTAACGTTCCGTTGATTACCCACTGGTTACCACCGCCCACTGTGCACCCCTCGCAAACCCGCGAACTTAAGATGCGAGAAGCACGTGCTGGGCCAAAATAAAATGCTGTAAAAATAAGGGGTTCGCGCAGTAGTAGCAGAGAAGAGTGAAAAATCTGTGGTTGGGTCGAGGACATTCTGCCTACGCGAAATCCGGTACGGGACCGGGCTTTAGACCGTAGAGTCGTAAGAACGTGATTGCCATTTGCCTGCTGCCTCGGAACTTAAGTCGCCGAGTAGTCTCTCAGGGACTACTTCACCCACATACCGCAGGTAACGTAGACCGCGTCTTTTTGCGCGGGTAGCATCAGCGATGGGTAGAGAATGCACCCAAGAAGCTGGCGCTGGTTCCATATCGTTCCGCTCGTCCACCTGCTTGTCTGTTTCGTCGCCGCGAGCGGGTACATCGTGCCGGCTTTCGGATGGCTCGGGATCTTGTTCAGCGTTCTATTTATTGCCGATTTTCCAATATCCATCGTGTACATCGCGATAGCAGTCAGTAACCACGGAGGCTTAGCTTTCACCTGGCTTGTTGTTGCAGGCAGTCTATGGTGGTATGTCCTATGCCGAACTGCAGAAGGTACTAAAGCGGCTCTCAAAAGGCGGAGATGGATCCGCTGAAATCATTCGAAGACGTTCACTGACGTTAACGGCTGATCCCACCGACAGTCCCGATCCACCTGTGCCAATCCTAGAACCCCTTGCCCGAATCCATCAGAATCGTCACCGGCCCCTCATTCACCAACTCCACCTGCATCATCTCCTGGAAGCGGCCGATCTCGCAGCGCAGACCTGCGGATCGAATGCGCTCGACAAAAAACTCATACAGCCGCCGGGCTTGTTCTGGCGGGGCCGCGGCCTCGAAGGACGGGCGCTTGCCGCGGCGCACGTCTCCATACAGTGTGAACTGTGAGACTGCGAGCACACTGCCGCCTACGTCTTGCACGCTGCGGTTCATCTTTCCGTCGGAATCCTCGAAGATGCGAAGGCCGACTATCTTCTCCGCGAGATAGTTTGCCTCCGCCTCGGTGTCGTCGCGGCCCACGCCGAGCAGAACTAGCAATCCCGTGCCGATCTCGCCGGTAGTCTCTCCGCTCACACTTACCTTGGCGCGGCTTACGCGCTGGACGACGGCACGCATATGATCTCCTCCACTCTGTTCAAGGACTTAACCGTAAACGACGCTGGAGGCTCGCGAGTCGATGAGCAATACAGTGTCTTATCCGGCCAGTCCGGTGAATGCGGTGGACATCGTTTGACCCCGGCAACGGGCAGCCTTTAGGATTCAAGAGTGCAATCCCTAGTCAACCGAGGCTTTGCCGGAAGTGGCAGAGCCCTTCCTTTACACTAATTCACCGTGACAATTACACTACACACTCGCCTTTTTTCGTACCGCAGTGCGTAGAACTGAAATATTTGTGGAGCAAAAGCCCGCGCGAGCACAATTTATGAGCTGCAGCGGCGCAACTGTGGGACCCGAATTCAAATCTAATCGAGGCAAGCGAGGAGACACATGGCAGCCGTGGACGAGAAGGTAAAGCAGATTATCGTGGAGCAGTTGGGAGTGGATGAGGGCGAAGTCACCTCCAGCGCGTCGTTCGTCGACGACCTGGGCGCGGACTCGCTGGACACCGTCGAACTGGTCATGGCTTTCGAAGAGGCCTTCGACATCGAGATCCCCGACGAGGACGCGGAGAAGATTCGAACCGTGCAGGACGCGGTGGATTACATCGGCAAGCACGCGAAAGCGGGGAAATAGTTGGGACGCAGGGTCGTAGTGACAGGCCTGGGCTTGATCTGTGGCGTAGGCAATACCACCGACGTGGTATGGAAGGCCCTGCTGGCTGGCAAGAGCGGCGTGGCGCGAATTACCAGCTTCGACCCTACTGCCTTCGCCTGCCAGATCGCCGCCGAGGTCAAGAACTTCGACCCTCTGAATTTCATCGAAAAAAAAGAAGTCAAGAAAATGGGTCGCTTCATCCATGTGGCCATCGCCGCCGCCGATGAAGCCATGAAGATGTCGGAACTGAAGATCACCCGGGAGAACGACGAGCGCGTCGGCGTTCACATCGGGTCGGGAATCGGAGGGTTCGACATCATAGAACGCGAACATACCGCGCTGATGGAAGGCGGCCCGCGCAAGATATCTCCCTTCTTCATTCCAGCCGCCATTATCAATCTTGCGGCCGGGCAGGTTTCCATGCGTTACGGCGCGAAGGGGCCGAACGAGGCGACGGCCACGGCCTGCACCACTAGCGCACACTCCATCGGCGATTCCTACCGCATTATTCAGCACAACGATGCGGATGTAATGATTGCGGGCGGCGCCGAGGCCGCGATCACTCCCATGGGCGTAGGCGGATTCGCCGCCATGCGTGCGCTCTCCACGCGCAATGACGCGCCCGAAAAAGCCAGCCGTCCCTGGGATCGCGACCGTGACGGCTTCGTGATCGGCGAAGGCGCCGGCATCATGATCTTGGAAGAATTGGACCACGCCCGCAAGCGCGGCGCTCCGATCCTCGCTGAGATCGCCGGTTACGGTATGTCCGGCGACGCCTACCACATGACGCAACCGGCGCCCGAGCACGAAGGCGGCTTTCGCGTCATGCGCAACGCCGTGCGCGATGCCGGCGTTACACCCGACGTGGTCGGATATGTGAATGCCCACGGTACATCCACCCCAATCGGCGACACCCTCGAGGCGCATGCCATCCGTAACTTTTTTGGCGATCGCAAGATCGCGGTGAGTTCCACCAAGTCGATGACCGGACACCTCCTCGGCGGGGCCGGCGGTCTCGAAGCGGGAATTACAGTGCTGGCATTGCGCGATCAGATTCTGCCTCCGACAATCAACCTGGAGAACCCCGATCCGGATACTGCGGGCATGGACCTGGTTCCAAACCAGGCGCGCAAAGCGGAATTGGAGTACGCAATGTCGAACTCTTTCGGCTTCGGCGGAACCAATGGGGCCCTGCTATTCCGGCGCTGGAACGAGTAGCGCAGACTTCGGACCTCAGACCTCAGGCTGCGGACCTCCTGTCAGACTTCAGACCCCAGTAGATTCAAGGGCATAAACCTAAGGGCTGAGATCCGAGGTCTGACGCCCGATGTCCGCGCCTTCCAAGTCCCTCATTCCACAAATCTTCTGCTGCGTAATGTCCCGTCTCCTGCGCTCTCGGAAAAAGTAACGCGACTTTGGTACTTCGCGGGTTGGTCCTTTGTGCCTTTCGCATAATGGCAAGCGCCTCCACAATGGTTTTGAAAAGTGGAGTGTTCCCCGACTATGCACAAAGCTTTCGCCACCACTACCTTTGCCCTAGCCCCCACCGTACGCAAGTCAGCTGCCCGCACCGCACTCGTAGGCTTGAATGAGTCGTCCCGAACGCTGCTGGCGGAGTGCTTCCGGCAATTCAATATTGAGACGGTGGTCATGTCGTCCGACGCTGCCGAGCGCCTGCACAAGGAAAAGTTCGAAGCCTGCGTCCTTGGACTGGGCGAGGGCGCCGACACTGTGATGGAAGCGGCCCGTAGTTCTCCTTCGAATAGCCGCTGCGTGATCTATGGATTGGGCGGCAACGCGCAGGAAGCCATGCGCTACTCGAAATACGGCATCAACGCCATTTTCGACGAGCCCCTGGAGCGGCCCGCAGCCCTGAAGCTAGTGCGCGCCACTCGCATGCTCGTGCTGCATGAATTCCGTCGCTATGTGCGCATTCCGGTGATGACCGAGGTCTCTCTCGTAGGAGACGGCCGCCGCATCAGCGCCAGCAGCATTGAGATAAGCACCGGGGGGATGTCCCTGAAAAGCGCCGAAGACTTTTCGATTGGAACCAACGTTGAGATATCTTTTTCCTTGATGACCTTGCCGCGGGTTAACGTTCGCGGCGCGGTGAGCTGGCGAAAACCCAAGTCGCTTGGCGTGCGCTTCGACGCCACCGACGATCGCCGTCAGAAAATCAAAATCTGGATCGATTCATATCTCGAGAACTGACTCGTCCCGGCGCAATAAAAGCTCTCAACCGCCCAGAACGCAGAGGACGCAGAGAGTCAATAATTTTCAAGAATTTCTTCTCGCTTTTCTTCGCGTCCTCTGCGGCCGTTCTCCGCGTTCTCGGCGGTTAAGAGCTTTTGACCTAAATCCCAACCGTTCGCCCCGCCTCGTCCCGCTAAAATAGGCTTGTGCCCGAAGCCAGCACTCGCATCGCGGCGGCGCCCGCGCTCCCAGCCATCGACCCCCAACGCTATACCCTCCGCCAGCGCATCGTCTTGCGCACCATTATCTGGCTGGGATACAGGATCATCCGCCTGATCGGTCCTACGCTGCGGGTCGCTGTCTCCTATGAGGACGGGGCGCAGAAGACGCTCGACCAGCGCCCGCTAATTGCCTCCTTCTGGCATTCCTGCATGATCCCCGCGACCTATATCTTTCGCAACATGGGCATCCGGGTGATGAGCAGCAACAGCTATGACGGCGAGTACATGGGCCGCATCATCCACAAGTTCGGCTTCGTCGCGGTGAAGGGATCGAGCAGCCGCAACGCTGTGCGGGCTTTGCTCGGCCTGCGGCGCGCTCTCGAAGAGGGCTGGACCGTGGCGTTTACGCTGGATGGCCCGCGCGGCCCGCGTCACAAAGTAAAGCCCGGCCCGGTAGCGCTGGCACGATCGTCCGGCTTAGCTTTGACTGTGTTCCACGCGGCCGTTGATCGGTCTTGGGTTCTGAACACTTGGGACCGCTTGATGATCCCGATGCCTTTCTCGCGGGTGCTGGTCCGAGTTGGCAAGCTAATCCCGGTGCCTGAGGATGCCAGCGACCAGGATATCGAACGCTATACCAGGGAACTGCAGGCTGCGCTCGACCGAGTCTGCGATTTCGCCGAGGCCAACGTAAAGCGGGCTGGGTCGAGCGAATTTCCTTACTGTAAATAGATGGCTCTATTGTTGATTGCTGATTTTTGATTGTTGATTAAAAGCCCAGATCTACCAGCGGGGATCGGTGAACGATAAAATCAACAATCAAAAATCAACAGGCAGCAATTGCTTTATTCCAGCGTCGACCCCAACTGCTGATATTTATATTTCTTCCCATCCCAATAAAGCACCGAAGATGTATCCTCGCCCTCGCCCGTTTCCTCCATGTAAATCCCGAGAATGGTTTTCTTCTTTTGGGCAAGCCTTTTCACCGTTAGGGTCTTGAAGGGCAGATTAATAAGAAGGAACTTAGCCTTGGGTTTTTCGGCGCGCCACGCGTCTTTTTCGGTGCCGTGAATAATGAGTAACGTGATGCCGCGCCGTTCGGGTTCGTCGGAGGCAAAAGTGGACGTGACTTTGACGTCGCTGTATCCCAGAAAAGTGTCGTAAGGATCGGCGACGACGAAATTATATTCATCTTTGTCGGCCATGGGGTTTTTACATTTGGCCGCTACTACCAGATCCTCAATTCCGTCATCGTCAAGATCGGCGACAAATTGCGGAGGGCCCGCCAGCAACGAGCAATTATCCCCAAACTGTTGGTGGATGAAATCGTCAGTCACCGGAGGCGACGGAGACTTGGCGTGCGCCGGCGGTGGGGGTGGTTGCTTCTTTTGTGCCGAAGCGGAGACGGTCAAGAAAATAGCAAGAGCGGGCAGGAGGAGAACTTTGCTGGGCGACATGTTTTTACTCTAGACCGGTTTTCGGCGCGAGGGTAGAGACAGAGTGGTGACGGAGGTAACGGCTAGCGCTGGAAATGTTGCCAGCCTTCAGGCCCGAGTTCGTGGACTTTGTTCGACTGAGTGCGGAGGAAAACCTTTGGCCTCCGGGTAATGTGGCCGATCTCGGTTAGGGCGACGCCGGCAATTTGGGCCGGAATCCGCTTACCCGCCGGGACTGTGAAAAGGAGTTCGTAGTCCTCGCCTCCATGCAGCGCAAGGTCGATATCGACTTTTTTAGACGGCTTGCCGACCTTGGCGCGTGGAATAAGGGAGGCGTCGAGCTCGGCGCCCACGCCGCTTTCTTTACAAAGATGTGCCAGGTCGGTGGAGAGGCCGTCGCTAGTGTCAATTATGGCAGAAGCCAGTCCCTTTGCGCGCAGAACGCGTCCGAGTTCGATCCGGGGCTCGGGATAGAAGTGACGGGGATAGTCTCGTCGATTCAGCTTCCTCGGCTTCTTATTACTCCTATTTTTGTAAGCGCTGCGCATTTCAACGACCGCAGCGGCCGATCCACCCAGTTCTCCGCTGACGAAGATGCGGTCGCCCGGACGCGCCCCGGAGCGCAGCACGGATTTGCCTTTGGGTGCGGTGCCGACTATGACGATGTCGGCGAGGATCCCATTTGGGGATTCGGCGGTATCGCCCCCCGCGAGGACGACTCCGAATTTTTCCGCGAGACTGATCAGACCACGGGCAAACCGTTCCACCCAGGATTGGGGCAAATCTCCAGGCAATGCCAGGGAAAGAAAGGCCGCAACGGGCTCGCCGCCCATGGCGGCGATGTCGCTCAGACCCCGCGTCAAGCAACGATGACCGACGGATTCAGGCGGATGCCAGTCGCGCCGGAAATGGATTCCTTCCAAGCTAAAGTCGGTCGTGACCAGCGATTCTTGCCCCGGCCGCAGCCGCAGCACGGCGCAGTCATCTCCGATTCCGGTGAAGATCGTAGCGCTTGAGGGGTGGACACGCCTGTTCGCCTGCCTTTGTCGGTCAGGTCTCGCCATGCGGCGAATCCGAGCAATCAAAGCTTTTTCAGGAAGCGGCACGCCGCAAACAATATACCGCCAACGAAGGAGTAGCGGCGGCGGGCATCCTCGCCTGCCGCCTCGCCTGGGAGCTCAGTTTCCGTCCCCAACACGACGGATGCCAAACTACCCGACCGTAGCACTCCACAGGTAATCTGTCCCGTCGCCAAGCCGGTTACCCATCTTCGGTAACTGAGAGCGGCCTTATGTGTCGTTGACAGGGGGGACCCGGTTTGTTACCGTTAACCAGTCATTCATAAACCTTTGGCCAAGCTAAGTTCTGCAAGCAGTGTGAATTGCAGACAAGCGCAAATTTAAGGCTTAGGTCCCAGTTCCGGTAGGTATAGGGCGCAAGAGCTATCCATTCCCAAGATGGAAGCGTAGCCCGAAAAAAGTCAGGGTTCCGAACAGGCCTTCTGCAACTAAGAAACTAGGCTTGGAGTATCCGGACCTGACGTTGCAAACCTGCTGTACAGGCTTTAAAGGAGCGACTTGCAAAAACGCTTTTACATCCTTTTCGTGGCTCGCGGGGACGACGGGCAGCTACGCAAGATTTCCATCCCCGTGCACTACCTCTACGTATTCGTAGTAGGGGCCGCGATCGGGTTTCTCAGCCTGACCGGCATTGCGAGTTCCTACACCCGCATGCTGTTGAAGGTTTCCCGCTACAACCAATTGCGGACGGAGAAAGATCAGCTGAAGGACAACTATTCCCGCCTGGAGCAGGTGGCCAAGGAACGGGATGTGCAGGTGGCCTCGCTCGGTTCCATCGCCGGAGAAGTCTCTGCCCTCTACGGTTTGAAAGCCCAGCCTACGCTGGTAACCGCGACTGCCGAACAGATTCAGGACGCCGACGTGAGCTCCTCGCTCGATCAGCTGCATGCCTTGCGGACCTCGGCGCTGACCGGGGCAACCATGGTCGGGCTGACGATGGGCTTGACCCGCAATGCCACGACCGCGGACTGGTTCAAGGCGAACTCTGCTCCCAACCTCTGGCCGGTGGAAGGGCAAGTGACGGCAAGTTTTGGGGAGCGCATCGATCCGTTTAACGGGGAAGGTGCCTTCCACAGCGGCGTGGACATTGGCAGCAGCTATGGCGCCCAGGTTCTGGCCCCGGCCGACGGCGTGGTCACCCGCAGCGAGCTGATGGGCGGCTACGGCAAGGCCATCATGATCGATCACGGCAACGGCATCAGCACGCGCTACGGCCACCTTTCCGGCTATGCCGTGACTGCGGGGCAGGCAGTACACCGGGGCGATGTGATTGGATACGTGGGCACCAGCGGACGCTCGACCGGCCCTCATCTTCACTATGAAGTCCGCATCAACGATACGCCCGTAAATCCTTACAAGTATCTCCGCATTACGGTCGCGCACAACGGCGGCTTCACTTCCGGAAGCTAGAACTTCTCTCAACTCTCCTTGAACCGCACTTTTGCCTCTAGTTCCGCCTTGGTGCGCCCGGTTACCGGCACATTACCGGGGTAATGGATCCGAGCAAACAGAGTGCGGAATCCCGGCGTGAACGGCGCTAACATGTAGAAACCCCCTCCCAATTCCGTCGCCGAACTGAAGCTGCAGTCAGGACTACATGGAGAATCTGGAGTTAAAGCGGTTTGGCCGGTACGAGATCGTGGCTGAATTGGGCCGCGGAGCCATGGGCGTGGTGTACAAGGCCCGGGACCCGCAGATCGATCGTCTGGTCGCGGTAAAGACCGTTTCTATGTGGGGGCAAGATCGGGAAGAGGAAACCGACTTCCGCATGCGGTTCCTGAATGAGGCGCAGGCTGCGGGACGGCTGCACCACGCAGGAATTGTTTCAATCTTCGACGTCGGCGAAAATCCCGAAAATCACGACCAGTACATCGTGCTGGAATACGTTGCCGGCGAGTCCCTGAATCGCATGCTCGCGCGCGAAAAGAAATTGCCGCTGGCGAAAGCTTTGAAATTTGCGGAAGAGATTGCCGAAGCGCTGGACTACGCCCACGTCCAGGGTGTGGTTCATCGCGACATTAAACCCGGAAACATCCTTGTAACCGAGGATGGCCACGCCAAAATTGCGGACTTCGGTATCGCCAAGCTCAATCTGGCGCACTTCACCGTGCCGGGACGGGTGATGGGAACTCCCGCCTATATGGCTCCGGAGCAACTCAGCGGAGAAGGCGTGGATGGTCGCTCGGACCTTTTCTCCCTGGGCGTGATTCTGTATGCCATGGTCACGGGGCATTCTCCCTTTCAAGGCAATAGTGCCACCACTGTGTGTTTCAAAGTGGCGAATCGTGAACCCGTGGCAGCGAGCGCTTTTGACCTGAACTTGCCCCCCGAACTCGATGAGGTAATCTCCCGTGCGATGGCGAAGGATCCGCAGCAGCGCTACCAAAGCGGCGCGGAGTTCGCCGAAGATTTGCGCCAGCTTCAACAAATATTCGAAGCGGGGTCAACCACAACATCTATGCGCGCGGCAATATTGACTGCACCCAAAACGATGAGTGCGCGCATCGGTACTACGGGACTGCGGAGCCCCGTCTCGCGTTCGGCTGCCGATGTCGACCGGGAAGAGTTGTTGGTCCTGCGGGCGTTTCGCAAGGCGCCAATCCGGAATGTGATATTGGGCGCGGCGGCGCTCGTCCTTCTCCTTATCGCGGGGGTCCAGTCGAACTTACTGGTGATTTCTCCCAAACTGGGAGTAGCTGCGCTCAACCCGTCTGCCAACCCCGCTGGGGCTACGACTACAGAAAACAAACGGCCAAGTTCTGTTCGAGCCAATGAGATGTCCCGCTCCTCGGAAACTACCTTAGGCACTTCGTCGCGGCCAACGTTAGCAAGAGCCGGAAGGCACAAAACTCAAACTTCTATTTCGGTTCCCCCTCCGTCCGCCGCAGGGCAGATCGTGGTGCCACTTTCCAATCTCGACGTGGCAGTGCAGCACCAGTTCAAAGATGCCACGCTTTTTGTCTGGGTCGATGATCAGCTCGCCTTAACACGCCCCTTGCATGGCGGCGTCCAGAAAAAATTGGTGGTGTTCAACGGGATACGCGGTGTGGACTCGGAGACCCTCAGAATCCCCGCCGGAAAACACGCGCTGCGGGTCCGGGCCTTGTCAGCCGATCAGACTATTGATCTTTCAAAGACGGTTTCAGCCGAGTTCATTGGCGGAGGCGAGAAATCTCTACAGGTCACCTTCGACAAACACAACACAGCCATGCATCTCATTTGGCAGTAGGCTTACTGCCGCAATCCCATCCAGTTTTCCGAGACGACCAGGGAATTCCCAGGATTCTGCGGATCGTATTTCACGGAAGTAGGAAGCCCGAGACGGCAGGAGTGCAGGTTGATCCAATGCCGCAGGTAGGTAACGTCTTGTGAACACTCGTAGGACACGCCGGCCACATCGTAGTGGTAGATCAACATGATGGCGGCGTGATGCTTGTTGGCCGCGGCCAACTCCTGCACGTCAATCACCGTGCCATCAGTGATGCGGCCCGTGCTCTCCAGCCATGTTCTGCGTTCGCGCTCCAGTTCGTCGGGCGTTTTTGGCTTACGCCGCAGAAGCGCATACGCCGCGAGCAGCGCGGCGCAGCCTGTCACTAGCCCATAAGTTCGAAGTGAATCCATACGAGGAGGACGGAACGAACGAAGTGTCGACCGCTCTCGTATCAGCATAAGCCGAAAGCGAAAGACGTGGAAGTGGTTGGCAGGTTACCGAGGTGCCAAAGCTTTAAGAATGCGGTATCGGTAGCGGGCTGCCTGGAGACGATCTGACTTTTCTTGCTTCCCGTCCTTTGCGGCAGGCCTTTTCGAACTCTGCGGTCAAAATCTTTCTCACTGCTTGTTCTACAATCAGCCGGCGTAATTCTCTGTGGGCATGAAGCGGAGTGCGAATGAAATTCTCAGCGGTCTTTATCGGAACCTTGATAGCACTCGCAATAGCAACAGGCGCAACGCCATCGTCCGCAGGACAAAATCCCGGCAAGAAGAAGAGTCAGGATTGGCCGATTTATGGCGGAACTCCGAAGAATAATCATTTCTCCAGCCTCGGACAAATCAACCGCAAGAACGTGAAGCAGCTGCGGGTCGCTTGGATCTTTGACACAGAAGAATCCGGCGGCCTGCAAACCAGCCCGATCGTGGTCGACGGAGTCCTCTACGGTCTGACTCCTTCGCAAAAAGTGTTCGCCTTGAACGCCGCAACGGGGAAATTATCGTGGAAGTTTGACTCCGGAATTCGCGGCACCCAACCTGATCGAGGCTTGGCTTACTGGTCCGATGAACGCAGCAGCCGGATTCTGGTTGGGGTGATGAACTTCGTCTATGCGCTCGATGCCTCGACCGGCAAAGCGATTGCAAGCTTCGGAGAAGACGGTCGCATCGATCTGCGCGAAAATTTGGATCGCGAACCGGCGTCACAGTCCATTTACATGACCAGCCCGGCGGTGGTCTACAAAGACTTGATGATCGTGGGTGGCCGCGAATCTGAAACTTTGCCGGCGTCTTTCGGCGACGTGCGGGCCTACGACGTGCGCAGTGGAAAATTGCGCTGGTCGTTTCATACCATTCCGCGTCCCGGCGAGTTTGGCTACGAGACCTGGCCGAAAGACACGTGGAAGAGCAGCGGGGCGGCCAATAACTGGGCGGGCATGACCGTAGACGTGGAGCGCGGAATTGTCTATGTTCCGACGGGTTCGGCGGCATTTGATTTCTACGGAGCCGATCGCGTTGGAGATGATCTCTTTGCCGACTCCTTGATCGCGCTGAATGCCGAAACCGGTGAACGCATCTGGCATTTTCAGGGAGTGAGACACGATCTCTGGGACCGCGATTTTCCAGCGCCGCCGGTGCTGTTGACGGTGGACCGCGAAGGGAAAAAAGTGGATGCGGTGGCTCAGACCACTAAGCAGGGCTTCGTTTTTCTGTTCGACCGCGCTAACGGGAAGCCGTTATTTCCCATCGAATGCCGAAACTATCCGCCCAGCGATGTGCCCGGCGAAGTCGCCGCACCCCAGCAATGCCTGCCCACGGAACCCGCCCCCTTTGCGAGGCAACTGTTAACCGAGAGTTTTTTGAGCGAGCGCACTCCGGAAGTTCACGAGTGGGCGCTGCAGAAGTTCCGTAGCTTTCGCAGCGAGGGACAGTTTGTCCCCTTCAGCGTGGGAAAAGATACAGTCATATTTCCCGGTTTCGACGGCGGAGCCGAGTGGGGCGGTGCTGCGGCCGATCCGGAGACCGGAACCCTCTATGTCAATGCGAACGACATAGCGTGGACCGGCGCGCTGGCGGAGAATACGCCGTCAGAAAATGCCGAAGACACACCCAAAGCCCTGTACACGAGCCAGTGCGCCGTTTGCCACGGAGAAAACATGGGGGGCTCGCCTCCAGCGATTCCTTCACTCTCAGGCATCACGAATCGAAAGTCAGCGGCCGAGATCAGCGCGACGATCCGCAGCGGCAAGGGACGAATGCCCGGCTTCTCCAATTTGTCCCATGATCAGATCTCTGGCCTGCTTTCTTACCTGACGAATCCTGGTGCCAAGGAAAACGGCGTAAGAGAAAACGACAGAAAGGAAATAGAGACGCCCCTGCAAGCGGAAGCGACCGCAATGAAATATCACTTTACCGGCTATCAAAAATTTCTGGATCCCGATGGATATCCTGCAGTCGCGCCGCCCTGGGGAACCTTGAGCGCCATCAATCTAAACACTGGCGAGTACGTCTGGAAGATTCCGCTGGGAGAATATCCGGAACTGGCAGCCCAGGGAAAGAAAAATACCGGCACAGAAAACTATGGCGGCCCGGTAGTAACCGCCGGCGGCCTGGTCTTTATCGGCGCCACGAATTTTGACAAGAAGTTTCGCGCTTTCGACAAGTCCACCGGCGTGCTCCTCTGGGAGACCACCCTGCCCTTCGCGGGTAATGCCACTCCAGTCACGTATGAGGTGAAGGGGAGACAATTTGTGGTAATCGCGGCAGGAGGCGGGAAGGATCTAAAGTCGAAGTCCGGTGGCGTTTACGTTGCGTTCGCGCTGAAAAAATGACGAGCCTGTCACGTCAAGAGCACCAGCAATGCCACGATTTTGGGAAGGGCGGCTTGAGCCGTGCCGGTGGCATCACAAGTGTCGCAGCACTAGCCCTGAGGACCGTTCTACTTGCTTTGGCTGCAAACGCTTTTGCTGACCATGGCGACGAACCCGCCCTCAGGATTCTTGCCGAACTGGTCGTCACGAGCGGCTTTTTTACTGACTACGAAGCGTCCGCCGCGGTCACGGGAATAAAACCACTCGGTCGTAGGGGCGGCGGTGCCATTGCCGCAGTTAAAGCGCACGCGCGCACGCATTTCGACGAAAGGTCCGCCTTGCGGCAGCTTTGCCGGTTCCTTGTATTCCACGCGGACCAGGGCGATTCGCTGATTGTTCTTGAGAAAGCGCACGGAACTCACCGACACTTTATCGCCGGCTTCGGTCTGACCGATGGTCCGCCAGTCTCCGGCCGCGAAAACGACCAGGCTCACCACGAGCACGGGTGCTAAAACGACGACCGCAAGAACGATAAGGGCTTTTTTCAACGCTGAGGATTCCGCAATCGGAAATTGCAACGAGAAACTCTCGTCGAAAAAAGCAGTTCTGTCAACCGCTTCGACACTGCCGGCGGGTGCAAAATTGAGCGTCCGTGCTATGGTTATGAACGCGAGTCGGATTCGCGATCTTATGGAAATCCTTCATTCCACGACGGTTGCATCGCCGGTAGGGCCTCTGTTCCTGGCTGCTTCCGGCTCCGGACTGGTTGCGCTGGAGTTCGATGCGCGTCTTCCGGGCCAGCAAACCATTCGTCCGAATCCGCGTGATCTACGGGGAGAGAACGATTTCCGGAAGAGCCGTACACGTATGTGTCGTTTCGAGGAATCCGCAACGGCGATGCAGGCTTACGTGCAGCAACTTGACGAATATTTCGCGGGTAAGCGCCGCGAGTTCAGCTTCGCTCTCGATCTGCGCGGAACCGACTTTCAGCGGGATTGCTGGCGAGCGCTGGTGGCGATCCCCTACGGGGAAACGCGCAGCTATGCCGACATCGCGCGTGCCGTGGGAAGGCCGCGAGGTTTTCGCGCCGTGGGCATGGCAAACAATCGCAATCCGGTGGCGATCATCGTCCCCTGCCACCGCGTCATCGCATCGGACGGAACCTTGTGCGGTTACGGCGGCGGCCTCGACGTGAAGCGGAAGCTCCTGCAGTTGGAGGGTGCGCTCACGGGAACATTGGCCGCATAGGGAATTGCAGTTCGACAAATCGCATCCCCACGCTTCCTTGACGACTTCAGACCAATCCTCCGCGCTGCGCAAGGCGGGCCTCTTCTATCTCGTCTTCGTAATGTTTTCCTACACGACGGGCGGGCCCTTCGGACTTGAGGACATGGTCACAACCTCGGGTCCGGGAATGACGCTGATCTATCTGCTCGTGCTGCCGTTCTTCTGGTGTATCCCGGTGTCGCTGGTTTCGGCGGAACTGACCACCGCCATGCCTGTGGAGGGCGGCTTCTATCGCTGGACCCGCGCTGCCTTCGGCGACTTCTGGGGATTTCTAGCCGGATGGTGGAACTGGTCCGCGTCGTTTCTGCTGGGCGGGGTCTACGCTGTCCTCTTCACAGATTATCTCGCCTACTACTTTCCCACCTTGAAGACGACGTGGTGGGAGCACTATCTCATCTCAGTGGCGCTGATCGCCGTGCTGACATGGATCAACGTGCGCGGCATTCAGATGGTCGGACAGGTCGCCACCGCGCTGGAAGATTTTTATTTTTTTGCCGGTGATGACCATGGTTGTCCTGGGATTACTTCACTGGCATCGGAATCCATTCACGCCGTTGATGCCTCCGCATCAGCCGACATTCAAAGTATTCGGCGTCGGACTGGCGCTGGGGTTGTGGCTGTACTCGGGATACGAACAGCTCTCAACCGTGGCGGAAGAGGTAGACAATCCGCAACGGGCTTATCCTCGAGCGCTGGCGCTGGTGGTGCCGCTCTCGATGGCAGCGTATTTTCTGCCGACACTGGCGGGCCTCGCGTCGGCGGGACACTGGGAACAGTGGCATACCGGCTTCTTCTCCAACGCCGCGAGCATGATCGGCGGGACATTCAGAGGAAGACCGTGGCTGGGCACGTGGATGACACTGGCGGCGATGGTGGCCAACATCGCACTGCTCAATAGCACAATTCTCACGACCACGCGCATGCCGTTCGCTATGGCCGAAGATGGTTATTTACCGAAGGCGCTCACCCGCAAGCATGCGCGTTACGGAACGCCTTGGCTGGCGATCGTTGTGTCGGCGGTAATCTATGCGCTGCTCGCCTGGCAGAGTCTGGCCGAACTGATCTCGGTCTATATCTGGCTGCGATCGGCGACCACAGTATTGACGGTGCTGTCGGCATGGAAACTCCGGCGCACTCAGCCGGAACTGAAGCGGTCATTCACCATACCAGGCGGACGGGCGGGATTGATGTACGTAGTCTGCGCGCCGGTGGTGATGGCCGTGGTGGCGCTTCTGGGCAGCGATCGCTTCGGACTGATCGGCGGAGCGATTGCGATTGTGGTCGGGCCGGCGGTGTATTTGCTGCTTAGAAGAAAAGCGGAAACTCGCTCCGTGGTGCAAGTCTAGAGACGGCGCCCGGCTGCCGACTGGCCGCCAAGAAGAAACGTCTTCGGAAGCTTTCCTTCGCCGCAGAGTTTGAACGAGCCGAAATCCTTGTACCACGGTCCTTCGGGTACATCGGGTTTCGTTTCCATCCAGAGGCGAAGCTGATTCAGGTCCTGCAGAGTGATTATTGCGATCGCGCATTCGCTCGACCAGATGGTCCCGAAGCGCAGCGGGAAGTCGGGACCAGGTCTCGATCTGCGGCATTCACTCACCGAAGAGGAAGCGTCCCATCTTATCTCCCAACTGCTTTACCTCATCCGGATCGGTCGCCATTCGAAAGCGTTCTGCCAAAGCAAAAAAAGCCTTCTGTTTTTCCTTCTGCGCCTCAAGGCCCTGCTCCACTAGTTCGACAAGCACGCGATTGTCGCTGAGTCGCCTTTTCTTGGCGATACGGTCCACTTGCTCAGCCAATTTCGTCGGCAGAGTTACGCTCCTTCGAACCTGTTTTGTGGCCGCCATGGCATCATTATACACCGTTATGGTGCACGAGCTGCGCGGCCCATTAACTCACCCAATCCAAGACCTTGTACCACGCCCCCGCGAACGGCAGGAACCACGGCTTGCCGTTGTACAGGCCAAGCGGCGCGCCTGGAAACGGAATCCCGACAAACGGATTCTCCGGCTTGTCACCGGCCATGAGTTCGGCGATCTTCTGGCCCTGATACGTCGCCATGGCCACGCCGTGCCCGGCATAGCCGACGGCGTAATACATGCCGTCGATCTGGCCGGCGTGGGGCATGATGTCGAAGGCGAAGTCGAGCGTGCCGCCCCAGACGTAGTCAATTTTGGCGTCGCTCAGCTGGGGATAAACCTCGATCATGCCGCGGCGCAGAATTTCGGCGCTCCGGCGGATGGTCTGATCGTTCTCTGGGAAGAATGCGGCGCGGCCGCCGAAGAGCATGCGGCGATCGGGCGTGAGCCGGTAATAGTATAGATAGTTTTTCGAGTCGTAGATCATGCGGTTGCGCGGGCTGAGTTCGCGCGCCAGAGCTTCGGGCAGGACTTCCGTTGTGATGATGAACGACCCGATGGGGATGAGCTTCTTCTGAAGTGCGGGAGTGGCCTTGCCGGTGTATCCGCTGGTGCCGACGAAGACTTCGTGCGCCCAAAGCGCGCCGCGCGAGGTCGAAATCTTCCATCCCGCTTCGCCCTGGCGCGGTTCACGCTCGACGGCGAGAACGCGAGTATGCTCGAAAATCTGCGCTCCGGCCTTCATCGCGGCGCGAGCAAGTCCGGCAACGTAACGCGCGGGATTGCACCCGGCGCTGACTTCATCGACCATGCCTCCGTAATAAATCGTCGAACCGATCTCGGAACTCAATTCGTTTTTCTGAACGACCCGCAGAGTATGGTTGAACTCGCGGGCGATGACTTCAGCCTGGCGGGCGTAGTCGTCGAAATGCTTCTGCTTGCAGGCGACTTCGAGATGTCCGCAGCGGAAAAGTCGCAGTCAATGGCTTCTTCGCGGACAATCTGTTCGACGCAGTCGATGGAGGCAAGCGAAGCGGCGTACATGCGCTGCGTCCGTTCGCGCCCGTACTTGGAGATGAGCTGGTTGACGCCGAGCTTCATCCCGGTAAGAACCATTCCGCCATTGCGGGAGCTGGCGCCCCAGCCGATAGTTTCGGATTCCAGCACGGCAACTTTCGCGCCGCGCTTGGCGAGAGTGCGGGCGGCGGAGAGGCCGGTAAACCCCGCCCCGATCACGGCTACATCGACAACTTCGGGCAGCGCGCGCGTACCATCTGCGGCTGGCATCGCAGTCGTCGTCAGCCAGTAGTTCTGCTCCATCATCGAGCGTCCTGCGATCAGATCTTGGTCCATACCTCTCTCAAAGCACAGCCGTCTCGTGGATCAGGCGACCTTCGGAGAAGCGAGCCAGATTCAGCAGCGAAGCATCAATCAAGTCCGTCTTACCCGTCAGAATCAAATCGCTCAGAATCTTTCCCGTCGCCGGGGCATGCATCACCCCATGTCCGCTAAATCCGTTGGCCAGAAAGAACCCCGGAACTCCCGGCGCCTCTCCGAGAATCGGGTGGTGATCGGGCGTCATCTCGTAAAGCCCGGCCCACGCCCGCTTCGGATTGACTGGCAGATTCGGCGAAGCAGGGCACGCGATCGGCGGCGCGAGTCAAAATCTTCTCCACAAATGCAGGGTCGAATTCGGTTTTGAATCCGGGCGTCTCCTCAGGATCGTTCCAGGCCAGCAGAAAGCCGCGGCTCTCTGGCCGGAAGTGGAATCCATTGGACATGTCGATGATCATCGGCGCGGAGTGGGGAAATTGGTCGAAGGGTTCGCTCGGTACCAGCATGCGGCGCAATGGTTCGACGGGAAGGTCTAACGCCCGCCATGGCTGCGACGCCGTCCGCCCAGGCGCCGGCGCAGTTCACGACCTTCCGGGTTGCAAACGAACCGGTACTGGTTTCCACACCGGCAATCCCGCGCTCATCCCGCACCAGGCCGGTGACTACTGAGTTCTTGCACAATCTCGCTCCGTGATCGGCCGCCCAGCTCATCAAGCCATTCATGGCGCTGTAAGGATCGACAAAGCCGTCCGTCGAACAGAAACTTCCGCCAACAATGTCATCTCCGCGCAGTTGCGGGAACATCCGGCGGATTTCACCGCCGTCGATTAGTTGCACATTCTTCAAGCCCATGGCCACTTGCTTTTCGTAATTCGTGCGCAAGTACGCCAGGTGTCTTTCATTCGTCGCGCAGAAAAGATATCCCTGCGGACGGTAATCGCAAGGATAGCCAAGCCGTTCCTCGAAGCTGGCATAGAAGGGAATCGAATACAGCGACATCTGAATGTTGACGGGAGTGGAGAACTGGGCGCGTACGCCGCCCATGCTCTTGCCGGTCGATCCTTTGCCTTGCGCGGACTCTCGTTCTACGACCAGAACGTTGCGGCAGCCCGCCGAGGTAAGGTGATACGCAATGCTCGACCCGACAATCCCACCGCCAATGATGACGACGTCTGCCGTCTGCACGCGCTCGGCCCCTCCGGTGGACCGAGCATTTTAGCGAGGTCGCACACCGCAGTACATGTACTCCCGGTAACTCATTCAGGCGCCTTCCGTCCCCCTCGGTAATCTTGCCCCAGTTACCGGCTCACCCTAGTCTGAAGGAGCATGGCCCTTCGTTGCCTGTTGTTTTCCTCGGATGAGGGAACGGCCGAGCCTATTCGCCAGGTGTTGGCCGGTCTCGGTGTCGAGGGAGAGTACTGCTCCGACGCGGCGGCCGCGGTCGAAAAAGTAACCCATCAGAATTTTCAGATCGTCATTATCGATTGGGATATGCAGCCCGAAGCCGGAGCGCTGCTGACCACAGCCCGCGACCGCAAAGCCGCCGAACGGCCACTTACTCTGGCGATTGTGAGCGACGATGGCAGCGTTCCGAAAGCGCTGCAGGCAGGTGCGAATTCCATTTTGCGCAAGCCGCTTCTAGTCACCCAGGTCAAAGATACTTTGACCACCGCCCGCGATTTGCTGCGCGCCAAGCAGGAATCGGCGGCCGCAGCCGCAGCCGGGGCATCTGCGGGCTCTGCAGGCAGCGCGCCACAGGTAGATGAAACATCGCAGCCGGCGAAAAATTTCCTAGAATCTTCCCCTTCGGTTCCGATCGGGCAGTTCGTCGCCAAGTCGCATGCGCCTGAATTTGTCACGGCCCTCGAGCCTGTCGTTTCACCAGAATCGGAACCGGTCCCCCTGCCGGCGACGGAAGAAAAGTTCTCTCCCTCTCCCGCTGCCCCGGCTTCCCCCCTCCGCCCGATGGCCCCAAAGGTCTGGAATGGTATTTAAAAACGCGATTGGGAAACACCACGACGCGACAAGCCGTCGAGCAGGCTCCTTCGCCTTCGGCTGACAGCGAGTTGCTCGGCTACGCCCAAATGACATCGACTGCCACGAAAGCTGCTCCGTCGAAGTCGAGCGACGCGGCGGCGGGTTACGCTTCCGAACGCAAGCGGGATCGTAGAGACATTCCGGAATCTAAGAAGGAAGAACGAAAAAACGACGAGCGAAAGAAAGAAGCGGAACTCTTTGCTTACATGGCGGGCGAGAAGGGCAGCTCTCAGGAGGTTCCGCGGCCAAAGTCAAGGTTGAAAGGCGCAATCGTCGGTGCCCTTGTCCTGGCCGGCTGCGCGATTCTAGCGGCACCGCAAGCGCCCTGGCATGCGAAGATGCGTGGGGTTTGGGCTCGCGGACGGCAGGCGATGCATGGCTGGCTAAATCCGCAGCCAGTCACTCCAGTCCAGGCGCCGGTTGCTCATGAAAACTTTGGCCGCGCCGGCGATGAATACAAGTTGCCGGTCGAGGAAAATATTCCGGATGCCACGACCGATCCTTCGCAGATTCAAGTAGTGCCGGTGATCGATCCCACCGCCAAGAAGCCGAATAACGACGCGACAAATCCGGTGCAGCCTGCGGGACCGCCCGACGCAACCGGCGGTACGCCGAGCGATCAGACTTCCGCTCCAGCAGTCCAAATCCCGGACAACCAGCCTTCTCCATCAACGCCCGACTCGGGAAATCCCGCCACTGGCGGCGGAGGACGTGCATCTCTGGCCACTCCTGCCCTTGTGTCGCCAGTGCATCCTGATTCACCGGTTCCGGCTCCGATTACATCCTCAGCGCCTTCCCTTCCAGCGCAACTCGCGCCGCCGCAGAAGCCGCCGCATGAACCGGCTTCCTCTGGCAATGTGCCGTCGAGTTTGAAGTCACAAATCGCCTCCATGACTCCCGAGGCGAGCGGTAACAAGCCTCCGGAAGCGGCCATGAATTCGATTGAGCCAGTTGCCGTTCCCGAAGCTGCCGAGCGTGCGCTGCTGACCGAGCAACCCGCCCTGGCCTATCCCGCCAACGCTGGGGGACAGCATGGGACGGTAATCCTGCAGGTTCTGATTGGCCGTGACGGTACCGTGCAGGACGCAAAGTTCCTGCAGGGATCGCTGGCATTTGCCAAGGTCGCGATCGACGGCGTGAGGCAGTGGAAGTTCAAGCCCTACTCCATGAACGGTCGAGCAGTTTCGGTCCAGACCCTGCTGACGATCAGCTTCAAGCCGGGACAGTGAAGTAAGTGGTTTGTTTTGTTGAAGAGGCCACGACTGTCTACAGCCGTAATGCCCAATACGCGGCTTCTTTGGAGAAGCTCGTCGTGGGTCGAATTGGCCGGCGTTACCGGGGAGGCTCAAAACAAGCAGCCGAGGGGTCCCAAACTGCATCTAGAGAGATATAATTGGGAGAGTTTCTCAGGAAGTAACTCCTTCCAGAAGAAGACCAAAACTGATGTCCATGAAAACCAAAGCAGCGATTCTCGTCACCTCCTTTGCCGTACTACTGTTCGTGGTTGTGGGTTCGTTGGGGGGCGTGCACGCTTCCTCGAACGATGGCTCTTACCGTCAACTGCAGGTTTACAGCGAAGTGCTCTCGCGCGTGCGTAGTGAGTACGTCGAAGAACCAAATATCCCCAAGGTGACGGACGGCGCGCTGCATGGACTTCTGGAGTCGCTCGATTCCAATTCCAGCTACATGTCCGCCGAAGCTTACAAGGCGTACAAGACTCACAAGATCGAAGGCAAGGCCGGAATCGGCGCGGTGATCTCGAAACGCTTTGGCTACGCCGCCGTAGTCGCCGTTCTACCGGGATCCCCTGCGGAAAAGGCAGGGATCGAGCAGACGGATATCTTCGAATCGATTGAGGGACAAAGCACGCGGGAAATGTCGCTGCCCGAAATTCGCAGCCTGCTTGCCGGCACGCCGGGATCTACGTTGAATGTTGCAGTAGTCCGCGCCCGCAAGGCCGAGCCGCAGAAAGTTGTCATCACGCGCGACATGGTCAGCATTCCTGCGGTGGCCGACAAGATGATGGACGACGGCATCGGCTACGTGAAAGTCGAAGCCCTGACCAAGGGCAAGACGCAGGAGATCGCTTCCAAGATCAAATCGCTCGAGAAGTCAGGAGCGAAGAAAATTCTGCTCGATCTGCGGAATTGCGCCGAAGGTGACGAGAACGAGGGTGTTTCAGTGGCGAATCTGTTCCTGAATCACGGCACCATCACTTACCTGCAGGGACAAAAATTTCCGCGAGAGGCGTTCAATGCCGATCCCGCGAAAGCGATCACCGCTCTTCCAGTCGCAGTTCTGGTAAACCGGGGAACTTCGGGCGCGGCTGAGATTGTGGCGGCCGCGATTCTGGAGAACGCGCGCGGCGACGTTGTCGGCGACAAAACCTTCGGCGACGGCTCGGTGCAAAAGACGATTGACCTGCCCGATGGCGGCGCGTTGATCATCTCCATCGCGAAGTATTACTCGCCCAGCGGGAAAGCCATTCAAGACTCGGCGATCACGCCCAACGTCCTGGTGGCGGATGCCGCGGACGACTCCGTGGGTCCGGATGACGAAGATTCAACCCCCACTCCTGATCAGGAAGCCGCGCCGAAAAAGACGGTCGATGATCAGTTGAACAAAGCCGTGGAAGTGCTGAAGAGCCGGGCCAGCTAACAATGCTGTCCTGCGAGCATGGCCGCAGCGAAAGCGCAGCCGACCCACTAACCTGTCCTGTCATTCCGAGGACAGCCGGAGCGAAAGCGACGGCAACCGAGGAATCTGCTTCTTGTCGCTAGTCGCGCGCCAACTCGGCGCGCGATTTTCTTTGTGTCCGCAACACACAACCAGTCAAGAGTCCTCGAAGTGCTATCCTGACTTCGTCTCCTGATGAAATCTCTCTACGAAACTCTTCCGCCGGTGGAAATCGGCGGGCGCAGGCTGGTCGGTCGCGTACTCTTCGGTCTGCTCGTGCTGGTTGCAATCCTGGTGGGAGCGACCGCTGGCCTGTTGCTGGTCTACACTACCGACCTGCCGCAGGTCGATGCGCTGGAAGCCTACCGGCCCAGTTCCATCACCGAACTCTACGACGATCACGGGCGAGTAATCGGATCCTTCGCGCTGCAACGGCGCGTGGTCGCGAGCTACGACGATTTCCCTCCCGTCTTGCGGGACGCGCTGGTCTCGATCGAAGACAAAGATTTCTACCGGCACTCCGGAATCAATTTTTTTCGCATCATGGGCGCTGCCTATCGCGACATTGCATCGGGCGGCAAGGTTCAGGGAGCCTCCACTCTGACCATGCAACTGGCCCGCAATCTTTTCTTGTCGCCCGATCGAAGGTGGCAGCGCAAGGTGCAGGAGGCTATGCTGGCCATCCAGATCGAGCGCCGTTTCACCAAGGCGCAAATCTTCACCCTCTATGCCAATCAGATTTCTCTCGGTCACGGTACGTTCGGATTCGAGGCCGCGTCGGAGTTTTATTTCAGCAAGCCGGCAAAGCAGCTGACTCTGGAGGAAGCGGCGCTGCTGGCGGGATTGCCGAAAGGCCCGACCGTATATTCGCCGATCAACCATCCCGACCGCGCTCAAAAGCGGCGCAATCTGGTGATCAATGCCATGCTCGAAGACGGCAAAATCACAGCCGCTCAGGCTGCCGACGCGCGATCCGCGCCGCTGGTGCTGCATCTGGCGCACGATCCGAATTCGCTGGCTCCATATTTTGTGGAGGAAATTCGCCGCTATCTTGAGAACAAATACGGTGCCGATCAGGTTCACGAAGGCGGTCTCAAGGTCTACACCACGCTCGATGTGGATTTGCAGCGAGCCGCGAACCAGGCGGTGCTCGACGGTTTGGCCGCCTACGAACGCCGTCATGGCTGGAAGGGTCATCTGGAAAATGTGGTGGCCAACGGCCTGGTTCTCGGTAAATATTTTCATCCCGACTGGGACGACGAGCCCGAGGTGAACGGATACATCCACGCACTGGTGACCTCCGTGGGCACTGGCATTGCGACGCTGAAGTTCGGCAGATACACCGCAGCTCTTGGACAAAGCGACGTTGCCTGGACCGGCCAGAAGCTGGCGTACATTCTCAAAACCGGCGACGTCTGCTATGTCAGGATTCTCACTCTCGGCACGAACGGCGCGGCCCGCGTCAGCCTGGAGCAGGATTCGGGAGCCCAGGGTTCGCTGCTCGCGATCGACAACGCTAGCGGCGGGATCAAGGCGATGGTGGGCGGGCGCGATTTCAACGAATCGAAATTCGACCGCGCCACGCAGTCCATGCGGCAGGTCGGTTCTTCGTTCAAACCCTATGTCTACACCACGATCATCGATGGAGGCGCTAGTCCCGACGACACCATTCTCGATGAGCCCGTCAGCTTTGAAACTCCCTCCGGTCCATATTCTCCGCACAATTACGACGAAAAGTTTGAAGGCATCATCACTCTGCGGCGCGCGCTGGCGCAGTCTCGCAACATCCCCGCATTGAAACTGGCGAATAAAGTTGGCATCAGGAGCGTCATCGACTACGCGGAGCGTTTCGGCATCACCGCCAAGCTGCCGCCATACTTGCCGGTAGCGCTCGGAGCTGCCGAAATTACATTGATGGAGCAAACCTCGGCCTACAGTGTTTTTCCCAACGACGGCGTGCGTGTCCTGCCGCGGTACATCACGCGCGTGACCGATTACGAAGGACGAGTGCTGGAAGAAGATTTTCCCGAAGTAAAAGACGTGATCAGCGAGCACACCGCCCGCATTATGACTTCGATGCTGCGCGAAGTAGTGTTGCACGGTACGGGAATTGCCGCGGCCAAGCTGCCTTTTCCGGTAGCGGGCAAAACGGGGACCACAAATGATTTCACCGACGCCTGGTTCATGGGATTTTCTCCGAGCATGACCTGCGGAGTCTGGGTCGGCTACGATGAAAAGAAATCTCTGGGCGCCAAAGAAACCGGAGCGCACGCGGCCCTCCCCATCTGGATGAATTTTATGACAGTGGCCATGGCGGGCAAGGATCCGGGAGACTTTCAACCGCCGCCGCTAGCGACGCGCACAGTCGCTCAAAAAGTAGATACGCCAGACACAGCCCCGGCCACAGAAGAAGCGCATTAGCCGGTACAGGCAACCATGTGAGGACAGCCGCCTTCGGCTGTCCAGCCAAGCGCAGCGAGGCGCATCAGTGTAACCGGACCTGCGACATCAGTGGTTTGGAGAGAACTTATGCGAAAAGTTTTTTGTCTGTTTCTTACAGCAATGTTCCTGATCGCAACCGCAGTTGCGCAGACCCCGCACCAAAGCTCGTCTTCGGACAATGGCAAGGCAGCCGTCGAGCATGTCCTGCGCACGCAGCAAGACGCCTGGAATCATCATGACCTCGACGGCTTCATGGCGGGCTACTGGAATTCTCCAGAACTACTTTCTTTTCCGGCGCCAAAGAAACCAGCGGCTGGCAGGCCACGCTGGATCGCTATCGTTCAACCTACAACAGTCCGGGGCACGAGATGGGGAAGCTGGAATTTTCCGGCTTACGCATAGAGATGCTGGGACCAGAAGCCGCATTCGTCCGCGGCGAATGGCATTTGACCATGCCTGAGGGAAAGAGTCCGCACGGACTGTTCACCCTTGTGTTTCGCAAATTTCCTGAAGGCTGGAAGATCGTGCACGACCATACTTCGGCGGCTGAATGACAGCAGCTTCTAGCTGTTAGCTGCAAGCCAAACGACGCTCACTTCTTGACCCGTAGTTGCACTCGGCTACCTTCTGGCAGCGTCCCGTTCGAAATTTCCACCTTGCCGTTGCGCACGATCCCTTCGAATTCCTGTTGGGACTGGACCTCTGGCCTCGCGGGCGAGGGCGCCCGCGCCACACCTCGCCCCGTGCCCTTATCCATGGCTTCATTTGCCAGGCGGTCAGCTTCCTGATTATGTTCCCGCATCGCGTGGCCGATTGAGAACCAGTCGAGTTGCGCGATCAATTCCTTAGCGCGCCCATGCAGATCCTGCAGCGTCGCATTCTTCACTTTGTAAATTCCCTTAATCTGCCGCACCAGAAGTTCGGAATCACTGATCAGCTTGAGCGCCTTGGGGCCGTGCTGCAGCGCGTATTCGAGGGCCGCGATCAGTCCTTGATACTCGGCGAAGTTGTTGGTCTGGTGACCGAGATATTCACTCAGGGCCGCCACTTTCCGTCCGGATTCATCTTGAATGACTACACCATAACCGGCGGGGCCAGGATTGCCGCGCGCGCCTCCGTCACTATGCGCAACCAGATAGTGCTCAGGAGGATTCTCGCGGGCTTCGAAGAGCGGTTTGGTTCCGGCACTGCGGGAGGGGTCATTATTCGAGTTTACAACGAGGGCTGTCGCGCTTCTCTCAACGGACAGCCGAGGGCGGCCGTCCCCACACGAACTTGTCAGCGTCCTGCGGCCAGTCGCGTGGCCAGTCGCGGCGGGAGCTTTGCGGCGAAGATGCGATCCTGCGCGTCTTTCAGATTGTAGGGCGTGCGATGGAAGTGGACGACCTGCGCGTCGGTGTCGAACAACGCGAAAGCGGCTCGCCAGTCGCCGTCGCGAGGCTGGCCGACAGAGCCGGGATTGATCAGATATCGCGCATCGGGCTTCAGATGCAGCGCCACCGATTCAGCTTGGCCTACAGTGCGGTATTCCGGACGGAAGCCATCGGCGGAAGAGTCGTTGACAAAAAATCCTCCCTGCAGATGCGTGTGTCCAAAGAAAGTCAAGGGAGTGGCTAAGGTAAGCAGCGGCGCAAGCGCGTCCCCCAGCGAAACCACATATTCATCCTCATCCTGAACGGATCCATGGACCAGCAGCACTTGGGGAAAATCGGGTAAGGCAACGGGACCCTGCGGGAGGGTGCGGAGCCAATCAAGATTTTCCGAGGTCAATTCGTTTCGAGTCCAGATTGCCGCGGAAGCAGCCATGGGATTGAAGTCGTCGAGGTCCAACAGTCCGGTGACAGCCTTGTCATGATTGCCGCGCACGAAGATTTTTCCCAAGTCACGAGTGCGGGCTGTCACTTCATTCGGACTGGCGCCGTAGCCAACGATATCTCCTAGATTCACGACCGCGTCGAATGAAGGGACGACAGCGAGGCTGGCTTCGAGAGCTTCGAGATTGGCGTGAATGTCGCTCAGCAGCAGTATGCGCACGGATCACCGGACAAACTGCCGATTATAGACCGAACGTACATACGCGAGTC
This sequence comes from uncultured Acidobacteriaceae bacterium, assembly GCA_963733795.1. Taxonomy (GTDB): domain Bacteria; phylum Acidobacteriota; class Terriglobia; order Terriglobales; family Acidobacteriaceae; genus Sulfotelmatobacter. The sequence goes on from CAVTED010000002.1 coordinate 230,764, forward strand.
TCGGCAAGACATAGGGTTGTGGGCTACTTTGAATTTGTTGGCTTCGATTCTTTCTTTCCGGTAACCAAAAGCCGGAACACGAAGGCCCACCAGATCACTAGCAAAAGCTCGCGGAGAATGGCTGTTTTGCTTGTGGGCTTTACAAACAAAAACACCGGAGTCAAGATTAGAAGGAGAATCCCCCAGGAACAGCTTCACGTTCGACGTTGCCCGATTCACGCCACCGCTCTTTCCGCCAGCTATTGTGAAAGCTTACAACGGCATCGCCAAACCAGCGAAAGCCATCCTTTATTCGCGGCGTTTGAGACGCCTATGAACTCGCCCTCATATCGCTGGAAGTTCCCCCCGCCGCCGGAACGTAGCACTTCAGCGTGTAATCCATCACCATGCGGTCCGCATTGAAGCGCCAACCCAGAGTTCGGATCGTCCGCTTCATGCGCTTAATCCAGCCACGCGGAAGACCGTCGCGATCACGCTGGTAATACAGGGGAATCACTTCATCGCGAAGCGCCCGCATCAGGTCTTCTCCGTCGCGGGTATCGTGAACACTGGGGTTGGAATGCGTCCTGCCGGTGCCGATCGCGAAGCCATTCATGCCGTCGAAGGCCTCGGCCCACCATCCATCCAGAATGGAAAGATTCAGTCCACCGTTCAACACGACTTTCTGCCCGCTGGTTCCCGACGCCTCCAGGGGCCGCCGCGGATTATTGAGCCACACATCGACGCCCTGCACAAAGTGGCGCCCCACATTTATGTCGTAGTCCTCGACAAAGACAAACTTGTCACGGAACTTCGGGTCCCGCATCAACTCGGCGATCTGTTGCAACACTCGCTTTCCGGGTTCGTCCAGCGGATGAGCCTTGCCGGCAAACACGAATTGTACCGGTCGGTTCGGATCATTCACCATCGAAGCCAGCCGCTCAATGTCCGTCAGGATCAGATTGGCTCTTTTGTACGTAGCGAAACGGCGCGCAAATCCGATAGTGAGAGCATCCGGGCTCAAGACGCGCTCCAGTCGTTGCAGCACCTCTCGCGATTCTCCGCGGCGCGCCGCCTGATCGACCGCTCGCCGCCGCACGAACTCAATCAACTGCGACTTGAGATTGAGGTGCGTCTCCCACAGTTCGCCGTCGTCCACATTCTCGATGCCTAGCCAGATCTTGGCCTCGCTGCCGTGCTGATTCCAGTTCGTACCCAGATGACGATCGTAGAGGCGAAACATCTCGGGAGCCAGCCACGAGGGAACGTGCACTCCGTTGGTGATGTGTCCAATAGGAACGTCATCTTCCAGCTTGTTGCGGAATAGTTGTGTCCACATCGCGCGCGACACTTCGGCATGCAGCCCGGAAACGGCATTGGCGCGGCGCGAGAGGCGCAGCGCCAGTACCGTCATGCAAAAAAGTTCCTCCGCATTATTGGGATTCTCGCGCCCGAGTCCCAGCAGGCTGTCCTGAGAGAGTCCCAGCGCTTCGCGGAGAGGACCAATATGTTCCTCGACCAGGCCTGCTTCAAAGCGGTCGTGCCCCGCCGGAACCGGCGTATGCGTGGTGAATACCACTTCGCGCGAAATGCGCGGAACCGCTGCCTCGAACGAGATCCCTTCCTCCTCCATCCGCATGCGAACCGCTTCCAGTACGGCAAATCCACTGTGGCCTTCATTGAGGTGCAGAACGCCTGGAGAAATTCCCAGAGCCTTCAGGGCTCGCAGCCCGCCCACGCCCAACAGCAATTCCTGGCGAATGCGAATCCGCAGATCTCCGCCGTACAAGCGCGACGTAAGCTGCCGGTCCTCGGGAGCATTCCCTTCCACGTCAGAATCGAGCAGCAATAGATCGCGGCGTCCTACCTTCACGCGCCAGACCTTTGCGCAAATTCGGCCGCTGCGCGTTTCGATCTCAACCACCACCGGCCGGCCATCTTTTCCGATCGCCACTTCCATCGGCATTTGATTGACGTCGGTCTTCAGATATTCTTCCCGTTGCCATCCGCCCAGATCGAGCCGTTGCCGAAAATATCCCTGGCCATAAAACAAACCAATCCCCACCAAAGGAATATCCAAATCCGACGCGCTCTTGATGTGATCGCCAGCCAGCACTCCCAGGCCGCCGGAATAGACCGGCAAAGACTCGTGCAAACCAAATTCAGCCGAAAAATAAGCCACCGGATGCGGCCGCAACACGCCAGCGCGTTGCGCGCCCCAAGTCCGATCCGCTTCCAGATATTCCAGCATGCGGCGATAGGCGTAGTTCACCCGGCTATGCAGCATGAGTTCCGCCGCGCGGGTTTCCAGTTTGGCGAGAGGAATTTCTCCCAGCAACGCAACCGGATTGTGGTTGAGCTCGCTCCAGCGCGCCGGATCGAGATCGAGAAACAGACTCGAGGAGTTGTGATCCCAGCTCCACCACAAATTGCGCGCCAGCGTCCACAGCCGCTCCTGCAGCGGAGCGATGAACCGATCCAAAGTTCGCGCTTCACTCACGATCGGAGCGACTTGCGTAGCAGCCTCGGTCAGCATCCGAATCTCGTCCCCGCTGAAAACGCGGGCTTCTACGGTCTGTACTACAAGAACGCCCTGCAGAACTCCGCGATCGATCAAGGGAACGCCCAGGAACGACTGGTAGGCGTCCTCGCCCGCATCCCGGAAGTACTTGAATCGGGGATGCTGTTTCACTTGTTCCACCGCCACTGGCCGCACCAGCTCCGCCACCAGGCCGGTAAGTCCCTCATGGACCTCCATGCGCAGACTGCCAATACATTCTTTGCGAAGTCCCACGGTGGCAGCCAGTACCAGGTTGGCGCGATCCGGTTCCAGCAAGTATGCCGAGCACACATCGGTTCGAAATCTCTTGGCGATGAGCGCGACCACGTTCATCAGCGTTTCCGCCGGCTGTCCGCCGTCTGCCGCAAGATTTGCGATCTCTTCTAATGTCAGGACGTTCCCGACTTCGCTCAATGGCACGTCTTGCTCCTTTTCCTCTACTAAGTCGTCGTATCTGTCCAAGCTCTTTTGCTAGCCTCCGTGGGGTCAAACCTGCTGCACCACGGCACGAGTCGTAGCCGGCAGGATTCTCTATTGTACGGTGTGGGAAAGAGAATCGTGAATGATGGTGACGTTCAGGGTTATTGATGCCCGCAATACCCGTGTGGGGAGAGCCGCCCACGGCTGTCCATCAGGCGAAGATCGACAGCCCGACTCGACTCTAAACCGCTTCTTCTCGCACCGCCCTCCACTCTCTCAGATATAGACCATACATAGCCGCGCATGAGATGAGTGGCACCGCCAATCCCGCCTTGAGGGTGCCAAAGTGAGTCGACGAAACCCCGACCATCCACGGCATCAGCCCACCGCCCAGGTTCGACATCGTGAACATCAACGACCCAACCCGCGATGACGCCGGCCCAAATTCTCGCGACAAGACCGAAATCGTAATCGGATAGACGTAAGAAAGACCCAATCCCGCGAGGCTGGCGCTCACCACTATCCCCCACAGGCCGTGCGACAAAATCAGGCCGGCCATTCCCGCGCAAGCTACCAGCAAGCCCAGCTGCACGAGTCGAATTTCGTCGGTCACTCGCAACAGCAAAGGTGCCAGCCATCTCCCTAGCATCAGCGCGGAGTAAAAAAATGAAGGAGTCATGACCGACAGAGCCGGAGTTAGACTGCCCAGGCTCTTCGCGTAGGATGCTATCCATCCCCCGAAACCGTTCTCGACGCCGACGTATAGAAAAAAGAGTGCCGCCAGAATGAGTATCGCAGGATGCTTCCAAGCAATGACCGGACCACCGTCTTTACGAATATCCTTCGCCGCATACGGTTCGACAATATACGAAGGCATGGCTGCGATCCCTATCGCCACCAGAAGTGCGAAGCCGGCCACTGCCGCCAGGAAAAGCGGAAGGCGATGGTGTTTCGCGGCCGCGGCCACCAGAAAAGGGCAAGCCACCGAACCCGTACTCCAGCAGAAATTCAGGAGATTGAGCCGCGCGCTGCGCCGGACAGGATTCACCTCCGCCACCAGCAGATTGGCCGCTGGTACCGCCAGCCCCATGCCGAATCCCGACGCCGCAATGCACAACATTCCCATGATCTTCGGACCGGCCAGCAACAGGGCCACCCCCGCACTCATGAGCACCAGCCCAGCCTTCATTGCGAATCGAAATCCCCAGCGCGATACCATCACGCCAGAAAGCGCCACGGCCGCAGTCGAAGCCAGGAACTGAACGGTAAACAGAGCCCCTGCCTGGGAATAGTTCAGGGACCAGCGCGCCGACAACGTCGGCAGCATGGGACCGAGAAGCACGGTTGCGATTCCAATGGGCACGAACGCTGCGTAGGCAGCGAACGTCAGGGCCCGGGCGGAGATTGATTGGTTGGGAGAGTCAGAGGGGGACATGAATGGGCTGGCACGCAATGCGGTAACTATATCGGAACCGCGCTGCTAGGACGAAGGTGGCGCCGTCGCCGTGGACTCCCGAACCACCAGCTCAGGCTCGATTGCGATTTCGGAAGGATAATCTTTCTTCCCCTCAATTCGTTCCAATAAACTCCGCGCCGCTACTTCTCCCATTCGGTTCAGCGGCTGTCGGACCGTAGTCAGACTCGGCGTGTAAAACGCCGCCCCCGGAATGTCGTCGAATCCAATCACCGAGACATCCTGAGGAACGCGCAATCCTTGTTCCTGCAAAGCTCGAATCGAGCCAATCGCCGACATGTCGTTGTAGGCGAACAGCGCCGTAAACGGCTTGCCGCGCGCCAGCAGTTGTTTGGCAAACGGGTAACCCAGCATCGGCGTCGGATCGTCCGTGTCGATCTGCACGGTCAACTCCGGATCGATCTTCATTTCAATTTCTGTCGCCACTTCGCAGATCGCGTCCCAGCGATCGTTCGCATCCGAACTCAGCGGGTTCCCCTTCATAAAAGCCACCCGCTCGTGGGATAGATTTTTCAAATGATTTAGGGCCAAAACCGCCGCTCGTCTGTGATCCAGAATAATATTAGTGACCCCCTTCAACTTCTTGTGGCCGGCAATGGCAATGGTGGGCAGCATCGGCGCCTCCTGCACGGTCGTATCCACGGTGATGATGCCTTCTACTCCCCGCTCCGAGAGCATTTGCGAGTAGCGATTCAGCAGCAAGGGATCGTGCCGATGGGCCACGGTCAGGAAAAAATAATCCCGCTGTCTTAAATACTGCTCAATTCCGCTGATGATCGGCGAACTGTAAGAGTCGCCAATCTCCTCCGCGATCACCCCGATCGTGTAGGTGCGCTTGTTGCGTAGAGTGCGGGCAAAAAAATTCGGCCGGTAGTTCAGTTCCTTGGCGGCCGCGTGGATCCTGTTCTTGGTCTCTTGCGGAATCGAACGGGCGGATGGCGAATCGTTCAGCACCGCAGACACCGTGCCCGGAGTCAGCCCTATGTGCTGGGCGACGGCCTTCAGCGTGATCACGCCAGGCTTTTGGCTAGCTGTCTTGATTTGCCCCATGATCGGTTAAAGTGTTTAGTCGCTTCCTCGGTGAAACTCTGTGTCCTGTGTTGTTCTGATTTTTCCGTTGCCGGCAATCATCTGACTCTCAAACACTGCTATGCCCTGCATAGCGTTCACTGTTTGGTCGCGATCCGCTCACAGCAAAGAACAAAATGTATAGGTAGCACAAAGTCGCAAGAATCAACGCATAGTGGATTCCTTGACCCCAACTGGTCTCTCCTTGGACCATAGAAGAGTAGTATCGGCTGTTGATCAGCACTGCTACGCGCCCGACAAAATATGGGATGATCGCGCCACCTACAATCGCCATGTTCATTACGCCGGACCCATCCCCCGTCAGTGGGCCAAGTTCCGCTATCCCCATAGTGAAAATGCAAGGAAACATAATCGAATTAAACAATCCGACAGCCAGGATCGACCACATCGCCACATGCCCAGTGCTGAGCACGGAAGCCGTTACTAGCAACGCCGCCATAATCGCGGCGAAAGCGAGCAATGTGCTTGTCTTGATCTTCTGCAAAAGAGCCGACCCGACGAATCGGCCCACCATGGCTCCCCCCCAGTAGAGTGAGATGTACTTGGCTGCCTCCGACAGGGCCGCGCGGTAGCGATCTGCGGCGTCGGGAACAGCCGTGGACGATATGAAGCCGCCTATGTTATCCAATGCCAGATAATTCGCGATGGAACTGCCAATCGCCACTTCACCACCTACGTAAACGAAAATGCCAATTGCACCGAGGATGAGATTAGGGTGTTTCCAAACGGAGTCAGCCACCTTTTCTCCGATGTGGTGCTCGGCGGATTCCATCTTAGGCAGTTTGAAAAGGCCAATGGCGACAGCCAGCAGCAAGAGTGCAAGGCTGAAGAAATAAACGTACAGCTTCACCACCGCGTCCGCCTCTTGAGAGGGGCTGCGCGCCAGTGCTGTCGCAGTGGTTCCGAGAATCAGGTGCGCACCTACCCAAGGGAAAATCGTTGTGCCAAGTGAATTAAAAGCCTGGGTAAGGTTCAGGCGGCTGGACGCGGTTTTCGGATTCCCCAGCACCGCCACATACGGATTGGCTGCAACTTGTAGGATAGTGATTCCCGTCGCAAGAATCACCAGGGCGACTAGGAAAAATGGGAAGGAAGGAATTCGCGCCGCAGGATAGAATGCCAAACACGCAACTATCATCGTCGAAAGGCCTACGATGATCGCTCTTTTGTATCCGATCCAGTCGATAATTTTCGACGAAGGAATTGAAAAAACAAAATACGCAGAGAAGAAAGCAGTCTGAATCAGCATGCTGGCATCCAGCTTGATTTTGAAAACATGCTGAGCGTAGGGAATCAGCACATCATTCAGCGACGTGAGCGACCCCCACATGAAGAAGAGCGTGGTTATGACCGCTAGAGCGCCGGCGTACGAGGAAGACCCGCTCGGCGAGACTTTGGTAGAAGTGTTTGGGGCCGCGATCGCCATGAGTCCAGAATCCGCCTTCCGAAGTGATCTGGGAACGCGGTCATGATAGCATCGCCCGCGTGCGCTTTTACGCAATTTTTCTTCGCATCACATCGGATTGGTACCCTACAAAATCGTTCTCCTATCCCGCGCCATGTCCCAGACTGCGCCGTTCCGAAGGCATAGCGCCGGCGTCCTGGAGGCTGTAGCGGCGGAGTCCTCGCCCGCGCACCATCATAAAGCGCCAGACCTTTCATCTTCACCCCAACCCTCACTCCGCCCGCAGGGCCTGCATCGGATCAATCGAAGCCGCCCGCCGCGCCGGAAGCGCCGCAGCCAAAAGCATCAATCCCATTAACACCATCCCCGTTACGCCAAACAACCACACCGGCGGATGCGCCAGGCTCGCGTCGCGGCTCGCCAAAATCCGCAGTCCGACCCATCCCGCCAGCGACCCCGCCCCTAACCCGCCGAGCAAAAGCCATCCCACCCGTTTCGCGACCAGCCCGAAAACGTGACGACGGTGCGCCCCCAGCGCCATCCGGATTCCGATCTCATGCGTTCTTTGTGTAACGATAAACGCGAGCAAACTATAGAGACCAATCGCCGCCAGTACCAGCGCGAGTCCTCCCATCACAATCGAGAGCGTGCTCACCATCTGCTGTTCGAAAATCGTCCCATGGATGTGCTCTTCCATGGTTCCCAGCCCGGTGATGGGAAGATTGCGATCAATATCGCGAACCACGGAACGCACCGTACTCACCAATTGCACCGGGTCGCCAGTCGTGCTGATGTAGAAGATCGCCGAATGCCGCCGCCGGTCGGATCCGCCCTCACTGTAGCTCTGATCGTACGGCAGATAGAGGAGCGGAACACCCGGCGCGCTGGTAACGCTGGTGGCGCGAATGGTAGGAATCACGCCGACAATCTGGATATCCTGCTTGACCCGACCTCCCAAACCGAAACCGAATACACCGCGCAGCGCCTTCCCTACATCCCCGCCATAGTAGTGTTGAACGAAAGCTTCGTCGACGATTGCCACTTTTTGTGACGTCGCTGTATCCTGCTCGGAAAATTCCCGTCCCGCCAGCATTGGGACTTTTATCGTGGAAAAGAAACCGGGAGTGACCCAGTCCTGGTCTGGATTCGCTTCCTCGTTCGCACCACTGTAGCCCGTCACCGTGATACTGTCACCCATCGTGTCGCCCGTGATCAGGCCATCGGCCGCATACGCCACACGATTAACTCCGGGCTGACGCCGAATGGCATCCACCATGCTCGCGTACTCATTTCTCACTTGCGCGCCCGACTTACCCGGCGACGCATCTACGCCGAACGTGATCACGTGGTCCGTAGCGAATCCAAGATTCGTTTCCCGCAATTGATACAAATTCCAACTGAAAACTGTGGCACCGGTAAGCAGCACGAGACTCAGAGCAATCTCTCCCGCCACGAGAAAGTTTCGCAGCCTCCCACTCCCGCCAATCACACTGCGGCTTTCACTGCGCAGACCCTCAATCGGATCGGTACGCATACTCAAAATCGCCGGGGCGACGGTGAAGATCAAGCTCGTTAACCCGCCTGCAACCGCGCATAAAGCAATCACCCGCCAGTCAAGCTGCACTGCAAGAACATCGTGCAGCGAATTCGTCGCCGGCACCATTCTCAGCAGCAGCCTCAGGCTGACCCACCCCAAAAATAGGCCAGAAGCCGCGCCCAGCAAGCCCAACAAAAGACCCTCCGCCAGCACCTGTTGAAAAATCTGGCCCCTGCTCGCGCCCAGCGCTCCCCGCACCGCAAGCTCAGAATGTTTACGCACAGCCTTTGTCAGCAACAGGTTGGTCACGTTGCCACAGGCAATGAGCAGAACGAGCAGTGCCATCCCCTCCAGAATCTTGATCGGCCGCCCCAGCCTCTCTTCAAGGAGGGGCATTCCGCGTCCACCCTCCGTCACCGCAAGATGCGTTTCGAGCCAGCCTTTTTTGTCGGGAATGTTGTGATCTCGTATTTTGAGCACATCGCCCCGCCAGTTCCACCAGACTGTATTTAACTGCGCTTCGGCCTGTGCACGGGACGAGCCTGGCGATAGCCGCCCAATCACATTGAGCCAGCGATTGAGCTGGTCGCGCAGCACATCCGCTTTTTCCGGAGTCACTGCCCCGACCATCGTGACCGGTAGAAATATTGCCGACGGAGCGCTATCCATCAATCCCTCATGCCGGACAACGCCCACGATTGTGAATGCCGAACCATTGATTTGGAGTTCTTGATTGAGAATGGAAGGATCGCCGCCAAAGTGCGCGTGCCAGTAGCTGTCGCTCAGCACCGCAACCGCCCTGCCTTCGTGATAGAGGTCATCGGACGGCGTCAACAGACGACCGAGCACTGGTTGTACTCCAAGCAGCGTGAAGTAGTTTCCACTCACCAGTTGCATCTTCACTTTGTCGGCATCCTTGGCGGTGACCAGATTGGCCGAGGAAACGGCGGATGCTGCCAAACTCTCAAGCGCCGTCCCACCATCGCGCAACGCCTGATACGCCGGATACGCAAAATACATCTCCGGATCCCCGCCCCACGAGTTCAAAGTGCCGGTCTCATAGCGCGAGTGCTCCTTCAGCAGCACTAACTCACCCGGTGCCCGTACCGGCATGGTCCGCAGCAAAACCTGGTTGAACACCGTAAAGATCGAGGTGTTCACCCCCATCCCGAGGGCCAGCGTCAGAACCGCCGTAAACGTGAAGCCCGGCGACCTGCGTAACTGCCGTAGGGCGTATCGAAAGTCGCGACCAAGGATCTGCATTGACTACCCCTTTTGAAGCAAACTCGTGCGTCGGATTGAGCGCAAACCCGCCGCCAACCGTATCCACCTCAACCCATTGAAAATGAATAAGGATCCGGGGTGAGACACTCACAAGAGTGTCCAAATTCGAAAACGGGTGGTCGGAATCGAACATCTCAGCGAGCATCTCAGCGAACAAGTCAGGATGAGAAATGCACGGCATTCAACCCGACAAGGCTATGAAGCTTCTTCCGCTTTTGCTCGGGAAAACCTCTGTCGCACCCTGGTCCACTCCTCGGTGGAGAACATTCGCGGCCCAACTTCAATCAGGCGCGGTGTCATGTTGAACAGCGCCACCCGATTCCACGGCCTGCCATCCCGCATCCGAAAGCCCTTCTCATTCAGGTCGCTCACAATGCTCGAATATGGGAAGTCCTGCACCAGCAACTCCATCATCATCATGAGCACCCTGTTTTCGTTGAGATCGATCTCCAGCCGCTGGCAGTCGTCCGAGATCCGCAGTCCGTAAGGGATATCTTCGGCAAACGCGCCCGTGGACGGAGCTTCCGACTCCGGCAGTTCACGCCGCCACTCCAGCGACACCAATTGCCATCCCGCCGCCGTACGCTGCCGCATGACCTCGGGACTAAACGGCCCGGAAATCACGTCGCGAATCCGTTCAAAATGCGCCATACCAGCCTCCGTGAGTCGCTTCCGGCGAAAACAATGGGCAAGTCAACTGCCAAACTATCGAATCATCGCGTTCGCGCGTTCGCGCGTTCGCGAAGCGGCAAAACGAATCTCGATCCGTTGATCGTGACTTGACCATTGCGTACAACAGGGATAAAACTAGGATTGCTAGTAAGAGCGAGGAATGGGGAAACGTACCAAAGGCCTACTTCCTTCCACGCGGACTGTCGCCGCATTGCTGAAGTCACATCACATCACCTCCTCGCTCTTTGCTCCCGAGCGTCTTCGAGGCAACAGGCGTTCTCCGATACAGTATTTTCGGTATTTCAAGCCCACAGCCACTCTGCTTTACTTCGAATGAAATGGGGCCCTTTCACTTCATGGAAGCGGGAGGAAAAAATGAAATCACCGAAGTGGCTTTTACTCTGTATCGCTCTCACCGTTCTCAGCACCTCCGCAGTCGCAAAATCGAAGAGCGACATCAGGGACATTACAGGTTGTCTATCGAAAGGAAACAGCGCTGACGCGTTCGTGCTGAACGGAGACGATGGGAGTATGTGGGACGTGAAGAGCAGCCGAGTCAACCTCGGAAAGCACGTTGGTCATACCGTGACTTTGACCGGCGTTGTCTCCAACGCGATGATGCACAACATGAAAGAAGGCGCGAAGGATGTGGCGCAAGATACGGGCGCCGCTAAAAGCAATAACGAGCATGGACATTTGAAGGTTACGAACGTAAAAATGGTAAGCGTTTCTTGTCGGAAGTGAAGAAAATATTCAGTCTGTCCCTAAGGGGCATTTCCAGCTGATTCAGGGCGAGAAGCTGTCGTATTTGCTACGTCTTCTTCACGGCGCGATGTGCGCACTACATGTGTGCCACCGCTCTGCGTTCCACCAGTTGCTGCGAGAGAAAATTCAAATACTCTTCCATCCCCATGCCGGTTTTCGCTGAGAGGCGAAAAATCTGCATTCCCGGACGCACCGAGTGAATGCTCTTACGCGCTATCTCCCAATCGAATTCCACCGCATCCGCCAGTTCGTTCTTGGTCACGATTGCGACGTCTGCGCTGTTGAAGATCGTCGGATACTTCAGCGGCTTGTCTTCTCCCTCCGTCACTGACATCAACACCAGCCGAAGATTCTCTCCCAAATCATAGGAAGACGGACAAACCAGGTTCCCCACGTTCTCAATAAACAAGAAATCCAGCGAATCCAGCTTCCAATCCTGCAGCGCATTCTGCACCATCGCCGCTTCCAAATGGCAAAGCGTTCCCGTCGTGATCTGTTTCACGGGAGCTTTGCTGCGCGCCAATCGCACCGCATCGTTTTCGGTCGCCAAATCCCCGACCAGCGCCGCTACCCGATAGCGAGGCTGCAATTGCGTCAGAGTCTTCTCCAGAAAGGTCGTCTTGCCGGAACCTGGACTCGAAACCAGGCTCACCACGAACACTCCGGAAGCGCGAAATTGCTCGCGCAGCGCGCGCGCGATCACGTCATTCTGCTTCAACACATTCCGGCGCACTTCCACCAGACGCGGCTCGCTCATTTCTGCACCTGTTCTTCCGGAACCCCGGCTTCGTGTCCCGCTTCCTCCTCAACCTCCAGCGCGAAGACCTCAAGTTCCTTGCCTTTACGCACGTCCATCGTCGGCGCGCCGCATTCCGGACACGCAAACAGCTGCACCGACGGCAACTCGCGCTCCTTCTGACACTGCAGGCAAAATACAATGACCGGAACATCCTGCACAATCAGCCGGGAGCCTCGCAGAGGTGTGTCCTGGCACGCGACTTCGTAGGAAAACATCAGCGCATCCTTGACCACGCCCGAAAGCGCGCCCAGCCTGAGATGTACCGCACTGACCTGCACGCCGCGCCGCTGCGACTCGTCCAGCGCAGCATCCACAATGCCCATCGCAATCGACAGTTCGTGCATCGTCTCGCCATTAATATTCTATATCCGATTGCGAACCGGCTGCGGCTCGTGAAATCAATTGAGAGAGCGAGAATCAGTCAAGGACGCGTGAAGTGAATTACGAGTTTCTGCTGCACATAAGAATCAGCCGCTCCCTGCAGGCATCTGGATATCCAGCTTTCCCGACTTGCTGAAGGACTGCTCCGTCCACGGATGCGATCTGGCTGGAATTCCAAACGCTCAACTCGTAGTGACTTCCCGCCCGTCCTGAGACGTCTAGAGTCAACGCGGTCTTCGAGGCATTCCACGATTCGGAGAGAACCCGCAGTCCGCGACTCGCACTTCCCAGAGGCGGCAATTCGTTCGCCAACGTCAAACCAAAATCGTTCTTTACGCGAATCACCAGATGATTCGGTCCGCCACTAACAGGAAACCGCACGGACAAATGCTGATCGTTGCTGTTCGGCAGAATCTTGAACGGCAAAGGCCGTCCGTTCATCTGGACGCTGACCACTTGCGTGCGCAGACTGAATGCGGGAGAGAATTCGACCCAGCAATCGCCAGTTCCCAGTTCGTTCGGTCTCGAGTTCCACGATGTCGGCACGTTTTGCGATACTGAAAGTCCACGCCGACTGTCTCCGACGCGGACGTTGCGAATCGCAAGAGATGTCCAGTCCGCCGGAACGTGCGGAGCCAGCGTGATCTGATGTTTTTCCGCGTCGGTCTGCAGCCCAAACATGCCGCGCAGGATTGGACTGATAACCATGGCCGCAGACCAGATCTGATGCGGCGAACTGGTCGCGAATGATTGGTAGTAGTCTCCGGATAGAACTTCGGTGAAATGGCCGAGCGCACCGTCAGCGCCGAGCAGCGCGTTAGCCCGCAGATTGAAGTAGGCGGGAAACGCGCGATGGTAGCGGTATTCGGCCACCGAAGCCCATCCGGTAAAGAGCGGCCAGACCGAGCCGTAATGATAGCCCGAGCCGTCATAAACTTTGGACTGCTGAGAGATGATCCGCATTCCCCAGTCAGTCGTCGTGATCTGCGGCCGCGAGTTGCGTGATGGTCTGGTCGGCGTGATTCGGCATCGGACAGACCAAACCACATCGGAACGGTCGTCAGCACGCTGGCCTCGTCGGCGCGCTGGTTGTCTGGCTTCAAGGCAAATGCATAAGCCTTCATCTCTGGCGACCAGAAAGCTTGATCGAGCGCTGGTTCGCTATGCTCGAACTCCGCCGCAAGCTGCTTGCTGATATCGTCCTTGCCGACAAGTCGAGCCAGATTCGAGAGCGCGCGTAAAGCCTCGACTGCGAGTCCAGCCTGGTAATACTCGTTCTTGACCGGAAGCAGCGGCCCGCCTTCGATCCAGCCGTGACCGACGCCGGCATTCTGCGCGAAGCCCTGCGCATCGTAGGTTGAATGCATGAACTGGTACGCGCGCCAGACGTTGTCCCATTTGTCGCGCGCGAAGGCCACGTCTCCACTCTGGACTGCATAATCATTCATCGCAATGATGAACAGCGGCGTCGCGTCGGCGGAAACATAGGCGTAGGGATAATCCTTGAACCACGGAACCAGACTTGCGCTCTGCGAAATCTCATGCGGAACCTTGCCATCTTCGCGCTGATATTTGCTGATGAAATCGAGAGCGGTGCGAGTGGTGGAATAGTCTCCCTCGGCGTTGAGGGCAAACGAGGTCCACATCGAATCTCGCCCGAAGAACCATGCAAAGCCCGGACGCTGCCCGACTCCGGAAGTTCGATATCCCGCAACCAGCCCAGCTACCTAGATATGGATTTTTCACGATCCCTTGAATTGTGCTGATGCGCGCCCAGTCGTAGGCCTGCTGCAGCGCAGCATCTGGGAGTTCGAGGCTTACTGTCTTGTCGAGATAAGCGCGGTAGTAATCCGCTGACTCGCGCACTGCGTCGGCATAAGAAGCTCAACAAGTGCTGATAAGTTTTCTCGGCATCGGCACGGCCTGCGACCGAAGCGGCGATGACCAGCACTTTGGTCTCTTTTCCTCTTTGGGTCGCCCCTAAGCGCAGAGAGTTCTGGTCAGAAGAGGAATAGTTCGTCTGATAGGAAAGTTGGGCGTCGGCGGCGGTTGGCGATCCAACCAAAGCGGCATACTTGCGCGCCTCTTCGCCGAAGACGATGGCTCGTTGTTTCGCATCCCAGTTCACAAACGTTCCGCCCAGCGCGGCGGGCCATTCCAGTTGGAAGTCCCCCGTGAATGCGGCTTCTACTTCCAATGGTTCCTCGGTCTCGACGTCGAGCACGATGATCGCGCCCGGTTCGTTCACCGGGACGCAGAGGGTTTCGCGCACACGAAAGGAATCGCCGACATAGAGAATCGATGCGGACTCCGGACGAACCGTCAGCGTGCGCGCCAGACTCTCCGCAGGAAGCGCGCGATCGCCAACGTGGAAGGTAAGATGGAAGTCCCGAAAAATCTTCAGCGGATAGACCCAGGCCTCGAATCGTCCCGCTTCGTTGCCGAACAATCCCGCGCGAGTGCCGACGACAGGAAGGAACTCCCAGGTGCGAATCGTTCGCGATAACTCCCGCGACGACTCTGGAGGCTGCGCAGGCTGTTGAGCAGAACGAAACGCGCGCATACGCTGACGTCCAAAGGCAAGCCACACGCAGATGCGGGATGCCAAGTGAGATCGCCGGAGACCAATGAGTAAGGAAATCATTGCCGCATTTTCTTCGGAACGGGGATTGGGTCCGGCGGAACTTGCAAAGTCGCGGTACCCTGAATATAAGAAGTAGGGGCGAATTCTAGCACGAGCCGAGTGGGCCAGGTAGCGACCTCTTGTTTTCTTCACGCCGTGTTTTTCTGAAATCTCTCAGCCGTTCGGCACTGGTGCTTTCGCTGGAAAGCGTGCTGGCCATGGCTCGCCCGCGCTGGCTGCGAGCCAGCGCCGGACTGCAGCAGAAAGCGACTGGCGACAAAAGAACGAGCCGCAGAGCGGTGAGCTTGGAGTCAGCTTCGTCAACATCGGGCGCGAAGCCGGGCTGAACGCGAAAACGATTTTCGGCGGCGAGCACAAGAACAAGTATCTGCTCGAAACCACGGGCTGCGGCGTTGCTTTCTACGATTACGACAACGACGGATGGCTCGATATTTTCTTGGTGAATGGGACGCGGCTCGAGGGCTTCTCCGCCGGCAGCGAACCGACCTCGCATCTATTTCGCAATAATCGCGACGGCACTTTCACCGACGTAACTGCGAAAGCCGGAGTGGCGCATTCGGGCTGGGGACAAGGCGTTTGCGTCGGCGACTACGACAACGACGGATGGGATGATCTGTTCGTCACCTACTTCGGCAAGAACGTTCTGTATCACAACAACGGCGACGGCACCTTCACCGATGTCAGCCAGAAGGCTGGCGTAGCGGGCAAAGGCACGCGATGGAACACGGGGTGCGCCTTCGTCGATTACGATCGCGACGGGCGGCTCGATCTGTTCGTCGCCAACTACATCGATCTCGACCTGGCGACGGCGCCGGTGCCGGAATCAGGTCCGTGCCTTTACAAGAGCGTGATGGTCGCGTGCGGACCGCCGGGACTGCAGGGCGGCAAGAATATTCTGTATCACAACAATGGCGATGGGACGTTCACCGACGTTTCCGAGGCGTCGGGGATTCTGAATGCGAACGGCACGTACGGCCTGGGCGTGCTTACCGCGGATTTCGACAACGACGGCTGGCCCGATATTTATGTCGCCAACGATTCCACCGCCAGCGCGCTCTATCAGAACAAGAAAAACGGAAAATTTCAGGACATCGCCATTGAAGCGGGGTGCGCGCTCAGCCCCGACGGCAAGCCGCAAGCAGGCATGGGCGTTTCGGCAGCCGATTACGATCTGGACGGCAATCTCGACATCGTGAAAACCAATTTCGCCGGCGATACGCCTTCTCTCTATCACAATCAGGGCGGCGCAAATTTCGAAGACGCAACGTTCACCGCAGGACTGGGCGCGCACACGCAATATCTGGGATGGGGCTGCGGCTTCTTCGACATGGACAACGATGGCTGGGCAGACATTCTGATCTGCAACGGCCATGTTTATCCGGAAGTCGAGCAACTCAAAACGGAAGCCGGTTATGCGCAGCGCAAGTTGCTTTATCAGAATCTGCACAACGGACATTTCGCGGACGTTTCGTTGCAGGCGGGCGCAGGAATCTCGGAGCCGAGCCCGTCGCGGGGTGCGGCGTTTGGCGACTTCGATAACGACGGCGACATCGACGTGGTCGTGAACACGGTCAATGATTATCCGCAACTGCTCCGTTGCGATTCGAAACTCGACCAACAACTGGATCAAGATTCGCACGATCGGAACGAAATCGAATCGCAGCGGAATTGGTGCGCGGCTCGTGTGCGTGACGCATCCTCCCGGAGAAGCGAAACCGCATCGGCAGATTGACGAAGTCCGTAGCGGCGGCGGTTACTTCTCGCAAAATGATCTGCGGGTTCACTTCGGGTTGGGGAAGGCCGAGAAAGTCGACGTGCTTGAGATTCGCTGGCCCAGCGGGCAGATCGATACGCTGAAAGACATCAAGGCGAACCAGGTGATCTTCGTGAAAGAAGGTGAAGGAATTATCCGCACGATGCAGTTTCCGAAAAATCCGAAGGGCGGCAAATAGCGGCTACTGCGGCTTTTTGGTTTCCGCTTCGACGGAAGCGCCCGAGCCTTCTTTGAGAGTGTGAATCTGATCCGCTGGCAGGTTCGCGAACCGCTCGGTCAGGCCGCTCGGCCAACGGATTTCAACCCATTCGATCTTCGCACGCCGAGCCCAAGCCGAAGTGAACCCGCATATCGCTGTTCGAGATGTAACTGGAGCCGCTGCGGACTTCGTCGACCAGAATGCGCGACGCTGTTTTCACTCGAATGCGCGCGCCAATGCCGTCGCGATTCGATTTCGTGCCGACAGTATGAATGGCGATCCAATGATTCGCATTGTGAATCTGATTCACCAGCAGACTGGGCTGCAGCATTCATGTTGCTGACGACAATCGAGATTCTGCCGTCGTTCCAAAGGTCGCCGACCGCGAGCCCGCGCGAAGACGCCGCCGTCGTGATGCCGAGCCCGGCAGAGGCAGAAATGTCGCTGAACGTGCCGTCGCCATTGTTGTGATAAAGAATTCTGGGTTCCTTGTAGCTGCTGCCCAGGTGCTGGCTGTCGACTTCGGGATACACGTGGCCGTTCACCAGAATCAGGTCGGGCCAGCCGTCATTGTCCATGTCGAAAAACATGGTTCCCCACCCAAGATATTGCGTGTAGAGGCCGAGGCCTGCGGCTGTGGTGGCGTCGGTGAAGGTGCCGTCGCCGTTGTTCTTGTAAAGAGTTGACGTGTCGTCGGAAAAATTGGTTTTGAAAATGTCGAGGTGCCCGTCGCCGTTATAGTCGGCGACGGTCGAGCCCATGCCCGCCTGCTCGCGCCCGTCTTCGTTGAAGGCCGCACCGGCGGTGACGGCTACGTCGGTGAACGTTCCGTCGTGATTGTTGCGATAGAGAATGCTGGGCGTGCTGTCGCAGGCGATGAAAATGTCGGGCCATCCGTCTTCATCGAAGTCGAGCGTGGAGACGCTGAAGGCGTAGTGGCCGTCGGTGCGGTCAATGTGCGCTTTGGTGGTGACGTCTTCAAACGTGCCATCGCCACGGTTGTGGTAGAGGATGTTCTTCGCTCCGGGCAAACCGCGCGGGCCGCACATGACGGGAACGCCCTTCCAGATGCAGGTTGCGCGCTCTCCGGGCGCCGGCGCGGTCGCCAGATCGAAATCCACATAATTCGCAACCACCAGATCGAGACGGCCGTCGCGATCGTAGTCGACGAACGCGCAGCCCGTGCCCCAGGCCTTGCCCGATCCGGCGACACCGGCTTTCTCGGCGACTTCGGTGAAGACTCCGTGCTCGTTGTGGTAGAGGCGATTCTTGCCGTAGTAGGTGATGTAGAGGTCTTCCCATCCGTCGTTGTCGTAGTCGCCGACGCAAACGCCCTGGCCCCAGCCGGTTGCGGTCAGGCCTGCTTTGGCGGTGACGTCGGTGAACGTGCCGTCATGATTGTTGCGATAGAGGCGATTGCTGGGGCCTTGTCCGGCGGGAAATCCTTCGAGCTTGGTGCCGTTCACCAGAAAAATGTCGGGCCAGCCGTCGTTGTCGTAGTCGAAGATGGCGACGCCGGTTCCGGTAGTTTCGATGATGTATTTCTTGGTGTCGACGCCGCCAAAAATGTTCTGCGCGGTCAGGCCCGCTTTTTCGGCGATGTCGGTGAAGAGTCGCGATCGGGGCGGGGGGCGGCGCCGCAGGCTTGCTTGCTGGGCGTACACGCTGGGTGCCAAGAGCAGCCAAGCTGCGCAAGACAGCACCCGGTAAATTGAATTGACCGCAAAAAAGGAAGGAACTCGCATGGGCCCAGTCGATGTTAGGGTGCGGGTTGTCTGGGGTCAAGCTAAGGTTATCGGGTGACGGGCGCTTCGGCCACGCCCACGTACTTGTCTGCGCCGCCGTAGTAGAACAGATATCGATTACCCTCTTTCACCATGCCTTCCACGAAAACCACGTTAGGGACTTGGCCGACTTTCTCCCAATCTTTCTCCGGAGAGAATACCGGCTCATCGCTTCGCCAGAGCAGCTTACGGGGATCGTTGCGGTCGAAGATCGCGACTCCGGTGCGATAGACCAGCTTGTCGTCCGCGCCGTTGTAGATCAGAACGATTCCGTCGGGCGTGACGATGGGCGGCGGGCCCGGTTCGGCGACACGCGAATCGAAGCGGCCGGGTCTGACGGGCAATGCTGGAATTTGCGTGGCCTCCGTCCAATGAAGCAGATCGGTGGAGGATGCCAGGCCAGCCTGATCTTTGTTGTCGGCGGTCGTGCCCAGGAAATACATCCAGTATTTTCCGTCGATTTTTTCCGGGACGATGGCGCCCGACTTCGTCCACTTCACGTTCCAGTTGCCTTTGTTGGCTGGAATGATGACGCCTTTGCGATCCCAGTGAATGAGATCTTTGGAAGTTGCAAGACAAAGCTGCGCATCTTTTTTGTTGTAGCCCGTGTAGGTCAGATAGTAAGTGTCTCCGAATTGAACCAGGCGCGGATCTTCGACGCCGCCATCTTTCTCGTAATCCTCCGCGGGGCTTAAAACCGGTTCATCGCGACGGGTGAAATGGATTCCGTCGGCGCTCTCGGCATAGCCCAGGCGCGAGGTGCCTTGCTTGTCCTGCGCACGGTAGAGCATGACGATCTTGCCCTCATGCATTATTACGGCCGGATTGAAGGTCCCGGCTGCTTCCCAGCCGTTGCCGCGCGGAGCAATCACCGGCGCATCCGACACCCGGTGCCATGCGCCGAACGGCAACCGGGGATTTCCTTGCGCCGCCAGAACAGTTACCAGCCCAAGCAGCGTCAGTATTCTTGAGGGAAAGAAACGAGCCATCAGCGAGACTCCTCGATATCCGATTGACTCTTGCTGGCAGCAAAAAGCGGCAGGGCCGACCCCCTGCCGCCTTTGCGATCTTGCGTTTGGACTACTTCTTGTTTACAGCCTTCTTCAGTTCGGCGCCGGGGCTGAACTTCGCGACTTTGCGGGCTGCGATTTTGATGGTGGCGCCGGTTTGCGGGTTGCGCCCGTTGCGCGCTTTTCTCTGCGACACCGAGAAGGTGCCGAATCCTATCAAAGCCACCCGATCTCCTTTGCGGAGGGCAGATGTAATGCTGTCCACGGCGGTATCAATGGCAGTCGTGGCCTGCGCTTTACTGATTTCACATGCGCCTGAGATCTTGTCAACCAGATCGGCCTTATTCATGAGATTCTCCTCGCAGGTCTCTTTTCATGCCCAGCCTAGCTCGTCCAGCCCAAACTGGCGGGAATGGCTGCTATGGCTGAGTTGGGAAACCTGACGGCTCGTATTGTCCTCCGTCTGCGGCGAAAGTCAACTGTGAAAATCCGCGCCGGAAGCCTGTTTTGCACCCCTCAGGCCCGAATTGGGCCTACCCGGGCGGCTTTTCAACCTCGGGAGCCGGTTTTCCTCCGTCCTCCACAGGGCACAGCCTGGGTTCACAGGATGTACACAGGCAGACAGGGTTTCCGGCTTGCGCGGAAGCCGCCCTTGGGTGCAAAGTCGAAAGAGGGGAATTTGATTTGAGAATAATCGGTTCGAAGAGTGAAGGATCGCAGGTGATCAAGGCTCCGGCGGAAGTTTGCCCGCTGTGTGAGGGCACGGGATGGAAGGCTGTCGGTGCCAGCGGCAGCACCAACGATCGCCGCGTAACGCGCTGCGATTGCCAGTTGCGGGCGCGGGGAAAATCGCTTGCTAAACGCGGCCCGCATTCCGCGCCGCTACGAGCATTGCGAACTTTCAAACTTTGAATTCGATGGTCCGTATCGTTCCCTGGCTACCGCTCGCATGGCGGCCTGCAAGTTTGTGGAAGAGTATCCGATCGACAAGACTGGCCTACTGGTAATTGGCACGATTGGCGTGGGCAAAACTCACCTGGCCGTCGGAATGATTAAGGAGCTGATCCTAAGCAAAGGGATTGCTTGCCTCTTCTACGACTACCGCGAACTGCTGAAGGAGATCCAGAATTCATACAACGATTCTGTCAAGACGACGGAACTGGACGTACTTCGGCCCGTGTTCGAGACCGAGGTTTTGGTACTCGACGAACTGGGCGCGGTGAGGCCAACCGAGTGGGTATGGGACACTGTCAGCTTATCCTCAACACACGATACAACGACAATCGCACCACAATTATCACGACGAACTACCGCAATCTCGTCGAGCGGGAGCGACCGGACAACGTACGATCCACAAGTCCGGAGGCCGCCAAATACGCATCAGAGAAAGAGACTCTAGGCGATCGGATCGGCAATCCCATGCGTTCTCGACTTCACGAAATGTGCCGTATCGTCACGATGGAGGGCAGGGATTATCGGGAGCGAGTCAAGAGCGCCAGCTTTCGGTGAGTGCTCCCGCTCCATGTAGGCGCAATAGATTCCATCGTTTCGTTTATCCGTGTGAATCCGCGTAATCCGTGGCAAAAGAAGCTCTCCCTTGTACTCTCCGAGCCAATCGCAAACTAAAATGATTGGGTGCTGATTGAGCGGCTAGAATTCGCTCCCGAGCGAGATAGCGGAAATATTTTCCGCGGTCCCGGCAGCACCGGCTGTATTTCTGCTGCGGGGAGCCGATCCGCAGGCCCAGCCGTACGTCAGCAAAACAGCGAATCTGCGGCGGCGGTTGCAGCGGCTGCTCGGGCCCATGGAAGAGCGCACCAGAAAGCTGAACCTGCGCGATCGCGTGCGCGTGATCGAGTACGCGCCTGCGGGATCTGACTTTGAATCCGGCTTCCTGCTTTACAGCGTCCTGCGCGCCACTTTCCCGAAAACTTATCAGCAACGGCTGCGCTTCCGATTCGCGCCTTTGGTGAAGCTGCATCTCGAGAACGAATATCCACGGGCTTCGATCACGACGCGGCTTGGGCGGTTGGGCGGGCGTTCTGTCTACTATGGTCCGTTTGTTTCGCGGGTTGCCGCCGAGAAGTTCATGAACGATTCGCTCGACTTCTTCAAAATGCGGCGCTGCGTCGACGACCTGCATCCCGACCCAAAATTCCCTGGATGCATTTATTCCGAGATGAAAATGTGTCTGGCGCCGTGTTTCAAGGGTTGCAGCGATCAGGAATACGCCGCCGAAGTGAATCGCGTGCAGAACTATTTTGATTCTGGGGGGGACTCGCTTCTCCGCGAATTTTCGGCCGAGCGGGAAGCGGCGTCGGCCAGACTTGCCTTTGAAGACGCGGCCGCGATTCACGTGCGCGTGGAAAAACTTAAGCCCGTCGTCAGCCAGCTTCCCGAAATCGTGCGTCGCCTCGACCGGTTCTCCGCGCTTTTGATCCAGCCGAGTCATCTCGCGGGCTCGGTCGCGTTGTTTCGGATCGACTCGGGAAGAATTTGCGGACCGATTGTTTTTTTCATTCAGTCTGCGGAGCACGCAAAATCGCAGTCGATGGAATCGCGGGTGCAGGCCGCGCTGGATTCCTTCCCGCCCGCTAAAACGGGAGCTGCACTGGAAACTATGGAGCATCTCGCTTTGCTCAAGCGTTGGTACTATCGCGGAACGCGGAATGGCGAGATTTTTTTCGCCGACGCCAAAGGCGAGTTGCCTATGCGGCGCATCGTGCGCGGAATCTCGCGGGTGTTTCGGGGGGAGAAGCCGGAAGACGAAGTCAGCAAACTTACTGGGAGTATCTAACGCCAAACCGAAAATCGCTGACCAGGTGATGCTCGTTCAACGCAGGTGCATAAGCAACAATGGGCGACCCCGCCGCGCAACTTTGTATCCGTGTGAATCCGTGAAGATCCGTGGCAAGAAAAGTCTAGATATCCAGGTTCTTCACATCCAGCGCGTTCTCTTCGATGAACTTGCGCCGTGCTTCCACGTCCTCGCCCATCAGCGTGGTGAAGATGGTTTCGCACTCGGCAATGTCTTCCAGTTTCACCGACAAGAGGGTGCGTCGCTCAGGGTCCATGGTCGTCTCCCACAGCTGCGGCGCGGTCATTTCGCCCAGGCCTTTGTAGCGCTGGATCGTGAAATCCTTTCGGCCTTCGTTGATGACATAATCGCGAAGCTCGCGGACGTTGGTTTTTTCTACTACTTCGATTTCGGTCTTTCGCTTGGCAGGCTTCGCCGTTTTCTTCTCGGTCTTGTCTCCGTCGGCGGATGCATCTTCGTCCTCGACCCCTTCTCCATTGCCGCTTGCTGGCGCGGCCTTGGCCAGCGTTTCGACCACGAACGGCGGTTCCATGTAGGGCTCGATCTGCTTATACTTCGAGATCAGCTGCCGGCATTCCGCGCTGGAAGCCAGCACCCAGTTGATGACGTGTTCGGCGCCGTGCTTGTTGACGAAACTCACTTCCCACAGGTTGTGCTCTTCGTCGAAGCGCGCCTCCACGCTCTTGAAGCCTTCGTCTTTTTGCAATTTCTTCAGTTCTTTTTCCAGGCGCTCGATTTTCTTAGGCGGCGACTTCTTGTCGCCCTCAAAATCGGCGCGCTTGGCCAGATCGAACTTGGGAACAAGTTCGGTCACGCGCTCGTTGCGCACGCGCTTGTCGAGCTTCTCGAAGAAACCGAGATACTCGTCGAGCACGGTCATGAAGCGCGCCAGATCTTTGCCTTCGATTTTCGCGGCGCCCTCGCCGTAACGCACGCTCAAACCATCGGCCGCGCGCTTGACCATCACTTTTACGAATTCGCGTTCGTCTTTGATGTACTGCTGCGACTTGCCTTTTTTCAGCGAGAACAGCGGCGGCTGCGCGATATAGACATTTCCGCGCTTGATCAGTTCCTGCATGTGGCGGAAGAAAAACGTCAAGCAGCAGCGTGCGGATGTGGCTTCCGTCCACGTCTGCGTCGGTCATCAGAATGATTTTGCCGTAACGCACTTTCGTGGGATCGAAATCTTCCTTGGAGATGCCGGTGCCGAGCGCGGTGATCATGGCGCGAATTTCCTCGTGCGCCAGCATCTTGTCGTAGCGCGCTTTTTCTACGTTCAGGATTTTGCCCTTCAGGGGAAGGATCGCCTGGAAACGGCGGTCGCGGCCCTGCTTCGCGGTCCCGCCGGCGGACTCGCCTTCGACCAGAAACAATTCGCAGCGGTTGGGATCGCGTTCGGAACAGTCCGCCAGCTTGCCCGGCAAGCCACCGGAATCAAGCGCACCTTTGCGCCGCGTCAGATCGCGCGCCTTCCGTGCGGCCTCGCGGGCGCGCGCGGCATCGACTGCCTTATTGATGATCTTTCGCCCTACGGTCGAGTTCTGTTCGAAGAACGCGCCCAGTCTTTCGTTGACGAACTGCGTGACCGTGCCGGCGATGTCGGAGTTCAGCTTGCCCTTGGTCTGGCCTTCGAACTGAGGCTGGGGCAGCTTCACGCTGATGACCGCGACCAGACCTTCACGCACGTCGTCGCCGGTCAGATTTTCTTTTACGTCTTTAAACAAGCCCATCTGCTGCCCGGCATAATTGATGGTGCGGGTCAGCGCGGTGCGGAATCCAGAGAGATGCGTGCCGCCGTCGACGGTGTTGATGTTGTTGGCGAAACTGAACACCGATTCGGAATATGCGTCGTTGTACTGGAGTCCAATCTCCATGTGGACGCCGTTGCGGTCGTCTTCCATGTAGATCGGCTTGTCGTGCAGCACCTGTTTGCCGCGATTGAGATGCTTGATGAACTCAGCGATGCCGCCGTTGTATTTGAAGTCGGTGTGCTTGGCCTCGCCGGTCTTCGAATCCGTATTCCGCTCGTCGGTCAGCGTGATCAGCAATCCCTTGTTCAGAAATGCGAGTTCGCGCAGTCGCTGCGCCAGCGTGTCGTAGTTGTATTGCGTCTCGGTAAAAATCGACCGGTCGGGCAGGAAGTGAACTCTGGTCCCGGTCTTCACTTTGGCGACACCGGTCTTGTGCAGCTTGTTGGTGGGATCGCCCTTGGAATAATTCTGCTGCCAGGTTGCTCCGTCGCGCCAGATCTCCAGCTCCAGATCTTCGCTCAGCGCGTTCACGCAGGAAACGCCGACGCCGTGCAGTCCGCCGGAGACTTTGTAAGTCGACGAATCAAATTTTCCACCCGCGTGCAGCGTGGTCATCACCACCTGCGCCGCGGAAACTTTCTCGCCGTCAATCACCATGTCGTCAACCGGAATGCCGCGTCCGTCGTCAATGACCGTGATCGAATTGTCGAGATGGATGGTGACTTCAATCTTGGTGGCGAAACCAGCAAGAGCTTCGTCGACGGAATTGTCGACCACTTCGTAAACGAGATGATGCAACCCGAGTTCGCCCGTCGATCCGATGTACATCGCAGGACGTTTGCGAACCGCTTCCATGCCGCCCAACACTTTGATGGAGTCGGCGTTGTAGTCGCTGTTGCTGCCGTTGCCTCCGCCGTTCGGGGAAGCGATTGGAGTTACGATCCCGTTTTTTGTTTTGGTGTCTGCGATGGAAGTATGATCTCTTTAGTGGCCATTCCGCTCCACGAAAATGTCCCGAATGTTGCTATAAAAACTGAGCTGCGAGTCTCTAAAAATGGGCTGGAAATTTGTCCCGATCGAGCCCTTTTCAGCACTCTCTACAAGGACTTCAAGTTATTGAAATTCCTAATACTTAGGGTCATGTTGCGACTATTGAAATTATACCACAAAATGGCCTTTTTGGCCGCGCAAAAGGCGCTGAATCGACTGAGTAACAGGCCTATTTCCAAGTTGGGAAAGAGAGCATCGGCAGGGCGCGCGCTGGCTTTGCGTTACTTCTTCGAACCCTACTTCTTCAACCCAGCCGCGAAGTTGGTGACGACGGTTATGGATTGGTTAACCTGTTGCGCAACCCGGTTCAACAGGATTTTCTTCCCGTCGGGACTAACGTCGTAGAAAATCTGGGGAGCTGACCAGGTGCTGCTGCTGACCAGGCGTTGCGGCGCCCCGAACTGAAGGGCGCCGCCGACGTCCTTAACCGGGACCGTGAACAGGTTGTAAGTCTGATCCATAAAGTAGAGCTGTTTGCCATCTCCGCTCCACTTGGGTTGCGCGCCGCCGTGGGCCGTGAGCTGCCACTTGCCTTGGCCCCCGCGAAACGGCACGACGTACAACTCAACCACGCCGGAGTCATTGGAGGCGTAAGCGAGCCAGCGCCCGTCAGGGGAAAGCTGTGCGCTGATAAGAACTGCCGCGTGCGGAATGACGAGCCACGGTTTGCGTTCCCCTTCCAGGGGCAGGGCCCATATCTCGCCATCGATTCCGCCCCCGCGCGAGTACAGCAGATACTTACCGTCCCGCGACCAATCGTTGGGAAGGACCTGGTGGTCATCGCTGAGTAAAAGTTCTTCCGCTCCACTCCCATCGGACGGCTTGCGGAACAGGTTAGAGCGACCATTACGGTCCGAGGCGTAGGCGATCCATTTGCCATCCGGCGACCATACCGGAAACGTACTCGAAGCGTTTCCAAAGGTAAGCCTGGTGCGCACGCCACGCGCCAAGTCCAGCACCCAGATGTCGTTCTGGCCGGTGTCGATCTGCAGAGCAACGCGATCGCCCTGTGGCGAGATGCGGGCCCACTGCAGATTGGTCAGGTTGTCGGCGAGGGTGTCGAGCGGTTTCCCTTCGCGATCAAACCAGATCAACTGCAAATCCGAAGTCCCGCCAGTCCCAAAAGCCAGCAAGCCGTCTGACGACGCCGTCGCGTCCATATGCCACGTGCTGATGTCGTTCATCACTCCTCGGGCCACGGTCCGCGGCTCGTCGCGGAGCGTTCCTTTGGCTGGATCGAACGGCTGCGCCATCAACTGGTCGCCACGAGCGAACAGGAGAAATCCATCCGCGTAAACGGCGTTCGACTGAGAGCGGAACAAAGAGCGATTTTCGCGCCCGTCGAGCGAGGCATA
Source organism: uncultured Acidobacteriaceae bacterium (assembly GCA_963733795.1). Classification (GTDB taxonomy): domain Bacteria; phylum Acidobacteriota; class Terriglobia; order Terriglobales; family Acidobacteriaceae; genus Sulfotelmatobacter. Next base: position 257,514 of record CAVTED010000002.1, read on the forward strand.
GTAGACCGTGTTGTTCGACGATCTGGAGGGGTCATGATTGATCGCAAGGTAAAGAAAATGTTGGCCGTCGGGCAGGAAGCAAGGCCAACGATGGGAAGTATGCTGAGGTGCATCGATCTTGGTGGCGGCCGCCAGAGGTCCGCCGCTGGCACTGACGCGGGTCAAACCCGTTTGCGTGTTCGCGGAGAAAAGTATGACTCCGTCAGAACTCCATGAGCCTCCGCGACCGAACGGCGCATCCGCAATGACTGAGGGAGAGCCGTTGTTGAGGTCTACGGTTTTCAGTTTGGAGTCCGCGAAGAAACCGAGCGAACGGCTGTCGGGCGACCAGAAAGGGAAAATCGCACCCTCGGTACCGGCAAGCGGATGGGCGTCGAGTGAATCCATCGGGCGAACCCAGAGTGCAATTTTGGATTCCGCGGCAGTGGCCGTAAACGCGATCCACGCGCCGTCTGGAGACAACACAGGCGGCCCTGCGAAATCGCCACTCAAATTGAGCGTAGCTTTTTCAGGAGGATTGATGACAGTGCGTATGGCGTGTGCTGTTTGCGCGGGATGATAGAACAAAAGCCCGCCCGCCGCGCCCAGGGCGATCGCCGCAATCATCGCGGGAATGACCGCCCAGCCAAGCCGCTCGCGCCGGTTCGAGGATGCCGGGTCTGACGCAGATTGAGCTGACGCAGCTTGGGCCGGAACAGACCGTCCTGATGCGACCCATTGCAGTTCCAGCTTCACGCCATGCGCCGTCTGAAACCGCTCCTCGGGATTCTTCTGCAAACAGGTGGAAAGAACATGCTCGAATGCGGGCGGAACGTTCGGATTGATGGCACTGATCGGCTCCGGATCTTTCTCCAGAATGGACGATGCCACCGAAAGTTGACTCTTGCCCTCGAAAGGCCGCTTTCCCGCTGCCATCTCGTACAACACAGCGCCCAGCGCAAAGATGTCGGAGCGGGGATCGGCTTCCTTGCCTTCGATCTGCTCCGGCGCCATGTACTGAATCGTGCCGACAATGCTGCCGACCGCCGTGAGCGGGCTTAGCAGGGTCGGACTGGTTAACGTCGCGGATGCGGTGAATGAAGGCGGTATTCCTGAGCTTCCGCCTGCCGCCGGTGTACCGATCGCCTTCGCCAAGCCAAAGTCCATCAGCTTTGCGCCGCTACGCGTGAGCATGATATTGCCTGGCTTCAGATCGCGGTGCACAATTCCTTTGCGGTGCGCGACCTCCAGTGCTTCGGCTACAGCAATTCCGATTCGGAGAATCTCGGTCAGTGGTATCGCACCCGTCGCCAGCCTCTTGGCGAGTGTTTCCCCCTCCAAAAACTCCATGACCAGGTAATCAGTGCCATTCTGCGAACCAATATCGAAAAGCTGGCAGATGTGGGGATGGTTCAGCGCGGAAATCGCTCTGGCCTCGCGCTCCATGCGCTGCTTCAAGTCCGGGGAGGAAGAAAGATGGGCAGCAAGAACTTTAACGGCGACGACTCGATCGAGGCGCGTGTCGTTCGCACGATAGACCTCGCCCATGCCGCCCGCGCCGAGCGGCGATTGAATCTCATAAGGGCCGAGTTTCGTGCCAGAAGTAAGGGGCATCAGTGGGCGCAATTATAGCGTGCGACCGGGCATGTATGGAGCGGGCATGAGTGGAGCCGAGCATGTGTGGAGCGCTCTTACCCACAAAATCAAAGGGCGGCCGCCAGGCCGCCCTTAAGTGCACATTCAAACCAGCCTTACGCCGTGGCAGGCCGTTCCCCGCCCTTAGCGCGTCCCGGCTGGAGCTCCGGCTTGATGACATGCTGCACTCCATCATCCTTCGAGGACGGCGGAGGCTGAACCGGCGGCAGTTCCTGGCCCTCGACCAGCATCTTGATCTCATTGGCGTCGAGAACTTCGCGCTCAATCAGAGCCCGCGCAATCCTTTCGAGCACGTCGCGATTGTCGGACAGCAACTGCTTCGCCGTTGTGTAGCCCTTGTTAACCAGCTTGCGGACTTCCTGATCGATCTTGATCGCCGTGTCCTCGCTGTAATCGCGGTGCTGGGCAATCTCGCGGCCCAGGAAGATCTGCTCTTCCTTTTTGCCGAAGGTCATGGGACCCAGGTCGCTCATGCCCCACTCGCAGACCATCTTGCGCGCCATTTCCGTGGCCCGCTCAATGTCGTTGCCCGCGCCCGTGCTCATGCAGTTCAGGAAGAGCTCTTCCGCGATGCGCCCGCCCATCAGGATGGCGATCTCGGTTTCCAGATAGTTCTTGTAGTAGTTGTGGCGATCGTCGATAGGCAACTGCATGGTCACGCCCAAGGCCATGCCGCGCGGAATGATCGTGACCTTGTGCAGAGGATCGGAGTTCGGCATCTTCGCGGCAACGAGCGCGTGTCCCGCCTCGTGATAAGCCGTATTCTTCTTTTCCTCGTCGGTGAGCAGCAGAGACTTGCGCTCCACGCCCATCAGGACTTTGTCTTTGGCGAGTTCGAAGTCGTAATGCAAAACTGCTTTGCGATTCTGCCGCGCTGCCGCCAGGGCAGCTTCGTTGACCATGTTGGCCAGGTCGGCGCCGGAGAAGCCCGGAGTGCCCCGAGCCAATACGGAAAGATCGACATCTTCCGCCAGAGGAATCTTGCGAGTATGTACGCGGAGAATTTCTTCGCGGCCACGCACATCTGGACGGCTCACTACCACGCGCCGGTCAAATCGCCCGGGCCGCAGCAACGCCGGATCTAGCACGTCGGGACGGTTGGTCGCCGCCATCAGAATGACGCCTTCGTTCGATTCGAAGCCGTCCATCTCTACGAGCAATTGGTTCAAAGTCTGTTCGCGTTCGTCGTGTCCACCGCCCAGGCCGGCGCCGCGATGACGTCCGACGGCATCAATTTCGTCGATGAAGATAATGCAGGGAGCATTCTTCTTGCCCTGCTCGAAAAGATCGCGCACGCGGCTGGCGCCAACGCCGACGAACATTTCCACGAAGTCGGAGCCGGAAATCGAAAAGAAAGGAACATTCGCCTCGCCTGCAACCGCGCGGGCCAGCAGGGTCTTGCCGGTTCCGGGAGGTCCGACCAGCAGCACGCCCTTGGGAATGCGTCCGCCCAACTTCTGGAACTTCTGCGCCTCGCGCAGGAACTCGATAATCTCGCGCAGCTCTTCCTTGGCCTCTTCCACGCCGGCCACGTCTTTGAACGTGACTTTCTTCTGCTGCATGGAGAGCAGCCGCGCCCGGCTCTTGCCGAACGACAACGCCTTATTCCCGCCGGTCTGCATCTGCCGGATCATGAAGAACCAGAGCGCGCCCAGCAGGATCAGCGGAGCCCAGGTGCCCAGCAGTTGCAACGGCAGGCTTCCGCTGTTGATATCGCGGAAGTTCACGTTCACACCCTTGTCATGCAGGCCCTTGAGCACTTCCGGCGTGAAGTAGTTACCCGGCGCGGTGGTATGGAACGCGGAGCCGTCGCGGTGCTTGCCGCGCACTTCCATCCCGTTGACCGTCAACTCCCGAATGTTGTTCTGGTCCACGTCAGTCATGAACTGGCTGACATTTAGCTCTGCGTCTTTCTGGCCGTCGCGGGCTCCCTTGACCACTTCCCAAAGCAGCAAGGCGGATATCCCGATCAGCAACCAGAACAATACGGTCTTTACAGTTGAGTTCACCTAGAAAACTCCTCAGGATGCCACGGGCGGGCTACTTAGGCCTACGCCGAAGCTCCTACAGCGATTAGATGCCTTTTGGCGACTTTCGATTGTCGAAACCTTTTATGATCCTTTTATTCTACCTTTTCTGCGGGAAAAAGGCGCGTTTATGGAAGTGAGACTTAAGTAATTGGCAGACTGAAGGTTATCGTCAGAGAGCCAACTCACCGTAGACCGCCTGAAACTCCCGAGGGATCGCCCGGCCTCGTTATCGCGCCCTTTCGCTGCATTTGGCGGATCATGAAGAACCAAAGTGCTCCCAGCGGAATAAGCGGAGCCCACGTTCCCAGCAATTGGAGCGGCAGTGAATCGGTCGAAGTCTCCCTGAACCATATCTCAACGCCTCTGGCGCGGAGTATGTCCAAGAAGACGCCAGGATTGTTTGGACCTGTTAGGCGAAACGTACCCTTTCCGTCTCGATACTGGCCCTGTATGCGACTCCCGGCAATGGTAACGCTCAAGACATTTCCGGCTTCCCCTTCCGACAGGAAACGGGAATAGCTTATCTCTGGCTCGCGCCCCTTCGTCGGATCGGAGCGCACGACCTGAAACAGGAGTAACGCAGAAATGCCGATGACGACCCAAAAGACAACGCTCTTGATCGTGCGGTTCAAAAGCTTACTCCCCTAGGCATCCTCAGAGCTTGATTCTTGCTCTTCGCGCTAGCGTGCCGCTGCCAGGTAGGGTAGATTGCGGTTGGTCTGCTCAACCGCTCCTAAGCCATAGCCGACCAGAAAAGTCTCATCGACCAGAAAACCGAAATAATCCGGCTGCAAGGGCACGCGGCGCGCCGACTGTCGGTCGGCCAATGTCACCAGTTTGACGGAAGCGGCACCGCGGGACCGCAAGTCGCCCATCAGGAACTCGCTGGTCACGCCGGAATGCACCAGCCCCTCTACGAGCAGGATGTGCTGCCCCCGAATGTCGGGCTCATGGCTGAAAAAAATCTCCATGATGTCGCTGGCGGAGCCGCCCTGGGTCCGGCTGTATTTGGGCTTGATGAACTGGCACACGACCGGCACCTCGAGCGCCCGCACCAGGTCAGCTAGAAACATGAAAGCATTTTCCAGGACAGCCAGCATCTGGATGGTCTGCCCCTTATAGTCGTCGGAGATTTGCCGGCCCAGTTCCTTAACTCGCTTCTGGATCTGCTCGGCGGTGATGACCGTGCGAAGGGGCTCGACTCGCGCAGCGCTCATGAAATTTGCGTGCCTCCCCGGCACATTGCGGGTCAATCTTTGCCGTTCAATCTCCCGTCACCAGCGGGATTGGCAAAGGCTCGTCCACGATCAGGATGGCCGCTCGCCCCGGCTTCGCCCGGAGTCCCGCGGAGGATGGGAACCCTCGCACCCACACGATTTCATCTCCGCTGACGACCACTGGCCAAAACTTGCGCTCCGCCTGGACTACATGACGCTCCTGCAGCAGTTCCTTGATCTTCTTGGGGGACTTCGTATGAGCCGGCCAGAATCGGTCTCCGGGACGCCAGTTCCGCACCCTTAACGGTCCGGGCAAGGACTCCGCGTCCAACAGGTGGTCAGGATTATACCCCGGCTGCGCGTCCGCCGGAACACGCCGCGCTTCAATGCAGGAGCCTGCCTCGTAAACAGCGATTCTCCCGGGCACTGAAAGTGGATACTCATAGTCACGAAGCGGTGCCGGCTCCCGCAAATCGGGAGTCACGAATATCAACTGCTCCGGCTCACGCAGCAGCTTCCAACCGAGAGGCAGCGACAATTCCTTGCTCGATGCGTCGTCTTCCGCCGCCACGCGCAGGATCTCTTCCACATGTTTGAATTCCAAGGGAATGCCGGCATGCTCCCCGATCGCCTTCACCAGCCTGCGCTGCACAGCGACGGGCTCGCCCAGCAACCACATGCGGCTCACGGACGCATTCATGACGAGCCACGGCGCGTTGTCGATTTTCGCTCGCAGATCAGACTCCTTGGAAGAATCCGGCGTTTGGTTGTCGAGCGGCGCGATCTGCACCAGACTCGTTTCGCGGGAAACGGCACGCGCCCAGTCCGGCTGCGACCAATGCACCGTAGTCCCCAGCCATCCGGAAATTTCGTTCTCCCAATAGTCTTCTTCGCCGCGCGCGATCTCTGCCAACTCTGCAAGACTCTCCGCGACCGCGGGATTGAACTCCTGCTCCAGCAGCGGGACCACCAGCTTGCGCACGCGGTTGCGCGTGAAGCGTGCATCGGCATTCGTAGAATCTTCGCGCCAAGGTTGGCCGATGTCTTTGAGATACTGCTCCAGTTCGCGCCGACGGATGCCGAGCAGAGGCCGGACGATTTCGCCGCAGATCTCTCCGTCGTCATCTTCAACCGGAATTCGTGGATGGATGGCGCCCAAGCCGCGCAGCCCCGCGCCGCGAATCATCCGCATGAGGACGGTCTCGGCCTGATCGTCGAGCGTGTGGCCCGTCACGATTTTGGTCAGAGGTATGCTCGTCGGCTTCTGAGGGCCCTGAGACGACGAGCGAAGCGAAGCCGGTTCGTGGAAGGGCACGGCTTCAGCCGTGCCGTTAGGCGCCACAACGGGACCGGGCTTTAGCCCCTGAGGGCTCGCCGTTCCTTCTTCACCGAGCAGATAGCGGAAAAATCCGTACCGCAACTCCCGCGCCGCCGTCTCCACGCTGATGTGTTCTTCCTTGGCGCGCACAGCAACGTCTTCGCTGTCCACGTGGAATTCCAAATCGTGCTCGCCAGCCAGAGCCGCGACGAATGCCTCGTCGGCATCAGACTCACCCCCGCGCAGGTTATGATTGAAATGAACCACAGAAACGACGATGCCGAGTTCGTGCCGCAACTCCAGCAGCAGTCGCAGAAGCGCAACAGAATCAATCCCACCGGAAACCGCCACACCGACGCGATCCCCAGCTCTCAGCAGTTCCTGCCGCTGGATATGGGAAAGCACGCGCTCCGCCAGGGAATGCACCGGAACATGGTACCGCACAGCTCAAGTAGCGACGGCCGCTGAGGCTGTCCGGCGGAGCGAAGCCCAGCAGGGAGTTGGCTCGTAGTAACCTCTGCCCATGAAGAGGCAGTGGACGCTGACAGAGGCCGAGCTTAGGGAGGTTCCTGACAAAGAACTCGTCCAGAAAGTCATCACCTCGATCCTCGAGTTCGGCGGTGAATTGGGTTCCGGCGAGGACGACTACGAGCTAGTACGACAGACCCCGAAATCCGCTCAGTTCTTCTGGGTCATGCGGCTTCTGGAATCGGAGGTCAACAACGGCGGCTTCGAGCAGTACTTCTGGAATTCCTCTTGCACGCTGGCGGACGTCGCCCTCGAAGCCTACAAGGCCATTGGTGCCTCTAAATATGTTGAATTCCTTCAGAGAGCGATGGCCTTAGCGGGTGACAAGTCGTGGCGGTTGAGGCGGTCCGAGTTCGGCCGAAACTAGCGGGCGTATAAGAAATCCTGCCCACCCGCACTGGACGCTCTAGACCAAGAATTCTATGGGGCAAGGGGCGGGGATCCAGATTCGGGCGGCTCTGATGAGGACTTGTACAAGCTGAAAGTAGAATACATCAGACAGAACCTGCGGCTACTAGGGTCCCCAAAACCCTTATAGCCCGGCGCTCTTCTCGGCGATCAGCTTCCTGATCTTCTCCACGAACTCCACCGCCGGCATGTCTTCCGTCTTCTCTTTCCCGCGCGAGCGCACATTCACCTTGCCGGCCTCGGCCTCTTTATCGCCGACAACGAGTAAGAACGGCACTTTCTGCATGGCGTGCTCGCGGATCTTGGCATTCATCTTCTCGTTGCGCGCATCGACCTCCACGCGCACGCCGATAGCCTTCAGTTGATCGGCGATTTTGTTGGCATACTCCGCATGGCGTTCGCTGATCGGAATCATCGCTACCTGCACCGGCGACAGCCACACCGGAAACGCTCCTGCGTAGTGCTCAATCAATACGCCAAAGAAGCGCTCAATCGACCCGAACAGCGCGCGATGTACCATGACCGGCTGCTTGCGCGAGCCGTCCTCGGCCACGTATTCCAGTCCGAAGCGCTGCGGCAGGTTGAAGTCGACTTGCACCGTCGAGAGCTGCCACAACCGTCCAATCGCGTCCACCAGCTTGATGTCGATCTTCGGCCCGTAAAATGCCGCCTCGCCCGGCATGGTCTTGTATTCAATCTTCCTATGTTCCAGCACCTTCTTGAGCGATTCGGTAGCGTGAATCCATTGCTCTTCGCTGCCTACAAAATTCTTCCGGTCGTTAGGATCCCAGGTTGAAAGTTCAGTCTGGAATTGGTCGAAGCCAAAATCCTTCAGCACATCCAGGGCGAAGTCGAGACAACCGGTAATCTCGCTTTCGACCTGCTCCGGCGTGCAGAAGATGTGCGAGTCATCCTGCGTAAACCCGCGCACGCGCAGCAGGCCATGCATCACGCCGGAACGCTCGTAGCGGTAAACCGTTCCCAGTTCGCCCAGCCGAACCGGCAGATCGCGATACGACTTCAGCGAATCTTTGTAAATCAGAATGTGGCCGGGACAGTTCATCGGCTTCAGGCGATATTCGGCGTCGTCGAGTTCCATGGCGTCGAACATATTCTGCGAGTAATAGCCCTCGTGCCCCGAGGTAAAGAACAACTGCCGCCGCGCCACATGCGGCGTATAGACCAGCGAATAGCCGCGCTTGATGTATTGCTCGCGCATCCAGTCTTCCATCTCTTTGCGGATGATGCCGCCCTTGGCATGCCAGAAAATCAGCCCCGGCCCGGCCAGTTCCTGAATGGAGAACAGATCAAGCTGCTTGCCCAGCACGCGGTGGTCGCGCTTCTTACTCTCTTCCTGTTGCTTCAAATAATCGTCGAGGTCTTTCTTTGAAAAAAAAGAAGTCCCGTAGATGCGCTGCAGTTGCGGATTCTTCTCGTCCCCGAGCCAGTAAGCGCCGGCGATGTTGAACAGCTTGAACGCCTTGATCTTTCCAGTCGATGGAATATGCGGGCCGCGGCAGAAATCAATGAACTTTCCCGTGCGGTAAATGGAAATCTTTTCATCGGGCTTGGTGAATTGCTCGATGAAATGACACTTCATGAAGTCGCCTTCTTTTTTGAACTCCGCCAGCCCCTGATCGCGAGGCAGGAACTCGCGGGCGTAGGGCACATTCTGCTGCACCAGTTCCTGCATTTTCTTTTCGATCTTTTCCAGATCCTCAGGCGTAAACGGAGTTGGCCGGTAGAAGTCGTAGAAAAATCCAGTCTCGGTTGCGGGCCCATGGCCGAGTTTGGTCTCAGGAAAAAGTTCCAGCACGGCGGCCGCCAGCAGATGCGCCGACGAATGGCGATAGACCTCAAGCGCCTCGGGATCGCCATCCTTGAGCAGGCGAAGGTCAGTGTCTTTTTCCAGCGGCTTGGTGAGGTCGATGAGGTCGCCGTTGGTTTTCGCGACGAGCGCCGCGTCCGCCAGCCGCGGGCTGATCGACTTCGCAATATCGAGCGCAGTCGTACCTTTGGGAACTTCTTTCACGCTCCCGTCCGGAAGCTTCACATGAATGCTGTCAGCCATAATATTGGGGCCTGCGGGTGTCCTGAATCCTTAAGTTTATTGAAGGGATAAGGGAGGGTCAAACCGCCTGAAACGGATTAATCGTGGAGGACGATGTCAAGCAGCGAACTGTGAACTTCCAAGCCATCGTTATATTCAATTAGACCCAATTGCCGGAAGCGATTCATAAAGAAGCTAATTCGCGATCGAGTTGTGCCCTGCACCCCAAGCAGTAAAAAACCCTATTGTGGGAATGTTTGTTACAAAATTGGAACAAGGAGTTTTGCGTGTGCACTTTTGAACAGACAGAATTTGGGCGCCGTCTATCCTTGCAATAAGACCCAAAAGCGCAAATTTACGAGAAAGAAAGAAGTTCGAGAATGCCTAGAATCCTGCTGGCCGAGGACGACCACGCCGTCCGTGAGATGCTACAAGCGACACTGGAACGGGATGGCTTCGATGTCGTCGCCGTCTCTGGCGTGCGCGAAGCGCTCAGCCGCATCGCCAGTGAACAGTTTGACGCACTTCTTTCTGATTTGCACATGCCCCTGGCCGGCGATGGGTTTACCGTCGTCAGCGCTATGCGACACACGCACCCTAAGGCAATCACGCTGGTGCTCAGCGGCTACCCCGAGATCAACGAGGCGCTGTCGGCAATCCGCCTGCAAGCGGACGAAGTGCTGGTGAAACCAATCGAAATGTCCGCGCTCCGGGAAATCATCCATCGAAAACTCGCCAACCCGGCTCCCCACAGGCCGCTGCCCACACAAAGCGTAGCCTCGATACTGGAGGCGAACCTCGATGTGACGATTCGCGACTGGATGGCGCTAGTGGAGGATGACAAAGAGTTGACTTGCATCCCATTGAGCTTTGTGGATCGTACCGGTCATCTTCCCAGTCTCATCACGGACCTGATTCACCGCCTGCGCCTTCCGCAAGCTGAAAAAGCAGAAATCTCCCTTCCAGCGCGCGAGCATGGGAACCTCCGTCGCCGACAAGGTTACACTGCGGCAATGGTGGTCGAGGAATCGCGAATCTTGCAGGTCAGCATTTTTAACACTCTGCAAAACAATCTCGACAAAGTGGACTTCAGCAAAGTGCTGCGAGATGTGATCACCATCGCAGACGAAGTGGATTCGCAATTGAAGCAGGCGGTGCTCAGCTACGTCGAACCTGCCAAGGCTGCGGTCTCGGCGGCCTAGAACACCGAAACTCAGCTCGCGTGTGGAGCGGGCACTCCTGCCCGCTTTGCCGACTGCGCCTAAAACCCAGCGGGCAAAAGTGCCCGCTCCACATAACTTGCCGCACTTAATGGGCCACGTCCTTGACGTGTGTCGCGATCCACCACTGATTACCAAACGCGTCGGTCACGGCGCCGACGCGATCACCGTAGGGTTGTTCTGCGGGCTCTTTCATGGGCTTGGCTCCCGCCGCCAAAGCCGTGCGGTAGACCGCATCTACATCCGGCACGTACAGGTAGAACATTGATTTCATCGGCTGATACGGACCGTGGGCCTCGCCCATTTCCAATTGCGAGTCGCCGATCCTGATCGTGGTATGAGGAACCACGCCGTCGGGGGCTGTATAGCGCCCCAGTTCCTGCGCTCCAAAAGCGCGCTTGAGGAAACTCACTACTGGATCGACCCGCAACGGGTGCAGGTAGGGCTGAATCGCCGGGGCGCCTTCCGATTTGTACCCGCTGTCCTTGAAGGTCGCGATGTACCAGTGATTCCCGGCGGCATCGATGACGCTCGCAGTACGTTCTCCATACTCCTGATCGGTGGGCTCCATGAGTGACTTGCCACCCGCCCGCAAGGCACGCTGATACGCGGCATCGCAATCCCGGACATAGACGTGGAACGCACCCAGGACCGCATCCCCTTTCCAGGACAATCCTTCGCCTCCGCCGCCGATCATCAGCATGGAGTCTTCGACCCGAACCTCGCAGTGGTAGCCACCGGCCGATCCAACTGCACGGTAGATCTCTTCGCCCCCGAATGTTTTCTTTACAAAGTCGATCACGGACTCGACATCCTGCGCGACCAGATATGGCGTGACCATGCGGAAACCACGCGGAACCGGGCTCACCGCGGGCCCCTTTCCCTTTTGCGCTCCAATCTGCCCGCCTTCCGGTCCGGTCGTCATGCCCTTCATGCGGCGGTGCATCTCCTCGACCGACATCTCTTCTTTCACCGTGAACACGGCCCAGGAATAGCCAAAGGGATCTTGCAGGAGCGCATCGCGGTGTCCGTAGAACTGCGTCTGAGCCGCACGCCCCAGTTTCATCCCGGCCGCCACGGCATGTTCCACAAAAGCATCTACGTCATCGACCTGGACGGACATTGAAACCGGCGAGTTGCCCAGCGTTTCGGCGCTGAAGCGGCCTCCCTCGGGCCATTCGCCGGCGATATCGATGACCGAATCGCCGATCATGATTTCGGCATGCGGAATGCTGTCTCCAACCTGGAAACGGAAAGTTTCCTTCGCACCCAAAGTGCGCTGGTAGAACTCAATCGCTTTGGCCGGATCACGGAACGCTAACCTGGGGGATGCACTCATGTGACCGGCTCCGACGGGCTTGTCAATGGGTTCGGCAACAGTAGACATACGCGTCTTACCTCCTAATTCAGATTTCAATCGTGCCTTGAAACTCTCGCGCGGCAAATCGCGCAAATCGGCGGCGATGCGCAGCAGTGGCTCGATTCCGGCTTCCGCCTTTGGTGGCCTGCCGTCAGTGCTAGCGAGCATTGTCTCGACCGCTTTGTTGAGCAGCTCGATCTTCTTAGTACTGTCACTTCCCGGAATCAGAGAGCGCTTAGGCATCGGCACCCTCCATGCGCGCCCGCAGACTACTCAACGCGCGAAACTGTAGCTGCTTCACTGCGCCTTCGGACTTGCGGATATCCCGCGCCACTTCCTTAATGCTTTTCTGTTCAACAAAGCGCAGCACGACCACGCGTCGCTGTTCCGACGGCAACTTGTCCACCAGGCGAAATATCGTGGCTCGACGCTCTACTTGCTCGATCTCCGCCGGACTCACTTGTGCCGAGTCGATCTGTCCGGAATCGTCGGGGACTTCCCGCCCGGAGCGCTGCCAGCGGTCTGAAATCAAGTTTGCCGCTATGCGGAACAGCCAGGCGGCAAATGGAATGCCGCGCCACTCAAACCGTTTCACGTTGGCCAGCGCCTGGTGAAAGACTTCCGAGGTCAGGTCTTCGCTTTCAGTACGGTTTCCCACCCGCCTCACAACATAGGCATAGACGCGCTCGAAGTTGATTTCGTAGAGCTCGGCAAAGCAGGCGGGATCGTGCTGCGCAGCTTCGATCAGAAGCCGCTCGTCCGCTTCTTTCTTCAGAGCCTTCAACGAATTCTCCGGGGAGTTTACCCTTGCATGTTCGACCTACATAAGGGTAACGCTACGCCGACGAGAAAGGTTACGGGGCGATGAAAAATAGAACCTGCCGAGTTTCAAGGTAGCCCTGCGCGCGGTTTTTCGCATCCCATGGGCGGCTTTCGTGGGCGATCGTATGTCCCGCGCAACTTTCAGGCAGTGATCTATACTCGTTCGCAGTTAAACGAGGCTAGTTAAATCAGGCTGACGAGGTGACTTATGGAAACGATCAGTGGAGTATTTGAAACGCGAACGGCTGCCGAGCGCGCCGTGCAGGATACTTCCAGGACGGGTATCCCGGCTGACAAAATCACGCTTCTGACTCCCGGCAGCGTGGATCATCTCGACAAAGAAATGACGTCCGTGCCCGCGGACACGACCGAGCAACCGGGCATGGGAAAAGCCATCGGCGCGCTGCTGGGCGGCGGCGTCGGAATTACAGGAGGCTCGCTGCTGATCGCACTGATTCCCGGAGTTGGGCCGATCACAGCGATCGGCCTGCTGGGAGCGGCAATCGCGGGCGCGGCCGGCGCCACGGTTGGAGCGGCCGTGGGCGACAAGATGGAGAAGTCGACCATTGAGGGTCTTCCCGAAGATGAGATCTTCGTCTACGAAGATGCTCTGCGCAAAGGCCGCAGCGTCGTGGTTGCCCTGGCCGAAAATGAAGATTCGGCAGAGCGCCTGCGTGAAATCATGAAGAAAGAGGGAGCGGAATCGGTGGATGCGGCCCGCGAACAATGGTGGGTCGGCCTGCGCAGCGCAGAGGAGAGCCACTATTCACAATCTGGCAAGAAGTTTGCGGACGATGAAAAGTTCTATCGTCTCGGCTTCGAGGCGGCCCTGCATGCCAGAACGCGCTGCATGGAATTCGACCAGGTGTCGGGCGAGATGAATGCGGCTCTGGAAGATGTTCAGCGCGAAAATCCTGGAGTGGACGTGGAAGAAGCGTTTACCCGCGGCTACCAGCGCGGGCGGGATCACTATCAGCAGCTGTGCGATCAAGACAAAAAGGCTGCCTAAGAAGCGGCGGCATGGCGTAAAATCTCGGCGCCATGATGCAACTGCAAAAACTTGCTCTGGTAGCCTTGGTTTTCTCAACTCCTGCCTGGTCGCAATCGGCTGCGGGCGACTCGCGGACACAGCCCCCGCCTCAACATCCCACTCAGTCCGATGAGAAAAGCTCGCCGGACCAAACTGCTCCTGTTGCACCCGCAGATTCTACAAAGCTCGAACCGATCGATATCCAGAAGGCGACCCTACCCCGACGAGGCACGCGAGAAACAGTTGCAGGGACAAGTCCTGGTCAAGATTTTGGTCTCCGCTACTGGCGATGTAGATGGTGTCGAAGTGATAAGCGGAGACCCAATCCTGGCCAAAGCCGCAGTGGAGGCCGCCAGGAAATGGAAGTTCAAGCCCTTCATCAGGAATGGGAAACCCGCTGCCGTCTCAGCGAATATTCCTTTCGACTTCGCCTTCTCGGAGAACGTGGCTGATTCCAGCGCTCCCAAGCGGGTCCGTGTTTCGTCGGGTGTGAGCGCTGGCCTGCTGATCCATAAAGTCCGTCCCGTTTACCCGGAGGAGGCACGCCGCGCGCACATTCAAGGTACCGTGCTGTTGCAGGCAGAGATCAGTAAAGACGGTAGGATCGCCAATTTGCGATTGATTTCCGGGCCTCCTGAACTAGCCTCGGCTGCCATCGCAGCGGTACAGCAGTGGCGCTACCGGCCTTATCTGCTTATGGGCAATCCAGTCGAGGTCGAGACTCAAATCCAGGTGAATTTCAGGCTCAGCTATGAGCCAGGATCGAGCCAGCAAAGCCGCGGCTGTCACGCGCGATAGTACAAATCCTCGACGGCCTTTTGCACCTTCGCCGAAAGTGCTTGCAGGTCGTGTCCCTTCAGCCCGACCGTTGAGATTGGCTCGCCCACTCGCATTTCCAGAGGGCGGCTCTTGATGTGATAGGTGTTCATCGGTAGCAGTTCGTAGGTTCCGACCAGCGCCACGGGAACCACATCCACCTGCGCCTTGATGGCAAGAAAAAATGCGCCGGAAAGAAATGGCTTGATCTCGCCGTCGGGCGTGCGTCCGCCCTCGGGAAAAATTACCAGCGGCAGCCCGGCCTTCAGGCCCTTCAATGCCCCGCGGATACTGCTGACCGAATGGGACGGATTCTGCTGATCGATACACACTTGTCCCGACCGTTTCAGTTGCCAGCCCACCACGGGATACGACAGCAGTTCTTTCTTGAAGGCAATGCGAAATTGAAACGGCAGGTTCGCGTAGAGCACAGGAATGTCGAGCGCCGATGCATGATTCACCGCATAGACGTGCGGCTTCGAGGGGTCAATCTTGTCGAGACCTGTCACGGTCACGGGCGAAGAGATCGTCTTCATGATCAGCCACGACCATGCCGTGGAAAACCAGTGCAACCGCCGTCCACTGCGGTCGAAGAGACCACCTGGCAGGGCCAGCAGGCCCATGACGATGGTGTAGAGCCAGATGAGAGGATCGTAGAAAAAGTACGAGCGCAACCGGCTCAGCCAGCCATGCTCTAACCCTGGAATGGCATGAGGACTTGGGCGCGAAGGAAGCGATCGAAAGGTCCGCCGGAGTACGGCTGCCTGCGCTGGCGCCCCCGCCATTTTCGACCCGATCTACCGATGATTTCAATTCCTGCACATTTCCATTCTAGGCGAAACGACTCGCGTTGCGACAGTTGCCTTGGCTATGTGGCGGGTCGGCTGGTTACCGATACGCTGCGAGCCAGAGATTTCCACAGTGTTCCTGCAGGAACGTTTGTCATACGGATCTGTATGTACATCGCCGCGAATCCGTCTCAGACCCGCACCCCCAGCAGGCCATGGCTTCGCCAACCAGATAAATGGAACCCGTCACTACAACGACGCCGTCCGTTCCCGCGGCAGCGCGAGCTCGATCGAGGGCCGCCGCAATCTCGGCAACGGCCTCAATCTCAGATCCCGTGCGGCTCCCGGCCTGTTGAATCTCTTCTGGAGATGCCGATCTTGGATTCTCCGGCCGCGTGGCAATCACCCGGTCGGCCAAGGGGAAGAGGATTTCCGTCATCTCCGAGATTGCCTTATCGCGCATGGCTCCGAAAACGAAAATCAGCCGGCGGTTGTCATAGCGCTCCGAAAGGGCGGAGCGGAGGGCCCACGCTCCTGCCGGATTGTGGGCCACATCGAGGACAGTTTCCGGCCAACCGTCCCGGGCAGGAAGTACTTGAAAGCGTCCGGGCCAGCGCGTTTCCCGGAGTCCTCGCTCAATCGATTCCGGTGTGATTCGGGCGAATCCAAGCTTGGCCAACTCTTCTGCCGCGGCGACGGCCAGGGCCACATTTCGCAACTGGTGCCGTCCTACCAAGGGCGACTGGACCAGAATCTGTTTCCCCATGATCTGCAGCGGATACTGATAGAAGCGCCCGAGGCTGCCGTTCTCCGCGACCTTCGCATCTGCCTCGGCGTCCTTTGCGGTCAAAGGCTTTTTCGGAGGATCGCCAACTTTCCTGGTGCTGCGTACGAGATACCCGCCGCTCCCAGGCGAAACGGGCGGAACATACGGCACCGCGCTCACGCCCCGCGCGCCCAACTCAAGAATCGTATTGCCGATTACGTCGTTGGCGTCGGGCTGCTGCGGCAGGGTCACGACCACCCCGCCGGGACGGATAATTCCAACTTTCTCGCGAGCGATTTCGCCTACTGTATTGCCAAGGAATTTCTGATGATCGAGCGAGATGTCGGCAATCACGCTGACCAGCGGCTCGACAACGTTGGTCGCATCGAGCCGGCCGCCCATGCCAACTTCGAGGACCGCAATCTCCACGCGTTCACGCGCGAAGTGGGCAAAGGCGATCGCGGTCATCATCTCGAAGAAGCTGGGATGCCAGGGCAAATCTGCCTGTGCGACCAGTCGATCAGCCACGCGATCGACTTCGCCATGGAGTCGGGCAAAATCGTCATCGCTGATTTGTTCTCCGTTCACGCGGATACGTTCGTTGATTCGTATGAGATGCGGCGAGGTGTAGAGGCCCGTTTTTAACCGGAGGCCCGCAAGATCGACGCCAGGGTCGCCGCCGTGGAGCCTTTGCCATTTGTCCCTGCGATCAAGACGGCGGGGAACGCCCGCTCGGGATGATCCATGGCCTTCAGCAGAACGCGCACGTGCGCCAGATCGAATTTGTTCGACGGCGTATGGGCCAACTCGTGCCCAAGCGCGAACATGCTCGCCACTGCGGAGTCGTAGGACATGGAGAGGCAGCTTCTAGCTGCTAGCTTCTAGCTACTAGCTTTTCCTCGAACGCTATGGGCGTTCCATGATTTCAGAGTATCAAATTGATTTGGGTTCAGGCTGTCAGCAGTCTTCGATTACTTCCGAGAGTGCAGGGTGAGGAGGTTCAGGTTTGGCTAGAAGCTAGCAGCTAGGAGCTAGAAGCTGCACCCATAAACTCCAGCGCTCTCGCGATGTAGGGCTTGAGTTGCTTGCGCGGAACTACGGCGTCCAACATACCGTGCTCGAGGAGGAACTCGCTGCGCTGGAAGCCGGCGGGCAGTTTTTGGCGGATGGTTTGTTCGATCACGCGGGGGCCGGCGAATCCGATGAGAGCTCCGGGTTCGGCGATATTCAAATCACCCAGCATCGCGAACGAGGCGGTGACGCCTCCTGTAGTGGGATCCGTAAGCAGCGAGATGAAAGGAACCTTGGCCTTATCCAGCCGGGCCAGCGCCGCGGAAACCTTCGCCAGTTGCATCAGACTGATCACGCCTTCCATCATCCGGGCGCCGCCGGAGGCCGACACAATAATCAGGGGAATGCGCGCATCGGCCGCGCGCTCAACGGCACGCGTGATTGACTCGCCCACCACCGCGCCCATGCTGCCGCCGATGAAGGCATACTCCATGACGCTCGCGACCACGGGCCGCCCCAGCAACTTTCCCTGAGCGTTGATGATGGCGTCTTTCAGGCCCGTATCTTTCTGCGCCTGCTTCAACCGCGAGGAATAGGGTTTCAGGTCAACGAACTTCAACGGGTCTGTGGATGAAATATTCCCGTCGAAGGTCTGGTACTGATTGTCGTCGAGCAACTGGGCCAGGCGGGTCCGGGCGTCGATCCGGAAGTGCTTGTCGCACTTGGGACAGACGTTCATGTTCTCTTCCAGATCTTTCTTCCAGATGATCTGGCGGCAGCCCTCACACTTCACCCACAACCCTTCGGTGCGGACTTTTTTCTCGCCCGAAGTGTCCAGCTCGCCGGATTCGCGTTTGAACCAAGCCATAAGAAGAAATTGTTGATTTTATGATTTTTGATTGCTGATTGAAAATCCGGCGCGCCCAAGATTTTCAATCAACAATCAGCAATTTGCTAGTATTCGATGCCTCTCTGCGCCATCACGCCTTTTTCGTAGGCGTGCTTCACCTGGCGCATCTCGGTGACCGTGTCGGCGGCTTCGACAATTGTGGGGTGCGCATTCCTCCCCGTCAAGATGACGTGGACCATTTCCGGCCTTTTCTTCAGCCTCTCGACCACCTTCGCCGGATCGAGCATGCCATAGCTGATGGCATAGTTAATCTCATCGAGAATGACCAGGTCCCATTCCGCCGATTGGATCGCACGGTCGGCCTCGGCCCAAGCTTCTTCGACCATGCGCACATCTTCGGGATCGGGCTTTTCGGCGCCTACCTTCACGAAGCCTCGGCCCATTTGTTTCATGACGAACTTCTCGCCGAAGGCTTGCACGGCATCGAGCTCTCCGTAATGCCACGAGCCCTTGAGGAACTGCAGCATCAGAACCCGCATCCCCTGGCCAACAGCTCGCAGAGCGGTGCCCATGGCTGCCGTAGTCTTGCCCTTGCCCGGACCGGTGTTCACGATGATCAGACCACGACGAATATCGGCCATGCTTGGTCGGAGGTTTGATTCTACTAGAAGCGAAGTCTACTCTGTACGCCGGCCTTCTCCCTATCCTATCGGGAGGATGCGACTAAGCAGGAAGACCCGTGTCCGATACTGGACAGTTGAGTTCCCGAGTGGACAAAACAAGCCCGGCACTGGAGAGCGGTTCGCCGTCTTGTCAAGCATTTGGGCGGCACGCTTCGTGGAACTGAAGTTGCATTGATTTGCGCTGTCATGTGCGCTGCATCCGGGATGGCACGACGGCCAACAGAAGTTTGGTTTTGTGTCTTGGTTCAATATTCAAATAAATGGAAATAATCTAGCCCAGTGATTCGTCTTGAAATAGTAGGGAAGAATTTCCAGCACGACGTGCCGACACTCGGGTTACGGGGTCTTCATAAATGTCGCGGTCGAGGAAGTTTTCCACGGAACTTCGGCATCCAAAGTTGCGTAGCTCGGTCAGGCGGATCTCTGTTCCCTCGCAAAACTGCGGAGGTCTCATGGTGATCAACAAGTATGCAGTGTTATTGTGTGGACTGCTTTGTGCCCTGCCGGCGTTTGCGGCACAGCATGTGGCGGTTCATCCCCGGTCCTCCATTGATGCCACCGACCAGGCGGCGGTCAAAGAGATCTTGGATATGGAACGACAGGCCCGGGAAGCCAGCCTTCGCCGAGATGCCGAATTCTCCCAGCGAACCCTGGCTGAGGATTACGTCGCGATCACGCCTCTCGGCCAGGTAACCACGAAGCAGGACACACTATCAGCGCGCAAAAGCGGCCAGCTTCGCTACGACACCATCAATGTGAGCGACATGGTGGTGCGCGTCTATGGCGACATGGCCGTGGTTACGGCTCGTGCCGACGTGAAGGGCCACCAGCTCGGGGAAGACTTCAGCGGTCCCTATCGCTATACCCGAGTGTGGGTGCGCCGCACGGGGCACTGGCTGGCGGTGAGCTACCAAGCGACGGTCACGCAGTAGACCATTGCGTTCCGCAAGTTCATGGCGTAAATCCACTCTGTCCTCCTGAGCAACGCGAAGGATATGTGGGTACTGTCCTATAATCGCCCTTACTCCCGTGAAACCGCGCAGACCAACCATTAAGGATTTAACTCAACGCCTAACCAGCGAAGGGCGAAAACGGAAGTCTGCCCTGGTCGCGGCCAGAGCAGCCCGAAAGGCCGGCAACAAACTCATCAGGGAAGCAGAAGCTGCGGCGGCGAAGATCATTGCCGAGAAAACGGAAGATTCTCCAACGCAACTTAAGGACAGTACCGATCTGTGCATCTCCAGCGGTAAATCCCAAGCTCGCCTACAATAGAGAACTTTGTCAGGGGACAACTCATGGCTTTGCATGAAAAGTTCTCGCAGCGAGTGCCCTGCGTTTTGAGATTGCTAGTACTCGCCGTTCTTTCCTGCGCAGCCTTCGCCGCTTTTTCTCAAGCCCAGGAACATCAACTTGCGCCGGAGAAGCAGCGCCGGATCGAGAATGCCGTTTCTAAGTTCATGGCTTCGACGCATGTTCCCGGAGTCTCCGTCGCAGTCGTCGAGAATGGGGAGTACGAGTGGGGCAGCGGCTTTGGCGTGGCGGACGTGGAAAACAATGCGCCGGCCAGCGAACACACGCTTTTCCGGCTGGCTTCGATTTCCAAGTCACTAACGGCTACGGCGGCAATGCTGCTGTGGGAGCGAGGAAAACTCAACCTCGACGCGCCGGTGCAGAAATACTGTCCGGCTTTTCCGCAGAAGCCGTGGCCGATTGCCACGCGCCAGGTGATGGGACATCTGGCCGGCATTCGGCACTACAAATCCGGTTCGCAGGAAGATATTGAAGTGGGGAACACCAGGCACTTCGACAACCCAATTCAGGCAGGGCTGGATTTTTTCAAAGACGACGCATTGCTGTCGGAGCCCGGCAAGCAGTTTCACTATTCGACCCAAGGTTACACGCTGGTGGGGTGCGTGATCGAGGGAGCGTCGGGCGCGAAGTATGTGGACTTCATGCGGCAGAACATTTTCGGTCCTGCCCTCATGGACCAGACGCAGATCGACGATCGCTTTGCCATCATTCCGCATCGCACGCGCTTTTATCAGAAGACGGAGTCCGGCACGGTACGGAATGCCGACTTCCTCGACTCCAGCTACAAGATTCCCGGCGGCGGGTGGCTGTCTTCGGCGGAAGATATGGCTCGCTTCGAAGTGGCGATTTTAAGCGACAAGCTGCTCAAGCGCGCTACGCGCGATTTGATGTGGACTCCGCTGAAGCCGTCGGATGGATCGAAGGATGACTACGGACTGGGATGGGGAGTAAGCGACCAAGATGGGCGTCACGGCCGTGGGGCACAATGGTGGCCAGCAAGGCACCAGCACTTCCTTCCTGATCGCGCCAGCGCAGCGGGATGGCGTCGTAGTACTCACCAACATGGAGGGCACCAATCCCAGCGATCTCGCCGTGGAGATTCTGAAAGTGCTCATTGGAACCACAGGAAATTCTGCGAAATAACCTGCCTGTGAGCGCTACGGGGATTTATCGCCAGTTTAGAGGATTGCTGGCGGCTTAGATCACTTTCGGTTGGCCGACCAACCGTCAAATGGGTTAGAACGCCAGAATGTGTGGGAGATGCTTTCGTCGACATTCGCTAGATGTTGAGGGAGGTGGGGCGATCATTGGTGTAGATCCAGGAGTCGAGCTCCAAATCGTTGAGAGCGGGATCTTTCGGATTGAAGCGGACTACGACTGGTTTACCAACCGCTAATTCGCGTGCGACGAAGTCACAAGCTTCTGGTTCGCTGGAGAAATTCTTGTACCAGGTTCCCGAGAGACGAAGGCCATTGAGGTCCTGGAAGTCGTAGGTAAAGGTTGCGCAGAAATAGTGGCCGCCGCCGGCGCCTCGCTTCCGTTCAATGTCGACATGAGTGATGACGCCATCGGTGGTGGGCCAGGTTAACGAGGCGCGGTAAAGCCAGAAACCACGTGCGATCACAGCGACCATTGCTAACGCCGGGAGCAGCCAAAAGAACATCTGGTAGTCGGTTGAACGAAGCACGGTTCATAGTAAGGCGTCGGGGGAAAAGTACAAACGAAATTTACGAGACCGGCGGCGGCTCGAAGATGTAACAGTGCCCCCGGCCAGTCAGCGATCTAAGCATTTCGTGCCATATCAACCTGCCGACCCGACCCATAATTCCGCGCGAACCACGTTTCTGGACGCGAGCCGAAGCGTGAAGAGTTTTGGGGCTTGACCGTCTGGGGATTGCGCCCGAGTCACGGGCAAACCGGAAGTCAACTGTTGTTACTAGGCCATAGCGCAAAGTACGAACTGCTGAGCACCGGGGCGACCTAATGCCCCGAGTGATACGGGTGTCCCTTCAGAATCGTGAATGCGCGGTAGACCTGCTCCAGCAGAACCACACGCGCCAATTCATGCGCCAGCGTCATCTTTCCGAGCGAGATCGTATGCTGCGCGGCAGCTCGCGCGGCGTCGCTGAAGCCGTCCGCGCCGCCAATGGCGAAGATTAGCGGCAGGGGATTGCGGTCTTGATAGTCTCCCAGGAACTTGGCGAACTGCTCGGAGGTGAATTCCTTGCCCCGCGAATCCATCAGGACCAGCGTGGACTTTGGCCCGACCTTCGTCGCAGCTGAGCGGCCGGACATTTCGAGCAAGGTCGCTTCGTCGCGTACCGACGCGCCTTCCGCCAGCACGTAACGTGAAATTCGCTTGAGATATTCTTCGGTCAGGGTCCGAATCGCCGGTTCTTTCGTTTTGCCGATCCACGCAATTTTGATTTTCACGAGGGCCAGCTCAGTTTCCTGCAGCTAGGCTGTTTTTTCTTCTTCGCTTTCGCCGCGGCCGGTTTGCTCTCAAGCTTTCGCTTCCTGGGGACGGCCTTCAGGTCACCGGGTTCCAGGCGCTTCGCCGTCTTCCACAGGCGCTCCAGGTCGTAGAACTTGCGCGCCTTCTCGGAGAAAACGTGTACCACGAAGTCGACGTAGTCGAGCAGCACCCACTCCGCCTGCTTGTAGCCCTCGACGTGCGCTGGGCGCAGGTCCGCGGCCTTCAGGCGCAGTTCCACTTCGTCGGCAATCGCCTGGACTTGCCGCGGATTGGTTCCGCTGCAGAGCACGAAGTAGTCGGTGAATGCTCCCGAACCTTTTTCCATTTCCAGGATGCTGAGTTCTTCGGCCTTTTTTTCCAGGCAGGCTTGGATGGCGGCGGTGATTTGCTGTTTGAGTGCGTTCTTCTTCATGCTTTCGTCGATACGTCGTTGGTCGTTCGTCGTTGGATTTGAGGCGGCTTTTATTGTAACCGACCGGCAATGGAGGAACGTTAACAACGATACTTCGCGCGAGATCCCTTCGACTTCGCTCCAGGGCAGGCTCTTCACTTCGCCTAAGGAACGGCTCCACTCAGGATGACTCCAGCAGGAAGCCCGGTTCATTCCGTTATTTATATAGGCCCATCTTCTTGATGTACTCCGCGACCGGCTGCGTCCACGAAGCGGGCCAGAGACTTGCCGGCTGCGGCGGCCTGCCGGATTGCTGTCGCCGAGGCGGGTTGATGCAGATCTCCGAGCAGATGGATGGTCGCTCCCTTCAGAACCAGATCGCCGGTGGCGGCCTGCTTCTGAAACGGCTTGGTCACTTCCGGCCGCGGGCGCAGGCTCTCGGGCAATGCATTGGCCACGTCGGCCAGCGAATATCCCGGACGGTTGGCTACGACGAACTCGCACTCGCGGAACAGCGCTTCGGACTTGATGCCATTTGGCGATGTCGGCAAAAGCGTCCATGCCGATCAGGACGAAAAGTTTGTCGCTGGCCTTGAATGACTGCTTCAGCCGCCGGATGGTGTCGATCGTATAGTTCGGTTTTTCGCGCTTGTCTTTATTTTTTCGACTGGGGCCACACCTTCTTCAGGAGCCTCCAGCAGAGAAGGCACGAAGGCTTTGTCCTGTGCCGTCGCCAGAGCCAGCATGGCAAAACGGTGTACGAAAGGCGAAAGCGGCTGGCGCTGTTTGTGAGGTGGAATGTTCGCCGGCACAAAATAAATGCGATGCAGTTTGTACTGCTCCAGCGCCGCCTGCGCCAGGGCGAGATGTCCGCGATGAACCGGATCGAAGGTCCCGCCAAAGAGTCCGATGTTCATGAATGTGGCCAGTCCCGCATAGTGTCCAGATTCCCGCCTGGGATGCAAGCTGAATCTGCCTGGCATTGTCCAACTGGCCATCTTTTTCATGGACTTACGGGCCAGTCTCCGGGACTCGGCCACTCTCAGAACGCAGGATGAACTCCTGTAACTATCGTGTTTCCCATTATGGAACTAGGATTAGGCCATGCGAGTAACCCTCCCCCTACTCCGCATTGCGCCTGCCCGTGCGCCCATTCTCCGGTATGGGGTCGCGGTGCTGAGTACGGCCCTGGCGCTGATTCCCACGATAATGCTGGCGGATGTGTCGGAAAGCCGCCTCGCCCTGTTCGGCGTGGCGGTGATGGTGAGCGCCTGGTACGGAGGCTGGAAGCCCGGAGTCGTCGCCACCTCCTTCGCCCTTACCGTCAGCGCTTACTACTCGCTCACCGGGCCGCACAGCGTGGCAGAGTCGCGCACCGCCATCATCCGCCTCTCGCTGTTCTTTTTTGTGGCCATGTTGATTTGCTGGCTCAACGCGGCCTTGCGGGCGGCACAGGAGAACTTGCGCCGCTCGGAGCTGAATTTCCGGTCGCTGGTAACGAACGCACCCTATGGCATCTGCCGCTGCGATTCCACAGGCAAAGATTCTCGACGCGAATCCGGCGTTCCTTGCAACTTGCTGGGCCACACTTCAGTCGAGATCAGTTGATTGGGCAGCACATTTTTGGCCTGTATGCCGAGAACGATCAGTGGTTCGAGCTGGCCGATTTTCTTCGTTCCGCCGAGCCCTTCAAGGGACTGACGGCGGAATGGAAACGCAAAGACGCGACCACGACCTGGTTCGCATTTCCGGCCGCTCGGTTAGCAAACGGCCCGGAGAGGCGGGGTCGTGTTCGAGCTGTTTGCCGAGGACGTCACCGAACGCCGCGTGCTGGAGCAACAATTGCGCCAGTCGCAGAAGATGGAAGCAGTGGGCCGTCTGGCGGGTGGCATCGCGCATGATTTCAACAATCTGTTGATGGTGATTTCAGGCTACTCGGAATTTCTGCTCGAGCGTCTCGGGAGCTGAGCCTCAACTGCGCGGTCCAGCGCAGGAAATCGCCAGCGCCGCCGAACGCGCCTCGTCGTTGACCCGCCAACTGCTGGCCTTCAGCCGCAAGCAGATGCTGGCGCCCCGGATCGTCAACTTGAACGACGTGGCGACAGAAAACATCAAGATGCTGACTCGCATGATTGGCGAGGACATCGACCTGGTGATGGTTCCCGGCCCGAATCTCTGGCCGGTACGAGCCGATGCCGGACAGATCGAGCAGGTCATCATGAATCTGGCCGTCAATGCCCGCGACGCCATGCCTTCGGGAGGAAAGCTCACGATCGAGACCTCCAACGTCACGCTCGATGAAGACTACGCCCGAGTTCACGCCCCTTTGCCGGCCGGCGACTACGTGATGGTCGCCATCAGCGATACCGGCAACGGCATGGACAACGAAACTCAATCGCACATCTTCGAACCCTTCTTCACCACCAAGGGAACGAAAGGAACCGGCCTCGGTTTGTCGACGGTGTACGGCATCATCAAGCAGAGCGGCGGATATATCTGGGTCCACAGCGAGGTGGGCAAAGGAACGACGTTCAAGATCTACTTGCCGCGCGTAGCCTCAACCGGCCAAGCCGCCGCCCAAGTCGCCGCCCCGGTCGAATATCGCAAAGTCGAACCCGGCACGGAAACCATTCTGCTGGTCGAAGACGAGGCCAACCTGCGCTACCTGGCCCGGCAGTATCTGGAAAAGCAGGGATACAAGGTGATTGAGGCGGCCGACGGCGCCGTCGCCATGCAAATTGCAGTGGCGCATGACAAAGTAATTCACCTGCTGCTCACCGACGTCATTATGCCCGGCATGAACGGACGCGAGCTGGCCCAGCGCATTTGCGAAATTCGCCCCAACGTGAAAGTGCTCTATATGTCCGGTTACACCGAAAACGTGATCGGACACAATGGCATGCTGGATGCACGGCGTACGCCTGCTCCAGAAGCCCTTTAACCTTCGCGACCTGAAAAGCAAAGTGCGCGAAGTGCTCGACTCCACTCCAACTCCCCCGGAGGTCGCCATGTCCACGCAATCCGCTGAAGCACTCCACTCTCCGCGAGCCAGAGAAGTTTCCCCCGCGCGCGCGCAACGATTCTATATTCAATTGCCGCTGCGCTATCGCCGGCTCGGCGAGAAGGAATGGCACGAGGGCACAACCGAGAACATCAGCCGGTCAGGAATGCTTTTCGAAGCGGACGAATTATTGCAGCCCGCCGCACAACTGGAAATCAATCTCGTGCTGCCGGCGGAAATTGCGGGACTCTCGTCCACGGAAGTGGTATGCCGCGGAGAAGTCGTGCGTACAGTGCAGAGCCGTGGAGAAACGGTGAGCCCCGCGCTGGCCGCGCGGATTCTGCAGTATCACTTCCAGCACGGTCCCCTGCCAAGAGCGTAATCGGCGCGACTAAAAGTAAAAGGCAGCCCGCTCAGGCTGCCTTTATTTTTGTCTGCTTCGCGCTCTCCGCAAAGCCTCGGCGCTCTCTGCGGTTTAAGATGTTCACTCAGCCGCTTGCTGCAAGTCTTTCTCGCGCAGTTCTTCCACTGCCGCCGCCATCGCGTATTTCAATTCCTCGATCCCCTTGCCCGTGACCGCGGAGATTTCGTACAGCTTCAACTTATGTTTCTTGCAGTAGCGTTTCAGGTCGGCAAGTTTGTCCTTGTTGACGGCATCGATCTTCGACGCCGCCATGATCATCGGCTTCTCGTCGAGATGAGCTCCAAAGCTGCCGAGTTCGCCCAGAATCACTTCGACGTCTTTGGTGACATCCGGCCGGCCGCTGGCGTCGGAAACGTCGACCAGATGCACGAGCAGACGCGTGCGTTCGATGTGCCGCAGGAACTGCGTGCCCAGTCCGGCCCCCGTGTGCGCGCCTTCGATCAAGCCGGGAATATCCGCGACCACAAAACTGACTTCATTTTTCGCATCGCCCACGGCAACCACTCCTAAGTTAGGCTCGAGCGTGGTGAAGGGATAATCCGCGATCTTGGGCCGCGCCGAGGAAATGCGGGAGATCAGCGTGGACTTGCCCACGTTCGGATATCCCACCAGCCCCACGTCGGCAAGCAGCTTCAGTTCCAGGCGGTAAGTATGTTCCTCGCCGGGACGACCCGCCTCATGCTCGCGCGGGGCTTGATGTACCGATGTGGCAAAGCGCGCGTTTCCGCGCCCGCCGCGCCCGCCGCGAGCAATCACAAAAGTTTGGTCGGGCTGCGTAAACTCGAAAATCTTGTCGCCGGTTTCGTCGTCGTAGACAATCGTTCCGACCGGAACTTTCAGAACAACGTCGCCGCCGTCGCGTCCGGTTTTGTTCGAACCTTCGCCGTGGCGTCCGCGTTCGGCTTTGTGCTCGGGATTGAAACGGAAGTGCACCAGCGTATTGTGGCGCTCGCTGGATTCCATGACGATGTCGCCGCCCTTGCCGCCGTCGCCGCCGGAGGGTCCGCCGCGCGGGACGAACTTCTCCCGCCGGAAGGCCATGCAGCCATTGCCGCCGTCTCCGGCCTTGACCCGAATTTTCGCCTCATCGATGAACATGGTTGCATTAGATGCGACGGTGTCGTCCGCGAACGTCGCCCCGCCGAAAACGGCTGTCATCCCGAGCAACGCGAGGGACCTGGGTTCTTGCCGACGCCCCCAGACCTGCCGCTACAAGCAAACACCGAGATCCCTCGCGTTGCTCGGGATGACAATTCGTAAGAGCGAGGTTGCAAAACAAAAAAGCCTCGTCCCGAAGGCGAGGCTGTTTGACGCGGGCGCTCCCGCCCCGCGGATCCTTTCGAAAGCGAGACCGCTACTCGATTTCCATCGGTTCGACCATCACGAACTTGCCCATCTGTCCCTTGTTCAGGAACTTGATGCGGCCCGTGATCTTGGCGAAGAGAGTGTCGTCTTTGCCGCGGCCGACGTTCAGCCCCGGCTTCACGCGCGTGCCCCGCTGCCGCACGATGATGGTGCCGCCGGGCACGACCTGCCCGCCGAATGCTTTAAATCCAAGCCGCTGCGCGTTCGAATCGCGGCCGTTTCGTGAAGTGCCTTGCCCTTTTTTATGTGCCATAAGACAGTTCTCAATTCTCGATCGTCAGTAAATTATGTGGGGACGGGCCACTCGCCCGTCCAGTGTTACTTCTTCTTCGGATGCGACTTCTTCGCTGCCTTCTTTGGCGCAGCCTTTTTCTTGGCGTGCTTCTTGGCCTTGGCGTGCGCGGGCGCTGTCGTGCTCGTGCGCCGCGTGTTCATGCGTCGTGCTCTTCGTGCGCTTTCACCTTCTTCGGCTTCGCTTCTTTCTTGGGCAATTCGGGAGCCTTGAAGCTCTGCCCGTCAAAAGCGATCTCAGAGATGCGCACCGCTGTATAGGCCTGCCGGTGTCCGCGCAGTTTCTTGTACTGCTTCTTGCGCTTGTAGTGGAAGACCAGGATCTTCGCGCCGCGGCCTTCTTCCACAATCTCGCCGACCACGCGCGCATCCGATTGCAGGCCTACTTTGCCTTCTTCGCCGGAAACCGCCACCACAGGGAACTCCACCTGACCGTCGGTGCCGGTGCCCATTTTCTCCACTCGAATTACATCTCCGGGCGCCACCCGGTACTGCTTTCCACCGGCGCGGATAACCGCGTACATACGTCTGCCTCCGTCAAATGTCGTGAAATTCAGCCCGTAAAATGGAACTCTTGAATCGGAACTCTCAAACGGGCTTCAGCGAAACCCAGGGCGCACACGGGCGCACGGGGCTTGCTGATTTCCTGTGCTTGCTGTGTTTTCCGCCCCGGCGCTTCAGCAGCCAAGGCAGGCGTCCCCAGAACGGGTCGGCGAGTACAGGCAAACTCAACCATTTTAGCGTGTGCTGTGGAAATCGGTCAAACGGAATCGCGGGCTGGCACGAACTCCGGCTGCAGTTTTCTGCTCACCATCTTTGTGCTTTTGTCTCCCTTGTGCGAGAATTCCGCCGGATTCCCTGGAGGAAACCCAATGCTGAAGCGCTTTTTACCGTTTCGCTGTGCCTGCTCGCCCTGACCCTGTCCGGCTTCGCGCAAACGAAGAAGCCGGCGATGAAGAAATCCACTGCCGGTCCCGCTCCCGACAAAGCTTATCTGCAGAAGATCTGGGATGGCTGGTCGACCCTCGATCCCGCCAACGTCGCCAAGTATTACGCCACCGGACCGCACACATTCTTCGACATCGCTCCGCTGAAGTACAACAGTTGGGACGAATATGAGAAGGGCGCAAAGGCGTACTCGCCGGCTACAAGAGCGCAAAGTTCACCGTCAACGACGATGCTGACGATTCATCCCCACGGAGAACTTGGTCTGGGCCACGGCCACGGTGAAGGAAGAGATGACCACGCAAAGCTGGAAAAGTCGAGATGGGAAATTTCCGCTGGACGGTGGTTTTTGAAAACGAAGACGGCAAGTGGCTGATCGTCCACGAACACGTTTCCGCGCCTCTGCAGTAGACAACTTTAGCCACGGATCTGCACGGATTTTCACGGATCAACACAATTCTTAGGATTCTGATCCGTGCAGATCCGTGAAATCCGTGGCCGATTTTGTTTCAATACGACTTCCAGAAAAAGTACACGGTCATGCCCGCGCCCACCAGCACAACGAACATCCGAATCCACGTCTGCGGCATCTTCAGCGCATAATGCGCGCCCAGGTATCCGCCGGCAATTGCGCCGGCGATCATTACGCTGCCGTGCTTCCAATAGACTGCGCCGGCCACAATGAAAGTCACGCACCGCGACGCCGTTGATCACGAATCCCAGCACGCTCTTCAGCGCATTCATGGCGTGAATGTCGGTCATGCCCAGCGCGGCCAGCATGGCGAGCATCACAATGCCCATGCCACCGCCGAAGTAGCCGCCGTAGACGGCGACGCATAATTGAAACAGCGTTGTTCCCGCAAGCGCCGCGGTCGAAGCTTCGTGCTCGATCACCGAATTGCGCCCGCCGGCAAGTTTCTTTCCGAAGGCAAAAAGCAGAGTCGCTCCCAGCGTCAGCCACGGCAGCACTCGCATGAACGTGTGGGCCGGCGTCTTCAGAAGCAAAAACGCGCCGGCCAGCCCGCCGACCAAGACTTGCGGCCAGCAGCGGAATCATCACGCGACGCGGAACATCCAGCTGCTTGCGATAAGCGCCTCCGCTGGCCGCGGCTGCGGTCCACAGCGCGATCGTGTTGGTGGCGTTGGCAGGAATCGGCGGCACGCCGGTGAACAGCAGGGCCGGAAATGCGATGAAGCTGCCGCCTCCCGCGACGGCATTCAGCGCTCCGCCGAGCACTCCGGCGAAAAAGAGGAAGATGGCGGATTCGAGCGTCAAGCAATCAGGTGTATCAGAAACCGCTGCACACCGCCAATGGGACACGCGTAAACCGGCGGCGCGTCGACGAAAGCTGCGACGGCGAGACGCCCCTTCGGCTGAAGCTGGGCCGGCCCTCGGGATGACGCCTTCAGAGCAAGGTTTCATACCAACCGCATCCTCGGGTCGATTACCTCTGTAATCGCGGGTAACCCGAAATGTCTGGCAGAAACATCCCGGCTGCGGCAGGGTTAATAACAACTGAGATCGTGGGGGACTTCTTATGCGAAACGGAATCGTGATCTTCGTCTGCCTGTCGTGACCTGCAGCGTCGCTTGGGGACAAACGGCGAACGCTCCGTCGAGTGGTGCACCTGCCAATGGTCAGCAGTCGATGTCCGGGCATGAATATGCCAGGCATGTCGGGTCACGACATGTCGAAGATGCGATGAAAGACATGCCGGCGAGCGCAGAAAAGGACGGCGAAAAGGATGCCGACACCGACGCCAGCGCTGCACGTCATGAACTCCATGGAAGGCCACATGGACATGGGGCCGCACATGAAGATGACTGCCTTGCGCGAGCCCAAGCCCGGCGACACGGCGCGCGCGCAGCAGGTCGCCGAAGAGGCCCGTAAGGCCGTCAGAAAAATATACGGACTATCACACCGCTCTGGCCGACGGTTACAAGATTTTCCATCCCGAAGTTCCGCAGAAGATGTATCACTTCACCAACTACGGATATGCCATGGAAGCGGCCTTTCGTTTCAATCCCGAGCACCCGACGTCCCTGCTCTACGAAAAGCATGGCGACGAATACAAACTGATCGGCGTAATGTACACCGCGCCTAAGCGCTTCACGGAAGATCAACTCGACGAGCGCATCCCGCTCAGCGTGGCGCAGTGGCACGAGCATGTGAATTTCTGCGCTCCTCCGGCTGATCGCAGAAAGGAAATGCTGGGCCGCATCCGGAGTTCGGTTTGCGAGGATCCATCACCACGCAAGAAGCTTGCGAAGCGGCGGGCGGAACATTTCATCCCGTGATCTTCAACTGGATGGTGCATGTTTATCCGTTTGAAAAAGATCAGGCAAAGATTTGGTCAGTCGAGCGCCAGCACGGCGACGCAGACTGATTCAGTCGTGGCGCGTGCATGCTGGCGCCGCGAAACCTAACCACATTCGAGATTGAGCTCAGGGTCCAGCGTACTTTGCCCGCCAAATCTAACCTCCGCGGCAAAAGTGCCCGCGCCACACAAGTCGGCCCTATCATTCCTGTTGACTCAATTCACAAAACAATCGATGTGATGTGTGCTTTTAAACAATGAATTAACAGTATTTTTTGCTACCGGAAAGATGCGCGCATCGTCCAAGGAAGTACGAACGAGATCGCAACGCGAACGGAACTTCGACAGGGGCGAATGCGTAATCTCTCAAAGTGAGTAGAGGGCCGGCGCAGAGGTGGCGCCGGCCAGAATTGATTCCGAAATTTTTGCGGGGTCTGGGGATTCTCTCACACTCGGTTTGGCGGCCCAGATGAGAAAACCCCCATGGCGGCAGAGCAAGCTGGTGACTTGTCTGCACAACCCCGGCGGCAGCATTGTAGGCGATTCGCGCGGAAACACAAGTGTTTTTCTCGCGCAGGTCGTGAGCCGGGCCGCCCCCAACCGTTTCCCGACGTTATTTCGGGAAAGAAAATAAGGAGCAGCTATGAAGTTCGCGACAATTTCAAAGAGTGTGGTATATGGGGTTGGCTTTGCTGCTGGCCTCCAGCGCGTTCGCAGCGACGAAAGCCGACTTGACGTTGCAAAGTTCCACCACCATCAACGGAGCCAAGCTCAAGCCCGGCGACTATAGACTGGAGTGGGATGGCAGCGGTCCCAACGTGGAAGTCAGCATCCGGCAAGGCAAGAAAGTGCTCGCCAAAGTGCCGGCGAAAGTCGTGGACCTGAACTTCCCGTCGGCGAACAATGCAGCCATCTTGAAAATGAACGGCGATGGCACCAGCACTCTCTCCGGCGCCCGCTTCGAAGGCAAGAAGTTCGCCTTAGAGCTGGGTGAAGCAAGCGATGGAATGCAGGCTGGATCGAGT
>CAVTED010000003.1:0-606851 GCA_963733795.1 uncultured Acidobacteriaceae bacterium
AAGGAGTCCGCATGGCGATTGAGAAGACCCGACAAGATCTGAATTAGCGGGAAGCTTATTAACTGGGACGACGCGAAGGCTCATGTCGCATGTCATCCACTATGGGTCTTCTGTGTTTGAAGGCATTCGGTGTTAATCCGAACCGCCTATCGGGCCGGCCATCTTTCGGCGGAAGAGCATATGCAGCGGTTGCTCGACTCCGCCAAGGTTTATCGCATTGACGCGGACTCCATCGCCGGTCAAGGGCATGCTCGACACTGTTGGCCACAACGGCGCGTGGCCGTGCTATGTGCGTCCCATCGTGCTGCGCGGGTATGGCGAGGCGGGGGGTGAATCCGTCGACCTCGCCGCCGAGATATTTTCCCCACGGATAATTAATGATGTAAACCTCGGTCGGCGAATTAAACGGATTCACCCCCGCCTCGCCATACCCGCGCAGCACGATGGGACGCACATAGCACGGCCACGCGCCGTTGTGGCCAACAGTGTCGAGCATGCCCTTGACCAGTTGTTCGCGGGTGAAGTCCACGTCAATGCGATAAACCTTGGCGGAGTCGAGCAACCGCTGCATATGCTCTTCCGCCCGAAAGATCGCCGGCCCGGTCGGCAGTTCGTAACACCGAATGCCTTCAAACACAGAAGACCCATAGTGGATGACATGCGACATCACATGAATAGTCGCGTCGTCCCAGTTAATAAGCTTCCCGTTATGCCAGATCTTGTCGGTCTTCTCAATCGCCATGCGGACTCCTTGGGCGTTACATTGTTTCCAGACAATGTTCCCAGACAATTATATCCCGAGCGCATCTCGACTCATGCGGGGACAGCCGCTCCCGCTGTCCAGCGGCCCAGGTTCGTCGGGCCCGCAGTCGTAGCGAATTGCCAGACTCTCTCCGACTACAAAGTTGGAGTAGGCAAAGGACGCGAAATGGGGCACAATCTGGGTGAAGCGGGGAGGGCGGCTGATTGAAGATTTCGCAAAAAGGACTGTACGCGCTGCAGGCGATGATGACGCTGGCCCGCCGGCACAATCAGGGCGCAATCAAGATCCGGGAGATTGCGGCGGAGAGCGATCTGCCGGAGAAATTTCTCGAACTGATTCTGCTGGAACTGAAGAATGCGCGTATCGTGGATAGCGTGCGCGGAGCCCGAGGCGGGTACCAGCTGAGGCGCGATCCCTCGGAGATTCCGTTCAGCGACATCATCCGGCTGGTGGACGGCCCGCTGGCGCCGATGGGAGATGCGGAACAGTTGCGCGGACTGATTGCCAAGGACGGCGATCATCGGGCGCTCTATGAAGTATTTCTGGCGGTGCGGGACGCGGCGGCGAAGATTCTGGAGCACACGACGGTTGCGGACGTCGTGGGACGCGGCAGGGGCAAGAAGGGGCCCGCTGGAAGGTGGGGCGCGAGCGGCGAAGAAAAAGCCACCGGAGCGTAGCGTGCCTTGAGTGCGGGCTTGCCACGCTTCGGCGACATATCTTCACTGGCCGACCCTGGATCATGCTTTCCAGCCGGACATGCTCTCCAGCCGAACGTAGCTCGCTTCCATCCCACGTTCCATGCCTGTTGCCAGCATCGCCGCCCGCGTTTGAGCGTCGGGCAGCGTCATGCGCATGGTCATCAATGTGCCCGCGCCGTCTGGATCGAATCTGGTTTCAATGTGGTTGTCGGGCGTCGGATCGGGCAGGTGCATGCGCTCCACATGAACAATCCTGCTGATAGGGCTCCAGTTCAAGATACTCGCCGGTCAGATGAAATCCACCCTTTTTGCCATTCGTCCATTCGAAGCGGATTTTGCCGCCAGGCCTCGCTTCATTGATGCAGACGGGCATCGTCCAACCTTCGGGACCGAGCAACCATTTCTGCATCAGTTTCGGATCGGTATGCGCGCGGTACACGGCCTCGGGCGACGCAGCGAAGTGCCGGGTCACCACCACGTGTGTATCGCCTTCCGTCTTCAGCGTCATTTTGCTCATCGTCTGTTTCAGCGTTTCTCCTTTTTTGTTTGATTCCATCGCGGCCAGAACTTGATCCAGCCGGTCGTAGTTTTTTTCCAAGGCTTTTCGCAACATCGCCAGCCACTGGTCCATCGCTTCGATGCCGGCCTTCGCCAGCCGGCGAGGGCGCTTCGTGCCGTCGACTCGCTGGACAATGAGACCCGCCTCTTCCAGCACCTTCAGGTGCTGCGAGATCGCGGGCTGCGTCATCTCGAACGGCTTCGCCAGTTCCATCACGGTCGCTTCCCCCAAGGCGAGACGTGCCAGGATGGCCCGGCGCGTGGGATCGGCTAGAGCAGCGAAAGCAGCGTTGAGGTTGGAACAGTCTGCATAGTAATAAGTATTACTTTATATAAGTAGTTACTTATTGTCAAGAAAAGTCTGTTCTTTCCACGTGAATTCTAGTGAGCTTCGGTCGCAAGGGGTAATCGTCTGACCCTCATCGGCTTGCAACCACACAGTAATTCACTATCCAACCAGTCCGACTTGCGGTTAGCTGCGAAGTTGATAGCTTGGGCGAGTTCTCTTATTGCAATTCTCTGTGCTTGGGCTCTGGTCTAGTTTTCCAGCCCCGCCGATTATTCGCAGTTTCGGTGTGCCGATGGCATCCGGCTGGCGATTGGCCCGACGCAATCAGCATCTGAGCAAACCGGTCTACGTGTGGGGCTGTGGCGTCTCCGCAGTGGGGTCGGGATTGTTCTTATTCATTACGCTCAGGCAATGCCTCTGTTGCCTCCTTACAGCCTATAAATTTCCGAGTCTGAGCGGGCCGTATCTTGGGTTGAGACTGATTATCTGCTTGGCCGCAGGATGGCTCTTCGGACTCTTCACTGCGCCACAGTACGAGACATTAGACTTCCCTTTCCAATAAAATGAGGTAACCTCGTCATAGCAGACCAAGAGGGCGCTTTCCAAGTCAATCTCGCAACCTCTTGCCAGGCGCGGCAAATGCGGGATTTTCACAGCGGAGTAACCAATCGTTCGCGCGATCAGTCGATTGATTCGAATCATGCATCATGCGAAAAGCCGTATCTGGCGCGGGTTCTGCGCGCGAATGCTTGGGCAGCTGCACAAAATCTGGTCATCGGCTTGTGGACGGGCTGCACTCGATTGAAAACACAGATAGTTACAACGCGCGATTTTTCATTGACTGAAAAAATAGAAGGAGTACAACAGGATCGTTCTTTGACAGCTTCTTAAGTTTTTCCGGTTGGTGCGGCGTCCGGGGCTCAAGCGGAGTCACTTTCCTGATCGCAAGATTGGGAAGGAGGGTGAGCAAGGGTCTATAGCAAAGCGCTGGTTGAGGAGAACAGAGAAGAAATGTTGAAGGCAGGATAGAGTTCCGAGGCGTAGGGTAGGTTTATCCGGTTGGCGGTGAGCCCGGAGCCCAAGCGAAGATCGCGCGCAGCGCCCCGCAAGGGAAGCGGCGAGAGCAGGTCGAGCAAGGGTCAAACGCGAGCTACTGGCCGAGACGAATGGACCTTACACCACCTCGGAACTCTTATTTTTGTTTTGGCTATCAGCTTCTAGCTTCACTTCCTTTAGTCTTTCAAATCACCACCTCTAACTGTGATACATGTCGTTCCGTGCGAATTCCTATCGACCGAACTCCCAGCACCTAAGACCCGCGATCGGCTTTCTCTAGTCGACGTGCTCGCCTTCGGACATGAAGCTTTGTTCGGACGGGGGCAGGCGGTCGCCGGGGCGGGCCCAGAATACGTAGAGGGTTGGCCACAGGATTACGCTGACCAGCAGTTCCACGATCAGGCCGCCGACGATCACGATGGCGAATGGGCGCTGCGAGTCGGATCCGATGTCATGCGACATGGCGGCAGGCAGCAGGCCGAGCGTCGCGACCAGCATGGTCATCATGATGGGGCGCAGACGAAGTGCGGCGCCTTCTTTGGCCGCGTCGCGCACCGGCATTCCGCGCGTGCGCAACTGGTTGATGTACTCGATCATGATCACGCCGATCTCGACCGAGACTCCGATCAGCGCGAGGAAGCCGAGGCCCGACGAAACGCTGAAGTGCGTTCCGGTCAGAAGCAGGCTGAAAAATCCGCCCAGCGGCGAAAGCGCGACCACGGCCAGAATCAGGCCGACCCACTTCCACGAACTGAAGGCGGAATACAAGATGAACGACATCAGCAGCAGCGTGATAGGCACGATGAACGCCAGGCGGCGGTTGGCGCGCTGCTGGCTTTCGTATTCGCCGGTCCAGTCGAGGTGATAGCCCTCGGGCAATTTAACTTTTTGCCCGACTTCGTCGATCGCCTGCCGCACCGTGCTGCCCAGGTCGCGGCCGCGCACGCTGTATTTGATGGCGATATAGCGGGAGTTGCCTTCGCGATAAATGGTGGACGCGCCATCATCGAGCGTGATGTGTGCAGAGCTGCGCCAGCGAGACTCGCTCGCCGGAAGGCGCGAGGATGCGGATGTTCGCGATGTCTTCGACGGACCGCGCGGTATTGCGGCTGGTAGCGGACGGTCAGGTCGAAGCGCTGCTCGCCGATCAGAATCTGGCTGACGGCTTTTCCGCCGACTGCGGTTTCGACCGCGTCCTGAATATCGCTGACATTGATGCCGAAGCGGTCGGCGGCGGCGCGGTCGACATTCAGGTTGACGTTGGGTTGGCCGCGGACTTGAAACGTGCCCAGATCGGCCACGCCGGGAATCTGGCTCATCACGCCCTGCATCTCGTCGGCTTTTGCTTCGAGAGTTTTCAGATCGCTGCCGAACAACTTGACCGCCAGTTCGCCTTTCACGCCGCTGACGGCTTCTTCCACGTTGTCGGAGATGGGCTGCGAGAAATTCCAGTCCACGCCGGGAAATTGCTGCAGTTGCCTTGTCCATGGCGGCGATCAGTTCATCTTTCTTGCCGTGGAAATCGCTGCGCCATTCCTCGCGCGGCCGCAGGTCGACGAAAAATTCTGTGTTGTAGAAACCGCTGGCGTCGCTGCCGTCATCGGGGCGGCCCACCTGGCTGATGACCTGCGTGACTTCGGGAAATCTGGCCAGCACCAGCCGCGCTTTCTTTGACATGTCGATGCTGGCGGAAGGTCCGGTGCTGGGCGCGAGAGTGCCGCGCACCCAGATCGCGCCTTCGTCGAGATGAGGAAGAAATTCCGAGCCAATGATTCCGCTGAACGCGATGAAAAGCATCACGGCGAGCGCCGAGCAGTCCCATGCCCAAGCGTGAGCTTCAGATGATCGAAGCACCAGTCGAGGGCGCGGGCGTAGCTGCGGTTCAGCCACTCCAGCACGGGGTTGCGCCATTCCTTGATTTCCGAGCTGAACAGCATGCTGCACAGAACAGGCGCGATGAGCAGCGCAAACACCAGCGCGCCCAGCAGAGCGAAAGCGACCGTCCACGCCATGGGGCTGAACAGGCGGCCTTCGACCCGCTGCAGGGTGAAGATCGGCAGGTACGAAACAATAATGATGACGCGCGCGAAAAAGACCGGGCGCTGCACTTCGTGCGCCGCGATGGCAATGGTCTCCATGAACGTCTTTTTGGTGTTGCCGAAGGAGGTGTGGCGAAGGATGTTTTCGACCATCACCACCGAGCCGTCGACGACCATGCCGAAGTCGAGCGCGCCCAGCGAAAGCAGGTTGGCGGGAATGTGGCGCAGGTCGAGCAGGATCGCCGCGAACAGCAGGGAGAAGGGGATGGTGATGGCGACGATCAGCGCGCTGCGCACGTTGCCGAGAAACAGGAACAGAATCAGGGTCACCAGCAAAACGCCGTCGGTCAGATTTCGCAGCACCGTGTGGGTGGTGTGATGCATCAGTTCGCTGCGGTCGAGGTGCGGAGACAAGTTTCACGCCTTGCGGCAGCAGGCCAGCCTTGCCGTTTTTTCCGTTCAACTCGTCAATTTTCTGGTGCAGGGCATCGAGAGTGGTCTCGGCGACCGCGCCCTTGCGCAGCAGGACGATGCCTTCGACGACGTCATCGTTGTTGAGGATCGGTGCCATCTTCTTTGCGGATGGTCTTGCCGAGTTGCCCGAGCCGGACCTTGGGGGCCTGCACCACATTGCCCAGATCGCGAACCCGCACCGGAGTTCCGTTCTGCACTTTGACGACGGTGGCCGCGATGTCGTCGGTGGTCTGCATCAGGCCGACGGCGCGCACATTCAAGGCTTGCTCGCCGCGCTCGATGAATCCGCCGCCGGCATTGATGTTGTTGGCCAGCAGCGCCTTCTCTACCTGCGACAGCGACAGGCCGTAGGACACCAGCTTTCCGGGATCGAGTTGAACCTGGTATTCGCGCGTGGGGCCGCCAAAGGGATTCACGTCCACGATGTTGGGAACCGACTTCAATTGGTTCACCACGACCCAGTCATTCAGCGCCTTCAGTTCCATCACGTCATATTTCGGATTGGAACTGGTCAGCGTGTAGAACATGATCTGGCCGGTCGGACTGTAGTCCGGACCGATGGCCGGATTCACGCCGTTCGGCAGGGTCACGAGCTGCAGGCGGTCGAGCACTTCCTGGCGCGCGTTGAAGGTAGTGATGTCGTCGTCGTAAATGATGGTGATGACCGACAAACCCATCAGCGAGACCGAGCGCAGATGGGTGAGATGAGCGACGCCGTTGAGTTCCACTTCCAGCGGCACGGTGATTTGCTGTTCGACTTCTTCGGCGGCATGTCCCGGCCACTGCGTGATGACTTGCGCGTAGGTGTCGGCAACGTCCGGATAGGCCTCGATGGGCAGGGCATGGAACGAAAAGATGCCCCAGGCAAAAAGCACGAGCGCAGCGCCCAGAATCATCAGGCGGTTGCGCAGCGCAAAATCGATCAGGCGCGCGGATCATTCTTTCTTCTCCGCCACTTCGGTGGAGAACTCCAGCGCGTTGGTGACCAGTTCGTCGCCGGGCTTCACGCCGTCGCGAATCTCCTGCATGCCGTCGGGAGCGAGGCCGTCGGCTTGCACTGCAATCTTGCGGAAGCGCTTGTCGCCCTCTTTGCGGAAGACCCAGTCTTTGTCGTGCAGGCGCATGATGGCGGTGGAGGGCACGACGACGCGGTCTGTCAGCTTGCGCGAGCGGAAGGTGGCGACCGCATACATGCCGGGACGAAGCGAACCGTCGGCGTTGCCGAGCACGATGCGCACCTTCGCCGAGCGCGTGTTGGGATCGAGCACGCGGGAGATGTCGGCGACCTTGCCTTTGAACGCGCGATCGGGAAAGGCGTTGAGACGGATTTCGGCGGAGTCGCCCAGGTGAACTTCGCCGAGATCGTTTTCGAACACATCGCACACGACCCAGACCTGCCCGAGATCGGCGATGGTGAACAGGTTGGGAGTATTGTCGAGGCTCTTGATGCCTTCGAATCCGGCAACGTTTTGCTCGACGATAGTGCCTGAGACGGGAGCTCGCAAATCGATCAGCGGGCTGGGATGAGCGGGATCGGCGCCCAGGATCTCAACGTGGTGTTTCGCGGTCTCCACATCGACTTTGGCTTTGTCTTCGGCGTCCTGCGCAGTTTCGAGATCTTTGGCCGCGATGGCGCCGCGGTCAAACAACATCTGGGCGCGATCGAGAGCTTTGTGCGAGAGCACTTCGTCGGCTCTTGCCTTCTGATAGTCGGAAAAAGCGGAGGAAAGATCGGGGCTGGAAATCACCAGCAGGGTCTGGCCCTTCTTCACGTTGTCGCCGAGCTTCACTCTGAGATCGACGACCCGGCCCGCGCCCAGCGAGGTTACGTGGATGGTGCGGGTGACATCGGGGGAGACGGTGCCGTTGGCCGTGACCTGCGTCGGCAGTGAGCGAGTCTCCGCCTTCGAGATTTTGAATACTTCGGGCTGATCGGTTTCGAAGACGTCGGGGTCGAGCGTGACGGGCGGCTTGCTGGCTGCCGCGGGAGTATCCTTCGAGCAGGCGATGCCAAGGCCGAGCGATGCCAGTACGAGAGCCATTGGAAGCAGGCGTGACAATCCGCGGCTCTGGGCGCCGGGTTGAGTCCGGAACAAAAGCTTTCTCATGGGATTACCTCGCGCCCGACTGCCTGATTCAGCTGGGCTGCCGCCGTCAGATAGGAACCGACCAGATTCACGTAATTCAATTCCACGGCGCGATATTCGCTCTGGGCATTCAGGAAGTCGAGCAAAGCCGCGCCGCCGTGCTGGTAGGAAAATAAAACCGTGTCGCGCACGCGGACCGCCTCTTCCAGATATTGGCGCTTATAGGGCTTCAGCAAATTGATGTTGCTGCTGAGCGTGGCGTAGGCGGAGTCCACGTCGCTGTAGACCTGAGTTTCAACTCCCTGCCGGAGCTTCTCATTGCGATTGATATCGATTTTCGTGCGCAATTTTTCGCCCTGATTGCGGTCAAAGATGCGCAGCGGGATGCTGACGCTGGCTCCGATGGTGTTCAAGGCATCAGGATTGTTGAACGATCCATTGTGGGTGAACCAGACGCCGATGGTGGGATCGGTTGATCCGTCGGCCTCGGCCAGTTGATAGTTGGTTTCGGCCTGCTTCACCGAGAGCACCGCGGCGCGCAGGTCGGGACGCGCGTCCAGCGCGTCTTTTCGATAGTCGTCGAGCGAAAGAAGGTCCTCGCTGAAATCGAACGTGCCTTCGACATCGAAGCTATCGACCGGCCTGCGATCATCGAGCAGCGCCAGCAGGTTGATTTTTGTCGTACGCAGATTGACCAGCGCGGTCTGCCAGTCGGACTCATATTGCAGGCGTTGCAATTCGAGACGGTCGAGGTCGATCCGGGCGATGTCGCCCGCCTGGAAGCGGTCGCGGCTGACTTTCAGAATCTTGTCGTAGGAGTCGAGATTATCCTGCGCCAGGCGAAGCACGGCCTTGGCTTGCAGGATGCCGACGAAAGCGGTGCGCAGATTGAAGAGCAGAGTGCGTTCCGAGTCGGATTGCTGGGCGATGCCGACAGCGGTGCCTTCCTTGGCGGCCTCGAAGCGCAGATTGCGTTTGTTCCGGCGCTCGAAAAGATAGCTGACGCCAGGCGAGACGAAGGTGCCGGCAAACGGCGTCCAGACGCCGTGGCTGGGAGCGATTTGTGTGCCGTCTGCTGAAAGGGTGAAGTCGGGATTGGGACGGAGGTGGGCTGTGATTTCCTGTGCCTTGAGTTCGTCGATGTTCAAGCGGCTTGCCTGAAGCGCCGTATTGTTCAGTTCGAAATGGTCTTTGACTGTGTCCCAATTCCAAACTTGAGCGGCCGCTGAAGGAGCGGATTGCGGAGCAGCCTGGGCGCACAGATTGGCAACTCCCAGGACCACGACCACTCTCGCACTCAACAATTTCCAGCGCATCAGGGACTCCATTGGACTGCATTTACCCATGACGGGAAAAAGATTCGGCGCGGCGGTGGTATCCCGCCGCCGACTCACCGGCAAACACTACTATCTCGTTTCCCGCCTCAGAATTTCGTAAAGTTAAATAAAGGTTCTGCTGTTTTTTGAAACAGTCGACGATCTGAGGAACTACCCGACAAGGGAAAAAGGAGGAGCGCGGGCCGCCACCACTGTAGCGGGCGTTGCCGGAACCGACAATCCACAGGCGGGCAACGGTTGCTGACCCTGTTCGCTCATAGTGAAAGAACTTGTGGTCGCGGTCAATGCAGGAGGATTCTGCCACTTCCAGGCCGAAAGCTTGTCGTTGCTGGCTTGACGGATGGTACGCTTGCTGGCCGGCGATTCCTCGATCTCGTTGCGCATGGCACACAGGTCGTCCGTGGCCGAGACCACGGGGAAGAGGATGACCAGCATGCACCCCAAAGCCAGCAGGCACTGGAAAGCGGTAAACTTGCGGCGATGCTGAGCACAGCGGGCGCCGCGCCACAGCCAGAACGCGGGTACCGCCAAAAGCAGCCAAGCGAGATTGAGCAGCAGTTCCATCAATCTATCAGTAAGAAGATGCAGCCGATGGGAAGCGGGATTCCCAATAAACAGTTTTTCAGAAATATTAAATTCTAGTCAATATAACTTCGGTGACCGAGGTGGAAGCGTCGCAAGATTGCCCTGTGTCAGAACATTCTTAGACGAAGAGCGGAGAATTGTGGGAGATTAGGGGAGCACTTTCATCAGTTAGTGTCGCTGTCCGGAACGAAGGGTGCAAGTTCCTGGTGAAATTGCGGCGATGCTTAGCGGGGGAAGACGCGCTCAGAATGACAGGAAAGCATTGCTGATTTTCTCAGGCCATGGAAAAGAATCAAAGAGTGCGGCGGGTTGCAGATTTGGTCATCCTATTGGCATGCGCGGCGGGTATGGCGGCGTGTCAGTTCGGGTTAGCCAAAGCGGGCGACCAGCAGACAGGGACTGAGGGAACGCCAGCGGCCCCGGAGCAGGGTTCCGGCCTAGTCATTGAGAATGATTCAGAACTTCCTGACACATATCCGCACGGCGCGTATGAATTGCGGTTCCGGGCGCACGGCGGCATCTCGGTGTTGCACTGGAAGTTGCAGAAAGGGAGCTTGCCGCCGGGGATGAAACTGGAGGATAACGGGTTGCTTCACGGGCAGGCGGAGCGCTCTGGGGAATTTCAGTTTGCGGTTTCGGTGACCGATGGCAGGCCGCAACAAGAAGTGCAGAAGGCGTTCGTGCTTCGCGTGCGCTCGGCTTTAACTCTTAACTGGAAGATGCCAGCGCGGGTGAACGGCAACCGGATTGAGGGCAGCGCCGAAGTTTCGAACACCACGCCGGACGATATGGATTTAACCTTCATCGTGCTGGCGGTAGCGGAAAATG
This sequence comes from uncultured Acidobacteriaceae bacterium, assembly GCA_963733795.1. Lineage (GTDB taxonomy): Bacteria > Acidobacteriota > Terriglobia > Terriglobales > Acidobacteriaceae > Sulfotelmatobacter. The sequence continues at coordinate 10,715 of CAVTED010000003.1, forward strand.
GCCGGGCGACGGCGATCGGGTATCAGCATTTTGTTCTTCGGCGGGCGACCATTGCCAAGGAGTTGCCCTTTGGCGAAACGTTGCCGCCAGGGGGATATGTGGTGCACGTGGACGCAGTCGGCGAGGTGGCGCCGAAGAAGTTGATTTACCGGGAGCGGCTGGAGACGCCGTCGGCGCTGCAGGTCACGGCGGCGCCGTAGCATGTTAGCTTCTGGCTCCTAGCTGCTAGCTTCTGGCTAAGCAATTAATCCTGGAGCTAAAAGCCAGCATCATCGCGACTCTGAGCGGCGCGGCTGCCGTGCTCTTCCCGAAAAGCATTTGTGGGGAGCTAGAAGTTAGTAGCTAGCTAGAAGCTTTATGGAGGAATATCTCTTTGTCACAACTACAGGCTGCGATCATTGGCGCTGGATTTGTGGGACGCGCCCACATTGATGCTCTTCGGCGACTGGGCGTTCCGGTGGCGGGCGTGCTCGGGAGTTCGCCGGAGCGTTCAGAAGAATCGCGATCGGCGCTGAAGCTTCCGCGCGCCTATGGCTCGCTCGACGAACTGGCGGGCGATTCTGCGGTTCACGTGGTTCACATTTGTACGCCGAACTATCTTCATTTCGAGCAAGCTTCGATTTTGCTGCGCGCCGGCAAGCACGTAATGTGCGAGAAGCCGGTGGCGATGACTACGCGGGAGAGTGCGGCGTTAATTGCACTCGCCCGCGAGCACAGGCGAGTGGGCGGCGTGTGTTATAACCTCCGTTATTATCCTCTTTGCCGGGAAGCGCACGCCCGCGTCGCCAGCGGAGCGATTGGCGAGCCGCGGTTGGTGCATGGCAATTTTCTGCAAGATTGGCTCCTTTATCCGACGGACTGGAATTGGCGGCTGGAAACTGAACTCGGAGGCGATCTGCGCGCCGTCTCTGACATTGGGACGCATTGGCTCGACCTCGCCATGTGGCTTACCGGCCGGAAGATTGTGGAAGTCTGCGGCGATCTTGCCACCACGATTCCGGTCCGGCAGCGGCCACGAGGGCGAGTGGAAACGTTTCAGGCTGCCACGGCCGCGGCGAGCGATCCAGTCAAAATTTCAACCGATGACTACGCTTCGGTGCTGCTGCGGTTTGAGGCGAACTTGCGCGGCGTGATGACGGTTTCGCAGGTCAGTGCCGGACACAAGGCGGCTCTCTCGTTCGAGATCAATGGTTCGGAGGGCTCGCTGGCGTGGAACTCCGAATCTCCCAACCAGCTCTGGATTGGGCACCGCAACCAGGCGAATCAGGAACTGCCGAAGGACCCTTCGCTGATGATGCCCGCTGCGCGGGGGTATTCGGCGTATCCCGGGGGACACACCGAAGGCTATCCCGACACGTTCCTGCAATTGTTCAAGGATTTTTATTCGCACATCGCGAACGGCAAAGATTCGCAGGCGGACTTCCCAACCTTTGAGACCGGACACGATGAGCTCGTGCTGTGCGAGGCCATCGCCAAGAGCGCGAGCGAGCGTCGGTGGATTGGGGTATAACTGCGGTTCAATTCGACATTTTCATTTGGACAAGGTCAGGTAGATGACGCGATCGGTTTCGTCTGCCTTTGACGGGGGGATTTTCAAGATAACGCCGTCCGAGTTTTGGGTGAACTCTACCTTCGATCCGTCAACTAAAGAATGCGCTCCTGATATTTTCTCGTTGATGGGCGGAAGCGCGAGCAGTGGAGCGTTCCAGTTCAGCACGTGCACGTAGATTTTATTTTCCCTCTGCGTGGTGACTCCCCAATCTCCGGGGGCGATCGGGCCTCCACGGGTCCGGTAAATCGAATCTCCGTATTTGGAGAGCCATTCGCCCACGGCGTGCAGGCGCGTGACAAATTCTTCCTGGATCACTCCATTGGGCATCGGGCCGATATTCAGCAGCAGATTGGAATTGTTGCCTGCGGCCCGCACCAGCCTTCGTTCCAGATCGGCCGGACTCTTGTAGTTGACGTCTCCGATGTTGAATCCCCAGGAGCCGTTGAGCGTGTCGGAGCTTTCGAGCGGCAGTTGATTGCTGACGTAGTTGGTGTTGAACCCGGCAGTGTTCTGTCCGGGCAGATCGCGCTCGAAGGTTTGCACATCTTCGCCAGGCTTGGGAGTTTGGTGATGATTGGGAATAATCAGCGCGGCGGGCTGCAACTGATGAATGAGGGCGTAGGTTTTGGAGAGATGCCAATCGGCGTCGGGCTTGTCCCACATGCCGTCGAACCAGATGCCGCCGATGGGACCGTAGTTGGTAAGTAGCTCGCGCAACTGGCCATCCATATAAGTATCGAGATAAGTGTTCCAGTCGCCGTGCTCGGGGCGTCCGTTTTCCCAGTCCGTTCTGCCTCTGGGAAAGTAGTCGGGATTGTGCCAGTCCAGTTGCGAATAATAGAAGAAGAGCTTGATCCCCTGGCGGTGACATTCATCAGCGAGCATTTTCAGCGGGTCTCTCTTAAAGGGCGTCCGCTGAACGATATTCCAGTCCGAAACTTTGGAGTCGAACATGGCAAAGCCGTCATGGTGACGGGAGGTGATGGTGATGTACTTCATGCCCGCTGCTTTCGCCAGGGCGACCCAGGTCGGGGCGTCGAATTTCTCGGGATCGAAAAATGTAGGCAGGCGATTGTATCCGTCGAGCGTTAGTTTGCGGTCATGGAACACCCATTCGCCGTCGCCCAGAACGCTGTAAACGCCCCAATGGATGAACATGCCAAACTTCATGTCCTGAAATTCGCCGCGGGCTTGAAGGTTCTCGGGGCTCGGCCGGTAGTCGGTCTGGGCGCAAGCGTGGCGCGCCGCGAAAATAGTGGTGGTTGCAAAGACCATTGCCAGAGTGCGTCTTACGATGGCGTGCTCCCGGGGGTTTGGCATGATCATTTTTCCCCGCATAGTCTACCCGAAGTTGAGCCGAACCCGTGCACGGTCAATCTTGTCAAATCAGCCTTGTCATTCTTGTCGCTACCAGCACTCCCAAGATCGTAGCGGTGTCACGAATGCTACCCGAGATCGTCATGATGGCCTCGCAGACAGGCGGATGTTGATCCGCCAGTATCGCAAGACGTTCGCTCACATGATGCAGTTGCTCAACTTCGTGCAGGATGGCCTCAATAGGCATTGCAGGCACCAACCGGGACTTCGCTATTGGGAATGATCAAATGGGTCCTGGTGACAACGCGGTTAACGATGTCCTCAGCGCAATCCCGATACAAAGTGTGTAATGTACTGCGCCAGCCTATCAGTTCGCCACGCGCGAACTCAGTTTCCACCCCTGCGGGATCTTTCTCGCTCTCAGCATGGAAGGTCTTCAAAAGCAATTCGCCTTGTTCCACCAGACGACTGATAGTCTCGGCGTTTTGGAGCGCAAGATGCATGGATACCTCCTGGGCGCGGTTCGAATACGTGCCCTTTATGGGTCTGAGAAGGCGGATATTTACTCCGCCTCCCCGGACCAAACTGCTCAGAGTGTCCTTACGCTGCTGCGAGAACATCGTGTTTCTGGAAGGTCGAGGTGACAACGTCAAAGGTGTGAACCTGGGGCGTTCCCTCGATGAATCGTGCCAGCGTTTTCAACACCTGCGGATAAGTATTGGTGTTGTAGGTGTCGGCATCGTTCTTGTTATCCCAAAAACTAATTGCAGTCACGTCGACTCCGCCGGGACCAGCGAGTGTGATTTCGTCCTTGAATCCGTTCTGCCTGCGAAGCAAGGGAAGGATATCCTTCTCAAAAGTCCGCGTGTAATCGGATAACATATTAGATTTCAGATGAATCGAGACATTGCGTGCAAACATAGGCAACCTCCTAGGGTTGGGGTTCCTAAGAAAGACAACTTCAGATGGGCTGACTTAGTTCAGGAAACCTGAAATGAGGAGAAGGTGGAAACCACCTCGATTACGATCTTAGTCTCCTGTGGCTGGGCTGTCAATCCGCGGGGTCGGCAGTATTTCAAACTTCGCAATTCACCGGAGGAATGATATGGCGCAAGACAACGGATTGGTTCAGGTTCCCAGCCACTATTCCGTCGAGGAAACGGTGCGGCGCTTGGAGGCGGCTTTTGCGGCCAAGGGGCTGCAGGTCTTTGCCGTGGTGGACCACAGCGGCGAGGCTGAGAAAGTTGGCCTGAAGATGAGGCCGACGACAGTTGTGATCTTCGGAAGTCCGAAAGCAGGCACTCCGCTTATGGTAGCGGCGCCGAGCCTGGCGATTGATTTGCCCTTGAAGGCGCTCGTGGCGGAGGACGGGGACGGTAAGGTCTCGGTCACGTACAACAGTCCGCAGTATCTGAAAGAGCGGCACGGTGTGCCCGACGAACTGATCAAGAATCTTGCGGGGGCGGCAGTTGTGATCGGGAAAGCTGTGGAATAATGCAGGCGACATCGGAGGGTGGGTGCCGGACAATCCCAATTCCAATCGGGTGAGTGACCATCTGGCGAACGAACGAACGTTTCTGGCGTGGGTGCGGACCGGAGCGGCGATTGTGGTGTTTGGATTTGCCATTGGACGCTTTTCGATTGCCATGCGCCAGTTGACGGCGCTGCAGGGCCATGCGGTACGGACGGCGGGGATGTCGGTGTGGTTGGGATCTTTCACGATTCTTGCCGGGTTGGCGCTGGTTGTGGCAGGTCTGGTGCGATATCGCAAGACGCGGGTGCAGTTGGAGGCGGGGACCTTTGAGCCCGCCGGCTTCGTGCTGGATCTGATTACGATTCTGACGGTGGTGTTTGGGCTGGTGCTGGCGGGATATTTGATTTATACCGAGAAAATTTTGGGGTGAGATCTCCTCGTTGGAGACGAACAGCAGATTCCTCTACCTTCGCAGAGCTCAGGGTCGGAATGACAATCGAGATGTGGCAACGCGGTAGTGAACCATCATGACGAACGTTCAAGGAAAAAGCGATCCGGAAAAAGAGGCAGCGGCGCGCGCTGGTCTGCAATTTATTAAGGATGGGCAGGTCGTCGGGCTGGGGACAGGGTCGACGGCGGCTTACTTCATCAAGCTGCTCGCGGAGAAGGTCAAGAAGGGGCTGCGGATTCGAGGGATTCCGACGTCGTTGCGATCTCAGGAACTGGCGCAAAGCTTGGGAATCCCGCTGACTACGCTGGACGAATGCCAGGAGATTGCAGTCACGGTGGACGGAGCGGATGAGGTCGATCCGCGACTGCGGTTGATTAAAGGCGGTGGCGGTGCGATGTTGCGGGAGAAGATTGTGGCGTCGGCTACGAAACAGTTGGTGATTGTGGCGGATGCTTCGAAACAGGTGCCGGTGTTGGGGAGGTTTCCGCTGCCGGTGGAGGTGATTCGGTTTGCCCAGGCGCTGGTAGCGAAGCGAATTGCGGGGTTGGGGGCGCAGGTAATGGTGAGAACTGGCGTTGACGGCAAGCCTTATCTGACCGACGAGAATAATCACATTCTGGATTGCCGGTTTGGGCAGATTCCGGATGCCGACGGGTTGGCTCGGCAGTTGAGCGACATGCCGGGCGTGGTGGAGCATGGATTGTTTATTGGGATGGCGAGCGTCGTTTTGTTTGCCAGAGGGAGTGAGATTGTGGAGTTGAGGAGATAGTGAGGAGCGCCAGCCGAGCTTCGCTCGGCCCGTCCGGGTCAGAGACCAAGACCCACACAAGCAGATTCCTCCCGCTTCGCTCACGGTAGGAAAGACAACTTAAAAGTGAACTGAATGGCGGCTGAGGCACAGGCGCGGGCGTGGAGCGGGGTGTCGCGGAGGCGGGAGCCTCGGTTTCCGCTGCAGTCCGTGCTGGACGTGACGTTGTTGCGGTCGGGGATTCCGGACACAGTTCCCGGGCGTTCGGTGAATCTGAGCGAGCGAGGGGTTGGCGCCATGCTAGCGCACGAATTGGCTCCGGGCGAGGCGGTGGCGATAGAGGTGCAACTGCCGCTGGTCACGCCTCCGTTACGAACGCGGGCGATAGTCCGGTATCAGGACAAACTTTGCAGCGGGCTCGAGTTCGTAGGAATGTCAGCCGACCAGCGCGCAGCCATCCGGAAATGGGCCAAAGATAAAGAAAAAGAGAACCAAAAAGACGCGGCGACAGAAACGAAGCTCGGAGCCAGCCCGAATTCTGCAATGCCCACAAAGAGTATCGATACGAAAGGACGAAACCCGAAGACCTTGGGAAGTGAAGCGCCACGCCCGAGGAAGAAACAATTCGCGATGGGATGGGCGATTGTTGTTGTTTTTGTGGCATTCGCTGCAGCCGTCTTCTGGTGGCGTTGGAACCGGGGATGGGAAGAGTTGGAATCGGGGTTGAAGAGTGCGGCGACGGCGTCCTTTGGAAAGCCACAGGCGCGGGTTCCGCCAGAGGCGATGGAAAAGCTGTTGGTCCACCGGGTCGAGCCAACGTATCCCGCAGAGGCTCGCAAAGGAAATCTACAGGGAATTGTAGCCCTGGACATTGTGGTGGGGCGGGATGGATCGGTCGTGGGCATGCACGCGCTCAATGGTCCGGAGGTGCTGGCGCGAGCGGCCATGGATGCGTTGCGCTGGTGGAAATTTGAGCCCTATCGCGTGAATGGCGAACCGGCGGTAGTGGAAACGACGGTGGCGGTGGAATTCAAAAGATAGGGCTTCTGGGCTGATGAAATCGGAAGCCTGATTCAGATTTTCTTCTTGCGAAGTGCGTGCAGAACAGTCGTGCCGCTGACGGCAAAACAAAGAACAGCTCCCAGCGCGGCAATCAGCAGGAGGTTGGCGCTGAGATGAAGGACGTCGGCGAAGACGGCGGCGATGGCGAAGATGAGTCCCAGCACGTTAAGCCAGAGGGGAGCGCGGACCGGAGTGCTCAGATTTTTATCCGCGTCTCTGTCTTTTTCTCTGCGCAAGCGCAGCTGCAGCAGGAGAGCCGCTAGCCCAATGGCAGCGACGACGACCAGTGCGAGCGGACTGAAGAAGGCCGACCGGCTCGTGTAGATCACTACGAAGGCGAGGGCGGCGAGCAGCAGACCCGCGGCAACGATACTCCAGCGGCGGGGCTTGGGCACGGGGACCGGGTTGGAAGCGGCATCGGGCAAGAAGTTCCGTCCCAAGTTATACAGGGCGGAGTGCGGGTTTTCAAACGGGCGTGCGAGAAATGACCTCGGTGAACCGACGTTTACGCTGAAAGCGCACGGCTATTCATTCCACGCAACAGCAGGTCCTTCCACTGCGTTTGTCCTTTCTTCGTCACGGCAAGCTTCGGGCGGGATGACCATTTGAGGACGTTAGACGTCAAGCCACTCTCGATTCACGTTCAGAACACCAACTTCATCGACAACTGTACTTGCCTTGGCGCGTAGGCAGCGGTGGGTTTCATGAAGTTTGTCGGTAATTGGTAGTAGCCGGGATAGGGGGCGATGTTGGCCACTACGGAGTTCGTCACGAACGTGGTCGCGTTGTTCACCAGGCCGTTGGAGGTGATGGTGACGCGCTGGTTGTCGCGGTTCAGGAGGTTGAAGGATTCGGCGATAAAGTTCAGCTTGTAGCGCTCGCCGAGGCGCACGAGTTTAGTGAGGCGGAGGTCGGTGGTGGTGTAGTCGGGGCCGGTGAAGGCATTGCGGGTGTAGCCGGGGAGGCGGTCGTTGAGATCATTGCCGTCCTGGTTGGGATCGCCTGCCACGGTGGCGCTGAAGGGGCGTCCGCTGCCGTAGTTGACGACGCTGGAAATTTTCCAGTCGTTGAAGATGCGTCCTAGAAGTGGCTGGGCCCGATGGAAGGGATGGGACTCAGCAGAGATGGCGGCGATCAGGCGCTGGCGCTGATCGGTGACGCTGGGTCCGCGTTCGGCGCTGGGGTTGTATGAATTTTGTACTGTGGCAGGTTGGCCGGCGACGAGGGCGTCCTGGCCATCGTCGATGGCACGTGCGTAGGTGTAGGAGAGGCGCAGATAGGTTCCGCGGGAGACGCGGCGGTTGATGGAGAGCGTGGCGCCATTGTAGTAGCTGGAGGCGGCGCTTTGGAATTCGTTGATGGCGCCGAGTTGCGCGATGGGTCGACCCAGCGGATTGATGCACGGAGGAAAGGGACAGGTAAGTGATCGTGTGTACTGCCAGGTGGCGAAGGAATCGACGGTGTAGTAGCCGCCCTGAAAGATGGAGCCGGTCGAATCGAAGATAGGGTAGGCGAGCGGGGTGGGCTGCGGCAGGTTTACGTCGAGCGCGCGGATTAGGTGTTCACCGTGAACTGTGAGCGCTGACAGCGCTATGGTGGTGTGGCTCACGACTTCTTTTTCCAGCGTGAAGCTGGCTTGCTGCACGCGCGGGGTGACGAAATTTGCATCGAAGGCGGAGAGGTCATGAGTTACGCCTTGGGTGAATCCCGACGGTAGCGAGCACGTGATGAACGTGAGGGGACAACTTACCAGCGGATTGGGATATGTGGGAAAGACCTGATGGTCGTAGTAGTCGCTGTTGTTGAGGAAGACTTGCGAGTCGGTGATGCCGTTGTTGGTCTGGATGACGGAGTTATATATCTGGGGAATGCGTACGAAGAAGATGCCGTATCCGGCGCGGACTACGAGCGGGCGCGTTTTGCCCAAGGAGTATGCGAGTCCGGCGCGGGGGGCGAAGTTGTAGGGCTTAAAGGGGACTTTGCCGGACGGCGGGAACAGGGAATTCGAGAGGAGTCCGGCGGTCGAGAATGTCTGCAGGTCCCAGCGAACGCCTAGATTTACCGCCAGGTGATCGGTGACGCGGATGGTGTCCTGCGCGAAAGCTGCATATTCGTGGGTGTTCGGATTCGAGGACGCGCCGCCAAAGTTTTGCAGGTAGTAATGCGGGGCTTCGTGCGCATAGGCTCGCAGGGGGCTGAGCGGCAGACCAGCCTCCATTGGCTCGAAGGTGAAGGGATTCACCTTGAGGGGATAGAAAAGATATTCGCCGCTTTGCTGGCTGGGAAAAAAATCGTAGATCCAGGTCAGCAGGCTGTCGCCGCCCAGCTTCCACGCATTGCGGCTTCCATCGTGACTTACAGTTTCTGCCAGGTGCAGTCGATGCTCGCGGGTCTGCCGCGGGAGGAGATTGGAACGTCCGATGCCGTCGAGAATGTTGGGAATCTTAATCAGTACGTTGGCGGTATTGCTGTAGGACTGTTGCAAGTCGCGTGAAAATTGGCCGCGGAAATGGCTGGTCCAGTGCGGCGTGAGGCTCGAAGTCAGGGACAGCGATGCGGTTCCGGTGGAAACCAGTTCTTCGCCGTTGTCGCTGATGGAGTCGTAAGTGACGGGGCTTGAGGGGTCGAGAAAGACGTTGTTGGCTCCCCAGTAACGGGTTGTGTTGAGTCGCAGCGCGAGTTGATGGTGGGGCGAGAGATTGATGTCGAGCTTGGCATAGGCGGTGTTGCCGATCTGCGCGGCGGGATATTCTCCGGCGAGCGAGGTGAGTTGCGCTGCGGCGGCGAAGACCAGGGCTTGATCGGAGGCTTCGTAGTCTCCGGGAGTGTAGGGGCCGGTGCCAGCGGCGGGGATGACTCGCGAAGTGCCGTCGAGGAATTCGACTACGTTGGGCGAGTGGAAGATATGCTGATCGAAGCCGGCGAAGAAGAAAATTTTGTTGCGCTTGAGCGGGCCGCCGATGGTGCCTCCGAATTGCTGCTGGCGGTTGTGGGGCTTGAACCCCAGGAACGCGTCGGCTGCGCCTAGCGAGCTGTCGCGGAAGTGGTAAAACGCAGTGCCGTGCAGGTGATTGGAGCCGGATTTTGTGACAACGTTGATCACGGTTCCGGCGGAGCGGCCCTGTTCGGCGCCGAAGGTGTCGGTGGAAACGCGGAACTCCTGCACGACTTCGGTCGAGATTTGGAAGGGAGCGCGATAGCGGCCGCGGGCTTGGGAGAAGAAGGCATTGTTGTAGTCGCCGCCGTCGACTAGTGTGGTGGTTTGAAACCCGCGAATGCCGCCGAACGAAAGATCGCCGTTGGTGGAAGAAGTGAGGCTGCGCGGGTCCTGGGCGACGTTGGGGGAGAATAGGGCGAGGTCGGAGAAGCGGCGGCCGTTCAGTGGCATTTCTTTGAGGGCGCGCTCGTCGAGGAGCGTGGATACGGCAGTGGGTTGGGTTTCGACCAAGGTGGGCGCGGCGGAGACGGTGATGTTTTCGTGTGCGCCGGCGATGGCGAGGTGAAATTCCAAGTTTGTGGCGGCGCCGATATCGACGTGCAGTTGGGGCGTGACCTCAGGAGACATACCTTGGGCCACCACGCGGGCGGAGTAATCGCCGGGCGGGAGCAGATCGAGGGCGAAAGTTCCCTCGGCGTCGGTGGTGGCGTTAAAGCGGGCGGCAGTCGCGGTGTTTACGATTACGATTGAGGCTTGCGCGATGCGGCTGTTGGAGGAGTCGAGCACGGTGCCGCGGATGGAGCCGGTAGCATCCTGGGCGGATGCGGGAACTGCCATTAGAAAGAGGATCACCATAGGAAGAATGCGCGTTGCGGACATGAGGTCGCCTCGGGAGTGCCGAATCGTTATCTTGTGAAATCAGCTCGGAGGACGGACCGACGCGCGTTAACCGGACGCGAGGCGGGAGAACTCCGCGGAGAATTGCCGGGAAAGCGCGTCCTAGGAGAGCGCGGCCGGAATGTTTCCGCGGAATATTTGAGAAACCTAGATTTGTATAGCACGGTGAGGCGCGAAAGCTCTGTGATGTGGGATGAAGTATTTTGGAATGTTTCCCGGAGTGGGAATGGAAGGCTTTGACCACGGAGGGCACTGAGGGTACAGAGGCCATCGGTCACAACCTTGGTCTAGCCCCGCTTGACCGGACAGCAGAGGCGGCTGTCCCTCAGTGGCTCTCTCGTGGTACTTTCAATTTTCTTTCCTAATTATGATTCGATCTTATAAAGGTGTGCGGCCAACCATTCCGGCGACTTGTTTTGTCGACGAGTCGGCGCAGATTATTGGCGACGTGGTGCTGGGCGAGCATGCTTCGGTGTGGATGAATGCGGTAGTGCGCGGGGACGTGCATGAGATTCGTATCGGGGCGCACTCGAATGTGCAGGACAACAGCGTCCTGCACGGGATGAAGCAGCAGTGGGGCGTGTATCTGGGCGAGTACGTAACGGTGGGACATTCGGTCACGCTGCATGGGTGCGTGATCGAGGATCGCTGTTTGATTGGCATGGGCTCCATTATTTTGAACGGCGCGCGAATCGGGGCGGGATCGATTATTGCGGCAGGCACGTTGATTCCGGAGAAGACAGTAGTCGAACCCGGAACGTTGTGGATGGGATCTCCGGGGAAGCTTCGGCGCAAGCTGGAAGCCGCGGATGAGGAATCGATTATGCGGTATGCGACAAACTATCTTGGATATAAAGACGAATATTTGCGGGAGAAGTGAGTACCGAGTGCCTAGTACTGGGCCTGTCATCCTGAGCGGAGCGAGGCGGTGAGCAAAGCGAACCGGCTTGCGGAGTCGAAGGACCCCTTTTAAGACAAATGCTCATTCGGGCGCGAAGGCGTTCTCATCGTGTAGCGCGTAGTGTTGAGAGAGCGCCCTGAGAGGCTTGTGGTGCGGTGTGAATGGTAGGGATCCTTCGACTGCGGTTGATCTTTGCGCTGCGGCGCCAAGATCAATCCTCGCTCAGGATGACAATTCTTGAAAACTAAGAAGACTGGAAGCTCATGATCAAAGCGGTGCGAGGGACGCGGGATTTGCTGCCGCCGGAAACGTCACTGTGGAATTTTGTGGAGGCGGCGGTGCGGGACGTCTTCCGCGCTTACAACTTCCAGGAGATTCGCACGCCGGTTTTCGAGGCGACGGAATTGTTCGCGCGCGGTGTGGGCGAAGAGACCGATATCGTCGCGAAAGAAATGTATACGTGGGAGGATCGGTCGCGGGCGGCAAGCGAGAAGGGGCAGTCGCTGACTCTGCGGCCGGAGAATACCGCGGGCGTGGTGCGGGCCTACATCGAGCACAAACTTTGGGATCGGGGGCTTAACAAGCTGTATTACATTGGGCCGCAGTTTCGGCGGGAGCGGCCGCAGAAGGGACGGTATCGGCAGTTTTATCAGATTGGGGCGGAGGTCATTGGTCCTGCGTCGGCGGGGAGCGAGCAGCCCATTCGCGATGCGGAAGTGTTGGAGATGCTGGATACTTTATTGCGCCGGCTCGGGATTACCGACTTCACGCTTTACATTAATTCGGTCGGTGACGCCATGGATCGAGCCGCTTATAACGACGCGCTGCGCAAGGCGCTGCAACCCGTCGTGGGACAGATGTGCGCGGATTGCCAGCGGCGGGCGGTGACGAATCCTCTGCGCGTGTTTGACTGCAAGGTGCCGGAGGATCAGCCGGTGATCGCGACGCTGCCGGTGATCCGCGATTATCTTGGCGAGGAAAGTAAGGAGCACTTTCAGAATGTGCAGGCGCTTTTGAAAGAGGCGGGGGTTCTGTTTGAGGTGAATCCACGTCTGGTTCGCGGCCTGGACTATTACACGCGAACGGCGTTTGAGTTTACGCATGGGGCGTTGGGGGCGCAGAACGCGATTCTGGGCGGCGGCAGGTATGACGGACTGGCGGAATTGCTGGGCAGCCCTCAGCCCGCGCCGGGGATCGGATTTGCCATCGGAGAAGACCGGTTGGTGATGGCGCTGCAGGCGCGAGCATCCGAGGCGGCTCCGAGTGTGGATGTTTACGTCGCCCCTGTCGGGGAAGGAATGAATCGGAAGGCGCTACGATTGGCCGGAGATTTGCGGCGCGAAGGTTTGGCGGTCGAGCTGGGGGATAGGAGTTTTCGACTGAAGAAGATGTTTGAAGCGGCCACGAAGGCGGGAACGAAGTACATTCTGATCGTGGGCGAGAATGAAGTGAAGGCGGACGCGTTCGCGTTGAAGAATCTGGCGACCGGGGAGCAGGTATCGGTGGCCCGGGCAGAACTGGCGGAAAAGATTCGACGAGGGTAATGAGTGTGATTTCGTGCGAGAGGACAGCAGATTCCTCGTCGCTTCGCTCCTCGGAATGACAAATTTTCATCGGGAGAGACTTAATGAAATATAGTTTCGTAATCTTCATGGCTTTGTTTGGTTGCGCGTTTACTGGTGTCGGGATGGGACAAGCAAACGCGCCGGCCAAGCCGCCGAGTGCCTTGGAGCAGGAGCTGATGAGTGCCGAGAAAAGTTTCGTCGACGCGGCGAAGAAGGGCGACGTGTCATTTTTCAAGCGCGCGCTGACCGACGACTTTTCATTCGTGGCATTCGACGGGCAGCTCTATAACCGGCAGGACATGCTGGACCAGTTTGCCGATGGCGGGCTGAATTTGCAGCCCTACGATATGAAAGTGGTGATGGCAGCCGAGGGTGTGGCGATTGTGACGTACGATGTGGTGCTGCGGGTTCCTCCGGCGCAGGACCAGGGGCCGCCGCCCCGGTATCAGCACTTCAGCACGGTTTGGGTGAAGCAGGGAGACACGTGGAAGATGAAGTTTCAGCAGATGACAGCGTCGCATTGGGGAGACTGGTAGAGCGACGATCGATTGCTGATTTTTGATTGCTGATGGGAAAATCGAGAAAACTGTGGTTGACGGTGATCCTGAACTGAGACTACTATTCCGCCGCAGTCGCGCCTGGTTCCCATCGGCAGTTGGGCACCGGCAATCAACAATCAAATCGACGAGGCATGCGATGAAAAATATAGCAATGATCTCCGCGGCGTGGCTGGCTTTGGCAGTGGCGGCTCTGGCGCAAATGGAGATGCCGAAGCCAGGGCCGGAACTTAAGAAGCTCGACATGTTCGCCGGGACATGGACGCTGGATGGTGACATGAAGCCCAGCCCGATGGGTGCGGGCGGCAAGATGACGGAAAACCAAAAGTGCGAGTGGATGGAAGGCGGCTTCTTTATGGTCTGCCGTGCGGATTTTAAGAGTGGGATGGGGAATGGAACTGGAATTTCTCTGATGGGATATTCCACCGACGACAAGACTTACACCTACCGCGAGTTTAATAGTTGGGGAGAATTCGACGACTCCAAGGGCTCGGTGGATGGCGACACCTGGACATGGACGAGCGACGAGAAGATGGGCGGCATGACCATGAAGGGGCGGTTCACCATGAAGATCACTTCGCCGGCTGCGTACAACTTCACCTTCGAAATGTCTCCCGATGGGACCAAATGGTCGACGGTAATGGACGGGAAGGCGACGAAAAAATAGGGGAGATAGCGGAATGCACTGGGGGCTTCGCCGGACGGCTGGAGCCTTTTTGTTTGCGGGCCGGTGGAGGGTCAATTTTGCTCGTACTCCTGGCATGTGAGGGCGGGGGCGTCCTCACGAGCCTGTACTGAGCCAAGTCGAAGAGACGGCGGCGCTACCCTTCGCCGAGACTAAGTGGAGTACGATTAAACGGGGCAGGATCGATGAAAAATCATTTTATTTGTGTTGTTGCGCTGCTGCTAGGGATGGGACTGCGGAGTGCGGATCTTCTCGCGCAGGACGCGAGAGCTGGAGCGAAGTCAGCGGAATCCGCTGCGGCGCCGGCCAGCCCGCTGCGAGGAGCGGACAGGAATATTCCGGGATGTACTCTTTTTTAAAAGACGGAGAGTTTGTGCAGGTGACGGTGGAAGATGCGGGAAATGTTTCAGGATTCGTCTCGCGGTTTGGCGATGGGGAGAGCGACAAGGGAGCGTTTCTGGATCAGTTTTTCAAGAGCGGAAAACTCGACGGAAACAAGTTGATCTTTAATACGGACATTGTTCACGGGGTGGCGTTCGACTTTAAGGGCACGGTGGAGCGTGGGGAAGGGAAGAACCCGGGGGATGAGGGTTATTTCGTTCTCAAGGGGACGCTGACCGAGAACGACAGCGACGTGAACAAGAAAGTGACCTCGCACACGCGGGAGGTGGCGTTCAAGATGTTTCCCCAGGATGCGGCACCGGCGCGGAAATAGTGTCTCGATGTGATTTGCGAGGACCGCGCGAACGAAGCCGTAATTGCTGAGGGCGCATAGGATTCGCGAAGGTCGCAAGCGGCAACGCTGGGTTGATTTGCGGAACTCGGCGGGGACTATTGTCCCGCGCGGAGTGGGGAAAGATTCAGCCGGCCTGGGGCTTTCTTGGGTGCGCCTTCCTGGCCGTAAATCAAATCGGGGCTTCCATCAGATTGCGAGGACGCTTCGGCCAGGGTCGCGGCCAGGGCCCGATAAGCGCGGCTGATCTCGGAACCATCCTGCAGAACCACGGGGGTGCCGTGGTCGATGGCGGGAGACACGGACTGGAAGGCGTTGGGAACCTTCCAAAGAACTTTACAGTTGGTCGCTCGTTCGACATCGGCCTCGTTGAAGCCCGGAATTTTCTTGTAGCGATTCAGCACCATCCGCATGCGGTCGCGGCCGGTGCCTTCTTCGAGGAAGGTATGAATGCGTCCGGCGCTCCACAGGGAAACCACGTCGGTCTGCGCGACCACGAGCACGGCGTTCGAAAGATCGGAAAGCAGGTGCGTCATGGAATCGAGACGGCTGGAAGCGTCGACAATGACGAAGCGGTAGTGATTGACCAGCAGGTCGAATAATCGAGCCAGTTCACCAGGAGTTGGTTCGGTGGGATACGGTTGTTGCGGTCCGGCCAGCAGATGCAGGCCATCCTTCGTCGGGGTCATGAGACCGTCGAGCAAAGTGACGTCGAGGCGGTTGAGATTCTGAAGGGCATCGAGCACGCCGAATTGAGGCCGCAAGTTGAGATGAAGAGCGGCGTGACCGATGGGAGCAAAGTCGACAAGAACCACATTTCCATGTAACTGCTGTAGGGCCACGGCAGTATTGACTGCTGCGGTAGTGCATCCCGCGCCGCCCTTGGCGCCAAGGAAAGTAAATACTCGGGCCTTGCCTGCGCCGCCCAGGCTGCGGGTGCGGGAGGAGCTAAAGCGAGTGAGGGCTTCGAGCAGGGGCTCGGAACCGGCGGAGTGATCGAGGTATTCCCCGGCGCCCGCCCGCATGCTGGCCACGATGTTTACCGGGCGAGTCATTTCGCCGTTGGCGAAGATCGCAATCTGCTGGGTGGTGGAGCGAATCAGTTCGATGGTATGGATGGCGCGCTGCGGCTCTTGCGCGGGAATGTCTACGATGACAACCTCGGCGCGCGAATCCTGAAGCTGACGAAGGATGGCGTCGGTGGGTCCGGCGGGAAACCCGACATGGCTGAAGACAGTCTTCCCCAGACGAGTCGCTTCCAGACGATTTTGCAAGGCGGATAGGTGGTCCTGGTCCCCAGTGAGCAGGGCAACGCCGATACCATGCATTACGCGGTTCTCGCTGATTTCTCTTGGTGTCTGCATGTTAAGAATAGAAGTTACTCCCGCCAAGTGACCTAGGTAATGGCACGAAAGCGCTCCTGCACGCGATCAGCGAGCCCGCGTATTACCCACAGTCAACATCTGGGAGGAAGTGCACAACGTTGAAAAACTGGGGACAGTCCCGCCCCTTGTTGCCAGCGATTGTATGCCAAGATCGCGAACTTGAAAAGACACTTTTGGGAGCCAGGAAAAATAATTTTGAGTCCTCCTGCGGTATGGCGGGAGGGTGTGGAAGCGGCCAGGATGTGGAATCCCGGCTGGGAAGGTTACCCCAGACCAGGCCGAGCGGCGGGATGAGCCACAGGCCGGTCCTCCTCATGGTGTGAATGCAGGCTTGAGACCCTGGGGAAAGCGGCGGAAGACTGTGAGGACTCAGTGAGGTATTCGTAGCCCTCAAGACGAGCCGCGACCCCGATCTTAGCTTCTGCGCGTGCAGAAATCGAATGGGCGGAAGGGCGGATCACTCGTAAGATGCGGCCGCGGCAGCGTACGGGCATGCTCTCGCCTAAAGTGATCTCGGAAGGCATCCGGAGTGTGATTTCAATTTCGGCGCCTTCGGTGAGTGGAGCGTCGGTGAAGAAAAAAACGCCTCGCGAACTGAGATCCTGAGTGACACCAACGCCCTCAAGCGATTCTGCGAGTTGGCGGAGAGATAATGGAAGAAGATAGGGAAACCGCTGCCCGGCGCGGCGTTCAACACCAACTGGAGGCGTGGTCATAAGTGGCGTCCATCCTTTGCCCAACAGCCCAAGAGCGCTGGCGCTACTTTAGCGCACGGCGGGAAATAAGAGAAGGGCCAAGTTCGTCGATCCGATTAGCCCGCTAGCTCATTCCAAAGCTCAGATTTGGGGCAAGAAAGGGAGAAGGAGCTGTTTACGATTTAACCCGGCTATGAAAAGTCCATCCGCATCGAAATTCGGTGCAAGCGTCGAAAACCCAGAACTGATAGCTGAGAGCTGACAACTGACCCGCGATATAGTAGTTCCCAAGATGGCGCATCGTCATCTAAATAAAACGATCGTGGCTGAACCCAAAACTTCCATCCAAGAGAATTCTGCCAAAGGGGAAGCTACGCCTGAGAGTCGCAGACTCAGTTGGCAGGCGGCGGGGCGGGCGCTGCGGCATCGCAATTTCCAACTTTTTTTCAGCGGACAACTGATCTCCCTGATCGGCACCTGGATGCAGACGGTGGCCCAGTCGTGGCTTGTCTACCGGTTGACGGGCTCGGGGTTGAAGTTGGGCGCGGTGGGATTCGCAAGCCAGATTCCCGTGTTCCTGGTAGCTCCGCTAGGCGGAATTGTCGCGGACCGCAGCAACCGTAAGCACGTGGTCATTGCGACCCAAGTCGCGTCGATGCTGCTGGCGTTCGTTCTCGCAGCGCTCACGCTGACTCACACGGTGCAGGTGTGGCACATCTTCGTGCTGGCGGCGTTGCTGGGCGTGGTGAATGCCTTCGATATTCCTGGTCGCCAGTCGTTTCTCGTGGACATGGTGGGCAAGGAAGACTTGATGAACGCCATCGCCTTGAATTCTTCCATGTTCAACGGGGCGCGCGTCATTGGTCCGGCGGTAGCGGGCATTCTGGTGGCGAGGCTGGGGGAGGGCTGGTGTTTCTTCGTCAATGGAGCCAGCTACATTGCGGTGATTGCCGGATTGATGATGATGAACGTGCACGCTCCGGCGCGAGTGTCGGTGAAGGCATCGCCGTGGGAGCACATGCTCGAGGGTTTCCAATTCGTGAACCGCACCGCGCCGATTCGGGCCCTCATGGTGCTGCTCGGGCTGGTGAGCATGACGGGCATGCCCTACGTGGTGCTGATGCCGATTTTTGCCGACAAGATCTTGCGCGGCGGCGGTCAGGAGTTTGCTTCGCTGATTGGATCGCACGATCTGGGAGCAGTGCGCCTGGGAATTCTGATGGGCGCAGCAGGCGTGGGAGCTCTGTTGGGAGCGCTCACTCTGGCAGTCCGCTCGGGGGTAAAGGGACTGGGAACTTGGATCTCGGTATGCTGTGCGGGGTTTGGCGTGAGCCTGATGCTGTTTTCGTTTTCCACATCGTTCTGGCTGTCGGTCCTTCTTCTGCTGCCGGTGGGGTATTTCATCATGCTCCAGATGGCGTCCTCGAATACATTGATTCAGGTGATGGTACCCGACGCGCTGCGCGGGCGCACCATGGCGGTTTATTCAATGATGTTCATGGGGATGGCCCCGATTGGAGCGCTGCTCGGCGGTGCATTGTCGGATCGGCTCGGGGCGCCGCTCACGGTTGCGATCGGCGGCCTGGCTTCGGTGATGGGAGCGTGGTGGTTTAGCGTGCAACTGCCGAAGATTCGCGTCGAAGCACGGAAGCTGATCATCGCGCAGGCGATGGCGGGCGGAGAGCCAGCGGAAGAGATGACGGCGCCGGTAGCAGAGGAGTAGAGATCACGTAGGGACAGCCGCGGCCTCTGTTCCTACGTGAGCTTGGCTGCGCTGCGGCCTAGGGCGACCAGGAAGATTGCGCTCTTGCCGCGGGCGTGCGGAGAGAAGAAACTGACTACGTCATCGTCGTAAAAGGTCAGGCCGGTGGCGCCCAGGCGCTGCGCGTAGGCGGCGAGATACAGTTTGCCGCCTAGAATTCCGGCTTCCAGTTGCACAGCGCGGTATCCCCGGTTCCCATAACGCTGCAAAATGCTTTTCAAGTCGGCCACGAAAAATACATCGACGGCGGCATCGGCGGGGAGTTGTTGCTCGAGTCCCAGATAGCCGGCTTTGTCGCGGAAGTCTCCGGGTTTCAGGAGTTCAAGTTGCTTTTCTTCGCAGCGGTACACGTAGGCTCCCGGGGCGAGGCCCAGCACGTTGTTGACGATCAGATACAGGTCGTTGAGATGGTTTCCGAGAGGATCAAGGAAATCGGCGGCAATGCCCCGCGTGGCGCGGTCGAGGAGAGTCGAAAGCTGAGGCTTTGTGAGAGGATCACGCGCGAACTTCCGGGTAGAGCCCCGGCGCGAGATGACTTGCTCGATCGAATCGGAGGGAATGCGGGAGTCGTCGAGTGGCTCCAGTGTTCTGATTTCCTTTGGGGCGGGAAAGTCGTGCGGTGGCGTCTGGCCGCGCCATGCGGCGACCTGGGCCGCGGAATCAAGCGAGGACGCTTCGTGCATTTTGCGCATCGCGGGATATTCGACTTCCGACTGGGAGTAGGGGACGATCGGTAGCTCAAGCGAGGTTATTTCAGGCGAACCCGGTGGCACAGTGTCGGTGTGGCCGATGGAAACCAGGGAAAATGCGACTTCCCGACTGGTATCGAGGCCGAGCAACGCATTTACTTCAGAGTCAACAAACCCAGCGATGACCTTGGCAGGAAGCTTCGAGGCGGCGGACATCGCGAGAAGGTTGGCGAGTATCGTGCCGTTGTCCCAGCCGAAATGGCGGTAAGTGCGGGAGTGATATTTCCAGGCGTTGCGCCAGTACGTCCCGGTGCAGATGATCGTCATGGGAGCGTGCGCCACCGATGAGTCGCTGCCAGTGGCGTGGACCAGCGCCTGGCGAAAATCGCCGGAACGAAGTTGGCGCAGGCCGAATTCTGCAGCGCCGAAATGGTAGACGCCGGCCGCGAGGCCCGGAGGATTCTTGACTCCGGGCACGGCTCGGCCCGGAAGATCGGCGCAGACGACGTACAGTTCGACTTCGTAGAGGGCGCCAGTGCAGGCGGCGGCGCGAAAAAAAGATTCTCCCTGCGTATGTTTCTTGCTGCGGATGACGCCGGCCGAGAAAAAGAGCAGCTGCGCTAGTGTTTCGAGATCGAGGATTGCTTCGGCTTCCACTGGCGCCCTGACATCCGCAATCGCGGAGAGCGCAGGGCGGGCAGTGTCATGGAAATCGCGCGGCAGTCGTGTAACTTCGAGCGTCGGATAAATCTTGAAGAGTAGCGGCTTGTTGTCCCAATCCAGCGTGTAGGGATGCATACGCAGGCTCTGATAGGAATGCTTGGTGCCGCTGTGATATTGCAGGGCCGCGTCGAGGTGGTCGTTCTGGTAAACTTGCTCGCTCAAAAGAAAAGCTCCTGGAAATGAATGCGCTCAGCGGTAAGCGCTGGGAGGCAGGCCGGTGATGCGGATTCCGGCGTGGCCTTTGTGGCGAAAGTTCATGCCGATGAGCAGGGCAGTAATTTGCTCGATGATGCGGGCGTTTTCGAGTTTGCCGCCGTCGATGCCTCGCACTCCGGGAATTTTTGCCGCCAGTTCGCGGGTGAGTTGCGCGGCGTCGGGATCGTCACTACAAACCACGACGTCGCAGTCGAGCGGAGTGTCGGTACCGAGCATCTCGGCGGAAACATTGTGGAAGGCCGCGACCACGCTCACACCGTCGGGCACGAGTTCTGCAGCTTGCTGCGCGGCGGAGCCTTGCCAGACGCCCACCGTGCGCGAGGCGCGTCCGCCCACGGCCACCGCCAGTGGCACTGTGGCGTCGATGAGAATGCTGCCTTCGGTGATGGCGGGCTTGAGTTTCTTCAAAAGCCCCGCTTGGCCTTCAAAGGGCACGGTCAACATGAGAATGTCGGCGGCGGCGCAGGCGGCGGCATTTTCCATCCCCGATATTTTGGCCGCGCCTCCACTCCTTTGTTGGATGGACGCGGCCGCTTGCTGTGCCCGCTTCTCGTCCCGCGAGCCGATGATGATGGTTTCGCCCGCACGCGCCCAGCGCAGTGCGAGTCCCATGCCCGCGGGGCCGGTACCGCCGATGATGGCGATGGGGCGCGCCCCTGTCACGCTCGAGTTCACGCGAATTCCGCCTCGAACGATTCTTCGGCGGTGCATTCGTTGAGCGGCGCTTTGATGTGAATGCGGGAGTAGGTGGTGTTGCGCTCCGCGGGGATACGGCCCATCTCCAGAATGAGCGATTGAAAATCTTCCGGGCTGGTGTACTGGCCTGCGGTGGCTCCGGCCTCGCGGGAAATATTTTCTTCCATCAAAGTACCGCCGTAGTCGTTGGCTCCGGCGTGCAGGCAGAGTTGCGAAAGGCGGCGATTCAGTTTCACCCACGAAACTTGAATATTGTTGATCGAGCCGGCGAGCAGCAGTCGGGCCAGCGCATGAACTTTCAGATGTTCGGCCAGGGTTGGGCCCGTCCGCGCCAGGCCTTGATGGAAGAGCAACGTGTTCTGGTGGACGAAGCCGAGAGGAACGAACTCGGTGAAGCCCCCGGTTTCAGATTGAATGTCGCGCAGCAATCGCATTTGACGGACCCAGTGCGCGGGTGTTTCGGTATGTCCGTACATGAGTGTCGAAGTAGTGCGGATCCCACAGCGGTGCGCGGTGCGAATGACCTCGACCCACTGCGCGGTGGAAAGTTTGTTGGCGGAGAGGATGTGGCGAATCTCATCGTCGAGAATTTCGGCGGCGGTGCCGGGCAGAGTGCCCAGTCCGTTGTCGCGCAGCATGGAAAGATAGTCCGCGAGCGGCATGCCGGTGAGTTCGACGCCGTAGACAATTTCCATCGGAGAGAAGGCGTGAATGTGCATGCGGGGCACGGCGTTCTTGATGGCTCGGAGAATATCGCGATAGTGGAACTTGGGAAGACCGTGAGGCAAGCCGCCCTGAATGCAGACTTCGGTGGCGCCGAGTTGCCAGGCTTCGATTGCCTTTTGCGCCATCTGTTCAAGGGTGAGGAAATAGGTGTCTGATTCGCGCGGACCGCGGCTGAAAGCGCAGAACTTGCATCCCACAAAACAGATGTTGGTGAAATTGATATTTCGATTGACCACGTACGTGACGATGTTCCCCGCGAGTTCGGCGCGCAGCAGATTGGCGGCCACCAGCAATCCGAGGAGATCGTCGCCTTCGGAGTCAGCCAGCCTGTAGGAATCTTCCAGCGATAAGTCTGCACCGTTCTGTGTTTCGAGTACCGTTTCTAAAGAAGACCGCAGCGCAGGAGTCAATCGCGGGGCGATGTCAGACCATTCGAGCGAAGGAAAAGTTTCCAGTTCCGAAGACGTGAGTTCGTGCATGACACTCTCCGTAGAGACATAGCTTGCTACGTCTTCTCTCACCACGTCGGGACTGCCGATCCCCGACAAGAGACGTTGCGAGCAACGTCTCTACAGTGTAGCGGAAGTCTCAGCGGAATAGGTCGGTGGATGCAGGGCGCAGCATGTCGCTGGCTTTTCCCGTTCCCGCCTCGTAGCGGAATCCGCGGACGATACACGCCGGAGCGCGGTTGAGTTTACCGCAGACCAGTCCCGCGGCGCATGCCAGTTCGTCGGCGACAGCCTCGACGCTGGCCTTTAACTTGTATCCATGCGGGTCGCGGCGGCCGCGGTCGTCGCGTAGCGGCTTCATTCCGGCGATGCCGATTGCGACCTCCGTCAGACCTTCGCGCCAAGGGCGGCCAAAACTGTCGGTGATGATTACGGGGATATCGATGCCCGTGAGCCGTTTGAGCGCGCGTCTCAAATTGGCGGCGGAGCGGTCTGGATCTTCTGGAAGCAGAAGAGCATGGCCACCGCCGTTGACGTTGGAGACGTCAACGCCGCTGTTGGCGCAGAGAAAGCCGTGATGCGTTTCGGTAATGAGGACGCCATTCTTGCGGCGGATGACGGCGCGGCTCTCGCGCAGGGCCAGTTCGATTACGCGGGCATCCAGCGCATATTGTTTCGCCCACACGATGGATTCTTCGGAAGGCTTGATCGTGGCAAGATCGATCAGGCGGCCTTCGGCCTTGGAAACGATCTTATGTTTGATGATGAGGATGTCTCCGGCCCGGAGACGAAGGCGGAGTCGGCGGAGGGAAGTGAGCAGTTTGTCGGCGAGGAAGTCGCCAGGACGGATTTCGTCGGCTAGAGTAACTGGGATTAGGCGAAGTTCATCGGACGATACCGATGCGAGCTTCTTTCGCCGCTTGGCTGGCGATTGCTTCTCGCTTGTTCGCTTGCCCATTCACCAATCATATCCAGACAGCGGGTATTGCGCAGCCAGAGACGTTGCAAGCAACGTCTCTACGAACGGGTGCCGCTGCGCGGCTGGACGGGCGGGGCGCCCGTCCCCACAGAGTTCGTGGTGGCGCGGAGAATTTGCGGGCTAGCACTTGGGCGCGGGTTTCGCCTGCCATCATTGCTAGTTCTTCCAGATCTGCGGGATTATCTATGTCTACGGCAATTCCCGGAAGCTTCAGCACGATGCACGGCGTGCCGGTCGCTTGCGCGGCGGCGCGGTGCGGTTTAAAGCTGTCGTTCCCGAAGCGCAGCGGGAACAGGTTTGCGGGACGGCGGAAAGCGGCGTTAGTGCCGCGTCCGTCCGCGGCAGGGACCAGGACACTGCCTTCAACCGGCGCGTGCTTCAGGATTTCTTCGAGCTCCCAGGCTTGAATCAGAGGAATGTCGGCCGGGATTACCAGCGTACTGTCTATGCCGCCCTCGACGCACCGGCGAGTGGCCATCTCGATCGCACCGGTTTCACCGGGATTCGCGGGGTCGGGGATGATTTCGAATTTATATTCTTCGGCAAGCTTTATCGCACAGGGATCGCTGCTGACGACCGCAACTTGCGGACGATTTTTCCAGCCGTGCAGCGTGGCGAGCACGTCGTGCAACATGGCCTGCGCCAGCGCGGTGCGGCACGGTTGGTCGAGAACAGCCGCCAGACGCTGCTTTGCGGCAGAAAGATTTTTGACGGGAACGAGAATCACGGCTGCTGGTCCAAACGTCGAAAAGCGTGGCCATGGGCCTGAGTCTCATTCTGTGCGCGGGGTGTCGAAACCAAAGAGAGCACTTCTCGCGCCAGGGCCGCTTTGTCCTCCGCGGTCCGCATGATGGTTTGCGTACACTGCACCGTCAAACCGTTAGCGCGGAGCAATTCGGCGGCGCGGTTGTCACGGTTGTCGCAGACCAACACGTCGATAAATTCCTCGTACGCGTGCGCGACGCCGACGATCGAACAGGGCAATCCTTGCGCGGCCATCAGAATTCCCGCCGGGCCTGCGACAGGCGCGTTGCCGACGATCGGGCTAATGGCGGCAACTTTTCCGCGACAGCGCAGCAGCGCTTCGCGAATTCCGGGCACGGCCAGGATGGGACCGATGCTGGTGATGGGATTGCTGGGGCCGACAATGACCGCGTCGGCGGTGGCGATGGCGTCGATGACTCCCGGCGCGGGCTCTGCGTCGGAGGCTCCGGCGAAGCGCACCGAATTTACCGGGTCCTGGTACCAGCGCTGCACGAAATACTCTTCGAAGCTCAACTCGCCGGCCGGAGTATCGATGCGGGTTTCCACACGCGAGTCACTCATGGGAAGAACTCTCGCTTTCACCCCGAGTTTTTCGGAGATGACGGCGGTAGCGTCGGAGAGAGTCTTGCCCTCAGCCAGCAGACGCGAACGCAGCAGGTGCATGGCGAGATCTCGGTCGCCGGTGTGAAACCACGTGGGCTCGCCCAGTTGTCCCATGGCCTGCAGACAAAGGAACGTGTCGCCCTTCACGCCCCATCCGCGTTCGCGGCTCAACATACCGGAGAGCACGTAGGTGATGGAATCGATGTCGGGGGAAACGTACAGGCCCCACCAGAGCAGGTCGTCGCCGGTATTGACGACCACAGTGATCTCTTCGGCGGGCATGACCTGCTGGAGCCCGTCGATAAACTTGGCGCCGCCGGTGCCCCCGCTGAGGACGCAGATCATGCCGCCCTCGTTATTTTGGCCAAGCCTTGACTGTCTGCCCCGGCATGCAGTTTTTCTGACAACACCCCCGGCTTCGCCGTTACTGCAGAAATAAATTCCGGATACACCGGCAGCCGCTGGCGCAGGGCAAATCCCTTGGCTTCAGTGCGCACGCGCAGTTGCTCCAGATGCGGCCAGGGCTTTTCCGGATTGATGAAGTCTGGGGTCAGCGGCGAAATTCCTCCCCAATCGTTGATGCCCGCGTCCACTAACTCCTCATAGTAAGGCGCAGACAGATTAGGCGGAGCCTGAATATTGACGTTAGGGAGTAACAAGCGAGCTACCGCCACGGTGCGAAGCATCTCGCCGCGCGTCGGCTCGGGCCGATGGGCCATCGGGATTGCGGGCTTGACGCGGAAGTTTTGTACGATCACTTCCTGAATGTGCCCGTAGCGTTCGTGCAAAGCGCGGATCGCGAGCAGCGTGTCGACGCGATCTTCGAGAGATTCGCCGATTCCGATCAGCAACCCTGTGGTGAAAGGAACATTCTGCTTGCCTGCCTCTTCGATGGTGCGCAGGCGTTTGGCCGGGAGTTTATCGGGAGCATTATGGTGAGCCCTGCCGGGCGCGAGCAGAGCGGCGTTCGTGGTCTCCAGCATGAGGCCCATGCTGGGGGATACGGCTGCCAATCGTGCAATCCACTCCGCGCTCAACAGGCCAGGATTTGGGTGCGGCAGCAGGCTCGTCTCGCGCAACACCAGTTCGCACATGGCCTCGAGATAATGCAGCGTGGACTTGTAACCACGGCGGCGCAGAGCTTCGCGCATCTCGGGAAACAGCAGTTCAGGCTTGTCGCCCAGAGAGAACAGGGCTTCGGTGCATCCTAGATTTTCGCCGACACGGGCCACCGCCAGAACTTCATCCGGCGTCATGGTATGAGCGCCGGGGTCGCCAGGATCGCGGCGGAAGGTACAGTATCCGCAGTAGTCGCGGCAGAGATTGGTCAGCGGCAGGAAAACTTTCCGCGAGTAGGTGATCACTCCGGGCTTGAACCGCTCTTTGGCCGCGCGGGCGGCGGCCAGAAGTTCGGATAGATCGTCGTCGGAGCAGCGGACGAGGTGCATCGCAGCTTCGCGCGAGATGGGGGCGCCGGGGCGCACTTCCGCTAGTGCCGAAGCACATGCAGAAGGCTGCTCCGAAGCTACGGGCGTGAGGGCGGTCAGCGTCACTTGACTCGAATGATACAACGCCGGGGCGTGGTAATGTAGGCGATTACTACCGTAGAGACGTAGCTGCCTACGTCTTGCGGGCAGCGCCACAAATGATGGTGAGAGAGACGTTCCCAGCAACGTCTCTACAATATGACCTTGAATTCTGCCGACTTTCGACGAGCCATGGGGCGCTTCGCCACGGGTGTAACCATCGTCACCGTGGACCTCGACGGCGAAGTGCACGGCATGACCGCAAACGCGTTTGCGTCGGTGTCCCTCGACCCGATGCTGGTGCTGGTGTGTGTCGATCACACTACGCGGACGCACGCCCATCTGCACGCCAAGAAACGATTCGGAATCAATGTGCTGGCCGAAGATCAGCAGGCGATTTCCGAGTACTATGCGCGTACGGAGCGCACCCATGAAAACGCCGAGGTCGAAGCCGGTGCGCGCTTTGAGCGCACTCAACACGGAACTCCCGTGTTGCAAGGAGCCCTGGCATATTTGGAGTGTCGTCTGCGCTCGGCGGAAGAGGCTGGGGACCATACAATCTTTATTGCCGAGGTCGAAGATGTGGTGGTGCGGGAGGGCGAGCCGCTGCTGTTCTTCCGGGGCAAGTATCGCAAAGTGGGCGAGGAGGTGGAGAAGTAGCGTCTGCCACTTTTGTTACCTGAAAACATCTAATCCTGTAGGAACATTCATCAGAATGGAGTTAATTTATGGCCGAAAAGACGGCGGAGAAAGTCACGAAGACTGAAGCCGAGTGGAAGAAGCAGCTTAGCGACGAGCAGTACCACGTCACCCGCGAGGCGGGAACCGAGTGTGCGTTTACCGGCAAATATTGGAATACGAAAGAGCCGGGGATCTATCACTGCGTGTGCTGCGGAACGCCACTCTTCGATTCGCAGACGAAGTTCAATTCGGGGACGGGCTGGCCGAGTTTCTATAAGCCGGGCGAGGCCAGCAATGTGGTCGAGCATCGCGACACGAAGTATGGCATGGTGCGAACCGAGGTTCGCTGCGCCAAGTGCGACGCGCATCTGGGGCATGTCTTTGAGGATGGTCCGGCGCCGACCGGGCTGCGCTATTGCATGAATTCGGCGGCGTTGGATTTCAGGCCGGCGGAGAAAAAATAAAAGCAACCTCAGGGGCTAAAGCCGCGTTCAATTCTTATCGCTTTGACGCGGCGCTGAAGCGCCGCTCTTCCACGGTCATGTACGCGGCCAGTCGTGCCAAAACAGCGGGGCACGCGAGCGTGCCCCTTTATTTTTGTCGGAGAAACCTTTCGGCCAATTATGCGCTGGCGGCGGCAGCGTGAGCCTTGGGAGTCTCGGCTGGTTTGGACTGATGTTGCGGCTGCGAGTCTTTGTGTTTCCCTTCGCTGCTGCGGACCTGAATTCCGCCCTTCAACGCGGCGCCATCTTCCACGCTGATGCGGGAAGTCGAGATGTCTCCGTGTACCGATCCTTCCGCGCGGATATCGACGCGATCGCTGCACTCGATGTTGCCGGTCACCTTGCCCATGACCACCACTTCGCGGGCTTGAATGCTGGCGTCAACCTTGCCGTTGCGGCCGATGGTAACTCGGCTTTCGGGCATGGTGATTTTGCCCTCGATGCGGCCATCGATGTAAAGGGCTTCGGAGCCGCTGACTTCGCCCTTAATGTAGAGCGTGCGGCCGATAGTGGCCTGATCCACGGGAGCGGTGACCGTCTTGATGGGGTTGTAAGCGTTGGGGTTGGAAGCCGGCGATGCGGCCTTGGGATTGAACGAGTCCGACGACTGAAGCATGTGACCTTCCTTGGGTCTCCGCGCGGCGCTTGGCTACGTTCACGAAAAGCGCCTGACACCTGGGTCATGCGGGTGTTTGAAATTTGGTGGCCTTCGGCAGTTGCTGGCCTAGTGGCCAATCCGAATATCGCACACACGTAAGTGGGAAGGAGAGATTACGGAAGATGCTGTACGGGTGCGGACGGGCCGATTGCGAAAGCGCTGCGTCCTTCGGGAAATTCGGCGAACTCTGCAGTCAAGGGCTTTAAGAACTGAACCGCGAAGGACGCTGAGGATGCGCGAAGATCGCAAAGAAAGTCATCGGGAACTGGCCTCGCCGGAGTTCGATAACTCTTGGGAGAATTCTTCCCACTCTTTCATCAGCGCGGCGTAGCTGGCTTTGTGCCTGTCGAGTTCCTGCAATTGGCGCTGGCTCTCGTCGGCGCTGACGAAATTCTGCATGGCTGTTTCAAGGTCGGCAATTGCGGCTTCGACTCCGCTGATATTTCTCTCCAGCTCGTGGACACGATCTTCCATTTGTTTGCGTTTGATGGGATTCAGGCGCTTCTTTGACGCTTCGGTCGCGACATCGCTCCTACTGTTTCCGTTCGCAGGCTCCGACGCAGTGTGCTTCCCACTTCTTGCAATACCAGCGAGAAAGCCCGCCCTGAGCTTGTCGACGGGTGGGGCATCCCCGTCTGATTTTGATCTCGCCGACCCGGGAACGTCAGCCAGCGTTGGCGCGACCCGCTGCCCGCCCTGCTTGCGCCAGAGATAGTCCTCGTAGTTGCCGGGGAAGACTCCAACTTTGCCCTCGCCGACTTCGAAGACGCGGGTGGCCAGCTTGTCGATGAAATAGCGGTCGTGCGACACGAAGACCACCGTGCCGGTGTATCTCACGAGCGCGTCCAGCAGCACATCTTTGGCGCGCAGGTCGAGATGGTTCGTGGGTTCGTCGAGTAGCAGGAAGTTTGCTGGATGCAGCAGTAGGCGGAGGAGGGCATAGCGTCCACGCTCGCCACCGGAGAGGACGCCGATTTTCTTGAATACGTCATCTTCGGAAAACAGGAAACAGCCGAGCAGGCTGCGCAGTTCAGTCTCGCCCGAGCCGGGCGAAGCGTCGCCGAGATCGTCAAGAATGCGGGCGTCGGGTTCGAGTTCTTTGTATTGATCCTGCGCGAAGTAGTCGGCTTCCACATTATGGCCCAGGCGATATTCGCCGTGCGTCACAGCCTCGGTGCCGGCAAGCAATTTGATCAGCGTGGATTTGCCCGCGCCATTGACCCCAACCAAGGCGATGCGGTCTCCGCGCTCGATCATGAAGTTGACGTTGCGGAACACCTCTTTGTCGGCGCTTCCGTTTTTCCCCGGATATATTTTGGCCACGTCTTCGAATTCCGCCACGATGCGCCCGCTGGGCTTGGGTTGCGGGAAAGAAAAGTGAATGGTCTTTTCTTCCGGAGGAATCTCGATGCGCTCGATCTTTTCCAATTCCTTGATGCGGCTCTGCACCTGCTTGGCCTTCGTAGCCTGGTAGCGAAAGCGGTTGATGAAGACTTCGAGTTGCTCGATGCGATCGCGCTGGTTGCGGTAGGCCGCCTGCAGTTGCTCGTTGCGCTGCGTCTTCTGGGCGAGGAACTTGTCGTAATTTCCCGTGTAGAACCAGAAGCGCTTGTTCCAGATCTCGGCGATCTTGTTGACCGTGACGTCGAGGAAGTAGCGGTCGTGCGAGATCAGCACAAACGCATTCGGATAGTTCTGCAGATACTCTTCCAGCCAGTTGCGGGCTTCGAGATCGAGGTGATTGGTGGGTTCGTCGAGCAGGAGCAGGTTGGGCTTCTGCAAAAGAAGTTTGGCGAGGGCGAGCCGCATCTGCCATCCGCCGGAAAATTCGTCAGTCAACCGCGGCCAGTCGTCTTTACTAAACCCCAAACCCATCAGGACTCTGCCTACTTCTGCTTCGATGGAGTAGCCGTCGCGTGTGCGGAACTCGTGTTCCACGCGGTGATAACGGTCGGCGACAGCATCGTATTCAGCGCTCGTGTGGTCGAGTTCCGCCATGCTGTGGGTGAGGGATTCGAGTTCAGTTTCCATCGCGCGCAGATCGTCAAACACCGACATGCACTCGGCGAAAACGCTGCGGCCCGAAAGCGTGAGGCCGTCCTGAGGAAGATATCCGGCGGACGTGCCCTTGGCGACGGTCAGAGTGCCATAGTCGAAAGTGTCCATGCCGGCGAGAATCTTCATCAGCGTGGACTTGCCGGTGCCGTTTCCGCCCACCAGGCCGATGCGGTCGCGGGGCGTGATTAGCCAATCCGCGTTCTCGAAGAGGAGTTTGTGGCCGAAACGTCTTCCGGCGCCGGAGAGCTGAATCATGGGGCTGGAATTATCGTCTCACAAAACCATCTTGGACTTCATTCACGGCCAGACTACGCTGGCGATCGGATCTTTGGCGGCAGGGGCCTGGCGGGGGTTGCGGGAGCCAGGATAAGTTCCCGAGAGTTCGTGGTGGAACTGAATGCGTTCCAGCGCGCGGTCGATCACGGCTTCGAGTTCGCGGAAATATTTCACTTCGCGTCCCTTCGCGAGCAGGCGTTTCGCTTCTTCGGCTCTTGCCCACGTGGGGCGGCGATTGCCTTCGTCGGGCCGGCGCATCTGATGAACCTCCATCAGAAAAGCTTTGACCACGAATTCCTGTACGCCGCCGGGCTGCCAGAACACGCCCTTAGAGTGAATGTAGAGATGGAAGTGTCTCGGCTCAATGGTGCCGATCGCGCCAGCTTCTTCGCCCGCTTCGCGCTCGGCTGCCTGACTGTGCGACAGCCGAGGCTCAGTCGATCCCTTGGGAAAAGTCCATTTGTTGCCGCCGTTGGTATTAACCAGGAGGAACTCAACCGCAGTGCCGCGCCTGCGATAACAGATCGCGGCCACCTGCAGCGGCAACGACTTCCCAACGCGGGCTGA
Source organism: uncultured Acidobacteriaceae bacterium (assembly GCA_963733795.1). Lineage (GTDB taxonomy): Bacteria > Acidobacteriota > Terriglobia > Terriglobales > Acidobacteriaceae > Sulfotelmatobacter. The sequence continues at coordinate 41,552 of CAVTED010000003.1, forward strand.
ACCCATGGTGGTTCTCCTCCACTTGTTAGATGCTATGTGCACCATATTGCAGCAGTGTTAAAGTGCAACAAAAAATGTGCAAAGCAGAGGGTTACGAAAGGGTTACGTCCCGTCATAGTCCGCGCCCATACGCCGGAATGGCCGCTCCGGTCACATCTTTTCCGGCGTCTCCGGCCAGCCACACGATCAGGCTGGCGACAAACGCGGGCTGCACCCATGTGGAGATGTCGGCGCCGGACATGGCCTTGCGGTTGGCGGGAGTGTCCATAGTGCCGGGAAGAATAATGTTCGCGGTGATGCCGGCATCTTTGTTCTCAAGCGCGACAGTGCGGATCAGCGATACCAGCGCCGCTTTGGACGCGCTGTAGGCGCCAACGGTGGGCCCAGGGTCCTCTGCGGCGCGGCTGCCGATGGCGATAATGCGTCCCGCACCCGCCTTGCGCATGTGCGGGATCGCTGCCCGCAACATGTGAAACGCGCTGTTAAGATTCATGTCGAACATGCGCTGGAATGTCGCGTCGTCGATGTCGGCGATGGTCTGGCCTCCGGCGAAGCCGCCGACCAGGTGCGCGAGGACGTCAATCTTTCCGAAGCGGCCGATGACCGTGTCCGCTGCTTTCTTTGCGGCGTCCAGGCTGTCGAGCGAAGCCGGGAGTGCAGTGAAGTTTGGATGGTTGAAGTCGGCCTGCTGAATTTTCGGCGCAAGGCCGACCACGGTGAAACCAGCGTCCAGCAAGGCTTTCGTGACGTGCGTTCCGAGGCCGCCGTTGGCTCCGGTGATTAGGGCGGTTTTTCCAGTCATGGCATTACCTCCCGGTTTGTATAGTCATGAAGAATACGCAACGAGCACGATGACGGGAAGTATACGGCCGGTCATTCCGGGTTCTCATTGGGTCGCTCCCGCATCGCCCCCGCGACACGAGGAATGCGTCCGTCGCTACATTTGCTTTTCGGTGGCCTGCAGAGTCTTCACCAGCCACGGGATAATCACTTCTTTGAAGATTCTTGGATCAGGCCACACGCCAACTTGCCTGCCGAGATGCCCGCCTTTCGGATTGATCCACGCGTCTTTCGGCACGTCACCCTTGCTCAGCAGGAGGTATTCATCCTCGATGGGAACCTGCGTGTCGAGCACGCCCGCGATGACTAGCATAGGCGCCATCGGCTTACCCAGCAGGCCCTGACGCACCAGTGAAATCTTCGGCAAGAACTCGCCCGTCTCGTCGAGAGTGTGCACGCCTTCGAGAATATTCATGAGTGCGGGCACCTGATCGAAAAGATATTCGCGGTTGCCGAGCAGATGGTTCATAAGGAAATCTTTCTGAAAAAATGCATCCACAGGCGGCGACTGGGCGCTGCAACCGCGCAGGCGGGCGCGCTCCACGATTGCCATCTTGGTGGCCCAGTATGCTCCCCAACTAACGCCGTGCAGCGCGATGCGGTTCTTGTCGATCTCCGGACGGGATTGCGCGTAGTCGATGACCTTCGACAGCATGCGCTCGGAAGTTTCGCTGACTTTGATCGGCGCCTGGCCGGTGCCGGGTCCGTCCACCGCGAGGAATCCGATGCCGAAGGGAAGAATCGCGCCGAAGCTTTCGGTGAGATCTTCCTTGCGGCTGTCGAGACCGTTGACCGCGATCACCAGCGGCACCGGGCCTGCAGCATTCTTCGGCAGGCGCAGATATCCGATGATTTCCTTTCCTTCGAACGGAATGCGCACGACTTCAAGCGGCGGATCGAAGAACCTCGCGTGATCGAGAAACGCCTCAAGCGCTTTTTCATACGAACGCTGCTTGCCGGGAGACGAGGGAATTGGCCACCGTCCAAACGAATAAAGCCGCCAGGCGCGAATGTAGTCCGCGTTGGCCTTCGTGGGATCTGATTTCTGCAGTGACTTCGCTTCGTTGAAATACCGATCGGCCACGCGCATGAACCCGGCAGCCCATTCATCTTTGTCGGCGGTGTGAATGCTCGTGAACGCCTCCTTCACGTCCGCGGGATCGAGACCAATCAACGGATACTGGCCGACCTCGGCGCGGTGAACCGCTTCGGTTTTTACTTCATCAATGGTTCGTTCGCGGCGCTCCTGGGCCGAAGCCTGTCCGCCGCCGACGAGCGTGCCGGCCAACAACAACATGAATATTACGAATGGAGTTTTGGTTTTGACTTTCATGATGATTGGTCCCGTTTTTCTGGCTCGCGATGAGCGAAGCCCATAAGCCGCCGTTGAGACTGGAAACGTCTCGTGTCCAACGGCTGATCGGCGGCGCGTGATTCAGACTAGCATGTTGTCAAAGATACTTGTACGGGCGTAGCCTGTGAGGCTAAGACTGTCCAAAGCGGAATACGAAAAGCTGAAGTAGCCTTCGGCTTCGACCCTTCAGATTGGAATCCGCGTCTCAGGCACTCGTCTGATATCTTTTATCTTTCCCTTTTCTCACGCCAATGCACTCTGCCCAGCGCCCACGCCCGTGGATGGTAATTCTCGCCTTCGGGCTCGTGTATTTGTTCTGGGGCTCGACCTACCTCGCCATCGACATTGCGGTGCAGACGATTCCTCCGGCGCTGATGTGTGGGGTGCGGTTTTCGATCGCTGGAGTTGTCATGCTCGCGGTCTGCGCCGCGAGCGGGCGCAGAGTCTTGTATTCTCCGCGGCAAATCGCGCTGTCCGCTGTTGTGGGCCTCCTGCTGCTGATGGGCGGGAACCTCACGCTCTCGTACGCGGAACTTGCCGTGTCGTCAGGCTTGGCCGCGCTGATCCTTGCCATCACGCCGCTGTGGTTTCTAGTGCTCGACTCTTTGCTGCTGGGTGACCATCACATCTCGGGACGTGGAAAATCCGGCTTGGTGCTTGGAATTCTCGGCCTGTTCGTCCTGGTCTGGCCGCAGTTGCAGTCCGGAACTCTGGGACACCGCGAGCTGTGGGCGTCGATCACTTTAATCTTCGGCTCCTTCTCGTGGGCGCTGGGTTCTGTGCTCTCGAAGCGGTGGCAGTCCGGGATGGACGTATTCAGCGCCACCGGCTGGCAGGTCGTGGCGGCGGGAGCTGGGAATTTTATTTTTGCTTTTTTCGCCGGCGATCTTTCTCGTGTGCATTGGACCGTGCGCGGCATTAGCGCCACCATGTATCTCGTAGTATGCGGCTCCTGGATCGGCTACACCGCATACATCTGGCTGCTGGAGCATGTGCCCACGTCGAAGGTCTCCACCTATGCCTATGTGAATCCCGTGGTAGCCGTGTTTCTGGGCTGGCTGATTCTGCACGAACGCGTCGACCGCTTCATCCTGGCGGGAAGTGCGATTGTGATATTGTCCGTTGTCCTCGTCACTGGCGCGAAGGTGAAGGGAAGGGCTGCAGCGGAGGAGATGTCGGCGGTGGAAACGACCGGAGATTGAGGTTTCGTCTCCGGGAGGCGAGTGTACTGAAATACGATTGTCACCCCGAGCAACCCGAGGGATCTGGGTTTTGCTGACGCCGCCTGTATGGTCGCTGCGGGCAAACGCCTCCGCTTCGCTCAGGATGACAGGCATTCTTTGGGCGACCGCGAGACTCCGCTTATTTCGACTCTTCCTCCTCCTCTACATCCACATCTTGAACCAAATCCACCACATGCCCGCGAATCGCAAACGTTTGACTAGCGCCGCCCGCTTGTTCGAAGCTAACCCGCACCGGACGCCGCTGCCACGACGGAGCCGGGCAGGCCGAGTCCGGCGCGGCATTCTCGGGCAGGCCGTCGTTCGACAGCGGCTTTTTTAATACCGGCTTGCGACGGCTGATTTGCGCGACGACGGCATAAATTTTCTTGCCATCATCGCCGACTCCACAGTAGGCGACGTAGTCGCGATACCAACCGGCGGCCGAATAGAGAACATCGAACTCCGGAAGATTGATCGCAGAAATGCGGCCAGTCATGCGATCCACCAATAGCCAGCCTCCGCGCTCCCACTGCCAGCGTGGGGCAGAATCCTCAGGCAAACTGTCATTCATCCGAAAAGCACGCCGCACCACGAACAGCCGCTCAGTAACGTCATGCGGCGCGCCCACCGCATACTCTCTGATGTGTCCATCAACGACGAGCGCGCGAACCTTAAGGGTGACAGGTCTGCCCGTCCCCGTCCCGCCGACCCACTGCACGGAAGTCCAGCGCCCGAACGTGATGACATGAACTCTGGTGGTGGCGCCCACTGCGGCCGTCAACAATACAGCGGAGACGAGCAACGAAATGGCGACGATTTGCCGAATGCGCATAAGCCGAGAGTAGGCAACGCGAGGAGATCAAAGCAAGGATGCCGGTCACATCCCGTAAAATAGAAGTGCCAAAGTGGGAATAGCGGAATCCCGCCAAGCGTGATACCGTTCCAAAAAACTGGCTTCGGCACGGCAAAAACCAGAAAATGACGGTAAAATCAAGTTGTTGGGTAAGCGATCGTCATGCGCCTCCCGCCTGCCTTTTCCACTCCGTCTCCCTGGGTTGTAGGGACAACTGCGAAAGGTGAAATCGCTTCTTATCAAGATATGGGTGATCTTTTAATACGACGTCGTCCCCCGCGAATCCTGGTCGTCGATGACCAACCCAGCATTGCCGGCCTGATGAGTCAGTTGCTCACCATGCGGGGATATGAGGTGATCACGGCCTCGAGTGCCGAACACGCCGAGGCTGAAATCCGCAACCAATTGCCCGACCTCATTCTCTCCGACGTGATGATGCCGGGAAAGTCAGGCTATGAATTCTGTCGCGGCTTAAAGGACAACCCGGACACGCGTCTGATTCCTTTCGTCCTGATCACCGGCCTCAGCGACAGCACCGACAAAGTGCGTGGCATCGAAGCCGGTGCCGACGACTTCCTGAACAAACCGGTGCTCGCCGAAGAACTGATCGCGCGGGTGAAATCGCTGCTTCGCCTGAAAGAATTCACAGACGAATTGGAAACTGCCGATTCCGTTCTTTGTACGCTGGGGCTGATTGTTGAAGGCCGCGATCCTTATACCGAGGGCCATTGCGAGCGGCTCTCGGTGCGCGCCGCCCATCTCGGCCGTCACCTCGGCTTGGACGAAGATTCGCTGCTCGCCCTGAAGCGCGGCGGATATCTCCACGATCTGGGCAAGGTCGCCGTGCCCGATGACATTCTGAAAAAAGGCAGCGACCTTACCCCCGCGGAATGGGAGGTCATGAAACTCCATCCCATCACCGGCGAAAACATCTGCAAGCCCCTGCACTCTCTGCGGCTGGTGCTGCCCATCATTCGCCACCATCACGAACACTCCGACGGCTCAGGCTATCCCGACGGCTTGCTGAAGGGCGAGATTCCGGTGCTGCCCAGAATCCTGCAGGTGGTCGATGTCTACGACGCGCTGCGCACCGCTCGCTCCTACAAAGCCCCCTTGACCCACGAACAGGCCGCTCAGACCATGCGGGAAGAAGCTGCTCGTGGCCTATGGGACGCTGAATTAGTAGCCGAATACTTCTCCATGCTCGAACAACAACGCCTGGTAGCGTGAGGCAGTCCCCGGTTCTCAGTTCCCAGTTCTCAGACTTCAGACCTCGGACGTTAGCCTCGTTCTTTTGCCTCCATAGCGAAGTCTGATTTCCGAAATTCTGAAACGACCCAGTACAATGACGATGCCGCTTCTCTGCGCTGGAATCTCTGCCTGTCAACGCTTTGCACTGAGAATCGAGAACTGAGAACTGTTTTTGGAGCCCACCTACAGCATCGTGATCCCCGCCTATAACGAGGCCGCGCGCCTGGGCGCGACCCTCGAGAAGGTGCTGGCCTACGTGCGCGCCCGCGGCTGGGATGCGGAAGTCATTGTTGTCAACGACGGCTCCCGCGACAACACCGCAGACATCGTTCGAACTCTTTCCGCCAAAGATCCGGCGCTGCGGCTGCTGGAAAATCCCGGCAATCGAGGCAAGGGATATAGCGTACGTAACGGCATGCTCAACGCCCGTGGCGGAATTGTGCTATTCAGCGACGCCGACTTGTCATCCCCGATCGAAGAGGCTCCGAAACTTTTTCAGGCGCTGGAAGAAGGCGCCGATATAGCCATCGGCTCGCGCTGGCTGCGCGCCGAAACCCAGACGCAGCGCCAGCCTCTGCACCGCCAAATCTTCGGTCGAATTTTCAACCTCCTGCTTCGCATCACCCTGGGCCTGAAATTCAAGGACACGCAATGCGGATTCAAAGCCTTTAAGCAACCAGCGGTGCATGCGATCTTTCCGTTGCAGAAAATCGAGCGCTGGGGATTCGATCCCGAGACTCTCTTTCTGGCGCGAAAATTTAATTTCAAAGTGCAGGAAATCCCCGTCGCCTGGGGACACAGCGGCGGAACCCGCATCCATCCCCTGGTCGACGGCTCCCGCATGTTTCTGGAGATGCTGCGAATCCGCTGGTACGACCTGACGCGAAAGTACGACATGGATCGAACTCCCGCCGCTCCGAGCGCGAAGACTCTGCCTGAACGACGCAGGCCCTAGGTCTAGCGCCGTGTCCTGGAAACACTCTATCTAAGATTGGCTGTCATCCTGAGCGAAGCGAAGGATCCATGCACTCGCCTCAATTGCCTAGGTCCTTCGCGTTGCTCAGGATGACAGCGCGGAGTGGATGTTGAATTTGCGGGACGGCATTGATTTCACTCACGCCAACTTCTCCGTCCGACGCACGGCAACGTTTGTCTCTTTCACGGCTTCAACCACACGCCGTCCCATCTCGGTTGTCGAAATTGTCGCGTGCGATTTCCCCGCCAAGTCCGCGGTCCGCGCCCCTTCCGAGAGCACCGCCCCCACCGCATTCTCAACCCACAACGCTTCCTTCTCCAACTGAAACGAATGCCGTAGCATCATCGCCGCCGACAGAATCGCGCCCAACGGGTTGGCAATTCCCTTTCCTGCGATGTCCGGCGCCGAGCCGTGCACAGGCTCATACAATCCAACCGGCCCTCCGACGCTCGCCGAGGCCAGTAGCCCCAGCGAACCAACAACGCCGCCAGCTTGATCGGAAAGAATGTCGCCAAACATGTTCTCGGTCAGCAGGACGTCAAAATCCGCAGGCCGCTGCACCAGCAGCATCGCTGCCGAATCCACATACTGATGGCCAAGCTTCACGTCCGGATAGTCCTTGCCCACACCCGTCACCACTTCGCGCCACAGCCGCGAGCATTCCAGGACATTGGCCTTGTCCACTGACAGAACTTTTCGCCGGCGCTTCATGGCCAACTCGAAAGCCACGCGGGCGATGCGCTCGATCTCCTGTTCGCCGTAGCGCATGGTGTTGACTGCAACTCGCGAGCCAGGGTTTCCTTCGATCGATCTCGGCTGCCCAAAATAAGCTCCGCCCAGAAGTTCGCGCACGATCATGATGTCGGTCCCGCGCACGATCTCCGGCCGCAGCGGCGAAGTATCCTCCAGCGTCGGAAAAAACACCGCCGGACGCAGATTGGCGTAGGCGCCCAACTCGCGCCGTATGCGCAACAGTCCAGCCTCGGGACGTAGATGCCCGGGATTATGGTCGAACACCGGACTGCCCACCGCGCCCAGCAACACGGCCGATGACGCCAGACAAGCCTGCACGGTATCCGCGGGCAGAGGGTCGTGCACCGCGGTCAACGCGGCTCCGCCGATGAGCTTGTGTTGAAGCTGAAGTTGATGGCCGAAGCCGTCGGCAACCGCCTGCAGAACGAGCACAGCTTGTTCCGTGACTTCAGGACCAATGCCGTCGCCGGGGAGGATGGTGAGGTTCAGGAGCATGGGAAGATTGGGTAATTGGGAAATTTGGTAATTGAGTAATTGAAAACTCTGCAATTTTACCGTGTGGGCGGGAAGACGTCGCCAGACGAATCTGACCCTTAGAATTACTCAATTAACAAAATTCCCCAATTACTCAATTTCCCTAAACTCCCCAAAGATAATCTTCCTGCTGCGTCTGCTCGTGGGAGTCTGCAACCGGTAAGGCAACGCCGAATGCGTTGATCTGCGGCCCCACGGGAAAAGGCGCCGGAGGTTCCGGCAGCGGTTCCGGTTCCGGCACTTGAGAGGATGCGTTAACCGCAGCCGCCTTCGCCTGAGCGATCGGTTCAATGAGCGGGGTCGCGGAGCCGGACGGCTTGTGCGTGTCGCGAATCAGTTCCAGCAGATGATGATCTTCCACATGCTTGATCTTGTCCGCCAAGCGGACGAAGCGCCTGTAGATATCGTCCAGCGCTCGGCGATCGAATTCATATCCCAGCTGTTCGCATCGGATGCTAAGGGCGTGCCGTCCCGAGTGTTTGCCCAGAACCAGCTTCGAGTCGGGCACGCCCACCGACTTTGGCGTCATGATTTCGTAGGTTAGCGGGTTTTTCAACATGCCATCCTGATGAATGCCGGCTTCGTGGGCAAAAGCATTGCGTCCGATGATTGCCTTGTTTGGCTGCACCGGCACGCCAGTGATCTCACTCAACATCTGGCTGGCGGCGAAAATCTGTTCACCGACCACGCCGGTTTCGTAGGCGAATCGATCCGGACGAACCCGCATCGCCATCACAATTTCTTCCAGCGACGCATTTCCCGCCCGCTCGCCGATTCCATTAATGGTGCACTCCACCTGCCGCGCTCCTGCCGACACCGCCGCCAGCGCGTTGGCGACCGCCATGCCCAGATCATTGTGGCAGTGCGCCGATATAGTTACGCTCTCGATTCCCTTCACTCTCTGCCGGATGGTTGTGATCAGATCTCCGAACTCCGCCGGGATGGTGTAGCCGACCGTGTCAGGAATGTTCAGCGTCGTAGCCCCCGCTTCGACGACTGCATCCAGCACTCGGCACAGAAAATCCGTGTCGGTGCGCGTCGCATCTTCCGGCGAGAATTCCACATCATCGCAAAGCGATTTGGCGAAGCGAATCGCCTCCCGCGCCTGCTGCACACACTGATCGCGCGTGATGCGCAGCTTGTATTTCAAGTGAATGTCGGACGTCGCTAGGAATACGTGGATCCTCGGACGCGCCGCATCCCGCAACGCCTCCCAAGCGCGCTCGATGTCGGCACGGCAAGCCCGTGCCAGTCCGGCGATAACAGGTCGTCGCACCACCGACGCAATCGCCTTCACCGACTCGAAGTCGCCATCAGAAGCGACAGGGAAACCGGCCTCGATCACGTCCACGCCTAAACGGTCGAGCTGATGAGCCAGGCGCAGCTTTTCCTGCTGGTTCATGCTGCAGCCCGGTGATTGCTCCCCGTCGCGAAGGGTCGTGTCGAAAATAGTAATGCGGGCGCGCTTTGCGGTCATGGATCTCCCTCAAAACTAAGCTGATCCTCATATGTTATCGGCGCTGCCCACAGAACGAAAACTTATAATTCTTCAGTAATCATTAGCAGGAATTGTATAATAAGTTTTGTTAATGGAATCTAGAGAACTGATTAAGAGGTAGCGATGGAGCTTTCTCAGCTCGAAGTCTTTCTCGCCGTGGCGCGCGAGCGCCGCTTTTCCCGCGCCGCCGAAAAGCTTTTTCGCACCCAGTCGGCAGTAAGTCAGACGATTCGCAAGCTCGAGGATGAACTGGGCGAAGCTCTCTTCGACCGCTCTTCGCGGGAAGGCGTTCTCACCGACGCGGGAAAAGTCCTACTCGAGTACGCCGAAAAGCTGATCAATCTGCGCAGTGAAGCGTCCGAGTCTCTGACTGAGCTGCGGGAGCTGCAAAAAGGCAAGCTCGTGATCGCCGCCAACGAATTTACCGTGCTCTATCTGCTGCCGCTGCTGGCCGAGTTCCGCCGGCTGCATCCCATGATCAAAATCAAAGTCGAACGCGCTCTGGGTAGTCACATTCCCGACGACGTTCTGCGCTACGCCGTTGAATTCGGCGTCTTATCTTACCAGCCGCAGGAAGCAAGTCTGCATTCGGTGGTCGTGTACCTTGACGAACTCGTATTCGTGGTCCCGCCCAAACATCCGCTCGCTTCCGCGCCACAAGTCAGCATCCGGCAGTTGGGCGCCGAATCCTTTGTCGCGCATATTGTTTCTTCGCCTTACCGAGAGAAAGTTCTGCAACTATTCAAGACGCACAAAACTCCGCTTCACATGGACTTGGAACTTCCTACCTTGCAAGCCATCAAACAATTCGTGGCCATGGGGCATGGAGTGGCCTTCGTTCCCGAAATCAGCGTGGAGAACGAATTAGCCCGAGGCGAACTCGTGGCGATCCGCGTGCGCGAATTGCAGCTGAAACGCAAGCTGCGCCTCATCTACCGTAAAGATGCGAACCTGTCCCACGCCGCCCGGGCATTTCTGAAAGTAGCCGAAGCCATGGCCACCGATCGCAAAGGACGCTACCGTTTCCAGCGTGAAAATTAACCAAGGCCGATTTTCTTAGCGACCTCCGCGAGTCCTTGGCGACCTCTGGTTAAGATTTGAATCCGATCCATTGACCCGAAATAAAAAAGGAGCAAAGCGAACTTTGCTCCTGGTTAAACTTTTCCACGCAGCTCAGCAGTCGGCGCAGACCTGCTCTTCGCGGAACGACGCCAGCGCCTCATCCACAGTCGGATGCACCTGCAGCACGGAATCCAGATTGGTAAGGTCAAGCAGCGTCCTGACCAACGGGTTCGGTCCGGCGCACTTCAGACTTACATTCTGTCCCTGCGCCCAGGTCTGCAGCAAGGCCAGTTCGCCGATGCCGGCGCTGTCCATTGAACTCACGCCGCTCAAATCGAGCACCAGCTTGTGGGCCTGTTGCAGCACTTCGCCGACCACGCGCGACAGTGCTGCGGCTTCGTCGCGATATACGATTCGCCCCTGGCAGTGCACGATGATGACATCGCCACAATTGCGAGTTTCCAGACTGAGTTTCAACTTCAACTCCTTGGGGTATTCAAAGGCAACCGCGAATCCCGGCTGCCCGCTCATTTGCCAATTCATGTCTAATGGTTGCATGCTAATAGATAGACGTGGCTCGGTTGGTTTTGGCACCATGAATATCCGGTAAATTTTCGTTAACCGCGGCCCGAAACCGGTCTCGTACAAAATTTGGCACCTGAGACATCTTGGGCATCCGGTACACTGCATCTAACAGATTTCGTTGATTTAAAACGCACTTTTTGCCGGCCCAGCCGCCGGGGAGGAATAATTCGTGTCGAAAACTGCTGCCTCGGTGCTGGCGTTTGCCGGTCTCATTTTGTTCTCGATTCCCATGGCGGCACAATTTAACGGACTTCTTCCCAGCGGCAACGTCTATGCTGGTGTTTCCTATGGCCAACTCACCGACGTCATCAACAAGCAGAGCTATCGTGGCTTCGAGGGCTCATTCGAGGACCTGCCCTTCACCCGCTTTCCGAAGCTCGGAATCGTGCTCGATGGCAGCGGTTACTATCGGCGTGGCTCTACTCCAGTTACTCAATATATTTTTCTCGGCGGCCCGCGCATTTCTTTCAACTACGGAAAATGGCGCCCCTTTGTCCACGCCATGGCCGGCATCCGGCACATCAACTCGGACGGCTTCATCTATAACCCAATCGCGATCGATGTGGGGGGCGGCGTGGATTACAGACTTCACTTCAAACGGTTCTCCTGGCGCGTGCAGGGCGACTATGTGCACGACAATTACGCCAGCGCTAGCCAGGACGACTATCGGGCTTCCACTGGAATTGTCTGGCGCTTCTGATCAGTACCTCTAAGGTCCTATTTCTGCATCAACCAATTGGCTGTGATCCGAATCTCTTCTCCACACATCCAAAACTTTAGCGTCAAGTATGGGTTCATGGATGCCGGGAAGGGAGAGTTTTCTCATGCTGAAAGCTGCATGCTTAGGCGTCGCGTTATTTCTTTTTGCAGGCTTGGCCAATGCCCAAATCCCATCCGGAAATGTATTCCTGGGATTTTCCTACGAACGTACAAATTCTTCGGCGTTCACCACTTCGAATCTGATCGCACGCTGTAGGCAATCCCAATCTTCACGGATGGGAGGCTTCGGTCGAAGGAAAGGTTGCGCCGTTTGTGGGGATTGTCGGTGACGTGAGCGGGCACTACGGTACGCAGAGCCTTATTGAGCCACGCCTGAAGGTCCACTGAATATTAATGTGACTGGCCACGAGCAGGAATATCTGTTGGGACCCCGGCTTTCCGTGCCCCTCGAGCAAGTTCGCTCCATTTGGTGAAGTCATGGTCGGTGTCGCACACATCCATACGGGTGGAACTTTACCCTCACCTTCCAATACCTCGTTCGCGTATGCACTGGGCGGAGGCCTTGATTATCGCCTATTCGGCCCTATCGCCGCGCGCGTGGAAGGCGATTACTTGCGCACGAAATTCTTTGACTCAACTCAAAGAAATCTGCGCTTGTCGGCGGGCGTTGTGTTTAGATTCTAGGATTCACAGACGCAGAGGGAGCGATCTTTCGCTGAACCGCGGCGACCTCAATGCGGCGCGCTGTCCGCTCCGGACGTCCAGTACTTATGGTCGCGCAGAAAATATTTTTCATTCCAGAAGTTCATCGCAGTCCACAGAAACAGCCAGCCCACGCGCAAATGCCCCATTTTTTTGAAACGGCGATTTGTGGTGCGGACTCCGCCGCGCACGATGGCGAAGTGTTTGCGTTCCACTTGCTGGCTCAGGCGATAGTCCTCCGCAAATAAAATCTGCTCGTGAAATCCGCCCAGCTCCCAGAATTTCCTCCGGTCGAACAGCATGAACATTCCGGTGGCAAATGGACGGTGCAGATACGACAAGTACTGAAAGAAGTCGTTGCCCATATAAAACGCCTTGTCGAGCCAGCTGCCTTCACTACATAAAATATTCGTGGTCACGCAATGCAGATCCTTGCCTCGCGCCAGTTCCATGCAGCGCCGAATCAGCGACCGGTCGGCCAGTTCGATGTCCGCGTCCAGAAAGAGCACGTACGGAGTATCGGCCTGCGCCGCGCCTTGATTGCGCCCGACCGACGGCGTTCCCCCGTGAATCACGCTCACGTTCAGGCGATCGCGGAAGCTCATCACGATCTCGCGCGTCGCATCGGTTGAGTTCGCATCAGCTACTAATATTCTCGTACTCGACATCTTCGAGTAGTCCTGATTCGTCAGCGACGTCAGCAAACGCGGAATCAGCTTCGCCTCGTTCTTCGCCGGGATCACGATCGTCAACTCGCTCATCGTAAGTGTGCTCGCTGAACTCATGCTCGTTGAAGTCATGCTCGTTGAAGTCATGGATTTGGACCCCCTGTTCGTCGATGGTCAGATAAGTGAGCCGTGAATCGACCCACCCGCCCGAATTGTAGTAATCGATCCCGTCCTGTTGCACACGAATGGCTTGGTGAGTATGCCCGCAGAAGATACGGTTCGCGCCTTGCTGCCTCGCATAGGCCAGCGCCCCTGCCGCCACTTTCGGCGACATACGGAGCCAGCGCGTATTCAGCCGGTCAATCAGCCGCGCCACCGGCTTTCCCTTCAGGTCCATCTTCTGCAACCGCAGATAAAGCGACGTTCCCCACTGGCTGAGTCGGACCCGATTCACCTGAAAGCCGTCAAACTGATGCCCGTGAATCGCGATATGCCGCAGCCCGCCGTACTCCCATGAGTAGTCTTGATAAACTCGAACCCCGACCAGGTGGGACATGATGTTGGTCAACCCGTGATCGTGATTGCCCTCCACCCATACCACCTCTATGTTGCGCTTGGGATTCGACAGCTTGCGGATGTAGCCGAGAAACTTCCAGTGATCTTTGGTGAGGCGGGCAAAATTTAAATCTGCAAAGATGTCGCCCAGCAGAATCAGCCGCTGAAAGCGATTCCGCTTGAGCACGCGAGTGGCTTCGCGCGCGTGACTGGTCTCTGCACCCAGGTGCAGATCGGAAAGGATCAGCGTGTTGTACACGTGCAGATCCATACTCAAGGTGTAGCAGCGGAATGTTACGGCTTGATGACAATTGCATCAATATTGGTGCATAGGTAACAATGGAAGTAACCACCAATCTCTATTGCCGTCATGGTGAAGATAGCTTCCGCAAGCAAGCTCGGCGGTCGAAGAGCGTTTTCTTGTGCCCCCGGCCCGGCACGAATAGAACTCGGGCCCTTCCCAATTTGTCCTGCGGAGAGACAGGGGCTGTCCCTCCGCTCCTTTGTTTTTTTCATCCCATCTGCGAAACTGACCACTATCCGTCACCACTGAGAACTGAAAACCGAGAACTGCCCCATGGGACGCATCCACGTGCTCTCCGAGACCGTTGCCAATCAGATCGCCGCCGGCGAGGTGGTGGAGCGGCCTGCGTCGGTGGTGAAGGAAATGCTGGAGAACTCGCTCGACGCGGGCGCGACTCGGATCAAGATCAGCGTGGAGGCGGGGGGGAAGAAGCTGATTCAGATCACGGACAACGGATGCGGCATGGTGCGCGACGACGCCATGCTGGCGTTTGAGCGGCATGCGACTTCGAAGATCAAGAACGCCGAAGACCTGCTGAGCGTGGCCACGCTGGGATTTCGCGGGGAGGCGCTGCCTTCGATCGCGTCGGTGTCGCGGCTGCGACTCGAGACCCAGGCTGCGGAAGATCCAGCCGGGACCGTGATCGAGATCAATGGCGGCAAGATTGCGCGCGTCGAAGAGGCGGGACTGCCGCTGGGGACTTCGATTACGGTGCGCGATCTTTTCTTTAATACTCCGGCGCGCAAAAAATTCCTGAAGGCGGAGTCGACCGAGTTGTCGCACATTGCGTCGCTGGTCACGCAGTATGCGCTGGCGCATCCGGAGAAACATTTTGAGTTGCACTCGGCGGCAAATGCCATGCTGGTGGCGCCTCCGGTGGCGGGGTACAGCGAGCGCGTCTATCAAGTATTTGGAAAAGAAACGCTGGATCAACTGATTCCCGTGGCGTCGCGCCAGGCTCTGGGGCGCGTGGGATTACCGCAACCTCCGCCGTGGCGACGCAAGGAGGAGGATGATGGCGAGGTTTCAGAAAAAGATCCGGGCGAGATGCGGATTCACGGCTTTGTTTCGAAGCCGGAAATCCAGAAGCTGAATCGCAATTCAATTTTCGTATTCGTGAATGGTCGCACGATTCGCGACCGCTTGCTGCAGCATGCGCTGACCGAGGCTTACCGGAATATTATTCCGCCGACGGTGTATCCCGTGGTGCTGCTGTTTCTCGAGTTGCCGGCGGGCGAGGTGGATGTGAATGTGCATCCCTCGAAAACCGAAGTGCGCTTCCGGCAGCAGAGCGTGATGCACGATTTTGTGCGCGACTCGGTGCGTGCGGCGCTCATGAAGGCGCGCCCAGTGCCGCAGTTTGTGACGGAGATGCGGGCGCACGCGACCGCGAGCCAGTGGTTGACACCAGGGGCGATGACGCCGGATATGACGGCTGGGGCGCAGCCTTGGGATCCGGCGTCCGGCGCGGCTTCGGTGGCACCCCTTGTCTCGGCACCCCATATCTCAGACGGGATGAACGGATTTGTTTTGCAGGCTCCGGAGCCTCCGCCGATTTCCGCGCGCTTTCGGTTCGAGGGAGGGATTGCGGTCGAGGCGAATGCGGCGATTTCGTTGACGCGCGGCGTTGACGCGATTCCCGATAATGGTTGTGCGCCAGCGTTGGACGTCCGGGAAGAAGAACCGACGCTGGCGTCGCTCAGCACGCTCAAGCCGCTGGGACAGATTCGCAATTCGTTCATCCTGGCAGTCAATGAAGATGGTTTATGGATTGTTGACCAGCACGTGGCGCACGAGCGTGTGTTGTTTGAACGAACCCTGAAGCAGCGGGCGGCGCAGCGAGTCGAAAGCCAGCGATTGTTAATGCCGATTGTGTTGGAGCTGTCTCCAGCGCTGCAGGCGGTGTTCGACGAAATCTCCGATGAACTGCAGCACAATGGATTTGAGGCCGAACCATTCGGCGCGCGCAGCGTGGCGGTGAAAGTCGCGCCAGCGGGAGTAGAGGCTGCGGCGGTGGAGAAAATGCTACACGACTTGCTCGATCAATTCACCCGCGAAGAGCAGTCGTTGAATTTAGAAAAGATTCGCGCCCGCATCGCGGCGTCGATCGCCTGCCACGCCGCCATCAAAGTGAACATGCCGCTGGAACAAAACAAAATGGAATGGCTGTTGGCCGAATTGGCCAAGACTGACCACCCCTACGCGTGCCCGCATGGCCGCCCGGTCGTGCTACGGTACTCTATGAAGGATATTCAGAAGGCGTTTAAGAGAATCTAGCAAACGAGCTATCAGCTGTTGGCTATCAGCTCTCAGATAAAGCGGCTTGGTTTGTGCTGATAGCTGACGGCTGAAAGCTGACAGCTGTTCTTATGACTGACCAGGAACTACAACAACTGCGGCGCGAAAAATGGCGGCTGGATGGGAGACCCATCCGGACGATCGAGCAGGCGCGCGCGTTTCTCGAAGAGGTTGGCTTCTGCCTGATGTATCCGAAACGGCCGGCGCTGCTGGTACCGACATTCATTGGCGCGTTCGTGGGATCAGAGGATCGGTTGCCGCCGTGGCAGCATGCCTTCAAGGATCCGCGGGCGGCCGAGGCGACAGAGATGATGGTGCGGTTGCTGCGCGAGCGGTCCGCGTTCGAGGCCAATCTGTTCGACGAGAACAATGGGTTCCTGGTGGCGGCGTCAGCATTCCCTTATTTTTATGCTCTCATGGGAGAACGCAATCCCAAGCAGGCGCCCAAGGCGGGATCGCGCTCTCCTTACTCTGCGCTGGCCTGCGATGCGTTTGAATTGATTACGCGCGATGGGCCGATCTCGAAGCACAAGATGCAGGAAGTGCTGGGTGGAAGCGTGTCGCTGGCAGCGCTCGACGGGGCGCTGGGCGAGTTGTGGTCGAAGCTGCGCATTACGCGCGTCGACTACAAGGCGAGCGAGGGTTCGGTTTGGGATGTGCTGTATCGCTGGGCGCCCGACGCGGTCAAGGAAGGCGTGGGACTTTCAATGCAGGAGGCGCTCACGGCATTGATCTCGAAATATCTGGACTGTGTGATCGCCATTGAGCGAGCCGATCTGGAAATTTTCTTCGGCAACTTCATTGCGCGCTCCAAAGTAAAGGATGCGGTGAACGCTCTGCTTGCCGCTCGGGAATTAAGCTTCGTGCATGTGAGCGGACGATCCATGCTGCAGATCACGCCGGAGAAAGTCGTGGCAGTTCCGGCGCCACGCAGCGCGGTGCGGTGACAGAAGTGGACTGGCGCGAGAGCATCGGCAAGACCGGCTTTGCGATTTTGCACGGACTCTTTTCGCAAGATTATCTGCATCACCTTCTCGAAGAGATCACTCAATCAGCCCCGCGACGAAACCGCGCTGGCGTGCGACATGCTTTGCATTTGTCCCCCGTTTCCGGAACGGCTAGGCATCCACAAATGATCACGCTGGCGCGTGAGGTGCTGGGCCCTGATGCGTTTCCGTTTCGCGCGACATTGTTCGATAAATCACCAGCAGCAAATTGGCTAGTGGCATGGCACCAGGATATTGCGTTGCCGCTGCGAGAGCGGATCGAGCTTCCAGGTTGGGGGCCTTGGTCGGTGAAGGAAGGGGTTTCTTACGCTCAGGCTCCGGCAACAGTTATGGGCCATGTACTGGCGCTGCGCCTCAGTTTCGATGATTCGACCAGCGAGAATGGTCCTCTCCGTGTTTTGCCTGGGACGCACACTAGCGGTGTTTTGAACGCCGACAGCATTCACGAATTCTCGACACGAATCTCGCCAGTCGATTGCGTAGTTTCCAAGGGCGGTGTGGTCGCGATGAGACCCTTACTCATTCATGCATCATCTAAATCGCAAACGGAAGTGCCCAGAAGAGTCTTACATATCGAATATGCTGCGTCGGATTCGATTGCGAAACCTCTTGAGTTAGCGATCGCTTAGGTCCTTGTGAAGAATCCCTCTTCAAAGAATTCCTCTTCCGCCTATCGCGGGCGGCTTGCACCTTCGCCGACTGGACTGCTGCATCTGGGGCATGCGCGTACCTTTTGGATCGCCGCGCAGCGTGCGGCTCAGCACGGCGGGCAGTTGATCCTCCGCAATGAAGATCTGGATTCGCTGCGATGCCGTCCGGAGTTTGTGCAAGCCATGATTGAGGACTTGCGATGGCTGGGGATTGAATGGGAGCGGGGTCCCGACTGCGGCGGGCCGGCGGGGCCATACACGCAGAGTGAGCGGCGGGAGTTTTATCTGGAGGCTTGGGGGAAGCTGCGAGAACGGGGAATGATCTATCCATGCACCTGTTCGCGGAAGGATGTGGCGCAGGCGGCGGGAGCGCCGAATGAGTTGGATGATGAGCCGGCGTATCCGGGGACGTGCCGGCCAGCCATTGTGGTGCCTGGGGCCGCTCGGCTTCGCCCCTTCGACTCGCTCAGGGCAGGCTTTTGCGGTACAGCCGAGACGGCTGTTACCACATGTTTCGTCCGAGACGGCGACCCTACAGGCGTGAATTGGCGGTTTCGCGTGCCGGATGGCGAAGAGATTTGCTTCAAGGATTTGCATCTGGGCCGGCAGCGGATGACTGCCGGCAAGGATCTTGGGGATTTCATTGTGTGGCGACGTGACGATGTGCCGGCTTATCAGTTAGCTGTGGTAGTTGACGACGCGGCGATGGGTATCACCGAAGTAGTGCGGGGAGCGGATTTATTGAAGTCGACGGCTCGGCAGATTCTTCTGTCTCGAGCGCTGGGATTGGTGGTGCCAGATTATTTTCACTGCGATCTGCTGCGGGACGCGAGCGGGATGAGGTTGGCGAAGAGGCATGATTCGTTGAGCATCCGGAAGCTGAGAGAGTTGGGGTGGACGCCGGAACAGGTGAGGGCCGGATCGATTTGTTTATCGTAGATACCGTTCCAAAGGTGGCGAGGGCAGCCGCGGAGCTTCGCTCCGCATGACCGGGTCAAAGGCCCAGTCCCACACGAGCAAAGCCAAACCTCAGCGGCTGAACCCGTGCCCACAAACCTTCCCTTTTGCGAACCTCTCCTTCTCTAAATCGCGTAGGGCAGCGTGTACAATCTGTAGCTTCGCATGACTGACAAAACGACCGACCAACAGAGCTCTCGCAAACTGACCATCGCCATTGATGGCCCTGCGGGGGCGGGCAAGAGCACCATCGCTTCGCGGCTGGCGCGGAAGTTGGGGTATGTGAATCTGGAGAGTGGGGCAATGTATCGCGCGCTCGCGCTCAAAGCGATCGACAAAGACATTTCTTTCGACGACGAAACGGCTCTGGTCAAGCTGGCTCAGAATGCCCGCATTCAGCTTGAGCCAACTCTTGGCGGGAACCGCACGCTGCTCGATGGGCGCGATGTATCGGCGCGCATCCGGGAGCGCGATGTATCGGAAGGGGCTTCGCGGGTGTCGGTGCATCCCAAGGTTCGGGAGTTGATGGTGGCTCGCCAGCGGGAAATGGGCGCGGGCGGCGGCGTAGTCATGGAGGGGCGCGACATTGGGACGCAAGTCTTCCCCGACGCGGACTTTAAGATTTTCTTGGACGCCGATCCGGTGGTGCGCGAGCAGCGGCGCATGGCGCAACAGAAAATCAAGGGTGACGTGGCGGCGAATGTGGCCGCAGACCTGCGCGAGCGCGACCGTCGCGATCGCACCCGGTCCGCGTCCCCGCTGGTGGCCGCTAAGGACGCGGTAGTGATCAATTCTTCGGCGCTGAGCGAGGATGAAGTGCTGGAGCGAGTGGAAGGTTTGGTGGCAAAGAAACGGTGACAACCGAGGTTTCAAGGTTGCAGAGTTTCAAAGTTAACCCGGTGCATTGAAACGTTGAAACCTTGAAACTTTGAAACCTGCGGCCTTCAGTTCTCGGTGGGCTCGACTTTCTCCTTGGGTGGAGGCAGCGCTTTACCTGCTTTTGGCGGCTCGGGCGGTTTGGGAGGCGTCGAACTGGCTTTGCGGATCTCGATCCCGTCGTGTTCGTTGTTGAGCACGATGTGGGACGAGGCGTTGCCGACGCTGCCGCTGGCTTTGGCTTCGTGCTCGTCGTTGTTTACTTTCAATTCGGAAAAATCTGATTGAATCTCGCCGTCGCGGGTGCGGGCATCGAGACGGAATCCTGCCTTGTCGGGCAGACTCAACTGGATGTCGCCGTTGCGGTTGTCGATCTGAACGTTGCCCAGTGTGCGCATGCCTACCTCAACCGCGCCATTGTCATCCTGCAGGCGGACATCGCCGGAGACTTGATCGAGGCGGATATTTTTCGATCGCGTGGTCAGGTGCAGCGGTCCCGTGATCTGCTCGGCGTGCAGTTCGTCGGCATCCAAATTGAGTTCGCCCTCAATGCGCGAGAACTCCATGTCGGTGCGCGAAGACTTGAAGATCACTGTTTTTGAGATGCGGGCAAGTTTGATGCTTTCCTGAAATTCGCCGTCGAGTTGTACCGCGCCTTTTACGTCGGCCACCGAGACTTCGTTGACTCGGCCCTGAACATGTACGTCGCCGGTGATCTGTTCGATCTTCACCGAGCCCTTTTCCTGACTCACCTTGACGTTGCTGTTTACGTCGTCGACCGTCGTGTCGGAATGCTGAGCGGAGATATCGACACCGCTATCGCGGCCGGAGACGTTCACATCGCCGCGGCGGGACGTAATGGAAACCTGCGCTTTGCGCGGTAGGGAAATGTCGAGATCGGTTTCGACGGGGTGATCTCCCGCGGCCTCGGCCTTGGCGTCAACCGTAACCAGGCCGCCGATCGAAGTAATAGTTGGCTTGGTCTCACGGTCGTACTTGTCGGCGTCGTTCTGATTTTCGGCGCCAACGCGCTTGCGGACGACGACAGTGATCTTGTTATCGTCGGAGGCATGGACGCTGACCGCGCCGTGAGTGTCGATGATCTTCAGGCTGGCTCCCGTCGGGAAGTCCTGCTCGAGATGATCGTTGAAGTTGTAGGACTGGCCGAAGATGTTGTTGAAGTCGCTGTCATCGAAGTTGAACTGGTCGTGCAAGCCGGACCAGTTCACATGCTCGATCTGGGTCGCGATCAAGCCGAAGACCACGATCATCACGATCAGCACAACTCCTCCACCGCCAATTCCAGAGGCGCGATAACCCTCGCGTTGCGCACGCTGATGCTCGACCAGTTTGATCACTCCCCAGACAATCAGTAGTGCAGGCCAGTAGTTGGCGAACAAATGCGCCAGGCGGCCAATGGAGAGGACACGCATGGTGGCCATCAGAAAGACCGTCCCGAGAACGATTAGGACGAACGGTCCGGCAAGGGAACGGCGGCGCGGCGGCGGTGGAACAATCGGCGGAACTCCGGGACTCATGATTGGGCTAGACATTTTTCACCTCGCCCGAAGAAGGCGGTTCCGGACTCTGCACTATAGTGTCCTGCACTGCGGAAGGTGGCGGGGTGTTAGGCGGAAAGCCTGATGATCCAGGGGGCAGAGGGCCGATGTGTCCGTTGTTGGAAGCATTGCCTTGCATCAGCTTTACCACTCCAATCACCAGCAGGATGGCAGGCCAGGTCCTGCCAAAGCCTACGCGGGAAACGCTGTCGAGCAGGAAAAGCACGCCTAATGTGACCAGCATCGCCGGCCCCATGAGCCTGCGGGTGCGGCAATGTTCGCATTGGCATCCCACGCGAGTTCCACCAATCAGACCCCACTGTTTGGCAAAGAGCCACACGCCCAGAAAGATCAGGATGAGCGGCCAGAAACGATCCAGGCCGAATTCAAACAGCCCCGCAGTGTGTAAGAGGAACAGCACGCCCAAGCCAATGAGAACTGCGGCTCCCGCGGGAACCTTGGTGCCTTCAAACTTTTCACCGGCTCCGAAGGTTTGTGCCAAGCCGAATGGGTCAGGAGCGGGTTCGCCCATCTGGATGGCCTTGGCGCTGCGAACCGCGTCAATGATCTGGTAGACGTAAAAGAAACCAATCAGGATTCCGAGAACAGTAATTACGTACCAGGGCAAATCGGAACTCACGCCCAGGATCAACAGCACCATGATGACCAGGTGCGCTAATCCCTTCGCGTACTGGCCGGTATATACCGCTCCGACGCCGATGGGAAAGACTCCCGCGAGAATTCCGGCGATGCCGGGATTCGGACCGGAATTTACCGGAGGCCGCGGTCCTGGCCGCAAACGAAGCCGCAGGCGGATACACGGTTTGAGCCGGCGGAACAAATCCCGCGGCAGGCACCGTCCCTTCCATGCGTGCGGCAAGGCACGCCTCGCAATAGATCACGCCGCGAACATCGCGGGTACATTGGTTGCAGAGTGGCTTGCCGCACGTGCGGCAGAATGCCACCGCAGCGGTATCGCTGTGGTTGGCGCAGTTCATACGAACCTCCTGTCAGTGGTCACCGACACTACAGGCAGATCGCAAAGAGGGAGAGATAGCGATGGAGATGGACCCACAGGCGCGCTGGCCAGAATGAGATGGTTATCCGTCTGGCTGTAATTGCGCTCCTGCTTCTGCTCGGGCTGTTGTGTTGTGTCGTTCTTGTCGTCTTTCTGCTTCGCGGGTCGAGACGGCCTGGGACCGGGCTCTGCCGGCGCAACCGTTCGCTTGAGTTCGCGCACGCGCGATTCGACTTCGTAAACGATCCGGACGTTCTCGTAATAGTGCACCACCCGGGCTTGAGTGGCGTAATACGTGTGCCGGATCGCAGATGGCCGGAGGCTGATCTGGCGCAGATCGGCGGGTTTTACGCCGGCTACGGTCAGGCCCACCGACAGCGCGAAGAATGCCATACCAAAAGACATCGCAAAACGCGGCTGGCGAACCGTCGACCAAACCGGCTCGAAGAGCGATCCGAATAGCGATGCCTGCACATGCTCCCACCAGGAAATGCGTGGTTGGGGCGAGCGCGCCGTTACTCGCAGGCGTTGAGTGTCAACGCCGGTTGTGGATGCCAGAATGTTATTGACCAGGCTGGCTGGAGGCTCCACCTCCGTCAGACCTTTCAGCCAGTTACGGCCCGCCTCGGCTTCGGCGAGCAGCGGCCCGCACACCTTGCAAATCTTGGCGTGGGCCTGGAAGCGGTCGAGTCCACTCCCGCTGAGCACGCCGTCCAAGGCGTCGGCGAGCAGGAGGTCGAACTCGTTGCACTGCATTCCGTTACTGGTTTGGCCTGGCATCACATCACCTGCCTATAGGTACGTTGTAGCAGGCGCGCAAGTTCCGCTCGCCCTCTATTTATTCGTGATTTCACGGTACCCTCCGGAACCTTTAAAACGGTGGCAATTTCACGGTAATCCATATCTTGTAAGTCCCTTAGAATCACTGCTTCCCGCAGTTCGGGGGAAAGTTTGGCCAAGGCGTCGTGGACGGTCTCTCCGACCTCCCGGCTGCGTACCTGGGCATCCGGTGGGGGAGAACGGTCAGGAATTTGCTCACTGAGCGGCTGAGCGTCCTCGTGCTCCGAGGCAGAGGTGTCCATGGAGTCGGTCACCCGGTCCTGCTTACTCTTGCGGAAATGGTCCACCAGCAGGTTGCGGGTAATGGTTGTGACCCAGGTGACGAACGCCCCCTTAGTGTGGTCATAGCTAGACAGAGTGCGATACATCTTGATGAAAACATCTTGGGTCAGGTCCTGGGCGTCGTCTGCCGATCCCGCGAAGCGGTAGCAGATGTTGTAGATGCGTCGATTGTAGGTCTGCACAATTTCCTCCCAGGCGGCGGCGTCACCGGCAATACACCGCCGGACCAGCATCGCTACGACCTGGACGTCTTCCACTTGCACTCCCCGGAAAAGCTCGACCCACTCAAACCTGAGACAAAACGATCAACTCGACGAACACTCTGTAATTCCGACCCTGCGAAGCACTGTCATTCCGACCGGAGCTTCGTCTTCCGCAAAGGAAGGCGAAGCGCAGTGGAGGAACCTGCTGTCCGCTGGACTCTCCACAACTCTTCCCCCAAGACAGTACGTGTTTGTGGGCGTTGAAGTTCGCGAGCGCGAAAGAGGGCATTGTAGCAGTGCAGGTTTGATGGTGACGTTTGCGATAGCCACCAACGGGATTGCAGCCGCGCTTCGCCTTGCTGCGCATCGGCGGGACGGACGAAGGCGTCCCACATGGCAGCCATCTGTTGGCCGGTCTCCGCTATGAAGCGGGCGTGAACTGCACGTTGATGAAGGCTTCGCGCTGCAAGGGACGGTTCTGTTCCTCCGCTGGCCGATACGAAGAGTGCCAGACCACGCCCAGCGCGGCCGCCGCCAGCGCGGGATCGGAGGTTTGCACCACTTCGGCGTCCAGGACTTTGCCTTTCTGGTCGAGAATGGCGTGCACAATAACAGGCTGAATCACGCCGCTGTAGCCCACGGGTGCGCGCACGTATTCAGGAAATCGGAATGGGCCGACCATGATCGCTCCGGGACCATGAGACAGCATCTTCTTCGTCGGAACGAACTGGTCGGGATCGTTGTTGGCGTCCTGGATATCTTCGAGATGAATCTGCAGGACGCTGGTACCGCCCTCGACAATCGTAGTTTGCCGAGGCAGGACGCGTCCGTGAAATTGGATGCCACCGTTGTAGTCGAACACGGAATAAATGCCGGGGGCTTCAGAGTGAATGCGCAGCAGGCCGGTCTTGGGATCGATGCAGAATTCGTTTTCTTCCCAGCGGCGTCCGGCAGTGGCCGCCGGATCATTGCCGCCGCGTGAAGTCAGGATGCAGGCAATTTCGGTGCCTTCCCATTTCGCCGTCGCCATGCGAATCAACGAAGGAGCGAAGTTGCCGACCATCGGCCAGAAGACGGAATTGCGAACCATTTGAACGCGCAGCGGAATGTGTCCGCGAGTTTTGTCGTCGTAGGCCGCGCCCTGGTAGAAAATTCTGAGCTGCGAGTAATCGCCCAAACGGGCCGACCAGCGCCAGGTTTGGCCGTTCAGCCAGGTTTCTTCAACCTCGCCGTAACCCTGGCTGTGCGAATCGCCTCCCACTGAGTTGAATGAAACTCTCAAGGCGAACGGCGCCATGCCGGGCGTATGCATGGCGCTATTCTGCCGGGCGCGTTCCAGCAGATTCAGAAGCACGGCGCGCTTTTCCGGAGTGTCAGGGACCAGAGTGGGGCCGGTAGCGAGTTCCAGCGGATCGTAAGGCAGCGGCGCGACTTTCGGCGCGGACTGCGAGGACGCGGAAGCGACGAGAAGAAGAATGACCAGGGCGATTCGCGGGGGCCGGACGGACATGACTCACACTCCAGCGGACGGACGAAAATATTAGACCAAGATGTGTGGCTTCGCAAGTGAGATATCGCACTGGATTTTTTCGCGGTTATAGTCGAATGGATAGAGCGCAGCATGGCATAGCCGTTGTGGATTGTTACACTTCCGGACATCGATGCCGATCGTTTTCTACGCAAGCCATGATTCAAATTTGAAAGGAACGCATGATCCGTCGCTGTGAAGTAGAAGACTTCGACCTGATTTATGACATCGTGAACGATGGCGCGCTCGCCTACAGAGGCGTGATTCCGAAAGACCGTTGGAGAGAACCCTACATGTCGAAGCAGGAACTGCGACACGAGATCGACGAGGGAGTCGCGTTCTGGGGATTTGAGGAGAATGGAAGTCTGGCAGGTGTGATGGGTCTTCAACCGGTCCAGGATGTGACTCTGATTCGGCACGCCTATGTCCGTACCGAAAGCCAGCGGCGGGGAATTGGAGCGCGCTTACTGTCTCATTTACGGAAGCTGACGGCAGGCCCGGTATTGATCGGGACCTGGACGGATGCCGTATGGGCGATCCGTTTTTACGAAAAGCATGGCTTTCGAATCGTTCTTAAAGAGCAAAAGGATGGCCTTCTCAAGCGTTACTGGGGCATTTCAGAACGACAGATTGAAACGTCTGTAGTTCTGGCGGATGCGAAGTGGTGGGAACTCAATATGAAGCGGTGACGATTCTCAATTTGGCTATACGAGTTGAGGGTGCCAGGTCATTTCTTCGTCCGAGAAGATTCTCCGCTTGAGCCGGCACCGATTCCTTCGTTTAGCAGTATGCCTACGCCCCGCTAATCCCCGAGTAAATTATTGTGGTTTTCCCATTTAGAAACTGCCACCGCCCAATCGTGCGACCGATGCGAGCCATCGTGGAGATTTCGTTGTCAGTTGTGCGGCACACTCAACGGAACCCACTCCCATAGTCTCCAAAAGTTGTAGCGATGTAACAAGGAAAGGCAAGGCTGGTGAGTAAACAGAACACTGGTGAGATCTGGTCCATAGCTTTCCTGGCGCTCATTTTCGTGACTGGATGCGGCGATCCGGACTACAACAGGATCCCAGGGCTGACCCTTCCTACCGTGATTTCCGTTGCTCCGCCAAGGGATGCGATCGGGGTCTGTCCCAACTCCGTCGTCACCGCCACCTTCAGCGAGCCCATGAACGTTGCCACCATAAATGCCGCAACCTTTACCGTGGCCCCGGGCGTAAGTGGCACGATCACCCACGATGCCTCCAATACCGTCTTCACCTTCACTCCTTCCAGCCCTCTGGCCGTGAGCACCGTCTACACCGCCACTATCACCACCGGTGTCCGCGATCTGTTCGGAAACGCCCTGGCCTCTAATTTCGTCTGGAGCTTCACCACCGCCGCCAACGGATGCAACCCGCCGCCCACCGTGCTCTCCGTCACCCCGCCCAACGCTGCCACCGGAGTCTGTTCCAACTCTGTCGTCACCGCCACCTTCAGCGAGGCCATGAACGTTGCCTCCATCAACTCGGTCACCTTCACCGTGTCCGGCGTAAGTGGAACCATCACCCACGATGCTTCCAACACCGTCTTTACCTTCACTCCCTCCAGCCCTCTGGCCATCAGCACCGTCTACACCGCCACCCTCACCACCGGCGTCCGCGATCTGTTCGGCAACGCCCTGGCCAGCAACTTCGTTTGGAGTTTCACCACCGCCGCCAACGGATGCAATCCGCGACCCACCGTGCTCTCCGTCACCCCGCCCAACGCTTCCACCGGCGTCTGTTCCAACTCCGTCGTCACCGCCACCTTCAGCGAGGCCATGAACGTTGCCTCCATCAACTCGGCCAGCTTCACCGTGTCCGGCGTAAGTGGAACCATCACCCACGATGCCTCCTACACCGTCTTTACCTTCACTCCCACCAGCCCTCTGGCCATCAGCACCGTCTACACGGCCACCATCACCACCGGCGTCCGCGATCTGTTCGGCAACGCCCTCATCTCTAATTTCGTTTGGAGCTTCACCACCGCCGCCAACGGATGCAACCCGCCACCCACCGTGCTCTCCGTCACTCCGCCCAACGGTTCGGTCGCCGTATGTCCGAACATGATCGTCACCGCCACCTTCAGTGAGGCGATGAACGTTGCCTCCATCAACTCGGCCAGCTTCACCGTGTCCGGCGTAAGTGGAACCATCACCCACGATGCCTCCAACACCGTCTTTACCTTCACTCCCTCCAGCCCTCTGGCCATCAGCACCGTCTACACTGCCACCATCACCACCGGCGTCCGCGATCTGTTCGGCAACGCCCTGGCCAGCAACTTCGTTTGGAGCTTCACCACCGCCGCCAACGGATGCAATCCGCCACCCACCGTGCTCTCCGTCACCCCGCCCAACGGTTCCACCGGTGTGTGTTCCAACTCCGTCGTCACCGCCACCTTCAGCGAGCCCATGAACGTGGCCACCGTCAACTCATCCACCTTTACCGTGGCCCCAGGCGTTTCCGGAACCGTCAGCCACGATGCCTCCAACACCGTCTTTACCTTCACTCCTTCCAGCCCTCTGGCTATCAGCACCGTCTACACCGCCACCATCACCACCGGCGTCCGCGATTCGTTCGGGAACGCCCTGGCCTCTAATTTCGTCTGGAGCTTCACCACCGCCGCCAACGGATGCAACCCGCCACCCACCGTGCTCTCCGTCACCCCGCTCAACGCTTCTACCGGAGTCTGTTCCAACTCCGTCGTCACCGCCACCTTCAGCGAGGCCATGAACGTGGCCACCGTCAACTCATCCACCTTCACCGTGGCCCCGGGCGTTTCCGGAACCGTCAGCCACGATGCCTCCAACACCGTCTTCACCTTCACTCCCACCAGCCCTCTGGCCGTGAGCACTGTCTATACCGCCACTATCACCACCGGCGTCCGCGATCTGTTCGGCAACGCCCTGGCCAGCAACTTCGTTTGGAGTTTCACCACCGCCGCCAACGGATGCAATCCGCCGCCCACCGTGCTCTCCGTCACTCCGCCCAACGCTGCCACCGGCGTCTGTTCCAACTCCGTCGTCACCGCCACCTTCAGCGAGGCCATGAACGTTGCCTCCATCAACTCAGCAACTTTTACAGTGGCTCCGGGCGTTACCGGCACCATCACCCACGATGCATCCAATACCATCTTCACCTTCACTCCCACCAGCCCTCTGGCCGTGAGCACTGTCTATACCGCCACTATCACCACCGGTGTCAGAGATCTGTTCGGCAATGTTCTCGCCAGCAACTTCGTCTGGAGTTTCACCACCGCCGCCAACGGATGCAACCCGCCACCCACCGTGCTCTCCGTCACCCCGCCCAACGCTGCCACCGGCGTCTGCTCCAACTCCGTCGTCACCGCCACCTTCAGCGAGGCCATGAACGTTGCCTCCATCAACTCGGCCAGCTTCACCGTGTCCGGCGTAAGCGGAACCATCACCCACGATGCCTCCTACACCGTCTTTACCTTCACTCCCACCAGCCCTCTGGCCATCAGCACCGTCTACACGGCCACCATCACCACCGGCGTCCGCGATCTGTTCGGCAACGCCCTCATCTCTAATTTCGTTTGGAGCTTCACCACCGCCTCCAACGGATGCAACCCGCCGCCCACCGTGCTCTCCGTGAGTCCGCCCAACGCTTCTACCGGAGTCTGTTCCAACTCCGTCGTCACCGCCACCTTCAGCGAGGCCATGAACGTGGCCACCGTCAACTCATCCACCTTCACCGTGGCCCCGGGCGTTTCCGGAACCGTCACCCACGATGCCTCCAACACCGTCTTTACCTTCACTCCGTCCAGCCCTCTGGCCGTGACCACCGTCTACACTGCCACCCTCACCACCGGCGTCCGCGATTTGTTCGGCAATGCCCTGGCCAGCAACTTCGTCTGGAGCTTCACCACCGCCGCCAACGGATGCAACCCGCCACCCACCGTGCTCTCCGTCACCCCGCCCAACGCTGCCACCGGCGTCTGCTCCAACTCCGTCGTCACCGCCACCTTCAGCGAGGCCATGAACGTTGCCTCCATCAACTCGGCCAGCTTCACCGTGTCCGGCGTAAGTGGAACCATCACCCACGATGCCTCCTACACCGTCTTTACCTTCACTCCCACCAGCCCTCTGGCCATCAGCACCGTCTACACGGCCACCATCACCACCGGCGTCCGCGATCTGTTCGGCAACGCCCTCATCTCTAATTTCGTTTGGAGCTTCACCACCGCCGCCAACGGATGCAACCCGCCACCCACCGTGCTCTCCGTCACTCCGCCCAACGGTTCGGTCGCCGTATGTCCGAACATGATCGTCACCGCCACCTTCAGTGAGGCGATGAATCCTTCATCGATCGATGGCACCACCTTTACATTGACGGGACCGGGGTCTTCTCCCGTGGCCGGACAAGTTACCTACAATGTGTCAAGCGACACGGCGATCTTTACTCCGTCCGGCAGTCTCGCACTCAGTACCGTATATAGCGCGACGATCACCACCGCGGCTCAGGACATGTTTGGCAATACTCTGGCCGCTGATTTTGTATGGACCTTCTCCACGGGCGCAAACCCATGCCAACCGCCGGCCCCGCCTATTTCCGTTACCCCTCCCAACGGCTCCGCCGGAGTATGTCCCAACATCGTAGTTGCCGCCACTTTCCCGCAGGCGATGGACCCTGCAACCATCAACGCAACCACCTTCACAGTTACTCCCGGCGTGACCGGAACCGTCACCCACGATTCATCCAACACCATCTTTACCTTCACTCCATCAGGCAATCTCGCATTGAGCACCGTATACACAGTCACGATTACCACTGGCGCCAAGGATCCGTTTGGCAACGCGCTAGCCAGTAACTTTTTATGGACTTTCACCACGGGGACCTCGTCATGTGCGCCTCCACCGCCGCCCACCGTGGTTTCCGTATCCCCTGCGGGTGGTGCGGCCGGTGTGTGTCCCAACACCGTAATCACCGCCACCTTCAGTGAGGCGATGGAGCCTGCAACCATCAACAATACGACCTTTACTGTGGCGCCAGGGGTAAGTGGAACTGTGACTCTGGACGGAACCGGCCAGATCGCGACGTTTACTCCATCCGGCAATCTCGCAGTCGGGACAACTTACACGCCCACGATTACCACCGGGGTCCAGGACCTGTTTGGCAACGCGCTCGCGAGTGATTTTGTGTGGAGCTTCACCACCGCAACGCTGGGTTGCCAAGCGCCTGTACCGATGGGGTCGGCCGCTAATTTCGAAGTTCTGGGAGCCTCCACGGTTACCAACACCGGCCCGACCATCATTAGCGGCGGCGATTTGGGTCTGAGTCCAGGCTCCTCCGTGACGGGATTTCCACCGGGAACACTCACTCCGCCCGCGGTCATGCATTTGACCGATCCGGTCGCAGCGCAGGCCCAACTCGATTTGAGCATCGCGTACGACTACGCTGCGGGATTAACCGGAGCTGCACTCCTGCCCGGAGATATGAGCGGCCTGACTCTTACCGCTGGTTTGTACAAGACCTCAAGCACCGTCATGCTGTCGGGAGGAAATGTCACTCTCGATGCTCAAGGTAATGCGAACGCAGTTTTCATTTTCCAGATCGGGTCCACACTCACGACCATAACGAATACGCAGGTCGTCCTGGCCGGCGGGGCTCAGGCTAAGAATATCTTTTGGCAGGTTGGCAGCTCAGCGACCCTGGGAACGAACTCTATCTTCAAGGGAAACATTCTGGCGCTGGCCTCAATCACGATTACCACGGGCGTGAATCTGCAAGGCAGAGCGCTGGCGCAGAATGCCGCAGTCACTCTGGACAGCAATATGATTACAGCCCCGTGAGTTGCGCGCGGCACGGTCGACTTCGGCGTCCTAAGCGAGGATGGCTTTGCCGCTAGATTTTATTCTTCCCTCAAAGCTCGGGCAGGATCTAAGGCCGCAGCCCTGCGAGCCGGTAACCAGGACGCCACGGCGGCGACTAGCAAAAACAGGATTGCAACCACGCCGAAAGTCGCCGGATCGGTGGGATGAACGCCGATCAACATTGCGCGCATAAGTCGCGTGAGCAAAAATGCGCCGATCAGACCTGCGGCAACGCCGATTCCGCCGAGGCGGAGACCTTGCCCAACCACAAGGTGAAAAATATTTTCTGGCGCCGCTCCCAACGCCATCCGCACACCGATTTCAGCAGTACGTTGCCGCACGGCAGTCGCCAGCACGCCATAGAGTCCCACGCCTGCAAGCACGCCTGCGATGATCGCAAACACACTGATCAGAATTAACGCGAAGCGGGTGCCGGCTTCCGCGTGCGAGACCAGAGCTTCCACCGGCTGCATCTCCGAAACCAGTAAATGCGAATCCACGTCTTTGATCGCGGCGCGCACTGCGCTTCCGTAATTTGTCGGATCATTGCGGGTCCGAATCGCCCACCAGTCGACGCGGCCAGATCCGATGAATGCATCGGTAAAGTAAACCTGTTCCCGCCCCGGTTCTGTCAGCGAGACGGCGCGCTGGTGGGCGACAACGCCGATGACCTCGACCCATTCTGCCTCTGGCGTGCGGGCCCGGATCAGAATGCGCTTACCTACCGCGGATTGCCCTGGGTAAGCCTTGTTGGCAAGAATCTCGTCGATCACTACGAAATTGCGCCCCGGCAAGTTGTCCGAGTCCGTGAAAAATCGGCCCGACAGTAAGCGCATGCGCATGGCTTCAAAGTAGCCAGGAAGAACGATTTCATTATCCGTAGCCTGGAATTTGCCCGCGTCCGCCAAAGCCTCCGCGGTGCCCCAACGGATTGGACTGAAGCCTCCCGCGAGGGGAAACGGATCGGAGGCGGTCACACTCTGAACTCCTGGGATCGCCCGCAAACGCTCCTGGATTTGGCGGATGGAAACAGCTCGTTTTTCCGGCGAGTCTCCGCCCCCATCGTTCCCGGTAACTTGAAAGGTCAACAGCCGGTGCGGGTCGAAGCCCGGATCCACGCGCTGCAGTTCGAGAAAGCTGCGAAACATCAATCCCGCCCCCGCGAGCAGAACGAAGGAGAGAGCGACTTCCACCATCACCACCGCATTGCGCAAAGTGCTTCCGCCTAAGAGTCCGGCATTACGGCTGCTGCCGCGCAACAGACCTGTGACTCCCGGCTTGGAAGCGCGCCAGGCCGGCAGCATGCCGAAAATAGCGGTGGAGGCCAGGCAGGCAAGAGCTGTGAACCCGAGTACGACCGAATCGAGTCGGACGGTTTCGAGGCGAGGCAGGTTGGCCGGTGCCAGGATTTGCAGTTCCTGAATTCCAATCCACGCCAGGGGCAGACCAACCAGCGTGCTTAGGGCGGTCAGCAGAAACGCTTCGGTGAGGAGAGAAGTAATCAAACGCCATCGATTCGCTCCGAGAGCCGCGCGCACTGCGAGTTCACGTTCGCGCACGGAAGTTCTCACCAGCATAAGATTGGCCACGTTCGCGCAAGCGATCAGCAGCAGGAAGATTGCCGAACCCATGAGCGCCAGGATTGCGGGACGAACTTCCGAAACCAGGTGCTGTCGCATGGCCTCCAGGTGGATGTAATACCCAGCGGTTCGTTCGATGAGGAAGTTCTTGCGCGCTTCCGCAGCCACGTTATCGGCAGCCGCCTGAGCTTGATCGACCGAAACGCCTGGTTTTAGCCTGCCTACCGGAACAATGGAGAACTGATTGCGCTCGGCGGCGTCATAGCCCAGGCGATTGGCGATCCAGTAATCCGGCGCAGATTCCTGATTTGCCTCAGGCGGAAAGTACAAGCGAAAGTGCGGAGCCAG
The DNA here is from genome assembly GCA_963733795.1 of uncultured Acidobacteriaceae bacterium. Classification (GTDB taxonomy): domain Bacteria; phylum Acidobacteriota; class Terriglobia; order Terriglobales; family Acidobacteriaceae; genus Sulfotelmatobacter. The sequence goes on from CAVTED010000003.1 coordinate 74,430, forward strand.
CACGCCGATAATGACCGGGCTGGGTTGGCCGCCGCCTGCCACCATGGGATGACCGAGCACGGCCGTGTTGGCGCCATAGCGCCGCTGGAAATACTCATAGCTGAGAATTGCGGCGAACGGCAGCTGCGGCTTCGGTTGCGGCTGCTGAGCGGCACCGGCAGTGGCGGCAGGTTGTGGAAGGCCGTCCTCATCATTGAAATCGCGGCCGAAAACGATTCGACCTCCCAACAAACGGAAGAAGTTCGTGGTAACAATCGCGACATGAGTCTGCTCCGGCGTGCCGTCCTCGAGGGCCGAGACGTTGCGAAATGTGAACACGCCAGCCATATCCTCGAAGACATTTTTCGTCCCATCCCGCAGATCGATGAAGTCCGCGTTCGAAAAGGGAAGGTCACGAACATGCCGCTGACGCAGATCCATCCCGGCGACCACCACACGATCGGGATCCTTGTAAGGAAGGGGCTGCAACAGCACGCCGTTGGTGACACTGAAAATCGTTGTGGTTGCACCAAGTCCCAACGCCATGGTTGCCACAGCCGTCAACGTAAACAACGGGTTCTTGGTCAGTATCCGAATTGCAATCTTGAGATTTTGCAGCACCATGCTGGGATCTCCTTGGCAGGGGTGGGATCTGAACCGGTAAACCGTTTACAAATGCGAGTGAAAGGCAGCTCCACCTACTCGCTGGTGAAGTAATCCACGGTGACCGGATTTTCAAACAGCGAATAGTCCCGCGTGACCACCGTGATGCCGCTTTCGGTGACGAAATAACGCTGACGGTCGGCCTCGGCGTCGTAGCCGACGGTGGTGCCTTCGGGAATGTGCACGTCCCGATCAAGGATAGCTTTTCGGATGCGGCAACGGCGTCCGACGCTGACGTGCGAGAACAAGATGCAGTCGTCCACTTCGGAGTACGAGTTGACGCGCACGTCGGGGGAAAGTATTGAATTTTTTACGATGCCTCCCGAAACGATGCACCCGTTGGAGACGATGGAATCGAGGGCAGTGCCTGTGCGTCCGGATTCGGCGAAGACGAATTTTGCAGGAGGATACTGACGCTGGTGGGTGCGAATCGGCCACTGCTCGTCGTACAAGTTAAAGATCGGCGAGACCGAAACAATGTCCATGTTCGCTTCGTAGTAGGCTTCAAGCGTTCCCACGTCGCGCCAATAAAGCGCTTCTTTTTTATTTTCGTCGACGAAGTCATAGGCGTAGACGCGGTAATCATCGACCATCTTGGGCAAAATATCCTTCCCGAAGTCGTGGCTGGATTGCGGGTTCTCGGCGTCCTTAAGCAGCACTGGGATGAGTACGTCGGCATTGAAGAGATAAATGCCCATCGAGCCCGCGACCTTGGCCGGATTAATCGGTGAGCGCAGCGCGGTCGTTTTCGGTTTTTCCTCGAAGCCCTTGATGCAGCCGTCTTTGTCGACGTCGACCACCCCAAAGCGATACGTTTCTTCCGGATCGATCTGGATGGTCGCGAGTGTAATGTCGGCAGCCGAGTCTTGATGCTGCTTCATCATCTTGCCGTAATCCATCTTGTAGATGTGGTCGCCGGAAAGAATCAGGACGTGTTTGGGCTGTTCGGAGCCGATGGAATAAATATTCTGATAAACGGCGTCGGCTGTGCCCTGATACCACTGATCGCTCACCCGCTTCATGGGCGGCAACACTTCCACGAACTCGTCGACCTCGCGTCCCAGGATGTTCCAGCCTTCGCGGATATGGCGGTTGAGGGAGAGTGCCTTGTATTGGGTAAGAATGTAAACGCGACGCAGGTCGGAGTTCAGGCAGTTGGAAAGCGTGATGTCGATGATGCGATAGATGCCGCCGAAGGTGACCGCCGGCTTGGCCCGGTCGCGAGTAAGGGGATAGAGTCGCTCCCCGGCGCCGCCTGCCAAAAGAACCCCGAGAGTATCTTTCATTACTGCCCTCAGATTCCGTTCCGGTGCTCACCCACCGGAATCTTGCCTCCCGCACGGCAGATGCGAAAGAAAACAGTAGATGGTAGCACAGGCAGGGAAGGTTGCTAACGCTTCCGATACAAAGGGCCCGTTGGGAATCAACCTGAGGGAAGTCGAAGATCGCGCAGATCCTCGCCGCATTCAAGACTTGTCTTTATCAGGATCAGGGCGCTCGCTGTCACGCTTCTCTTCTTCAATCTTGATACGCAGCGACTTCAGGAACTTAAGATCCTGGTCGTTGATTTTGAACTCAGGATTCGTGGAAAGGGTGGTAACCAGCGAGGTTTTGTCGGGCGACTTTTCGCCCTGTTTGCTGACGCCGATAGTGGCTTCGAGAACCAGGAAAATGTCGTATCCACCCTCCTTGATGCGGGAGACAACTTCAGAGATCTGCTCGGAATCGGAAAGAGATTCATTGATGGCGTCACCGAGCTCTTTCATGAGTTGTTTGAGTTGTGGATCCACTGTGTCCCCCTGGACGAAATCGCCAGCCTAAACCAGTTAGATGCCATCGGAGGCCGAACGGTTCGCTGTCCCCCGCTCGCCGGTCTTCGCTCGCAGCGTTGCGCCATTGTATCCCCGCGGGCTGTTAAAATCGAGGCCGTGAGCAAGGTTTCTACCTTACGAAAGCTGGGCGTCGTCGCGCGGGTGGCCGGACAGCAGGCCGGACGTAGCCGCACTCTCAGCGCGGTGATGAACGGGGCCCGCACCACGGCTCGGTCGTTCGGCCGCGCTGCCCATCAGTTGTGGCTGGAAGTGACCGGCACCGTATTCCTGGCGATGGCGCTTTTCGGCGCCGCCGCCGCAGTCCGCGAATATGTGAAGTACGCAGCCGGACACACGACTGCAAGTCGAGTTGCGATCACCGTCTGCTTCACCCTGGCTTTTGCCTGGTTCGGTCTGAGTTCCTTCTGGAAGGTCAAAAGGAAAAGTCAGCATTGATGAGTTTTTTTCGGTGCGATGCTGGGGGAACGGTGGTTAGAGGTTTGGCAGGTTGAATCTGAATGATGGAAAAGCTGAAGACCCACCCACCCACGACCGAAATTGAAACCTCCTCCCATATCGCGGTGAATCCGCTTTATACCCCGGCCGATCTCAAAGGCTCCGACTACGAAAGTGAGGTTGGCTACCCCGGCGAATATCCCTTCACGCGCGGAGTGCAGGCCACTATGTACCGCGGCCGCCTCTGGACCATGCGCCAATATGCGGGCATGGGCGATGCCGAAGAATCGAACAAACGCTACAAATATCTGCTCGCGAATGGAACCACAGGGTTATCAGTGGCGTTCGATTTGCCCACGCAGATTGGGCTGGATTCGGATCATCCTCTGGCCTCGGGCGAAGTCGGCAAGGTAGGAGTCGCAATCGACTCCATCGAGGACATGCAGCGCCTGTTCGATGGCATCGACCTGACGAAAATTTCTACCTCGATGACCATCAACGCGACGGGGTCGATTCTGTTGGCATTGTATGTCGCTGTGGCGCGGCGGCAGGGCGCTGACATCCGCAAGCTTGCAGGCACGGTGCAGAACGATGTACTCAAGGAATATATCGCGCGCGGGACTTATATTTATCCGCCTTCGCAGGCCATGCGGGTGATCACCGATATGTTTGCCTGGGCCAATGAAAACGTGCCCGAGTGGAACACGATTTCGATTTCCGGCTATCACATGCGCGAGGCGGGATCGACTGCCGTGCAGGAGGTCGCATTCACGCTGGGCAATGGCATGGCCTATGTGGAAGCGGCGATCAAGGCCGGGTTAGATGTCGACCAATTCGCTCCGCGGCTGTCGTTTTTCTTCAACGCGCACAACAACTTTCTGGAAGAGGTCGCGAAATTCCGCGCGGCGCGTCGCATGTGGGCGCGCATCATGCGCGAACATTTCAAAGCAAGAAATCCCAAGTCGTGGATGTTGCGCTTCCACACGCAAACTGCCGGCTCGACGCTCACCGCCCAGCAACCGGAAAATAATATCGTCCGCACGGCGATCCAGGCGATGGCGGCCGTCTTGGGCGGGACGCAATCGCTCCACACCAACTCCTACGACGAGGCGCTGGCCTTGCCCACAGAACAGGCAGCCCGCATCGCGCTGCGCACGCAACAGATCATTGCCTACGAGTCGGGCGCGCCGCAAACCATCGATCCGCTGGCGGGATCGTATTATGTGGAATCGCTCACCAATGAAATTGAAAAACGCGCGGCGGAATATCTGGGAAAGATCGAAGTTCTCGGCGGAATGCTGAAGGCGATCGAGCGCGGCTTCGTGCAGCAGGAAATTCAAAATGCCGCGTATGAATATCAGCAGGCAGTGGATGAAGAGCGAGCGATCGTAGTCGGAGTGAACCGGTTCGAAGTCGAGGAAGAAAAACCAATCCCGATTCAGCGTATCGATCCGGCGCTCGAAACAAAGCAAATCGAACGCGTGCGGGCGCTGCGAGCAAAGCGGGACGCGGCATTGTGGAAAGCAGCGTTGGCCGGTGTGGAAGACGCGGCGCGGTCAGGCGCAAACGTTATGCCCCGTATACTCGCTGCGGTCGAGGCCAGCGCGACCGTGGGAGAAATCTCCGACGCGATGCGGCGAGTGTTCGGGGAGTACAAGGAAGCGGTGGTGATCTAGGTTCGAGATGCGGCCGGCATTTCGCGAGCAGGAGTGTCCGCGCCACACAGACTACGCTGGCTGGGTCTGCATCTCATCCACGGCGTGGTCGAGGTGAGCCAGCGTCTCTTCGACCGTAAGCGAGTACATTTCACGGCCTATGCCTTCGCCGGCTTCGAGCGCGGACTTTAGATAATGCCCGGCAATTTCCACTGCTAGTGAATCTGTAATGGCCTTGCCGGTGCGCTTCTTGTATTCCACCCACGCTGGATGCGGCAGCGCCACCCAGACCGTGCGGCCGTCCACCAGAAATTTCACGTCCACCGCGTCGGCGTGCCGCGTGGCAATGGCGACGATCAGCGCCTGATAGACGCAATGCACTTGCTTCTTCGTCCAGCGATCGGTGGCGGTGAAATCCGCGAGCATAATAAAACTATAGCGGAGTCACGCCGAACCGGGCAAACCGCCGGCAAATGTGGAGTGTCCAATCCGCATCGAGTGCCTTCAGGTAACATGGATGTGTGCCAACCCGGGTCCCGATCAAATCCAAACTCAGCATTCTGCGCGCCGAGCACCTGGGCGAACTCCCCTGGCTGATCCATGGCTTTTCTACGCGCGTGGGAGGATTCTCGCGCGCCTACGGGCCGGGCGACCTCAATCTTGGCTTCACCAAAGACGATACCCGAGCCACGGTTGAACGCAACCGCGCCGCCTTTCTGCGTGAACTCCGGGGAGAAGGTCACAAGAGTCCTGCTTCAAGAAATGGTGCGCGCAAAGTGCCATCCTGGCCGCTGATCACGCTGCGCCAGATTCACTCCGACATCATTCGCAGCGTCGATTCGATTCCGTCGGATTCGACACGACCGGATTCGACGCAACCGGATTCAACGCAAAAAGAGCCGCTAAGAGGAGACGGGATGATCACCGCCACTCCGGGCCTGCTGCTTGGCATCCAGGCGGCTGATTGCCTGCCGGTGATTCTGGTGGACGCGAAGCGCCGGGTTGTAGGCGTATTTCACGCCGGCTGGCGTGGCACGGTGCAGCGCATCGTCGAAAAGGGAGTCGGCGAAATGCACCGCGCCTTCGGCAGTCGTCCGCGCGATCTCAAAGCTGCGATCGGTCCCGGAATTCACGCCTGCTGTTATGTCGTGGGCGAAGAGGTTCGCATCAAATTCGAATCGCAATTTGAATACGGCGCTGAGCTATTCCGCGAGGTCAAAGAGTCCGATCCGGTCCGCGAAAAATATCCGCTTTTATTTCTCAGCGCACGCGCCCCCGGCCACAGCGACCTGCCGAAGAAGATCTTTCTGGATCTGGTAGAGGCGAACCGCCGGCAGTTGCTGGCCGCGGGCGTGCCTGCGAAAAACATCGAAGCGTCTCCGCTCTGCACCAACTGCAATCCAGAGTTGCTGTTTTCCTATCGCGCCGAGAAAGGCAAAACAGGGCGGATGATGGCTGTGGCAGGAATCCGCGAGTAAAGGATTTGCTTTGAAAACCAGACTGGCCGTCGCATCGCTCTTAGTCTCCGGTTTCGCCGCCCCTGGAGTTACAGCTCAAGTCTCCTCACCCCAAATAGACGCCATCTTCGCGTCTCTGAAATCCAGCAACACGCCGGGCGCGGCTGTCCTCGTGGTCCACAACGGAAAACCTGTGTTCCGTCGAGGATATGGCGTCACCGACCTGCGCACCCAGCACCGAATCGATGAGCACACGAATTTCCGTCTCGCATCCTTTACCAAGCAATTCACCGCGGCGGCGATCATGTTGCTGGCACGCGACAGCAAGCTGCACTACGACGACCACCTAACCGACTTCTTCCCCGAATTTCCTGCGTATGGGAAATCGATCACAGTCCGTAATCTGCTCAACCACACTTCCGGACTGCCCGACTACGAAGACCTCCTGATGAAGCAATATCCCAACACCCCGGACGAACAAATTCCACAGATTCACGACGCGGCGGTGCTGAAGTTGCTCGAGCAGCAAAGCAGCGGCAAATTCGCGCCAGGCTCGAAGTGGGAGTACAGCAACTCGGGCTATGCGGTGCTGGCGATGATTGTGGAAAAAGCTTCGGGCAGGTCGTTTGGCGAGTTTCTTCAGGAAAGAATCTTTACTCCGCTGAGAATGAAGAACACGCTGGCCTACGAGAAAGGCAAGAATGAAGTGCCTCAGCGCGCCTATGGCCACAGCAAGGACGACGGTGCCTGGCGCGAAACCGATCAGAGTCCGACCTCGGCCGTGCTGGGCGACGGCGGCATTTATTCCTCGCTCGACGACCTGGCCAAATGGGACCGCGCCCTGCGCGAGCGTACCTTGCTCAGCGAGGAAGAAATGCGGCCGGCATTAGTTCCCGTTCAGCCGACGGATGGTCCGGCGCAATTTGCCGAGGGCAAGCCCGTCAGCTACGGCTTCGGATGGTTTCTCGATCCGTACCGGGGTCATAAGCGCATGTCGCATGAGGGAAACACGATCGGCTTCCGAACGACCATCCAGCGATTTCCCGACGACAAATTGACGATTATCGTTCTGGCCAATCGCGCGGACTTGGATCCTCAAGCGCTCGCGCTTAGAGTGGCCAACTTGTATCTCGCACCTACGCCATAGTTCGAACTCACCACACTCCTCGTGTTCTCACCAACGCCCTACCGTTCCGGAAGACGGTTAGTAATGAATTCGGAGATGCGAGTGGCGGCGGGAGGGTCCATATTCGCGAGTACGGCGACCACGTACCCACTTCCCGGACAGATTTCGAGATCCCCATTCATTCCCGGAGCGCCGCCCCCGTGACCGAAGCATCGCATGCCGTTCATCTTCCGGTCGCCGAAACCATAGGCGTAACTATTATCCGGCGTGCCCGCCTTTCCGGTTGTCAGGAGTTCCGTGTAATGCGCATTCAGCAGTTTGTTTTGCTCGAGTGCGATGGCGAAACGTGCGAGGTCTTCGACCGTCGAATAACCGCCGCCTGCCGAGGTACCGCGATATGGCAGTGTGTCGGTGTTTGGCTTCAACTGACTGCCCGCATCCATCTGGGTGTACCCAATACTGCGGTCGGATACGTCCTGGCTCTCAGGATCAGAAGCGGTCGAAGTCATACCGGCGGGCACGTACACATGCTCGCGTACGTAGTCGTAGTAACTTTGGCCGCTCACTTTTTCGATGACGGCGCCGAGCAAAATAAAACCATAATTGCTATATTCCCAGCGGCTGCCCGGCTCGAACTTCGGCGCGCGCTGACCGTAGAGCTTCAGATAATCCTGCGGCGAGCGCAGCTCCAGCCGGTGCGCTTCGAATTCCGGGCCGAAGATGTCGCCCGTTCCGCCGGTATGGGTTAGCAGATGATGGATCGTCACCTTCGAAGCGACGTCTCTGTTGGGATAATCCGTCAGATATTTGCCGATCGGATCGCTGAGTCCCAGCTTCCCCGCTTGCGCCAGTTGCAGGATTGCAACCGCGGTGAACATCTTGTTCATCGACCCAATGCGAAAACGAGTCCTGAGCGTGTTTGCTGTTTTGTGCTCGCGATCGGCGAAGCCGTAAGCTTCCGCCAAAACTGGCTTGCCGTCTTTTAAGACCTGCACCGCGCCGGCAAAACGATCAGAAGTAACCGCTTTGTCTATCTCTTTTCGCGCGGCTGATATGAGCTCAGTCTGGCTCAGTTGTGGCAGCGCGAAATCGGCGGGTCGCGGGATTGCACGCAATTCCAGGCCTGTAATGCGATGAAGATCTCCGGCCTCCACTTCCAGCGTCAGGCGTCCGAATTGGTCCGAACGGCGCTCCTGCACTAGAGCCACCAACTTTGTGGGCGTGGATTCTTCTACTTTCCTGAAGTCAAACCCGCCGGTCATCTGGCGAAATTGCATATCCCGATCCAAACGTTCCACGCCGGACGGGTAATTCTTTTCCAGGAAATTCTTAAAAGCCTCTCGATTGCCGAGATTGAAACTCTCCAGCCACGCCGCACATTGGTGTGCTGCAGGAGTGTCAGGGATTTGTGTTTGTGCGGCGCAGATAAGCGTGCCAAGAATCAACAGCGGAAAAACAATGTTTAGGCGCATATGGATAGGACGATGCGGTCGAACTTTCGTTAGACGGCGGCGTGAAGTACTTAGGACGTGGGAGGCGCTGAAGTCGCTGGCGGCGCAGGAGTTGGCGTCACGGCCGCGGCTTCATTCACCAGATCTTTGAGTTCTTTGCTGGGCTTGAAAAACGGAATTTTCTTTGCCGGAACTTCCACTCGCTCCCCGGTCTTGGGATTGCGTCCGACGCGCGGCTTGCGCTGTCGAGTACGGAAGCTGCCAAAGCCTCGGATTTCGATCTTGTCGCCCGCGCGCAGCGAGCGCACCACGCTGTCAAAGATCGTCTCTACAATCACTTCGCTGTCTTTGCGCGTAAGTTCCGCCAAACGCGAGACTTCATCGATCAGATCGGCTTTGGTCATAGCCCCCTCTTCGCCTGTCCCGAGCGTCTTTCCACAACCATCCCTCCCGCCCGTGAAATTCCCACCACAAGGTTGACGGGAGCACTCCCCGTACCTGGGAGTTCGGCAGTTGTATCCTGCATAACCTTCTCAAATTTCAGGGGTTGTGCGCAAGTCACGATTTTGGGACTGTTTACTCGGGATACCGCTGGCACCTTGAAGTGGAACTTACTTCCACAGGTAATAAAATCCCACCTGCTGCTCCAGCATCTTCTCGCGCCCCGGCAGGAATTGGGAAACGTCTCCGAGCAGAAGATCCATCAGCGTCTTGCGATCTTTTTCCGGACGGACCAGCGTCGGTTCACCCTTGATTCCCACTGACTTCGCGGTGTCGGCAATTGCCGTCTCAAAGTCTCCGACGCTATCGATCAGCTTCATCGATGCCGCCTGCTCTCCCGTCCACACCTTGCCATTTGCAATCGACTTCACGTCGTCGAACTTCAACCCGCGGCCATCGCTCACCGCCTTAACGAACTGCCCGAACATGTTATCGATCAGCGACTGCATGTAGGCCTGCTCGTTGGGCGTGAGGTCGCGGGCCGGGTTCCCGGTATCTTTAAATTCGCCGGTCTTGATGACGACATCTTTGAGCTTGGCCCATTTGAGCAGATCGCCATAATTCACCCACTGCGCAATCACTCCAATAGACCCGACGATGCTGCCCGAGTCGGCATAAATTTTGTCGGAAGCCGAAGCCACGTAGTACGCGCCACTGGCACCCACGGTTTCAATGGAAACCACGATGCGTTTTTTCTTCTCGCTACGAATGCGCTTGACCTCGCGATAAATCTCCTCGGACGCAGCCACGCCGCCGCCGGGGGAGTTCACATGCAGAATGATGGCCTTGATTGAGGAATCGTCGCCGAACTTTTTCAGTTGCCCGACCACTGGCTGCGGCGAAAGAATGACTCCGTCGAGATCGACCACGCCGATGCGGTCCCCGAAACCGGTAATCGTGGCCTCCGTGCCGCCTGCATGCAACGTCAGGTAAACCAGCGTGAACACGGCCAGCACAAAGAGGAAAAAGGCTCCTCCGCCGATAAGAACCCAGAGCAGAGTGCGTGAGCGTCCTTCAGCCATGGAGAAAGTTTAGCACTAAGCGGGATAGGGCAGCGGCCGAAGGCACGCTGGCACGCAGCGGGGAGCCTCACCAAGGTTGCTTAATTTTTGGGATTTGTATCAGGACATCGCTTCAGCGATGCCGCAAATGCCGCAGAAAGGAGTGTCGGCTTCAGCCGCTGCGGCACCTCAAGGAAAACTCGTTACAAACCTCTAGAGCGTGATCACCTTTAACGCTGCCCGCTCCACGGACACTTCAATCGGCGTGCGACACACATATTCTCCGTCGGCATAAACATCGAGCGGATATTCAGTCTCCACCCACGCGCGCGCGGACTGGAAATATTCGACTTCGCGAATATTCAAATGGCGGCCGCCGTAGATGGTGGGGAACATGCAGAAGAGTTTGAAAGGATCGACGCCGCCCACGATGCAGACATCGAGCAGACCGTCGTCCATTTTCGCCCGCGGCGCGATCTTCATGCCGCCTCCGTAGAACGGAGCATTGGCGAAGGCGGCCAGCAGCGTGGGCTGTTCGCTACGAGGAATCCAGCTTTCGTTCCCGTCTTTATTTTCATGCGGATCTTCAACCGGCGTAAGAACCTTGATAGGCAGTGGGGCGAAAGTAAAAATCGTCGCAGCCACGCTCAGCAGATATCCGCCGTGCCGACGCACCCAGCGCGGCAGACGGTTCGCGCGCCGGGAAACCTCGCCGTCGAGACCGACTCCCGCCACGCAACAGAAGTATCGTAGCTCGTGTGACGCGCGCGACTCGCCCGCGTTTTTTGCAGCGGAAATGAGTCCCAAGTCGACGCAGAGCACATTGCCGGCTCCGCTACAAAACTTCCGAAAGGCTGTAAGCGAATCGCGCAAACGCCGGAGTCCAAGTGAGCGGGCAAAATCGTTCCCACTTCCCGCAGGCACGACCAACACCGGCAAACCCAGTTTCACTGACTGTCCGAGATGTCGATGAGTCGTCCCGTCGCCGCCAAAGAGCAGAATCACCTCGGCCTGCTCACCGGAAGCGGGCATTCCCATGCGCCACTCGACGTTCTTCTCCGCTTGAAAAGGCCTCAGGTCCTTTGCAGAACATCCGAGCCCGAGAATGGCAGCCGCCCGCATGTGCGGTAGTGAGGTTAGCAGAAAAGCATTATGTGCGAACACTCACCAGCTGATAACCGCAATTCGCAGTTGTTTGCCCACCCTGAGTGGTACCGTCGTGGGGGCTGGTCTCCTGAGCAAGATATACGGCTCCTTTAGCACATGATCGTCAACTCTTACCGATCCCTGCTTTAGCTTCCTAGATGCATCGGTTGTGGAAGTCGCGAGGCCGCATCTAACCAGAAGACGATCTGCTCTCGCTCTCGCCTCTCCGCTCCCATCCGTCAAGGCATATCCGACCTCGGCGAGCGCGATGAGTACCTCTTCCGTGTCTTCCGGAACCTCACGTTTCTGAAACTGCCTTGCCCAATCCTCTGCGGCTTTGGAAGCCGCCTCCCGCGTATGAAAATCCGCCACAATACGCCGCGCCAAGTCTTTCTTCGCCGTCATCGGATGCGTCTCGCGCTTCATCTTCTCAATCTCCGCCACCTGAATATCTGTCAGCAGTTCGTAATATCTCCACATCATCTCGTCAGAGATGCTCATGATTTTTCCGTACATCTCCAGCGGCGGTTCGTGGATGCCGATGGCATTGCCCAGCGACTTCGACATTTTCTGCACGCCGTCCAGGCCCTCGAGAATCGGCGTGGTCAGCACTACCTGCGACTCCTGTCCGTAGGCCCGTTGCAGTTCGCGGCCCACCAGCAAATTGAACTTCTGGTCGGTGCCGCCGAGTTCCACGTCGGATTCCAGCGCGACTGAGTCGTAGCCCTGCACCAGTGGATAGAGCAGTTCGTGCATGGCGATGGGTTTTTCCGCCTGGAACCTCTTGTGGAAGTCTTCGCGCTCTAGTATTTGTGAAACGGTGTACTTGGCCGTGAGCCGCACGAAATCGTCCGCGGTAAACTCCCCGAACCAGCGGCGATTGAAATCCACAACAGTTTTCTGCGGATCGAGAATCTTAAAGACTTGCGCCTTATAGGTTTCCGCATTCTGCTCGATCTGCTCGCGAGTCAGCGGCGGCCGCGTCGCAGAGCGGCCCGTGGGATCACCGATCATGCCGGTGAAATCGCCAATCATGAAGATGGCGGTGTGGCCGAGATCCTGAAAGTGTTTTAGCTTGCGCAACACGACCGTATGCCCGAGATGCAAGTCGGGGGCAGTCGGGTCCATGCCCAGCTTCACCCGCAGCGGTTTGCCCGTCGCGCGCGACTTCTCCAGCTTGGCGCGAAGTTCCGACTCGCGAATAATTTCCGCTGAGCCCTTCTTGATGTAAGCAAGCTGTTTGTCGACGGAAGCAAAGTTCGGCATGCTTCTTGATTATAGCGATGACGCGCCGATCAACCGTCGCCCTGTGACTTTGAACTGGCCTCTCAGAACGATGTTGATCGCTTCCGTGTACGCAACGTGCTCCTGCTCTAAAATGCGCGCCGCCAGGGTATGTTCGTCATCGCTGTCGAGCACGGTGATGGCCCGCTGCACCACGATCGCCCCGTGATCGAGTTCTTCGTCCACGAAATGCACCGTACAGCCCGAGACCTTCACGCCGTAAGCAAAAGCCTGCTCCTGTGCTTCAAGCCCGGGAAATGCAGGCAACAGTGAAGGATGAATGTTTAGAATCCGCCGCGGAAACTGCTGCACGAACCAAGGCGAAAGCAGTCGCATATATCCGGCCAGGCAGACCAGTTCGACTCCAGCCTGCTTCAGCGCGGCGACGACCTCGCGGTCATGCTCCTCGCGCGGCCCGCTCCTTGGACGAGATGACCACGACATTCAGCCGGCGTTGGCGAGCAGTGGCAATCCCCGGCGCGTCGGCCTTGTTGGAGATGACCGCGGCGATCCGCGCGTTGGGAATGCGGCCCGCATCAATGCTGTCCGCAATGGCGACGAAGTTCGACCCGCGCCCGGAAAGGAGTATGCCGAGAGAATGAGGCATTGTTGATTGCTGATTGCTGATTGTTGATTGCTGACTGCTGATTGAAGATCCGCTCCCCAAGAATCAACAATTGAATCTAGCTGTACGTAACCTTGCGCTCGCCCTTCACGATGCGCCCGATGGTGTAAGCCTTCTCGCCTACGCGCTCCAGCACCGACTGCGCTTTCTTGAATTTCGCCGACGGGACTACCAGCAGCATGCCCAGACCCATGTTGAACGTCCGCAACATTTCGTCCTGCGGTACATTGCCCAGTTGCTGCAGATGTTCGAAGATTGGAAGCACCGGCCACGTTCCCATCTCAATGACCGCAGCCGTCCCGCGTGGCAACACGCGCGGCAAATTCTCTGTAATGCCACCGCCCGTAATGTGCGCCAGCGCTGCCACGCATTGGCCGTCGATCAATTTCCTCAGTGCCGGCCAATAGCTCTTGTGGGTGCGCATCAGTTCGTTGCCTACTTTATTTTTAACCTCATTGACATAGGTATCCGCCGAGTAATGCGCCACTTCGAACAGCAGTTTGCGGGCCAGCGAATATCCATTGGTGTGCAAGCCGTTCGACGGCAGTCCCAGGATGATGTCGCCGATCTGCACATCTTTCCCGGTGATGATCTTTTCCCGCTCGACCACGCCCACAATGAAGCCCGCCAGATCGTATTCTCCATCGGGATAAAAACCCGGCATCTCGGCCGTCTCTCCGCCGATCAGCGCGCAGCCGTTGTGCTTGCAGGCATCGGCAATGCCTTCCACCACTTTCTCCGCAATCGAGGGATCCAGCGTGCCCGTTGCCAGGTAGTCCATGAAAAACAGCGGCGCCGCGCCCTGCACCGCAATGTCATTGACGCAGTGGTTTACCAGGTCGGCGCCCACCGTGGAGTGCAGATCCATCTCAAATGCGATCTTCAATTTAGTGCCAACGCCGTCCACGCTCGAAACCAGCACGGGATCGGTGTACTTCGTCTTGTCAACCGCGAACAGCCCGCCAAAGCCACCGATCTCGCTCAGCACGCCCCGGGTAAATGTTTTATGTGCCAGGTACTTGATGCGTTGCTTGGTGCGATTGGCGCGGCTGATGTCCACCCCGGCGTCAGCGTAGGTAATCGGCGTCGGGCTGGATGTGGGAGTCTTGGCCACAGATTTCTCCGCGTGTTTCGCAATCCTAGCGTGGGGTTAGTGCCGGGTGCCGAAGCGACAACCGAAGGCCGCTCATTGTAGCACGTTCAACTCAGAGTCCTCGGCGGGCTGCCGGGCAGACTTGGGAAACGCGAACTTACATAGAGGATTCTTGAGGAGCGGCGGGGACACCTCTCCCACTCCGCGGGCGCGCGCGCCCGTTCGCCATAGCGGGCCCAGACTAATGAGAGATGAAGTCCGAGAAAAAGTAGGCCAGAATCCCGAACAGCGCCAATCCGGAGATGCCATAGGCAGTGAGAACCCACGCTCCACGGCCTTCATGTTGGCGAACGCTGGATGTAGAAGTAGAGGACTGGTCAGTGTTACTAGCGGAAACGGCAGGGGCCCGATCTTCCATGCAAAAACCTCCGACGGAAAGATCGTGGCGCAAATACATTATGCGTCACGCCTGCCTCGCATCGTGGCGAAGCAGGACTATCTAAGCGAAATTCTACCCCGAATTGACCCACCGGATGTCAAAAAAATGTGATTTAACACAGGATTGCTGTCAAAATAATTGTCGCAATAGGGCTACGACTACCGCGTTGAGTCCCGGTCCCCTTCACTTTCCTGGCGTTAACGCCCCAAGGCCGTCCCTGCATGGGTTCCCTGTGGTCCTGACGCGCGGATTGCCGCGACATGGGATAATGACTAGGATTTTTCTCCGAAATTAACTTATGCGTAATCTTTGGCTAGCCTGCCTCTTGTCCAGTGTGTTTAGCGTCAGCGCGAGCTCCCAGCAGCCCAGCAAAACGCCTGGATCCGCGCCCCCAGCCGATAGCCCTGTAGCCCCGGCACAGTCAAAACAAACCGACGTAGCGCCTTCCGGAACCGCCGCCGACAAAGCTGCCGACGCGCTTAAACCCGGGGCGAACAAGTATTCGGAAGAATCTTTCGTCATCGAGCAGATGCACTCTCACTACCGCTTCGAGGCCGATGGTACCGGACGGAAAGAAACCAAAGCCCGCATCCGGGTGCAAAGCGAAGCCGGCGTGCAGCAGTGGGGACAGTTGCAGGATGGTTACAATTCAGCCAACGAACGGGTCGAGATTCCGTACGTACGCGTGCTTAAAGAAGACGGAAGCGTGATCAAGGCCGGCGACGACGCCGTGCAGGACCTGAGCGCTCCCATCGAGCGCGAGGCCCCTGTTTACACGGATTACCGCCAGAAGCACATCACCGTGCCCGGACTGCGCCCCGGCGAGGTGCTGGAATACGAAATGGTCACGGTCATTCACACGCCGCTGGCTGCCGGACAGTTCTGGGCCGAATATGACTTCGACAAAAGCAACATCTCCCTCGACGAAACCCTCGACGTTGATGTCCCCGCCGGCCGTCCTCTGAAGCTCAAGTGCAAACCGGGATTCGACCCGAAGATTACCGAAGAAAACGGCCGCCGTACCTATCACTGGTCGAGCACACATCTCGAGCGCGACGACGATACAGCCAAGACAAAAGACAAGAAGAAAAAGAAACGCCGGCCCGACGAAGACCGGCCGGACGTTCAATTAACGACCTTCGAAAGCTGGGAGCAGGTCGGCCGCTGGTACGCCGGCCTCGAAAAGGACCGTCGCGTGCCTTCGCCCGAAGTTCGTGCCAAGGCTCAGGAGTTGACCAGGGGCATGAACGGCGACCTGGAAAAAACCGAAGCGCTCTACGATTACGTCGCAAAAAATTTCCGCTATGTCAGCCTGTCTCTGGGAGTAGGCCGCTACCAGCCGCACGCCGCTTCCGACGTGCTCCATGACCAGTATGGCGATTGCAAGGACAAGCACACGTTGCTGGCCTCGTTGCTGGAGGCTGAAGGTCTGCACGCCTCTTCTGTACTGATCAATTCTAGCCGCAAACTCGATCCCGACGTTCCTTCGCCTTCGCAGTTCGACCACGTCATCACGCTGCTGCCGCTGAAAATAAAGAGGAAGTGTGGATGGATACCACTAGCGAAGTCGCCCCCTTTCGCCTGCTGGCCTATTCGCTGCGCAAGAAGCAGGCACTCGTCATCCCTCCCTCGGAACCGCCGTCTGGGGTCGCGCCTCATCTCGAAGAGACGCCTGCCGATACTCCCATGCCGGACACCGAGTTCTCGAAGATCGACGGGAAAATCAACGAGATCGGCAAGCTCGAAGCTCACGTGCACTACGAATTTCGCGGCGACGAAGAACTCCTGCTTCGTTCCGTATTCCGCCGCGTGCCCCAGGCCAACTGGCAACGGGTAGTCGAGAATGTCAATGCCGGCCTCGGCGGAGACATCACGAATCTAAAGGTGAGTGATCCAGCGGCCACGCGAGAACCATTCACTATGTCCTACGATGTCTCCAAAGTGAACTTCCTCGACTGGTCCAAGAAGAAATCGGAAATTATTTTGCCGCTGGTGCAGTTCAATCTGCCCGAAGTTGGCAACGACAATGACGGTGATGACAACGCCGAACCGCTGAAACTGGGCCCGAAAGCACAGTACTCCTACCAGATCACACTGCAGTTGCCCGCTAAGTACACCGCCCACCTGCCACTGGCTTTCTCCCTCAAGCGCGACTACGCAGAATATGAAGCGACATACAAGGTGGACGGCGGCACTTTCGCCGCCGGGCGCAAACTGATTCTCCACCAGGATGAACTGCCAGTCGCACGCGCCGCCGATTACGAATCCTTCCGCCGCGCCGTCAGCGCCGATCTCGCTCAGCAACTTTCGGTGGAGAGCACGGTCGCCGGAACTCCAGTTCCTCCCGCCGACATGAAAGCCGAGGATCTGGTCGACAGCGCTCGCGCCGCTGCCGACAGCGGCAACCTGCCGGTAGCCATTGCGCTCTTGAAACGGGCAACGGAAGTCGATCCCAAGAACAAGTTCGCCTGGAACAATCTGGGTCTCATCTATTTCGCGATGCGCCAGGACGATCAGGCGATCGCCGACTTCCAGAAACAGCTTGCTGTCAATCCCTACGACGAATTCGCCTACAACAATCTCGGCCGTGTCTATTGGAGCGAGCGCAAATATGACGAGGCGGTGAAATCTTTTAACAAGCAACTGGAAAATAATCCGCTCGACAAGTTCGCCCACGCCAACCTGGGACAGATGTATGAGGAATGGCACAAATATGACCTGGCGGTCGCGGAACTGGAGAAGGCCGCGTCGCTCACTCCGGAAGATCCCACTCTGCAGGTGAGTCTGGGGAATGCGTATCTGAATCTGGCGCAAGACGACAAGGCGCTGGCCGTATTCGATCATGCCGTCGAACTCGCCGCCACGCCACTGGTGTGGAATAACATCGCCTATCAGCTTTCCCTGAAAGACACGCATCTTGACCGCGCGCAGCAGTATGCCGAATCGGCGGTGTCGGCCACCGCCGCTGCATTGCGCAACGTTTCGCTCGACCGCCTCTCGCGAAATGACTTGGATTTGGTTAAATCGCTCGTAGCGTATTGGGACACGCTGGGTTGGGTCCACTTCGCTGAGGGTGATTTCAGTAAAGCCGAAAAGTATGTCGCCGCTTCCTGGGACCTGGGTCACCACGCCGAAGTCGGCGATCATCTCGGACAGATTTACGAAAAGCGCGGCGACAAAGATCGCGCCCTGCGTACTTACGCATTGTCCATGAACGGCCTGCGGCCCGCTCCCGAGACCCGCGGCCGCCTGGCCTCGCTGGCGGGCGGTGACGCTAAGGTCGATGCTACGGTCGCCCGCTATAAAGAGGAACTGCAACACCTCAGCACGATAGACCTGGGCAAGGCGACGCAAACCGGTAACGCCGATTTTTTCATCCTCCTGAGCGGCGGCGGAGGTTCAGCCGCGAAAGTCGACGCCGTCAAGTTTGTCAGCGGTGATGAGAAGCTGAAGTCGTATACCGAAGCCCTCCGCACTGCCGACTACCATCTCACATTCCCCGACGACACCCCGGTAAAAGTCTTCCGCCGCGGCACACTCTCGTGTTCCATGACCACTCGCACCTGCACGTTCGCGCTCATGCTCCCGGAGGATGTGAGGACGGTCGATTGAAGATGCCGCGAACAAAGTTGATGAGCGTAAAGACAGGCCAGAGCTGAGTTTTGCCAGAGTCAGGGTTTTGCAGTTCCAGCACACTGAATCCGCCGACGAAGCGCCGGTGCGAGAAAAACGCTCGCGCCGATTTAATGCGATCATGAGTCCTCCATCGCGAGGAGCCATTATGCCAAGCCTCCTTCAGGATTTCCGTTATTCGTTGCGCCAGCTTGCCACCAATCCAGGATTCGCACTGACTGCGATTCTCTCCCTCGCGCTCGGCATCGGAGCAACCGTCTCCGTGTTCAGCGTGATCTACGGCGTGCTGATCCATCCCTTTCCCTACACCGACATCGATCGGCTCGCCAACTTAAGTATCAGAGGTCCACAGGGGAACCTTTTCGATGCCTGGTTCATGGGGCCGCAGTTCCGTGATCTGCAAAAAGCGCACGCGTTCCAGAGCATCGCTACCTGGAACCGGCGCGAGCTGACGGTCACCGGACACGACGTTCCCGAGGATATCGTAGCTTTCTTTGGAATTGGAGACACGTTTCCGACTCTGGGTGTCCCGGCTCTGTTCGGCCGCAATCTCGGCCCTTCCGATTCCCTTAACGGGCAGGAGCCGCAGCCGGTCGTGACACTTCATTACCGTTTCTGGCAGCGTCATTTCAATGGGGACCCCACCATCATCGGCAAGTCTCTGGAGCTGAATCATAAGAGTTACACCATTGTCGGGGTCACCCCTCCAAATTTCACCTGGGGCTGGGGCGCGGATGTATATCTGCCGCAGGAGATTAACAACGAACAGGGTGGCGGCGTGGTGGTGAAGCTGCGCCGAGGGGTTAGCTTCGCTGCCGCGGATGCTGAACTGCAAACGCTGATGGAACGGCTTGCCGAAGAACGGCCACACAGTTTCCCTGAGAGGTTCAAGGTGGACATCCGGCCGCTGACCTTTGAGATCAGGCAAAATATGGGCGGCACGCTGTATCTGCTGTTTGATGCCGTCGCTATGCTGTTGGCGATTGGCTGCAGCAACGTTTCGATACTCCTGTTGGCTCGCGCCACGACACGGCAGCATGAGTTTGCCGTGCGCTCCGCGGTGGGCGCCAGCGGACTTCGCATTGTGCGGCAGTTGCTGGCCGAGTCACTTTTGCTGGCGCTCACCGGGACCGGACTCGGCATTTTGCTTGCCTACCAGCTTCTGGCTCTGATCGTGGCCTGGATGCCGCGCTACATGTTCCCGCCCGACGTAGCCATCGGCATCAACCTGCCGGTACTACTGTTCAGCGCCGCAGTGGCGGTGTTGACCGCCGTGCTCTTCGGGCTGGTTCCTGCCTTGCAGATGGCGAAGCCGGAGATCAATCAGCTCATGCAATCCAGCTCCAAGCGGGCCGCCGGGAGTGTGCGCGGCCGACGCCTGCACGCCTCCCTAATCGCCGGACAGATTGCGCTGACTCTTCTTCTGTTAACGGCTGCAGGCTCGGCCGTCGATGGATTCGTGCGCTTAATGCATATACCTCTCGGATACGATCCGCACAATGTCATCTCCTTGGGGATTCCCCTGCACGAGAACACCATGACAACATGGGAAGCGCGGGCAAACTATTTCGAGCAGCTACGCGCCAGCATCGCCCGGTTGCCCGACGTCCTCTCTGCTGCAATCTCAACCAACGCCACTCCTCCAAACAGCGGCTGGGAACAGCAGTTCGAACTACTGGGGAAGCCTGCCGTATCTCCACAAGCGCAGACGGCAAGGATCGATTTCGTGGATCAGGGTTACTTTAGCACTTTGGGTATGCCGCTCATGGAGGGACGCATCTGGAACTCTTCCGAGGTAGCTCACGGAGCTTTTTTGGCGCTCGTAAATCAGAGCTTCGCCAAACTCTATTATCCGAACGGCGACATTGTGGGACATTCCCTTAAAGTACCGACACTGAAAAACGAGCCACCCCATACTTTGACCGTTCCCGGCGCCGATGGCTGGATGCAGGTGATCGGCGTTGTTGCCGACGCGCTGAACGACGGTCTCGAAAAACCCGTCAAACCCGCAATCTTTGCCCCTTACACCACTCAGATGTGGACGGGCACGCAAATTCTTGTCCGCAGCCGCGCCGCCCCAGAATCCATTGTCCGCAGCGTCCGAAAACAGCTGTCCTCGGTAAATCCGGAACAGCAGATTTACAGCCGCATGGAAGACCTGGAAACAATAATCAAGCAAGAGCCGGAATGGGCGCGAGGCCGGCTGATTTCAGCGCTCTTTGCTGGATTTTCGATTCTGGCGCTGGTTCTATCCGCGGTCGGTCTGTACAGCGTCGTTTCCTACTCCGTGGCGCAGCGCACCAACGAACTCAGTATTCGCATGGCTCTGGGCGCGCGGCGCTCTGATGTTCTAAAGATCGTGATGGCTTCGGCGGGGATAAGTGTGAGCGTCGGCGTCGCTGCCGGGCTCGTATTGACAGTCGGTGTGAATCGCGTCATCTCCGGCTGGATGGGAAATACTGCCAATCATCCACTGATTGTGTTGGGCGTATCTTTTCTGCTGCTTCTCGTTGCAGCGGTGGCCTGCCTTGTTCCCGCGCGCAGGGCGCTATCCGTCGATCCCATAGCCGCATTACGCTGCGAATGATTTTTAGGAAACCTGGGCCAGATTTTATGCGTGTCCCCCGGGTCTTCGCTTGTGCCATGCCGTTGCCTGCTCGTAGGCGTGAGCCAACAGCAACACCAAATCCTCTCGCCAGTGCGGCCCTGCGATCTGCAGGCCGACGGGCAGTCCACTCTGCGTAAATCCGCAAGGCACGGAAATCGCCGGTAGTCCCCATACATTGAACGGCCGCGTGTTGCGCAGTAACTTGAGTTCCGCCGGACGCAGCGCCTCGGGATCGGCCTTCAAATCAGCAATTGCGGGAGCCGGCATCGGCATGGTCGGCGTCACCAGCACATCCACATCGGCAAAGACCGCGCTGATTCTGCGCCGAGCCTCCTCCAGCTCACGGCGCCGCTGAATGTACTCGGCTGCAGAGATCTTCTCTCCTGAACGGATGCGCCGCAAGGTCTCAGGCTGGTACAGCTCCGGACTCTTCCCGACATTCTTCGCGTGATACGCATACGACTCGGCCGCCTGCAGCGTGCGATCGGTGGGCACGTCCAACTGCACTTCTTTTATCTCCGCCACAAGAGTCGAGATTCCGCGCAGAGCATGCTCCATCGCCGAAGCCACTTCCGGATCGAGATCGTCGAAGAAGTATCCACGAGGCACGCCCACGCGCAGTGCCTTCACACTTTCGCGCATCGCAGAAACATAATCCGCCACAGGAACATCCGCCGAAGTGACGTCCGCCGCATCGTATCCCGCAATCGCCTGCAGCACGATCGCCGCATCTTCCACCGTCGCAGCCAGAGGACCAACATGATCGAGCGACAACGAAAGCGGAATCACTCCCCGGCTCGACACACGCCCATAAGTCGGCTTCAGCCCGACGCACGCACACAAAGCCGCCGGCTCGCGAATCGAGCCCGCCGTGTCCGTCCCGATCGCCGCGTAAGCAAGCCCCGCGACCACCGCCGCCGCCGACCCTCCCGACGATCCCCCCGCAATCCGCCCAACGTCCCACGGATTGTGAACATCGCCAAAGTAGCTGACCAGCGAACTTCCGCCATAAGCGAACTCGTGCAGATTATTCTTTCCAATGATGACCGCCCCCGCCTGCCGCAACCGCCGAACCACTTCCGCGTCCTGGTCCGGAACGCGGTCCTTATAGTAGCGCGCTGGCCGCAGTCGTCCGAACGCCGGCAGTGTCGATCAAATCCTTCAGCGCCACGGGCACGCCATGCAGCGGCCCTCGCCACTCCCCGCGCAAAATCTCAGCCTCTGCCCTGCGCGCCTCCGCCAGGGCAGACTCACCCATAATCGTGATGAACGCGTTGAGCGCGGGATTCAGCCGCTCAATCCGCCCCAGACACTCCTGCGTAATCTCAACCGGAGACACTTCCCTCCGCCGCAGTCGCTGCGCCAGTTCGGAAATCGCGGTAAGAGCCATCGTCATCGAATCGAGCCAATTGTAAAGGCAAAGTAAAGCTTCCCTCTGCGTGCCGCTGTGCCCTCTGTGGTTAAGATTTTGTTTCAACCCGCACAGCCACACCGTCATCCAAAAGTCCTATAATCGTCCTAGCCGGTTTCCGGGGACAGAAAAAATCATGCCAGAGATGACGATCGCGCCCGTTGCCACGCACGGTTTCTTTGTGGATGGCCGGTGGCGAGAAGATGGCGACGTCGTCGAAATTCGCGCCCCCTACGACGGCAGCTTGATTGCCCGGGTCGTGCAGGGCCGCCACGAACACGCCGAGGCCGCCATCGCCGCCGCCGTCAAGGCTTTCGGCACCACCCGCCGCCTGCCCGCCTTCGAGCGCCAGCGCGTTCTCCGTCGAATTTCCGCTTCCATATCCGAGCGCAAGGAAGAATTTTCCCGAACTCTCGCCCAGGAGGCGGGGAAGCCCATCAAAGCCGCGCGTATCGAAGTCGAGCGCGCCATCTTTACTTTCAACGTTGCCGCCGAAGAAAGCACCCGCATCTACGGCGAATTTCTTCCTCTCGACTGGCAGGAATTCACCGCCGGCCGCTGGGGCATCGTGCGCCGCTTTCCGCTCGGCCCCATCGCCGGCATCACGCCGTTTAATTTCCCGATCAACCTCGTCGCCCACAAAGTCGCCCCGGCGATTGCCGCCGGATGCTCCATGGTGTTGAAGCCCGCGCCGCAAACGCCGCTCTGCTCGCTGCTTCTCGCCGAGTGCGTGCAACAGGCCGGCTGGCCCGACGGCGGACTCAACGTGCTTCCGCTCTCCAACGAAGATGCCGGTCTTCTCGTCACCGATGACCGCATCAAGCTCATCAGCTTCACCGGCAGCGTGCCCGTCGGATGGGACATCAAGCGCCGCGCCGGAAAAAAGAAAGTTGTTCTCGAACTGGGCGGCAACGCGGCCGTAATTGTCCACAGCGACGCGGACCTGGACTATGCCGCCGAGCGCTGCGTCAACGGCGGATTCGGCTATGCCGGGCAGACTTGCATCTCGGTGCAGCGCATTCTGGTGGAGCATTCGGTCTACGGAAAATTCACCGATCTTTCTTGTCGAGGGCGTGAAGAAGCTGAAGCTGGGCGATCCGCTCGATCCCTCCACCGACGTCGGCCCGCTCATCCGCGAAAGCGATGCGATCCGCACCATCAACTGGATCGACGAGGCCGTCCGGTCCGGCGCGCGCCTGCTCTGTGGCGGCGGCCGCAAGAATCTCGTCGTCGAACCCACCGTGCTCACCGGCACCAAGCCGGAGATGAAAGTAAACTGCCAGGAAGTTTTCGGCCCCGTGGTGACCGTTGAGCCTTACAAGGATTTCGATCAGGCCCTGCGCCAGGTCAACAACTCCGCCTATGGCATGCAGGCCGGCATCTTTACCCGCGACGCGAAGTTGCTCTTCCAGGCCTTCGAAGAACTGGAAGTCGGCGGAGTCATCGCCGGAGACGTGCCTTCGTTCCGCGTCGATCAAATGCCCTACGGCGGCGTCAAAGATTCAGGTCTCGGCCGCGAAGGTCTCCGCTACGCCATCGAAGAGATGACCGAGCCCAAACTCATGGTCATGAATCTCCGTTAGCGCTCTCTCATGTGCTCATGTGGGGACGGACGCATTCGTCCGTCCGGCGAAGCGAAGCGAGCACCCCTCTCCAGAGCTTTTGCGAATCGCCGCACACACTGAATCCTCATCACGCTTTCGGCAGTGTTCCATTTGAATTTTTTCTTCGCTGAAACCCAAATCGCGCGACAAACTCCGACGAAGTATTTATAATTTCTGGTTTCGCAAAGGGCTCAGAACACCGGTCGGTGGTTTTCTTTTTCAGCGTATCTTTTTCTTTTTCGCTGTATCTAACGTAGCTATCGGGCATCATCGCGGACAATCCGCCGGGTCTCTTAAGCCAGATTTCATAAGGGAATGTCGCAGATCTTTCATCGCAGTACGAATACATTGTCTCGCGCCACCATCTTTGGCGCGGTCTTTGTAGTCGCAGCCCTGGGCTGGGTGGCGATGGAGATCCAGCGTTCGCCCTACGTTACCTACGCTGGAGTGCGCAAGCCGCAGCCCGTCCCGTTCAGCCACCAGCACCACGTTACCGGACTCGGCATCGACTGCCGCTATTGCCACACTTCGGTCGAGACCTCCAGCTTCGCCGGCATTCCTCCCACCAAAACGTGCATGAACTGCCACTCGCAGATCTGGACCAACGCCCAGCTTTTGGAACCGGTGCGCGCCAGCTACAAATCTGGGGAATCTCTGCAGTGGACGCGCGTAAACCAGCTTCCCGACTTCGTCTATTTCAATCACAGCATTCACATCAATAAAGGAGTCGGCTGCAACACCTGCCACGGCCCGGTCGACCTGATGCCGCTGATGTATCAGCAGGAGTCGCTGCAAATGGAGTGGTGCCTGAACTGCCACCGCAACGCCCAGAATCATCTGCGCCCGCGCGATCAGGTATTCAACATGCGCTACCAGCCGCCCACTGGGGCGACGCCGGTAGTGGTTGATGGGAAGAGCTACACCGATCAGGCCGAATTGGGCGCAGCCCTGATCAAGAAATACAACGTTCGCAGCGTGAAAGACATTACGAACTGCAGCACCTGTCATCAGATGAGTTTGCTGTGATGAGCGGCCTTTGGCAAAACGTCGCGAAGAGCGGCCCTTTAGGAGCCGCGTCAGGTGATTCAAAACGATTGGGGCTTATAGCCGCCTGAGGTAAGCGCGACGCAAGCTTTGGAATGAAGAACGAAAACAATCCGCGGCGGTAACAATGAAGACCAAGATCAAACGCAAAGCGCGAAGACGTGTGCCCCAGTCAAAAAGGCAAACTGGACCTGAACTCGCCACGTCCGCGCGCGCATCGACAGGCTACGGCGCACGACGCCGCCCAAAAAACCGGCCCCGAATACTGGCGCAGCCTCGAAGAACTCGCCGGCAGCGAGGCCTTCCAGCAAGCCCTGCACCGCGAATTCCCCAAAGGCGCCTCCGAATGGGTCGACTCCGTCTCGCGCCGCGGCTTTCTCAAAGTCATGGGCGCGTCCCTCGGCCTGGCCGGCATGACCGGATGCGTGCGTCTGCCGCTCGAACCCATCGTCCCCTACGTGCGCCAGCCCGAAAATGTAATCCCCGGCCGCCCCATGTATTACGCATCGGCCATCACATTGGGCGGATACGCCAATCCGGTCTTAGTCGAAAGTCATCTGGGACGCCCCACAAAGATCGAAGGCAACGATCAGCATCCGGCATCGCTCGGCGGCACCGACATCTTTACGCAGGCTTCGATTCTCGGCCTCTACGATCCCGATCGCTCGCAGAGCGTAGTGTCGATGGGCGACCAGCGCTCGTGGTCGGCATTTCTGAGCGCAATCCGCGGCCCGCTCAGCGCGCAGAAAGCGCTGCAGGGCGCAGGCATCCGCATTCTGACCCCAACGATTTCTTCGCCCACGCTCGCCGACCAACTGCGCAACTTCCTGAAGATTTATCCGCAGGCCAAGTGGCACGTCTACGAGCCGGTGAATCGCGACAACGTCCTCGAAGGCGCGAAGCTGGCCTTCGGCCAGCCGGTCGAGACCCGCTACGATTTCTCGAAGGCCGACGTAATCGTCTCCCTCGACGCCGACTTCCTCTACGCCGGATTCCCCGGCAACGTGAAATACATCCGCGACTTCGCCAGCCGCCGCAATCCCGATGCGCCCATGAACCGCCTGTACATGATCGAGAGCACGCCGACGACGACGGGAGCCAAGGCGGATCATCGCTTTCCGGTAAGGGCGAACGAGGCTGAGATTTTGGCTGGTACCCTGACGTCGAAGCTGTGGATTAACGAAGTCATCCCCGTGGCGGGAATCGGCCCTGAGGAGGCGAGCGGTGCTGATTACGGTGCTCTGGTCTCGAGGGCCGGGCAGGAGTTGCAGAGCCACTCCGGATCGAGCATCGTTCTCGTTGGCGACCACCAGCCGCCTGCCCTTCACGCTCTCGCCCATGCGATCAACACCAAGCTCGGCAATCTCGGCAAGACGGTTTTCTATACCGACCCGGTCGACGCCAATCCGGTCAACCAAACCGAGTCGATCAAAGAACTCGTCGCCGACATGCGCGGCGGCAAAGTCGATCTGCTGATTATTCTCGGAGGCAATCCCGCCTACGACGCCCCCGCCGATCTCAACTTTTCTGACGCCATGACGAGCGGCAAAGTTCCTCTGCGTGTTCACTACGGCCTCTATCAGAACGAGACTGCCGAGCTCTGCCAATGGCACGTAAACGCAACCCACGAACTCGAAGCCTGGGGAGACGCTCGCGCCTACGACGGCACCGCCAGCATCATTCAGCCGCTGATCGCGCCGCTTTACAACGGCAAGAGCGCGAATCGAATTCGTCGCGTTGCTTTCGGGCCAAGCCGACGCGACCGGTTACGATCTCACGCGCGCCTACTGGCAGAAGCAGCATACGGGCGCCGACTTCGAGAAGTTCTGGCGCAAGTCGCTGCACGACGGATGGATCGAAGGCACGGCCTTCACGCCAAAATCCGTGAGCGCAACATCATTACCGAAAGAGTCCGCGTCGAACTCTTCAGACGACAAACAGATCGAGCTCAACATCCGCCGCGACCCCACCATCTACGACGGACAATTCTCCAACAACGGCTGGCTCCAGGAACTCCCCAAGCCGATGACCAAGCTCACATGGGACAACGCCGTCCTCATCGGCCCCAAGATGGCCGAGCGCTTGCAAATCAAAGTAGAAGACGTTGTCGAACTCGAACTCAATGGCAAGAAAGTTCAAGGCCCCGTCTGGATTCAAGCCGGCCATCCCGACAATTCAGTCACGATATTTCTCGGCTACGGCCGCAAGCGCGCCGGCCGCGTTGGCACAGCCCAAGGCTTCGACGCCTACGCCCTGCGCACCAGCGCCAATCCCTGGATCGCCACCGGCGTGCAAATCCGCAAGACCGGAGCAACCTACAAACTCGCCTCCACCCAAGGCATGCAGTCGATGGACACGCCCGACGGTGGCCATCGCCCGCTGGTCCGCGAAACCACGCTCGAGGAATACCGCAAAGAGCCCAACTTCGCCAAAGAAGAAGAGACGCCCTACGAGCTCTCGCTCTACAAGCCCTATCCCTATAAAGAAGAAGATTACGCCTGGGGCATGACCATCGATCTGAACTCCTGCGTAGGCTGCAACAACTGCATGATCGCCTGCCAGTCGGAGAACAACATCGCCGTCGTCGGCAAGGAGCAAACGCAGCTCGGCCGCCACATGCACTGGATTCGCATCGATACCTACTACCAAGGCGACCGCGACAATCCCCGCGCATTCTTCCAGCCCGTGCCCTGCATGCAGTGCGAGAACGCGCCCTGCGAAGTAGTGTGCCCCGTCGGCGCCACCAACCACACCACCGAAGGCCTGAACGACATGGTCTACAACCGCTGCGTGGGCACGCGCTATTGCTCGAACAACTGTCCGTATAAAGTGCGCCGTTTCAATTTCCTGCTCTTCCAGGACTGGGAGACGCCGCAATACAAGATGATGCGCAATCCCGACGTCAGCGTCCGCAGCCGCGGCGTCATGGAAAAGTGCACCTACTGCGTGCAGCGCATCAGCGAACGCCGCATCGACGCGGAAAAAGAAGACCGCAAGATCAACGATACCGAGTTGCAAACCGCCTGCCAGCAATCCTGTCCCGCAGGCGCCATCATCTTCGGCAACATCAACGATCCAAACAGCAAAGTTTCAAAGTTGAAAGCGCAGTCCCGCAACTACACACTGCTGGGCGAACTAAACACCCGCCCACGGACAACGTATCTGGCAGAAGTTCGCAACCCGAATCCGGAGCTAAAAGGATGAGGGTTCGTATCAGGGCACGGCTTCAGCCGTGCCGTAAAGGGCGATTGATGACAGGGCTTTAGCCCCTGAGGAATGTAACGAACCAGAATGCCTGAGCAATACAAAACGTCGACCGATCTCGACCGCGCTCCCGTAATCGAGCCGGGCCACACCTTCGGCACGGTGACGGAAAAAATCAGCGCCATCGTGCTGACCCGTCCTGCGTCCAACGGATGGTTCGTCGGCTTCGGCATCGCCTTCATGCTGACCATGATGCTGCTCTACGCGCTCGGCTACCTCTTCCTGAAGGGCATCGGCATCTGGGGCGTCACCATTCCCATCGGCTGGGGATTCGCCATCGTCAACTTCGTCTGGTGGATCGGAATCGGCCACGCCGGAACTTTGATTTCCGCCATCCTCTTATTGCTGCGCCAGTCATGGCGAAATTCGATCAACCGCTTCGCCGAAGCCATGACGCTGTTCGCCGTCGCCAGCGCCGGCATTTTCCCCGCCATTCACGTCGGCCGCCCGTGGGTAGCGTACTGGCTGTTCCCGTATCCCAGCACCATGGGTGTGTGGCCGCAATTCCGCAGCCCGCTCATGTGGGACGTGTTCGCCGTCTCCACCTACGCCACGATTTCCGCGCTGTTCTGGTTCATGGGCCTGATTCCGGATTTCGCCACCCTACGCGATCGCACCGACAAAAAAGCTCTCAAAATTGCTTACGGAATGCTTTCCTTCGGATGGCGCGGTTCGGCCCGCCACTGGCATCGTTACGAAACCGCCTACTTGCTGCTAGCGGGTTTGGCGACGCCCTTGGTTCTCTCCGTTCACACCGTCGTGAGCTTCGATTTCGCCGTAGGAATCGTGCCGGGATGGCACACCACCATCTTCCCGCCCTACTTCGTTGCCGGCGCCATCTACTCCGGCTTCGCCATGGTGCTGATGCTCGCTATCCCCATCCGTAAAATTTACGGCCTTGAAGATTTCATCACCGAGCGCCACCTGCAGAATTCTGCCAAGGTCATGCTGGCGACCGGATTGATCGTGGCTTACGGCTACGGTATCGAAGCCTTCATGGGCTGGTACAGCGGCGATCGCTACGACGCTTTCACGCTCTGGAATCGGCTTCACGGTCCCTACGCGGTTCCTTACTATATGCTGCTGATCTGCAACATCTTTATTCCGCAGGTGCTCTGGATCCGCAAGCTGCGCACCAGTCCCATCGCCCTGTTCTTCGTCTCCGGCGTAATTCTCGTCGGCATGTGGCTCGAACGCTTCATCATCGTTGTCGTCAGCCTGCATCGTGACTTCCTGACCTCCTCCTGGGGCATGTACTACCCCACGCGCTGGGACTGGATGACCTACATCGGAACCATCGGAATGTTCCTGGCCGCCATGTTCCTGTTCCTGCGCCTGCTGCCCGCAATTTCTATCTTCGAAATGCGCACCCTTCTGCCCGAAGCCGAGGTGAAGGAATGACGCAAAGAATTGGAGCGGTGCCGAACGTCCGGCAGACTCTGGCTCTCTTTAAGTATCTGTCATTTCGAGCGGAGCAAAATTGCCCGCTTGCGGGCGATTCTGCGGAGTCGAGAAACCTGCTTTTGCATGCTGCGAGCCCGGTGTCGAGGTTCATAATATGAAGCGCGATCCCATCTACGGCATCATGGCCGAGTTCGACACGCCGCAGGCATTGGTCGACGCCGCGCACGCTACCCATCAAGCGGGATATCAAAAGATCGATGCCTATAGTCCGTTTCCCGTCGAAGGCCTGGCGGAAGAAATTGGGTTCCATCGTGACGAAGTTCCACTGGTCGTATTAATCGGCGGAATCGTGGGCGGCCTGACCGGCTACCTCATGCAGTACTGGATGTCGGCGGTCGCCTACCCGCTGAACATCGGCGGAAAGCCCCCGCATTCCTGGCCCGCATTCATCGTGATCACATTTGAGATGACGATTCTCTTCGCGGGAATCTCGGCGGTGTTCGGCATGCTCGCGCTGAACGGTCTGCCCATGCCCTACCATCCCGTATTCAACGTGCCGCGATTCGTCTTGGCTTCCAAAGATCGTTTCTTCCTGATCGTGTTTTCTACCGACAAGAAGTACGAGCCCGCCGCCACGCGCCGATTCCTGGAAGCCCTCAACCCACGCTCAATCTCGGAGGTGCCCAGCTAACATGCCGCACCTCCGCAAATCCGCGGGAATCGCGAACCCCGGCAGTGCCAAGGCCCATGTGGGGACGGGCGCCTTCGCCCGTCCAGTCGAGCGAAGCTCGACAGCTCTCTCTTCTGCCGCGCTCGTACCAGGGTGCCCCACTCTTGCGCGTTCTGTGCGCAAGGGTGGGATTCCACCAAAGACCGCGCAATGGGCTTGTCTCGCGCTATTGTTAGTAACCGTAGTCGTTCTCTCCGCCTGCCGCATCGACATGCACGTCCAGCCGCGACAGAATCCGCTCTCCCGCAGCGATTTCTTCTCCGACCAGCGTTCAGCACGTCCGCCGGTAGAGGGCACGGTCGCCCGTGGCCAGTTGCACGAGGACTCATATTTCTATACCGGAAAAATTGGCAACAATCCCGGCGACGCGATGCCCTTTGCGGTGACCAAAGAAATTCTCGAACGCGGCCGCGAGCGCTTCAACATTTTCTGTGCCCCCTGCCACTCGCGAGTAGGAGACGGCAACGGCTTTGTCCCCTCGCGCGGATTCTCGAAGCAGCCGCCGTCATTCCATATCGCGCGTCTGCAGAAAGCCCCGCTGGGATATTTCTACGACGTCATCACTGAAGGCTTCGGCATCATGCCCGACTACGCCTCGCAGATTCCCACGCAAGATCGATGGGACATCGTCGCCTACGTTCGCGCCCTGCAGTTGAGCCAGAATGCGACCATGGCCGAAGTCCCACCGGGACAAAAGATTCCGTCCGAGCCGCTGAAATTCCGCTCGCCCGGTACCGGCGCAAGTCTGCCCACGGTAGTTCCCGACACCAATTCCAACCCAGAGGAACAGAAATGAGCGCGGCGCCCGTGAAGCATCTCGATCTGACGGCCCCGCCGGTGGTGAAGACCATTGCGCGGCGATCGCTGATCGTCGGCGTCGTCTTCGGTGTTGTCGCCCTCATCCTCGCCTTCCTGCAACCGCAACAATTCTTCCGCGCTTACCTGCTCGGCTTTATGTGCTGGCTGGGAGTAGCCTTGGGATCGATGGCCATCCTCATGATCCGCCATCTCACCGGCGGCGGCTGGGGCATGGTTATCCGCCGAATTCTCGGCGCGGCAATGCGCACCGTGCCGGTGATGGCTCTCCTGTTCATCCCTGTCATTTTTGGAATTCGCAAGCTCTACATCTGGGCGCAGCCTCTCGATCAGATCGCCGACAAGCATCTGCGCGAGCATCTCGAAAACATCACCAGGACCTACCTCACCACGAGCGGCTTCATCCTGCGCGCCGTATTTTATTTCGCCATCTGGAATCTGCTCTCATTCCTGTTGTCCAGATGGTCGAAAGAGACTGACCGCTCCGGCGCGCCCGATCACACGGCACGGTTCAAGGCGGTCGCCGGCCCCGGCCTGATCCTTTACGGCTTCACGATTTCTTTCGCCGCGATCGACTGGGTGATGTCGCTCGATCCCAGTTGGATCTCCACCATCTTCGGTCTGGTCATTCTCATTGGCGAAGTCCTGTCCGCCATGTGCTTCGCGGTAGTAGTCGAGCGCATCCTGTTCGACTACAAACCGATGTCGGAGATGCTGCAGCCCGACTTCGTCCACGATCACGGCAAATGGATGCTCACCTTCATCATGGTGTGGGCTTACTTCAACTACTCCCAGTGGCTCATCATCTGGGCCGGCAACCTGCCTTCAGAGATCACGTACTATATGCGGCGGCTCAACGGCGGCTGGGGATACGTCGGCCTGTTCATCGTCATCTTCCACTTTGTCATCCCGTTCGGCACATTATTGTCCCGCCCCTTCAAACGCAATATTCGCAAGCTGGTCTGGCTGGCAGCGTGGCTGATGCTGATGCGCTATCTGGACCTGTTCTGGATCATCGAGCCGAATTTCTCCAAAACGTTCACCGTGACCGTGGCCGATATAGTAGTCCCGGTCGCCATCGGCGGCTTCTGGCTGGCCTACTTCTTCCACAATCTGGGCGCGCTGCCACTGCTGCCCGCCTACGATCCCGAGGCGGTGGAAGTTCTGCTGCCAACCCATCATCACCCGGAAAATGCATAGCACATAAGCATAGAAAATGAGCAACGAAATCCATCCCGCGAATTCGACCGGCAACGGCGGCTACGAACGCAGCGACATCGGCGTCGCACCCATTCTCTATTTCATGTTGGGCCTGCTGGTCGCGGGCGTGTTCATATACTTCCTGGCGGATGGCATCTATTCGTATCTGGAAAAACGGTCGGAGGCGCAGCAGACACCGGTCAGCCCGCTGGTCACCAACGCTCCCAAGGACACGCGACAACTTTCGGCCGACTACAAGGATTATCTGAAGCAGAGCTTTCCCGCTCCACAACTGGAAATCGACGAGCGCGGCCAACTCGACAAGGTCCTAACGGACGAGGAACAGACGCTGAGCTCCTACGATTGGGTCGACCAGAAAGCCGGAACCATCCGCATTCCAATCGACCGCGCCATGGACTTGCTTGCCCAACGTGGACTTCCCGTTCGCGCGCAAGCACAAGGCGCCGATCAAACGGTCGGGAACACTGTCAAGGCTCAGCCGAAGAAGGGAACCGGGAAGTGATTGCTCAGAAATATAATTCGGCACTGCAGCGGCGGTGCATACGGCAGCAGCGGGAGTTCCTGGGCGTCATCCTGAGGGGAGCCGCTCTTCAGGCGGAGCGAAGGATCTCCCGCGAAACGATACCTCTAAGGATCGTGGCTCTGACTGTCTTCTCCGTCCTTCTGCTCGCGGCGACCGTATGGGGGCAAGGAATGAGCAAGGGCATCATGTCGCCCCCGTCCAACATCCGCCCACCATATCTGCAGAATGTCGGCATCGAGCAACATCTCGACGCGCAAGTCCCTCCCGATCTCGCTTTCGTCGATGACGCCGGCCACCCTGTCAAACTCGGCGACTACTTCGGCAGAAAGCCGCTGATCCTAAACCTGGTTTACTACAACTGCACCATGCTCTGTGGCGAGGTCCTCGCCGGACTCACGGGCGCCATGAAGATGGTGAAGTTCGATGTCGGCAACCAATTCGATGTCGTCACCCTGAGCTTCAATCCCCAAGAGACGCCCGCCACCGCCGCGGCCAAGAAGCAAGACTACCTCAAGCGCTACGGCCGTCCTGGCGCGGCCTCCGGCTGGCACTTTCTGACTGGACCAGCGGAATCGATCAACACATTGACCAAGGCCGTCGGCTTTCAATATCAGTACGATCCCAAAATCAACCAGTTTGCGCATGCCACCGCCATCATGGTGCTCACCCCGCAAGGCCGCATCTCGCGATATTTCTACGGAGTGGATTTTCCGCCGAAAGATCTGCGCATGGGCTTGGTTGAGGCCTCGCAAGGCAAGATCGGCAACGCCGTCGATCAGGTTCTGCTCTATTGCTATCACTACAATCCTGCGACGGGAAAATACGGCGCGGTCGTCAGCAACATGCTGCGATTGGGGGCGGCCATCACCATTTTGATGTTGGGCACTCTCCTGTTCGTTCTGTTCCGGCTGGAGAAAATCGCGCCGCGCCGAAGTTGGGATCAAGCAAAATCGGGTCAACTATCACCGGGTCAAGCAACACAGAATCCAACACAAAATCCAGCGAGATATGTTCGATAATTTTCCATTATGGCCGGCACGGGCCTCCACTGCCGCGGGCAACGTGGACGCCCTCTTCATCTTCCTGCTCATCGTGTCGGGATTGATGACGCTGCTGATTTTCACGGCGCTCCTTTATTTCGCCGCTCGCTACCGCCATCGTCGCGGCGTCCTGGCCGAGCAGATTGAAGGCTCAACCCCGCTCGAATTGACCTGGTCGATCATTCCTTTCTTTGTGTTCATGGCGATCTTCGCCTGGGGCGCGGCAGTGTACTTCAAAAGCCGCACGCCGCCTCGTGACTCGACCGAAGTGTATGTCGTAGCCAAACAATGGATGTGGAAGTTGGAACACGCCGAGGGCCAGCGCGAAATCAACGAATTGCACGTCCCAGTCGGCCGAGACGTGAAGCTCATCATGACTTCGCAGGATGCGATCCACAGCTTCTTCGTCCCCGCGTTCCGCATGAAGCAGGACGTACTTCCCGGCCGTTACACAGTCGCCTGGTTCCACGCGACCAGAGCCGGGACCTACCACTTGTTCTGCGCGGAGTACTGCGGCACGCAGCATTCCGGCATGATTGGCTCCATCGTGGTCATGGAACCCGCACAGTTCGAAGCCTGGATGAGCGGCGGCACAACCGGCCCGCTCTCCGTGTCCGGCGAAAAAATTTTCGCCGAACTCGGTTGCGTCACCTGCCATCGCGCCGACTCGCAGGGCCGCGGTCCGAACCTGCAAGGAATTTTCGGCAAGCCCGTGCAACTGGAAGACGGACGCACCGTGACCGCCGACGAAAATTACATTCGCGAATCCATTCTCGATCCCGGCGCCAAAGATCGTCAGCGGATTCAAGCCCGTCATGCCCACATTTCAGGGGCTGGTGAGCGAAGAACAATTGAACGCTCTGGTGGCCTACGTAAAATCGCTGTCGCAGCCGGTCGCGACCCCAACCAGCACGGCCGCCGCCACAGCCGAATGACAATTCCTCAGGAAGTCAGGTGCAATGAGTATGGCCACCACAACCCTTCAACCGGTCGAGCGCGAAAATTATCTGAACAAGGAGTACGGCGTCGGCTCCTGGCTCTTCACCACCGACCACAAACGCATCGCACTCCTTTATCTGATTTCGATCACCTTCTTCTTCTTCATCGGTGGATTCTTCGCCCTGCTCATCCGCCTCGAACTTTTAACCCCAGCCAGTGACCTCGTGCAGCCCGACACTTACAACAAACTCTTCACCATGCACGGAATGGTGATGGTTTTCTTCTTCCTCGTCCCGTCGATTCCCGCCACTCTGGGCAACTTCCTCGTGCCCATGATGATTGGCGCCAAAGATCTAGCCTTCCCGCGCATCAACCTGCTGAGCTGGTATCTCTACATCATCGGCGGCCTGATGATGCTGCACTGCATGCTCACCGGCGGCGTCGACACCGGATGGACCTTCTATACGCCCTTCAGCACCGCCTACAGCAATACCAAAGTTGTCGAAGCCGGACTCGCCATCTTCGTCGCCGGATTCTCCTCTATCCTCACCGGCCTGAATTTCGTAGTCAGCATTCATCGCATGCGCGCCCCCGGCATGACCTGGTCCCGCCTGCCCTTATTCATCTGGGCGCACTACGCCACCAGCATCATTCAGATTCTGGGAACGCCCGTCATC
The DNA here is from genome assembly GCA_963733795.1 of uncultured Acidobacteriaceae bacterium. Lineage (GTDB taxonomy): Bacteria > Acidobacteriota > Terriglobia > Terriglobales > Acidobacteriaceae > Sulfotelmatobacter. Next base: position 110,031 of record CAVTED010000003.1, read on the forward strand.
GCCATCACGCTTCTGCTGGTCGCCGTGGAACGCACGTTGCATCTCGGCATCTTCGATCCCAAGCTGGGCGGCGATCCGCTGCTCTTTCAACACCTGTTCTGGTTCTATTCCCATCCCGCCGTCTACATCATGATTCTCCCGTCGATGGGCGTGATTTCAGAAGTCATCGCTTGCTTCGCGCGCAAGCGAATCTTCGGCTATAGCTTCGTCGCGTTCTCCTCCATCGCCATCGCTGTCTTCGGATTCCTGGTCTGGGCGCACCACATGTTCGTGGCCGGAATTTCCATCTATGCCGCGCTCGTATTCTCGATTCTGAGCTATGCGGTCGCGGTACCTTCTGCCGTCAAAGTTTTCAACTGGACCGCCACTCTCTATAAAGGGTCCATCCACTACGACGCCCCCATGCTCTATGCCTTCGGCTTCATCGGCCTGTTCACCATGGGCGGCCTCACCGGCCTGTTCCTCGCAGCACTCGGCATCGACGTTCACGTCACCGATACCTATTTCGTGATCGCCCACTTTCACTACATCATGGTCGGCGGCGCGCTCATGGGTTATTTGGGCGGACTACATTTCTGGTGGCCAAAAATTTCCGGCCGGCTCTATCCCGAAGGCTGGGCTCGGCTCGCAGCCTTGATCGTTTTCCTGGGATTCAATCTCACCTTCTTCCCGCAGTTCGTTCTCGGCTACCTCGGCATGCCGCGCCGCTACGCCGATTACAGCCACATGCCGGAGTTCCAGGTGCTGAACGTGCTCTCTACCGCCGGCGCAACGGTGCTCGGCGTCGGTTATCTGCTTCCCATGCTCTACTTCCTGTGGTCAATGCGCTACGGCAAACCTGCGCCTGACAATCCCTGGAACGCCGCCGGCCTGGAATGGATGACATCGTCGCCCCCGACAACTTTCAACTTTGAAGAAGAGCCCCTCGTGACCTGGGAAGCTTATAACTACGACGAGTTGGACCGCGGCCACAAACAGGAGGTCAAAGTTGTCGGATAGCACCGTCGTCGGCCTTCATCACGAAGAGCAGCACCACCCCGAACTGCTGCACCACTTCGCCGAACCGCAGCAACAGCGCGACGCCGCCAGCCTCGGCATGTGGATCTTCCTGGCCACCGAAGTCATGTTCTTCGGCGGACTCTTCTGCGCGTACTTGATTTATCGTCGCCTGTATTTCGGCGACTTCGGCGCCGCCAGCAAATCCATCGACGCCACCCTCGGCGCAACCAACACCGCCGTGCTGATCTGCAGCAGCTTGACCGTAGTGCTTGCGGTATGGGCCGCGCAAACAGCGCTCCGCAAGCTTCTGATCGGCAGTCTCATCGTCACCATGCTTCTCGGTATGGTGTTCCTGGGCATTAAGGGTAAAGAATATAAAGATAAATTCGAGGAGCACCACGTTCCCGGCGCTTCCTTCAGCTTCGATCACGTGCCGATTCCGGGCCATCCCGATCAATACGCCAACCCGCGTCACGCCGAAATTTTCTTCGCGCTCTACTTCATCATGACCGGCCTGCACGCGCTGCACATGATTATCGGCCTCGGTCTTTTTGCCTGGCTCTTGTATGCGGCGTGGAAGGGCCGCTTCACGCCCGAATATCACACGCCCATCGAAATCGGTGGACTCTACTGGCACTTCGTCGATATTGTCTGGATCTACCTGTTCCCCTTGCTCTACCTGATCGACCGGCATCCATGAGTTTATTTATGTCCGAGGCTTCTTATGTCTGACCATCCAACTTCTGACCATCCAACTTCTGACCATCCAACTTCTGACCATTCAACTTCCGGCCATTCAAAGTCGCCGCTCAAGATGTACTTCGGCGTATGGGCCGCGCTGCTCGTCGGCACCTTCCTCACCTATAAGGTCGCGAAAATCGATCTCGGCCGCTTCAACGCCGCCGTTGCCCTCATCATCGCCACGACTAAAGCCTTGCTTGTGGCTCTCTTCTTCATGCACATCAAAGGCGCCCACGAAAAACTGCTGAAGCTGGTCGTGATTTCTACGCTCTTCTTCCTCCTCATCCTCCTGGTCCTCTCCATGGCCGACTACGGCACCCGCACCTGGAGCTAATCGACTCAAGTAGAGACAGTCGCCTCAGCTGTCAGCCATGTAGACCAGTGACGTGTGCAGGGGTGCCCCGTGTTTCGCCTCCTTTGCGAGACATGGGAGTCGGTCCAGCACGTGAGTGGACAATGACTGTTCTCTACTTATTCCCAATCTGAGGTATACTCGCGCCGTCGATTCTTCCCACCGCGTTCACGAGGTGACTTATGGCATTCTGCAATTCTTGCGGCGCAACCCTGAACCCGGGAACAAAATTTTGCAACAAATGCGGCGCTGCGGTCCCTGCGGGAGCAGCAATTTCCGGGGCAACCTCGACCGCGCCTGCCCCAGTTCCCACCGGCGGCAGCAGCGCTCTCAAAGTTATTCTGATCGTCGTCGCCGTCATCGTCCTCGTAGGAATTCTGGGCATTGCCACCATCGGCATCATCGGCTATCGCATCGCCAGGAGTTCTCGCGTCTCTCAGAATGGCGATCACGTAAAGGTCGATACTCCCTTCGGCTCGGTCGAAACTTCCAAAGATCCGGACCAGGCCGCCAAAGACCTGGGCGTCGATCTCTACCCTGGAGCGGAAGTACAGCGGAGCGGCGCATCCTCCGCCTCTTTTGGCGGCATCCGCACCGTAACCGCCGTCTTCGAAAGCAGCGACGCGCCCGACAAGGTCTGCAGCTTCTACAAGTCCAGATTTCCTGGCGCCATGGTCACAACCTCCGAGCAGAACCACTGCACCATCGTCTCCAACGACAAGAAGAACATGATCACGATCAACATCGAGGCGAGTGGTGACAACACCAGACTCCAGATCACCAACGTGAGCAAGAAGTCCTCCGACTAACCACTCCGGTCCATGCAAGAGCGCGTTGCAGATTCCATACCGGCTCCGAAGTCCTCACGAACTGACGCTTCGGGACTCGCAGAAGCTCTGCGCCAAAATGTAAGCGGCGACGTTCGCTTCGACGACGGCAGCCGCGCCCTGTACTCGACCGACGGCTCGAACTACCGCCAGGTTCCGATCGGCGTAGTTCTTCCCCGTGACGCCGACGACGTCGTCGCAGCAATTTCCATCTGTCGAGAATTCGCAGCACCACTGCTTTGCCGCGGCGGCGGCACATCACTCGCGGGCCAGTGCTGCAACGTCGCCGTCGTACTAGATTTTTCCAAGTACATGGCCGAGATCATCGAGATCGATCCCGCGCGCCGCATCGCCCGCGTGCAGCCCGGCGTCGTGCTCGACAGCCTCCGCAATGCCGCCGAAAAACATCACCTCACCTTCGCGCCCGATCCCGCCAGCCACGACCGCTGCACCATCGGCGGCATGATCGGAAACAATTCCTGCGGCGTCCACTCCGTAATGGCAGGCAAGACCGACGACAACATCGAAGAACTAGAAATCGTCACCTACGACGGCGTGCGCCTGAAAGTCGGCCAGAATTTCATTTGGGACCACGCGGGGACGGCCGCGCCCGGCCGTCCGGGCGGCCCAGACCTATCGGGCCGCAGCGCATCGGGCCGTGCCCTTCAGATCTATAACTCGCTCAAGCAAATCGCAGACGACTACGCCGACCTCATCCGCCAAAAATTCCCCAACATCCCCCGCCGCGTCTCCGGCTACAACCTGAATTACCTTCTGCCCGAAAACGGTTTTCATATAGCTCGCGCCCTAGTCGGTTCAGAGGGCACCTGTGCCACAGTCCTCGAAGCCACGTGCCGCCTGGTCGAGAGCCCTCCCCAGCGCGTGCTGCTCGTGGTGGCCTATCCCGACATTTATCAGTGCGCGGATCACGTCCCGGAAATTCTTGAGCACAAACCCATCGGCCTCGAAGGCTTCGACGATCTTCTCGTCTACTACAACCGCACTAAGAAGATGAATCCCGAAGGTCTCGCCCTGCTACCCGAAGGCGGCGGATGGCTCCTGGTTGAATTCGGCGGCCAGACCGCGCAGGAAGCCGAATCGCAAGCTCGCGGTTTGATCGAAGACCTCAACCGCAGCACCACTCCGCCGAACATCCGTATCTTCTCGGGCCCGCAGGCCAAGCGCATTTGGGAAATTCGCGAGGCCAGTCTGGGAGCAACCTCGCACGTCCCTGGCGAACCGCTGAACTGGGAAGGCTGGGAAGACGCCGCGGTCGCTCCCGAGAAACTGGGCGGATACCTTCGCGACCTTCGAAAAATGATGGCCGCATTTGGGTACAAAGGCTCGCTCTACGGCCACTTCGGCCACGCCTGCGTGCACACACGCCTCAACTTCGATCTGCAATCGAAAGAGGGGATCGCCAAGTTCCGCAAGTTCGTCGAGGAAGCCGCCGACCTCGTCCTCAGCTACGGCGGATCCCTCTCCGGCGAACACGGCGACGGACAAGCCCGCGCCGAACTCCTTCCGAAAATGTTCGGCCCCGAACTAATGCAGGCCTTCCGCAACTTCAAATCCGCCTGGGATCCGGATTGGAAGATGAACCCCGGCAAGCTCATTGGTTTGCCTGAGAAGATGCCCTACAAACTCGACGAAAATCTTCGCCTTGGCCCCAACTACGCGCCTTGGGAACCGAAAACTAATTTCAAGTTTCCAGCCGATCACGGCAGCCTGTCGTACGCCGCTCTACGCTGCGTCGGCGTAGGCAAATGCCGTCGCGAAGAAGGCGGCGTGATGTGCCCCAGCTACCGCGTCACGCGCGAAGAAGAACATTCCACCCGCGGCCGCGCTCACCTGCTCTGGGAAATGACGCAAGGACCAGCCAGAGAAGACGGAATCATTCGCGACGGCTGGCGCAGCGAAGAAGTCAAGCATTCCCTCGACCTTTGCCTCGCCTGTAAAGGCTGCAAAAGCGACTGCCCCGTAAGCGTCGATGTCGCAACTTACAAGGCCGAATTCCTCTCCCATTATTACGAAGGCCGCATCCGCCCGCGCAGCGCCTACGCCTTCGGCCACATCGATCTGTGGGCGCGCCTGGCGTCGAATGCTCCGGCCGTGGTCAATCTAACGACGCAGTTACCATTCCTGCGTGACATCACAAAGATGGTTGCGGGAGTCTCGCCGCAGCGCAGCATCCCCGCCTTCGCCCCCGAGACATTCAAATCATGGTTCCGCCGCACGCGCGCGAGAACCAGAACTGGCCCGTGGAAGAGCGGCCCTTCAGGGCCGCGTGAAGGCTTTGAAGAGAATCGGGCTTCAGCCCCTGACGACCGCACAGTTATCCTCTGGCCCGACACCTTCAACAATTACTTCCTGCCCTCAACCGCCAAAGCCGCCGTCAATGTTCTCGAAGCCGCCGGATACCACGTCATCCTCCCCCAAGTAAATCTCTGCTGCGGACGCCCCCTCTACGACTTTGGCATGCTCGATCGGGCGCAAGCATTGCTGCTGAAAATCCTCGACGCGTTTTCGCCCGAGATCGAAGCCGGAATTCCAGTCATCGGATTGGAGCCAAGCTGCGTCGCCGTCTTCCGCGACGAATTGCTCAACTTTTTTCCGAATGATGCTCGTGCGCAAGCCCTCGCGCGCCAAACTTTCCTGCTGAGCGAATTTCTCGAGGCCAAAAACTGTCCGCTCCCGCGCCTCGAGCGCAAAGCCCTTCTGCACGGACACTGCCATCACAAATCCATCATGAAAATGTCCGCCGAAGAATCTCTGCTGCGCCGCATCGGCATCGACTTCCAGGCCCCCGCCCCGGGATGCTGCGGCATGGCCGGCTCCTTCGGCTTCGAGCACGACAAATACGAAATTTCCCAGGCCATCGGCGAACTCGAACTGCTGCCCGCCGTGCGCAAAGCTCCGCCGGACTGGCTCATCATCGCCGACGGATTCAGTTGCCGCGAGCAGATCGCGCAAGGCACAGGTCGTCACGCGCTTCACTTAGCCGAAGTCCTGCAAATGGCGCTCGATCCTTCCCGCGTTGCTGACGACCCCTTCCCGGAATCGGCTACAGTTCGCCAGCGCGACGCCACCGTCCGCTCCTCCATGAAGCGCGCTGGACTGGGTCTCGCGGCGTTGGCTGCAGGAGCCTTCTTGCTTCGCCGTTACGCAAAAGCCATTGACTTATAAACCACTTAGCTCGCGCTGTACCTTCGCCTATGGTCCAATTGCAGGCTTTCTGGGACAATGGAGTGAGTCTCGGTCTCTTCCTGCAGACTCGATTTACGATCTCCAGCGGTTTCCTATGGATCGCGAACTCACAACCACGGTCGATCGTCAGGTTACTCGCTCGACCTCGGGGCAGGCTCAGTCGGCGACCGCCTTGTCGGCCGCGTCGCCCCTGCGCGGCTCGGTTCTGGTTCTGATTCAGTTCGACGTTTGCGAAGAGATTCGCCTCGACGTGCTGCGCAACATCTTCGGAGCCCGCACCGCCAACGCCAGCTTCAAACATCAGGCTCCAGGATACGTCCGCTATCAGCGTCCTCCGGTGGAAGAGACCCTCGAGCCGCTGATCCTCGAGAGCGGAGAGCGACTCGAAGGCGAGATCAAGTATTACGATTACGGTGTCGTCAGCCTGGTCTTCGAGCTGCCCTTCTCCGGTGACTGGGATAAGCTGGTACAACTTTCCTGCCGCTGGACTTCCGATACCAACTTCGAACGTCTCGCCACCCGCGTCGTAAAACAGCGCCTGGAACGCGCCGCTCCCGCGCTGGTCAAACCTTACGACCTCAAGAAAGGCGAGTGGCTGCAAGAGGACTACTTCATCTTCCACGTGCGCGAGATCGAAGGCGCGCCCTCGGCAAACGCCCTGCTCGCTGCCAACGGAGATCAGATTTCGCAGGTGGTGCGCGGCGAGATGCAGACGCTCTCCGACGGCGAGCGCCAGGAGATTCTGCAATCGCGGATTTCCTACTATCCCAACGATCTGGCGGTGATCGGCTGGAACGCCGCGTTTATCTATGACGATCCCGCCGGCGCCGAAACTGCAATCCAGCTTCTGCAGTACGCCAACTCGCAGCTGCTTGAGTTCCGCCACTACGACGAACTCATGACCAAGGAACTGGAAAACGTCTACGACTTCCTCGAAACCGGCGGCACCGGACTCTGGTCGCGCTGGCGGACGGCGCGCGCCGCCTCTAAGCTGCACACCGTCCTGCTCGACGTGAACGAACTGACCGAACGCGCCGACAATGCCATCAAGTTCCTCAGCGACATGTTCTCCGCGCGCCTGTACAAACTGGCCGCCTCCAAAGTCGGAGTGCCCGACTACAAAGACCTGGTCAAAGAAAAACTGCAGACCGCCGAAGACCTCTACCGTTTCATGGTCGACCAGTTCAATCAAAGCCGCGCCTTCGTCCTGGAGCTGATGGTGGTGGTCATCCTGATCATCGAACTGGTGTACTTCTTCCGCGGCAAACCCGTCTAGCAAATCTCCAACGAACATATAGAGAGACCATCTGGGAAGACAAGACCATGTGGGGACAGCCGCCCTCGGCTGTCCGGCGGACTGGGTGTACGGGCCGCGAGCTTTTGTTTCGCGATGCGCAGGATTTTGCGGGGCATCGCTTGTACATCCATCAGAATCCGGTAATGGAGAATTTGATGACGAGCGCGGTTGAGTATCGGTATTGCTCAGCCAGGCCCCCGTCTGAATGACACTTTCCGATAACGGAACAAACGTCAGTTTTTTCGGCATAAAGCGTTGAATAAGATTACAATCGGCCGTTCAGTGCACCGAATGGAATCTCCGAAAGCAATTTCATTATTTAGCGGCTGTGGTGGTTCGGATTACGCCCTGCAGAAGCTTGGATACGACATCGTCTGGGCAAACGACATCTGGCAGACTGCGTGTGTTGCGTATCAAGCAAATCTGAAGGATCCGCGGATTCAGTGCGGCGACATTCGCGACTATAGAAGGTTCCCCGCTGCCGACCTTCTCATTGGATGTTATCCATGCCAAGGCTACACCCAAGGTGGAAAGCGCAAATGGAAAGATGACGACCGGAACTACCTTTATCGCGAGTTTGACCGAGTATTGCGCGCAGTCAACCCAAAATGTTTTGTTGTCGAAAACGTGAACGGAATGGTTTTCGGCGAAAACCGCGATCTACTCAACAATCAGCTCACTCGCTATCGAGCCGCCGGCTATCGGGTTAAGTGGGGAGTACTGAACGCCAAAGATTTTGGGGTCGCCCAAAACCGCCGGAGGGTCTTCTTAGTCGGCGTTCGATCCGATCTAGATATGGAATACAAGTTTCCTGAGCCAACGCACGGGCCGGGACGGGAACATCCGTACAAGACGCAGAAAGACGAGTTGAAGAACTTCCCAGAATGGCCAGAGGGGGACTTCAACACGGAACCGTTCCACTGGTACTACCTATCAAGACGGCGCAGATATGATTGGGACGAGCCGAGTCCTTGCATTGTGGGACACTGGCGCCATGTCCCGCTTCATCCCGGTAGCCCCCAACTCAGACGCTTGGGAACCGACCGCTGGCGGTTTGTGAGTCGAGCTCCCGCTCGCCGCCTATCCTACAAAGAGTGTGCGGCACTCCAGGGATTTCCGCGCTCGTACAAGTGGGCGGGCACAGTCAGACAGCGATTCCAGATGATTGGAAATGCTGTGCCGCCACCCTTATTCAAGGCCGTTCTTCTGCCACTTTCCGAAATGTGGAGCTGAGATGCCGCTCGAAGCTAAGTACAGGATGGTTCCGATTGGTGACTTATGTTTCGATGAAGACAATCCGCGTCTCGGCGGAGGAGGAAAGAACAAGAGCCCAGAAGACATTCGGAAGTTCCTAGAAGGCCCGCCCCACTATGCGCTGGAGCTTGTTGGATCGATTGCTGAAAATGGTTTTCTTCCATACGAACCGCTAATCGTTCGCAAACGGGGCAACAAGTTCTTCGTAATCGAAGGGAACCGGCGCCTGGCGGCGGTACAATCCATTCTCTCCGACGATACTGGAAAGTACGACGCTACGGTCACCGGTCGTTTAGCAAAGATTCCAGTGTTAGTTTTTGCGGGCGCTTCTACCGAGGGCCCCACCGAGGACGTTCTACGATATCTGGGTGTGAAGCACCTGTTCGGATTCCGTGACTGGCCCCCGATAAGCAAGGCTATGTTTCTCGACCAGCGTGTAAAGTCGAAGAAGGATCTCAATCAGGTGTTGAGGGAACTTAACATAAGTAGACAAGAAGTAGGGCGCTATCTTATCCCTTATCGACTGACCAAAGCGGCGAAAAAGGCATTTAAGGGCGTAAACACGGAAGACTTCTGGTCACTAGCCGAATCATTCGGCCGGAAGAAGATTCGTGCGTACATCCAACTCGATGTCGACCGACGTACCATGAAAATCAAGGGGTTCGATCAATCCAAGCTCCGTCACTTGGCCAAATTTCTGTACGGGAAAAGACGGCGCGTCACCGACACCCGCGAACTGACAGCTCTGAGTAACGTGTTGGGTTCATCTGCGGCTGCCGCACAACTTGAGAAAGGAGCAACTCTCGACGAGGCTTCCCTTTACGTTGAACCAAAGGGCGAAACTATTCTGCGCCTTCAACGTCAGCTGGAGAAAATCTTTGACAAGATTAGAACGCTTTCCCCCGGCAAGGAAGAGTCAACGAGGATACTCAACGTGGTTGACGAATTTAGCAGAAAGTTGAGGAAGTAATTCTCTGAAGCGCAACCCCGCTTTCGACCTATTCGAGGAAATCTGCGTGGAACTCAAAGGCCGCGGCGATTCTGTTCTGATCGTCGACGACTTTTCCCCACCGCCGTTGCAAAGGCGTTGGACTATCTGAGCAAGCATTTCGACAGACGCGGTTCAGTGTTGCCATTTCACTACGACCTTGCAACCGGTCGCGTTGAATCTCTACATCAAGAGTACATCGACTTCGTATCGGACGCGCAGGATCAGAGAACCACTGCGAAGGAGTCAAGAAACTTCGAGATAGCCACGTCCAAGCATCTAGCATTGAGACTCACCGGTATCTTGCGCCGAGTTGGCTCGCCACGCGCGAAGCACAAGAAGCGTCCGGAGTTCGCAACCTACCTAGAGACGCAGTTTGGCTTTGAGAAAAGAGTTCTGGTTGGCAACGATAAAGATGGCGGCTTCGATATCCTGTGGTTCCCGCCGCTTGGGGCCTTCCCGTTCCGCGCCATGGTATCAATACAATGCAAGAATTCGCCTTACGACCGGGACGACGGCTTTAAATCCGTGGGCAGAGCAAAACAAAGCTTACTTCGTCATTCTCATGCCAAGGCCGAGGAATGCCACCTGCATTGCGTCATCTATAATGACTACATCGACGAGAAAGTAATGGAACATGCCCGTGAAGGGGGATTTGTGCCCCTCGGACTCAGCGATCTCGCACCCCTAACCATGCCCATGTCCGTAGAACAGCTTTAGCGCGAAAGACTCGACATGCATCTTCCGCCCTTCAAAAAGCCGTCGTTGAATCGCTCAAAAAACATGAGGGCTATACGTTCCGTCGGCAACAAGAGCACCGAAATCCGCCTTGTCTCCATGCTAAGAGAATACGGCGTCAAAGGATGGCGGCTTCACCCCCGGAAAATCTTAGGAAATCCCGATGCGCTGATCGAACGTGAGGGGGTTGCGATATTCGTGGATGGCTGCTTCTGGCATGGATGCACACGATGCGGTCACATACCGAGAACGAACAGGGCGTATTGGGTCGCGAAGATAACCCGAAACGTGCGACGAGACCGTACCATTACCCGGGCGTTGCGGGCCATGGGATACAGCGTTGTGCGCGTACGGGAATGCCAGCTACGAAAATATCCGACGAACTGCCTCAATCGGATCCTCCGGATTTTGGAGAGGCGATCGCACTTAATGCAGAGTATCGGTTGCAGAATCCCAAAACGAGAATCTGCTCACCCTTAATTTCAATTTTCTCATTGACTTCCTTCCCTATGCGCGAAATCATCCTCACAGATCCTTGTGTTCCGAGCCGAGTGACGAGCTAAATCCTTTGAATCCAAGATTTTGCCCGCAAGTTATTGTAGCCCTAGGTTTTATCGGAGTTTTGGCGCTAAGTCGATGATTCCAATAGACCACCGGGGAGGGGGCGGGGATACTAACTAGTAAACTTTCCCGCAAGGAAGTCGCCCAAAATTCTCTTGCACTTCGCCCCCGCTGGCACAAACGCCTCGCCATCGTTATTCTGATCTGCCACACAACATACTGATTCCGGTCTGGCAAGAAGCAGATTCCTCCCCCTTCGCTTCGCTCAGGGGTCGGAATGACAAAACTTAGGGGAGAACTCATGCGTGGACTGAAAGACAAGCGCGTCCTGATCACTGGGGGCGCCAGCGGGATTGGCGCGGCTACCGCGGCGCGGTTTTTGGAGGAGGGATCGCGGGTTTGTGTGCTGGATCGCGATGAGAAGGCTTGCGAGCATATTCGGCACGAGTTGCCGGGACTTGGCGAGGCGATTATTGCCGACGTCACCGACCTGATGCAGGTGGAGGCGGCGTTTGGCGAGGCGATCCGGCTGATGGATGGAGTTGATGTGCTGATCAACAACGCGGGCATCAGCATTCGGCACAAGTTTCTGGAGATCACTCCGGAAGAGTGGGAGAAGGTTATCTCCGTGAATCTGACGGGAGTGTTTTATGTGGCGCAGACGGCGGCGCGGCACATGTGGGAACGTTTTTCGCCGGAGCGCGGTGGCGGAGTGATTCTGCAGACGGCGTCGACTAATGGGGTGATGGGATATCCGTATTACGCGGACTACAACGCGACCAAGGCGGGAGTGATCGAGCTGACGCGGTCGATGGCGCTGGAGCTGGCGCCGAAGGTGCGGGTGTGCGCCGTGGCACCGGGATATGTGCTGACGCCGATGCAGCGCGCGGAGTATTCGGACGCGATGCTGGAGGAAGTGAACGCGAAGATTCCGCTGCGGCGGCACGCCAAGCCGGAGGAGATTGCGGGGCTGTTCGCGTATCTGGCATCGGACGACGCGGCGTATGTGACGGGGCAGGTGTTCACCATCGACGGCGGAGAGACGGCTGGGGGGCTGGCTAGCCGGTGATTGGCAATTGAGGGAAGATAAGGAAGCGAGCCAGACGCGCGGTTTTTTCGCCCGCAAAATGCGCGGGCGATTCGCGCGGCTCGCCCAGATCCTTCGTCGCGCAAAGTGCGCGCGCCTCAGGATGACAACCCTGGTGCCGACAATCGAATGAAAGCTATCGTATTTCTAGGCGGAGGGCGGATTACCGGGGCATTGGCCGCGGGGTTGCGGCTGGCGGGAAATAATCAGCCGATTGTGGTCTACGATCGCCATCCGGACAAGCTACGGGCACTGCGGCGGGAATCGCGGGTGGAGATGGCGCGCGATCTGAAGTCGGCGGTGGAGCGGGCGGAGCTGTTGATTGTGGCGGTGCGTCCGGCGTCGGTGATGGAACTGCTCGACGAAGTTGCGGGTTGCGGCGTTACGCCGCCGAAGCTCTGCATCAGTCTGGCGGCGGGCATTCCCTTGCGGAATTTGCGGACGCGGATGGGGCCTCCGGTCCACTGGTCGCGTGCGATGCCGAGTCCGGTGTGCCGCATTGGGCGTGGGCTGACGCCGGTTAGCTTTGATCGAAGCGTCACGAAGGCGGAGCGCGTCCGCGTGCGCCGGATGTTTGCGCAGGTGGGGCCGGTCTTCGAAATTCCGGATCGCCAGATGGACGCCATTACCGCGACGCATTCGCCGAGCCATGGATATCACGCACTGGCGACGCTGGCTAAGGCTGCGGAACGCGCCGGGCTGGATCGCGTGACAGCACTAACCGCGGCGGCGCATGCGTTGGGTGATGCAATTTCCTATTGGCGAGAAAGCGGAGAGAGTCTTGACGATTTGCTGGACGAAGCGGCTACGCCGGGCGGGATTGCGGCGGCGGCGATGGCGGCAATGAATGAGGGCGGGTACGCTCGGATTGTGGAGAAAGGGATTCGTGCGGGGATCAGGCGGGCGCGGATGAATGCGAAGAACATCGACCACAGGGGCTGAAGCCCGGTGTCATTTTAGGTGCTCTACGCGGCCCTGAAAGGGCCGCTCTTCCACGGGAGGCGCGTTTGCGAGATTCTCCGCAATCCCGGCTGTTCTCTCCCTCGCTGTTCTTCCCTAACTATCTCTTGACGCTATTTTTTTGGACGCGACTCGGGAGGGACAAGGCCGGCCAGACGGTAGTAAACCGTCAGCTGGCCGTAGACTTCACCGGAATGCTCAATGAATCCAAAGGCGAAGGCGCCGATCGTAGTCTGCTGATTGCTGAAGGGATCGACTACTTGATCGGACATGCCTTTGTCTCCCTTGGCTTTGATGGCGGCGGCGCCGTCCAGGAAAGATTTCTTCACGAATCCGACGACCTCAGCTTTGGTTCTGAACTGGTCGCGTTTGGGATCGTCCATGCCGGGCATCTTCTGACCACGCAATGCATTGATGAAAAATTCGTTGGCATGGGCGGCGTGGATTAGGCGCTCGGCAAAGCTGTGCATGACGGGAGTGGGCTTGAAATCGTACTTGTCGTCGGGAAAATCCTCCGCCATTGCTATTAATTTGCGGCCAATGTCATTCCACTGCTGCAAGATTTCCTCGGAAGGACCAACGGCGGGCTTTGGCGCCGCGGCTGTTTTCGGCATCTCCTGAGCGAGCGCCGGGGTAAGCAACATAGCTGTAACGAAGATTACTGCGGCAAACCATCCGGGCTGCTTCATTATGTTCCTCACGATTATGTTCATCACGCTGTTCCTCCGTTGGTTCCTGAGCATCTTACAGGAAGTTGGTCATTCGCACGACGTGAGTTTGGAGTGAACGAGGCAGAGCTCGGCGGCTCTGTTCCTCTTGCGAAGCATAGGCTTCGCCTCGGCTGGTGAACCGGGAGGGATGTCCTTAAGTGTGGCTTGCGTTACCTTAGTCACCTCTGTTGCTCGATGGGGGTCTGGCACAATGTCGAGGTGCAACACATCCCCGAAATTCTTCAAAGTCTGTCCTGCGAGATGCCTCTGCAATGGAAATTCTGACACCGAAATCGACTCGACGGAGTACGCGGATCCGCGTGGAAATTCCGGTCAGCGTAACCAGCCTGGACCGAACCCGGCCTTTTGCCGAGAAGTGCATGGTGCTGATCGTGAGCGCGCAGGGATGTGGGTTTCGAAGTTCACGCGCGCTGCAAATGGAGACGCCGATCATGATCAGCGATTTGCCCGGGGGAGGAAGCGTGACGGGCCGGGTGGCAAACTGTTTGCCCCTGGGAAACGACGGCGCGTATTTTCTGATTGGGGTCGCGCTCTACACGCACGGAAATGTTTGGGGCATTGCGGATCCTCCGGAAGACTGGAACGTTAAGGCCCACAGTGCGGCTGCCGCTTCGGGAGCTGTCAACAGCGAGGTTGCGACGCTGCCGAAGAGTAAGAAAGTGTGGCCCTACAATCTTTCCTCCGAAGGCAATAGAACCAAGCGCAAGTAGAGCGCGAAGTTGGTTCGCAGGTGAAGGTTTCGCGGCACCAGTTTCATGAATAACAAGAGCAGCAAGCTGCGTCTCTAGGAGTGCTAGCGGGCGGGGCAAATCGGCGCTGTTCTTTGGTAACTTCGCCAACTTCAATCGCGCTGCCATACTTTGGGCTATGGCCGAAGAGTCCAATGCGACGGCGCCAGTTGGGTCAGGCGGCGGAAATAAAACTGCCGATCGTCCGTTTCGGGTGAAGTTGCGCGGGTCGGTGTTGGCGCTGGTGCGGTTGCCGAATCGGCGTTCGGTAAGAGCGGCGTTCCATCAACTCTCGATTTCGGGTGGAATCATTCATCTGGAAAAACCGTTGGACGAGAAGCTCGAGGTGGAACTGATTTTTCACCTTGGCGAAGATACGATGCGCGGCAGGGCGCAGATGCTTTTCCCCATGTGGGCGACACAAGGATGGATGCAGCCCTTCCGCTTCCTGGACCTCTCCGATGCTAGCCGGAATATCCTCGATACAAATCTGAAGTCCTTTCTGGGCGAAGCGGCGAATCTGGGCGAGGCGTCGAAAGGCAGCCGGGCAGCCGGCGCCTAAGGTTACGGAATTCGTACCGGCTCAAAATTTCCTTCCACAAATTTCTGAACCTCTTGCTACCTTCGTTACCCCAGTCACCTTGGTGACGCGGGGCGTAGGACCTATGATCGCCACAAGGCCCACTCATGAAACAACTCAGCTTTGTAGTTTCCCTTACCAACAACGATAACGATTATCAACAGGAGCAGGCCGCGGCGGCGGAGAAAACCGCGCGTCGCCTGGGCATAGATGTGAAAATTATTCACGCCAACAATGACGCTCTCGCGCAAAGCCAGCAGCTGTTGCATTACGTGCAGGATTCCGGCGTAGCGCGTCCAGACGCGATCATGTTCGAACCGGCGGGAGGTACGGCGTTTCCGCAGGTGGCGCGAGCGGCGGCGGCGGCGGGAATCGGGTGGGTGGTGCTGAATCATGAAGTCGATTACATCCTGGAACTGCGCCGCAGTTTTAAGGTTCCGGTGTTTGCCATTAGTTCCAATCACGAAGAAGTGGGCAAAATTCAGGGACAACAGTTTGCGGCGCTGCTGCCCAAGGGCGGATCGATTTTATATATCGAGGGACCGGCAAACAGTTTCGCGGCGAAAGAGCGATCGGTGGGCATGCTGAAAACCAAGCCGTCAAACATTCAAGTGAAGACCATGCGAGCGAACTGGACGGAAGAGAGCGCGTATCGCACGGTGAGCTCGTGGCTGCGGTTGCGGACGTCCCAAGAAAGCCGTGTCGATCTGGTGGGTGCGCAGGACGATAGCATGGCGATGGGTGCGAGAAAAGCCTTCAGCGAAATCGCCGAAAGCGAACGGGTGCGCTGGATGAAGATTCCGATCACGGGCTGCGATGGGATGCCGAAGACGGGCCAGACATGGGTGCGCAACGGCACGCTGGCGGCGACAATTTTTATTCGTCCGAATACCGACCTTGCGATGGAGATGCTGGTCGAATGGTTCAAGAGCGGGGCGTCGCTGCCCGAGCGGAAGGTGACGGAACCGGAGTCGGTGCCGAGGCTGCAGGATTTGACGAAGGCGGCGGGCGGGAAGATGCAGCGATCCGCCGGCGTTTAGGTTTTCGGGTGAGATTTAAGGCGTCCCGGGACGCCATTTTTTTGGTTTCGAATTATCCGTGATACGAAGCGACTGTCCGGTCGGGCATTGGAAGTCGCGCCATCTTCTACACGCGAGATTCTTCGCTCCGCCTGAAAAGCGGTGCGCTCAGAATGACACCCTGGGGAACGCGAGGCGCTGTCGGTTTGCGATATGCTAGATTGGGTTTCGCGGGCCTATAGCTCAACGGTTAGAGCAGCAGACTCATAAGCCACAGCTTTAATGGCGCGGCCTTAGAGCCGCAGACTAAACCTCGCTTGAGGCGGACTTTGGGCGAGGTTTTACCGATGTCTGCCGAGGCGCTGCGCTTCCCCGACAACTTTCCCCACGACGAGCCTTACACCGATGAGGCTCTCGCCATCTTTTGCCGCCAGTCCGGCTACGCCCAAAACTGCTCTTTCGTCGATCTCACTGCGGTTGAGCAGCGCACCGTGCTGCATCTCGCGCAGAAGCTGAAAGCGGAGGCGCAGAAGTGAAGACACCAGCAGATTACGAGTGGACTTTCTCGACCCGCACGCGCGAGCGAACTTGCCACGAGTGTCGGTCGATGACGGCGGGCTTTTTGGTGAACCTGCGAAGCGGAGTGCGCAAGCCTCTCTGCTCCACTTGTTTCTTTCTCGCATTGAAAGATGCCAGTCCCCGATTTGCTCTGCGAAAACAGCCTGCTTCGGTAGTAGCGAAGCGAGAAATGGAGCAACTTCGCTTATGTTGACGTTTCACGGAAGCCAGGAACTCAAAGATCAGCGCATCGCCCAGGTGCGCGCGCATCGCCTCGCCGATCAGTTGATTCACGGAGTGTATTGGGAAGGCGGGAAGGGCTGCGCTGTCGGTTGTACGATCCACGGCAACGATCACATGGCGTACGAGACCGAGCTTGGCATTCCGGTCGAATTCGCTTACGCCGAGGATCATATCTTCGAATCGTTGCCCAACGGCAAAGCGATGCTATGGCCGGAGCGATTCCTGCAGGCGATTCCCGTCGGGGTTGATCTCAGAGCAACGCACGTAAACAAGCGGTACATACTGGCGTTGATGACCGATGAAACGCGCGGAATGATGCGACTGATTTGCGATGAAGAGACAAAGGCCCAAGCAAGCGAACTGGTGGATTTCCTAAAAAAAGGAATTGCCGAGCCGTCACCCACTGCAGCTCCGGACGCTCTAAAGCGTCGCGCCGATCTCGCCGATCGCGCCTATCTCGCCTATCGCGCCGATCTCGCCTATCGCGCCGATCTCGCCTATCGCGCCGATCTCGCCGATCTCGCCTATCGCGCCGATCTCGCCGATCTCGCCGATCTCGCCGATCGCGCCTATCTCGCCGATCGCGCCTATCTCGCCTATCGCGCCTATCTCGCCTATCGCGCCGATCGCGCCGATCGCGCCGATCTCGCCGATCGCGCCTATCTCGCCTATCGCGCCTATCTCGCCTATCGCGCCGATCGCGCCGATCTCGCCGATCGCGCCTATCTCGCCGATCGCGCCTATCGCGCCTATCGCGCCGATCGCGCCGATCTCGCCGAAATTATGCTCGAAGTGCTCGCCGCTAGCGCGCCGAGCACTTCTTCTGTGCCTGCCCAGGTGTCGCAGACATGAACCCCGCGCGCCTCAACTCCCGCGAACTCTGCGATTTGCTGAACTTCGTGCTCGGTCTTCCCGAACGCATCGGCAAGCGCACCGTCCTCCGCTCGGCTCTCAGTCCCTGCCTCGTCACCGGCTGGAGAATCAAGCGCCGCTTTCGCGTGGAAGTCTGGTGCGACGCGCAACTGATGAATGCGGGCGTGATTCCGAAAGTGCCACGCCGCGCAGGGCGAATCCCTGGCCGTTATGTCCCGCCCGAAGTTGTGGCTTTGGTTAAATTTTGGAGGGCGGCGGCATGAGACGAGCCGCCACTTCCGCCAATATCCTGCGCCTGCCCCCCCCCGGTTTCTCCCTCGGGAGTTTCGCTCGGCATAGTTCGCGGGCGGCAGCAGGTCATTCGTTCGCAGGACATTTTCATCTCGATCGTTTCCGGCAGGCGGCGCATGGTCTATCGCCAGTTCGATGGCGAGATTGTGTTGGCCGACACCTGCAAGTGCTTCCCCGACTGGCAGCACGTTTGTCAAGGGAGTTAACTATATAGTTCCCACTGAAATGAAATCACCCTCTCCCAAGCCGATTACGACGGACGACATTCGCCACTTGTGGCTCGGGGTACGCAACGGCGTTCTGCTGGCTTTGCCCTTCTGGGCGGTGGTGCTGTGGAGGTTGGTGCGGTGAATCCCACTCTCTCCCACCCCGAACCACGCTGGTGCCAGGAACTGGAATCCCGCGCAGAGGCCGCCGTCCGCCGGGAACGGGCTCAGCGCTTTTTGGCCGACCTGCCGCCGGAACCGGAGCCTATACCGGACTCTCAGTTGCTCGGGATGGCCATCACTTTCTTTTTGCTGGGGGCGTTGCTGGCTTCGGCGCTCCTGCTGTCGCTGTTTAGCAATCGTTCGGCTTTTTACTAAAACCCAAGGGAGGGCTCTTCTGTGTCAAAACTTCTGGTTCCGAATTCGCCAAACCTCACGGGCACGCAACTGGCCGAAGTTTTACGGCCAGCCATGAAAGCGCTTGCCGACTTCAACGCGTCCGGATCGGAGTCGATGCGCGTGCTGCAACAATTCTTTCTCGCCGAGATCCTGACGCGCTGCTCGGGCAACAAGTGCCGCGCCGCCCGCCGCCTGGTCGTCCACCGCAACACCTTCGGCCGCCAGGTGGAGCAGCTGCACCTGCAACCCTTCATCGACCGGCTGAGAGAAACAATGGAATCCGAGCCGCGACTTTTCAACACCCCGATTCGGAAGATTCCGCGCCCTGTGGGATTCGCACAGGATGTCCTGGTTATCAACGGAAATCCACAGTGCAAAAAGGGTGCTTATCCACAATTTACCCACAAGGTCGCGTCGGGGAGCGCCTGATTTGGCGCGGGCTTCGGCTCGCTCACCGGGAAGTGTGCAATATCTGCTTCTGTTACTGCTGTTTATGTAGATACAAATTTATAAGTACATAGTAGTAACCGTTGGCTGTGAAAATGTGGAAAAAGGAGAAATTGTGACCACAAACACAATCGTTCGAATGAGAATTATTTTGGCTTTCTTGGCAGGGGCGCTGCTGTTTGGCCAGAGCGCGATCGTGAACTGGTCAGCAATGGCAGCGGTAAGGAACCATGACGGCTCGACCTCAGACATCCGTCCACTATTCCACGCGGTTGACGGAATCCTGTTCTTAGCTGCCGTCATCATATTCACCTTCTCATTTGTCCGCATCAAGCGCGATGGTGGCGAATTGTGCTACGACCCAGCGAACCCGTACTGGCGCTTCATGAAGTGGTCGTATGGGGATGGTTGGGGCGAGCGCGTATCGCTCTGCAAGTCGTATTGGCTTACCGTGTGGTTGCTGTTTTTCCCTTCTGCAGGCGTTACGTTCATAACGCTATTTGTGATCTTTGTTTTACCCTCGGCTTGGCGAGACTTTGTGAAAGACCCACTCCGGGCCCTCTTGTGCGGAGCGGAACTTGTCGGACTCGTCGCAGCGGCGACAGTGCTGCTAACCGCAGCGGCGTGGCTGACCACGAAGGCCAAGTGGCTTAACTATGTGTGGATCACCCTAGCACTCTGCCTCGCGATTGGTGTGGCCATCGTGATGCCGATTAACGCCATTGCTTCAACCAGACAGATCTCGGTCACGGCGGCCAGCGGAGTCTATAGCGAATACATCGCTGGAATCATAGGAGCAGGAGCGCTACTCGCCGGCCTGATCTGGGGCGCGTTCAAATTCATCCCCTGGCTGCGTAATACGTGGTTAGGGCAACTGCTAGGAGCCTTGAAGGACAGAATATGCCCAACGCTCGTGGCCTGCCCGTGCGGCGAGGAGGGAGTTTGCCAGGAACCAAAAAGCTGATGCAAAAGACAACCCAACTCGAACTGGAATCCCTACTGGAGCGTGCCCAGCGCGGGGAAAATCTGGAGAAGCGCCGGTCACCCATGAACGTTCTGGACGATTACTTCCGCAAGCGGAATGCGTTGCGGGTGAAACTGGAGCAGGGGTTAGCGGAGAAAAACATTGAGAGGAAAGGGTGAGCGTTATGGAGCGAGAATTACATCCCAGTATCGAACCTACTCTGCGGTGGCCCGATGGCTGGCCGCGAACTCTTATCGAGCATCGCCAGTCGCGCAGCGCCTGGAAGAAGCCCGTCATGGAGTACCAGAAGGCCATCACGAAAGAGTTGATTGCCATGAAGGTCACAGTGGCCAGTATCACCTTTAATCCGGCCAGTTCTCGTGATCCTGGCGTGGCTGTCTGGTACTCGCTCGAATCCGCGGAGGATGTGTCATGGCAGATCGGATTACAGATCGACAACCCATCCCCGACACTGGATGAGATCGACACAGCTTTCAAAAGACTGGCACTGAAGTGTCACCCCGATACACATCCCGACGATCCCAGCGCCCTTGAAATGTTTAAGAAGATTAACGGCTTCAGGGCTGCCGCGCGAGCTTACATCCTTGGCACAGCCTCACCAAGGTTAGAGAACTGCATTCCGATGGACCGCTTTATCGAAGTCAAGCAAAATTTGGCCGGAGTCCGGCTGTTTTTATCCTATGTTCGCGGCATGGAGCGGCTGGGCGGACCGCCGTAGTAAAGCGAATCATGGAGCGCACTTTTCGGACGGCATTGACGGCTGGCCGGAGCTCGGAGGAAAAACATGCAACCGTTGCTTAGTGGCGAACAGGAATATATAGATCCGGGGAGCGACGCCGGGAATGATGTTGAATTGCTTCGTGCCCAGGTCGCCGAGATGCAGGAAGAGTTAAACCTCATCAAAGGCATCCTGATGCGGCAATACGGCGCGTTCAAGGTGTCTTTCGGGGATCAAGCCATCGTTACCACAGACTCCTCCGACAAGTGGGCGGCCATCAAGGCACGAATGGCCCCGCGGCTGCGCGAGGCTATCGAACTTCTTCTCTTACAGGGCAGCATGAAGCGTACACAGATCGCATCGGCGCTGAAGATGGACTATTCCAATTGCACCAAGAACGTCATCGGCGTGCTCAAGGCCCAAGGCTGGGTGGTCGAGAACAATGGGCAGCTTTCGCTGAAGGTCCTATGAAAGCCACCAAGCCCGGCGAAGGGGTTCCGGGGGGATTCACGAACCCCCTAGCAAGCCCCCAGTGAGTAAATGGTGAACTTAAGTTGAGAATGCTGGATTTATTCTGCGGACGGTTAGGCTGGTCGAAGGCGTTTCTGGCGCGAGGCTGGGAGTGTGTAGGAGTGGACTTGGTAGAGCCGCCAGATGAATTGCTTGATTCAATGGGCGACAAATGTCT
Source organism: uncultured Acidobacteriaceae bacterium (assembly GCA_963733795.1). Lineage (GTDB taxonomy): Bacteria > Acidobacteriota > Terriglobia > Terriglobales > Acidobacteriaceae > Sulfotelmatobacter. Next base: position 131,508 of record CAVTED010000003.1, read on the forward strand.
CGGAGGATTTTGCTACCACGAGTTAGACGTGCTGGATATCGACGTTGCTTGGCTGAATTTTTACGGGCCGTTTGATTTCATCTGCGCCTCTTCCCCCTGTGAGCAATTCTCAACTATGCGCAATTTCCGTCCTCCAGTTCTCTACCCTGAATTGGGAGTCAAGCTGTTCAAGCACACGCGGGACTTGTGCGAAGCCTCAGGCGTGCCGTATGTGATGGAAAACGTCTCCGGGGCTGGTAGGTATGTCGGGAAAGCTGTCGCGCACTGCGGCTCATATTACCTCTGGGGAACTGCGGTGCCGACGATCCTGCCGCAAAACATTCGCAAGGGCATGACGCAATTGGCAATGGGCTGCCGCGAAAAGAAAGGTCGGCCAGGATGGAATGATCGTAATGGCAAACGCGGCCAAACACCGACCGAACTCGTCGCTACCATTCCTCCCGAACTAGCTAATTGTGCAGCCACTTACGCCGAGAGACTTCTGGAACAGAAAAATGAAGTAGGGGAGACTCTCCCTCGCAAGCCCGAGCAGTCAGCATGAATTTTATTCTACGAAGCAGTAGCACGAACAGGCAGCTTTGGGATGGGTCTCCAGCCCATAAAACGCTGGGGAGAAAGGTGAGAAGAGATGTACGAAAACGACAAGGACTATGGCGAATACGTCAAACTGGCCGCACATTATCAAGCCATTGGCGACACAAAAATTTACCTATCTGGAGACACCAGCGAGAAGCCGTGGCAGTACGCAACTTCCTGCGAACCTGGCGGCACCCACCGCATGGATATTGAAACAAACGTTCGATTTACAGCGCGACACAAAGGGTTGGAATTTTCTTGGTCCTTCGATATCGAACCGCGATCTGCCAATGGGAGCGGGACTTATCAGATCGACGTGGAAGGCATTCAGCGCGTACTGGCCAAACTTCCAATGGACGTTGCGACCGAATTTGCGACGTATTTAAAGAACTGCGCCGACAGCGTGGAGAAAAAGGCCGATGAGTATCAAGCAGCTGCAAGGCGCCAATACGGCGTTGCTCATGCTTTACGAAATGCGACCACCAGCAAGCAAGAGATTTCAGGGTAAAGCTCACTCCAGATGAGAAAGGTGGTAAGCGTGCCGAGACTAAAAAGTTCCGTTGCAATCGCCAAATTACTCGACTCTGAAGGGTTCAACGATCACGTGCAAAACATGGTCGAGAAGTACTGGCTGAACATCGTCAATGCCCGCGCCAGAAAGAAGCACAGACGCCTGGAGCGAAACATCGCGGAGATGTGCAAGAAACTGGATGACGGCGAAAAGTTGATTCTCGGCAAATTTATTTCGATGCACAAGGCGATGTCATTTCAGACGGGGCTGCGGATCGGATTAACGGCTTTCGCCTGCAAGACCTGCAAAGAGTACGAGGTGGACGATGCGCGAGAAGAAGAAGCAACCGCGAGCAATGAAGGGGAAAGTTCGCAAGCACCACTGGTTCAAGAGCGCTCGCGTAACCTGCCACATGGAGATCGAGCAGCGCGCCGCCGAGCGAGAACGCAAGCGCATCAAGCAAGCGCACCAACTACCAATGTTCCAAAGCCTGAAAGCGTTGTTGAACAGTCTAACCAAGAGCAGCCCTGAATGAGAGAGAGGGGGCCAAAGGAGAAGTGAACAATGAAAGACGAAGACGAAATTTCCGACGTGTTCGAGCGTGCCGTCGAGGAGAAAATCAGGCGGCAGAAAAATAATCAGGACTCCGCCTACTTAGACGGCGTGACGGCTGGACTCGGCTGGGCGCTGGAAGAGTACGCGGACTCGCCACTAGACTGAGGGAGAGGGGATGGGGGAGTGCTCAACCAAGACGAAGAGAACGGACAGGCCAGATGCCCAACTTGCGGAAGCATAAAACGTGGACGCGATACCGGCATTTCGTATTGCTGCGAGGATTCGTGGCACCGTGGAGAAAAAGTGAGCAACCAAGACGAAGAGAGAAATAGGGCTAAGATATCTTTCCACGAAAATTGCCCAGGATGCGAGAACAATATTGTCATGCGATCTGCTTACGTCGAGGGCTGGCTGGCTAGGGCATCCTCTCTCCCAACACCACAGAACCAAGAGATTGAGCGGCTGCACGGAGTTTGCCGGATCAAGGCAGAGCACAACATGGAACTCATTGAAAAACTGGAAGCCACCGAGCGAAAAATAGTTTTCGAGGCACAGCGCTCACGGGAAGAAGGACACGAAGTGGGATGGGAAGAAGGACGAGACGCTGGAGCAAAGTTATGTGATGGTTATTCCATGTCAGACGGGCCATCTCCGAAGGGATTGGCAAAGAAAATTCGCGCTCTGCGATATCCAGGAGTGTCCTCTTCTTCCCCAAAGCCAATTATTGCCGGAGTTGGTGGTCCTCCGTTGGGAAGATTTGGGAATGCAGTTTCGTCTAATCCGAATCGCCTGGTTGAGACAGTTACGTTATGTAATCGCCGCACGTGTAAATTATCTGGCGAGCAAATTCCCAAAGATGCAGAAGCCTTCTACGCCCTGCCTGAGTGTTCGCACTGTGGCGGATCGGGAAAGGAACCTGAGGGAGTGTCCTCTCCCCAACCCTCAGCCAAGGAGAAAATATGAAATGTGATAACTGCAAGAAACAAAATGGAGTTCGTTGTCGATGCAAACTTTGTCGGCGAATGATCTGCAATGATTGTTGGGGACAAGGCCACAATTCCAATTACTGCCTTCGGTGCGAAGGTGTATACAACCGAGTTAATCCGCTAAGAATCTGGAGTATCGGGGAAGAATCCGAACTGTTTGTGGCCCGTTCCGAAGAAGAGGTAAGAGCCTTTTATATTGAACTGGTTGGGCAAGATGAAGCGGCAGAAGCATTCACAAATGATTTTACGGAACGAGACCTCGCAGAAAAGCGCGAGTTCGAGTTCGATGGCGTGAAAAAGACAATCACATTGGCGGAACTCCTGCGAGATGTTCATGCCAATACTGACATGCCGAATCAGATCAGCACATCTTACAACTAAGTGCGTGGCCCAACCCTCTCAAGATTCAATCCCGCCGAAGTCTGCGGAGAAAGGCTAGGAGTTTTTGGCGCGTAACTTCAAGACCGATGCGGAACGTGAACGCAAGCGCATAGCCTACTGGTCGAACGTCGAGAAGGCTAGGGAAGAAGGCCGCGCCAAGTTCCAGCGCAGGAATGTTGGACATGTGCCACATCCGAAATACAAGACGCGAGAAGCGCTTCGGAACGCTGTCAAGGATGGCTCCATACTGAAGCCTGACCGCTGTCAGCGCTGCAACAAAAAAGACATTAAATCGAGAATTCACGGTCATCACCACGATTACAGCAAGCCGTTGGAGGTCGAATGGCTGTGCAGTGAGTGTCATGGTCTGACTCTGAGGAAAGGAGGTGCCAATTGACAAATGGAAATTACAGGAAGGCGACGATGTTCGCGTTGGTTGTACTTGCGATACCCCTAAGTGCAAAACTGGTTGGTGTGATTATGAATGCTCTGGAGTCGGGAAGCATCGCATCAACTTCGACACAATTGCATCAGGCGGGTTCGATCCATTCCCTCCGTCAGCTGAATGCAGTATCGCAAGAGAAGAAACTCAATCAATCCGCAAACAAGAAGATGAAAAACGCCATCCCTATGATCCTCCGCGCCCGTAGGCCACGTATCGGAGGCGGAATGTAAGTGCGTGGCCCAACCCTCGAAAGGTGAAAAATGAAAATGCTAACGTTTTGGCTGTTGCTGATCGGAATTGCGCATGGGCAGAATACTCAATCCTGTACAGACTACTGGAACAATCAATACCTGCAAGGCAAAATCTCTTGCAACAAACAGGGTTATGTCGCAGGAACGCTTCAAGGCGAAGATTGTTTCTCAACGACAATGGATGGCTTGCCAACCTGCTGCAACGCTAAATGTCCTACTACCGAACCCGGATGGGAAATCGCCAAGGATTCCGACGTGGAACGGCGTATCGCGAAGACAATAGGCAAACCGCATCATCAGCGCTGTGCCAATCACGGGATCGCGGGAGAACTCACTAACGACGGATTTCTGAGATGCAGCGACTCGTTCGTTAACAATAAAACCGGAACCGAGTGCAAGGTCAATCCCGAAATGCAACGCGGATTCATCTGCAAACAAAAGCAGTCAGCTGAGGCCCAACCCTCTCAGAAGGAGAAACCGTGACGCTGCCAGTAATTGATGAGCGCGTGAAATGGATGAAGCTGTCGCGGTTCAAGGCGAAGGTAAAGACCATGCAGCGTTGCGAGATTGAGGCGTTCAAACACTTTGATGATATCTGGCAGATTGAGGAAGAGGCGGTATTGGTGCCGTTCGATATGTGGCGGCAAATCCAGCGCATTCTGACAGAGAAAGAAACCACGCAATAAGGGCCTCACAGAAGGAGAAATGAAAATGGGAACTGCGGCGCAAAAGAAGAAGCTATTCGATGGAATGTCGGCCAAGAATGCGAAGAAGAAAATTGTTGAGATATGGAATCGCCCGGTCCCGAAGCGTCAAGGTTTTAAGCGCGTTAATTTCAACCGAGTCAACAAAGATTTCATTAAAACGCACGCTATCTCTTTACTGGGCCTTTGCGAGACGTGGCATCGGCTCCGCGCACAAAATAAGACGGTAGAGTTGCTGATTCAGACCTTCGCCTCTACGATCGTAACGAAGAATGCCAAGGAGCGGCAACTGGTCGAGGCGATCACGCAGCAGCGCGCACGGCTCGCGCAACTGGAAAAAATCGTGGCAGACAACAAAAGGGCGGACGAGCTATCCATTACACCTGGGCAGTTGAATGCGTTGGAACCGGAAACCGACCAAGGGGCTGAGTCCCAACCCAAGGAGAAGGAGAAATGAAAATGTCCTTTGATAAATGGTACGAGGGATTAGTTGGAATGTGCGAGTTTTTCAAATGTTCGCGCGAATTTTCTCCGAGCGAGATCGAGGTCTGGAAAACTTGGCATGAGGCGGGATGCTCACCATTGCAGGCGCTGCTCAATGTTGCATGGAGGCAGAGTTTGAAGGCCCAACCCAAGGAGAACAAACTGTAACCCCCAGGCTGTGTAGAAGAAAAAGGTACCCGGTGAGTCTTGAGAGGAGATGGTGAGCAATTTGACAATCATCGGGCCACCAGTGATACAGCAGAGCATCATTGATGCTTGGGCGAAGGCTCGTGTGCTGGCAATGATTCCGAGCACAGTACATGAGGGAACGTGCGCGGTCTGTCACATACCAATGACGAGGTATGGGTACACCACAGCAGGCGTTCAGCGCTGGAAATGCCGGAATTGCTTAGTGACCTCAACCGGGCAGCGGCGAGCGCCTAATATTCTAAAGCCCGCCAAGATCGAAGCCATCAAGGTTGCACTGCTGACCCCTGGCCTGACTCTTCGGAAGATCGAGGTTTTGACCCATTCGAACAAGGCGACGATAGCTACTTATGCGCGTCTCCTAGGTATCCAGCGACCGCCATGCCCTTGTGGACAATCGGCAGGTCACAAGGGCTGGTGTGCGTGGCAATTTGAGCGCAGTCCTATTCGTCGAGCGGCCCTGGCTAAAACTTGGCGACCACGGATTCCGTCATGGCAGCGCCCTGGCATCTGGATGCTGGGCGGCGATTCAATGCACTCTTCTGACGTGCACATAGTCCACTGCCAATGGAAGGCGTGCCCATTTCCCGCAGAGGAGGGAACAACGCGATGTCGCTATCACGCTAATTTTTACGAATACCCAATGACCATGCACGACACCAGCATTGATCCGCTCGATTACTTTCGTCCCAGCGAGCCTCACGCTCCCTATTCGCTCATTAATGACGTGCGGCCCGTAGACCGGGTTGCCCCGGTTTCGACCTTTGTTAGAACGGCATAGCCTCCGGTTCCCGGTCCATGAGCTTTACCGCCGGCTGCGGTCCCATCTTCCCGTTCACCTTCTCTACGCTCTTGGTCAGCATGGCTTCGAGCAGTGTGACGTTCTTTCCGGGGTGGTCTACGTCCTCAATCGCCATCTCACAGCAGGCTTTCAGATCGGCATCGGTGGTAGGGCTGTCCGTCTTGAGCCGCTCTTCCAGTTTCAGCAGCACCTTGACGCAGCGCAGAATCGACTCCAAGGGCAACCGCTCGAATTCGGTGCGCGACCGGGTGCCGGTGATCGCTTCGCCGATGATGCCGCGCTTTTTGATGTTCTCCTTGGTCTGTCCGCCGGCGAGGAGTTCCATGGTGCCTGTCCATTTTTCTAAAGCGATGGTTCGCTGGATTTCCTGTTCGTGGGCGCTACGCTCGTCCCCGGACTGGAACAGCACACTCGTGCTCGGCCGATCGGTGTGGGCGGTAGCATTCGCCCCGCCGATGTTGAGAGAGTCGAAGTAGGGCTGGAAGCACTCGGCCACCTTCTGGTAGTAGCCGGGCTTGTACGCGGTCTGATCCTTCCAGCTAAAGGCTTTTCCGTTGAGCGACCACACCCGGCATTTCTTCACCGTGGCCACGTGGATCATCTGGCTCTTGAAGTTCTTGCGCGCCCTGCCGCGAACCTTATCGAAGCGCACCAGGTCGGGGTCGTCCATCTGAGCGGTTTCAATCTCCAGATCCGGTTCATGCCCGAAGTCGCCCTCAGCTTTTATCTTGGTGCCGCCCTTGGAGGTAGTGGGCGACTTTGAAATTAGAGGAAACTCAGATGGCACTCTGATTCCTTCAGCAGTGTGATATTGTGCCTAGAAAAGCAAAATCCCCGGCTGGCACCGGGGGCTGCTTTGGGTCTGCATTAGGACAATTCAGATCATCACACAGAGGTTTGCCTGATGCAAGAAGGAATCCAAGCAGGGAACCATAACAATCAAAACCGCTGTCACGACTGCCCCAGCAAAACGCCTTTCAGACCTGATCCCACAAATTTGGATCGTGCAAAAGCTGGCGTTTTTGAGCCACCCTTGGACGCAGGAATCCGCGACATTGTTCTCACGCTTCTGGCGAATGGAGTCGAAACGTTCGAATCTTGCGAAGGTGGGAGTGGACACAGCTTCCCCGAGCCTACGGTGCGTTTCGAAGGCGATTCTTCCGAAGGATTGAGAGTGCTTTCTGTCGCGCTTGCGCACGGTATGCCTGTTGCCGAACTGAGGAGAGCGTGGGGTCTTATCGACGGGCTAATTCACGGGCCTTGGTGGGTGATGACGTTTCACCCACCAAAGGATTCCGTGCAATGGGCTGAGCGAGACACGGCGGCACGATATGCTGCCACCAAATGCAGTGACTAGCGTCCCTGAGCGTTCAGGTTGTTGCAATCCTCGCAGAGCCTGTAGTTGCCCGTTCCCTGACGCCGTTCATTCAGGGGAATATCGCGTCCAGGAGGACACGCACTGTTGTTGTGATGGACCCGATGGTTGACAGGTTTGTCAACCTCGTTAATTGAATAGAAAGCGGGTGTTTTTGGCATTGTTGGCCCCCTCCTTAGGGGAATTAAACGGGTTAGAGTTGACAACCAAGGAAGGCCAATCAATAATCAAATGTCTCGCGCTGGCCTCCCTTGGTCAGCGGACAGGTGGGGGATCATTCAGTCTGGAGAAATGAAAATGACCCTGCGCCTGCAACACATGGCCATCCGAACTTTGGATGGCCAAACTTTTCAGCACCTCAAATTTCATACTCCAGTCTTTGCTGTCTCCTCTGCTTTCGCCTCCGGCGGCGGCGGCACGTACCGAAGTAGCGGAACGGTGATTGGCGGAAGATTCATCCTCGTCACCGTACTCTGCACCAACTCTCTCCAGTAGGGCCAGCAGTTCATCAGAGCGTTGGTATCGGCAAAGGCTTGCAATTCATCCGACGTAGGCACGGGCTGTGTATCGGGCGGATACGAATAACGAAGTTCAAAACTTGCATCCACCTGAATCTCAGTACCACCTGTTGTCTCACGCTGTCCATGAATGACGTGGCCGAAAATGACTCGGAAGCGGTTGGTATTGGGAATCAGAGCCGGTGTCGCCGTCGGCATCGGTTTTTCCTCTGCATTCTTGACGGGGCAACCATCCGCAGTCATATCTGCCGCGCGAACATGGATGAGGCGCACCGATTCGAGGGACGCGATGCCCATCAAACGGTGTGCGCGTTTGAACTGTTCAAGAGTCGGTCGAAGTGCCAATCCGTTCATGCTGCGTAAGCCATCTTTTGATTTTGACTTTGATCCTGATCCTGATCCTGATTCCCCTGATCCTGGTCTTGATCTGTCTGTCTGTACTCGTTAATCACGACAGTGTTGCTCGTCTCGTGTTTTACATTCCAAGGTCTGTTGAAGAGCATCCCGGCTTCAGTGGCAGCGCCAAGCACTAGACGGCAATTTAGTCCGTAGAACACATCAGCAAGCGTCTTCAGCGTGAGATTCTGTCTGCCACGCAGAACCTGCGTGATATACGCCTTGGAGCAATTGAGCCTCGTTGCAAGCTCAGATCGGTTGACTCCTCGGAACTCCATAGCTTGGGATACCAATTCAGTCGCATCCACAAGTACGCGCTCCTGCTCGAAAATCCTGCGATTCTCAGGATTCTCCATGTACTGATCAAATACCGTTCGCATCGTCATTGTTTATCTCCGGTTCCTGCTCTCCGAAGTTAACCTCTCCTCGTATTCAGCTTTGATTTGTAAGGCACGCTCGATTTCTTGCTTGGGAGCCACGCCTTCTTTCTTTTTCGTAAAACCGTGCGTGATCAGCACTCGCTTATCAGGACGGAAGTAGCATGGCATCCGAACCTGAAACGCTTTGAACTCGAAGAAACCATCCGTGAACTTTCCAAAATGCTCCGGATTCCTGATCAGCCCGGTATCTTATACTTTCGTGACTTGTATTCCTTCCCGCTCTTTCCCTATATTCTCGGAGTAACATCCCCCTCGCTTCCCCCGACTCGTCAAGCAGCAGCGCACCCAGCGCGCAGGCTTTGCTGGTCCACCCTCCTAGCACACTTGTGTCTAAATCTGTCGGGGTATTGGGCGTTCACCAGTCCTGGTCGGAGCGGCCCTATCGCCACATCAGTAAAGAGGAGCGGAAAGTCGGGCTGCGTTGCCGGCGTTTCGTGCGCGTGGACGATGTGACCGTGCAGGAAGTCCCAGGCCCGGTCACCGATGGTAGGCTCGGAACGGCCACCGCGCTGCCCTTTTCCCGGCGCGCCAATCCCATGATCGCGCCCCACAAACTGCATTATTCCGTCCCCCATGCGGACGACGTAGGCCTGCGCCGCCACAACCTTTTTCACTACCGCGACACCCAAGGCGAGTTACGAATTGGCAGCCGCACCATTGCGGTGTCGTCGCGCATCGCCCCGGAAATTCGCGCTCTCGAATGCGTTCCCTTGCCCCACGCCGCCGCTCGGCCCGGTTTCGATCGGCCCAGTTCCGACTGAACTTTGATCTGAACTGCGAAGCCCTTCCCCCTTCTCCCCATGAGAACGAAGTTGAGAGCGAAGCCTTTGATGACGCACTCGAAGCGACCTTCCCCGCCGCTCCGCTCACCGAGGACCAGCTCTACCAGGAGTTTCAACGCCTGTTTCCCGATTACCGGATAGAGCCCGAACCGCAAACATGCTTCTGGAAACGACAGGGATAGAGCAGGGACAGGGCGGGGAGCCAGAAACCCCCGTCGCAGCGGCCGAGTTGAGCCAAGACATCCCCAAACCGCCCGTCCGGCGCGTCTTCCCGGCGGGACGCCTGGCCTATCTCGAACACTGCTGGAACCAGGGCTGCAATGCGCGGGAAATCGGCTTTGCCCGCGTCTCGCCCTACTACGAAGATTTTGAGGCGGACTTTTACTGGTTCGCCGGCTATGGCGCTATGAGTTTCGAGGCCGCCATGCAAATTCACTCCGGATCCCCCGCCGAAGTCCCCCAAAAACACAACGACTAGAGAGAAGAGAGGACCAAGCGGACATGAAACTGCAGAATGTTTTTACCCACTGGAAGACGACCTTGCTGGGAGCGGCTGCGGCGGCGCTCAACGTAATTCTCAACGGGCGCGATGGCAAATCGCTCGCCACCTCCATCCTCATCGCCATCGTTGGGGCGATGTCCCAGGACAAGTAAGCCGAGGCGCGGATGTGGTCGATCACAACACTGTGGATTTCGCCCGCGACACGGCAAGCAATATCGTGGGTGGGCTTGTTCTTCTGGTCCTCGGCGGCATTGTTGCTTATTTTCGTCATGTACGAGCTCGTCTCGCACGCCATGGCAACGAGATTCGCCACACCCAGCGCGAAACCGACGTTGAACCCTTCTATCCCGAGTACCCCGCCGACAAACTGTGAAGAAGCAACCGTCAGGCCAGCGTTGTTCTACCGAGCCAATGGCTGAGCAACAAACCTTGCCGCCACGGGACATACAGATGCTGCAACTCTTGGCGGACGGGGAAGACTATCGCCGGATCGCCGCCGCGCTTGGGTTGAGCCTCGGGACCTTGAAGAACCACGCCAAAACGCTCTGCGAAAAGCTGGGCGCCGACAACAAGACTCACGCCGTGGCTATGGCCTTGCGCCGCGGACTCATCGATTGAGGGCGATCAACTGAGCGTGAACGTAGTACGAGTCAAGCCGGGGGTTGAATTCGCGGTCATCGCTCCCGGCGGCTTCGCCATCCTCTCCGCCTTCCAGCAAACTGCCGTACGCTGCGCGCTGGATCTGGAGATCACTTCTGGCACCGACGGGGAACACTCCGGCCCTGCAGATCCACATAAGCGTGGCGAGGCCTACGACCTCCGCAGCCACGACCTCACCCCGCAGCAAAAGACTTCCGTGCTGAACTCGGTCATGACAGACCTCGGCTGGGAATGCTTCTACGGATTTCTCGAGGATGCAGGCACCGCCGACGAGCACTTTCATTTTCAGGTCAAAAAAGGCACCACCTATCCACCGACTCAAGGAGGAATCAAACCATGAAGAAAGCCCTGTTTACTCTTGCGCTCATCAGCTTGACCGTTGCCTGCTTTGGACAGACACCCGCTCCGGCACCTGCTCCGCAACCGTCCGCTTTCCCCAGCACGACCTATAACTTCAACCTGAACCAGATCACGCTGCCTGGCGCCAAGACCTCGATTGCGGGCGCGGAGTCCGACGTCAAGATCAAAGTCACTACCAACTTTGCTCTGGGCGAGAGCAGCCTGATCTCCGGGGATTACACCTTCATCGGCGGACGCGGAGATTACGTGATTCCCGCATTCTCGAAGTGGCTGCAGAATGTCAGCCCGACGTTGAACGGGTATCAGTTTCAATTGGGCCTGACATCCAGCATTGGGGTTGTCCGCACTCCGATCGGTTCTGGCGTCTCGGCATCGCACTGGGGCGAAAGGGCCGGGCTGTTTCTCAACTACGCCGTCTCGGGAAATGTCGGCCTCGGGATTGAAGGGCAGTGGGCGAACCTTCCGGGGTATCAGCACACCACTTACTCTGTGGCGTTTGGGCCAAACTTCCACTTCTAGCCATGCCTCCACTAGGGGTTCTACTCGCAGCCGCAGCCGTAGCTGGCGTGCTTTCCGTGGGCGATGCCGTCGTTCACCTGAAGCCGGTTCATAAATTCAACCACGTGGTTTGTCGAGTGGCGACGGTAGGGCAGAAGTTAAGATTGATTGCGGTTCATCTATATGACCGCAGTCAGAAGCTGTGGGGCTATCTCGGCTGGGGATTGGCCTTGTGGGAACTCGGCTGGTTCCTTGCGCAAAAGGCACTGCAATGAATAACCCCATCACCCCGCTCGACCCCGGGCAGCTTGCCGAGCAGGAAGCGCAAGCGGCGCACGAAGCCTACCTCCATCGCTGCGTCGTCGCCCTCGATCAGTTCATGAATGTGATGACCGACGGCGATCCCGACGAAACCATTTCCAGCCGGGCCGCGCGGGCCGCCGAAAAAGGCAAGCCCTGGGGAGTGGCCATGAGCCGGTTTCTGAATTTGTTCCAGAAAGACCATGGGGCCAAAGCCCAGGCCGGAGACCTGGAGCGCGCGCAGGCTGTGGTGAAGTTGGAAGACGAGTCGTAAATGAAGCGATAGCGAAGTGATCCTGTTTGCGCTAGGGCTATTCTGTTCCGCATTTCTTTACACGGCTGCGATTCTTGCAGACAGCCTGTTGGTGAGAATATGCAACGCGGTTCTAGCTACGCTCTGCGTCGGTGCTATGGCCTTCTGGCTTTATGTCTGCATTGCGATGTCGGAGCTAACAAAATGAAGCTTCTCCCCCTAGTTCTTCTACTCCTGAGTCCGCTGGCCTTGGCCGACCAATGGACTTACTTCTATCCCGAATCGGTCACTTCAGTGAGCTGCAAAGTGGAACCGGTCGAACTCCAACTCCACGGCTCCAGCCAGATCGATTCCGTGTACATGGCGATTCCGCGCGCCACTCGCAACGACCCCACGTTAGGAGACTGGTCGGGCGAGGTTGGACGGTTCCCTGCAACCGACAAAGGGTTAGATCAGGCCAACAAAGCCTGCATGAAGTGGATCCATGAGGCCAGAAAGAAAATCCGCAAAGCGCGGCCAGCCACCCTCGATGAGGCGGCGAAGAAAGCCAAGGCCGATGAACACGGGCGCTAAAGTCGAGGAGATCGTGAGCCAGCATTTCGCCACCGGCGAAACTGTGGCCGCGCTGATTCGCCGCGGCGAACAAACGGACTGGCCGCACGAGAAGTGCACCTCACGCCTCTATCAGGTCGATCCCCAGCCCAGCCTGCCAGAACTGGAATGGATCGAGTTGCTGGCCGCGGGCAAAACTTCAGCCGAATTGGCCGCCAAATACGGCTGCAGCTTACACGCCATGCGCACCGCGATTTATCGCCTAAGGAAACTAATGGGCGCGGACACCAATGCCGGACTGGTAGCGATCGCGCTGCGTCGCGGCTGGATTCAATAATGACGAAATCCTCCTCCGCGATCGCCGAGCACAACTATGACCCGGAACAGCAGACCTTGACCATCCGCTTTCACTCTGGGCAAAAGCATCGCTACGAAGGCGTGCCCGCGCACGTCTACGAGCAGTTTCAAAATGCCCCTTCGCTGGGCCGCGCTTACCACGAACTGCTGCGCGATAAATATCCCTCGAGCAAACTGTGAGCGTCTTCTGATCTCGGACCTGATTCGGCGGGCGCAGGAGGGCGATAGCGCAGCGTTTGCCGAACTCTATGTCACCCACCGGCCTAAGGTGTACGCCAACTGCGTGCGCCTGCTGAAGAAAACCCAGGACGCAGAAGACGCCACCCAGGATGTGTTTGTCATGGTCTACGAGCGTCTCGGCCAGTTCCGCGGCGAGGCATCGTTTTCCACGTGGCTGTTTCGCGTCACCGTGGCCACCGTCTTCATGGGCATGCGGAAGTGGCGGCGGGAGAGGACACGCACGGATGGTTTGGACGAAGACGCTCCGGAGCAAGCCCCTAGATTCGTGGCGCACGACAGAGCGCTAGAGTCCACCTTGGACCGGTTAACGCTGCAGCACGCTCTCGACTCACTGCCAGAAGGCCAGCGAGCAGTCCTGGAATTGAAGTACATCGACGGTCTGGAGCACCGAGAAATCGCCGCCCTGCGCCGGCACTCGGTGGGGAATTCGAAGTCACAACTGTTCAAGGCCTGCCTCAAAGTGCGCTACGAACTGAGCCGCAAGCGCCCGCTTCTTCCGTGAGACTGCGCTCCCCTTCCTTCGCCGCAGCAACCCTCGCCGCTCTAGTGCTGCTCGCCTCCTCCGTTCTGGCGCAGAACGCGGGCGGAGTGCAATCGATCACCTCCGTCATCGCCTCGGGTAACCTGGTCAAGGTAGTTCCCAACGCTCCCGTCGTCGTGTGCGGCTATCCTGCGGTGGGCTATTCCACCTCGACTCCCTGCACCAACACCGTCACCACCTACTCGACTCCCCTTCCACCGCTCACTGCCTGCCCTGCGGGGATGCAGGTAATTTCCCCGGGCACCACCACCTGCTCACACACTTCGGATGTGTCCGGCAACTTCGCGTTCTTCGTCTCCGCTCCCCAGATCGTCACCTACGTCTTCCAATACCTGAACAACTGGTACGGGCCGTATGTGCAGTCGATTCTTTCCGGCGGGAACGGCGGTGGGCCAGGAGGAACGCTGGGACAACTGCAAGCCAATGGCAGCACTGGCTTCAGCGCCATCCCCGGCCAACTGTTGGCCACGTCCTTTAGTGGCGCCGATATCTGCGCCCAGATCACGGCCGCGGTTGCCGCGCTGCCGTCGACAGGCGGCACGGTTCTGGTCCCGGCAGGAAACTTCTCCGCGTGCGCGGGGAGCGGCGGAATCGGGATTGCGATCAGCAAGAACTCGGTCACGATTCAGGGTGCGGGGTCGTGCAACCAGTTGATTTCCCCAACCTGCGCGGCCACTACGCTGAACTTTGCGGCGGGCGTGACCGGGATCGACAATACCGGATCGAATAACACCTTCCGAGACTTCAACCTGCTTTCCGCCTCGACCGGAGCCGGAACCGACGACGGGATCCGCAACCGCGGCGGCACTACCACCGTCGAGCGCATAAGCATCAGCCACTTCGGAAGAAGCGGGCTACTCACGCTCGGCAACTTCCCCACCGGCGCCGACACCTGGAATTACAGCCTGCTGCAGTCCTACCTGAATTATGGCGATGGATTCCAGTGGGGAACGCCATGCACGGACAATCATTTAGGCCACGGATTATTGCTGACCGCCTCAGTCAACGGAGGATGGGGCTTCAATATCCTTTGCGGCAGCGACAACGAATTCCACGCGAGTCTGGTTCAAGACAATACCGCCGGTGGGTACAGCATTACCGGCCCGGATAACTATTTCTTCAACGCCTACGCTGAGGGAGGAACCGGGTCCTCGCTGGTGCTTCAGTCCGGCACCTTGGGCAATCAGGTATGGTTCAACCCTTTCGGTCAACCCGCCACCATCACCGATAACTCGGGAACCGGCGCAAACTTCGTGCATTACTGGACCCCGGATTCCCAGCAGGCGCAAAACTCTCCCTGCATCGCTCCATTCCCGGGCGCGACGGGAGCTACGACCTATTGCGAACGCAGCGGGCAATTCGCCAATTCCGACTTGTCGATCTGGGACAACACCAACTCCGCCTATCTGGTGCATTACGACCCGACCACCAAGTGGCACTTCGATCAAAACGTCGCTCTTCCGAACGGGCCGGCAGTGGCCACCCTGGCTTCCGGGACGGCGACCATGGGTACGGCGGCGATCACGTCCGGAACCTGCGCCGCCGCGGTTACGGTCAGCGCCACGAACGTGGTGACCACCGACGTCATCATCGTAACCCCGAACACCGATCCCACCGCAGTCACCGGGTATGGTCCATCGGCCAGCGGCAGTCTTTATATTCAGGCCTACCCGACCGCCAACAACGTCAACTTTAAAGTATGTAACAACACGGCGGGCACGATCACCCCATCCGCTTTAACCCTGAACTGGCGGGTGCCGCGGTGATGCGGTGGCTTCCGGCTGTGTTGCTCTGCGCCGCATGCGCGTATGCGCAGAGCGTGCTGCCCGGGATCGGCAGCACCGGTGGGGGCGCGATCTGCGGCGGCCCACCACTCTATTGCGCCTCCCTCGAAATTGATATCGTCAACCCGCCCGCAACTCCGAACATGGGCGGGTTAACCAAGAACGGCACCCTGTTTCAGGACACTTCCTACAGCAGTGGTTCTCCGAGCAACGTCGCGCGCTGCACCGACACCGCGACGGCCGCTTCGGGAAGCAGCCCTAATCAAAGCATCAGCGCCGGACTGCAAGGGTCGGGCGATGCCGCACCGCTGTTCAATTCGGCGGACACGCTACTCACGGTCAACAACAGCGGAGGCAGTAAATATATTCTCCCCTTCAATCCGTCGACGATGGTGTGCTCTCCCGCGATCACGGCGAATCTGAATCAGTCGAGCGCGGGATCGAGCACCACTTCGTTCAATTTCGGCGTGGGTTATTTCGATTGGCAGAACGCGAACGTCTACCACGGCAACTCGGTCACCAGCAACAGCACGCAACTCATCCCCTACACCATCAACCCATCGACTGGCACGTTTACCGTGGGCATCGGCGGCGGAGTCGGAGTCACAGGGGCGCCGGAAGCGGATTTTCAGTATGGCCTTCCGATCGGTTCGCTGGTGGCCGCGTGGCAACCCAGCCATTCCTACACCCAAGGGCAATACGTTTCCTACAACCTGAGCCAATCCTTCACGAACCTCGACGACTCCTCCTCGAATTGGGGCAATTGCGCGACGCCGGCGTGCGCAGGGGGAAGTGGCACGGGTACAGCCAGTCAGACGTTCACGAATTCATCCCCCTCGCAGGATGGCAATTCTTCTCTGATCTCGTGCGGAACGGCCAGCGGAGACAACTGCCTCTTCTACCAGAAGCCCGGCTTCGACGATACCGCCTCTGCATTCATCACCGATGCCTGGGTCTACGTGCCCTCGCTTACGGGCGTAGGCAATCTGGAGTACGACACGTTTCAGGCAGTCTCGATTTCCGGGACGCTGAAAGAGTTCATGTGGGGCACGCAGTGCAATTACACAACCGGATTCTGGCAGATTTGGAACCAAGGCGCGGGAACGTGGAATAACTCAAGCGTCACCTGCACGTCTGCAAATTGGGCGCAGGGAACATGGCATCACTATGTACTCCAAGTCCATCGGGTACCCGGCGACACGTCCTGCTCGGGAGGGCCCTGCCAATACTTCGACAGCCTCATCTTAGACGGCACCTCCCATGTTTTACATATCTCCTACCCTTCGAGCAACGCCCCGGGCGGCTGGGCTCATGTCATTGGGACGCAATTCCAGATCGACCTCAACGGAAGCGCCACCGCAACCGAATATTTAGATGAAGTGACCCTGACCCACACGCAGGCGACCGATTGGACGCCGAGCTATGCCGGGTACGCGCTTGGGGATCTCATCTATCCCATCGTCAATAATCCGCAAGGCAACACCTTCAAGCTGGTGACCACGGGAACGACCGCATCGAGCGAACCGACGTGGACTTCTGGGACTTGCTTCAACGCCGGACACGGAACCGTTTCCGATGGCACCGCCGCGTGGCGGCCTTTAGGCGGGTGCCCGTCGCCGGTGTTCACCTATCAGCTAACCAGCGCCGGCGGAACTTCTGGGTCGAGTACTCCGGCGTTCGTACCCACCTCTACCGGCCATCCCGACTTGATGACCACGGTGAGCGACGGATCGCTGACCTGGACAAACGTAGGAGTCCTAGCCGCTCCCAGCTACCGAGATTTAGCCGGTCTGTCTTACGATGGCACGCGCTTCTGCGAGGACACTTCCACTAACGTCTACGGGTACAACGGGAGTTACGCGGGAACCAATGGAGGGCAGGGATCGAGCATCTGGGCGGTCTGCTACAGTTCGACGCTCAATGAGTACGTCACGCTGAACACAGCGACGGGCTGGCAGTCGCTCACGACTTGCACCGGAGGGACGGGATACAACTGCGCGGGCGGGACGTTTGCCATGGTTCCGGTCGGTTCTTATACGAACATCACCACCGGAGGTTGTGGGTATTTCATCCACAACATGAAGGCCGATCTGACGATGACCACCCCGACGATTGCCCAACAGGGAAACTTCCTGGCCGGCTCTTCGGGATGCCCCAATAGCGGTACGAATACCAATTCCGTGTGGTCGCCATTTGCGACGTTCAACGCGAGCACGGGAGAGAATTATTATCTGGGGTCGCCGAATCACTGGGCCATCCTCAACACCCACCTGGTGGACATCGGGCAGAACACCACGACAGGCTTCACCACGGGAATCTATTCTGAAGTCTACCCCACCGCCAATCCTAACGTGCTTGGCGACCTTTTGGTGAGTTGGCAGCCGACGCCGTGCGACAGCGCGAGCTACACGCCGGGGCATATTTACACCAACCCTCCGTGCGGATTTGGGCAGGCCTACGACTCGCACATGACGGGAGCCTATAACCTCGGCGGTCTGGACGCATCGGTCGTGCTCGGATCGATCTTCAACATCCAATCCGTGAGCCCGATTCCCTTCGCTCCCTGGCAGGGGGAGTTTGTCGGCGTTCCGACCTCGCCGGTCTGGGCCATCGGTGGCACTCCGACGGGACGGAACGCTCCGTACCGATTCACCCACGAATTCAACAGCGGGACAAATTCGTTTTTCGATGCGCAGTTTGCCATCAGTCAAGCTTCGCCTGACGGGAAATTTGGGGCATTTACTTCCGACTGGTACAGCTTCGCCAGTGGGACGTGCACGCTGGGCTCGACGGCGGGCGGCAGTTCTTCCGTGTGCGGACTTCCGTGGCTGCCTTCCACGGTCTATACCAATGGCCAGTTCGTCAATCCATTCTCCAGCACGGGCGGCTCGGGCACAAACTATGGCGTGTTTGAAATCACGACCGGAGGCACCAGCGCGGCCAGCCATCCAACATGGTTTGTCTGCAACTCCGGGACCGCGGGCAACACGGTGACCGACTCGAATGGTGTGGTCTATACCTGCGTCGGCTCGGGAACCGCGCGCAGCGATGTGTTCATCGTGCAACTCCACTAACCAAAGCAACCCCTCTCCTCTCTCTTGCAAATGAAGCGTCTCGGACTTATGGGAGCCTGCCTTCTCCTGGCCAGTCTTCTCCTGGCCTCCACAGTCTTTGCCCAGGTCGCGCCTCCGGGCCCAAGCAGCGGACCGAATTCTTCGATTGTGGGGCAGATTCAAACCGCCACCGGAGGAGTGATCAAAGGCGGCACGCTGACCTTCACCTTGAGCCAGCCCGCGATCGCGGCCTCGACTGCGTCTATCGTTTCCCAGACCAGCTCGTGCTACACCTCCACCCAAGGCAATGTGGTGGGACTGCCCGATCCGACGGTAGCGCCCACGGTTTCGACCAACGTCATTTCCGGAACGCTTCCCGCCGGAACCTACTACGTCGAAGTGTTTTACCTCAACGCCTCACTCAGCGTGTCCGCGCCTTCCCCGGAGCGGCAAATCGTGCTCAGTTCGACCGGCACACTGATCGTCAACGCACTCACGCTGCAGCCACCGAGCGCTATCGGTTACGGCGTGGCCATCGGAAGTTCAAGCGGAAGCGAAACCATTCAAGGCACGGTGACGGGATGGGGCCAGTATCAGCAGACAAGCGCTTTAGTGACCGGTCCGGCGCTGCAGGCGACCAACAACTCGACTTGCAATGTCTGGTTCTCGGATGCGCTCATTCCCACCGGAACCAATTATTCGGTCAACCTGGTGAACGCGAACGGATCGCAGATCGCCGGCTTCCCGCAGACCTGGTGCACCTACGGCGGAGGCAATGGCACGATCAACGTCTCGCAGGGCGCGCCGACGGGCAACTGCAACGTGAACGGAGTCTTTTACCCGACGCCGATTTACGCGAACCCTCCCGCACCCAGCCAGAGCATCAACTCGAACCTGGGAGTAAACGGGGTAGTGACGTCCGTAGGAGTAAGTTCCGGGGTGGTCAACACCATCTATTATCCCGCTACCTGTGGGGGAAGTTTGCCTCCTTCCTGGTGCTCAGGATCAGACCTTGGAGCTTGGACCAATGCAGCCTTTGCAGCTTGCGCCGGTTCCGGGGGTTGCCTCGTGGCATGGCCCTATGGAACGTTCACGGTAACGACGCCGGTAGTGTTGCCATCCCTCGCCGATTCGCTGATCGGTATGGGTATCAGCGGGACGATCCTGAATTACTCCGCATCTGGGTGTCCGGTTACGTCGCAGCCGACTACATTCTCCGTCGCTCATGCTGGCGTGATCTCGGACTTTCAGGTGGTGGGTACGTCTGCGGGACGATGCGCCCTGCATATCACGGACGTAACGGGCCAGCAGGTAGTCAGAGTTGAAGCCAGCGGCTTCACGAATGGAACAGGATTTTGGGTTGACGATCAGAACGCCGCCGGCTTTGGGCCAGCCTGGACTGAGCGAACTGCGTTCTGGGATGCGTGGAGCAATAACAACTTAAAGGGCTGGCAATTTACGGTAAACGGAGGCTCGCTCAGTTTCAAGGCGTCCGATTGTCATAGTTGCCACGCCAACACTGTTGGCGCCCAGACCGTTTGGAGCGTCGAGGGCGGACAGCAACTTACGACTCGTTCATTCAAATCAGCGGGAATATGTCTGGGACCGGCGGGACGATCATCTCGGTTACCACCGCTGGGTCGAAGATCGATCAAGGGACATTCGATATCAAGATGGAAACGTCGGGCCTCCCGGCAACCCTGATTAACTTGGCAGCGGGAACCTCGCTGACCGGAACAGGATCGTTCGGGAGAAGTACCTGGACATGCTCCATCTCAACCACTGCGAATTTCTACATCATGGGTTCTTACGACCCATGCGAGCAGTACACCCCAACCGTGATCGGGCCTTGGCTGGCGACGAGCTGGCCGGCTAATAGTTTCCAATTCGGATTCGGGGGCAACGTCCGATTCGATGGCACCAACTGGCAGACGCAGAGCGATGGCGCACACAATGGCGGGTTTGCCGTACTGGGAAGCACGACCGGCGCAATATCTTTTTACCAAATTCCCGATACTGGAGGACTGAATCAGGCAATCACGCCGACCAATTTTAACCTTGACCTCGTGGGCACGATCGACGCCAACGGCTACCACGCCCCAGCCTTCATTCACAACGTTGCCAACACTGCGGCTACAGGGGTCGTGCGTCTTACTAGCGGAGATACGGCCTGCTGGCGCAACAACGCCAACTCCGCCGATCTCTGCATTGCAAAGACTGCTGGAGACCGATCTCACCTTAGCCGGTTCGACGCTTGGGCTCAGCGGAAACAGCAGCGGCACGCACGCGGACAGCGGCTTTTACCAGACCGCAGCGGCCTCAGGTTGCACCACGGCGGCCTCTATCGGCGGCACCTGCGCCACTCCGGTGACCATTACCTGGCCGGTCGCGTTCGCCGATACCAACTACAAAGTTTCCTGCCAGGCAGTGGGCGCGATCACCAACTTTCCCATCATGGGTTCGGCAACCATCGGCTCGGCCACGTCGATTACCGTGCAGACGATGGCTCTGACGGCAGCCGCGGCATCCTTTACCACGATTCACTGTATCGCCATCCACAACTGAGATGAGTTACTCGCGCCTGTCTCCCAAACAGAAGGAACTCTTGGACCTGATGATGAAGGCGTGCCAATGGATACCCTGCCGACGGTCATGGGCATTCAGACCGGACGATGAAGAGTTACCTGCGAATTATGTACCTAAAATACGGGCTCACCGGGGCGGACTGGACGCGACGCGTCCGCCTGGTCTACCTCCGCGCCCTGGAACTTGGACTGCTTTCTCGCGTTTGACCTACTCGTGTTTGACCCATCCCTGAATTTCTTGTTCGAACTCTCAAGGAGCACCATGAAACCAACACGCATCGCTGTTCTTGCCCTCACCCTCTTCGCTCTGCTTGGGGCGGGCTTCGCACAGGCTCCGGCCAACGCGCCGAACCCTGGAAAATACGGGCTCACCGGCTGGGCCATCAATAACCAGCGCGTGGCCTCGCAGTACAACTACTACATCGATTCCACCTTTCAGACCGCGGTCGGCGGGGCGTTCACCTTCCCGTCGAAAATCTGCGCTGCCACGCTGAACTTCGGCGCGAACCGCAACGTCGGCGCCTTCAACTCGAACGCCTCGGTCAAGATCATCGACGTGAACTCCGCCAACACGGAAACTGTCAGCGGTGTCGCCCCGACCTATTCGGGAGGCTCCTGCACCCTGCCGTTCTCGACGTCGAACACCCACACCGCGGGCAGCTACATTCTGCGGTCGGGGACTTGCGGACTCCGGGAAGCCCTGAACGATTTGGGCGGCAATGGTGGAGAAGTCATCGTCGATCAGCGGTTTTATGACGATGGCTGCACCGCCGCCACCATCACCGGACTGGCCGCAACCGCTTTACAGGCAAACCAGTTCGTGCACGATATTTCGAATGGCCAGGATACCTACTACTTCCTGAAAGCCAACACCAACGCGGCCAGCGCTACTCCGACCGTGGGAGCCATCTCGAACTCGGGCACGGGCGGCACCATCGCTGCAGCCACCTACCGCGTGGCCGAGACCTGCGTCGATCCGCTGGGTGGAGAAAGCCTGATTTCCTCCGACACTTCCTCTACGACCACCACCTCGGGCAGCACCTCGACGATCACGGTCGCGCCTCCCACCGGATGCACGGCGGCCACCACCATTGGTTACCGCTTGTATATTTCCGCAGCGGCTGGCGGGCAGAACAGCGAAATCCTGTATGCGCCTTCGGCGGCCGGCTGCACCGCGACCCCGCAAAGCGTCGTCGTGTCGGCGTGCGCTTTGACCTCATCGTCTGTAGTGACGGCACTGGTCACCAGCACGGCGGGGATTCCTCTCGAAGCGACAGGGCACACGGGCGTGGGCTATCTTGCCTCCGGCGTTCTGCCTCCGGCTCCGGGCATGCAGATTGCCTATGGGCCGTTCGCGGCCATCACGTCGGTGACGACGGTCCAGACCGGCGCGGAGGTTCCAATCCCGGCTGGATTTTTCAACACCGGAGTGAACCGCACCTACCGCGTTTGCGCTCAGGGTGTAGGGACGGCGGCGGCAGCTACGATCGCCGGCACCTTCAAGCTTCAGCTTGGCCCACGCTCGGCGTCGGCGGCCATCATTGCCGACACGGTGAACTTTACCGCGTCGACCATCTGGCCTGCGGCGGCGGCTAACTGGTCGTACTGCACCTACCTGACAACCACCACAACAGGCACGTCGGGAACCGTATTTGCCACGAGCGACACCGGATTCATCGTGTCGACCACGGCTGCGGCGGCTCCTCCTGCCTTCGGTCCGCAACTGGACAACACCACCGCAAACTCCAGCACGGTGGATCTGACGCAGCAGCAGTACCTGGATTTCCTCTTCACGGCGACCGCCTCCTCGTGGACGACCTTAACCGTGAACAAGGTGACCATCACAGCCGTCGACTAAACCTGTTGTTCGCTCCTGAGAGTGTGCCCGGCGTCTTCAATGGCGCCGGGATCCATTTCAATGGACAACCGAGAATCCAAACGAAAATACGTCGGGATCGACTTCGACGCCACCCTGAGCTTCTACGAGAAGTTCCAGGGTCCGGAGAAGTTAGGCGCGCCGATCGCGGAGATGGTGCGCAAGGTCAAAGCCGAGATGGAACAAGGCACGGCCTTCTGTATCTTCACCGCGCGGGTGAATCCCGGCGATGCGGGTCCGGAAGAAGCGCTCGATGCAACCCTGGCCTTCGTCGCTATCGCGCACTGGTCCGAGAAAGTGTTTGGGAAGACGCTGCCGATCACGCACGAAAAGTCGCGGCACTTCAGCGAAATCTGGGATGACCGTGGACGGCAAGTGCTGGAGAATACCGGCGTGTTCATCACCGAGCTGATGGAGGCGGATGGCGCTCACCGCTGAGTCCGCGCTCCCGCTACAAAAAGAAACCACCGACAGACGAAAGAAGTTCTCTATGCCGATTGGCGAATATTTCAAGGGCAAGGGCGAAGAAGTGATGGGCGACATGAAAGAGCGCTACGGCGAGGACAAGGGCAAGAGTGTGTTCTACGCCACCGCGAATAAAAACAAGATGCGCCCGGCGGATGCGAACAACAAGAAACCACCCAAGGGCAAATCCGTGGGGCAGATGATCGCGGAAGGCTAACGGGTGTCGATTGGAGAACACTTCCGCGACGAACCGAAAAAACACCCCAAGCCCATCTATCCGGCAGACCACGTGGTGGGCATGCGTGTACCGAAGGGCGGCAGCGACTGCGCGAAATGCGAATATCTCGGGCCAAATGGCAAGACGTGCCGGAACAAGGGCTTCGTGATGTGGAACGGAACGGACAAACTACCAGATCCGCCGGACGAATACTGCTGTGATTTTTTTGAAGCGAAGGAATAGCCAATAATGCCTCTAGAGCCTTTAGTCGAATCGCTTCTCGATGAGTTAGAAGCGGCCCATTGCACCTGCGGCGCGTGTGACGCCGGCGGGAAGTACACCAAGGAGCAAAAGCTGGCGATGAATAGTTGGGAGAAGTGCGGAATCCACGACCGCGTCGCACGCCTGAAACGGCTCATATCTCGTTCGTCCTTCTCTGAGGAGTACGAAATGTGGAAACGCGTCCTTGCGCATCCACTCGCCGCTGAACTCTTGGCGTCTCCCGCGGTTCAGGAAAGGCTCCGAGACTTTATCTGCCCTGAAGCCGTGCTACCACACGAGAGTGCCCCATGCCGATGACTCCCCTGATGTCGCAAGTGGCCAATGTGTTCGAAGCCCAGTTCCGTCCCGGCCTCGCAGAGTTCGTTAAGCGCGAGTACCACGCACGCGCGGCGAACGCACCGACAGCGCTTCGCACTAAGGAACTGGTCGAGTCCTGCTTAAACCGCATGCGGCTGAGGCTCGAAGAATGCTTCGACCAGGGACTCGGAGCGAAGGAAGTCAGCAATCACTGTCTGCTGGCCATCCGCCTCGCGCTGGCCGACGAGTTGGACAAGGAATTCCCCAAGCCCATCGTGCTCGCCCAATCGTAGAAGAACGACACCTCATTCCCATGAATAACTTTGCACTGACGTATCCGCACTGCGCGGCGCTCGAGATCATCCCTGTCATCCACGCCGGACCCGGCTTCGATGTTCTGGATTTGGAAGAAAAGCTCGGCAAGGACCGCTTCCAGAAGCTCGAAGCCAAACTCACTCGCGTGTTTGTCGCCAACCATCGCCACTACCCCGAAGGCCACGCACTGGCAGGATACGAGGTGCACTGCGTTTACGCGGAAGACCTTGAGAAATTCCTCGCACAGGAGGGCAAATAGATGGCCTCCCGACTCCGCCAGATTGCCGTCAACTCGAACGCCGGCGCTTTCACCGACATCCTGGCCACCGGCCCGACGCGCTCCATCGAAATGATGGAAGACGAAGCCAACGCCACCGAAGGCTTGCAGGTGAAAAGCCTGCTCGACAGCTTTGCCACCGTCAACACCTTCAGCTTTAACGACGAGCCGCTGACTATTCCCAACGTGCAGCGCTACCCCAACAGCGGACCGCTACTTGGGATGAATGCGCAGAACACCAGCGGAGCCTTCAACTATCGGGCGGCCGACAGGCTGGTTTCGGTCCGAGCCAACGGCGCAGCTGCCGCCACCCTCCGGTTTATCGAAAATGACTAAACGCATCGTCCTCTTGCTTACGTCGTTTCTTCTGCTCACTGTTGCTGCGCTGGGGCAATCGAGCAATGGACATGGCTCGGGTGGCGGAGGCGCAGGCTTCGGCTGCTCAGGATCGCTGAACAACCTGACGTGCAACAGCGTCGCTACCAACAATCCCAATGGCGGCGTCGTCTTTACCGAGGGGAGTTGCGGGAACGTCACGCCAGCCATCGGCCTCATTGTCATTTGCGCGGAATCCACTTTAGGACCCTTGGGAGTAGATGCCTTAGTCCAGAACGTAGATAACACAGGATGGACGTTTCTGGGGTCGGTTCCAGCAGGCTCGACCGGGGACCTACAGATGAAAAACGGCGGAGGGTTATCGGCTAGCCACTTTAATGATAGTGGAACCTCTATCGCTGCGAGTGAACAAGTTGCCCTCGTAAACGGTACGGCCAGCGTTCCCGGCCTGAAACTATCCTCCACTCTTGCTTGGGGTCTATTTAGCGCGGGCACGGGGATGCCCTTCTCTGGATATTCATCGTGTTTATCGGCGGCGGGAGACACCTGTGACGCCGTGGTAGGGGACAACGGTTTTACCCTTAATCAGAGCGGTGTATTCGCGATCAACTCTCTCAGCACAACAGATGCGCGAACATTCGACACGGGTTTGTCGGTATTCACGGCTGGACTGTGGGAAGGGGGTAACGGGACCGCGCACGACCAAAGCGGGGGGTTTATTGGCAAAAAGGGAATCGGGGTAGTTCTGGTCTCCACCGCCGCGATCGGCATATTCTCTCCCGTAAAAGCTGACACTGCGAACGCGAACCAGGTGGTCATCACTACGACCACAGACACTGCCGCTGGCTTGGTTATCGGGATTTGTGCGGCTACCCCGGGAGCCGGGGGTAATTGCCCGGTTCAAACTACTGGTTATTTCGCGCTCACTCTCGGCACCGGAACCTGCTCGATAGGGAATTTTGTCATCGTTGATACCACGACGAACGGCAGAGTGAAATGCACGGCCACATACACCGCCGGAACAGTGATCGGTGTTGCGATGGCGGCGAATTCCACGGTTGGGACAACCTTTAACGTGATGGTGGGGCTGCGCTGAGACGGCTTCTCTTTGTATTGGCGTTATTCTCTAGCTCGGCCTTCGCGCAGCTTGCTACACCTACGTTCGTGCTCGCGTCCAGCGGGTCTTTCTCCGCAACAAACGCCGTTTACGATCCCTTGTTAGGCCCATCTGGCTCAACTTTTTGTTGGTCAACAAACGGCACAACGCCGACAGCCACTGTTGCAGGCACGTGCGACTCCGGCTTCTATTCTTCGAATAATCAGGCAGGCTGCTACTTCGCTACTTCCGGAACTTGCAAGGCTATCGTCACCCAATCCGGTTTTACGAATAGCGCGGTGGCGACGGCCACCTACACCATTAGAAGGCGGGGGTGAGCAACCCGGTTCTGTCCCTACTCCAGTAAAGATCACCAGCGCCACCACGAACATGATCACGAAGAGCCGCAAGCCGCCAATCAGAACGGGACAATCTATCTCTTCTTCTATAACGAAGGCATCGCCGGAGTCACGGTAGACAGCGGTGGGAACACGCGCATCATGATGAAGACGTGCAACCCCGGTTCCGTGAATTGTGCGGTGGGGAGCAACTGGACAGCTCCAACGTCGTCTGGTTTTTGCCAAAGCGGAGACCCCTTAACTGGATGTTTGTGGAATTCCAGCACTCCTTACGGAAATCAGGCGAACGGCAAGGGCGTCACGACGCAACGGAACCCTGCTCGTATTTATCACCAGTTGGACGGCCCCGGTCAACAATACTCCTGCCGGCCTTACGGAATGCCGCTTACCCCTCAACGGTTCCTGGAATTGCTTTACGGTGGTGAGTCCATCCTTTCCCTCGCCCAACAATTTCGTAAACTCCACAACGAATGTCATCTCCATTGCGGCAGGCGAAACAGGGGTTACGGGACCGTGTTTTACTTCCGGTTGCGCCTTCATCAGCACAAAACAAGGCATCGCCGGAACCATCGGAAACATTTTCAGCTACGACGACGGGCTCACCTGGTCCGATCCAGTGACGATTTCGACGGGATGCGGCTAGGCGGCTGCGCTTTCCATTCATCACCGAAGAACATGCCACGGTGCGGCTCCCCAATTCGATGAAGCTGATGAACTTCATGCGGCCCTCGGCGACCGCGCCGGTCAACGGTGGGCCTACACCCATCATGTTTCAGGAGTCGAGTAATTCTGGGAACGTCCTGGAGTGGATACACGAACGGAAGTTTACCTTCGGAAACGCCTCAAACCTTCCCCTGAGTCCCTGTTCTCCCACTCCCATGACGGGATGGATGGACGAGTTTCCTGAACCATCCGTCATCCAGGTTCCAAACAATCCGGCACTCTATACGGTGCTTTACGGAGAACGATTCTCCTGTCCCAGCCCCAGCGCCGCACATACCGAGTGGCAGATTGTGACCTTCAACGGATCCAGCGTCTTCACCGGCAATGGATTAAATCTTCCACTCCCGCAAGTCCTAGACTTCAACACCATATCGACAAATCCCTGCGTAACGGGCTCGGCTAATCCGCATACCGCGTATTCCGATCTTGTGAAGCTGAATGCGACGCAGGCCATGATGTTCTACGAGTGCGGAACAACGGCGCCGCTGGAAGATATTTACGGAACGGTGATCAGTTACCCAGTCGGGGAAACGATGACTTCTGTGACATGGAACGGCGGAGTGGCTATTCAGTGAGGCTTCTCTGCCCAGACACGGAATTCGTCAGTATTCACCGGCTTGCCATGCAGAATGTCGTCTGTTTTGACGTGATGGAGTTGAAGAATATTCCAGCCCGAAAGCAGTTCCAGCACACGGTCTTTGGTGGTGTAGTGCTCAACCATCGTCGGTTCGCTGTTCGCAGCGTAGGGAGTAAACAAAGCTCTACCGCCCAGAGCCAGCACTTCCCGAATATTGCAGGCCGTCTGCCGCGCAACGTCAAAAAAGGCTAAAACCAAGGCCGCACGTTCAAAGGCCAAATCAAACGGACCCTCGAAGGGAACCTCGGGAAAGGCGGCCACCGTCAACTCAACTCCGCCGCCGCAGCGAGTTTCGGCATATTGCACTGCGTCGGGATCGCGATCAAATCCCCACACCGAAAATCCTTCTTGATTCAAAAACCAGGCATTGTTTCCCGACCCACAGCCAACGTCCAATATGCGGGTTTCGCGGCGCGTATTTGTTGGTGCGAGTCGCCAAATACAAATGTGGCTACTTGATCGTGCGGACAGCGCCATCGTACTGGCATTTTGGCATCACTCATAAGCCCGGAATTATACATGCGCTTCCCCTTGGTTACCCGCGCCCACCACGAAACCGTAGTCCAGGCCATGAAACAGCAGATGGAGGGACTGGCGAAGCTGCTCTACCCGCGCGGCGTTCCCCCGGAATTCCAGTTGCGCTTGGGCATCCAGATCGAAGCCTCCGCCAACCAGTCGGAGCCGAGCCGGAACTGACGGACGACCAGAAAGCCATGGCCGAGATGAAAGCCCAGCAGGCCGCCGACCGCGCCCGCCTCGAACGTATTCGCCGGACGCGGCCATCGCAACTCGGGCCTGTGTTTTCGGATCAGATGCGCAAGTGGGCTGGCAGAAGGGACGCATCCCACTTCGTCTGGTGCCCGGGCCATCTCCCGCTTCCGCCGTCTTCCCCCGCGCCGCAGCCGAGGCGCTCGACACAACTTCTGACGCATGAGCGCCACTCCCCAAAGTCTTGGAATGAGGGCGCACAGCCCAATGCCGGTCCGATTCGCGCCGAAATCACGCCTCCGAAAATTCCCCAGACCCAGGAGCCGACCGCCGAAGCTCCCGCCCAGGAATCGCCGGAAGACGCGATGTCAAAAAGTACGGCAAGCGGCTGATGGATGCCTGCATCAAGAAGCGCGAAGGCTGGCAGTGGAAGCGGCGCGGCATCGTCGAGAAAGTTTTCAAGAACAAGGAGAGTACAAGGGCAACCAGTACATCGGCTTTTATCCCGGCACCACCGACGCCTTCGACCCGATGCAGGAGTTCCAGAACTGGTCCGGCGCCGACTATAAAAACGCCGACCGCTCCATGGACCGCCGCCCGCACAACTTCTACCAGATGGTGGCCCGCGCCTACGTGGCCTCATGTGCTCGGAAGTTCCCAAAAGCCGCGCCACCCCGCTGAACGACGATCTCGAAGAGACCGCGAGACCGCCAAAGCCTACGACACCTGTCGAAGAGATCATCGAACGCGCCAACAAGATCAAGAGCCTGCTGCGGCAGGAGCTGATGGAGTTTTTTACCTCGGGCGGGTATTTCAAATTCACTCGCTATGTGGTCGATTCCGACCGCACCGGCACCCACAAGCAGACCGTGTTGAAGCTCACGCAGAACGCGGAAATCCTGCCCGCGCGCTATCAGTGCTTTCACTGCGGCGTGGCCACTCCGGAAGATCAGGTTGTGGCCGGGGATTCGCTGGCCTGCCCCAACTGCGGCGCGCGCTTCAGCGGCGAGAATTACTTTCAGGGCTACTCCGCCGACGTTCCCCTGGCCGAAGAAAAACAAGGATGTGCCGAACGGAATGGTTCTCTGGGATGTGGTCGGGCCCATGCACATCGACACCGATCCGGACGCTCCCGACCTGGCTAACACCTGCCTTTTGAACTACGGCCTCGAGGTTCCGCTGGGCTGGTTGCGCATGACCTTCGACAAGTTTTGGGAGAAGTTGAGCGAAGGGCAGACCACCGGTACCGGCAATGAAATGGTGGAGCGGCAGTGGCGCGACATGCTGACCGCGCCCGCCGGGTATCAGCCGTGGTTTTCCGCCACCAACCAGTCGAAGCCCACCTACAACCGGGTCTGGATCCAGCCCATGCTCTTCGCGGAAATGGATCATGCGACCAAGCAGGAGTGCGACGAACTGCGACAGACGTTCCCCACCGGCTGCATGTTGGCTTACTGCGGCGATGTCGCCCTGTCGATTCGCAAGGCCAAGCTCACCGACGAGTGGACCTGGGGCGGACGCGACCAGAAAACCTACGGCCTTTATCCCACCCCGGCGGGCGATGCCATCGTTCCCGTGCAGGAGCGCATCAACGACTGCATTTCCAAGATCGACGAATACGCCGACCGGCTGGCCTGCGGCATCCTGCTGGCCAACGGCGAGTACATCGACACCGCCGGGATGAACAACAAGGCCATGCTGCCCGGCGTGTTGAACGAAATTCGCGTCCGGCAGAACTCTGGCCGCTCTCCGACATCAACCAGATGATCTTTCAGGTGAAAGGCGAAATCGACTCCGCTATCTTCACCTATCTCTCCCTGCTGAAGCAGGACATTGAACTGCTGGCCTCGACCCCGCCGCAGTTGATGGGAGTGGGAACCCAGGACGGCGTTGAAACTGCCTCGGGACAAGCGCAGCAGTTAGGTCAGGCGCAAACCAGATTGACTCTCGACTGGGATTTGATCTGCGACGAGCACGCCGACGCCAGTGACAACGCTGTGCGCTGCGCCGCCAAGAACATGACCGAAAGCTGGCAGACGACGGTCGCCGACGAGTCCAAGGAATTCCGCACCAAGTACGTGCATCTCGACCAGATGAAAGGCTCGGTCCGCATCGAGCGCGACACCAATCAACTGTTTCCCATGACCGCCGCCGACATTCGCAACTGGTGGAGCGCCACCCTGCAAGACGGCAACGAGCAACTGGTGCAGATGCTTTTAGCCGAGCCCGAGAATATGGAAGCGGCGGTGCGCTTCGCCGGGGTGCCGGGACTGGTTCCGCCGCAGGGCGCGCTGCGCGGCAAGATGCTGCAAATCATCGCGCAACTGGTGTCGAACGCGCCCACCGAACAGCCCGATCCGCAGAATCCGCAAGGCCCGCCGCTGGAACTTCCGTCGCTGGCTCCGACCTGGCTGCTGGCGACGAAATATCTCGACGACCTGCCCACCCTGATCAAACTGATTCCCAACTGGGCGGCCAAGCACTGGGAACAGTTGAAGGATAACGAGCCGGGACTCAGGAATCTTCTGGCCTTTTATAAACAAGCCATCGTCTTCAACAAGCAGTTGCAGGCCGAGATGCAGTTGACCGGCGACACCCCACAACCTCAAGGAGCGCAAGCATGAAACGAACCGAGCCCGTGATCTACTGTGACGCGAAGGGAGTGGAGCACGAAGCTCTGGTCTTCGCGGTCAATCCCCTCAACGAAGGCTATCTCTCGCTGGTCTACGTGGACCCCTCGAAACCCGACGCCGACAACGTGGTCAAGGTCTTCGACGTGCGCCACATGAGTTCGATCAGTGAATTCCGGACAGTCAAAGACAGTTCCGGCCAGGACGCAGAGGAAGGCAATCCAGACCTTCCCACTTATCACCTGAACTGCTGGAAGAATCTTTTCGAACATTCGAAGGCGTTGCCCTCCGACCATCCCGCCTACGACCATCCGCACCTGCCCACGACCGACAAAGATGGCAAGCGCATCGAGCGGTCGCGGCCGGAGTATGACGCGCAGATTGAAGCGCATCAGGCTTCGACGCAGGCCGACGGCTACGCAGCGTCCAGCGAAGGAGAGCCGGAACCGCCGAAACGCCCGACCATCGCGGAATTGGACGCGATACTGAACGACCCTGTGGAATCCGCCGAAGGTTATCGTGAAGCCGGACGGATCAGTGAGCGCCCTGCCCGAACCTTCTGCTGCTCGATAAGGTTTTGCGACGAGCACGCCGACGCCAGTGACAACGCTGTGCGCTGCGCCGCCAAGAACATGACCGAAAGCTGGCAAACGACGGTCGCCGACGAGTCCAAGGAATTCCGCACCAAGTACGTGCATCTCGACCAGATGAAAGGCTCGGTCCGCATCGAGCGCGACACCAATCAACTGTTTCCCATGACCGCCGCCGACATTCGCAACTGGTGGAGCGCCACCCTGCAAGACGGCAACGAGCAACTGGTGCAGATGCTTTTAGCCGAGCCCCAGAATATGGAAGCGGCGGTGCGCTTCGCCGGGGTGCCGGGACTGGTTCCGCCGCAGGGCGCGCTGCGCGGCAAGATGCTGCAAATCATCGCGCAACTGGTGTTGAATGCACTCACCGAACAGCCCGATCCGCAGAATCCGCAAGGCCCGCCGCTGGAACTTCCGTCGCTGGCTCCGACCTGGCTGCTGGCGACGAAATATCTCGACGACTTGCCCACCCTGATCAAACTGATTCCCAACTGGGCGGCCAAGCACTGGGAACAGTTGAAGGATAACGAGCCGGGACTGAGGAATCTTCTGGCCTTTTATAAACAAGCCATCGTCTTCAACAAGCAGTTGCAGGCCGAGATGCAGTTGACCGGCGACACCCCACAACCTCAAGGAGCGCAAGCATGAAACGAACCGAGCCCGTGATCTACTGTGACGCGAAGGGAGTGGAGCACGAAGCTCTGGTCTTCGCGGTCAATCCCCTCAACGAAGGCTATCTCTCGCTGGTCTACGTGGACCCCTCGAAACCCGACGCCGACAACGTGGTCAAGGTCTTCGACGTGCGCCACATGAGTTCGATCAGTGAATTCCGGACAGTCAAATACAGTTCCGGCCAGGACGCAGAGGAAGGCAATCCAGACCTTCCCACTTATCACCTGAACTGCTGGAAGAATCTTTTCGAACATTCGAAGGCGTTGCCCTCCGACCATCCCGCCTACTACCATCCGCACCTGCCCACGACCGACAAAGATGGCAAGCGCATCGAGCGGTCGCGGCCTGAGTATGACGCGCAGATTGAAGCGCATCAGGCTTCGACGCAGGCCGACGGCTACGCAGCGTCCAGCGAAGGAGAGCCGGAACCGCCAAAACGCCCGACCATCGCGGAATTGGACGCGATACTAACGACCCAATCCGCCGAAGGTTATCGTGAAGCCGGACGGATCAGTGAGCGCCCTGCCCGAACCTTCTGCTGTCGATAAGGTTGTGAGTATCGAGACCAAGAACTACTCGGATGGCTCCAGCGCCACCGGACCCGCGCCACTTCCCGACCAGTCACCAGAACAACAGAAGGCCGCCGAAAGTGCCTCGGTTCCGTCTGCCGCCGACCTCGACGCGGATGCCGCCGAGAAAAACGCCGCAGAAGCGACCGCGGGAGACCAGCAGAAGGAAAGCTTGCTCCACAAGATCGGCGAACACATCAAGCACGACGCCGAAGTGGTAGGAGAGGCCGCGGCCGAGATCGCCGCCAGCGGTCTGGGCGCGTTCCAGGACGAGTAGCGTTTCGAAGTCAACCTTTCACCCAACCGCCCGCAGCCTGAGTGCTGCGGGCTTTTCATTGCCCGAAAAAGACTGACCGAAAAAAGAGAGGATCACGACTATGCCTGATACTGCGGCCCCTAGCGCCCCAGCGGCTCCCGCTCCTGCAGCTACTCCCAGCGCACCTGCGCCGGCTCCAACGCCTGCCCCGGCTGTGCCTGCTTCCCCCAGTCCTGCGCCCACAGTCGAGAATTCTTCCTCGATCGCCGAAGCCTGGCAACGCGCCCAAGCCGAAGTTCCGGTCGGAGTCGAAGACGCGGAACTCGAAGCTCCCGCACCCGAAGCGGCAGCGCCCCAAGCTCAGGATGACGATCAACCCGACGCTGCGCCTGCGCCCGCCGACGAAGTTGAGGTCCAGGCCGGCGACCAGCCCGAGGTGCAACTCGACCCCGACCTGGCATTGCCGGAAATCGCTCTCGAAGACGGCGACTTTGGCCCCAAGGAACTGGGAGACTTCCTCAAGAAAGACGCCGCGGTCGACAAGTTCTTCAACGACCATCCTGAAGTGAAGAACCGCATCTTCGGCATGGCCCGGCGGGATTCGGAAACTCGCGCCATCCGCGAGATCGCGCCCACGGTGGAAATCGCGCAGGAGATGCAGCGCGGCCATAAACTCTTCCACGACATCGACAACCGCTTCCTGACTGCCACCACGCCCGAAGGCTTCAAGAGCTTCATGGATATGTGGGTGGAACAGGCTCTGATCACCGACGACAAAGGTCAGCCATCAGAGGCGAGGACGGAAAATACAAAATCCATCCCGCGCTCACCAGCGTCATCGAGAACATTCACTCCAACCGCAACACCTATCTTCTCGGAGAGATGGCGAAAGACGGCAAGATTCCCCCGCCCATCGCCGACTCCACCCTGAAGGTCATCGATTTCTTAAGCAAGTCCGCGGATGAACGGGTTCAGGAAGCCGCGCAGATCATCAAGGAGGCACTCTCGCCGTCCTCCTCGGCGCAAGGGGAACTGCCCGACGAACTGAAGCCGTACTCGGAATCCCTCAAGGCGAAGAAGAGGGAGCTCAACGAACGAGCCGAAGCGCAGACTCGCCAACAGCGCGAATCCGAGCAAACCGCCCGCGTCGAAGCGCTACGCCGCGCCGATTCGAAAGCAGCCGAATCGTGCCTGGCGCAAGTGAATGCCGTACTGAAAAAGGCAGGACTGACGGACTACGAGCAGAAGGCCGCCCGCGGCAAAATCGGCGACCTCATCGACCAGAAACTGAAAGCGAATCCCACCTACCAATCGGCCCGAGATCGCCTGGAAGAGGAAACGCTGGACGCCGCCCGCGAAAAGGCCATCTCCAAACTGGTGCTGCGTACACCCAGGAGATTTTAGGCCCCATCGTGCGCGACACCATCCGCGAAGCCACTCAAGGCAAAGTTGCCCGTCAAGCCGACACTGACCGGAGAGTCGCCGACCAGCAAGCCGCGAGCCGCACCGATGCCCGCGGCGGCAGCGTTACCTCCAGTCCCGGTGGGCCCATGACCACGGCGCAGATCGAAGCCGCCATCGTCAAGGAATACCAGGATGCGCATAACGGAGAGACCTCCCGCTCCCTCATCACGACTGAGATGTGGAAGCGGATGAATGCCAGTCCGGGCCGACGCGACTGCCCGAAAGACCCGAAACACTTTTCACAAGGAGACTTTTTCACCCATGCCCGCACTTACCGCACAACAGGCGCTTCCCCTGCAACTGGAAGCTTTTTCCCCTCAACATTGCCCGCGCTATCGAGGCCGACGCGGAACTCTCGCGCTACCTTGGCAACGGCAACGGCGGAGCCACCAAGGTTTCGCTGCGTTCTTTCCGTGCCCGGCTTTTGACCGCGCACGCTGGCGCAGTCGCCCAGTTCGATCTGGACAACGGATCGATGCCCATGGGCGATGGCGACAAGTGGGATCAGTTCCTGTTTTCGCCCGTCGCCTGGACCAAACCGATTCAGTACAGCCAACTGGCGCAACTGGTCGGGGAGGGTGAGAACGTCGCCACCAACAACTCCGTCACCGAAACCATCCAGGGCGTCATCGAGCAGGTACAGATGTACCGCGACATGTTCCTGCAGGGCCCCGGCGACGGATCGCTGGCCTCGATCGATTCGACCACCGGCGGCAACTTCATCAACCTGCGCTCGACCATCACCGGCACCATCGATGGCCGCGGCGCGCACCTGGTGAAAGCGCAGCAGAAGGTGCAGATCATGTCGAACGCCGCCGGCGGCTACGTCCTCCGCGGCTCCTGCACCATCCAGAACGTGTTCGCTTCGCTGGGCTCGACTCAGCAGATTCAGGTGGACGCGATTCCGGCAGGCGTGGTGGCGGGCGATCTGGTAATCGTCGACGGCGCCGCTCCCGGCGCTCCGCAGTTCATCAACGGCATTCCCTTCTTCGTCAACACCGCAACGCTCGGCAACGTGTACGGAATTTCCCGCGCACTGCCGTATGTGGTGGCCAGCGGCTTGAACCTCGCCAATACGGCGCAGGTCACGAAGCCGGTGTTCATCGTCGCGGAAAACCAGATCAAGCAGCGGTTGGGCAAAAAAGGGACTGAAAAACCAGTTCTACCAGACCTACCCCTCGCAGCTTCAGGCGCTGGCCGAGCTGGCCTTCACCGACACCATCGTGCCGCTGCAGGGTGGCAAGGCGGGAAGCTACGACTTCATGTTCCGCGAGTTCACCATCAATGGCCGCATGGTCATGGAGAACGTGCACGCGGATCAGACCCGCTGGGATCTGCTTCTGAAAGAAGCGTGGAACACGATCAAGTGGGGCCCGGGCATGTTCTGGTTCAAAAACCGTGGCGGCCAAACCGTGTTTCAGGTGATGGACCCGACCACCGGCGGAATCACCGTGCAGGAGTTGATGTTCTACTGTGTTGCAGAGCAATGGTTTGTAAATAACCCCATGGCGCAGGGCGGAGTGCAACAAGCCAAAGTGCCGCAGGGTAACTGAAGCCCTGATTTGAATTGAACTGAGCGCGTCTTCTGTTACGCTGTCGGAGAGCAGACAACAGGAGGCGCGAAAGTTTTATGGATGAAGCCAAACACAAAACGTTTGCCGGTCTGCTGGTGGCCCTCAAGCGCCTCGCGTTGAAGCTGAATGCGCTCGATGTGCGCGCGCAGAACTTTATCGTCACTCTGCTCATGCGGCACTGTCAGGCTCGGATCGGCATGGGGCAACTCGAAGCGTTCGGCGGTAAACCGCCCGACAATCCTGAGAAATGCCTCGCGGAATTCCGCAAGATGGCGACCGAGTTGGAGCGCTTCTCCCTGACCGACGAAACCTTTCTGGTGAACGTGCTGCAGCAAGCCTTCCAGCGGCGCATGGCGATCGATGTCGGCGAACTGCAAGGGGCGTTAGCCCAAATGCAGAAACCGCAGGAGGTGGTGAATTGACCGAAGCCCTCGCCAGAGTTCCCGCGCGGCTTCCAGCGCGCCGGCGCAAACTGAAACCGGAAGATGTCTCCGACGTCGAACTCTCGACCATCGACCGCGCCACCGTGCTCGCCTATCCCCACGCCGCCAAAGTGGCGGATGGCTTGCGGACAACAAAGGGCGGCCGCTCGGCAATCGCGTGCTGGTCCTTCCCTTGCCGAAGGACGACCGCTACGGACGTATCATTATTCCCGCCACCGCGCAGGACAATCAGTGCGTGGGAATCGTCGTCGCTACCGGGAAAGACGCGCAGGATGTTCGCGTGGGCAACTACGTCGTGTTCCGCAAGTACTCGAACAGTTCCGTGAAACTCGGCGAGGTTGAGGTCTATCAGGTGTCGTCTTCCGACATCACCTTCGCTCTCGGCTAAACCTCTTTTTCTCCATCGTGGAACTCATTCTTCGCGGCGACCTGAAGCGGGAAAACCCCGCGCCCAAGGAGCTGCAGCAATACCGCCTCGACGCCGGTGGAGAGAATCCTTACGGCGAACCGCTCATCCGACTCTGCCTGGCCGAAGACCGCATCATGCAGGCGGCGGCGAAGCGGAACGAGTGGGACGAGAATGCGCCCGTCGAAGAGCGCGGCGGATTGGGACTGGGCGTTGTTGCAGCAGATGCTGGCCCAACGGCAGGAAATCGTCCACGCCGCCAAACTCAAGGGATTCACCGACGACGAGATCGCGAAGCTCACCAAAGACATCTCGGGCATGATCGACGAGATCATTCAGGAATGCCTGGCGCGGCAACCGAAGAGTGTGTTTGTCGGCATGGCGGAGGTTGAAGTCTATCCCAGCGAAGGATGGATTTTAGAGAAGTGGAAGCCGGCGGAGGCCCGGGGGCCGGAAGAAGACTGGAACCTTTTCCGCTTTCAGGGCGTGGCCGCGCTCGGCGCTTACCCGCACTTCGGCGCCTACGAACTGTTTGCCGGTCCGTCTCCCTACTTGCCGACTGAAGAGGAGATCGCCAACGCCATCCGCATTCACTTCAAGGAACTGGAATCCCGCCCCGCCTCCCCGCAACAGCTCGTGCTGCAGATGATGAACGCGCGCGAAGAACGCAACCGCAGAAAAAGCGGCCCGGCTAGCGGATATTCAGGCTGCTGCCTCCGACAGTCCTGCCGGCCTCTTGCATAACCGCCTCTCGCTCGGGCCGGACGCGTGATCAACGAACTCGCCAAAAAATCTGGAATCAAGGGCCACGTAGGCTAACCACACTCGAAAGGAACGAACGCATGAGAAAGCATTCGCTGAGAATCGCCATGTCGATCACCGTATTGTTTCTGCTGTTCGCGCAGTTCATCACCACGGTTTCCGCCAACACGCCGGGCAAACACACCGTGTCGCTCACCTGGACCGCTTCCTCGACGTCCGGGTGACCTACAACATCTACCGGGGAGCCAGTGCGGGAGTTTGCAACGGGACGCCCACTCCGTATGCGACGGGAATTACAAGTACCGCCTACACCGACATGAATCCGCTCTCGGGCACGAATTTCTATAACGTCTCCGCCGTATCGAGACGAGCGGGGAGTCCGCCTGCGATGGCGAGACTTCGGTCAACGTCCCAAACGTAAGCACCGCTCCTCCATCTGGTCTCGCTGGGGCGGTCAACTGATTCGCTGGCTGAAAGCCGTCTTTTAATTACTTTTTAATTACTTTTTAATTCCCTTTTAATCCCCCCCCCCCCCCCCCCCCCACACACACACAACCTACAACCTTCAACCCGGCCCCTAGCGCCGCAGGAGAGCACTGTCATGTCTGATTCCTTACCCATGCCCGGAGGCCCAGAGCCTTCAAGCGAAGTTGTTGTTCCCTATCAGGGCGGCGTAGTCCGCGTTCCGCCTGACGCCCAAGTCGCCTCGAAAGCCGCCGCAGAATTCACCAACGCATTTCATGGATTCCAAGGCCCAGGCAGAAAAAATAACCGGCTGGACGCGCAGACCCAGTCGAATCTCGACGAACTGATCCTGCAGATGCGGCGCGACCGTCCCAAACCGGCGACCGTCGTCAACCTGCATCCCTTCGAGTTGCAATTCAACGCCGACAACTACCTGCTGCGCGGACACACCATTCCGGCGTGCATGCCGGGGATGCCGTTCAACTACAAAGCGATTCGCGGCTGGCGGCACGATGGCGGCTCCTACAACGAGGACGGCTCGCGAAAATTCAAACCCATCACCCCAGTCATGGTGGCGGGGGAATTCATGCGCGAGTTTAACAAGGTGGAGACCTTCGGCCCTGGCGTGCTGATCTACTTGGGCGACTCCCATCCCGACAAAACCGGAACCATTGAAACCTACGACCAGATGGGCGGCTGATCACCGAAGACAAACAGGGCTTTGACTTCGACGAAGAAGACCGCAAGATTCCCATCCTGGTCAAGGAGCCCGTGCTCGCCAGTTTCCCGGAGATGCTGAAAAGTCTGCGGGCGGCGCGCAACAACTTCTATCTGCAGCAGGTGCGCAAGGCGGAACGCTGGGTGAAGAAAGGCGAGAAATTCGCGCCCTTCAGCCAGGACTACCACATCGCCATGGCGCAGGTGCTGGTCTCCGAAGGAGTCATCCCGGGCGTGCCCGAAGAACTCACTGGCCTCGCCACCCGCGAACAGCGCGCGATCGCCGAGCACAACTGCCCCTCCTGCCAGCATCCGGTCAACAAAAGCGCCTACCGCTGCGAGCACTGCTCGAACATCCTCGATGCCCTGGCTGCGTTCAAGGACGGCGCCATCGAATTCGCGCACGCCAAAATCGCCCTGCTGCCCGACGAGAAATACGCCGAAGCGGAGAAGATCCACAAGCAGCGCGAGAAGCGGTCTGCGAAACGGCAGAAGCCGGGAGTAAAGAGTAAGCCGTGCTGCAGGTAAGAGACGTCATCGCCCGGGTCGCCTCCAAGTGTGACGACCCGGACCAGACCTATATCACCACGGACTACGTCGCCGGATTCCTTGACGACACGCAGGACTGGTTGTTCGGCAAGCTGCGTCTGGCCAACAACCAGTTCTCCGAAGAGGTTGTCATCCTGCCCAACGTCACCGCCGGTACGCCGACGCTCGATGCCTTTCAGGTCACTGGACAGCCGTTGGCAGCGATGTGCGAGCCGAAAACCCTGCGCTGGATACTTCCCGGGCAGTCGAACATTTACTGGCGGAAAGCCGACGGCCCTCTGGACTATCCGCGCGACCTCAATCCGGCGGACCGGCGCTTGATTCCTGGGCATGGGTCCGCAACTCGGTGCAGCTCGCGAACTTCTCGACCAACCTCGACCTCGAAGTCACCGGCGACTTCCTCTTCGATCATCTCGCCGACCCCGACGACGCCCTGCAGATGACTCGGCTCGCCAACCGCACCCTCACCTGCAAATTAGCGTCGGAGGTGGGGAAGGCCCGGGGGAACGACAAGTGGGTGACCACCTACGGGGCGGATGCGACCGAAGCTCTGGACGATCTGATCATCGCCCTGAGTAAGGAAAAATCAGCGCAAGACGCATCGCCTGGCCCGCATGAACCGCAGAGGTGGTTCGTCGGTGGGCGACAACGTAGTCAGCCGCTAACCGAGGAATATCACGGAATCATGATTTCGTAATTTCGTAATTTCGTAATTTCGCTTTTCGGAGAAACAACACACTATGGCAAACGTACTCACCATCAACGATTTGAACGCCGTGCGCGTCGAGCAACGGGAAAAGACCATCACTTACTCGGTGGCCTTGAGCGGCAACTACGCGCAGGCCGTCCGTGGGCAGAACGTGGGCGAGGTCCTCGACCTGACCAAAGTCCAGTCCACCCAATACCTGCCCGAGCAGTTCTGGAAGTGTCGGGCCGCGCGTTGTCTACCCACTCAACACCGGTTCGACCGGCTACTCGATGTCGGTCATTCCCGGTGCCGACAACCTGCACTGGCTGCTGATGATCTACTCGGGCGTGGCCGCGCAACTGGCCGCTGGAGCCATGCCGCCAACGCCGTGGGACTGCCAACCACGCCGATATTAAGGTGGAAGCGAGGGGTCGCGTGATGGATTAAGCCGCAATGAGCGCGAAGGGTTTGCGTCTAGACCCTTTGCTTGAGTTGCACCGCTTACAGGCGGGCACGAGATTGGAAGCCCAATTCGGCCCGCCTTTACTTACCGGGATCACGTGATCCTTGGTGAGAGTCGCGGTTCAATTCCTTCTCACACCAGCGACATCGCCATCCGTAGTATGCGACTCGTGCAAGCCACTGCCCTGTCGTGTGCGATCCAGCTACGCCACGCCTCTTGAGTTTATCGTTGCGACTGTTGGTGCGCGATTCGTGCAGAGAGGCGTGATATCGAGCCTTGCGGCGCGCAGCAATCTCTGTGCGTTGCGACTGATAGAAGCGACGAAAACGCGCTCGCGATCTCTCCGGATTTGCTTTGGCCCAGCGCTCTTGTGTCCTACGGTTAGTCTCTCGATTATTTTCCCGAGATCGCCGTTGGTAGGCGCGAATTTTTTCAGGGTGATGTTTATTCCATCGCCGCTGTGCTGCGTACGCTTTCTCTCGGTTCTGAGCGCGCCAGCGACGGAGATAGTCCAGGCGTTTGCGGCGATGGCGAGTTAGTAGTCGCGGCCCTCTGCCCGCACCTTGTCAGGATTTGCTTTCTGCCACTGGCGCACGGCTGCTCGCACCTTGTCAGGATTTGCTTTCTGCCAGCGCTTGACCCTCTTCTTGAATTGCTCCTTCTTGTCGGGATCGGCCATCGCCGCACGATAGCCTTTACGGTTCGCCTCATTGATCGCATCTCGATGCGCCTTGCATCTCTTCGATCCTTCAAAGGCCGCCGACCCGCACGCAATGCAGAGTCGATCTTTGATGCGCTGCAACTGTACTTTGCTGTAACTCACGACATTACATGTAACACATTTTTGCGGGTGCGTGAAGTATGAATTTCGACGGGTTCACAGCGCACCCAATAGAAAGGTTCAGCTCGTTGGTCGAGCAAGATGATGCGACGGTACTTCCCGCCGGGGTCTCGCCCGAAGCGCAAGACATCACCTTCCACCTGACCAGCGTGCGCACGCGCGACGGGATTCAGTCGCAGTACGGCTTCACCCTTCCCGACGGCGGACAGGTCACCGGGCTCGATTCCGCGAAGCTCGCCGGCAACCCCGACCTGCAGGTGCCCTTCGCCTTCTCGTCTTTGGGAAACCTCTACAAGGAATTCCCTGCGGGCAGCGGCAACGTGATCCCGATATCGAGCCCGCAACTCAGCTTGCCCGCCGGGGCCAGCATGCAGTCTGCGCTGGCCTACAAAAAAGCCTTCCTGGTGTTTGGCGATCTGTTGAATTCGCTGGGTGCGCCCGCAGTGTTGAACCTCTCGACCGGAGTACTCGACCCGCTTTCCGGCAAACCGTTCGGCGCCTCCTGGCTGGCGAACACGCAATACAACTTGGGTGAAGTCGTGACCCCGGCGAATCCGGTCGGCGGCAACGGACACACCTATGTCTGCACACAGGCGGGAAAGAGCGGAGCCTTACAACCCGCTTTTCCGGTGCTCGAAGGCGGAACAATTGGAGACGGCGGAGCAATCTGGACGGAAACGACGCCGTTGATGGTGCAGGCGATCCCAGCCCCTGAGCTCCGCCCGGAGGCGCGAGCCACAATCCCGGCGGCGGCGCTTTCCCGCCGGACGAGACGTGTATTTGGTTTACACCATCGTCAATCCGCAGGGCGAATCGACCACTTCGGTCCCCATCGTCTTCGTCAACACGTCCGCGAACGACGAGATTCTCGCCAACAGCGCGAACTTTTTTAATTCCGCGGCCAATAACGCCCTGTGGTGGGCTGGGCTGGTTGAATCTACGCGCCTACCGGCTTCAACATTTACGAAGCCGACGTGCCCACCGGAAACCCAGCTCCCGCGCTGGCTGCCTACAAGAAAGTGACGGGAAGCCCGTTTGCGTTCAACGCTGCCACCGTCGTGACTGCCGCCGCTGCTGGCGCGGCGCCGCCTGTGGCCAACAGCGGCCTGGTGGTTCCCCTCGGGAATATCTGCTCCGGCCTGCGCTACATGATCGTGATGTTCATCAACCGCAACGGCTATGTCTCGGGCGTGACCCAGGCGGCAGTCGTCTCCTATAACGGCGGCAGCAGTGGCTTCCAGCTTTACGTCCCGCATTTGCCCATCGGGCCTCCGAACACTTACGCAAGATTGTGTGGGTTTACTCCCGCCGGGCAGTTGAGCCAAACCGCGGGCTTTGGCATTTCGAGCGCGGGACCGTACTTCTGGATTTCGCCGAATTTCCCCAGCGGCGTCTTCGACCTCACCAAGATTCCCGGCGGAGTCTCGATCGCCGACGTGGTCAATGGCGTGCAAATGACCTCGACCATCGTCAACGACAACACCTCCACCTCGGCCACGTTCAACTTCACCGACGATTATCTGAAATTGGAGCAGAACGATCTCTCCGGCAACTTCCGCAAAATCCAGGTGCCCAACTGCTCCGATGTCTATTTCTCTCCCACCCTGCGTCGAGTCTTCTATGCCGACGACAACTTCCCCAGCGGCTGGCGCGTCTCCCTGCAGGACGATCCCGAGTCGGTGTATGACGATTCGAGCGGCATCATCCAGGTGGCTCAGGACAACGGGGAGCGAAGGACGGCCGTCCGCGAATTCAACGGCATCGTCTACCTAATGAAAGAGCGCTCCGGACATGTCCTGAACGCCAGCGCGGTCGACCCAAAGGACTGGGCGGCGACCAAGCAATGGGGCGGGGACAAAGACGGATCTGGGCCCTGCGGCCCGCGCGCGGTCGATACCGCCACCAATTTCATGTGCTACGTGCACCGCTCCGGGGTGTACATCTTTGAAGGCGGGCAGCCCTACCGCATCTCGAAAGAATTGCCCATCACCTGGTCCGCGATCAACTGGGCTTACCAGCACCGCATCTGGGTCAAGATTGACGACGAGACCAGGGAAATCCGCATCGGCATCCCTTACCGGCAGTCGACCGTCCCGAACAAAGTCCTGAAACTGAATTACGAGGAACTGCCAGCGTGGTCTCCGCCCAGTTTTGCCCCTCCGGTCCACTTCTCGCCCTATGTGGGAAAGGAAATCGCGGCGGGCGGATGCTACAAGTGGTCGGTCGACAACATCGCGGCCAACGTATGCGTTCGCGCCGAACGCAGCTTGCCACCCGTAGCCATCCCTGCATGGTTCGATCAGAAAACCGTGCAGTCCCAGATTCTCTACGGTTCCGCAAATCCGGACGGAGCCGTGTGCGCCATTATTCCCGGCTCACTCGACGACAACGGCCAAGGGATCGATTCGGTCTATGAAACCGCCTGCCCGCCGGAAGACCCGCGCACCGGCGGAAACCTGATGCGGCCCAACCGGCTGGGCGGCGTGCAGGCCAATATCGACGGCCAGGGGCAAGGCTCGATTTACGTGCTGGCCTTGCGCGCCAAAGACCCCAAGGACGGCGAGC
This sequence comes from uncultured Acidobacteriaceae bacterium, assembly GCA_963733795.1. Taxonomy (GTDB): domain Bacteria; phylum Acidobacteriota; class Terriglobia; order Terriglobales; family Acidobacteriaceae; genus Sulfotelmatobacter. The sequence continues at coordinate 175,847 of CAVTED010000003.1, forward strand.
CGCAAAAGGCGGGACAGGCCAAAGCCACGCGCGGAGCCGAGATCAAACTCAAAAAACCCTGGATTGCCGGCATTCCTTACTCCTGCGGTGGGCAGATGACCAACGAACGCATGCGCCTCAGGATCACCAACGACAAGCGCGCGGGATGCGGATTCGATTTGAAGTACGCCGCCATTTATGCCGTGCCCGTGACCGGCGCGCGGCCGCGATGAGATTGTCGCAGTGACTCTGCCCCAATTCAGAGGAGACTTCCTTAAGCTGAATCCGCGCCTGGCGCAGTGGAGCGACCAGCTTGAGCAAAGACTGCAGAGCCTCGAACAGCAGGTGGGCGGCGTGCCTGCCGGGTTCGTCGACGATCCCTCGCAAGTCAACCAGGGCGTAGTACCTCCGCCTGCAGCAAGTTTTTCGGTGACTGGCATCGACGGCAAATTCATTGTGCTGGTGTCGAACCCCGAAACGGTAATCCCCCAAAGCGTCCTGCAATCAAGGCTGCGCTTCCAGGCAGGAACAAACCTGCGCGGGACAGCGATTCTGCACAACCTGCAATCGGCGACAGATTTGAACTTCAATCAGTCGTCGAATTTGAAAGACTACGGAACGTCCTCGCAGTTGCTGTGGACCGACCAGGACCCGAACGTCACCCGCTTTTTCCGGCTGCGATCTTCCTTCGATGGCGTGACCTGGAACGCCTGGCAGATTTTTTCGAGCACCATCACTTGCGGCCCGGAGGGAGTGTGGTCGGGCATCCTTCGGTCGGCGGCGCTCACGCAAGTGAACGCTTCGGCAACGCCCACCACCAAGCCTCTGACGGCGGCAACCGGAGTGGCGCCGAACAACGCCACCATCAGCATCGCCGCGTTTCAGGTGCAGTATCCGAATTCCGTCTCACCCGCGACGAACGGACTGGTTTCCTACAACAGCGGAGCGGTGACAGGTTTGCTGGATTCGACGATGTACTTCGTCTACTGCCTCGATCCGAAATACGCCGGAGGGGCGCAGACGTATCTGGCGACAACCGACCAGACGTTGATCACCTCGCAAGACTATCTGGTGTACCTAGGAAACATCACGACGCCGGCGCACGGCGGAGGGGGAACCAGCGGTGGCGGCGGAGGGACTGGCCCTCCGGGCGGAAATTGTTTCACCGGAAATACTCTGGTCATTACCCGCGACGGACTGAAGCCCATTGCGGCCGTGATTGCGAAACAGGATCGGGTGCTCACGCAAAGAGGCTGGAGAACGGTTCGCACTCTGCGCGAACACTGCGACTTCTCCGGGCCAATGTGCGATATGGGCCACGACGAGCTGGTCACCTTCCCGCACCGCTTCTGGTGGCGGCTAGGGTGGGTGCGGGCAGATCTTCTTTTCCTGGAACTTCCTCGACGGCACTTCAAGGGTTCCGTATTCAACCTCGAAGTCGAGGGTGACGGCTCCGACGAAGAACAGTGCTACGTACTGGCCAACGGCTGGATCCCGCACAACTTTCAGAAAATCTAAGATGGCGCATTCCGCTTCCATTGTTCGCGTGCACGAACCTGCGGACGGGATTCTCGCGGTAACTGTCCGGTGCTGCGGAGATCCCAAGACAGACTCCGTTCTGAGCATCCATGCTCTGCACCGGGAAGATGCGGAAATCCTAAAAGACATTCAGGCGCACAAGGCTCGGGTAGAGCACTTGCATGCTCACAAAGCGCGCGCGAAAGAGTTGATGAGTACGATCGGCGCGAGCGTCGAGGACTGCGGATGCCCGTAACCTGGCGCGACGCCACGCACGCCGACCTGCCGCGAATTCACGAACTGTGGGATGAACAGGAGTCGCGCTTTGACGGCACTGGCATTCCTGTTGACCGGCCTCAACTGCTGTATCCAGTGGAAGAGAAGGGTCATTTCTTTTATCCGTACTTTCCTCCAGTCGTGAGGGTGCGAGTGGCAGAGCGCGAAGGCGTCATCGTGATGTGGAAGTATCAAGAGCTAGTTCCCGAAACCTGCATCGTCGGCAGCGACAAAGAAGCAATGGAGTCCATCGGGAATGAACTCACGGCCGACGCGCACTGGGCGAAGTCGAAGGGCTTTCGTTCGGGATGGGGCCTGATCCCCGCCAAATTTATCAGCGTCTTTGCACGCTTTCTACGCAATCACAAGCACATCCGTCCGTGGAAATCCCTCACTCCGGTCGGCATCAATTTTAAGGAACTCGGGGACTAATCCCATGGGCCGCAGTCAATCCGCACAGATTTCCCAGCAGAGCGAGCAGAACGCCCAGCAGAATCAGGGCAACGCGCAAGCCGCGCTGGGCTCGACCAATGCCGCGCTCACGAAATATTCCTCCGATGTCCAGAACTTCATGAAGTTTGGCCGCCAGACCTACGGGGCGAACGGCACCTACATGAAGGATCAGAACGCCATCGCCACCACGGGAGCTGCGGCGGGCTCGAACGCGATCAAAGGCAACTTGGCGCTGCATTCCCTTGCGACAGGTGAAAATACCGGGGGCTACGCCGGCAGCGTGGCGGAATCGCAGCGGCAGGCGCAGAGAGACCTGACCGGCACGATGGCCAACGCCGACGCCACCCGCTTACAGAATCTCACCGCGATCAACCAGCAAGGCGTGCAGGATTCCGCGTTACCGGCGCAGGTGCAGGCGAGTCTGTACGGAACTTCGCTGGGTGGATCGAATTCGGCCATGGGAACGGCGGAAAGCGCGTCGGCCGCTTCGCCGGGATTCTTTGATGTATTCGGGCAGGATTTGGCCAGTGGCGCGGGCGCGGCGCTCGGAGCCTACGCGGCGAAGAAGGCGTAAATAAATGGCAGACGAAGAACTCGACGGACTTACCGGCGCAGGATCGGTCGGATCGGAAGAAGAAGATCCGCTTGAACGCCTGAGTATCGGCCAGCGCATTGCGGGCGTGAAAGACCCTGCCGCGGCTCCGCCGTCCGACCCGGCTCCGCCGATGCCCAAGGTTGCATTAGATCCCAACAGCATTCCAGAGAGCATTCGTCCGCGCCCCATGGCTCCGCAGCAAATTCCGCAACCGCCATCCCCAAGTCAGAATTCCGCACTCGTTCCCCTCATCCAGCAGCAGGCCCAACTTTCGAAGCCGATCAATCCCATGGACGAGACCACGGGAAAGATCAAGCCGCAGTACCGCATGGGGATAGGACAAAGGACTCTCGGCACTGCCGCCAACTTCCTGCAGGGATTTGGGCGCAAGCCGTTTACTCCAGTTCCGGTCGGCCCTGGCGCTACCAATTGGAGATTTGGGCGGGAAGAAGCGCAGCGCGAAAAACAACTGGAGGGAGTGAACCAGCAGATCGGCACGCAGGAAAAACTCAACGACGAAAACGAGAAGCTCTACCGCGACGCCACGCGGCAAGCCTATGAAGGCCAACTAGGCGAAGCCCGGAAGCAGACTGCTGAGGCCCAAGAATCGAAGGCCGACACTGCCAGTAAGGTTGCAGATGTCAAGGCACTGGCGACAAAGAATCAATTCGAAGAAGCTAAGGCGAAACTCGAAGAAACGGCTCGTCGCAACGACCAGCTTATGAAGATAGGCCAGGGCAACCTGGAATTAAAGCAGCAACTCGGCCAAATGGCGCTCGATCTCAGACAGCAGCAACTTGAGAACGAAAAGCAGAAATTTACCTCCGGACTGGATGCGAAGTCTCTTGAGGCTGAGCGCAAAGGGCGCCTCGATGCCATCGAAAAGCGATATCACGATCATCCCTACAAGACGATGTTCGACGATAAAGATGCGGAAATCAAAACTGTAAATGAGGATATCGATAGACGCCTGCAGCAAGTTGGCGTAGGCGCAGCCAAGCCGGGAACAGCGCCGACGAAAACTCCAGCTCCGCAAACCCACGCGTGGTCCCGCAGTGCATGGCAGAAGGCCAACCCCAAAGGCGATGTAAAGGCGGCAGAAAAGCAGGCTCGCGCTCAAGGCTTCGAGGTCGGCAACTAGCGATTCGTTCGTATGGATACCGACAGCAACGATTCAAGTATCGGCCTCGGCGGTCTCACTCCGGGCGCGGCTCCGGCAACTGCCTCCAACCTTAGCCGCGCCGAGATCGCCGATTACCTTAACCGTGCGAATTGGGATCCAGCAAAAGCAGAGGCGCTGGCCACACATGAACGCCTGTCGAACCTTGGCGTCCATCCTGCCGTAGCCGCACGAGTCGCAGTCGCAGCCGCCCAACCAACGCTGCCTGCGGTATCCGATGCCTCGCAAGTAAGTCCTAACCAATCTCCATCTCCCGCAGCGCCCACTCCACAACCACGCTCCCCCCAGTCCCTCGCTGCTCCGGCCCAGCCCGCACCGCAAGCCAATGCGCCGACAGTAAGGCCAGCAATCGCGCCAGTCCGACGGCCCACGCCAGCACCACGGCCATCGTCTGCCCCGATCGATCTCTCGGCGGGATTTGTGCCGAAGGCCAGCGCTCCGAAAGCGGCAGCGAAACCAGGCGAGATCGATTTGTCGGCAGGATTTGTTCCGAAAGACGCGGCGACACCAAGCGAACCGGCGCAGCCAGGACTTCTTGAGCGGACATACGAAACCTCCGGAATCAAAGGTCTGGTCGATGCCGCCGAAGCTAAGACCGACGCCGACCACCAAGTCGCGAACGAGATTCGCGATCACATCAAGGCTGGACGATGGGGCGACGCCACCAAGACACTTCTCAAACAGATCGGCGGGGCCGCGCTGGAAGGAGCAAAAGGTCCAGGCGGCGACTTTTTGGAAAGCGTTGGGAAAAGCACATACCAGCATGGAAAACAGGCCGTTGACGCGGTGCGGCGCGGCGATACCAAAGAGGCGATCGCGCAGGGAGCCGAGGCGGTTCCAGTGGTAGGCCAAGTAGGGGCTCAAATAGCCAAACCACTCGCGCAGGACATTGCCGATAAAAACTGGTCAGGAGTCGCGGGAGATGTGCGCAGGAGGATTCCGGCAATCTTGAGCACGGCCAAGATGGCAGGAGAAGGACTTAAGTCTCCCAGTGAAGCTGCTGAAACCGCCATTCCGAAAGACCCCGTTGTGGCTGGAACCGAACTTCCTCGCACTGTAGGTCAAGCCGCATCCGAAGCCAATCCGGCGGGGCTTGGGGCGGACGTAAAGGGCATCGAAGATGTAGCGCGTCGCATCCCTGGCAGCGGCAGATTGCGCGAGATCAGCACAAAACAACAAGCAGGAGCGCGTCAGATTTTGACCGACAAAGCGCGCACAGCCGTCCCAGGAGAGGCTGTCGAAGCCTCGAACGCCCCGGAATCTATAGAGCAGAATGCAGCCAATGCCGCCGAATCAGCTCGGCAGGCTGGCTCTGCGAAGTACCAGGAACTCGCCAAAGCCGCCGCAGATGCGGAGTTTGATAAGCCGGTAGAAGCGGCACACTCAATTCTCCAAGACGAAAACATTTCAAAAGTACTACCCAAGAGCGCGCGGGATGCTCTGAACAAAGTCGCATCCGGATTGACTGGTCGCGAAGAGATTTCACAACAGATATATGGGAGACCATTCGCCGATCTTGATGCAGCAAAGCAAGTAGAGGTAGGTAAGGCGATGACGACCGGTCCCCGTCCGGCTGACCCGTTCGCAGACATCATAAAAGCACGGTCAGAGATTGGGGATGCTGCCAATGGGATGAAAGACGCAGCAGATCGCTTCCAGGCACACAAGGCACTTGACCAGTTCGACCAGGCAATAAGCGATGCCCTGAATGAGCACGACATCAAAGCCGGGACGAATTTGTCCCAGACACTCTCCCAAGCAAAACAGCTCTGGTCTCAAAAATATGCTTTCGAACAATTCCGCGACGGACTGCAGGACATTATGCGCGAGCAGCCGCATACAGGAAACCGCCAAATCAACGGAGCCGCTTTCCAGAAGCTGATCAATGATCTCGACCCGCGGGCCGCGAAAGGGAAGACACCGCTACAGCGGATGTTCCCTGACGATCCGCAATCCGTGAAAGACCTCCACGACCTCGGGGACTTCATCGGGGAAGAATCAAGCGCAGGCGGGCGGGATGGCGAGCAGCATGGCGAAACTGCGAATTCTAGGATTGAAGGAAAGCGCGCTAGCGCTCATCGCCAACAACTTAGGGTTTTCTTATCTACTGTCAAAGCCAGGGCTGGCACGCGCGCTCCTAAGCGCACTGACGGCAGGGAAAAATGTTGTCAAAGCGAGTGCGGCGATCGGGGCGATCAATCATGCTGCGGGAGACTTTCCGCGTGGGCGATCTAGCAAGTCATCGAAGGCCGACTTATTGCCAAACAGCCAGGAGAGCGCGGCCCAAGCCCAAGCGAACACCAACACAATCCCGACAATTAGTCGACCGACAACCACTACGGCAACCACAGCGACCACAAAAAACAGCACCACACCGGCGGCGAATTTGAAGCCGAATTCCACGGCCCAAGACTCTATCCCATCCGCTGCGTCTTCGCAAGCGGATCAAACTCCCAAGGGTTTTCAACGCCCCGAGATGCAGCAGCACAAGATGGCAGGAATGCGGGCAGCAGCCGCGTCATCCAATACCCCTGACCACCTAAAAGAGCATCTTGCCAAACTGACATTCCCTCAAAAGGGAGATCAAGTCACGATGGCCAACGGGCGTTCGGGCAAGGTTGAATTCGCCGATGCGAAACTTCGAGTGGTCCGCGTGCGCACGCCAGACGGCAAAGTCTATCGTCTCACTAAAAATAATGAGATCGAAAAGCTCCAGGCGGAGCCGAAATACAAACACGGTTCTACCCAGGCCGCGATCCCGAAGGGTTCTCATGCCAGCTTTGGACTGGATCTCGCTCGCAGACGGATCGACTATCGCGATGTGGCTGGCGACGGAAAAGAGGTGGGCGGGGACCATGTGACTGTTAAATACGGAATCAAAGGCGACGATGTCGAGGGCATCAAGAAATACCTGGCATCACTCGCTCCCTTCGACGCCACTTTGGGTAAAACAGAAAAGTTCCCGCCGACGGAACACTCCGACGGCGCTGCGGTGATCCACGCGCCAGTGATATCTCCGGAACTGGAACGGATCAATCGCGAGATCGAAAAGCACGGAGAATTCGCACCCTCAAACTTCCCTGACTATCGTCCTCACGCAACCGTGGCGTATGTGAAGCCAGAAAAAGCGGACAAGTACGTCGGCATGAAAGTGACCGACGAAGAAGTTCCGCGTGAGCGAGATCGCCATCACGGACAAAAACGGCAAACAGCAAGTGGTGAAGTTAGGGGGGGCAACTGGATGACGGTCAAGCAGCGCAAACTGGGCGCCCAGTACCGCAAGCTAAGGAAAAAGCGCCAGCAGTTGGCGACCAGAATCAAGTGCCTGGAATGTCTCGAACTGAAGAAGCTGGCAAAGCGTTATAAGGTGCGGCGTCGCTATTTTGCCGTAGCTTCCCATGGCAATGTCATGGGACAATGCGCCCATGACGAGTCAGACCCGAACCTTCATCGAATTCGGCGATTTGATTGCGCTGCATTTGGAGTGCAAGAAGTGCGGCTCCTCGCTCCTTGTGAGTGTTAGCACCGAGGATGGCCCACTGAGCGCCTTAGTAGATAAATACAACGGTGCCCTGATCAAGTGTCCTACCTGCAGCACGGAGTGGATACCGTTCAATCAATCGACGGGCGCTCATACCACCGAAATTAAAGACTTCCTGCGCAAGATGGCTTTTCTCCGAAAGATCGAAGGAAACTTTGGCTGCAAAGTTTCCTTCGAGATCAAGACTCCTGAACCATGAAGCGGAGGCTTGCCGGTGATAAAACTGGCCAAACCCAAGGAGTAGAATCCCAATCATGAACGCATCAAAGACGCCTCGGGGCTACATTTTCTGCTGTGTGTGCGACCAGTGGATGCTTCACTGCCAACTTATTCCACAGACCCTGGTGATGGCTTGTCGATGTGGAGCCCAAAATGTATTTGTAAATTCCATTCAGCCTGTTGGAATTGTTGCGCCTGCGCCCCAAAAACCGCGCCCTTCCATTCGCACTCGGGACACTTCAGATCAATCTTGCGCCCCGCAAAATCTCCCTGCTTCAGTTTCTGCGCAGAGTGAAACGTCTGGCAGATAGGCCAGTTGCAGCGTCCGCATGGAAACACGAGAGTTTGGTTGTACCCGCTCATGGCGGCTACTCCTTTTAGGGCAGCACGCGAATTATATAGCCAGGCGACTGCTTCCTATGCGGATACATTTTGCCTACTTTCGACAAGGCGCTCGCCGCCGAACTTGATTGCTATCGCCACGCAAAACTCTACGAACTCATCGTGAGTCAGTGCGTTTTTCACAAAATTGATCTGCATGTCTACCCATTGCAGGTTAGGTAAATCATTGTTACCTCCGCGCGAGGTTGGTATTTTGTGATCCAAGCTCGCATTGACACCCGGCATCAAACGCTTTCCGGTGTAGACGCAAAGCCCACCTTGCTGCTCGAACAGCTCACGTATAGCAGCTCCGTTTTTCAGTGAGCCAGTTCGATCTTTGGCGATACACCGAAACCAGCAATCAGTACAGATTTTACTATTCTGGCGGACGGATGGTGCGTCTACTCCGCAGCGCATGCACACACCAGCATCTCTTCTCGTGTCCAGCGTGAGCCTCGTGTAGAAGCGTTTTCGTTCCGCCACTGATAGGTGAGCGATCTCGGGATATTTACGTCGTTTGTCAGGCATAAAGTTGCGTCGTCGCCATTTCGGGGGAGGTGGTGACGGTGCTCTGCAGAGGGAGTCGGAGTCGGCGCAACACCGGCGGCTCCGACCCTCTGCCAGAATTGGGATCACGCTCTCCGCAAGTGCCGAACCGCGCGGCGACAGATTCGCGGCACTGCGACAGAACTTAAATCAACTTCAGGTTGTGGTGGCACGATCGGCTGCCGCTCCAGAACGTTAACGGCCTCTTGCTTTGCCCGTATCCGGATATGGGAGTAGCGCTCCAGCATCTGCCGGGAGACATGCCCAGCCAGTTCAATGACGGTGCGTTCGCTGACGGATTCGTTCTCCAGCAACTTGGTAATCGCGTGGTGTCTCAAATCGTAAATTCGCAGCGTCGGCAATTCTGCCTTGATGCGCAGCTTGTCCCAACTTCCTCGCGAACTCGATATCGGTCTGCTCGGGTCAAAGCCCTTGGCCCCGTTGCGTGCGCGGTGGGGGAGGAAGTAGTCCTCGGGCCGGGTCGCTCCCAGTTCGTGGGCCCGCTTCACCAGTTGTTGCACTGCCCACGCCGCTACTTGAGACTTTCAAGGGGATTGTTCAGTTGTCGATATTCGTTCTTCACTCCCTCCTCAATGTGAATGGCGGGCGGCAAAGTATTGAGATCGATGTTCCGGAGTCGCAGGTGGCGGATTTCGCTGGGTCCGGCCGTGGTGTTGGCGGTGATCAGGGCGCAGCAGTAGGCAATTTTCCAAGCGGGGATTGGAACTGGCGATACGAAACAAGCGACGCTCTTCCTCTGGGCTCAGGGCTCGTCCCGCTTTGGGGCGTGGCAATTTCAGAGGGTCATAATGATCCTTAATCGAAGCCCACAGCCCAACCCGATCAAGAATCTGCGAGAGCGTATTCAATTCGTGGTTGATCAAACTCGGTCCGGCTCGTCTCATCCCTGCGGTTCCAGCCCTTCTATGCTTCTGATACTCCTCGAAGTGGGTGGCGCGAATGTCGCTCAGCCGGACAAGACGAAAGACTGGCATCAGGGCTCGGATGCAATTCCGATAGTGCCGCAACGTCCCGGTTCCTATGTGGCGCTGATGGATACTGAGCCAGAGCGGGGCTGCCTCCGAGAACGTCATCGTTCTGGTTGGTTCACAAACCGCCTGGATAGGAACAAACGAAGACGTCATGTCGGTCTCCTCGCGAACAATTCACAACATCTTCAGATACTTAAGAATCGAGTTGGTATTTTGTTCGAACCAACCAAGGCGCATATTGCACGAAGCGCAGAGCAATCCGCGAAAGCAGAAGCCACAACTACGCCTACTGCTTGCGCAGCACGTATGATCGTGATCAACCGTAAGGATTCTTGCTCGATCGCAAATCGCACAGCGCCGCCTCTGGCGAAGGAACACTTGGTTATACTGCTCCTTGCTGATGTGGTGGCCGCGAGTGCACTGGGGAACCCGTGCGCAATAAGCGCGATTGTTTGCCTATGCCGTTCAGGTTGCGTTTCCCATCTTCGGAGGTTCACGCGCTGACGGGTGGCGTTGGCGAGTGGCCGGAGCCCGATATTGCTGCTGCCATATCATTCCGACAGGGTTGGCAGCGCTTGCCTTTATGCGTGGCGCTCCCGCATTTTTGGCATTGGGTCTCCTCAGCAGGAGCATTCACTCCTGGACCGGACGGAACGTCTCGCCCGGTTTCGACCTGGCGCTAGAACGGCAGATCGGGCGACTCGGGAATCGCCGCGATCATATTCCTGGATGGCCTCGGTGACCTGGATGAGAATCTCCTCCTTCGAGTCCAGATGGTGGAGGGGTACTCTCGTAGATGTGCAGGATGCGAAGTCCGCGTTCCAGCTTTTCGAGCGAGAGCGCGTCGGCCGCTTCCTTCGACTTCACGCCGAAGATCAGATCGAGACTGCGAGCCGGACCTGTAAATCTTCCTTACCCCGGCCGCCGAAGAACGAGATCGAGACAGGCCTTGATCTCGGCGGCGACATGCGTCCTTGCGCTGGCGTGCCTGATAGTACTCGCCATTGCCGTTATCGTCGATCATGGCTTCGCTGGTCGCCGGTGGTGTCGAGAGTGACAAAGCCCATCGTCTCCTGTACGGCGGTGAAGTGCGGACGCAGGACTGCCCAGACCTGGCATATCCACCTGGTTTATAGCCGGACCTTGTCCGACCAGCGGAACTCTTTCCGTTGAACGCCCAGGTGCGATCCTTGAGCAACGTAGGCCGACGTGATTCATGCGGCCTCGCGTCTTCAATGTCCTGGCCTTTGCGCCTGCGCCGCGCTTTATTTCGAGCTTCATGCGCAGGACCAGGTGCGGCTCATAGCCGAAATTGTTGCGATCCGCCGGCTTTCATCTTCTCGCCGGTCTTGATCTTGTGATCTCGCCCTGCTCGTCGATGAGGTCGTCGGTCACATCGCCCACGCGGACCGAGCGCGATGCAGTGCATCTTCGAGTTTAGAAAATGCGCGACATAGTCGGTCCACATGGAGTTCAATTCGTCCCCCCGTTCGTTTCCCGACTTCTTGCGGACGGTCTTCAGCAGCTCGATCCAGATTTTCTGCAGTTCGACCATCCACACGCAGGCCCCGGCTCGCTCGGCATCCCTGAGATCGGTAATCATCCCTTGAAAGGCGGGACGGTGCGCTGAATAAGTTCGATCTTCTCCGGAGCGAAGATGGTGCGCTTGGGAAACTGCATGCCAAGTCCGGATCAGTGCCCCAGACCGGAGCGCCGCCGTAGAACTCCTTCGAGAGCGCGGCCGCGTACAGGCAGGCAGTCGTGGTCTTGCCGACGCCCTGCTCCCCAAGATAGCGGAGCTTGGTGGGCACGACTTGCGCGGTCCTCACCTGCGGGACCGGCACAGCCTGAGGGATAGGACGAATAAGGTGAGTTGCGGTTGAGTTTCGGTAATGACAGCGGTAGCCATGGTCATTCTCCTTGTATTTGGGATTCGACGCGCAGCGCGCGGCGGTTGAGTTCTTGAGCTTTTTGAGAGCCGGGTCTAAGTCTTATGGCGGGAAATGGTAGCTAACTAGTGGAGTAGACGACTACTTCCAGACGAGAGATCGGAGCGCCGGATCGGGCAGACGACGAATGGGGAACGGCGGTCGAGAGATCGGACGCAGACAACCAGAAACGAGGAAGACTGGGTAGGGATTGGACGAAGCCATCGGGCTTCCTATACAGGCTTGGTGGTCAGGGCTGCCTGGGTGGGCCTAACACTCAAAGTGGCCCGTATTGCTTTACGAGCCTAATCGTATACGCGGGGGGCGCGCATGTCAAGGGACGCATTTCATGGCAAAAGTTATTGCGTGGGGGCGGCGCATCGTGCTAGGGTGCGCATACGGCCGAAAAAAGGTCTTTGATCGTGATTTTTTGTGAAAGAGTGGGCGCAAAGGGGCCGCAATGACTAACAGCAAGCTCTCCGCGAAAGAACGGAAGCTGCGCCAGTCGCGCTGCGAAAGCCCGTCGGGCCAAAGTAAAAGCAGCAAAGGGCAAATGAGATGACTCAGCAAGAATCGGATGCGGTTGTGGGGCGAGTGTTCCGAGAGCACAAAGCCGCAAAGGAACACCTGGCTAGGATCGAGAGTGAAATCGCAAGAGCGAGAGGCCAGATCCAATCATTCCTGACTACGGATCTCAATAATCTGCAAACTGCAAAACTGCCAGAGTGTCTTGCAGGCGCACAGCTTGGGAAGCTTCTGGACGATTACAAATCGGTATTCAGTGAAGTGCTCCGCCTAGATGGCGAAGTTACAGAGTTCTGACGGAATACTGTTTCGCAAAAGCACCGGTCGTGACGGCGACACCAACCAGTGCCCAAGCGCGTTAGGCTAAACAAAAGAAGGCAGTCCACCTGAAGAATGACCCGTTAATTGTGCTCTGCTCGAATCCTTTGCACAATTTTTGTTTTCAATTCCTTGCCATCCTTGCGCTTGATGTACATGTGCTTCTGATCCAATCGAACGTCGATGGCATCATTCACAATGAAGTCCGATGGCTCGTAGCTCCAGCGAGTTCTAGGCCAATATGAGCCGACGTAGATCATCTCCCGATTTGAACGCTGAAGCGATATTCGACATCCGTAACGGTGACAATCGAACCATTGTAGGAGTTTTCGACTTCTCGGTTGGAACGTGCGTCGGTTATGGCCAACAGTTTCCCGGTCTGGTACTGAGCTGCAGAGGCGACGACGGCCAAAAGAAGGAAGCCAACGGTTTTCGCTAGGCTCTGCACGGGCAGGGACTTTATCATGACCCCATCGAGGAAGCAATGATGCCAGACGCGAGAGCCACTTTCGGGCCTACGAGTTGGCGGAATACATCCCCAGGGCAGCCCTGTTTCGGGGAGTCGAGATCGTTTCCTACTGGGACGATTTTGGGGTTCCTGCGGACATGATCTGCCTGTTTAACCCAGAGAATGGAGCCTGCGGAATTCGGAGGGTAGTTTCGGCATCGGGGATTTAGTCAGGAAGTGCTGCCTTACAGGGGACATGCGCGAAGCGAGCGTAATCACCGAAATCCAGAACGCCATCACGGACCTGCTGCAGGCGGATCAGGGGCGGCAGGTGGACATCGCGGAGTTGGAGAGGTTGGCAGGGCTATGAACCAGATCGGGCAGCTTCTTAACGACGCATTTATTGGTGGCGTATTCATTGGGGCAGTTCTGCTGGGGTTCTTGATCGGCGTTGTGATCGGGTGGAAGCTCCGTGGTGAACCTGTGATCAATCCGACTGACCCACGCACGCGGCCCAGCGATTACCCCGTTAGCAATGCGGGATTCGGACCCGACTATCCCTTCAACGAGCGCCCGTTTCCGGAACGAAGTAATAAAAGTTTGGCTAGTTCCTCACAATTTGCCCGCGCCCACGCGGATGCCCAGAAGGCCGTCCTTCCTCCCTTCCGTCCTTAGGTCCGAATCCTCCGCAACCGGAAGGAGCCCAGCCGAAACCGCATCCCCTCGCCAGCGCGACATCCTCGGCGAGATGACTCACGCCGCTGCCCTAGCCCGGCACGTCGAACAAGCCTCCGCCCGCATTGTGCAAGGACTCCCGGCGAATCCGAACCGCCACCCCGGAGCAGACCTTCGGCAACGTGCTCGATGTAGTGCACACCGGGAGCCCTGCAGCCGCCATTGCCGCGCACCCGAAGAAGAACGCTCGCGGCTGATTTCCGAAGCGCAGGATTCGGCCACCCAGTGGATCATGGCGCATAACGGAAAAGTGGTCGTGCATGGGAAAGTGATGCTCGCGCATGATATGAAAGGTGCGCAGAGCCTTGCGGCGAAAATCGTGAATGACGAGGTAGAAGGGCATGACCAGGAAAACGCCGAAGCCGCCGCTGGGATGCCTGCCGCCGGGGACAAGGTGCCGCGCGGGAAACAGTCTGGTGGCTCTGACCGCTCAAGGGCTGGTCGAGTATCGAATCGATCCGGGAACGGGCGAAGTGCGGACGCTGCACCCGGCCAGGGAGATAACGCTGGCGGAGATGCGGCAGCGGTTCCCGAAACTGGACCTGCAGTCGGCGGCATCGACGCGGACAGCGGTCGGGTCATCACTCACTCCACCGACGACCTCGACGAAGCCCAACAAACAGCCACCGCTGCGGCGCCGGAACTCGAAGACAAACTCCAGCAAGTTGCGGCCTCTGTCCCCGGCGTTAGGGTCCACGGCGTCAGGCCAGAGAAAGACAAGGATCGAGCCCAAAGGAAAACGGAAGCCGACGACAAACCGGTAAACACCCACTCCGACCTGCTGGCGGGACGTTTGGTAGCGGACTCCACCGAGGCCAAGATGTCGCCGTGGAGGCCCTCAAGAATTCCGCGCCCGTCATCGACGAGGAAGACTCCTTCCAGAACGGCGATCCCGACTATGGCTTCCGCTCACACGACCTGCAGGTGGCCTTAGGAAAAGGCGACACTTCGGCGGAAGTGCAGATTGTCCAAAGAAGTAGCGGAGATCGACGAAGACACCCACCCCACTTACGAACGAGGCAGAGATGCCGAAGCCGACGGCGACACCGAAACCGCCGAGCAAGCCAAAGCGGAGAACCGGGACGCGCACGATGCCGCCATGGAGAAATTCAACGAGCGAAACGGGGACAAAAGCGCGAAGCTCCGCGAACTGCTGAAGCAGGCAGGCTTTGAAGTAACCGGAGAGCCGGTGCGATTGGGCGGACATGCATTTCTGCCGATCAAAGAGAGCGATGATAAGACTAGTCCCACTGACGCTGAAGCAGGCTAACGCTTTGGTCGCACGTTTGCACCGGCACCACAAGCCGATTCAGGGGCACCGTTTTACGATTGGCGCGCAGAACGGTTCCCTGATCGGCGCGGCAATCGTGGGAAGGCCAGGAGCGCAGCAGACCGAGCAATACTTCGTTGCTGAAGTGACGCGACTGGTGAGCGATGGAACGCCGAACGTTTGCTCCATGCTCTACGCAGCTTGTGCCCGAGCGGCAGAGGCAATGGGCTACGAATCCATCCAAACATTCATCCTTGAAAGCGAGCCGGGCACATCCCTCAGGGCTGCTGGATGGAAATTTGTGCACATGACCGAAGGTGGCGATCACAACCGGCCTTCGAGAAAAAGGCGCAGGCGCGACCGAGCCGGAATGCCCAAAACAAAAGTGGGAAAAGCGATTCCCGAATGCCCCGCAGTAAAAAATCTTCCCAACTGACCGAACTGGAGTTGGCCTGTGTCGCCAACTACCGAGGCAACCAGGTCGAAGCCGCCAAAGCTGCGGGCGTGAAGTGCGCCAAAAAGCAAGCCAGCGTGATCTTCAACCGGCCGAGTAAGAGAGCGGTGTCGAAAAGAAAGTGGCTGCGGCCATCACCAAAAGTGGGGAGAACTTAGGGGAAGCGATTACGCTGTCCCGCAATAAAATCATCAACCGTCTGGATCGGCTGTCCGAGCGCGCCGATTCGGACTCCGTCAAAGTATCCGCGCTTCGAGAACTCGTCGACATTTGGGGCCTGAGAGCCAAAGATGGCAAGGGTGATCTCTTCGCGGGCTGGACCGAAGAAGACCTCCAGTACTACATTCGCACCGGGGGTGCCATTCCGCCTCGTTTCCGATCCCCTCTCGGGGAATGGCGAAAGCGACCGAGAGTTTCTTCGGCTCCAACGAGCCCGTCAACTCCAGCAAAGTCAGGCTGAGCAGGCCCAGCAGGCGTCCAGCTTCTGGACCAGGCTGGCGATGCTGTGCGCGATCCCTACCTGTGGGCCACTCGCTACACCGAGACGTACAACCCGCACTGGGTGGAGGAGCAGCGGCCCTCGCCCTACGAACCCTTCCCTTCATTCGAAGAGTATCCCCACATCTATGACCTGTTTCAGGCGTTCGCGCTGGAGCGGATTCACTTCATCGAAAAGTCGCGCGACGTGATGGCGACCTGGGGATGCGTGGCCTACCTCACCAACAAGGCCATGATCGTGCCTGCCCGCGAAGTTCTTTTCCAGACGCAAAAACTCGACAAGGCCAAGCAGCTCATCAAGTATGCGCGCTGCCTTTACGCAGCGCCAGCCGCAGTGGCTCAAAGACGCCTTCCCTCTGGGCAAGCACCAGTCCGATACCAAGCTCACCTTCCAGCATGGTGGCGGGGTGTACGGGATTCCGGGCGGCTCCGATCAGATCCGCTCTTACCATCCCTGGGGCTATCTGAACGACGAGAGCTCGTTTCAGCCGGACGCCGGCGAGTGCTACAACGAGGCGCTGGCGGCGGTCGCAGGACCGATCATCTTCAACTCTTCGGCGGGCCCGGGCTGGTTCGCCGACGTCACCCACGGAGTGATTCTTGACGCCGAAGAGTAAAGTCGCGGAAGCGCTGGCGGTGGCGAAGACTGTGCCGGCGCAGGATCCCGTTCCTGTCCGCCGCGGCTACACCGTGCGCCGCACCAGCGGCGGCATCCCCGTCCATCGCGTGCACTACAGCGTTATGCCCTCGCGCGATCCGGAACAAACTCCAGCATGGAGAAGGGCGGAGCGTTCCACCTACACCTCGCAGGCCGCCTGGGACCGCGAACAGGAAATCGTACACAACGCCGGCGGCGGCGAGCTGGTCTTTGCCGACACGCTGATCACCTACTGGAAAAAGATCGTCATCACCGCGCCGGAGTGGCGGCCCGATGAGCGCTGGCACGTGGAGTCAGGCTTTGACCACGGGAAGACGAACGCGACCGCCTTCGAGCGCTACTACGTCGACTACGATGGCGTGATCTATTTCTGCGGCGAGTATTACCAGCCGGGAAGAGAAGTCTGGCAGCACGCGCCGGTTCTGAAAACGATGTCGGATATCCGCAAGGTGGAAGTAGCCTACGCCGATCCGACCATCTTCGATGCCACCATGCAGCAGTCGAATCAGCCCAGCCAGCCGGGCAAAGCCGCGGAGCGCGCGAAATCGATCAACAATCTTTACGTCGAGCAAGGCATTCAACTCTTCAGCCCGTTCGTAGGCGATCGCTCTGACATCAGTTTCGCCGCCCGGTTGCTCATGCACTGGTCGAATCTCGACCGGCGCGAACCCACCGTCAAGATCGTCTGCCGCTTCCCCAATGTCGACGTGCCGCGCCCTGGGCTGCACAACTGGGATTGCCCAAACCTGCTGTGGGAGCTGATGCGCACCCGCCGGCAGAAACTCACCGCGCAACAGGCGCTGACCCGGAACAAGAGCGAGGCCATCGTCGACAAGGACAACCACGCGAGAGACGCCATGAAGTACGGGCTCATGTCCCATCCCGAGCCCACCGTGAAATCGCTGCGGGAGAAAATCGCCGAAGAGTTGAAACCGCTGACCGACGCCGGAGACTACACCTCTGCCATGATCCGCTACAACCAGCAGTTGAGCGTGAGCAAGCCCAAGCCGATCCGGATTGGGAGAAGGCAGCCGAAGCGCTAGCACCTCCGGTTACCCCAAAAAATACATTGATTCCTGTAGATATTCTAGGCATTATTCCAAGCAAGGGAGGAGGAGGGGAGCTGTATCCTCTGGCGCGCCCGAGTAGAAAAGAAAAGCCAGCCCTCGGTAAAAGGGCCGGCTCCGGGAAGGGATTCGGGAAAGCTGCTGTTTCTGGCTGGTTACCGTAAACCCTAACACAACCGGAGCCTTGAATGACTGAGAATTTACCGCCCAGTGCTGCGGAAGTCGACGCCCTTGCCGAAGAGATGCTCACCTTAAAGGGCAAGGTCGGCTCCATTCTGGAGAAAGCCCAGCAGGACTCCAAACCTCACCTCGACCGGATGGGAGAACTGAAGGAAGTGGCCGAACGCTGGATCCGCGCATTCGGTTCCGCTCACGCCGAGAAATCGAAACTCCTGCACGGCATCCTCTACGAAATCATGGGCACGTTTGGTATGTCGACGTCGATCGATGCGGCGGCGGTCGAGGCGTTCCGGAAGGGCCTGGTCAAATCCAAGCAGGCAAAGTTGCTGAAGAAGCTTTTCACTAAGACTGTGCGCTTCGACCTGAATCCCGACGGTGCGGAGATCGTGAAAGGCGTGACCCTGAAACCGCGACTGGTGGCGTTGTGGGCGAAGTGCTTTGTGAACCAGTCGAAGACGCCGGTGATCACCCCGCGGTTGAAGAAGAAAGAGAATGGGGTGGCCGCGTAAAAACGGTAGAACGTTTTCCACAGTGACGCACATACCGCCTAAGCAGTAGTCTTCCGTTCACCCGCAGTCCCAGTTAGTTTTCCCAGCCCCGGACAACTGAATGAAAGCCCCAGTCTCCCTGACCTCCGAGGAGCTCCTCGCGGTTCTCGCCAAGGCGCGCACGCGACGGTTGCGCGACTGGGCCATCCTCGTCCTGCTCTATTGGCACGGATATCGGGTGAGCGAACTGGTCCGCAGCTCGACCAGGCAGCTAGGGCTGTTCTTCACTCACGAGAAGGCGCAGCAACGCTGTGAAGAATGCCCCGGTTCCTCCGTCCAGGAGGTTGTGCGCAAAATCAAACACAAGCCCCGCACCTGTTACCTCGTGACTTCCCCCGTGGCGATTGAGCGGCCCGGCCTGACCGTGGACGCCGTCGAGGGCGCCGAGATCACCGTCCAGAGGCTCAAAGGCTCCATGCGCACCACCCAGAACCTGCAGGACCACGAAAACCCCCTGCTCGACGAAAAACAGGCTTGGCGGGAGTGGCTGGCCGAGCGTCCGAGGCTCGGGAAGAAGGGTGCCGCAAAAATGTCCCAAAAAGACGTTTTGGGACATTTCCCATCGGATGAGGTCTTTAACATCTCCCGCCGCCAGGTCCACCGGCTGTTTCAGCGCTATGCGACCGAGGCCGGACTACCCCGGCGAAAAAGGCACCCCCACTGCCTCAAACACACGATCGGAACTGATCTTGTCGAATCCGGGCTACCCCTGCCCAAGGTCCAAGTGCATCTCGGTCACAAGTCTCTCGCCTCGACCGGAAAGTACACCTTGCCCAAAGAAGACGAGGTCTCGCGCGCCGTCGGTCGCGCCATCCGCGCAAAGTCAGAACTGCGACAATTGCAGCAGCAACCCCTCTTTCCCGCCGATTAGTCTGTTCTGTTTTCGTAACACTCCTCCCTTCGTCGTCCTCGCGCTCCCGCAATTCTGCACACTCCTCTGGTAAGGCTTCGTTCCCGGGGCTTCTTTACCCCTTGCGCCTCAACTTACTTCTGTAGCAGAATTTAGCCTCTTAGCGGCGGCCTTTCCCCATCCTGCCGCCGCTCGGCCCTAAGCCCACATTTGTTCGGTTTTCGTAACAGCGGAGAGGCCCGTGCGCAAGAAGTCTCTGTCTGTTGTACAAACCGCAGCACCGTTCCCCGCGCGGCCAAAGGCCTCCCCCACTCCCCTGGGCATATCGATTGCCCATCTTGTGAACGCTCGCGCGCGCGGATGCTCGAACCTCAGGCCCTGTCTACTCTCCGGTTTCCCGAAGCTGCGGAGGTATGGTTTCACTCCCATACCTTGCACGTGGAACCAGGAACCGTCCGCCACTACACCAACTGCATTCGCGCGCTCACCAAATTCTTTGCCCAGTTGCGCCTCGACCAAGTTCACATCGGCCACTTCGAGCAGTACCAGCGCATGCGCTCCGCGGGCGACGGGCTGCGGAAGGCGGGACCGAGTTTGATCAACCACGAACTGAACACGCTCTCGCAGATCCTGACGCGGGCCAACCTGTGGGCGCCGCTGGCCGCCAACTACAAACCCCTGCGCCTGCCGCGGCCCACGGTCGGCTGCGCCATTCCGGAAGAGGATGAGCGACGCCTCTTCCGCGCCGCCGAGTCCAACCCCCGCTGGAAGATTGCCTACTGCTCGCGCTGATCACCGCCAACACGACGGCGGGACCGAGCGAAATCCGCCATTTGACCATGGGCGACGTTGACCTGGCCACGCCGGCGATCCGCATTCTCGAAGGCGTGAAGAACGAATACCGGAGAAGGACCATTCCACTGAATCAGCCGGCGGCCTGGGCCGTGAAGGAACTGGTCAAGCGCGCGAAGGAGATGGGCGCGGTCGAGCCGCAGCACTACCTGCTGCCGCACCGGGCGAGAAACGGGGAGACGGGATTCGACGTGACGCGGCCGATCTCGAGCTGGAAGGGAAGCTGGAACCGGCTGCGGATCGCCGCCGGGATGCCGCATTTGCGCCGGTACGACCTGCGACACCATGCCATCACCAAACTCCTCGAGGACGAGAACGTCAGCGAGCGCACCGTGATCGAACTGGCCGGGCACGTCTCCCGGCAGATGCTGGAGCGTTACTCCCATATCCGCATGCGGACCAAGCGGGAAGCGGTCGACGCCTTGGCGAAGAAGGGATCGCGGAACGTCGGAGGGGCGAATCTGGTGTTGATCAAAAAATGACCCCTGTGAATTCCCTCTGCAAAACCTTTCGGGCTGCGCTAGAATCGCCGCAACAGACGCGGGTTTTGTCGTGATCCAACTTTACACTTGACTCGTGTCCGCTCTTGGCAGACAATCCTTTCGCAATGGCGACCAAGACTTTACCCAGAGTGACCGTCCGGCTGAAAGATGAGGATGAAAAGTACGTGGAAGCCCTGTGTGCGCATTACGGTGAGGGCATCGCCACCATCTTCCGGCTGGGCCTTCGTGCTCTGGCAGCAAAGGAAAAGTTGAAAGTCGCCGTTAATCCCGTCCGTTCCTAGCCTGGTTTCCCTTAGAGCAGTAGCTTGAGTCGCTGCGGGCCTATAGCTCAACGGTTAGAGCAGCAGACTCATAATCTGTTGGTTCCAGGTTCAAATCCTGGTGGGCCCACCACTCTCGCCGGGCGCGATACGAAATCGTCACGGCAATCTTCAGTCCTTTCGCCGGAGCACCTTCCTGCGGAAGTCGGGCCAGAATTCGGGAGCCAGATTCACGAAGCCGTTGTCGGCCACATCGATCAGGAAGTGCATCAAGGTGGCGCTGCCGGTGCGGCTGGGGGCGGGGTAGTAGAGATTGGAGAAGCCGGCGCTGGCCGCGCTGCCGAGCACATTGTCGAAATTGAAAGTGTTGCGGCCGTTGTTGTTGCGGATCACTAGCGCGCGGCTGATCGCGTAACCGGCGCGATACTTCAGCGAGTATCCTTCGCCCTTGCGAAAGTAGCGTGGGTCTTCGTGGAAGGCCGATGCCACGACGAAGTCTCCAAAGAAATTCTGGCTGGCGATGTCAGCGATGGAGGCGCCGAAGCGCTTGCCGAATGCGGCGCCGTTGACTCCATACTTGGGATCGGTATTGGTCACCTGGGAAAACGCTGCGTTGAACGCGCCTCCGCCCAGAGTCAACGGGCTGGCTGTTTCATGCACAAAGTTGGTCCAATATTCTCGCGTCGTGCGAAAAGGGAATAACTGAGTGCGTGACACCGAATCTGGGTGGCCCGAGGTTGCTGGCGCGGATTGCGCGGCATCCTGCGCAAGAATCGGGACACAGACACAAATCATCGCCGTGAATAGTTCGATCAACCATGCAGTCGCGTTTGAAGAGCGCAGCAAAAGGGCCCCCGGCACCTTCCAAGGATTTGCCACCCGAAAAGCTCGATATTGGAGGTTGAGCGGGGAGCCATGGTTGGCAAGAATTGTTTTGTCCCCTGAGGCGTCGCGCGTCCGTGTCGTTGACACCCTCCTATGCGGGAAGTAGAGTTGCCTAGGTTTCAGAAGAAAATATGCGACTCGGACTGGAGGCAGGGATGAGGTCGACGCTACTCTGGGTGACGTTCGTGTGTCTGGCCACTGCGTGCAGCGAGGGGCAGGATCCCACGAAAGTTGAGCCGAAGCACTACAAACTGGACTTCGAGAACGAGCGGGTGCAGGTACTGTCGGTTCACTATGGACCGCATGAAAAGTCGGTGCTGCACGATCATCCGGGCGGGGTGGTGGTGAGCCTGACCGAGGCGCACCTGCGCTTTACCGATGAGAGCGGGAAAACGCGCGAAGTGTTTTCCAAGGCCGGCGAAGTGCGATGGTATCCGCCATTCAAGCACCGGGTTGAGAATCTGGGTGATACTACCTATGACGGGGTCTACATTGGAGTGAAGGGTAAACTGGCGACGGCGTCGAACGCGTCAACGGAACCTTCGACTGCAACGCAAGAAGAAATGAAGAAAGTCGTTGCGGAATATCTTCTGGCCTCGGGAAAGCCGTGAGCAGGTTGAAGCGAAAGCCGCGACCGGGAACTTTTTTCCGCCACGGTTCGAAACCTAGGGCCCGGAAAATTCGATGAGGGCCCTCCCACAGCAATCTCCTTCGCATTCTAATCATCATTCTCATTCTCGTTATCATTATCATTGCAAGGCGGCAATCCTGCTGGGCCTCGTAATCTTCTTCTCGTTTATCTATTTCTATGAAGGTGGGGGATGGAATCAGAACTCCCGCTTCGATTTGCTGCGCGCTATCGTCGAGCGCCACACCTTGCAGATCGATGCCTATCATGAGAATACGCAGGACAAGGCGCACTTTCAGGGACACTATTATTCCGACAAGGCGCCGGGGCTGGTGTTTCTTGCGCTGCCCTTTGCGCTGATTGCGAGGCCGGTGGTGCGCATGGCAGGAGTTGATCCGGAATCGGCGCGGGGCGAGATCGCGTTGTCGTATCTGGTCACTGCGGGGGCGGTCGCGTTGCCGGCCGCGCTGGCGGGAGTGTGCCTGTTTTTTCTGGGCTTGCGATTCGCCGGCAGCAGCAGCGGGGCGGCGTTTGGAGCTTTGGTGATGTCGCTCGGCACGCCGATGTGGGCGTATGCCAGTTTGTTCTGGGCGCATGCTCTGGTGGGAGCGTGCCTGATTTTCGCGTTTGCCTCGGCGCTGCAGCTGCGCGAGAGCGAAATGCGCGCGCCGCGATTTTCTTTGGGCGCTGGCAGTTGGGCTCGCGGCGGGATGGGCGACGGTAACGGAATATCCCGCAGCCCCGGCTTCTGCGATGCTGGCATGTTTCGCGCTGTCGCAGGCATGGGAGCGCGGTAGTGCGGCGCGCTGGCGCGTGATCGCGGGGGTGGGCCTGGGGGCTGGGATTTGCGTGGTGGTCCTGCTGGGCTATCTGCACGCGGCGTTTGGGACGTTTCGTCCGAGTTATTCCTACTACGATCCAAATTCGTTTTCGTTCATGCAGCGGCAAGGATACCTGGGACTGACTTATCCTCATCCGGACCGGCTGCTCAAGATTTTGTTTGGATGTTCGCGTGGGCTGTTCTTTGCATCGCCAGTTTTGTTGGCCGCCCCCGTAGGACTCTGGTGGTTGTGGAAAGAGAAAGTGTATTCGGCGGCCGCGATAGTGGCGGCGGCCATCGTTTCGTACTACTTTTTGTTCAACGCATCGTTCTACTGGTGGAAGGCGGGATTGTCGTTCGGGCCGCGATATGCGGGCGCGAGCATTCCACTGCTATGCCTGGGTCTGCCCGTGGCGTGGCGGCGGGCC
The DNA here is from genome assembly GCA_963733795.1 of uncultured Acidobacteriaceae bacterium. GTDB lineage: Bacteria > Acidobacteriota > Terriglobia > Terriglobales > Acidobacteriaceae > Sulfotelmatobacter. The sequence goes on from CAVTED010000003.1 coordinate 199,382, forward strand.
ACGCCGGTGTGGCGCCGGGTAATGATTGCTTTGGCTCTATGCAGCGTGTTTGTGGCCCTGATGGTGGTTTCGACAACATCGCAATTGTCCATGCAGGATGGTTGTCCGATTGGGCACTCGGTCTGGCCGGCGTTCTGGTCGGGGCAGGTTGCGCTCAACCGCGAGTCGATGTTGACGGTTACCGAAGCGGGATCGAACAGGGAGTATGGGGCGTTCAATTTGGGCCAGTTGATGGGATTGCGCGGGGTGGCGAGCCTGATTCCGTTGTTGGCGGTGTGGGGAGTTGCGTCGGTCCTGTGGATACGGATGCAACGGACAAGCGGCCGATAGAAGTCTCTGCCGAAGCCGGTACCGAAGCCCGTGTAAGATAATCTTTAGGATCATTTATGGGAGACGTCCAAATGGCGGCGGCCGAGATTGAATTACTTCATCGCGCATATGCGGCCTTCAACCGGCGGGAAATTGAGGCCGTGCTCGCTTTGATGCATGCCAATGTCGATTGGCCGAACGGGATGGAAGGCGGCCGCGTGCTGGGAACCGCAGCCGTGCGCGACTATTGGAAGCGGCAGTTCGAGTCGATTGATTCGCACGTCGAGCCCAAGGCGTTCACCACCGAAGCAGATGGCAGGATCGCGGTCGACGTGCATCAGGTGGCGCACGACAAAGCCGGAAAGGTGCTGGACGACCGGATGATTCAGCATGTCTACAAAATTCGCGACGGCCTGATTCAAAGCATGGAAATTCGAGACTGAATTCATTTTGAGGATATTATGGCGCACACTGTTTTTTGCGTGAAGCTGAAGAAGGAAATGCCGGGGCTGGACGAGCCTCCGTTCGACAACGACTTGGGACAAAAAGTTTATGACAATGTCTCCCAGGAAGCCTGGAACATGTGGACGGAGCATTGCAAGATGCTGCTGAACGAATACCGGCTGAATCCGGCGCGGCGCGAGGATCAGGAAGTCATCGTTAAGCAGTTGGATCAATTTTTCTTCGGTGAAGGATCGGCCAAGCCGAAGGAGTACGTGCCGCCAGCGAAGTGAGGCTGCATCAAAATCAAAAACGAAGACTGATGCTAAAGTGCGGCGAGTGCGGAGCCAGACACCTCGAGGCCTTTAATCGCAGGGGACGCAGAGGAAGGCGCAGAGAACGCGGAGAATAGCTAGAATTTCACTCTGCGTTCTCTGCGTTCTTTCTTTGCGAACTTCGCGATCAAAAGCTCTTGCCTTGACGGTCTGCGGAGATTGGCGCCGACACTCTTGCTGCGACCGCTCTACTGCACGACCAGCTGGAACGTGGTTGAGGAGCTCGCGGTGCCCGAAGTGCCTGTCACAGTAATGCTGTAGGTCCCCGGCGTCGTTCCTCCCGTAGGGGCCCGGTTGGCGTTGCCGCCGCAAGAGGCCAGCCACAGTGTGGAGAATCCCAGAACGACGATCAGTCCCAGGAAGCGCATGCCGCGCAGCGAGCGCCGCCGCGATCCGGCTGTAAAGACAAGACCCAGTAATCCCGGCAACAGCGACGCATAGAAGATTCGCATGCCGTGATCGGAGGGACGAAGCGATCCGACGGTTGGGGCGGTAGTCGCGATGTTGAAACTAACCTGCCCAGCGGCGTTAATCTGCGGAGGAATAGTGCAGAGCGATCCCGGAGCAGGGTCCGTACAAGTGAAGGTGATGGTCCCGGCAAAGCCGTTGTTGAAAGTGACGTTGACCGTCGCATTCACACTGGCGCCAGGAGTGACCGCGAAGCTGGCTGCGGTGGAAGCAAGAGTAAAGTCAGAAGAAGATGTTGTTGTTGCACCCCAGGCGGTCGCGAGCTTGTCTGCGTCCACCGAGCCCAGTCCCGTGACCTGGTCGTAGCCCGTCCCGGCGCTGAAGCCGATCTGGGTGGTGCCAGCCGGGCAATTGATCGTCCCGCTGGTGCAAGGCACATCATTGTTGCCCGAAGTCACATCATGAAAGGCCGAGGGAGTAGAACTGGCGAACTGATAGAGATTCGGATTCACATTGGCCAAGCCCGGACTGCCGAGGGATTGGTTGATCAAGGCCAGGATCGCCGAAAATGTCGGCGCAGCGACTGAGGTGCCCCCAACTACGGTAAAGCTGCCATTAACACCTGCGGCGTCGCGGAAGCCTGCTACGCAGCTGGCCTGAGTCTGGCTGCTCCCGGAATCTTCGGAGCACATCAAGTAGCCGTCGTGATTGGGGGAGGCAGCGATCGAAACGTCCGGGACATCGCGTTGGTGGTCGGCCGGAACGCCCGCCCCTGTCTGCCAGGTGGGCTTCGCAAAGAAGATGCTTGCGCCACCGCCCGAGGCCGACAGGGTGCCGCCGGAAACGGCAAGATCGGCGACGGTGTCGTTCCAGGCATCTTCGGGAATGTATTCCAGAGCCGACGAAACGGTGTCAGCTGTAGCGCCAGCCGCGGCCCAGTAGGGCGGATTAGCGCCGGGAGGATTGGGAGTGGTGTAAGTAGGGCTGTCGCCCGTGAAAGTATTGCCGCCCATACCCGTGACTTCGGGAATGGAGGCGGGAACGTCAACCGCGAATCCCTGTGTAGCCGACGTGTCGTTCGGGTCAGAACTGTTGGGATCGCAATCCGCGGCGCCAGAGTCGCCCGAGGCGGCGACCACTGTCTGACCCTGAGAGTTAGCTTGTTGTACCCATCCTCGAACTGTCTGAGCAAAAGTGAGGCCTACTCCCGACTGCCCTGTCGCGCCGCCTTCGCAGAAACCATAGCTGGTGCTGATGAAAGGCGCGACTGTGAACTGAACCGCGTAATCGAGGGCATCCCAAACCGTTTTGCCGTTACGGTTAGTACAAGTGTCTCCGGCGGTAAGCCCGGCATAGACGAAGGTGATGGAAGCGTTCTTAGCCACGCCACCCGACCACTCCAAATCCAAATCGGATTCGCCTTCATCGCCCGGGCAGCGGGTAGAAGTCGTGGCTGGGAGCACGGTCATCGTAGGAGTATTTGCTGACAGGCCGGCGGCGCTGCGGAAATTGGCTAGATCGGCAGTGCTGACGCTGCTTTGCCCGACAATCGCGATCCTCTGGCCGGTGCCGTCGCTGCCCGCTGCGTACAACGGCGCCACATCATAAATGGTGGCGAAATCTCCCGGAGCCACGAAATGATTGCCACTGATATAGGAAGTCAGATGCGGTCGAATTTTTGCGCGAGGCTTCGGAGCGAAGTCATGAAGGTGACTTATGGAAAGGGCCGATCCGGCAAGCGCCGCCGGAACTGAAGGATTGGTAGCGTTGGCGAAATGGACCTCGCTACCCACCAGATAGTTGTGAATCTCGGTGTGGAACGTTACCTCGACCTGCGATACCGTTCCATCGAACGAAATTGCGTTGCGGCTGTTGGCAACGGAGGTCACGGCGAAGCCTTGCGATTGTAACCATGCCGTGATGCGCTGGATATCGCCGCGAGTCATTCCAAAACGATCGGCAAACTGGGCCGGCGTAAGCCATTTGTGATAATTCGGGGACGAGCGATCCTGCTGCTGCGCCAGCAAGTTATCGAGATCCTGCTGCTGCGCGGTCGAGGGCCGGAATGCCAGCGTGACCTCGTGCATCATTTTGCTGGAGTCGGCGCGACCCAGATCGAACCGCGGCTGGGCTAGGCCGTGCATGTTGCCCTTGAGTTCGACCATTTGGCTCGAATTGATCTCCGCCTTAATGCGGTCCGGCGTGGCGGCATGGCTCAGGCTCGAGAAAAAGCTGAGGATGATCAGGAGGGCAGGTAGGGTTGACTTCACCAATCGCATGAAAGCTCCGGAGGAGTAAGAGATACTGGCTATATTTTAACCTTAATAAGGCACGTCCCTATTCGATCAGACGGTTGCCGCGAAGGTTGTATTGCTGACAAAAGATGACACAAAAGATGACAAAAGGATGACAAAAGATAGCAAAGATCCAACCTTCAAACCCGGCCGCTGGGCGAAAGTTGCCTTCAATTTCGAAATAAAGCTTGGTTGATCAGGGATCCTCATGGTCCGCCTCCAACCCTCAAAATCACGGATTTCTGGCCCGCTGCCGTATACTGCCGGTGCGAATCTTAGCCGCGCATGCCTCCGCCAGACGCCGCCAAATCTCGCCTCGCTTACATCGACTGGATGCGCGGGCTGGCCTGCCTGCTGATGTTTCAGACCCACTGCTACGACTCCTGGCTGAGCCCGCAAGCTCGCCAAAGCCGTTTTTTTATGTACTCCCAGCTGGGTGGAACCTTTCCCGCGCCGCTGTTTCTGTTTCTCGCCGGGATGTCATTCGCGCTGGTCACGGAAAAGTTACTCCGGAAAAATCTTCCGCCCGCCCAGATCGCCCGCACTACTATTTGGCGCGGCGCGGAAATCTTCGGCTTCGGATTACTCTTTCGCCTGCAAGAGTATCTCGTCGCCTGGGGATGGGCGCCGAAGAGCGACCTGCTTCGCGTCGACATTCTCAACACCATCGGCATGTCGATGATGCTGATGGGAGTGGTCTGCTGGTTGGCTCTGGTCATTACGCGCGACAGGCGCGGCCCGGGGATGCGGGTCGCTTTAGTGCTGACCGCAGCCGGAACTGCTCTTCTCATTTCTCTGCTGACGCCTCCGCTTTGGACCACTTGGCGTCCGGCCTGGCTGCCGTGGCCGCTTGAGTCCTACGTCGATGGCGTCCACAACCTGGGGACTCCGCAAGCCGGGTTGTTCCCCGTTTTTCCCTGGACAGGATTCGCCTTCGCCGGATTGGCCGTGGGATTCATCCTGCAAAGTTCGTGGGCGCGCGAGCGGGAACCGAGAGCATTCTTTTCTTTAGGCCTGGCGGGGAGCCTGCTGATCGAATTCGCCCGTTGGCTGGAGGCGCAGCCGCGCCAACTCTATGCGGTCAACGATTACTGGCGTACCAGTCCCAGTTTTTTTCTGATTCGCGTGGGAATGTTACTGGTGATTCTGACCACGGGCTACGCCTGGTGCCGCTGGGGCGCAGGAGCCTGGGGATTCAGTCCACTCATTTTGCTCGGCCAGGCGTCTCTGCTGGTCTATTGGGTACACCTCGAATTTGTCTACGGCCGGGTCTCAATCCTGCCCAAGCGGGCCATGACGATTCGCGGCGCGTCGGCGGGACTGCTCATCATTTTTTTGGCGATGCTGGCGCTGGCCTACATTCGCACAAAGACGAAAGGCCGCGGCGCGGAGGCGCTGCCGTGGTTGAATCGCGCGCCTGCGCGGATTTAATGCCGACAAGCTTTCCCCTGACGAGAACTTCCGGACCCCGGTCTTAGCCACGGCCTTGTCAGCAACGTTATATACGTGTATATCTGTACGTACAATAGTGTACTTCGTACCCTGACCGCATAAACTCGATGGAGTCCTGACGTAGGTTGCCCTTTCCGGGGCCGGAAACGGCCCTGGCTTCGACGATCGATGCCGCCGCCAAGGACAAGTCGTCTGCGAAAAAACTGCGTCTCCTGGAAGCCGTAAAGGGCCTCTACAACTTTTCAATCACTTACACGAAGACGCAACAACTTAAGGGAAAGGTTTGGCGAGAACCACTTGGGTCAATGAGCGTAATCGCCTGATAACAACAGTTGAATTGCACCAAAGGGAATACAATTAGCGTGGCGTGGAGGTACTGATGCGGCTGAGTCGAGTGGTTGAGTTCGTTCTGCTCGCGATTGTGTTGTTGTCGATCGCGCTTCCCGTGAGCCTCGCAGCCCAAACTCCCGACCGCTTCGAGGTGTTCGGCGGTTACTCTTACACTACGTTTTCGATTTTCGACAGATACAGTGGTCCGTGGCAGCGTTTCGGCTACAACGGTTGGGAAGCGGCGGTGGCAGCGACAATCGTGCCGCACCTGGCTGTTGAAGGGGACTTCGCGGGCGGATTCTCCAACCCAAACGGCAACTCCAGTACCGTTGAAACCTTTATGGGCGGCCCGCGCATTTTCGGAAATTTCGGCAAAGCTTCGGTTTACGCCCACGCGCTGGTCGGGGAAGTGAGCTTCGCTGTTGGGGGGAGCGGTTCAGCCATGGCAGTTGGCGCCGGTGGTGGCGCAAACATTTGGATGACCCGCCACATCGGAGCCCGGATCATTCAATTCGACTATCTGCACACCGGCTTCATCTCTGCTGCGGTTCTCGGGAACGGCGCCACTACGAACGGCCAGAACAACTTCCGAATTTCAACCGGGGTTGTTTTCCGCTTCTGACGGGCCAGCCACTCGGAAGCTCTCTGTCAGTTGGCGAAACATCGCTATTACGCTCATTGAGGTATGCTCTCCCCATCTTTGGAATCCGGTTTCCAATGCGCGGCTTGTGGAGAATGGAACACAACTTCTGTGGATGAATCCGCGGGACGGCGGCAGAGCTATGTGGAAGATTGCCAGGTCTGCTGCAAGCCGAATGTGCTTCGCGTCGAGTATGACAATTCATCGCAGGAATTTCTTGTTACCGCGGAGCTGGAATGAAAAAACAGACCTCAGACCTCAGACCTCAGACCTCAGACCGCAGACTTCAGACCGCAGACTTCAGACCGCAGACTTCAGACCGCAGACTTCAGCTGGCTTCATCAAAGCAGGCGCGTGGTTGGGCGGAGGTCCGAGGTCCGATGCCTGAGGTCCGAGGTCGGCATATTCGCTCTCACTCCCGTCTCGCGCTATATTTACTTGCTCACGGAAAGGTCGACCGCAATGGCTACTGGCTACGGCGCTGGCAGGATGGTGGCTCACAATATGGTGACTACGCAGTTTGAGCTTGACGGGTTTCGCGTGACGCGGACGTTGGGGGTGGTGCGGGGGATCGTGGTGCGCTCGCGGTCCATCTTCGGAACCATCGGCGCGGGCTTGCAGACGCTGGTTGGGGGCAACATCACGCTGCTTACGAACTTATGCGAGAAGACGCGGGCGGAGGCCTTTGACTTGATGCTGCAGCACGCGGCGGAGTTAGGCGGGAATGCTGTGGTGGGTGCTCGGTACGATGCGACTGAGGTGATGCAGGGGGTGACCGAAGTGCTGGCCTATGGCACGGCTGTATTCGTGGAACCGGCCAAATAACGACTAACCGCAGACAAACTTCTCGTGGCACCAGGTTGCGTCGAACCTGCCTTTTTCAACACTACCGTCCCTGAAATGGAGTTCATATTCGCCCGCGGAACTCTTGTCGTTTATGAACTTGTCGAGATGCAGACTCCCAGAAGTTGCCGCCTCGCACGCCCCTGGTTTCAAGCACCGAATCGCTCCAACCTCGGTTGCACGCACCTCGACGGAGTACGGAGCCGACTTCGGAAGGTCTTTCCAAATGGAAATCTTAACGAAGGGCTCGCTGTACTTTCCGCACTCACTCTTCTCCGCAGTGAAATAGAAATCGAGGGCGAGAGCGTCAGTCGGTGCGCAGCCATATTGCGCATAGGAGAAAGGAAAATGCGCGGGAGGACCAGCCTGCGGGTTGGAAGTCGCGGATTCAGGTAGAAGGAAACCCGCCAGCAGGCATACGGTCGCGGTTGCTTTCAACAGCCACGGCATCGGTTGTTCTCCGGTCAGGCGAAAACTATTCTTTGTAGATAAATCCTGCGACCAGCGCGGCCAGGATCGCGCCCAGCCACATGTCAATCATCCAGCCGAGGGGAAGGGCGCGGCCTACGGCGGACCATTCGGCTTGCGCGAAGTTGTCGGGGAAGCCGGCAAAGAAGCCGGCCAGAAATCCGACTTTCAGAGCGGTGCCGGGACCGGGACCCAGGCCCGCACGCGCCCAGGCATAGAGATGCGCGATCGCGATGGCCATAATAAACAGCGTCAAGATCCAGGCGCCTGCAAAAAAGGGATAGCGCGGCGACTTGAGAAAGTGTCCGGCATTTTGGGCCACCGCGTAACGCGCATCGGTAATCACGAACTTGCCAATGATAAAGCTCCACAGCGTCCAGACCACGCCTCCCGCTAAACCGCCTAGCCAGATTCTGCCTCTGTTGAGCGCCATGCGGCACCTCCTGTGATTTGCTTTTTCGGAACAGGGCCCGGGACGAGATGGGCGCAGTGTACACCAAAGGGTTGGTGAACGGGTTGCCGCCGGTAACGGGGAGATAAAAAGCAAGCCGCGGCAGAAGGACCGCGGCACGTCGAAGACCGGGACCCACACGGAGCTCTCACAGCCGAAGCGGCCGTGGCTGCGTCAGCAAAATCGCGCGATCCGCGATCCCCGACGCGAATTTCCACAGGGAAATCCGCGTCCCTCGCGGAGGTCAAGAAAAATCGAAGCGAAAGAATAGCGAAGGAACCTAGGCCATAAACGCAACCGCTTGTGGTCGCCTGATTGGTTAACCACAAGCCTTCGTAGTTTCCCGAATCAGCGTCCAAGTGGGTTGAGGACCATCAAGTTTCTGCTTGACAATAAACGACTTAGCGCTAAGATGTGGTACAAAGTGGTACGAAGTGGTAGAGACAGTTAAGGCCGTGGGACGCTGGAGCTGAAAACGAGGAGCCGGTGGAAAACCGACCCATAAGCACGATAGACAGCCCGAAACGACCGAGTTCGAACGAGTTTTGCGTGCTAGTAACCTCCGTTGTGGTGGCAGAGATCCTTCGGCGGCAAAAAGCGTGTCGCCTGAGGATGACAAAACATGTTTCGCGGCAATCATCCAACCCGGGTCGACGAAAAAGGACGGCTCAAGGTCCCGGCCGAGTTCAAGCGGGTGATCGACGAGAAATACGGTCAGCAATTCTACATCACAAGTTTGGATGGCAAGGTTGCTCAGGTGTATCCCTTCGAGGAATGGGAGCGGATCGAGCAGAAGCTGGCGGGGCTCTCCAATTTCAATCCCACGAAGAAAAAATTTCTGGACCGGACGAACTACTACGGGCAGCAGGTCGAGATGGACGGGCAGGGACGGTTGTTGCTGCCGCAGTTGCTGCGCGAGACGGGGCAGATCAAGGGCGAAGTAGCGGTTCTGGGGAATTTGACGTATCTCGTGGTCAGGAACCTGGAACTGTTCAAGCGCGAGATCGAGGAAGAAAAGTTCACGCCTGACGATGAGAAGACGCTCGACGAATTGGGCATCTAGTGGGCGAGGGTTTAACAGACACCCCTCAGGGGGTTGGGCATGGTGGTGGAAGGGAAGCCAGCCATGTTCCCGTTCTTTTAAAAGAAGCGATCGACTTTTTAGCCGTGCGGCGGGGTGGGACCTATATCGACGCCACGGTGGGCTTGGGCGGACACAGTTACGAAATCGCAAAACGCCTCGGCGCACCGGGACATTTGATTGGCTTAGATAAGGATCCTGCAGCGCTGAAGATTGCGGGCTTCCGGCTCTCGGCTTCCGGCTTTCGAACTCATGTAGATCCGGAAGCCGGAAGCCCAGAGCCGACAGCCGACTGGCCGACGATCACTTTGCTGCATCGATCATTTGCAGAGATTGCGAAGGGTCAGAAGGCGGCGACGGTGGATGGCGTTCTGGCCGACATAGGCGTGAGCAGCCTGCAGTTGGACGATGCGGCGCGCGGATTTAGTTTTCAGGCGGATGGACCGCTCGACATGCGGATGGATCCGCGGTCGGAGCGTAGCGCCGAACAAGTGGTAAACCACCTCGACGAGCGACAGCTTGCCGATGTGATTTACGAATTCGGAGAGGAAAGGAGGTCGCGGAGAATCGCCAGAGCCATTTGCCGGTCGCGGCCGATACGATCTACCGCACATCTTGCGGACGTCATATCAGCCGCGGCCCGGCCAATGAATCAAGCAGAGAGGCGAATTCATCCGGCGACCAAAACTTTTCAAGCTCTTCGAATCTTCGTAAACCGCGAACTGGAGGATCTGAAGGCGCTGCTGGAAGCGGCGCCGCGGATCCTGAAGCCGGGAGGACGCGTGGTGGTGATCAGTTTTCACTCGTTGGAAGACCGCATCGTAAAGGATGCCTTCCGCGAGGGCGCGATAAAGGACAAGCACTTTCGAGTCCTAACCAAGAAGCCGGTGACGGCAACTGAATTAGAAAGCGATCGCAATCCGCGGGCACGCAGCGCGAAATTGCGAGCGGCGGAACGAATTTAAAAGCTGGACGTCGGACCTCAGGCGTCGGACCTGAGCAAAACCGACGGTCCAGGTTGAAGGTCCAAAGTCCGAGGTCTGAGGTCCGATTTTAGAGTTTAGCTCCGGAAAACCTGCCGGAGTTCCCGGCACAGCTGTAATGGCGTGCCGGGCCCTAAAGATTCAGGTTCAAGCGGACAAAGATCCGCTGGAACAAGCTGAGAGCTGACGGCTGATAGCTGAAAGCTACTTTCGGGTTCCGTGGTAGGAATCCAAATTGAGGTAGCGGGACATGCACACAGGCACCATGCACACAGGAACACTGATCAGCGATTTGATGGCGACGGTAGAGCGGGCCGAGCAGAAAGTGCGCGAACTCGCTATGGAACAGGAGCTGCATACGATCTTTGCCATGCAGATACCAGTGACAGAGAGAGACCAGATGTTCATGGGGGCGGCATAATGGCAGCAGCGGCGGCAACAATGCGCAGTGCGTATCCCGAGACGTATTCCGAGAAATATTCCGACACATATTCCGACACAAGGACAGAGCGTCGGTCGTTTTGGACAGGTACGCCGGAGATCTACTTTTCCAAGGCGATCGACAATTCCCGTCTGGTCAAAGTGGAAGATCCGCGGCGCAACCGCGAGATGAAACAGTTTGGCACCGCACTGGCTTGCCTGTTTCTGCTGGTCTTCACTTATGCCTGGCAGCACTTCAAGGCAATCGAGTACGGCTACCAGATTGAATCGGCCAAGCGGGAACTGAGCGAGCGAACTGAGATGAATCATGCACTGCGTCTGGAAGATGCGTCGCTGCGTGATCCCGAGCGGATTGATGTGCTGGCACGGCGGATCGGATTGGTGCCGCCGGAGCCGGGGCAAGTGATCCGCATGGATGCTACCTCAGGCGACGGCAAGGGCCGGTGATGGCGAGCGCCGCTCCGGTGATGGTGATCCCGGGGCAGTAGATCGTGTGGCGACAGATTGTGTAGGAGGGTTTGTGTGGGTCCGGGTCTTTGACCCGGACGGGCCGAGCGAAGCTCGGCTGGATCTCGGCGGCGGCCTGTCTGTACGTGGGCCGCCATGTTTGTCTGACGGCAAAAAGCAAGGCAGCGGTCTTGATGGAAACTCCTTCGGCGCGCCGATGATGTGCAGCTCCAAGGGATCCTTCGACTCCGCATGCCGATTCGCTTCGCTTCGCTCATCGACATGCTCCGCTCAGGATGACAGGGCGGAGGAGGCGAACGAGAAACCACGAACGACGAACGGCGAATGACCAACGACTAACGACCAGTTTCAATGGCCAACAACTCCAGCCTCGGCAACAACTCTAGACTCTACTTTCTGGGCGCGCTGATGCTGCTGTGGTGCGTTGCGATTTGTGGCCGGCTCGTCTTTCTTCAGGTTTTCAGTTACGGCAAGTTCGTCAAGCAGGCGGGCCACCAGCAGCAGCGCGCCATCCCGCTCGCCGCCAAGCGCGGAGTCATCTACGACCGCGCCGGCCATGAGTTGGCCATGTCGGTGCTCGTCGATTCTGCGTTCGCTGTGCCTACGGAAGTTAAAGATCTTCCGACCGCGGTTTCTCTCATCACACGCATCACGGGAGATGATTACAACGTTGTTCTAGCGGATTGCCGCGCGCACAGAACGTTCTGCTGGGTAGCGCGCAAAGCCAACGACGAAACTATCCAACGCATTAATTCGCTGAAGCTGCAGGGAATTCACTTCCAGAAAGAACCGAAGCGCTTCTATCCGGCGCGCGATCTAGCGGCGCAGGTGCTGGGTTCCGTTGGCATGGAGGATTCCGGGCAGAGCGGCATCGAGCATGAATTCGATGACGAACTTCGTGGAAGCCCGGGAAAAATGTTCATCTCGGTCGACGCGCGCCGGCAGTGGTTCGCGGACGTTGAAACCCAGCCTGATCCGGGCGACAACCTGGTCTTGACGATCGACAAGAATATCCAGTACGTCGCCGAAAAAGAACTAGACCAGGCGATTCACGACACGCAGGCGATCGCAGGAACTGTGATTGTAGAGAACCCGCATACGGGAGAAATCCTCGCGCTCGCCAACCGGCCGACGTTTAATCCGAATCTGCGTAAGCAGATTACGCCGGGAGCGCTGACAAACCGCGCGGTCAGCTACGTCTACGAACCCGGATCGACCTTCAAGCTGGTGACGATCTCCGCGGCGCTGGAAGAGAAGCTCACGAACCCGAATGAAATTTTCGACTGCCAGATGGGGTCGATCGTTTACAACGGCATGCGCATTCGCGACTCCAAGCCGCACGGCTTGCTGCCGGTGTGGGGAGTGCTCGCGGAATCGAGCGATGTGGGGTCAATCAAAATCGCGCTGCGGTTGGGCGAAGATCGTTACTACAAATACATTCGCGCATTCGGGTTCGGGCAGCGGACCGGGATTGAACTTCCCGGCGAGACTCGCGGCTTGACGAAGCCCCCGAGCCGCTGGTCGCGAGTTTCCATCGCCGCCATCTCGATCGGCCAGGAGATTGGCATTTCGCCGATTCAACTCGCCGGATTAGTCTCGACCTTTGCCAACGATGGCGTGTGGGTGGCGCCGCGCATCGTTGCTGGAACTGTACAGCCGCGAGGCACGCCGCAGACGGTTGCGTTTCATCCGGGCGCTGCGCACCGCGTGATTTCTTCCTACACAGCTGCCGAGATGCGCGCGATGATGCAGAAAGTTGTGCTCGAAGGCACGGGCCGCAAGGCGATTCTCGAAGGTTATACGTCGGCGGGAAAGACCGGCACGGGGCAGAAGGTCGATCCCGCGACGGGGGCCTATTCGAAGACAAAATATATCGGGTCGTTCGCCGGCTTCGCTCCCCTGAACAATCCCCAAATCGTGGTCGCGGTGATTCTGGATTCGGCCATGGGACTGCACCAGGGCGGCCAAATCGCTGCGCCAGTATTCCGCCGCATTTCTCAGCAGGTGCTCGAGTATCTGCACGTGCCGCACGACCTGCCGCTGGCTCCGCAGCATCAACTGCTGTTGGCGCAGGCCAAGACGAAAGATAAGGACCTGGAAGAAGGAACCCCGGATCATCCCGGCGAAACGCTGGAAACCGCGGAAGTGAACGGCGATTCTTCGGAGGCGGCGAAGCCGTCGAGTGTGGCTCAGCCGCCCACGCCCGCGAATGCCGCAACCAACGGGAACGTCATGCCAGCGGCAATACGAGAGCCAGTTCCCTCGAACGCCACCGACGCGGCGAATGCCGGAGTTCCCCAGAAACCTGCAGACGCTGTAATCCAAGCGAAGGAAAAATTGCCTTCCAACGGAACTGTAGTGCTGGACGTCGAGCAAGGCGGAATCGAAGTGCCGTCGTTCGTGGGCAAGACTGTGCGCGGCGCTGTCGAATCCGCGCAGGACATTGGCCTGCAACTTGAAGCCGTAGGCAGCGGTATTGCTCGCCAGCAGTCCCCGGTCGCAGGCACGCATGTGGCCGCGGGAGCGCGGGTCACGGTGCAGTTTGGTCGGTAGGAAAACTACTTCAGCTGCGCCAGTTTCTGGGTTGCGAGCTGTCCCGCTTCGGCACCGGGATTTTCTTTCTTGATCTGCTCGTAGAGCCTCTTGGCTTCGAGAGGTTGGTTGGAGTTCTGGTAGAGTTCGGCCAACTGCAGTTGCGCCGTCACCTTGCTGACGGATGCGGTCGGCTTGTTGATCAATTCCTGATAAAGCGCTATGGCATCTTTCGGGCGATGGGTCTGGCTATAGAGCGAGGCGAGAGCAGACTTGGCAACGGCCGCAACCTCTCGGTTGCCGGTGGAAGCTACCAGCTTGAAGTTGCGCTCGGCGGCGGTGTTGTCATTTAAATTCGCCGCGGTCACGCCGAGGAAGTAATGAGCCATGTCGGCGGTACGGGTGTGAGGATACTTGTCGACGATGGCCTGAAACTGCTTCTGCGCGGTCTGGGCGCGTTCCTTGGCGGAAGTGAAGCTGGGGACGTCAGGCTGAGCGGGGCTCCCTTCTGGACGGAGTTGAGTATCCATGGTGCGCACCGCCTGCGAGAGGTCGAAGCTGGCCTTTTCGTCCTGGGCGCTCAGGTAGTACCATCCGCCAATCACGGCGGCGAGAACGATGGCGATGGCGACTGCGGAAATGAGCAGCGTGGTGCGGTGGGCGACGGTCCAATCGGCAGTTTTCTCGGCGGCGTCGAAGGTTACACGGCTGAAGGCATCCTGTTTCAGTTGATGGCGGGTTTCTGCGCGCACGGACTTCCCTTCTGAATAGAACGGTGGGCTGGTCGAACTAATAACGACAAACTAATAATGACAAAGTAAAAGTCTAACAGGGGCACATCGGCGCGTAAAGTGCGGATCGGCCTGAATGGCTGCCGGCGTCCTGAGTGGATTGCAGGGATGCTTCGGCCCGCAAAGAGCGCGGGTCTCAGGATCACAGAGCGCTTTAGGAGGTCACGCTACGCTGCTGCGGGTGAGGTGTCGGTGACCGCGATGGGAGTGGCGGGCTGCGAACTTTCCGCGACGGGCAAGCGGACGCTGATGAGGGTGCCGGTGGCGTTGGAGTCGATTTCCAGCGTGCCGCCAAGCTGGCGGAGTCTTTCCCGCATGCCTCGGATGCCGACGCCGGGCGTGCCCGAGGAAGACATTTCTTCTCTTTTTTCGGGCGGGATGCCTTTGCCTTTGTCCGCGATCTCGACAAGCACTTCATGGTCGCGCTGACGAAGGCGGATATGGGCGACCGGACTTCCGGAATGGCGATGAATATTGGTGAGGCATTCCTGTACGACGCGAAAAACAGCGGTCTCGGATTCACGGTGCAGGCGTCCGAGGTCCTCGGGGAGATCCAGATCAACATGGATTTTGCTGCGGACAGCGAATCCGTCGACATACCAGCGAAGGGCGGACGAGAGGCCGGCTTCATCGAGTAAAGGCGGATGCAGCAAATGAGAAATCGTGCGAACTTCCGTGGTCATTTCATGGACCAGACTCTCACTATCGGCCAGTGCATTGGCGGTCTTGGACAGGCGTTCGATGTCGGCTCGCACCGCCGAGAGATTCATGTTTAGAGCGGCCAACATCTGGCCAACGCTGTCGTGCAGTTCGCGGGCGATGCGGCGTCTTTCTTCATCCTGCAACTGGAGCAGGCGTGCGGAAAGTTCTCGCAGATTCTGATTCGCAGCGTCCAGGTCTGCGGTTCGTTCCTGAACACTGGTTTCGAGTTCTCCCTGCGCCCTGCGCAGTTTTTCATTTTGCCGCCTTCGGGACTCGGCCAAGGCAACGATGACGAGGGAAGAGAACAAGAATGCCAGCAGGGGAACGAGTTCGGCCGGAGTGACAATGCGAAACTCGTGGATGGGATGAGTGAATCCGTAGAGCGCGTTTGCGAGGGCTAACCCGATGGCGACTATTGAGGGTCCGATGCCACAGTACCAGGCAGAAAAGGCGATTGCGGGGAGAAGCAGGACGTAGGATACCTGCTCACCGGACCAAGCATGGAGTGCGCCGCCAACCACAAACGCGGTCACAACCGCTGCGATTGCGAGGGCATACTGCAGGAGGGTGGTTCCTAGGTTTCGCTTCGAAAGCGTAGGATTGGTCCCCATGGTTGCATCCTCGAACATCGAGTCCTACGAAAGCAAGATGGCGAAGGGCAGATCGTAGATTGATACAGCGACACTAACGCTAATGATAACAGGAGCGCTAGGATCGAGAGAAGACTTAAAATTCTTTTGGGCTGCATCGTCGAGCGGGGAATCCGAGCATGACGCACTTGTTCTGTTCTACAGTCGGGTTAAGATGCACCTGTCTTGCGCCAGGCGTGCAGGTTGATTGCGCTCATCACCATGCAAAATATATTGGCGGGAATGAAGCCTAGTTGATCGGTTCGGAGGCCGATGATGCACACCACTACACTATTGACGCCGGCCAGTGCCCAGCCTTCGCAGCGCCGCCGCCCAACCAGAATCGTGGACGCGACGGTTAACACGCAAGACAAATAATCGAGCCGAAGCACGGATGAATGTCCCCCAACATCATTGTGAGTGAAGGACGCGGGTCTTGACAGTGCTGGTGTCCTTTCGTTACATGACTGAGGTCACTTGCCGGGTTTCAAGATGAATTTTCCTGGAGGATCCCATGTCGAACGAATGCACCCATCTGAATCAGATCAAAATCAAGGAAACGAGCACGCACGTCTGTGAGGAATGCATTAAAACCGGCGACCGCTGGGTTCACTTGCGCCTGTGCCTGGTCTGCGGACATGTGGGCTGCTGCGACTCCTCGAAGAACAAGCATGCCACCAAACATTTCAAAAAGACGCACCATCCCCTCATCCGTTCCAATGAGCCTGGGGAGTCCTGGGTGTGGTGTTACGTGGACGAAATCGAACTGGACGACGTCCTGTCGTAAGAACACTCCACTTGATGCGACCGAATCGGAGTTTAGTTATCTAATCAGACTGTTCGGGAATCCCTGATTTTCTCTTTAAGCCGAAGAACGAGCATGGCGAAGCCGATTCTGCTGACCGTGGACGACGATCCCGATGTGTTGCGGGCCATCGAGCGCGATTTGCGTTCGCAGTACGGCGCGGGCTATCGCGTCCTGAGCAGCGACTCCCCGGAAGGCGCCCTCGATCTTCTCAAGGGGCTGAAGGTTCGCAATGACGGCGTCGCACTCCTGCTCGCGGACCAGCGCATGCCTCACATGGATGGCGTGGTTTTCCTGCAGGAGGCCCGGAAGATATTTCCCGATGCCAAGCGGGCGCTGCTCACCGCCTACGCCGACACCAATGCCGCGATCAGCGCCATTAACCAGGCTAACCTCGACTACTTTTTCATGAAGCCGTGGGATCCTCCCACCGAGCACTTGTATCCTCAGCTCGACGACTTGCTCGACGACTGGCAGGCTTCGTACCGTCCAGCGTTTCAGGGCATTCGGGTATTGGGCACGCGATGGTCTCCGCGATCCTACGAACTCAGGGATTTTCTGGCTCGCAGCCACGTTCCGTATCAGTGGATCGACGTTGAGGGTTCGGCCAATGATCCGGAAACCAAACGCCTCCTCGAAGCCCTGGGGCCTGATGCCGCCGATCTTCCCATTGTTTTGTTTTCGGATGGAACGAAGCTTCTCAACGGCGTGCCGTCAGAAGTGGCGCAAAAAGTTGGATTGCGCACGCGCGCCGAGACGAGCTTTTATGACTTGGCCATTGTGGGCGGAGGGCCGGCCGGGCTAGCCGCAGCTGTCTATGGCGCGTCGGAGGGTTTGCACACCGTAATGCTCGACCGGGAAGCTCCGGGGGGCCAGGCAGGAATGAGTTCTCGGATTGAAAACTACCTCGGATTCCCCGCCGGTCTCAGCGGGGGCGATCTGGCTCGCCGGGCGGTGGTGCAAGCCAAGCGTTTTGGGGTTGAAATCCTCGCTCCCCAGGAGGCGATTGGCGTTCGCACCGAGGGCCCTTACCGCATTATTAAAGTGGCGGACGGCAGCGAGATTTCCTGCCACGCCCTGATGATCGCAACCGGAGTGCAATGGAGAAAACTGGAAGCTCCCGGTATTGACCGGTTGCAAGGCGCCGGCGTTTACTATGGCGGCGGCGCCACCGAGGCACTGTCTTGCAAGGGCGAGGTCGTGTACGTTGTTGGCGGCGCGAATTCGGCCGGCCAGGCGGCGATGAATTTTGCCAAATATGCCGAGCGGGTCGTCATTCTGGTTCGCGGAGATTCGCTTTCCAGCACCATGTCGCAATATCTAATTGATCAGATTAAAGAGACTCCGAACATTCAATTGTGGACCCATGCCGGCGTTGCAGAAGTTCATGGCGAAACCCACCTGGAAGAAATTTCGGTCCTCTGTTCGGACACCGATAAGATCGAGCGTGTCCCGGCAAGTTCGATGTTCATCTTCATCGGAGCCCTGCCGCGAACGGATTGGCTGGCGGGCACTGTCGAACGGGACGAACGCGGATTCATTCGGACTGGACCCGATCTGATGCAAGGTGGACAGCGTCCCAAGGGTTGGGCGCCCGATCGCGATCCGTTTCTTCTGGAAACGAATGTGCCAGGTATATTTGCGGTGGGAGATGTGCGCCACGGTTCGGTCAAACGCGTGGCCTCGGGAGTTGGCGAAGGTTCCGTGGCGGTGCAATTCATCCATCAATATTTGAGCAAGGTCTAAATGGTCGAAACATCCGAACTGCTTCGCGTTCCCGTATTCGCCGATTTGCCGGACGATCAGCTCGCCTGGTTCCTCAGCCAGTCGCAGGAGATGCGTCTTAAGGCGGGCGAGGTCTATTCACGCCAGGGCGATCCGGCCGATGCCATGTTTGTGCTTCTTGAGGGTATTTTCCAAGCTCGGGGCGAACTAGCGGGCGAGACCGTCATCTTTAGCCTGGAGCCCGGCGACGTTACGGGAGTATTGCCGTTCTCGAGAATGAAGCAGTTTACAGTGGGCGGGCGAGCTGAGACCGACAGCCGCGCCCTGCGATTTCCCGCCTCGAAATTTCCAGAACTCATACAGAAAATGCCGGAACTCACCCAGCGTCTGGTGGGCCTGATGTCGGACCGGATCCGCGAAGCGACCCGCTTTGAACAGCAACGCGACCGGCTTGCGGCGCTGGGCAAATTGTCAGCGGGTCTGGCTCATGAACTCAACAATCCTTCTTCGGCCGCGAAGCGCGCGGCCAGCCAGTTGCGCGAAATTCTAAAACGGGTCCGCGATGCCAGCCATGATCTGGGAAGCCGCGACCTCACGCCGGCACAAAAGGCAGAAATTGAGAAGTTGGAGGCTTCGCTGGTCCAGGTGGACGGCCCGCCTCCGGACGCTCTCACCATCAGCGATCTGGAAGAACGGCTCGACACCTTGCTTCGCAGCCACGGACAAAATGACCTATGGCAGCTTGCCGCTGACCTGGCGCGCAAGAACTTCAAGGTCGAAGCATTGGAACAACTGTTCGCCCATCTTGACGCGGCAACCGCCCGGGCAGCGCTGGTGCGAATTTCAGCTTCCCTGGAAATCGCGGACTTGTTGAATCAAATTGAGAGCAGCACTTCGCGAATCTCCGAACTGGTGGGCGCGATCAAGGAATACACCTTCATGGATCAGTCGCCCATCCAGAACGTCGATATCGTGAAGACCCTTGAGACCACGCTGACCATCTTGAATCACAAGCTCAAGCGCGGAGTGGAGGTGCAGCGGAATTATCAGAAGACTCCGCTCTTCGTAAATTCTTTCGGCAGCGAGCTCAACCAGGTCTGGACCAACGTCATCGACAACGCCATCGACGCGATGGGCGGGAAAGGCGTACTGCGGGTACGAGCCTTTCGCGAAGACGATTGCGTTGTAGTCGAGATCGGCGACAATGGCCCGGGAATTTCTCCGGAAGTCGAGCCCCACATTTTTGAACCATTCTTCACCACCAAGGGAGTCGGGGAGGGAACCGGGCTTGGCCTCGACACGGTCCAACGCATCGTGAAAAAACATCGCGGCAACATTCAGGTGATTTCCAAACCCGGAGACACGCGCTTCCAGGTTCGGCTGCCCTTGTCGGAAAGCGTGGCCCGAGGCTCGATAGCGTCCACTCCGAAAAGGGGCTAACAAAGAAAGAGGGGCTTATGAATTCTTCACTCGCCCTGGGCCTCGCATTCAGTATCGGAGTCGTAGCGGGGCTGCGGTCTTTCACAGCGCCCACGGTCGTGGCCTGGGCGGCGCATCTCGGTTGGATCAATCTTAACGGTTCTCCGCTGGCGTTCATGGGATCGGCGTGGGCAGTAGGCGCCTTTACCATTCTGGCGTTGGTCGAACTTGTAGCTGACAAACTTCCTAAGACGCCCTCGCGTACGGCCCCGGTCGGCCTGTGTGCACGAATCATCACCGGCGCTGTGAGCGGCGCATGCCTGGCTGTGGCGGGTGGCGCGACACTTTGGTTGGGAGCGCTGGCCGGAGCCATTGGTGGGATTGCCGGCGCATTCGGCGGCTATCACGCGCGGGTCGGACTGGTCCGAGCCTTGCGCGTACCGGATTTCGCGGTCGCAATACCGGAGGACCTGATTGCCATCGGGCTGGGATTGTTTCTGGCTTCGCGATTCTGAATTACCTTTGCTCGGTAGCTCTCCAGGCGCAGATCAAAACTGAGGTGTACGAATGAATACCGCGGAGCAATACGATGCGGTCATCATCGGCTCCGGGCAGGCCGGTACACCGCTCTCCACGGCTCTCGCAGGCGCGGGAATGCGTACCGTTCTCATTGAACGTAAACATGTCGGCGGCACTTGCGTGAACGAAGGATGCACCCCCACGAAAACCATGGTGGCTAGCGGGCGGGTCGCATATCTGGCGCGGCGGGCCGCCGACTACGGGGTGCAGACTGGACCGATCAGCGTCGATCTGGCGAAAGTTCGTCAACGCAAGCAGAAGATTGTCGACAGCTTTCGAAACGGAAGCCAGGCGAAGATTGAGAAGACTCCAAACCTCGATTTGATCTTCGGGGATGCAAGCTTCAGCGGTCCGAAGGACGTTGACATTCGCTTACAAGATAGCCGCCATCGCACAATTTCAGCGAAATACATTTTCATCAATGCCGGCACCCGCGCTTCGAAGCCCAAACTCAATGGATTAGATACAGTCCAGTTTCTCGACAACATCTCCATCATGGAACTCGATGCAATCCCGGATCATTTGCTGATCCTGGGCGGAGGCTACATTGGGCTGGAGTTCGGGCAACTGTTCCGCCGGTTTGGGAGCCGCATCACCATTGTTCAATCGGCAGGCCAGCTTCTCGTCGAGGAGGATCCGGATATCGCGGAAGAGGTCAAAACGATTTTGGGTGAGGACGGGATTGAAATCCTCTTGAATGCGAAAGCAACTCGCGTAGAGGAATCGGGCAAGAGCATCCGATTGGATGTGCAATGCAACAACCGATCGACCACTTTGGCCGGTTCGCATCTACTCGTGGCCACGGGTCGAGTGCCAAATTCGGACACCCTGAATCTTGCCGCGGCGAAAATTAAAACCGACAACCACGGCTTCATTCAAGTCAACGACCGTCTTGAAACTACGGCGGACGGCGTCTACGCTTTGGGTGATATCAAAGGCGGTCCCGCGTTTACGCACATTTCGTATGACGACTTTCGCATCATCCGCGGCAATCTTATGGAAAAGAAAACTGCCTCCACCAGAGATCGTCAGGTGCCCTATGCCCTCTTTATCGATCCGCAGTTGGGCCGGATAGGCCTTACCGAGGCGCAAGCTCGCGCGCAAGGCCGCAACATTCGCGTGGCCAAGATGCCGATGACTCGCGTCGCGCGCGCCCTTGAAATCGACGAAAGTCGCGGCTTCATGAAGGCGATCGTGGACACCGAAAGTAATCAGATTCTTGGCGCTGCAATCCTGGGCATCGAAGGCGGTGAAATTATGTCCGCCATTGAGATTGCCATGATGGGGAAGTTGCCCTACACCGCATTGCGCGATGGCATTTTCGCCCATCCCACTCTGGCGGAGGCGCTGAACAATCTGTTCAGCGCGATGGACAGCGGTTCATAAATCACAATACGAACGTTCTGGAGCGAGACAAGCATTTGCATGGATGTGTACTTGATCGACGGCACTTATGAATTGTTCCGGCACTTCTTCGCTGTGCCGTCCGCGAAAGATGCGAACGGACAGGAGATTGGCGCGGTGCGAGGTGTCCTGACGTCCGTCGTTTCCATGCTGGAGCGCGGCGTAACCCACATCGGAGTCGCGACCGACCATGTCGTGGAGTCGTTTCGCAACGACCTGTATCCAGGATATAAGACCGCCGAGGGCGTGCCCCCGGAATTGCTGTCCCAATTCCCAATTCTTGAGGAAGCGCTGGAAGCCATGGGAGTGCTGGTGTGGCCCATGGTCTACTACGAGGCTGACGACGCGCTCGCCTCCGCCGCGGCAAAGGCCGCGCAGGATGAAAGTGTCCATCAGGTTTTCATTTGTACCCCCGACAAAGATCTCGGCCAATGCGTCGCGGGTACGCGAGTGGTACAACTGGATCGCCGGCAGAACATCGGTGCGCGATGAAGCTGGCGTTATCACTAAATTCGGCGTGGCCCCGCAATCGATCCCAGACTATCTGGCTGTTGTTGGCGACAGCGCCGATTGTTTCCCCGGCGTCGCGGGATGGGGAGCGAAGGCGGCAGCGCTGGTGTTATCCCAGTATTCCCACCTGGAACTTGTTCCAAAAGATTGGCGCCAATGGCATACGTCGATCCGCAGAGCCCAGCGGCTTTCTGAATCCCTCTTTAGCGCCTGGAACGAAGCTCTGTTGTTTCGTACGCTCGCCACGCTTCGACTCGATGTGCCCGTCTTCGAAACAGTGGAAGACCTTCGCTGGAAAGGTCCCCGCCCATCTTTTGTTGAGTACTGCCAGCGAATCAATGCCCCCGACCTTCTCCGTCGCGCCACTGCAGCAGCGTTGCTGTCCGTATAGGACCCGCGCTACGTCCCAGGTGCATGGTAATATTCTTATTGACCTAACGGATCCGCCCGCAGCGTTGGCGCCGGAAATATTTGACAGCCAAGTTTAGGCGCGTAGCTCAGTTGGTTAGAGCGCTACCTTGACACGGTAGAGGTCAGGAGTTCGAGTCTCCTCGTGCCTACCATTTCTTTCTCCAATGTTCATGGGCTTTTCAATCCTCGCTGCAATAGTGGTGTGAACAGGGTCGTGCCCGCGCGCAAAAGCGGCCCGGCGTGTTCTGGCGTAATCGTGTATGGGATTGGGCAGACGAGCTTACTAAATCGTGAGCGCGTCCGGAATAGAAGTCTAGTAATCGGAGATAAGCTCGCATCAAGACTGGATCTGGCTGTAGCCGGATCTTGTCGCAGATTCGAAACTAGCAGGGCGAAACTAGCAGATCGAAATTAGCAGATCAAGTCGAGCAGATCAAAGTAAGAAGAGGAGTTCTCATGGCAGTAGTGACTGGTGAACTGATTCGAGCGATGAATTATGTGGAAGACATGACCACAACGCTGCGCCGCATATGTATCTATATTCCCAACATGAGCACAGAGGAGCGGAAGCGACTGGCGCAGGCTCTGCGCTCGACCGTCACAGCCATCGATTCAGCCGTCGCGGACCTCGAGAAGGCGGAGAAGTAGGTGGTCCAGATCCAGACGATTGCCGTGATCGGCGCCGGAATCATGGGACGTGGCATTGCTCACGCCGCGGCGCTGGGCGGCTATCGCACGATCCTCGAAGATTTGCTGCCCGGCGCTCTGCGCAAGGCAGAGACCGAAATTCGCGCCAACCTCGATAAAGCGGTCGAGCTGGGCAAGGTCACAGCGCCCGATGCAGAGTCAGCGTTTCGGCGATTGGAGTATGCCGGTTCGGTCGAAGAGGCCGCGCGCGAGGCCGATCTGGTCATCGAAGCTGTGCCGGAGGAAATGGAGTCGAAGATCGAGATCTTCACGCTGCTCGACAAAATCTGCCGGCCCACGACCATGCTGGCTTCGAATACGTCATCGCTCAGCATTACTGAAATTGCCAGCGTGACCTACCGCGCGAAGAAGTGCGTGGGCATGCACTTCTTCAACCCCGTCCACAAGATGAAGCTGCTCGAAGTGGTGCGCACGCTGGAGACCGATGACGAAACGCTGGCTACCGCCGTGGAGGTGGGCAAGCGCATGGGCAAGGACGTCGTGGTGATCAAGGAGTCGCCTGGATTCATCACCAGCCGGATCAACGCCATGATCGGGAATGAGGCGTTCTACATGCTGCAGGAAGGGATCGCGTCGGCTGCGGATATTGACAAGGCTTTGAAGCTGGGGCTGAATCATCCTATGGGGCCGTTCGAGTTGGTGGACTTAGTGGGACTCGATACGCGGCTGAGCATCCTCGAATATCTGCACAAATCGCTGGGCGAAAAATATCGGCCTGCGCCGCTGCTGGTGCAGTATGTGAAGGCGGGACGCCTGGGCAGGAAATCGGGGCGCGGGGTTTATGAATACCCGGAAACCGCTGCGAAAGCCTGATTTGGCTTCTGGGAAAGCGCCAGGCTGCGCCCTCGGACAGCTGAGGGTGGCCGTCTCCACATGATTTATCTTGCTGAAAAAACCGTGAGAACTATTTTCCCTCGGGGGCTCCTTGGTCTTGCAAATTCTTGCTGATCGCCACGCATGCGTCTCTCACCGAGTTCCCAAGCAGGAGTGAGTCACCGGAAGCAATGACGTCGCCATTCTTATTGGAGACTGCCCAGCGGTTTCCCTTTCCGCCGCCGTGCTGCAGAAGCAGGAAATAATCCGCTTTCTCCTTGATCATGTTCTCGGCGAAGGGCTGACATTCCTTGCGGCGTTGCAGTTCCTGATAAATTTTCGCTACCTGAGGCTCCTTGCCATTATGCGAAGAGTCCACGACTACCTGCGAATTGTCGCCAGGTCCCGGGTTCGTGACCGCATTGGGCATGACGTAGATAATGGGACGATGTGCGCTCGCTAGTGAATTAGTGTTTTCGGTTTGCGCCGCCTGAACACTCGTTATCGCACACAACGCGAAGGCAAGGAAAAGGATTCTAAAGCTAGAATGCTTCATGTTTACCTCCCTCGCTCAAGCCTGAAATGATCCTCTATCACATCGGAATCTCTGGCGGTTGTTTGAGTTGTTTCCAACATTGTATAGATTTGTGAAAGCCAGGTTCAGCAGACAACTCTTCAGCTGCGAGTGAGTTTTCTTCCAAAATTGAGACCGGATAAGGCCGCTGCCTTCTCTCCTGCGACCCTCTTGCTGCCGATGAGTACGTGAAAGCTTTCGCCCATGCCTGCAGGCGTGACCAGATGTTTAAGTTGAAGGGCGACTTTCGCGCGTTCTTGCGGCAGGCGGCATTCCTCAAAGGCGTCGGCAAATTCATTGGTTTCGCCGATGCCTAGCAAGAACTGCGATTGGGTGACGAGCTTCTGTGTCTGCATGTCTTGTTTTTCAGCGGCTGCGGCAAGTGCGGTGAAGTTTACGTCGGCGGTGATGTCCTGCTCACCCGGGGCTTCGTACGGATTTTCGCTGACCGAATGCTGGCGAATGGCCTTCAGTGTTCCGCGATGGCGTCCGGCGAGTTGCTCTTCGCGGGTGTAGCCGTAGTCGATCACGACTATGAATCCGCGTTCTAGGTTGGCTGCAGCGTTAATGTAGATCTGCGATTGCAGGGGGACTTCGACGCGCTCGCCGGGTTCGGGATGGATCGAGTAGCGGTCGAGGAATTCGAGTTCTTCGGACGAAGGCGGAGCCCAGGTTTCGACGAAGCGTCCGGCGCGAGCGTCAATGCGGAGGGAGCCTTGCGGACTGACGATTTCGACTGGAAGGGCGTCGAAGAATTCGTTGGCGAAGACGATTCTCGGCGCTTTTGAGGCTCCAAGGTCTGCATTCTTTCGCCCCTTCGGGGCTTGGTCATGTTGGCCAACTGACCCACGGCTGGCGCCGTGGGCTGCATTCTGTCGCCGCTCCGCGGCTGGAACCGGAATGCTTGCGGCATCGGTGTCGAGAGAGGCGGACGAGATGAGTTGTGCCTTTTCTGAGTGAATATGCCGACCCAAATTTGTCTCAATTCGCTGGCGCAAGGCCGGCGAACGTTCTTCCAGAGCATAGTGCAGAGCGCGATAGAAATCGGGGAATTTCTTCTCGGACCAATCCAACACATCCTGCGCGAACAATCCGCGGCCTGGACCGAGTTCTCTCAACGTGATGTGGTGCGGGGAGCCCAGGACGCGCCATATCTCCTCGAACTGGCGCGCCAGCAGGCGCCCGAATACTGCGTGCACATCGCTCGAAGTGTGGAAGTCTCCGGCTTTGCCAAATTGCGCCGCGTTGCGCGAGTAGTAGCCGAAGTCGGGATCGTACAGGCACAACTCCATGTAGCGCGAGAAGGGAATCGGACCGCGTTCCCGAATTTGCTGTTCGATCTTTTGGCGGAGAGCGCTCACAGGCCCTTCTGGCGGCGGTCGGCACGATCCTGCGGCGTGCGGATAAACATCTCCATGAAGTAGTCGTGCAAGGCGTCGAAGAGTTGGCGCTGAAAGCTCCACTCGAACTGCGGGTCGTCGAGATCGCGGGGATGCAAGTCGAAATAGTAAGTGTGCACGGGAACGGATTCGTCCTTGAACTTGATGATGATCTCGACGCCTTCTCCCTTGGCGCGCGCGGAGAAGTTCAGCAGCGGATGCTCATAGAGGCGGAGTTGAGCTAACACGCGATCGAGACGAACATCGGCTGGAGTGGGCACGGAAGCATTGTACAAACCAGAAAGGCAAATCCCGGATGCTTGCGTGCGAAATCCCCACGTCTCGCAAAAGAGGCGAGACATGGGGCACCCTCACTTCGA
The DNA here is from genome assembly GCA_963733795.1 of uncultured Acidobacteriaceae bacterium. Taxonomy (GTDB): domain Bacteria; phylum Acidobacteriota; class Terriglobia; order Terriglobales; family Acidobacteriaceae; genus Sulfotelmatobacter. Next base: position 225,687 of record CAVTED010000003.1, read on the forward strand.
ACTACCACACGCGGCAAACATTCGGCGGCATCATGGGCTGGTCGACTTTGCAGCCGAAGGCTTTTCCAAATTCTGGGATGTTCTGGACCACCCCGTTCACGCGGAATTCGCGGGGAGAATGCGGATCGGTTTGCACCTGCAGTCGCAATTGTTCGGGGCGAGTGCTTCCGCACCAGTTCTGGCCGTGGCCCAAAAAGAACTGCTGGATCGGCGTGAAGCCATCCTGCTTCTGGTTGAGGTCGATGTTTTTTCTCTTTGCATCCGCCAGAAACGCGATGAACGCGAGGCGCAGCCCGCCGTTGTCGGCAGTATTCTCGCCGAGAGTCAGCTTTCCATTAACCTTGGCGTCATCGACCGCGACGAAATTGCCGTACTCTTTCACCGTGCAATCGGCTTTTTCTTCAAACTTCTTGGCGTCTTCCGGCCGTCCACCAGTCGGAGAGATTGCCCTTTCCGTCAAACTGCCGTCCCTGATCGTCAAAGCCGTGGGTCAGTTCGTGGCCGACAACTCCGCCAATGTGGCCATAGTTTTCCGCATCGGTCGCCTTGGGGTCATAGAAAGGCGACTGCAGGATGCCGGCGGGAAAGTTGATGTCATTCATGCTGGGGTTGTAGTAGGCATTGACAGTCGGCGGAGTCATGCCCCACTCCCCGCGATCTACCGGCTTGCCAATTTTATTGATCTGCCGGAGGTTTTCAAAAACGGCCGCCCGTTGGGTATTGCCGTAAACATCATCGCGTTCCACGATCAGTTCGGAATAGTCGCGCCAGTGGTCGGGATAACCAATTTTGTCCGCGATGGCCTTGAGCTTGATCTTGGCGCGGGCCTTAGTTTCCGGGCTCATCCAATCGAGAGTGTCGATGTCCTGATCCATCGCATTCTCGATGTCGTGCACCATCTGGAGCGTGGCCGCTTTGCTGGACGGCGGGAATTCCTGCGTGACATAGACTTGCCCGACGGCCTCGCCCAGCGCGCCATCGGTGGCTTGGACGCAACGCTTCCAGCGGGCCTGCTGCTCGGGTTGTCCTCTCAGCTTGTGGCCGCGGAAGTCAAAGGTCTCTTCATCCAGGGCTTTGGGCAGTGCAATTGAATCGGCGGATGCGATCAGTTGCCAGCGCAAGTAGGCTTTGATTGTCTTCAGGTCGGTCGAATCGAGCAGCGTGTTGAGCGCCTTGAAAAAGTCAGGATTGGTAACGTTGATTTGTTTCACGCTGGGGAAGCGCGATTCCGAGAGGAGACTCGTCCAGTTCAGGCTTGGTGTCATCTTTTGCAGATCGGCGACTTCCATCAGATGGTAGACGTTCTTGGGATCGCGGCGCGAAGTGATATCCATGGAGGCCTTGGCTAGCGCAGTCTCCAATTGGAAGATGCACTGGGCATCGCTTCCCGCTTCGCCGTCGGACTCGCCCAGCAGCTTCAGAGTGTTGGTGATGTGCTGCACATATTGCTTGCGAGTTTTTTCCGCGGCGTCGCCGGTGCGGAAATAGTAATCGCGCTCGGGCAGGCCCAGGCCCCCTTGATCGGCCGCGGCAATCTGCTGGGATGCGTCCTTGAAGTCCTGCTGCTCGCCCAGCCCGAGAAATGCATTCACGTTGATGAGCTGATAATGAGCCAGCAATGGAGTCAACTCATGCTTATCTTTAGTGCGGCAATGCGGTCGAGTTCGGGCTGGAAGGGCTTCAAGCCTTTTTGATCAATTGCGTTCGTGTCCATGCAGGCAGCGAAATAGTCTCCAGTTTTCTGCTGGTTGGGTGTGCGATCAGCGCCGCCGGCAGCCACGCTTTCAAGCATGGTGTGCAGAACGTATTCGTTGTGCTCGAAAATCATCGTGCCCGTGCCGTAGCCGGAGCGGTCGTTGGGGATCGGGTAGTACTTGGTGAAGTTTCCGCAAGCATATTGGAAAAAATTTACGCAGGGATCGGCCGAAGTGTCGAGGAAGCGCTCGTCCAGGCCGGGCGGAAGAGGTTTCTGCTGAGTGGGCGCTTCGCTTTTGGATTGGGCCGCGGCGAGTGCGCAGAATAGCGCAGCGACGAAAAGGTGGATGGCTAACAGGGCAAATGAGATTCGTGATTTCATCGTTTTGCTTTGTGCAGAATTGATGCGACGCACGATGCCAAGGCATTTTGCCGCAGGCCGTCTCAAAACCAATGGGAATTTCCTGCTAATCGTACTCTGACATCACTGGGAGTCGCTACTCATATCGGAGAGCTTCGATCGGATTAAGGCGTGCGGCTTTGATGGCGGGCAGCATGCCGCTGATGATGCCGACGAAGCTGAGAATTGCGGTCGACCAGATCAGCGTCGCGGAATCGATGTAAAGGTGAATGTCGCCTTCGCTGGCGTTATCTTCAAATGCGCTCCACAGAGTGAGCGATCCCACTGACCACGAGACCAGATAAGCGAGAACCACGCCCAACAGGCCGCCCAGAGCCGTAATCACCAGGGCCTCTGCCAGGAACTGAAATAAAATGTGCCAGCGATGCGCGCCCAAAGCTTTTTCCACACCAATCTCACGGGTGCGCTGGGTCACCGAGACCAGCATGATATTCATCAATCCTACGCCTCCAATGCCCAGCGTCAGCAGACCGATAAAGCCGAGCAGAATTTTGATTCCGGTGGAGATCACTTGCAGATCCATGAGATCGGCGAAGACGTCGAAGACGAAGATGGCGCGGTGATCCTTGGGATCGAAACTGTGATGGAACGCCATGGAATCGCGGACGGCCTTCACAATTTTTGCGTGGTCGCCTTCGTACTCCATGACGACTGAGCTTAAGTAGTACGTATTCATCAGATCGCTCATGGCGCTGAAGGGGACAAAGACGTGCTCGTTGATGTTGTCGTCCCCGTTTTGCACCTGATGCTTCAGAACGCCGACGATTTGATAGGAGATGCCGTCGAGGCGGAGGTTTTCGCCGAGCGCGTTCTGGCCGGAGAAAAGTTTCTTCTTCGCGTCGGAGCCGATTACCGCGACGCGCGTGTGCGTGAAGTCATCGGCTTCGCTGAAGAATGTGCCTTCGGCGACATCCATTTTGCGCATGCGGCCATAGGACGCATATACGCCACTCACGCCATAGTTCGCGCTGCGCGTGCTATAGGCGACCACGCAATTCTTGAACGCCTCCGGCGAAACGCGTTTGAGCAGCGGAACTTCGGCACGGATGGAGTCGAGATCGTTGACCGTTAGGCGGACCTGCGTTCCCGCCTTGGTCCCTCCCGCCTGCAACTCGGTGCGGCCAGGAAAAATAAAGACTAGATTTGTACCGAAAGAGCGGAACGCAGACCACAAACCGCGTTCGAAGCCGGTGCCGTAGGCGAGCAGGAGCACGACCGTCGCAATGCCCCATGCCATACCGAGCATGGTGAGCACGCTGCGGCGCCGGTTGTGGCGCAGTGCATTATAGGCCTGAGTGACGAGATCGAGGATCATGGAAGACAGCTCCTAGCTTCTAGCTCCTAGCTTGAACCTTCCAGCCCTCGTACGATTGCTTTGGCTAGAAGCTAGCAGCTAGCAGCTGCTTTTCTTACTCCTGCCGCAACGCTTCTACCGGCGGCAATAAAGCCGCTTTCCTTGCTGGATACAACCCTGCCGCTATTCCTGCAATTGCCAGCGACCCGATCGCCGCCAGCGCAGACGCAGGAATAATCCGGGGCGTGTCGAAGCCCTCGGGCGATGGCAACATTGCGAGCAGCGTTACAAAGCCGGTTGCGATGGCCAATCCGATTCCGCCGCTGAACGCCGTGAGAAACGCGCCTTCGATAAAGAATTGCGTCAGGATAGCGCGATAGGTTGCGCCCAGTGCTTTGCGCAGGCCGATCTCTTTCGTCCGTTCCGTCACCGACACCAGCATGATGTTGATGATGCCTATGGCCCCGAGGCCCAGCGTCACCACACCGACCACGCCCAGGAACCAGTCCATGGCATCGAAAATCCTTCCCACTCGCTTCATGTTTTCGATCGTGTCCCAATCTTCAAAGGCGTCCTGCAGCTTGGGACTGAAACCGTGGCGGCGCGCCAAGATGCGATGAATTTCATCTTTCGCTTCGGAGTGCAGATCCTTAGAGATCGGCTGATAGTTGAGGAACGAGATCGCATCCTCGGAATTTGCTTTGGTCAGCGGGAAAAGATCGCGCATGGTTTCGATGGGGATGAAGATGCGCGAGTTCGTCCCATTGTTCCCGTCGCGTCCCACTTTCGCGACTACGCCGACCACGTCGAAATTGATTCCGTTCAGCAGAATCGTCGAGCCCACGGCAGGCCGTCCGGGAAACATGTTCTTGAGCAACTCCCAGCCCACGACGGCCACACGGCGGCGTTCCAAATTGTCCTGGCTGTTGAACCAGCGGCCGGGTTCCACGGGGACATTGCGAATCTGGTTGTAATCGGAGGCTACGCCGAATACTTGACCGTTCGTCGAGCCGTAGTCGCTGACCGCGCGGATGTCTTCGCGATTCAGCACCGGGGATAACGCGCCCACAAACTGAGCCTCGCTGCGGATCGCCAAATAATCTTTGTAAGTGAAGTAATAGGTTTGTCCGGACTGCGTACTGCCCTCGACCGCAGGAATCCGCCCGGGAAACATAAACATGATGTTTTGTCCCAAGGTGGCAAGCTGTTTTTCCTGGCCGCTGCGGAAGCCTTCTCCCAGGCCCACCAGCAGCAGCAAGGAGCCAACGCCCCAGGCGATTCCGAACATGGTAAGGAAAGAGCGCAGCTTGTGCGCCCAAAGCGTGGACAGGGACTGCCGAATGATATCGACGAGCATTCGCATAAAGCTGTGGCAGAATCATGCCCCCACGCCTCCGGGGAGGGGCGCGGGGGCACCCGGGTAACGTTCAGGCGAGGGGTCTCAATCCCGCCCAACCATCTGATCAGAGATACGCAGCCGAGTTCGGTAAAGTTCCCCGCTGGTAGTTAGGTATTTAGACCTCGATTGCCACGAAAAGGTTAGCTGGACCGCGCACTCAAAATGGCACCCAAACCTCGCGGTAACGCCACAAAAAATTACAAACAAGAACAAGTTATTCGTGCACGTAAGCCAGGTTGTCGAATCTTAGAGCGTCGCCATGGCTGACTGCGATGCTGATCCGTGAACTCGCTTTTGACCATCCGGTGCGTAGCCGTCGCAGTTCACCGGGCTTGAGAGTCATTGATACGTCGGGTGCGCCGTCTCTGTAGACTGCGATCTTGGCCTCCGAAGTCCCGCCGTTATAAACATCGACCCCGACAAAGACACGGGGATTTGGAAAGAAAAATTCCAATTGCCGGGCGGCGGGGTCGGCGGCGATGAGGTTAAACGTACCAAACTTGCCGCTGGGCGCGCCGATCTTCCATTCGTGCTGCGGCCAGTCGATGGCTCCGGAGGGATATGAACCGTTTAGTTCCGTTCCGGCGGCCAAATGCGGATCGTCGAAGGTGACGTAGAGCGGAGGAGTGACTTCCTGCCTTTCCTGTGCATGCTTGCCCTGAATGTCGATGTCACGCGCGCCGTCATGACGAATTCGGAGCACGCCGGTCGATTCATCAAAAACAAACCCCGGCTGATCGAGAACCTTGCGCTGCCGTAACCGGCGTCCGTTTGCGCTGACGGATTCGGGACTGAAGTTAAGCCGCAGCACGTCGGTAGACTCAGGGTCGAAAGTGGAATAGGTCACCGAGCCTTTGCGGTAGCTGATTTTCGTGACTACGGAAGACGAGCCGAGCAAGTGCGATTCGTCGGCGGGCGCCCACTCGGGGACGGCCCAGAAAGCATCCATCAGGCGCCGCGGACCGTCGGCGAATTGGTCCGTAAACCACCACTGATTCTCGCCGAACGGAGCATGCGCTCCGCCGGGAAGTCCCTGAAAATAGGTCACCCAGTTGAAGGAGCGGAAGGCAGCTTCGCGGTATTCCGGATCACCTGTCTTGGCAAAATAGAGGGCTTCCACGGCCGCCAGTCGCGCGGTGTGGCTATCGCAACATTGATTCGGAAGGTTGCAGCAGAAACTCTTGCCGTCGCCTTGTTCCGTGGTGACGGTCGCGCCGTGGACAATGTATTTCGGCCATTTCGGCGTAGTCTTAACCCAGGCAATCAGTCGTCGCGCATGCTCTTTCCACTGCGGATCTTTTTCCGGATGCAACAGAACATAGCGCGCAAATTCCAGAGGGATCACCTGATTCATGTTTCCCATGGTCGGTGCGACGTCTTCGAAGTAACCGACCCATACATTGTTGGTAAGCGGATAGGTCTTAAACCATTGCCACGCCAACTGACGGACCCGGGCGTAACCGGCGACATCTCCTTGACGCAGCCGCAGGAGTTCGTCGAACAACATGATCGGTTCAATGACATTCGCCGAATACGGTCCCATGGGGGCGCCTTCAATTCTGCCGTCGCGCGCATAACATCGCACCGGCCACGGAGAGTGGGTCTCGTCACCGCGTTTATAGTTCTTAACCAGCGCATCGGCGCACAGGATGGCGGCCTGCAGGTACTTCGTGTTGCCCGTCATTTCGTACAGCCGCAGGTAGGCGTAGCCATCTTCACCGACGACGTGAGGCTCAACGTAATCCTTGCCATGCCGGCTCCAGCCGCTGTAGTGGCGAGCGCCTGGGTCGGCCGAGGGGTATGGCACTCGCGCCCACACATAATCCGCGGGAGTGCGGCCATTTTCCAGTTCGTAATCGACGAAGTCCTCGAGGAACGTGAGCGTCCGGGCATCAGCCGTGTAGGGATAGAGGCGTTCCACAAAACCCTGCAGCATGGCTCGAAGGTATCCAGTCGAGTTAGCCCAGGTTTTATCGGGGATCAGCTCGTAGGTCGTGCGATCGAAATCGAAGCAACAGTGAAAATAGTAGAGTCGCTGGCGGTTGTACTGATCCCACAGGATGGTCCACTGCGAAAGAAAATGGGACGAGTAGGAATAGCCGATATTGTCGGGCATCGGCCAGGGCAGAAGTTTTCCCTGCGCATCCAACTCAACCGGCCGCCCGGCGATGGAGGGCTGATCGACGGTGGAGACTACGGGAAACGGTTTCGGCTTTTCTTGTCGCCGGGGTGGCTGCGGTGAAAACGAGTGCGAGAGCGACTGTGGCGAGTTGAGCATTTCGCATCATGGTGGATCACCTGCTTACATCCACTGAGCAGCCAAACGCATTTTCGCTGCGACCGTTATTCGTATCTACTGAGGATTCGTCACGCTAGGACTGAACAGTGTTTCACGGTTTCTCTTTCGGCCGTTCATAGGCCTTCTGGAGGTATTTCCGAGCTTCTTCTAGGGCGCCGAAAGTATTGTCGTTGGTCTGGAGGGCCTGACGGTATTCGTTCACCGCGCGTTCGCGCTGGCCGGTAATATCGAAAATCTTACCGAGCTGAATGCGGCTCCAGACCTCGGTCCAGCGCGGGTCTCCGTCGCCGTTGAGGCCTTCGCGGTAAGCGTTGGCCGACGACTGATAGTTGCGCTGCAAGAAAAAGACATCGGCAATGCGGTAGTGGGCGAGGGAACTGTTCTTGTTGAGGTCGAGGGCTTTGTTGAACTCCAGCAGCGCGCCGGTCAAGTCTCCCTGTTGCTGCATCGCCTGCCCACGCAAGATGGATGCGCGCAACTTCACGTCGCTGGAATTGGTGAGCACGCGGTGATCGGGATCGACCGCAATGCGCCGGGGGCGGCCGAAGGTCTCAATCGAAAACGGCGAATTTGTGCCGACCACTTCCACGCGCTGATTCTCGGTTTTTCCGTCGGTATCAATTCGCAAGTCCACGGGCATGCGGAACAGATCGAGATCCTGAGAAATTTCGCCGGTAACGCGGAATCCCGGAGCTCTTTCCTGCTGGGCCTTCGACTCCTTCGCAAAATTGCCGCCCAAACGGTAAGTGGTGTACTTCACCTTAAACTCGGGGGCTCCGGTGGAATCGAGCCATTGGGAGAAGAACCAGGTCAGCTGCTGCCCATTGTTTTTCTCGGCGACTTCGCGGAAGTCGTCGGTGGTCGCCGATTTTCCGGCGAATTGCGCGGCAAATTCGCGCATGGTCTTGTTGTACTTGTCCTCGCCCAGCACCGAGCGCAGCATGTGCAGGATCATGGCGCCTTTGTCGGTGGCCAGCGACTGAAATTCGGTGGAGAAAATGTCGAGCTTGCTGGCCTGCGAGAGTGGCACGGTATCGTAGGCTAGAGCGCCCACTGACATATCCTTCACGGCTTCTTCCAGGCCTGCGGCACCGGCGGCGTTCTCTACATACATCGCCTCGGAATAGCGGGAGAAGCCGTCGCTCAGCCACCAGTCATCCTTGGTGGCGGGACTCACCGAGACACCCCACCACTGATGGGAAATCGCATCGGCGAGCAGGCGGTAGTTTGTCTTCTCGGTGATGGAAGGCCCCGCCAGTCCGGCGATTTCTGGCGCCCAAAGGTACGGCAGCGTGTCTGCGGGCAATTCCACGATGTTCATTTTCTGCGATGGCGGCAGGCCGTACAGCGTGATGAAGTAGCTGAACTCCTGCACCGCGGTCGTGGTGTAGGCCGGAGCCAGACTCTGATGGGTGGGCTTGAAAAAAACGTGAAGGTCGAGGCCGGCTTCGTCGCTCTTATATTCCGGGGCAAAAACTCCGGCAACGATGGTGCCGGGGAAGCTGGGCTTGGTGGAAACGAAGGTAAAAGTCTTGGTCGGTAGGACGCTGGCGTTGGGCTTCTTCGAAGCCGCAGCATCGGTGACGCTCGACTGCCCGCTGCCGATCACCAGCATATGCGCGGGCACAGTCACGCTGATGGTGGACGTGAAACGATTCAGTCCATAGCCGCTGACCGGGAACCAGCGTCCGGCATAGAGCAGGTAACTGGTGTCGTCGCCAATATAGGCCAGTTTCAGGCCGGGCACCGGGCTGTTGTCGGCGCTTTCCAGCGTCCCGTCGTATTCGAAGGTCAAAGTTGTAGAGGCGTCTTTGGACAAGCCCGCGGGCAGCGGCACGCGCACGGTGGAATCCTGGGTCACGCGCTCGGCGGATAGAGGCTGATTCTTTTCGTCTGTCACCCTGGTGACGCGCAGGTCATTGTGCAGTTCGAAGACGGCGACGCTCAGGTCCTGCAGGGCTGTGAATTTAACCTTGGCTCGAGCCGTAATTTGATGGAGATGCGGGTCGAGTTCAGCCTCGATGCGATAGTCGTCGACGCGAAGGCGCGCCTTTTCCGCCGCCCGCGATGGGATGGCGAGCAGAACCAGCAATGCCAGAGTCAGGGAACTCGTTAGGACGCTCAGAGCGCGCCGGGGGTGAATCCACATTCAGGAGGTTCTCCAGGCAATGATAACCCATTTCCTATGATGAAGATTCTCACGCAAAAGATGCTGGGAGCACAAGGTTTAGGGCAGCTTCTAGCTTTTAGCTCTTAGCTCGTAGCTTTTAGCCAAACCAAAGCCTGGAAAGCTCAGAATGATTTGGGCGGCCCGGTCGGCCGGATGTTGTGTGGCCCCTGAAACGGCCTGGGGAGCCCGAAGACGGGCTTTCACCTGGGTTAGACCTTTCAGCATCCGCAATCGAGCGGGTCCGTCGGGCAGAATTTCCTGCAGACGGGCGACTACGTTTTGCGGGTTAAAGTTGTGTTGTATCAGTTCAGGGACGATCTGCTCCCCGGCGATCAAATTGACCATGGCAAAGTACGGTACCTTGACCCGCGGCTTGCCTAGGAGATAAGTGAGCGGCGAGACGCGGTAGACCGTCACGAACGGTGTATTCATCATGGCGGCCTCGACCGTGGCCGTGCCGCTCGCGACAATTGCGGCGCGGGAGTGCCAGAGGGCTGGCAGGGCTTCTGGGACGAAGGTGATTTCCCTGTCGCCGATCAGAGCTAGCAGAAAATTACGGTCGAGCGTGGGGGCAACGGGAAGCAAAAACTCATATTCTGAACCCAGCAGCGCCGCCGATTCGAGAATCGTTGGCAGGTTCATGCGGACTTCCTTGACGCGGCTGCCGGGCATCAGGGTGATCCAGGGCTTGGACGGGTCCAGATGGAATTGTGCCGCGTAGTCGTTACGTTCGATCGCAGGGTTCGGCAATTCCGCCAGAGGATGGCCGACGAAAGTCGCATCCACACCACGCTCGCGATAAAACTGTTCCTCGAATGGAAAGATCACCAGAGCCTTGTCGATGTAGTCGCGCAACAGGCGCACCCGTCCCTGCCGCCACGCCCAGAACTGCGGGGACACGTAATAGACCGTGGGAACGCCGCGCTTCTTCATCTCGCCGCGCAACCCGCCAGTTGAATGCGGGAGAGTCGATGACGATGGCGAGGTCCGGCTTGCGCCGGTCGGCATCGCGGATCAAGTGCCGGTAGAGCCCATAGATTTTCGGTAGATGGCTGAGAATTTCGGTGATGCCGACGACCGCTAAGTCTTTGGCGTCGACGACGGTATCGCAGCCGGCAGCCCGCATGCGCTCTCCGCCGACGCCGAAGAATTCAAGCCGAGATGTCTGCGGGGAGCTAGAGGTTTGTGTGGGGACAGCCGTCCCCGGCTGTCCGGCGGAGCGCAGCTCCGCGGGTTTTTGCTCGGCACCCCGGCGCAGCGCCTCAATCAGCTGCGCCCCATACATTTCCCCCGAAGCTTCGCCAGCTGAGATAAGAATGCGCAAGAAAGCATTGTAAAGCCGCGATGGCTACAGATCTTCAGAGAGGGCTTTTAGCGCGCTCATCACCGTGTGCCTGAGGCAGCGGACAGTGGCGAGAAATTCGATAGCGATTCCGATTGAACCAGCGATATCCCAGCCAGAGTATCCAATTAAAGCCGGGTAAGCGGAAGACTGCGTAGAAAGGCCATGCCCACCAGATTTTCCGCGACACATACAGATATGCATCTGCGCCCGATTGCAATTTTCCGCTGCGGGTCAATACCTGCACGTCGTCGAGCAGGTTATCGTCTGGGATATGTAGCATGCCGTCGGCGGACGCGGACTGAAGATCTTTGATCGCAAACCCTCTCCGTTCCACTACTTTCTGCCAGAAGCGAACCCAACGAAAGCAAAATCCGCATCCACCGTCATAAAGTATCCAGCCTTCGCGAGGCAGACCGGGTTCCGATTTGTAGTCTGCTAAATTCATTCGATTCTCCTGCCCTTAAAGACAATGACGGGCGAGCCGTCGGCCACGAATGCACTGTCAGGCCGCCGTTGAAGAACTGCTCCGAGATCTCTTCCATACAGCGTGCTGGCTTCGCCGTCAAATTCCGCGTCGGGGGCTGCCCACACTTTCCATGGGACATGCGAGACGTGATACTCAAGGGACTCGCCGGATCGTCGACTCGAATAGCCCCAATAGTGCTCGGTAATGAACTGTTCCAAACTACCCGCTGGGGGCTGTTTTGGAAGCTCGGCGGTCTGAGCGGAGATCCTGCACCATTGACCGTCAACACGCCACTGATACTCCACTGTGTTCTTTGAGCCCTCTGTTTCAATACTGTGTCTCATCGGAAGACAAACATAATTCTCGCCGTACAGTACGCGAGCCATTGTCGCAATCGCGAGTCTGGGCACAACCTCGGCAATGAACACGACTCCCCTTCGGTCTTCCGCGCCTTCTTTTCGCCGAACGTAAAAGCGCAGGTTTACTTCATCGAAATCAATATGAAAAGGAATCGGGAATCGCCCGAGAAGTTTGGTGCGGCAGAACCGAAAACCGACAAGGCTGAGGTAGGTTTTTCCGTTGAAAGAGTCCAGCGAGGTACCCGCGGGAACGTATCGATTCAGCAGCTCGCATTCGACTGCAAAATTCAACATCACAAGGTCCCGCCATTCCGCCGACAGGAAAACTTGTTTTGACTGAGACTGGCTTGTCATTGCCTAATCATCCGCGCTGGCGGTGACCTCGGAATTCGCGGGCGTGGGCGCCCGCGCCACATTCAGCTCCTGATCTTTGTATTGCAGCTGATAGAGCTTGAAGTAAATCCCACGATGAGCCAGCAATTCCTGGTGCGTGCCCATTTCGCGGAGCTGGCCTTTGTGCATGACGATGATCTTGTCGGCGCGCTGCACGGTGGAGAGGCGGTGGGCAATGATCAGCGAGGTGCGGCCTTCGACCATGCGGCCGAGGGCGTCACGCACTTTGAATTCGGTTTCGGTGTCCACGCTCGAGGTGGCTTCGTCGAGGATGAGAATCTTCGGCTCGTGGGCCAGGGCGCGGGCAAACGAAATAAGTTGTTTCTGTCCGGTCGAAAGCGTCGATCCGCGCTCGCGGACTTCTTCGTTGAAGCCCTTGGGCAGGGCGCGGATGAAATCGCCGAGGTTCACGTCTTCGGCGGCCTTGGCGACGTGCTCGTCTTGAATGCGGTCGGTGCCCAGGCGGATGTTGCCGCCGATCGTTCCGGTGAACAGGAACGGGTCTTGCAGCACGACGCCGAAGCGGCTGCGCAGGTCGGCGAGGTCCATCTCTTTTACATTGACGCCGTCGATCCGGATGGCGCCTTTCTGGACGTCATAGAAGCGCAGCAGCAGCGAAATTAGAGTGGTCTTGCCGGCGCCGGTGTGGCCGACTACGGCTACGGTTTCGCCGGGCTCGATGCCGAAGGTGACATCGCGGAGGACCCAGTCGGGAGTCGAGTCGATTGCCGCGGCACTGGCGTTCCGCTGTAAAGAGCCGGCCGAGCTTTGCTCGGTCGGACGGGCAAGAGTGCCCGTCCCCACACGAGCCGTGCCGCTTTCAACGTCACTGCTTTCCGCCTGCATCTCTCGGTACGCGAACCAGACATGGTCGAACTCGATCCTGCCTGGGCCCTCAGGCTTGCGAGTCACGGCCGGCGAAACGATGTCCACCGGGGTATCCAGCAATTTGAAGATGCGTTCGCTGGCTGCCATCGCGGACTGCAGAATGTTGTACTTCTCGCTGAAGTCCATGATAGGGCGGAAGAAACGCTGCGCGTATTGGGTGAAGGCGATCAGCACCCCGAGAGAAGCCGCAGTGGCGACCAGATGAAACGATACGAGCGACTGACGGCTGAAGTCGATGGAAACACTGTTAGCCGCGATGTGACGCATGACGTCCTGGCCGCCGAACCAGATGACGCTGGCAATCGCGACCGCGGAGAAAAAATCAACCACCGGGTAGTAGAACGCGTAGGCCAGAATCGCGTCTTTGAACGCATCCATGTGGCTGCGGTTAATCTCAGAAAAGCGCTGGTACGCCTTGCGCTCGCGGTTAAAAAGCTGCAGCACCACCATGCCGCTGACGTGTTCCTGCAGGTACGCGTTGATGCGGGCGATCGCGGTGCGAATGCGGCGGTACGAGTCGCGGACCTTGTCGCGAAAAATCTTGGTTGCAACGATAATGAACGGCAGCACCGCGAATGTGATCAGCGCCAGCTTCCAGTTCATGCACAACATGATGCCCAGGATTCCGATCAGCACGAAGAAGTCTTCAAAAATGGAAACCACGCCGGAGGTGAACATCTCATTCAAGGCGTCGACATCAGTCGTGACACGCGTGACCAGGCGGCCGACCGGATTCTTGTCGTAGAACGCGACGTGCATACGCTGCAGGTGGCGGAAAATCTGGCTGCGCAGGTCGAACATCACCTTTTGCCCGGTCCATTGCATGAAGTAAGTCTGCAGGAATTCGAATATGAACGTGAGAATCAGCAGGCCGAAGTAAATTGCGGAGATCTGCGCGATCCCGTGAAACGGCCGCGGGCTGAGCCAACTCCATAAGCCCGAGGTCGAGACCTTTACGGGCGCGAGGTAGCGGTCCACAGCGACTTTCACCAGGTAGGGCCCGAGCACGTCGCAAAAAGATTTGACGATGATCGAGACGATGGCAATCGTCACTTGCCAGCGGTAGGGGCGCAGGTAGGTAAGCAGCCGCCGCATCAGGCGGCTGTCATACGCTTTGCCCAGAATTTCCTCTTCGTGAGCCATTGTCTCTGAACGGTTTCCCGAGCGGCGCTGAGATCCCTAGCAACAGGTTAACCTAAATCGATAGCTGCGGCAGCGTCCGAAGGTTTGAGAGTGGGATAATCAAGACAGTGGCTCTGGGCATCTACATCTCGGTTCCGTTCTGCCGCACCAAGTGCAGCTACTGCAACTTCGCCTCCGACGTATTTTCTCGCGCCGTTTTTGAGCGCTACGTGGACCGCGTCTGCGCGGACGTGGCCGACGCACCCCAAATTGCCAAAGACGTGGGTGGCCAGATCGAGCACGAGGTGGACACGATCTATCTGGGCGGCGGTACACCCACCGTACTCGATGCTTCTCAACTGCGACACGTATTTGACGCAGTCCGGAAACAGTTTCAAGTTAGCCCGGACGCGGAAGTTACGGTTGAGTGCGCGCCGGGAACGCTTTCGGCGGACATGATCGACACATTGTTAACCTGTAGCGTGAATCGCGTCAGCCTGGGTGTGCAGTCATTTGTCGACGTCGAGGCGGCGGCCGTTGGGCGGTTGCACAAGCGTTCCACCGTGCTGGACGACATAGCTCGACTGCGGGCGGCGGGGATTTACAACATCAATATCGATCTCATCGCGGGCCTTCCGCACCAGACGGCCGCAACCTGGCAGGAGTCGTTGGAAGAAACTCTTGCCACCGGGGTTCCACACGTCAGCGTCTACATGCTTGAAGTGGACGAAGATTCTCGACTAGGCCGCGAGGTAATCGCAGGGGGAACGCGCTATCACGCTCACTTCGTCCCGGACGAAGAGGCGACTGCCGATCTCTATCTCGCAGCCTGCGAGCGACTGGAAGCGGCCGACATTGCACAATATGAAATCTCGAATTTCGCGCGCGCCGGTTCCCAGTCGCGCCACAATCTCAAGTACTGGACGCGGCAGCCGTATCTCGGCTTCGGAGTGGACGCGCACTCGATGCTGGCCTCCGCGTTGCCGGACGCCGAAGCGGTACGCTTTGCGGCCCCGGATGTGCTGGAGAAATACGTTGCCGGTTCTCTCTCCGACAGCGCTCGGGTCTCGCGGACGGCCGCGCTGGAAGAGAACTTTTTTCTGGGATTGCGCTTAAACCGGGGTGTGAGTCTACGCCAGATTGCCGCAAGCTTCGGCCAGCAAGTTGTCGAAAATCTAAGGCCAACGATCGCGAAACTGGCTGCGGACACACTGCTGGAGGAGTCCGGCGATCGTATCCAGCTCACGGCGCGCGGAAGATTGCTTTCGAACGAGGTTTTCCAGGCTTTTCTCGTGCCAGTTGACTTACTGCCAAGGCCTCAGGTGTCCCCTGCCGTTGATATTCCCAAACCATCCGGTCGGTTGGGGGAGGCGCCGCGTCTCGCGGAGACCCCAGTAACGACGCGGTGAATCGCGTTTCTCCATTTTATCCCGCAGGTAACTTTTTAGCCGCTCCAGCGCTATGTTCTAATCCAAATTGGTGGCCGAACCGCACTGTCACGATGTCGGCGCCCTCGTTTGCCGGAGGAACCTTGGATTTCCAACTGAACGAAGAGCAGTTGCAATTGAAGAAAAGCGTCCGCGATTTTGCCGAGCGCGAGATCAAGCCCAACGTCATGAAGTGGGACGAGGCTGGCGAGTTCCCGCTCGCCACCATCAAAGAGTTGGGAAAACTCGGAATGTTGGGAATGGTTTTTCCGGCGGAATATGGCGGCGCAGGCATGGGCTACGTGGAATACGTTACCGCGATTGAGGAACTCTCGCGCGTGGATGGCTCGGTGGGAATTATTGTGGCGGCGCACACATCGTTGTGCTCGAATCATATTTTTCTTGCCGGGAACGGAGGCGCAGAAAAAGAAATACGTCAGCAAGCTGGCGACCGGCGAGTTCATTGGCGCGTGGGGGTTGACCGAGCCCTCTTCGGGATCGGATGCAGGCAGCGCGCGAATGACGGCGGTGCGGCGAGGAAATAATTGGGTGCTGAACGGCACCAAGACTTTCTGCACCAACGGTCACTACGCCGACGTGATCGTCGTGCTAGCGGTGACCGATCGCGCCGCGCATACGCACGGAATTTCGGCATTCGTGGTGGAGAAAGATACCAAGGGATTTCGTCCCGGGAAAAAAGAAAACAAGCTCGGACTGCGGGCGAGTGATACAGCGGAATTGATTTTTGAAGACTGTGTGATTCCGGCGGAAAATCTGCTGGGCGGCGAAGGGCAGGGATTTCCCGACGCCATGCGCGTGCTCGACGGCGGACGCATCTCCATTGCCGCGCTGTCGCTGGGCATGGCGGAGGGCGCCTACGAAGCGGCGTTGAAATATTCAAAGCAGCGCAAGCAGTTCGGAAAGGCGATCAGCGATTTCCAGGCAATCCAGTGGAAGCTGGCCGACATGGCCACGGAGATCGATGCGGCCATGCTGCTGACTATGCGGGCCGCGTCAATGAAAGATGCCGGCTTCAAGACCACGCAGGAATCGTCCATGGCGAAGCTCTATGCCAGCGAAGTGGCCGTAAGGTGCGCCAACGAAGGCGTGCAGATTCACGGTGGATACGGCTTCATCAAAGACTATCCCGCCGAAAAGTTTTACCGCGACGTGAAGCTGTGCACTATCGGCGAGGGTACCAGCGAGATTCAGCGGTTGGTGATCGCAAGGCAGTTGTTGAAGGATTAGCCCTTAGCCTGTACTCGACATCCATTTTTCCTGGGTGCGGTCCAAAAGTTATTGAGTTTTTCGCGAACTGGGCTACTATTCTGCACGCAAGCCCCAAACGAACCCATGCGCATCGTTCGCGGCGCCTACTATTACCGGCGGATGCCAGTTGCGTTTCGCAATGATTATTGCCTCTCCTGCAACGCGCCGCGACGATCCATCGCCATACGCAGCTTCGATGTAGGACACTTCTACTGGATTCCAATTCTGCCCGTCGGCTTTTGGAGGCATTGGGTGTGCAGCGTCTGTGGCCGCAAACCGCACGCGAGAAAACGCCGGCTGCTTAAGTGGACCACGCTCTATTCCCTAATTACCGTTTCCGTTGCCTTCTGGACGGTGCCGGTTGACTCGGGATTTGCCATGATCAGCTGGGTGATTCGGATCGTAGCGCCGGTGGGAGCGGTTCTTGTTTTCTTTCGCCTGCTTCGATCGGGCGCGCCCTTCTCGCTTCGGAGAAAACTGCGGTCCATCCCCCCTGCCGCCGACACGGTCTGTCCTTTCTGTTCCGTTCCTTTGGTCGCCGGTACTGGCGAGCGGTGGTCCTGTCCAAGCTGTAACGTCGTCAGGTATTAGTCACCAAAAGCGCCGATAGTTTCCCAGACTCCACCTGTGCTTTAAACTGTTCGCTTGGACACTGCGGGTCTAAATAACGACATTCAGTCATGGATTCAGCCCCTGCGCGCGGGAGATGTCCGCACTCTGGCGCGCGCCATTTCGGTGGTGGAAAATCGCGCGCCAGGATGGTCCGATCTTCTGAAGGCGCTTTTCCCGCACAGCGGTCACGCTCGCGTGATCGGGCTGACGGGCGCGCCGGGCGCAGGGAAGAGCACGCTGGTCGATCACCTGGCACGCTTCTATCGCAGGCAGAATCACAGCGTGGGAATCGTCGCGGTGGACCCGACGAGTCCATATACGGGCGGCGCAATTCTGGGCGATCGCATCCGCATGCAGGAACATTTCGCCGACCCGGGAATCTATATTCGCAGCATGGCGACCCGCGGATCGCTCGGCGGTCTGGCCCGCACAACCGCCGATGTCACCACCGTGCTCGATGCATCGGGTCGCGACATTATCCTGATCGAGACTGTCGGAGTTGGCCAGGACGAAATTGATATTGTGCGGCTGGCCGACATCACGGTCGTGATTCTGGTTCCCGGCATGGGTGATGATGTGCAGACCATCAAGGCGGGAATCATGGAGATCGCCGACATCTTCGTGATCAACAAAAGCGATCGCGAAGGCGCCGAGCGCGTGGAACGCGAGATTCGCGCCCTGCAGTCGCTGGCCCTGCGCCACGATGGATGGACGCCTCCGATCGTGAAAACCGTCGCCACCGATGGCACTGGAATCGACGACCTGGCGGCGGCAATCGCCGACTATCAGGCTTATCTGCAAAAAGGAGAACCTTGCGCTGAATAAGAGCGTGCAGAACTGGCAGGAGCGGCTGGTGGAGATGCTTCGTGATGCCATGCTCGAAAAAGCGCGCGCGCAACTGGACAATGGAAACATGGCAAGGCTGGCGGCGGAAGTCGCCGAACATAAGCGCGATCCGTATACGCTCGTGGAAGAAATCGCGGCGGGGGCAAAAAACATGTAGCCCCGGACGCGTTCGTCCGGGGCGGGGTTAAAGGTGGCTGGTGAGCTGGATTGGGGCGGGGCAAGAATGCGTCCGCCGCTCCGTGAGCAGAGATTGAAGTCAATGTTTCAGATCGATCATCTCGGAATCGCGGTGAAGTCGCTGGTAGCAGCCAAAGCAATTTACGAAAAGCTTGGCCTCAGCGTCTCGCCCGAAGAAACGGTAGAGCAAGAACAAGTACGCCTGGTAATGGTGCCAGTCGGCGAAAGCCGGCTTGAGTTGCTCGAGGCCACGTCAGAGAATTCGACGATCGCGAAGTTTATCGCCAAGCGCGGCGAAGGCTTGCACCATGTGTGCCTGAAGGTGCCAGACTTGGCGGGGGCGGTCGAGCGATTGAAAAAAGATGGCGTGCGCCTCGTCTCCGAAGAAATCAAGACTGGTGCAGGCGGACACAACTACGTGTTTGTCCATCCTTCAAGCACGGGCGGGGTGCTGCTGGAACTGGTCCAGGCGTAAAGAAAACTACCGGCCACGGATTTCACGGATTAGCGCGGATAAATCCTAAAGAACAAACATGCTTCTTCTCGTCACCGATACTTCCGGCAAGCAAGGCAGCGTTGCATTGGCGCGTGGGGACGAACGCCATCGGAACGAGGTTGAGGTAATCGAAGTCGCGTTCCTGACAGGAGGCATGTTCTCCGCGCAACTGGTGCCGCAGATCGCAGCGCTGCTGGATAAGCATGGTTTCAGCAAAGCCGATATCGACGCGTTCATTGTGGTCTCCGGCCCGGGATCATTTACTGGACTACGCGTGGGGCTCGCCGCCATCAAGGCGCTAGGCGAGATTCTGAAGAAGCCCATCGTGGCGGTATCGCTGCTGGAGGTCTTGGCCATCCAGAGTCGGCTTCAAGGCAAGGTTGTCGCCCTCTTGGATGCGGGGCGCGGCGAGGCTTTTTTCGGAGCTTACGAGATTGGGGGCGAGTCCGTGCAGGTTTTGCGGGAACAACTGATGTCAAAAGCTGAGTTCTTGTCAGCCGCCCCAAGATCGGCGGTCATCACCCCCGCCCCAACCTGGGCCGCAGTCGCGAGGGAAGCCGGACTTTCTGTTGTCCAGGTCGAGCCTGCGAGCGCTGAGGGGATCGCTCGCTTGGGCTTACGAAAGTTGCAAGCTGGTGAAACTGTCTCCCCCGAGCAGTTAGAAGCGAACTACATGCGGCGCTCCGATGCCGAGATGTTTGTGAGATCCAGCTCTTAAGCTTTTAGCTCTTAGCTTTTGGCTTGAACTATCTTGAACCGTCGCGTGCACGTCCGCCCTGCAACCATCGCTGACATTCCAACCATCATGAGTCTCGAGCGGCAGTCTGCCAGCGCGGGGCACTGGACTGAGGCTCAATACCGCCAAGTATTTCAGCCTGAAAGTACGGCCAGACTCGTGCTGGTGTTGGAGGCAGCGCCGCCCAGCGCATCCGGTCTCAGGTCCGACGCCGGCACCGGTATTCTCGGATTTCTAGTTGCCCAGCATCTCGCTCCCGAATGGGAATTAGAAAACCTCGTCGTAGCCCCGCGCGCGCGTCGAAGGGGCCTTGCGAGACGGCTTCTCAACGCTTTGCTAGCGGCTGCCAGAAAGACAACCAGCACTGCGGTCTTTCTTGAAGTCCGGGATTCGAATGCAGCCGCGCGAACGCTCTACGAGAAAGCTGGATTTCGAGCAAGTCAGGCCGTCGATATTCGTACTATACGAGTCCCTCGGAAGACGCCATTCTTTATCGCCGCACCCTTGACTAGGCTTGTTCTCATACTGAGATTACCACTGAGATTGCACCACTTTTTTGGCATTGAACCCACTTTTGGCGTGTGCTAGCCTGAGGTCATATCCCGGTTGGAGGTCTGCTGGATGCTGACTTCGAGAGACGAACTTCTGACCAATCACGAAGAATTTCGCAGATTGGCTCAGGAGCACACGCAGTACGCAAAACGCCTAGATTCACTCACCCAGAAACGTTATCTCAGCGAAGACGAAAAGCTGGAAGAAGTCCGGCTTAAAAAGCTGAAACTGCGCCTGAAGGACCAGATGGAATCCATCGAGCGCGAGTATCGGCAGCACTACGGCGTTAATGTAGCCTAAATTCTGGCGAACCTCCAAGCGGCTTCGACCGTTGAGGGAGGGATGTATCTACAAAGAGGCGCTATACAGCGCCTTTTTTTATTTATACTTACAGAGCTAGGAAAATGGCTGGCAATCGCCTGCTGCCGCCCATTAACTATCGTTCCTCATGGTTCGTGACGGATACTTTTACGCGCTGGCTATGATTGCGGCCGCAGTGCTGTTAGGCTGGCTGACACAGCCTGTTTGGGCGATCATCCCCTGCCTGCTGGCCGTGTTCTTTTTCTGGTTCTTTCGTGATCCCGAGCGGCAGATTCCACAAGACGCTGGAGCAGTCGTTTCCCCCGGTGACGGCAAAGTCACCGACGTTTCGATCATGACCGTCGGAAACCAGCGGCAGATGCGGGTCAGCATTTTTCTCAACGTTTTTGATGTGCATGTAAACCGTTCCCCGATCGCAGGAGTAATTCGCGATGTTCGCTACCAGCGGGGCAAGTATCTGAACGCCATGAACAGCGTCTCCGCCGAGAAAAATGAGCAGAATATTGTGACTGTGGAGGGCGACGGCCAAAAGGTCATCTTCAAGCAGATTGCGGGGCTGCTGGCGCGGCGAATCGTGTTCACGCCCAAGCTGGGAGATCGTCTGGATCGCGGCCAGCGCGTGGGACTGATCAAATTCGGATCGCGCGTCGATGTCTTGCTGGACGGCTCTGCTCGCATGAATGTGAAAATCGGCGATCGCGTCAAAGGCGGTTCCAGCATCCTGGCCTATCTGCAACCGCAGGGCGCGCTGACGGCCGCGGGAAGCGCTGCAGCCGCGCAGAGGAGCGAATTGATGGATCAAGATTGTCCCCAAACCGCGCGGCCGGCACAGCAAAGGGATGTACATCCTTCCATCGCTGTTTACTACCGCCAATATGGCGATGGGCTACTACGCCATTCTGCAAGTCATGCACGCCACAGCGAACGAGTACTGGCATCTCGACAACGCCGCCAAGGCTATCGGTTTTGCCGTCCTGTTCGACGGACTCGACGGCCGCATCGCGCGCATGACCGGCACCAGCAGCGATTTCGGCAAGGAATTGGACTCTCTCGCCGACGTAATCGCTTTCGGCGTGGCTCCGGCCATGCTGGCGTGGAGTTGGGGATTTAACCTGATGCCAACGGTCGTGCTGACCGAATGGCACATCAAGTTGACGCAACTGGGAGCGATCGCTAGTTTTCTGTTTCTCATGGCGGGAGCCAGCCGCCTGGCCCGGTTCAATATCACCAGCAATCCGCAGCCCACGAATCCCGGTCGTCCCGGCAAGAAGTATTTTGTTGGCATGCCCATTCCGGCGGGGGCGGGCGTGGTTTCCGCGGTCGTTCATTTCACCGGCGGAGATCCTCTGTTCTCGTGGTATACCGCGCTGGTCTGGCTCGCCATGGTGACGACGGTCGGCTATCTGATGGTGAGCACGTGGCGCTTTTACAGTTTCAAGGACATCGACTTCCGCTCCCGACATCCCTTTCGCCTGATTCTTTTTCTGGCCGCGCTGTTCGCCTCCATCTGGTTCTTTTCGCGCATCATGCTCTTTGTAATCGCCTTGATCTACATGATCTCAGGCGTTTTCTGGCGCGTGCAATGGATTTTCCGTCGCCGCCGTGACCGTCCTCCGCCGCCCTACAAGGAGGCTTCGCAGGCCTCGTGAACGACTCCGTCAAAGTCGCCGTCGGCGTCGCATCCCCTTGCGGCTCGTGGAAATCTCTATCGCGCCGCCATTGTGGGAGCCGCTTCTCTCAAGGGAAAAGAAGTCGCCGAGATGCTGAACGAACGTAATTTCCCTGCCGCCGATATTCGCCTCCTGGATGACGACCAGTCCATGGGCCAGCTCGAAGCCATGGGCGACGAGATCAGCTTCATCCAGCGGGTGCGCGCCGAGCAATTCGAGAACGTGGACTTCGTTTTTTTTGCCTCGGACGAAGAAAGCACGCGCAAAAACTGGAAAGACGCTCGCGATGCGGGCGCCGCTATTATCGATCTCTCCGCGTCTTTGGAAAATGAGCCAGGTGCCAGCGTGCGGTCGCTGTGGGTGGAGCGCGAACGTGGCCAAATTCCAGCGCCCGAACTGCAACCGGGTCCCTGCGTATCCGCGCACCCGGTCGCGATAACGCTGGCGCTGCTGCTGTTGCGGGCTAAGAAAGCCGGGGCCATCCGGCGCTCAGTCGTCACAATTTTTGAACCTGCTTCGGAGCACGGCCAGCGCGGCATGGACGAATTGCACCAGCAGACCGTGAACCTGCTCTCCTTCCAATCCCTGCCGAAGGATGTCTTCGACGTGCAGGTGGCTTTCAACATGGTGGCGCGTTACGGCCAAAAGTCGCAGCCCACGCTCGATGCGATCGAAGGCCGCATCCTTCGCCATTATCAGAAAATTGCCGGGGCGGACGCTCCACAGCCGTCGCTGCTGCTGTTGCAAGCTCCGGTGTTCCACGGTCATGCCATGGCTGTGTTCCTGGAGTTGGATCGTCCCGTGGATGTGCAGGCCCTGTCACAGGCATTGACAGGCGATCATGTAACGATCCCCGGGGCAGAGGAAGATTCGCCGAGCAATGTAAGTTCGGCGGGACAGCCGGATATCCAAGTCTCGCTGAAGATCGATCCCGTGCAACCGAGCGGCATTTGGCTATGGACGGCGGCGGACAATCTCCGCATCTCGGCATTGACCGCAGTGGAATGCGCCGAGAGTATGATGGCCACGCGCCCGACGGGGAAGATTCAATGAAGACGCGCCTGGCAGCGCTGGTGCTCCCCCTGTTCGCCTGTTGTTGCTGACCGCAGGATGTGGGTATCACACCGCAGGTCACGTGGTGCAACTTCCCCAGAACGTCAAAACCATCGCTGTGCCCGCCTTCAAGAACGAAACGCTTACCTACCGCATCGAGCAGATGCTGACCGCTTCCGTGGTGCGCGAGTTTACGACGCGCACTCACTATCGCATTGTTAACGACACCGGCGCGGACGCCGACGCTACTCTGCGCGGAACCATCCTGTCCACCACCGCTTCTCCGCTTACCTACGACACCTCGAGCGGGCAGGCTGCCAGCATCCTGGTAGTGGTCAGCATGAGGGTTACGCTCATCGACCGGAACGGCAAGGTGCTGTACCAGAATCCGGCGTACCTGTTTCGCGAGCAATACGAAGTTTCACAGGATCTGACCAGCTTTTTTGAGGAAGATTCCCCCGCCTTCCGCCGCCTGTCGCAGGATTTCGCCCGCACACTGGTCTCGAACATTCTGGAGGGATTCTAACCGTGAAGCGATTTTCCCAGAGTAGCGCCGGCATCCTGCCGGCTGTCGCGAGCGCATCTTGCGCTCGCCAATGTATGCGCCAAATGCCCGGCCCGCGTTCACGTGGGATCATTTGCGGATTCGATTGTCGATGCTAGAGACTGGAGCGATGAGCTTCGCGACAGCGGAACAACTCTGATGCGTGCTTTCGCCCAGGCCGAGCGCTTTGTCAGCGAACTGGAATCGCGCAAGCTGCGCGCGGCCTATGTGTTCGTGGGCGATGAGGCATTCTTTCGCAAGCGTTTTCGGGATGCGATCCTCGAGCATCTGGTTCCGGCCGATCTGCGTGACTTCGGGTTCTTCGAGTTCGATCTGGCTGAGAACGATCTCGCCGAAGTGCTCGACCGCGCCCGGACTCCCTCGCTGATGTCGCCATTTCAGGTTTTCTTCGTGCGCGGCGTGAAAAATCTTTTTGGCCGTGGGTCCAATGACGAGAAGCTGGCCTGCGATTGAGGAGTACTGTAAGAATCCGAATCCCGATGCGATGCTGGTGTTTGTGGCCGACCACATCAGCATTCCCGCCGATGTCCGCCGCATGGAGATGCAAGATAAGGAGCGCTACCAGCGCATCCGCGAAACCATGGGC
Organism: uncultured Acidobacteriaceae bacterium; assembly: GCA_963733795.1. Taxonomy (GTDB): domain Bacteria; phylum Acidobacteriota; class Terriglobia; order Terriglobales; family Acidobacteriaceae; genus Sulfotelmatobacter. The sequence continues at coordinate 249,848 of CAVTED010000003.1, forward strand.
CAGTATTGCGGCATCGTGGAACTGGCGCGGGTGGAAGAGGGAGAGGCTGTGCGCTGGATCTCCGATTACTGCGCCAGCCGCGAAGTGAAAATCGAGCCGGACGGCGCTCGCGAACTGGTGGATGCCCTGGGCGGCGACATGATGATGATCTCCAACGAACTGGAGAAGCTGATTCTCTACGTCGGCGAAAAGAAGCGCATCACGCTGGGCGACGTGGAAACCATGGTGCTGGCGGCCAAGCAGCGTTCGCTGTATGAGTTGACCGACGCCATCTCGGCTAAAGACCGCGTGCGCGCGCTGGAAGTGCTGGATGCGATTCTGCTGTCGGGCGACGGCGAAGAAGCGGCCATCGGACACATTTATATGCTGGCGAAAACTTTTCGCCAGATGCTGGTGATTCTGGAGCGCAACGTCCGCGACCAGCGCATGCTGTGGGCCGCGCTGTGGCAGGGTTTTCGCGTGCCCCCGTTCGCCGCCGACGACATCATCAAGCAGGCTCGCCGCTACAAATCCCGCCGCGAACTGACGCGCGCCATCCGCCTGGTGGCCAAGGCCGACCTGGCTCTGCGCTCGAATCCCGTGAGCAAACGCATGGTGCTGGAGCGGCTGGTGATGGATTTGACTACCGAGGCGAAACCAGAGACGCCGGGGTGGATGCAGGACCAGTTGCCGGTGTAGCGAGCGTTCAGCTGTCCCGGATTTCCCGTCCAACGACCCGCCTATGTCCGCCATATATTTTTTTTGATACCCTTCGGCTAAAATCTTTGTTTCTATTAACTTGGCGCGCCTGGGTATGCTGGGTATCGGGCAAAATATTGAATCGTAAGGACTTAAATCTAAAATCTTACCGAATAAGGACTTAGCTTCGGACCGGAAACCGCTACTTGTCGGCCCGTGGTAGAACTTTTTGAGAGAGCCTTCGCGCATAGGTCGATCTTGCGCTTTGTATATTTCTCAGTAAAGGTTGTTCGTCACACGAAAGTGGATTTTGGCTGTGGACGGCTGTGGAAAAGTGCGGGTTTGAAATCTGCACTTGTGAAAACCTCCGAACAGGATCGCTCCAAAACTGGGTCCCGCAGAACCTCAATAAGCTGGCGCTGGGCGGATAACTGTGGTAGGAATCCAGCTGGAGAATGAGATGAAGAAAACGCTACTGCTGCTGATGTTGATTCTATCTACTTTGACCTTCGCTCAGAGTAGCCATCGTGTGAGGACGTACACCCGCAAGAATGGTACTACGGTGCAAGCTCATGGCCAGACGAACCCGGACAAGACCCAACGAAACAACTGGTCCTCGAAGTCCAACGTGAATCCCTACACAGGAAAGCGTGGTACGAAGACACCGAAAAAGTAACCTCTCGGAGTTCTGACTGGTTGCCAATCTGCCGCATCCCTGTGGCCCGCGTAACGTCCCATGCTATCGCGGAGGATTCTCATCCGACAGAATGCCGTTGCGCCTATCAGTGGATGGTGTTTGGTCTGTTCGCCTGCCGTTCCGCTTCTTTATTCTTAAAGTACTCGCTGTCGGTAACTACCACCAGAATTCCCATATCCCCATATTGAAAATCTCTCATCTCGCGGGCGACGGCGATCACCTTATTTACGCCCCACGTAGCCTTCCGTTCTTGCAACGTCGCCCCGAAACCGTTTTGTTTTGTATCTACGCTCATCGTAGGCTGCACCCCTCCAACCTCCGTACTGATGTCGGTCACAACATCTTCAAGGACGGTACCCTGATTCAGGTTAAACACTATCGAGACCAACTTTGAATCTCGAAATGTCACACTTCCTTTACCTATTTCGGTGGCGTAACGAGCACCGACCTCAACTTCTTTCCCGTCAAGAGCCTCAAATACCTCCCTGCAACTTGTTACGTCTCTTGAACCAATGATCGCATCGTAATCATAGATGTCGCGTTGAGCTTTCTCGTATGCCGATAGAATCTTCGGGTTACTCAGATAATCTTTGCAGTACCGTGTAGTCAGCCCTCCGCTGTCCTGCATCGCAGCAATCGAAAAGAACTGTTCAGCAGTCTCACCTAATTTATGCCTCTTGAATGTCTGGCCTGAAGCGGCAGAGCAAGCAAGGAGTAACAATAGTGTCAACGTAACAGTGATTTTCATACGAATCCTGTTCAGTGCGTTCTTGCTGGATTCCTATTCGTAGCAGAGAACGAAGCAAAATTAATGGTCAAAATGATACGTTGGCAGGCGGCCCATCCTTTGAGCTTTACGAAACCGGGGATTCTTGCTGTGGACGACTGTGGAAAAGTGCGGGTTTTGCATCGACGCGCTAGGAAGCATGCAACCCACCCTTGAATGAAGCAACAAACTTAGCCCAATCCTGAAGGAAAAGCTGAAGTCTCTCGGCATTCGAGAATTGAAATTCCTCCCAGAGGCCAGTATCGCTCTTCAGACTTAGCGAAGCATAAACCACAACCGGAATCTGATAGTTGTTTGCGAACCTCTTGTCACGGCTCCCGTCCTTGTTCGCTTTGGCCCAGGTTTGTCCGATGACTCTAGAATCCTTCGGTACGCTTTCCTCTTCTTGAAACTTAACCAGAGCTGCATTGCTTTTTACATCGTGGAAGTCGATCACTGAAAAGGCTTCCTTTGCGGCTCGATACACGATGAATCCGGGATATAGGAACAGATCGCCGCCTTTCGCATTTTGGATGTGAGGCACTTTCTGTTCCCACTGAATCAGGTCACAGTTCGTCAACGAGAACGTTACGCGCTGCCGGTCAACACGCGTTTCCGCCGTTGTGCGCTCATGGAATCTATCGGTCGCCTGATACGACTTGATGTCCCAGACCGCAGCCGATTCCGCGAGCAGCGCGAAGTCATCCCGCATCTTGAAATAGGGTTCGGCCTGCTCCGCTGCTATTTCGACGTGAGTTGCAATGGTCTGAGTCGAAGCTGCTCTTCCAACTCCGCGACCTTCGCGTCTGCTATTTCTGAATCTGCCCGCCGCCGAGCGAATTTCGCCTTGAAGAGTCTTTTGAAAAAGAAGCCGTTCTCCCATGAGAGAAAGCGTCGTGACGCACGTTCTTTTTCCTGCCGTGTGCTTTCGAGCTGGCCCGAAATGTCCTCGTGTTCTTCGTAAGCAGTCTGGATGACCCGTTTCAATTCTTTTAAGCTCTCGCTCGTCAAACGCTCCGTGCTGGCGCTATGAATTTCTTGCACGGGCATTGTGCTTACGGGAATCGAGAGAGGACTAGGAATTGGAACCGGCGAGGGAACGGCGGGCAAAGAATGCGGGTTGTCGGAGGGTGGAAGGAGCGGCGCGTTCGGCTCATGTGTTTCCGACCGGTCGCCGAATCTTTGCCGGTAGGAAATGCCAGTCCCAGGTAGCGAGGCGGTGCCGTAGACGCCACGCGGCCCAACGTTCATCGTGAATGGCGCGCCGCCAATGCTACAACTAAGGCCACTCTTCGAAAGGTTCAGCCTGACACCGGGAATGACTTTGAAGGACTGCCGGAATCTCCATCCCATTGCGCGCTCCTCCCAAATGAACAGGCAAAGCCCTAGCGGCTCGACCCTTCGACAAACTTGCGGGGGAAGCGCAAGCCCACGATAGCAGGAATGATTGTAAAGTGCGCCTGGTGCTTCGCCAGCTAATTATCTTCCCGCGGCAGTTGCGGGTAGGGTACCGCGGGAGTGCCATCCTTTGCGGAATTGCGGGTGCCTTTCCTGAGATGTGTGAATCAGGCGTCCCTCCGGGACGCGTTTCCAATCCAGGGTGACGCTACCCGGCGCTGGAAGCGCCGGGCTATTTTCAGATGTCCCGAACGGGACAAGGGGGCTGGCCCACCATTTTTAACAACGAAACTCAAGGGAGCCTTGGTCGGGCAATTGTCTAACACTGTTTTGGCTCGACTTTTGGTCCGGTGGGTGCCGTTGGTAACGTGATTTCAATCCCTATCCGGGCAACAATATTCGGGACACAATGGCTTGGGAGCAACGTCAAGGGAGGAGTCATGATCTCTTTGATGAACCGCGTCGCGGACGCTCATTTCAGGAAGGAGCCGGGCGGACGGCTGGTTTTTATTCCGTTTACCCGGAGGGGGAAGTGTTACTTCGTCGATTCGAAGGCTGACGAGGAAAAAGTCAGAGCGTTTGTGAACATGTACCGGATTCCTAATGCGCTGATTTCCTTGCTGATCACTCCCATGGTCATGGTGCCCGCTATGATCCTGGAGGCCTATGGCGGGTTGACCCCCCGAGCGCACCGGTTGACGATGGCTTTAGGGATCTCTGGGTTTTTCTGGCTGAGCGTGGTCGCGTTGGGATTGATGCTCTGGTTCGTATATCGAGCAGCGGTTCCTGGCTTAACTGCTTCGCTGAGCGAGGTCGCGCCGGAGATCAAGGCTCAACTGAGGGCTGTCTCTCCTCAACAAGAACGTTCGAGACGTGTAGCGCTGGTGTGCCTACTGGCTGGTCTGATTCTCTTGGGATTGGCGCTGGTTGCGTTGACCGGACATCGCTAGTGACTCGATACCGGATGTCCCGCTCTTGCCGAAAGCTGAGAGCTGACAGCCTACTTCATCGCCGTGACGCGCTTGCCCAGGCGGGACTTGTAGCGCGAGGCGGTGTTGCCGTGCAGCGTGCCTTTCTGGATGGCTTTGTCGAGGGCGGACACAGTCTGGCGGTAGGTTTGTTCGGCGGCGGATTTGTCGCCTTTTTCGATGGCCTCGCGCAGATCGCGCAACTGGGTGCGCAGGCTGGAGGTGTTGGCACGATTGGTGGCGGTGCGCTTGGTGGTCTGGCGGGCGCGCTTGAGCGCGGAAAGATGATTTGCCATAGCTGGTTCGTTACCTTCGTGTGTACAGAGAGATATTCGGGTGGGTCCGAATTACTTATTATAGGGAAGCGTTTACGGACGGTCAAACCATGAAGTCGGCGAAGACAGATGAGGAAGAGGGTTGCATCAGGGCATGCCTTCAGGCATGCCGTCGAGCATGAAACTGGAGACCGGCTTTAGCCGCTGCGATGAACCGCGGCGGCTAAAGCCGTTGGTATTTCGCTCGGTCAACGGCATCGCTGAAGCGATGCCCTGATACGAATCTCTTCGAGCATGGCTCAATATCGACTCATCGCGGGTCGGTTCTAACGTCGGTTCTAACTATGACAGACGGACTCGATCGGCTGAAAGTACTTATCAACTCCTCGACGCCCATCATCGTGATGGAGACGCCGGAGGAGATGCATGCCATCAGCCTGGTGCGCGCCGCTTGCGCGGAACTCAGGATGGCGACTTTCGAGTGGAGTATCGCCGATGGACTCGTGCGCTCGGGAACGAAGGAATCGTACGAGGGGCAGAAACTATCCCTGCCGGCGCACAACGACCAGAACACAATCTGGGGCCAAGCGGGGCGCACGGTTGCACAAATGCGAACTGCGCTCGGCGCCGGCAGCGCGGGCGCGGACCGAATGGCGCGAGCCATAACATTGTCCACGAGTGCCGACAACGCGGCGGCGTCCGGCGGTTCGATCTACAACACGCGCGAACCGGTGCAGGCGTTGGCCAACATGGAGTCGATGACGTTGGAAGCCGTCTTTATCCTGAAGGATTTTCATCGTCACATGGATGACCCGGTCGTGGTGCGGCGGCTGCGGGATGTGGGGCAGAAATTTTCCGCCAACCGGCGGACAGTGATTATCACCTCGCCCCAAATCGCCGTTCCTGCGGAGCTGACGACGCTGGTCGAATATTTTGATCTTCCGCTGCCGGATCAAGATCGACTGCACGAACTCATTCACGAGATGTTTACCCGGCTGTCGAAGACTTACACCTTGAAACTGCAACTGGACGCCGCCGGCGTGGATGCGATGGCGGCCAACCTGCGCGGCCTGAGCGAAGAAGAAGCGGAGCGCGCCATTTCGCAGGCGCTGGTGACGCGCTATGCGCTGTGTGCCGAGAGCGTCACGGATGTGCTCGACGCCAAGAAACAACTGCTGCGGCATTCGGGCATGCTGGAGTTCGTCGAGGCCTCCGATAACATGTCTGCCGTGGGTGGGTTGGAAAACTTGAAGCAGTGGCTGGGACAGCGTCGCGGGGCATGGGAAGACGCTGCCCGGGAATTTGGTCTCGAGCCGCCGCGCGGGATGATCATTCTCGGAGTGCAAGGGTGCGGCAAGTCGCTGTGTGCGCGCGCCGTGGCCGGGGAGTGGAAGCTGCCGCTGGTGAAATTGGACACTTCGGCGGTCTACGACAAATACATTGGCGAGACAGAGAAGCGTATTCGCAAAGTGTTTCAGGTCGCCGAGGGACTGGCTCCGTGCGTGCTGTGGATTGACGAGTTGGAAAAAGTGTTTGCCGGGAGCGGGCCCGATTCGGCGTCGGCCGATGCGGGTGTTTCGTCGCGCCTGCTGGCGTCGTTTCTGTCGTGGATGCAGGATCGCAAGGCTGCCGTGTTTGTGGCCGCGACCTGCAACAACGTAACCGTGCTACCGCCCGAACTGATTCGCAAGGGGCGCTTCGACGAATTGTTTTTCGTCGATTTGCCCAATCAGGCGGAGCGGAAGCAGATTTTCTCGATTCAACTCGCTCGACGTAAACGGAATCCGGAGGAGTTTGATTTGGAGAAAGTTGCGACTGCTGCCAAGGGATATTCGGGAGCCGAGATTGAAGCTGCGGTGCAAGGCGCGCTTTACGCTGCATATTCCGAGAAGAAGCCGCTGGCTACGCAGTTTTTGCTGGACGCCCTGGCGCGGACCGTGCCGCTTTCGGTTACGCGGGCGGAAGAGATTGGGGAGTTGCGCGAATGGGCGAGGACGAGGGCTGTACCGGCGTCGGCGCGGGATGCGGATTCGGGCGGCTTATGAGATTCCTCACGTCTTAATTAAGCTTGGCTGGAGTCTCGCTCAGGTGAACCGTTTTAAAGTGATGGTCGAACCCGCGCTGTAACTGTTGCGAGTATTCTTCCCGGTTCGGACGATGGCCGGTTGGCGTCGCACGGAATTTCTCGGCGCCAGGGCAGGCGGTGCATTCGGCTTCCACGGGAATGTCACCCAGCCATTTGGTGACTCGCAGAGTGGGTTTCTTCATATTCGACAGTTTCCCAGAGGAATCGCCTTCCTATAGGAATCATCAAGGATAATCTTCATTTGTATCGCGGAGAAATCCGGTGGCTGGACCAAGATTGATCATTGTGTGCGGATTGCCGGGTTCGGGTAAGACCACACTCGCTCGGAAGGTTGAAAGCAAGCTCCACGCGGTTCGTTTTTCAGCGGACGAGTGGATGGATGCTCTGTCAGTTAACATCTACGACGAAGAAAAACGCGGGAAGATCGAGGCTCTTCAATGGAAATTTGGCCAAGAGCTTCTTGCGCGCGGTCTGACTGTAATCGTCGAATGGGGAACGTGGGGAAGGTCCGAGCGGGACAGCCTACGGCTCGGAGCCAGAGCCGTGGGCGCCGCTGTTGAGTTGCACTATCTTTCGGCGCCTGTCGATGTCCTCTTCGAGAGGATTCAGCGCCGGGGGTTAGAGAATCCGGCCATGGAAAAAGCTGCGCTCATACGATGGTTCGAGATGTTCCAAGCACCGACACTCGAGGAAATGGCACTGTTCGACAAGCCTCTGGTTTTTGAGGACCCAGACTCGCGTTGAAAGTGATTCTTATCTTCTGTTTCCCCTGCCATTGACTCCCTCTCCGCCGCGGGGTAGGCTTGAACGTAATGGTAGTGACTTGCCTCCTGGGCATGCGCATTCCGGTTGGTCCCGTCTCCAAGCGAAACCCTGCTTTGTGTTTAAGATGGAGCAGGTACGGGTGTAACTCAATGTCCGCGACCGCTGGGCTTTGCCCGGCCCGTCCGGGTCAAAGATCCGGACCCACACCAGCATGAATCCAAAAGAATGAAGAAAAGTATCGGGGTTAGTCCCAACATCGAGACGTTTTTTGGCACACGGGATGAGAATGTGCGCTTGCTGGAAGACGGCCTGAACATCACCATCAATCTGCGGTCGAACGCCATTGAACTGGAAGGCGCGGCGCGGGACGTGGCACGCGCGGAGCAGGTTTTCGCCGATTATGAAACCTTGCAGCGCGCCGGACACACCTTCAACAATGGCGACCTTAACAGCATGCTGCGTGTGTTGACATCGGATCCCAATTCTACGCTGCGCGGACTGGCGGATGCCGGGCGCCAACGCTCATTTGGGCGCCGGACCGTGCAGCCCAAGAGCAGCAACCAGCGCCGTTATCTCGAGACCATTGAGAACCATGACATGGTGTTTGGGATTGGCCCCGCAGGCACGGGCAAGACCTATCTCGCCGTGGCGATGGCAATTTCCGCGCTGCTGGCCAAGCGCGTGAACCGGATCATACTGGCGCGTCCGGCTGTGGAAGCGGGCGAGCGGCTGGGATTTCTGCCGGGTACGCTGCAGGACAAGATCGATCCTTATTTGCGGCCGTTGTACGACGCCTTGTATGACATGCTCGATCCGGAGAAGGTTGATCGCTATCTGGAGAAAAATGTCATCGAGATTGCGCCCATCGCTTTCATGCGTGGGCGCACGTTGAACGATTCCTTCGTCATCCTCGACGAAGCGCAGAACACGACCTCGGAGCAGATGAAGATGTTCGTCACACGCCTGGGATTTAACTCCAAGGCGGTGATCACCGGCGACGTCACGCAGATCGACTTGCCCAACGCACGACGCAGCGGATTGCTGGAAGCCATGGACGTGCTGAAGAGTGTGGAGGGGCTTGCATTTGTGCACTTCGACGAGACTGATGTGGTGCGCCATCATCTGGTGCAGCGCATCGTCCGCGCCTATGACGAGCACAAGACGCGCGTTGCCGAGCAGCAGATGCTTTTGCTGGCAGAGCCCCGGCATGCCGACGCGGCCAGCGCCGAAAAACAGGCGGCGGCAGCGGCGCAGGCGGAGAGGGCGACATCGGCCGAAGCCAAAGGGTAGTGCTGCCAATGCATTTCCGGCGGGAGGGCCGCGACTGGCCCTCCTGTTTGATTTTGCGGCGAATAAAAGAAAGAGAGAAGGTTGTCAGAAGCCATTTGGTGATTCTGGAAAAGCAAGTCGAGGGATTGAACGAAGGTGCGCTGCGGCGCTTCATCGTGCGCGCGCGGAAAGCCGTGAGTCTGAAGAAACAAGTGAATGTGCTCGTGACCAGCAGTTCCGCGATGCGCTCGCTGAATCTACGGTTCCGCAGCCAGAATAGAGCAACCGATGTCCTGTCGTTTCCCGCAACTTCTTCTTCCGTCGCGGAATCTCGCAACCGGGCAAAGCTGGCCGGCGAGGTGGCCATATCAGCCGACATTGCGATCAAGAATTCCTTCCGCCTCGGACATCCGGCGGTTCAGGAAGTGAAGATTCTGGCGCTGCACGGGATCCTTCATCTGGCGGGCTTTGACCATGAGCGCGATAATGGTGAGATGGCGCGGAAGGAAATGCAGTTGCGTCGCGCGCTCGGGCTTCCGGCTGGGTTAATCGAACGAGTCGAGACGAAAAACGCCCGGCGTGAGAGGGTCCAGCCTGCGGGTACACGGTCCTCGAAAGCGCGGCGTGGCAGCAAGGGCGCGACCGCGGCGAGGAGGATGGCATGAATTTCGGCGTCGCCGGCGCGTTGCTGCTGTTGCTGGGATTACTGACGCTCGTCTCTTACGTGGATCGCGTGTACCAGGAAGTCGGAAAATTCCTCTCTCGCGAATTTCAGGACAACATCGACATCTTTGAGCAGAAGATCGAACCGAAGTTGGGCGTGGCCCGAAGCCGGGCGGCACTGTCGATGGCGGTGCTCACGCAACTTACCATGGCGGCGATTGCTCTGCTGATTGGCTTCCTGGTATTCAGCGAGCCATCCTGGGGCATCTACGAGATCTTGCAGGCAGCGATCGGCCTGATCCTCGCAGTCATTGTGTGCAACCGCTTTCTGCCCTTTGTATTTTTCTCACGCACCAAGGGCGAGTGGCTGACTCACTGGACGATGTTTCTAAAAATATTGATCTACCTGGTGATGCCGGTGACGATCGTGCTGGGTTTCCTGGAGTCGGTGGCTTCGCTGACCAAACAAAATACCAGCGAGCAGCCGGAGACATCGGCCGAGGCAGTGGATGCGCTTATCGAAGCGGGACAGGAAGAGGGCATTATTCAGGAGGGCGACCGCGACCTGATTCAATCGGTGGTGGAATTCAGCGGCAAGACGGTGCGCGAGGCGATGCAGCCGCGTCCCCAGATGTTTGCCGTGCCCGCGGATACGACGGTCGAGCACTTCATCGAATTGCTGCGGCTGAAGCATTATTCCCGCGTGCCCGTCTACGAAGGCAGCATTCATAACATCAAAGGAATCGTTTACACGCAGGACGTGCTGCAAGTGCCCGACAGCGAAGCCCGCGTCCGCATCCTGGATACCATTATGCGGCGCGACGTGTATTTCGTGCCGGAGAGCAAGCTGGGCAGCGATTTGCTTCGCGAAATGCAGAAGCAGAATATTCGCATGGCCATTGTCGTCGACGAATATGGCGGTGTAGCGGGGCTGGTCACGATCGAGGATCTGGTGGAAGAAATCGTGGGCGAGATTCGCGACGACCACGAGAAGCCCGAGATCGTGCGCGAAGGCGAGCGCTCGTTCATCGTGGCTGGCGGAATGGATGTGGACCGGCTCGACGAACTCTTCGGCAGCAAACCGGAAGGAAAAGAGTCGGCAACGATAGCAGGATTGGTCAGCGAACTCGCCGGAAGGATTCCTCGCAAGGGAGAAGTAGTGCAGGAAGATGGCCTCCGCTTTGAGGTGCTGGAATCTACCGACCGCAAGGTGGAGCGGGTGAGGGTAACTGCGGTACAGCCACAGCAGATGAAGTTGATTTAAAGCAGCTTCTAGCTCCTAGCTTCTAGCCATGAGCTAACGCCTTCGCTTGATGCTTTCTGCCGCGAATTACAATCGTCAGGCTAGTTAACAAAAGTGATGTATTGAATGGTCGCTAGAAGCTAGTAGCTAGTAGCTTACTTCCTATGCCTTTTCGCTCCGGATTCGTTTGCATTCTCGGGCGCCCCAACGCGGGCAAGTCTACCTTGCTCAATGCGCTTGTGGGCGAGAAGTTGGCAATTATTTCGCCCAAGCCGCAGACCACACGGAATCGCATTCAGGGCGTGGTTCATGTACCCAAGAAGAAGGGCAAGGGCGGCGGGCAGATTGTGCTGGTCGATACTCCCGGAGTCCACAGGCCGGACAGTTCGCTGGGCCGCAAGATGATGGTCGAGGTGCGCGAGGCGCTGGAAGGGTGCGATCTGGTGCTGGTGATCATGGATGTGACGCGCAAGTTCGATCCCCGCGACCAGTTTGCGCTCGATTTACTAAAGCGGCCGCGTACGAAAGCATTTCTGGTTTTGAATAAAGTTGACCTCATTCGCGAGAAATCAAGACTGCTGCCGCTCATTGAGCAATACCGCAAGCTCTACGACTTCAGCGAAGTAATCCCGATTTCCGCGCTCAAGCGCAAAGGGCTGGATGCGCTTTTAGAAATGGTGATCGCGGCTCTCCCTGCGGGTCCGGCATACTTTCCCGAGGATCACATCACTGACCAACCCTCGCGGTTCATGGCGGCGGAAATCATCCGCGAGCAGGTGCTGCTGAACACCAGCGAAGAGATTCCCTACGCGACTACCGTGATGGTCGATAACTTCGAGGAGGGCGCGAGGCTCGCGCGGATTGCAGCCACCATCTATTGCGAGCGCCCGGGGCAGAAGGGAATACTGGTCGGGAAAGGCGGGAAGATGCTGAAGAAGATCGGAACGTCGGCCCGTCTACAAATGGAACGCATGCTGGGAACCAAGGTGTTTCTAGAACTTTATGTGAAGGCAGAGCCGGGCTGGCGGGATTCGCGCCGCTTTGTGGAAGAGCTCGACTGGCGGCGGCAGCTGGAGCATCGCTTGTTCGAGCAGACGTCGCCGGCGCATGTCACTTCAGAAAGCAAGGAAGATGACGCGGAAAAAATGCAAGAACGAGCCGCGCCGGCGATCAGACTGAGTGACGGCGGCGGGGAGCCTTCAGAAGACTAAGGTTTTTGTTAAGTAGGGGACGCTTCGGATCGGGCTGCGATTGCGGGATTTGAGTCGTGCCGCTAGAATCGAAAGAGGCCGCGCTTCATAGACGGACAACAGGCGGACTAAAGGCAAGCGAGCCAATCATGGACGCTGGAGCTTCTTCCGAGGAACACCTTGCGGAGCACGACTTCGATCCGGAGAAGCTGAGCTTGCGCGTGCGAGTCACCCTCGCGGCTGACCGTAAAGCTGTAGACCCGGTCGTTGCCCAGGTCATGGCGTCGGTGCGGGAGATGAAGTGCGCCGATGGCAAGGAAGAGGCCATCGAGCTGGCGTTGCAGGAGGCTCTGGCCAATGCCGTGGTGCATGGGGCTCGGGAAGATCCGAGCAAGATTGTAGAGTGCTTGGTAGCTTGCGACGAACAGCGCGGCATTCTCATTATTGTGCGTGATCCGGGGCCGGGGTTCAATCCCCAAAACATTCCGGCTTGCACGGTTGGTGAGAATCTGTATTCCAATCACGGCCGCGGAATTTTCCTCATCAATCAACTGATGGACAAAGTGGAATTCCATAAGAATGGTACGGAGATTCACATGGTGAAGCGATAGTTTCTCGGCTACGGCGCGCCGGCCGCAGGCGATCTCTCAAGTGAAGGATAATTCTGGATGCGGAAGCAAAGAGGTTTCTCGCTTATCGAACTGTTGATCGTGGTCGCGATTATTCTGATCATCGCGGCAATCGCCATTCCCAACTTGATGCGCGCCAAAATGGGCGCCAATGAGGCATCCGCGGTAGGCTCCATCCGCGCTATCAACACTGCTGAAATCACTTACAGCTCCGCCTATCCCACAGCCGGCTTTGCTGCGACTTTGGCGAACCTTGGAGGAGCGACGCCTTGCACACCCAGTTCGACCACTGCCTGCCTGATCGACAGCGGGCTGGCGAGCGGCAATAAGAGCGGCTATAACTTCACCGCCGTTGGGACGGGAGGTCCTCCAGCCACTTCGTACTTCGCAACGGCGGTTCCAGTCACGCAAAACCAGACGGGTATCCGCAGCTTTTGTTCGTTCGAGGATGCAACCATCCGCGTAGATCCTACCGGTGCAGCGATTGCCAGCGAAGCGGCTTGCCAGGCGCTGCAGCCGCTGCCCTAAGATTTGTCTTTCCTTGCGTTCGACGTTCCCAATTTGATTTTGGCGCAGCAATTCCTTGGCTGATCGTCTGAATTCCACGGGATGGATGATAACCTTGCTGGGATGCCTAGCGATCCCGATCTCCCTCCAACTTCCAAACCTGTTCGATCGCGCGCCACGGTTTTGTTCGCTCTAGTGCTAGGACTGTTCCTCGGTGTGATATTCGTCGGCGCGATGGGATGGCTGATGCTATCGCGAAGTTCAGGGCAATCTGTGTTGAGCCACATGTGGTCGGCGATCACCGGCAGAACGCTGACCATCGATGTGAGCCAGCCTACGGTGGTTGATCGCATTCAGCGGCTGCAGCGGTTAGAGACGGTGGTTTACACCATGGACAAAATCGTTACCGGCGCGAGAGAAAATCCCATCTTCCCAGATTTCCTGGCCGGAGATCGTCTACTGATGCTGGTGCATGGTGAGGTTGTGGGTGGAATTGACTTCGCGGATCTGAAACCTGGCGATGTGAAAGTGGATGGCAAGCAGATTCATCTACATCTTCCCGCTCCCCAAATATTCAGCACTCGGATCGACAGCGCGAAGACGCGGGTCTATTCCCGGCAGACAGGGCTGCTCGTGCCCAGCGATCCGAATCTTGAGACGCAGGTGCGTCAGGAGGCGGAACTCCAGTTACGAGAGGCCGCGATGGCCGAAGGCATTTTGCGGAACGCGCAGCAGAATGGGATGTCGACGATTACCAGTCTGTTACACGGCCTGGGATTTGAGAGGGTTGATTTCGAGTAATGCTGCTCTGTAGCGCCGCCGTCCCGGCGGCTGTCTCGCCTGCCGCGCCGAGGGCAGGACGCTCTCGCGACTGATGCACGGATGCCGGCCGCTACTGGCTGGCGAATTCGAGCATTACGATCTCGGGGTTCGATCCCAGTCGCAGAGGTGGCCCCCAGGTTCCTGCGCCGCTCGAAGTGAATACCTGCATCTTCCCGATCCTGCTTAGGCCGTAGACAAACTGACGGTAAATCCGGCGCGCCATCCAACTCCAAGGGATGAACTGTCCGAGGTGCGTGTGCCCTGAGAGCTGCAGAGAAACCCCCGCAGCTTCCGCGATCTCCGGGTGATCTGGCGCGTGTGTCAACAAAACGCTGGCACGTTCGCGGTCCAGGCTGATGCGGCGAAGCGCCGCCGCTAGGTGCCCGTGCTGCGTCGCATTTCGGTAGGGCACTCCGATGATCTGCAGACCCTCTACTTCCACCTTCTCACTGTTCAGTACTCGAACGCCCGCTGCCGCAATGGCACTCAGATATTTGCTGTCGTCACCAAATTGCTCGTGATTTCCTGCGACGAAATACACGCCCTGGGGCGCCGTCAGCCGGTTCAATGGCTCCGCGGCACGGCCGGCGTCAATGGCGGTGCCGTCGTATAAATCGCCGGCAATGAAAATTGCATCCGGCTCTTCCCTCAAAATCTTGGCAATCAAGCGCCGCAGAAATCTGCCGTTGCGCACGTGACCCAGGTGCACGTCGCTGATCAGCGCTGCTTTTCGCCCCTGCCAGGCCGCTGGCAAGTTGGCGAGCCGCACCGTGGTTCGAGTGATTCGTGTCCATCCGGCGTTGAAGACCGCGTAAAATCCAACCGCCAATGCAGCGCCGAATAACAATTCCACCGTGCGATGGAAATTCATACTGAGCCCAGCGAAATGCGAGATTCCGAAAATTGTCCAGGAGGCAATCGCCGCCACGAAAAGAAAAGTCAGCAGGCCGAGCCAAACCGCGGCTGCACGGTAGAACGCGCGTAGCACAGCATTCGTATAGCGAAAGGCTAATAGTGATGCCGCAGTGAAACTCACTGACGAAACGCCGAAAAATAATTTGAGCCAGAGCGAGCGCGGAACATCGCTACCGGCAGACGATAATGTCCATGTTTCGTAGAGAAAGTAGTGCGTTAAAAAGAGTATGGTCTGAAGCGTGACTACGAAGCCAATGATTTGGGTGATTCGGGCGCGCATGATTTATTAGATTCGCCGTGGGGATATTCGATCCGCTTAGTTTTCAATCGAATGGCCAATCATTTCCTGGCTATCTGTTCCTCGCTATCGTGGCCGACCGCTCAGATTGCCAAAATGCGGTTGGCACGTGCAAGCTGGTAGTTATGCCGGAATTGCCGGATATCGCTGCCTATATTGGCGCGCTGGAATCGCGCATCGTCGGTCAGCCCCTGGAGCGCGTACGGCTCAATAGCGCGTTTCTGCTGCGAACAGCGCAGCCGCCGCTTGCGAGTACGGAGGGCCGCACCGTCCGCGAACTGCGACGAATTGGGAAGCGCATTGTAATTGGATTAGAGAACGATCTCTGGCTCGCTGTTCATTTGATGATTGCCGGGCGATTGCACTGGCAAGCGTCCGGCGCCAAATTGGCGGGCCGCCGCAGTCTGGCCGCGTTCGATTTTCCCAATGGCTCGTTAGTTCTTACCGAAGCCGGCACAAAGCATCGCGCCTCTTTACATTTATTTCAAGGCGAAGAGAGCTTGCGTTCCATTGACGCCGGCGGAATCGATATTTTCGCCAGCGATCTTGATTCGTTTTGCGCCGTACTGATGGCGGAAAACCACACACTCAAGCGGGCGCTCACCGATCCGCGTCTGTTGAGTGGAATTGGCAACGCGTATTCGGATGAGATTCTGCACGCGGCGCAATTATCTCCAATCATGCTCACTCAAAAATTGGATGCGCAGCAGTGGGAAAGATTATTCGCCGCGACTCGGCACACGATCGAATACTGGGTGGAACGCCTCGGCGACGAGGCGAAGGCCGGCTTTCCCGAAAAAGTCACGGCCTTTCGCAAGGGGATGGCAGTGCATGGGCGCTACGGCGAGCCCTGTCCGAGATGCGGCGATAAAGTGCTGCGAATTCGTTATGCGGACAAGGAAACGAACTACTGTGCACGCTGCCAGACGGGTGGAAAAGTCCTGGCGGATCGCAGTTTGTCACGGCTATTAGGGTCGGATTGGCCGCGAACGCTGGAGGAGTTGGAAGCGCTGAAGCGCCGGTGAAGCTCGGCTTTCGGCTCCCGGCTTTCGGCTTCCGGAAGTCACAAAAAATAGTTTTGTCCGCTAACGGGCAAGCGAAAGCCGGAAGCCGTCCTTATTCCTTCGCCGCGATCGCCAACGCTTTCATCTTCCGGTAAAGATGGCTGCGCTCCAGGCCCAGCACTTCCGCCGTCCGGGTCACATTGCCGTGATTTTGGTCCAGCGTTTTGAGGATGTAGTCGCGCTCGTAGGCGTCGCGAGCCTGATGCAGGGTGGAGAACTCGCTCCTGGGCGCGCGCCGGCTGCCTTCGCGGTAGACCAGAGGCGGCAGATGCTTGCTGTCGAAGCGGGTGGTTGTGGGATTCATGATCACGATGCGCTCAATCACGTTGCGCAGTTCCCGCACGTTGCCCGGCCAGGAATAACGCATGAGGATATCGATGGCATCGTCGCTGATTTCCCGCGGCCGGCGTCCGTAGGTAGCCGCAAGTTCCTTCAGAAAATGCCGAGTAAACAGAGGAATATCTTCTTTGCGTTCGCGCAAGGGCGGCACAAAGAAGGGAATCACGTTGAGCCGGTAGAAGAGATCTTCGCGAAAGTTGCCGCGCGATATTTCTTCATCCAGATCTTTGTTGGTCGAAGCGATCACGCGGACATCGACGGTGATGGTTTCATCGCTGCCAACGGGGGTGAAGCGCTGTTCTTCGAGCGTGCGCAACACTTTCGATTGCGTCTTGAGGCTCATGTCGCCGACTTCGTCAAGGAAAAGCGTACCGCCGTGAGCTCTCTGAAATTTGCCCTCCTTGTCGGTGGCCGCGCCGGGGAAGGATCCCTTGTAGTGTCCAAATAGTTCGCTCTCGATGAGATCTTCAGGAATCGCGGCACAGTTGACCTCGACGAATGTTTCGTCATTGCGCAGACTTTGGGCGTGGATGGCATGGGCCACCAACTCTTTGCCGGTGCCGGATTCGCCGTAGATCAGAACGCGACCATTGGTCGGAGCCATTAAACCAATTTGCTGGCGGAGGGCCTTCATCGGGATGCTGTCGCCCACGATGATGCTCTTCACCTGAAGCTGCTTCTTCAGATCGACATTCTCGCGCTGCAGTTTTTTGGACTCGATGGCGTTCTTCACCAGAATCAAAGTTTTTTCCAGCGAGAGCGGTTTTTCCAGGAAGTCATAGGCGCCCAGTTTGGTTGCGCGTACCGCGGTCTCGATAGTTCCGTGGCCGGAAATCATGATGACTTCGGGAGGATTGTCGAGCTCGCGAATTCTTTCCAGAGTCTCGAGGCCATCGACCCCAGGCAGCCAGACATCGAGCAACACCACGTCAAAAGGAGTCTTGCGTAGCAGAGCGAGGCACTCGTCGCCAGTTCCCGCCGAAGAGGCGGAGTAGCCTTCGTCCGCGAGGATGCCGGCGAGGGAGTCGCGAATTCCAGCTTCATCGTCAACGATGAGAATGTTATGCATGCTGGACGGTCGCCGCTGCCGGAGTAGGTTCGATAACGACGGGAAGTTCGACGATGAATCGCGTGCCCACCGGCTGGTTTTCTTCTACGCGGATCGAGCCATGGTGATCCGCTATGATGCGGCTGACGATCGCCAACCCCAGGCCCGTACCGCGCTTCTTGGTGGAGAAATAGGGCAGGAAGAGTTTTTCTTTGAGTTCACGGGTTACACCGTGGCCGGTGTCGGCCACGGTGATCTCCACCGCGTCGCGTGTGGCCACTAACGCGGTCGAAATTTCAATCTCGCGCACGACGGAATCTTGCGATGCCTCGGCCGCGTTGTCTACGAGATTGGCCACGGCGCGTTTGATAGCCTCGCCGTCGGCCATCACCTTCGGCAAATCGATGGCCAGTGATTTGTGAAGCTCGATTCCCTCGAGCCTGCCATTGAACATGGAGAGCGCGTTCTCAACCACTTCGTTAATGTCGGCTGGCTGTGGTTTGGCCACGGGAAAGCGCGCCAGGGTGGCGAACTCGTCCACCAGACGGCGCACGGTTTCGACCGCGCCAGCAATGGTTTCAGCGCAGGAACGCACCACGCCGAGCGACGCGGGATCATTAGGAGTGGCACGGTCGAGATGCCGTTGAATGCGCTCGGCGGATAATGCGATGGGCGTGAGCGGATTCTTGATTTCATGCGCCACCCGGCGCGCCACTTCCCGCCATGCAGCTTGCTTTTGGGCTTTCAAGAGATCGGAGAGATCTTCGAATACCACGACATAACCGGACTCCGCTCCCTGATGCCTCAGGGTCGCGACGGTTACGGCGACGTTCAACGATACCCGAGGCAGCTGCATCTGCATCTGGCTGGTGGTCATTCCCATGCGGTCGGCGCGGCGCAGCAAGGGCTCGAAATCTTCCAGAACTTCGGAAGGGAACACATCAGAAAGCGCCGCGCCGCGCAGAATGTGAGGGCCGCCCTCGCGTCCGGCGTCGGGATGAAACATGCGGAGCAGTGCCTGATTGACGTGAGTCACGCGCCGCGCGGCGTCCAGAGAGAGCACGCCGGTCGGAATGCTTTCGAGGATGGTTTCCATTTGACGGCGGCGCTGGTCGAGCTCCGTGTTGGCCGCGCTCAGATCGCGGCTGGAAGCCTCCAGCTGGCGCCGGCTGCCCTCCAGATCCTCCGCCATGCGATTGAAGGAGCGCACCAGGTCGCCAATTTCGTCAGCGGCGCTCACGTCCACGCGATAGTCGAGCCGCCCGCGTGAAATCTCCTGCGTGGCTTCGGCCAGAGCCGACAGCGGTCGCGTGACGATCTTCGAAAGAAATAAGGCCAACCAGGTGGTGACGAAGAGCACGATCATGGTCAGCAGCAGGAGCAAACCCATGTAGGTGCGCCGCACCAGTTTCCGCTCGCGAGCCAGATCGTAGTAACGTTGCTGGCTCGCCTCGACCTCGCGCACGGTTTGCGAAAATTCATGGGGAAGCGGAATCCCCACAAGGATCAGCCCACCGCCTTCGACTGGAGCGCTGCCCAGCGTGTAATCCATTTGCTGCCAGGTAAATTGAGCGGGATGACCCAAGGCCGCTTCGGCCAGCGGCAATCTTGATTTCAGAACCGGCCAAGGCGCAGGAGCATTAAAACTCGCTTCGGCGTTGCCATCTTGAACGGCAAGTGCGAACCCGCCTTGCAAGGTTATCTCGTGGTGTTGAAACTCGCTCTCTACACCGGAGAACCCATGGCCCGAAAATCCCCGCTCGACTTCCGGAGATGCCGCGATGGCAGCGGCTTCGGCGCGCGCATTCTGCATGGCATAGCTAGCTAACAAAGTGACCATGGCGTGGGTATCGGCCCGCACTTCTTCGACCGGGGTCGAGAACCACTTGTCGATTGAACGGTTCATCAATCCGTAGGCGAACCAGTACATGACCATTACTGGCAAGGACGAGAGTAGGAGCGCACCCGCGACCATACGCGTACGAAATTTCGAGCCCAGCACGCCGAGGCGGCGTTCGGCAAAAAGTTTCAGCAGGTTGCGCATCAGCACAAAAGTGAGCGCGACGAACAGTAGAAAGATCAGCGCCGAGAGCGCGGCGAAGACAACAATGTCCTGATTGTTGCCGGGGCGGAGGAAAGTCAGGTCAAAGGCAGTTTCCGAAACCAGGATAGCCAGGAGAAGAAAAACGGAAATCGCCAGCAGAATCATGACCTGCTTGCGGTGCGAAGTTTTCGCAGGCGGGATTGAGGTCGGCTGTGCCACTGGGATTTCCGCGTCCAGGCGCGCCCCAGCGAGACTAATCGCCGGGACGCACAAAGTCATTGACGCACAAAGTCATTATAGATGCACAGGCATGCGCCTAAGCGTAGGAGCGAGGCTGTGACTCTGTTCAGTCATCGGGTGATGTAAGAGGACCCGACCCCACAACTCAGTGGCGATCCCGCTTAAGGGAAAGCTCTTCTAGCATGGCGACGTAGGCGGGCTTGGGCTTATAGGCGCTGTCAAACGGGAGCGGCGCGCCGCGCGTGCCTTGCGAGTGCGATCCGATCCATGAGTGCTTGTCGGTGAATCCCCAGGTCTGAACGGCGGTGCAGCCGGGATTTTGCAGGCACGCCCGAACTACGGCACGGTACACGGCAGCCTGCTGAAGAAGGTCGTCCCTCCGGGGGGCGCCGCTGGAGTCCACGGGCAGGGACACATCTAGTTCCGTGATGTGAACCTGAACTCCTAAGGCGGTCAGGCGTGCGATATTAGCGGCAACAGCCTTCGTGTCGGGATCAAGATCCGAAATGTGCAACTGCAAGCCGACTCCATCAATGCGGACGCCGCGTCCCTTGAAATCTTTGACCAGCGCGTAGATTGCGTCCGATTTGCGGTTCAGCCCTTCGCCTTCGGCCTCGTTATAGAAGAGCAGCGCCTGGGGGTCAGCCTCATGCGCCCAGCGAAAGGCCTGCTCGACATAAGCGGTGCCCTTTTCAGACAACCCAATGCCGGGATGGTTGTACCAGAGAGAATCCTTGACATGGCCATTGTCATCCAGAGCTTCATTCACCACATCCCACGCGAACACCTGCCCGGCGTAGTGTTTCATCACCGTGGTGATATGCTCGCGCAACAACTGAGACAACTGAGCTGGCGTGAAGTTGCCTTGCATCAGCCATTCGGGATTGTCGCGATCCCAGACTAAACAATGCCCGCGAACCTTCATGTCGTGAGCCTGACCGAAGCGGACGACTTCATCGCCCGCACGAAAGTCGAAGGCGCCTGCGTTCCGTCGTACGACCCACCACTTCATCGCATCTTCGGCTTCGATCATGTTAAATTCGCGGGCCAGCGTGGCCGAGTAGGCGGCCTCGGAGAAAAGCGACGGGCGTACAGCGGTGCCCGCCAGCATGTGGGCCTGCTCGGCTGCTTGTCGCAACGTAAGGGAGGGCGTCACGACGGTTGCCATGACGAATAGCGCGAGGCAAGAAAACTGCCGCGATGGACTTAGCATCGTCTCCTTAAACTGCGAGATTCCTCGGGGCTAGAGCCCGCATCATTTTGCGGTGCGAGCGGCACGGCTAAAGCCGTGCCCTTCCCATGATCACTTAACCGCATCCAAGAAGGGCTGTAAAGGACATTGGTCACATTTCGGCTTCGATTTTCCACAATAGTTCTTGCCCACTCCCACGATGAGTCCATGCATTTCGTTATATACCTGCACCAGCGCCTTCCGCGCTGCAGTGCTCATCGCGGAAGGTGGGTGAGCGGCGCCGCGGAACCCTGATTCAAGGAGCACGACTGTGGTCACTGGGATGGCTTCCCGTTGGCCAGCGATCGGAGCTAAGATCCGCTGAAATAATTCACGAATTTCTTCGTAATTCGTTTTCTCGGGCAAGATCCCATGGCGGTCGAGGATGCGGCGAGTATAGGCGTCGACGACGAACACAGGATGATTTCCTGCATAGAGCAGAATCGAGTCCGCCGTTTCCGGACCCACCCCATTCAAGCTGAGCAATTCTGCCCTAAGTTTGTCGGTTGGCTGAGCGAAAAGTTCGTCCAGTGAACCGCCATATTTTTCGTCGAGGTAGGCGACGAATGTCTTCAGCCGCTTGGCTTTTTGCCGGAAATAACCGGACGGGCGAATCAGATGCTGCAGCCGGATAAGAGACAGTTCCCGAATTCCTTCAACGCTCAGTGCGTGCGCAGAACGCAGCTTGGCCAACGCAAGCTCAACGTTTTTCCAGGCGGTGTTCTGCGTGAGGTATGCGCCGACAATGACCTCGAAGCGCGTTTCGGCTGGCCACCAGTGCTGTGCTCCCCACGCGTCATAGAGCGCTCCATAATATCGGACAACCTCACGGCTCTTTTCTTTGCGGAATCGCGACACGATTAAAATTCCTTATTCAAAGTCTAATTGACCCCGCTTTTCGCTGGTTGCGCCCTCCCGATCCGCCGGCTTGAACTTACTGAAGTGCATGTACCCGCACAGGTAAACCGCCCATCAGAAGCTAAGAAAGTGGCATTTGGCGCGGGGTTCAGCGCAAATGACACCTCGCGACAAAGAATCCTCGTCAGGTGCAAGTACTAAAGTTACTGGTGAAGTAACGCGGTTGCGTTGACAATTTGTGTCAACGCGAATGGGCTGCGTCTCTCCCAACGATAGGCGGCCTTTTGCGCTGTGCCTGCACAAGTGCGAGGCATCGTTCCACCCACGTGGATAGGAGATCCGGGTATGTCTCAACGGCTGGGCGACCTTCTCGTCAAAGAGAAGATTATTACCCCAGAGCAGTTGGAACAAGCGAGTAAGGTGCAGAAAGAGCAGAGCTGTCGCCTGGGGTCGGCCCTGGTGAAGCTCGGCTTTCTCACGGACGAAGACGTCACCAACTTCCTCTCGCGCCAGTATGGTGTTCCCGCAATTAACCTTTCCTACTTCGAGATCGATCCCGCTGTCGTCAAGCTGATTCCGTTCGAGACCGCCAAGCGCTACCAGATTCTTCCCTTGAGCCGTGTGGGGGCGTCGCTGACCATCGCGATGGTCGATCCCACGAACGTGTTCGCGATGGACGATATCAAGTTCATGACCGGCTTCAACATCGAGCCGGTGGTGGCCTCGGAAAGCTCCATCCTGGCAGGGATTGAAAAGGCTTACGGTAGTGGCGGCAAAGAAGAAGATCTCGAAACTGTAATGCAGTCGATGTCGGAGATGAGCGAGAGCGACGTCGAACTGCAGGCCGAAGAGCAGCAGATCGAGCTGGCTGAACTGGAAAAAGCGGCCGACGAAGCTCCGGTCGTCAAACTAGTGAATGTGGTTCTGGGCGACGCGGTGAAGCGGGGTGCCAGCGACATCCACATTGAGCCTTACGAAAAAGAGTTCCGCGTCCGGTTCCGTATTGACGGCGTGCTCCAGTCGATCATGTCTCCGCCATTGAAATTGAAGGACGCGATCACGTCCCGCCTGAAGATCATGTCGAAGCTCGACATCAGCGAAAAGCGGCTGCCGCAAGACGGCCGCATCATGCTGAAGATGAACATCGGCGGGCGCAAGAAGCAACTCGACTTCCGTGTCAGCACGCTGCCCACACTGTGGGGCGAAAAAATAGTGCTCAGGTTGCTCGACAAAGAGAACCTGCGCCTGGACATGACCAAGCTCGGCTTCGAAGCTGAGTCGCTGGTGAAATTCGAGAAAGCCATTCTGAAACCTTACGGCATGGTGCTGGTTACGGGACCGACGGGCTCGGGCAAAACCAACACGCTGTATTCGGCGATATCGCGACTGAACCAGCCCGATACCAACATTATGACCGCGGAAGATCCGGTCGAATTTCAATTGGGCGGCGTCAACCAGGTGCAGATGAAGGAGCAGATTGGATTGAACTTTGCCGCTGCTCTGCGATCGTTCCTGCGGCAAGATCCCAACATCATTCTGGTCGGCGAAATCCGCGATTTTGAAACGGCGGAAATTGCCATCAAGGCCGCGCTCACAGGCCACCTGGTGCTCTCCACGCTGCACACCAACGGCGCTCCGGAAACCATCACCCGCCTCATGAACATGGGCATTGAACCGTTCCTGGTGGCAACCTCAGTCCATCTGATCTGCGCCCAGCGCCTGGTCCGGCGCATTTGCAAAGACTGCATCGAGGTCATGGATGTTCCCGGGCAAACGCTGATCGACGCCGGCTTCACTCCTGAGGAATCGAAGACCGTGAAGATTCAAAAGGGCAAGGGCTGCGGAGTCTGCAACAACACCGGATATAAGGGCCGCTGCGGTTTGTACGAAGTCATGGAAGTGGACGACGAGATCCGCGAGTTGGTTCTGGTCGGGGCCTCGGCGGTTGAGCTGAAAAAGAAGGCCATTGAGCGCGGCATGATCACGCTGCGCCGCAGTGGATTGATCAAAGTTGCGGCTGGAATGACTACGCTCGAGGAAGTTGCCCGCGAAACGATTCATTAATTCGGAACTAAAGCGGTAATCGAAAGGGAAGGAAGCTCAAATGGGTTTGTCGTTAAGCGATCTGCTCAAGAGAATGCTGGAAATGAACGGCAGCGATCTGCACATCACTACCAACTCGCCCCCTCAGATTCGTGTGCACGGCCACCTGGTGCCGCTGGATCTGCCGCAGATGACACCGGCCGAGACCAAGCAGTTGGCCTACAGCGTGATGACCGATTCCCAAAAGCATCGCTTCGAAGAGAGCCTGGAGTTGGACTTCTCGTTCGGATTAAAAGGACTCGCCCGCTTCCGCGCCAACGTGTTCAACCAGCGCGGAGCTACCGCGGCAGTCTTCCGTTTGATTCCTTTCGAAATCAAATCATTCAACCAGCTTGGCTTGGCTCCAGTGGTCAGCAAGTTGTGCGACAAGCCGCGCGGGCTGGTGCTGGTAACGGGGCCGACCGGTTCGGGCAAATCCACCACGCTGGCGGCCATGATCGACAAGATCAACACCGAACGCCACGACCACATTCTCACCATCGAAGACCCGATCGAGTTTGTGCACATGAACAAGAACTGCGTGGTCAACCAGCGTGAGCTGCACGCCGATACCAAGAGCTTCACCGACGCGCTGCGAGCCGCGCTTCGCGAAGATCCGGATGTGGTGCTGATCGGCGAAATGCGCGATCTGGAAACCATCGAGTCGGCGCTGCGCATCGCCGAAACCGGCCACTTGACCTTTGGCACCTTGCATACGAACTCGGCGACTTCCACCATCAACCGCATCATCGACGTGTTCCCGGCGCACCAGCAGCCGCAAATTCGCGCGCAGCTTTCTCTGGTGCTGGAAGGCATCATGTGCCAAAGCCTGCTGCCCACAGTCAACGGCAAGGGCCGCGCCATGATCATGGAGATTCTGATACCGAACGCCGCGGTCCGCAACCTGATTCGCGAGGACAAAATCCACCAGATCTATTCCTCCATGCAGTCCGGACAGGAAAAATTTGGCATGCAGACCTTCAACCAGTCGCTGGCCACGGCTTATTTCCAGAAACAGATTTCAATCGAGACGGCTATGGCGCGTTCCAGCAATCCCGATGAATTACAGGAAATGATTAACCGCGGCGCCAGCCTGGTAAACCGGCCGACCACAGCCGGGACGACGTTGGCCAGAGGCGCCGCACCGTCGAAGCACTAGAGCTGTCGCACCATAAAGTTTTGTAAGAGCACAGTTTTAACCAAACAGATTCGTTAGTGAGGAGAACCTAAACATGCCAGTCTTTACATTTTCCGGCAAAGACGCATCCGGACAGAAGATTTCCGGGGAGCGGACGGCAGCCAACAAACAATCGTTAGCGCAGGCGCTGCGGCGCGAGCGCATCACGCCCGGTGCGATTCGCGAAAAGGGCAAGGAATTTTCTATGCCCACTTTCGGTTCAGGTAAGGTCGGGACCAAGGAAATCGCGATCTTCTTTCGCCAATTCTCGGTCATGATCGACGCCGGTCTGCCGCTGGTGCAATGTCTGGAAATCCTGGCGGCAAACCAGGAAAGCCAGTCCTTCCAGAAGATTTTGACTGGCGTGCGGACGACAGTGGAGGGCGGCGCCACGCTGGCCAACGCCATGCGCGGCTACCCTTTGGTCTTCGATGACCTCACCACCAACATGATCGAGGCCGGCGAAACCGGCGGTATTCTCGACATCATCTTGCAGCGCCTGGCCACCTACGTGGAAAAGGCAGTGCGTTTGAAAGCCGCGGTCAAGTCCGCGCTGATCTACCCCGTCGCCGTCGTCAGCATGGCTGTGTTGATCGTGGGCGCACTGCTCAAGTGGGTCGTGCCCATCTTCTCCAACCTGTTTGCCGGCCTTGGAGTCAACCTGCCGCTTCCCACTCGCATCGTCATGGGACTGAGCGCATTTGTGCAATCGTTCTGGTGGGTATTTATTGTGGGCGTGGTTGGGATCGTGGTCGGTATCAAGCAAATCCGCAAGCATCCGCGAGGCCGTTATTACTTCGACAAGATGATGCTCCACATACCCGTGATTGGCTCGCTCCTGCGCAAGATTGCCGTGGGCCGTTTCACCCGGACGCTAGGCACGCTGATTACATCCGGTGTACCGATTCTGGAAGGTCTGACGATTACGGCAAAGACCTCAGGCAACGCCGTGCTGGAAGAGGCGCTGATGAAGGTCCGCAAAGCCATCGAAGAAGGACGCACCATTGTCGATCCGCTGCGCGAGTGCGGTGTGTTCCCAAACATGGTCACGCAGATGATCGGGGTCGGCGAGGCTACCGGCGCCATGGACTCGATGCTGCAGAAAATCGCCGACTTCTACGAAGAGGAAGTCGACGCAGCCACCAAAGACATGCTGGCCATGCTGGAGCCGTTCATCATCGGAACGCTGGGCGTCATGATCGGTGGCATCGTGATTTCGCTCTACATGCCGCTGTTTGCCATGATCGCCAAACTGGCTGGCTAAAAAGACAGGTTTCAAAGTGACAAGGTTTCAAAGTTTCAAGGAGCAATCCACGAAACTTTGAAACCTTGAAACACTGAAACCTGGAAACCTTGCACTTCGGTTCTCTCCATGCAATCGACGTTCGACGAGCGCAATTGGCTGGTGTGGCTGGTTCGGGTCCGCATTGTTATCCTGACCCTATTACTGGGCATTGAGCTGGCGGTCGCACAGTTCACTCCCACACCGTTGCCCATGCGGCTGTTCGTCACGACTATTCTTTTCTGGTTCAGCCTTTCGCTGTTCTATGTGCTTCTGCTCTCCCTGTGGCAGGAGCACCGGCTGCAGGCCTCGCTGCAGGTTCTGACCGATCTGATTCTGGTCAGCCTTGTCATCCACGAAACTGGAGGATGGGACAGTTCGCTCAACTTCCTCTATCCCCTGGTCATTATTGTCGCCAGCGTGCTGCTGACGCGGGTTTGGGCGCATTTGGTGGCTGCCCTGGCTTTCATTCTTTACGGGACCGTGCTGGAACTGAACTACTATGGCGTGGTTCATTCATTCTGCACCACTCATCCCGGCCTGAAGTCGCTGCAGGCAATTATCTTCGTCAATCTGTTTGCCTTCCTGGCGGTGGCCTATCTTGCGGGGCTGCTGACGGCAAAATTGCGCCAGGTAGGCGTGCAGCTGAAGCACACCAGTGGCGAACTGGAAAGTCTGCAGGCGCTCCACGAAAACATCATCCACTCCATCAGCAGCGGGCTGATCACG
Source organism: uncultured Acidobacteriaceae bacterium (assembly GCA_963733795.1). Taxonomy (GTDB): domain Bacteria; phylum Acidobacteriota; class Terriglobia; order Terriglobales; family Acidobacteriaceae; genus Sulfotelmatobacter. Next base: position 277,111 of record CAVTED010000003.1, read on the forward strand.
ACCGGTTTGGACGGGCGCATCACGCTGGTGAACGGAGCGGCTCAGCGGCTACTGGATCGCACTTCGGCGGAACTAGTCGGTGCACGGGTCGATCAGTTGTTTTTGGATTCCTTACCCACCGTGGAATCGCTACTGTCTCACGGCGAGGTGCGTTTCGATGCTCCCACGAAATTCCGCAAGACGGTTCGCGTGCGAGTGGCAGCTCTGACGGTGCCCGAGCGCGGGGAACTGGGATACGTCTACGTGCTCGACGATCTCACGGAGATTCGGCGCTTGGAGCGCGAAGTGCGGATGCAGGACCGGCTGGCCGCGGTGGGCCGCCTGGCCGCTGCCATCGCTCACGAAATCCGCAATCCGCTGACTTCCATTGCCGGTTCGGTCAGCATGCTTTCCGGCATACCGGAGATGAACGAGGATCACCGCCGGCTGCTCGACATAGTGACGCGCGAGTCGCAGCGCCTGAATAGCATCATTACCGACTTCCTCGCCTACTCCCGCACCAAGCAATATCACTTCGATAAAGTCGATCTCATCCAGCTGGTCGAAGATACCTTGACGCTGATGGATCACCGCATGACGGCGGAGAAGACCGGCATCACGATCGAGCGCCGCTTTCCGGCCGGGCAGGCCTGGACCATCGCCGACGGCGACAAGATCAAGCAGGTGTTTTGGAATTTCTGTGAGAATGCCGTCCGCGCCATGAAGGGCGTACAAGGCGGAGGCGTGCTCACCGTCGCGGTCGAATCCCTGGGAGAAGATTGGCAGGTCGGCTTCACCGACACCGGAGCGGGTATGAGCCCGCAGCAGATCGAAAAAATATTCGAGCCCTTTCAGTCGAACTTCGAGGGCGGCACCGGACTCGGGCTGGCGATTGTCTACCAGATTGTGCAGGCGCACGGTGGCAAGGTCTGGGCACGGTCGAAGCCGGGGCAGGGAACCACGTTCGTGCTGAGATTGCACCGCCTCGACGCCGGTCTCCCTGTCTCCAAGGGAAATACGGATGAGAAGGTTCGCGTGCTGGCCGCAGCCGGGGGGAGTGGCCGTGGCTAATATTCTGGTCTGCGACGACGAGCGCTCCATCTGCGAAATGCTCGACATCTCCCTGCGCCGCGACGGTCACCGCATCGAGACGGTTCACGCGGGGCAGCTGGCGAAAAACAAGATCGACGGCGCGCTCTACGACGTCATCATCACCGACATTAAGATGCCCAATATCGATGGCATCGAAGTGCTGCGCCATGCTCACCGGGTTTCGCCCGACTCCGCCGTCATCCTGATCACCGCGGTCGATGACTACGCGGCCGCCGTCGAAGCCGTAAAGGCCGGAGGCGCCACCGACTACATTCGCAAGGGCCCGGGGCTGGTGGACGAAATCAAGCTGGCCATCAACCGCGCCGTGGAAAAACTGAATCTCAGCAAACAGAACTTCGCGCTGCGCCGCGATGCCGCCACCCGCAACTCGCTGGACAATATCATCGGCTCCAGTTCCGCCATGGAGAAACTCAAACAGACGGTTCGGACCGTGGCTTCCACCGCCAGCACGGTTTTGATTCACGGCGAGAGTGGCACCGGAAAAGAATTGGTCGCGCGCGCCGTCCACGTCTGTTCGCCGCGGGCCGCCGACGCCTTCGTGTCTGTCAATTGCGGAGCGTTCCCTGAGACTTTGCTGGAGAGCGAACTCTTCGGCTACCTGAAAGGCGCGTTCACGGGCGCGAATCAGAATAAGCGCGGCTTGTTCGAAGTGGCCGACGGCGGGACGATCTTCCTTGACGAGATCAGCGAAATGACGCTGGCCATGCAGGTCAAGCTGCTGCGCGTCCTCCAGGAGCGCACCGTGCGCCCGGTGGGCAGCACCAGCGAAATTGCCATCGATGTACGCGTGATCGCTGCCACCAACCGCGATCTCGACAAGGCCGTTTCCGAAAACGTTTTTCGCGAGGATCTTTATTACCGGCTGAACGTCATTCCCATCCGAGTGCCTCCGTTAAGCGAGCGCCGCGAGGATATTCCGCTGCTGGTAAACCACTTTCTGAAAAAGTATGCCGCCGCCGCGGGCCGCGGCATTCTGCGGGTGCATGCGCCTTCGCTCGATTCCCTGTGCGGTTACGAGTGGCCGGGAAACGTCCGACAATTGGAGAACACGGTCGAACGCGCCGTTGCCCTGGAGACTACCGACGAACTCCACGTCCAGCTTCCCGCCGAACGCCCCAAGGCGCGCGCCGCGGCCGCGTCCGCCAGCGGCGGGACGTTACCCGAAATTGGAGGCGATGTGACCCTCCCCGAAGGTCTGGGCATGGAAACCTATGTGGCCGGCATCGAGCGCTCGCTGCTGCAGAACGCACTCAATCAGAGCGGCGGCGTGCAGACCAAAGCCGCTGACGTGCTCGGCATCTCCTACCGCTCGTTCCGCCATTTGATGAAGAAGTACGAATTGTAGCTGTCAGCTTTCAGCTGTCAGCTAGGGCAATACGAGTTTCACGAAGGAGGCTGAATGTCTGGCAGGCGTCCATGGCAAATTCTGGCCTTGATGATCATGTCGCTCGTCGGTGTTGCTTTTGGAATCTGGCTGTCCAGCGCAGGTTTCGTCGCTCTCGGCTGTCTCTTTATCGGTATATTTCTCTGGGGCGCACGGCAGTTCGCATTTTGGCTCATTGCGCCGGGCAGTGTCCCGGCCGGTGATGCACCTAGCATGTGTTCAAGGTGGCAACGCCTTCTACTGTCAATCGTGTGCCTCGTCGGAGCCGCGGTGTGCGGAGCGGGGGGCTACTTGTGGCGGTTGTGGCCGGAAGAATGGCAAGCTGGTTTTGTATTCATTCTTTTTGGGTTGCTAGTATTGGCCCCGGTGACGATGTGGGAGGCTCAATTGCGCAGAAAGAATGCTTGCGCAAACCGAGCTTCGACGACGGACTGATGCCGATAGCTGATAGCTGATAGCTAGCTCTTCTTCAACTGCTGCTTCCACCCCAGCACTCGCGCCTTTGCCCCCTCCGCTTCCGCCTCGGGAATCATCCCTTTTTTCTGATACAGCACCGACAGGCTCGTATGCGCCAGCACGTCATCCGGCTCGATCTCCGCAAGCCGCTGCGCGACCGCGATGGCCTCATCGTAGCGCTGCAAATCCTGCAGAGCCCGCGCCAACCCGTGCATGGCCTCGGTAAAGGTGGGATCGTTGGCCAGAGACTCCTGATACGAAGCCACGGCTTTTTCCAAGTGCCCATCCGCCATTAGGTCAAGCGCGGCGTAGTAGTGGTTTTCGGCCTTTTGGCGGGCATTTTCGTCAGGCATGCGCGGAAAATTCCAAGCAGAAACTGGATTCTAACACGCGCGATGTGGGGACAGCCGCCCCTTCGACAAACTCAGGGCAGTGCTTCTGCTGTCCTGCTGGGCGTAGCCAGGCCAGTTTTCCTTCGTTTCTACGCGCTGTTTGTGATTATGATGGCTGCGTGCGCTACAAAATCCGCTTTCTGTGGAACGCCACCAAGGGCCATCGCCTGGCCCCGTGGCGGAGTCCGTATCTGTTGTGGCGTATCGAAACCTATACCGGCGTGAAGATGACGCAGATCGGCTTCGTGGAATTTTGGGAATTCATGTGGCGCGAGCGCGCCGACCTTTGGCGGTTTTTGAAATGGACAGCCGAGATGGAGCGATACGTCCATCCCAAACCGAAGGGTTCCTGAAGGCAGTTCTCAGTTGCCAGTTCCCAGTTCTCAGCGAGTTTCGATTTGGTTTGATACGTCTTTCTCCCAGCAGAAAGTCCCAAGGCATCCTCCCATCGACAGTGCGCACATTACTCTCACTGACAACTGAGAACTGACAACTGGGAACTGACAACTGCGAACTGAGAACCGCTAAGCGCCCTTGCCCGCCGCCGCAGCTTCACCCAGAAAGATACTGACTTCGGCGCCCTTGCCTGCGCCAATAACCTGGGCCGCGGCCGCGCGGTTGGCTACGATCTCGAGATAGCCCATGCTGCCGAGAATGCCAAAGACTTCCCCCGGCGCGCCCTCAGAGAATGTCTTGCGGATATCCGTAATCTCGCGGCTTCCTACCACGATCTTGAATTTGGCGGACTCTGCAAACAGCGCGGGAGCGTCTTCCGGGGTCACATTGGTGATCAGGTTACCGAAGCGATCGACTTTCAGCACCACGGCGCGCAGGCGATTCTCGCCGGCGGCTTTCGGTTTAGGCGCGGCGAAGCGCACGTAATCTTCAATTTCATCGCCGAACTTGTGCGAATCGACCTGCTTTGCCAGATACGCCGCTACCGGAGCAAAGATGTCGCGCGCGTGAAATGTATTGCTCAGCGGCTGCCGGAAATAATGTTCCGAGGTGATGTGCCGCACGTGAATGCGTTCTTCCTTGGCATAGACCATAGACAGCACGCCATTATCGGGTGCGACGAAATGATATCCGTCGCTCGAGGCCAGAATCGGCCGCCGCGCCGTGCCCACGCCAGGATCCACGACCACCATGTGGATCGTCCCGTTCGGAAAGTACGAATACGCCTGGGAAATAGCCAGCGCGCCATCGAGCACATCGAAGGCCTGCACCGCGTGAGAAATATCCACGATCTGGACGTCGGGCACAATGTCGACAATGACGCCCTTCATGGCGCCGACAAAATGATCGTTCGTTCCAAAATCCGTAGTGAGTGTGATGATCGGGCGATAAGCCAACTTTTCCCTCGCTGGAAGACAAAAATCTAGGTACAGCGAAAATAATTGGCCGGGAACCTGTGCGTCAAGGCACGTAGGTAATGAGCTAAACCCGCTTCTTCTAAATCCGGTTCTCGCTCGAAACTTCTCTCGCGGAACTTAAACGTGCTATCCGGTGTCCAAGCGGGAAAGGATGGAGGAAGGTGCCCACTCCCCGAACCAACCGTTTCGCCGCGTTCGGTTTCATGGGGGCGGCTGTGGCAACGATCCTCGGCGCCGCGATTTCGCCAGAGCACCCGCTAACTGCAATCAGCGTGCTTACGCGGGCAACCAGGTACATATTCGTGGTCTTCGCCACGGCTGCGACCGCAACGTACGCGGGATTTCTGGTTGCTGACGAGGGACGGACGACCTGGGCAAGGCAAGTGACCCTTCGCACAGCGGCAACCACTCTATGGCTGCCGCCGTTGCTGCTGTTTTCCGTTCAGAAGTCATGGCTCGTCTGCGTACTTTGGGCGGTACTGCTCGTCGAAGTCGCCCGCTTGATCGCATTTCTAAGAGTGATGCAGCCTGATAACGTGGTCGCGTTGTCCCAAACCCTGCCCGATGAACCGTTTTCGGTTCTGAAGCAGGATTTCCCGTCAGGAATCACCATTCTTGCCGCGCTCATGATACAAGGCGCCATCTTCAGCGCCGTTGGTGGCCACGATATTTTGGCGGGCCTGCTCTATTTCGCCGGTACTGCGGCGATCGCATACCGCACGCTGCGGATGTTTCAGGATTTGCCGGTGCTCAACAATTGTGACTTTAGGTTTCGGATTGTGGCTGCACTTATCTCCGCGACATTCCTGATCGTATTTGCATGGCTGCCGTACATCGCTGGGTCGGGAGGGTCGGGTTTTGGCGGGGACTCGACGGCCGCCGGGAGAATCCGCCTGCCGGCGCAAACATCGGAAGCCGACGGGGCCGATCCCCGCAGAGACAGTTACAAAGACAAACCCGATCAACACAGTTCGTCTGCGCTGGCTCGGCTGCGGGCTCTTTTCGTTTCTAGTAGCGGCGAGCCTCGCGGCAACTCATTTGCAATCGCAAAGCGCATTCTTGATTCAACGTTCCCGCAGCAGCCCGATGAAAAAAGTAGTCGCTTTCAGAGCCGCCAGAACACTCAGGTAGCCGCCACTGTCCTGGTTGCAGGTCCAGTTTTTCCCGGGATAAAACTCTACCCGGAAGCCGAGCCTCACAGCAGGCTCGTGGCCCCGCCTTTGCCAGCAACCACGGGCTTCGGCCCGACTAGCTCCGATCCGCTCAGCATTCCTTTCGACGGCGTCTACTGGTTCTGGCGCGGCCCATCGAATCGCCCTCCGTCAAATTCCGTCGTCATGCACGGAAGTCCGGCTGCACGATTCTTCCGTTCCACGGACGGCGATGGAATGTCCATGGAAGCGCGGCAGAACCTGGGATTCATGGTCGATCCCAAACGCTACGGCGCCATCGAACTCTTTATCGAAAACCACGATCCGTTTCCGAATACGGTGAGCATCCTGCTGAAAATTCGAGATACGACCGTCCCCGGCCAGCCCATCCTTTCGCTGGGAATGGAAGCAGTTTCGGCGCCCGCGTCCTCGACAGGGAGTGGCACCGCTACCACGCAAATACTGCGGTTTCGCATTCCCCGTGCAATCGCAATCGGCAGCTTTGACGAGTTGACAGTGAGCTACTACCTCAAAGGCGCGCGCAGCGACAGAAGCGCCCGGATCGCAATTGAACGATTTCGACTGGTACCGCGAGGAGGATAGCCGGTTTGTCGATCAACGTTGCAGCCGGGGGCTCATGCTTCAGCAGCGACTCTCGCATCGTTCTGCGCATTCGTCTTCGCAGTCGCACTGGTCCGAGCCTCGCCTACTCGTAGCGCAGCGCTTCAATCGGATTCAGACACGACTTCTTCAAAATAGAAATAATTTGCGGGAACCTGTGCGTCAAGGCACGCAGTAAAGGCACGCAGTAATAGGTTGAATGCCATTCCCTCCGGACTGTGAGCGTAATGGCGATTTTTCGCCAATTGTCCCCAGTTCAGTTCAAGCAGAATGGGAACCGACAGATAGATGTCGGTGTCCATAGCACTTGGAGGTACTTATGAGAACTCTTGACGTCGCGGTTGTCTGCTTAGCGGCCTCCCTGTTCTTCGCGCAATCATCTCACCCAAACTTCTCCGGCAAATGGCGGATCGATCCGACGAAGGTGCAAGAACACGCTACTCTCCTGGATAATCCGCCTCAGGGCGCACCCGCAATACCGCCTCCGCCACCGGCCGAGCATAAGTACACACCGGAGCAAATTAACCTGTCTGGCGAAGTGCTCAAAATTTCAGGCGGTGAGGCAGGGACTACGGCTGTGTACACGATTGATCCAAGCGGAAAGGAAGTTTCTGACCCGATCCCTGATGCACCTGGCTCGGTAAGAGTAGCGAAGAGTCAATGGAAGGATGGGACACTTGTCACTGAATGGCGAATGGAGAGGAATGGAGAGGTCTTCATGCACGGTACGGACACTCGCAGTCTCACCACAAATGGTCTGCAAGTCTTAGACAGACTCATCGAGTCGCCGCAACACCGCGCAGAAGTGCATTTGGTAATGGAGAGAGTTCCTTAGTAGTCGATTGGTAGCTATTGTAGGCAGGCGATAACGCTCGTCGTGCAGGATGCCCGCCCGCCTCCGGTCTTGCCTACTCGTAGCGCAGCGCCTCGATCGGATTCAGCCGCGACGCCTTCATGGCAGGGAAGAATCCGGAGACGATTCCGACCAGCGATAGAATCACGAACGAGATCATCATAAAGAAAGTTTCAAAGTTTCAAGGTTTCAAAGTTTCAACGTAAGAATCAAGAATCCACGGAGCGCAAGGCGTCGAAGGGGAACCTGAGTCGAAACCTTGAAACCTTGAAACTCTGAAACCTTGAAACCTATATTTTTGAAACCTTGAAACCTTGCTCTTCTTCACCCAATGTGAATGTCGCCTGATCCGGTGCGCACTTTGAGCAGTGGTCCTCCGCCGTGCACCTTGCCGTGAATTTGCCGGTGCGTATCGTCGACGCGGCCCTGCACGGTCATTTCGATGGGCGAACCGACGTCGATCGATCCCGAACTGGTGGAAATGTCCGCGTCAAAGGCCGCGCTCGCCGGCAGCCGTACGTGCACGTTGCCTGAGCCGGTGCGAATGTCCCACGTGCCGCTCTGCGTGCCTTCGGCAGTCACGTCGCCGCTGCCCGTCTCGCCGTGGAAGCCGCCTTGCACGCCCCGCGCCGTGATGTTGCCCGAACCAGTGTGCAAGTCAATGTCACCGGAACTGGTTTCGTCCACCTCGATGTCACCGCTCCCCGTCCCGCCTTTTACCGCACCCGAAATCTGACGCGCCCGTATATTGCCCGATCCAGTCTGCAGACGAATCTCTCCGGTCAGATTCGCGAGTTTCACATCGCCCGAGCCGGTTTGTGCGTCCACGTTGCCGTGCGTGCCTTCCACAATCAGATCTCCTGAACCACTGTGCGTGCGGACCACAGTGTCCGCGGGCACACTGATCTCGTAATTGACCGAGATGTTCTTCATATCCACATAGTCGACGTGAATCTTATTTCCGTCCTGGCGAATCGGAGGATTCTGCTCGATCTGGTGGACGTCGGCCTCCCGGTTGCCACTGAGCCAGTGGTTGCCCACGTAGATCTTCCCTCGGATCAAAACTGATCCCGAGGAGCCGGCGCGAACCGTGACGTCGCCGGAATGGGTGAGCACGTCAAGATCAACGGGTCCGCTAACGGTAAGCGTTTTCTCGAAAGAACCCTGGGGTGTTGAAGCAAGAACAATCGTGGATGTGAAAAGCACGACCAGCGCGGTTGCGAATACTAACCGGCCGGACACGGAAGAAACAGGGAGAATGCGGTTCTTATTCATATCGTAGTGACTCCACAGGTGTCATATCCGCGGCGCGCTGGGCGGGATACATGCCTGCGGTCACGGTGAGTAAGGGAAAATGCCTGGTGCAGGATTTCGGAGAGAGTCATGGAATCGGACCTCCGACCTTGGACCTTAGACGTCAGACCTCATGCCTCGCTGGAGGCAGAAACAAGAGCCGAGGTCCGACGCCCGACGTCCGTTTTTACTGCAGTACGACCTGATCGCCTTCCTTCAGTCCGCTCAACACTTCGGTTTTCGCGCCGTTCGAGATTCCGATGTTGACGGCAATTTTGTCCTTGCCATCTTTGCCCTTCGGATTTGGAATCTCGACCGAAGCCTTTTTATCCTTGTCGTAGAGGATGGCGCCCTCCGGAATCTGCAAGACATTCTTGTGTTCTTCCAGAATGATTTCCGCATTGGCGGTCATCTCAGCCTTCAGTTCGCCGCCTGGATTCTGAATCGACACACGCACTTCGAACGTCGTCACGTTATCTTTCTCCACGCCCATCGGAGAAATCTTCGTCACCTTGCCGTCGAAGGTCTTATCCTTGAACGATTCCACCTTGATACGGGCGCGCTGTCCCAGATAAACCTTGCCGATATCGCTCTCGTCGACCTTGCCCTTTACGTACACTTCGCTGGTATCGCCCAGCGTCATGACCAGCGTGGCCGACGAACCCAACACCAGAATCGAACTCACCGCGTCGCCCATTTCCACGTCACGGGAGAGCACGACGCCATCAATGGGCGAAACAATATCGGTATAGCTGAGCTGTTCATCGAGCTGCTTGAGGTTGGCCTGATCCTGTGCTACTTGCGCCGAAGACTGTGCGATTTTAGCCTTAAGCACGGTGACCTGTGCCTTCGACACATTCTGCTTGTTCAGGGCCATCTCGTAATTCTTCTCCGCATCATCCAGCGCCGAAGCCGAAACCACGCCGTCCTTCGCCATTCCGACGGCTCGGTCATAGGCTCGCTTCAACAGCGGAACGTCCGGACCTTCCGCATCGACTTTAGAGCGTTCATAGTCCGCCTGTGAACTCTTCAAGTTGGCCTCGGCCGCATCCAGCGCGGCGCGCGATTGCGCCACCTGCGCCTCGATCTCGATTTTGTCGAGCTGGGCCAGGAGTTGTCCCTTCTTGACCCGATCGCCGTAATCCACCAGGAGCTTCTTTACGATGCCGCTGGCTTTGGACTTGACTTCAACTTTGGTGATCGGCGTCACTTTGCCGGTCGCCACCACGCTCTTGGCCAGATCGCCCTTTTCCACTTTGGCGAGCTTCGATGGATCAATCTTGGTGCCGCCGCGCGTTGCCGCGAATACGCCCATCGCAATCAGCAACACGATGGCAGCCCCAATGCTGCCCCAGATAATCAGTTTGCGACGCTTTTTCTTATGATTCCCGTTACCGTTCACAACGCCTCCTGGAGATACCGCGCGTGGAGATGGGCAGCCATTCCGCTGCCCTCATTCACTGGTACGCGGCTCGAGTTGCTTTTGTTCCTCGAATTTTAAAAATCGCGATTCTTAAAAGGATGATTCGTGACCTGGAGCGGAAAGACCACTGCGGCCCGTTAAACCAAATGCCGCCTTCCAGTTAGACCATCGACCTTCTAAAAGGATAGCGCATTAAAGGATTGAAATTGTGAGCGCACGCGCCCTCGAAAAGCCCATGTGCTCCGCTCGACGCACAGCCGAAGGTGGCTGTCCCCACATGAACACATAAATCTTCCAACTGCCTTTGAAATGTTAGAATTGCCGATCAATGATCGCTTTTGTGCTGCTCCGGGTCTTTCTGATCCTTCTCCTGGTGGCGGCCAATGCCTTCTTCGCAGCAGCGGAATTCGCCCTGGTGAGCGTGCGCGATACCCGCATCCAGCAGCTCATTTCGGCGGGACGCATCGGCGCGCGCATTGTACAGCGCCTGCACCAGCACCTCGATGAAGTCGTGAACGGCGTGCAGCTCGGCATCACCATGGTCAGCCTGACGTTGGGATGGATCGGCGAACCCATGGTCGCCCGCCTTGTGGAAGGGATGGGTTTCGTTCACCGCGTGCCGCACGCCGCGGTTTACGCTCACACCATCGCCATCGTTATCGCTTTCAGCCTGATCACCTACATGCACGTGATCCTTGGCGAACTCGTCCCGAAAACTCTGGCCCTGCAGCGCGCCGAGCACGTCGCCCTCGCCGTGGCCGCGCCCATGGAAGCTTTCCTCACCCTCACCCGACCCGTTCTATTTTTCATGCGCCGCTCCGGCGGCATGGTTTTGCGTCTTTTTGGCGCGCAACCTACTCGCCGCGGCGGCGCTGTCCACTCTCCCGACGAACTCAAGCTGATCGTGACCGCCAGCCGCCAGTTCGGCCAGATCCCCGAGTTTCAAGAAGAAATGATTCACAGCGCCATCGAACTCGACAGCATCACCGTTCGCGAGGTCATGGTCGCGCGCCCTGACATTTTTTCCCTGCCTTCCGACCTGATGCTCGAAGAGGCATTAGCGCGCGTAGTCGAGGGCCAGCATTCCCGCATCCCGATCTACGATCCGCAGCGCGGCCCCGAGCACATTGTCGGTGTGCTTTATTACAAAGACCTCATGCGCTGGATGCGCCTGCGCCTCAGCAATCTCGGCCAGTCCACTGCGGTCCGTATTTCGCGTATGCAAATCAGCCAGATCATGCATGACGTGCTGGTGGTCCCCGAAACGAAGGTGCTAGCCGAATTGCTCTCCGAGTTCAAAGAGCGTCGCCGCCATCTGGCCGTCGTGGTCGACGAATTCGGCTCGACCGCCGGCGTGATCACAGTCGAGGACATCTTGGAGCAGTTGGTCGGAAACATCGAAGACGAATTCGATGTCTCCCCCGCTGAGCCCGCGCTGGAAAATGAATCCGTACTCGTCCTCGAAGGCTCGGTTAACATCCGCGACCTCGAAACCGAGTATGCTCTCATTCTGCCGCGCGACGCGGGTTTTGAAACCCTGGCAGGATTCATCCTCGCGCGCCTGCAAAAGATTCCAGATCTGCGCGACACCTTCGAGTACGAAGGGCGCCGCTACACCGTCGACGAGCTCGAAGGCCACCGCATCGCGAAAGTTCGAATCGAAAAAATCGCTAAAGCAGAAGGCGAAGCCGAAGCCGCCAAACAAGGCGGAGACTGAAATGCGGCTTCTTCGGCTTCCGGCTTCCGACTTTCGGCTTCCGGTCTTAGCTTTCCTGCATTTTTGCACTGCGTTGTCGGACGCTGAATGCAACCATCCCAAACTCCGGCGTCACCGGAAGCCGGAAGCCGGAAGCCGGAAGCCGCACTGATGCTCTCCCGCCTCCTCCAACGCGTCCTCTATACAATTCCCGTCATCTGGCTGGTCGTAAGCCTGGTCTTCCTGATGATCCACCTGGTCCCCGGAGATCCCATCGCGCAAATGCTCGGCGAAGGCGCGCCGCCCTCCGACATAGCCGCCACCCGCCACGCCTACGGCCTCGACGCGCCGCTGGGAGAACAATATCTGCATTACTGGAAAGGCGTGCTCCACGGCGACCTCGGACGCTCCATTCGCTACAACCAAACCGTGACGCGGCTGATCGCCCAGCGTTATCCCTACACGCTGCGGCTCACCTTGGCGTCGCTGTTCGTCGCGATCCTTCTCTCCATTCCCGCCGGAGTGCGCTCCGCCCGCCGCCGCAATCGCTGGGACGATCGTCTGCTCTCTATCGTCAGCCTCTTCGGCCTGTCGTTCCCTAACTTCGCGCTCGGTCCTATTTTGATTCTCCTCTTCGCAATCAAAGCTGGATGGCTTCCCGTCTCGGGCGCTGGATCTCTCGCCAACCTCATGCTGCCCGCCCTCACCATGGGCAGCGCGCTCGCCGCCATCCTGACTCGCATGGTGCGCACATCAATGCTCGAAGAACTCAGCCAGGACTACATTCGCACCGCCCGCGCCAAAGGCCTGCCCGAGCGCACCATCGTCTACCGCCATGCCCTGCGCAACGCCATGATCCCGGTGCTGACGGTTCTGGGTCTGCAATTCGGCGCCCTGCTGGCCGGGGCCATCGTCACCGAAAAGATTTTCTCCTGGCCCGGCATCGGCCGCCTCACCGTAGACGCCATCTCCAGCCGCGATTATTTCCTGGTGCAAGGCTGCATCCTGGCGATCGGCCTAACGTATGTTGCGGTGAACTTTCTGACAGACGTGCTGTATTCCGTGGCGAATCCGAGGATCAGACAGTAGAGCCATTCTTTTCCTCGCGATCCCAAAATGGTCACGCTAGCGGAGACGTGGCTGGGATTCATCGATTCCACACGAAATCTTTCATCCCGAGCGTAGCGTTGCGATTGGATTTTCAAATCGCGATCCCGCCTAGCATTGCGATTGGGCTTCATCGATCGCGATGCATAGTGGAGGGACCTGCTGGTTTGGCCCCCCGCGCTCGTGAGCGCGGGGTCTGCCGAAGACCCTATTCCGTACTAGTGGTCGTGGTGCTCTTCGTCGTTAAGCCTCTTTACTTTGTTCACTTCCAGCGAGCGATCGTCTTCGTGCAATCGCGCGTTGACCTGAACGTGATGCCCCTCATGCTCTCGTATCGCTTCCGTGTTTTGCACCCGGTAGCGCGTTTTGTCTTTGTCGTCTTCCACCACATAATTATCGCCATCCTTTCGGACATAACCGGTCACGCTGGTCTTTCTGACGCGGTGCGAGGTTGCCTGTTGATCATGGTGATCTTGATTCTGATCCTGAGCGACAGCGCCTGCCGTGCAAACTACTGCCAGAGCTAGGGTTGCGAGAATCGCACTCTTCATGGTTTTCTCCTGTACGCAATATTTCCTAAGGGGAATTCGATTTGCCGCCCTCTATGATGCATCGCGCGGGCTCGGCGCACTGTTCAAAATTGCACAAGATCACTCGCGCCCGAGCTCCGCTCCCATTTTGGTGCGAAGCGAAAGAACTTATCCCAGATAAAGACGGCCCGCCCTCGCGGGCAGGCCTTTGATCAGTTCCCATCTAGCGCAGATACCAGTCTCAATTAGTGATCGCGGTCGTGTCCCTGATTTTCGCCATGGTTCTCATGTTCCCGATCAGGATTCCCACGATCCCAGTGGCCTTCATGCAATTGCCACCCTTGGGGCTGGTGATCATAGTGAGGATGGTTCCAGTAAGCGCCCTCATAAGGGGCCCGGTCCCAACGTCCTGCCACCCAACGATAATGGCGCCCGTTAGGAGCCCAATATCCATCCACCCAGGCGTAGCCCGGACCGGGTTCCGGTCCGCGCTCTTCGTAACGCAATGGCGGCGGCGTGTGCCCGATGTATATTCCGATTTGTGCCGCGGCAGGAATGCCAAGAGCGGTCGCAACTAACAAAACGCAAATCAAATTCACTTTCATCGTTCATCTCCTTAGAGTTCATAGGGTGAGGGTTGAGAAGTATTGTTCTGAACCTAGGTTGCGGAGTCCTTCTGCCGAGTCGCTTTCACACCCGTGAGGATTCCGACTCCGATCAACACCAGTGCACCTACCACAATCCAATGAGTCGGTACATGCATCAAGCTGGCACCGTAAATGAGCCCAGCAATTACGACGACAAAACCGCACAGGTAAATTCCGAATGACATGAGATTCCTTGCCGGTAGGGACCGGTTTCTCTGCGTTGTGCTTTAGGGAGCTCGCAGCCCACAGTCGGAGGGAGACTAATTGTTTAGAGGCTATCGATTATTTCGCAGAAACTCTGTTCAATATCTGCTCAGGTCGGGCCTCGCGTTCGAGAGGATAGGGTGAGTCTTGTAGACTTACACGGTCGCGGCGGCCACGGTTGGCGCCGCAGATCTCCGGATTAAAATCTCCTCACCAACGTCGCGGCGAGGAAGGGGTCGAAAATACGAGAGGCGGAGCGCATAGCCCCGCCTCCTGTCCGCACCGACTACGCGGCCTGCATCATTTTCTTCATCCGTTCTTTCATGTCTTGCGGCGATACATCTTCCACGTGCGTGGCAATTCCCCACAGATGTCCGAAGGGATCTTGAATGAAGCCAGTCCGGTCGCCGTAGAACTGGTCCTGCACCGGCTTCAGGATTTTGGCGCCCTCGGCCGCCGCGCGTTCCACCACGCGATCGACGTCGGGAAGATATACGTAGAGACTCACCGGGCTCGCGCCGATGGTGGCCGCGCTGGTGTGTCCCTGACCCATGCTGGGATTTTCGTCGGCCAGCATGATGTGCGAGTCGCCAATCTTTAACTCGGCGTGCCCAACCTTTCCGTCCGGCCCGTTCATGCGAACGGTTTCGGTCGCTCCGAAAACTTTCTTGTAATACTCAATGGCTTGGGCAGCACCCCGGATGACCAGGTAGGGCGTAACGGAGTTGTAGTCCTTGGGAATATACGAGACTTTTGCCATGATTTTTTTCTCCTCAGAAATATCGGCTAAGGGTGGAGGGTGATGGCGCATGTGGATCCCTGCGGAGCGATCCAGCACTCCTATTATCAAAGCACAGTTGGTCGTCAAGCTCAAGACCTTTCACTTTGATTTAACATTCAGTTATAGGCGTTAATGTTGCGGCCTGCCCATGACCTGGATCGTCTGCAGCCACGTCTCAACTAGCTTCGGCCATGCAGTAACCGGCAGTTCTGTGCGCCGCAGGCCGTAACCGTGGCCACCTTGGGCATAGAGATGCATCTCCGCAGGAACCTTGGCATTCTTCAGAGCTTGAAAGTACACGATGGAATTCTCCACATGCACCGGATCGTCCTCCGCCTGAACGATAAAAGTAGGCGGAGTCTGGCCGGTTACATGAATATCCGGATTCGCCGCAAAGTTCTGCTCCGCAAGCGCCAGGTAGCCAGGATAGACGATGACAGCGAAATCGGGACGGCAGCTGACCTGGTCCGTGGCATCGATAGGATCGTAAAGTCGATGCTCGAAGTGAGTGCTGAGCGCCGCGGCAAGATGGGCTCCTGCAGAGAATCCGAGCACTCCGATGCGATGGGGATCAATGTGCCACTCGCTCGCATGCGAGCGGACGATCCCGAGGGCTCGCTGCGCGTCCTGCAATGCGGCCGAAGACTTTGGGATAAGGCCCAGAATCCGGTACGCGATATTTCACCAGCACGCAAGTCGTGCCGACAGAATTAAGCCATTCGCACACCTCGGTGCCTTCGAGGTCTATGGCCAGGATGTGGTAACCGCCTCCGGGAAAGACGACTACCGCGGCGCCAGTATTCTTACCCGCGGCGTCGTAAACGGTAAGCGTGGGCACCGACACGTTGCCCAGCCGGATGACCGGCTTGCCGGCAATCAGGTTGTCTTTGGCGGTGGTCGTATCGACTTCAGGAGCCGAATTCGCCGCAGCGCCGGGAGCGCCGTGCGGCCATAGGTTCAGCGTCAAATGGTCCGGGGCAGGCTGCCACGCGGGGTTTTGGGCGAACAACCTGGCAGAGAAAGCAACAACCGCGGCAACGGCGAGTAAAGGACGAGGCATAATTAATCATCGCAACCGCGAGGGCAGGTGTGCAACAGTAGAGATACGCTTACTCGAGAATGAGTATCGTGTCGAAGACTGAGGAGGCTGCTGTGGCATGTAACGAGAACATCCACTCGCCGCGATACCGGCTCAGCACGCAAGTCCAGAAAAACGTCTGGCGCAATCCCGGACAGAAACGATTAAATTGATCACCGACGTTGTTGCCCTGCAAGGTTTCAAGGATCTAATGAAGAAAAACGCAGGCAAGCTCAAGTTTGCGTCAGATTAGCGCGAATTTCCAATCGAAATATGCTAGTTATAGCTTGAGAAATGTCTACCTCCGCCATCTCGTTCCGCCATCGGGTTGCCGGAAATGCCCGGCACAATCCGCTCGCCGCCGCGGGCGTAGTGCTGGTCATAATCTTCGTGATCTTCGCGCTGTTCGCGCCCTGGATCGCGCCACAGGACCCCGCTTCGATCCATCTGCCCACGCGTCTCGACCCGCCATCGCCGGCGCACTGGTTTGGCACTGACGAACTCGGCCGCGACATTCTCTCTCGCGTCATTTACGGCGCCCGCATCTCCATGCTGGTCGGCAGTTGCGTCGTTCTGACCTCGCTGGCCCTTGGACTCATCATCGGCTCCATCGCCGGATACTACGGTGGCGCGATCGACCGCTTCGTCAACGTCGTCTTGATGAACGCGTTTCTTTCGTTCCCGGGAATTCTGCTGGCCATCGCTTTCATCGCCTTCCGCGGACCCGGCATTTTCAATCTCGTGCTCGCGCTTTCGCTCGGCGGATGGGTCGGCTACGCTCGCCTGGTTCGCGGACAAGTCCTGGCCGCCCGCGAGCGCGAATTCGTCGAAGCCGCCCGCGCCCTCGGAGCCAGCGATCTCCGCATCATCGTGCGCCACATTCTCCCGAATATTATTCAGCCGGTCGTGGTTCAGGCCGCCATCGGCATGGCGGGAGCCATCCTCGCCGAAGCCACTATGAGTTTTCTCGGACTTGGCGTCCCTCCGCCGACCGCCAGTTGGGGAGCTATGCTCAACGACGGCCGCGCCCACCTATTCGATGCTCCACACCTCGTGCTATTTCCCGCGCTCGCCGTGATGCTGGCCGTGCTGAGTTTCAACTTCATCGGCGACGCCCTGCGCGACTATCTCGATCCTCGCTCCCGCATCGAAGCCGGACTGTAATCTGCACTCAGAAGTCTGCACTTAGACTCGCCCTCGGGGCTCTGAACTCTCATACGGCTCTGTCATTTCGAGGGAGCGGGAGCGAATGCGACGGCGAGTCGAGAACCCTGCTTTTTGCCTTCGGCGGCACCAACGTTGTATGCAGGCATAGCAACGCTGCGGCAAATGAGGATGCTTGGCCGCCCTAACCCCAGCTTCGTAAATCGCTGAAAATGCCCATGATCCAGTTCTTGACATAGATCGCAAATTGCAATATAACTATCTCGATTTGAAATACAGTTTGGAGCGGGGCCGATGAAGCTGGGCGAGAAAATTCGTTACCTGCGCGAAGTGGAAGGATCACTGCGCGGTCTCGGCCGTCCTATGACGCAGCTGGAACTGGTTCGCGCCATGCGCGAGGAGTTAGGAAAAGGCCGATCCGAGAAGGGCCGCGCCGACAAAAGCGGCTCTAACAAACAAAAGACCATCAGCCAGTCCTACCTCTCGCAGATCGAGAACGGAGCCCGCGCCACACATGACGCAGTCTTCGCGCGCGCTGCTGGCAAAGTTTTTCAAGGTGCATCCCGGCTTTCTGGTGGATGACCCCGACGGCTATCACGCGGAGTTGACTTCGGATCTGCGCACCACTGAAGGCCAGCTCGATGTCTGGCTGTTGCAAGGCTCGGAACGTTTCGCGAGCGACCCGGAAGTGAGCCATGTGCTGATCAAGGCCGCGCGCGAAAAAGATACACGGCGTGCATTGCTGCTGCTGGGAGCGATTCTCGACACGCCCGGATTGGCCGACCGCCTGTTGGAGGCGCTGCGGCCGGAGTTGGGCGCGAGCCAGACGCATCATCGCGCGAGTGCGGAAGGGAGGCGAATCCGATGACTCCGATGATGACCCCAATGATGACGCCGACAAGGTTGGATTGGTCAGATTTCTACTTGATCTGCTTTGCGGTCGGTTTTTGCTTCAGCTTCTTTTCGTTCGTGTTTGGAGGTTCGCGCTTCGGTCGTCTGCATTTGCCGCACTTTCACGGACACTCTGCTCCGCCGGCTCATGTTCCGGTTGCCGGAGGACACGCGCCGGTTGCACACGGGCTTGCGGGACCGCATTCTCCGGTCGCCAATCACGCCGCGCGCGGAAGCAATGTTTCGCCATTCAATCCGCCATCGCTAGCCGCGTTCCTGGCCTGGTTTGGCGGCACAGGATATTTGCTCACGCGCTTCTCGTCGGTATGGGTGGGCTTGGGACTGCTGCTTTCCGTGGGCGCCGGCATTGTCGGCGGAGGAATTATTTTCCTGTTCCTGAGCCGCGTGCTGATTTCGGACGACGAGAACATGGATCCCGCCGACTACGAGATGGTCGGCGTCCTTGGCCGGCTCTGCGTCTCCATCCGCGAAGGCGGCACGGGAGAGATCCTTTACTCGCAGGCCGGCACGCGCCGCGTTTGCGGCGCCCGCAGCGAAGACGGCAGCGCCATCGCCAAAGGCACCGAGGTGGTAGTCACGCGGTATGACAAGGGAATTGCTTACGTCCGCCTGTGGAGCGAAATGTCGGGCGAAGGCGACTCCAAAACCGCGGGCACGGTTGAAAACTGAAGCAGATCGAGACACTTTATGAAGCGAGATTGGTACACACCGACAACTTGGCTGATGTGGCTGGCTCTGCCGATTACAGCACTGAACTACTGGCGAGTCTGGGACCGATTGCCGATGCGGATGGCCGTGCACTTCGATGCCAACTGGCAGCCCAACGGCTACACGTCGCGTGACGGCGCGCTGCTGCTCGGGCTCGGAGTCATCGCCTTCCTGCTCGTGCTGTTTACGGTCGCGTCTTATGCGGTGCGAGCCAACAAACCCAGCGCCGCGTGGCCGGTGATGGTGATGTTCTATGTGGCCTTGACGGCGCTCTGCGTGGTTAATAACTGGATCGCGCAGCGCAATGTGAACGATCAGCCGTCGCCATCGGCGTCGCTGCACGCAAAACTTTCCCCCGCTTGGGAGTCGGAACGATTCACCGTTCTTCAACTGCATTCGTAACAGGAGGCGTTATGTTCAGTGGAATCTCGACCATAGTTCAAATTTGGATCTTCGTTGGGCTGGGAGTGATGGTCATTCTTTTCCTCATGAGCGGAATGGCCAGGCTCTATCGCAAAGCAGGGCCGCACGAGGCACTCATCGTGTACGGCCTGGGTGGGACGCGGGTGGTGCAGGGACATGGCACGCTGGTGCTGCCCATGGTACAGATCTGCCGCGATCTGTCGCTGGAACTGATGTCGTTCGACGTGGCGCCGCAGCAGGACTTGTACACCAAACAAGGCGTCGCGGTGACGGTCGAAGCCGTCGCGCAGATCAAAGTAAAGTCTGATCGCGAGTCGGTTCTGACCGCCGCCGAGCAATTCCTCACCAAAAGCGACCAGGAGCGCGAAGGCCTGATCCGCCTGGTGATGGAAGGACATCTGCGCGGCATCATCGGTCAACTCACGGTGGAAGAAATCGTCAAGCAGCCGGAAATGGTTTCCGACCGCATGCGCGGGACATGCGCTGAAGACATGAACAAGATGGGCCTGGAAGTGATCTCGTTCACCATCAAAGAAGTGCGCGACAAGAACGAGTACATCACCAACATGGGCAAGCCGGATGTGGCGCGCATCAAGCGCGATGCCGACGTTGCCACCGCGGAAGCGGACCGCGATACGGCAATCAAGCGTGCGCTGGCGCAACGAGAGTCAGCTGTCGCCAAGGCGCAAGCCGATCAGGAGCGCGTGCTGGCTGAAACCTTATCGCTGGCCAAGCAGGCGGAATCACAGCGCGACCTGGAAGTGAAGAAGGCGCAATTCCTGGAAGTCACCAAACGCCAGCAGGCGCAGGCCGACAAAGCCTATGACATCCAGACCAACATCATGCAGCAGCAGGTGATCGCGGAGCAGGTGAAAGTGCAGCAGATCGAGAAAGAACAGCAGGTCAAAGTACAAGAGGCGGAAATCAATCGGCGCGAAAAAGAACTGATCGCGACGGTATTGAAAGGCGCCGAGATCGAGCGGCAGCGCATTGAAACTCTCGCCGCCGCCGAAAAGCAGCGCCTGATCGCGGAAGCCGAAGGCCAGGCTTCTTCGATTCGCGCCCAAGGCGAGGCCGAAGCCGAAATCATCTTCAAGAAGGGCGAGGCTGAAGCCAAAGCGATGAACGTGAAAGCCGAAGCTTTCCAGGAATACAACCAGGCGGCGGTCATCGACCGGCTGTTCGCCAGCATGCCCGAAGTGGTGAAAGCGCTGGCGGCTCCGCTCGCCAACGTCGACAAGATCACCATCGTCTCCACCGGAAACGGGGAAGCCGCTGGCATGAACAAGATCACAGGCGACATTACCAAGATGGCGGCGCAGGTACCGGCATTGTTCGAAACACTCTCGGGCATGCCGTTATCGGAGTTGCTGGGCAAAGTCCGCCAGATCGGCGACAAGTCCCTGAAGCCAGGGGATGCGCCGAAGAACTAGCGAGGGGCGCGTTAATCGGCTTCCGGCTTCCGGGGATTCTCAATTCCGGGCGCCGGAAGCCGGAAAGCGAAGCCGGCAGGAGCAAGGTGATGACGAACAAATCGAAACTCAACGGATTGGGCATCGCGCTGGGAGCATTGCTGGGCGCGGTCTTCGGTGTTGTCGCCGGCCACGTCGGCATCTGGCTAGCCATCGGTGTAGCGATCGGTATGCTGCTCGGCGCCACGTTCCGTCGCAAAGAATCGGAGTGTCCCCAATGCGCCCAGCTCCATCGCGCACATGAATTGAATCGGCAAGGAATGACAAGAAATTAATTCGCTCACCCAACGGGGTGGCTAGAAGCTAGAAGCTAAAGAAAGGGGTCCACAATGGCACTACTCGAGCGTGTTTCCACACTAGTCCGGGCCAACCTCAACGACCTGATCGACAAGGCCGAGGAGCCGGAAAAAATGATCAAGCAGGTCATCCTCGACATGCAGAACCAGCTTCTGCAAGTCAAAACGCAGGTGGCGATTGCCATCGCCGACCAGCATTTGCTGGAAAGAAAGCAGAAAGAGAACGAAGGCAAAGTGGCCGAATGGATGCGCAAGGCCGAACTCGCCGTCGACAAAAAAGAAGACGATCTGGCGCGCGCGTCGCTGCTACGCGTGGAGAGCTATCGCGAACTCAGCGAGAACTTCACCCAGCAGGTCTCGGACCAGAAGGCACAGGTGGAGAATCTGAAGTCCGCCTTGCGCCAACTGGAGCAGAAGTTGACCGAGGCGCAAGCCAAGGCCGACGTGCTCATCGCGCAGCATCGCCGCGCCCGCGCCGTAGGCAAGGCCAGCGACGCGCGCATGGCGTCGGGCGACGGGTCGAAGGCTGCCGCGTTTGATCGCATGAAACGCAAAGTCGCGCACTCCGAGGCTGTGAGCCAGGCAAAGTCGGAAATCGCTGGCGACAATCTTGAAGACCGCCTGGCCGCTCTCGGCAAAGAAGACCGCATCGAGCAACTGCTGGCGGAGTTGAAGACCAAGCGCGGCGCGTGACGGCCTGTTTTTCGGTGACTTAGGAACGTTTGTTTCGGAGGAGACATGATTAGGCGCGGTCGTAATTGGCTAATATCGGCAGGTTTGTTGGCGTTGGTGATGAGCATCGACCTGCGCAACGGAATCCATGGCAATCATACGGAGTTCGCCAGCGGATTTCTCTTGGGAATGTCGCTCGTCTTTATCATCGCGGGCACGGTGCAACGTTCACACGGTAGGTCCGACTGACGAACGCGCAGCAAGCGCGTGGTGGGCAATCATCATATCGAGATTGCCCGTGAGGTCGCCGGTGCGTTCAATATCCAAGCAGGTGATGCTCCCGCCATAATCGAGTTTGGCAGGCTTATGGAGGCATCTATCCCAAGCTCCACGCCGCCTTACATCCATTGACGGGCCTGCCCGCATCTCTCTATTCTCATAGGGATCCCAATTCAAGGACGGTTGCATGAAGAAGCTTGCATTCCTGGTCGCGCTGGCGCTGGCGCTGGAACTCGCGGTTTGCGGCTGCGGCACCCACACGATCGCAAATACGACTCCCGCTACCACTACCAGCGGTAGTTGGGCGGCTGAGCTTACGGGAGGTATCGATCAAGCCAGTTTGCTGAATTTCGTGACGACGTTCTCGTTGAACAACAACAATTCAATCACCTCAGGGCCGCTCACGATTACCGGTTTCAGCTTCCTTAATGCGGGGAAGTGCTTTGCGAACGGTGTCGACGCCACCACCCAGAGCGGCAACGCCACTCTGGTTACCAATACAGCGGACCAGGTCACAGGCTCGCTGAATTTCAAGGTGCTGTCGATAACGCCATCGGGCAATACCCTCACCATGACCGGGAACCTAACCGGCACGTCGAATGGCACTGTGACCACTGCTGGAACCCTGAGCAATGGAGTTGTCGTGGGCACGTGGAGCCTGACCGGCGGCGGCGGCGACGCCAGTTGTGACCAGCAAACCGGCAGTTTCATTATGTGCCAGGGCACCAGCACCTGCACCCCAACAACCTAGAACGATCGGTGCGCTGAATTCTGAAGTCGCGCCATCCCGCTTTCCCTTATTCCGTCTTTCTAAAGTTCCGGCTCTTTCTTCCTCTTGCCCCGCTGCTATACAGTGGAGCCATGAAGCGCTCTCTGCGAGAGCTTGCCGAGGCCGTCGGGGCCCGCCTGGTTGGCGAGGCCAGCGTCGAAGTGAGTGCGGTGGCCAGCATCGCATCGGCAAAGCGCGATGATCTGGTTTTTGTCGAAGATGAGAAACATCTGGCGGCGGCTCTGCAATCCGAGGCGGGCGCGGTGGTCGTGGGCGACTTCGCGGGATCTGTGTCTTGCGATCGGCCATTGCTGGTCAGCGATCATCCCAAGCTGGCGTTCGCGCGTGCGGCGCGAGTGCTGCGAAATGAATTGCCGCTCAAGGGCGCGCCGCGGGAGAGTAATGTGCACGCTACCGCCGTGATTGATTCCTCCGTTGTTCTCGGTCCCGGCGTTTTCGTCGAACAACGCGCTGTCGTTAGTGAAAGGGCGCAGATCGGAGAGCACACCAGGATCGGCGCAGGTTGCGCCATCGGCGCCGGCGTCAAGATTGGGCACCACTGTGAGATTTATCCGAACGTTACGATGTATCCAGGTACGACCCTGGGCAATCGCGTGATCGTCCATGCCGGCGCGGTGCTGGGCAGCGACGGCTTCGGCTACGTGCGCGACCGCAAGACGGGGCACTACGAAAAATTCCCGCAGGTGGGACGGTTGGTCATCGAGGACGACGTGGAAATTGGAGCCAATGCCACCATCGATCGCGGCGCCCTCGATGAAACGCGGATCGCGCGCGGATCGAAGATCGACAACCTGGTCCACATCGGACACAATTGCGAGATCGGCGAAGACGTGATCATCGCCGCGCAGACCGGCCTGTCGGGAAGCATCGTGATCGAGAATGGTGTCGTGCTGGGTGGCCAGGTCGGGATCGGCGAGCACGCCCGCATCGGAGAAGGAGTCATGCTAGGCGGCCAGGGCGGCGTCCTTCCCAACAAAGTTCTGCGCGGTAAGGGCGTCGCGTTTTGGGGAACGCCCGCGCGGCCATTACGAGAATACTTGAAGCAGCTGGCGACTCTGGCGCGGCTGGCGAAAAAAGAATGAAACAGACATTGGACCGCAGACCTTAGACCTCAGCACGCGCTTCCGTAGCGAGGACTGGTGGACAAAGCCAACTCTCGCCGCGATAAATGTCTGAGCTCCGAAGTCTGAGGTCTGAGGTCTTAAGCATGGCAATCATCGTCATTGGCGGGCACTCGCGCAGCGTGGGCAAGACCAGCGTGGTCGCCGGCCTGATCTCGGCGCTGCGCGAGTTCAACTGGACTGCCGTCAAGATTACGCAGTACGGCCATGGCGTTTGTTCCGCGAACGGCGCACCCTGCGACTGTGCGACCGCCGACCATTCCTGGGCAATCTCGGAAGAGCGCGACCGGTCGGGCGAGTCGGATACCTCGAGGTTTCTCGTCGCCGGAGCGGTCCAGGCGTTGTGGACGCGAACGGAACAAGGCCGCCTCGCCGAAGCGATGCCAGCATTGCGTCAGCGCCTGCAAAGCGCGCAGAACGTGATCATCGAGTCGAATAGCGTGCTGAAGTTTCTGCGCCCGAACCTATATCTCACAGTCCTCGATCCTTCGACCGAAGATTTCAAAAACTCAGCCCGCGAATTCCTCGATCGCGCCGACGCGGTAATCCTGCACCAAGCGCCCGATAGTCTGCGCTGGCAAGCCGTTTCCTTGAAACCGGTGGCGGGGCGTCCCATATTCCGCGTCACGCCGCCAGACTATGTCACTTCAGAAATTGCGCAGTTCGTCCGCGAGAACCTCGCATTCTGCGCTGCCCAAGGTCCGAAACTGGCAACTGGCCCCTGACTACTGGCAACTGCTCTTTGCTATCCTTTCCCGTGCGGCAAATTCACTCCAGCGCCTGGCTGTTGGTCGCCCTATCGGCAATCCTTCAGATCATCATCTTTCCTCTGCCCGGCGTTTATGTCCTCTCCTGGTTTGCGCTTACACCGCTTATCTTCGCTTTGCTGCGTGCCCGGCCCGCGGGCGAGCTCGAGATCGCCGGCTCCGTCAGACTCCGTCCTGCCACGCCTGCTCAGGGATTCCTGCTCGGCTATGCTTGCGGAATCCTGTGGTACGCAGGCACGTGCTATTGGATCTACGACACCATGCGCCAATACGGCGGCCTCAGTGCGCCGGAAGCCCTGCTCGCTCTTTTCCTTTTCTGCTGCTATCTCGGCCTCTATCACGGCCTCTTCGGTTTACTCGTAAGCTTGCTGGCCGGCTCGGAGCGCGACTTTCGTCGGCCGTTGGTGATGACTCCGTTTCTGTGGGTCGCGGTCGAACTGGCGCGCACGCGGGTCACTGGCTTTCCCTGGAATCTTCTCGGCATCGCTCAGGTCGACAATCTTGCCCTATGCCGCATCGCGGCATCGACCGGCGTTTACGGCATCTCGTTTGAGATAGCCTTAGTGAACGTCGCACTGGCTGCGGCCTTCCTGGTACCGCGCGAAAAGCGTGGCGCCATGCTGGCAGCAGCTTTGGCCGCAGCTGCGGTCCTGCAAGCCGGCAGATTGGTCGATGCCCCGCCCGCTAAGGTGGATCATGCCGCTCTGCTCGTTCAACAAAATATTCCAGTGTCCGCAGAATGGACGCCGGCTTCTTTACAGCAAACCCAGAATGAGTTGACGGAGCTCACGGTCAAGTCCGTGGCCGCCAGCCCGATGAAGATCGACTTGATCGTCTGGCCGGAATCGCCAGCGCCGTTCTTCACTAACGATCCTCGATTTCGCGAAGCAGTCAGCGCGATGGCCCGTGAAACCAAAACCTGGACCGTCGTCGGTTCCATCGGAACGTCGCTAACGGCAGGCACTGGCAGCCCGACGTCCCCGATCTTCAACTCGGCTGCATGGATCAGTCCCACCGGCGAGTGGACCGCGCGTTACGACAAAATCCATCTCGTGCCCTTTGGCGAGTATCTCCCATTCCCGACTTTGTTTTCATTTGCCGGCGGCCTCACAAAAGAAGTCGGCGAATTTCAGCACGGCACAACCCGCACTCCTCTGACGGGTGATAACCAACGCCTCGGCGTATTCATCTGCTACGAATCCATCTTTCCGGACGAAGTCCGGCAGTTCGCCAATCAGGGTGCGCAGGTCTTCGCGAACATTTCCAACGACGGATGGTACGGCGACAGCGGCGCCTACGCGCAGCATCTAAACCAAACCCGCATGCGCGCCATCGAAAACAATCGCTGGCTTCTGAGCGCGACCGACACCGGGGTGACGGCTGCCATCGATCCGTGGGGACGCGTAGTAGCTCGCCTTCCCCGCAAGCAGCGAGCCACGCTGATCGCGCCCTACGCGCTTACTCCCTTTACTACTTTCTACACCCGCCACGGCGACTGGTTCGTCTACGCCTGTGCGATAATTTCTATTGGGGCGCTGCTGGCGCGCCTCCCATTCTTCAAGAACCGCAAAAAGGCTGACGCGTCCTCATGAATCAAGAGCTGGTGCTGGAATACGAAAAACTAAATAAAAAGGTCCACGAACTTCGGGAGTATCTTTGACGCGGAGAAAGTCCGTCCGCAGCTAGCCGAAATTGAAAAGCAGTCCGCCGACCCGAATCTGTGGTCGAATCCGCAGCGCTCGCAGCAAGTGATGCGCGAAAAGAAGCGGCTCGAGCACGTCCTCTCAACTGACGCCGACCTGGCGCGCCGCGGCGATGACATCAAAGCCTACTTCGACCTGTCCCAGGAAGGCGAGAGTGTCGACGCGGACCTGCAGCGCGAAATCGCCGCACTGCGCGAACTGCTCGATCGCCTCGAAACCGAGACGCTGCTCTCCGGGGAGAACGACGCGCGCAACGCCATCGTCACCATTCACCCTGGAGCGGGCGGCACCGAATCGCAGGATTGGGCCGACATGCTGCTGCGTATGTATCTGCGCTGGGCCGAGCGCCAGCGCTTCGAGACCGTGCTCTACGACTACCAGCCCGGCGAAGAGGCTGGGCTGAAGTCGGCGACGTTCGCGGTGAACGGCGAATACGCCTTCGGACTTCTGCAGAGCGAAATCGGTGTGCATCGCCTGGTCCGCATCTCTCCCTTCGACCAGGCCAAGCGCCGGCACACCTCCTTCGCCAGTGTTTATGTATCGCCGGAAATTGACGATAGTATCGAAATCGTCATCAAGCCCGAGGACATTCGCACCGACACGTACCGCTCCAGCGGCAAGGGCGGACAGCACGTGAACACCACAGATTCCGCCGTGCGCATCACGCATATTGCCACCGGCCTGGTCGCCAGTTGCCAGAACGAACGTTCGCAGCACAAAAATCGAGAGCGCGCCATGAGCATGCTGCGCTCGAAACTGTATGAATTCGAAATGGAAAAGAAGCGCGCCGCCACCAAGAAGATTGAAGATTCGAAACTCGACATCGAATTCGGATCGCAAATCCGCTCTTACGTGCTGCAGCCTTACCGCATGATCAAAGATCATCGCACCAAGACCGAGGTCGGAGACGTCGACCGCGTGCTCGACGGCGATTTGCAGCCTTTCATTCGCGCCTATCTGCTGGCGCGGCGGGGAGAAAAACAGTGAAGGCAATCTGAGAGTGCAGCCCATTAACCCTTGTCATCCTGAGGCCCGCGTTCTTTGCGGGCCGAAGGACCTATGCAACTAGCCAGGAGCGTCCATGTCGTCAGCCCGCCACAGAGATTCTTCAGGACGCAAAGAACGCATTCCTCAGGATGACAAAGCTTTAAGGTCTCGCACTATGCCCAGGGTTTCGGAACGTCGAAATCGCCCGCTGAAGCTAGGTCCGCGCTTCCTGCGGGCATTTTTATTCGCCGCAGAGAAACACAAAGCGCAGGCGCGCAAAGCATCAAGCATTCCCTATATCGCGCACCTGATGGGAGTGGCATCCCTAGTACTCGAGGCGGGCGGCGACGAAGATCTTGCCATTGCCGCGCTGCTCCACGATGTTGTCGAGGATTGCGGTGGAACCCCCATGCTGAAAGAAGTCCGGCGACGCTTTGGCATGCGAGTCGCCCACGTAGTGGACGGTTGCACCGACGCCTACACCGATCCTAAGCCGCCCTGGCGCGAGCGCAAGGAGGCATACATTCGTCATCTGAAAACCGCGGACGCGGACACGCGCCTGGTTTCGGCCGCCGACAAACTGAACAATGTGCGCTCTATTCTCAGCGACTATCGCGCCATTGGTGAATCAGTATGGTCAAGATTCACAGGTGGACGCGAAGGCACTCTTTGGTACTATCGGACTTTGCGGGATGTCTTTCTCGAGCACCCACGGAATCGCATCACGCGGGATTTCGACTTAGCCGTTAGCGAACTCGATTCGCTAGCCGCAGCAAAAACAGTTCCTGGCGGCAAAAGTTCGCAACCGTCCGGAACATAACGCTATGGCGCGCACCATCGACCAAATCCGCGCTTCGAAGCTGCCCTCCAACATGATGCAGTTTGCCGCTCGGGGCGCTCTACAGGTATCGCCGGCCGAGAACATTGAGATCCTCGTCTATCTGGCGCGACACAACAAAGCCTTCGGCGAACAGGCTCGCATGACCCTGGCCGGGTGGGACGAAAAAGCCTCTCGCATTGCTGCAGGCGATCCTCAAACTGCGGGCGAAGTGCTCGACTATTTCATTTCCCCCGAAAATTTACGCCCCCGGCTGCTGCCGGCGCTTCTGGAGAATCCTTCGGTATCCGAGGGGCACCTGATGCGGCTTGCACTCTCCGCTTCACGGGAATCGATCGTCGTCATGCTCAAGAGTCCGCGTGTGCGCTCGCTGAGCGGCGTACTCAAGGCTCTGTTGTCCAACCCATCATTAGAGAAGAACGAAGAAGAAGAACTTCGGAAAGTGTCTGCTGCATTCGAGGTCTCTGTGCCAGAGCCAGAGCCAGAGGCGCAAACAGTTCCAACCCCCAAGCCGTCTGAGGTCGCGAGCGGCGCGACCGAGTCGACTTCGGAGACTTCCGACGAGAGGGATGACGATGGCACCGTTTCCGCCTACATCAACGACCATCTGCACGATATTGAGGCGGAAGGAGAAAAGCCATTCCAGGCAATTGGCGGGATTGTTGACCTCTTGGGTGAGAACTATTTCCCGGTAAGTCCCGCAGAGCCGGCTGAGACTGAAACGCCGGCCGCAGCCGCCGCTGCGGCCGAAGCAAAGACTGCTGTTCCTACCAAGCGCCCGCCAGTCGAAGCCAAGCGCGAGAACGCGCTCCAGAAAATCAGCCATCTCGACGTCAAGGGCCGCATTCAGCTGGCTCTGAAGGGCAACAAAGAAGAACGCTCGCTTCTGATTCGTGACGGAACCAAAGTCGTGGCCTTTGCCGTGCTCGAGGCCCCCAAACTTTCCGACGGAGAAGTGGAAAAATTTGCCAGCCAGAAGAATGTGCTGGAGGCGGTCTTGCGCCAGATTCCACTGAAGCGCCGCTTCATGAAGAATTACATCGTGGTGCGCAACCTGGTGGCGAATCCGCGCACCCCGCTCGATCTCGGACTGGGCTTGATGAAGAACCTGTTGTTGAAAGATCTGAAAAATCTTTCCGCCAACAAGGAAGTTTCGGAAACGATTCGGAATCTCGCCATGAAAATGTACAAGCAAAAACTAGACGCAGCGGCCAAAAAATAAGCCGGAGGGCCCGTGGCATCTTTACCGCAATCCGATCCCGTCGCAGAATTGCTGAAACGCTCGAAGAATATTGCCGTAGTCGGACTCTCCTGCAATCCTTTGCGCGCCAGCCACGGCGTCTCGGCATATATGCAGACCCACGGATATCGCGTCATTCCCGTGAATCCGCAAATCGACGAATGCCTGGGAGAGAAGGCTTACGCGTCGCTCCTCGATGTGCCGGACAGAATCGACATCGCGAACATCTTCCGCCGGCCTGAGTTTGTGGAAGAAATAGTAGACCAGGCCATCCAACTCAAAGTCCCGGCCATCTGGATGCAGGAAGACGTAATCCACGAAAAGGCCGCGGAAAAGGCCCGCCAGGCTGGAATTTTCGTGGTGATGGACCGCTGCATCCTAAAAGAACATCGCGCCCGAATGCGATGACTTGAAAGGGCACCGCGTCAAAGCTTGTGAAAAACTCAGAAACGCATGGCGCGCCGTGGAAGAGCGGCCCTTTCAGGGCCGCGAGGAGCGGATGAAATCAGGGCGGGCTTCAGCCCCGGAAGGCTCTACGCGTATATGCCCGACCCCCGGATGTCCCACCCCGACAAAGACCACACTGGCATCGTCGCGCAAGGCAGCGCCGTTGGTGAAAGATCGCACATCGTCCTCGATGCTCACCGCTGACGCTCCTGGCTTTGCCGCATGAGAAGCGAGACTGCACAGGCCGTACTCTTCCCCGTTTCCATTTTCTGCTTCCGTAATCCCGTCGCTATAGAAGATCAGCTTCGAACCTTCCGACAACGCAATCCGGCTCTCGGAATAATCTCCACAGCCCAGTCCCAGTGGCAATCCACGCTCCGTATCGAGAAAGTGCTCGCCCTCTTCATCGATGAACAGCGGCCGCAAATGTCCTGCATTGGCAAATACCACGGAACGCGTTGACGGGTCCAGCACCGCATAGACCATGGTGACAAATTTTCCCGCCGGAAAATCGTCGACCAGCAATTGATTCAGCCGGGTCAACACCTCGCCGGGAGTGCAGCAGGCCTCTGCCAGTGAGCGCAACATCCCGCGCGTTGCTGACATCAGCAAAGCAGCGGCAGTGCCTTTACCAGAAACATCGGCCAGAACGATTCCCCAACGTCCGTCTGGGAATGGAATAAAGTCGTACCAGTCCCCGCCCACCGCGCGCGCGGGCACGCTCAGGCCGGACACCACGAAGCCAGGAATATACGGAGAACTCTTGGGCAGCAGCGCCTGCTGAATGGCGCGCGCCTCCTGGGCTTCACCGTCCATGACGGCGCGTTCGGCACGCTCCGACTGGAAACGCCGCGCGTTGTGGACAGCGACCGCGACGTGATCGCACAGGGCTTGCAGAATTCTCAACTGCTGCCGGGGAAATCCGTCTACTTCCGGATGCGATGCCGTGAATACGCCCACCAACCGTTCGCCCACGTGGAGTGGAATCGCTACTTCCGACAGCGTGGACGCCTCGCACCTGTAATAATACTGATCCTCCCGCACGTCCGGCGCATAGCGCGTCTGCCCACTAGCGGCAACGTAACCAACCATCCCTTCCTTCCCAATCTTCAGGCGATGGCCTTTATGGTGCAGAGTGCATCCTCGCACTCCCGCCAGCACCATCTCACCGCGCTTCTCGTCGTGCAAATAGATGCTAGTCTCAAGGCAACCGAAGGATTGCGTCACCTCATTCACTACGCTGTCGATGAGTTGGTCGAGATCGAGAATCGACGTGATTCTCTGCGCGGCTTTTTGTACCCGCTGCAGGTCTTCTATAAGATCGGCGGGCAGAGCACGCACGGGGACAACTTCGTTGAAGGGGGCATTGGGAGTCGTAGCCATGACACCAATCCTTCCGGCGGGGCTGTCAAATGAGGGCAGCAGACAACCTGCCGATATCGAATATGATGTCGCGCAGTCGCGCTACGATTCTTTCTTTGGCTGCCCGGGGCCGCCTTCGCTGGCGTGAGAACGCTGCCGTTTGACTTCTTCTATCCGCTCCCGAATGCGCTTCTCAACCCCTTCATTCGTGGGACGGTAATACACGCGATCGCGCAGATTGTCAGGCAGGCATTGCATATCGGCGACCTTCGCTTCGAGATCATGAGCGTACTGATATCCCCGCCCGTAGCCGAGTCCCTTCATCAGTCCGGTAGGAGCGTTGCGCAGATGCAGCGGCACGGAATCGGCCGAAGTCTGCTCGACGTCCTGCTGAACCTCGCCGTAAGCCGTATAAAGCGCATTCGACTTCGGCGCAACCGACAAATACACGACCGCCTGCGCCAGCGCCAGATTGCCCTCCGGCATGCCGATGAAATCAACCGCATCGCGCGCCGCCATGCACAAAGAAAGCGCATTGGGATCGGCCAGCCCAATATCTTCCACCGCCATGCGCACCACGCGCCGCGCCACATAAAGCGGATCCTCCCCCGCTTCCAGCATGCGTCCCAGCCAGTACAGCGCCGCGTCAGGATCGCTGTTGCGAACTGATTTATGCAGCGCGGAAATCAGGTTGTAGTGTTCTTCGCCGGACTTGTCGTAAAGCAAAACGCGCCTCTGCAGCGCATCGCGAACAATTTCATCGGTAATCTCACAAGACATGGGTGCCCCACTTCTCGCGTTCTTTGCGAGAAGTGGGGGTTTTGCCAGTCCGGCAGCAACTTCCAAAACGTTGTAAGCGCTACGCGCATCCCCGCTGGTATAGCTGGCAATCTTCTTCAGCACGTCGTCAGAAGCAGTCAGATTCTTTTCGCCAAGCCCTCGCTCGCGATCGGTTAGCGCTCGTCTAAGCAGCAGCACAATCTGCTCTTCAGTCAGCGGCTTTAAAACATATACGCGGCAGCGTGACAGCAACGCAGAATTGATCTCAAAGGACGGATTCTCCGTAGTCGCCCCAATCAACCGGATATTGCCTTTCTCCACATGCGGCAGAAACGCATCCTGTTGCGCCTTGTTGAAGCGATGAATCTCGTCGATAAAAACGATCGTACGCGTCCCGTACTGGCGCGCCCGCTCCGCATCGGCCATCACCTGCTTGATCTCTTTGATCCCAGCGAGCACCGCGGAAAATTCAATAAACTCCGCTTTGGTCATGCTCGCGATGATCTTCGCCAGCGTAGTTTTTCCCGTCCCCGGAGGCCCCCAGAAGATGAGCGACCCGGTATCGTCACGGTCGACCTGCGTCCGCAGCGGTTTTCCGGGCCCAATCAAATGCTCCTGCCCCACATACTCCTCGAGCGTGCGGGGTCGCATGCGATCCGCCAGCGGCCGCGCGGCATCGGCCGCGCCGCTCGCATCGGGAATGGGCTGGAAGAGACTCACGAGTGTTAGCTACGCCACAGGCGTTAGTTTCAGCTTAACTCATTCGATGATCGAGAACGCCGGCTCGATTTACACACGCACTCTTCTCATCTCTGTCATCCCGACCGAAGCTTGGCCGACCAGGCCAAGCGAAGTGGAGGGACCTGGTGTTTCGGGGCGAAAGAGCGAAGCGTGATCCGGGCGGGTTGTTAGTGCCTCAGTTTGAATCTGGTTTCCGGACTTCGCTGCGCCGCCACTTCTTAATATCACCTCGTGCCAACAGACGACCATGGTGAATGAGAGCCCCGATGCGGTCAGCGATTAGATCGAGTCCGGCGTCATCCTTCGGGAGCTTATCGCCCAATATTTCGCCAGTCATAACAATCACGCGTGCCACCTTCCTCCAAGATGCTCCAGTGACGGAAAGAATAGCTTCGTCGATCTGTGAATTACTCAAGGCATTCATCATTCACGCCGCTCTTTTCTTGTAAGGACGGCGCTTTGCCGGTTTTGGCATATAGTTGTCAGCCATCGCTATGATCTCTTCGTACGTGTCTCTGCGTGGAAGTGATTGAAAAGTCGCAGAGGGGCCCTGCGGGCCCGCAACGTTGCGAGGGATGATCTTTTCCCCGTCTCCACCGCGATCGTCGATGCCAGACCCGTTTCCGGCTCAGGAAAGGGCATCGTACGGTATCAGCTCCCAGGCAAATCTTCTACGGAAGCGGCAATCTCGCTGTACGTACAAATAAGCAGTGCAAATATTAATGTACAAATCTCATAATGCGACAGCCCGGGTAGCATCCACAAACTGCAGTGCCGGTGCGCCGGGCAGCGCGCCAATCTCCCCCGCGTAACGATAAAAGAGCTGCAAGCCCTCCAGGCACCCGGCGTCGAGTTGGTAGTGAATATTCTGCGTCAGATAGCTCCGAACCTCCGCCTCCAGCATATCCAGCCGCATCGCCCACTCCCGGACGATCTGATCGAGGCTCGGGGCCTCCAGGCCATGATCGCGCGAGTTCTGAAACACCGCCGGCAAGTCCAACGTCGAAGAAGCCTCCCGCAAAGAGTCCCTGCGCACGGCCCAAAAGGCAAAAACAAAAGGCTTCCCAGTATGTCGAATCCATTCCTCCGCCAGATCCAGAGTGTGATAGCGCCCGCGATCAATCTTCAGCGCCGGATCTCCAATCAGCAAACCAGCATCGTGCGAAGCCAGCATCAGATCGACATCCGGAGCCATGGAAGCGTAGGTCCTCCCGCCGCCCATCCACTTTTCGAACAGAATTTTCGTCAAGGCTACCGAGGTCATAGACGAAGTATCCAGCGCGACACTTCGAACCTGATCGATGGGAACTCTGCTGACCAGCAGAATGGAGCGTACCGCGCGCCGCGAAGCGATCGCGACGTCGGGCAAGATCTGCAGTCCAGGAATTTCAGCATATGCCGCGGCAGGAATAATCCCGATGTCCGCCGTCCCCTCCGCCAGAGAACGTGCGCAAGTCGAGGGCAGCGTATACGAAATGTCAAAGTCCCGGCCCGCTTCCCCGTGCTCTAAATCCCACATTAGCGGGGCAGTATTAAGGTAGGAAATGGCGGAAATGCGTAAACGGCTCATCTTTCCACAATTTTAACAAACCATTTGTGACGGATGACCTTGACACGGCTCTGGGCCGCTAACTACAGTGCGCTCGGAGCCCCATTTGTCCAACATTGCCGTATCCCCGGCCGCAACTCACTTGTTAGAGTGGCTGGCCATTTCGCTGACCCCCGGCCTCGGCCCTACGAGGGCGCGCAAACTGGTCGAACATTTCGGTTCCGCCGAAGCCGTCCTCCGCGCGTCGTTGACCGAACTCGAAAGCACCGGCATCCAAGCCGTTTCGGCCCAGTCCCTGGCCACCGGGAAATCCGCGGAACTGGCTCGAGAAGAGATTGCGCGCGCAGCGGCTGCCGACGTGACCATGGTCTCGCTGGACGACGTCTCATACCCCCAGCGCCTGAAAGAAATTTATGATCCGCCACCTGTCCTGCGGGTGCGTGGCAGTCCGGAAATCCTGACCAGGCCCGGCATCGCCATGGTGGGAACGCGCCATCCCACGCCCTATGGATCTGGCATGGCTGAGCGACTGGGCTGCGATCTGGCGGCGCAAGGATTGGTCATTATTAGTGGGATGGCGCGCGGCGTCGATACCGCCAGCCATCGCGGCGCCATCTCCGCCAAAGGCAAGACCATCGCGGTCTTCGGCACGGGTGTGGATGTCATCTATCCCAAGGAAAATTCGCGCTTGGCGGAACAGATTCTGGCGCTAGGCGGCGCGCTGATCTCCGAGTTCCCCCTGGGAACCTTTGCTGCACCGCAAAACTTTCCTATCCGCAACCGCATTATCAGCGGAATGTCGGTAGGCGTACTGGTGCTGGAAGCCGCCGAATATTCCGGAACGCGCATCACCGCGCGCTGCGCGCTGGAACAAAATCGCGACGTATTCGCCGTGCCCGGCAACGTGACCAACAAAAATTCCTGGGGACCGAACACGCTCATCAAACAGGGTGCCAAACTGGTTGCGACCTGGGAAGATGTGTGGGAAGATCTCCCGCCAGAAGTACGACTTGCATTGACTCCGCCCGCCTCGCCTGAATCCCCAGGCTCTTCGTCGGCATCTCTATTTCCAGACGAAGGGCTCCCTCCTCACGAAAAGCGAATCCTGAGCCTGCTGAAAGCCGACGAATCCACGCACATCGACGAAATTGTCGAGCGCCTGGAAAACCAATTGTCGTCCTCCGAAATCTTCGCTGCCCTGTTCGAACTGGAACTAGCCGGCAAGATCAGGCAGATGCCGGGGAAGAATTTTGTAAAGAGCTTCTAGAAAGCTGTCAGCTATCAGCCGTCAGCTATCAGCTGGCTCGTTGCAAAGGAGGCTGTCGTGCAGGACTTCAGAAAACTGAAAGTTTGGGAAAAAGCACACACTTTGACTCTTGATGTCTACAAGGCAAGCCGATCCTTTCCGCGGGAAGAGATATACGGTTTAACGAGTCAGATGCGGCGCGCATCGGCTTCGATTGGCGCTAACATCGCTGAGGGAACTTGTCGAAGGGGCGACACAGATTTTGCGCGGTTTCTGCAAATCGCCGTGGGCTCGGCCAGCGAAGTCGAGTATCACCTCCTTCTTGCCCGAGACTTGAAAATACTGGAAGCCTCAGAGTATGAGCGACTTTCGACCAAGGCGGTAGAGGTCAAACGAATGCTGGCATCGCTGTTGCAAAAGCTGAGAGCTGACAGCTGAGAGCTGACAGCTTTCCCCCAGTAACTTGTTGCATCCCGCCCATTCGTGCTAGCTTCAAAAACGGACGCAACTGAAATTGAGGATACATTGTCAAAAGGTTTAGTCATTGTCGAATCGCCGGCCAAGGCGAAAACCATCCAGAAATATCTGGGGAAGGGGTTCACCGTCGAGGCGTCGCTCGGCCACGTGAAGGATTTGCCCAAGAGCACGCTGGGCGTGGACATCAAGAACGACTTCGAAACGGATTACGTCGTCATCCCCGGCAAAGAAAAAGTTGTAGCCAGGCTGAAGAAGCTAGCCGCGTCTGCAGACGCGATCTATCTCGCGCCTGACCCGGACCGCGAAGGCGAAGCCATTGCCGCCCATCTGGCGTTCGAACTCGACGGCAACGGCAAGAAACCGAAAAAAGCGAAGAAGCTGAAAAAAGGTGAGGTAGAGCCACCCCCGCGAATTCAGCGCGTGACGTTCAACGAAATTACGAAGCGCGCAGTGCAGGCTGCATTCGAACATCCGCGAGCGATTGATCAGAATCTGGTGGATGCGCAGCAAGCTCGACGCGTCCTCGACCGGCT
This sequence comes from uncultured Acidobacteriaceae bacterium, assembly GCA_963733795.1. Classification (GTDB taxonomy): domain Bacteria; phylum Acidobacteriota; class Terriglobia; order Terriglobales; family Acidobacteriaceae; genus Sulfotelmatobacter. The sequence continues at coordinate 313,699 of CAVTED010000003.1, forward strand.
CGTGGGGTATCAGGTCTCCCCGCTGCTGTGGGATAAAGTCCGCCGCGGTCTTTCTGCGGGACGCGTGCAGACCGTTGCCCTGCGTCTGATCGTCGAACGCGAACGCGAGATCAAAGCGTTCGAGAAGAAAGAATATTGGACCATCGACGCGAACCTCGCGGCCAGCAAGCCTCCCGCCTTCGACGCCCGCTTCGTGGGCAAGGGTGACGAAAAAGTTGAAGTCACTAACGGCGAAGACGCGGAGAAGATTCGCGCTGCGCTCGAGAAGGCCGACTGGCTGGTACGCTCGGTCGACAAGAAAGAACGCCGTCGCAACGCCGCGCCTCCGTTCACCACCAGCAAGCTGCAACAGGATTCCTCGCGCAAGCTGCGCTTCAGCGTGAAGCGCACTATGATGATCGCGCAGCGCCTGTACGAAGGCGTGGAACTCGGTGAAGAGGGACTGGTCGGTCTCATCACCTACATGCGTACCGATTCCACGCGAGTTGCGCCGGAGGCTATCCAGGAAGTTCGAGAGTACGTCGGCAAAGAATACGGTCCCACCTACTTGCCCGAGTCGCCCAACACTTTCAAAGAGAAGAAGGATTCCCAGGGAGCGCACGAGGCCATTCGTCCGACGTCAGCCATGCGTCATCCCGACCAGCTCAAGCAATATCTAAAGGAAGATGAGTTCAAAGTCTACAAGCTGATCTGGCAGCGCTTCGTCGCCTCGCAGATCAATCCCGCGGTCTTCGATCAGACCACGGTTGACATCGACGCCAAAAATGGCAATGAAGTGTTTTGGTTCCGCGTGACCGGTTCGGTGCTCAAGTTCGACGGCTTCCTCAGAGTCTATGAAGAATCGAAAGAAGGCAAGGACGAGGAAGACGAGGAACTGAAACACAAGCTGCCAGCCCTCGAAGCCGGCCAGAAATTAACGTTGAAAGAACTGAAGCCCGAGCAGCACTTCACCGAACCGCCGCCGCGCTACAACGAGGCCTCCCTGGTGAAAGAACTCGAAGAACGCGGCATCGGCCGTCCGTCGACCTATGCCGCGATTCTCTCCACCATTCAGGAGCGGCAGTACGTTCAGAAGGTCGGCGGAAAATTTTCTCCGACGGAAATCGGCCTGGTCGTTACCGATTTGCTGGTGGAAAACTTCCGCGACATTTTCGATGTGCAATACACGGCCCATCTGGAAGAAGAACTTGATCAGATCGAAGAGGGCAAGGAGACCTGGACCGACACTCTCGGCGAGTTCTACAAGAAATTCCAGAAAGATTTGAAATATGCCGAAAAGCATATGGAAAACATCAAGCGGATGGAAAAGCCCACGGACGAAAAGTGCGAGAAGTGTGGCGCTCCGCTAGTGATCAAATGGGGCAAGCACGGCTCGTTCTACGCCTGCAGCACCTACGACAAAGAAGACCCAAACACCTGCACCTTCACTAAAGAAAATCCCATCAACCTGCCCGACCTCGATTCCGCTGACGTGCAGGAGACGACGCAGGAAGAATACTGCGAAAACTGCGGCCGCGTGATGGTGCTGAAGCGTGGGCGCTTCGGGCAGTTCATGGCCTGCACGGGCTATCCTGACTGCAAAACTACGCGGCGTCTGGATCAAGGCAAGAAAGTTCCAGACATTCCGCTCGACGAGCTTTGCCCGAAATGCGGCCGCAACATGATGATCCGCCACGGCCGTTTTGGCGAGTTCACCACCTGCAGCGGCTATCCCGAATGCAAGTATGTGAAGCAAAACTTCATCGGGGTGAAGTGCCCCGAGTGCAAAGACGGCGAACTGGTGGAGAAGCGTGCCCGCAAAGGGAACACGTTCTATGGTTGCGGAAATTATCCCAACTGCAAGTTCACCTCCGCGCACAAGCCGATTCCCGAAAAATGTCCCAGTTGCGGGCACGAATATCTGGTGGAGAAATTTCTCAAGGCAGGCCCGGTGATCGCGTGCCCGAATAAGGAATGCGACTACGAGCGCCCAAATCCCGCCGCGGAAGCGGCGGCAACCACGGCGTAGAACTCCATTGAGTAATTGGGTAATTTAGTAATTTGAGTAATTTATAAAGCCGGCTTCGAATCGGCGTGTTTGTTCTGAAGCCAAATTTCCCAATTACCCAATTTCCCAATTACCAAATCCTAACTTTGAGGTGCTGCCATGGCGAAGAAACCCACTGCCGCTGATGCTCACTTAATTCTCAAACTCTACGACCTGCGCCGCGAATCCGAAATGCGCAAGGCGCGCAGTTGGTGGCTCAACGAATTCTGGCCGCAGAATGCCGACGATTTCGCGAAGGTCGCCGGGGCTATGGGAACCCAGGAAAATAATTGGCTGCGCCAGGTGGGCGGCTACTGGAGCATGGCTGCCTCGTTCGTCCTGCAGGGAGTCCTGAACGAAGAACTCTTCATTCAGCCAGCGGTGAGCGGAGAGATGTATTTCCTGTTGGCCAAGGTTCATCCATTTCTCAAGGAACTCCGAGAAAAGATGGGTGATCCGAACCTCTTCGGCAACATCGAGAAGGTCATCACCAAGTCCAAGTTCGGCCGCGAGCGCCTGAAGTTCACTCTGAAGCGCGTCGAGGCGTTGCGCCAGAAACGCTGAAGCAATTCCTGGCGATTAGCGACGACCTGCTACGCTCTCAATTCAGAGCGCAAGATATTTGGGATAACACGGCTTCAGGCGTGCCGCAAGCGCAGAACGATTTGGGTTTAGCCCCTGAGGGGCGCAGACTAGTTTATTCACGGTCTCGGATTTGCGCACTCTTGTTTAGCTGACCGGCTAGGGCCAGTTAGAGTCTTCTCATCTGTTATCCTAGTCGGCTGTGCGGATGATCTGGTGGTTCCTGATACTGGGTGGGAGCACACTGGTTGTAGTGTGCGTCGCGATCGCCATTTACGTGCACTTACGTCATCATCTGCAGAAAGCGCACGCCTCGCACGACGGATCGCCGGCAGAGGTGAAACGCCCGCCCCAGAACAGCATCGAACGCTGAATGTTTGAATGATCAGCGATAAACGATGAGCGATGAACAATGAAGGATGGACGATGAACGATGAAGGACAAATGATAAGCGTCGACGGAGATGCAATTATGGAAAAATCTGCGGCTCAGACCCAGATCCTGACCAGCCCACACGACCGGGCACTGGAAGCCTGTCGCCAAGTCGCGCTCGTGGTGGGCGCGAGTCTTGTGGTGGCGCTCTGTGCGCGCATCACAATCCCGTTGATGCCGCTTACGCCCGTCCCGCTCACCGTACAGAATTTGGGCGTATTGCTTGTTGGATTGTTGCTGGGAAGCCGTCGCGGCTTCGCAGCCCTGGCACTGTATTTGGTCGAAGGCGCGGTGGGATTGCCGGTGTTCAATCCTACCGGTCCTGGCGGAATCGCCCAGTTGCTCGGCCCCACCGGCGGATTCCTGATGGTCTACCCCTTCGTCGCTTTCCTAGCCGGATACATTTTTGAGCGCGGACCGAAGAGTTTCCTGCGCGCGGCGACCGCCGGACTCTCGGCTGAAATCTTGCTCTTCGCCGGTGGCCTGACTTGGCTTTACGTGTTCACGCATTCGCTGGCGAAAGCGGCCTATCTCGGTCTGTATTGGTTCTTGGCCGCCGAAGTCATCAAAATAATGTTGGCCGCTGCCATTGCCACCCGCTGGCAGCGTCGCCCATCTAAAATCGTAGTCAAGCAATAATTCCTGGAGTTCCAATGACAGTAGTATCCGAAACCGCAAAAGCGCCGGACAGTAGTGTCGGTCAGGTGCGCGAAATTACCGTTGCCCATAGTCCCGACTCCGACGACGCCTTCATGTTTTATGGCCTGGCCACAAACAAGGTTCGCGCCGCGGGCCTCCGCTTCACTCATACCCTCGGCGACATTGAGACCCTGAATCAGAAGGCACGCGAGGGAGTTTATGACGTCAGTGCGATCTCGTTCCACGCCTACCCGTATGTCCAGGATCAATACGCGCTGATGTCCTGCGGTGGCAGCGTGGGCGAAGGATACGGGCCCATGATCGTCTCCCCGCGCGCCTTTACCCAGAGCGAAATCAAGACCAAGCGCATCGCCGTGCCCGGAACGCTCACCACCGCGTACCTCGCGCTGCAACTTTTTGCTCCAGGAGTGGAAACCGAAGTCGTTCCCTTCGACCAGATCATCCCGCAGGTCCTCGAAGGAAAATTCGAGGCCGGTCTGATCATTCACGAAGGACAGTTGACCTATGACAAGTCGGGACTGCACCGCGTTGTCGATCTCGGCCGCTGGTGGCAGAAGGTGACCGGCCTGCCCTTGCCGCTCGGAGGCAATGCGATTCGCCGCGCCCTCGGTCCGGAACTGACGTCGGCAGTTTCGACAGCATTGCGCGAGAGCATCCAGTACGCCCTCGATCATCGCGAGGAAGCGCTCTCGTATGCGATGCAGTTCGCCCGCGATCTCGACACCTCGTCTGCGGACAAGTTTATAGGGATGTACGTGAACGAGCGCACCCTCGATTACGGCTCCGACGGCCGCGAAGCCGTCCGCCGCCTGCTCGACATGGGCCACAAAGCGGGAATCATCGGGCCGGAAGCGAAAGTGGATTGGGTGTGAGGAAGGCAGCTTCTAGCTGCTAGCTCCTAGCTAATTCTGCCCGCTTCTACCCCTTGGAGAGATGTTTTGTGAGTGCTTCCTTCGAAGAATCTTGCGGGCGCTTTCGTGAATTCCTTATTAGAAATGGATACCCAGGCGAAATTGTGTGGATCACTTCGGACGATCTTCTTGTTACTGGACGACGACTCTTCTACGTGAGACTACCCAACCCTGATCAGGGTCGAGTTGATGCGAGTGCGCGGTTCGAAGAGGCTGCAAAGGAGAAGTCTGGTGTTTCTTTCAAGGTTATGTTTGAAACAGATCACAGAAGTCTTTGCACAGTATGGGTACCGACTGACGATTCCGAACGCGAGCGCGCGATGTGCTCAAAGACAGACTTGAAGATGTCTGCGCCCGTCGAAAGAAACAGTGCTCCGATTAAGGAAGTTCGAAGTCGAATTGTGTGGTGGTATCTGCGTTTGCTGCATCGAAGGGAACAAACTGGGAAAGGCCAACTGTTCTGGGGCTAGCGTTTCCGCGTCAATCAGGCTTCTGGTATGCGCGTCGAGAATTGAGCGGAAACAGCCGGCACTCCCATAGACCCCCGTTTCGCTAGAAGCTAGCAGCTAGGAGCTAGAAGCTTGTCCACCCTCCTCATCGACGCCGACGACACCCTCTGGGAGAACAACATCTATTTTGAACGGGCCATCGCCCGTTTCATTTCGTTTCTAAATCACCACGAATTCTCTCCCGAGCAAGTGCGCGAGGTGCTCAACGACGTAGAGCGCGAATGCATCCTGAAGCACGGCTACGGCCTGCACAGCTTCGCCCATGCGCTGGTCGATACGTTTGAGCGCCTGAGCGTCGAACCCGTCACTCCCGAATTACACGGTAAGATCCACAGCTTTGCCCACACCATTGCAGACCAGCCACTTGAACATTTACCCGAGGTGCCCGAGACACTGCAATATTTGAGGCAGCGCCATCACCTGATTCTGATGACCAAAGGCGCGTTCGCGGAGCAGACTGGAAAAGTCGAACGCTCAGGCCTGAAGAAATATTTCGGCGCCGTCGAAATCGTGGCCGAAAAGGATCCTTCAACCTACCGACGCGTTGTGGGAAAATATGAGCTAGAGCCCGAATCAACATGGATGATAGGTAATAGCCCCAAGTCCGACATCAACCCCGCCCTGGCTGCCGGACTGCATGCGGTGTTCGTGCCGCATGGCGATACCTGGATCCTGGAGCACGAAGAGCTGAACGCGCCTGCTCCCCCACAGAAGTTGCTCATCGTCGGCCGCTTCGCGGAACTGCGAGACCACTTCTAAGCCAGAGTAACTTTGCTCTGTCATCCTGAGCGAAGCGAAGGACCTGTGTAGTCGGCCGCGAGTGCATAGGTCTTTCGCTTCGCTCAAGATGACAGTCCAGTTCGCACACGACATCGCCGAAAGCGGCCACAATCCAGCACGCGCGGATTCCCTGAATCAGCTTCGTCACCATAGTTTCGTCTTCGTCACCACCGCATCAAACTAACCAACACACCCTGATTTCCCGCATGCTACGCTGATCTTGCTCTGGGATCTGACTCCACTTCGTCAGTGGCGATTCAGACCAACAATTTACGGCGGTTGTTGCACACGGTTGAGGCGCTTTCCGAACTCGGGCCCGCGCTTACGGCGGAGCGCGACTTCACGGAGACTTCGCGCCTCATGCTGTCTGCCATCACGGAAGCGGCGGGTGCGCGCGAAGCCGTGCTCCTGCTGTTCCACGACAAGCCCGCCATGTTGACCTCCGCCGCGTCGCTGGGATTCGCGCTGATGCCCGATCCCGCCTTCATTCCTCTCCTCCCTAAACATGTGCACGCGCTCACCGCAGCGCGCGGTCCCATTGTGCTCAATTCCTCAACGTATTCCGAGTTCCTAAGTTCCAACGGCAACGTCGCCCCGGAACTCTTCAAGTGCATCGCCCCGTTGAAAGCGGGAGGCCGGCTGGCCGGCGTGGTCGCCCTCGGCCGCCGCCCCGGCGATGCGCTCTACGAAGACAGCGAACTCGACGCTCTGCAACTGCTGTGCAACTATGTCGCCCTCGCGGTACAGAATCACGCGTTAACGCAAAGCATCGCGCAACGCGTCTCTGAAAATCTGCGGCTCATGGCTTCGCTGCACGGTTTTTATGACAACGCGCTCGAAGCCTTCGCCACCGCAATCGATGTCAAGCACGTAAACATTCATGGACACTCCCTGCGCGTCGGCCGCTACGCTTCGGCCATCGGCGAAGCCATGGGTATGGAACCGGGCGAGGTCGCGGCGCTGCGCAGCGCCGGATATCTCCACGACATCGGAAAAGTTGCCGTCGATCGCCGCCTCTTCGGCAAAGCCGGAGCGCTCGACCCCGAAGAGTTTCGTGAGATGGCCGACCACACCGTCGTCGGCCACCAGATCGTCAGCAGCGTGCAATTCCCCTGGCCCAAAATTCCCGAGATCGTGCGCTGGCATCACGAACGCAGCGACGGTTCCGGCTATCCCGACAAACTCGCGCAAGATGACTTGCCCATGCCGGTGCGCATCGTCGGCTTGGCGGATTCCTTCGATGCCATGACCAGCGCCCGTCCCTATCGCGCTCCGCTCTCTGTGGGCAGCGCGCTCAGCGAACTGGTCAAGATGGCGCCGGAAAAATATGATCCCAACGCAGTGCAGGGTTTGCTGATTCAAGTACGGCGCGACGCGGTAGGCAGCAGCCGCACCCCCTTGCTCGATACCATGTCCGTAAACATCGCCGCCGCCGACATCGATCATCTGGCCGCAACTTTGCAGCACAAAGTGTCGCGCGGCAGAGTGTATTTAACCAAAGAGATTGGATCGTAGTGGACTGGCAAAACTCCTCGCTCCAATCCGGGCCAGAGCGGGAAATCGTTGACTGGCACCCCCTGAAAGTCGCTCGCAGAAGGAAGTCGCGGAATGGTAAACTGCGCGGGGAGGCGCCCTATGTCACTGAGCCTCATTCAAACCGTCCTGACCGTCACCCTCCTGTTGCCGTCCTCTCCCGTTCCCTTCGCCGCGACTCCACGACAAAGTGCCAAGCAGGACTCGGCCTCCGTCACCATCAATCCGTCTGAGGCGACTGTCCATGTGGGACAAACGCAGACGTTTGAAGCGGTCGTGAAACGAACTCACAGCACTGGAATACGATGGGCGGTTGCTGAACGCAACGGAGGGCGCATAACCGAAGATGGAATTTATACAGCTCCCCGCCACCTGGGCCTTTATCACGTCATTGCGACTAGTGACGAAAATCCCGCCGCAAAAGCCGTCGCCAAAGTAACGGTAGTGACGGAGTATGACATCCCTGACTCGCAAAAGCTAAGGTAAGCGCGGAGGGAACCCACGCGAGGCTAACGGCACGGTTGACGAAAATCAGGCGATAACGCTCATTAGTGATTGCCCGACGCTTCAGCAACCGTTGTCTTCCAATCAGTTAGAAGCCCTTGGGGAACCATCTCCAGCAGCAACTTTTTCCTGGCCGAGGGTTCATAATCAGGAGACCTGCTCCGTCGGGAAATCTTCATGCCATCCAAGTCTGGGAAGCTGGTGCTCCTCTTGTTCTGTCTGAGCCTCGCTTGGGCAGTGCCCCAATCACTGGCCAAGAAAAAAGAGAAGCCAACCGGTCCAGCCCCCAACGAGCAGAAACGCGCCGTGCAGGCCCTCAATCGCCTCACCTTCGGCCCGCGCCCCGGTGACGTGCAACAGGTTATGGCAATCGGCGTCGACCGCTGGATCGATCTGCAACTGCATCCCGAAAAAATTCCAGACGGCGCGGTCGAATCCCGCATCGCCGGCTTTCGCACGCTGCACATGAGCTCGAAGGAAATCGCCGAGGAATTCCCCGACAACCAGATGGTCAAACAGGTCATGGACGGCAAGCGGCCCATGCCCTCCGATCCCGCGAAGCGCGCAGTGTTCCAGGTGCAGATCGCACGCCTGGAAGAGAAGCAGGAAGAGAGGCAGGAAAAGAAGGAGCAGAAAAGGCAAGCCGTAGCCCCGGCTCCGATTGCGCCCGTAGCGTCCGATACCGCGAAGACAGCCGAGGAGTTGGCCGCCGCAGCCGCCGGAGAAGCGTCCGGAAATCTTGCGGACAGCAACTCGAATCCGATGAGCATGAACTCGACGCCCGCTTCTAATAGCGATGGCGGCGCGAACGCGGGGGTGCCCCATGTCTCGCCGTCTTTGCGAGACATGGGAACGCCGGCCAACGAGATGGTAATCGCGCCATCTTCGGAAGCGAGGCCGCCACAAATGGATGCCGCCCAGTCGCGCCGCCGCGAAGATCGCCTCTACGCCGATCTAAACATTGCCAGTCTCATCGATCTCCCCGCCGAACAGCGTTACAAAAAAGTATTGGTCATGTCAGCCGACGAGCAAATCGCCTTGGCCGATTCGCTGCGCGGCGGCAACGGCAAAGCGCAGGATTTTCTCGCCGGCATGAACCCGAAGCAAAAAGAAACACTGCTTGCGATGAACAATCCGCAAGCTGTCGTGGCCGATGAACTGGTTCAGGCCAAGCTGCTGCGCGCAATCTACAGCGACCGCCAGCTCGAAGAAGTGATGACCGATTTCTGGTTCAACCACTTCAACGTCTTCGCCGGCAAAGGCCCCGAGCGCCTCTTCCTCACTAACTACGAGCAAGATGCAATCCGCCCTCACGCGCTGGGAAAATTCGAAGACTTGCTGGTCGCCACCGCGAAGAGTCCGGCAATGCTGTTCTATCTGGACAACTGGCTGAGTGTCGGTCCGAACTCCATGCGCGCGCGCGGGATTCCCGACCATCCGGCTCGCTACGGCCCGCGCCGTTTTCCCCCGCCTCCGAACGCGAAGCGTAAAGCGAACAACGGCCTTAACGAAAATTACGGACGCGAACTGCTGGAACTCCACACGCTCAGCGTGAATGGCGGCTATTCGCAGCGCGATGTGACCGAGGTCGCGAAAGTATTCACCGGATGGACCATCGAAAAGCCCAATGACGGCGGCGGCTTCAAATACGATCCCCGCATGCACGAGCCCGGACCGAAGTTTGTTTTGGGCCATCACATCAAGCCCAAAGGCAACGGGGAAGATGAGGGCAGGGAAGTCCTGCATCTGCTGGCGACCAGCCCGCACACCGCACATTTCATCTCGTTGAAGCTTGCGCAGCGCTTTGTCTCCGACGCTCCGCCGCCCGCGCTGGTCGATCGCATGGCCAAAACGTTCGAGAAAAAGAAAGGAGACATTCGCGAAGTTCTGACCACGCTCTTCCATTCGCCGGAATTCTGGGCCGACAGCGCTTACCGCGCCAAAGTAAAAACGCCACTCGAGTTTGTAGCCTCAGCCGTGCGCGCCACCGGTGCCGACGTGGAAGACGCTATGCCGCTGGCGCGTCAGATCGCCAACATGGGCATGACGCTCTACGGAGCCCAGCCGCCCACCGGGTACTCGATGAAGGCCGAAACCTGGGTCAGTTCGACTGCACTCCTGAACCGCATGAACTTCGCCTTGGGATTAACCGCCGGTAAAATTCGCGGCGTCAAACTGGATACGGTGCAGTTGGCCGGAAGTTCGCCCGCGCCCTTGGATGCAGCGCTAACTCTTTCGACCATGGAAGCGAAGCTGCTGGCGGATGACGTGTCGAAACAAACGCATGACTCAATCGTCTCGCAGATACAATCGTCGGCGAAGCCAGCGCGCCCGCCGGACGCAAGCACGATCGCCGCCCTGCTGTTAGGCTCGCCAGAGTTTCAGAGGAGATAGTGGCTGTCAGCTTTCAGCCGTCAGCTCTCAGCTAAAAAGCGAGAGAGCGGCAGACTAAGAACTGATACCTGAAAGCTGATAGCTGACAGCTGACAGCGGAGTTCACAATGTCCATCACCCGTCGCATCTTCCTTCGCAACAGCGCGCTCGCCGTCGTCGGCACAGCGGCGGTCCCAGGCTTTCTGGCTCGCGCCGCTTTTGGCGCCGTCGACGCCGGCACCCGCAACAAGCGCCTCGTCGTCATTTTTCAGCGTGGTGCCGCGGATGGATTGAACATTGTGGTCCCTCACGCCGAGCCGCAGTATTACGCCATGCGGCCCAGCATCAACATCCCTCGCAACGCCGTGCTCGATCTCGACGGCCGCTTCGGGCTGCACCCGGCGCTGTCGGCATTTCAGCCGCTGTGGCAGCAGGGTCATCTAGCCATCGTGCACGCCGCCGGATCGCCCGACACTACGCGCTCGCACTTCGACGCGCAGGATTTCATGGAAAGCGGCACTCCCGGCCAAAAGGCCACCGACGACGGATGGCTCAACCGCTCGCTCCGCAACCTGCCGCCGATGCCACAGAATTCTCCGTTCCGTGCGATTTCTCTGGGCCCGTCGTTGCCGCGCATCCTGAGCGGCTCCGAACCCGCGGTCGCGATGAATAACATCAACGACTTTTCGGTGGGCGGAAGAAATCCAAAGCCTTCACCCGCTGCGCTCGCCTTTGAAGCCATGTACGACCACTCCTCCGACAGCGTGCTGCACGGCACGGGCGCGGAAACGTTTGACGCGGTCAAAATGCTAAAGGCCGCCGATCCCGGAAAATACACGCCCGCAGCGGGCGCGAATTATCCCAAAGGCCGCTTCGCCGACGGCCTGCGTCAGCTCGTGCAATTGATTAAGGCAAACCTCGGCGTGCAAGTCGCGTTCGCCGACATCGGCGGCTGGGACCACCACGTCAATGAAGGCGCAACCGAAGGCCAGCTCGCCAACGTGCTCACCGATTTCTCGCAATCCCTCGCCGCCTTCTGGACCGACCTCGGCGATCTCGGCGAAGACACGGTCGTCGTCACCATGTCGGAGTTCGGCCGCACCGCGCGCGAAAACGGCAACCGCGGTACCGACCACGGCCACGCCAACGTAATGTTCGTTCTCGGAGGCCCGGTAAAAGGCGGCAAAGTCTACGGCCGCTGGCCCGGCCTCGATCAGTCGCAACTCTACGAAGGCCGCGACCTCGCCTTAACTACGGATTTCCGTCAAGTTATCGGGGAAGCCGTCGCGCGCCACATGGGAAACAAAAACCTGCCGGCAGTCTTTCCCGGCTTCGACAATCAGCCAGGAAAATTCCTGCGCTACCTCGGCTGAGCCAATCCAGCGCGCGTCAAGTTGTTGCGGAAAAAAACCGCCTTTGCGTTTGTCTCGATTGTATTGAAAGCGTTTGTCTTGAAAGGGCGCGCCAGACAAAAAGCTCCCACATTCCTGTCCCGTTACGGACATCTGAAAATAGCCCGGCGCTTCCAGCGCCGGGTAGCGTCACCCAAACTGGAACCGCGTCCCGGCGGGACGCCTGAACCTATCGAAAGCGTTTTCCGCAGCCCATCAAACCACGACTGATCTGTCCCCCGAAGAAGGCGCGTGTTGCCGCGTGTAGTCCACCCACGCTTCGGCCGCAAGAAACGTAATTGTGAATCCCAGCCAGAACGCAATCCCAAAAAACTCATGCGGCGTAAGCCGGCGAAATGCAAAAAACATTCCGACAATCGGTCGCGTCGTAGCCACACCCAGGCCAGCGCCGAAGGCGCGGATCATCCACTCGCGATGTCGTGCCACTTCTTTGCGACGAATGTGCCGGAAAGCCTTGATCAAACAAAAGAGAAACACAATTGCGAAGAGCGTGGTCGCCGCGGTTTCATTGGGTCCGCCAATGTTCAGTTTGAAGCTCATGACCAGCGCTGTGACTCCGATGATCAGCCCGCAGACGACCAGGATTCTTCCCATCCAGCGATGCAGTTGCAGATGTTTTTGTCGAATGCTGGGCATGAACTGCAACGGCGCGAGGACGAGAAACAGTCCGCCGGGCAGAATGTGGATCAGCGTCAACGCCCTGTGCCGCGCGAATCCCACGTCCAAGGCCGCAGCCGGCGAATTTCCGCCGATCGATCCTGGCCGGAATAAAACCAGCGTGCGGCGAGTTACCGCGGCAATTCCAATCACCACCAGAAAGATGACTGCGGTCCAGACGAAACGGATTGCACGTTTTGATATCGGCGTGGAAGGTGACATCGCTACGGTTTGCCCAGTTAGATTTCAATCAGCACATCGCCGTTTTCAATCTTGAGCGGATACACCGCGACCTTTGCATTCGCATTGTGCCCAGCCTGCCCGGTTTTTGGATCGTACTCCCAGCCGTGCCACGGGCAAACGACTTTGCCGTTCTCGATCATTCCCTCGCCAAGCGGCCCGCCCTGGTGCAGGCAGACGTTGTCCATGGCACTGTAGGCGCCATTCACGTTGGCGATGCAGACCGTCTTATCGCCACAGGCGAATTCTTTGGCCGTGTCGGCAGCGGGAAGTTCGGATCGCGTGGTGAGCTTGATGAAGTTCGGCATCATTGAAATCTTTTCGGAGAGCCTCGCTTCTCGCGGTGCACAGGCGAAGCGGCTGTCACTACGTGAGCGATTTAGCTGACGGCTGATAGCTGATAGCTGACAGCTATTTCGGCTGCATCGTTTGGGCGATCATCACCTGGCGTTTGAAATTTTCCACCATGTTTGGATCGAGGCGGACTTCCGTCGGCTTCCTGGCCAGCGTCATGGTGTCGATCTTGTCCTGCAACTTGAGCAGCGCATAGAAAAGATTTTCGGGACGCGGCGGGCATCCAGTGACATAAACATCCGTAGGGACGATCTTGTCGACGCCCTGCAGCACCGCATAAGTATTAAACGGCCCGCCCACCGACGAGCACGCGCCCATAGAGATCACCCACTTCGGATCGGGCATCTGGTCGTAGATTCGCTTCACCACGGGCGCCATCTTCAGCGTCACCGTGCCGGCGACGATCATCAGGTCACTCTGCCGCGGGCTGGGACGAAAAACCTCCGACCCGAAGCGCGCGATGTCAAACCGCGACGTGGAAGACGCGATCATTTCGATCGCGCAGCAGGCCAGCCCAAACGTCATCGGCCACACCGCCGACTTGCGCGCCCAGTTGAAAACGTAATCAACCGTGGTGATCAGGAAATTCTTTTCGAACTTATTCTGCAGCCAGGCCATGAATGGTCCTCGAGAAGCTCTACACAGGCAGTCTAGGTAAGGCGCGAAGCGGTGTCAAACATACGAAGGGCTGGAAGGAGGACGGCAAAATTGCCGCACACATGTCCCACCACTACAGAGGATCCTGGTTTTGATTTAGAAGGCACGTTTTGTCAGGAACCTGGTATCAGTTTCTTCCTGTCTTCACTTGAACCAATCCTCCGAGTCGGACAGCGTCTTGATCGGACGGCGAAATACCGAATCGCAAACTCGGTTGGCCAGTTCGATGGTGGTCTCTGCCTGGGATAAAGCGCCCGTGATTAGCACCGCCAGGGGAAGCGACAAGGCCTTGCGCGTGTCGGGATCCAGAAACGCATGAATCACTTTGAGGGAGGGTTCGTATGCCATTTTTTACTCCTGAAGAAAATATTCGTTGAGGACTCGCCTCACACAATTCGATTCTCCAGTAGCAACCTAGGTAGCTACAATACGGTTAATACCTAATTACGAAAGTACAGTGTCCTGTTGGACGACTGTCTTTCCGTCCCGCAAAGCGACGCCGCTATGAACGCAATTTCCGATTTGATCTGTCTATTTCCAGAGCAACAAAAGAGGGCAGCGCTCAGCCGCGGAAGGGAATGCTTCGACTCCCCGCTTGTCATCCTAAGGCGGGCGCTCTTCGCCCGACGAAGTAAACGAACATGCCACCCATGCTCTCCTCTCACCGCCTGAAAAAGAGGACACATCACTGCTATCTCGACCGGACACATCATGCGCTAACGACCCTTCCGACTAAAGTCGTTTGACGCCTCGAAATCTTTCGCGTATTCTGCCACCGACCCGCTGGGGCAACCGACAGCAGACCGGATGGCGGGTCGGGGTAATACGATGGCTAAATATTCGGAGAACGACCTAAAGGCTTCGGTCGGGAAGCACGGACCGGCGGGAAAACAATGCTACAACACGATCGGTGATCAGGAGATGGTGCAATATCTGCTCAATGCCATTCCCGAATCCTATGGAGGTAGTGACGGAAAGTTGAAGTCGTCGCCGCGCTGGGGCGTGGTCAGCGACGAGTTGTATAAGGCGATCCTAAATTTTCAGACGGTGCATGCTAAGGACGAGGGATTGTTTGTTGACGGCCATGTGGACCCGCATGACCTTACCGTTCGAGCTCTTTTGAAATACGCTTACCGGATAATACATGGGGACTCCCAACTTGCCAGCGATCTTTTCTCCAGTTTCCCCATCAGAGCTGTCCCAGTCGATGTCTTACCCACGAGTGGTATCAAAGTTACTGACCAATGGGAGTTCACCGTAAGCGCTGGATTCGCGGGGACAGGCATCAGTCTGCCTAACGATGTTTGGCTTCCCCTCCCTCCACGAGGGAGAGTATGGCCCAACCGGGCGACGAAGATAATGGTTTCGAGGTCTATCGACAAGGACGGCAAGAAAGAATACAACGTGCTCTTGGCGCCTCCTGGTTCAGATGCAGTCTTAAAATGGGCGGAGAAGAAAGTCGCTGGGCAGGGTCCTTCGCGAGCAGCGAGCGCCGGTCTGTGGATGTTGCCCAAGACCGTGCAAGCTGGAGCTGGCTCAGTTCTCGGTGTTCTTATTCCAACTAATGGTGGTCCGGAAAAAGAGTGGACCCTTGAAACCACAGAAGCGGGGAAGAGGGTTCAAGTGAATGGCGTAACGAACTTCTGAAGGACACCAATTCCTCGATATCCACAGGAACATTGAGGCGGAAAACCCCCAGACCCAGACGAAACGTTCCCTAATTTCATGCCCAAAACGAGTGGTTCGCCTAAGCGTTTGGGAACTTCGGAAACGTCCCTATGGGGTTTTGTCCGAATTTTAAGGCTTTTTCCACAGCCGTCCACAGAAAACTTCCTGCTTCTTGTGACGAACAACCTTCGTCTCAAGATTTTGCGAAACGGCTGGCATATCACCAGCCCGCAACCATAACAAACAAAGGATTTTATCGAATCGATATCAAAAAAATGTATACCGCGCGCCTTCAGCTTGGAGGGACTTCATTCACTCCGCTAGAATGGAATGTTCTGTGGATCTGCTATGTCCCTAACCAAACAGCAAGCCCTGGAGATGTTCGAGTCCGATGACCTGATCGGCATTGGGATGGAGGCGGACGCGGTGCGCCGCAAGCTGCATCCCGAGGGCGTGGTCACTTACATCATCGACCGCAACATTAATTACACCAACTTCTGCACGGAGTACTGCACCTTCTGCGCCTTTTACCGCCCGCTGAAGGGGCCAGCGGCGAAGGAGGGATACATTCTCGACTTCGACACGATTTACGAGAAGATTCGCGAGACCGTGGAGCTCGGCGGTACGGGCGTGCTGATGCAGGGCGGCCTTCATCCGGACTTGAAGATTGATTGGCACGAGAAGATGCTGCGCGGCATCAAGGAACGGTTTCCGCAGATCCATCTTCATTGTTACTCGGCGTCGGAGATTATTGCGATTGCGGAGTACAGCTCGCTCTCGATTCGCGACACCATCCTGCGGCTGCGCGATGCCGGCCTGGATTCGATTCCCGGCGGCGGCGCCGAAGTCCTGGACGACGAAGTCCGCTATAAGATTGCGCGCCTGAAGTGCTTAACGGACGACTGGCTCAACGTGCATCGCACCGCGCACCAGATCGGCATGCGCACGACCGCGACCATGATGTTCGGCGTCGGCGAGAACTATGAAAACCTGGTCAACCACTTCCAGCGCTTGTATGAACTGCAGGAAGAGACCGGCGGATTCACCGCATTCATCCCCTGGAGCTTTCAGCCCCATAACACCGCGCTCGGCGGACGCCACTGGGACGAGGCCACCGCGGTCGACTACTTAAAAGTTCTGGCCATCTCGCGCATTTATCTGTCCAACTTCCTCAACGTGCAATCCAGCTGGGTGACGCAAGGATTAAAAGTCTGCCAGATGGGCCTCCGCTTCGGCGGCAACGACGTCGGCTCCGTGATGCTCGAAGAAAACGTAGTCCGCGCCGCCGGCGTAACAAACTGCACTACCGAAGAAGAGTTGCGTCGAATCATCCGCGACGCCGGCTTCCGTCCCGCCCAGCGCGATACGTTGTATCGCCAGTACTTCCTGAACTAGAAAGTATTCTAAACAAAAAAAGTTGGGTGCCCCATTTCTCGCATGTTTGCGAGAAGTGGGTTTTTGCATTGGATTGAGCTAAACGGGTGTAGACTCTTCGGCAGCATTCCAGGGCTGGAAAGAATCCCGCCTGGCACATTGGATCGACCCAGGGACGAACGCCCTGCCTTTCCCGAACGATTGTGGAGTCTTATGAGGGGTTCACCGGAAGTCGGGTATTCGTTCGTACTCAAGGCTGCAACGGGCAATTCCTTCATCCAAAGGCTGCAGGTGTGTTTTTGGTTGTCTGCTTTTTGTTTTCTTGCCAGCCTCACGCCCTTGCCCGGGCAAGATGCGTCGCAGACGCCCGCGCCGGCTCCGGCAGCGCAGTCCGAGACAAAGCAGAGCACTACAGAGCTGGCAGCCCACGACGAACCCACCACATTTAAGGTGAATGTAAGGCTGGTGCTGGTGCGCACAGTGGTTCGCGACTCGCAAGGGCATGCGGTAGGAAATCTTCGCCAGGAAGATTTTCAGGTGTTCGACAAGGGTAAGTTGCAAACCATCAGCCAGTTTGAGGTCGAGCAGCCCGGAACACTGTTGTCGAAAGCTCGACAGAAGTCAGACGAAAATCCCGGCGACGTTGCTGCCAGCGAAACATCCACAAATGCTGGACCCGCGGCCGACGTGCCGGAACGGTTCATCGCCAACCTGTTCGACGATGTGCATTTGGAATTCGGCGATCTGGCGCGCGTGCGGCAGGCTGCTGAACGTCAATTCTCCACGCTGCGCCCCACGGATCGTGCCGCCATTTTCACAACGTCGGGCCGCACCGCGCTCGACTATACGGATGATCGCGCCAAGCTGCATGAAACCTTGGTCCAACTGCAGCCGCACCCGATTGCTGGCGGGTTTAGAGGGCAGTGTCCGGATATCAGTTACTACCAGGCGGACCTGATCATCAACAAGAACGATCCGCAGGCTCTGCAGGTGGCGGAGCAGGAGACACTGCAGTGCAATCCTCTGCCCCCGGGTGTGCCTCCACCGGATCCCAGGCCCGTGGTTGAGGCCGCGAGTGCGCAAGCCTTGAGTGCCGGGGAGCAGGAAAGCCGCGTCTCGCTTGGCCTCCTGAAAGACGTGGTGAATGGCCTTTCCAGAATGCCGGGCCAGCGGACTGTCGTGCTGATTTCTCCTGGCTTCATCGCGCCTAGCCTGGAATACGAATACAACGAGATCATCGATCGCGCAGTGCACGCGCAGGTGATTGTGAATACGCTGGACGCCCGCGGACTCTATGTGACCATGCCGGGTGGGGACATCGCGAATCCTCCGCTGCATCCGCCGCCTCCGGGTAAGGGATTGATCGAGATCGCGGCCGCTTCTGCCCAGGACGATCTGCTTGCCGTCTTGGCCGATAGTACGGGAGGAGTTTTCTTTCACAATAATAACGACATGGATGCAGGTTTGCGGCGGGTGGCCGAGACGCCCGAATATTCTTATGTGCTGGCATTCGCTCCGCAGAATCTGAAGCCCGACGGCAGCTTTCATAGTCTGAAGGTTACGGTAAAGAGTTCACAGAAGTTAAGTTTGCAGGCGCGCCGCGGTTATTATGCACCTAAGAAATTTAACAGCCTGGAGGAACAAGCCAAGCAGGAAATTGAAGATGCAACATTTTCCCAGGAAGAGATGCACAATCTTCCGGTCAAATTGCACACACAGTTTTTCAAGTCGGGTGACGAAGACGCCAAGCTGATCGTCCTGGCTCATGTGGACGTAAGGCTTCTGCATTTCAAGAAAATCGAAGGACGAAACAATGACGTCTTGACGTGCATTTCCGCTTTGTTCAACCGCAATGGCAGTTTCATTCAGGCGATGCAGAAGACGGTCACCATGCATTTGAGAGATGAGACTTTGGAGCATAAGCTGGGGTCGGGAATTACGCTGAAAACCAGTTTCGACGTAAAGCCGGGGAGTTATATGGTCCGGCTCGTGGTACGAGACGCGGAGGGTCAGTTGATGTCCGCGGAGAACGGGAGTGTTGAGATTCGGTAAATCGAGATAGGTGTGAACAAAGAATTCGGAGGTTCGTATGCGCCATCGCAAGCTGGTTCTCCTGATTGGCATCATTTGTCTGGCGAGTTGCTGGGCAATTCTAAAACTCGATTCAGAGAGCTTAGTGGTTTACGCCCAGCAGCAAACCGATGCCGGCGGGGCGGACCTGTCGGTTTTCCGGGCGGAGACGCGCCTGGTTCTCGTCGACACCGTAGTCACTGACAAGAAAGGAAACTACGTCCGCGACCTGGCTCAGAAAGACTTTAGAGTCTGGGAAGACGGCAAGGAACAGCAGCTCACCAGTTTTTCCTACGAGGAGAATACTGGCTCGCCGGCTAACGCCAAGCCGCGCTACATGGTCCTGTTTTTTGATAACTCGACCATGGACATAGGCGATCAGGCTCAGGCGCGGGCGGCTGCCGCGAAGTTTATCGATGCTAATGCCGGGCCCGATCGCCTGATCGCGATTGCGGACTTCGGCGGCACGGTACACATCTCACAAAACTTTACGGCGGATGCGAACCGCCTGAAGCAAGTAGTGACGGGACTGAAAGGCTCTTCGGTTTCGCCGAATGGAGATTCCCCGGTAATGGTGGCGTCGTTAGCGCCTCCACCGATGGCGCCGTCTCTGAGCAATGCCGAAGCGGATTTCGGCATTCACAGCGTGCTGCTGGCGCTGCGCAGCCTGGCCAAGAGCTTGTCTACCGTTCCGGGTCGCAAGACTGTGGTCATGCTGACCTCGGGTTTTCCGATGAATTTTGAGTACCAGTCGGAGCTGACCGCGGTCGTGGATACCTGCAATAAGGCGAATGTTGCCATTTATCCGATCGATGTTCGCGGGTTAGTGGTTCCGGCCATGCCCGCAAACCACAGCCGACTGGCGCAGCCTTCCGTCCATTCTCCGGGAGATTCGTTTGTGCCCGTCGTATTGCACTCTCCCGGCAACTCGGTGCGCCCAATACTCAGGCTCGCGGCTTTTGCTGCGCCCGCTGCGCTTTCCCCTCAACATACTGGCGGTGGCGGCGGCGGCGGCGGCGGGACCGGCGGTGGTGGCGGCGGCGGGCGCGGCGGAACCGGCGGCGGCGGCGGGACAACCGGTGGTGGCGGTGGGACTACCGGGGGCGGCGGTGGTCACGGTGGAACTGGCGGCACGACGGGTGGTGGCGGCGGTCACGGCGGAGGTGGGACTACCGGCGGAGGTGGGACTACCGGTGGTGGCGGCGGGGCGGGCGGGGGATCGAACACGAATCTGTACAATCCCTACAATCAGCCCAGGGCGATCATTCCCCAGTTTCCGTCCAGTGCGACTGACAAGCAGCAGGTTCTCTATCAACTTGCCGACGGCACAGGCGGGTTTGTCATTCTTAATACCAATGATCTGCTCGGCGGGCTGGACCGGATCGCAAAAGATCAAAACCAATATTACCTGCTTGGCTACAAGCCCTCGGTTTCCGATGAAGGCAGTTGCCACACATTAAAGGTGAAGGTGGATCGCGGAGGAACTTCGGTCCGCGCGCGAAGCGGATATTGCAATGCCAGGCCGACGGATCTTCTGGCGGGAAATCCGATCGAGAAGGATTTGGAGACTCGTGCCGCGGGCGAGATGAAGGGCAACGTTACAGCTCTGATGCAGGCGCCTTTCTTCTACACCTCGCCGAATACAGCCCAGATCCATCTGGCTGTCGATATTCCTTCGGGGTCGCTCAAGTTCGAAAAGGTGAAAGGCAAGCAACATGCAGCCGTGAATATTTTAGGCATCGCGTACAAGCCGGACGGCTCGATTGCGGCGCGCTTCAGCGACACGGCCAATGTGGACCTCGATGGCAAAAAGGAAGTGGAAGAATTTCAGAAAGAGCCCTTTCACTACGAAAACCAGTTTGAAATCGCCTCTGGCGAATACAAGCTGAGAGTCGCGTTCAGTTCCGGCAACGCGAGCTTTGGCAAGCTCGAGGCGCCGCTGTCGATCGATGCTTACGCTGGAAAGGAATTCAGCATCAGCGGCTTGGCTTTGAGTAACAATATTCACCGTGCCTCGGACATGGCCACGGCTCTCGACAGCCAGTTACTGGAGGACAGGTCTCCTTTATTGGTGCAGGGGATGCAGATTTCGCCGTCGGGCTCCAACCATTTCAAGAAGACGGATACCGCCGGCCTCTACGCCCAGATCTACGAACCACTCCTGAAAGGCCCGACTCTTCCATCTGTGGCTTTCGAGATGAAGGTCGTGGATCGCAAAAGTGGGCAGGAGAAATTGGCGGTTCGCAACCGGATGGAGCCGGGAAAAGCGGGAGACCCGGTCATTCCGTTGGGACTTAAGATCCCGGTGACGCAACTCGATCCGGGCTCGTATCGGGTGGAGTTACGAGCTCTCGATTCGGCGGGGAGTAAAACTAAGACGCGCACCGCGGATTTTGAGTTGGAATAATGGGCAGAGGACGCGAGAAGAAGCGGATTCCTCCGCCCCTCGCGTTCGCTCGGGGGTCGGAATGACAAGCGGGGGTAGTATGCCTCTGCGGCTGGCGTCCGACTGCCGCGCTGCGCGCGGCGGGACAGCCGAGGGCGGCTGTCCCCGCATGAATCTGGGTTACTGCGCTTCTGAGTTACTGCGCCTCTTGTGGGACGATCTTCAGGTCCAGCTTCTCCGTCCAGCGGAGGACGGTTAGCGAGCAACTTACGCCGACGCGCACGTCGGTGAGAACGCGGTGCAGATCGTCGACGCCCGCTACCGGCTGTGAGTCCAGCGCAACAATGATGTCGCCTTCACGCAGGCCTGCGCGCTTCGCGGGACTGTTGTCTTCCACCCCGACCACGATTGCGCCCATCTCTTTCGGCAGATCGTAGAAGCGCACGACGCGCCGATGCACGGGTACCGTCTGGGCGGACACGCCAATGTAGCTGCGGCGGATGCGGCCGTCGCGCAGCAGTCGGCTGGCCACGAACTTTGCCGTGTTGATGCCGATGGCGAAACAGATTCCCTGCGCAGGCAGAATGGTCGCGGTGTTGACGCCTACTACACGGCCTGCGGAATCGACCAGGGGCCCGCCGGAGTTGCCGGGGTTGAGCGAGGCGTCGGTCTGGATCACGTCATCGATCAGGCGTCCGGAGTAGGAACGCAGCGACCGTCCCAGAGCGCTAACTACGCCTGCGGTTACGGTTGATTGAAATCCATACGGAGCGCCAATCGCAATCACGATCTGCCCCACGCGCAGGCGCTGCGAGTCGCCGAGAGCGGCGGCGGTTAGTGCCGGTCCGTCGAAGTGAAGTTCGTTTATGCGGATCACCGCAAGGTCGCTGGCAGGATCGTCGCCGATCAGCGTTGCCGGCACGCGGCGCCCGTCGGTCAGCGTCACCGCGATCCGTACTGCGTCATGGACTACGTGGCTGTTGGTGAGGATCAGGCCGTCGGGAGTGAAGACGAATCCCGAGCCTCCGCCTTGGCGTTCGCGGGGTTCGCCGGAGCGCGTGCGGCCTGCGGTCTGGTGGACTTCGATATTCACGACTGACGGGCTCATGCGCTCGACCGCGCCGGTTACCGCGGTCGAATAGGCGTCGAGCAGGGAATTGTCAGACGAAGCAGTCGCCGGCGCGAGGGCTGGTTCTGGCGAGGATTGCTCCTTCCAGTCCATATTTTTTGACATGTTCTCAGAGACGAATTGCGAGACCACGTCTGGGTCAGAGACTAAAGACAGGGGCCCTTCCTCTTCTTGGTTCATGATTGATAGATGCCGGTCGATTTAGTTGGGATTCAGGAGCGGTCTGACGCACCGTCAGCCTTTGTGGGAGGAGAAAAATCCCCACCCTTCGGCTTCGCTCAGGGCAGGCTTTCTCGCAAAGACGCGAGAAATGGGGCACCCGCGCGGTTCCTTTTTCCTCCGATTTTTCTTTCTTTCCCCTTGACCCTCACGTTACGTTATCCCCGAGAATACGAAGGAGCCGCATGCAGTAGCGTGATCCGTGCGGAGAAAAACGATGGCTTGCACCGTCAAACAAGTGGCCGCGATGTCGGGGGTGAGCGTGCGCACGCTTCATTTCTACGATGAAACGGGCCTGCTGAAGCCCGCCTATTTCGGGGCGAATGGTTACAGGTTCTATGAGGAGTCTCAGCTTCTGACTCTCCAGCAAATCCTGTTTTACCGGGAACTGGGATTCGAGTTGAAGCAAATCCAAAGAATCCTGGGCCGGGCCGATTTCGAAAAAGTTGCTGCGCTCGAGTCGCATCGGAAGGTTCTGCAAAAGAACCTAACCCGCACGCGTACGTTGATTGAAACCATCGACAAAACCATCCAGCACTTGAAAGGAAAAAAGAAAATGAAGAGTAAGGAGATGTTTGTGGGCTTCAGCGTGGCCGCAGGGAAAGATCGATTCGGTGAGCAGATCAAACTTGGTGGTCGGCGCGGCGAACCGATTGATTGCAAAGTGTCGGGACAGGACACCAATGGCGCGCTGTGTGTTTTCGAGTTCAACTGCAAATCGGGCGGGCCGCGCCACCAGCACCACGAGCAGGACGAGTGGATCTATGTCATTGATGGTGAGTTTGAATTTGAGGTCAGCGACAAACGATTTCGAATGGGCGTCAGTGAGTCCGTTTTTTTACCGCGCAAGGTTCCTCACGTGTGGGCCTGCGTGAGCGGGAAGCCGGGCAAGATTATCAATGTGTACCAACCCGCTGGCAAGATGGAGGAGTTCTTCCGCGAATTAGGCAAGTATAACGGCAAGCCATACGTCCATGAGGCCTTATCTTTTGACGAATTGAGCCGATTGTTTCACGACCACGGGATGGATCTTCTCGGTCCACCCTTCACCGGAAAATGGAAAGTGAACGAAGGCGGGAGAATAATTCGAACCGCCTAAGCGTGCTGCGGCATTCACTGGCGATCTCGCGAGCGACCAAGGGTTTAAGAAAAAAGCCGGAACCAGAATTCGGTCCCGGCTAGCGTTGGCTGGTTGCCCGGATAAAAGCAAAGCTTCAAAGGGACAAGGTTTCAAAGTTTCAAAGTAAACCCCCAGCGAGACAACATTGAAACCTTGCAACTCTGAAACATTGGAACCTTCATCTCTAAGCGCTTCTGCGCGGCCTTATCGTCAAGTCCCGCACCTGGGTTAGAATGCTGGACATTTGCATTCCGTTTAGTTGCGAAACGAAGGGCAGGAGTTCGGCGATAAACTGATCTTTCATCAGTTCGCTGACTTCTTCCTGGCGGGTGCGTTCACCGCCGCTGAGCAGATCGGGCACGGTGACCTCCAGTGCACGCGCGAGCCGTTCCAGGGAAGACAGCGTTGGCGTGGCTTTCTCGTTTTCGATTTTAGACACGTAGGTGCGTGGGACGGACATGCGTCCCGCGAGTTGGCGTTGGCTGAGTCCGTTGCGCAGGCGCAGGGAGCGGATGGAGGTCGCCAGGTTCAAATGTCCGCGACCGTTGTGGCTGGGCACGGGGATCATCATCGGTGGCGCTACCAGGATGGGCTCGGGTTCAGGTTCCTCGTCCAGGCACGCGTGACAGCGCCGGCAATTATTATTAGATGTGCGGAACTGGACCAGCAGGCAATGATCGCAACGTACGACTTCCCTAGAATCTACCGGGGCAAGAGTCGTGGCCATCGGGTTGTGGGAGTGCCAGAGCGGGCTACTCCATGCACCATGACTGCGTGCAACGTAACTGCGTGCAGCCTAACTGCAAGAAACCAAATTGGGGGAGATGTCCGACTGCATGGTCAATCTGCGGCATCTGCCCTGTGAAAGTCAAGGTTAAAATAGTGGGAGCCCGCGAAATTTGCGGGTGAAAACAGCAACAACCCGGCAAATACTCCGAAAAAACAAGGAAAGACCATGATCGATCGCGAGTCCGCGTGGTGTTTACTAACTGAGTTCACTCAATCAGAAAGTTTGCGCAAGCATGCGCTGGCGGTCGAAGCGTGCATGCGCGCTTGCGCCCGCAAGTGGGGAAACGGTTCGGCTGAAGACGAAAATCTGTGGGGCATCGTCGGGTTGATTCATGATTTCGACTACGAGCGCTGGCCGAGTCTCGACGATCATCCATACAAGGGGAACGAGATTTTGAAAGAACGCGGATATCCGGAACCGATCAGCCGGGCGATCATGTCGCACGCCGAATATACGGGAGTCACGCGCGACACGCCCATGGAAAAGGCTCTCTTCGCCTGCGACGAACTGGCCGGATTCATCACTGCAGTTGCGTTGATCAAGCCCGGCAAGTCGCTGGCCGAAGTCGATACCAAGTCGGTGCGGAAAAGAATGAAAGACAAAGCCTTCGCCCGAAAGGTGAATCGCGACGATATCGTCGCCGGCGCCGCCGATCTGGGCGTTGATTTGGATGCGCACATCGGGTTCTGCATCGAAGCGCTGAAGCCCATCGCGAAGGAACTTGGGTTGGACGGGAGTGCGGTGAAGCAGACGCCCCAGTAACGGCAATATGACTATTGGGAACGAGTTTCCTGGTAAAACTGAGCGAAATTTTCTGTCCTGCCTTCGGAAATGTTGTATGCTTCGGCCCGCGCGGCATTAGCGGCTACGCTCGACGGAGTTAATTTGTTTTCTGTTGTGAGGTGACTATGCATCGGTCAGTGCAAAATAACTTCATGAAGTTCACCGAGCAGTTCGAGGGCGGCGCCATTGACTACATGTTCCTCGACGTGGCCGGCCGTGTCGGCACGGCCTTTGGGATCGATCTTGACTTCAACGGGAGCGGACCATCGCCGAGTCTTGCACTGTCACGTAGCCAGGGGCTACCGAAGGCCAAAGCGCTGAACTGGGTAGTTCGCGCCGCGGGCGCAGCCGCCTCCACGGATCAGGTGGCGAGGGAATGGGAGACTATCAAGGCACTGCCCATGCCTGCGAGGGTCTACACCTGGTACTACCAATACACGAAGCTTCAGCTCACGCGAGAATCAATGGAGAACCGCGTGATGCAACTCCTCAAGTGGAACGAGGCTACGCTGAAACAAAATGCTGCTTTTAAGGATTTCGAGAGTTGGCCTGCCGATGCGCAACTGGCGGTGCTGGGCCTGTCTTGGAACGGTGTCGGACACATTGTTGGGAATACCCACGGCAGTCTCTCTCACCCTGAGTCATTTCGCGCGGCATGCAAGACGGAGGATTTCAATTTGGCCTCCACTTACTGCCGAATGGTTTCCGCCGTGAACAATGCGTCCATCTACAGGCGCTCGATGGCCCAGAAGACTCTGCTTCTGAACGCTGCGATCGTCGTCAGGGAAGAAGTCCTCGGTTCCTATCAGCGATCGACACTGTACTGGCCCAGGATGCTGGCTCCGCGGGCTGTAACAACTCCCCCACACCCGTATCTGGTTCGCTCGTAGCTCTTAAACTCCTGGCTCTTAAATGTGTGACGCGGCAGATCACGCGAGGACGAAATCAGAGCAATCGCGCGGATCGATTTCACGTTCTCCGCCCCCAGAGACTGCTTCCCTTCCGATGCAAGAAACCCAGGTCCCTCGTGCTGCTCGGCATGACAGCTTTGTTCGGGAGGACCGCGTTGCCGACAGTGGGAGAGCGGCACGAGCGGGTGCTGTGGGCAGCGATGATTCTGGCGGTCCTGGCGTTGGGCATTGTGGCTGCGTGGAATGCGCGTGGAGCAGCCGCGGATCCTTCGCAGCGAAAGGTATGGATTCGCGCCGACCTGTGCTAATATCTGCTGGCATTTCTGCGTTTGGAAGGAAGGGTCCCCGGAACGCAAAATGCGCCGCACCTCTTCCTCTTTTTCGCGAAGTATGGTTCGCACTTCAGTTTGAAGTCGGAGAGTAGTTGAGTATGCCGACCAATAGCACCACACCACCCGCGGCTAAAGTTCTGCTGGGATGCGCGAAGTGCGGCGCCAGTCTGCCGGATGAAGCGCAATTCTGTTTGAAATGCGGGAAGCCGGTAAGCTTGCCGCCAAAAACACCTGTGGTAGTGGAGGCGCTTCCACAGGCAGTCCGACCGCCGCGACGTACGCGTCCCATCGTCGCGGGGATTCTGCTGGCCGTTCTGGCCGGAGTCATTGCATGGGCTGGGTTCAGCGACCGTCCGAGCGCGCAGCAGGTGCAGGAATTTGTCGGGTGGAAGCACGATCAGATTATTCTCGACGCTCCTTTTTCCATCGGCCCGCATACGTTTCGCTATTACAAATTTGCGTTGCCTGAAGGGTCGGTGAATGTGGCTGTGGTGGGCCAGTTCACGTCGGTTGCAGAGGGTTCGAATGCAGGCAATCGCAGAGATGCAACGAGGAGTAAGAAGGAAGAGATCGACAACAACATCGAGGTCTATGTTTTGACTGATTCGGCTTTTACGGTTTGGCAGCACGGATATGCGACCAGCTCTCTGTACGAAAGTGGAACGGTCGCCGAGGGCGAAGTGCAGGCGGAGGTTCCGGCGGGAGCGGGAATTTATTATCTGGTCTTCAGCAACAAGGCCGCGCCGAAGGCGGCAAAGAATGTTCACGCGGCAGTTTTGCTGCGGTACAAGAGTTGGCTGCCGGAATGGTTTCGCCGCATGAAGCGGCGCGTGCTGGATTGGGTTGGGGCGTGAAGAGGTTGCAGCTGGCGCAAGGACGCGTGCCAACTATAGAGATCCTTCGACTCCGCACGACGGCTCGCTTCGCTTGCCGTCTTGCTTCGCTCAGGATGACAGATGGGATTGGAGCCGATCCTAGCGCGTGGTTTCTTCGATTTCTGAAATCCAGTCGGGGCGTTTTAGGACTTCGCGAGGTTTGGGGCCGTCGGCGGCGCCGACGATGCCGTCCTGTTCCATGAGGTCGATGAGATGTGCGGCTCGGCCGTAGCCGATGCGCAAGCGGCGCTGCAGCAGGGAAGTGGAGGCTTTGCCGAACTCCACGACCAACTTTACGGCATCGCCATACATGGGATCGTCTTCGGAGTCGGCGTCTGCTCCGCCTTCTGCGCTTCCGGCTTCAGTTCCAGCTTCGCGCTCGCCTTTCGGCGCCTCCAGAAATTGTTGTTGATATTCTGCCAGGCCTTGCGCCTTCCAGAACTCAACCACCGCCGCGATTTCCTTTTCGGTTACAAACGGAGCGTGCAGGCGGTGCACGCGGGCCGAACCGGACGGCAGATACAGCATGTCTCCCTTGCCCAGCAGGGCCTCGGCGCCGTTGGCGTCGAGAATGGTGCGTGAGTCAACTTTCGTGGCGACGCGGAATGAAACGCGGGCCGGGAAATTCGCCTTGATCAATCCGGTAATCACGTCGACCGAGGGGCGCTGCGTCGCCAGAACCAGGTGAATGCCGACGGCGCGCGCCATCTGCGCGAGGCGCGTGATCGATTCTTCCACGTTGCTGGAATCGAGCATCATCAGGTCGGCCAATTCGTCGATGATGATGACGATGTAGGGAATCGGCTTCTCGTCGCCTTCTTCGTCGAAAAGGCTCGGCGTTCCATTCTGATCGAAGAGCTTGTTGTACTGGTCGATGTTGCGGACGCCTTTGGCCGCAAGCAGTTTCAGCCTGCGCTCCATTTCGCGGACCGCATTGCGTAAGGCGTTGGCCGCCAGTTTCGGTTCGGTAATGATCGGCGTGTAAAGATGCGGAACGCCTTCGTAGTTGCCCAGTTCGAGGCGCTTTGGATCGACGAGAATCAGACGCACCTGATCGGGCGTGGCCTTGTACAAGATCGACATGATCATCGCGTTGATGGCGACGCTCTTGCCCGCGCCCGTGGAACCGGCGATGAGCAGATGCGGCATCCCGGCGAGATCGGCGGTGACGATGCGGCCGTTGATGTCTTTGCCCATGGCGATCGTCATCTTCGACTTCGATCCCATGAACTCCTGCGACTCGATGTTTTCGCGCAGCCAGATAATCTCGCGCTGGCGGTTCGGCACTTGAATGCCGACCGTGCTCTTGCCTGCCATGCGTTCGATCAGAATGCTCTCGGCCTTCAGGGCGAGGCAAAGATCGTCGCAGAGATTGGTGATGCGGCTGTATTTGATTCCGGCTTCGGGTTTGAACTCGAAGGTGGTGACCACCGGGCCGGGATTGATCTGCGTGATCTGCCCGTGAATTTCGAACTCGGCGTATTTTTCGGTGAGCACTTGCGCCAGCAGTTTGAGTTCATCGGCATCGACGGCCTGCTGTTCGTCTGGACGCTGCAACAGGCTGCTCGAGGGCAATTTGTAGCCGCCGGCAGCGATGCGCGGCATGGTGGTCTTGGCTTTATGTCCGCTGTCGGCACGCTCGCTGACTTCGGGATCGGTGGCGGATTCCTCCACAACGTTCATGGTCAGAGGTTCGGGCAAAATTCCGCCGACGGGCAGCGATGCCTTCGGAGTTTCTTCTTCGGCCATCATGCGCTCGATGCCGGTGCGGCGCGGTTCCGCCGCTACTTGCGATGCCGGTCGCGACGGAATCAATTGCGTCTTCACCACGGGCTTCGAGATGCGCCGCTGGTCGAGTTCTTTTTGCTGCCGTTTTTTGGCCCGCTCCTGCTGCCAATCTTTGTAGCGGTTCCACAGAGCGGTGATGAAGGCGAGGTGCGTGGGAGCCCAGAATTGAATCGCCGAGAATGAAAACGCCGTCGAAAGATATAACGCAACGGCGAGTATGGTCGCGCAGACAATATAAGCGCCGACTACGTTCAAATAATGAATCAGTACATCGCCGACAACGCGGCCCAGTAAGCCTTCGAGGGGAATCGCGTTCTGCCAGCGAAATTGTACGGGCAGCAGCGCCAGCATGGCGGGAACAAACATCACCAGCCAGATTCCGCCCAGGCTTTTTGCCATCGGAGACTGCACTTTTATGGAGCGGAACCAGCGCGCGCCCAGCATCAGGGGGAAGATGACTAAGAGAAATGCGCCGATGCCGAAGAACTGCAGCATCATGTCGGCGGTGAAGGCGCCGACGACGCCGATCCAGTTGCGCGCGGCGTGCGAACCGGTCAAGACCGAGGCGCTGTTCCACGAGGGATCGAGCGGCGAATAGGAAACCAGCGCCAGGAACAGGAGGAGCGCGGAGACGCACATCAGGAACCCGATCAGCTCATTGAGCCGCCGGTTCCCGGTGGGAATGAAAATGCTTGCCAGATAATCCATGTGGGGCAGATTTGCACACCTAAGACACTACATTCTTCAGGTGGCATCATCGGCCAGAGCCTTTACATTATGCCAATAAGCGGGCGATCCGACAACGGAAATGGGAGGCAGTATTCATGTGGTATCCCGTCGTAGAGACGTTGCTTGCAACGTCTTGTATCCACGTGCACTTTCTACCCACATGCACTTTGCTGGCGCCGGCAAGAGACGTTGCGGGCAACGCCTCTACGACAACTTTGAGGCGAATGCAAGGACCAGCGCTCCTACAATGATCCGGTAGACGGCGAAGGGGGCGAACCCGCGCCTGCGGACGTAGCCCATGAACCAGGCGACGGAACCGTAGGCGACGATAAAAGAGACGACGAATCCGATGGCGAGCACGAGCCAGCCATGCGCGTCGATTTGCGCGACGCCGATTGGATTCTCGCCTTTGCCGCTGAGCGATTTGAGCAGCGTGTAAATCGTGGCGGCGGCCATGGTCGGCATGGAAACGAAGAAGGAGAACTCGAGGGCTGCGGCGCGTGACATGCCTGCAATCTGGCCGGCTGCGATGGTCGACATGGAGCGGGAAGTTCCCGGGAATACGGCGGAGAGAATCTGGCAGAAGCCGATCCAGATGGCTTGCGCCACGCTCATGTCTTCCATCTTCCAGGTGTGGATGCGGCTTCCGGGCGCGCCGGGACCGGCGACTTCTGACTTCGAGTTGAGGGCATCGATCAGCCACATTACGATTCCACCGATCAGCAGTGACCAGCCGATGATCAAAATGTTTTCCAGGTGCTTGCCGATGATCTTAGTGAGCAGGAACGAAGGAACCGCCGTGACTATGAAAGCAACCATGGTGAGGCCGAGAGGATGAGTTAGCGGAGTGCGCCTTCCGGTGTCACCGCCGGGAAAGGTGGCGAGAAATCTTTTGATGCGGCTCCAAAAATAGACAGGCAGGCAGAGGATTGCGCCGAGTTGGATGACGATGGAATACATCTTCCAGTAGCCGTTGTCCAGAGTTAGATGCGGGGCTAAACCGGTGGCGTGGAGTATCGCTTCCGAGAGTCGCAGGTGCGCGGTTGAACTGACCGGCAGGTACTCGGTGAGTCCTTCGACGATGCCGAGGATCAGGGAGAGCAGGTAGTCGTTCAATCGTCCTCCGGGGAAAGTAAGGGAACAGTATCGCAGTTTGTGCGGCAGTTTGGGAGTCTTTGCCCGTGTTCTCATCAGCCTCACTCAGCCCGTGTCATCCAGAGCGAGTTGCTCTTCGCGAAGCGAAGGGCGACGCAGTCGAGGGATCCCTGAACGTCCTGCTCGGGCACTTGAGTGCATTTACAGATCTCCGGTTGACGTCCGCGTTAGCGCTTGCGCGAAAGGGATCCTTCGACTGCGTGACTGCTTCGCTTTGCGAAGTAGTTACTTCGCTCAGGATGACAGACGACGACAAGATGACAGAATAGCCGAGCGAGATTCTCAATCGCTGGCGTTGCCGAAGGTGGGGACACCTTGCTGGACGTAGAAGATCAGCATATGCGCGCGGGAAGACCAGTCGCTTGCGGCGTACTGGGTGGTGATCTTTTGCGCCAAGGCTAGGGCGCGGGTTTTTGATTCTTCGGATTTTTTCTGGTTGGCTTCGGTTTTGAATATCTCGATCAGAGCGGAGCGACGCCAGGCGGCGTCGTAAAGAGCCTCGGGAGCGGAGGGGGACTGCTCGTGCTCTTTCGCGTACTTTTCGTACATGTCGGCTTCTTTGTCGGGGCATTTGGAGGCGGCTTGCCAATCGCCGCAGAGTTTGTTTTCAATGAGGTGGAAGGCGGCCAGGTCGGCCCATTTTGTGCCGGGAAATTTTTTCATGACCAGCTTCATCCATTCTTCATCGATTTGGCCGCGCATGTAGGAGTCGCGCTCGCGGGCTGAGGGACGGGTCAGCACATCGGAGCGTTCCATTTGCCAGCGGATGTCGGCGGCGCGATACAGTCCTTCGGCAGCGAGTGGCGAGGTGGGGAATAAATCGTAGACGCGGTAGTAGAGGCGCATGGCGTCTTGCGCGGCGTCGCGGCGGCCGCGGCGGCGGCTGGCTTGGTCTTCGGAGTCTGCGGCTTCGCCGAAGACGATTCTGTCTCCGTTGGGTGTGGTCAGATTGACCAGAGCTTTGCTGGAAACCCACCCGGTGATGGTCTTGCCTTGGGAATCGGGATCGTCTTCGTCGGCGTCTCTTCTCGGTTCGCGCAGGATGGCTTCGACGTGAGTCCAGTCATGACCGGTCTCTATGATGACGAGTTCGTGTCCGCGGCCGGCTTCGCCGAGTTTCGCAGCGTCGGCGCTGGGCGAGACGCGGATGGATTCGTCGTGCACGAGAGTTCCGCGTTGCGCTTGCGCGTGGGCGAATGAAGTTGCGGCGACGATGGTGAGCACGAGAAGAGTGAGTCGAAATTTCATATATACGATTATTGGCCGATGAGACGTTGCTTGCAACGTCTCATCGCTGCCGGAGTTCCTCCAGCATCTTTGGTTCGATGTTGCCGCCGGAGATGATAGCGACGTTCAGCTTTGTTTTGGGGAGTTGATCGGCGCGAAAGAGGAATCCGGCGGTGGCGACGGCGCCGCTGGGTTCGGCCACAGTATCGGGATTTGTGGAGAGCAGTTTCAGGGATTGTTGGATTTCTTCTTCGCTGACGGTGACGATGGCGTCGACGAAGCATTGTATGTGATCGAAGTTGATGCTGCCGACGCTCTGGGTGCGAAGGCCATCGGCGATCGTTCGGGAAACCTGGTCGGCTTGGAACTGGACGATTTTGCCGGCGCGCAGGCTGGCCTGGGCGTCAGAGGCCAGTTCGGGTTCGACGCCGATTACTTGGACTTCCGGCTTCGTTAGTTTGATGGCTGCGGCGACGCCGCTGATCAGGCCTCCGCCGCCGACGGGGGCGAAGACGGCTTCGACTTCCGGTAAGTCTTCGAGGATTTCCAGGCCGATGGTGCCTTGGCCGGCGATGATTTTCTCATCGTTATAGGGAGGCACGATTACGTAGCCGTGCTGGGCGGCGAGCTCTTCGGCTTTGAGTTGGCGTTCCGCGCTGCCGGGGCCGACCAGAACGATCTCAGCGCCCAAGGCGGCGGTTGCCTCGCGTTTGATGGCCGGGGCGTTGTTGGGCATGACAATCACGGCTTTCACACCCAAGGCGCGAGCGGCATAGGCTACGCCTTGAGCGTGGTTGCCGCTGGAGTAGGAGATGACGCCGCGTCTGCGGTCTTGTTCTGAAAGGGAAGCAATTTTGTTGTAGGCTCCGCGGAGTTTGAAGGCGCCGATGGGTTGCTGGTTTTCGGGCTTGAGGAAGAGTCGGCGGGACGGGTCCGTCAAAGTTCCCACGTCCCGCAAAGGAGGCGAGACATGGGGTACCCGGGGACCGAATTCTATCAGGCGGGTGCGTCTTGTAATGCCTTGCAGGCGGGCACGGGCGGAGTGGATGTCGGGAAGGGTAATCATTTCGCTCGAGTGGCGATTTCAACGAGTTTTAGATTTCCAATATCACCGGCATGATTAGCGGGCGTTTTTGGGTTTGTTTGGAGATGTAGCGTTTCAGGTCGGCGCGGATTTTTTCTTTGATTACGCCGTAGTCGGCTTTTTCTTCTTCGCTGGAGTGGGCGAGCGTGTCTTCGACCATTCTTTTTGCGCCTTCCATGAAGCCGTTTTCTCCGACGTTGAAACCTCTTGTCACGATTTCGGGAGCGGTCTCGACTCGGCCGGTTAGCTTGTTGATGGCGATGATGGGAAGGACGATGCCGTCTTCGCTGAGGTGGCGGCGGTCTTTGATGATTAAGTCTTCAACTACATCCGTGCGCGATCCGGAGTCGATGCAGACGCGGCCAACATTGACGCGTCCGGCTTTACGGGCGCCGTGGTCGTCGAATTCGAGAATGTCGCCGCTTTCGATCAGCATGACTTTGCCGACGGAGCCCTTCATAGCGCCGGCCATTTCGGCGTGCAGCTTCAGTTGGCGGTATTCGCCGTGGATGGGAGTGAAGTAGCGCGGCTTGACCAGGTTGATAATCAGCTTGAGTTCGTCCTGACTGGCGTGGCCGCTGACGTGGATAGGCGGCGAAGTTCCGTCTTCGTAGATCACGTAGGCTTCGCGGCGGAAGAGGTGATCGATCATCCGGTAAATAGTTTTTTCGTTGCCGGGGATGATGCGGGAGGAGAGGACGACGGTGTCCCCTTTTTCAATTTTGGCGTGCTTGTGATTATCGACGGCGGCGCGAGAAAGAGCTGACATGGGCTCGCCTTGCGTGCCGCTGATCAAGACGCAAACTTTTTCCGGAGGGAAATTTTTCATCTCGCCGGGATTGATGACAAGGCCGTCGGGGATTTCGATGTAGCCGAGATCTTCGGCGATCTCGGCGGAGTTGTTCATGGAGCGGCCAAGGAAGGCGATTTTGCGGCCGTGCTGGTGGGCGAGTTCGACGGCCAGATTAATGCGGTGAATGGACGAAGAGAAACAGGAGATGAATAAGCGGCGTTTGGTGTGAGCGAAAACTTCGTCGAACTTGCGTCTGACGGCGCGCTCGCTGGGGGTGTAGCCTTTGCGCTCGACGTTGGTGGAATCCTGAAACAGTGCGAGGACGCCGGTCTTGCCATATTCCGCAAAGGAGTGCAGATCGAAAAGTTTGTTGTCGGTGGGCGTGGGATCGACTTTGAAATCGCCAGTGTGGATGATGACGCCGAGCGGAGTGTGGATGGCGAGGGCCACGCAATCGACCAGGCTGTGCGTGACGTGGATGGAGTGGACGGTGAAGACTCCCGCCTTGAAGCGCTCGTTGGGACGCATTTCGCGAAGGTCGGCGTCGTCGAGCAGGCCGTGCTCGTCGAGTTTGTCTTCGACGTAGGCGAGCGTGAACTCGGTGCCCCAGACCGGGACCTTAAGTTCGGAGAGCATCCAGGGAAGGGCGCCGATGTGGTCTTCGTGGCCGTGGGTGAGGACAATTCCGCGGATGCGCTGGCGGTTCTCGGTGAGGTAGGAAATGTCGGGAACAACGATGTCGACGCCGAGGAGTTCGGCTTCGGGGAACATGAGTCCGGCGTCGATGACGATGATGTCATCGCCCCAGCGGACGGCCATGCAGTTCATACCGAACTCGCCGAGGCCGCCGAGGGGGACGATCTGCAGTTTTCCCGTTGGCATGGAGTAAGGATGATGCTAGCACACGTGTCGTGTAGCGTACCGAGTGGACTTGGAGTCGGCACGTCTGGAGACGATGAAGGTATTGCCGATAATTGAGATTGCGGCGGTATTTTCTTATGAAAGCTTCAGGGCGATCAAGGCGAGAGCCTTTGACCGCAAAGATCGCAGAGAAGGCCGCGGAGGACGCAGAGAAAAGGGCAGGCATTTTTCCGGTGCGACTGAGTAGTTCCCCGATGGATTTCTTGCCCTTCGTGCGGTAGGGTTGAATTGATGGCAGAGCAGGGGAAATCGTGGCTGCGGCGCCGGGTGGAGTCGGGGATGGTGAAGGGGCTGACGCGCGCTTATTCGACGGTGCGTGTGGATCCGGACAAATTTTTGCTGCAATTACAAACGGCATATCGAGTGCCGATCAGCGGATATCACGGTTTGTACACGCTGGAGATCGGAGAGGTGGACGCGGTGGCGGACTCGATTATTCGCGCTGGGATGAAAGTTGCGGCGGTGGAGGGAGCGGGGTTCGGGTTGGGCGGGTTAATCACGATTGTGCCTGATCTGGGGATTCTTTCGGCGATCACGATGCGTACGATCCAGAAATTGAGTCTGATTTACGGATTTCAATTCAACACCGATGAGGAGATTGCGGAACTCTGGGTGGCGGCGGCCAGCGCGGCGGGAGTCGACATCAGCCGCGAGTTGCTGGAGAAAGAGGTCATCAACAAATTTGTGCCGCGCGTGATTCAGAGAATTGCGGCGAAGGCCAGCGCGGAAGTGGTGGAGAAGTGGGCGGGACGGCTGATTCCGCTGGCTAGTTCGGTGATTGGCGCTGGGCTGAACTACTGGTTCGTGCGAGCCTGGGGGCGACGAGCGCAGCTGCATTTCCGGCAGCGACATTTGATGTTGCGGGACCGGGCGCAACGGGAGCTGTTGGCCGCGCAGGGTCAAGCAAGTCTTCCGACGACAACGAGTTAGGTACCTTCGAGTCGGCTACGCATAGAGCCCTACTGTCCTTTCCCGGTCACTGTGATTAAATAGTTAGAGATGCCTATCTTTTCGTGTTTAGCCATTCTTTTTGATCTGGACGGAGTTTTGGTGGACTCGACTCGCGCGGTGGACCGCGAGTGGCGGGATTGGGCGCGGCGGAAGGGCGTTGACGGCGATGCGGTGATGGCCATTGCGCATGGAGTGCGGACGATTGAGGTAATCCGACGCGTGGCGCCGCATCTCAACGCCGACGTGGAAGCCTGGGAAATCGAGAACGAGGAGGCGAATGACCAACAGGGCGTGCGGGGGATGCCGGGTGCCGCGGCTCTGGTGAATTCGATTCCGGAGGGGCGATGGGGCGTGGTCACGTCAGGGACGCGGCTGCTGGCGAGCGCGCGCTTGCGCTTCTGCGGACTGCCGGTGCCGAAAGTTCTAGTGACGGCGGATGACGTCGAGCACGGGAAGCCGCATCCGGAACCTTATTTGAAGGGAGCGGCGAAGTTGGGGTTTGAGCCGAAGGACTGTTTGGTGATTGAAGATGCGCCCGCGGGAATTCGCGCGGCACGGGCAGCTGGGATGAAGGTGATTGGGCTCGCGAGCACGTATCCGGCGTCGAAGTTAGGGGAGGCCGATGCGACGGTCGCGGGGTTGGCGCAGATTCAGGTTTCGGGCGATGGCGGCGCCAAACTTAGCATCAGGGTCGCGGCGGCGAAAGCAGATTCCTCTCTGGTCTCGCCGCGCTAGGCGCGCGGCTGCGCCGGCGTTCGGAATGACAAGTCTTGATATTGGATTGTATTCGTGGACATGGGTCTTTATGCCGTGCTCATCAGCGCCCGTCTAAAAGATTTTCCAGACATAGTGTCCCAGAAAGGCCACCAGTAAAACTCCGCCAACCCCGGCGACCCAGAAGAGAAAATTGGCTGTTAATTTCGGAGAATTGATTTCTTTCTTGTCCATGGTTGAATTCTAACCTGACCGCTGACCATCTTCGCATTTGATGTGCAGCGGGCTTTCTTCGCGAACTACGTTCGGGTTGGGCTGGCGAGTACCTATCCGGTGTCCAAGTTAGGGGAGGCCGACGCAGTGGTGGCGGGATTCGCGCAGATTCGGGTGCCGTCGAACGGGGGGCCGAAACGTAGTGAACGTCCGCTAGAAACAAATCTCTCGGGTGCGAATACTGATTACATGCGTCTGGGGAAGGTGTTTAAGGTTTCAAAACGAACGTGTTTGAGGTTCTGAGATTCCTCCAGCTGGCTGCAATCGTTGTAAGTTCCGCGCGGAGACGTTGGACGCGTCCGAAAACAGAAAGACATCTTCAACAGCCACGATGTCAAAGTAGTAATGGTTCATTGCTGTTGCAATCTTGGCGCGACGTCCGTTTCGCCGGCCGCCAGAGTTAAGATGTTGATGTAAGCTCCTTTACCACCTTTCAGCAACTCACATCCTTCTCGTGGCGCAACAACAATACGTGCCATCCACACATCGAGTTTCCGTGCAGATCCAAGTAGCTCTCGAAATTCCGCGGTACTATCTGAGCCAGTCTTCCAACTGAATTCCGCGGTCAGTTTTATTGTCGCGGTATTTCACGATAACTGGAGTGTAGAGGGAAAGATTCCATTTGGCTGCGGAGCTTTGTTTTACGGCGCGCGAGCCGGGGACGACTACGGCATTCTCTGGAACTTCGAGCGGCGCATCGCTCGTGGCGCGGTAAATTTCGCCGCGGACAAGATCATAGAGCGGAGTCGAGCGGGTGAGGATCGTTCCCGCGCCTAGAACTGCGCCTGCCCGCACCAGAGTCCCTTCGTAAATTCCACAATTGCCTCCGACTAAAACGTCGTCTTCGATGATCACGGGCGCGGCGTTGATGGGCTCGAGGACTCCGCCGACTTGGGCGGCGGCGCTCAGGTGCACGCGTTTGCCGATCTGCGCGCAGGAGCCGACTAAGGCGTGAGAGTCGATCATGGTACCTTCATCGACGTAGGCGCCGACATTGATGAACATGGGCGGCATGCAGATGACAGAAGGGGCGACATACGCTCCCGTGCGCACTGACGAACCGCCGGGGACGACGCGGACGCGATCGGCGACGCTGAACTGGCGGGCAGGGAAGGTGTCTTTGTCGACGAAGGATAAGCCAGCGGGCATTTCCTGAAGAACTCCCAGACGGAACCCCAGAAGGATGCCTTGCTTGACCCAGGCGTTGACGCTCCAGCGGGTGTTTTTCTTTTCGGCGGCGCGGATTTTTCCTTGGGTGAGTTGGTCGCGAAATTCGAGGAAGGTGCGGCGCGCATCGGGATCGTGCTCGACCTCGCCCAGCGAGGCCAGGCGCTCAATGGAAGATTTCAGCGAGGACATGGATTGTTGATTGTTGATTGCTGATTGTTGATTTGTCAAAAGCGGAAGACAACCCAAGGTCCCTCCACTACGCTTGCTTCGCTGGGCTTCGGTCCGGATGACAGGATATTTTGGAACTGCCCGCACCAGTTTTTTCAAGCAACCATCAGAAATCAACAATTGTTTCAGACGCACTTGCATTCGCTGCGGATGAGTACCCCGATCATGGCGTGGGCGGTTTCGCGGGCTTCGGGGAGCGTCCCATAGGGACCATGCCAGCGGGAGTGGTTGGCATCGTGGCCCGAGGGGCGGCCTTTGCCGTGGGCGCATTGTCCGCAAGATGCGCGGTGCAGGACGATTTTGCGGGGGCCAGCGGCCCAATTTTCGTAGATGAAAAATTCCGGCGCATCAGCAGCGGGAGCTGCTGGCTTAGCGACTAATCCGACTTCGGTGGCAATTTTTTGCAGGCGGGAACGGGTGTCGCGGCGCATGGGCAGCAGAGGCAGGCGGTAGACTTCTTCGATTTTTCCCATCATGGCCAGAACCGCTTTTACCGGCAGCGGGCTTGACTCGATGAAGTTGGCTTGCATCAGCGGGAGATATTTGCGATGGAGGGTGCGGGCGGTGGTCCAGTCGTTCGCAAGCGCGGCGCGGGTGAGCGCGGCCATCTCGTGAGGGATTTCGTTGGAGGCGACGGAGATGATGCCGACGCCGCCTAGGGCGATCACGGGGAGCGTCACTGCGTCGTCGCCGGAAAACACCAGGAAAGTTTCGGGGACGGAGTTGATGGCCTCGGCGATCTGCGTCATGTTGCCGCTAGCTTCTTTCACTCCGATGATATTCGGAATCTCGGCGAGGCGCGCTACCGTGGCGGGCTCGATATTAGAGGCGGTGCGGCCGGGGACGTTGTAAAGGATGACGGGCTTGTCCCCGACGGCCTCGGCGATGGCTTTGAAATGGCGATACTGGCCTTCCTGCGTGGGCTTGTTGTAGTAGGGCGAGGCAGTGAGAATGGCGCTGACTCCGGGACGGCTGGCAATTTCTTTCGCCTTCTCGACGGCCTCGTGAGTGGAGTTGGAGGTGGCGCCGGCAACGATGGGGACGCGCCCAGCAGCGACTTCGATGGTGGCGTCGATGACGTAGAGCCATTCGTCGTGTGTGAGCGTGGGAGTTTCGCCGGTGGTGCCGCAGGGAACTAAAAAGTCAATGCCGGATTCAATCTGCCAGGCGACGAGATTGCGCAGGGCCGTGTCGTCAATGGAACCGTCCTGATGGAAAGGTGTGACGAGAGCCGTGCCGCAGCCGCGCAGATGCATAGGAATAGGATAGCGCGAACGGAGAGTGAGGGAAAATCGGCAGGAGACGCTCTCGTGGACAGAGAGACGTTGCAAGCAACGTCTCTACAGATCGCGCCAGATTTTGCTGAAATCATAGAAGCCCTTTTTGCCTGCCAGCCATTCAGCGGCGCGGACGGCGCCTTCGGCGAAGCCGAGGCGGGATTTGGCGTCGTGGCAGAGATAGATTCTATCGGCGGGGGATTCGAGGACGACCTCGTGCAGGCCGATTACATCGCCTTCGCGGAAGGAGGTGATTTCCAGAAGCTCGTTTTTGCCGCTGGCTTCGCGGATTACGTGCTGGATCGTGATCGCAGTGCCGGAGGGGGCATCTTTCTTGTCGGCATGATGACGTTCGAATATTTGGCCGGAGTAGTCGTGCTGCAGGGCAGCAGCGGCGCTGCGGGCTACGTCAAGGAAGAGATTCACGCCGATGGAGAAGTTGGCGGCGTAGAGGAAGCCGGTTCCGTGGTGGTCGACTAAGTTTCGAACACGGTCAACCTCCTGGTGCCAGCCGGTGGTGCCGACGACTATATTCTTACCGGCTTTCACGCAGGCTTCGATGTTAGTTAGAACGCAGTGAGGAGCTGTGAAGTCGATTACGGTGTCGATTCCATGGAGGGTCTTGGGCGTGAGAGCGGCCGCTGAGGCGTTTTCCTTGGCGCCGACAATAGCAATGCGGTGTTTGCGCTCGGCGGCCACTTCGGCGACTAGCGATCCGGTTTTGCCGCGGCCTAGGAGGAGGAGGTTCATGACGAAAAAGCTTTTGACCGCTGAGATCGCTGCGAACGGCCGCCGAGGTCGGTGAGACAACCTGTGTTGCTTTTCTTGGCGGCCTTTGCGTTATCTTAGCCTTCTTTGCGGTTAAAGTCTCTGGCTCTCGCCTACGCGAAAACTTCTGGGTCGAGGTCGGAGAAGAAAGTTTTGTGAAGGCGCTGGATCACGTCGGGGACTTCGTCTTCTTCGATGACGAAGGTCAGGTTGATTTCGGAGGCGCCCTGGGAGATCATGCGGATTTTTTTGTCGGCGAGCTCGCGGAATACAAGGGCTGCGATGCCAGGGGTGTTGCGCAGATTTTCGCCGACCAGGCAGACGATGGCTTTGCGGCCTTCGTATTTTACATCGGCCAGTTTGGCTAGATCCGCGGCCAGGGCGGGGATGGCCTGGTTGGAATCGACCGTGAGCGAGACGCTGACTTCGGAGGTCGAAACCACGTCGATGGAAACTTTGTGGCGATCGAAGACTTCGAAGATGGATCGCAGGAATCCGTGAGCCAGGAGCATGCGGGGAGCGGCCACGTCGACGATCGTGATGCGCTTCTTGGCTGCGATTGCCTTGAAGATATTTTTACCTTGCGGGGCGCGGGTGGTGATGCGTGTGCCTTCGCAGCTTGGATTGCGCGAGTTCAGGACGTAGACGGGAATATTTTTTTGGATCGCGGGCAGCACTGTCGCGGGATGCAGTACTTTCGCGCCGAAGTAGGCAAGTTCGGCTGCTTCGTCGAAACCGATGACTTTGATGCGGCGGGCTTCGGGGCAGATGCGGGGATCGGTAGTGAGGATGCCATCGACGTCGGTCCAGATTTCGATGCGCTCGGCGCCCAGGCCGGCGCCGATGATGGCGGCGGAGAAATCGGAACCGCCGCGTCCGATGGTGGTGGTGATCCCGGCGCGATTAGCGCCAATGAAGCCGCCCATCACCGGAACCTGGCTCGCGTTCAGCAGAGGCTGAACTTTTTGCTGGAGTCTAAGGTTGGTCTCTTCGTATTGCGGGACTGCCTGCATGTAGGTGCTGTCGGTGACGAGGATGTCGCGGGAGTCGACGTGGACCCCTTTGAGGCCGCGGGCGACGAAGGCGGCGGCGACGATTTTCGCGGACAGCATTTCGCCGAAGGCGGCGACGTGATCGGTGGTTCGGGGAGTGATTTCTCCCACTGCGGAGATGCCGCGCAGGAGTTCGTCGAGCGACTCGAAGTCGGTGCCCAGTTCGGAATGGAATTCGGTGAAGCGCGCGGTGCCGAGCAGTTCACTGGCGGTATTGTAGTGGCGCTCCTGAAGTGAACGGCACAGTTTCAGGGCGGCTTTGCGCTCGCCTTCGCCGGCGGCCTTTGCCATAGTCAGAAGCGTGTCGGTGACTTTTGCCATGGCGCTGACTACTACCACAGGCTTCTGCGCGAGACGGCCTTCGACGATGGAGGCGACGCGGTCGATGGCTTTGGCGTCTTCGACGGAGGTTCCGCCGAACTTCATAACGATCATGGGCGGGTCCTGCGGGCTGGGATCATGCCGTTGCCGTCCGAGTCGACGCGCGAGATTCCTCGATTCGCCTGAAGAACGGCTCCGCTCGGAATGACGCCATCGGTTTGAGGAAGCGAAAATCCGGTATCACCGGCAGCGACGCGCGGAGTCATCCCAGGTAGCCTTTGGCTTTCAGGAGTTCGGCGTTGAGGACGGCGGCTCCGGCGGCTCCGCGGATCGTGTTGTGGGAAAGGACGGTGAATTTCCAGTCAAGCACGCCGCAGGGACGGAGGCGGCCGACGGCGGTCGTCATGCCGGCGCCCATGTCGATATCGAAGCGCGGCTGGGGACGGTCGGCGGCTTCGAGGTAAATGACGGGGCGTTCCGGGGCGCTGGGTAATTTTAATTCCTGGGGCTCGGCGCGATAGCTGTTCCAGGCGGCGATGATTTCTTCGGCCTTCGCTTTCGTCTTCAAACGAATGGAGACGGATTCGGTGTGGCCGTCTTCGACCGCCACGCGGTTGCATTGCGCGCTCATGGCAAATGCGGCAGGAATTATTTTGGTGGCGTTGAGCTGGCCCAGGAGTTTCTTCGTCTCCTCCTCCATTTTTTCTTCTTCGTTGCGGATGAAGGGGATGACATTGCCGAGAATGTCGAGCGACGCGACGCCGGGATATCCCGCGCCGCTGATGGCCTGCATGGTCACGGCCATCACGGTTTCGAGGCCAAACTTTTCATGCAGCGGCGCCAGAGCCAGCACGAGGCCAATGGCCGAGCAGTTGGGGTTGGTGACGATATAGCCGCCGGACTTTTTGCGCCAGGCTTGTATGTCGATGAGCTTGATGTGTCCGGCATTTACCTCGGGGATGACGAGCGGGACATCGTGCTGCATGCGCAGGGCGCTGGAGTTGGAGACCACGGCGCAACCGGCGTCGGCGAAGCGCGGCTCCATCTCGGCGGCAATGGAAGCATCAAGGGCGGCGAAAATAATTTTCGGGGCGCCTTCGGGAGTGGCTGGGGAAACTTTCATGGCGGCGACGGCGTTCGGAATTGGCGTCTTAAGTCGCCAGCGCGCTGCCTCGGCATAGACCTTGCCTTCGGAGCGGTCGGAGGCAGCCAGCCAGGCCACTTCAAACCAGGGATGGTGCTCCAGCATCTGGATGAAGCGTTGTCCGACGACGCCGGTGGCGCCGAGGATGCCGATGGGAATTTTGCGGGTCATAGGATAGTTGGAATTCTATAACAGGCGTGGGCCAGGAGCGCTGGAAGGGTGTCGGAGTGAATCGGGAGGGGAATGTCAAAATCGCAAGACATTCGACTTTGCTCAGGACAGTGTCTGCCGCAAAGACGCGACAACGGGACCCGTTGTCCGAATGAGATCAAGTCTGGTCCCGCGGCCAACAGAGAACCGTAGGGATCCCTCCGACTACGCGTGATCTTTCGCTTCGCTCTCGATCATGCTTCGCTCGGGATGACAGGGGCTCTTGACTGCAAGTATCCCTACGGATGATGGGTTTCCTGGGCGTGGAAGGGATATTCGGAGAGGGGGCCGAATTTTTTCTTTTCGGCGTAGAGGCGCCAGCGGCGGAAGACGATGCGCAGGCCGGCCATCACGGGAATGGAGAGATAGATGCCGAGGATGCCGGCGACTTCGCCTCCGGCCATCACGCCGAAGATGGCGGCCAAGGGGTGGAGTTCCATGCTCTCGCCCATGATGCGGGGGGACGAGACGTAATCCTGGATCAGCCGCCAGATCCCGAGAAAAACGATCAGGATCAGCCAGTGTTGGTAGCTCATCAGCAGCGCCACGCCCACAATGACTAAGGCGGCGGCGAGAGGGCCGACCACAGGAATGAATTCGAGCACTCCGCCGAGGGTGCCCAGAACCAGCGCGTAAGGAACTCCCATGATGCCGAGAACCGCGGAGTACATGATCAGCGTCAGCGCGGCCAAAGTCAGTTGGGCGCGGATGAAATGGGCGAGCATCTGGTTGAGATCGTTGAGTACGTTTTCCAAAAACTCTCGCTGCGGCCGGGACTGGACGGTGGAAA
The DNA here is from genome assembly GCA_963733795.1 of uncultured Acidobacteriaceae bacterium. Lineage (GTDB taxonomy): Bacteria > Acidobacteriota > Terriglobia > Terriglobales > Acidobacteriaceae > Sulfotelmatobacter. The sequence continues at coordinate 357,581 of CAVTED010000003.1, forward strand.
GCAGAAAATCGCTAAAGGATCGGCCGTCTTTCAGGAAGAAAATGGAAAGCAGTGGCACCACGAAAAAGAGCCAGGCTTGCTTGGCAACGTCCGCGACGCGCAAGCCGATGCGCTGCGCCAGTAGAGTAATCTGTGCGCTGCGGCTGAGCAAGAACGCTTGCGCCAAGTCGATCGACTTCTTGTTCCAGCCGTGTTCTGCGCCGAGTTGCTGCGCGATTTGACCCGAACTGAGTTGGGTCAGGAGCGTGGGGAGGGATTGCCCCAGCTTCGCGCCTTCCCGAGTTACCTTGGGGCCGACTTCCACGAAGAACACCACTACCAGAACGAGCAACAGCGCGTAGATGACGGCAATCGCAGCTACCCGGCTGCGCAACAGAGTCTCCAGCCGATTCACCAGCGGGCTCATCAGGTAGGCGAAGAAGATGGCGAACAAAAAGGCGATCAGAGTGGCGCGCGCCACATAGAGAAAGCCCAGCGCCAGCGCGAAGAGCAGCACCGTGACCAGGATCCGCGCCGTACGTGCGTCAGTCAGCAGCAATAAGTTTTCCAGGGCGATATCAATTCTGCCGCCGGGCAGGCACAGCTTTAGTCCCGGACCACTTCCGTACTATCGGCAGGAATCGCCACTCTTATGAGTTTGAACTGGTCGTGATCGTCGAGCCAAAGGGCCCACTCAAAATCTTCTCCGGAGAAGTTCAGGCGCAGCAGTTCGCGTTCCGCGCCGCGGATACTGATTTTTTCTTTGCCTACCAGTTCCATGCGAACGCTCATGGAAGTATGGTCCTGGGGCACGAGGGCGCCGAACTGTGTGGGGCCTTGCGTGCATTTCAGGTTTCCAGCCTCAGGCTTGCAAGCGCTACCGAGATACCGCCAGGCAAGAACTTCGCGGTGTATAAAGAAATTATTGTCGAGAATCACGGTCGTGCTGGGCATGAGGAAGGACTGTTCGGCGGGCTTGCCATTGCCGCTCACGGTGGTTCTCTCCATCAGAAAATCGTTGCTGGGAGCCACGTTCAGGGAGCCGCCTGAGGACTGACTCCATTCGTAGCGCAGCAACTCGCCGTTGGCGGTCATATCGAGCTGCGACTTCTGATTGGCACCCTCGGCGCCGGAAGTTTCCTTGAGTTGCGACTTGACGACGCTGGCGCCGTTTTGTTGCTCGATCTTAAAGGTTTCGGTAACCACGCGCTGGCCCTTGATGAAGACGCCGAACGAACCCGAGTCGACGATCTGGAGAGAGGCGGGTTTTGCCTTGTCTTTCTTGTCGGCCGCGCGGGCAGCATGGAAGGTTGCGAAGGCAGAAGCCAACACCAGCGCTGCGGTAAGGTGCATTCGGGCTGCAAACTTCACTCGACTTCTCCTTGCTCCGTGCGCACCGCGATTCTGTTCAGGCCAAGCGTTGCCGCAATTTCAGATACGATCATTTCCACGGCGCGGTTTCCAGTTTGAATCTGCAAGGCCGCTTTTAAATAGTGGCGGCGTCGAGTCTCATAGAGCTTGCGAAACTGCTCCAGGCTGCCCAGCAGGGGACGTTCTGTCCCTCGCTCGCTCGCCTGGGTGCAACAGCGCTGCCATAGTTCTTCGATCGGCGCATCCAGAAAGATCGTTGGCAGGCCGGATGCCTTCAGCAAGGCCGCGTTTTCTTTCTGCACGAAGGCGCCCCCGCCCAGAGCCACGATTCTTGCGCCCCCGCCACGCAGTTCCCGGAGCACATGTTGCAGAGCGGTGTGCTCGGCGCGACGAAATTCGGACTCTCCCGAATCGCGGAAAATCTCGGCGACCGAACGGCCTTCGCGGACCTCGATGCGGTCGTCGAGATCTTCAAAGACCCAATTCAGCCGCTGCCCGAGGGCGCGGCCCACACTGCTCTTTCCGGCTCCCATGAAACCGACCAGAAAAACAGCGTTGAGCGGAAGACTTTCGGCCCCGACCGGCGAGCGTTTGGGCCGGGTACGGACGGTCGCCTTCACCGTTTTTCCAGAAGCCTTCGTCAAAAGTTAGCCGCGAGCTACTGGCTCCGACGTAGATAAAGAGACTTGCAAGCAACGTCTCCACACGTTCAACTATTTCGCTGATCGTTTGCTGAGGTGGATTTTACCACTGAAGCTGCGCAGGACCACGGTCGAAGAGACCGCGGCTCGACCCATGGTACCCCAGAAGGCACTTCCCTCTTTGATGACGAACCAGGTGTGGGTTTTGGGTTGGAGAGGAATATCGTCGTGCACTTCGCCACGCACCGAGCGCGCACTCACATCGGCCGAAGTTGTGTCCGGCACCATCGCTTCGATGTTGCCGCTGTGGCTGGTCAATCGGTACTCGCCACGGTCGCCAAAGTCGCCAACGTAGCTGATGCTGCCGCTGGTCGAGATCACCTGTACGAGGGGACCGGTGACGCCGTTGAGGGTGACAGCGCCGCTCAAGGAGTCCACTTCGACGTGTCCGTCCTGCACATTGGTCAGTGTTACAGGACCATTCAGGGTTTTCACGTGCACGTGCGCGCCGGTAATGTCGCGGATTTCGACCGTGGCCGCGGCGCCTTCCAGGGTTACATCCCCATGAAGTCTTTCGGCGCGCAGAGGGCCGGTGCTGGAATGCAACGTAATGCTGGCGTCGGCAGGAACCAGGATTTCGTAATCCACACGACCGGATTGCGCGTCGGCGCCGGGAAGCAGGTGAGATTGGATCTCGACCCGATTGCCGACAAGGTTTTTATCGACTTCGACCTTATCGGAATAAAGCAAGGCGTTGATGACGACGACATTTCCGGTGGATGGCTTAACCGAGATCGAGCCGTACGGGTTGTTGACGGAGACTCCGGCCTTGGGGCCTACGTTAATGCGAAATTCCTTGCGGCTTTCGGCCAGCAGCGCTCCGGCCAGCAACGCGACGATGGCGACAAGTTGGATGGCGCGACCGTCCATGAATCGGGCTTTTATGGCTCGAGTGTTTATGGCTCGAGCGTTTATGATTCGAACGTTGCTTGCTCGAGAGTTGATGAATACTCGCCCACTCATTAAGACTCCCCCAAATGCCCTGTCGGTCCGCCCGGCGCAAGACCGGCGACGAGAAATGCTTACATTATGGCAAAGAACGATCCATGGCGAACTCGAAAAGCATCGCCTTTTGCTGATACGCCTCCATCAGCGAGTGGCGAGCTTCCTCGTCGTTGGGATTGGCGGCGACTACGCTTTTTGCATCCTGGATGTACTCGTTGACGCGGCGAAGATTGTCCGCGTACTGGGCCCTTATCGCGGGCGACTGTTGGCCTACTTCCACGAGCAAGTCGTCGTCATCCAGGCCGGCCAGATCGGAAGTAGCGACAGCCGCGGTATCGCGCGCAAGCTGATGGGCTATCGAATGCTGGCGGATGTACAAGCCTAGTGTGATCAGCAAGGCAGCGGCCGCGGGAGCCATCCATCGCACCCAACCCCAGTGGCTGCCGAGCGCAGGCACCAGGGAGCGGTTGGCGCGCTGGGGACGAATCACTCCTTCTTCGCGCAACGTGCTTTCGATGGATTTCCAAATGTGGGGCCCGGGTTCGTCGGCGGCGCGCAGTTCGACTGCGGCGGACGATATGAGGATCAACTCGGTGAGTAGGGCTGAGCACTCCGAGCAAGTTTTCAGATGATCCCGCTGTGCAGCGCTCCGGCCGTCTTCGATCTCCACCAGACTGGCTTGCAACTCAACGCAATTCATACTGCTCTCCCCACGCCTCTGTCGAAACAGTATTTCTTACGTCCAATTGGCTGGCGGCGCTGCGCCGCAGCCCAAGTGCTTGCCGTGTCCGGTCTTTTTCGTTGCCGGGTCACGTAAATCGTCCAAACTGTACCACTAAAACTCGATCACTAAAACTTTCAAATGCTTCAAATCTGGAACTCGTTCCGCACTGCTCAGGAAGCTTTATCTACCCGCTTCATTTTGAGCAGGTCGCGCAACTTCATGCGCGCCTTGTGCAGTTGCGACTTGCTGTTACCGATGGAGCAGCCGACGATGGTTGCGATCTCATTATGTTCGTAGCCTTCGACGTCGTGAAGTACAAAAATCGTGCGGTAACCGGGAGGGAGGTCATCGACCGCTTTCTGTAACTGCAGCCGGTCGATCGATCCGGCCAACGCCAAATCTTCTGCTCCGAAATCTTTCTTCGGCGTATCTTCTTCGCCCGCCTGCGTAGTTTCTTCTAACGAAACCACCGGAAGGCTCTTTTTCCGCAGGTGCATCAGCACCACGTTCACTGACAGGCGATGCAGCCAGGTCGAAAATGCCGACTCGCCCCGAAACGTCCCAATCTTACGATAGAGCTGCAGGAACGCTTCCTGCGTCAGATCTTCAGCTTCGGCGGTATTCGCCGTCATGCGCAGACAGAGCGAATACACCCGCCGTTTATGCTTATCGTAAAGAGCCTGAAACGCCTGGGCGTCCCCTTGCTTGGCCTTTTCGATCAGTTCGGCTTCGTTCGAATCGTTGCCTTGATGCTGGCTCTGTCGCTGTGCTGGGTCGGTCAAGTCGCCTTTTCCGGCCGCACCCCGTGAGATGCGGCTAACTAGCTTTCTGTTGTATGGCTTGCGGACTCTTTGCGGTCGAACTAAGGTAATAGCTGTATTCAGAATATCAGAGTAGTTCTACGGAACTTGGGATTCTGGTTTCAAGCGCTGTGCCTATGGAAATCCTTTGCTTGCTCAGGGTTGAACGAGTGTGCTGCCGCGAGAATAAACCCGATTCCAAATTTAGAGTCGCGATCTTCGGAAATTGGTAAGTTAGCTCACCGAGAATTTACTTGAGGCTGGCGGTAATCGTCTCCAACCCGTGTGCGTGCGGGCCTAATTCACGCTGCCGAAGCAGGAATGCGAACAAGACTCCGAAAACGCCAAGAACCGAGAAGATCCACATTCCCAGATTGTAGCCAGCCGGATTGTCGGCACCGGCCTGGCTGTGAGTGTTGGCCCATCCGATCAACAGATTGAATCCGCCGAAGCCGATATTTTGCAGCATCGTCATTAAGCCGTAGGCCGTGCCCATCTTCGACTGGTCCACGAGATATGCCACCGACGCCCACATCACAGCTGGAATGAGTGAAAACGCCACCCCCATCATCGCCATTGGCACGTACAAATTGACCTTGGTGTACGCCATCATCAGGTATACCGGAATCAGGAGCATGGAACCGAACATCATCAGCAGCGCGCGCTTGCCCACGCGATCGACCCACAAGCCAAACAGCGGTGTCGCGATCATTGCGAACAGGGTCAGCATGCTCGACAAGAACCCACCGAATTCACGCGAAGTGCCATGGGCTTCGATGAAAAATTTTACGGCAAAGGTTTGGAAGGGGAAGATGCCGGAGTAGAAGACAACGCAAAGTGCAACGATCAGCCAGTAGCTCAAATCGAACTTGAATAAATCGGCGAAGACGACCTTCTCGGTGGAGACTTTTCCCAAATCGTAATTTTTTTCGGCCCATGTTTCCATCATCCAATAAACCAGCGCGCCGATTATGCACAGCGCCGAAAATGCCAGCGCAATCAGGAAGGGCCAGCGCCAGTTGGCGTAGGCCCAGCGAGCCCAGCTAGGGGAATTTAGTGCCGCGAAAGTTCCCAACCGCGAGGCCGTCAGGTTTAATCCGAGAGCAAAGCTCAACTCTTTGCCGCGAAACCAACGGGCCAGCGCGGTAGTCACGGCCACGTTGAGTGACTCTGCTCCCATTCCGAAAATAAGTCGTCCGGTTGCCATGACGGGTAAGTGTCCCGATACCGCAGTGATCGCCGGACCGATAAACGAAAGCACAGCGAAGATCATCAGCGCCTTCCGCAACCCCATGCGATCAATAATGAAACCACCAATGACCACCGTGAAGATGTTGGGAAAGCTATACATGAGCTGCAGGAATCCGAGATCCAAATCAGAAAACCCGAGTTGTTGTTTCAGGACGTCGGCGAGGGGGCTGAGCGCGTCGTAGGCGTAGTAACTGCCAAACATCGCCAGGCTTACAAAGATCAGCACCATCCAGCGATAAAGGCGGGTGGGCTCGGGGCGGAGGGTTTCGTGCATCAGCGCTCTGTCCTTGTTGATCCTTGTTCTTTCCGGGCAGATCGGACTTCGGACTCGTGAGCAGAGAAGAGTATCAGAATGCAGCTTCCAGCTACTAGCTACTAGCTTCCAGCCAAACCAAATTAGCGGCGGTAATTGAATGGCGAATCACTTGATGATCGCCGATCAGCTATCTCTGTTCTCCACTCCCTTGGCCGAAAACCACCACCTTGGTGGAACTCGGCCACCGGAGCGGCAGCGGCGCATCCCGTAATTTGGTTTGGTGTTTATCTAAATTGCTAAAAACAATGCAATTATAAAAATGCCAGAGGTCAATTTGTATTGGTACTTGGGCTGCACGCTGCCGAGACAACGCGTTTGACCCTGGACCGGGTTGTTGTGCTCAAACATCCGGACGGGGAACACCATCCAAAGGAGTGTCTCCCATGCGTTTCCGCATTTGTGGTCTGTCCTTTGCCTGTCTGCTGGTTCTCGCTTTCTCGGCCCTTGGTTGCAACAATGCTCTGAACCCTTTGTGCGCCAGTTCGAGGCCCGCGCCGCTAATTGGCTCTCTTTCGCCCAGCACGGTGACATTTTCCCAGGTGCAGCAGGGGGTTACGCTCACCGTAACTGGCAGTAACTTTGTTTCGGCATCGGAGGTGCTTATTAATACGACGCCTCTCAGCGCCACCGTGGTCAGTCCTCAGCAGTTGAGTGTGAAGCTCTCGCCTGACGTAATCACCGGCTCGGGTAAGGTGAAGGTGATGGTGCAGACTCCGAGTGGAAACACGGGAGACTTGGGATGCACCAGTGGAGGGAATAGCAGCGTGCTGATGTTAACCGTGAATTAAGTTCTGGAGGGAAGAAATCGACGAGAAGACGTCGGACTGAACGGAAGGGTGTGCTTGAGGGGCTAAAAGCCCCCTATGACTTCACCCGGTTACGCGGCCCTGAAAGGGCCGCTCTTCCTGCGATGGGGGTACGCATTTGTGATTTTCCCGTGCACCTAGGGGAATAACTTCCGCTAACTTCCGACGTAGCGCGCGTACAGACTGCGCGCGACAGCCGTGTCGGTGGTGCCTTTGATGATGGCGCGGCCGTCGGGGAAGAGCGTCATTTCGTACGGGTCGCGCCAGAATTTCAGGACGAAGTCGTTGTGGCGGACAGTGCCGTGGGGCTGGAGGCGGCGGTCCATCTCGGCGAAGTCAATGGGGCGCTGACGCTCATGGATCTGCACGGAATTTCTGCCGCACAGAGTGATGTGCGGACGGGCTTCGCCGGCGAGATGAATGAAATCGCGTTGACCGCAGGCCCGGCAACCGGGTCGGGGCTTCGCAGCGGAGATTTCGGCGTGCTCGTTGGTCCAGACATCGAAGGAAAGGAGGGAGTGCCGGAGACCGGGATGGTCCGGGCCGCCGATCAGAATTTTGAGCGCCTCGGTCGCGGCGATCGACGCTACCAGATTCACTGCCGAATTGAGGATGCCGGCGGTCTCGCATGTCTCAACCATGCCCCGCGGCGAGTCTGGGAAAAGGCAGGCCAGACAGGCGGTTTGACCAGGCAGGATATTCAAGCTGACGGCGTAGCTTCCGACGGCGGCGGAATAAATCCACGGGAGCGAACGTTCTACAGCGTAGTCGTTGATCAGATAACGCGTTTCAAAGTTGTCGGTTCCGTCGAGGACGAGTTCCATGCTTTCGAGCAAAGCTTCTATGTTTGCCGGGATGAGATCTTCAACTTTCGGCTCCGCCACGATCTGCGAGTTGAAGGCGGCGATCTTGCGAACGGCGGCAATGGCTTTGGGAACGGATTCGGCCGCGTCATTCTCATCGAAAAGCGATTGGCGTTGCAGGTTACTGGACTCAACGTAGTCGCGATCGATAATGCGCAGAGTACCGATACCGGCACGCGCGAACAGTCCGGCCAGGGCAGAGCCGGTGGCGCCGCATCCCACGATGGCAACGCGGGCGGTTGCGAGTTTTCGCTGGCCTTCGGCGCCGATGCCGCGGAACAGGATCTGGCGTGAATAACGTTCATCCAGAACGTGTCCGTCCGCGCGGCTTTCGTCCGGCGCGGAATTGCGCCGCGAAATTCGCTCAGGTTGCGACTTTTGTGCCAAAGAGGTCACCAGTGCCAGGCTGTAAAACCTTTATTATAAGTGGCTGGCTGGCCGATGGATGATTGCCGGGCTTTTGGGAAAGCCCGGGCCCTAACCCTTCAAAAAAGGGCCAGCGGGCGCATCCCATCGAATTTCAAATAGCACCTGGCAAGGACACTGTTTGCTGAAACGGCACGCGCCACTTCTGACTGCGATGATCCTGCTGTGGTCTGCGGTCGTGGCATCGGCGGCTGGGAGGCAGGTGGGTGGCTCTCCGGCATCGCCAGGATATACATCGGGAGGTTCTTCTCCATTGAATGCAACGCCAACCCAAACGCAGTCCGAGCCTGCGGGTCAGCAAGAACCGCCGCTGCCCTCTCCGGCTGGAATTTCCGGGTATGAAGGGAAGGTGGTCGAATCGATCGAGATTCCCGGCGTTGCGGATAGCGATCGCGAACACATTCTGCAGTTGCTGGCGCAGAAAGTGGGCGAGCCGTTGGATCGAGGACGCGTCCGCGACAGCATTCGCGCGTTGTATGCGACCGGGCGGTTTGCGGACATTCAGGCGGAAGTTTCGCCGTCGGGCCAGGGCGTTGCGCTCACCTTCACGACTTCGGCAAATTTTTTTGTGGGGGCGGTGCAGGTAGAGGGAGCTCCAGCGCATCCCACCTCGAACCAGATCGTCAATGCGTCCAAGTTGGAATTGGGCGAGCTTTATACCCAGGAAAGGTTGCAACGGGCGCTGGAAAACGTTCGGCAACTGATGCAGGAGAACGGTTACTACCGGGCGCGAGTCACCGAAGACAGCGTTTCGAACGCAGCCACCCAGCAAATGGAAATAACCTTTCATGTAAGCCGTGGGGAGCAGGCGCACGTCGGCGAGGTGAAAGTCACGGGCACCTCCGGAATGTCGTCTTTAGAAGTGCAGGACATCGCGCATGTGAATCGCGGCGACCGGGTGACAGCCGAGCGCGTGAGGGGTTCACTGCAACGGCTGCGCAAGAAATTCCAGAAGCAAAATCGCCCGCTGGCGCAGGTTTCGATTGCGCAGCAGCTCTACCATCCCGAGAACAATCGGGTCGACTTCACCTTCCAGCTCGATCCGGGGCCGGTGGTAGTGATCTACGCGCGCGGCTTTCACATCAGCCGCGGCGTATTACGGAGGGAAATTCCAGTCTACGAAGAGAACGCAGTAGACGACGATTTGCTGAACGAAGGAAAGCGGAATTTGATCGACTACCTGCAAACGCGCGGCCACTTCGACGCCAAAGTAGATATTCTGAAAGAAAGTGACGCGACGACGCTGCGCGTGATCTATCAGATCGATCCCGGGGCCTTGCATAAGCTGGTTCTGCTGGACATTACCGGCAACAAGAATTTTCTGGACACGGCGAAGCTGCGATCGTATCTACAGATTCAGCAAGCGAGCCGGTTTGCGAGTCATGGACGCTACAGCGAAGCCCTGCTTAAGAGCGACGTTGCGACTCTGGAAGGGCTGTATCGCGCCAGCGGGTTTCGCCAGGTGCAGATTCAAACCAAAGTCGACGACAACTATCAAGGCTCGGAAAATAAGCTGGCGGTTCACATCCACATTGAAGAAGGAGTTCGAACCCGCGTAGGCGAACTGCATGTGCTTGGAGCACAGAAGATCGCGGTCAATGAACTTCCCGAACTGAGTACGCGGCCCGGGCAGCCTTATTCCGAGCAGGATCTGGCGAACGATCGCGAGAGAATCCTGAATTTTTATTTCGACCACGGATTTCCCAATGCGACGCTGGAGATCAGCAGCCAGCCTGCGGATCATCAGCCCAATTACGAGAACGTAACGTACACGATTCAGGAAGGCGAGCGGTTCATGGTGAATCGCGTGCTGGTAGCCGGAACCGAACATACGCGCGATTACGTGGTGAACCGGGAGTTGAAGGTGCACGAAGGAGAAGCGCTCAGCCAGCAGGATCTTCTCAGCACGCAGACCCGGCTTTACGATCTCAGCATTTTCAGCCAGGTCGACACCGCGGTTCAGAACCCGGAGGGAACCGATCCGCGGAAAAATGTGCTGGTGCAGGTGCAGGAGGCCAAGCGCTATACCTTCACTTATGGAATTGGATTAGAGTTCGAGACCGGTCAGCCCGCGGGAACGGCTGCCCCACAAGGGACTACAGGGGTGAGTCCCAGAGTCGAGTTTGACGTGACCCGCCTCAACGTGGGCGGACGCAACCAGACGTTGACGTTCCAGTCCCATGTAGGACGCCTGCAACAGCGGGGACTGGTCAGTTATGCCATCCCGAAACTATTCGACAACGATAAGTTCAAGCTGATCTACACGGCTTTTTACGACAACAGTCTTGACGTGGCTACATTTACTTCGCAGAGGCTTGAAGGAAAAATTGATCTGCGGCAGCAATTTGGAAACTCCGGCGCCGAGCCCGGAACCCGGCAGGGTCCCAATGCGATAACCTACCGGTACGATTTTCGCCTGGTCAAGGCCGGCCATTTTGCGAACAATTTCAGCGAAATTGCGCTGTTGTCTCTTCCAGCGCGAGTCGGCGGCCCAGGCTTCACTTTTATTCACGACAAGCGGGACAACCCATTGGAAAGCACCAAGGGGGCCTACTTTACCCTGGATGGCTTTGCCTCTTCGACGCACTTCGGATCGGAAAGCGATTTCGGTCGCGCCCTGGGGCAGAACTCAACCTATTACGCATTTGGCGGAAAAGGTAGGGCCGGACGGCAATTCGTGTTTGCCCGTTCGACGAGCATTGGCCTGCAACAGCCCTTCGGAGGTACCCGAGTCGTTCCTCCGGGAGCTTGTCCCACCAATCCCAATACTCACGAGTCGGTTTGCGGGGGGATTTCATTAATACCGTTGCCGGAGCAATTCTTTGCGGGAGGCGGCAACTCGCATCGCGGGTTCGGGTTAAATCAAGCGGGACCCCGCGATCCATCGTCAGGTTTTCCTGTTGGTGGTACGGCGCTGTTCGTCAACAATCTGGAGCTGCGCTTTCCGCAAACTACGCTGCCTTATCTAGGGGAAGGATTCGGCTTTGCTCTTTTTCACGATATGGGGAATGTGTTCACCGCGCCACACGACATGTTGAAGGGCTTGATGCGCTGGCACCAGCCCAATCCAGCTCCGTGTCTACTGCCCGATGGTACACGGAACCTCGGGTGTTATACCCAGTTCAACAACTCCGGATATGATTACACATCGCAAGCTGTCGGGATGGGACTGCGTTATAAAACGCCCATTGGGCCTTTGCGTTTTGACTTCGGATACAATCTGAATCCGACCCGATATTTTCAAGGGCTCCTGTTTGATTCGTCGCAACAGCCGATAACTTTTGAGACCCAGCGCCTGCGGCACTTCAACGTATTTTTCAGCATAGGCCAGCCATTCTGATGGAAAGAGTCTGCACAAAGAAGACGGTCGTAGCGGTGGCGCTCGCTTTGTTGATGGGTGCTCTCGTCCTGCCTGTGGCGTGGGCTGGACAGGTGATCGACCGGATTGTTGCTACAGTGAATGGACACATTATTCTTCAGAGCGACTGGGACGAGGCGATGTGTTATGAGGCCCTGCTCAATGGGCGCCCGCTCAATCAATTCACTGACGACGATCGTCGCGCGGTGCTTGATCGCCTGATCGATCAGGAACTGCTGGGGGAGCAGATTAAGTCGGCGTCTTTCGAACATGCCTCGCAGTCTGAGGCGGCCGCCCGCGTGAGCGCGGCTCGAAAGTACTATCCGGAGGCGGCAACCGACGAGGGATGGAAGCTGGTGCTGAGCCGGTTCGGATTGTCGGAAAAAGATCTGCTTGCGCATGTGCAGCAGCAGATCGATCTGATGCGGCTGGTGGATGCTCACCTTCGTCCAGCGGTGCAGATCGATTCCAAAACCATCGAAGCCTATTACCGCGAGAAATTCGTTCCGCAATTGAAACCATCGGTTGCGCTTGAGATTCCCTCGGCCGATGTTGCGGCAAAGATTCGCGAGTTGCTCACGCAGGAGAAGGTCAACGAGCTGCTGATTTCCTGGCTGCAATCCTTGCGCTCGGAGAGTAAAGTGAGCGTGCCGGGCGCGAGTGGGGCTGGGGATGGAGTGCAGACGCGGTGATGCCGCCCGCCGGCAGACCTCCGCGCTGGTGGAAATTTCTGCTTCTTGTAATTGCTGTCGGCATGATCGCCTTGCTGGCCGCGATCTGGTACTCCACCACCGATTCGTTTCAGGCCTACGTGCGCAAACGCGTGGTCGCCGAAATCGAGCGGCTCACTGGAGGTCGCGCGGAGATTGGCAGCTTCCACGTTGTCCCCTTCCACATGCAGGTCGAAGTGCGGAATATTACCGTGCATGGGAAGGAATCTTCTACCGACGTTCCGCTGGCGCATGCGGACAGCCTGATTGCGCATTTGAAAGTCATTTCATTCTTGCGCACCGAGTTCGGCTTCCATTCCGTGATTCTCGAACATCCAGTAATTCACGTTGTCATTGGGCCTGACGGCGTCACCAATGTTCCCGCTCTCCGGGTGCGCGAGATAACTTCGACAAACCTTCCAATCGAGCAACTGTTCGCGCTGTCCATTGATCAGTTGTCCGTGCGCAACGGCGAGATGCTGTGGGCGGACCGGAAAATTCCCCTGAATTTTGCGGTTCATGATACCGGCTTGCAGATGAATTACTCGTTCCTGCGCCGCCGCTATGAAGGCCATCTTACGGTCGGCAAGGTCGATACTGCGGTCGAGGATTTCCGCCCATTCGCATGGATGACGTCCGTCGATTTCAGCCTGGCGCCCAACTTTGCCGACATTAAATCGTTGCGCTGGAATTCCGGGCGGTCATCTCTGGAGATGACCGGAAGGGTCAGCGACTTCCGCAATCCGCATCTGGACGGGAATTATTATGCGCGCGTCGACCTCGCGGAGGCGGCGGCGATTGTTCGCCGGCATGACCTGCGAGAAGGTAGCGCAGAGTTCAAGGGCAGCGGTCACTGGTCGCTGAATGAATTCGCCAGCTCAGGAAGTCTGGCGTTGCGCGAACTCGGTTGGCAAAATAATCAGATTGCATTCAAAAGAGCGAGTGCGACCTCGGATTACGCCGTCACGGATGAGCAGATCAAGCTGTGGAAGCTGCAGGGAAAACTGTTAGGCGGATATTTCACTGGCGATGCCGAGATTGACAACTGGCTGCACAGCGTGCCCTTGCCGCCGGGCAGAGCGAAGAAGAGCAGGGAAGACATTGCGGTACTGAGTGTGGCTCGGCCACCGGCCAGGAAAGGCGAGAAAACTAAGGTGCCGGGCGTACAAAACGGCGCGGTGCATCTTCGTTTGCGAGATGTTTCGGTGGGAGAAATGGCGGCGGCTCTGGATGTGCCTGCGCATCCTCTGCACCGGTTTCATCCCGCAGGACTGGGTGCCGGTACGGTGGACGCGTTCTGGAGGGGATCGCCTAAAGATGCTGAGATCGCATTTGTAGTGGATGTGAATCCGCCCCCGCATCCAGCTGCTCGCGAACTGCCGGTGACGGCTCATAGCAAGGGTAAATATCGCGCGGGGAGCGACTCACTGGAACTTAGTGAGTTCACCTTGTCGACGCCGGCGTCGAAGATTCAGGCTTCAGGGATTCTGGCGGCGACCTCGACGCTGCACATGTCTGTCTCGACCTCCAACCTGGAAGAGTGGCGGCCGCTGGTGACCGCACTGGGCGGCCCCGCCACACTGCCGTTTCGGGTAAACGGCCAAGCGACGTTTAATGGCGTTGCCGAAGGCACGTTGTCGGAGCCGACGGTGGCAGGCACGCTGGATGCGGAAGACTTCCTCTTCACCATGCCGGCGACGTCCCGCACACCGGCGCAACAGGTGCACTGGGACTCCTTTGCGGCCAGTGTCCAACTCTCTTCGCAGGAGCTTGCGCTACGCGGAGGCTCGTTGCGGCGCGGGGACACGAACGCGGATTTTGATGTGAGCGCGGTTCTGCAGGATGGGCAGTTCACAGAGAACAGTCCCTATACGGCGCGGGTGAATTTGCACAACGTGGACGTGGCCTCGACGGCGGTTCTTGCCGGGTTCGATTATCCCGTGTCGGGGACTGCGGACGTCTCCGTCCAGGTTGCCGGCACGCGGGCGCATCCCCGGGCGCAGGGACACATTCACGCGGTGAATGCCGCGGCCTATGGCGAAGCCATCGAAAAGTTCGACGCCGATCTCCGGATCGAGGGCAGCGAAACTGCGCTCAACAATATTCAACTCACTCACCAGGATGCATCGGTTTCCGGTAGCGCCGCTTATACGCCAGCAACGCGCAGTTTCCGGCTTGACCTGATTGGGAAAAATTTCGACGTATCGCGCATTCGCCAGATCCATCTGGATCCCTTGCCCATGGAGGGCCGCGCTGACTTTACCTTGCAGGGGTCAGGCTCGCTAAGCTCACCGACGATCAATGCCTCGGTTCACGTAGGCGATCTCCTGCTTGACCATGAACTCATGGGCGGACTGGATTTTGAGGCCACTACGAATGGGGGCGATCTGCGCGTAAGCGGGCACTCCGAATTTTCCCGCGGCACGCTTTCCCTGGCGGGAAGTGTCGGCATGCACGGAGATTTTCCTGCGAACATTTCGGTGCAACTGGATCATGTCGATCTGGACCCCTTGTGGCGCGCCTACTTGGGCCAACAGCTCACGGGACACTCCGCTTTTGGCGGTTCGGTAACGATGCGTGGACTGCTGCGCTATCCGCGGCAGTGGACGCTCAACGGCAGCGGAACTGATGTTGCGGTCGAAGTGGAGTATGCCAAACTTCACAATCAGGGTCCCCTGCCTTTTACGTATGCGGACCAAACCATTCACATTGAACCCGGGCATCTGGTAGGAGAAGGCACGGACGTCGTTGGACATGGTTCCATTCATTTTGTGGGCGGGCAGGAACTCGATCTCTCAGCCGACGGACAAGTCGATCTGAAATTTCTCGGCAGCATGGTTCCCGATGTGACTGCTTCGGGTCTGTCTATGATCCATATGACACTCGGAGGCACGCTGAGCGCCCCGCTGCCGCAAGGCAGCATCGAGGTCAAAAATGGTGCAGCCAACTATGCGGGGCTGCCCAGCGGCCTGAGCGAGATGAATGGCACACTGTCGTTCACGCGGGAGCGCATTCACGTCGATCAGCTCACGGCTCGAACCGGCGGCGGAACGCTGGACCTGAAAGGCGATGTTACCAATTACAACCGTCAGCTCAATTTCAACCTTACAGCAATAGGGAAGGACGTACGGCTGCGCTATCCGCCGGGCGTCAGCTCGACAGCGACCACGGAGCTGCACTGGGTGGGGAACCGTTCTGCTTCTTTGGTTTCCGGGGACGTCATGGTCACGAAGCTGGCGGTGACGCCGGGTTTTGATTTCGGTTCGTACCTGGAGCGAAGCCGGCAGTCGGCGGCGATTACGCCGGCCAATTCGCCGCTCTACAACGTGAAACTGGATGTGGCGGTCCATACAGCGCCTGAACTGCAGATGAAGACCGCGGTGGCGCGATTATCCGGCGATGCGGATTTACGGGTGCGTGGTTCGGTGGCGCGTCCCAGCGTTCTGGGCCGGGCTGACATTCTGGAGGGAGACGCCACCTTCAACGGCATCAAGTTCCGGCTGGAGCGCGGTGATATTACATTTGCGAATCCCGTAGCCATTGAACCGCAGCTCAACCTGGAGGCCACGACCCATGTACGCAATTACGATCTTGACGTTACGGTTACCGGGACGCCGGAGCGATTAGCCGTCAACTACCGTTCGGAGCCGCCTTTGCCCAAGTCGGACATCATCGCGCTGCTGGCGTTGGGCCGCACCAGCGAGGAGTCGCAGCAGTTGCAGCAGCAATCCGGTCAGGGCGTGTTCACCGACGAGGCGACCAACCTGATCATCAACCAGGCCATCAACTCGACCGTGAGCAGCCGCATGCAAAAGCTGTTCGGAGTCAGCCGGATCAAAATCGATCCCCAGGGCCTGACCACCGAAACCAACCCTACGGCGCGCGGCCCGCAGGTCACGATAGAGCAACAGTTTGCCAACAATATTTCGCTCACTTACAGCACCAACGTGTCGCAGAGTTCGCAGCAAATTATTCAGGGCGAATATTACGTCAATCGCAGTATTTCGGTGGTGGGTACGCGAGATCAGAACGGCGTGGTCAGCTTCGATATCCGCGTTCGACAACGCAAGAAATAGAATTTCGCTGACGGGATGCATGTCTCGAAACTCCCATGAATTCCTCTGAAGAAACCGCCGCATTTTCGAATTTGCGGCTGCGCATGGTCGACTCGCAACTGCGGGAGCGCGGGATTGGCGATGAATGTGTGCTCGACGCCATGTCGCGGGTGCCCCGTCACGAGTTCGCGCCAGAACGGTATCGCGATCAGGCGTACGAAGACCATCCTTTGCCGATTGGCGAAGGGCAGACGATTTCTCAGCCTTACATCGTGGCGCGGATGTTGGAGGCTGTTTCGCTTTCGCCCGCGGATCGAGTACTCGAAGTCGGCACCGGGTCTGGCTATGTGACGGCGCTGCTCGCGGTACTGGTGGCGCAGGTTTTCTCGGTGGAGCGGCACGTCGCGCTAGCGGATGCAGCCGGAGAGTTGCTCGGCCGCCTGGGCTACACCAATGTGAGAGTTCTGGTGGGCGATGGAAGCCGGGGCTTTGCAGAGGGCGCGCCCTACGATGTGATCGTCGTTTCAGCGGCCGCCGCCGAGGTGCCGCGCGTTTTGCTCCAGCAGCTTGCGGAGGGTGGGAGAATGATTATCCCCGTGGGGCCTGCTCATTCTCAGCAGCTGCAGTTGATTCGCATGGAAAACGGCCAGCCAAGAACAGTGTTGCACGAACTCTGCCGGTTTGTGCCGTTGGTCTCGGATTAGGCGTCGGCCTCTGCCAGTTAGGGTTGATGCTAGATAACCCTCCGAGAGACCTCAATCCGAAGACCTCAGAGTTGTTACCCAATACCGTGAATTACAATTTACGCGTGCCTATCCTCCGCAACCTGCGCGTCACTCTGGAGATGATCAAGTGGGAGCACTCTGTGTTTGCGCTCCCGTTTGCGCTGTGCGGGGCAATGCTCGCGGCAGGAGGATTCCCTTCGCTGCATCAATTGGTATGGATCGTAGTGGCTATGATTGCGGCGCGGTCCGCCGCGATGGCATTTAATCGATGGGCCGACGCTGCCATTGATGCCGCCAATCCGCGCACCAGCACTCGCGCTTTGCCTGCCGGAGATCTCACGCCGGGTTTCGTGGCTTCGTTCGTTGTGGTCTCCAGCGGCATTTTCATACTGGCTGCGAGCCAACTGAATCGGCTCGCTTTGGAGCTTTCTCCGGTCGCGCTGGCCGTCCTACTGCTTTACTCTTACACCAAGCGGGTGACGCGCTGGTCGCATCTGGTGCTGGGATTCGCGCTCGGCATCGCTCCTGCAGCGGCATGGATTGCGGTGCGAGGCTCGCTCGATCCGCGCATCCTGCTGCTTACGGCTGCCGTGACTTTTTGGGTGAGCGGCTTCGACGTGCTTTACGCCTGCCAGGATTTCGATTTCGACCGGCAAAGCGGGCTGCACTCCATACCACGACATGTCGGAATTCGCGCCGCGCTTTGGATCGCCCGCGGCTTTCATGTGGTGATGGTCGGCCTGCTGATTGCGCTGCTCATCGTATTCGGGATGGGGAAGCTGGCCGCGTGTGGTGTGCTGGCGGTGATCTTGCTGCTGCTCTATGAACATTCTTTGGTGCGGCCGAACGACCTGTCGAAACTGAATGCGGCCTTCTTTACCATGAATGGCGTCATCTCGGTGCTGTTCTTTGTGTTCGTCGCGGGAGATTTGCTGCTTCGGAAATAGTTGGTGCGCGCCTTGTGTGGAGCGGGCACTCTTGCCCGCTAGGTTTTTGCCGGCACAGGCTAGCGGGCAGGAGTGCCCGCTCCACACAAACGGTGAACGACAGCGCTATTGGGTGACTCGTAAGAGCAGCATCGTGCCACTTTCCACCTTTACGTTGTTTTTCTCCGAACTCAACACCGATCCCTGGGTCGCATTCTGTGACGGCCCAAGCTTCAGATTCGAAATGCCGACGACACCCTGCGTGTTCCCGTTGATAGCCGGAGACGGTCCGCCTTGCGACTGAGCGTCAGTGCCCCCGGTCGAGGGTAATTGAGGTTGGGGTTGCGTGGCCCCGGCACTTGCTGCTGGGCTACGCCCGCTGCCCATTGGCGATGCCGCGGTGGCGCCACCGCTGGCGGTAGCGGTCTGATCGACTCCACCTCCGCTATTGGCATTGCTGCTGGGAGGAGCGATGACCGCCTGAATCGACATCGGCAACGACACTTCTCCGTCCTTCAGTACGGCGCGGTCGAACGCGATGCCGACCTGTGACTCCTTCTGCTCTTTGCTCCGGGCCTGCGCCTCAGTCACGCGCCCCATCACTTTCGTGTCCTTCGGAATCATTACTTCGCCGCCAGTCGTTTTCAGATCCATGGTGACTTTGGCCACTACTTCGTCTCCCGGCTTGGCCTTCTTGGAGTCGATGGTCTTGGTCAGCTGCACGGGGATCACGCTGCCTGGTGCAATTCGATGCTGCCCTGCGGTCTGATTCGTCGCGGTGCGCGCGGCAGAGGATTCGGTTGCCTGCTGAGACTGCGGTGCTGCGGGCTGCGGCGACGCGTTAGGGGCTGGTTGCGTGTCCGGTTGTGACGGCGGATCGTTCGGGGTCTGGGCGGACGGCGCGTTTTGAGCGAACGACGCCGCACAGAGCAACGCTCCGGTGAGGAAAGCGGCAGAAAAAAAGTTTTTCATGAGCAGTCTCCTTCGTTGCAATTTCCGAGGAAGGCGCGCAGTAATAATTTCTATCTATATATTTTGATGCAGTTTTTGGACCACGGGTAGACAGGAAATCCTCGCCAGATCC
Organism: uncultured Acidobacteriaceae bacterium; assembly: GCA_963733795.1. Classification (GTDB taxonomy): domain Bacteria; phylum Acidobacteriota; class Terriglobia; order Terriglobales; family Acidobacteriaceae; genus Sulfotelmatobacter. The sequence continues at coordinate 376,621 of CAVTED010000003.1, forward strand.
AGGGAATCTGGTATCCGCCGAATCAGCTCTCCGGCAGGCGAATCATGGTCTTCGGCAACGTCCTGCGATATCATCAAAGAGATGTCTGTCACAGGCTTAGCCCATACATTCCAGACTGATGATCGGCGCCTCACGCCGATTCACGAGAAAGTTCTTGCCGGCGAGCGGCTTGATGCCGATGACGCGCTAGCTCTGTATCGCACTGGGGATATTCTCGCTCTGGGCTGGATGGCCAACTCCGTGCGCGAGCGTATGCACGGCGACAAAACATATTTCAACGTCAACCGGCACATCAATCCAACGAATGTGTGCGTGGCGGCGTGCCGCTTGTGCGCCTTTGGCCGAAAGAAGGACTCGCCCGGCGCCTACACCATGGCGCTCGAAGAGGCTTTCGAAACTGCGGCTTCCGGATACTCCGAGGCGGTCACGGAATTTCACATCGTAGGCGGATTGCATCCCGATCTGCCGTTCCAATATTTTTTGGACTTGTGCTCCGGCCTGAAGCAGCGCTTTCCGCAGGTGCATCTCAAGGCCTTCACCATGGTCGAGGTCGCGTATTTATCGAAGCGGGCGAAGCTGTCAATTCGCGAGACGCTCGAACAACTGAAAGCTTCAGGCGTGGATTCGCTCCCCGGCGGCGGGGCCGAGATTTTCGCCGATCGCGTACGCCACATTATTTGCGACCACAAAATAGACGGCAGCCAATGGCTCGAAACCGCGAAGCTGGCACACCAGATCGGACTGAAGTCGAATGCGACCATGCTCTACGGGCACGTCGAAAACGATGAAGACCGCGTCGACCACCTGCTGAAACTGCGCGCGCTGCAGGATGAGACTTGCGGCTTTCAGACTTTTATTCCGCTGGCCTTCCATCCCGACAACACGCCGTTGCAGCATCTGCCAAAGACTACCGGCATGCTTGACATCAAGCAGATCGCAGTGAGCCGGCTGGTGCTCGACAATTTCCCGCACATCAAATCGTACTGGCAGATGATGACCGCGAAGATCGCGCAGATTTCTTTGCGCTTCGGCGCCGATGACATGGACGGCACAGTGATCGAAGAGAAGATTTACCACGATGCTGGCGCGACCACTCCGCAGGGTATGCGTCGCGAAGAGTTAGAGCGGTTGATCCGCGCCGCCGGGCGCGAGCCGATCGAACGCGACACGCTTTACCGGCCAGTCACGCGTACGGAGACCTCGGTCACAGTCGCAGTGTAGAAGATCTGCAGTCTAACGGTGCCGCTCTGCAGTCAGTGCACGCAGTTCCTCGGGCGACGAGTTCAGCAAATTCCGCAGCACCGCGACTTCGGCGGCGATTCCCGCCTTCAACGCGGGATCCACGTCCGGTGCGAACAGAGGGGAATGATTCGAGGGCAGGTGCGTCCCGGATGCTTTCGCCTCTGCGAACTTTTCGGGATCGGCGCCGCCCAGGCTGAAATAGAAACCGGGGACTCCCTGCTCGATGAAGTAGGAGAAATCCTCGGACGGTGTGATGGGCTCGGCAGTTACGACTTTATCTTTCCCGAGTGCGGCTTCCAGAGGCGCCCTGAGCCGCTCGGCCAGCGCAGGATTGTTGTAGACGAGATCGGTTCCCTCGTAGCGTTCCACTAAAGGTTCTTTCGGCGCGCCGGCTGCGACGGCCTCTGCCTTGGCGATACGGGTGATGGCGGCGAGAATCTGCTTGCGAACGTCCTGCTTGAAAGTCCGCACGGTTAATCCCATTTCCGCATGGTCCGGGATAATGTTGTTCTTTGTCCCCGCCTGGATGTAGCCGACGGTCACCACGGCCATTTCGCCGGGTTTGACTTCCCGGGACACAATGGTCTGCAGCGCAAGAATCGTCCGCGCCGCAATCACAATGGGATCGATGGCCGTGTGCGGAGCGGAGCCATGCCCGCCTTTGCCGTAAATCGTAATGCGCACGGAATCCGAATTCGTGTTGTAAACGCCCGGAGTGATCGAGACCATTCCCGCCGGCAGTTCGTTGCCTACGTGCAAAGCCACCGCTACATCTGGCTTAGCGAAACGCGTGAACAATCCGTCGTGCAACATTCCCTCCGCGCCGCCGATGGTCTCCTCCGCGGGCTGACCAATCAGCATGAGCGTTCCGCGCCAGGTATTCTTGCTGCGTGCCATGATTTCGGCGGTGCCTAGGATTGCCGCCACGTGCAGATCGTGTCCACAGGCGTGCATCACTGGAACGTCGCGCCCGGCGTCATCTTTCGCGCGCACCTTGCTCGCGTAGGGCAGCCCAGTCTTTTCTTCCACCGGAAGCGCATCCAGTTCCGTGCGCAGCATGATGGTTGGGCCGGTTCCATTTTTGAGGATGGCAACTACTCCTGTGCCGCCGACGTGTTCGGTCACTTCATATCCGGCGCTACGCCAGCGGGCGGCCAGCTTCGCAGCGGTCTCGGTCTCGTGCGTTGAAAGCTCTGGGTTCTGGTGCAGGTCGAGGTAGAGCGCGTGAGCGTCCGGATACACGCTACCAACTTCTTTTGAAGAGGGAGCTTGTGCGCAGGCAACGGCGGTGAGCAAAGCCAACAGTGGGAGTTCGAACCGAGTCATGGTCCGGGATCATAACGTGCCTTTGCGGCGGTCTGCAAACCAGAACTGCAAATCCAGTTTTGCATCTCAGTCTCTAAAGATTCTTTAAGCTGCAACGAAATCCCGAATGCGAACATCCTATTTTCAGAAGCTGTACAATTCTGCGTTTTCATTTTTCCACCGGGTGTACAATCGCCCTAAGAAAACACTTGGTTGCGCACTTCGCTGGTAAGGCCGAGGCGCTATGAACGTCCACGTCAGTTACCGTCTTCATAAAATTCCCGCGGTAGAGAAAGACATTCAACATCAGATCGAAAAACTGCAAAAACGCCTGCAGGTTTTTCGGCCCGAACTCGTCCACCTGAAGGGAGTGGTGGAGGAGATTTCGCCACGCGAGGGGACCAGCGTTTCGCTGAACCTGCGCTTGCCGTCGGGGCAAATGGCGGTGCAGTCTTCGGCCCCAACGGCGGCGGCGGCGGTGAAGGGGGCGTTTGAGGATCTGCTGCAGCAGGTCAATAAGCACAAGGAAATTCTCCGCGCATCGCACAAGTGGCAGCGCGGGAAGCGCGGAGACAGCGCGCGTCCGAGCGCGGTCGTGAGTGAAGTCCCGTTCGAACAAACTTTGGCCGCCGTGTTTCCGGCAACGATTTCGGCGGACGATGTTCGCTCCTATGTGAACATCAATCTGGCACGGCTGGAGCGCTTTGTCGAACGTGAAATCTATTTCCGCGAAGCCCAGGAATCGATTGCTCCGGACAGCGTTTCAAAAGAAGAAGTGATTGATGAAACCATCGCCTCAGCTCTGGGCGACGGCCAGGAGAAGCCGGAACGGCTGGCGCTCGAACCCTGGCTGTACCGTTTGGCCTTGCGAGCTTTGGACGAACTATCGCGAACAGAAGAGAGCAATGGAAACGCCATGCCTCTCGAAGATTCCGCGCGTCGGCCCAACGTGAAGGCCAGCGATGAACCGGAGCTGCAATTTCACCAGCCGGACGAGTCGATGACGGGTGCGACGGTGATTGCCGATGGACGCGTCGCAACGCCGGAGCAGATTCTTGCCTCGGACGAATTACTGCGGCTGATTGCGTCAGCCCTGCGCGACCTGGGCTCGGGTCCGCGCGAAGCCTTCATTCTGCATGCGGTCGAAGGCTTTAGCGTGGATGAGATTGCGGCAATTACCGGCCTTCCGGCCGAAAGAGTGCTCGCCTTCGTTTCGGCGGCGCGCGACCACTTGCGCAAGACGCCAAGCTTGGCCAAACAGTTTACTTCCCGGCTCGCTCCGACCGGCACCGCATAAATCAATTCCGACTTTTGGGGGAATTATCCATGAGTATTACCCGCGAACAAATCCGAGAACTAGCTGAATTTCAAGATAAAAAATCCTGCGCAGTCAGTTTTTATTTTCAGCCTTCCACGCCCCGCAATAAGGCCCATAAAGAGGACGTGATTTTGATTAAAGACCTGGCGCGCGAATCTCTCCGCGGCCTGGAAAGCCAGGGGAGAAAGGAGTGCGCCCGCGACGATATAGATCGTATTTTGCGCCTTTCGGCCGAATTGCGCAGCAACGGCACGCACGGCAAGGCTGTGTTTGCCTGCTCCGCTCAAAACTTCTGGCGCGAATATGATGTGCCCGCAAATCTGCCGGCGACACAACTCTTCGTGGATCACCACTTCCATCTCAAGCCCATCGCGCAGCTGTTGGGCGCTTTTCCGCTGTTGGGAGTAGTGCTGGTCGACCGGCACCGGGCCCGCATATTCGATCTTCGCCTGGGCGAGTTGACGGAACGCGAAGATCTATTCCATCCGCTGTCTCGCAGAGGCCGCGGCGACGGCTTTGCCGGATACGATGGCGGGCACGCGCAACGCCGGGTGGAAGACGAGGCTCGCCACCATTTCAAGAATGTGGCGGGAGCGCTGAAAGCATTGTTGGAAAAGGGTGTATTCGAGAAATGGATTCTCGCCTGCCAGGATGCTCAACTCTCACTGCTGGAGCCGCAATTGCATTCCTATGTGAAACAGGCGCTCATCGGGCGCTTTCACGCCGACGTCGGTCATATCGGCAAAGAGGAGATTCGCGCCCACGCGCAGCAGATTCTGGAACAGTGGCAGAATGATCGCCGTCGTGAACTTGTCGAGCAGGCCTTGGAACAGGCGCGCAGTAATGGACGCGGCGTTACCGGACTGCGTCGAGTTTTACGTTCTCTGGAATTAGGAGAAGTCCAGACCCTTTTGCTGGGGGAAAATCTTCAAGGTCACGCCGTCGAATGCCCAGGATGTGGACATATGGACGCCCATCTTGTCAGCTCCTGCCCGGTCTGTGGCCGATCGACCCAGGAGATTGTCGATGTCGGCGAAGCGATTCTGCCGTGGGTCATTCGCCGCGATGTCGAAACGTTTTATGTGAAAGACGACCCGGAATTCGACAAGGTGGGCAATATTGCCGCGCTGCTGCGTTTCCGCTCGGAAGATGTGCAGCCCATCTCAACCGCTGTGGCAGATCAATTGGAAAAGGCGGGAGCGGCATATCCAGGCCGGCTTCGAAGATTTGCGAGCCGTTGAAGTTGAGCTGTGCCAGGAGGTGCTACCGCGATGGACTCGCCGGATCGTCGCTTTGGGATATAACCCACGCAGTTCCGCCCAGGACGATTCCCCCGGCAATACCGACTGCCCACGGAGAATCCAGAGCCGCTCCCCAGGCTGGAATCGCGGCAGCAGCTACCCTGCGGTTCTTTTTCTTGTCTTCCGACTGAGAGTCGTCTCGAGAAGTCTGCTCCCCTTGAGCCAGCGTAGTCGTTCCCTTCTCGTCGCTGATGGTCACGTCGCCTTTTCGCGCCGCGATCTGGACTAGACCATCCACATCCCTGACTTCAAATTCGGTCCAAGCCCCAGAGGCCGGTGAAATTGTGACGGCTCCGGCACGAGTCGCCAACAGCTTCGAGGTGGAAACGCTGACGCCTCCATGCTCGAGCCTGAGTGTGCTGCCCTCATACTGGACCAGCGACTCGTTCAGAACCAGGACGCTGGACCCCGTGGCATTGATGTTAGCCACGGAATCCGAGTTCGTCTGCACCAGGTCGCCGGAAAAGATCGCGGACGATCTCGCGATCGTGTTGCCGTTGAGCAATGCGGTCCCGTGACTGTAGAGCATGGCCCCAGGTTGGTCTGCCGCGAATAAAGCAATCGGAAAAATGATGACCGTCAGACAGCTTAGGATCTTCAAGTAGAAAGCCCTCGTCATTGGCCATCCTCGCAGATGACTTTCGATGATGGTAGTCCGAACGATTGTTGCACGCAAGTTATGATCGGGCGCGTTTTCCCACACCGGTGCGCCCCTTCGTCGAATGTATCCTCCTAGGTTGTTGGCAGTCAATGCTTTTATGGTGTCCGGTTTACTCTTCGGAGTGGAGAACTGCCGTGTGGAATCGTCTGAGCCAACTTTTCCACAGCGTACGACGCCGGTATTTTCCTCCGCACTTTCCCCGAATCCAGCCGCGAGAGCTGCAATCTCGTGTGTTAAGATTGAGCCGTTGGATGTTAGCCCCCCACGATTCATCCCGGAAAATTTCATGACAACCTATTCCGCTGCAGACACCTCTGTGGATCAACTCAAGACCAGAATTCAAAAGCGCCAGGCTCGCGTGGGCATTATCGGCATGGGTTACGTCGGGTTGCCCCTGTCTTTGCTGTTCAGTGAGCAGAAATTCCCGGTGACCGGCTTCGATATTGACGCCCGCAAGGTGGAAACCCTGGCGAAAGGCGGGTCTTACATCTACCGCATCGCGCCCGAAGAGGTTCAGGCGGCCAAAGCAAACGGTTTTTCCGCCACCGCCGATTATTCGCAAATCACCGCCATGGACGCCATTATCATCTGCGTGCCCACGCCGTTGAACGAATACCACGAGCCCGATCTCAGCTTCATCACTTCCACCACGCACTCTATCGCTCCTCATTTGCGCGCAGGGCAGTTGGTCATACTCGAGAGTACGACCTATCCCGGCACCACCGAAGAAGTGATGATCCCCATCCTGGAAAAGGAGAACAAGGGCGGTCTGAAAGCCGCTCGGGAACAGGCGCTCACGGGAAGCGAGTTTTTTGTCGCCTTCTCGCCCGAACGCGAGGATCCCGGCAATACAACAGTCGCGCGCCGCGACATTCCGAAGGTCGTCGGGGGATTAAACCCCCAGGCCTCGGAGCTTGCCGGTGCCCTTTATGGGTCCATCTTCAATCGAACCGTTCCCGTATCCTCTCCGGCCGCAGCGGAGATGACGAAACTGCTGGAAAATATCTACCGTTGCGTGAATATCGCACTGGTCAACGAACTCAAGCTTTTGTGCTTGCGCATGGGCATCGATATCTGGGAGGTCATCGCAGCTGCTTCCACCAAGCCGTTCGGCTTTCATCCGTTCTATCCCGGACCCGGCTTGGGCGGGCACTGTATTCCCGTTGATCCCTTCTATTTGTCGTGGAAGGCCAAAGAGTGGGATTTCCGCACCCGCTTTATTGAGCTGGCAGGAGAAATCAACACCAACATGCCGTACCATGTTCTGGCCTCGGTCGGCAGCGCGCTGAATCGCCACAAGAAGTCGGTGAATGGCGCGCGGGTCTTGGTTTTGGGTGTGGCCTACAAAAAAGATATCGATGACCTCCGCGAATCGCCCTCGCTCACTATTATCGAACTTTTGCAGAAAGACGGAGCTCAGGTCAGCTACCACGATCCCTATTTCCCTTTCATCGGCAAGGGACGGAAGTACGATCTGCAAATGAAATGCGCCGAGTTAAAAGATCTGGGGCAATACGACTGCGTCCTCATCGTGACCGACCATTCCGACTACGACTATCGCAGGATCGTTCAGGAGGCCAGGTTGGTGGTCGATACGCGGAATGCAACCCGCGGGATTGTAAGCGCGAAGATTGTTCATTGTTGAGGCTGGAGCTGTGGAAGCCGGCGTACGGGAAATCTGTTTACCTTAGGATGTAGGTTTTGGTCGCCTTCCCGCGAATGTTCGGTGCTCGATCAAATCAGAGATTGCTTAACTTATTGATTCAAATAAACCTTGACGCAATTGCCTGCGTTCCGGAATGGCCTTTGTCGTGCATGGATGAAGCAGGAATAGTACACTCTGGGTGGACCCGGCCTACGAGGTTTCCATCATTTGAAAAGATTGGTAAAACCTTTACAGTTGGATCGGGTATTTGAACACAGACAACCGAATTGATTATGGCGCCTCCGTCTCGCGAATTGGGCCTGTTCTCGCCGCTCCCCCGTTGGGAAACGCCGTGGACCGACTTTCTGCTTAGCTATGGTATTCAGGCCGTTGTGGTGGCAATTTTTGTGTGGATCCCTATTCTTCAACCCGAGATACTAGAGCGCCCGAAGCCTGACTATCATGCCATCGAGCTCGTGCCTACGCCCGTGCCGGTAAATCACCAGCCGCAGAGACAGCTTCCTAAACGGATTATTGAAGTGGCCAAGCTTGATCCGCCGCCTGCCGCTATGCGTTTGCCGGTTCCTCAACCTCAGCCCAAACCGAAAGTGGAAGTTGCTCCGGCTCCCGAAGTAAAGGTGGCGGCGCGGAAACTTGAACCCTTGCCAACTTCTGCACCGGTGATTCCAAAGCCGCCAGTCAGGACAAACGTGTTTTCCACGGGAAGTTCGGCGCCACAGACGATAGACCGCGCGCCCCAAAAGGTTCAAACCGGCGGCTTCGGCGATCCCAATGGAGTACCCGCCAAGGCGAGTCAGAATAAGGCGATCAACATCGCGCAAGCGGGCGGATTCGATATGCCCACGGGGCCCGGTTCCGGAAACGGAACCGGCGGGGCGCATGGTGCCCGCGGTGTGGTTGCCAGCACAGGATTCGGTGGCGGTGTTGCTACTGGAAACGCACACACACCGTCTGCGGGCACAGTACGCGAGGCCGGCTTCGGCGACGCCGATGTTGCTGCCCCTCCCACGGTTCAAGCGCATCCAGCAGCACAAGCGGCGGCCAAAGTGGTCCCCGCGGAAATCCTTTCCAAGCCAGTTCCCATCTACACTGAAGAAGCGCGTGCCAAGAAAATCGAAGGCGAAGTGCTTTTGGAAGTTGTACTGGAAGCGAGCGGAAGGTTACGCGTAGTGCGAGTAGTGCGCGGACTGGGGCATGGTCTGGATGACGCGGCGGTGCATGCCGCCGAGCAGATTCGCTTCAAGCCGGCCCTGAAAGACGGCCAACCCTCAGACTCGACGGCCGTGTTGCACATTATTTTTCAGTTAGCCTAATCGTGGGTTAGGCCGATTGATTCCCAGAAGGTTCTTTATGCAAATCTGTCGTTCGGGCTCGGTATTGATTCTTGTTTTGGGATGCGTATTGGGGGTGCAGGCACAAGATCCTCCATCAGCCGCGACACAACCTGGGTCGGGTGGTACAGATGCTTCAGTCGACCCAGCTCAGAGTGCCACGTCTCTGCCGCCGGCCGCGCTTACGCTCAACGACGTGCTCGATCACGTTGTGCAACGGGAGCACCTGTTCATGGCGCAGATGCGGCACATGCATCCCCTGGTCGAGACCTACCTGCAGGATCTTAAGAACGATCAGGCCGGGAATCCGATTCCCGTGAAAGATCAGTATTTTCTCGGTCGCCTCGACATGAGCGATGGGCCGGAGGACATTTCTTTTACAGGCCAGTCTGGATTCGGCCGCCGGATGCTGAACAAGCTCACAGGTGTTTATGCCCTGCACTTCCTTCCTTTGGGCTTTGCCCAAATGGTTGTACTCGATACCGATTTCCAGAAGAAGTATTACGACTTTAACTTTGTACGCCGCGAATTTCTCGGCGAACTCCGTTGCCTGGTCATCGATGTCGAGCCCAAGCAAGGCCAAAAAATCGCACGTTTCAAAGGCAGAATTTGGGTTGAAGACCAGGACTACAACGTGGTCCGCTTCAACGGAACGTACGTTCCTCAGCCTAAAGTCAATTTCTTCTTCCACTTTGACAGCTGGCGCCTGAACATGCGCCCCGGAGTGTGGCTGCCTGCATATGTCTATACCGAAGAATCGAACCTCAAGACGGGGTTCACCAAGGCCCTGCATTTCAAAGCGCAGACTCGGCTCTGGGGTTACGACCTGAAGGGGTTGGGCAAGAATGAGGAGTTTACCCAGATCCTGATCGATTCGCCTCAGTCCGTGAAAGACCAGAGCGATGCCGCTTCCGATGCAAGTCCGGTCGTCGCGCAGCGTATGTGGGAACGGCAAGCGGAAGAAAACGCAATCGAGCGGCTGCAGAAGATCGGCTTACTCGCTCCTTCTGGGGAAGTGGACAAGATTTTGGCTACGGTGGTCAATAATCTGCTCGTCACCAACAACATTGACTTGCAGGGAGACATCCACTGCCGCGTACTTTTAACCGCTCCTCTAGAGTCGTTCACCATCGGCCACACGATCGTTATCAGTCGTGGACTGCTGGACGTGCTCCCTGACGAAGCGTCCCTGGCCATGGTGCTGGCCCACGAACTCAGTCACATCGTACTCGGACACAGCTTCGACACGAAGCTCGCGTTTAACGATAAGCTATTCTTCCCCGACGATGAAACGTTCCGCCGACTCGACTTCAAACGCAGTTCCGCGAACGAGGAAGCCGCCGACACCAAAGCCCTGGAACTCCTCAAAAATTCTCCTTACAAGGACAAGCTGGCCAATGCAGGATTATTTTTGAAGGCTTTGCAGGAGAAAGCGCCTGAGCTGCAGAACTTAATTCGTCCTCACCTGGGAAACAGCTTTGCGGGGAGCAAGACTCGCATGTCGAGCCTGGTAGCCTCAAGTCCTGCGCTGGATGACAAACGCCTCGATCAGATCGCGGCTCTGCCGTTAGGTGGCCGCATCAAAGTCGATCCCTGGAGCGATCGAGTGGAACTGTCCAAAGCCAAGCCCGTGGCGCTGACCGGGGCGCGCGAAAAAATGGAGTTTGAGATTACTCCGGTATTTCCTTACCTGAGCCGATTTTCCACCGGTGCAGCGGAGAAAATGGCGCTGACTACGTCCTCGCCCTCCGAGAATACGCCAAAGTAGTTGAAAGCGAGTGCAATGACAAGAAGGTGTGCGTTCGCGGCAAGACAGGGAGGACGGACGCGACCTTGGCCGCATGTCTGGTCACGAATTGCAGAATCGGCAGTTACTGAATTGCGCTGCCCACCTGGGAAAATACGTTGTTCGCGTTGGAGCCGATGAGCCGGATCGTGCCCACCACGATCACCAGAATTACAGCCAACATCACTGCATATTCCGCAATGTCCTGACCTCTCTCATCGTTCCATAGCTGTTGTAAGCGTTTTGCCACGGGGCTCCTCATTTCTCACTTTTGATAAATGTAATGAAGCACTCACCGGGGTACACCGAACACATGTTGGTTCCCGGCGGTTGTCCCCAAGCTGATCTGTGTTCATGATTTTAGGGCGCAGCCCCTTATCAGCCAATGGCACAAAAGTGCCACGATTTCGGAGAGCTTGCGTACCGTTTCACGCAATGCTTTTCAGGGGCAGAGACTGATTCACTGCAAACAGAGCAAGCTCCAGGCGGGTGGAGACGCCAAGCTTGTCGAAGATATTGCTGAGGTGGTGCTTGACGGTGTCCTCGCTGATCTTGAAGTATTCAGCAATTTCTTTATTCGAGTATCCCGCCACAACAGCGGAAACGATCTCCAGTTCGCGAGGCGTCAGGCCGAATTTCCTTTGGCGTGCCTCGTCATTGGTAGACTGCATCAGGGTGCGCAGGTATTGCACCAGGTTGGAGACGCTCTCCCGTCCAACCCAGTATTCACCCGCCATCACCGTGTGAATGGCCTTCAACAGCAGTTGCGTGGCAGAATCTTTGAGCACCACTCCGCGGGCGCCAAGTTGTAGTGCTTCCACAATCTGGCTCTTCTCCGCAGCCGCGGTCAGCAGAATGACTCGCACTGGAGTCGCATTCGCAGGCAGACTCAATTCCCGCAACGCTTCCAATCCGGGGTGCTTGGGCATAGCCAGATCAAGCAGAAGGATGTCGGGCTTCAACTGCCGCGCCAGCTTTACCGCTTCGGCTCCATCCGAGGCTTCCCCCAGAACTTTCAGATCCGGCTCTGCCTCCAACAAGCGCCGCAGACCATCGCGGAAGATGGGATGGTCATCGGCAATGACAAGGCGAACCGACTGCGCTTTTCTAAAATTCATGAGGCACGTCTCCACTGCGAGGCACGGTGACTTCCAGGCGGGTTCCCTGGCCGGGATTTGATTCTACCGTGAGTTCGCCGGCAATCAAACCAACGCGTTCCATGATGATCATAGGCCCTTTCCCCGCCTCATCCATCTGATTGCGGTTATAACGGCCCGCAAAGGGGAACCCCTTCCCATCGTCTTCCACAATCAAATTCCACTTTTTCAGGCTCGATCCCAAACGCACCAGCACGTGGCGCGCGCCACTATGTTTCCGCACATTCACCAGCCCTTCCTGCACGATGCGGAGAATCTCACGACATACCCTTTGCGGCATGTCCAGACTTTCAAGATCGGTGACGAAGCGGGCGCTGATCCCCGTCTCTCGCTGGAATCGTTCGACCGTGTCGTTCAAAACCGGAAGCAGCCGTTGCGCATCCACTTCGATAGCCTTCATCTGCTGCATCAGTTCCCGCAGCTTGAGCACTTCTTCGCGAAGCAGGCCCTGGATTCGGCCTAATTCTCCACTGATCGGTTTGCCGGCCTCGGCATGCCGCCGCAAGACGTCCACTTGCATTTCGACGGCAATCAGCGACTGAACGGCGCCGTCATGCAACTCCCGGGCAAAGCGAGCGCGCTCGGCCGCTCCCGCCCGGCGTCGCAAGCGGTGCAGCAGATAAACGTTGTAAACGGCCGGGCCCACCTGCTGGACCAGATCGAGTAGAAAACGAAGTTCCTCCTGTTTCTCGCCCCGCCACGAGGGGTTGAAGAGGAATATTCGGCCTCTCCACTCGGTCCCGAAGAGAAAGGCCACGGTAATCAGTGAGTCAAAACTTTGCACCTGGCGTAATTGAGAAAGTGACGCCAGGTTCGCTACGGCCACTTGGTGACCGGTAAGATCCAGAGCAAGAGTGGTCCATCGATCACCTGTGATCGACGCGTAACATACGGGTCCGGGAAAATCGTCCAAATAGGTCTTGGCGTCTCGCGGGCCAGATTCCAGCCATTTGAACTCGGATGGCAGGCTGCCATTCGTATTCTTCAACTCTCCCACAAACACTCGTTGGCTGTGAGATTCCTGGGATGCGACCACCGCTCGCGATGCCCCATACATGGACATCGTTTCACGGAAGATCTGCTCGATCGTTCCCGTCAAGCCAGCTTCCACCCGGATGCTCGACAATGTTCCTGTGACCACCGCCTTCTCCGCCCGCAGGTGCTTCTGCTGTTCCGCCAGATATCCGAGCAATAACCCCATGACCAACAGGTAAACCGACAACATGAACAGCCGTTCGGGCTCGAAATCAGCCGTATTAACGCGCAGGCCATTTAACACCGGCCAAGGCAGAGCACCGTGCGGTCCCAAGCTGAGGTGAAGAATAATGAAGCTCTCAGCCCACAGCAGCGCGACTTCGGCGGCAGCTGTGGCCAGGGTCTCCCACAATCCCCAGCGGTAGGCGGCGGCCGCGAGAACAAAAACAAAGAACAGAAAAAAAGGAGTGCGGGGCCCTTCGGAAAATATCGAAATGAGTGCCGGCCACGCGATATCCCCGGCGTGAACCATTAGGCGAAACGCAGCTGTGGACTGCTGCCGCCGCCGCAGCAGCATGAGGATGAGAATGCCGTTGGCCATGTAAAAGACGAACAGGCCATAGGCTGCCCAGGAGCGGCCCAATTGCGTCGGGTCCATCTGGATCGCTACTAACGCCGAGACAGCGAGGAAGAGCCGGGCAGTGGCCAGCCAGCGCTCAATCCGTCGAGTCTCGCCTGAGTCGGGCGGGATTCTTAGTCTCCAGGATTGTCGATAGCGCTCAACGTGAGAATTCAATCGAGTCCGTCTCCACGAGCGTGGCGGCTTCGGGGCATATTATTGAATAAAAGAAGTTTATCGGCAAGTGAGGGTCTGCGCTGGTTTTGCTCCCAGCTTTTCTCCGTAGATTACTTCAGTAACCAATGCGGCCTGGCGATCCAATCTAGAATGGGGCGGGAGGAGTGTTTTGCGGAAGCTTTCCCATCTCTGGTTGGCCGCGGTCGCGGGCTCATTGGCAACTTTAATCGTGGCCGCTCTCGTATTGCCGCGATCTTTTGCGCTCACCGCTTTGAGCGACGTAGTCCAATGCTTCCTGCTGATTTCGGGCGCGGCGTCCTTCGTCCCGCTGGCGCTGCACGGCAAAGGACGCATTCGGCTGTTCTGGTCACTGATCACCATGGGAGTTTCTTTCTGGTTGTTGTACCAGCTCCTTTGGACTTACTACGAAGTAGTTTTGCGCCGCGACGTCCCGGATCTGTTCGCCGGGGATGTCATCCTTTTCCTGCATCTTGTGCCGCTGATGGCAGCTCTGGGCTTGCGTCCGCACATACCGCGGGATGAGTATTCCGATCGGGTAGGGCATTTCGATTTCGCGCTGCTCATGATGTGGTGGTTCTATTTGTATGTTCTGATCGTCATCCCGTGGCAATACGTGATGGCCGACGCCGCTGCTTATAATCAGCACCTGAATGCGCTCTATGTCGCCGAGGAGATCGCCTTCCTGCTGGGATTGGTAGCTTGCTGGATCACTAGTAAAGGTCCTTGGAGAATCCTATACGCTAGTCTTTTTGGCATGAGCGTTTGTTACGCTGCCAGTTCCACGGTTGCGAACTGGGCGATCGGCCGGCAGGTCTATTACAGCGGCAGTCTTTACGATATCCCCCTGGTCGCGGCGATGGCGTGCCTTACCTGGATTGGCCTGCGTACCAAAGTTGAGACGCCCACTTACGCCCGCGAGGCTTCCACACTCTACGGCGTGTGGATTGCGCGCTGCAGCATGATCGCTGTGTTTTCACTGCCCATGTTCGCTGCCTGGGCATTGGCGGACGTGGCCGTCCCCTCTGCCATGCGGGTATTCCGGCTGGCATTAACGCTGATCGCCGCATTCTTCATGGGCGTGATGGTCTTGGTTCGCCAGCACCTGCTCGATCGAGAGCTGACCGAATTGCTGCAACAGTCCCGGCAATCGTTTGACGGTTTGAAACAATTGCAGGCCCAGGTTCTTCAATCGGAAAAGCTGGCTTCGATTGGCCAGTTTGTCGGCGGCGCCGCACATGAACTCAACAATCCAATCACGGCCATGCTGGGTTATTCCGACATGCTCCTCAGCACCCCGCTCACTGCCGAGCAGCGGCCACTCGCGGCCAAGATCGGCCAGTATGTTCGGAGAACGAAGTCGCTGGTCGCCAGTCTGATCAGCTTTGCGCGGCAGGCGCCATCGCCCAAGAGTCCCATCGATCTCAACACTCTGGCCCGAACTGCCGTTAAATTGACGCAGCCCCAGTGGGAGGCGCTCGAGATCAAAGTGCGCACCGAGTTCGATCCCGCACTCCCCAAAGTCTTAGGGGATTCCAATCAGTTGCTTCAGGTCTGCCTCCAGATCATGGCGAACTGCCTGCACCTGCTGGGCGAGAATGGCGGAGTGGTTAGGGTGAGCACGCAACGGCAAGGGGAGATTGCCGTGGTGCAAATCGGCACCGAACCGATGCCAAGTTCTCCATCGACCGGCCCCCAGGTGTCTTTCCCGAATGATGCGAACGATGCGGACGTCGACTTTGGCCTGAACGCCTGTCATGGGATCCTGCAAGAACACCGTGGTCAAATTTCACAGGAGCGCATCGCAGGCGGCGCCCTGCTGCTTCGCGTGGAACTTCCGATCATCGAATCGGCTCCTGCGAGGACAAAGGAATCTACAGTGCCGGTGCTGTGGCAATCTCGACCGAACGCTTGAGCTGTCCACACGCGGCGTAGATGTCGCGACCCCGCGGACGCCGCACAAACGTGGGAATCCCAGCATCCCGCAGAATCTTTTGAAAGGCCGCGACCCGCTCCGCGTCAGGAGTCGTGAACTCAATGCCCGGCCCAGGGTTAAGCGCGATCAGATTTACTTTGCAACGCATTCCGCGCAGCAGTTCCGCGACTTCTTTCGCATTTTCCGGCCCGTCGTTTACATCCCCGAGCAGCACATACTCGAATGTAATCCACTCCCGGGTGCGCAGCGGATAAGCGCGCGCCGCCGTCATCAGCATTTCCAGATTCCATTTCTTATTGAGAGGCATCAGGCGCGTGCGCAGGTTATCGTTCGAAGCATTCAGGGAAATGGCCAGCTTCGGCCGGATCGCCTCCCCGCCGAAGTCATGAATGCGCGGCACGATTCCCGCCGTTGAAACGGTCATCCGCCTCTCCGCAATGCCGACTTCCTCTACCAGCAGCCTCGCCGCCTTCACGAAATTGTCATAGTTCAGGAATGGCTCGCCCATGCCCATGAAAACCAGGTTGATGCGATCATCAGGCGGCGAAACGCTCCGGTCTTTGAGCACTGCGCAGACCTGACCTACGATTTCGCCCGCTGTCAGGTTGCGCTTCACTCCGAGCAACGCTGTCAGGCAGAACTGGCAATCCACAGCGCAACCCACTTGGCTGGAGATGCAAATTGTGGAACGGCCCTGGTTCTGACCTTGCTTCCGAGAGACGCGCCGCTTCAGTGCTGTGACGGACTCGCTTTCTGAAAAAGCTTCACCCGCCGGGGTAATCGGGACGCCTTCGGCGAACCTCTCCGCCTGTTCCCCGGCCTCGCTTCCATCTCCTGCTTCTCCGCCATCGCCCTCCGGCATCCACACGGTCTCGACGCTTTGTCCATCGGCAAACGCGATTAGATATCGCACCGTGCCATCCTGCGATACGAAACGGTTCTCGATTCGCGGCAAGCCGACCGATATGCTTTTTTCCGCCAGCTTTCCCCGAAGCTCACGCGATAGTGTCGAGATTTCTTCGACTGACTCGACTCGCTGCCGATAGATGGCTTCGGCCAACTGTTTCGCGCGATATGCCGGCTCGCCCCAGCTGTCGGCGAGCGCACCCAGTTCAGCCCGCTCCATTCCGAGTAACGAGATTTGCGATAGATCCGTCATACTTTTGGTTGTAGGCAGGAACGTTCAACGCCCTGGACACTTCAACGACTCCGCCAGAGTGCCCATAACATGAATACTCCGATCAGTAACCCGATAACACCGCCAAACCGAATGCTTCGTATCGTCCGGCCGGGACCAAGCAGGAATTCGCCTTTGCCCCGCGTAAGCCTCAGAGCGGCAGTGCGAACCGCTTGCGGAAACAGCGAAGCCACCGCTCCAAGGCCAGCATAATCGCGGCGAAAGCCAATGGGCCATTCATGTTGGGTTGCTTCTGCAAACAAAGTCTCCCGACGATGCCTTTAACCCACTGATTCTAAATCGCTAAACTATTCTCGCACACCTGCTCCCCCTATGTCAGAATAGTAAAGAGACCTCCACGCAGATTCATTTGAGCTTATCGAGCTAACTATTTAAGCCGAAATCAATGACTAAAGAAGTGCGCAACATTCGTCGTCAAAAGCTGGCCAACGGGCTCACCATCATCACTGAGCAGATGCAACACATCCGCTCCGCCTCCATCGGCGTCTGGCTGCAAACCGGTTCGCGTGACGAAGATGCCGAATGGAACGGCATCTCGCATTTTATCGAGCACATGGTCTTCAAGGGGACCAAGCACCGCACCGCCGAAGAAATCGCGCGGCAGGTGGACTCCATCGGCGGCAACATGGACGCCTTCACCGCCAAGGAATGTATCTGCTTCAACGTTAAGGTGCTCGACGAGCACGTCCCCACGGCACTCGACATTCTGAGCGACCTGGTTCTGAATCCCAACTTTGATTCGGCCGACATTGCCCGCGAACGGGGCGTGATCATGGAAGAGATCAAAATGGACGAAGATAATCCCGATTATCTCGTCCACGAAATCTTTACCCAGAATTTCTGGAAGGATCATCCTCTGGGCAAGCCGATCCTGGGGACGAAAGAAACCGTGAAGCGCTTCGAGCGCCCGTCAGTCGTAGATGCCTACAGTCACCGCTTCGCGCCCGGCAACATCATCGTCTCCGCCGCAGGCAACCTCGATCATGACAAGTTCGTCGAGTTGGTCACCGGGCACTTTGAGCACATGAAGGCGTCAAAGAACGGGAACAACGGCTTCCATTCGTCGACGCCGAAAATTTTCTCCCGCATCATCCTGCGCAACAAAAAAGCTCTGGAGCAAGTGCAGTTGTGCCTGGGCGTGCCGGCGCATCCCATCGCGCATGAGAAGCGGCACGCCGGTTATGTTCTCAACACTTTGCTGGGCGGAGGCATGAGTTCGCGTCTGTTTCAGAACATCCGCGAACGCCAGGGGTTGGCTTATTCGATCTACAGCGATCTGAATCCTTATCGCGATACCGGATGCCTGGCGGTTTATGCCGGAACGTCGCTCGCGTCGGCGTCGAAGGTGGTGCAGTCCGTGGTCAGCGAATTTCGTAAACTTAAGGCGGAGCCCGTCCCGGAAGAAGAACTAAAGCGCTCGAAAGCTCAGCTCAAAGGAAGCCTGATGCTGTCGCTCGAATCGAGCACCGCCCGCATGTCGAACCTGGCGCGCCAGGAAATGTATTTCGACCGTTTCTACGGTCTCGACGAACTGATTGAGAAAATCGAAGCCGTCACCGTCGAGGACCTGTCCACTCTGGCCAATGAGTTCTTTAAGACCGAATCGGTGGCCCTGACCGCATTAGGGAACCTCCCGGGGCTGAAGATCACCCGCGAACAACTCGCCTGCTGATCCAAAACTCTGAAGAAATACATATATGTACGTACAATTCGGTACGTCGTTGAGGCTCGGCCTCCGGTTGGCGACTAACAGCATTCCGGGCGGCTTCCAGAATGCCATTTGCGGAGCCGCGAAGGCACCTGGCAGCGACGATCGTCGCAGTCACCGGGGTAAAACATCGTCCATCTGGGATTTTGCTCTGTAGCGGCTCCCACATGCCTCCTACGATTTTTCAATGACTTAGGAAGGCCCAAGCGGTCCCGCATTCGGCAACATTCTGCCAGCAAAGCAGTTATCTAAGGATTTTTCCAATCTGGCGCCCATAAAAAGCCAGCGGGGACATGTAACTTCTTTCCGCCGGGGTCATCTCATTTCTGCCCTCAGGTAGCCTGGCGGCGCAAACCGAACCACATTTAAGGAGAAACGTATGAAGAAGATTTTTGGCAATTTGATGCTGGCGTGTGTTCTGACCGCTTCCATGGCCGCCTTTGCTCAAGACCAGATGAAGCAGGACACCATGAAACAGGACGACGCCAAACAAGACAGTATGAAACAAGACACTATGAAACAAGACAGCATGAAGAACGACCAAATGAAGAAAGACAAGAAGAGCAAGAAAGCTAAGAAGGATGCGATGAAGAAGGACGACATGAAGAAAGACAGCATGAAAGACGACAACATGAAGAAGGACGATATGAAGCACGACGAAATGAAGAGCAACTAGGCCCGGCGTCCCATATCAGGGCGCGGGCCGTGAGCCCGCGCCGAGTTTTTCGTCCCCGCCTGCATCCTACTGTGGTCTTAAAATTCAGCTATTGCCCGCCCACCTCCATGTCGTCTTCATCCGTTTCCGCAGCGGCTTCCACTTCCAGAGCAAGATGTCCGGCAACCGCCGTATGCAAGTATTCCCGCATGCACCTCAGGCATGGAACATAGCCCTCCCGCATCGCTTCTTTGGCAGTGAGAGTTCTTTTCGTCTGTTTATTGTGAATAAAGTCGCATCCCGCCACATGGAAAACCTTGGCGCCCGAGGTCACCACCACCAGCATGTCGGGCGGAATGCCTTCGCCCGGTTGGGCGTGCTGGGATTTCAAGCGCGGCGCGACGGTCAGCGAGTTTGCCAGCCGCAATCCGCCGGCAAATAAAGCCAGCGCTGCTACTGGGACCAACCATGCCGACCATGTCGACCAGCGGCTGCCACGCACCCGCACATTCTCCGCCAGCCGTTTTTCCAGCCGTCGGCCAAATCCCGCAGGAACTTCCATCATACGTTCGTCTCTATACAAGCGGATTACATTGCGCATCCCTTCCAGGAGTGACGAGCAACGTTGGCACGCAGGGAAGTGCTGGTCCATTGCCGAGCGCAACGCCGGGTCGACTTCACCTTCCAGATAGTTCGAAATCTCGCGGCATACCTGTTCGCAATTTAATCCTTCGCTGTTCACCATGGTTTGTTCCCCTTCTCGAACGGCAGGCGGCTGAACCAGCCTTGCTCCCAGCCGGCGGCGAGCAAGTCGCGCAACATCAGCCGCGCCCGCAGCAGCCGAGTCTTCACCGAGGCCACCGAAATTCCCAGCGCCTCGGCTGTTTCCTGAATATTTAACTGTTCCATATCGCGCAGCACGAAGACTTCACGATACTTGCGGTCGAGCGTGGCCAGAGCGTCGGCCAGCTTCTGCCGCACTTCTTTTCGTTCCAAGGATTCAGAGGGGATCTCGCGCCAATCGGCAAAATCCCGCGGTACGTAGTCGCTCTCTTCGTCGCGCCGGTCGTCGATGCCTTCCATTACCACAGTCCTCTCCCGCCGCCGCATTAAAGCTTCGTTGATCGTGATCTGGATCAGCCACGTGCTGAAGCGGGCCTCGGCGCGAAACTGGCGAATATTGACGAATGCCTTCAACATCGCCTCCTGGGCGGCATCCTCTGCGTCAGTCTCATTGCGCAGGATGGCGAGCGCGGCGGCATACACCCGCCGCTCATACGGCCGCACCAACTCATAAAACAATTCGTTTTGGCCGCGCTGCACCCGCGCGATCAAATCCCGCTCGCGCATGGTGCTGGCCTGCTCCGGGTTTTGAAGCAAAACATTTGCTTCGGACATCTTTAGTTGCGACCGCCCATCAGTATTCCCGGTCGTTAATATTCCGGATCCTTCTTCCAACCCGTCAGCATGGAAACGAAATTATTCCAGCCGTGCAGAACCACCATCACCAGATGTCCCAGCACAAAAGCCAGGATCGCCCACATAATCAGGAAGTGCCACAATCGCGCCCAATGGAATCCGCCCATCAGCCATGCCAGCCAGGAAAATTGCACCGGCTTCCACACTGCAATTCCGGTCAGAACCGAGAGTACACCCAGAGCGATGGCAGACGTATACGCATGTTTTTGGAGCGGGTTGTAAGCTTCGCGCACTGCGGGCTTCGGTCCAAAAAAGAAATAGTGCTTTACCATCGGCCAGACGCCGGGAATATCCTTCGGCCCAAACAAAACCTGCCGGTAATTGCCGCTGAAAATCTGATATCCCAGATAGACCACTCCGGTTGCGATGTAAATCCACATGAAAGTGAGGTGCCATTGCAGGGCTCCGCCCAACCATCCGCCAATGGCGAATGACTTTGGCCAGTTCAGCAAGTCTTTCTGGGGAATCTTGGCGCCAAAGCTGGGGAAGGCGCGGAAGATCTGTAGGCCGCTGCCGACCAAGACGAACAGCGAAATCGCGTTGAGCCAGTGGCAGACGCGCACCGGTAATGGATGTTCGTAAACGGCACGTGCTGCTGTTTCGGTTTCTTCGCCCTTTGTGCGAACGATTTCAACGACCGTGCCGCTCATGCGTTACCTCCAAAATTCCGAACTTCCCGGTGGCCGTCGGCAGCGAGGTCGAGGTGTCCTCGACGGCCGGCAAGTTGCCGGCGCTACGGACCTCACAACGAATAGAAGGACGAATAGCCCTGGTCTTCCCAGTAGCCGACCTTCTCCAGAACGTTAGTGACTTTCAAATCGGTCAAATATTTGGCCTGCTTGTAGCCGACCTTGGTAGGAATATTCAACCGCAGAGGCGCTCCGTGCTCGCGGGTGAGCGGCTGGTCGTACATTTCATAGCAAAGCAAAGTTTGGGGATGCAGTGCGGTCGCCATATCCAGCGATTCGTAGTAATCGTCGGCGCAGGTCATGGTGAGGTATCGGGCTGACGTGTCGGCGCCGATCATGTTCAGGAAATCGGAGAGCCTCGCCCCGCCGAAGCGCCCGATCACGTCCCACCCTTCGACGCAGACGTGGCGCGTGTTCTGCCGGGTGCGCGGCAAGGCCTGAATCTGCGTCAGCTTGTAGTCGCCGGGTTTCTGCACGGCACCGCTTACCGTCAAACTCCAGTTCTCAAAGATCACTCCGGGATCGTCCACGTCATATCCGTTAATGGGAAACTTATCGAAGGGAGTTACTTCGGCGTCTGCAAAAGTCGGCGCCATGTGGCCGCTCCGGAACAGGCGCGCTGACGCCCAGTCGCTAAACGCTAGTCCCTTTTTCAGCAGTGACTGCTGAAAGCGGGGAATGGCAAACGCTCCCAACGCCAGCACTGGCACGAGTTTCAGCAGTTCCCGGCGCGATACCTGCGCGAACTTGCGTTCCGTCATCATGGGTCGAAGCGGCTCTGATTGCGCGGGCTTGGGCGGAATCGGCTCCGGGTGCGGTGATTCGTCCGGTTTGTCGTTCTCTGGTTGCATATTCCTCCCTGCAACACCGTGCAGAGCTTCTACATAAGATTAAGGAAATCGCGAAAAGTTACGGCCAAGATACCATGATGGGCCAAGGCCCGCTCGGGCACCCTGCGTATGCCGGGGCGTCGTCCCGCCGCTTTTGCTGGCATTTCGGCGATTTTATAGGCATACTATCGGCGAAGTATTTCTCGGAGCAGTATCAAGTCCCAGCATGTTCGAGCTTAAGAACACAGTTTCCAAGACCGATCGTCTGCTTCCTGCCGCGTCTCTGAGTCCTAGCCTCGAAGAGCGCAAACAGCGGCGGACGATGGTCATCGCTCTGGCTCTTCTCCTGGTGGCTTTGGGATTTGTGCTCTACCGTGATCGCGATTTTTGGTTCCCTGAAACGCAGGAAGTGGAAGAGCAGCCGCTGCCTCAGCAGACTGCGCCTGCGTCCGCCAACACGGCGACGCAGACGGCTGTCGCTCAACCCGCATCGGCCGCTTCCGTCGCGCATAAGAACTCCCGGCGAGCCAAGCTGCAGCCGAAGAGTTCCGCCCCATCCGAATCCGCGTCGCAGGATTCTGATGCTCCACCGATGAGCGCGACGACTACCAGAACTGTGTTGCCCCCGCTTGAAGTTGAAGTTGTCGCCGGAGACGTTCATCGGACCGTTCATCCCGGCACCACTTCGGTCAGAGTCGACTTGCAGCCGGGCTCACCTGCTCAGCAGGTCACAGTTCCTCCTGCGCCTCGCGGCGCCACTGTAAGCGCAGCCGCCGTGACCAGCAATGCTGCCGAGCGCGTGCAGATGTCTTCTGACACGGCCGAGGTGGTCAGCCGTCCGGTAAGACCCGACTATCCTCTGTTGGCGCGCCAAATGAAAGTGGAGGGCTCGGTGATTCTGCAAGTGCTGATCGGCCGCGACGGCTTGATCCAGAATCTCCGCGTGCTCAGCGGTCCGCCGATTCTGGCCAGCGCCGCGGAGGAAGCTGTAAAGCAGTGGCATTTTAAGCCGCACTATCAGGGCGCCGATGCGGTCGAGACTCAAGCCCGGATCACGGTGAACTTCACCATCTCCACCAACTGACAGTGCCGAATCAAGCGGTTTGACCCGTGGGAACGACTGTGCCACACTGCTCACGGATTGGCTTATGGCCCGCTGTCACAGCCTGTTGATGCGTACTTTCGAGAGCCTCGTCTGGGTTTACTTTTTACTCGCCAGCTTACTCACGACAGGCGCGATCGCCCAGCGTGATAGCCGTGACACGATGGATGATCCCAGGCGTCTGGAATCGTTTACTTCGTACGAAACCGCGCCGGGCACCGCCGTACTGATCTTCAATGTCTATTCCGAGCGCACCGGCCCTCATCTCGATCGCCAAGCTTTGCTCAAACTCATAGACCGTACCAACCAGTCGGTCACTTGGCGGACTACCGAGGCTACTTCGCAGGCGATTTTTACAAATGTGGCCTACGGCAACTACGAGGCTGAGGTGAGTGCAGTAGGTTACCTCAGCACGCATAAAGAACTGCAGGTCGTATCTTCGCTTCGTCCGGCGCAAATCGACATCGTGCTTCTGCGCGATCCTGAGGCGGTCAATCTCGACGTTTTGAATGCTCCACTGGCGCCGAAGGCGCGGAAGCAGACCAAGCGCGCCATTACGGCCCTCAAATCCGGAAATCTCAAAGAGGCGGAGAAGCAGCTCGACGTGGCGTACAAGTCCTCGCCCTCGAGCCCCGAATTGAACTTTCTTTTGGGATATTTATCCTTTCAGAAACAGGATTACGCCCACGCCCAGACTTACCTGGGAACGGCGGCAAGTCTTAACCCACACAACGGCCAGACGCTAACCCTTCTCGGCAGGACTGGTCTGGAACGGCAGGATTACCCAGCGGCGCGATCAGCTTTGGAACAAGCGGTGATGGCCGATGCGGACAATTGGCTGCCGCATAACTTGCTCGCCGACACCTACCTTCACCAGCAAAACTACGACCAAGCATGCAATGAAGCGCAAATCGCAATCGCCAAGGGCAAGAGTTCTGCGAGTCCAGCCCAACTTGTCCTTGGACAGGCGCTGGTAAGCATGGGCCACAATCAGCAGGCAATTCAGGCGCTGAATAATTTTCTGCAGGAATCGCCCCATCATCCTATGGCCGATCAGGTCCGCACTCTAATCGCTCAGATCGAACAGCGCCAGGCGAGTAGCGGGGCTGCCAAGGATCAATCGACAGTCGAAGCCAACCTTTCGGGCGTCGATCCTCTGGCGGCACTGGCTGTGCCGGCTTTTTCCATGAAAACGTGGAAGCCGCCCAGCATGGATGACGTCAAGATGGCTTTGGCGCCTGGAGTCGTATGTCCGTCGGCCAGAGTTATGGAGGAGTCCGGAAAACGCGTGCAAGAGTTGGTGCAGGACGTGGCGCGCTTCGCCGCAGTGGAAGATTTATTCCATCAGTCGCTCGACCAGTTCGGTATTCCGGTTCGCACCGAAACGCGAAAGTACAACTACGTGGCCTCGATTTCGGAGCCGCAGCCGGGGTTTCTGTCGGTGGATGAATACCGCGCTGACAAGCTCACTCTCGCCGGATATCCCGACCAGATTGCCAGCACCGGCTTCGCCGCGCTGGCTCTGGTCTTCCATCCTGCCATGCGCGACAACTTTGATATGTCATGTGAAGGCCTGGGGGACTGGCGGGGGCAGGCAACCTGGCTGGTGCACTTTCAGCAGCGCGAAGATCGTCCCAACCGCATGCATAGTTATAAATTGGGAAATCAGGTACGTTCGGTGGCGCTGAAAGGAAGGGCGTGGATTACTGCCGATAAATTCCAGATCGTTCGCATGGAAGCGGAGATGGTTAAACCTATGCCCGAAATCCAGCTTCTGAGTGAATACCAAGCCGTGGAATACGGGCCGGTTCCGTTCCCCAAGAAGAACACGTCGCTCTGGCTGCCAAAGAGTGCGGAAATCTATTTTGATTTCCGCAAGCACCGTTACTACCGGCGTCACAGCTTCGACCATTTCATGCTGTACTCGGTCGATACCGAAGAAAAACGCAAGGAGCCTGCCAGCAAGCCCGAACCCAAGTCGTAGAGACGTGGCTTGCCAACGTCTCCGCTCGATCACGATCTGATCTCGATGTTGCGTTGAAATAACTTTACATTCCATCCCTCTAAACCATTCCTTGCACGGCTGTATAATCCCCGATTGATTCCCGCTCAGGAGCCGCCATTCATGATGAGGTATTTTCGATTCGCTTGTTCGCTCGTTGTCGTTTTATCTTTCGTCGCTGGCGCACTCTGCCAGGAAAAAGTCGATCTCGAAACCATTTCCCGTATTCGTTACGAGGGCTTCCGCGATTCCAAAGTGATGGAGCTTGCCTCCGGCCTGATGGATTCGATCGGCGAGCGCCTCACCGGATCTCCCAACATGAAGCGGGCCAACGAATGGACCCGCGATCAACTGACTGCGATGGGGCTGAGCAATGCTCACCTGGAGCCCTGGGGACCGTTTGGGCGTGGATGGGCGAATCAGTACATCAATGTCCGAATGACTTCTCCCGATATCGTTCCTCTCCTCGTCTACGCCAAAGCGTGGACCCCCGGAACGAACGGAGTTGTCAGCGGCAAATGTGTTCGCGCCACGATTGAAGATAAAAAAGATTTCGACAAATACCGCGGCAAGTTGGCTGGAACGATTGTGATTCTGGGCCCCGACGCCGAAATGAAGACCATCACGGAAGCTCCCTTCAAACGCCTGAGCGACGACGACCTGGCGAAGATTTCCGACTATGAAATTCCCGGAGAGCGTCCGGCCTTTCGCATGGCCGAGATCGCGAAACGCCGGCAGTTCGTCAAAGACCTGAATCAATTCTTCGCCGACGAGAAAGTGCTGGCGGTTGTCGACCACAGCCGCGGCACCGCCGGCGGTGGCACGGTTTTCGTTCAGTCCGGCGGCTCTTTCAAGACAGGCGAGACCACGACAATTCCGCAGCTCACGATGGCCTCCGAGCACTGGTCGCGCATAGCCCGACTGCTGCAACAGAAGAAGGACGTTACGCTTGAACTGAACGTGGCTAATACCTTCTACGACGATGACCCGATGCAGTATGACACCATCGCGGAAATCCCCGGCACCGATAAGAAAGATGAGATCGTCATGCTGGGGGCGCATCTCGATTCCTGGCACGCCGGCACGGGCGCTACCGACAACGGCGCGGGAACTATCGTGATGATGGAAGCGGTTCGCATCCTGAAAGCGCTTGACATCCATCCTCGCCGGACAATTCGCATCGGCCTGTGGAGCGGCGAAGAAGAAGGACTGCTCGGCTCGCAAGGATACGTCGAGCACCACTTTGGATCGCGCCCGCCTATGGACGATCCCAACATGAAAGGAATGCCAACCTTGTTGCGGCGCGATGCGGGGCCGGTCACGGTCAAACCGGAGCAGGCAAAAGTTTCCGCCTACTTTAACGTGGATAACGGCAGCGGCAAAATTCGCGGGGTCTACTTGCAGGAAAACGAAGCCGTGGCGCCGATCTTCGAGGCCTGGATGCGACCTTTCAAAGATCTGGGTATGACCACCTTGTCCATGCGCAACACGGGCGGGACCGACCACTTATCTTTCGACGCCGCGGGCATTCCTGGATTCCAGTTCATCCAGGATCCCATCGAATACGAGACGCGCACCCACCACTCCAATATGGACGTGTACGACCGTCTCCAGCCGGAAGATCTGAAACAGATTTCGGTGATCGTGGCCAGCTTCGTCTACGACGCTGCGATGCGCGATCAAATGCTGCCCCGCAAGCCGATCGAGAAGGCGTTGCCAAAGGAACCGGAGAAGAAAGAAGAGTAAAAGCGGCGGCCTGGGCAACCTGAAAACGAGACATGCATTAGAATCGTGGCGCTAAGAATGAATCCTATATGTTTTCGCCGCAGCCGATTGGATATGTCAGAAGCCCATACCAGAATACGAAGCAAGTCCCCAAAGGTTTCGGCGTCAAACACGATGCGGAAGGCATTCTCGAAATCCTTCCGCAGTTCGAAGCTGGCCTCGCCGACATTGAGGGCTTTTCGCATTTGTTCATTCTGTGGGTGTTCGATCGTTCCGAGGGATTCAAGTTGGTCGGAACGCCGCCGATTGACAACCTCCCGCATGGAGTCTTCGCAACTCGATCTCCGAGGCGTCCGAATCCGATTGGACTCACCGTAGTCGAACTTCTCAAACGCGAGGGCCGCCGCTTGCACCTTCGTGGCGTGGACATGCTCGACGGAACGCCGGTGCTCGATCTCAAACCTTACATGTCGAGTATCCCAGCGGAAACATTACGGCGCGGCTGGCTGGGAGAAGCGGAAGCACGTCGCGCAAAGTAATCGATTGGTGTCGTCGATCCCAGGTAGTCAGCGTGACGTCAGATGGCTAGGTCAGGGATTGAGGTCAGGCATTAAGGAGGCCGCGTGAGAATTAGAGTAGCCGCGATTGTGCTGTGCATCATTTCGGTTGCGAGCGCCGTAGCGCAGACGGCCAACAGCGGATTTTTCAAGACTTCCGATGGCATCCGGATCCATTACATTGAGGCGGGCAGTGGTCGCCCTATTGTTTTCATTCCGGGTTGGACCATGCCAGCCTGGATCTGGCAGAAGCAGATCGACGAGTTCTCGAAAAAATATCACGTGGTTGCGGTCGATCCGCGTTCCCAGGGAGAGAGCGACAAACCAACCTACGGGCATCTGCCTGAAACTCGGGCGCGCGATTACAAGGAACTTGTGGATCACCTGGGCCTGAAGCAGCCCGTGCTCGTCGGCTGGTCCATGGCATGCGGAGAGCTGGCGAAGTATGCGGAGCAATTCGGCGGCGAGAACGTTGGGGGATTTGTGTTGGTGGACGGCTATCTCTCCGACAAAGCGAGTCCTGAGATGGTCTCCGGAATTTCAGGATGGATGAACCAGCTGCAACAGGACCGGCGCCAACAAGCCGACGGTTTCGTGCGAAGCATGTACAAGAAGCCGCAGACGGAGCAATACCTGAAAAACGTCGTCGACGCTTCCGTCCAGGTTCCAGCCGATACTGCGGTCGTACTCATTTACAACATGCTGGCTGTCAAGGATTTCTCGACAGGCTTATCCAAGATGAACCGGCCCGTGCTATTTGCCTACCAGCCCGACTCCCAGCCCAGCGCCGACTATATCAAGTCGAAGCTCGGAGACAAAGTCCGCCTGGAACGGTTCGACGGCGATGGGCATGCTTTATTCGTCGACGAGCCGGAAAAGTTCAATCGCGTGCTCGAAGAATTCGTGCAAAGCGTGGCCAAGTGAGGCGAGTCACTTCACTTCCCCGCTTCGGGCTGTGTCACCAGAATCGCGGGAACCTCCTGTTGCTTCACCAGGTTGTTGTAGGCGGCCACGTCGGTCGACACTATCGCCTTCCATTTGGCCAGTTGTTCATCGACGGCCTGGTTGAGCATGTCGAACACTTCGTAGGACTGCTTCGTCGGAGCGGAATCGGCGCTTCCCACCACGCCACTCAGTGCGACCAGATGATTGTTTAATCGAACCGGAAAATTGAGTACGTCCTGTCCACTCTTGGCCTTGGTCTGGATGAGTTGTTCCTCCACCTCAGTCATTTTCTTGTCCAACGCTTTGCCCGCATCGGCAATGGCCTTCTCGCGCGGATCATTCTTCAGTCGCTTGTTCTCGGCATTCACCTGATCCCGCACATCGCGAATCTGAATGATGGCATCGTCAGTCTCGGTGACTTTGTCTCTAATCTTCAGCAGCAGATCGAACTGCTTCGCCAGATCGTTAGCCCCTATTTTGAGACGAGGGTCGGCCTTAATCTCCAGCGGAGCCGTGTAGCTCTTGCCGAGCACGGTCAGCCGCACTTGATACTTGCCCGGCAGCGCCATCGGACCCTCGGTGCTACCTCCCCAGAGAGGCGCGTGCGGTACTTTGGTCGCTCCCTCATACCGCAAATCCCAAACGAAACGATTCAGCCCGGCATCGGCTGGCAGGTTTTCTGCGCCGCGATCGCGCTCGAAAAAATTTTCCTCGTCCCCCGCGGGCTCTTCTTTCTTGGGAAATTTGCGAATTACTTTTCCCGAGGAGTCAAGAATTTCCAGGCTGATCTTCGGTGCTTCGTCTTTTTTCTTCTCGTCTCCACTCTTGGCATCTTCCTCGGTCTTCGGCTTCGCCTCCGGATTGCTTGCGCCCGCTGCTTCTTTCTGGTCTGGTTTTTTCAGGGAAGTCTTCAACCAGTAATCAATCGCAGCACCCGCGGGGGGATTCTTTCCTACGTTCCCTTGGGAGCGAAAGCCTGAGCCTCCGAACACGGTGTGACTGGCCGCTGCGGGAGGAAACAAGTGCGCCTCTTGCTTTGGCACAGACTCCTCGTATTGCTCCAACGGTGTGATGTCGTCCAGCACCCAGAAGCTGCGGCCGTGGGTCGCGACAACCAGATCGTTGCTGTTGTCGGTTTTCTTGACAATCAGATCGTTGACGGGCACGACTGGCAGATTAATTTGCAGCCCCTGCCAGTGCCCGCCGTCATCGAAGGAAACATAGACACCTTGCTCGGTTCCGGCAAACAGCAGGCCTGCGCGACTGGGATCGACGCCGCACTGCATGCACGTAGTCATTTGCCGGAAGGCCCGCCACCAGCTTAGTCCAGCTTTTTCCGAAGTCGGTGGTCTTGAAGACGTAGGGCGCGAAGTCGTCCATCCGGTGGCGTTCAACTGCGATGTAAGCCGTGCCAGCCTCCCGCGGAGAGGCTTCGATCATGCTCACCGTGCCCCATTCGGGCATGGCTTTGGGCGTGACGTTCTCCCACTTCTGCCCGCCGTCGCGGGTTAGCTGCACGAGACCGTCATCGCTCCCGGCCCAGATCAAGTCCTTCTGCACCGGCGACTCCACTACTGAAAAAATCGTGTCATAGACTTCTACTCCGGTGTTGTCTTTTGTAATTGCCCCGCCCGACGCTGCCTGCTTGGTTTTGTCGTTGCGCGTCAGGTCGGGACTGATGATCGCCCAACTCATTCCTCCGTCCGTTGTTTTGAATAACACTTCACCGGCGAAGTAGAGCGTCTTCGGGTCGTGCGGCGAAAAAACAATCGGCTCCGTCCACTGAAAGCGATGCTTTACGTCGGCCGCAGCCCATCCGATCGGATTTACCGGCCACGGATTAATTGCCTGTTCTTCGTGGGTGTGTTGATCGTGGCGCGTAATTTCGCCGCCATACGAACCGGCGTACACGATCAGCGGATCAGTGGGATCGGGCGCAATGTATCCGCTCTCGCCGCCACCCACTTCGTACCAGTCCGGACGATCGATGCCGCCCTCGGCGCTCGCACTCGCAATTCCAACGGTCGAGTTGTCCTGCTGCGCGCCATAGATGTAATAGGGGAACCGGTTGTCGGTGGTGACATGGTAGAACTGCGCGGTGGGCTGGTTATTTTGGCTGGTCCAGCTTTCGCCGCTATTGGTGGAAATCGTTGCGCCTCCGTCATTTCCGTTGATGAGCCGCTTGGGATTTGCAGGATCGATCCACAGCGCGTGATTGTCGCCGTGTGGCGCCCGCACCGGGCTGAACGTCTTACCACCGTCGTTCGAGCGAAACACGCCGGTATTCAGGATGTAGACCGTGTCCGCGGACTTCGGGTCGGCGAAAATGTGCGAGTAGTACCAGGCACGCTGGCGAAAACGATGGTCGTCGGTCATGAGATGCCACGAATCGCCGCCGTCGTCGGAGCGATAGATTCCGCCTTTCTCGGCTTCGATCACCGCCCAAGCACGATTTGGATTCGCGCCCGAAACCGTGACCCCGATTCGCCCGAGAATTCCTTCGGGGAGACCGTGCGCCTTCAGTTGCTTCCATGTGGTCCCGCCATCGCTCGATCGATAGAGGCCGCTGCCCGGGCCGCCGCTGTCCAAACTCCACGGTGTCCGCTTCGCCTGCCACAGCGCCGCGAACACGATATTAGGATTGCTGGGATCGAAAACAACGTCGATGCCCCCGCTTTTCGCATCTTTGTAGAGAACTTTCTCCCACGTCTTGCCTCCATCCCGGGTGCGGAAAATCCCGCGCTCCTCGTTGTCGGCAAAGGGATGCCCCAGCGCCGCCACGAAAGCAATGTCAGGATTCTTAGGATTTACAGCCAATCGCCCGATGGCATGAGTGTCGCGAAGGCCCACGAACTTCCAGGTCTTGCCGGCGTCCACGGATTTCCACACGCCGTTGCCGCCCACAATGTTGCCGCGGATGCACGCCTCACCGGTGCCGACATAAATCACATTCGGGTCGGACTCCGAAACTGCAATCGCGCCGATCGATGGGGACGCATCCTTCGTCTTATCGAAGATAGGCTTCCAGTTGAGGCCGCCGTCGGTCGTCTTCCAGACGCCCCCTGCCACCGCGCCAAAATAGTAGACGTCATCCTGTCCCACGACGCCCGACACTGCGACCACACGCCCGCCGCGAAACGGCCCGACCAACCGATACTGCATTCCTTTCCACGGGCCTTCGGATTCACGCTCGTCCTGATCCGCCTCAGTCGCTGGCGTGCCCGCAGCGGCACCTTCTGACTTCTGCGCTTCCGTCTGCTTTTGTTCGGGCTCGGTGCCCGGCTTCGGTTGGGGTTTCTGCTTCTGGGCCCATAGCGAGGTGACACAACATGCCATCAGGATTACGAGGGCGATGGTTCGCAAGGTCTGTTCCTCCGGAGAAACGTACACAATAAACCTGTCGCTCCCAAATTCTCAACAAAATCTTCACATTCGGAAGAATTCGCCCCAGGCTCTATATAATTCCAATTCGCAGAAACATGAAGGTTTGGAAATGGTCGCGAAATTCCGGGAGGCCCGAGTGAAATTGTTCCGCTCATTCATCTGTTGCTGCATTATTCTTTTCCTCGCACGAACCAACGGCGCGCAAATCACTGCGGCAAAAACCTCCACACCCGCCCACCTCTCGGGATATGCGGGGCAATCTTCCAGTCCGGAGCAGGAGTGGGAAAAGAAATTTCAGGACGGCATCGTGCCTGAGAACCTGCGCGAAAACTTGCGCCGCATGAGCGCTCGTCCGCACCACGTCGGTTCACCCTACGACAAGGACAACGCGGAATGGATTCTATCCAAATTCAAAGAGTGGGGATTCGATGCCCATATCGAAACGTTTCAAGTCCTGTTCCCCACGCCCAAAGAGCGGCTGGTGGAACTGGTTCAGCCCACGCAGTTCCGCGCCAAGCTGCAGGAACCGGCAGTTCCCGGCGACCCCACATCGAGCCAGGCCTCAGAGCAGTTGCCCACTTACAATGCTTACTCGATTGACGGAGACGTGACCGCGCCGCTGGTCTATGTCAACTACGGCAGCCGCGAGGATTACGAAGAACTCGATCGTCTCGGAGTTTCCGTGAAGGGCGCTATCGTCATCGCCCGCTACGGAGAAAACTGGCGCGGCACCAAGCCGAAAGTTGCGGGCGAGCACGGCGCAATCGGATGCATCATTTATTCAGACCCGAGAGATGACGGTTTTTATCAGGGAGACGATTATCCCAAGGGCGGCTGGCGGCCAAAGGATGGCGTCCAGCGCGGCAGCGTCATGGACACCGACTATCCTGGCGATCCTCTGACTCCGGGAGTCGGGGCGACGGCCGATGCCAAGCGCTTGCCAATCTCTGAAGCCAAGACGATCACAAAAATTCCTGTGCTTCCGATTTCATGGGGAGATGCGTTGCCGCTTCTCTCCGCGCTGGCGGGTCCCGTCGCTCCGGAGAAATGGCGCGGCGCGCTGCCCATTACTTATCACGTCGGACCTGGTCCCGCCAAAGTGCACCTCAAAGTTACTTCGAACTGGGACACGAAGCCGGTGAACGATGTCATCGCAACCATGCGCGGCGCGGGAGCTCCTGACCAGTGGGTGATCCGCGGCAACCACTTTGACGGTTGGGTTAATGGCGCCGACGATCCGCTCTCCGGAATGTCGGCCGTGCTCGAAGAGGCGCGCATGCTGGGCGAATTGCACAAGCAGGGATGGAGCCCGAAGCGCACCCTCATCTACTGCGCGTGGGACGGCGAAGAACCCGGATTGCTCGGTTCGACTGAGTGGGTTGAGACTCATGGGGATGAGTTACAGAAGCACGCCGTCGCCTACATTAATTCCGACAGCAACGGCCGCGGATTTTTTCGCGCGTCCGGCTCGCACGACCTGGAAAAACTGATCAATGACGTAGCCCGCGAAATCAACGATCCAGAAAAAAATATTCCCGTATGGCAAAGAGCCCGCCTGTCACGCATTGCTAACGCCAAGAATCAGGAGGAACGCGCCGAGATTCGCAAACGTGCGGATCTCACGATTGGATCCCTGGGGGATGGTTCCGACTATGCTTCCTTCCTCGACCACGCCGGCATCTCAGCGTTGAACATCGGATATGGCGGCGAGAACGACGCGAATGCCTACCATTCCGTGTATGACGATTTCTACTGGTACACGCACTTCATCGACACTGACTTTTCCTACGGACGCGCTCTGGCGCAAACCGGCGGCACGGCAGTCATGCGTCTCGCGGATGCCGACCTGATTCCTTTCGAATACACAGAACTGGCCGAAACCATTGGTAAGTACGTGACCGAACTCGAGAAGCAGCTTAAAGAAAAGCAGGACGAGATCACCGAGCGCAACCTGGAATTGAAAGAGGGACTCTTCACGGCCGTCGCCGATCCCCACAAAACATCGGTTCCTCCGCCGCACGAAACGAATCCGCCCTACATGAACTTCGCCCCGCTCAAGAATGGAGTGGAAGCGATCAAGCGCAGCGCAGAACGTTACGAGTCCGCGGTGGCGAAAGCACAGGCTGACGATGCGCCCGCACTTTCTCCGCAAGCCCTCGATTCATTGAACAATGATCTTCTGAAAATACAGCGCACTTTTCTGACCGAGCGAGGACTTCCCGAGCGTCCCTGGTTCAAGCATCAGGTCTACGCGCCCGGCGCCTATACGGGATATGGCGCCAAGCCGATCGCCGCAGTCCGGGAGTACATGGACGAGAAAAAATGGACCGAGGCGGAAGCGCAGGTTCCGGCGGTCGCCAAAGTGTTGGAAGATGTCGCGGCAGCAATTGACAAGGCGGCTGATGACTTACATTCCGCTCCGGCGTCGGGACGCTAACCTGGGATAGATCTGGCTGTCAACGACCAGGAAAAAAGACGTAACAAACTACGCCTCGACTAACTCGACGGATGTTTCGAAAACGCGCTGTACCCGCATGGTTACTCTTTGGTGGGCGATAACTTGTGCCGAATGTTCCCTGGCCGCGGCTTATAACGCAAACGTATTTCACATGCACGGACTGATTTTCCAACCCAACCTTACGCTTCCATACCGCACCAAAGACTGCAGGGTCTCTCCCTTTGCGAGATGCGCTTATGAAAAAGACGATTTGCTTGATCTCCGCCGTTCTGCTTTCTTCCCTGGCTTGGGCGCAGGATAACTCGGCCGCCCCCATGTATCCGGCCGCCCCTCATCCCGATCAAGCTCCGGCCACCAATCAGGACGCCGCGCCACAACAGATGAATCAGAACGCGGACCAGGATATCCCTGTGTTCCGTGTCAACGTCTTCGCTCGCACCACCAAGGCGGTGAACTACCGCCATCGCGGCGGTTCGACGATGGTTGATTTTCGCGGTACCGACCTCATGCCCGAGGTCGGCGGTCATGCCAAAGTTGACGGCAAGGCCGGCCGGCTGGCTATCAGCGTAGAGCTTACCCATCTGCAACCCGCGACTAGCTTAGGTGGTCAGTACCTGACCTATGTTCTGTGGGCCATCACGCCGGAGGGCCGTGCTGTAAACCTGGGCGAAGTCTTGCCCAGCGAAGGCGGGAAAGACAAGATCGATGTCACCACCGATCTCCAGGCTTTCGGATTGATCGTGACCGCCGAGCCTTACTATGCGGTCGTGCGCCCCAGCAACAAAGTAGTAGCTGAAAATATTCTTCGCCAGGAGACTAAGGGATTCGAAGAACCGATTGACGCGAAATTTGACGTGCTGGAAGGGAAGCAGTACACCATTGACGTTCCCGCCGAGCAGCTTCCGGCCACTCAGGCCAACGCCAATGCTCCTCTGGATTTGCTTGAGGCACGCAATGCCGTCGCGATTGCGAAGGCCGCCGGCGCCCAGCAATACGCGCCGGACAGCTTGACCAAGGCCGAAGACATGTTGCAGCGTGCCGAAGACTATTTGCAGCGTAAGCAAGGCCGCACCCCGATTGGCACCGCGGCTCGCGGTGCAACGCAGATGGCGGAAGATGCCCGAGTGCTGACCCTCCGCCGCAAAGAGCAGGAACGGCTGGATGCGGAACGCCGTGCGCACGCAGAAGCCCAGGCGAAAGCTGAGGCCGACGCCGAGGCTGCACGGCGAAAGGCCGAGCAGGCCCAGGCTCAGTCCGACGAAGATGCCCGGCGCCGTGCCCAAGCTGAGGCTGCGAACGCGGAGGCGCAACAGCGTCAAGCCGCTGCCTTAGCCGCTCAACAGCAAGCCCAAGCCGAGGCCGAGGCTGCCCGCCGGGCTATTCAGGACGCACAGCAACAGACAGCGGCAGCCGAACAAGCCCGACAGCAAGCCGAACAACAAAAGGAAGAAATGCGAGCCCGCTTGCTTGCCCAGCTTAATCAAGTGCTGCAAACCAAGGACAGCGCCCGCGGCTTGATTGTCAGCATGCCCGATGTTCTGTTCGACTTCAATAAATATACGTTGAAGCCCGAAGCTCGCGAACGGCTCGCCCGTATCTCCGGAATCGTGCTGGCTTATCCCGATCTGCACCTGCAGGTCGAAGGCTACACCGACAGCATCGGCTCCGACCAATACAACCAGGAACTCTCGGAAAAACGCGCTGCCACAGTGCGGGATTATCTGGTGACCTCAGGAGTCTCGATCAACAATGTGATTGCTGAAGGCTTCGGGAAAGCGGATCCTGTAGCCGACAACAGCACAGCCGCCGGACGCAAGCTGAACCGCCGCGTCGACATGGTCGTCTCGGGAGACGTGATTGGAAAAGAAATCACGGGAACTCCGTCATCCGAACCTTCCGTAGCCCCGCGGCAGTAAGCCGAGTTCGCCAGCGGCGCAGGCGGTTAGCGTTTGAGTCAGGTTCGAGCCCAGCACAAAGCTGGGCTCATTCCTTTTCGGTATTCTTCTTTTTCGCTTTCTCGGTCTCTTTCTCCGGTTCTCCGATGGTTCGCCCTTTTTTGCCGCGCCAGCCGAATAAAGGAGCGCCCCACCCTCCCGCCGCCAGCAGCGCTCCGAAAAGGATGACGGCGTCGATGCTGGCTCGTCCCTCGCGCGCCCAGTAAACATCCCTCAGATTCAGCCAGAGAGCAAATTCGTCGAGGGTCAGCGCGGCACCCACGCCATAGAGAATAGACATCAGCCGGCCTGCAAAAATCGACGAATTGTCAGCGCCGTTTCCGATCTCGCATAACCATCCATATCCCACCAGAAGAAGAATGATGATGCCGAAGACCAGGTGATGAATGTGACGGCCACCCATCTGGATGAAATGAAATGGAGGAATGTGGTGAACGTCGGCGTAAACCACCGCTCGGACGCCGGCAAATGTCAGGAAGAAACTTGCCGAAGCGATAAACAACCGACGACGCGGGCGATCGGGGATGCGCTCGTGGAGGATTCGGCCGAGCGAAGTTCCATGCAGCAGCAATAACAGGAATACGCTACCGGTGACAGCGAACAGTAGTACGAACCACGTATAAGCCATGCGCCATTAGACAGTATTGCTCGCCCACAGTGGTGCGAATTCGGTGTTCGGATGGTTAAGCCAAGGTGCTGGACGGTTACTTGTCGGTCGCTTCTCCGACTCGCACGCGCGGCTCTATTTGTCGGTACTCGTCCTCCGACAGGACGTGCTTGGTCATCAACTCGCGCGAATTCGCGTACGGACGATGTTCAATCACGTGGTCGCTCTGAGCACGAGTCAGGCCAGCGGAAACAAGTTCTTCCTTGCTGGCACTGTTCAGGTCTACGCGCTTTTTATCGCGATTCCAACCGTCCCGTACGCCTTCGGCGACGGACTTCGCGTTTTCCTTCAATTCGGCAGTACGCTCAGCCGTTTTCTCGCGCAAGTCGTTGGGGTCCTGCTTATGATCGTCCACGCACCCTACCAGGCTCAGGCTCGAGAACAGAATGAGCCCCAGCGCACAACTGAGCCGCGCGAGTGGAAACTTTGCCGTCCGCTGCGACCGCGGACCAAGACTCATTGGATTGCTTTTCATTTTGGACCTCCCAGCGTAAAAAGCGCCCCCTCGGCCGCAGCCGCCGAGGGAACGCTCATCGCTCGTAGTGAATGACTAGAGGTTAATTTGGATCCGTCTTATCTCGTACTTTGTCCGCGCCTTCCTGCGTCTTTTCGGCGGTCTTGTTCACAGCTTTCTTAGTCCCGTGTTTCACTGCGTGTCCCGTTTTCTTTGCAGTCTTCTTAGTGGCCCGCCCGGTATCTTTGGCTGCATCCTTGGTGGCGTGCCCGGCGTCTTTCATATCCTGTTTCGGGCTTTGCTGGTCTTGTGGTGCGGTTTCCGCCGTTCCGAACGTGACGCCTGCTAAGGCAACAGTCAGAAACAATGCGGGAGCATATTTTCGAAAGCTCATCTGCGGTTTCTCCTTTTTGACGAAAAAATCGGCTGCC
The DNA here is from genome assembly GCA_963733795.1 of uncultured Acidobacteriaceae bacterium. GTDB lineage: Bacteria > Acidobacteriota > Terriglobia > Terriglobales > Acidobacteriaceae > Sulfotelmatobacter. Next base: position 414,352 of record CAVTED010000003.1, read on the forward strand.
ACGACCTTAACCGACTGCCGTTGACCCGCCATGAGTTAGTGACAGCAGCCGCCCCTACTCCGTTCCCGTTGCACTGTAATTCTGCTTCGATACCCGACCCTTCACTTTGTCAGTGATGTCTTGAACTTTTTCACCGATCGAGTTGCGGGTTTCCTCGCCGCTGGCCGGTGCCAGGAGAAGGCCCGCGCCTACACCCACGCCCACCCCGGCAGCGAATACAAGAATGTTCCGGAGTGTGTGGTCTTCCTCGGGGAAGATAGCGCTCCTGGCATCGTCGGCGAACTGCGAGGCACGATCCGAGGCCCGGTCGACTTGCTCAGCGGTCTGGTCCATGACGTAAACTGCGGTTTTCAAAAATGATCTCAGAAGATTGTTCCATCTCATGTTAGATTCCATCCTTTTCGGTTCTGGGCACGAAGCCCGTGGATTTGCCAAAAAGCAATTGTGTTTCGTGTTGGAGCCGACCAGCGGACACCGGCAGATATGAGTATCCGCCTGTCTTACTTATGCGGCGCGCGGGCCCAGCACAAAGTGCAAAATCAGCGATATTACGGCGAAAACCAGCAGAAGGTGAATCAGGCCACCCGCTACGTGGAATACCGTGAAGCCGCCCAGCCAAGCGATCAGCAACACTACGAATAGAATCGTCCAGATGCTCATGTGTCCTCCTCAGTTTCGAAGATATGTTTCCCGGCGAATAGGAAACCGTCTTAGGCGCGGAAAGCTGACGAACCGCGTGGCCGACGCCACCCTCGCCGCCGGATAATTGGAAGCTAAATCCGGGTCGCGCTCGTGTCATTACGGCGAACCTTGTACTTCATAGAAAGCATTGGGGTAGTCGCGCTCTAGTTGGGAGTCTGACGCAAAATTTTCGAAGGAGGCCCAGAAATCCTGTAGTTAATGCCAACCTCATAAAGGGTTTCCCTCTCTAAACAGCGAAGCCGCAGACCACGGATGAGAACGCGCTCTGGGTCACGCGGGGTCTCCGAATTTGATTAGATAGGTACCCGGGAAGGTCGCTCTTTCACTATTATTGCAGTGACGGTTCGCGAGGAAAGACAAAAATGACGGACCAGCAACGACTTATTACCGGCATTGAAGGATTGGACGACATCTTGCAAGGCGGCCTGCCCCCGGGTCATCTCTACTTGATCGAGGGCGACCCCGGCACCGGAAAAACCACATTGGCGCTGCAATTTCTGCTCGCGGGTTCAAAACAAGGGGAGCCAGGCTTGTATGTGACTCTCTCGGAATCCCAGAAGGAATTGGAAGCGGTCGCCGCCTCGCACGGATGGTCCCTGGAGAAGATACAGATCTTTGAGTTACTGCCGGACGAGGAAGCCCTAAGACCCGAGCGTCAATATACGGTCTTTCACCCTTCGGAAGTGGAACTCGGGGACACGACGAAAGCGATCGTGGGCAAAGTGGAAGCGGTGCATCCGAAACGAATCGTGATCGACTCGCTCTCCGAGTTGCGAATGCTGGCTCAAGATCCGCTGCGCTACCGTCGACAGATTCTTGCTTTTAAGCAGTACTTTACGGGAAAGCAATGCACCGTCCTGTTACTTGACGATCGGACCAATACCGACCGCGATCTGCAGCTGCAAAGTATCGCCCATGGGGTCTTGTCGCTAGAGAACCTGCCTCGCGACTATGGAATCAAACGGCGGAGGCTTGAGGTGCTTAAATTGCGGGGATCCTCTTTCCGCGAAGGTTTTCATGATTACGGCATCAAGACGGGGGGATTGGCAGTTTATCCTCGTTTAATCGCAGCGGAACATAAAACCAAGTTTCTCGGTGAACGCATCTCCAGCGGAATCAAAGAACTGGACGCACTTGTGGGCGGCGGCATTGATCGCGGCACAAGCACATTAGTGATGGGCCCTGCCGGCGCCGGTAAGTCTACGATTGCGGCCAAATATGCGTTCGCTGCAATGGAAAGAGGGGAATCGGCGGCCGTCTATTTGTTCGATGAGGGCATCCAGTCTTACCTTTCTCGCCTGAAAAGCCTTGGTTTCGACGCTGAGCCGTTCCTGAATAACGGGCGTTTTCTTCTCCACCAAGTCGACGTTGCCGAACTCTCGCCCGGCGAATTCGTGGATCGAGTGCACCGGGCCGTAGATGAGGACGGAGCCAAGGTAGTCATCCTGGATAGCCTGAATGGATTCATGAATGCCATGCCCGGCGAAAAATATCTGCCCATGCAGCTGCATGAACTCACTACCTTCTTGAACCAAAAAGGCGTCGCAAGTTTCATGGTTCTGGCGCAGCACGGCCTTATTGGGCGAGAGATGCAGACTCCAGTGGACGTGAGTTACTTGGCTGATTCCGTTCTTCTGCTTCGTTTCTTCGAGGCCAACGGTGAGGTGAGGCAGGCAATTTCTATGATCAAGAAGCGCAGCGGCTCTCATGAACGCTCGATTCGCGAACTTCGCCTGCACCATGGCATTATTGTTGGCAATCCATTGTTTGACTTCAAAGGGGTACTAACCGGCGTCCCCGATGTCTTGGTTCGCAAGCGCCGAAAGACTAATGGCAACGACACAAATACCGCAAATGACGCTGCCGACTGACGCGAACGCTAACACTGACGCGAACAGTAATGACGCGAACAGTAATAACGACAGGCGAGTGCTGATCCTCGCTCCGAGCGGCCGCGATGCCGATCTCATCTCCTCAGCTCTCCGGGATGCGGGAGTGTCTTGCCGCGTTTGCAGAACCGCGGCGACGTTGTTGACCAATTGGCGTTGGGCGCTGCCGCCGCTGTCATCGGGGAAGAGGCCCTCGGAGAAACCCAGGTGCAGACCCTGGCATCGGCGTTACAGAGGCAAGCAGCCTGGTCGGATTTGCCGATCATCGTGATGACCGGGGGCGGAGAGCCCAACCGTGCGAGCCGGCATCTCGCCAACATGCGCACGCCGCTGGGCAACGTTACGCTTCAAGAGCGGCCTTTGCGAGCGGTCACGCTGGTTAGTACCGTCCGGTCGGCACTCCGAGCCCGAGCCAAACAGTACGATGTGCGCGATCGGCTGGCGGAATTGCACTCCCGGGAAGAGGCCCTTCGCCGTGCGGAAGAACAATTCCGGCACTTGGCCAATGCCATGCCGCAGCTGGCTCTGATCGCTGACCCTGACGGCCGTATTCTCTGGTTCAACGATGGTTGGTATGTATACACCGGCAAGACTTTTGAGCAGTTGAGGGGTTCGGGATGGCAATCCCTGCACGATCCCAACATTCTTCCCGACGTTCTGAATAGTTGGCAGGATTGCATCCGAAGAGGGGTTCCCTTCGAAATGGAATTCCCTTTACTGGGCGTCGAAGGCCGATTTCGCTGGTTTCTAACCCGCGTTACGCCCGTGCGAGATCAGAATGGAAAAATCGCACGCTGGCTGGGGACCAGTACCGATATCCACAGTCAACGCGAAGCCCGCGAAATGTTAAGGTCGAACAAGGAAAGATTGGAATCAGAAGTAGCCAATCGCACTGCCGCGCTTCGCCAGCTGTCCGCGAAATTGATGCGCGCTCAGGATGAAGAGCGGCGGCGGCTGGCCCGCGAACTCCATGACAGCATGGGTCAATATCTCGCGGCCATGTCGATGAGTCTGGCTGCGCTCGTCGCGGATACACCCGCCATCGACAAGAAGCGCTCCGACGATCTGCAAAATATCATTCAGCTCTGCCTGGCCGAAAGCCGCACGCTGTCGCATCTCCTGCATCCTCCTCTTTTGGACGAGATCGGGTTAAACTCCGCCATGAAGTGGTTCGTGGAAGAATTCGGCAAGCGCAGCGGAATCCGGGTCACGCTTACCAGCGACTGCCAGGGGCGCTTTCCCACGCTCGTGGAAACCATGCTGTTCCGGGTGGTACAGGAAGCCCTGACAAATATTCATAAGCATTCAGGCAGCGCCACCGCGGAAGTCTCTCTTCGAGCTAATCATGCCAATGTGGTACTGGAAGTGAGCGATCAGGGCAGGGGGATGCCGAAAGAGCTTCTGGAACGTGCCGGGAATCGCGGCAGTGTAGCGGGTGTGGGATTAGCCGGAATGCGGGAACGCGTGTGCGAGGTCGGCGGCGACTTTCGACTGCAGTCCGGTCCTGAAGGTACGAGTATCCGAGTCTCGGTTCCAATGAACTTGGCGGCATAGAACGGACTCTACTCACCTTAGTCCGACGGGTGCGGCCCCGTGAAATCTGAACAGCACGGTTTTTGTACGGGCTTGAACTCCATCAGTTCCACGCGGGTCAGATCTGGATCGTAGATATTGAGCTGCCACTTGCCGTCTTTTCCCAACTGGGCTTTTTCATCGCCGTGCGGCTTCCAGCCGTGCGACTCCAGAAGCTTTTGCGACTTTTTCATGTCCGCGACGCCGAATGAAACGTGGTTCATCACTCCCATTAATCGCAGATCGGGATGCTCCGGCTGATTCAGCATATATTCCACCCAGTCGGTGCCATCCGGAACTTGCATAGCCACCCAGTCAGTCTCATCGTCTTTCATTCCGCCGTGCCAGTAGGGACGAAAGCCGAGGATGTCGCGGTAGAAGCGGTTTTCCGCGTCTCGGTTGTGAACCAGAAATCCAACGTGAATCATATGGCGAGAAATGGCGGACGTCGCCGGGGGCGCCGGCTCAGCCTTGCCCCGCTCCACGAACTCTACCCGATGCCCTTCCGGATCTTCAATGATGAAGAAAAGACTATGGTCGGAGCGTCCTTGAATCTGAGGAACCTTCATGCCTTGTGCTGTTAAATATTTGCGAAGTGCAACGATGTTGTCGGTGGTAAGAGCCACGTGGTCCATGCGATTGCTAGCCTTGTTATCGATCACGGCACTGTATTCAACCCATTGCTTGCCCACCATGTAGCGCAGGGATCCGCCGGGTTCCAACGGGGCGGCTGACGTTAAACCCAAAATGTCCTCGTATAGTTTTTTTACGCCTTCAGGCGCGGTCGTGTAGAACGCTACATGGTCGATGCCGAGAATATGCGGCCGCGGTGGCGCAGTTTGACCGTGCGCAAATATCTGGACGACTATGAGGGCAAACGCTGCAGCGAGTTTCTTCATAGTTTCCCCCGATTCTAGATCAATCGGGCCTAGAGCCCGTCCAGAAATTGGCGGAGAAGCTTGGCTGCTTCTTCCGGTTGCTCCCACGGGGAGTAGTGTCCGGCCTTTGGAATCACTCGCATCTGGCTGCCCGAGATGTGCTGACGCATTAACTCGGCTTCGTTCACGCCGGTCATGGCGTCCTCGTCTCCGGTCACCAGCAGCGTGGGAACAGTGATGGTCTTCAACGTTTCCACAGAATCAGGCCGCACGGCCATGCCGCGCTGTACTTGCGCGACGTCTTCCGGCGACATTTTGCGCATCATTCGCAGCGCACCGTCGACTAAGTCGGGACGCATCTCTCGCGTAGTTTTCGCCAGGACTTTTGGAATCATCGATTCAAAGAACGGCTCGGTGCCACGCTCAAGGACGTCGTTCGCCGCTTGCAAACGCCCGGCGCGCGCCTCTGGACCATCGGCGGGAGCCTTCGTATTAAATAAGCCGAGTGCAGTCACGCGGCCGCGATACTTTCGCCAGAAGTCGAAGAGGGCGTAACCGCCAATCGAGACTCCGACCAATGGAGCACGGCCGATCTCGGCGTTCACCATGAGGCTGGCGATATCGGCAGCATGTTTCTCCATGGTGGCCGGACCTTCGCCGATCCCGGACTCGCCATGTCCGCGCAGATCAGGCATCACCACGCGATAGCGCGTAGCCAGCCGCTCGGCCACCGGCAGCCAGAATTCATGATTGACAGGAAAGGGATGCAGCAGAAATACCGGGGAACCGTCGCCTATCGACCAATAGACAATTTCGGCGTCGCCGCTTTGAATGCGTTGGGGGGGATGGCGCTGCATGCTGCCGATTAGATCACAAGTCCGGCTACCGGCGTCCGGCCACCGGAGTTAGGAAGTTGTCACTTGCTGGGTGATAGCCGGCGCGGGGAGCAGCAGCGGTTCCTCCGGCATCACGATCCACGCGATGATGTAGGGAATGAAACCGATGCCGGTCATGATCGCCGTAATCAGCCATACGATCCGCACCACGGTGACGTCGATATCGAAGTACTCCGAGAACCCGAGGCAAACGCCCGCGATTTTACGACCGTGGCGCGGGCGTACCAATTTCGTCCTGGCCAGAGATGCACCGATGCGAACTCCGCAATACGCACAAACTGCGGCGTCGTCCTGAATCAATTTCCCACAGTAGTTGCAATACATAGTTGCGCCCTCACAATATTAATACGCAATTGCAGCCCGAAAGTTCCACCGCGCCATTTCACAGGTAATCGACGCGAATGTCTCTTGATTCATTGACGCATCAATCATGATCACGAAGCTTTACTTCGTTACTCGTTTCTTGATCCCTACTCTCGATACGCCTCTTTGATATAGCGCCGCGCCTGGTCAGCGGGGCCCGTGTTCGCATTCCCGGCGAGCACAGTTTGATACTTCTGCATCGCCAGATCGCGTTTCTGCAGCAGGTCGTACATCTCTCCGGCGGCGAGGTTAGCCTTTTGCAGCACATCGGGGTCGGGGTTTGGAGCTTGGTTTACCAGGTCATAGGCGGCGGCCGCGCCGGCAAGATTCTTCTCGCTGCGCAGCAATTCTCCCAGTCCCCAGGCCGCCAGCTCGTAGTGCAGGCTGCCGTACTTGCCGTCGTGGCCGTTCTGCCATACTTTGCGGTAGGTGGCCTCGGCCTCAGGCAGGCGTTCCGCGGCGCGCTGCAGGTTCGCCACTTCGGTAAGAAACAGGTGATTCCTCGGATATTTTGCCGAAAGCTCGTTCATATAGCCGAGCGCCTCGTCATATTGGTGCTCCCGCCGAAGGAACAGTGTGAGCACGACTTTGGCATCGACTGCGTTTTCGCCTTCGCTCCTGGCAACTTCGCGGAGATATGCCAGACCTTTTTCCGTTGATCCACTCAAGCCAGCCAAGGCCGCAGCCACTTTCACACTCCAGGGCAGATGTCCGACCACGTAGTTGTGAGTGCCCACTACCAACTTTGCGTCCGCATAACTTGGATCGATTTCGAGTACGTGTTCGTGGTCGTGCCGCGCTCCGACCGCATTGCGCAGGGCCGAAAACCATGCCCGCTCCACCAGAGCGGTGTAGACCGAAAACTGGGCCCGAGTTACTCCGCGACAATAAAGACTATCCACGTCCTTTGAATTCAACTTCAGTTGGCGCTCTTCAAGGTCCTCAGCCCGCCGAACCAATTCCTTGATTCGTTCCTTTACTTCAGGCTTCGTGGGGCGGGGAGTGCGGCCGATAAAGCTGTCATTGCTGTAATCCCCGGTATTCATTGCGCCCGTATCGTAGAGGTCGTGCATGAGCACCACAGTGAGCAAATGATTCACTGCAAAAGGATCGGTGGGATGTTTCTCCACGATCTTTTCGAACTCCTGGGTCGCGCGATCGTAGTCCATGTTGTAGAAATGGTCGAAGGCTGCTTCGGTCTGCGGATCGCGGGTCGCGCCGTGGGATGAAGCCGCGCCAACACGCGACTGGCTCATTGTAGGAAGGCAACATGCGATCAGGAGGCAAACAGATAGCACCAGCGTTTCGGCGCCCTGTTTGATCGTTATCGAGAGATCTTTGGTGTGGGCGATCACGGTTCGATGCTACCCAGTTTAAACGAACCGGCTCTCTCATGCCGCGGCCTGGTTGCAGCTGAGCAGCGAGGCTCTGGAATCAAGAACGTCATCTTACCTGCCATCAACGGTACCCCGCCAGACCTGCGTACACCCTTATAATCGGCAGCTGCGGAAGCTTGTTGGCGCTACTGCAAGGCCCCGGTCTTTCGTAACCGGCGCATCTTTACCCGCTAGCGCGCGTAATTATTGCTTACGCTGCAGTTGCTGCGCTTGGACGAAAGGTTGCAAGTAATTGTGGTCGTGGCATTTAGGATCACGGCTGCTTTGGTGGTTGGAATGCGATTGCACAATTAGGTTTTTTGCTAAAGGTCCCAATTATGCCGGACGTGGTTCAAGAAGCCCATCAGGAATTCTGGCGTCCGCCCTCGCCGGTTGTGGCGGAGGAAATTGTCTTCCAGCAGGCGACTCCCGCTAGGGCGGAGGCCTGCTCGCGCTGCGACACCGAATTTCTGCCAGGTTCCGGGTTCTGCCACACCTGCGGCGTCCGCCGTCCGGAATTGACCTCGGGTGGCGCGACGGCGGAGGGTGCAGCATTGCCTGGATTTTGGGAGCAGGGAACCACGCTAATTTATTCCCTCGTCGCCGGATTTTCATGGAGCAAGATCAAATTTCCTTCCTGGCTGCGCTATCTCCACTTCCACGAGATTAAGAGCTGGATCGGTCTTTCGACGGCATCCCTCATCGCGTTCGTAATCGGAATCGGCTGTGTGGCGGGGGCCTTGCTGGTCGGACTGCTGACGGCGAGGAACTTTGTAGATTGGCAGGCGATTCAATTTTACCGGGCGGAATGGCTGCTCGCCGCTACCGCCTCATTTGTAGCGGGAATTCTGCTGAAGAACCCTTCCAATCGCGACCGTAATTAAATACTGTCTACGTTTCGCCTCCCGAGCCCATGGCGCGCCTTTGCTGGCTCATGCGATAAAGATGGTGCACCGGTCCTCTTCCACGGCCTAGCGGATGCCCGTTGGCGATCGCGGCAGTTACGTAAGTTTTCGCCAGCAGGGCGGCTTCTGCCAATCCCCGATCCAGTGCCAAATGACACGCCATGGCAGTCGCGAAGGCGCAGCCCGTGCCATGGGTTGAATTCGACCGTTGCCGTTCGGCCTTGAATACCTCCTGCTCGATCCCCCGCCTGCTTTTGAAACTCAACAGATCAATGGCCTTCTCCAGGTGCCCTCCGGTAATGACGACGGCTACAGCACCCATGTCGTGGAGTTTCGCGGACGCGGCTTTCATTTCCTCCAGATCTCTGACTTTGATTCCGGCGATCACCGCGGCTTCGTCGACATTGGGAGTTACGACGTCGGCTAGGGGTATTAGTCGTTCGACCAGCACTCTGGTGCCGGCGACATCGAGAAGTTCTGCGCCGGAAGAGGACCGGAGGATCGGGTCGAGGACTATATTGGGCAGCCGCCCCCTTACGGGTACTCTTGTGGATGGATTTTCGTCATGGGTCAGTGCCGGGCTACAGAGAAAGCTCGCAACCGCATTTACTATCTGTTCCGATCCCAACATCCCGATGTGCACGGCGGCAATGTCGAGGTCCGCCGCCAGTTCTTCGAGGCTCTCGGAAAGAACGGAGGGTTCGACGACTGCGACCCGCTTTACTCCCGTGGTGGACTGCACCGTCAGGGCGGTGATGCAGGCTACTCCATAGCAGCCATGGGCGGCAATCGTCTTGATATCGGCAGTCACGCCCGCGCCGGAGGAGGGGTCAAATCCCGCGATAGTGAGTACGATAGGTGGTTTTTCGGGCATGGCCTTCGGTTCCGCTGAGTTCGATAGTAACGCCACTGAAGGCTCAGCATCTCACATCGGCGGCGGACGAAGTTACTTTCGGGACTTACCCTTGGAAAAAATTCTTGGCGGCATCAGTCCCCAGTGGGCTCCGTAAATACCTGATTCCACGTAGTTTGGCTGGAAGCAAAGGGTAAGCCATTGATTCCAATGATCTTGTAAATTCTACCTTGCTTTCCCGGACGTGCCATTTACCCTTTGGTAAATATCTAAGCTTCCGATAATAAAGGGATTTAGCGGAATGTCCCTATATTTACAATAGGTTACGTAAGTGATCCATTACTGCCCTTACACCCGACTACCCCCCAATTCGTATTGACACTGGTTTGGCAGGCCAATAGCATCAACAGACTGCAGGTACGAAAGCCTTAAGGCCGAAAGCACTTTTGAGTATGCGAGGAGAACTGAATGCGACGATATTTAGCTCATGGACTGGCGATTGCCTTTTTGATCGTCTGCCTGGGAGCGGCTCAGGGACCGAACATCTCGGAGGCGACAGCGGCTCCAGTTAGTTCAAGACAGCAGAATCCCGAAGTCCGTAAACAGGTTAAGACAAAGCCGTATCAGGTGGGAACAGCCTCTTGGTATGGGCAGATTTTTGACGGTAAACCAACCGCCAGCGGCGAGCCTTACGATATGTATGACATGACCGCCGCTCATCTAAAGCTTCCGATGGGAAGCTATGTGCGGGTCACGAACCTGCGAAATGGCCGGGCTGTCATAGTCCGGGTGAATGACCGCGGTCCGATTGTGCCCGGCAGGATTATCGACCTGTCTTATGGGGCTGCCCAGGCGCTGGAGTTCAGACAACGCGGTCTACAACGGGTCCGTCTGGATCTGGTCAATCCCAGAGACGTAAAGCCGGCTTACCCGACAGTCGCCTATAACCATCCACTGGCGAAACTCCCCTAGAGACTTTACACTGGCTGGGATGTCTGCGACCTTACCTCGCATCCCAGCCGGTGGTTCAAATCACGAGGGCCTTGATCCGCGCCAAAGGCTCATTGTCGCTTTGGACGTGTCCACCGCTGCGGCGGCCCAGAGAATTGTGGCGGCATTAGGAGATTCCGTGCTGACTTATAAAGTCGGCATGCAGCTCTATACCGCTGAGGGTCCCCAAGTAGTGCGGGATTTGGTCGCCGCCGGACACCGGGTCTTCCTCGATCTCAAGTTTCACGACATTCCCACTACAGTTGGGGCAGCCGTAGCAGAGGCGGCTAAGCTTGGGGTTAGTATGCTAACGGTACATTCCTCTGGCGGCGGCAGAATGCTGCGCGCGGCGGTTGAAGCAGCAAAGGTGCGCCCCGACCTGATGGTGCTCGCCGTCACCGTACTCACCAGCATGGACGATAGCGACGTTAGAAGCATCGGTATGCAGGGTACGACGGAGGACGGCGTCGTGCGCCTAGCCACCATCGCGCTGGCCAACGGATGCCAAGGTGTGGTGGCCTCCGCCCGCGAAGCACCTGCGTTGCGATCAAAGCTCGGTTATGCTTTCGCCGTAGTAACCCCGGGGGTGCGATCCCTCGGAGGCAACGTTGGCGATCAAGTTCGGGTCGTCACCCCCGCCGAGGCCATTGCCGCAGGCGCCAGCCATCTTGTGGTCGGCCGCCCCATCACGGAAGCTGCCGATCCGGCAGCCGAAGCTAATGCGATTTTGAAACAGATCAGCTCATAAAAATCATTGTTAGCGTGGCTGTCCCGGTTGACGGATTTTCCCACTCCCACCAATGGTGGTGTGATAGTGGTATGAAAGAGAAGACATCTGTCACACTCTCGCCAGAGGTGCTGACTGGAATCGATCGCCTCGCGGGATCGAAGCAATCGCGATCCGCGTTCATCGAGGATGTTCTACGTCAATACTTGCGGGAGCGGTGCAAAGCCGCGCGGGACGCCGCGATATCGAACTTATCAATCGGCACGCGGAAAAACTAAACCGCCACGCCGAAGACGGTCTGGAAGATCAGGCTTCCGAAGAGTGGTAGGCGGAGCGTTTACAGCAATGAGGCGCGGAGACATTTACCGTACCTACAAGCCGGAGGGCGACCCAAAACGGCACCGAACCTGCGTCGTTATAAGCCGACAAGCCCTGATTAATTCCAGCTACTCTACTGTAGTGTGCGCTCCGGTGTTCACCGGCGTAGAAGGACTTTCGACCCAGGTCGCTGTCGGGGTCGACGAAGGACTCAAGCACGAGAGCTGGATCACATGTGACAACCTGAGAAGTCTTCGGAAAACAGACTTGACGCAATTCCTAGGATCGCTTTCCCACGCCAAGCTTACCGAATTGGATGAAGCGCTGAAGATCGCCCTTGCGCTGGACTAGGAAGGGAGCAAGTCCGCGCGAGCGTCAAACGAAGGGCCAGGAGGACCAGATCCGGTCGGGCGACCAGAAGCCGAAATCCTCCTCTTACAGCTTCTCGAAAAACTCACACGCCGAGCATGAGATGTAAACTCCGCCTGGGACGCCGCGTTCGCGGTCTTTCACCCGCTTGACGATGCGCGTGGCCTTGCCGCACTTGGGGCAATCCGTACTCTTGGTGGTGTCCATCACCTTTTTGCGGTCTGCTGTTTTTGCAATCTTGGCGCCTACTGCCATGGCTTGATGTCTCCTGATTTCTCAATATCAGCGCAGCGAAATCCGCTCTATCGGGCCGGATGTTGTGAATGGAATCGACGAAATCTTAAGTCGGACTAACGGGGATCCACTCTGGAAGATGCTGCGTCTCGATTTCTGTTCTCTCTTCCGTCGTTATCGATTTTACAGTAAAGTTGTGCCGGCTGTCTTGCCGCCGGCTTGATCAAAGGGCCTCTGGTCTGCGCATGACGCGCGCCCTCGGCCCAATTTTGAACACGCTGTTATTCACGATTCTGGTCCCTGGATCGGTACTCGTTCTGATCCCTGGTTGGATTCTTCACGGCTTCCCGAGGCCGCAGACCGGCATGCGGACATGGGTTGGCATGGCTATTATCCTGCTGGGGGGCGCAATCTATTTCCGCTGCGCCTGGGAGTTCGCGGTCCGAGGACTCGGCACGCCCGCGCGTGTGGCTCCCACGAAATTTCTCGTTACCACCGCGCTTCATCGCTATGTTCGCGACCCGATGTACATTGGCGTGTTCGGAGTGATTCTTGGAGAGGCGGCAACATTTCGTTCCCTGTGGCTGCTGGCATACGCGCATTCTTGTGTGTACCCGTGGAACTGTTTGTCATCTTCTACGAGGAGCGTACGCTCCGCCGCCAATTTGGAGATTCCTACGAAGAATATCGCCGGTCGGCCCCGCGTTGGATTCCAAAGTTTCGCCGCGACCCGACGAGCTCCGGGTAAGAGTCGGCGTAATGACCGATAAGGGTAAACAGATGTTCATGCACAAGGAATAGGAACAGTCGAAGGACTCCTGATGGTTCGCACTCGCGACATTTAACTGGACCGCGCTCTTCTCGCCGTTGACCGTGCTCCCTCGCCCCTGCTACCGTCATATGTTTGCCCTCCGATGTGCGCCCTGTCCTTGGGGCGGCAAACTGTTTTCCCTACTTTAAGTACAGGATTCGGCGACCCACATCTTCAGGAGATCATCATGCCTGCCATCAAATTCCGCGGCGTCGATTTCATGCAGTACGACGCCCTGCTGACCGACGAAGAACGCCTGGTCCGCGATACCACGCGCCAGTTCATCGAAGACAATCTGATTCCCATCATCGAGGAATGCAATCGCGCCGGCCGCTTCCCGCGCGAGTTGGTGAAGCCGATGGCCGAGCTGGGATTTTTCGGCGCGTCGCTGAAAGGATACGGCTGCGCTGGCATGGGCAATGTTGAATACGGCCTGATGACGCAGGAACTCGAGCGCGGCGACTCCGGAGTGCGCAGCTTTGTGAGCGTGCAGTCGGCGCTGTGCATGTATCCAATCTACGAATTCGGCAGCGAAGAGCAGAAGCAGACCTGGCTGCCTGCGATGCAAAAGGGAGAAAAGCTCGGCTGCTTCGGCCTGACTGAGCCCGATTTCGGATCGAATCCCGGCGGCATGCGCACCCGCGCCAAAAAAGCCGGCAACGAATACGTGATCAACGGCGAGAAGATGTGGATCACTTCCGGCAGCATCGCCGACGTGGCCATCATCTGGGCGAAAGTGGAAAACGAAGACAATAAGATTCGTGGATTCCTGGTTGAAACCGACCGTCCTGGATTCGAAGCCGACGACGTTCACGGCAAGTGGTCACTGCGCGCGTCGGTCACCTCCGGTCTCTCGCTGCAGGATGTGCATGTGCCGGAGTCGAACCTGCTGCCGAAGAGTGGCGGCCTGAAATCTCCTCTGATGTGCCTGAACCAGGCCCGCTACGGCATCGCCTGGGGAGCGCTCGGGGCTGCGATGGCCTGCTACGACTGCGCCCTGCAGTACTCGCTGCTCCGCAAGCAATGGCGCGATCAGCCCATTGCCTCGCACCAGCTGGTGCAAGACAAGCTCACCTGGATGATTAGCGAAATCACTAAGGCACAGTTACTGGTGCTGCAGGTCGGCCGCTTAAAAGATGCGGGCAAAGTCGAGCACCAGCACATCTCAATGGCCAAGCGCAACAACGTATGGATGGCGCTGGAATGCGCCCGTCTCTCCCGCGACATTCTCGGCGCCAACGGCATTGCGGATGACTATCCCATCATGCGCCACATGATGAATCTGGAGTCGGTAAAGACCTACGAAGGGACGCACGATGTGCATTCGCTGATCATCGGGCAGAGCATCACCGGGATTGACGCATTTTAGATTGAAAAATGTGGGGACAGCCGCCCTCGGTCGATGCGCTCGGAAGCGAAGTTCACGACGGTTCTACATCCCATGTCGCTCAGAAAAATAGCGGCGCGTCGCGACCGAGGTGGGCTTCTTGTAAGATGTGCTTCCTTGATTGGAGGCTTGCGTAATGACAGGATCTCTCTTTCGTCGTTGTGGATGCTGCATGGCGTCACGCTAAGAGGAAATCGGCAGCGGCTCGAACTGGGTGGCAGACTCACACTCGACAACTGGACCACGGCTGGTTGTCTTCACGGTTACAGGCCGAGAACTCATGGCGTTGGATTTTACGGCGTACATTTCATCGAGCAGTTCATAGAGCCCGCCGCAGGTGAGGGAGGACAATGCTCCCGTCCACAACCAGTGCCACGTTGATGCGACTCTTCTACTGCTCGGCTCGGATTACGCCCAATCGCTAAGTTCCTCGATAGTTACGAAGCATCGAAAAATTGCTCGGCTTTGCGGCGTCGGACACGCCGCGTCCACGAGACTTAACCAACGACCTGCTTTTCGGACTTGGGTAGCTGAAGGACATCGAGCGCCGTGCTGTGAGGCAATCCCTTCGAGAACCGCCACCTCTACACCGGACAACGACGATATGCCTTGAACGACCATTGCGTTAAGACGCTAGCCTCGGATCCAGGCAGCGGCTGAGTTCGATCTCGTTATTCTCGGCGACGTATACTGACACGGATAGACGATAGTTCACACTACCTACGATCCTGTCGATCTGAGTGCGCAGGCGACGCTCAACTGACGACGGCCGGGATGTGGCGATCGTATTCGTCGTGCAATACGTCGAACAGGATGCACTGTAACATCGCCCGAAGAATAGCGCGGCTTTGCCGAGCTTCGCTCAATGGAAGGACAGGTGTCGCGCCCGACGGAGCGGTTGCAATAATTCGTCGCTTAGCTTTCGTTCCCAACATAGGGGCGGGGGCGCTCGCGCCACATAGCTAGGCTGTCGGCTTGTCTCGCGGCGGCTCGACGGCGAGGAATTCCTCCGCGAAGCGTCGCGCATAGTCGTCGAGCAACCGGGGAATCCGCTGCGCATCTTTCGATCGCAGCACCAGGCCGGCGTGATGATGCCTCTTAATCCGCAAGATAGACTTCCGGATCGTTGTAGGCCGAAGTATCCGGATTTTCCTGCCGCGCCAGCGAAAGAATCACGCCCGCGTATTCTTCGCGCACGGGTGGCAACTTGTAGCTGCCGTCTTCGCCGGCGACTTCGATGCGAGCCCACTCCCGCCAGAGATTGATTCCAGTCGCGGCCTCGACCATCTCGTTGATGTAGGCGCCGCCGACGCGCGCCGCACATTCGAGAAAATAAAAATGCCCGTCGGCGTGCGCCCTTATAAACTCCGCATGAGCCACTCCGCGCAAAAGCCCCAGCGCCGCAATCAGGTCGCGATTGATCGACCGCAGTGCAGAGTCTTCTTCGCTTCCCCGAGGCACGGTGAATGTCGTAAAAATCCCGCCGCCTTGAGCCACATTCATCGGTGGCTTGCCGTATTTGCTGACGTTGGCAAAGACAACTTCGTTCTCCGACACCACCGAATCCACGTGATAGACGTCGCCGGGAAAAAACTTTTCCAGCAGAAACGAAGACTGTTTGTCGCCCAGTTGTTCCAGCACCGGCCACAATTCTTCCGGCGCGTGAATCTTCTTGATCCCGATCGCCGATGCCTCTTGGCGCGGCTTGAGCACCCACGGACCCGGCACGTGCTCCAGGTAATAGCGAATGTCGTGGATGATTCACGATCGGCACAAAATCCGGCACTCGCACGTCACGATCGAGCGCTCGCATGCGCATGGCCAGTTTGTCCCGGAAGTAGCGCATCGTCGTGAGCCCCATTCCCGGGATTCGCAGATGTTCCCGCAAGAGTAGCAGCTGTTTCCATGTCATATTCGTCGAGAGCAACAATGCGATCAATTTTCTGCGAGCGCGCCAGATGCGTGACTGCCTGCACGATGTCAGCGAGTGCGATATTTTCAGGAAGGTAGAACGTCTCGTCGAGACTTCGCGCGGCCAATCGGCATCGCGCAATTTTTCCGCCGTCAACAGGATTACGCGGCAGTCCTGGCGCTTGCATTCGCGCATGAACTCCTGTCCCTTTTCGTAGGTCGTGATGCAGAGGAAGGTCAAAGGGCGCGGCTCAGGCATGGCGTTCATTTCGTAGCAGGTCTGCGAGAATAACACGGGCAGTCAGCCGAACAAGATGCAATTATTCGCTTCTTCCTAGCCGACTATCGCTTAGAGGCATCCCCGCCTCCCGAGGGCCGGAACTCGGTCGCAAATCTGCTGCTCTGATAAACTCGGTGGGAATGCCGAACCCGACCGACCGTCGCAGAAACCTCGCGCCCTGGTGGGGACTCTTGTTCGGCATCGGCGCCATAGGCTGCAATGGCGCGTTTTTTGTGAGCTCTCCATTGCAGGGAGCACTTCCCTGGCTGAGCCTGTCGTTAGCCGTCCTCGCGTTGATATTTCTGGTCGCCGGACTGTGGCGAGCGTTGGGCCAGCCGCAGGTCTACCGTGGGAGAGCGCTAAGTGTTGTGCTCTCCGTAATCGCTGTTTTCGCAATCGGGCTAACTGCCTTTGCCTTCGTGAGCGCCCGGAAGCTTCCCAGTTCTACCGCTGCACCCCAAGTTGGCCAGAGGGTACCAGACTTCAGTCTTTCGGATACTTCCGGGAAGCGCGTGTCGCTTGACCAACTGCTCGCTGCCGGATCCGGATCCCCGGCTCCCAAAGCGCTCCTCCTGATTTTCTATCGCGGCTACTGGTGACCGTTCTGCAACCTCGAGTTACGAGGCATCGAAAAACGTATGCCGGAGTTCGAGGCGGCCGGAGTTCGCCCAGTGGCGATCAGTGTGGATTCGCCGGAAGTTTCGCGTAATCTCGCCAACAAAACCGGGTATACCTTCCCCATGCTCTCCGATCCCGACGCAGCGGTGATTCGCCAATATCACTTGCTGCATCTGGCGGGCGGCCCGGACGGGCACGATATCGCACGGCCAGCAGAGTTTCTGGTCGACTCCTCCAAGGTGGTTCGTTGGACCAACTTCACCGAAGACATCCGCGTGCGCGCGCGAGCCGACGACATGCTGGCTGCCGCCCGAGAGTTGCGCTGAAACCGGCGAGATTCGCCGCGCGATCTCAAGATCGACATCCGCGACTCTTGTTCGAGGCCAGTATCTTCTGATGCACTGTGCCTTTCCATGCTGCCCAGGATTGCGTTATAGTCTCAACCCGGCGCGTAACCGCCGCATCCTAAGGCGCCGGGAGAATCAGAATGGGTACGCAGACTCGTGCAGAAGGCAAGGCTCGCACTTACGGGGAGAACATTGAGAGCGACCTGGCGTCGCGATTCCTGCGCGTAGTGGAAGTGGCCGCCATCGCTTCGGCCCGCACCATGGGACAAGGCGAGCGCAAGCTCAGCGATCAGGTCGCCACCGAGGCCATGCGACGGACCATGGACTCCATCCCCATGCGTGGGACCATCGTCATCGGCGAAGGCGAGCGCGACGAGGCGCCCATGCTCTACATCGGCGAGAAAGTCGGCGCCGAGTTTCCCGACGGCACGGAAGTTCCTGAAGTCGACATCGCCGTCGATCCGCTCGAAGGCACGAACCTCTGTGCTACGGGCGCGCCCGGAGCGATCACCGTGCTCGCGGCCTCCGAGCGCGGAGGGCTGCTCAACGCTCCCGACTGCTACATGGAAAAAATCGTGGTCGGGCCATCCTGCAAGGATGCAGTCGAACTGGACGCGCCCGTTGCCGACAATCTGAAGAACATTGCCAAGCGGCTGGATCGCGACGTGGAAGACCTGGTCGTGATGGTGCTCGACCGCGAGCGCCACGAAAAGCTGATCGCCGACATTCGCGCCGCCGGCGCCCGCATTCGGCTGATCGGCGACGGCGATCTTTCCGCCGGAATCGCCGCCGCCGTTATCGGGACCGGCGTGCACGCGGTCATGGGCTCAGGCGGCGCGCCGGAAGGCGTGATCACTGCCGCCGCCATCCGCTGCCTCAACGGCTACATGCTCGGCCGCCTGGTCGTGAAGCCGGACCAGGAAGAGCGCCTGGCCCGCATGGGCATCAAAGACAAGAACCGCATCTACGAGGCGGAAGACCTCGCGCCCGGCAAACAATTAATCTTCGCCGCCACCGGCGTCACCGATGGCGCGCTGATGAAGGGCGTACGCTTCTTCGGCGAAGGCACGCGGACATCGTCCGTCATCCTGACGCTGCGCACTGGCAAGGTGCGCTTCGTGGAAAGCATCCACCTGGAGAAGGGGCCGGATGTGAAGGTCAGGTTCTCGTAGATTCAGATCACGGCGTACGGCCTCATGAGGATAGCACGCCAAGGTGTCGCAAGGCTTCCGATCGCAAGACCTGATACCCAAGCAGCCTGATACCAAAGTCATTGTGCCTGCCGCGCGCCCGGGGACGGCGGCGTACTTCTACTTCAAATACTCCGAATCCTTCTTCAACTCCTCCGGAATCGGCGGGAACGGCGGCCACTCCTGCGAATATCCTTTCAGCAGCGGCGTCGCAACTTCGGAGCGCAGCGTTCCATCATGCACCGTGAATTTATGCTGATGACCCGCCGAATATCCTTCCCACAGGCACACGCCCGCATACGCGCCGTCTTTGCGCAGAACGTAATAGGTCATGTCCATGAAGCGCAGCTTGTTCATGTCTCCGTTGTAGTTGCGCACGATGCGTTTGAGGGCGTCCATGCCGGCTTCCTGCGGCGACATGCCATGGCGCATGTTCTCGACGATCGTGTGAGCGCCTGCGACCTTGATGTTTTCTTCCCCGGCGCCGGTAGCGCCGGCGGAGCCTACGTCCTGGTCGGTATAGCAGCCCGCTCCGATGATAGGCGAATCGCCGCAACGTCCCGGCAGTTTGAACGCCAAGCCGCTGGTCGTGGTGATGCCCGACATTTCGCCCTTCTCATTCAGAACCGAGCAGTGGATCGTGCCGGTGGGTGGAAACAAAACGCGACGCACGGCGGCCAATTGAAACTCCGGCTCAATGCCGAGTTCAGCAGCGCGCTGCTGCAATTGTTCAATTCGTTCCTGCCAAACTTCGGCTTGCGGTTTGGATTCAGGCGCGGGCGGATGCCAATGTGGATCGGCAATCCCCGGTCCCCACCAGTCGCGATCGGAATTGAATTGCTTCCACAGCAGCCAGATTTTGCGCGAGTGTTCGGTCAGAAGGTTCTCGCGCGGAAAACCCATCGCCACCGCAAATCGCTCCGCCCCCTCGCCTACGAGCATGACGTGGCCGGTGTGCTCCATCACGGCCTTCGCCGACCATCGACACATTTTTGATGTTGCGTACGCCGCCTACCGACCCCGCGCGCCGCGTCGGTCCATGCATGCAGCAGGAATCCAGTTCGACTACGCATTCCTCGTTGGGCAAACCGCCCAGCCCGACAGAATCGTCGTTGGGATCGTCCTCCGGGCCCTTCACCACTCGGACCCCGGCTTCGAGCGTGTCGCCGCCGCCTTTGAGGAAGGCGTATGCGGCCTCGACGTAATTGTAGCCGTTATTGGCGCAGATAATGATCGCGCGCTTGGCTGAATCCGCTGCAGCGGAATGACCTGGCTGGCCGCTTTCGGTGACAGCCTCGGAAACCGCAGCCGTGAGCTCCAACTCCTGCGGCGACAGCTCCGAACACGGACGTCTTCACGAAATCACGGCGCGAAAATGTCACGGATTCCTCCCGATCAATTTCCGGTTGCAGACGAAGTTACTCTCCGATAGCGGCAATCCCTCGTGCAGATAGAAGCCGGAAGGATATCATGAACGGTTCACAGGAGATGCTCTGGCTGTGGTCTCATTTTGGTAGGCGGAGGAGCGAGTACTCTTGACCGGAGCGATTGGCAGCACAGTCGGACAGAACGGCAGAAACACGCCAACATTCCGCGTAGTGGTCCCGCAGTCTTCCGTCAGATACGGCGGTGAATCTCCGTTCAGAAGTGCCAGACAATGCCACCGCCGACGAAAATATTGTGTTGTCGGCTCTTGCCTGTATTCACATTCAGTTTGCGGATACCCGACCAGAAGTCTCTGGCCTCGCCGCGCAGGCTGAAGTGCCCGAAAATCTTCACATCGAGTCCCACGCCGGCCTGGAATACGCCGGTGTTGTTCCCGTTTTGCTTGGGTTCGCACTTCCAAACTCCAGTGTAGAACTTGTGACCGAAATGGCTGAATCCGCCACCGAAACTGACCCAGGGAGACACCGCTTGATCAGGAAACACATTCAACCGTGCCGCGGGAGTCACGAAAATCGAGGAATATTGTCCGGGATCAGATTCACTCCGGCGTGCATATCCTCGTCCGGGTTCCCTAGGAACGGCACTTCCAGAGCGAGAGAACAAAGGTCTCGCATCACAGACGCGCCGGGAATAATTTATTTCGAAGGTCAATCCCTTGCCGAAGTGCAGGTTCGGATCGAAGGAGGGGGCACCTTGGATGCCTGATCGCTGATGAAGGTACGCCCAAGGATGCCCGACAATTCGTTCTTTTGCGCCGCGGCCGGCGCCACGAGGGTACAAACTGCCACCAAAGCCCCGATGGTGAGGTGTTTCAGCGACATTTCTCCTCCTCGGAGTTGCGTTATTCGTTTTGGCGCAAGTTCCCGCTAGATTAGCACGGACGCTGTGTTTTCCGTCGCGTACTTTCCCACCAGTGGTTCGTCCGTTGAACGATCAGAATGCGGCCCAACTCAACTGCAATTCTTCCAAATACGTTGATGCAGGATTCAATTTAATGTCGGCCGCGCCAATGAGTCGCCATTGTCAGACCGAGTGCGACGGCCTCCAGATTCCTTCATTCCCGATGGCTCGAGACCGCCTGACGCTTGTCTGACAAAGGCCTGGAAGCAGCCAACCCGCAAAGCACATAAAACAGCGCAGCATTCGCCGGGATCTGCAAATTGAAATCCACGAAACTGTGGAACAGAATTCCCGTACACCCCAGCAAAGCGGCGAGGGAGACCGCCCCTCCCATTGGAATTCCCAGCGGCGAGAGGTCGGTAATCCGTATCGGTACAGGCGCACGAGAAACCACAGCATCAGCCCGAAGCCGAGCAAGCCGGTCTCCACCAGCAATTGCGCATAGTCGTTATGCGCTTCATTGACGAACAGGTTGGTATAGAAGCTGCGGTAACTCGGGTAGACGGTTGGGAAAGTTCCCAAGCCCCATCCCCCAACTGGCCGTTGGAAAACATTCTCAAGCTATCTTTGGTGATATCCAGACGGATGCCAGGGCCCAGATCTCCGAGGCGGCCCAGGGCACTGTCCCTTGCCCAAGAAAATCAGCAGGGCCAGGATCAAGACGCACACGGCCATGGATCCCAGCGCTATGCGAGGGCTTCGTCTCTTTCCGAGAGTCAGGCTGCAAACAGTACCATTTCGAGAATGAAAGCAAGCATTCCTCCTCGCGAGCCGGAAAGAAAAATCGTGGTGGCCATCAAACGGCGCAAAAGGCGACCAAGCTCGCTTTCCCCCTTGAGCAGATGTCCCATACTGAGCACAAAGGGAATCGGCAGCCAGCATCTCCATCAGGCCGGCATAGTGGTCGTGGTTGACGTAACTTCCATAGATCGTCGCGCTGTTGAACTGTGGACTATGGACCCAGAAAATCTTGCCGTTGGAGGTCACTGCTGGGCGAGCGCAAAAAAAGCGTAGAGGGCCCCGAAGACAATCATGACGAGGGCGAATACGTTTGCGAGTCACTTCCTCTCTGACGCATTCCGCCGCAATCAGCAGCACAATCCCATACGAGACGTACTGAAGAGCTTCGTATTTGGTGACGTAGCCGTAGGCCGACCTGCGCAGCGCAATTTGCGCGAGGATGAGCCCGAAAAAGAAGAATGCCGGCAGGTACAGAGGGATTCTTCGATAGCTTCAATTCGCCCGGAAACAAGCTGCTTTCCCGCCCAAACAAGAAAAAGAACTGCCGCACCGGCCTCGAAGGCGAAAGTCGACCACTCGTCGACCGCACCGAACGCCAACACCGCAAAAATCAGAAGTGCGCACAGGCCGAGAACAAGCACCCAGCGCAGGATTCCTGGCTCGCGGCGTCGCCGCTGTTCCCAGTTCGACCGAATTGGTCGTGTCGACGACCGCGTACGATGATATTTTCAACTTGCCGATCCTCATTCTATTGTCTCCACTAGCCTGAGATCGTCGATCCAAGCTTGCCCCGGATCAGCGGTCCCGCAGGCTGGCGGACAATTTTCAACAATACTAGATTCGTGTTCGGGCCGGTCTGGAATCGTGCCTGCTGCGGACGCCAGGGATTGGTGCCGAGTAAATCATCGGTGAGGACGTAAGAAGTTTCGGTGTAAGCGTCCGCGATCGAAACCGCGGACCACTGGCAGTCTCCATGTCTTCCGCTCGATACTGGGCGCTGAACTCGTAATCGGTGTTTGGTTTTACTGGAATGAACTGAAAGATTCCTGCATCGTCTGGATTTTGCCCATCGAAGGTGATCGAGAGCGATCGGGTTCCGCCGGAAAACTCACTGGTGTCAATGGCCAGGGCCGCATGTGGGTTCGATTGGTACCACCAGTCAAATCCGCCGTTCAGCACGTTCTCCTCAAATCCCCCATTTACGACCAGGTTCTCCCGGGAGGGAAGATATGCCTGAAGCGAGCGGTTGACGCCGGCCAGCTTGTTGCCAGGCAGTTTGTGCCGCTGCCACTTCCTGCTTCGCGATGAGAAGCCGAAAATAAGGAAACGCAAGCTTCGGTGGAAAATTCCTGGTTCAATGCGATCAGATGTTCCCAGACATTTTCCGCCGCGGCCACTTCCTGTTTGGAAATAAGCAAATGCAGAAACGAAAGGTAAAGATCCGGCCTTCGCGGCAGCGCCTGGGTCAAGAATTTGATTCGCGTCTCCGGTAGCACGCCAGCAGAGCTGAAGGGCAGAGTCAACCAGCTCGGATCATTTGCGAGGACCACGCCGAAATAACGAAGCGCCTTTTCTCGATCACCCTGAACCAGAAAGAAGTTGGCGGCCTCCCAGGCGACATGCGGAGTGTTGGGTCGGCTTCCACGGCGTGTTCGACACTCTCTTCCTGCTCGCTGGTGCGGCCTGCGACCTGATAGGCCCCCGCCAGATCCAGCCAGTTTCGGGCTTCGTAAGGATTTAAATGAACCGCGGTCCGATAGTTTGCGATAGCTTCATCCAGATTTGCGCCCGACAGGGCAAGATTTCGGCCAAGCAATTCGCGATATTCGGCGTTCGACGGTTCCAGGCGAATGGCTCTTTGAAGATGCGGAACGTCTGGAACCGCTGCCAGCCGGGCCGCCAAGTACATTCGCAGAGACAATCCCCAATACAACGCAACCAAGAAGCAGCAGGCGGTTGCAAACGCAACTTTTTGCAGCGGGGAGGATAATTCAATTCGCATTCCGGCTCACAAGCAATGTAAATGCGTGGCCCTTACTGTCTAGATAAACGAAAACCAGGTTAAGTACGAGACGAAATGTTGGAAAAACGCTGAAATCGATTTGATCCGACTGTTGCAGATACACACTTATACAGGAACTCAGGATACCGTGGAAGCGAGTCGGATGAGACCGCGCCATTGTTGGGGGAACTAGGTATTGCCTGAACACAGACTGATTGCTCCGAGGGTTTCAGATTGCTGTTCAGGGATTCGCTGATGTGGGCATGCCCTTCGGAGTTTCGGTGCCCTGACTATTACCTCCGTAACGTTTCCGGGCTTACCGTTTCGCTTTAACCTTGAGGTTCAAACCTGCGATTTCGAGGAGCTGGCTATCTCCGTGACCAATACATCGCAAGCTTCGCGTGCCGCATCGGCGCGGGCGTTTGTGCACAGTCTGAACATCCTCATTAAGTACGCGCGGATGTATGGCTATGGGCACAAGCGCACGGAGGCGCAGTTCGAAATTACCTGGAACGAGTTGCAGCAGGGTCTGCCGACGACCGGAGACGCGGGCTTTCTGCTGGGCGTTTCCGACAACAAGTTGCTGCTGGATGGCATACCGCTGGAGACGGGAAATGCGGAACGGAGCTTCGCGACGCTGCTGAATACAGCCGGACTGGCCAGCCTGCATTTTTCCAAAGATGTGACGGAGGAGGATTTTGTCCGGCTGGTGCGAGCGTTTACGGTAGCGGGATCGAAGGGGCAGGACGTATCCAAGCAGATTAAAGAAGCTCTGGGCGCGAATAAACCGGGGAGCAGCATCCGCATCAATGAAGTGAAGTTCGTGGCGGCCGATCCGCTGACCGGGGATGTGAGCATCGCGGCGCAGATCGCGGCGCAGACGCTGGGACCGGAGTTCAAGCAGTGGCTGAACGATCCGCAGAAGTTGTTGCAGTTGATTGCCGCCGCCGAAGGCGCGAACGCTGGCGGGGCGACCGCGGCTGGCGGGGTTCCGATGGTTCCGCTGGGCAGCGTGCCCAACGCTCCGAAGGGGACGGGAAAGGGAAGATGGGTTGCAGACGACGCCGCAGGCGGCAGCGGCAACTGGGGCGGCGCCGGCGTGGACGGGCGGAATGGTTCCCCTGCAGGAAGAGGAAGTGATTCAGGCGATCCGGCTGCTGACGCGGTTTGGGCAGGTGCAGACCGATCCGGGCGTCAAAGAAGAAGATCTGCAGAAGGAACTGACGGAGACCGATCCGAATACGCGGTTGAACCTGCAGCAGTTGCTGGGAAGCCTGGCGGCAAAGGCTTCCACGGCGGAAGAGGAAGACACGCCGCTGCTGATGAAGGCGGCCGAGCACATGGCGATTCGCTTCGCCCTGGAGCGTTATTCGAAGGGCGAAGTCAAAGTTAACGCGGTCCACCAGATGATGGAGCACATGAGCCGCCAGATGGACTCGCTCCGCCAGATTCTGAAATTGCAGGAAGAGAAGATGAGCAAGGCCGGGATTCTGGTGGAGTCGCACGCCGACATCCTGGACCGCATGTTCTGGGCCGAAGTGCCGGAGTCGGGCAAGAAGAGCGTCTTACTATCGCACGAAGCGCCCTGCGTACCGCCGCGAAACTTGCGGCAGTTTGTGGAAGTGCTGCTGGATCGCGACGACAAGCAGGGTGCGGCAGAGATCCTGAATAACTATTCGAGCTGCCTCAGCGCCAAGGAACTGGAACCGCGGCGCAGAACGGCGATTGGGCTGAGCCAATTGGCCGACTTGTACACGCGGGTCGGCGGAGAGCCGATGGGCCAGGCGATCCGAAGGTTGAGCGAGTATCTGATCCACGAGAAAGACGCGGAACTGCAAAGCCTGTTCAGCGCCGCATTCGTGCGGTTGAGCCAGGAAGCCAGTTCGGCGAAGAATTATGGGGCGGTGAACGAAGTGTGTGCCGGCATGGAAATGATCAGCATCGAGCGTCCGGTTCTGATGAGCGATTTGCGTCCTCGAGTTGGAGTGGAGAATCGTTTGCCGGAGTTTATTGAGGAAGCGATTCACCTGGATCCGATTCCCGCGGACCTGTTATCGGTTTTGCGGCGGACAAGCCATACCGGGGCGGAGCACCTGGCGGACCGATTCTTCCGCTGCATGCGGCGCGACGAATGCGATCGGATGATTGAACTGGTGAAGCAGTTAGGATCGCCGGTGCTGCTGCAATTGCGGGAGATTCTGCGCACTGGCCAGCCGCGGCAGGCCTCAGGCGCGGTGGGCCTGGTAAGCCGTCTGGACGTGGGAACACTGCTGGAATTGCTGCCGTCGCGCTTGCCGGAGTGGAACCGGTTCTATCACGACATCGTGGTGCGGCAGATTGCGTACGGCGCGGCTGCGGATCGCGGACGCACCTTGCTGGAACTCACGGAGATTTTGGATCCCCTGGTGTTGGCGGAGGCGGTGGACGAAATTGGAATGAGCGGCGACATGACAGCGACTCCTCCGCTGATTGCGATGGCGCGACCCGGCGAGGCGGCCTCCCGTTCGCCTTACGTGCAGCTGAAGGCGATCGAATCGCTGGGGCGATTGAAAGATGGGGAAGCGGTGGCGACCCTCCGGGAGATTCTGGAAACCAAGAAAACGTTTGGATTTGTGCATCATCGGGAGTTAAGAATCGCGGCAGCGCAGGCGCTGGCCAAGACCGATCCGCGCTACAGTTCGCAAGTGCTGTCGGATAGCGGGCTGGAGGCCGCCGAAATGGCGATTGCGCCGCTGGATATGGCTCCCGCATGCCCGTGGGTGCGGCAGCGCCGCTACGAGCGGCTGGTGCTGGCGAGAACCGTGTATGGGCTGCTGGGCAGTTCGTGGGGCAAATCCCGGATTCAGATTCGCGAATTGAGCCTGGGCGGTGGGATGGGCACGAAGGAAGATAATCTCCGCATCGGCAGCGAAGCGGATCTGGAGATTTCGATCGGACTGCGGTCGAAGATTCGTGCCCATGTGCTGCTGCGCCGGGCGCGAGTGAATGAAGTGGGATTCGAGATCGTGAGCACCGACCTGGAGAGCCGCTACCGCCTCCGCCGTTTGCTGGTGGAGGCACTGAACCACGCTCCGCAGGGTAAGGGTCAGGAGTGGAGTGGGGAGCGGAAGATCTAGCAAGCTGTCGCTATCAGCTGTTGGCTTTGGATTTTGTGGAAGAGCGGTCCTTTCAGGGCCGCGTAAAGCGCCTGACATGAGATCGGGCTTCAGTCCGTGGGGGATCCCAGCGTTTACTCCTCTCTTCGCGATGAAAAGCTTCCAGCCCTTGAAACAAAAAAGCCTCTGCTCATGACAGAGGCTTTTGTGCTTCTGCGATCTCCCCTACTTCACTTTTGCGAAAATGATGACCAGCGTGTACAGGGCTAGGGACTCGATCAGCGCCAGCCCCAGAATCAGCGCGAACTGAATACCGGGACGGGCTGCCGGATTGCGGGCCAGTCCCTCAGCGGCAGCAGCGGTCGCCTTGCCTTGAGCCAAGGCACAGATGCCAGAGGCAAAGGCCATGGAGAAGCCGGCTGAAATCGCGACCCAGTTAACTTCGCTGGAAGCTCCGCCTTGCGCGAAGGCGGGGACGGCGAACGAGAGTACGGATAGTGCCATGAACAGCTTGCTTAGTGTACGCATTGTGTTTCTCCTCGTATGAATTGCCGCCAGTGGGTGGTTGACGCCATACCTTGCAGACGCCCTCACGCTGAACGGCGTTGCCAAAATCGAAAACGAACTCAGTGCTCGTCTGAGACTGCGCCTTGCAGATAGACAGTCGTCAAAAGAACGAAAATGTAAGTCTGTAGCAGCGATACGGCTGCGTGCAACCCCAAAAAAAGAATCGGTACGCCGATGGGCACGAGCGAAAAGAAAACAAACGTAACCATGTCGCCGGCGAACATGTTCGCGTAAAGGCGGATGGTCAGCGAGAGCACGCGGGCCAGATGGCTGATCAGTTCGATGGGAATCATCAGCGGGGCCAGGGCCGGCATTGGGCCGGCAAAGTGCTTCAGATAGCTGAATCCGGCATGTTTGAACCCCTGATACTGGTAGTAGACGAAAGCGCAAAGCGCGCATCCCAAGGGTACGATCGGCACAGCGGTAGGCGACTCGAATCCAGGGATCACGCCAATCAGATTGCACAACAGAATGAAAAACGCAAGAGTCGCCAGGAATGGAGTGTAGCCTTCGCTGTGGTGGCCGATGATTTCGTTGCTCTGGTTCTGAATGAGTCCTTCCACGATCTCGAAGACGTGCTGCGTTCCTCCCGGGCTCTCAACGGATAAGCGCGAACGCACCAGGAGAAACAGGATCAGTAGGAAAAAGAAGACCAGCAATTCCATGGCGAGCGAATTTGGAATGGGGGCCGTCGGATATTTCGGCGTGATAGAGAGCAGATGCAGCAGCGAAGTCACGGGACCGGCGAACAGATGGTTGAGGATTTTTGTGAACCAGAGTTGTTCGGGCATAGGGCGCTTTTGACTTGTGACTTCTAGCTTTCTCACCACCGGCCGGCACTGCTTTACATTCCGCGGACCAACGCCGCGTAGACTTCGTATGCGGCTTCGCAAGCAATGGCCACCACGGGCAAAAATAAGCCCGCAAGAAGCCCATTTAGGCTCGCGGGTGAAACAGTCAATATAACATAGGCGCCGACGGCCATCAAAACATAGCGCAGCACGAAGCGAAAAACAATTCCATCGCTGGATTGTCTGAAGTTGCAGTCCCGGCAGCGCGATCGACGAAGCGGCTAATAACATGCTTCAGCCAATAGAAGTTGACATACGCAATAAGGGATCCGACAGCCAATCCGAGCGCAGACCGAATGCCGAATCTCCACCAGGCGGCAGCCACGAACGAGCGGACCCAGGACTGTCATGAAACGGCGAATGCGGTCGAGAGCTCCGGAATAGAAACGCTCGCTGGTGGTTGCGGATTCCGAGTTGGTCAGCAGAGGATCGGACATCGGCAATTGGCAACTAGATATGGTACGCCCCGGCAGATTTTACGAGCCGTATTCACTTCGTGTCGCGCAGCACTGTGCGGATTAGTTCGATGAAGCCGGCG
Organism: uncultured Acidobacteriaceae bacterium; assembly: GCA_963733795.1. Lineage (GTDB taxonomy): Bacteria > Acidobacteriota > Terriglobia > Terriglobales > Acidobacteriaceae > Sulfotelmatobacter. The sequence goes on from CAVTED010000003.1 coordinate 443,108, forward strand.
GCGATGCCTAGAAGGATTCCAGCCAGGTAAATCCAGGTCGTGTGCAGCCAGCGGTCGAGAGCCGCGCCGATCAGCCATCCGACGACGAGGGCGGCGGGAAGAACAAAGGCCAATTGGCTGTAGCGGGCGAATTGCAGCCAGAATGACTTTTTCTGTTCCGAATTATCGTCGTCAGGCGGAATAGAGGCTGCCATGGGCTCGTCTGCCCGAGTAATTCGGGCTCACTGCGTCAGCTTCGCAATGGCCGGGTTTTGCGCGATCCCCAGATGCCCAGTTCACCAGTTCGATAAAGCGGTTGGGCAGTATCCCGATATAAATCGTGGCTAGCGCACTTACTGCGAGCGCTGCGCGCATCGTCAAGCTGATCGGCAGTTTCTCTTCGCCCTTCTCGACCTGGCCCATGAACATGGCGTTGGCGATCTTCAAATAATAGTAGAGGCCGAAGACGGAGTAGAGGACGCCGAGCGATGCCAGCGCATAATGGCCGGTTTCGATCAGGCTGAGGAAGATGAAATATTTCCCCCAGAATCCGGCAAGCGGCGGGATTCCAGCCAGCGAGAGCATGAAGATCAGCATCAGAACGGCTTCGACCGGCGCACGGGAGTAGAGGCCGTTGAGGTCGTCGAGTTCGTCGCCGACTACGTTGCGGTGGCGCAGCGAGGTGATCACCGCGAAAGCGCCGAGGTTCATGAAAGTGTAGACGAGCAAATAAATCAGGATGCCTTTGATGCCGTCGGGGCTGAGTTGCGTCGGGGTGCCGGCGATCAGGCCCAGCAGCATGTAGCCGACGTGGGCGATGGAAGAATAGGCGAGCAAGCGCTTGGTGTTGGTTTGAGTAAGCGCGGCGAAGTTGGCGCCGGTCATGGTCGCGATAGAGACGAAGACCAGCAAGGGCACCCAGATCGGGCGCATCGGCATGAGTCCGATAACCAGGATTCGAAGCAGCATAGCCCATCCGGCAGCCTTGACGGCGACGGACATAAATCCGGTGATGCTGGTGGGCGCGCCTTCGTAGGCGTCGGGTGCCCACTGGTGGAACGGGATGGCGGCGATCTTGAAGAGAAGTCCGGTGATGGTCGTCAGTAAAGCAACGACCGCAACGGGTCTGTATTCGCTGTGCAAAATGGTCCGCGTCAGTGTCTGCTGGATGACTGCAAGATTGGTGCTGCCGGTCAGGCCATAGAGCAGAGACAATCCATACGCGAAAATGCCTGAAGAGAATGCGCCCAGCAGCAGATATTTTAAAGCAGCTTCGTTGGAGCGGCGATCGCGGCGCAGGAATCCGACCAAGACGTAGGTGGAGATGGCCATCAATTCCAGGCCAATGAAGATCAGGACGACGTCGAAGCCGGCGGCCATGCACATCATGCCGGCGACCGAGAGCAGCATGAGCGCGTAATATTCGCCATGATTTTCGTGCTCGGTCTCGAGATAGCGGACCGACGTGAGGATGGAGATGGCGGTGCCGGCGAGGAAGAGGTACCAGAAATAAATGGCGAAGCGATCCACCAGCAAAGTGCGCATCAGGCCTAAGGATCCCGGAGAGTCGCCCATCCAGAGTTGGATTTTATAAACGCCGGCAGCGGAGAAGAGCACGCCGATCATGGCGGTCACGGCGTTAGCCCATTTCATCTCGCGCGGTAGCATCAGGTCGATCAGCAGGATGCCGAGAGCGAACAGGGTCAACAGCGTGATCGGCAGAGCGAGAAGGTAGTCGGTCCAGATCACTATTTCTTCCCCTTTGCTTTCGCTGGCGCGGATGCGGCCGGAGCCGTCGGATTTGTCGTGTACGTCATATTGAGTCGGAGGCGCGATTTGCGCTGCGGGTTGTGCGGCGGCATTCTCTGCCGGTTGCGGATAGTCAGGCCGCACGATGGCAATGGTGTGATTCACCGGCTGCTCTAGAATCTGGAAGAACGGTTTGGGATAGAGCCCAATCCAGAAGGCCATGATCAGGAGGGGGACGAACGTAGCGACCTCGCGCGGCGTGAGGTCATGAAGTTTTTCATTTTTCGGATTGGTGACGGTACCGAAAAATACGCGCTGGTAGAGCCAGAGCAGATATGCCGCTGCCAGCACAACTCCTGGAACAGCCCACGCGCCCCACTTCCAGTTTTCCATGAACGTCCCCTGCAGAATCGTGAATTCGCCGACGAAGCCGTTGAGCAGCGGCAGCCCCATCGAAGAGAGGAACATGATCATGGTGATGGTGGCGTAGACGGGCATGACGTTGGAGATGCCGCCGTATTCGGCGATCTCGCGGGTGTGGCGGCGTTCGTAGAGGATGCCCACAATCAAGAACAGCGCACCGGTCGAGATGCCGTGATTGATCTGTTGCAAGACCGAGCCGCTCAACCCAAGCGGCGTGAGCGCGAAAATTCCCAGCGTGCAGAACCCCAGGTGGCTCACGGAGGAGTACGCCACCAGCTTCTTCATGTCTTTTTGCATGAGCGAAACCAGCGCGCCATAGATGATGCCGACGATAGAAAGGAAAATCATCCAGCCGCGGACGGTCATGCCAAGAAATGTTGCGGGATTTGACAGCACATTCGGAAAGAAGGGAAGCGAGAAGCGGATGAAGCCGTAGGTCCCCATCTTCAATAGGACGCCAGCCAGGATCACCGAACCCGCCGTAGGAGCTTCCACATGCGCGTCGGGCAGCCATGTGTGAAAGGGAAACATCGGCACTTTAATTGCAAATGCGAAAAAGAAACTCAGGAACAGCAGCGTCGCAACATGCGGTCCGTAGTCGGAATAAATTCGCGGGGCGGTATCGTAGAGGGCTTGCAGGCTAAACGTGTAGACGTTGGTCACATGTTGATGATGGAAGTAGAGAAATAGGATTCCCAGCAGCATCAGCACCGAGCCCGCAAGCGTATACAGGAAAAATTTGATGGCGGCGTAAAGTTTGCGGGGCCCTCCCCATATGCCAATCAGCAAATACATCGGAACCAGCATGGCTTCCCAGAAAACGAAGAACAAGAAGAAATCGAGCGCCATGAAGACGCCGAGCATGCCGGTCTGGAGAACGAGAAACCAGATGTAATATTCCTTGACGCGATTCTCGATGGCGGTCCAGGAGGAGAGGATTGAGATCCAGCCGAGAAGCGTCGTGAGCATGATCAGCAAGAACGAAATGCCATCGATGCCGAGGACGTACCCGGCGCCGATGGAGGGGATCCAGTTGCCGGGAGTGCCCTCGATGAACTTGAAGCCGGGCTCGAAGCGCTGTTCCCAGAACATGGGCACCAGCGGGATCGAGACCAGGAGTCCGGCGAGCGCGAAAAAGTTCGCGATCCAACGCACGGCGTCTTTATTCTCCTTGGGGACAAAGAGGAGAACCAGCGCGCCCAGCAGCGGCGTGAAGAGAATAATCGATAAGATGTGGTTTTGCATGTTAGCTTCTGAGCTTCGAGTTATGAGCTTCGAGCGACCCAGCAAGTGCTTGCTCGAAGCTCGTAGCTCACAGCTCGCGGCTCAGTGATACACATAGTAAAAAGCAAAACCTACCAGCCCCGCGGTCATCACCAGGGCATACCATTGCACCAGGCCCCACTCGAACAAGCGCGCGGGATAACTTAGCATGCGGGCCAGGATCGCCGGACCGTTGACGCCGATGCCATCGATGATCCACTTATCCCACCAACTGGAGAACGTTGCGGTTCCGCGAGTGACGGAACCCGCCGCGTTGACGGCGCCGTCGATGATATGTGTGTCGAACCATGAACTGGCTTCGCCGGCGCCGAGCACGCCGAGCCGTACGTCCCCCACTTTGCGACGTCCGGTGAAGACGTAGTCGTAGCCTTCGTCGACGTAATACTTGTTGTAGCAGCGTGTTATAGACCGGCGCTGAGATGTTGGCGATGGGCTCCGTGTAGCCCTTATCGGCATTCTTGTAGGCATGTCCGGCCATGAGATACCCGGCTCCCGCTGCGGCGACCGATAGGAACATCAAAAGATATTCCGTGGAACCGGTGTGCTCTTCTTCCTTTTCTCCGGCGGCAAGTTGTCCTGCTTTGCCTTCTTCAATCAGGACCCGGGCCTCGCCTCGCGCGAAAACCGGATCTAGGAAATTCGCAAACCGGTCGGAGCCGCCCAGGCTGCGTGGCCAGCCGAGAAATCCTGCAAATAAAGAGCACACGGCGAGGATCACAAGCGGCATCGTCATCGAGGCAGGCGACTCGTGAATGTGGTGCTCCACCTCGTGGCTCATGCGCGGGCGGCCGCTGAAGGTGAGATAAATCAGGCGGAACATGTAGAAGGCGGTCATCAGCGCGGTGAGATAGCCGATGAACCAAAGCACGCGATAGGCGCCCCCTTCCGAGGTCCAGGTCTGCCAGAGAATTTCGTCTTTCGAAAAGAATCCGGCGAAGGGCGGGATGCCGGTGATCGCCAGCGTGGCGATGAACATCGTCCAATAAGTTGTAGGGATGCGCTGGCGAAGGTCGCCCATGTTGCGCATGTCCTGCTCGCCGGACATGGCGTGAATCACCGAACCCGCGCCCAGGAAGAGCAGAGCTTTGAAAAAGGCGTGGGTGAAGACATGAAAGACGGCGGCGGAAAAGGCTCCCACGCCAAGCGCGAGGAACATGTAGCCGAGTTGCGAGACGGTCGAGTAGGCGAGCACGCGCTTGATATCGTTTTGGACGAGGCCGATGGAGGCCGCGAAGATGGCGGTGAGCGCGCCCACGATGGCGACCGTTTTCATCGACGTGGGGGCAAGTACAAAGAGCGCGTTCGAACGGGCGACCATGTAAATGCCGGCCGTGACCATCGTTGCCGCATGGATGAGCGCGGAGACTGGCGTGGGACCTTCCATCGCGTCGGGCAGCCAGATATAAAGAGGTAGCTGCGCGGACTTGCCGCACGCTCCAACGAATAACAACAGCGTTGCGGCCGTGATGATGGGGTCGCCGATCTGGAAGTGGCCGCTACGGGCCAGGTGATTCACATCGACGTAACGCAGCGATCCGAAATACCAAGCGATGAAAAACATGCCGAGGATGAATCCGGCGTCGCCAATGCGATTGACGATGAAAGCTTTGTTGGCGGCATCGCTCGCCGACTTGCGATGGAAATAGAAACCAATCAGCAGATATGAGCACAGCCCAACGCCTTCCCACCCAACGAACATCAGCACGTAGTTGTTGGCGAGAATCAACGTGAGCATAGAGAACATGAAGAGGTTGAGATATCCGAAGAAGCGGTAGTAGCCCCCTTCATGCGCCATGTAGCCAGTGGAATAGATGTGGATCAGCATGCCGACGCCGGTGACAAACAGCAGCCAGATGCTAGACAGGGGATCGAGCAGGAATCCAGCGTCGGCTTGGAAGGGGGCCTGAGTGCCGTCGGATTTTACGAAGTTGAGGTGGCCAGTATCGCTGCCCAGCCAGGTGTAGAGAATTTTTTCGTAGGGCTGATGATCATGCGCGGGAGCCCAGTTAGTGTATTGCAAGACTGCGCCGCAGGACATTAAGAAGGCAAGAACGACCGAACCCACGCAGACCGCGCTCACCGTGGGCTTCTGCAGCTTGCGGCCGAAGAAGAACATGAGTGCCGCGCCGAGGGCGGGGAAGAGCGGGATGAGGAAGATGTTGTTTAGGAATAGCATCCGAAGTCAGCTTCTAGCTTCTAGCTTCTGGCTTCTAGCTCAAGCGATAGCCATCGAGGCATTGCTAGAAGCTAGGAGCTAGAAGCTGTGTTTCACCATTTCAACAAATTCACTTCGTCCACATTGACCGTCTCCTTATTACGGAAGAAGGCGATCAGGATGCCGAGGCCCACGGCGGCTTCGGCGGCGGCGTCGGTGATTACGAAAATTGCGAAAACCTGGCCGTGCAGGGCGCCGGCACCGTGGATCCCCTGCCAGTAGCGTGAAAAGGCGACCAGGTTCAGGTTCACCGCATTCAGGATCAATTCAATCGACATCAGCACGATGACTACGTTGCGACGCGTGAGCACGCCGATCACGCCCAGGAGGAATAGAGCAGCCCCGAGGACTAAGTAGTGCAGCGTCGTGATGTGGAGCATGGAGTCCATTTGGAGCTTCGAGTTATGAGCTTTGAGCTCCGCCCTGGGCTCCCAGCTCATAGCTCAAAAGGGCTTAGCTATATCCTCTTCTTAGCCATTACTACTGCTCCGATGATCGCCACCAGCAACAGCAACGACGCGATTTCGAAGGCGAACATGTATTGTCCGGCGCTGCGGTCGAAGAGCAGGGCCGCGATTTGCTGCGTGTTTTGCGTTTCACCGTAGGTCATGCGGCCTTCGGGGAACAATGCTTTGCCTTTTGTTGTTGTGGTGTAGACCGCGATAAAGAGGCCGCCCAGCGCGGCGGCAGCTACGATTCCCACCAGCCATTGTTTGTTGAACTGCCGCTCTTTCTCGGCGCGCTCAATCGAAATCAGCATGATCACGAATAAAAACAACACCATGATTCCGCCCGCGTAAAGAATGATTTGCACGCCGGCGACGAATGGGGCATAGAGCATCAGGTAGAGCGCGGCTTGGGCTAGCAGCGTAGTGATGAGCGCCATCGCCGAATGGATGGCGTTCTTGCGGGTTATGACCATCACGCCGCCGATGATCATCATCGCCGCCAGCAAATAAAAAAAGAATGGCGTCGCGACCGGGGGATTCGTTCCTGCGGGAATAGCTTCTACCAGAATCATGGGCGCCACGCTCCTTGCAATTGCGCCCAGAGTTCCGTGCGCATCCCGACGATGGCCGTCAGAATCAAGAGCGCCAAGCCTGTTGGGAGCAATACTTTCCATCCTACTTTCATGAGCTGGTCAAAGCGATATCGCGGGAACGTGCCACGATACCAGATATAGAGGTACATGAACGCCGCAACCTTCGCCGCGAACCAGAAAATGTCGGTAACGCGGATGCGGACTGCCGGAACGAAAAGAATCAAACCTATCAATCCGAGGACTATGCCGAATCCAGCAAGCCCCATCGTCTGCACCCGGAACAGCGGATGCTTCGGCATACGCGCCGTGTTGTAGAAACACATTACGGCCAGCAGCAGAAAAGAAATTCCGGGGAAAAGTGAGAAGACTAGGTCCCAGGAGGGGCCGCTTAGCAGGTTCGGGAACGGCCGCAGCCATCCTCCGAGCCACAGCGTTACGGCGATCGACGAGACCGCGATCATGGCGGAATATTCGGCGAGGAAGAATAAGGACCAACGAAAGCCGCTGTATTCGGTGTGGAATCCGGCGGTCAGTTCGGATTCGGCTTCGGGAAGATCGAAGGGTGCCCGATTAGTCTCGGCAACCATGGCAATGGCGAAGATGCCGAAGCCGATCAGTCCGAGAGGGAAGAATTTGAAGATGAACCATTCGCCCTGCGCCAATTGCGCCTGCACAATGCCGATCATGCTGAGCGTGCCAGTGCTTTGGTCGTTAAGGCTGGTCATCATAATGACTGAGATGACGGCAAGTCCCATGGCCACTTCATAAGAAACCATCTGCGCGCTGGAGCGCAGCGCGCCGATTAGAGGATAGTGCGAGTTGGAGGCCCATCCGGCGGTCACGATGCCGAGCACGCTCAAAGACGAGACGCCGAGCATAAAGAGAATGCCGATGTTCATGTCGGTAATGGCGTGAGTCGGTCCGAAAGGGACAACGACGAAAACCGTGAAGGCTGCGAGCACAACGATGAACGGCGCGATCCAGAAGACGAACGCGTCGGCTTCAGCCGGAATAATGTCTTCTTTAAGCAGAAGCTTTATAGCGTCAGCTATGGGCTGGAGCAAGCCATGCGGGCCCACGCGCATAGGACCCAGGCGAACTTGCATGTGAGCCAGAATTTTTCTCTCCAGCCAGTTCATAGCGATAACGGCGACCGAGAGGCCGACGAACACCAGCATGATGTAGACAATCGCCCAGAAAATATTTCCGGCGCCTCCGGGCGTTACTTTGACGTTCGGATCGAGATAGGACTGGATGTACTGAATCAGCGCGTGCATCAGCGGGACCTCATTTAGCGATCCACCTCGCCGAGAACAATATCGAGCGTGCCAATGACGGCGATCACGTCGGCTACAAGTTGTCCACGGCACATCACGTCGAGCGCTTGCAGATTGACGAAACTCGGCGGGCGTACGCGAATACGATAGGGCTGCGTCGATCCGTCGCTGACCATGAAATATCCCAGTTCGCCCTTGGGGGCTTCGATGGAATGATAAATCTCTCCGACCGGTGGCTTCATCACCTTCGGAACCTTGGCCATGATCGGCCCTTCGGGAATGTTGTCGACGGCCTGCTCGATGATCCGCAGCGACTGGCGAAACTCGGCCATGCGCACGAGGTATCGGTCGTAAGTGTCGCCATTCTCGCCGGTGGGAATATCGAAGTCGAAATTCTTGTAGTTAGCGTAGGGCTGAGCCTTGCGAATGTCCCACTTAACGCCGCTGGCGCGGAGGACAGGGCCAGTCACGCCCAGGGCAATGGCGTCCTTGCCAGAAATCTTTCCGACACCCTTGGTGCGTTCCAGCCAAATGCGGTTGGTGGTAAGAAGTTCTTCGTATTCGTCAATCTTGGGCCGCACGAACGAGACGAAAGTTCTCACCTCTTTTTCAAATCCTTCGTAGGTCTCGTATTGCAGGCCGCCGATACGGAAAGCGTGGGTGGTCAGGCGCGCGCCACAGTATTTTTCGAAAATCTTGAGAATTTCTTCGCGATCGCGAAATGTATAGAACAGCGGCGTGATAGCGCCGATGTCCAGCGCATGGGTTCCTAGCCAGAGCTGGTGGCTGGCCATGCGGTTCAGTTCGGTGAGGATCACGCGGACGTATTGCGCGCGCGGCGGCGCTTCAACGTTGAGAAGTTTTTCGACCGCTTCGCAGTATCCCAGACCGTTTGAGACCGCAGCCACGTAATCCATGCGGTCGACATAGGGATTGAACATCGTGTAAGTGCGGTGCTCGGCGATTTTTTCCACACCGCGATGCAAGTAGCCAATGACGCACTCGAGGCCCATCACCTTTTCACCGTCGAGGCGGAGGATAACGCGCAGCACGCCATGGGTCGCGGGATGTTGCGGGCCCATGTTGATGACCAGTTCGTTGGCATCGAGAAAGGTCTTGTCGGGTGTGTCAAGATCCAGGGGCGAGAGTGTGTTCGGGTCAGTCATTGTCAGTCATTGAATGATTAGGTCTGGAGTCTGAGGTCTGAGGTCGTCATCATCAATTTACTGCCCGCTCTCGATTCCTAAATTGATCTGTACCCACTCGTTATCCTGTTGCAGGATGCCATAGTCTTTGCGCAGAGGATGCCCCTTCCAACCGTCAGGAAGCAGGATGCGCTTCATGTCAGGGTGTCCATCGAACTTGATGCCGAACATGTCGAAGACTTCGCGCTCCAGCCAGTTAGCGGTCGCCCAGATGGGGACGGAGCTGGGAAGAGTTGCTCCGTCGGTGATTTGCGTTTTGACGCGGATGCGTTCGTTGCGCGGGAATGAGTAGAGAATCCAGAGCACGTCGAACTGCTTTTCGCGCTTGGGATAGTGCACGGCAGTGATGTCGACGCAATAGTCGAACTGCTCTTCGTTGCGTAGAACCTGGAGGATTTCCGGAATCAGAGAACGGTCGACCACCATGTAGTTCTGCCCGAGATAGGTCAGTGGTTCGATCCCGGAGCCGTATTTGCTTTGGAGTGTTTGCACCATCGGCGAATCCCAGGGACTGGGCACGGGAGCCGCAGGTTTGGGCGGAGCCGCCGCCGGCTTGGCCGCTGGGGGTACCGGCGCGACGGCCGCGGGTTTCGGAGCAACTGCGGAAGCCTCAGCGGGTTTGTCGGGAGCAGGTTTGGTTTCCGATTGACCCGAGCCGGATGGAGTGGCCTTCACACCGCCAGGAGTCGCAGGGCGGTCCGCCGTCGGCTTCGGTTCACCTTCCGGCGGCGGTGAAGCGGGGGATTTCGTTTCGTCCGACATATCGCGAAGGCACAAACCTCCGGCGCAGTGTGTGTTGAAAAGAACGTTAATTTTTATCAGCTTGAAAGGGCGAAGTCAACGCCAGTTGATCAGCAAAATGTCATTCTGAGCGCAGTGTTTGCCTCGCGAAGCGATGCAAACGCGTAGTCGAAGAATCCCTGCGATGCACCGCGATTGGAAAAAATCAAGGCAGGCGTTTGGGACGGTAGAGATCCTTCGACTGCGTGTCGTTCGCTTTGCTCACGACAACTCCGCTCAGGAGGACGCTGCGCGACAGTCGAACAGATCGACTCTCCTACCCGCGCGATTGGGCTTGATACTGCTCGATCAAACCGCGGATGCGTTGCGCATCGGCTTTGCGGTGACCGTGACTGGTAATAGGATCGGTGCCGCCCGTGGATTCGATGACGATCTCGGACCAGAAGACGCCGGTGGAAATATGAACGGAGGCGATCTTCGTCATGGCGATGCTCTCCTCGTTGCTGCCAAACATCCGCGACTTGACGCGGGCGACGCGTTGCGGACTGACGACCAGACGCGTCGGAAAAAAGAAATTGCCCTGCGTCCAGCGGCTGGCCGTAAAGGTTTCTGCGGGCGAGCTATCCATCGGGTTGTCGAGCGAGGTGGTCATGTTTATCAGGTAAGGTTCTCAAGTAGCGCCGCCGTTCTCGGCGGCTGTCGCGGGGGCGTCTCGCCCGCGCACACATTAGACCCATTCCAGCGCGCCTTTTTTCCAGACCCAGATGTACCCGACGATCAGAATCGCCAGGAAGATCAGCATCTCCAGCAGCCCGAACAGGCCGAACGCCTTGAATCTTACGGCCCAGGGAAACAGAAAAATCGTTTCCACATCGAAGACCACAAACAGGATCGCGATGATGTAGTAGCGGACCGTATAGCGGCCGCGAGCGCTGTCGATGGGGTCGATGCCGCACTCGTAGGGCATGAGTTTGGCCTTGCTGGGATTCGAGGGCCGTACCAGCTTGGCCGCCAGCAATGTGACCGGCAGCAGAGTGCCAACGATCGCGATGAAGATGAAGATCGGAACGTAGTTTTGCGGCATAGCTGACTTTGGCTCCTGAACTAGCGGAGCAGGCAATAGTAGCGCCGATGGGGCTGACGTTCAAGCGAGCAAGAGACACGTCGCTATCTCGATCGTACCAGTCCACCGGTTGAGCTCGATCTCTCGATGTTTTTCTTCCGAACTCAAACGAACTTCGAACCCCGATGTTGACACGTCCCGAAATTAAGCGTCGATCGCGGCTTTGCGATAGTATGGCCGCAAGAAATCGACACAATCTCACCGGGGACAGGCCATGATTGGGTTTGTTGCGTTAACGCTCATTCTCCCAGGATTGTTTATGCACTTCATCGCTCCACCATCTTCATCGAGTGGCGTGCTGCTCGTAGCCAATAAAGGAGACCAGACGCTTGGCCTGATTGATCCCGATGCCACACGGCAGGTTGCGACCGTCGCCGAGGGAGGCGTGACCGGGCATGAAGTCGTTGCGTCACCCGATGGCAAGCGGGCATTTGTTCCGATCTATGGCAACTCAGGGGTCGGCATGCCCGGCACGGATGGAAGCACCATGGCAGTAATCGATCTCGGTGAGCGGCGGGTAATCCAAACTGTCGACTTTGGGCACGGGGTAAGACCTCATTGCGCCGTCTTTGGGCCTAAAGATGGTCTTCTTTATGTGACCACTGAGCTCGACAAATCTGTAGCCGTCATCGACCCGCGCACTTTAAAGATTGTCGGGAGCGTTCCGACCGGGCAGGCCGAATCTCACATGCTGGCGATCAGCCCCGATGGGCGCAAGGGTTACACCGCGAACGTGGGTCCAGGAACAGTCTCGGTGCTCGATCTTGCCGAGCGAAAAACCCTCACCGTGATTCCCGTAGCGGCGCATGTGCAACGCATCTCGATCTCTCCTGACGGGCGTTGGGTCTTCACCTCCGATACAGAGAAGGCTCGGCTGGCAGTGATCGATACCGCAACTAATAAAGTTGATCGCTGGATTGACCTGCCCGGAACAGGATATGGCACCGCACCGACGCTCGACGGGAAGTGGTTACTGGTTGCGATCCCCAGCACGAATGAAGTTGCAATTGTCGGTCTTGCGGACATGCGAGTCGTGCGGACATCCAAAGTGCCACCTTCTCCTCAGGAGGTGGTGATACGGCCGGATGGCAGGGTTGCCTACGTCTCATGCTCCGGCAGCCACAAGGTTGCGGCAATCCAAATCAACGATTGGAGCGTCAAGCTCATTGAAGCCGGACCCGGGGCTGATGGGCTGGCGTGGGCTCAATGAGTTGGTAAGTCAGCGGTGGTCGTCCGGGGTCTAACCTTTTACCGCTGAGCGGATTTTGGGCGTGCCCGCGACGGCAGCTTTCAAGCCGGCATCGGTTTCGATTAGCTCCAGGACTTTTCTGGTCATCTCCTCGTCAATGTCGGGCGCCCTGCGAATCTCCACCGGATAGCGCACCAGCAATTCCAGCCCGGCGTCCGCGAATTGGAGGCGCGCTTCGGGCTGGGGCCGCTCCACCTGAATATCCACGTGGCGCTCGATGGCGGCGTGCTGGCGTTCAATATTTTCTCGATATCGCGAATAAACCGAATTCACGGCGGTCACCAGTTTCTTCTGCGCCTCTTGATGATTTCCATCGGGTGCAATCATCACCACGACTTCGTGCCAGGTATATTCGGTCCCGGGGATCTGTTTGAACAGCGGCGTGCTGGTTTGAAAAAGGACGGCGTTGGAGAACACGACGATGCGTCCCGTGGGATAGAAATCCAAGCCTGTGCCCGCCAGTTCCATCAAGTACAGTCTTACCAGTCCAATATCGACTACGTCACCGGTAACGCCAGCGACGCTGATCCGGTCGCCGACGCGGATGCCATACCGGCCGATAATGAAAAAGTATGCGGCAACGGAAAGCAGCACCGCTTGCAATCCAACGGCGATGCCGGCGGTGATGAATCCGGCAAACGTCGCAAGCGAACTGAACTCACTGACGAAGCCCAGGACCAGGACGACCGCGATCAAAAAACCAATCACGACGCGGCGCATGACCAGAAACTGCCGCCGGCGGCGCGGATCGCTGACGTAGCGGAACGTGATCCGGCGCCAGACTTGCGAGAGAACCAGAATCACGGTGAGAGCCACAACAATCGCAATGACTCGGATGAGTACCGAGCGCAGCACCTGCCGGGATTCGCGAGACATCGCGCTGCGCCACTCCTCGAAATTCGTCTTGCTGTCGTTGAGAACGATGATTTCCTGGCTGAGCGGAAGCATGGCGCCGGAAAGCTGTTTGAAGCGCTCGGTGAGTTGCTGGAATTCCTGTTTCTCCGCCTGAAGCTGCTGCGGATCGGTTGCTGGTGGCTGACTGGCAAGCTGTTGACTGCGCTGGATGGTGGAACGCATCGCGTCTCGGAGTGGCGTGCGCAAGCGGTCCGCGGCGTCGCGCATAGCGTCGGTTTCTTTCAGTAACCCCTCGATTTCGTGCGCGGCGCTTACGTAGCCATACAGTGTCACTGCCTCGCTGATTAGACCGCCGGAGTTAGCGATTGAGGGTTTAGCGGGCGTCGCTGCCACGGCCGTTTTTTGAGGATTCGCGCTCGTACCCAGCACATCGGGAATCGAACGGGCCAGCTGATTGATGCCACCCTCGAGCCCACCTGAAATCTCGCCGTTCGTTTCAACGAACGCCGCCATTTTTTGAATGGCATCAAGCAGAGCTTTCTGCAGTTCCAGTTCTCCCTGCAGGGCGTCTCGCTGTGAAATCAAACTGTCTCGTGCAGCGGATGGTATTTTTGGGATTTGCTCATTTATGGTCTCGATCTGCGACTGCAACTGGTCGATCTGGGAAGAAGTCCTGGCCTCCATTTGCAGCAGGTTCTGCTGTTGGCTAGTCTCCGCAGACGGCTGGTGCGCTCCACTCTTTTTCTGTTGGGCCACGATCAGTGCGGCTTCGGCCTTCGCCGATTGGAACGCAAGCCGCACTACTTGAGAGCCAAGGCTCTTGGCATTGTCCTCATAAATCGCATCGCTCGGCAGACCCACAGGCTGGATGCCGGTTGTGCAGTGCCGATACCAGTTGATGAGTTGGTTGAGGTGAGACAGCACCGCAGATTCGTCCAGTCGAATCGGCGCCACAGCGTTCGGCGTGGTTTGTGAACTCGGTGCAACAATGGCGCCAGGGGCCTGGGGTGGAGTCGAGTTCTGTGCCCACGCGAACAGCCCGGCAATTGTGGCAAGCGCAATGATTGCGGTGATGGGAAGGCGTGAGGCGCGCAAGCTCGTGATCAGATGCTTAGTATTTTTTCGCATTAGTGATAAGCGTTTGTTCACTTTCGCTGTTTATTTTATTGAAAGATGCGGGGACTCTGCGTCTTGTTGCGAGAAGTGTAAGGGGCATGCGATATTGCCGCTGCACCGAATGCTTCGCTTTGCAATACGTGCTCAACTTCGGGATGGATCTAGCCTAGGGTGAAATTGACAGCAAATCCGCCAACTCCCGGAAATTTCCGTGCATCTTAACTGCGCGCAATCCGCGAGTTGGCGAACCTGCCTCCGCCTTGCGCACGAAATCCCGTTTCGCCTGGAGAGACTATGAAGCTAACACGCTTTTTGGCACTTCCGGTAATTGGCCTTCTCGCGATCGCGACCACCGCGCTCGCGCAGGAAGTTAAAACCGATTATGACCACCATGCGAACTTCTCCCAATATCACACTTACTATTGGGAGAAAATCAAGACAACTGATCCTTTGTGGCAAAGCCGGATTCAGGATGCCGTGGATCACGAATTGCAGGCAAAAGGATGGCAACGCGTCAATAGTGGCGGAGATGTTGCTCTTACTGCAGTCGGCAGCGCTCGCAACCAGCAGGAGTACACCACGTTCTACAACGGGATGGGAGGCTGGCGCTGGGGCGGTTTCGGAGAAACCACCACGCAGGTAGAGAACTATCCTGTGGGGTCACTCGTCCTGGATTTGTACGACACACACAACAAGCAGTTGATCTGGCGCGGCGTCGGCCAGGAATCGCTTTCCGATAAGCCGGAGAAAAACGAAAAAAAGCTGGAGAAGACAGTCAGCAAGATGTTTGAACACTTTCCCCCGCACGAAAAGGGCTAGAGGCTAAGAGCAAAGAGCTAAGTCCACGAGCGGATGCGTAGCGAGGCAATCAGTTTCGCGCCTGCATCCGCTCGAAATGTTTTCGCGCTCCAGACAGCCTAAGGTCCAGGTCAGCCAGGACAAGAATGAAGATTTATGCGCGATGTAATTCCATTCGAGCGTTCAGCTTTAGAATGAGGACCGATTTCTGACCGTTCATTTTTCGAATCCGCTCAACTAATTTCTTAACCCGGCTCGCGCTCCCGCCCACAATTTCAATCACAATTGATTTTTCGGGCTTCTTCCGGTAATAGCCCAGCGTGGGCTGTAGAGTGAAACTCTCGAATTGCGCGGCCACCAGATCCACAATCGCTCTCTTATTCTTTTCCTCCGTGTAAATGCGGTATAGGTTCTGCCGGCGCATTTCCGCTCCTTGAGAAGATATATTTTGGACCGCGTCTTCATCCGCCTTGCACGGAAGCCGACTTCCGGACCGATCGCTTAATTGTTTCCACCGGCAGATATTCCAGCTCCAACCCTTGCGTGCAGCATCGCAGAAGCATGCTTCCCCGGCTCATATCTCCACGCCCAAGGAAGTCCCGGGGAAATAACAGGCGCTCTCCGAACACTTCCGTAATCGGTGTGATGTACTTCAAGGTTGCAACGCTTCCCAGCAGGATAATCTCCGTTTCACTCCCCGCCGCCTCTCGCAAACGCAGCAGATCGGAGTCAAGCGGCAGTCGATAGTGGGTATTCTTAGCGTCGATCGCAGTTGACGAGATCCTGCGCAGGTCGCTCAATGTGACTACCGTTTCTGGCAACATCAACCCGGCCCCGGTGATTATTTGCACGCCCGCGATTCCTCGAGGAGGCTTTTGGAACTTTTCCGCATAGTCGAGTTTCCCCCGAAAATACAGCCTGCTGATGAATCGATACACCTCGCCTAACGGCGCTCCGGAGCGCCTGAGGCGCAGCGCCAGATCCGATTCTCCGCTCGCACCCAGCAACCTTTGGCCGTTCACGCCAGAGGCGTTGGCCGGCGACAGCAGAAAAATCCGCGGACGAATACCGGGATTGCTCATTGCCAGATTGCTCATTGCCGGCAAATTTCTCCTACATCCCCCTTTTTCAATCACTACGGCGGCTTCTTCAATCTTGTACAGCAAATCGAGAATCGAAGCTCGATTCACACTTCGTATAGCTTCAATCATATCTCGCTCGAACAGCGTTCCCGGGTCACCGTTTTTGAGTCCGGAGAATCATGGAGATCGAGGTCAGTAATGAATGGAGGTGCGGTGCCGCGGTCCCCAAACGTACGCGCGAAATCAGGACATGCATTGGCGCCAGCGGACCCAGCCGAGCCGTCCGTTACGAATTCGGAGATCAGCGAATTACTGGCGATCGAAGCGGAGAGCGCGTCGCAGCCCCTACAAAGAGCGTTCCGCCGCGCCTCGCGAAAGGCATTGCTTTGGACGGACGAAGCCTCGCAACTACACCGGGAGCGGCGCTCCTTAACGGAATTGCCGGGCATCGGACCCTATCTGGAGAAAATTGTTCTCCGATGGTTGGCGCGCCCGCCGCTGGCTGCGACTCCTCCTGACATTCGGCAGAACTTTCTAACCTGGACACAGGCGCATTCGATTCTCGAGAAAACATCCTCGTGGTCGCTATCGGTGAAAGGCGATCTGCAGATGCATTCGCTGTGGAGCGATGGCTCTGGCTCGATTCAGGAAATGGCGGAGGCCGGCGACGCTCTGGGATACGAATATATCGCCATCACCGATCATTCTAAAGGTCTCAAAATCGCCGGTGGCATTAACGAAGATCAGTTGGAGCAACAGGCAATTGAGATTCAGAGTATAAATGACGCGTTTGAAACGGCTGGACGCACAATTCGCGTCCTGCGTTCCGTGGAATTGAACCTGAGCCCTGCCGGTGCCGGGGACATGACCGACGAGTCGCTCCAGCGGTTGGATCTCGTCCTGGGCTGCTTTCATTCTGCGTTGCGGAAAAAGGATGATCAGACGGAACGTTACATCGCCGCGCTGCGGAATCCCGCGATTCAGATTTTGGGACATCCCCGCGGACGAATTTACAACTTCCGGCTGGGGTTGAACGCCGACTGGCCGCGAGTCTTCGCGGTCGCCGCCGAACTCGACAAGGCTGTCGAAATCGATTCCTATCCCGATCGCCAGGATTTGAGCCTCGATCTTTTACGGCTCGCCAGGAAAGCCGGATGCCGAATATCCATTGGCACCGATTCTCACGGCCCTTCACAACTTAGGTTCATTCAGTTTGGGCTGGCCGCCGCCCGGCGGAGCGGAATCGATCGCAGCCGAATATTGAATTTCATGACACGTCAGGAACTGGCGAACTGGGTGCAAAGCGTTCGCACAGATCTATAGGGTTTCCGCTGTAGGCACACCTGCGTCCACTCAGGCATCATAGTGGTGCGTCCAACGTCTCGGGTCGGTCGAGGGGAGAGCCTCGACCAGTATTAATTCGACAATCCAGGGAGTGCCGAGCGGGGTTGAATCCCCGCTCTGAAAGATGAAAATCACTTATGAAAACATCAACCAAAAATTCACCCTGTTGGCTCGCGCTGTTAGCGGGATTGCTGGTGGGCACCGCCCTGATACAGCCGGGAATCGCACAAGACCAGTACGATCAAGACGATCCACCAAGCCGCGTGGCGCGTTTGGGATACTTGCAAGGTTCCGTCTCATTTCAACCCGCTGGAGAGTCGGAATGGGTGGAAGCCGCTCAGAACCGGCCCATGACAACCGGGGACCAGTTGTGGGTGGATCAAGACTCGCACGCTGAACTCTCCTTGGGATCAGCCGTAATCGATTTAAACAGCAACACCGGTGTTTCCTTTCTCAATCTTGATGACCACACCGCGCAAGTGCAGGTCAGCGCGGGATCGATCAACGTCCGCGTTCGTCATTTGGGCCGTGACGATGTGTTTGAGATCGACACGCCGAATCAAGCCTTCTCCATCTTCCAGCCGGGACGATACCGGGTGGAAGCCAGTGAAGATGGGAGCTACACCGTAGTCAGCATTCGCGAAGGCGAAGGCGAATCAACCGGCAACGGGCAAACCTACGCGGTGCATGGCGGCCAGCGAGCCACCTTTGACGGAACCGATACGCTGAACGCTCAGGTGGAGAATCTCGGCGGCCCCGACGATTTTGACAATTGGAGCGACAGCCGTTACCGGCGCTATGAAGATTCGCGCTCGGCAAGATATGTGTCTCCGGACGTCGTGGGCTACGAAGATCTTGATGACAACGGCGATTGGCGTCCGAATCCCACCTACGGCAACGTCTGGTATCCCCGCGTGTCGGAGGGCTGGGCGCCTTATCGTGACGGGCACTGGGCCTGGGTTGATCCCTGGGGATGGACTTGGGTGGATGACGAACCTTGGGGCTACGCTCCGTTTCACTATGGCCGCTGGATGTCTGTGGAAGGCCGTTGGGGATGGGTGCCGGGACCCAGGGAAGTGGCGCCGGTTTACGCCCCCGCTTTAGTCGTATTCGTCGGCGGAGGTGGCGGATTCGCCGGCAACATGGGCTGGTTTCCGTTGGGCCCCCGAGAAGTGTATGTGCCGTCGTACCGCGTAAGTCGCGGATATGTGAACCGCGTCAACGTCAGCAACACGACCGTCAATACCACGACCGTCACCAATGTCTACAACACGACCATCGTCAATAACAACACCACGATCAACAACGTTACGTATGTGAACAGAGGCGTTTCTGGTGCGGTGACGGCAGTTCCTCGACAAGCCTTCACCAGCGGGCAGCCGGTTGCGCGGGCGGCCGTTGCGGTGAATGCAAGGGAAGCTGCGTCGATGCCAGTGAGCTCAAGGGCTGCGGTCGCGCCCACTTCGAACAGCGTCCTAGGATCTCATGCCAACACGGCGAACCGCGTGAAAGCGCCGCCGACGGCGGTCGCCAGTCGCGCGGTTGTGGCAAAGGCGAAGGCGCCGCCTCCGCCGGTGCCTTTCGCGGCGAGACAACAGCAGTTGGCAGCGCATCCGGGGCAACCGATCGCGCGCCAGGAGATGCAGCGCTTGCAGCCGGCGAATAATGCCGCGTCCGCTCCGCGTCCTCCGGTGAAGCAGGCTCCTCCGGGAAAGCCGGCTACCGCAACAATGGCCCAGCCTGTCAGCCAGCCAGGTAGGGCGCCAGGCAATCAGCCCGCTAATCGACCAGCGAGTCCAGGAGCAGCAAACGAGCGTCCCGGCGCAAATCCCGCGCAACCCAATCGCCCCGCTCCGAACAATCAGCCGGCAACTAATAATCGTCCAAATCCACCTGCAGCCGAGAATCGTCCCACGCAGCCGCCGGCGGCGCAACCCAACAATCGGCCTGAAGCGAATCAACCGAATAATCGGGCGGAGCCGAATCGTCCAAATCAGCCGCAACCCAATAATCGTCCGGCAGAGCCGCCGGCGCGAACAGATCGTCCGCCCACTGCGCAGCCAAATAATCGTCCAGCACCGGCTCCTTCGGAACCGAATCGGCCGCAGCCCACGCCAGCCGCACCGAACAATCGTCCGGCGGAGCCGCCAGCACGGAACGATCGTCCACCGGCGGCGCGACCCAATAACCGTCCTGCACCGAACCGTCCGGAACCCACGCCAGCCGCACCGAACAATCGGCCGACAGAGCCACCAGCGCGAACTGATCGTCCGCCTGCTCAGCCCAACAATCGTCCTGCGCCGACTCCGGAACCGAATCGGCCGCAGCCCACTCCACCGACACCGAACAATCGTCCGGCCGAGCCGCCCGCACGCAACGATCGCCCACCGGCGGCGCAACCCAACAATCGTCCGGCCGAGCCCCCGCCACGAACGGCGCCAGCCGAGCGTCCTTCGACTCCTCCGCCAAACGAGCGCCCGCCGCAGCGTACTCCGCCTCCGGCGCAGACGCATCAGGCTCCGCCCCCGCAGCGTCCGCAAACGCCCGAGGAGAAAAAGAAGCAACAGCAGGAGGAACAGAAGAAGCCGCAATGAAAAACGGCAACTAGTGAATCAGAGAATCCCCATTTGCTCCGCGAAGAAACGAGAAATGGCAGCCAAACAAAAGGCGTCCGAATCTTCGGGCGCCTTTTCTTTGAGACCAGCCTTCGGCGAACGGCTTGTCAGTGCACTCGGAACAAGTAATCGAGCAGGAAGAAAAAGCCCGCGCCGACAAACACGAGCAGAGCCATCTTCATTGCCGGCTCTTTGTTGACTTCGGGGATCAAATCGGAAGCGGCGACATAGATCGTCACTCCCGCCGCTAACGGCAATCCCGCGCCAACGTGATGCCGAAACAGAGCCATCGTGAGAACTCCGGCGAGTGTGGATCCGCCCAAAACCACCGATGCTCCCCATGCCGTGCCTCGGCTTCGGCCGCTGGCCAGCATCACGGAACTCACAGTAAAGCCCTCGGGAATCTTATGCAGAAAAATCGCCAGGAAGATCAGCCATCCCAACCAGTTCGACACCAAAAAGCCCGAGGCGATGGCGATGCCGTCGAAGAAGGTATGAATGATGAGTCCGAGCAACACGGAATATCCCTTGTGGGAATGCATGAACTCATCGTGATGTGTTTCTTCGCCAAAGTGAAAATGCGGCGTGACCGTATGTTCGAAAAAATGAATAATTAGATAGCCCAGCAGCACGAGAAATGCAGCGGATCGTCCGCGCAGATCCAAACTCTCGGGTACCATCTCCACTAACGCCGTTGCCAGCATGAATCCCGCCCCCAGCGCGACAAAGTAGCGAAGGTAGCGCCGCTCCCAGTGCCGCTGCACGATGATCGCGCCACCGAAGATGTTAGCCGCAGCGGCGGTCAATCCGAGGACGACACTGGTAAGGATGGGACTCATTTGCGGTAGCGGGGATGATATCAGTTCTCAGTTCTCAGTTCTCAGTTCTCAGTTCTCAGTTCTCAGTTCTCAGTTCTCAGTTCTCAGTTCTCAGTTCTCAGTTCTCAGTTCTCAGTTCTCAGTTCTCAGTTCTCAGTTCTCAGTTCTCAGTTCTCACGGAGATGCCGATATGGCTTTCGTGGATGCCCATTCTGGGAATTCAACAAAAGTTCAGGCGCTCGATGTTCGTGCGTCACAGCCGACTGAGAGGTTGTGTGCCACGATTCCTGAGGAGGAGTTTTGTGGGCGAATCTTATCGAGATTTAATCGCCTGCAAAAAGGCGATGAGATTGGTTACCCAGATATACCAGGCAACGCGTGTATTTCCGAAGGACGAAACCTATGGACTCACCAGTCAGCTTAGACGAGCCGCGGTTTCGGTTCCGAGCAACATAGCAGAAGGGCAAGCGCGCTTCTCAAGAAAAGAATTCCATTACTTTCTGAGTCTAGCGCGAGGTTCGCTGGTCGAAATTGAGACCCAGGTGATCATCGCGCAAAATCTTAACTACCTGACGCCAAACCAGAGTCAGCCGTTACTCGCCGAGGCGGCAGAGTTGGGCCGAATCCTCAACGGCCTCATCGCGTCAATTAAAAAAGCTGCATAAGCTTGCAATTCGAACTAGTGGTCGCAGTCTTTTCTGAAAACTGACAACTGAGAACTGAGAACGACTATCCACTGTGCCGAATATGCATCACATCCCCATCCTGCACAATGTAATCTTTGCCTTCAAGACGCAGCGTGCCTTTGGCACGGGCGTTGGCTTCCGAGCCAGCTTCGAGCAGTTGATCCCAGCGAATGGTTTCAGCGCGGATGAAATGTTTTTCCAGATCGGAGTGGATGGCCCCGGCTCCCTCTTGGGCGCGCGTGTTGGCGGGAATCTGCCAGGCGCGGCATTCGTCTTCGCCTGCGGTAAAGAATGAAATCAATCCCAACAACTTATACGTCGTGCGAATAAGTCGCACCAGGCCGCTTTCCTTCAGACCGTAACTGGAGAGAAATTCTGCGGCATCGGCGTCGCTCATTTCGGCGAGTTCGGCTTCTACTTTGCCGCAGATGGCGGTGGCCGCCGCATTCGGTCGGGCGGCAATTTCAGTCAGCTTATATTTGCTCACCGCCTCTTCCAGTTCCTTGCCCAGTTCGGTCGACTCGCCAATGTTGAGCACATAGAGAATCGGTTTCTCGCTCAGGAACATGAAACCGCGCAGCCGCTTCTTGTCTTCCGCGGTCATTTCCATCTCGCGCAACGGCTTCTCTGCCCCGAGATGTGCATTGGCGCGCTTGAGCAGTTCGAATTCTTTTTCAAGTTCCGGCGTCTTCATCTTCTTGAGATCTTTTTCCAGACGCTCCAGTCGCTTCTCGATCTGTCCGAGATCGCTGACCATGAGATCAAACTCGACATTCTTGATGTCGCGCAGCGGATCGATTTCCGCTACCAGCGGGACTGCCGGATCCTCAAACACGCGTACGACGTGGGCGAGCGCGTCGACTTGGCGTAGATGGCCGATGTAAGCGGTTTCTTTCAGCGCATCCTGTCCAATAGCCCCGACATCGACGTATTCCACGGACGTGTGCGTCAGCTTCTTGGGGTTGTAGAGAGCGGCGAGGCGGTCGAGGCGATCATCGGGAACTTTCGCGACGCCGATGTGTGCCTCGCGTGGGTTCGTCTTGCGCGCCAAGATGCGCCTTGGTCAGAATTCGGAACAAAGATGTCTTGCCTACCTGAGGCAGGCCGATAATGCCAGTTTTCATAAAACAGCTTCTCGCTGCTAGCTCCTAGCTTGTAGCCGATACTCCTCTGAATTGAGGACAGGGTTTGACAGTGCGCTCAGCAAACTTCAGGCAACCATTTTAGGATAAATGATCAAGTGGAAATTGCCCAAACGGCGTCTGCGGCGAGCATCTAACGTTTCTCCGCGGGAAAATTCAGCCTTAGTCCGACGCGATACAGGATTGGCGGACCGATATTGAACAGCGATCCTGTGGACGGTGGGAGTATTCGCAACGTTATATCGTTCGTCCAAAATATTTTCGGCGGCGGCAAAGACTTCCAGATTGCGCGTCAGGTTGCGTCCGACCTGTAGATCCATCGTGTAGAAGCGGCCCAGAGGATACTGGTTTTGGTCGTCATCGAACTGGTTGCCGACGAAGCGTCCCTGGACGCTGACCATGATGCGCCTCGGATTCCAGTAACGGGCCTCCCAGGTAAAAACATTTCGCGGAACCTGCGCGACCCTTTTTCCCAGCAGAGAGATTTCCCCCGGCGGGACCGTATAGTTAACCACCGTCGCCGCCGTGAAATCGTACCCCGCAGAAATCTGAATATCCCGGTTAACGTGCAGTACCCCGTCAAGTTCAACTCCGCGCGAGCGGATTCGCCCCACATTTTCTTTCCGCCGAAGAACCGGATTCGATGTCGGGTTAACCGTGACGTTCTGGACCGGATCCACGATGTCGCTCCAGAAAAACGTTCCGCGAAGATCGAGCTTTCGATCCAGCGTGGTGATGTTCACTCCCGCCTCAGCCCCAGTGAGCCGTTCGGCATTGAGGAAGGGATTGTTCTGAGTCAGAACATTCGCCAGGCGAAAGCTGCGGTACAACTCGTTCAGAGTCGGCGCGCGAAACGCGCGGTACATCGATCCCGTGACCGAGACGTTGCGGCCCAGAGCGCGCAACACCGAGAGCCTTGGGCTGAAGGCAAGATCGCTCCGCGAAGGAAACAGCATGCTGGGAGAAGTAGCGCACGTTCCGGAAACCGGCGTGCAGATCGAACTGGCATTGAAATTGTTCCAGTCGTCGAAACGTCCGGCAAGAATGATGGTCCAATTGTTCAACCGTAAGAGATCTTCACCAAACCCTCCGAGAATCCGCTGCCGCCCTCCGGATGCATTGTTTCGTGTGTGCGTGCCGGTAGTGAAAAGTTGTTCGTCGCTCGCCCCCATCACTTCCATCAGGTCCATGCCGGCGATAAGCGTCTGATGTTTGCCGAGAAAATGCGTCCACTGCGCCGCGCCTCCGACCACTTGTTCGGGAACGTATTGAAGATCAGTGAGCGATTCGCTGTTCCGGTTGGCCGCGACGGACGAGAATCGTTGATCGTATCCCTGCACCAGACCATATGCGCGGAAGGTGAGGGAATCGCTGCTGCCGAATTGCCGATCCAGTCCAACCGCGCCTTCGCCCATGCGCGTGTCGTTGGTCTGGACAGGCGTGCCGTTGTTTCGGAATTCGGTGTAGAAGCTGCCGCGCACGAAGACTCGGCCTTTTTCTCCGAGCTGATGACCGGCGGTGAAATCAACCGTCGCGTCCTCCGAATTGGCTGGCGTATCCACGCTTCCACGCTGCCATGTAGGCACAATGATGTAGCCGTCGGTGCGGAACATTTCCGAAGCCAGCGACAGGTCCCAGGGGCCGGCGCGCGTCCCGGTCCAGAAAGAAAGATCCGGGGTGCGTTCGTTGCCGTAGGAAGTCTCCAGCGTAAAAGCGGGGCGCTGGGGTTGACGGGTGATGAATTGCACGACTCCGCCCAGCGCGTCGCTGCCGTATAGATTCGAAGCCCCGCCCCGAAACACTTCCACATTGGCAAGGGACGATCGCGGAACGCGGTCCCAGTAGACCCAGCCCCCAAAGGCATCCACCAGCGGGAGTCCATCTTCGAGCACCAGGGCGCGGCTGGCGGCGGTTCCGCCCAGACCTCGCAGCGACACTCCCTGATTGGAGGCGTTCGCGGTTCGGCTATCCGATCGACGAAAGAGCGAGAATCCGGGAACCTGTCGAAGCACGTCATCGACGCGCAACGCGGGAGTTGCGGCTACATCGGTATTCGTAAGCAAAATTGTGCTGCCGGGAGTTTCAGAAAGGCGCACCTCCGTACGGGCCGCGGAAACGGTGACTTGTTCGCTCGCCGAAGCGGGCTGCAGAACGATTTCGAGATTGACGTTGGTGGCTGCTCCGGCGTTCCACGATTGGCGAACGGGGTTGAATCCTTCCCGGCTGATCTCAAGGGTTCCTGAGGTCGGAGGGAACCGCAGAAAATAGGAAGTGTCCGCTGGCGTCTGTCTGGGTTTCGCTCTTATAGGAGCCGGAGCTCAGAACAACGGATGCATTTGCGATCACCGCGCCGCTGGCATCGCGAACAGTGCCTTCGACATGAGCGGTCTGCGCGGACAGGCAGGGAAGACCTGTCGCCCACAGCAACAAAGCCATCCAGCGGATCGTTTGTCGATTCAGCATCGGTGAAGGCGCACGTCGACTTAAGATCCCGCTTGCGCGGCTAAGCGATTCTAATCACAGTGAGACGTGGCAGGCAAAAAGATGTAAGCAGGGCGAGCTCGATCCCGAGGAATGAACGCCATGTGATTCTCCGGCTGCGGTGGAGGGTGGTTGGTAGAAAAATCGGCGTGACGACTTGCCACAGTTCCCCGGGGCTAGCGTCCCGCTGACTGCGCCATGGCCGGCGCCGGAACCGTAATCTTTATTGAGTCGGGCTGCGTCCACGCCGCCTTGCCCGTGGTCAGGTCCAGGCGGTTCATCGTAACTTTCATTTGTTGCTCGTCAACCTCAACCAGCAGGTAGTGATAGTTAATCTGCTTGCTCTGAAAAGGATCGCCCTGGGCACGTTCGATGGGATAAGCGTGAGCTCCTCCTCCGCCGGAGACAAAATAAGTGACGCCGCCGTGTTCATGGCGCTCGTAGTTGTGGACGTGTCCGGAGAAGACCACAATACGGAAGCGAGCGTGAGCCTGGCGTTCCTCCAGCATCTTCGCCAGTGCCTGTTCTGTGGTGCGAGCCGAGTGACCGCCGCCATACATCTTCGCGTCAGAGGAACTGGTGTAGGGCGGGTGGTGGAACATCAGAAAGACAAAATCCACGTCCGAGGGGACGTGATCAAGTTTGTCGGCCAGCCACTGGCCTTCCGGACCGCCGGTCTCTTGCAAGGCGCTGTCGAGCACCAGAACCAATGCATTCGCAGCACGCACGGAGTAGTACCGGCTGTTCTTTAAATCGGGGAAGCGGCGGAAGTAATTGCCCAGCGCGACGGTTTCATCTCCATGCAAGTCATGGTTACCCAGCGCGGGATAAACAGGAATCTTCTTCTCGCGCCAGATTCCGGTTTCGCTGTCCCATACTTTCCAATCATTGCCATCGTAGCCGTTGTAGACGATGTCACCCGTAAAGCAAATAAATGCCGGATCGACTTCGGCAATGGCCTGCACCAGAGCCACGCGGACGGGAGGATTCGCCGCTTCCGTGTCGGCGGGATCGTGGAAGCGCGTGTCTCCGTAAGCCACGAAGCGAAACGGAGCCTTCACGTCGATTCGCAAATCCACCGGACTTGTCTGCGCGCTTGACTTCTTGGTGCAACAGGTCAGAGCAAGCAGGGTCGCGGTCGCGAGCAAAATCACAAGCGCCTGGGCGAGAGGTGTACGTCGCGAATTCATTCGTGAAAACCCGGCTAGCCAGAGGGAACGCTTTATCATCATTAACCCTCTGCGCAACTTTACACGGCGCGCCTGAAATTTGCCTGAAGCCTCGATTCCAATCAGAACCGCACGCGCACCATGAACTGAAGCTGCCGCGGAAGCCCGGTCCCGGTGTTCGGCGATGCAGCATTGTCGTTATTGTTGTTGAAATTTACGATCGAGGTGATCACTCCAAAGTTGCCGGGATCGGAAAGATTCGTCGGCGTTTGTCCGGGCGTGTAGTTGAGGAACAACGTACCCGGATCGCCGAGCTGCACGTGATTGAAGATATTGAATGCCTGAACCCCGAACTCCAGCTTCCGCCTGTTCGGTGAGTTTCGTTACCTTGGTGAGTGCCAAATCTGCTTGCCAGGAAGGCAACGCCCGAACCACGCCGTTCGGGGAATCGCCAAACCGAATGAAACTTCCATTTGCGTCCACCGGCGGGGCCTGGAACGCAGCAATGTTGATCAACGGTTTTCCTCCGTGGCCGCCCCCGGGTAAAGTTACCGGCACCCCTGGAATAATGTCGGGTCGTTGGCTGGTTTGATCGTCGCCGTCGGGCAGAAGGTAAGTCTGCGGAAAACCGTTGAAAGCAAAATTTGGATTCGGGCTGGCGATGGTCCCACCGAGATTCATCTGGACAGTCAACGGATGGCCGGTATGCCATAGACCAATACTGCTCAAACTCCAGCCTCCTACGATTTTCCCAACCACGCCAGTATCGTTCAAAAAGGTCTTGCCCGGTCCAAACGGCAGTTCATAGACCGCATTCATAACAAAATTTTGACGAACATCGAAAATGCTTGGTCCCTTGTCGCAAGGCAGACAATTCACGTTCTCCGGCCCGTTGGATTCGCCGCCACCGACCGACCCATTATTGATGGAATGGGACCAGGTGTAACGCGACTGAAAAGACAGCCCTTGGCTGAAACGGCGCTCCACCGATACTCCCAGAGCGTTGTAGGTGCTCGAACCGATGTCCCTCTTTATGTCGACCGAACCAAAGGGATCGGAGGTGGATGATCTTGGAACAGTCGGATCGGGGAGATAAAACTGGTCGAGCGGACGGACGCAATCCGTGCCAGCGCCATTCAGCGTGACAGGAGTTGTACAGAGATTTACACCCCCGCGGGAGAACAATCGCACGCCACGGCTCCCGAGATACTGTGTCGAGAACAGAAAATGTGCTGGCAATTCTTGCTCGATCGTGAGCCCCCACTCCTCCGCGTACAAATCTCGCCGACCCTGCCGTTGCAAGCGCGCGAGGATGTGAAGCCGCTTTCTGCGCGCTGGTGAGCCCCGAGAGATCCGGGATCGTTTGCTCGTAAGCAGTGTTTAGCGGAAGAGGAGTGGTTGACGTAGGTGCGACCGATACCCGAAACGTGTCACTTTCCAGTCCGGCGTTCAAATCGTCGTTCTGTGCCGCGCCATGGTAGATGCCGAAACCGGATCGGATCACTGTCTTGCCATGGAGAGCGTTCGGAGCCCAAGCGACGGCGATTCTGGGATCAAAATTCCTGTAGTTCGGGTTGTACAAGGAGGGATTCTTGGGACAAGGTGGCGTGTTAATCGGGCCGAGGCTGGGCGAGACTGGAAGGACATTGAACGACCCTGTTCCCAAACAGACACCGTGAAATTGGTTCAGATCAAACACGGTGGTCCGATTGGTCGCTTCATGCGCAACCCCGTAATATTCCCAACGGAGTCCCGCTGTCACGGTGAGAGCTGGTGTCACTTTCCACTCATCCTGGAAATAAGGCATATAAAACATGCGTCGCAGTCGATGGCAACACCACGGCGCAATAAAATTGATCCCGGTGAGTTGGGCGTCAATGAACGCCTGGTCGGTACCTGAGTTGTCGGCGAAATTGAGGGTATTATTCGCTGTTTGTCCCTGATTCAGCCTGACCCGGCGGATCTCCATGCCGGTCTTGAAGGCATGCCGACCGTGGGTCCAGATCAAATTGTCGATCACTCCATAGGTCGTTCCGACTTCGATGTCGGCAGAATTGTTGTTAAGTCCTACGAAAGTATTCGTGCTCACCCCAAACGGGAGGGCGCTTGCCTGAGGATTGTGAAAGGGCGCGCGATTGACATAAAACTTGGCCTCGTTGAAGAGATTCGGAGTAAAGGTATGCTCGAGCGCCAGGAGATAATTTGCCGGATGGTTGATGGTCTGAACCTTGTCCAGAGGAATACTGCTTCCATTCGGGGCAGTCACCAGGCTGATATCGCGCTGGGCCCGGCCGTAAAGCAGAGTGTTCTGACTGATCTTGTGATCAATCCGCACCAGCCAGGTGTCCTCATGGACGATGGTAGGCACCGGTGCCGTGAATTGGTCCCCATCGGGTACGGACGGAGCTAGAGACTGGAAAGCGGCATCGGGATAAACAAAACGAGGCGAGCAATTACCTGTTGTACCTGTGGAGGCCCGCCACGGAAAACCCTGAAGAATGGAGCACATGATTGGAGACTGAGCCAGAGTTTGTTGCTGGAGTGAAGCAGAAGGTATGACAACCTGCGTGGTTGTCGACTGCAGCTGCCGTAGGCCTTCGTAGCTGATGAAGAAGAAAGTCTTGTCCTTCTTGATCGGTCCACCGAAGGTCATCCCGTACTGCCCCATGCGGAACGGAGGAACCGTTGGGTTTCCGTTGAGATCAAAGTCGTTGAAGTTGCGCGCATCGAATATGGAATTTCTGAAGTAGCCAAAAATCGTGCCGTGCCAGTCGTTGGTTCCGGACTTGGTGACGACGTCGACCTGGCCGCCGGCCTGCGTGCCATATTCCGCGTCGTACAAGGCGCTGTTGACGCGATACTCTTGGATCGCGTCCTGAGAAATTTGCAAGCGGGTTTGCGACTTTTGCGCCTGCTCCTGAATGCCGCCGGCGTCGACGCCATCGAAGGAAAAGTTGTTGTCGTCGCGGGCCCGGCCGGCGAAACGGATCGTGCGCTGATCGCCGCCGCCGTCGTCCTGGGCGAATGGCGCGAGCAGGGTAAAACTGGCCCAATCACGACCATTATTGGGAAGTTCGGAAATTTGCTCTGTATCAATTACTGTCGAAGCCTCCGCCGAGCTACGGTCCGCGGGTCCAGTCGAGGCCTTGACTTCAATCTGTTCGTTGATTGCTCCGACTCCAAGCTGCACGTCCAAAGTGCGAGTTTGGCCGACGCGAAGGATGACATCTTCTTCTATCCTGGTCCGGAATCCGGCGTTCGCAACCGTCACCGTATAGCGACCCACCGCCAAACCAGAAATGCGGTAATAACCTTTGGAGTTCGTCTGTTGTTCTTCAGTTAGGCCTGTGTCAACCGCGACGGCCTTCACACTCGCGCCAACGATGACGCCTCCCGACGGATCACTTACCGTGCCCTCGAGCGCGGCGCGATCTACTTGGGCGTACGTTGCCGGGGCCGCGGCCAGCAGCATCATCGAAACGAGCACCAGCGCAACCGTGAATCTGAGCAAAAGGGAGATGGTCAAACGGCGGTAACTGAAATTCATGACTTCAGCTCCTTAATGAACAAGAAAACGCTGAATCGGAAGGGCCAGAGACAGCACTCCCCGGTTAAATTGGATTTGGTGAACTTGATGAGCGGGAATCCTAGTGCCGACGTGTGACGCAAGCATGAACGTCAAGTTAATATTTCTTCAGATTGCACAACTGTGCCATGGCCTTAGTTTTAGACTGTCAAAGAGCGGTGCATAGAGAGTTCGGGCGGCGAATCCGATGAAACTGCTGATCGTGGAAGACGAAGCGCGCATGGCCGACCTTCTTCGCAAGGGATTGACCGAAGAAGGCCACATGGCGACTTGCGCCTCGGATGGCGCCGAAGGCCTGGCGCTGGCGAAGTCTTACGAATTTGACGTGATTATTCTCGACGTGATGATGCCCAAGCTTAGCGGCTATGAGCTCGCCAAGCGTCTGCGCGCGGAAAAAGTTCGGACGCCCATCCTCATGCTCACCGCCCGCGACTCCGTGCCCGACGTCGTTCGCGGACTCGATCTGGGCGCCGACGACTACATGACCAAGCCGTTTTCCTTTGACGAACTGGTGGCGCGTTTACGCGCGGTGAAAAGGCGCGCGCTGGCGGCGCAGGACATGAGTTTGCGAGTTGCCGATTTGGTTCTCGATCCTGCCAGCCGTGAGGTTTTGCGTGGCCAGGAACGGGTCGCGCTGACGCGCACGGAATACAATCTGCTGGAGCGCCTCATGTACCGCGCCGGCAAGGTGGTTTCCCGCCGCTCCCTTATCGAATCGGTCTGGGGTTTCGATCGCGACATCGAAGAAAACACGCTTGATGCTTTCATGCGCCTGCTGCGCAACAAGATCGATCCGCCCGGCCGACCGAAATTGATTCACACCGTGCGCGGCGTGGGCTACATGATTCGTCCGGATGGTCACTCATGACATATTCACTCATAACGTGGACACTCATAAAATGTTCGCTCATAAGAAGACGGTCATGAGAAAACGAGCATGAGAAAACTCTCCATCGGCGTGCGCCTCACGCTCTGGTACCTGGTATTTTTTGCGGGGGCTCAGCTATTTTTCGGCGCCGGCATGTGGTGGATCCTGCGGGATAATATTTACGATCTCGTGGACGACGGACTCGAACAGCAGATCGACGATCTAAAGAACTTTCTACAATCTCAGCCTGCGGACCGCCCGATCGCAAAGCTTCGAGAGGAAGTGAACGAAACCTACGCCATCGAGCATCCCGGCGATTATCTTGCCGTCTACGCGGAAAATGGTGTGCTGATTTATTGTTCCCCATTCTTGCTGGCGCACCAGTCCGTGGTATTACCTCCCGAGCAAATTACGCGGCTCGTTTTGAAAAGCCGCAAAATCAATGGCCGGCATTTTCGTTTTATCTTGCAGAAGTTGAATGTCAACGGTCACGTTTACACCATCGAAATGGGCACTCCTGCCGAAGATGCGGTCGAGACTCTCCATTTGTTTCGTTCCTATCTGCTCATGTTTGCTCCGCTGCTCTTGCTCGCGGCGGCCGCCGGCGGATACTGGCTGAGCCGGCGAGCGCTATCCCCCGTGGATGCCCTGGTGCGAACAGCTCGCCAGGTCAGCGGAACAAAACTCAACAGCCGCCTTCAAAAGTTGGAGACCGGAGACGAACTGCAGCGTCTGTCAGACACTTTAAATGAAATGCTCGACCGGATTGAATCCGCATTCCTAAGGATCACAGAATTTACCGCCGATGCTTCTCACGAACTTAGGACTCCGGTTTCTCTGATCCGCACAGAAGCAGAATTGGCCTTGCGCCGATCGCGGGGAGAGGCAGAATACAAGGAGTCGCTGCGCCACATTCTGCTGGAGGCGGAACGGACCACCGCCCTCATCGAACAGTTGCTGTCTCTGGCGCGCGCCGACTCGGGGCGCGAAACGCTCCGTCTGCAACCCGTGGATCTTCGGCAGACGCTGCGTAACGTGGTCGACGGTTGGCAGCAGGTGGCCACCCTTCGCAACCTTGAATTTTCCGTGAATCTGGATGTCCCAGAGTTTTTTGTTCTGGGCGATGAAACCTTGCTGCGCCGGCTGCTCGACATCCTGCTCGACAACGCATTCAAGTACACGTCCGCACCCGGCTCGATTCGCCTGTTCCTTGCGCCGAAAGGGGAGAGTGCCGTGATTACGGTTCAGGATTCAGGAGTAGGAATCGCCGAAGAAGAGCAGAGCAGGATTTTCGAGCGTTTCTACCGCATCGACAAAGCGCGGAGCCGGGTACAGGGCGGCGCGGGTCTCGGTCTAGCCATTGCGCGGTGGATCGTCACTCAACACAGCGGTTCGATCACCGTCGAAAGCCATCCCGGCCACGGCGCCACCTTCCGCGTAGAGCTGCACATGATCGCGGCGCCCGTCAAAAATCCCCTTGGCGTGTGATCATATTCAAAATTCGAAACTGCTGCCGTACAATATAAGAGCCTTCCCAATGCCGGGATGGCGGAACTGGCAGACGCAGCGGACTCAAAATCCGCCGACCTTCGGGTCTTGGGGGTTCGACTCCCCCTCCCGGCACCAGTATCTTGCTGACAGCGCGCGGCGGGGGCGCCCGCGGCACACGAACTACTTCAGTTTTGTTACTGTTACTTCGAGTTGGAATTGCTTCTTGGAGCTGGGGTCGTCCACGCTGCCGACCACCAGGGGTTTGTCCATCATCGCCTGAGTGCTGGCATTGATATCCAGTTGGCGCAGCACCGGCCGCACATTTTGGCTTTGCTGTTCGGGCATGGCAAAGTTGCTGATTTCCGCGCGCATGTTTAACAACACGTCATTGCCCAGCCACGCCACATCTTTACGGTCTCTCAGCCTGCACCAGATGCTGGTGCCGACATCGATGTATTGGAACTCGCCTTGTTTCGCCTCGATGGGAACTCGCGTACCGATCTTGACTTCATTGGCATCCCCCGTGCTCAGATTCATTGAATACTGCCGCGAGTTAATCTTCTTCCCGTCGTCGAGTTCGTTCACAGAGAAGTCCAGTTTGTAGGCATGCCCGGGCTCGGTCGCTTCCGCGGCGGGCTTGGCTGTGGTGGATTCCTGTGCGCGTAGTTCTCCGGCGGCGGCCGCAACTATCAGAGCTGCGGTTAAAGTCGCTACAGTAAGTGTTTTTTTCAACATGGAAGTTCTCCTTTAGGTCGATCTTCTATTTTTTATCTGTCCTGCTGCTGCGAATCCTGTTCGTTGCCTGCTGCCGCATCCCGCATTTCTTCCGCTGCGTCCTGGTGCAGGGCCTCTGTTTGCGCTTGCGCAATCAAGGCAGCGTGCTCGGGATACTGAGCGACGAAATTTGCCAGAATCTTTTCCTGCTCACTGAGCGGATGGGGCGATGGGAACTGCTCTAATTTGGGTAGATTCAGTTTTGGTGAGCCCAGCTTGGGATTAGCTGCAATCACGGCTTTGGGCTGAGATCGACGAACGGTTGTCTTTCGTGTCGCGCCGCCTCCTTGCGGGCGAACTTGAACTCCGTTTCCGTCGCCATTCGATACAATCTGCGGGCCTTGCCTTGGCGCGTGCGTAATGGCTGGAGAGCGGTTCGCGACAGGGGGATGCGGCGGTCTGCCAGCTCTCCACTCGAGGGTCACGGTCACAATTACTACCGCGGCCAGCGCTGCCATTGCACTCCAGCGCCACCATGCGCGATTCGTATGCCCTGCCCGTTCGGCTCGCAAGTTCGCCAGTATCCGGTCTTCCAGGCCCTCCCTCGGCTGTGCAGCCGCATAGTTTGCCAGGCCTGCGTCGAGGATTCGGTCGAGTTCGTCCCGCTTCATTTCTGCCATGACTTTCACCTGCTCCTGCCAATTCGCCCCGCCAACTTTTCCCGCAATATTTGCCGCGCCCGAAAGACTCGCGAACGCACCGCCGCTTCGTTGATGCCCAGCGTGGCAGCGACTTCACGTGGCGACATCTCTTCGAGAGTCGACAAAATCAAGGGCTCGCGCAGCTTGTCCGGGAGCGCCGCCATGATCCGCTCCAGCTGCGATACCGACCTGCGCGCCCTGCACGGTCTCATCCGCCGGAGCGTCCGAGGAAGCGACTTCCGCGATTGGCTTCTCGGGATCTTCCAAAGGAATTTCCTGCGTCCGTCTGCGCTGCCTGCTCCGGTCTACGGCGACGCGCCAGGCGATTCGCGCCAGCCACGTCTTCTGATTTTCCACGGCCGCAAGCTTCGAACTGTAGCGCAGCACCCGCATGAACGTTTCCTGCGTGGCATCTTCGGCGTCGTGATGGCGTGCGCAGCACGGCATAGGCGATGCGGTAGACCAGCCGTGAATGCTCCCGGACCAGCGCTTCGAGCACATCGTCCTGGCTGCGCTCGTTTCAGTGCGCTCGATCGGTGCTACTCCGCTCAGGATCGCCTCTCCCGCCAGCACTTGTTTGCCCTCACTCATGAAGACCGTCCCGAGCTCGATTTTGTTCAGGAATTTCTTGAATGGGAACGTGTGGAAGGAAGGTGCTTGCAGTATCTAAAGAGAATTGTCATTCCGAGCGCTATGTTTTTGGCGCGAGGAATCTGCTGTTGCGCCGCAAGAGAAAGCAGATTCCTCGCTTCGCTCGGAATGACAAACTATGAGGATGAGGTTGCGGCTGGGAACTGACAACTGGAAACTGAGAACTGAGAACTGAGAACTGCTCTTAGAAGCCGACCATCACCGGCTCTGGTTCCAGCCGCACGCCCCAGATTTCCTCGACGCGCTGCTGAATCTGATCTTTCAAGGCCAGAACCTCGGCGGCGGTGGCTCCGCCGCGATTCACAATCGCCAGCGCGTGTTTGCTCGAAATGCCGACGTGGCCAAAGCCGTATCCGCGGGCGAATCCGGAGTGTTCCACCAGCCAGGCCGCCGAAATTTTCTTGCTCTTTTCCAGCGCGGGATAGCTGGGCAGAGTCAATCCCTTGGCCGCGGCTCGCTTCTTCAAGTCTTCATGCTGCTCTTCGGAGATCACGGGGTTCTTGAAAAACGAGCCCGCGCTCTGGCAATCGGGATCGCCTGCGACAATCAGCATGCCCTTCAGCGCGCGAATGTGGCGCACCGCCTCGCGAGTCTCGGCCAGATTGGGCTGGGTCTCGCGGCCTTCGAAATGTCGCTTCAAATCGGCATAGGCGATGTGCGGCTCGCCGCCGGGCGTGAGCGCGTAGGTGACGCGCGAGAATGATGAACCGTCCGCGCTCGGTCGTATTAAAAATGCTGGAGCGGTAGGCGAAGCCGCAGGCCTCGCGGCACAAGTTCGCGCACCTGGCCGTCTCTTAAGATCGAGCGACTTCGACCGATTCGATGGTCTCCGAAACTTCCTGGCCGTAGGCGCCTACATTCTGCACCGGCGTGCCGCCCACGCTGCCCGGGATTCCGCTCAGGCACTCGACGCCC
The DNA here is from genome assembly GCA_963733795.1 of uncultured Acidobacteriaceae bacterium. Classification (GTDB taxonomy): domain Bacteria; phylum Acidobacteriota; class Terriglobia; order Terriglobales; family Acidobacteriaceae; genus Sulfotelmatobacter. The sequence goes on from CAVTED010000003.1 coordinate 478,427, forward strand.
GCGCACTGCGCCGATGACGGCCTGCGAGACAAAGCGGTCCCAGGATTCGCCGGCGCCGACGTCGAATACGAGCTTTGCCGTCGATCTCGCCGGCGCGGCGCTCGATGCCGGTGATCGCGCACCTTCAGGACCAGTCCGGGCCAGCCGCTATCGGCCACCAGCAGGTTGCTGCCGCCGCCCAGAATGAAAAGAGGCAGATTCTTCGAACGCGCGAATGCGACGGCCTCCTGCACTTCTCCAACTGACTTTGCTTCCACGAAGAAACGCGCGGGGCCTCCCAGGCGGAAGGTGGTCAGCGGTGCCAGCGGAACATTTTCCTGAAGCAGCATTGCGAGTCGCTTTCAATATACACAGCAGTATCTCGCCGATCGGCTTAGATTCGCAGACGTCGGTCAAGCCCTGAGACGCCACGCCGGTGCGTGATCGGCTAGGGATCTTTCGACTGCGTGCCATTCGCTCGCGACGGCAACTCAGCTAGATGACGCGGGATGGCAGTACAATGAGTTAAGCACACTCACAGAGAAATACAGAGAATCAATCAGAGGAATAATCCACATGCCGATGTATCCCGAAATTATGGTGATCCCCATGCGCGAGGAACTGACGCGCCTGGGAATTGAAGAACTGCGCACCGCGGAGGAAGTGGACCAGGCGCTGAAGAACCGTCCCGGAACGACGATGGTGGTGGTGAACTCGATTTGCGGATGCGCCGCCGGACGCATGCGTCCTGCCGTGCGCATGGCGCTGCAGAATTCCGTTCGGCCCGACCATGCCTACTCGGTATTCGCCGGGCAGGAAACGGAAGCCACCGACCGCGCCCGCAGCTACTTCACGGGATATCCGCCGTCCTCGCCGTCGATCGCGATTCTGCGCGACGGGCAACTCGTCTACATGATGCAGCGCCGCGACATTGAATCGCGCGAAGCGCCGGCCATTGCCGCCGACCTGAAGGCGGCGTTGGACAAGTTCTGCGGGAAGCCCGCGACTGTATAGCTCCATCTCGTTGTCATTCCGAGGAGCGAAGCGACGAGGAATCTGTTGTCAGTCGGCACCGACGCGGATCTGCTGATGGATCAGGATTGCTCGAATGCTCTGAGCGGTATTTGCTCGGATGACGAGTCGATGCAAGTATTGTGGCGAGCTCTCATTTCTTCGCGGGTTTGCTGGCCATGAACGCTTTCACCACGATCGCGTTCGGCTGCATGCCCACCGGAATCAGCGTCAGCAGCGAATACTCCGTGGTCTCTAAGGTCGCCGCGGCCTTGCGTTTCTGAATCACTGTGACATCTCCCGACTGCGTGTCGAGCACCAGTAGATAATTCTCATCCGGCGTCAGCGCGAGGCCGTCGGGACGGCTGCCCACGGTCAGCGTATCAGATGCGGCGGCCCATATCAATGTCGTAGATCGCGACGCTGTTCGAGCCGAAGTTGGTCACGTAGAGCCGCGAGTTGTCGAGCGTGACCACGCCGCGCGACGGGTGCTGCCCGATCTCCAGGCTGTTGCCCACTTCGTCGTTTCCGGTTTCGATGATCGAAATGCTGTCGGAGTCGAAGTTGCACACGACCAACTCGCCGCCGTCGGGCTTGACGCGTGAGGCTGACCGGAGTGCGGCCCACGTCGAGCAGCGCCATCAGGCGGTCGCTTTTCTGATTAGCGTTTTTTGATTGCCGCTCTGCAGCGCAATCGAAGCGACCTGCGACGAGCCGGAACACGCGACGAATGCCTTGCTCGAGTCGGGCAGGATCGCAATGTCTTCCGGCTGCTGGCAGACGGGCAGCGTCGCGCGCACGCGCAGAAACTTTCGCGTCGATCAGCGAGACGGTATTGTCGCCGCGATTGCTGACCACGACTGTCGAGCCGTCCGGCGAAACCCGCGCCAGCCCCGGCGACGCGCCCACGCGCACGTTGCCGATCACCATGCGCTTTTCCAGATCGATCACGCTGACGTTGGACGAACCCGAGTTGGCCACGTAGGCGCGTTTGCCGTCCTGCGCCACGTCGATGAAATAGGGCCGGCCGTGGACGCCGATCGTGGCCACCACAGTGTTCGTCTCCGCATCGATGACGCTGACGTTGTTCGAACCGGCATTGACCACGTAGATTTCATTCTTCTTGCTGTTGGCCGCGATTCCCGTGGGCTCGCTGCCGACCGGGATGGTCTTGACCAACGAGAACGTGCGCAGGTCAATCACGCTGACGGTGTTGCTTTTGCCATTGGTGACGTAGGCGTATTCGCGGTAGGCGGGGCCGTAGTCGGGCAGCGATTGCTCGCGGAAATACCACCAGCCAGCCCCGGCCAGGATGGGAATCAGAACAGCGATGAAGAGGAGTTTTCGCAAGATGGAGGCCGCGATGGCAGAAGAGAAAGATTACCAGAGCGGGGGCATGTCAATCTTCTAGTACAGCTTGTAGTCGACCTCGACTTTTAGGCGCACTGCCACAGGCTTCCCATCTTTGGTGGCGGGTTCAAATCTCCAGGTGCTCACGGTTCTCATAGCTTGTTTGTCCAGATCTTTGTCTACGCCCGCAACAACCTTTGCGTCGCGGACATTCCCTTCATCAGTGACCACGATCGAAAGCACGACAGGTCCACTGGATTTTCCTTCTTGCGTGCTCGATCCGTGTATTCGGGATTGGGCATCGTAGAATGCTTTCGGGGCAGTTACACCGGTTTCCCACTGTTGGTCGTAAACAATGTACGCGGAGTTTGCGGCGAGTTATCCTGCGCGGAACAAGTAGCCGCGCCGAGCACGAACGCTATCGCACGCTGCGAACACGCGCGCGATTGCGGGCATTTCTTCATAATGCTGGCCCGGTGTCGAGTTCTCTTGCGGCCCTACTTGCTGGCCGCGACCGTTTCCCTTACTCCAATCGCGGGCACGGTTCTTCCTACCACTGCAGCGATCTGACGGACCTGCTCCATCAGTTCATCGAACTGATCGGGGAAGAGCGACTGGGGGCCGTCGGAGAGCGCTTCATCCGGCTTGTGATGCACTTCCACCATCAGTCCATCGGCGCCGACGGCCACCGCCGCGCGCGATAGGGGAGTGACTTTGTTGCGTTTGCCGGTGCCGTGACTGGGGTCGACCAGAATCGGCAGATGGCTGAGCCGCTGCACCGCTGGTACCAGGCTCAGATCGAGCGTGTTGCGGGTGTGATCGGCGAAGGTGCGAACTCCGCGCTCGCACAGCGCAACGTTGTAGTTGCCTTCGCTCAGAATGTATTCGGCGGCCATCAGAAATTCTTCCAGCGTGGCCGACATGCCGCGCTTCAGCAGCACCGGCTTGCGGGCGCGTCCGGCACGCTTCAGCAGAGAAAAATTCTGCATGTTGCGGGCGCCAATCTGAATCACGTCGGCATACTCTTCGACCAGGTCGAGCGAATCGTTGTCGATGGCCTCGGTGATGATCTTCATCCCGAATTGCTGGCGGATGTCCGCCATGATGCGCAAGCCTTCCTCGTCCAATCCTTGAAATGAGTAAGGCGAGGTGCGCGGCTTGTACGCGCCGCCGCGGAAGAACTGCGCCCCGGCGCGAGCGACACGCTCGGCCACGGCGAACGCCTGCTCGCGAGTTCTCGATGGCGCACGGGCCGGCGACGATGGCCAGTCCCGGCACCGCCGATGGTGGCTGCGGTTCCCGCGAAACGAATGACCGTATTGTCCTGCTTGACGTCGCGGCTGACCAGTTTGTACGGCTTCGAAACCTTGATCACTTCCTGCACGCCGGGCATCTCTTCCAGCGTGCCCTGCTCGACTTCGCCCTTGTTGCCGGTGATGCCGATGGCGGTGCGTTGCGCGCCCGGCATGGAGTGGGCGCGATATCCCAGCTTCTCAATTTTCTGACAAACGGCGCGCACCTGCTCTTCCGTGGCCTGCGCCTGCATGACGACTAACATAAGTTCACCTTAGGAAACGAATCGTGTCGGGACAGCCGCCCTCGGCTGTCCGTCGAGCGAAGCCCGACTTTCTAAATACGGCTGCAGGAGAAGCCGCTCAATAAGTCTACCTTTGCCCGCGCCTGCACCGCAAATGAAGCAGAGTTTGGAGGGGCTTGTTGTCCTGAGCGGAGTTTTCGTCCACGACGTGGACGAAAACGGAGTCGAAGGATCCCTACCACTATGAACCGCTCCGGGACCTTCCCGGAGTGTTCAGGGCTGTCGCGCGAATGCTAACCGAGCCTGGATTATCGGATGGCGAAAGGGATCCTTCGACTGACGGCAACTTCGCTCAGGATGCCAGATGGATGGAGATGAATGAGAATGTCGTGAGCATCACTGCGATTACAAACAACCCCTATCTATCGTTCCTCTGCATCCAACGCCCTTGGCCAGCATCCATATGCAACTGCGGAACAGATTTCCATCAGGAGCATCTATGAGAGCAGCAGTCGTTCCCTCGATTAACGGCAAGTGGGAAGTAAAAGAGTGGCAGAAGCCCACGGCTGGGCCCAATCAGGTCGTCATCAAAATTCACGCCAGCGGCCTGTGCTATACCGATGTTCACATTACGCACGGCATGATCCCAACCCAGTTTCCGCGAGTTCTCGGTCACGAGCCCGTGGGGGAAATTGTCGAGATCGGTGCCGGGGTTACGTCCCGTAAAGTGGGCGATCGTGTTGGCGTGGGATGGGTGCAGAAAGGTTGTGGACGCTGTGAGTGGTGCCTGCGCGGCAAGAAAGAACTTTGCCAGAACGCAATTTCTACCGGCATCGGGCTGCAGGGCAGTCACGCGGAATACATGCTGGCTTTCGCGGACGCGACCATGTTGATCCCAGACGCACTCAGCTACGAGCAGGCTGCGCCCATTTTCTGTGCGGGATATACGGTGTGGAGCGGGCTGCGTCTGGCTGAGCCCAAGCCGCACGAGCGCATCGCGGTAGTCGGCATTGGAGGACTCGGGCATCTGGCGCTGCAATACGCGAAGGCAGCAGGCTTTGAGACGATCGCGGTGACCAAGTCGAAAGACAAGGAAAAGATGATTCGGGAGTTGGGAGCCGACGAGGTGGTCGAGAGTGGGGCCAAGCTGCTGGCGGCGGGCGGCGCTGACGTTTTGCTCGCGACTTCGAATTCCTGGGCTGCGACCGCAGAGGCCGCGCAGGGAATGCGTCCCGACGGCCGCGTCGTGGTGATGGGCGCGTCGAACGAACCGCTGGGCTTCAACATGGGCATGATGATCAGCCGCGTACGCATCCTGGGATCGAGCCAGAACGGCCCAGAGTATCTCTACGAAGCGCTGGATTACGCCGCGAAAGGCAAAGTGAAAGTGGTTGCCGAAACCTATAAGCTTGCCGAAATCGGCAAAGCCTATGACCGCGTAGCGGAAGGCAAAGTCCGATTCCGCGCAGTGATCACGATGAATTAACGGCCGAAGGGCTCGTGTGGGGACGGGCATGTGGGGACGGGCGTCTTCGCGAGCCTGCCCTGAGCGAAGCCGAAGGGTCCCGCCGAGCGCAGCGAGGCGTCGTCTGGTTATACTCGGCCATGCCTCGCTCCATAGCGCAAGAACAGGACATACTCAAGCGGCCGGCGCCGAAACGGCCGCCCCGCCTGACTTCCCGCCGCATCGGCATTCATACTTCTTCCGCAGGAGGTGTGCAGAATGCTGCCGAGCGGGCTTACCGCCTGGGCTGTAATACGTTTCAGATTTTCTCTTCCAGCCCGCGGCAGTGGGCGCCATATGAGCTCGGCGAATTGCAATGCGCGGAGATGAACCGGCTGCGTGCCGGCTACGATCTCAAGCCGCTGGTCATCCATACCAACTATCTGGTCAATCTGGCTAGCTCCCACGAATTATTTCTGCAGAAGTCGATGCAGGCGTTTCGGGGCGAGGTGGAGCGGGCGCTTTCTTTGTGTGCGGAATATTTGGTGTTGCATCCTGGCTCGTTCCGCGGCGCCGATCGCGAGCAAGGATTGCTGCGCACTGCGGCTGCCATTGCCGCATCCACCGAAGGGCTTGATCTGGCCAAGGGCGGCTTGACCATCTTGATCGAGAATACCGCCGGCGCGGAATTTTCTCTCGGCGGAAGCTTCGAGCAGGTTGCCGAAATTCTGGAGCGGCTGCGCGGAATCGTTCCCGTCGCGACCTGCATCGATACTTGTCACACGCATGTTGCCGGATACGACATTGTCAGCGAAGAAGGTCTCTACGCAACTTTGCGGCATCTCGATGCGACGATTGGACTGAACAACGTGAAGGTCTGGCACTGCAACGACGCCAAAGCCGCACGCGGATCGAAGTTGGATCGGCACCAGCATATTGGGAAGGGAACGATCGGCAAAGAAACGTTTCGCGTTCTGCTCAACGATCTGCGGCTGGCGCATGCGGCGTTCATTGCCGAAACGCCGATTGACCAGCCGGGAGATGATCGGAGAAATGTTGATGCGCTGAAAAAGCTCGTCAGGGCCGCTTAAATCTCGTTCTGTGACCTTCGTCATTCTCCAGCCGTCTCGCGCGTATCCAGGCTGACACATCCTGTTCTATCTTCAACACATGCCCCCGACACAATTGAAAACAACGGTGTGATTCGTTGGGTGAAACCGTGTGGCGATTCGGTTGCTGATGAGGTACGCATGAACAAACTGGCATTGTTTGCCATTCCTGTCGCGGTGGGGCTAACGGTTGTCGCTCGCGCCCAGGATGACGTCAAGACTCATTCCTTCGCCTGCTCTAGTACGGAAGCGGAGAGTACGTTTGAAGCTGAGCTAAACCATCCGTCCAAGCAAAATTTGTTGTCGGTTACCGATAAGGAAGGGATCAACCGGGCACAGGCGTCGGCGCACCACGTGATCTATGGTGAGATTGACTCGGCAAAATATAGGATCAACAAGATCGAGTTTTATATTCGCCAGAACCGGCCGAAAGACAACCTTCCATACGCGCCGCTCGATATCTATGTGAAGGTCACAGCTTCGCAGAAGGTTCTATGGTGGAAAGTGGTTTCCGCCCGAGAAAACACCCCGGATTTCACGGCAAGTTTTCTCACGGCTGAGGTGCCGAACGATGAGGAAAGCCCGACACAAAGTCCCGTTAGCGTCCTTCCCGCCACCGGGGACCGCACGATACCGATTTTCGATTTGCAATGGACCCGGCAGGAAACGGGCGTGTGGGTGAATTCCAACGAAACGCATTTGATGCTGGACTTGCGCTCGGCGCAACCTTACGCGGTCGCTGATCTGGCGTGCAATTCTCTCACCGCCTTCGGCGCTTGCGGCGTTTACGATGCGCAGGCGCAAGAAAACAACAAATATGAATGCGATTGGACTGCCGCGGACAACGATTTTCGCTGCCAAGCCACGACCTGGAATCGGATATTGGGAAGGCGTGAAGTTAAGTCCTGGTTTCAGTTACTCAGCGGTAAGGAGATTGCGTTTGCCACGCCTCCGGGAAGTCCTGCGACGTTACAGCAATTCGCTGAAGTGGCGGAGCGTGATCCTTCATGGCGGACTCGACAGGTCGAGTTACCGGGTCTGGGAAAAACTTCAGACGTGCTCCGACTGTCCGCAGCAGGGAGCCGGACGATCCACATTTTTGGCAGCTATGGCGGCAAAGCGCCCTTCAGCACGCAGTTTTTCTTTGTCATTTTGAGTAAGGATGCACCGGTGCTGGGCTACATTCCTGCGCTTTCATTCTTTGGAAGTGATGGGGAAGATAAAGTCAGGCGCCGGGAACTCGAATTCGAGCGAGGAGTTGCGGAACGGCAGGCGCTGCCTGTCCCGCCCAGTCAAATCGAGACCGGCACGAATCTCACCTTCCAGGTGAAGGTGCTGTTTACGGCGCCGCCGACTCGCATTTACCAGGTCAGCGCCACGGAAGATGATGGCCGCAGCGTGAATCGAAGTCATGCCGTTTACTGGCTGGCTATTGATGAAAAGCCACCCGGCCAAACAATTTTCGGCCTTGCCAAACTCGCGAGTGACGTTCCCGGCTACACGGGATGCGGGCGATATGCGAGCGAAGATTCCGCCGCAGCGATCAGCGTTGTCAAAGGGATGACCTTCACTGCCGTGATTGATGTCGAGCCCCCCCACAACACGAGCGAGAACGGCGACGGATTCCTGCCTCCCGATCCGGAGAACGGCGACAAGCCCGAAGATCAATGCCCCTATTCGGTTCATCTCGGATGGAACCACAAGGAATGGGTTGCGGGCGGTCGAAAAACAAAGTGCGCTACCCAGTTCACTCCCAGAATTGTGGGGATCGCCGCGGACGGCTCCATCACCAGTAAACCGGGCGAGGTTCTGCAGCCCGATTCGCCATAGCACCGGCTGTAGCAGCCTGACCACATTCGCGCCTGCATGCCGGCTGAGTGGTCCGGGTGTTTTCGCGTTGTAGAATAAAAGGTTCAGCCTTGGCCGACGGTTTCACCCATGTCAACGAAAGAAAATTCGGAAGCGAGCATGACCACTACGTCGCGTACGGGGTCCGACCGACCCACCGACGAGCGCTATGATCCCCAGCGCGTCGAGAGCAAGTGGTTTGAGCGCTGGCAGCAGAATGCATCGCTCTACGCCGCCGAGCCCGACTCGAAGAAGAAAAAATATTACGTCCTCGAGATGCTCCCCTATCCCTCGGGCGCGCTGCATATGGGGCATGTGCGCAACTACGCCATCGGCGACGCGCTCGCTCGCTACATGTGGATGAACGGTTACAACGTGCTTCATCCCATGGGTTGGGATTCCTTCGGCCTGCCCGCTGAGAACGCCGCCATCTCCGCCAAAGTGCCGCCGCGCCAGTGGACGCTCGCCAACATCGCCAACATGAAGAAGCAGATGAAGCGCCTCGGCTTCGCCTACGACTGGTCGCGCGAAGTCACCACCTGCTTCCCCGAGTACTACCGCTGGAACCAGTGGTTCTTTCTCAAGTTCCACGAGATGGGATTGGCGTACCGCAAAAAGAGCAAAGTCAACTGGTGCCCCAAGTGCTGCACAGTCTTGGCCAATGAGCAAGTCGTCAACGGTCGCTGTTGGCGTCACGAGGACACTCCGGTGGAGCAGCGCGAGCTGGAGCAGTGGTTCCTGCGCATCACGAAGTACGCGGACGAATTATTGCGCGATCTTGATAAACTCGCGGATTGGCCGGAAAAAGTTCGCACCATGCAGCGTAACTGGATCGGCCGGAGTGAGGGCGCGCTGGTCGATTTCAAATTGGATGGCGCTAGTGGCCCCGCTGGGTCGTCGATCGGCGTGTTCACTACGCGCGTCGATACGGTCTACGGCGCGACCTCGGTGCAGCTTGCGCCGGAGCATCCTGTCGTCAAAGATCTTGCGGCGGCGAATGCCAGCCTGCGCGCGAAGGTCGACCAACTCATCGCCGAGCAAAGAAAAGCAAAAGAAGCCGGCGATATCGGCGAGATCGAGAAGCACGGCGTGCCTACCGGGCGCTACGCCATCAATCCGTTCAACGGCGAGAAGTTACCGGTCTGGGTTGCGAATTACATTTTGATGGATTACGGCACTGGCGCCATCATGAGCGTGCCAGCGCATGACGAGCGAGACTACGAATTCGCGAAGAAGTATAAATTGGAAATCCGGCTCGTTGTCGTTCCTCTCTCCAACGATCCGGAAGAGACCGTTGCCGAACCGCCCTTGCCGTTTGTTGCGCATGAAGGCGTGCTGATCAACTCTGGTTCCTACAACGGTCTCACCTGCGACGAAGCGATTAAAAAGATGTCGGCGGACGCAGAGAAAAAGGGATTCGGCAAAGCGACCGTTACCTATCGTCTGAAGGACTGGGGGATTTCGCGGCAGCGTTACTGGGGCACGCCGATCCCGATGCTCTACTGCGAGAAAGACGGCATCGTCCCCGTCCCAGAAAAAGATTTGCCCGTGATCCTGCCCGAGAACATGGATTCCACTCTGACCGGCGGTTCGCCGCTGGGCCGCGTACCCGAGTTCGTGAACACGACGTGCCCCAAGTGCGGCGGGCCGGCGCGCCGCGAAACCGATACTATGGACACCTTTGTCGACTCGTCCTGGTATTTCTACCGATATACTGACGCGCACAACGAGCGTGCGCCTTTCGATCGGGAGATCGCAAATTACTGGTTCCCCATCGACCAATACATCGGTGGCGTCGAGCACGCTATCCTGCATCTGATCTACTCGCGCTTCTGGACCAAGGCGATGCGCGACCTGGGATTGATCAAGAACGACGAACCCGTCGCGCGCCTCTTCACTCAGGGCATGGTCACCTACCAGGGCGCAGCTATGTCCAAGAGCCGCGGGAACGTGGTTTCGCCGGATGAAATGGTCGCCCGTTTCGGAGCCGACGCCGCGCGCCTCTACGTGTTGTTCGCCGCGCCTCCCGACCGCGATCTCGACTGGCAGGATTCCGGCATTGAAGGCATTCAGCGATTCCTGGGGCGCGTGTATCGCTTCGTGGTTCGAAATACACCTGCGGTCGCTGTGTCTCGCTCGGCATCGTCTGGAACGGCGCACGCAGAGACGTTGCAAGCAACGTCTCTACAGCCGTCGGCGCGCGGCATTCAGCGCAAGCTGCACCAGACCATCAAGCGCGTCAGCGATGATTTTCAGGGACGCTGGCACTTCAATACCTGCATCTCGGCCATCATGGAGCTAGTTAATGTTTTGTATGGCGCGGAGGAAGCGATTGCCAGGAATGAGATTCCGGCGCCATTTCTGGCCGATGTGGAACGCAATCTCGTTTTGCTGCTCGCGCCCTTCGCTCCCTACCTCGCGCATGAACTTTGGGAGATGCTGGGCGAAAAGGGAAATCTGCTGAAAGCGCCGTGGCCGAAGTATGATGCGGCGCTGGCGAAGGAAGAAGAACTCGAGATCCCGGTGCAGGTGAACGGCAAACTGCGCAGCCGCGTCCTCGTGTCTGCGGATGCCACGGAAGAAACCGTTCTCGAACGCGCGCTGGCCGACGAGAAAGTGCGAGCGGCCATTGCGGGCAAACAGATCGTGAAGAAGATTTACGTGCCCGGCAAGCTGGTGAATATCGTAGTGAAATAAAAATAGTTGAAATAAACGTGGTTCAAATAAAAAAGACGGGCGCGCTGAATGCCCGCCGCCCGTCTTGAAGTCCTCACTAGGGTAGTCGCTGCGTTACTCGCCGTTGACGACCAGTGCTTCCTTGCTGTGATCGAAGTCGATCTCATCGACTTGTTTCGTCTGATCGGCGAGAGTGCTCTCCGTCACAGCGCTATAGGGCGAAGGCCGATCCAGACTCTTGAGATGGCCTTGCGTGGTAGCGACGGTCTGTCCATGTTGAGTGATCGAGACCTGCAGGTTATCTGCGGGCCCGCTCCATTCCGCCTTGTAGTCCCCGGGTTGAAGTTCGGTGGTGCCCACTTTGGCTGATTCCGACAGTGTGAAGTTGCCGGAATGATTGTCCTTGGCAAAAGCGCCTGCCGACAAAACGAGTGTGAACACTGCGAACGACGCCAACGATGTTCCAATTTTCATGTTTTTCTCCTATGAATATGAATCGTTAATAAATCCGCCTTCGGTTCACGACGAAACGAAAACTCCCGGCGGTCTTATGATCGTGCTTACACTTACCAAGATGCTCGCCGCGAATATGTGGATGCAACTATCGTGTCAAGATACGTCAAGAATTTACGCGCTTATCTTTCATGGAAAGCAGTGTCAACAGATTGACACTCCGCTCACGATGACATTCACTCTTTGGAGTTAGGACTACACATTTCCTCACGAAATCCGGCGCTCCGATCAGCGGTGTCGGCGAATGAGTTATCCTGAGCAACTATGGCCATCTCTCCAACGGTCGAAGGATTTCGCGCAGCGTTTCGGCGACCGTCGGTGGCGCTGGCGGAAATCATGTGGCGCTGGATCGTCGGCGCAACTGCGGTCGCGCTCTGCGTCGTCGGGTTATTCGAATATCTCGACACGCTTCCCGTGACCAACGGCGAACTGCTTTTTTTGCGCACGCGGCATCCCTATCTGGTCGGGGAGGCGATCGCGCATATTCTTCGGGGAAATTTGAATCGGGCTGCGATGGCCTCGTTGCTGGCGGCATTGATGCTCGCGATCCTCTGGACGGTCGCCGCGTCCGTGGGCCGGATCGCGACTGTGCGCGGCTTGCTGGATTATTTCCGTCGGGACATTCCCGGCGACTTCTTAGAGGATCACACTAGGAGTGATGGTGAGAGACACGTTGCAAGCATCGTCTCGGTGACAGCTTTTGTTGCACTTATCAGGCTCAACTTTCTGCGCGTGGTGTTGGCGCTCGCCGCAATCGTCGGATTCGCGGGTGCTGCCATCCTTGCCGGGATCGCTTTTCCGGACGCCAATCCTCAACCCGGACTGGCGTTCTCTCTTTTTTTGCCGCTCGCGGGCTTGATCTGCTACGTGTGGTGGGCACTGAACTGGCTGCTGTCGCTGGCCGGCATGTTTGCCGTCAGGAATGGCGAGGATGCGATGGGCGCGATCGGCTCCGCCGTTGCTTTGACGCGGGAACGTACCGGCGCAGTTTTTGCGATCACCACCTGGACCGGACTTGCGCATCTGGTGGCTTTGGTTGGGGCGAGCACGATCGTGTCGATCCCCCTGGGATTCGTTGGATTGATTCCTTGGCGGCTGATCATTGCAGCCATGATTTTGGTCGCGCTGATTTACTTTGCGCTTGCGGACTGGCTCTACATGGTGCGCCTGGCCGGATATGTCTGCGTCGCGGAAACGCCTTTAGCGTTGCTGGCGCCATTGCCTCCTGCGCCGTTGCCGCGGACGCCGCCGGTTCAGACCATGCCGGTTCAGACCACAATAGATCGTGACGAACCGATTTTGAGCGACCTTCCAAATCTCGCCGCAGAGACCTAGCTGGCTACGTCTCTGGATGCGGCATACGGAACGATGGCGGTCGAACGATGGCGAGAGAGACGTGCACGCAACGTCTCTACGAATGATTCCGCGGCGGTACTTTACACTGTCCGACAAAATCTGAGACACTCATCCGTGGAAACCCAATCCCCGCGAAACCAAGCTTCCCTCGGTCAATCTTCTCTCACCCAGAGCATCGTCATCCTCGACTTTGGCGCGCAGTATACGCAGCTGATCGCGCGGCGCATTCGTGAGCAGAATGTGTTTTCGGTCGTGCTGCCGTGCACGGCCAAGCTCGACGAGATCAAAGGCTACGCGCCCGCGGGCATTGTGCTTTCGGGAGCGCCCTGGTCGGTGTACGACAAAGACGCTCCACCCGCCGACGCGCGTGTTTTTCAGCTGGGCGTGCCTGTGCTCGGCATTTGCTATGGGTTGCAATTCATGGTGCACACGCTTGGCGGTAAGGTGCGTCCCGCCGACAAGCGCGAGTATGGGCACGCCGAAATCGATATCGTTTCCGACTCGATTCTTTTTCAGGGACTAGCCAGGAAACTTGCGGTCTGGATGTCGCACGGGGACGAAGCGCTCGAACTGCCGCCAGGTTTCGAGTTGATGGCGAAGACGCATTATGCAGTCGCCGGCATTCAGAATACGGCGAAGAAATGGTACGCGGTGCAGTTCCATCCCGAAGTGCACCACACGCCGCAAGGCACGCAGATGCTGAAGAATTTCATCTTTCAGATTTGCGGCGCGAAACCTACATGGACTCCGCAGCGCTTCATTGATTCGACCATTGAACAGGTGAAACGGCAAGTAGGCAGCGGACGCGCTATCTGCGCGCTCTCCGGCGGCGTGGACTCGTCGGTTGCGGCGGTGTTGGTCGACCGCGCACTGCGCGACGTCAAGGGTAAGCATGCCCTGAGCGGAGCCGAAGGGTCGCGGCTGACCTGCGTTTTCGTGAACAACGGCGTACTGCGCAAGAACGAATTCGAGAAAGTACAGAAGGCATTGCGCGACAAGCTCAACCTGAATCTGGACGCGGTCGACGCGACCGACCGCTTTTTGGGAAAGCTTAAGGGCGTCAGCGATCCCGAAAAGAAACGCAAAATTTTCGGCAACGAATTCATCAAGGTGTTCGAGAAAGAAGCCCGGCGCATCGAGAAGACGGAAGGCAAGGTCAAATGGCTGGTGCAGGGGACGCTCTATCCCGATGTGATTGAATCGCGCTCGGTGCGCGGGCCCTCGCAAGTGATCAAGTCGCATCACAATGTCGGCGGCCTGCCGGAAAAGATGAAGCTCAAGCTGATTGAGCCTTTGAAAGATTTATTCAAAGACGAAGTCCGCAAGATTGGCCGCGACCTGGGCATGCCCGAAGAGATCCTGCAGCGGCAGCCGTTCCCGGGCCCAGGGCTCGCGGTACGCGTGCTGGGGGAAGTCACGCCCGAGCGCCTGGCGCTGCTGCGCGAGTGCGACGACATCGTGGTCAGCGAAATCAAAGAGGCCGGCCTCTACACGAAAATCTGGCAGTCGTTTGCTGTGCTGCTTCCAGTGATGTCCGTTGGCGTGATGGGCGACATGCGCACCTATGCTTACACCTGTGCCGTCCGCGCCGTTAGTTCGGAAGACGGCATGACGGCTGATTGGGTTCCGCTCCCGCACGAAGTGCTGAAGATTATCTCCACGCGGATTGTGAATGAGGTGAAAGGTGTGAACCGCGTGGTGTATGACATCACGTCGAAGCCGCCGGGGACGATCGAGTGGGAGTAGCAGCTTCTAGCTCCTAGCTGCTAGCCTCTAGCTCGTACCCAGAACGAACGGGCAAACCATTTCAACGGGTGCGGCGTGATTTCTTCGGCTCACCTTCCCACTGTATTTTCCCTTTCAGCCGCCTGATCGCGGCCTGATCATCTGTCTCTGCATCCCGGTGGACGGTTTCCATCGAAAATGCGGGTAAGCAAACCGCGACATATTCCGCGCCGGCTTCTTGCGGCGTGGAGTAGCGGACCCATTCGCCGGCCTGGGCTACGACTGCTTGGCCGGCCGCCACGTCGAGCGTGCCGCCTTGGTGTTCGACGCGGAGCATTCCTTTCAGGACGATGGTGAACTCGTCGAACTCGGGAGTTTGGCCGGGCTCGATCCATCCTTGAGGACTGCGCATGTGGGCGACGCTGGCGGCGGAGGTTTTTGTGTTGACGCGGCCGATATATTCGTCGATGACTTTGGGTTTGTTGCCGGCGGAATGGATTCGCGTGGGTTCGGAGATGAGTGTGGGCATAGAGTTCGGGCATCCGGCGCTCGGCTTCCGGGCTTTCGGTTGCGGAATTAAGAGTACAACAAAAGCTTTTATCGCAGAGGTCGCGAAGGGGGCGCGGAGTGCGCGCAGAAAGGCTTGGTCAGAGATTAAGGATCGCGCTAGGCAAGGTTATGCCACGCAACGACGCCTTGGTTGTGCTGGACGCAAGACGTAGCCAGCTACGTCTCTACGGATGAGGAGTTAGATCTGCCGAGCTTTGCTCGGTTGAACAGCCGGGGGCGGCGGCTGTCCTCACATGATCTTACCTATCCTTTCCTTCTTTCTTCTTCGTGCTTTTACTTTGATCCTTTCGCCGATACTGCCGCTCTGAAAAAACGTTAGGAGTGATCACTCCCACAACGGGCGCCGGTCCCGAGCTATTCGGGTTAGCTTACCAAAGCGCCCTGGCTTTCGGATGTCCCAGCTGTCCCTCGCTCGCATGGGGAGGTTGCGGGGGCCGCGAGTTTCCTAGGACTAGCGCAGCGCCACACCCGGTACCTACGCTTTCCAAATTAGACAGAATAGAAATCTCAGTGAAGGTTGTTCGTCACACTTGAAAAAAAAATCTGTGGAAAACCGGAGGTCCTAGGTTTCGATAGCGCGCTCCGGTTTTCCACTTCAACTTACGGACACGGATACGGTGTGCCTGGAGTCGCCGGTATTCCGGGGATAGTCGTTGCAGGTCCGGGAACGCCATCCGGTCCGGGTATACCGGGAATGACGGTGTCGGGCGTCCCCGGAGTGCCGGGTGTGTAGCAGGTTCCATGATCCGTGTTCGTCTGCTGCTGAGGCGCGACCGGACGCTTCGCGATCGGCTGCACCGCGACCGGCTGTGGTTCGGAGTCACGAGCGGCATCGGCCGCCGGCGGTTCCTGCAGAGTCAGTGGTTGCTGCAGCGTCATCTCAATCGGTGTTCCTACGCTCAGGAAAAAATTGTGAGAACTGGCGAGCAGCACGAGCGATGCCACGAAACCGGCCGCGCCGCCGATACCCGCGCCGATGATCGCGTCTTTGGCTTTCGTGCCGAAGACCGGCGTGGTTGTCGAGCCGCAAAAGGGCGGTACTCCGACGCACCCGGGCGGGAAGTTGGAGGTGACTTCAGATTGCGCCTGCCCAATGGAGTGGCCGATGAGCGCGCCCACACCAGCTCCGGCGGCGGGCAGAACCACGAATCCGATCGTCCGCTTCTGGCCCGGATCCTTCAGCGCATAGCCTTCGTCGCTCTCCAGTGTTATCGGTCCGGCGATCGAAGCGACGTAACCGTCGGGGAAAGTGATCGATATGGATTGAAGATGAAGTTCCGCACGGCCTCCTCGTTGTTGGAGCTTGTCGACCTTCCCCTGCACAAATGTGCCAGGGGGAATCACCATCTCATTGCCGGAAGTGACTGGAGAGGTGATCTGGGCATAAACGTCGTCGCCGCGGCGCATGGATCGGCTCTGAACGTCATGTGTGAGCACCAAAGAAATGCTGGTTCCGGCGGGAAGCGTTACGGTGGACGGTTCTGGCAGCGCCTGAGCCTGCGCGCTGGTTTGCGTGTCCGAAGGTGAGGATGGTTCGGGTTGAGTTTGAGAATTATCCTGAGCCATGCCGGCGACTGTGAAAAGTAACGCGGTGAATGCAGCGAGCGTTTTTCTTGCGGTTGTCCCGGCCAGAGTCTGAAAGGTCGAAACGGGGTAACTGCTGGTGTATACCATTTGCTACCTCCCGTCGAAAGCCCATGAACTGCAGCCTTCGATCTGTGGACCTCGGGAGCGGATCGGCTCCCATTGGCTTAGACCCGCGGCCTAGCACAAAGTATCTTTTTCGTGGGTAAAGGTTTGCAAAAAGATGGTAGGGAATTGTAAAAGGGGTGGGCGGAATCGCATCCATAGAGACTTAGCTGGCTACGTCCCGCCGCCTCGGGATAATGCTTTTGAGGACGATGCCGGCAATTCCCCACGTCTCGCAAAAGAGGCGAGACGTGGGGCACCCGAGAGGTCGCAAGCAACGTCTCTACGGGACTCTTTCCGCGACCCAGCGCGAGATGGCGGTAACCATCTTGCGCGGGGCGAAAGGCACCGATTGCGCCAGCAACCAGTTGTGCGCGCCCGAGATGGCCAAGGTGCGTCCTTCCATTAGAGCCCGATAGCCATCGTGGGCGACTTTCTCCGCGCTCATCGCGCCGAGCTTTTTGAACAGCCGCGAATTCTCCGTGCCCGCGCGCTGGGCGAAGCCGGTGTGGGTTGCACCCGGACAGAAGCAGGTCACGGTCACGCCCGATCCGCGCAGTTCGTTGGCGATCGCTTCCGAGAACGAAAGCACGTACGCTTTGCTCGCATAGTAGACGGCCATCAGCGGGCCGGGCTGGAAAGCCGCAGTGGAGGAGACATTCATGATGCGGCCGGCGCGGCGCTGGATCATGGGCGGCAGGAATAGGCGGGTGAGATGTGTCAGGGCCGCGATGTTGAGTTGGATCTGGCCCATGATTTCTTCTTCGGGCATCTCGGCGAATTCACCGTAGGCACCGAAGGCAGCGTTGTTGATCAGGATGTCTATGGGAGTGCTCTCGCTTTGGAGCCGGTCGAAGAGAAATTTGGGAGCCAAGGGCGTGGCCAGATCGAGCGCGACAGTCTTCACCGCAACACCGTGCGGCTGCAATTCGGTGGCGACTTGAGCGAGCTTGTCGGCGCTGCGCGCGACCAGCACCAGGTTGTGATGATCGCGCGCGAAGAGCTTGGCGAGTTCGTATCCGATGCCGCCGGAGGCGCCCGTGATGAGGGTAGTGGACATGCGGGATATTTTAGCGGGAGTTCTTTCGAAGGGAGGAAACCGAATTCCGCTCGTGCAAACTAGAATCCCCACTTCTCGCAAAGGCAGCGAGAAGTGGGGCACCCTGGGTCAATCTTCCGTTAACTACGCGTGGACTAGTTCTACGCCGTAGATGGAGTGCCAACTGGTGGCGGCTTTTAGTTTGTCGTTGACGTTGTGGATGTTCTTCACTCCCTCGGTTTCGAGCCACTTGCGGAAGGCGGCTGCGCCTTGCTTGGCGTAGATCGGGATGCCGTCTTTCCAGGTGGCGCGGCCGCAGAGGACGCCGTTGAACTTCACTCCGGATTCTCCGGCAAGTTCGAGGGTCTCGCTGAACTCCGCATTGCTGACGCCTGCTGACAAATAAATGAACGGCTTGGTGGCGACGTTGGCGGCCTTGTGGAATAGATCGATGGCTTCCTCCTTGGAGTAGGCTTTCTGTCCGCCGAATGATTTGGTGCCTTCGACGAACTTCATGTTCACCGGCACTTCTACTTTGAGCACGTCGACGCCGTAGCGGTCTTTGCTGAATTCGCGCATGCTCTCGGTCACGATGTGCGGTTTCTTCTTGGCGTAGTCGAGACCTTTCTCGTCCGCGCCTTCCTGATAGCCAACGAATTCCAGGAAGAAGGGAACGTCGTTGGCGCGGCATTCGTCACCAATACGCTCGACCCAGGCGTGCTTCTTGTCGTTGACGTCTTTGGGATCGTCCGGCGTGTAGTAAAGCAGAATTTTCACGCAGTCAGCGCCGGCTTCTTTCAGGCGCCGGGCCGACCAGTGGTCGAGCAGATCGCCGAGGCGGCCGGGGCCGGTCTTGTCGTAACCGGTCTTTTCATAGGCGAGCAGCAAGCCGGCGTTTTTGGCGCGGCGCTTGGAGGCGGGCAGTCCCCATTCGGGGTCGAGCAGGATGGCGGAGGCGTGCGGGGTGAGAACCTCGGTGACCAGGATTTTGAACTCTTCCATCATCGCGTCGGTAATGTCGCCGCCTTTTTCCTTGGCGAGAGATTTCTGCAGGGAGCCGCGCTGGTCCATGGCGGCGGCGGCGATGATGCCGCGTTCGTTCGAGACTTTTTTGAGGCCCGCAAGTTTGCCGGGTGTGATTTTCATAAATTCCTCCAGAATTGCAGGATGAAGGTGAGTGCGTGGAACGGATTATTGTAAACCAAGGGGAGGAAAATCAGCTCGGAGTTGACGATGCTTCAAAAAGCCGCTATGACAGGACTGAGAGGTGGGCGCATGGAGAAGTCAATTTCGGCGACCGAGGTTTGCCGCAAGTTCGCGCAGGTGTTGCGGGATGTCAGAAAAGGGCAAACCTATTTGATCACCAGCCACGGCAAGTCTGTCGCGCACTTCGCGCCGTTCAAGGACAACCGTTCTACGGCAGACCGCGCCCGAGCGTCGCTCCTCAGCCGGTTGCGAGCGCAGCGTGTCGTCAAGATCGGCCGCCCAAAAGGGGATGAAACAATGGTTCGTGCGTTTAACCTGATGGCCGGGCTTCCCAACAGCTCTCAACCCTCCGGCGTTGAAAACGATCGATCGCAAAAACGCAAACGATTATAGCAACAGGAAATTCATATGCCGATTGCAAGCATTAATCCCGCCACCGGAGAAGTAGTCAAAACCTTTCAGGCGCTTTCAGACGCCGAGATCGAGAAAAAGGTGCAGCTTGCGGTCAGCGCGTTCAAGGCTGAGCGGAAGACGCCGTTTGCTGTGCGCGCGAAACGCATGCTGAAGGCGGCTGAAATTCTGGAGCGCGACAAGGACAAGTTTGCTCATCTGATGACGCTGGAGATGGGCAAGCCGTATAAGGCTGCCGTGGCTGAGGCGGTGAAGTGCACGACGGCGTGCCGCTACTATGCCGAGAATACGGAGCGGTTTCTGGCTGACGAAGTGGTCGAGACGGGCGCGAAGAAGAGTTTCATTCGATATCTGCCGATCGGTCCCGTGCTGGCGGTGATGCCTTGGAATTTTCCGTTTTGGCAAGTGATTCGATTTGCGGCGCCGGCGCTGATGGCCGGCAATGTGGGATTGCTGAAGCATGCGTCGAATGTGCCGCAGTGCGCGCTGGCGATTGAAAGTATTTTTCTGGAAGCGGGTTTTCCTGAAGGGGTTTTTCAGACGCTGCTGATTGGTTCGGCGCAGGTGGATGCGCTGCTCAATGATCCGCGGGTTGTGGCGGCTACGCTGACAGGCAGCGAGCAGGCGGGGATTCAGGTCGGCATCGGCGCGGCGAAGCGGATCAAGAAAGTTGTGCTGGAGTTGGGCGGGAGCGATCCGTTTATTGTGATGCCGAGCGCTGATCTGGATGCTGCTGTGAAGACTGCTGTCGAGGCGCGCATCGTCAATAATGGGCAGTCTTGTATTGCGGCGAAGCGGTTTATCGTGGCCGAGCCAATCGCGGCGGAGTTTGAGCGCAAGTTTGTGGAGCGCATGGAGAGCTTGAAGATCGGCGATCCGTTTGACGAGAAGACTGAGTTAGGTCCGCTGGCTACGGCCGACGCGGTGACGTCGCTCGATGCCGATGTGCAGAAAACGGTGAAGGCGGGAGCGAGAGTGCTGACGGGAGGCCATCCGCTGAAGGGAAAAGGGAATTTCTATGCGCCCACAGTTTTGACGAACATTCCGAAAGGTTCGCCCGCTTATGGCGAGGAACTCTTCGGTCCGGTGGCGTCGATTTTCCGGGCGAAGGATCAGGATGAGGCGATCCGGATTGCCAACGATGTGCGGTTTGGCCTGGGCGCGAGTGCCTGGACGAATGACGACAAAGAGCGCGAGCGTTTCATCAACGAACTGGAAGCGGGGATGGTGTTCATCAACAAGATGGTCGCTTCCGATCCGCGCATTCCCTTTGGCGGGGTGAAGGCGTCGGGGCACGGGCGCGAGTTGGGAGCGCTGGGCATTCGCGAGTTTGTGAATGCCAAGACAGTGTGGATCGCGTAGAGGCGTATCTGCTGCATTAATTCTCAACGAGTGTAATCGCCGGGTATCGACAGCTATGTCCAGCAGGTCAGTCCTTGGGATGCGAAGTACTGAACTTCGACCAGGCAACGAACCACCTTCCCTCGTCCGAGTCCATCTGGTCTAGTTGAAAAACGAACACGCCGCCAACGATATCGAACATTCGAGTCCTGAAATAATAGCTACCGCCTGGCTCTGCCTTCAGTGAATGCACCGAAACTCTAGCGCCTCCCGGTGGAAGAAGCGATTGCCGCCTCGCGCAGAGATGGTGTTCACCGGGTTCGATTGGCACGAAGAAATATCTTCCAGCGTTGACGGCCCCCACCCACTTTCCGTCAACGCCGAAGAGGCTAGTGTAGGGCGCGGCGGGCACTGGGTGTCCGTCCACGACGAAATAGATCACGGCCTTGCCCTCTTCCGGAATGGGTGTAGGATGTTGCGATTCGTCGGAGTTCACTTCGAATTTTTTGTCCTGCGGGCCGCAGCCTGCTTCCGCTGCAGATACCGCCGCCTTATCCTGACCGAACGCACAGCACGATAATAGAAAGATCGCGGCGATGGTCTTCATAGGTCCTCCACCGTTCCACACCTTAGGCGAGCCGTAATTCACCCTCTCGATTTTAGAACTTCCGGCCCGAGGAAAAGCGTAAAGAGTTGGTAAAGCTCGGTAAATATTTGGCGGCATTGAAACGATGTAACAGGAATGCGACGATTTAGTCTGTGACCGGTGAACATGCCATAGAGAGATCCCAGCAGCCCACCCGCGAAACTGCCACGGGTGGGGCATCCCGTGTCGTGTTAGGCTACGGCCAGCCCGCCTGCATTAATTCTCAACGAGTGTAATCACTGTTACCGTCAATTCGCGGCATAATAGGAAATCGGCATGGCAGAGATTGAAACCAATCCGAAGAGCGCAAATCGCGATGGGATGCGCTGCTATCTCGCGGGTATTCTGTTCCCCATCATCTACCTGACAGCAGAGCCCTATAAAACCAATAGGTTTATCCGCTTTCATGCCTTTCAATCAATCGAATTCACAATGGCTTGGGCGGCACTGACCATCACTTCGGATTCCTATCGACACATGGGAAGTATTGGCTCTCTGCTTTCCGGGCTTTGGCTTCTGTTTTTTGTCATGTGGTTTGTATTGATGTTCAAGGCATACCGTGGGCAGATGTTCAAATTGCCGATGCTCGGCAGTCTCGCCGCGCGATGGGCTGGATAGCCTTTTGAAAGGCTCGGCGATGGTCGCGCAATCTGTGATTGTCGCGAAATCCCGTATCACTCACTGACGATTGTTTGAGTCAACACCCAGGCTCGAAGAATTATCTTCAGTCGGGCGGGGCCAGCCATCCTGGCATAGGTACCAGCGGGCCCACATGTTTCGCGGCTACTGCCTCAGCGTCAGCGCGCTCAGCACGGCTTGCTGCTTGGCGATTAGAGTCTGCACGCCCTGGCGGGCGTAGGCGATCATCTTGGCTAGTTGTTGCTCGTCGAAGACTTGATGCTCGGCGGTGGCCTGCACTTCCACTAGTTTGTGTCCGGCGGTCATGACGAAGTTCATGTCTACGTCGGCGCGGGAGTCTTCTTCGTAGCAGAGGTCGAGAAGAATTTCTCCATCCACAATTCCCACGCTTACGGCGGCGACAAAATCTTTGAGCGGAACGGACGTTAGGGTTCCTGAATCCACCAATTTTTCCAGGGCGAGGCCGAGGGCCACGAAGGCGCCGGTGATGGAGGCGGTGCGGGTGCCGCCGTCGGCCTGGATGACGTCGCAGTCGATCCAGATGGTGCGTTCGCCGAGGCGCGTGAGATCCGTCACCGCACGCAAAGACCGGCCGATCAGGCGCTGGATTTCGTGGGTGCGTCCGCTTTGGCGGCCCTTGGAGACCTCGCGCGGGGTGCGGGTCAGGGTGGAGCGGGGGAGCATGCTGTATTCGCTGGAGATCCATCCTTTGCCGGAGTTGCGCATGAACGATGGGACGGTCTCTTCGATCGAGGCGGTGCAGATCACGCGCGTGTTGCCCACTTCGATCAGCACGGAGCCTTCGGCGGTGGAGATGAAGTCCGGGGTGAGGACGACGGGGCGGAGCTGGTCGGGAGATCGGTTATCGGAGCGATAGAACATGTGTTGGGGATTGTAAATGATGAGGTGAGGCGGAGATCGGATGTCGGGTCAGTCCCGCTAGCGAAGGCGACCACGGGGGCTGAAGCCCGAAAATATTCTGGCGCTTTACGCGGCGCTGGAAGCGCCGCTCTTCCAGGGCGCTTCCACAATCATGCTTTTCCACGACCCCCCAGTGGAAGAAAATCCCCATGTCTCGCAGAAGCGGCGAGACATGGGGCACCCAGCTATTGCGCGGATTGCAATTGGCTGGCTAGCTGGTTTACTGCGGTGACGTCGTAGAACGAGGAGAGGTCGGCGTGGCCGGCCAGGGTGTCGCGTTCGTTTCCGTCTACCAGAATTTTTACTTTTTGAATGCCGGGAGTGTTGGCGGAGATGGTGTGGATCAAGGACGCAATGGTGAGTTCTTCCACCAGGACGCCGGAGCGGTGTTTGTCGGCGAAAGCGGAGTTGAGATCGATGACTGCGACTCCGGGATCGACCAGAAAGACGGCGCGGACTTCGGCTCCGGCGCCCAGGACGTGGGGCGAGGACTTGTCGAGATATAAGGAGAGCAGGGCGCGGAGAAGTTCTTCGGCGCGTTGCTGGCGTCCGGAAGGCATGGGAATCTGAGCGGACTCGGCACGTAGGCTGCCGTCATTGTCGTGTGCGACAAAGAGAGTGACTTGCTCGCTGGGTCCAGCTACCGGGGGCGCTAGCGGGCGAGTGTCGGTCGAGGCGACTGGAGCGGATGCAGCAGTCTTTCGCATGTGCCAGGCGTAGCCGGTCAGGGCCAGCACTGCGATCAGCAGGACTGCGATTGCGATCACGAAGTGGCGGGGGATCATTGCGCGGCTCCGAGCTGGTCGCGGGTGGCGGCGATGGCGGTGGCCACCGCGCTGGTGACGAGTTGCTGGTAGTCAGGTGCGGTCAATTGAGAGGAATCGGATCCCTGGGGGGCGACTTCGACGGCGATGGCGGCTCCGATGACGTTGTTCAGCGGGCGCAGAGGGGCGGCTAAGGTTCGCACCGGGATCTGGCGTCTTTGCATTTCGGCGGCGACTGCGTTGGCGGCGCTCTGGCTGAGTGGCAATGACGCGTGCTGAGCGGTGGTCCAGGAGCGGAAGGTTGCACGATCCTCGCCGCCGAAGGGGAGCAGTGCAGTGTAGACCCGGACGCCACGTCCGTTGGAAGCGGCGTGCAGCGCGATATAGATCGCAGCATGACCGGCATTGGCGAAGCTGGCGCGTTGGTCGAGCGAGAGGTTGGCATCGGAATCGCGCAGCACCAACGTGGGGATGCCGCGGCTCTCGAGTTCCTGGCGAAGGCTGCGAGCCAAGGCGACGGTGACGTCTTTTTCGAAGAGGGTGTTGCTGAGAGTTTCGCCGAGATCATCGCCACCGTGGCTGGCGTCGACCACGGCGAAGTAGCGTCGTGCGGGCGCGACTGTCGGGGGCTGGGCAACCGAGGCTGCGGGAGTCGGTGGCGCTGTGACCGGCGGCGGGGTGGCGGATGCCGTCGGACTTGGGCTCGGTGAGGGCGCGTTTGCGGCCGCGGATGTCGCTGTCGGGGCGATGATGACGGTGCGGCCGTCAGTGCTGAAGCTGGCGATCACGGGGATGGAGACGTTCACTGTAACTACCGCAGCGCCGTTGCCTTCGCTGTAAATGGCCGAGGGGATGGCTTTGCTGCCGAAGGTAAGACTGGGTGAAGCGGGAGCGACCAGCGGTTCGCGCGAAAAAGTCATGCGCAGTGCGCCCGGTTCGGTGGCGATGCTGGGGTTCACCGGGGAAGTGAAATGGAAGACCAGTCGCGGAGGATTGTCGGCGGTGAGAGATGCGGTGAAGTGAGTGGCCACACTGCCGATGAAGAGGCGTCCGGAGTCTTCGTGCAGAGTGGCGGGGCCGCCCAGAAAGCGCGGCAGCAGGGAAGTGAGTGAAGTGACGGGGACCAGTCCGCGATTATTTTCTTCGAGAAATCTGCCGCCGAGGTCGGCGTCGCGGCCTTGCACGCGGGCGTGCGTTTTGCCGACCTGGAAATCGCCTTCCACATTGTTGTAGCGCAGACGCCAGCCCCACTTCTCGGACTTGGCGCTGACTTTACCCAGGGGTTCGAGCACTTCGAGCAGGCCGACGTACTGGCGGCCTTCGCGCTGCACTGTGGGGAGGGAATAGTTGGCGGCGACGGAGTAAACGGAGAGATGCTTTTCGGGTGGGGCGCCGGAGAGAACGGCCGACAGCATCATGATTAGAGAGCAGGCTGAGATTATTGATGCGGCCTGCCAGCGCGGGCGGGACGCCCCCGCTACAGCCGGCGGGACGCCGGCGCTACGCGGGCGGCTCGGCTTGGGGCTAGTCCAGGGCATAGGCGGTTAGGCCGCTGAGGAGCTTGGGGTAGAAATCGGTGGATTTTTGCGGCATGACTTCGCCGGCGAGGGCTATGTCGCGCACTTGCGCTACCGGGCAGGGATTCATCAGGAATGCGATGTTGGCTGCGCCTTTCCGCACCTGGTCGAGCGCTTCGGAGGCGTCGCGCAGGTAGGAGAGGTTTTGCTGGTTGCGGATCGATTCTTCGGAAAGGTTGAGCACGCCTTCCAGCAGGCACTTGTGCAATTGGACGACATCGAGCGCCTGCTGGCGAGGCGACAGACCCGCAAAAAATTTTGCGCCAGCCGCCTTGGGCGAGTGCAGCAGGAAGGCGCGACTGGCTGTGAACGCCAACAGGGCGGTTCCGTGACGACCTTTCTCGCGGAGCAGGGCGGCAGCGCGTTCCGCGTGGATGGCGGGGTCGATCTCTTCCACCGCAAAAAACTGGCTGGTCTTTTTCTGAAACTCATCCGCGGAAAATGAATCGAGCGAATGCACCACGCGGTGCGTGGGCAGCACCAGCAGTCCGGGATCGTTCATGTTGACCAGAGTCATCATCACGAATTCGTAGGGCGCTTGCGGGTTCGAACCTGTGCCCGCTGCGGCACGGCATTCGTTGCGAAAGTTGAGGGCGGTCTCGTAGCGGTGATGGCCGTCGGCGATGACCAGCTTCTGGTCGCGCATCTCTTTCTGGACGGAGGAGATCACGGCGGGATCGGAGATCTGCCAGACCTTGTGCGCGACGCCGTATTCGTCGTCCACGTCGATGGCGGGGGCGGCGTTGGTCTTGAGCAGGGAAGCGATCTCACCGGAATCTTCGTAGAGCAGAAAAAGCTGCTCGTAATGGGTGCGGGTGGCGCGCAGCAGATCGAGGCGGTCGGCCTTCGGCTTGGACAGAGTTTGCTCGTGCCGGAAGACCACCTTGGCAGAATAATCTTCGAGCCGGCCGAGGGCGATGAATCCGCGGCGCTCGAACTTACTTCCCGAGGGGGCGGTGAAGGTCTGGGAGTAGACGTAGATCGAGGGTTCGGAATCCTGGCGGAAGACGCCGTCGGCTCGCCATTGGCGGGCATAGGCCGCGGCGCGGGTGTAGACGTTATTGTTTCCGCTATCTTTGTCGTTAGGCTCGCGGCGACCCAGAATGATGCGCACCAGGTTGTAGGGACTGGCGGCGTAGTAGCGTTCCTGCATCGCGGGCGTGATCTTGTCATAGGGCTGGGTGACGACCTGCGCGGCGGGAACTCGCTGCAGGTCATAGCGGAGGGCACGAAAAGGATGGATGTCTGCCATGGGAAGCTCTGAATTGTAACAATATAGCGATGGCCTGCGCGGAAACATCGCGCGCTCCCGCCCGGGTGTCAGGCCTGTGGATTCCTAATGTTCGTTTGTCACAGACAAGGGTTCGCCGCTCGATCTAAGATTTCCAGTGTGCGACGAGTTCGGGATTCGAACTGCCGATTTAGAACGAACATTCACGCGGGTGGAGAAATCCCCCTTCTCGCAAAAGAGGCGAGAAGTGGGGCCCCCAACGTATCCCACGTGAAATGGGCCGTCCAGAGCCGGGTCGAGGGAGGGGCTGGGGTGGCCACAACTTTGGGCAACCCCTCGGCCACGGAGAGCAACCAAGATGCGGTTCTGGCGGATGTCTCTTAAATTTGACAAAAAACCTTTGCGCTGCGAGGTGGAAGCTGTGCTAACATCCGCCTCATTGAGGTATTTATGGCCCGCCTGCGTAGCGATGATGGGCGATGGTCATCTCACCCGATGGCCGTAGTTCGACGTGGCTGTCTGGTTCTCCCCTGGGACCCGACGAAACCCCTCCTGTGCAAAAACCATTCTCTGGGCTGCACGATCCGGCTATGGCTTTCGCTAGCCCTTGTCGGACTGGCCTGCCTGGCAGTTCCTGCGTTCGGGCAAACCGACGTGAATGATGTACACGTACAGCCGCGGGAAGTGGACAAACCTCCCGAAACTCCGAAGCCGGAGTTGTTGACCAGTACGACGGACCTGAGTGCGCGCGTGCGTCCGCTCAAAGTCGATGTAGACCTGGTGCTGGTTCCGGTGACGATTACTGACCCGATGAATCGTCTGGTAACCGGTCTGGATAAAGTCAACTTCCAGCTCTTCGAAGGTAATTCCGCTCAGGAAATCAGAACATTTTCCAGTGAGGATGCGCCGGTGTCGCTGGGCGTGATCTTCGATTCCAGCGGAAGCATGGCCAGCAAGATGGACCGCGCAAAAGACGCGGTGATCGAGTTCTTCAAGACGGCGAATCCGCAGGATGAGTTTTTCATGATCACCTTCAACGATGAACCGGAGGCGGTCAGCGACTTCACCAATTCGGTGGACGAGATCCAGAACAAGCTGGTTTTCGCCGTGCCCCGCCGCCGTACGGCGCTGCTGGACGCGATTTACATGGGCATCAGTAAGATGCGGCAGGCCAAGTACCCTAAGAAGGCGCTGCTGATCATTTCCGACGGGGGGGATAATCACAGCCGCTACACCGAGGGCGAGATCAAGTCGCTGGTGAAGGAAGCCGATGTGATGATCTACGCCATCGGCATTTATGACCGCTACGCCTCCGCGGTGGAAGAACGGTTGGGCCCGCAGCTGTTGAGCGAGATCACGGAATTGACCGGGGGGCGGGCGTTTACAATCGACAATCCCAACGACTTGGGGGACGTTGCCACCAAGATTGGGGTGGAGCTGCGCAATCAATATGTTCTGGGATATCGTCCGACGAAGGTGGTGCGAGACGGCAAATGGCGTAAGATAAAAGTGAAGTTGATGCCACCGAAAGGATTGCCGCCTCTACGGGTGTATGCCAGGACGGGATATTACGCGCCTGCGGAATAGGGTCGCGAGGGTTCTTCTCTTCACGCTGTTGATTGGGACCGTAGTGCGGGTGGCAGTGCCTGCCTGGTCGCAGTCGGCTGCGCCTCAGCAGGACAACAAGCCAGCAGCGCCTCCTTCTACCACTCCATCTTCTGCCGCGCCGGCGGCATCACAGCAAGACCAGCCGAAGAAGGACGGTCAAGATAAGAATCTCAATGACCAGGGAGTTTTCGTCTTCCGAAAAGATGTGGACGAAGTTCTGCTGCACGCCTCCGTCATCGACGACAAGCAGCACATTGTCACCACGCTCGACCGCAACGCATTTACCGTCTTCGAGGACGGGAAGCCGCAGAACATCATCTCGTTTCATCACGAGGACATTCCGGTGTCGATGGGAATCCTGATCGACAATTCGGGGTCGATGCGGGAGAAGCGTGCCAAGGTGAACCAGGCGGCGCTCAATCTGGTGCGCGCCAGCAATCCGAAGGATGAAGTCTTCATCGTGAACTTCAACGACGAATATTATCTCGATCAGGACTTCACCAACGACCTGCTGAAGATGAAGGAAGCGCTGGAAAAGATAGACGCCCGGGGTGCCACGGCGCTCTACGACGCGGTTGTGGCCTCGGCCGAGCATCTGAAGCGGAATGCGCGCCTGGAGAAAAAAGTATTGCTGATTGTGACCGACGGCGAGGATAACGCCAGCAATGAGACTTTGGAGCAGGCTGTGAAGCAGTTGCAGGAAGAGAACGGGCCCTCGGTATATGCGATTGGAATTCTAGGGGATGAAGAACATCCCAAGCGCGCCAAGCGGGCGCTGGAGATTATGACGCAGCGCACCGGTGGGATCGCATTCTTTCCCAAGTCGCTGGATGAAGTCGACGCCATCAGCCGGACCGTCGCGAACGATATCCGGAGTCAATACTCTATTGGGTTTAAGCCGACTAATCCCAGGGGGAACGGCGGCTTCCGGCAGATTCGCGTGGAGGCCAGAGCCAAGGGGCATGGCAAATTGATGGTGCGCACCAAGAGCGGGTACTACGCGGGGGCGAAGGCGGGGGCGGCAGGGAGCAAGTGAGGGTCGAACTGCAAAAGTCTTCATGCGAACGCGGATTCGTGGAAAGGGCCTATGTCTCGCAAAAGAGGCGAGACATGGGGCACCCTCAACGTCGCGGTTAGTGCTCCAGCAATTGCGTCGCTGATTCGATCAGGGACGATTCATCCTGCAGGGCTTTCGATACACGCACAATTTCCTGCTCGGCCTCGGCATATCTTTTTTGTTCGATGCCCTCGCGCACGCTGGGGACGGTCTTCACGCCATATCCGCTGTAAATTCCGGGAGCGTACAACAGGTGCTTGTACCAGGAACGGCGCGGCAGACCGTCGTCGTTGGTCAGCTTTCGTTCGCTCTCGATCAGCCGCTGATTTAAGGCGCGCAACGATTCCAGTTGGCTCTGGTCCAGCGCTGCTTGCATCTTCGAAAGCGCTTGCCGGTAGTGTTCCGCGCTGCGCGCCAGCGCTTCCGCAGCGTTCTGCATGGGGGCGAAATTCATGTGGGGAGGAACTTCCTCCCGAGGTGGCGCGACGCTGGGACGCCGGGGATCGAGCGTGGCTCTGAATACGCCCTCGTCTAATTCCTGATTACGCTCGCGAATTTCTTCCTGTTTGTCCGCCAGCAGTTTCTCCAGATCTTTGGTGTACTTCTGAATGGTGTCTGCAAAATCCACGAAATCGAAAGGCAGGATTTCGGCGTCGGCGAGACGCATCACCGAGGTTCCGATGGTCTGCGAGAGGGCCCGGCCATACACGAAATCGACGTCGGAGAAATGGGTGTACCAGTAGAAGTCGTCATAAATCGAGTGATAGATGCCTTGTTCGTCCTCGCCTGCATAGCCGAGATCGAGAGTGGCGACGCCGATGTGATCGAGGAAGCCGGTAAAGTCCGTGCCTGAGCCCAGAGCATTGATGCGGAGGTCGGGGCGCTGCCGCAGTTCTTTCCGGTCGTCGGCAGACTTGGCCTCGGCAATCTTCGACAATTGCAGCCGTTGCCACACTGTCAACTTGGTCTCGGGATCTTCGATGTCGCGGGCGACGCCGTTGATGAATTGTTCGAGCGTGTGGGAGCCGCCCATTTCCAGAATGCCGCGGTCGTTGCCGTCGCTGTTGATGTAGACGGCGGCATGCTGGCGCAACTCGTCGGCATGGGCTTCGACCCATTCCGTCGAGCCCAGCAGCATGGGCTCTTCGCCATCCCACGCGCAGTAGATGATGGTGCGGCGCGGCTTCCATCCCTGCTTGAGGAGCAGGCCTAGCGCGCGGGCTTCTTCGAGCAGCGCTGACTGTCCTGAGATTGGGTCTTCGGCTCCGTTCACCCAGGCGTCGTGATGATTGCCGCGAATGATCCATTCGTCGGGCGCGACGCTACCGGGAATTTTCGCGATGACGTCGTTGACCGGCTTCGTGTCCCAGTTGAATTCAACTTTCAAGTGGACTTTCGCCGGTCCCGGTCCCACGTGGTAGGAGATGGGCAGACTCCCGCGCCACTCTTCCGGGGCCATGGGGCCTTTGAGCGCTGCGAGCAAAGGTTGAGCGTCGCCGTAGGAAATCGGGAGCACGGGAATTTTCGTGATGCTCTTCGCTTCTTTCAGCGCGAGACGCTTGGCGCCGGACACGGCGCCGATGCCGGGAGTGAGTGGATCGCCGGGACTTGAAGAGGCAAAGTCCATCACACTGCCGCGCTGCACGCCGTCGGGATTGCGCATCGGGCCCTTGGGGAAAACATCGTCGACGGTGTAGCCGTCATCTTTCGGTTCCGAGTAGATCAGGCAGCCGACCGCTCCGTGCTCGGCGGCAACTTTAGGTTTTACTCCGCGCCAGGAGTGGTAGTACTTGGCGATCACGATCGCTCCCTTCACTGAGATGCCGAGGCGATCGAGTTTTTCGTAATCCTCGGGCAGGCCGTAGTTGACGAAGACCAGCGGCGCGGTCACGTCGCCGTCGATCGAATACGCGTTGTAGGTGGGAAGCTGCTCGGACTTCTGATTCGAGGTAGGATCGATGGCGAGCGCGGGCTCTTCGAGCTTCGCCGTGAATTTGGTGGGCTCGATCATTTCCAGTACGCGCACTTTTGGCGTGGGAAATAGAACGTCGAAGGTCTCGATGTGGGCGTCGAGTCCCCATTCTTTGAAGCGGGCGAGAATCCATTCGGCGTTGTCTTTGTCGTACGCGGATCCCACATGATGGGGGCGCGCGCTGAGGCGCCGCATGTATTCCTTTAGATTGGTAGGGTCGGGGATGGCGCGAAACTTCGCCTCCCAATCGCGTTCGGCCTGGCTGGAACGCGGCGAGTAGCCCACCAGCGGGGTGTCGTCGGCGGCCAGTAATAACGATGGAACAATGAGGTTGAAGATCAACAGCACAGCAGCGAAGCGTCGCATGCGATTCCTCTCGGGTTGAGGTGGGGGAATTATAACGTGAGGCGAATTGAGCCTGGGCAGTGCTTCACGTTTTTCTCCGCGAACTCTGCGGCAGTTCTCCGCGTTCTTCGCGGTAAAAGCTTTTAACCGCAAAGGCCGCAGAGAAAAGCCAGTGCGTTTGGGTTGGACCTATTCAGGTCCGCCAGCAATTGACGATCCTGCACGGTCCCTCGTACCCTGTAGGGTGACTTCAAAAACCTCTGAAATGTCCCGCCTGCGTGTTGCCGACGACATCACCGAACTGGTCGGCGAAACTCCCATGTTGCAATTGAGGCGGATGGTGCCGGCCGGGTCCGCGCACATTTTCGCCAAGCTGGAATACTTCAATCCAGGCGGCAGCGTGAAAGATCGGGCGGCGATCGGGATCATCCGGCGCGCTGAGCAGGAAGGGAAGCTTGCGCCCGGTGGGACAATTGTCGAAGCCACTGCCGGAAATACCGGGATCGGGCTCGCGCTCATCGGCGTGAACCGCGGCTACAAGGTGCGGCTGTTTGTGCCCGAAGGGTATTCCGAGGAAAAAGTAACTATCATGCGCGCGCTCGGCGCCCAGGTGGTTCGTACTCCTGACGCCGAGGGCATGCTGGGCGCCATACGGCAGGCGAAGGAACTAGTTGCTAGCGATCCCACTGCATTCATGGCCGGGCAGTTTGAAAATCTTGCCAATCCCGACTATCACTACGAGACCACGGCCCGCGAAATCTTCGAACAGATGGACGGAAAAATTGATGCGGTGGTGCTGGGGTGTGGCACCTCGGGAACTTTTTCAGGAGTCGCCCGTTATTTGAAGGAGAAGTTGCCGCGTGTGCTGGCGTTTGCGGTCGAGACGCAAGGGTCGACGTTGGGCGGCGGGCAGCCGGGGCCGCATAAAGTTGAGGGGATTGGCACCAGCTTCATCCCGAAAACTTTCAATCCGTCGGTATGCGATGAAGTGATGATGGTGATGGATGATGAGGCGTTCGACACGGTGAAGGCGCTGGCCGCTCAGGAAGGCGTGCTGGCGGGGTCGAGCGGCGGGGCGGCGGTGTTCGCGTCGCTGAAAGTTGCGAAAAAGTTGGTCGGGGCAAGCGCGTGGTGACGATTATTCCTGATTCGGCAGAGCGGTATTTGTCCAAGAAGATTTTTGAGGGCGGTGTTTAGGGAAGCAGATCTCGCAGATTTATATTCATGAAAAAAAATAAAGAACCAGGTTTTGCGACGCGCGCCATTCACTGCGGACAGGAGCCGGATCCATTGACCGGGGCCGTAACCGTGCCCATTTATCCCACCTCGACCTACGTTCAACAAGGGATCGGCGAGCATAAGGGATATGAATATTCGCGCGTATCGAATCCGACGCGCGACGCGGCTGGAGAAGAATCTTGCCTCGCTCGAAGGTGGTGTGGCGGCTCCTGTTTTTGCCAGCGGCATGGCCGCCATCAATGCGATTGTCAGCATGTTGAAGTCGGGCGAACACGTAGTGTGTGGCAACGATTTATACGGGGGCACGCCGCGGCTGTTTAACAATGTGATGGCCGGATTCGGGCTGGAATTTTCGTACGTTGACACTTCCGAGGCGCGCAACGTCGAACGCGCTATTCGCAAGAGTACGCGGATGGTCTACGTGGAGACGCCGACGAATCCCCTGATGCGGCTGAGCGATTTGGCGGCGATCAGCGAGATTTGCCGGCGGAAAAAAGTTTGGCTGGTCGTGGATAACACGTTCATGTCTCCGTACTTTCAGCAGCCGCTGGCGCTGGGCGCGGACATGGTCGTGCACTCGACGACGAAATTCCTGAACGGCCACAGCGACGGCTTGGGTGGAGTGGTGATCTGCGCCAAACAGGAGCACGCCGACCGGCTCGCGTTTCTGCAGAAGGCGGCGGGCGCGATTCTTTCTCCTTTCGAATGCTGGCTGGTGTTGCGCGGGGTGAAGACACTGGCCGCGCGCATGGAGATTCACGACCGCAGCGGGCGCATCGTCGCCGATTTTCTGTCGAAGCACAAGAAAGTGAAGGCGGTGTTCTATCCGGGTTTGCCGGATCATCCGCAGCATGCCCTCGCACGAAGGCAGATGAGCGGCTTTGGATCGATGATTACGTTTGAGACAGGCTCTCTGAAGAACGCGAACACGATGCTCAAAAAGGTGCGCGTGTGCTCGCTGGGGGAATCGCTGGGCGGGGTGGAGACGCTCATCTCGCATCCCGCGACCATGACTCACGCAGCGTTGGGTACGAAGGGTCGAAAGGCTATCGGAATTACTGACGGCCTGGTGCGAATTTCCGTGGGCATTGAGGATGTGGACGATATTCTCGACGATCTCGATGGCGCGCTGAATTCGATTTAGAAATTCTTTGCCACGGATTTCAGGGATCAACGTCGTTAAACCACGCCGATAAACCTTGCGATGACTTCCAAGGAAAATCAATCTTTTTTCCGCGAGTGGAATTCTGATGTGTATCACCGGGTTTCCGGACCGCAGGTTAGTTGGGGTAAGAAAGTTCTGGCGCGGTTGCGGCTGCGCGGTGATGAAGTTGTGCTGGACGCGGGATGCGGCACCGGGCGGCTGACGGCTGAACTGCTGGACCCTTTGCCACGCGGGCGAGTGGTCGGCGTCGATCTCTCGCAAAACATGTTGAGTAAGGCACGCGAGCACCTCGCGCGCTATGGATCTCGCGTAAGCTTGATTGCTTGTGATCTCCTGCACCTTCCTTTTGAAAGCAGCTTCGACGGAATCGTCAGCACAGCGGCGTTTCATTGGGTTCTCGATAATGATCGATTGTTTGCTAACCTGCGGCGGGCACTGGTTCCGGGGGGATGGCTGGAAGCGCAGTGCGGCGGAGGAGCGAACGTGATAACACTACGCAGGCGTGCGAACGCGTTGGCTGCGAGTCCGAAGTTCGCATTGTTCTTTTCGGACTTCCGCGAGCCGTGGCGTTTTCAGGATGCGGAGGGAGCGGCAGATAGTCTGCGGCGCTCTGGATTTGCTGAAGTCGAAACTTCGATGGAAGCGGCGCCCACGGTTCTCGAGGGCGCGGACCAGTACAACGAATTCGTGCGCAACGTCATTTTACGGCGGCATCTGGAGAACATTCCTTCGGAAGAACTTCGCGCAGAGTTCATGGCAGAGCTGACCCAGCAGGCTGCGGGCGATGATCCGCCGTTTTTGCTGGACTATTGGCGGCTGAACCTTCGTGGTCGGGCGGGCTAAAGCAAATTCGCTTAGGAATTGTGTCGTTGTCCGTAGAGTACCAATCGTACGATTGACGCGGAACTCACGCCGCGTCCACACTGGAAGGTTATGGAAAAGCTTCGGGTCGGAATTTTATTCGGCGGGCGCAGTGGGGAGCATGAGGTTTCGCTGCTCTCGGCTGCGTCGGTTCTCAACGCCATTGATAAAGAGAAATATGAGGTCGTGCCCATCGGCATCACCAAAGATGGCCGGTGGCTGACGGCGGAGCATGCCGAGAATCTGCTGCAAGGCAAACTCATGCTGGAGCCCCGGAATCTCCGCGCCGGTGATCCGGAAACCACTTCGTCGGCGGCAGTGCTGGCGCGGGGTGAAGCGGTGGTTGTGCCGCCGGAACCAATGCGTCGCCAGAGTGGTCTGGTGCCTTTCCAAAGTGATGCGGCGATGTTTCGCCGCGCCAGCGACCGCGCCATCAATGTGGATGTAATTTTCCCCGTGCTGCATGGCACCTTCGGTGAGGACGGCACCATTCAGGGGTTGCTTGAGCTTGCCGACATTCCCTACGTTGGCGCAGGCGTATTAGGCTCGGCGGCCGGGATGGACAAGGACATTATGAAGTCGTTATTCCTCGCCGCCGGGATCCCGATCGTGAAACACATTACGATCTTGCGCAGCGCTTGGGAGAACGATCCGAAGCAAGTTCAGAAACGTGTCGAGAGCAAGTTGATTTATCCGGTGTTCGTGAAGCCGGCGAATCTGGGATCGTCGGTCGGCATCAGCAAAGCCCACAATCGCAAGGAACTGGGGCCGGCCATTGAAGAGGCGGCAAAGTTCGACCGCAAAATTGTGATCGAGCAGGGCGTGGGCGGAAAGAAAGAGAAGGCCCGCGAGATTGAGTGCTCGGTCTTGGGCAATGACGAGCCCTCGGCGTCGGTTCCGGGGGAGATTGTTCCGGGCAAGGAGTTCTACGACTATACGGCGAAGTACGTCGACGAAGGTTCGCAACTGATTATTCCCGCGAAGCTGACGAACGCCCAAACGAAACGAGTTCAGGATCTGGCTATCGCTGCGTTCAAAGCGGTCGATTGTTCGGGCCTGGCGCGAGTCGATTTTCTGATGGATCCGAAGACGGCGAAAATTTTCCTGAACGAAATTAATACTATGCCGGGATTTACTGCGATCAGCATGTATCCCAAGCTGTGGGCGTCGTCCGGGCTGGCTTATACGGACCTGATCGATCGGCTGATTCAGCTCGGGATCGAACGGCACGAAGACAAGAAGAAGAATCAGTACAGCCGGTGAAAAGCATTGTTGATTGTTGATTTTTGATTGTTGATCGGAGAATCGTTCGCACTCTAGTTATTTCTTTTGCGCTTCACACACAAAGTTCGCCGCGGCATTGGTGTCGCCGGTCCCTTTGTATTTTGCGACTTGCGGATACGGGCACAGCGGCCGCGTCATCGTGGCATCCTGGTTGTCGTCACTCACGTACTTAGAGGCAGTGATCATCGTCGGCGCAGTTCCTTTTTCCACCCAATATTCCAGAGCTGCATCCATGCTGTGCTGAGGATCGTCACCGGTCATCTTGCCGACCTGCCCGAAGGAGTCGGGGCCGGGACCGTTGTCGCAGTGCTGCATTCCCGGCGCCATGTAAAGGCGCACGAATGAATCCGCATCGTGCTGGCCAATCTTCGCGACGACGCTCTCATAATAATTGACGGTATTCGTCGCCGGAATCGCCGGATCGTTCCAGCCGTGATACACAATCAGCTTGCCACCGCGATCCTTAAAAGGCTTCAGATTTGCATCCGTCGCGTTCAGGGCGCTTGCCGTTTTCTCGCCCGCCGCTTTCATTCCTGCTTCGAGCGCGAATGTCTTGTAATCCCAGTCGGATTTTTCAAACACCATGTTCGAGAAGTACCCGATGCCGAAAGATGCCATCAGGCTCTTCCCAGGAGCCGGGCCGAGGATCCAAAGTCCCCACCCGCCCTGCCCGTTTTCCGCGCCAGGCAAATAGCCTGGGAATATTTCGCGACCCTTTATGTCGTGTGGACCCGCGTAGATCTTTTTCAGCACAGCGACCTGCGGTGGAGTCAAGCACTTTTCAGGATCACCGTCCGGCTTGCACTCGATGGTTGCTGGATCGAAGTGGCATTGTCTGGGATCGTTGAGAATCCCGTCGCGTACGCCATCGAGCTCGTCACAAGCGGCAAGGACTGCGGCGGAGATTGTGGGAATCGTCGCCGGAGAGATAAAGCTCGCCGGATCAAGAGTCAGTGCTTGCGTGTCCCAGGCAGCCGTCGATAGCAGCGCCGTCCAGTAATTTGCCGGAGCTCCAGCCAGAATGCCGTCATAATCCGCGGGGTAGCGCTGCGCCTCCATCAACGCCTCGCGTCCGCCATCGGAACATCCCGCAAAGTAAGATCGTTGCGCAGCCTTTCCATAGAAGGCGTGCACGACTTCCTTGGCTACGCGCGTCATTTCATGAACTCCGCGATGACCGAAGTCGACGATCTTCTCCGGATGCCCTAACGCCCACGTCGCATCGATGGGAGATCCGGTGTGACCGGTATCCGTGCCAGTCGCCGCATATCCTTTGCTCAGCGCCACGCCGAGTTGCCTGTCTTCGATCAGCCCGGCGAATCCGCCGTTGCCAATGCCTTGCAGCTTGCCGTTCCAGCCGGCGAGCGGCATCCAAACTTCGATCTTGATGTTGGAGTCCGCGGTCGGCTTCGCCTCCGCCACGACCCGGCAAAATGCAGGCAGGCCTTTGTAGAATGCGCTTTGATCGGGAACGGGAAAAGGCAACGGAGGCGCTGCGAACGTTCCAGCGGCCACAACTTGCGCGAGAGTAACTGTTGCGCCTGGAATTTTTGCGCCGGACAACTTTTCGCACGAGTCCTGCGAGAACGCGATGGCGCTGGCGGCGACAAGAAATGAAAGTGTGTAGCTAAGCTCTGCTTTCATAAACTCTCCGATTGTCGGATCGTGATGTCTACTGCGCTCCGGCTTTCCCCATAAACGCGGCCTGATCCGATTTCATCTTCTTCAGCCCCTCTGTTGGAAGGTAGACCATGTGTCCCGCATCGTAGGTGGCAAACGAGATGCTGTCCCGATACTTCTGCGGAAGGTTGAGGTGGTCCACGGTGTAATTGGCTGCGAAATATGGCGTCGCCAGATCGTAATAGCCTTCCATTACCAGAATCTTCAGGTATGGATTCTTCACAATTGCCTGTCGCATGGCCGAAGCCGTGTCGGGAAAGCCTTCGATCGCCGATCCCCAATCCCAGGTGTCGTTTGGTCCTCGTGGCGCGCGCACGTTATAGGGCATATCGGTCTTGTATCCCAGTTCAGTGCGGATGTAGTTGTTGAAGACCGACGTAAATGGCGGCTGCGTAGCCGAGCCGGTGGGATCGTACATCGGAGTGTCGAGCAGGCCGTTGGGATCGGGGCCGGTGTAGCGGGCGTCGAGACGGCCTATGCGCAGCTTCTGATCGATCAGACAGATAGTGGGTGAATTTGCGGACGTTGATGCGGAGGTTGGCCTCGTCGATCACTTCTTTAGTCAGTCCGGTGAAGCGCGCGAGCTGATCGATTATTTTCTGGCGCTCTTGCGGGCCGAGCGCGTCGCCCTTGGCCAGAGCCTGCGTGTAATCGGTCGATGCCCATTGTTCCGATTCCTGCCGGGCTCGATTCATATCCTGCGCAAGATCGGCTGCCAGTTTGTGGTGATAGCCGGCGATCATGGTGAAGGATGGAACCAGAAAGATGTAAGGCTGGTCATTCGTGTTGTTGTCTTCCAGCGTTTCGAAATTCAACACGGTCGACAACAAGGTGATGCCGTTGAACGAAATGCCGCGGTCGGCGAGGTATCCGGCGATGCCGGCGGAGCGCGTAGTGCCGTAGCTTTCACCGAAGAGAAATAGCGGTGACGACCAGCGCTCATTGCGCGTGATGTAAAGCCGAATGAATTCGCTGAAGGCTTCGATGTCGCCCTTCACTCCCCAGAATTTCTTGAACTGCTCGGCGTCGGCAGCGCGGCTGAACCCGGTGCCAATCGCGTCGATCAGCACCAGATCGCTTTTGTCGAGCAGCGTGTAAGCATTATCTTCCATTCGGTAGGGAGCCGGAGGCATGAAGCCATCGGGCTGCAGGACCACCTTGCGCGGGCCGAGCGCTCCCATGTGCAGCCAGATCGAAGCTGATCCGGGGCCGCCGTTAAAGGCGAAGGTGAGCGGCCGCCTGGCGCTGTCCTGACCGTCGAGCGTATAGGCGACGTAAAACATTTCCGCTTCGATTCGTCCGTCGCCGCGCTTGATGGGCAGGCGGCCGGCGGTTGCCGAGTACTTCAGCAGTTTTCCGTCGATGGTGATCTGGTGATGGGTTATGACCGGCACGGCTTCGGCCATGTCGTAATGCTCTTCTTTTTCTTTTATTGTCTGGCGTTGACTCGCGGGCCGCAGGTCTTGGCTCGGCAACCGGTTCCGGCTTGATCGCGGTCTCAGCGGGCTTTTCGGAAGGCTGAGGGGCAGCCTGACGTCTCGTAGCTGGGGGCCTCGGAGCGTCAGGCTGTTGGGCGAAAGAAGTTATGGCGCAGGAAGTGGCAAAGATCAGTGCGAAGAATACTGCAGCGAACCTCGGAGATATTTTCTTCACGGTTCAGTCCCCACGAATGATTTATCGCGGCCTAGTTTTTGGAGGCTGCGAGTGGGAGGAATTGTACACTGATTTGCAAAAGGGATAGGACGATCGGCGTGCTATTCTTCCGCGCATGAAACTTCGTCGCCGTGTAATTGCACTTTTGCTGGCCTTGGGTTTTCCCGTTTTATCGCTCAATGCCCGCGTCGTTCGGGTTGAAACTAGTACGCGTACTGAAGTTCTCGGCGGCAAGCAGTTCGGGAACGCTGGAGTGTACGAGCGCATCACTGGTCGCATTTATTTTTCTCTGGCGGTGGCGAATCCGCACAACCGGCGCATCGTCGATCTTGGCAATGCGGTGAATCTGAAAAATGGCGAGGTCGAATTCTCCGCGGACTTTATTGCCGTGCGTCCCAAGGATGCGCACAAGGGCAACGGCTCGCTGCTGCTGGAGGTTCCCAATCGAGGGCGGGGGCGCATTCTTTCCCTGGTGGACGGCGGCGACTGGGATCTCGCGAACGAGGCGGGCGACGCCTGGCTGTTGCGCAATGGCTTCACCATCGTGAGCCTGGGCTGGCAGTGGGATGCGGCTGGCGAGGGCGCGCTGCGTTTCTTCGCGCCCATTGCGAAAGAGAACGGAAAGACCATCACCGGCTTGCTGCGCGGCGATCTGATGCCGTCAGTCGTGATGCAGGAAATTCCGTTGGGGCATCTCATCCTCGGCAATATCGGCGGCACTGAATATCCAGTCTCTGCGCCAGACGATCCGCGCAATGTTCTGACGGTGCGGGATTCCCGCGCTGGAGCGCGCACCGTCATTCCCCGCACGGAGTGGCAGTTCGCACATACCGTCGACGGTAAAGCTCACTCCCAGCGACCGGCATATTCACTTGAACGGGGGCTTTCAG
Organism: uncultured Acidobacteriaceae bacterium; assembly: GCA_963733795.1. Lineage (GTDB taxonomy): Bacteria > Acidobacteriota > Terriglobia > Terriglobales > Acidobacteriaceae > Sulfotelmatobacter. The sequence continues at coordinate 518,763 of CAVTED010000003.1, forward strand.
CTCGGAAAGATATATGAATACGTTTACGTTGTGGCCGATCCTGTGGTGGCTGGCGGCGGCTTTGCCGCGATACGCGACTTTGCGTCCTATGCCAAGCACGCGCCTGATGCAATCACTCCCGCAGCGCGCGTCTACGGCGAAGGCATTTCGCAGAACGGACGTTTCCTGCGCGACTTTCTCTATCAAGGCTTCAACGCCGACGAAGAGGGAAAGATCGCGCTTGACGGCGTTCTGGCCCACGTTGCGGGAGCGGGCCGCGGCAGCTTCAACTATCGGTTCGCTCAGCCCTCGCGCGACGCGCAGCCGACTTCGTCGGTTTTCTTTCCGACCGATATCTTTCCTTTTACCGATCTACCGGAGAAAGATCCGGTTACCGGAGAGACCAGCGGGTTGCTCGATCGTGCTGTGGCTGACAAAGTCGGGCCGAAGATTTTTTTCTCCAATACTTCTTATGAATATTGGGGCCGCGCCGCCGCGTTGATTCATGTCACCGCCGACGGCAAACACGACGCGCCGATCTCGGACAATCTCCGCATCTATCACTTCACCGGCCTGCAGCATTTCTCCGGACCATTTCCTCCGGAAAAAGGGAAGGGAGATCTGCTCGGGCAGCAGCCGCAGTCGCCGCTTCCGGCGAAATATTTCTGGCGCGCGATGATTGCCAATATGGATGCGTGGGTGCGCAGCAATACGCTTCCGCCGCCCAGCAGTTATCCGAAGATTGCGGACGGAACGCTGGTGCCGCTGCGCGAATACGCGATGCCGGCAATCCCCGGCGTGAACCGTCCGCAGGAAGCGAATGAAGCGTGGCATCTCGATTTTGGACTGAACTGGCGAGATGGGATTCTCAGCATCCAACCGCCGAAGGTGGGAGAGCCGTTTCCCATTCTTGTGCCGCAAGTCGATGCCAATGGCAATGAACGCGATGGTGTGCGGTTGCCCGAGATCACTGTTCCGCTGGCGACGTATGCGAGTTGGAATCTGCGCGATCCGTCGATTGGAGCTCCCGATCAGCGCGTTTCCTTCGAGGCCTCTTACCTGCCATTTTCAAAGACTGCGGCAGACCGCGAGAAGACGTTCGATCCGAGAAGATCTGTCGCTGAGCGCTATGCGGATCGCGAAAATTATTTAAAGCGATACCAAAATGCTGTGGACGACCTGGTGAAACAGCGTTGGATACTGCCGGAAGATCGCGATGCGTTGCTTCATCGTGGCGAACAGGAGTGGATGGAAGCAAGCAGGTAAGCTGAAGGTATTTTCCGTCGCACGGGGATTCAAAATCCCCGCCCTGTCGCGAAGAACGCGACTAGGACGGGGCACCCGAACTTAAGAGCGAACGCGACTTTCCCCTTGACGCCGTACCCGGCATTTTGTAGCATCGTAGCAACAAGTCCACTCTTCAAGTTGATTGTTGAGTGGGCCTGAATTTCATGCAGAGTGGCTGAGGGACGAGCCCTGTGACGCCACGGCAACCGATCCGGGATCATATATCCCGGGTGACTGGTGCCAACTCTCTCCTGGAAACGGGGAACATGGGATTCGGCATGCGAGCTGTATTCGGCATTCCGATCGCCTCTTTTCCTTTTCCTGGAAAAAGAGGCCTTTGCTTTTTAGGCCGCTTTTTCAGGCTCGTCCTCAGCTATTCGCGACTTTTTGAAAAGAAAGCAAGAAAGCGAGTAGCTCCATGTCTCACTACGAACTGCGGTGCCGGGAGTGCGGACGGACCTGGGGAAACCAGCCCCGCTCCATCTGCGACGATTGTTTTTCTCCTCTGGAAGTTGCTTACGACTACGACGCGGTACGTGGCCAGCTTGGCCAAGGGAAGTCGAGTCGGGAGCGCATTTCTCAGCGGCCGCCGAACATGTGGCGCTACTCCGAACTTTTGCCCCTCCCCCAAGGCTATGAACCGCGGCTGCCGGTAGGTTTCACCCCTCTGCTTCAGGCTCCGCGTTTGGCTGAGCAACTGACTGGGACAGCTGCAGCCTCGACGAATCTGTATCTCAAGAACGACGCGGTATGCCTGCCTACGTTGAGTTTTAAAGACCGCGTGGTCGCCGTTGCTCTGTCGCAGGCGAAAGCCTTCGGGTTCGACACTGTGTCATGTTCTTCGACCGGAAATTTGGCCAACGCGGTCGCCGCGCATGCGGCCCGCCTGGGACTCAAGGCGTGGATCTTTATTCCGTCGGATCTGGAGCCCGCAAAAATTTTGGGAACAAACGTTTTCGGTGCGAAAGTCGTACGCATCGCCGGCAACTACGATCAGGTCAACCGCCTATGTTCGCAAATTGCCGACGAGCATCGGTGGGGCTTCGTCAACGTAAACCTGCGGCCCTACTACGCGGAGGGATCGAAGACCGTGGGCTTCGAAATTGCCGAGCAACTTGGCTGGCGACTTCCCGACAACGTGGTCTGTCCTATGGCTGGCGGATCGTTGATCGTCAAGATTAAAAAAGCGTTCGACGAACTGGTCAATCTCGGCCTGGTCGAGGGCAAGGAAGTGAAATTTTTCGGGGCGCAAGCCACCGGATGTTCGCCGATTTCGACTGCGGTCAAGACCGGCAGCTCTGAGATCGAGCCGCAGAAGCCGGCAACTATCGCGCGTTCGCTCGCCATCGGCAATCCGGCAGACGGACACTACGCGATCAAAGTGATCAAGGGCAGCGGCGGATGGAGCGAAGATGTCAGCGATCCGGAAGTCATCAATTCGATAAAACTGCTGGCGGAAACCGAAGGCGTCTTTACCGAAACCGCAGGCGGCGTGACCGTGGGGACGGCGCGAAAACTTTATCGGCAAGATCGGATTCTTCCAGAAGAAACTACTGTGCTCTGCATTACCGGCAACGGATTGAAGACGACCGATGCGCTGGCCGGCGTTTACGAAACCGAAGCGGCGATCGCGCCGAAGCTGGTGGAGTTCGAGCGCTATCTGCGACAGACCCTGAGCCCTTCCGATATCCTCGGAGTGATTGCCGAGGCCGAGGCCGTGGGAACGTAATCATGCCCATCACCGTGCAAATTCCCACAGCATTGCGCCGCCACACCGCGGGCGTGGGTTCGATCACGTGCGCGGCGTCGAATCTTGTCGAGTTATTCTCGGTGCTCGATGAAAAATTTCCTGACCTGAAGCCTCATCTGCGCGATGACAAGGGGCAAGTCCGCCGCTTTCTCAATATTTATGTGAATGAGGAAGACATTCGCTTCCTGGGCGGGCAAACCTATGCCTTCCAGGAAGGCGATGAGGTTTTGCTCGTGCCCTCGATCGCTGGCGGTATACAGTAACTGCTCACCACGTTCACAAATAACATTCAAGGGTGCTGCACTGATTCGAGGTCGCTGTCAGCGGCTTTGTACATCTGCGTTTGTTCTGCCGAATGCACCTCGCGGCGAAATTTTTCGCCATCCTCACAAACAGACAGTAACAAAACATCGCCTCGATACACCATCTGTCAGGGGCGTGATGTTTTGAATAGAACGCGAATTCCGAGAATTAATTCAGAGAGTGCGCTGCGTGGATAACAAATCATTCGCACTCGCGTCTCATACCCAAGTTGTCACACGAGCCTTCCTGCTTCCGGTGACAGGCAACGAGCAGGTTCCTGACAGCGCCCTTGGAGCGTGCCATGAAGGGTCGCATGTTTGTAGTATTCCTGTTGCTGATCAGTTCGGCTGCGGCACAACTCGGTGCAAGCAACCTTATCCGGCGAGTGCGCGTGCGGGTGGCCGTTCCGAACGGTATCTGTGACGCGTCGGTTGACGTGGCGTTGGTTGGGCACAACGGTCCGGTAGGGCAAAACGTGACCAGTGATCGCTGCGAAGTGGACTTCTTCAACGTGCCGGAAGGCGACTACCACGTGAAGGTGTCCGGTGGGAATTTTATCAATGCAGATTCCGGCAGCATCAATATGACCGCGGCCGGTCAGAACGAGTTCGAGATTCAGGTGAAATCGCGGAATGAACCGGATCGCAATTTTGGCGTGCCCGCGAGCGCGTTTGTGTCGGCTTCCGATCTTGGAGTTCCGGGCCGTGCCCGTAAAGAACTGGACAAGGCTAGTGAATTGGCCGACAAGCAGCAGTTAGCCCAGGCCGTTCAAAAGCTAAACAAAGCCATCGCCATCTATCCCACCTACGCCCTCGCCTATAACAACCTGGGCGTGATTTATTCGCGCCTCGGAGATTCGGTACGAGAGCGCGAAGCGCTGCAAAAAGCCATCAGTCTGAACGATCACTTTGCCCTGCCGTACATTAATCTGGGAAGAATGAATATGGCTACCGGCGATTTCCCTGCGGCGGAAACCATACTAGACAAGGCTTTCACTCTCGACCCTGCCGATCCCATGATTATGATCCTGCTCTCCTACTCGCAGTTCATGGACCGTCATTTCGACGAAGCCATTGCGACCAGCCACCGCGCGCATGCGGTCGGTAAGCCTCACGCCTTTGTGCATCGCGTGGCGGCGCGTGCCTTCGAGCAGCAGAAGCAGGGAGCGGCCGCAATTGCAGAACTCGAATTATTTCTCAAAGAGGAGCCCGTTGGCCCGCGGGCTGACGCCGCGCGCAAGGAACTGGAGGTCGTGAAAGCTGTTCTTCCCGTTAATCAAAGCCGCGACCAACCGGCGCACTGAGCGAGATTCAGCAGCGCATTGCCGGACGAGTTTGGCTCCATCCGATTCCCCAATCGAAAAAGCGGCCCGTGGCGGCCCTACTGAAAGAGTTGTATTCGCCTGACACTGCTGTCTATAATCTAACTAACTGGTTAATTAATGGCGAAGCTTTTCAATTCGCGAAAGGGCCTGCCGCGCCGCATGGGTTCGCGGGGCCAGCCGAAAGAGAGTCGGGCCGCCATACTGCAGGCGGCCGCCAAGGAGTTTGCCGAGCACGGCATTGCGGGCGCCCGCACTGACGCCATTGCCCGCGAGGCGCGCGTCAACAAGGCGCTGCTCTATTACTACTTCAAAGACAAGGAAACTCTGTACGGTGCTGTGCTCGATAATGCATTCTCCGGCCTTAAAACGACGGTTTTCCGTGTGCTCGACAGCGAAGTGCCGCCGCGCGAAAAGATATTGGCCTACGCGGGCGCATATTTCGATTTCATTGCTTCCAACCAGATGTATCCGCGCCTCATGCAACGCGAGATGATGCGGGCCCGCGAGGGGCAGTCTCCGCACATCGACAAAATGATCAAGACCTATTTCCAGCCGATTTTCGTCCGCGTCAGCGAATTGATGCGCAAAGGAATCGCCGACGGCGATTTTCGTCCGGTCAATCCCGTGCACTTTGTGCCCTCGATGGTCGCCATGATCGTTTTCTATTTCAGCAGCGCCCCCATGATGCAGAAGATCGTGGGATTCAATCCCCTCACTCGGGAGCGGATTGCCGAGCGGCGCGCCGCAGTGCTGGATTTCATTTCCGCCGCTTTGTTCCGCGCTGACCGCAACGCCATGCCACGCAAGGAGCACGCTCATGAGCGCGCGTAACCGTTTTGCCATTCTTCTCGGAATTATCCTGGCGATTGCCGCGGCCTACTATTTTTTCTCCACCGACCACTCGCGCGACCTGGTGCTGATCGGCACCGTCGACGCCAATCAGGTCATCGTAAGCGCGCAGGTCGAAGGCCGCATCCAGAAGTTGCTGGTGGACGAAGGCACTCCGGTAAAGGCGGGAGACTTGATCGCGGTGCTCGATCCCTCCGAGTTGCAGGCCCAGGAGGCGGCAGCTACTGCGACCATCTCCAGCCTGGAGCATAAAGTCTCTGAAATGCAGCACACTGAAAAATCGACCTCGGGCTCAACTTCGAGTGACGTGGCGAACGCGCAGGCGAAACTGTCGTCGGCGAAGGCGCAATTGCTGCAGGCGCAAGCGACACTTGAGCGTACCGCGAGCGACAGTCGTCGCGCTATCGCTCTGGCCAAAGCCGGAATCGCTTCCGATCAGGAGCGCGTGCAGGCAGAGACCAATTTACAAGCGGCGCAGGCCACAGTTCAGGCGCAACAGGAATTGATCAAGGCCGCCGAAGCTGACCTGAATTCTGCAGTTGCACGTACGCAACAGGCGAATGCTGCCAAGAGCACTGTTGCTTCGACCGAGGCTGACGTGAAGAGTGCGATGGCGCAGAAGAATCAGGCCGCTGTCAGGTTGGGTTACACGAATGTGTACGCGCCGGTGAGCGGAACTGTTTCAGTGCGCGCGGCGCGCCAGGGAGAAGTCGTCAACATCGGGGCACCGATTGTTACCATCGTCGATCTCAACGATACCTGGGCACGAGTGGCGATTCCGGAAACCTACGCCGACCACATCGGATACGGTGACGTGCTTCGCGTGCGCATGCCCGGAGGAACCGTGATGAGCGGCAAAGTTTTTTTCAAAGGCGTGGAGGGAGACTTCGCTACGCAGCGCGATGTCAGCCGCCGCAAGCGCGACATCAAAACCATCGTGCTCAAAGTCCGCATGGACAACCCCAAAGGCGCATTCGTCCCCGGCATGACTGCTGAAGTGCTGGTTTCGCCGGAGCAATTAAAAGGCGGCAGCGCACAAAGCGCCGCAACGGCGGAGCAACGATGACGGCCGAAGAAAGTCCACAAAACGCCCTGCCAGCAGATGCGTCCCGCTCCGTGCTGGAAAAACCGGTTTACGATCCCACTGCGCCCTCGGCCATCGAGGTCGAGCACATCGTCAAGAAATACGGCGATTTCACCGCCGTCGACGATGTTTCGTTCAACGTCAAAGAGGGTGAAATTTTCGGCTTGCTCGGCCCCAACGGAGCAGGGAAGTCGACGCTGATCCGCATGATGACGACGTTGATCCCCATCACATCAGGCAAAGCGCGTATCGGAGGGCACGATGTGGCGAAAGAACCGGACGCCGCGCGGCGCATGATTGGCGTGATTCCCCAAGCCTTGACCAGCGATCTTGATCTGACTGTCGAAGAGAACATGAACATTTACGCCAAGCTCTACGATGTTCCGGCGAAGGAGCGCAAGCAATCGATCGAGGAACTTCTGCAATTGGTGGACCTGACGAAATGGCGGGATGCGGCGACCAAGACTCTTTCCGGCGGCATGCGGCGCCGACTCGAAATTGCCCGCGGCCTGGTGCACCATCCCAGAATCTTTTTTCTGGATGAGCCCACGACTGGACTAGATCCGGTTTCCCGCGTCGCCGTGTGGGAGATGCTGGGGAACATCAAGGAGCACCGCCAACTCACCATTCTGATCACGACACACTACATGGACGAAGCCGATCGATTGTGCGATCGCATCGCCATCGTCGACCACGGCAAACTGGTCGCGCTGGACGCACCGGTGGCCCTGAAAGCGAGCGTGCCAGGATCGAACGTGATCGAAGCACAGTTCGACAACGCCCCTGCCGACTGGGAGCAGCGTCTTCGCGCGCTCCATGAAGTCACTTCCGTGCAGCATGAAGGCGCCGGAATGTATCGCGTACTTACCGGCAACGGCTCCCGGACTACCACGGAACTGGTCGAGATGGCGGTACACAGCGGAGTGCAGGTGAAGTCGCTTTCGGTGCAGAACACCACGCTGGACGATGTGTTCGTGCATTACACGGGAAGGCAGCTACGCGACGAATTGCAGAAAGCATACGCCTTCGTTATGCCGCAGCGGCCGGGGCTCCAGCCATGAGTTTACGAATATGAACCGCATGATGGCGATTGTCGAGCGCGAAATGCGGAAGTTCTTTCGCTCGCCAGCGTTAATGCTGGCGTCGATGATTTTTCCGCTGGTGCAATTGATCATTCTCGGCAACGCTTTCGGCGGAAAAATTCACGATGCCCGCGTCGCCATCGTCGATGAGGACGGCGGCCCACAGGCATTGCGGGTCCGCGAGGCTTTCGATTCCGTTCGCTCCAACATTCGCACCTTCGTCCCGATTTACTACGACAGCGACCGGCACGCCATGGAGGACGTGCGCAATGGCAAGCTGGAAGGCGCGGTAATTATTCCCCCGCAGTTTTCGCGGCGCGTCTACGAGGAAAACCACCCGCGCATCGCGTTGGTCGTCGATAACAGCGACAATTTCATGAGCTCGGCAGTCGAATCGGAGCTTTCAGACCTGACCAACTCGTTCAACCAGCCCACCGTCTCTCCGCGCATTCTGCAGCAGACCGCGCTCGACATCGTGGAGCTTTATCCCTACATCGAATACATGAAGTTCCTGCTGCCCGGTTCGCTGGCTCTGGCCATGTTCGTGTCGGTCATGATCGGCGGCGGCATGCTTTACATCGACGACAAGGCGCGCGGCGTGCATGAGGGTTATCTGGTCACGCCAATCACCAAGCTGGAACTGGTGCTCGGATTGAACCTGGCTGGCGCCATTAAGGCCGTGATGACGGGCGTAATCATCGTAGTGATCGGATCTTTGCTGGCTGGCGTTGGCACAATCTTCAATCCGGTGACCGACCTCGGCTTGCTTATCATGATTGTGCTGACGTCGCTGGCCTTCAATACCATGATGTTTTTGCTCATGGTGCGAATCGAAGATCCGCTGGTGCCGCGCGCCATGTTCGGCATTCTCAACACGCTCCTGTTTTTTCCCAGCGGATCGGTCTATCCCATCCAGGCATTTCCTCCGTGGCTGCGCGTGATCGCGAAGTGCGATCCATTCACTTATGCGGTAGATGGCTTCAAGTGCCTGCTGTTAAAAGAGACGACTCTCGCCGCCGTCTGGGAAGATATGCTCTTTCTCTCGATCTTCGCTGCAGTCACGCTAGGCATCGCGATTCCGCTATTCAAGCGAACGCTCTAAAAGCATTTACCGCCGAGTACGCTGAGATCGCCGAGAGTTTCAGACAGAAAAATCAACTCCTAAGATTTCTCGGCGACCTCGGCGTGCTCGGCGGTAATCTTCTTTCTGGGAACTTTTAACTTGCGCGCCGTGTCCGTTATGCTAGAGAGGTATGACACTCCTGGACGCTCAAGAGTACGACGCGGAGAAATCGCGGAAACGCAGGAATCAAATCATTTCGGCGATCGCGATCTTGCTGATTGTATTCTGCGTTGTCTGGTTCAATCGCTATTGGCCGGAAAAACGCATCGTCGGACATTTCTTCGATTCCCTACAGAAGCAGGATTACAAAACTGCCTACGGCATCTGGATGCACGATCCGCAGTGGCAGCAGCATCCCGACCAACATCCCAAATATCTGTTCAAGGATTTTTATCGCGATTGGGGTCCGGGCGGGGAGTGGGGATTGATCAAGACTCAAAAAGTCTACGGCGCCAGCACCTGCCCCGGTGGCGGCAGTGGCGTAGTCGTGGACGTGATCGTGAACGACCGTACGGAACACGCGCAAGTATGGGTGGAGAAGTCGGACCACACGCTGAGTTATCCGCCGTGTGAATTGATATTCCGCTGAGGAAGGGCTCGGCTGGGAGCGCGCGCTACCTAAGGGGCTAAAAGCCCGCATCATTGGTGGCTGGAAGCGGCACGGCCGAAGCCATGTCCTTCCCAAAACCCTTTCTCCTAATACGTGTCAAGCCATGTTCTTCCCCAAAAAGTTCTCTTCTCATAACTTTCAACTGCCTTGCGTGTGCGAGAGCGATTCCAAAGTTTTCGTCAGGCTGGCATCGTCGCTGACATTCAGGCAAGACTTGGAGCGATCGATCTGTCGCATCAATCCGCATAAGACTTTCCCCGGCCCCACTTCAATGAAGATCTGCACGCCCTGCGCTATCAGCAGACGCATACAGGGATCCCACTTCACCGATCCCGTGACCTGCCGGAGAAGTGTGTCTCGCGCACGCAGGTCGTCTGTCACTAGGTCAGCGTGCACATTGCAAGCCACAGGATAGACCGGCTTGCGCAGATTGAGGGCATCGAGATCGCCTTTAAGCCTATCTTGGGCCGGTTTCATGAGTGAGCAATGGAAAGGAGCGCTGACGGGCAAGAGTTTGGCTCGCTTGGCGCCGCGCTGGTCCGCCAATTTCGCAGCCCGCTCGACTGCCGCTGTATTGCCAGAGATGACGATTTGTTCCGGGGAATTGATGTTGGCAGGTTCGCAGACCTCGCCCTGCGCCGCGTCCTGACACACTGCGGCAACTTTCTCCGCCTCCATCCCCAGGATAGCCGCCATCGCACCCACGCCCACCGGCACCGCCTCCTGCATATATTTTCCGCGGTTGCGCACCGTCCGAACGGCGTCCGCAAACCCGAACGTCCCAGCGGCGACGTGGGCGGAATATTCACCCAGGCTGTGCCCTGCGACGTAGCTTGGTTTGGGCATGCGGGTCTCGATCACACGCAGGGCAGCGATCGACACCGTCAGAATCGCAGGCTGCGTAATCTCCGTCAGGCGAAGCTGATCCTCTGGTCCTTCAAAGCAGAGAGTGGAGAGCTTGTAGCCGAGCGCCTCGTCGGCTTCGTCGAACGTGCGCCGAGCCACCGGATACTTCTCAGCCAAATCTTTGCCCATGCCGACCGACTGCGAGCCCTGCCCGGGGAACAGCAATGCAATTGTGTTTTCAGCCATGAAAGCAATCTGCAATTGGGAAATTAAGTAATTGTCTAATTTTCAAAACCGTCCAGCGGGCTTCCTTCAATTACCCAATCTCCGCCGGCGCGGGCCGTATTGCCGCTAGGCCGCGCTCAATCGATCCATTGATTCCACTCTCCGAAAATTCCGCCGCCACGCGTACCGCATTCTTGATCGCGTTGGCGTTCGACGAGCCATGCGTAATGATGCAGGCGCCCTTCACGCCCAGCAACGGCGCGCCGCCATATTCCGTATGGTCGAGCCGCTTCTTGAAATCGGTGAAAGCGCTGCGCGAGAGAAGGGCACCCACCTGCCGCGTGATCGTCGCTTTCAGCGATTCCTTCAGCGCCGTGCGGACGAGGTTCGCCACGCCCTCGGAAATCTTCAATGCAACATTTCCTACGAACCCGTCGGCAACAATGACGTCGACCTGGCCGTTGTACAGATCGCGCCCTTCCACGTTGCCCACAAAGTTCAGTGGAAGGTGTTTGAGCAGCTGGAAAGACTGGCGCGTAAGCTCGTTTCCCTTGCTTTCCTCTTCGCCAATGGACAGCAATCCCACGCGCGGTCCCGCGCTTCCAGCTTTCTTTCCGAACATGGCGCGAAAATAAATGTCGCCCATCACGGCAAACTGTTCGAGATTCTGCGGTGTGCAGTCGACATTCGCGCCGACGTCGAGCAGCATCGCGGGATTTCCCGGCGCGGTCGGGAAAACCGCGGCCAAGGCGGGACGATCCACGCCGGGAACCGCGCCCAGCACGACTTTCGCTGTTGCCATGGCGGCGCCGGTGTTGCCGGCGGTAACGAAGCCCGCCGCTTGTCCCTCGCGCACCATGCGCAAACCCACGCGCATCGACGAATCGCGCTTGGCGCGAATCGCTTCTACTTTGTCTTCCATGGTGATGAATTCGCTGGCGTGCACGACTTCGATAGGCAGGCGCGCGGCCGCCGGGTGGCGCTCCAGTTCCGCCTTGAGCGCGGTTTCGGGACCGATCAAAAGCACCCGCACGCCATATTGACGGGCCGCCTGTATGGCGCCCTCAATCTCCGGCTTCGGAGCGCGGTCCGAACCCATCGCATCCAGCGCAATCACGCTAGGCATGGTGTGTATGAACTAGCTGGCGTCTTTTATGTCGAGGACTTCGCGTCCCTTATAGTAGCCGCACTTGTGGCAAGCGCGATGCGGCATCTTCTTCTCGTGACAGTTCGGGCACTCGGCAAGACTGTGGCTCTTCAGTGCGTCGTGCGCGCGTCGGGTCGAGGTGCGTTTCTGGGAGTGTCGACGTTTTGGATTAGGCATAGTTAAAATTCCTCTCGCGTGACAAGCTGTCAGCTCTCAGCTATCAGTTCTCGAACTCTATGATCGACCGCTAAAAATGCGTTGATCTCAACCTGAGCACATTGGCTGAAAGCTGACGGTTGCTAGCTGACAGCCTTTTTTCAGTGCTCCAACTTGCTACGAATTTCTCGCAACGCCGTCCAGCGCGGATCCTCGATCACGGTTGTGCAGCCGCACAGTCCTTCATTCAAATTCTTGCCGCAGTGCACACACAAACCTTTGCAATCTTCGCGACACGTGACTTTCAACGGTAACGCCAGCAGGACTTGCTCGCGCAAAACGTCTTCGAGCAATATCCCGTCGCCTTGATAATAGCCGATTTCGGCTTCCGCGTCGGTCACCGATAGCTCGTCGCGGCCCGCGTCAGCGCCGAGTGGACGGTATAACAAATCAAACTCGCGCGTTATATCCTGGGCGACCGGCTCAACGCAGCGGGCGCATTCCAACTCCAACCCCGCCGTCAACCGTCCGCGAAGCCGTATGTCCTTGATTATTTGATGCTTGCCATGATGCTCTTCGACAATCTCGGCGTGTCCCGACGTTTTCAGCGGCGTACGCTGCCGGGCCTCGCCTCCCAGGTCGATGGCGTCGGGCGCAAACTCCTCCTCGAAATCGAGGGGATGGCGTTCCAGTTCATGGATGTCCAGAAACATTGCGAAACCTCCGCGCTAAGTTGCCGACCCGTTCCGCGGAAGCACGCCCAAGAGGCGTAAGTACCGCAAGGAGCAAGACTTAGGATAAAGCTCAGACTCTAATTCTGTCAAGAAATCCGAGGCCATTTCGTCCTATGGATATGCTAGACTTTCGCTAGGAGATATCTATGGCTACGCTCTACGTGGAGAACGTCCCTGAGGATATTTACAGGGCGCTCCGAAAGCGCGCCCGTGCCCAACGCAAGTCGATTGCCGCAGAGGTAATTTCGCTCTTGCAGCAAAACATTCCCACCGAGGCGGAACTGAAACGCCGGCGCAAGGCGTTCGAAGGATTGGCCCGGCTGCGCTCGATGAAACCGCTCAGTCCTGGACCATTTCCCTCGACCGAGGAAATGATCCGAGAGGATCGCGAACGGTGACGAGCGTCGTCGTCGACGCCAGCGTTGCGGTGAAGTGGTGCCTGCCTTCTCTACGCGAAGAACTTGTGACGGAGGCGGAGGAACTGCTGGTATCCAGTCGCCGCGACGAAGTCCAATTTCTCGTACCCGATCTGTTCTGGGTGGAACTGGGAAACGCCCTGTGGAAAGCGGTGCGAAGAAACGAGATTTCGTCAGACAATGCCGCAGCAGCCATGTCTTTCGTGCGCGATCTCGACATCGCAACGGCTCCCTCCATAGATATCGTGCCACAAGCCTTGGATTTGGCGATCAGCTATGACCGCACAGTCTACGACAGTCTTTATGTGGCGTTGGCCATCCAGTCCAAAAGCGAAATGATTACCGCCGACGAACGCCTGGCCAATGCTCTGGCTGCGCGTTTTCCCGTGAAATGGCTGGGTGCATTCTGAGCGAACCGGATTTATTCCGTCTTTAAGCCGCCAGAAAGCTATTCGCCCAGCCGCAGCGCCTGAATCGTTTGCGTCGGAGATTCCTCGAAGATCAGCTTCCTTTCGATATCGATGGCGCTTTTCGCCAGATGGTGCGGGATGTACCATGCCACCGCCACGACTGGCGCCAGGCCAATCATTTGCAGAGGATTCGGCAAAGCCGATGCCTCGAAGTCCGGCGTATGCACGGAGTACAGAAGGAATCCAAAACAGACGGATAAGAGCGTCACGAAAGAATGTTGTTTAAAGAGTGGCAGCGTGCAAGTAAATGGCAGTTTGCGGAAGCGAATCAGGACAATATTCGTCAGCAACAAAGCCCAGGTCGCCACCAGGAGTGTATGAAGGCAGGCGATGACCCAGCCCTGCACGTACAAGTAGAGGAAGAAGGTGAGGGCAAGCAGCCAAGGCAACAACAGGATGAGAATCACTTTTCGCGCAAGGGGCTCGCACTCTTCTGTGTCGCGATCCAGCATCAACTGAAAGATCCAGTTCGAGCGTAAGTCCGCCGGAATCTCGAAGACGAGGCGCAGGCCAACAATCATCAGGAAGGAAAGAATAAATGGAATCGAGAGAGCGTCAGGCAACAGCGCCGCATCGCGCCACGACTTCACGCTTTGAAAAGCATCCATCAGAGCCTGGGATGCCAGGACTAAACTGAGTCCGGAGATCGCGGTTATAACCAGGCGATGCGCTTCGCTGCGGAGCAAGGTTTTGCAAATAAAGCGGTAGCCTCCTTTTTGGAATGGAGTGCGAAGCACGAAGCGATCGAGTAGTAGGCCGAGGCGCGACGTTCCAGGGCTGCGGACGCTAGCAACTGTGTCGGCGATCTCCCCAATGCGTACAAAGTGGCGCTGGTAGCTCACCGCGTAAGCACAGAGTGCAACCCCGACCACGGTTCCGACCCCAGGCAGAGCTAGTTTGGACAACTCCGCGAGCACTGGGCCGGCGCGGCCGCGCAAAGACTGGCAGAGACCCAGAAACCAGCACGAAGGCATCAGGAATGTCCATGACGGTGCAGGCCCCTTCGTCAGCCGCAACGAGTTCGGGACCGCGAAAGTGGTGCAGAGAAGTGCGACCAGGTACACCACTACGATGCCGCGAATGTAGGCTGAAAACCGTCGGAAGGCTCGGGGCGGCAGCACGGCCATGAGAAGACCTAATACCGAGAACACCGCAAAGAACGCGAAAACACTTGCCAGCACTACTCCGACCGCATGCACCAACCGCGAATTTCACAAAGAATAGGAATTTGCTCTGCGTCGCTCCCACTACCATGGGGAAGAGGATGCACGAGGCAGCGTTGACATCGAATGCGATCAATCCGACTAAGAAAAGCACTGCCACGAGATTGGCCAGGAAGATGGTCCGGGTCGAGATGGGCAGCGGGACAAGATTCATGTAGTCGCGGCGATCGGGAAAGATAGCGTCCCATCGCCATACCGCAACCGCACCGGTAACGGTCATGGAGAGGACAATAAAGAAATACTCGTCGGGAAGCACAACCAGCAGTGGGTCCACGTTGGGGGTCCCGCGCAGCCATTGCAGGAATGTCCCATATTTGTCGAGCAAGAAAAGGGAAACGAAGCCTCCGGGCAGCGCCAGCAGAGTGAGCACGAGTCCGATGCCCAGATCGAGGCCGTCGATGTCCGCGTCGCCGCCTCCGCGAAAGATGCGGGCGACGAAGAGCCGAACCATCCGCCAGAACGGACGCTGACTGCGCTCTTGCCATTGCATGACGATCGCGTCGATTCCCTCTGCAATCATGCAGCCTTCGTTTTCATGACGGTTACAATGTCGCGCGCCACACTCATTGTGTCCACATCGTCGACCAGGTGCAGAAAAGTATTCTCCAGCGACTGCCCCAGAATCTGGCCAATGTTAGCCACCGAATCCTGCGCGATCACCACGCCCTTCCGCAGGATCAGCACATCGGAGCAAACTTTTTCAACAACCTCCAGCACGTGCGAGCAATAAAAGACTAACTTGCCCTGTTGTCCGAGCGCCTGCACCAGGTTCTTGAAGATCAGCGCCGAAGTTACGTCTAACCCCGAGAGCGGCTCATCGAAAATGAAGATGTCGGGATCGTCCATGATCGCCGCGATCAGCAGCACGCGCTGCCGCATCCCCTTCGAATAGGAACCAACGCTGGCGTGCCGGCTCGGATGCAGGGAAAACAGTTCCAGCAGCGAATGGACTTTCTTTTCCAGATCGCGGCGTGGCATCCCGCGCAGCGTTCCAATCAACTCCAGATATTCCCAGCCGGTCAAATATGGATACAGGTTGGGCTCTTCCGGAACATAGCCCAGGCATTTCCGGATAAGCCTCCAGATTGTCTTGAATGTTGTGACCGTCGAACTGAACCACGCCGCGTGTAGGCTGCAACAATCCGGTGAGCATCTTTACCGTGGTGCTCTTGCCCGAGCCGTTGGGGCCGAGACAGCCCAGTACTTGTCCGGGCCGCAAGGAGAACGACAAATCCTGCACCGCAGGCAAGGACGCGTAGCGCTTGGTCAGGTGCACGGCTTCGAGCATGGACCACCTCGCGAGAGGACTTCAGGCGGCGGAGCGAAGAGAAACCCTGTGATGCTAACTTAGACACCGGCGGCGCACGATCAGTTCCGTGAAAGGTTTATTGTCCCGCTGGCATTTTCAAGCCAAGCGCCCGCAGCGTAACTTCATCCGGCTTGGCTTTTGTCTCGCGCTTGGTGACCACGCCGAAGCTGCCGGAATAATCCCACATGGCCCACCCAATGGCGTGGCGTTCCAGAGAGATCCGCACATCCGTGATCCAGTGCGCGCGGTCCTGCGGGTCGGCGAACGAACGGTACACGCCGAATTCGTTGCAGATCACTGGCACGCCGCGTTGCCCCGCCCATTCGGCCGCCTGATTGATCTCCGCTTCGATACGCGAAGCGTCCCAGTGATCCTGGCCATAACGGATAACCTGCATACGGTCACGCGCCTCGGGGACGAGCGCTGCAACTTGTTCGGCATTTTCCGGCGAGGAAGGATAGTGAAGTCCCTTTAGCCAGTGCCAGTAGTATGCACCCCATCCCGCGCCCTGATGGGTGAAGATGTGCGGCTCGTAAAAATGGAAAACGTAGACGACATTGCGATCAGGTAACGGCTCGAGGAAGACCAGATCGTCATCGTCGTCCCAGCGTGCGCCGGCGGCGATGATGGTGTTCGCTGGCGCGCCGCGTCGAATGGCCGCGGCCAACTTCGCCTCCACTCCATACCAGCGGTAGGGGTCGCGCATTTCGGGTTCGTTCAGAATTTCAAAGAACACGCGCTCCGGGTCCCACGAAGCGTAATGCTGTGCGACCATGCTCCAGAAATCGGCAAAACGCTCGACGAATTCGTCTTCTTTGGCCAGGCGCGTCTTGAAGTCAGAGTCGGGATGCATGTCGATTTCGACCGCAAGACCGGCATCCAGAATCATTTTGACCGCCGCGTCGAGATAGCCGAAATATTCCGCCGAACCATTGTGACGGCGGACGGCCTCCATCATCGGTTGCGGATTCACGCTAAGCCGGACGTGATCGAAGCCGGCAGACTTGATGAGGGCAATGTCGGAGGCTGTGGTCCAGTTTTCAAAGTGCTCTTTCGTGTATCCCTTGGGATCGTAGACCTGCGCGAACCATTCGCTGAGATTGATTCCGTGCCGAATGTGCGCCAGGCGAGAGGCGGGAACCGACGAATACACCGTGCTCTGAGCGAGCGCCGCAGCACTGAGTAACAAAATGCAAAGCAATAAATTTACGCCAACAGACTTTGCGGTTTTGAGAGCGGCGGAGGTTTTATAGATCCTGCTGACGGCAAGAAAATGCGGTCCTTCACTTCGCTCCGGATGACAAAGCATATTTTGATCTCAATCTAGCTGAGAATCGGCAGCGCGCGAATTCTCTTCTTTGTCGCGGCGTAGATTGCGTTGCACAGCGCCGGCGCCAGCGGCGGCACCGAGGGCTCGCCAATTCCTGTGGGAGCCTCCGCGCTCGGAACGGCATAGACTTCGACTGTTGGCGTTTCTTCCATGCGCAGCGGGGCGTAGTCGTCAAAGTTGCCCTGCACCACGCGGCCCTTTTCAATCGTGATCTTCGCGCGCAACGAGTTTCCCAGTCCGTAGACGATTCCACCCTGAATCTGCTGCTCCAGAATGGTCGGATTCACAACCTGTCCGCAATCGACAACCGCCACCACGCGGTGCACGCGAGGCTGATCGTTCTCCATCGTGATCTCGACGACCTCCGCCATGTAGGATGCGAAGCAGCCGAAGCAGGCGACCCCGCGATAGCGGCCCGC
Organism: uncultured Acidobacteriaceae bacterium; assembly: GCA_963733795.1. Classification (GTDB taxonomy): domain Bacteria; phylum Acidobacteriota; class Terriglobia; order Terriglobales; family Acidobacteriaceae; genus Sulfotelmatobacter. Next base: position 536,429 of record CAVTED010000003.1, read on the forward strand.
AGGAAGCGGCGTGTTCCATCCCGCTTTGTCGGCGGCGAGTTGCAGAACGGCGCGCATCCGTGCCGTATGCCAGGTCGTCGTGAAGTATTGCAAGTCCTGATCCTTCGCCAGGAGATGCAGCCGGAACTGCAGTGGGTCTTTCCCGGCGGCGACCGCGAGTTCATCGATGAAACTTTCCAATGCAAACGCGGCTTGCAACGCGTACACCGACCGCATCCAGCCCAGCGGAACAGGCGTTTCGGTCAGCACGTACTCGATGGAATAGTTGGGCAGTCCATACACTGGACCGGCTTCGTCCGGCAAATCGGGATCTACTCCGTTGGGGACCGGCTGTCCCTTTTGACCGCTGATCGATGGCGAGATGATGCGATGCGTCAGCGCGACGGGAAATCCTGCGCTATCGACGGCGGCATTGAGTTGATGCAAGCTTGCCGGACGGTACGTAGAGAATCGCATGTCATCTTCGCGCGTCCAGACAACTTTTACGGGAGCGTTAATTGCCTTCGACACCAACGCAGCTTCCACTGCATAGTCGTGTTCCAGGCGCCGTCCAAAACCTCCGCCAATAAGAGTGACGTGGACTTTGACCTGTTCAGGGTCAAGCCCGATGGCGGTCGCGACTGAATCGCGGCAATCCTGCGGAACCTGCGTGGGCGCCCACAGTTCGCACTTCGATCCTTGATAATGCGCGGTGCAATTCCCCGGCTCCATGGGCGCGTGCGCCATGAAAGGCAATTCGTATTCCGCCGAAATGTGCCGCCCCGAAGCCTTAGCGGGCTCTCCTGCCGCATACAGGCTGACCCCTTTCTTCGATGCCGCATGCTTCAACGCTGCCGTGACTGCCGCGGTATTCAAGTCTTTGTTCGGGCCATCGTCCCAAGTGACGTTCAATACGCGCCGGCCTTCCATGGCTTCCCAAACGCTGTCAGCAACTACGGCGACGGCCGAGTCGCCAATCTTCCCCACATAACTGACGCCGGAGATCTTCTTCGATTCTTTATCATCAAAGCTCGAAACCTTCCCGGCAATGGTCGGGCAACGCGAGAGCACAGCGAACTTCATTCCAGGCATTCGATAATCGAGGCCGAAGATGGCTTCGCCTTTGACCTTGTCGGGCGAATCGAGACGCGGTACGCGCTGCCCTACGATCTTGTAATCCTTGCTTTGCTTGAACGGGACATCGGTCGGAACCGGCAGCATCGCCGCTTTGCCGGCCAGTTCGCCATAACTCAGGCTACGGTTAGTCACGGCGTGTCTGATGCGACTCTTCTCCGCTGCACACGAAGAGCGGGGAACATTCCACGTCAGGGCTGCGGCAGTGATCAGCATCTCGCGCGCGGCCGCTCCGGCTTTGCGCATGGGATCCCACGTGGTGCGGACGCTCGCGCTTCCTCCCGTAGTTTGATCGCCGAACAGGGTGCTGGCTCCGGCCTGCTCAATCTCGATCAGCTTCCAATCAGCTTCGAGTTCTTCGGCCAGGATCATGGGCAGCGCCGTGCGCACGCCTTGTCCCATCTCCGAGCGCGCGACCACGATGGTGATCTTATTGTCGGGCGTGATGCGCAGATATGCGTTCGGTGAGAAAGATTCTTCTTGCCCGCCGGATTTATGCGGGAGGTAGAAGCCAATCACCAGGCCTGCGCCGGCAGCGACTCCGGCGGTAACAAATTCACGGCGGGAGAGAGGACTCATTGCGAGCCTCCGTTTCCGGCGGCGCGATGGATAGCCTTGCGAATCCGTTCGTAGGTTCCACAGCGGCAGAGATTGCCGTTCATTGCCTGGGTGATCTGCTCATCCGTTGGATTGGGAGTTTTCGCGAGCAGCGCTGCGGCGGACATGATCTGTCCCGTTTGACAGTAGCCGCACTGCGGGACTTCTTCCTCGATCCAGACCTGCTGCAGCACATGCAGGCCGTTGGCTCCAAGGCCCTCGATCGTAGTGACGCTCTTGCCCGCCACTTGCGACACGGGAGTCGAACAGGAACGAATCGCATTGCCGTCGACGTGTACCGTACAGGCGCCGCACAACCCAGCACCGCACCCGTATTTGGTTCCGGTGAGTTCGAGAGTATCGCGGAGAACCCAGAGTAGAGGCGTCTCCGAAGAAACGCCGACTTTCTTCTCACTGCCGTTGACGTGGAGCGTGATGTCTGCCATGTAAGCCTAATCGTAGGTTTCGGGAGCCGCACCACATGGTAACGAACCTGCGGCAAAAGTGGAAATGTTCGACCCGTTGCCCGACGACCAAGCCTCTACCTAATTCTTCTAAGAAGGTTGCACAAAGACGAAGACTACAGAGGCAGTCCGAATCGTGCTTTCCTCTGTGTCCTGTGTGGTGATGCTTCTCCGGTTTGACCCGCGGAAAAACCGCGTGATACGGTAAGCAGTCACACCTATCCCGGCGGCTTCCGCTGATTGAGGTTTATTTTGTCTTCGGTTGAGGCAACCCCTGCCGTCCGTAAAACCGCCCTGAACGCCGTTCATCGGCAGATGGGCGCGAAGATGGTGGATTTCAACGGCTGGGACATGCCCGTCGAGTATCCCGCGTCTTTTGGTGGCGGCATCATCGCCGAACACATGGCCGTACGCACGGGCGTAGGCATCTTCGACGTCAGCCACATGGGCGATATTCGCCTGGCCGGACCACAAGCCCTGCCCGCAGTGCAGCACATCTCGATGAACGACGCGTCGCGGCTGGCTGTGGGACAGGCGCAATATTCAGCGCTGCTCTATCCGGAAGGAACATTCGTCGATGACGTGATCGTACACCGCCTCGGCGAGGACGAATATCTTCTGGTCATCAACGCTGGGACGCGGGAGAAGGATTTCAGCTGGGTGCGCGACAATACTCGTCAGTTCGACTGCGCGGTCGAAAATCTTTCTGACGACTTCACGCAGATTGCGATCCAGGGACCGAAGGCCGTGAATCTGCTCCAGAAGCTCACCGACGCCGACCTGAGCGCGGTAAAGTTTTATTGGGTGACGCGCGGCGCGCTCTGCGGCCTGAAGAATACTCTGATGGGCCGCACCGGATACACCGCCGAAGACGGCTTCGAAATCTACATCCCGGCTGACGAAGCGACCAGCGCGCGCGTCTGGAACGAGATTCTGGCTGCTGGCAAGGAATTCGGTGTCGTGCCGTGCGGACTGGGTGCGCGCAATACGCTTCGCCTCGAGGGAAAGCTCCCCCTCTACGGACACGAAATTTCCGATACCATTGATGTCTGGGAAGCGGGGCTCGACCGGTTCTGCAAAATGGAGAAGGCGGCGTTCATCGGACGGGTTGCTCTGGAGAAGGCGAAAGCCGCAGGCGTAAAGCGTACTCTCGTGGGCCTGGAAATGACGGAGCGCGGTATCGCCCGCGATGGATATAAGGTGCTGGACACTGCCGATCGGAAAATTGGATATGTGACGAGCGGCTCACCCGCCCCGTTCTTGAAGAAGAATATTGCGCTGGCTTACGTGCCGCCGGAGTCGGCAGCGATAGGCGCAACGGTCAAGGTCGAGATTCGCGGGCAGGGGGTAGGAGCGGTGGTTGTTCCCACTCCGTTTTACAAGCGGCCAAAGAAAGTCGCATAACTCAGAGATTTAGCTAGAAGCTAGGAGCTAGAAGCTAGGAGCTAGAAGCTTTCATGTCCTACCCCACAGATCGCAAGTATACGAAGCAACACGAATGGATTCAGGTGAACGGAACCGCTGGCACTATCGGCATTACCGACTATGCGCAGCAGTCGCTCGGCGACATCGTATTCGTTGAACTGCCCAAGGTAGGCGCCGAACTCACTGCCGGCAAACCGTTTGGCACGGTTGAGTCGGTGAAGGCCGTCTCCGACTTGTTTGCTCCGGCGTCTGGAAAGGTGACCGAAGTGAACGCAGAATTGGCCACTGCCCCCGAGAATGTAAATAAAGACGCCCACGGCTCGTGGATGATGAAGATCACACTGAAGGATCCAGGCGAACTGGATCGCCTGCTCTCGGCTGCCGACTACGAGAAGTTTGTTGCGGAAGAGGCGGGACACTGAAAGAACCGGACCTCAGCCATCAGACCTCGGACCGCCGTGCCGCGCCAACGTCTGAAGTCCAAGGTCCGAGGTCCGAGGCCTCAAGCCGGCACAATCCAAGTGACTCCGAGATACATCTAAAGAATTTCTATGCGCTATTTACCTAAATCTCCCGCTGACCGCGAAGCCATGCTGAAGGCAATTGGACTGCGCTCGGTCGATGATCTGTTTGCTCCGATTCCCGCCGAGTACCGCTTGACTCGCGATCTGAAAATCCCGCGGCAGATGGCGGAATCGGAAATTGTCGACTTCTTCCGCCAGCGCTCGCGCGAAAACGGCGAGGGCTATACCAGCTTTCTGGGCGCAGGCGCCTACTTCCATTATCGTCCCGTTATTATCGATTCGTTGATTTCGCGCGGCGAGTTTCTGACTGCCTACACGCCCTATCAGGCGGAGATTTCCCAGGGCACGCTGCAATCCATCTTCGAATTTCAGACCATGATCTGCGAGCTGACCGGCATGGAAGTGGCGAATGCGTCGATGTATGACGGTTCCACGGCTGCGGCGGAGGCCGTGATGATGGCAGTCCGGCTTAGCGGCAGGCGATCGGTGGTGGTGGCGCGCAGTGTGCATCCTGAATATCGCGAAGTCCTGGCCACTTATGCGACGCATCAGGGCATGCCGGTGTCGGTTACCGGCTTCACCGACGACGGCCGTCTGAACTTGAAAGAACTCGAAAAGTCGATCACGCCGGAAACCGCGTGTGTACTGGTTCAGTCCCCAAATTTCTTCGGTACGATTGAAGACGTCGTCGCGATTGCCGAAGTCGCACACAAAAATGGCGCGATGCTCGTGGTCTCGATCGCGGAGGCGGTCTCTCTCGGAATTGTGGAACCGCCGCGTCAAGCCGACGTGATTGCGATGGAAGCGCAGTCCTTCGGCGTGCCTCTCGGTTTCGGCGGCCCGTATTGCGGCGTGATTGCTACGCGTGAAAAATATGTACGGCAAATGCCCGGACGCCTGGTGGGCCAAACCGTCGACAAGCAAGGCAGGCGCGGATTCGTCCTAACGCTCGCGACCCGCGAACAGCACATTCGCCGCGAGAAGGCGACTTCGAACATCTGCACTAACCAGGCCCTGGTAGCGCTCATGGTCAACATCTTCATGACGGTCTACGGCAAAGTGGGACTGAAGGAATTGGCGAAACAGAATCTGGCGAAGACAGCGTACGCGGCAGGCCAGTTCGCGAAGCAGGGCATGATTCTGTTTGGCGCTGCTCCGCGATTCAACGAATTCGTGCTGCAGACCAGCGAAGATCCTTACGCGATCAACGGCCGCTTGTTGGGGCACAAGATGGTCGGCGGTCTACCGCTCAAAAAGTTCTATCCCGAACTGGGGAACGCCGCCCTGTGGTGCTGCACCGAGCTCACGACGCGAACCGCGATCGATACAGCCGCAGGACTGGTAGCCGAGAGCGAACGTTCAGTGCGGCCTTCCAAGCAAGAGGATGTGGAAGAGGTGGCGCGATGAAACATCTCACTCGCAAGGCTACGCGCCACGTCAACCCGAACGAAGGTTTAATCTTCGAGAAGTCGTCGCCAGGCAAGGCGGCTTGGAAGTTGCCGCCGCTCGATGTGCCGGAAGTGGATACCGCCAAGCTTCTGGGCGCATCCGAAAGAAAAGATCTTGGCCACATGCCCGAAGTCAGCGAGATTGAAATCATCCGCCACTTCACCCGGCTTTCGACGTGGAACTACGCCATCGACCTCGGCATGTATCCGCTAGGCTCGTGCACTATGAAATACAATCCGCGGGTGAACGAAGTTGTAGCGCGAGTCGAGGGCATTGCGAACGGACATCCCTACCAGCCCGAGAAGATTTCTCAGGGTGCGTTGTACATCATCAAAACGCTTAGCGAACAGCTGATTGAAATCACCGGGATGGATGCGATCACGCTGCAGCCCGCAGCCGGTGCCCATGGTGAGATGACCGGTCTGCTGATGGTGCGTGCCTATCACGAGTCCAAAGGAAATGCGCGAAAAAAAATCCTGATTCCGGATTCGGCGCACGGGACGAATCCAGCCACGGCCGCGATGGTGAACTATGCCGTCGAAAATCTGAAGTCGGACTCGCGCGGGATGGTCGATTTCGCGGCACTCGCGGCGCAGATGAATGAAGATGTCGCCGCGCTGATGCTGACCAATCCCAACACGCTGGGCGTGTTTGAGCAGGACATTCACAAGATTGCAGACATTCTCCACGCCAAAGGCGGACTCCTTTACATGGACGGCGCCAACATGAATGCGCTGGTCGGCAAGGTGCGCCCCGGCGACTTCGGCGTCGATGTCATGCACCTGAACCTGCACAAGACTTTTTCCACGCCGCATGGCGGCGGCGGTCCTGGGTCCGGGCCGGTGGCGAGCAAGAAAGCGCTCGAACCTTTCTTGCCGACGCCTGTGCTGACTACCCACTCGGATGGCACTTTAGGTTTCGATTACAACCGTCCGCAGTCTGTGGGGCGCGTACGTGCCTTCTATGGCAACTTTGGAATGTTCGTTCGCGCGCTGGCTTACATTCAAGCGAATGGCCCCGATGGCCTGCGGCAAACCACCGAGGACGCAGTCCTCAATGCCAACTACATTCGCAAAGGCCTGGAAGGCACTTACGATCTTCCTTATTCGACGCCGACCATGCACGAGGTGGTGTTCAGCGACAAGGTGCAACTGAAAAAGGCCGTGCGGACGATGGATATCGCGAAGCGCCTGATCGATTATGGATTCCACCCCTACACGACGGCGTTTCCGCTGATCGTGCCGGGCGCGCTCATGATCGAGCCCACCGAGAGCGAATCGGTAGAAGAGATGGACCTGTTTATCGAGGCAATGAAATCGATCGCGGAAGAAGTCGATGAGGATCCGCGGACGGTACTCGATGCCCCGCATTCCACGCGGGTTTCGCGGCTCGACGAGACCGCCGCAGCACGAAAGCCTGTCCTGCGGTGGAAGCCCGCCAGTTGAGATATTGTTGATTGCTGATTTTTTGATTGTTGATTGAAAAGCGTCGAATTCTAGCGCGCGGTAGTTTCAATCAAAAATCAAAAATCAGCAATCAACAATTTGTTTGTTATTTCGGCGAGATGTCCACAGTAGCGCGGATTGTGTCCCACTCCTCGCGGAGAGTGCAGCCCGAGTCAGTCTTGTCGTAAGCGATGGTGAAGTTCTCAACCGGATACGGAAGCTTGGAGAGCTTCATCTCGACGCGGCCCAGTTCGTCGGCTTCGTACTTGTAGGGAATTCCCCACTCGCCGGTCTTCTTGTTGATGATGAGGGTCCACTTGTCTTGATCTGGGACCACGAATAACGTATAACTCCCGGTGGGCACGCTTTTTCCACCCACTACAACATCGCTGGTGGTGACGAAGGTTGTCGCCTCATTGGCCCCGTTCCTCCAAACTTTGCCGTAAGGTTCGTGCTCACCGATCATCTTGCGGCCTTTTAGCCGAGGGCTGGAGTAGTCCGTCTTGATGCTCTTGCCGCCGCCCAAATCGCACGACGCGGAAGCGGCTGGACTGGGTTTGCCCTGACAGGCGGCGAAGACGCTAAGGATGAAAATCAGGCCGATAACAAAGGCAATTCTTTTTTGCATGGTTCCTCTTTCCTCCTTGGAGTTGCTGGAGCGCTAAAAGTTTTGACGTTTTAGCAGGGATTATGTCAGCGGCCCATTATGCGCTATGCACCGCCGCAGTTACAATCACCACATGCCGGTATTCGACGAAAAGCAGGAAGAGCTGGAACACTACGAAACCATGATGGGCGTACCTCGCGGCCGCCTCGCCGTCACAATGGATACGATTACCGACGCCATGGCCCTGGTCGGCCAGCACGGCGTCTATTGCCAGAGTCAGCGCTGGCCCGGCAAGCCCGTCATGGACGTTCAAATCATTATGAGGAGTCTGACCGACGCGAAGGAGCTGATCCAGAGCGTGATGGAAGAGTTGAAGAAATCCGCGTGATCTTTTTGTTCAGTATGACGTCAGTGTTCTCTGTGACCTCCGTGGTTAAGCTCTAAGGTTTCACCGTCACCATCACTACTCCATGCGAGGGAACCGTCGCCGAAAATTTCCCCGTGAATATTCCCAGATCTTTATGCCGCCACAAGTCGCGCACGGAAGCGCTGATCGCTTTGGGATAGCCGAGATCATCCCAGGTCGCGGAGATCTCGTGTTCAGCTGCGCCTCGGTTCAGCAGCACGACGGCGCGCGTCCCATCTTTTAGCTGCTTCGCCCAAACTTCCAGTTCGCCATTCTTCGCGATGCGCTCCCCTTGGCGCCCGAGCGGATCCTGATCCACCGCAATCACTTCCTGATTGGTAAGAATGTCGTGAATTTCCGGACGCATGTTGCGCAGGTCGTTGCCGGCAATCAGCGGCGCAGCCAGAATCGCCCACAAACTGAAATGCGAGCGGTACTCGACATCCGTCATTCCGCCGTTGCCGACTTCGAGCATGTCAGGATCGTTCCAGTGCCCCGGCCCGGCGTAGGAATAGAGTTCAGCCTCTTGATCGATAATTGCCAACACGCCGTTCGAACAACAACTCCCATCCTTCCATTTCGCCTGCCCACCCCAGCGGTCGTTGATGTCCCCCGTTGACCGCCACAAGTTCCCCCCAACTTCTTTTGCCCACAGCCAAGGCTGCGCCTTTCCCCATTCGCAAATGCTCAGCACGATGGGCCGCCCGGTCGCGTCCAGAGCGGCGCGGATGTTGGCGTACGAGGCCCTCGCATCCTGCGTGGTCGTATTGCACCAGTCATACTTCAGATAGTCGACGCCCCATGCCGCATATTGGATGGCATCCTGATACTCGTGCCCCAAGCCGCCCGGCCGCCCTGCGCAAGTCCTCGACCCCGCATCGGAATAGACGCCGAACTTCAATCCGAGCGAATGAATGTAATCCCCCACCGACTTCATGCCATGAGGGAAGCGTTGCGGATCGGGGACGATGTTGGCGGCTGCGTCGCGGCTCACTTGCCAGCAATCGTCGATATTCACATAAACGTATCCCGCGTCTTTCATGCCCGACTTCACCACCGCATCTGCCATGCCCTTGATCAACTCCTCGCTCACATTGCAGGCAAACTTGTTCCACGAGTTCCACCCCATCGGCGGTGTCAGTGCCAGATTGGCCGAAGGAGAAGTCGTCTCCTGCGCGATAAGACCGGTGGCGAGAACCAGCATGCAGAAGGGTGTGGTAAGGCAGACGCGGCTCGTTTTCATGCAGACGTTTTACCAGAAGCTCCACCGATTGGTACACAAAGATATGTTGTCCTCCTGACCGCAGCCGCTCTTCAGGCGGAGGGAGTCTCGCGCGCAGGCCGGCGTTTCCATTGGGGCGCGCCTGCCGTCGATCCATTTACAATGCCGGGTGCAAGTGGTGGCAGCAAGATACCCACTGAACGGAGGATTTCATGCGCTCTCGTCGCACCTTCAGATTTTGTGTCTTCAGTCCCCGCGCTTTAATGGCGTTCGTACTCCTGGGTTGTGTTTCTGCTTTGTGTGCTCCCGCGTGGGCGCAAGATGACCCAGCGTCCTTAGGAATTTTCGCAAGCCACAGCGATGTGGGTACAATCCTGCACGCAGGCTCCGTCGACTACGATGCCGCCAAGCAAACCTACACCGTCAGCGGCAGCGGCGAAAACATGTGGTTCGCGGCGGACGCCTTCCAGTTCGCATGGAAAAAGACTTCAGGAGACGTAACTCTAACGGCCGACATTTCTTTCTTGACCGCGACCGGAAATGAGCACAAGAAAGCGGCGCTGATACTGCGGCAGAGCCTGGACGCCGACTCCGTCTACGCCGACGTGGCCCTGCACGCAAGCGGCCTGACATCGCTGCAGTTCCGCGACCAGAAAGGTGCGATCACGCGCGAGATTCAATCGAATATCTCAGCCCCGAAGCGCCTGCGCATCGCCAAGCGCGGCGACTACGTCTACATGTCTCTCGGCTCAAGTGGGGGCGAACTCACCGTCTCTGGCGGCTGGTTGCGCATTCCGTTGCAAGGCGAGTTCTACATAGGTCTCGGCGTATGCTCCCACGACAAGGATGTGGTGGAGAGGGCAATTTTCTCCAACGTAGAGTTAACGCAGCGTACTGGGATAGGGTCGGGTAGGGCGACTCTCTATAGCACGCTAGAAATGGTCGCGATCGATTCTGCGGACCGCCGCGTTGCTTATCTCGCGCCCGGACGCTTCGAAGCGCCCAACTGGATCCATGACGGCAGCGCGTTTCTTTTCAATCGCGATGGCCACATCGAGCGTCTTGCGATTGGCAGCGACAAGCCGGTTGTTATCGATACCGGTTTCGCGAACCGCTGCAACAACGATCACGGAATTTCGCCCGACGCCGCGCAAATCGCCATCAGCGACAATTCGCAGGGTGACCACAACTCACGGGTCTATCTCGTGCCGATTGCCGGCGGAACGCCGCGGCGGATCACCGGAAAATCTCCATCGTACTGGCATGGTTGGTCGCCTGACGGCAAGACACTCGCCTTTGTCGGGCAGCGCAACGGCGACTTTGATATTTATGCCATTCCGGCAGCGGGCGGCGAGGAGACGCGCCTAACAACCGCGAAAGGCCTGGATGACGGTCCGGAGTATTCGCCGGATGGGAAATATATCTACTTTAACTCCGAGCGCACCGGCCATATGCAGATCTGGCGGATGAAGCCCGACGGCGGCGAACAGGAGCAAGTCTTCTCCGACGACCTCAATAACTGGTTCCCGCACATTTCCCCCGACGGCCAGTGGATGGTGTTTCTCACGTACGGAGCGGAGGTGACCGGCCATCCAGAAAACAAGGATGTGATGCTGCGCCTGATGTCGCTCAGCGATTCGAATGCGAAAGACAAGAAGATCACCGTGCTCGCGAAACTGTTCGGTGGACAGGGGACCATCAACGTTCCGTCATGGTCGCCGGACAGTAGGCAGGTGGCATTCGTCAGCTACGTGCTTGTGCCCGAAGATAGCACCGCCTCAGGAAGATAGCCGAGAGGTTACTCGGCGTAAGGTTAGCATTTGAGTAACTGGCGTAGGTCAATCATTGAATTCTGCCACGGCTACGTGATCCTCCGACAGCATTTGGGGTCACCGCCCGATAGCTTACTTTTTGCATAAGTATCACACTTAGCGCAATAACAGAGAAGAACCCAGGTTCTCCTTTGACCGCGCCCCTTCCTCGCTGTACAAATCTTGCCTGGAGTATCAAATTCGATGAAACCATACAAACTTGCTTTTGTCTTTGGGTTGCTCGCAATAATGACATGCTCGCTGCTGGCACCCAGCGCCGTCGCTCAAATTCAATCAACCATCTCTTGTCCCGCGGGCCACGGATATTGGGACATCTTAAGCGTAATGATGATGGACCCGAGTCTAGCCTCTGGTTACCATATGGAAGGCTACAATGCTCAGGGGGATCCTTCGGCATACGTCTACACGACCTGGGATCAGGGTAATAATAAAGTGTATTACGTCAAGAATCCTCAGGGAAATCCTTGGGACATTAATCTTTATGATTCGCAACCCAGTATCCCGCAACAAGGTTACATTTACCAGTGGGTTACCGAATTGGACAGCTACAACGGCGTTAATTATTGGAACGATCCCACTAGTTGTAAGAAATTCAACAGCGGAAACAACAGTAGTACGGCCGATTACTCGATGCGGTGGGCGGCTCGCTGCGCGGCTCCAGGAGGAACTAACAGTTCGATCTGGAACAACGATAACGTGGGCCAGGGCGCGCAATACACTACAAACTATTACCTTTACCTGGATAAGGTCATCCAGAACCCAAACGGGAGCAATGTGTTATATGCCAACCTTCAGCTTCTACCTACGAGTACCACGAACATCACCGATACTCGTCCAGCAACTCCACAGACCTTCTCCATTACAACCTTGCCGCTCCAGTATTCGTACAACTGCAGCGTTTCGGGAAACCTAAACTCATGTAAGTCTCAAGAAATCTTTTATTACGGTCTTGACACAACCGTAAATCCAGTTGACGGCGTCAAGCACAGCTATGGATGGGTTAGCTGGCAACTCTATGCCAACTCAACCGGCGGCAATCCGAATGAGCCCGCCAACTGGGGCAGCCCAACCCAAACTACAACGAATAATTATTTGGTAGCAGGGCAAGTCTCCATTAACTTTCAGTGTTTCTAGATTATTCCGCGTGAGCGGCACCAGCCACAGCGTCTTGGGGGCTGGTGCCGCTTAAGCGCCGAATCCTATCGGCCGACTCGGTCGTCGAAGAACTTCGCCATCAGTTCCAGCGCTTCTTTGGTTTCGGGCAACTGAAAGTGATACCAGAAAGCGTGCGGCAGCGCTTCGAACACGACCAGATGCGCGTCAACGCCCGCCTGCAACAATGCTCGGTGGAACGTGGACGTATCGCTTAACAAAATATCGCGCGTGCTGGTGACGAGCAGGACGGGAGGCATGCCGCGCAGATCGGCGAATATTGGCGACAACACAGGATCTTTCCGATCCGTCTTGCCGACATAATCGTCATTGGGCAGATGATTGGGATCGGTCGCCTGCATTTCTCCGGGAAGTCCGTTCAGAGTAAAGAGCTGCCGTGAATCTCCGACGCGGCTGAAGTCGGCGAGGCCGGAGAAAATGCCCAGGGCTGAGGGAAGCGGCAGTCCTGCTTGTTTGAGACGAACTGCTACTTCGGCAGTCAGGATGGCTCCCGCCGACGTTCCGAAGATTCCAATGCTGCCCGGCTTGTACGTTTTGAGAAGTTCCTTGTAGACCGCGATCACGTCGTCGACCGCGGCAGGGAAGGGATTCTCCGGCGCGAGACGGTAATAGACGGAGACAACTTTCATCTTCGCCAGGTTCGCAATCGGAATGCCTTCGATCAAAGAGCCCGAGTCGGAGTTGAATCCGCCGCCGTGCAGGTTGATCAGCACGCGATTGCGATGGGCCTCGGGCATCGTGATGGGCGTGATGATGTCGGTGCGAACGCCCGCGGTCGTCGCCTCTTCCACATTGGCGGGATAGTATTTTCGCGCTTCCCCCGAGCCGAATTTCCGCCATTCATCGGTGCGCGCGCGGCGCTCCGCCAGTGTCTGCTGTCCGACCTTACTTTGCGTAAGCGACCCCAGCCAATGCTGAGCCTCTGAACTAATCGTCGCAGGCATGGGTACGACGCGGGTGATGTGAGCGGTGCCGTCAGCGTCAAAAGTTGCGGTGTCCCGCCGAGAGGTTGAATTCGACTGCGCTGCTAAGGTTGGAGCAAGCGCGATTGCGGCGATGAGGTGCAGTGCTGTGATTTTCATCGTGACATTTGTATCAGAGGGCAGACAAGAAAGAAAAAACTAACCACAGAGGGCGCAGGGTCACACCGAGGATTCTAGTTTCCTCTGTGAACTCTGTGTCCTCTGTGGTTCAGGTTTACGCGCTCAGATTTTATGCCAGGGTGTACTTTCCCCGTTCGATCATCTTCTGCGCGATCTGCTGACGAAGTTCGATGGTGTTGAATGGTTCGTGCTTCCCGAGGCGCCGCAGGATCGCCAGCTGCGTCCGCATCAAGTCGCCGTCGGCCACGGCCGCAATCACCTTGCGCGCCGCCGATTCCACTTTCTCCATCGCCTGCGACAGATATACCCGCGTCATCGCGATCGGCAAAGCCGCGCCGTCTTCTCCCTTGATCTGCGCAATCTTCTGCGCCCGCAGCACGGCCGATTCCATCGCATAGGCTTCAATCGTCATGTCGGCGATTGCCCCCATGATCTCCTGCTGATCCTGAATCGCCTGCATATATTTTTGGGTGGCCACGCCCGCTGCAAACAGTCCCAGCTTCTTGGCTTGCGCCACTAATCGTTGTTCTTCCGGCAGCTGACCTTCGAGTTCTTCCGCCATCGATGGACCGGAGAGCACTTCGTCCATTAGCTTTTTAATTGCCGGCATCAGCGGTAATTGCCCGGTCATCGCGCGCTTCAGCAGGAAGCCGGTGATGATCAGCCGGTTAATCTCGTTAGTCCCTTCGAAGATACGATTAATGCGGGCATCACGATAGGCACGCTCTGCAGGATACTCCTCGACAAACCCATAGCCCGCGTAAATTTGTACGGTCTCATCGACGACATAATCGATCATCTCCGAGCCCCACACTTTAATGATTGAGCACTCGACCGCATATTCCTCGATAGCCTTCAGCGTCTGCTTGCCCGCGTCGGCGGCCGATTTGTCCACGTCGCCGAGGGCGACGTCCATCATCCCGACAGTGCGATAGACCAGCGATTCGCCAACGTAAATCAGGGTCGCCATGTTGGCGAGCTTTTCGCGCACAAGACCGAAGTCCGCGATCACTTTGTTAAACGCCTTGCGCTGCTTGGCATAGCCAATGGCGTTCTCGAGCGACACGCGGCCTCCGCCTACGCACATCGCGCCCAGCTTGAAGCGGCCCACGTTCAGAATGTTGAAAGCGATCACGTGCCCCTTGCCGATTTCGCCCAGGAGGTTTTCCACCGGAACTTTGCAGTCGTTGAGAATGATGGGGCAGGTAGACGACCCGCGAATGCCCATCTTGTGCTCTTCAGCGCCGACCGAGAACCCGGGGAAACTTCTCTCGACCAGAAACGCGCTGAACTTCTCGCCATTGAGTTTGGCGAATACCGTGAACAGGTCAGCGAAACCGGCGTTTGTGATCCACATTTTTTCGCCGTTAAGCATGTAGTGCTTTCCATCCGGCGAAAGCTCGGCGCGAGCTCGGCAATTGAGAGCGTCCGAGCCGGAGGAGGCTTCCGACAAGGCATATGCGCCCACAATCTCGCCGGAGGCTAGGCGCGGCAGATACTTATTCTTCTGATCTTCCGTGCCGAAATACACGATGGGCAACATGCCGATGCCGCTGTGCGCTCCCCAGGTAGTGGCGAAGCCCGCGTACTTGGCGATGTGGTCGGCGATGACGGCGGCCGTAACCTTATCCATTTCCAGGCCGCCGTAGGCTTCGGGAATTTCGACTCCGCTGAGACCGAGTTCGCCAGCCTTTTTCAGTAGCTCGCGAGAAACCGAGAAATCCTTGTGCTCAATCTTTTCAATATTGGGCACGATTTCGTTCATGGCAAACTCTTCCGCCGTCTGCCCGATTAGATTGTGTTGTTCGGTGAAGTCTTCAGGCGTAAAAACTTCGTCTGGCTGGCGGGATTCCAGCAGAAAGCTCCCGCCGGAAACTTTATTCTTGGGAACTGCCGTGGTCGTTGCCATCTGTCTCCTTGGATAAGAAACCGCCGAATCGAGCACGCGACGGAAAACGCACTTCAATTTTAATGCGGGAAGGAAGGGAATGATAGGGACGATAATTCAGGTGTTTGTGGGGGTTTCGTACCGGATTTTCAGGCGTTTAGGAATTTTCCGATTCTGAATCCGCCGCCGACGCGTCGCTGCACGTCCTCTTGTAGAACTGGGTAAAAAGCTCAGCGCTCAATCGAGACCGATTGTCCCACTGTGGTCTTCAGATGGTAACGGCTCGCCCGTCGGCAGGTCGAATAACCCGCGGGGTGCGTGGAATCCGAGTCCTTGGAATCGCGCGCGACCACGTAGCTGCGGATCGCGTAGCACATAGCATCCGCCTCCATTGACCCCTCTTCGCCCATGATCGCGCCGGTAGTCGGGGCTTCCATCTTGGGACGACCCGTGCGCGGATCAAGCTGGCCCCGATCCAGACGATACTGATCAACACGAATGCGGTCGGCGGAATCCGACGAAAAGTCGGGCCGATTCGGAATGATCCTCCAAGGCTCCGACGGAGTGGCCATTGCTTCCCCGTTCGCCACGAGTGCTGAAACGCCATTGCCCGACACGGTTTGCCGATCTTGAGCGAAGGCAGTGAGAGAATAAAACAAAAACGCGGCAGCGAGATGGCGGGCGGAAGTCATAGGAACCTCCTACGGTGAATTATAACGCCGTTGTCAGTTCAGATTTTCGAAAATTCCGGCCGCTCCCATGCCACCGCCGACGCACATCGTGACTATGCCATAGCGACCTTTGCGCCGCTTCAGTTCGCGGATCACGCTGGCCGTCAGTTTCGCTCCGGTGCATCCCAGCGGATGTCCCAACGCAATCGCCCCACCGTTGGGATTGACCTTCTCCGGATCCAATCCAGCTTCCTTGATCACTGCCAAAGACTGCGCAGCGAAGGCTTCGTTCAACTCGATCACGTCAATATCTGCGAGCTTCAGTCCTGCCATCTTCAATGCCTTCGGAATTGCGAAGACCGGGCCAAGTCCCATTTCTTCTGGCTTGTATCCCGCTGTCGCGAACGACACGTAACGAGCCAGTGGCTGGATGCCCAGCGCCTTCGCCCGCTCAGCGGACATGACCACCGCGGCTGCTGCGCCGTCCGACATCTGCGACGAATTCCCGGCCGTCACCGTGCCCTTCATGTGAAATGCCGGCTTCAAGCCGAGTAGCGCTTCAACCGAAGTATCGGCGCGCGGGCCTTCGTCGGTTTTGAAAACAATCTCCTGACGCTTTGGCTTCGAGCCGTTTGGCGTGCTGAAACTCACCGGCACGGGCACAATTTCATCGTTGAACTTTCCGGCCTGAATCGCAGCCAGCGCTTTCTGGTGACTACGCAACGAGAACTCATCCGCGGCTTGCCGCGTGATGCCGAACCGCTGGCCCACGCGCTCGGCCGTGAGGCCCATGGAAAGGTAGGCGTCGGGATAGTGATCGACGAGCCATGGGTTAGGGGAGATCTTGTGTCCGCCCATCGGAATCATCGTCATCGACTCGGTTCCTCCGGCGACGATCACTTCCGCGCCGCCGCTCATAATGCGTTCCGCCGCCATAGCGATGGCCTGCAGTCCCGAAGAACAGAACCGGTTGATCGTCAGCGCCGAGACCTCGATTGGCAATCCTGCGCGTAGCGAGGCGATGCGAGCCACGTTCATCCCTTGCTCGGCCTCGGGCATGGCGCAGCCCAGAATGACATCTTCGATTTCCTTCGTGTCGAGTTGAGGGATGCGTTCCAGCGCGCCCTTGATCGCAACGGCGGCGAGTTCATCGGGACGAGTGGCGCGGAGCGTGCCCTTGTAAGCGCGCCCTACGGGAGTGCGGACGGAAGAAGCAATAATAACTTCACGCATTGTATTTCTCCGATTCTTGGCAAGCTGTCCATTAGATGCTTACCACTCTCCGCGAGCTTCGAGGGCATGACCTTCACTTGGCCGGGGCGTAAAAGTAATAGTCGGCGGTGTAATCGCTCTTGGTTTCCGCACCTTTGTGGGACTCGTCGCAAGCGTCGCTGCCGGGCTTGCCGCCGTGAGTGTGGACCCGCTGCATGGTCGTCACATTGGTCAGCAGGCCGGCCTTTCCCGCATGGCTTTCGACATTCACCAGCAGCCATGGAATCGAGTCCGCATCCAGCGAGTCGACATGCGCGGCTGCTTTGCCGGTGACTTCGCTGCCGTCTTTTAACTTCCAGGTTGGAAGTTTCGAGTTTGGATCGGCGGAATGCTGGCCGATGACTTTATCCTTGCGATCTTTCAATTCGGCCTCGGGACCCTTGAGCGTCCAACTGAACTTGCCGTCCGCTCCAGCCTGACAGGTGTAGATCTGCGATCCTTTAGCGCGGACGAACAGTACCGGCTCGAGGCCTGATGGGACGGCGATTGCATCGGGGACATCGGGCGCAGATTCCTTCGCGGGAGAATCGTTTTCTTTGTTAGCCTGGGCGTTGGCGAGTGGGACTGAAGAAATAATGAGGACGGTCAAACCGATTACCATAGCGAGGGGTAGCAAAGTTCTTCGCATGTGGCGATTGTAGCGCAGGGAAAAACGCGGGAAGAGAAAATCCTGCCAGGCCACAGTCATCGTCGAGTGGCAGGGATCCTTCGACTGCGCCGCT
The DNA here is from genome assembly GCA_963733795.1 of uncultured Acidobacteriaceae bacterium. Taxonomy (GTDB): domain Bacteria; phylum Acidobacteriota; class Terriglobia; order Terriglobales; family Acidobacteriaceae; genus Sulfotelmatobacter. The sequence continues at coordinate 554,342 of CAVTED010000003.1, forward strand.
GCTTCGCATTCGCGGAAGCATTGGCTCCGCTCAGGACGACAAGTCTCTCGATGATCTGCATTTTGCAATATTCTGGTGTTTGCCCCGGCATTCCCCAATTCCGATCCGTGCGATGTAAACTTGCCCATATTTATGAACAGTCTGACTCCCACGCGCAGCGGCGAAGAAGAGGTGACGCGCCCATGACTCCCTTGAGACATGCGATTCTCGGTGTGGGCGGAATTGGCGGCCTGATGGGGGCATGCCTGGCGAAGTGCGGCTCGCCGGTTAGCGTCGTCGTAAGGCCGGAAATGCTGGATCGATTTCCGGAACAAATTCAGTTGGAAAGCGCTTTCGGGAATTTCAGCGTTCCGGTTTCACGCGCGGCCCAAGTTCCGCCTGCCGATGTGCTCTGGGTAACCGTGAAGGCAACGCAACTTGAGGCGGCTCTTGCGCCGCTCAAAAAGCCCGAGTCGGTGAAAGCGATCGTTCCGCTGTTGAACGGCATCGATCATCTTGCGGTGCTGCGCCGGAAATTCGGAGCGGAGAAGGTGATTGCGGCTACCATTGCGGTTGAGTCGGAACGCGTCGCGCCGGGGCACATCGTGCATCGTTCTCCGTTTGCGCGCCTGAATGTGTCTTCGGCTGGACGAAGCTTGCTCGGCGAAACTCTCGAAGGGCTTCAGAAGATGGGGTTCGAGTGCCGGTTCATCGATGACGAGGCAACTCTGATGTGGAGCAAGATTGTGTTCCTCGCCCCTTTTGCGCTGAGCACGACGGCTGCGAATAAAACCGTGGGTGAGATTTTGGCGGATCCGAATTGGCGAGATCTGGGTGAGGGTTGCGTTCGCGAGGCTTGTGCCGTGGCCGTGGCGGAAGGCGCCAAAGTCGATGCGGAATCGATCCTCGCATGGGTAAGGAGGGCGCCTCCAAATATGCGCAGCTCGATGCAGAAAGATGTCGAACGCGGCAATCCGCCGGAACTCGACGCGATCGCCGGACCCATACTGCGCGCCGCTGCGCGGCATGGGATCGAGGTGCCGACTACGAAGAAACTGGTGGCGGCGGTGGAACGTCGAGCAATGTCATCCTGAGCGCAGCACCGTCTTCGCAACGCGAAGACGCTGCGGAGTCGAAGGATCCCTTGCAACTGCGCAGCGTTGGCGGCTCGTAATGGAGTTCGATTCAACTGGAGGCGCTAAGCTTCGCGAAGAGAATCTCCTGCAAGGCTGCCGTCGCAGACGATTTGCAGGGATCCTTCGACTGTGCCGCTGCTTCGCATTCGCGAAGCATCGACTTCGCTCAGGATGACAGATATATCATAACAATATGTAAATAATAGATATAGAGTTTTGATATTATCTGTACGAGTCCTGCACAGATACGCAGAGTCAATGACTTGCCAGAAAGATCTGCACGGAATCTGCACAGGACGAGTCAAACGATGGAGGCGAATATGGCATTCGTCACCGACAAATCGGAACTCAAGCCGGGCCTGATTCTCTTCCGGCGCGGCGACGTGGAGCATCGGATGTGGTATTGCCGCATGAAGATGCCCAAGGCCGACCGTTACAAGACGGTTTCGCTCAAGACAACCGACATCGATGTGGCGCGGGACCGCGCCTTCGATCAAGACGCAGACATCCGATTCCGCTTAAAACATGACGTTCCTGTGTTCAACCATCCCTTCCGCGAGGTGGGGAGAGAGTATCTGCTGACCCAGGAGGCGCGGGCGAAGCGCGGAGAAATCAGCGCCGCGCGGCCCAAGAAGGTCCGCGCCATCATCGAAGGCGCTCTAGACAGATATGTAGGATCAACGCAGGTCCACCTTATCGGTGACGAGCTTTGGGGCGGCTACCCGGCATGGCGGCGGGAGAACGGCGCGGGTCGTCACAAGCGCAACGGCGTTCGGGAAGTCAGCGACGACATGGCGCAAGCCTTCGCGGATAAGGAAGCCGAGCGCCGCACCAAGGTTCAGCAGACCCTCGGCATCAGGGTTTTGAGACCGATTGAAGTCAAACCTTCCGAAGAACGGGTGGTTCCTTATATCAGTGATTCCACCATCCGCTTTGAGATGTCCATCTTCGGTGCTGTGATGAATTACGCCATCAAGAAACGCTACGTTCCCGCCAGCCAGCGTTTTGACGAGCGTCCGAAGCTCAAGTCCATGCGGCGCGACGAGTTCACGCTGGAGGAATACCGCAAACTCCACACTGTCGGAAGGAAGTGGATTGCTGAGGCGGATAAACCTTCCAGCGTCTGGTATCGCACCATCACCTACAACATGATCCTGATTGCGTGTAATACAGGCATGAGGCCAGTGGAGATGAAGAATCTGCGCTGGCGCGACATCATGCCCGCAAAAGACCGCGAGGGGCGTGAGATCGTTGTGCTGTTCGTGCAAGGCAAGAGCAAGTCGCGCAAGCTGGTGGCTCCCAGGAGCGTTGGAGATTATCTGGAGCGCATCCGCATTATTTCCAAAGCCACGGAACCGAACGACAGAGTATTTACCAACGTCACGGGCAAGCCTGCAAAAACCCTTTACAGCTCGCTGATTGCCGACCTTCTGAATGAGGCGAATTTGCGCGAAGGCACGCAGGGCGTTCCGCGTTCGACGTACTGCTTCCGGCATACCTATGCCACGCTCCGATTGCAGGAAGGAGTGGACGTGTATTTCCTCGCCGAGCAGATGGGAACTTCCGTCCACATGATTGAAAGCCACTATGGACACGTGAACACCATCAAGCACGCCGACCGCGTGTTGCAGGGCATGGCGGGATGGGAGCTGCCGCAACCGGAACACGATACCAAGGCCAAGGCGTCAAAAGCGGCAGCGACCCGCGATCAGTCCAAAAGAGGTCAGCGCAACAAGCCGCGCTGACCTGAACCTCCCCAAGCCGTCTTTTGCCGGAGCCGCTGGCGGAGGCTGGCGCTGGGAGGTAATCGTCCCATTGTCCGGCCCGGATTCTCCTCACTGAGATTGTTCTGATTTGCCGCTGCCTCGCTGGGGCGTTTTTAGCGGCAAATCTCCTTTACACGTGCCGCCGCTGGCGGCTGTACTTCGTGCAGCTCCAATCTCTTAGTATCGGGGAAGGGGTCTGGTAAGGAAACGCTGTGCTGCCGCCCCCTCCAATAAGAACCGGACATGACAGTTCCAAGTCATCCAGTTTCAAGCCGTGTGCAAACCGCGTGCGAGCGGAACCGGTAGTCATCGGTGTATCAGCTCGATGCTGCCCGTATCTTCCGCTTGGGGCGAGGGAATTCACTCGTTTTTGGGTTCAGAGCTACACATTTTCTTACACATCTTGGGTCATGCTTGAGCTAATCCGAAGAAAAATTGGAGAAATTGACAGACGAATCGGAATGAAAATCCGCACGGCTTAAACGGCCCATGAGGGTTCAAGTCCCTCCGCCCGCACCACATTTTCTCGGGCAGCAAAAGCGCCGGCACGGCGCGACGAATTTTGCAGACGGTGTCTGCAAAATGTTGCCTTGAGGCCCCCTACATCACCGGCGCGAATCCTGAAAACACCTGCCGCGTACCTGCGCACCAAGGTCTTCTTCGAAGAAAAACCTGCATCCAGGTGGGCTGAGTGTTCCACGATAGTGTTGCAATACGTCATTAGTTATGATTAAGTAGCGACATATTGAAACATCCTCGGCAAACGTCTCTTCAGAGGATTATGCAGTACATCGGCGAACACGGGATTGTTAGGTCCCGCGATATCGAGGCCATTGGTTTTCAGCGGCAGTATCTCGTTCGTCTCTACCGGCAAGGCAAGCTCAATCGGCCTGCACGTGGAATCTACACACTTCCAGACGCCGACGTGACGGAACACCACTCCTACGCTGAAGTCACCAAGCGAGTCCCGCAAGCTACTGTCTGCCTGCTTTCGGCGCTTGTCTTTCACGAGATCACGACGCAGAGTCCTGCTTCGGTTTGGATCGCTCTCTCCAAAGGGGCAAGAACGCCTGCTCTCGCTTCGCCTTCACTCAGGATCGTTCGGCTGTCAGGGCCATCACTCACGGAGGGAATCGACAAACATCAGGTGGAGGGCGTCACAGTCCGGGTCTATTCAGCTGCGAAGACCGTCGCCGACTGTTTCAAATTTCGGAACAAAATCGGACTCGATGTCGCAATCGAAGCCCTAAAGGATTGTCTTCGCCGGAAAAAGGCCAGCATCAATGAAGTCTACCGCTACGCCAAAGTCTGTCGGGTTAGCAATGTCATTCGACCCTACATGGAGGCGCTGTGATAGGGCTCTGACAATGCCACTGTTGATATTGCAAAAGATCGCGATGGGCAGAAAGCGCTCTCCCGAGCGTCGCCGGAGGCAAAAATTCTACAGACACTGTCTGAAGAATCCATAAGAGCGCGACAGCTCAATCATTTGTTTTCTGCGGTAAAATCCGTGCGAGTCACTATACGTTGTATTGGATTAGTTGCAAGCCATAGATAAATAAGTAGTTAGTATATTATAATGCATGATATTTTAATAAAATAATTGACAATATTAATCCCAAGGAATAGCATTACTATGGAGGATCAGAGAAAATGCGGCCGAGCACACTTGAGCAGTTGAGGCGACATCTCCGCCCTGGACGTGTGTACCGCAGAGAAGACCTTCTGCCTTGGTCCCGCAGCGTAGATCGACACCTCAAAGAACTCACCGTCGACGGGACTCTCCAGAAGCTCCGTACCGGCTTGTATTACAGCCCTCGTAAATTTGAATTTGGAGAGGCTCCCGCGGACGAGCACGAGCTGGTGAAAGCGTTCTTGAAGACGGACCGTTTTGTCCTGACCTCCCCGAATGTCTACAACCAGTTGGGACTTGGGACAACGCAGCTCTACAACAAACGGGTTGTCTACAACCAGAAACGACATGGGACATTTCCGCTCGGCAATCGAATGGTCACCTTCGAACGTCGCATGAATGTTCCAAGGCAACTCTCTCCCGAGTTTCTGCTGGTTGATCTTGTTAATGAACTAGGCGATCTTGCGGAGGATCGGGACGCCGTTCTTTCTCGCGTTCGCGAAAAAGCCAAAGAGATGGATCCGAAAAAGCTTTCACGCGCGGTTTCTCTCTACGGCAAATACTCCACACAGAAAAAGTTTCAGGAGATGTTGCAACATGCCTGACTCTTTTCTGCATGAGCGAAGCGATTTCAAGGCGCTTGTCGCAACCGTTGCCGACACCGAGAAGATCAATGATCCAGCTCTCGTGGAAAAAGACTACTGGATCATGCACGCTGTCTTTGGGCTCAGACAGCTTGGCTTGATGTTTGAGCTCAAGGGCGGCACTTCGCTTTCCAAGGGGTTTGGGATCATTCAGCGATTCTCGGAAGACATCGACATTCGCATCGAACCTTTCGATGGACTGCAGGTCGATACCAATCTAAATCACGAGAAGCCCACGCACATAGAATCCAGACGAGTCTTTTATGAAAAGCTGCGGGACAAGATCAAGATCTCAGGGATTACAGCCGTCGAGCGGGATACGACATACGATGACGAAACGCTGAGGAACGCCGGCCTGAGGCTAAGCTACGAACCCACTTTGGTTCAATCGCCGGTCTCAAGGACGGAATCCTTCTGGAGGTCGGCTTCGATCAGACGGCTCCGAACCGCTCTGTTACGATTTCATCCTGGATCATCCAGTTCGCAGAGGCCAAGAAGCTTCAATACGCCGACAACCGAGCCCTCGATATCCCATGCTACAACCCTGAATATACTTTCGTGGAAAAGGTCCAGGCCGTAGTTCGAAAATTCGGCCAATTCAAAGGGACGGGGAAAGTTCCCACGAATTTCCTCAGACACTACTACGACATTCATCAACTTCTCGATGTGGAGGCGGTGCAGAAATTCATCGGAACTCCCGAATATTTGGAGCACAAAAAGAGGCGCTTCAAGTCTTTGGATCATGACGTAGCAAAAAGTGGAGCGTTCACGTTCGAAGACGAGAATGTCCGCAAGCAATTCGAAGCGGAATATTCAAAGACTGCGCCGCTCTACTATCGCGGACAACTTTCGTTCGACACAATTCTCGCCCGTATTCAGAAAGACCTTGCGCGTCTGTAATCCTGGCGAATCTGAACCATCGTTCCTTCGCGTTTGCGCCGATCAAGTCAGGTTCGGCGATGCTACTTGATGTGCGATAATTCGCCTTCTCCCTCGTTAACATCGCAGGATGACGTAAGGCATGGCGCTCAAGAAATCTGAACTCTACTCCTCTCTCTGGTCGAGCTGCGACGAACTCCGTGGCGGCATGGATGCCAGCCAATACAAGGACTATGTCCTGGTCCTGCTCTTCATCAAGTATGTCAGCGACAAATACGCCGGGATGCCGTATGCGCCCATCACCATCCCGCCCGGCGCCAGTTTCAAAGACATGGTCGCGCTCAAGGGAAAGCCTGATATCGGCGATCAGATCAACAAGAAAATCATCGGCCCTCTCGCCAATGCCAACAAGCTGTCTGACATGCCAGACTTCAACGATCCTGGAAAGCTCGGCAGTGGCAAGGAGATGGTGGAGCGGCTCACCAACCTCATCGCGATCTTTGAGAACAAGGCGCTCGACTTCAGCAAGAACCGTGCCGAAGGCGACGACATCCTTGGTGACGCCTACGAATACCTAATGCGTCACTTCGCCACCGAGAGTGGCAAGAGCAAAGGCCAGTTCTACACTCCGGCCGAAGTCAGCCGAGTCATCGCGCAGATCATTGGCATCCATGACGCGGAGACGACCAGCGCAACTACTGTTTATGACCCAACGTGCGGTTCGGGCTCATTGTTACTGAAAGTGGGCGATGAGGCCGGCACGAGGGTCACTCTGTATGGGCAAGAAAAAGATGCTGCCACCAGCACTCTTGCCCGTATGAACATGATCTTGCACAACAATCCAACGGCGCTCATCGAGCAGGGGAACACGCTGTCTGTTCCCAAGTTCAAGGAAGGCGGCACGCTCAAGACGTTTGACTACGTTGTCGCCAATCCGCCGTTCAGCGACAAGCGCTGGAGCACCGGCATTGATCCGGCCAAGGATGAATTTGACCGCTTCAAGCATTTCGGCGTACCTCCGGACAAGCAGGGTGACTACGCTTACTTGCTGCACATCGTCCGTTCGCTCAAGAGTACCGGCAAGGGCGCGTGCATCCTGCCACACGGCGTCCTGTTCCGAGGCAATGCGGAGGCGGACATTCGCCGCGCGCTCGTCCGTAAGGGATACATCAAGGGCATCATCGGCCTGCCCCCGAACCTCTTCTACGGCACAGGAATCCCTGCCTGCGTCATCGTCGTCGATAAGCAGGACGCGCACGCCCGCAAGGGCATCTTCATGATCGACGCCAGCGCGGGTTTCATGAAGGATGGCCCCAAGAATCGCCTCCGCGCACAGGACATTCACACGATCGTCGATATCTTCAACCGGCGGCTCGAAGTCGCAAAATACTCGCGCATGGTCCCCGTCGAGGAGATCGAGAGGAACGAATTCAATCTCAACCTGCCGCGCTATATCGACAGCCAGCCAGCCGAAGATTTAGAAGACATCGAAGGCCACCTGCGTGGCGGCATTCCTGAGAGGGACGTGGAAGCTCTCTGCCGCTACTGGAAAATCTGTCCCAATCTCCGCCAAGCTTTGTTCAAACCGAACCGCCCCGGCTACGTCGATCTCGCTGTGGACAAGGCGGCCATCAAGTCCACGATCTACGGTCACCCAGAGTTCGCTACCTTTATTGCGCGCATGAATACCCACTTCACCACCTGGCTTCAGCAGACTGAAAAGACGCTGCGGCAGTTAAAGCCCGGCTTCCATCCGAAGCAAATCATTGCCGCTCTTTCCGAGGGTTTACTCGCTCACTATGTCAGCCAGCCGCTCATCGACCAATACGACGTTTACCAGCACCTAATGGATTACTGGGCGGAAACCATGCAGGACGACTGCTACCTCATCGCCGCCGATGGTTGGAAGGCGGAAACCTACCGCATTATCGAAAAGGACAAGAAAGGCAAAGAGAAGAATAAAGGTTGGGCCTGCGACCTTGTGCCTAAGGCTCTCATCGTTGCTCGCTACTTCTTCAGTGAAAAGAAGGCCATCACGAATCTGGAAGCCCAATTGGAAACCGTCGCTGCTCGAATGAACGAACTGGAAGAGGAACACGGCGGTGACGAGGGATTTTTTTCCGAGCTTGAAAAAGTCAACAAGGCCAACGTGATCGCCCGGCTGAAGGAGATTGAGGGCGACAACGACGCCAAAGACGAAGCTGCAGTGCTGGATGAATGGCTGAAGCTTGCCAATGAGGAAGCTGGACTCAAGAAAAGACTGAAGGACGCCGAGGCAGACCTGGACGCGAAGGCTTACAAGAAGTATCCGACGCTCACAGAGCCGGAGATCAAGAGTCTGGTCGTGGATGATAAATGGCTCGCTGCGCTTGAAGCCGCCATCCACGGCGAGATGGACCGCATCAGTCAGGCTCTCACTGGCCGTGTGAAGGAACTCGCCGAACGATATGAGACGCCGATACCTCGTATGGTCGGCCGTGTGGCCGAACTAGAGGCAAAAGTGAATTGTCACTTGGAAAAGATGGGTTTTGCATGGAGCTAAAGGCCGGCTACAAGCAGACCGAAGTAGGGGTGATCCCCGATGATTGGAATGTCTCGACGGTGGGCGAGGAGTTTTCAATTCAACTAGGTAAGATGCTCGACTCAGAAAAAAACGTTGGAATCCCGAAGCCTTTCTTGGGCAATCGGGCGGTTCAATGGGGCCGAATCGATCTCACCGATATTGGCCTAATCAAACTTACTCCTTCTGATCTACAACGTTTTCGGCTTAGAAATGGAGATCTTCTTGTCTGCGAGGGCGGTGACATTGGTCGTGCTGCGATCTGGCAGCAGGAGATTCCAGAATGTTACTACCAGAAAGCGCTGCACCGCCTGCGCCCGAAGCGTGGCTACAACGTCCGACTAATGCTCAACGTCCTTGAACGGCTTTCATCGATCGGCTTGCTCCAAAACTTTGTAACGCAAACCAGCATTGCACATCTTCCGAAGGATAAATTCGAGACCGTTCCAATACCGCACCCGCCTACGGCTGGCGAACAAGACGCCATCGCCGAGGCGTTGAGTGACGTAAGCGGGCTTATCGAATCCATAGAACGACTCATCGCGAAAAAGCGCAAGATCAAACAGGGCGCTATCCAAGGACTGCTGACCGGCAAGAAGCGTTTGCCGGGGTTCGAAGTAAGGTTTGGTTACAAACAAACCGAAATAGGTTCGATTCCGGTTGACTGGGAGGTTGCACAACTTGGCAAACACGCCAAGTTCAAGACAGGACCATTTGGAAGTGCTCTGCACCAATCAGACTATGTTGACAACGGTGTTCCGGTAGTAAATCCCATGCAGATTCTTGATGGGAAGATTCTGGCAACAACTGCGATGTCCATAACAGAAGCGGCGGCACGGAAGTTATCAGATTTTCGCCTCTCTGAGGGAGACGTAATCATTGGCAGGCGGGGTGAGATGGGGCGCTGTGCATTCGTGCGTCGCGAAGAACACGGCTGGCTTTGTGGAACTGGCTCAATGATTATTCGCACCGAGTCATCGCTGAATAGCCAATTTATACAACGCGTGTTGGCCAGCCCGCCGATCGTTGCACAAATTCAGAATGCATCAGTCGGTACCACAATGGTCAATCTCAATCAGAGTACGCTCGCGAATCTCGTCCTCCCCATCCCGCCCACGAAGATCGAACAAAAAGCTATCGCCTCCATTCTTTCCGACATGGACGCTGACATCGCTGCGCTAGAGACCAAGCTGACCAAGGTCCGCAACCTGAAACGGGGCTTGATGCAGGAACTTCTCACTGGACGAACGCGCCTAGTATGAAGCAGATCACTTTCACCAAAAGGAACTTTTCGCCCAAATCCAGGAATGGTATTTTCAAGCTTCCGTTCACGGAAAAAGCGCTACTTCGCGCAGTCATTGCTGCTGGCCAAAGACCCGGCTCCAAATCCACCTCTAGCGCTACTCTGGCAGACATCAATATGCGCATCAGCGCATTGAGAAGTGCATTAGACATGGGAAGTTCCGCATTGGTTGCGACCCCAGAGTACGTGGCTGCTGGAAGCACGGACAAAGCTCACAAGTCATTCTTTATTGGCAATGCACTCTGTGCGCATGCGGCCTATGTGGAGCTGAAAATTCCTTGGCTGGTGGACTTCGAGCGTCTCACACCAAAAATCACGATCGTCCGAGGTAAAACCAAGCGTAGGCCAGATTTTCTGGGAAAGGATGTGAAATCCAAATGGTTCGTCTTTGAGACCAAGGGGAGGGCGTCAGGTCCGGCTGACGACGAGATTAAAGACTGGAAAAAGCAAGCCAGCTCAGTGAAGCGAATCGATGCTCGTAAGGTGAAGGAAGGGATTGTTTCCTCGGCCTACATGAAGGGCTCGTATGAGTGGCAATTATTGTGGGTTGACCCTCCAGGGGATGAGGATTCCGTCGACTTGGCAATTGAGGAGTTCGATCTTTTCGATTCTTACTACCAACCAATTCTTGAATTTATCGAACGCGATGGCCCGCGCGTTGACTCTCCAAGAGGCGCGCTCACGCTGTCTCGCGACGGTAGTGTTTATGTCGGGTTGGATCGAAATCTTTTGTCTGTCATTGGTGAGCGCGACAGTGCCGCGATGCTTTCGTTTGCATCCCGGCTGGATACCAATGAGGAAATCGAGCAGGACGGTAGCAGTCTTTTCCGCGACGGTTTGATAATTCGACTCGGTCCCGAATGGGGAACCGGAGGCGGGAGCCGCATAGCGCAGCTCAGAGGGCCGGCGACAAGCACTCGGCAACAAGTGCAGGCCTCCGTTATGGTGCCCTCTGTGCACGTCGGCCAACCTGAACGCGCCACACAGAACCGAGTCATCGCCCTCTTCCGCGATGAGTTGCACTATCGCTATCTCGGCGATTGGATCGACCGCGATGGCAACAGCAACATTGAGGAAGGGATTCTCACTGCTTACCTGACCAAGGGCGGCTACACCTCAGCTCAGATTAGCGCGGCGCTCTACAAGCTACGTACCGAAGCCGACAACCACAGCCGCAGCCTCTACGGAAACAACCAAGCGGTCTACAACCTGCTGCGCTACGGCGTGCCGGTGAAGATCGAGGCAGGTAAGGTCACAGAAACGGTTCACCTCATCAACTGGGATCAACCGAAGCAGAACGACTTCACCATCGCCGAGGAGGTCACGCTACGCGGCAATCATGAGCGCCGGCCTGACTTGGTGTTGTATGTGAACGGCATCGCCATCGGAATACTGGAGCTGAAAAACAGCCGTATAAGCATCGGCGACGGCATTCGCCAGTGCCTTTCCAATCAGCAACCCGAGTTCAATCAAAGATTCTTTAGCACTGTGCAGTTCGTCTTCGCCGGCAACGACTCCGAGGGCCTGCAATACGGCACTGTGGGGACGCCGGAGAAATACTTTCTGAGGTGGAAAGAGGACGAGCAGGACGACAGCCGCTTCAAGTTGGACAAATATCTGCTGAAAATGTGCGCCAAGGATCGACTTTTCGAGTTAATGCACGACTTCGTGCTGTTCGACGGCGGGATAAAGAAGTTGCCGCGCGTACACCAGTATTTCGGAATCAAGGCCGCGCAGGAGCATGTTCGCCAGCGCAAGGGTGGCATCATCTGGCACACCCAGGGCAGCGGGAAAAGCATCGTGATGGTGCTCCTTGCGAAGTGGATTCTGGAGAACAACCCTAACGCGCGCGTAGCCATCATCACCGACCGCGACGAACTGGATAAGCAAATCGAGGGAGTCTTCACAGAGTCGGGCGAACCCATCAAGCGGACCACCAGTGGCCGCGACCTGATGAAAAAACTAGGCGAGGCTAAGCCGCGCCTTCTCTGCTCGCTGGTGCACAAGTTCGGCAAGAAAGACGTGGATGACTTTGAGGCATTCATCAAAGAACTGGAAGCACAGCCCAGCCAGACGGTAGGCGAGGTCTTCGTCTTCGTGGATGAATGCCACCGCACCCAAAGCGGCAAGCTGAATCGCGTGATGAAGGCGATGATGCCCAACGCGGTTTTTATAGGATTCACCGGCACACCGCTTCTCAAGAAAGACCGGCAGACCAGCCAGGAAGTTTTTGGCGGTTACATCCACACATACAAATTCAGCGAGGCGGTCCAAGACGAAGTGGTACTCGATCTGATCTATGAAGCGCGAGACATCGACCAGCGCCTCGGCTCCGAGGACAAGATCGACGCATGGTTTGAGGCCAAGACCAAGGGACTCAATGACTGGCAGAGGGACGAACTAAAGAATCAGTGGGGCACGATGCAGAAAGTGCTCAGCTCCAAGTCCCGCATGGAGCGAGTCGTCAATGACATTGTTTTCGATTTCAGCGTGAAGCCGCGCCTTTCCAGCGAACGCGGGAATGCGATCCTGATAGCGTCGAGCATCTACGAGGCATGCAAGTATTTTGCCCTTTTCCAAAAGACCCCGTTCAAGAGCAAGTGTGCTGTCGTGACTTCCTATAATCCCCAGGCGCAGGACGTGACCAAGGAGGAAGTCGGCGCAAACACGGAGACAGACAAGCAATTCATCTACAACACTTATAACGATTTGCTAAAGGACATCGACGCCAAGCCGGGCATGACGAAGACCGAGACATACGAGGACTGGGCAAAGGCGCTGTTCATAAAGGAACCCGCTAACATGAAGCTGCTCGTAGTGGTTGACAAGCTGCTTACGGGTTTCGACGCGCCACCCTGCACCTATCTGTACATCGACAAGTCCATGCAGGACCACGGCCTGTTCCAGGCAATCTGCCGTGTCAACAGGCTGGACAGCGAGGACAAGGACTTCGGCTACATCGTCGATTACAAAGACCTGTTCAAGAAAGTCGAGAACGCCATCGCAGTTTATACCTCCGAGCTGGATCACAGCGCCGGGGGCGTCGATCCAGAAGTGCTGCTGAAGGATCGCCTTAAGAAAGGGAAAGAACGCCTCGACCATGCGCTGGAGGCCCTCCCGCTACTGTGCGAGCCTGTCAAACCGCCGAAGGATGAACTGGAGCATATCCACTACTTCTGCGGCAATACGGAGATCCCGGCCGACCTCCAGGAGCGGGAACCACAACGCGCCGCGCTCTACAAGGCGACCGCGTCCTTAGTGCGCGCCTATGCCAACATTGCCGACGAATTGGAACAAGCTGGATACGGCAGTGCCGACGTCATCCGCATTAAGCAGCAGCTCAACCACTATCTGAATGTTCGTGAGATCATCCGCAAAGCGAGTGGCGAGAGTCTAGATCTGAAACCGTATGAAGCCGACATGCGGCACCTGATCGATACCTACATCGAGGCCGATGAACCGAGGAAAATTTCACCTTTCGACAATATGGGCCTCCTGGAGTTGATCGTGAAGACTGGCATTGCTGATGCCATATCGAAACAACTCGGAGGCCTCAAGGGGAACAAGAACGCGATCGCGGAAACTATCGAGAACAACGTCCGCCGCAAGATCATCAAGGAGCAGCTCAACGACCCGGCCTTCTACGAAAAGATGTCGGAGCTGCTGGATGAGATTATTATCGCCAGAAAGACAAAGGCCATCGCGTATGAGGGATACCTGAAGCGCATCGCCGAACTTGCGAAGAGGGTGGAAGCCGGACAAGCAGAAGAAACACCTAAAGCGCTGAACACTCCCGCCAAACGGGCCCTCTATAACAATCTGAATCAGAACGAAGAGTTGGCGCTGAGCATTGACGCGACGATTAGGAAGACGCGCCCAGACGGCTGGCGCGGGATTCAGGCTCGTGAACAAGTGATTAAGGCGGCGCTGTTTGACGTACTACGCGATGTGGGTGAAGTAGAACGGATCTTTCCTATCATCAAAGCGCAGAGCGAATACTGATGGTCAACCAACTGAGGCTTGGGGACATCTCGGTTGATGTGGTGCTGAAGGACATCAAAAATGTCCATCTCAGTGTCTATCCTCCGACGGGAAGAGTGCGCATTTCAGCCCCGCATCGCATGAACCTCGGCACTATCCGTCTTTTCGCGATTTCCAAACTGAGCTGGATTAAGCAGCAGCAGACGAAGCTGCGCGAACAAGAACGCGAAACGGCGCGCGAGTACTTAGACCGCGAGAGCCACTACGTATGGGGAAAGCGCTACTTGCTGAAACTCATTGAGGAACCCTCCGCCCCGAGAATCGAGCTGAAACACAACAAACTGATTTTGCGGGTTAACCAGGGAGCGAACCACGACAGAAAGGAAGATGTTGTCGCCCACTGGTATCGAGAACAAATCAAGGCTGCAATGCCTACTTTGATCGCCAAGTGGGAGCCGACGGTCGGTGTCAACGTGCAGCGTGTCTTCGTGCAAAAGATGAAAACGAAATGGGGGAGCTGCAACCCCGCTTCACGCAGCGTCCGATTGAACACCGATCTCGCGAAGAAACCACGCGAATGCCTGGAATACATCGTCGTTCACGAGATGGTTCACATGCTAGAGCCGACTCACAATGCCCACTTCGTAGCCATCATGGACCGACTTTTCCCACAATGGCGCGTATGCCGGGACGAACTGAATCGGTTACCCGTGTGCCATGAGAAGTGGAGTTACTGAGAATCCATGGGATCCCATTCGGAGCAACCCGTTGTGTTCGAACTCGCCAACTGACGGCCCATCAGTCGGCTGATTCTCTGAACAGCCCAAAATCTCCTGACTCTGAGGTTGCTGTGTGCCGGTGTGCTCTGAGTCGGTTCAGCAACCGCTGCCAGCGGCGCTCCCCGCAGCATCTTGACACGCAAACATCTTTGAAGCTCAGGCCAGAATAGTGCGCCAGAGTCCATCACCACTAACCACAGACATATGAGAGATAATTGGTTCAAAAGGCTTCGATGTTGCGGAGCAAAGGCCTGCAAATTCGAATGTCTCTTGTTGACATTCTCTTAGTGTCGGCATATCTTGAACCCCAATCGGCGATCGGAAGAGTGAATCTGACACACTAGGTTCGCATCCGAGGGGGCTTCTTCTCGCCGCTTCCCCAGGAAAATAGTCGCTGTTTTCGGAGCCTATGCGTTCGGCGCATCTGTGTGCGCGACGCTCGGAGTTCCTTTTAGGAGGCGAGCTGAGAACCGCCGATTTCAGAGGGCAGCGCTCGTCGGTCCAAAATTGATTCATCGGCCCGCTGAGAACGGTCTCGAGTACCAACGTAGAGACGCATTCTGGGAGAGGAAGAGAACGTATGTCAATAGGGTTAGACAATTTGAGACACATCGTTGTGCTGATGATGGAAAATCGCTCTTTCGATCACATGCTGGGCGGATTGAAGAAGAAATCTCCCAAGATCGCCGGCCTGAACGGCAACGAGTCAAATCCAGATACCGACGGAAATATCGTCACTGTAACTCCCGATGCCATTTACCGCGGGCAGCTGGCGCACGATCCGGATCATCACTTTCCGGGCGTCGACCTGCAGATCTACGGCGGCGCGCCGCCCGGGCCCGGACGCGTGGCGAACATGCAGGGATTTGTGAAGAGTTACGCGACGCAGGGAACCGGCACACAAGGGTCACACGCGATCATGAACTACTTTGCGCCGGAGAAAATCCCTGTACTCACTACACTGGCGACAGAGTATGCGCTCTTCAACGGGTGGTTCTCTTCGATTCCTGGGCCTACTATTTGCAATCGGGCCTTTGCTCATTACGGAACGTCGTTTGGCAACGTGGACATGAATATGTTCCTGGTGACTGATGCGGACCGCCAAAAGATCCCGACCATTTACGAGCGGCTCAGGGATGGCGGCCACAACGCTAAACTTTACTACTTCGACGAACCGAGCTCGACCATGGAAATCGTGAACCTGATCAAGGACCAGAGCTTTTTTGCGACGTTTGATCAGTTCGCTGCCGACTGCAAATCCGGCGATCTGCCAGAGTACAGCTTTATCGAGCCGAACTACTCGGACCATCCCGGGCCAGGTGGCGGACAACTGCTAGCCAACGATCAACATCCGGACCACCATGTACTGGCGGGCGACAAGTTCATTGCCAGCGTCTACAACCAAATCCGCATCATTCCCGATCTGTGGGAGAGCACGGCCTTGCTGATTGTTTATGACGAGCACGGTGGACTCTACGATCACGTTGTTCCGCCCGACTGCACGGCCGACGGCTTTACCGCGGCCGAGGCAGCAACCGGAGTCCCGGGCCTGGAATTTAAGTTTGACCGGCTGGGTATTCGCGTGCCGGCAATTCTGGTATCTCCCTACATTCCGAGAGAGACACTGGTGCCAGGAACCGAAGATCCACCCAACCAGCGAATTTTCGAACATGCATCGATTCCAGCGACGGTGACCAAACAATTTCTGGGAGGAAATGACATAGGCACCGATCGCGAGAAGGGCGCAGAGACCTTCCTTGACCTCCTGGGCGATAACCTGCGTCCCGACAAGGACTGCGTGTTTTTCAAGATGTGATGAAAGGCAATTTATGGCGCTAAAGGATGCCCCAACGGTCGACGTTCTCAAGTTTGACGAAAAGGAAGCCTACAACCATGACCGGCCGATTTCGAGCCTAATCCGTACGCAACTGCTGCATCTGCACTATGCAGAAAACCTAGTAGTGCCGACCAAAGCCCGTACGAACATCAACATCAATCACCTGCTTACAGAGCGCCAGGCTAGCGAGTACATACAGAAACTTACACGCCTGTTGCACCAGTACGGCAAGGCAAGCAGCGGCTCTAAGTCCAAAAAGAAAAGAAACAAGCCAGCCAAGAAGGCAAGCAGGACGTCAGGCAAGAAGGTTCTAGGAAATCAATCGAAAACAAACAAAACAACCGTAACAAAGCGTAGCTCGCGCAAGTAGGGAGAAGTCCGTGCGTCGATTCATGGTTGTGTGCTTGTTGTTGGCCGGAACCCTATGGTCCCAGCAAAGTACCACGACGAACATTGAGCAGCAGGACCCGCCAGACGAAGTCGGCAAGCTCAAAAAGAACTGCCCGTTCAAGCACATCATGGGTTGTGCAGAGGTGCTGTTCACGGGACAGCCGCTGCATATCGCGATGGGAAGCATCGCCCCGCAAAATGGCTTTGGCGCGGGCTTGGCCTACGTGGGTCACAAGGACAGCGATGATTGGAGTACCTCGTGGAGCACAGACGCCATAGGGTCCAACAACGGTTCGTGGCGCGCGGGCTTTTTCGTAAAGTTTGTCGATACTCACTTGAAACCAGCAACTCCGGTGTTTGGGACCGGAAGCGCCGAGGCTACTGACTTCCCGGTTTACACGGAACAGCCGGTTTTCAATTTGTATGCGCAGTCCATTTCTCTCAACAAGCTCACTTTCTTCGGCGAAGGACCGCTGACGACGACCGCCGGCCGATCATTTTTTGGCATGACGGAGCACATTGTGGGAGGCAATCTCATTCGGCCGGTTTATGAGCGATTGAACGTGGGTGTCTACGGCGAAGTCAACGGACGCGCGGTGGACATTCGACCGAGCAATGGCCAGCCGTCGCCATCGATTGAACTGGTCTACAACTCATTGACAGCGCCCGGCCTGAACAACCAGCCGTTCTTTTTGCAGCTGGGGGCGGGCGTGAGAATGAGACCATCGACCGCCAAAGGTCTCTTACACTTCAATTACGACCTTGCTTACAGGCCATTTATAGATGTTTCTGGCTCAGGCTTTTCATTTCAGAGGTTGACGGTTGATCTTTACCAGGAGATCTCGCTCTACCACACGAATTTGCGTGTGCCGCGAGATACGAACGACCCTAACAACTGCCTGATCGATCCTACGGTGGAGCGTCCGCGTTGTCCAAGAGTGACCAGCCGAAACCTGGAGGGCAGCCTGGGACTACGCGCCTTCACCTCACTTTCAATGACACCGGGAGGCGACACGGTGCCGTTTTATTTCCAACCTACGCTAGGCGGGGCGGACATCAACGGGAACAGCGCCCTCAGCAGTTATCAGGACTACCGATTCCGAGCGCCGAACATTCTCCTGTTTCAAGAGAAACTGGAACATTCCATTGGCAGGTTGCCTTTGGGATTTACTTTCCTGGCTGACCAGGGCAAAGTTGCGTTGACGCGTGGCGATCTGGGGAGCAACCACTGGGTCCATAGCTACGCGGCCGGCTTGACGCTGCGGGCGGGAGGATTTCCGCAGGTGTACTTTCTCTTCGCTTTTGGCGGCGCAGAAGGAACACACACGATCGTTAACATGAATACGTCGTTGCTGGGCACGGCGTCTAGGCCGAGTTTGTTTTAGGCGCAAAGCGGTGCGCCAAATCGACGTGCGCAAGATACTTGGGAGAAAGGTTGTAAGAGGTTGGTTGGTGTCTGTGTCGAATCAGAAGGTGACTAACGTCTTGGCATGAATACCGTGCGTCCAACTGCTGCCGAGATCGAGGACCTAAAGCGCCTTGCTGCGGGTATCATCCGCGCTCAGGGCAACCGGTTCGTAAAAAGCCTCCTGCGCAGTAAAGGCATCCAGGCGGGGGCGAACAAGGATGAATTCCAAGCCAATCTGACGGCCGCGATCGAGTCGGGCGACCTGACGCTCGCGGATGTGCGTGCCTGGCTCGCGAGTGTAGAGGGATGGGGCGACCAACACGTCTACCTGTACAATATTTCCTCCACACTCCGCAGAGAGCTGACCGAACCGAAAATCCGCCAACGTGTCTCGAGCGCGAAACTCAATGGTGTCTGGAACGGAGAAACCGCCCTGGCATTCCCCGACGAGCCGCAACTCACCTCCATATCATTCAATGACTCGGTACTCCGGCTTGTGTGGCAAGAGGCCTCTCCTGACTGGGCTCCCGCGCCGGAGAAGGATTACCAGAAGGAAGATGGGCTCGACTTATACGAGTACCGGGCGTTCCGCAAGGTCGAGTGGCGTGCCATCACTCGGTTCGAAGCGCGCGTTAAGGAGGGTATCGCCGGACTGTTCATCCCCGATCCGATCCAGGGTCCCGAGCACAAGGCAGCCATCGCCGAGGTGAAGCGAGTCCTGTCCCTGCTGATGGACGTGGACGCCCTAGAGCGCGGACAGATGGATATTGCCGTCATTTCAAGAAACTTGGATCAGCAAAACGTACCGAATAACAAAACGCCTTCACCACAAGTAAAAGCGCAACGATCTCGCTTAACGTCCGGAGGCGCCTCGGTCGAGTTTGCTGCTAACTCGACGGACAAGGCCTACTGGGAAGAGCCGGCCATTCAGGATGTCCGCAACTCGGTGCGCCCCCAGCAACTACGGTCATTCCAAGGTGCGGATGGAGTGTTTATTTTCCAGAAGAACAGTTTGGGCTTGACGCGACCTTTGCGGGTGCAGCTCTATGGCAAGGAGCGTCGGGTTCGCCTCCGGGCACAGATGGAGGTCTCTGAGGTGTGGGCCATACTTTCGAAATTGAGTACCCAACAATGAAGCCCGCAATGTCTTCGGGCGCCCCGAACAAGGACGTTTGGGTTGGCAAGGGAAGCACCAAGATTCCGCCACCCTCGGAATATTGGGCATTCTTGGCGCAGGAGATGCCGGGCCCGCAGATCGAAAGACTCAAGGAGCAGTCCGACCAACGGCACTCTGAGTTCACGACAGGGGATCTTCCCGCACCTGAAGCGGATGCTCTTGCTCTACTCATACGGTTTGCATCGGACGGTTGGGTCGAACGTCGCGAGCGTCACCTGTGTCCAGAGTGCGGTGAGGAGCTTAGCGCGCAAGAGATCACGGCGCCGGTCTGTCCCCGCTGCGGACAGAGCTTTCGCGAACATAGCGGGGTCGTGGACGAGACCGTTTTTGTGCGCGAGCTCAGTCCTGTCCGAAGCGTCGACTGGGTGGTTGCCATTCATGGCATGAATACGACGGGCGCATGGCAAGAGGCGTTTAGTTGGAAATTCAGCACAACCTGGGGGCGTTCTGTTCCCGTTGCCCTCTATAAATACGGCTTTGTTGTTGTGGGTGTCGTTCTCGCCTGGCGTCGCCGAAAATTCCAACGCGAGCTGCGCACAAAACTCGCTGCCCTGAAGGATGAAGCACGGGCACAAGGATTTCTCGGTAATCCCGACGTGATCGCCCACAGTTTTGGAACTTGGCTGTTCGGTCATCTACTCGAGGACGAGTTGAAGCGAAACGAGGCAGACCGGCTGCAGTTCGGTCGCGTCATTTTGGCCGGCTGCATCCTGCGGCCGAACTTTGACTGGAAGAACATCCGAGAGGCCCATCTTGTTGAGGATGTGCTCAACCACTATGGGACGGCTGACCGGATCGTCCCTCTCGCGCATGTGACAATCGTGGAGTCGGGACCTTCGGGGCGCCGGGGGTTTGATGGCGACCAGGTACTCAATTATTCAAGCCGTGGGCTTCGGCCACAGTGATCTATTCTCGATTGAGAAGCACGATGAGAAAGGTTTGACGTACCTTGCGAACTCGTATCAAAAATATTGGAGGCCATTCCTGACGCTGCCGAGCGAAGAATTGGCGGTTCTTCCCGATCGCAAGGACCCCGAACAATTGTGGCGCCAGTTTCCCTGGCCTCTGCGCGGAACACTCTTTCCGTTTCTCGCTCTACCGCTTGTTCTAACCATCTTGTGTCTGCTTGCTGCTTGGATTGGCGCGGCCTTATGGGGGTGGCGGACACCATTGTTGGACTTTGTCGGGATCACTGCTTCAGGTTTGGTCTTGCTTCTAGCATGCGCGGCGCCGGTTAGCCTGTGGCGATACTGGAGACACAGGCATGGCTGAAAAACTGCGACCGGTCGTCCCAACGAGGGGCACCGCCTTGCCACGGAGATCTGGGGCATCTATCTCAGACATCGCTATCTCAAGAATTGGTCGAAGGTGTGCTAATTCTCGGCATCCCGCAAGTTCGGATAGGCACTTCAGAGGCCGACTTTCCTACCTGAGGAGCCCCTCTTCGTTGATCCAGTGCTGAATTACTGCATTTCCCGGACCGGCCGCAACTCTGGTGACTTTCTCCGGATACCGATCCATTCGACGCAGGCGGAATCGAAAGGCGAGAACCACGCCTTCGGTGGGCCGAGTCGCTCGAAAAGGCGACTGTCATTCCATCAGTCCGTAAACTTGGCAGACTCGCGTTAAGGCTGTACTTTCTAAAAACAGACATGCCGAAAGCGTGCTGGAAATTCCCCAACTTACAACCGCCGTATGGTTTTGCTCCCTAACCCTTCGGCAGCGCCTTCTGAAACACTTATTTGCTGGAGGAAACAGAGAAGCCGGCGTTGCTAAATCCGAGCTTGGCCTGCGGCGTCTGGTAGTAGATAACCGGGCAACGCATTCACAAACGATTCAATTGCGAGCACTTCGTGATCTCTGATGCGGTGTGAGCGCACGTCCTTGAGTCCGCGGATTTCTTCGACTAGCAGCGCTTCCATCAACGAGGGAGATCAGGTCTTCAAGATCTTGGCTTGCCAAGTACTTACAATGCAACAAGCTCAAGAGTACTGGAGTCGGAAATTCGTGTTCGCGCAGGCATTTTTTTCGCCCACTTTCACTTTTTCTGATCTTCGTTTCCGGCGCCGATCTGCTTGACGAGCTCCGTCATCGTGTAATGCACAAACTGGGAACCCAGTTCAGTGAGCACGTACGTCTTGCTGTCCTCGAAGGCGGATTCCATGGTATTCCCGCTACCCCCGCGCCGCGGCGCTCTCCTTTGTTTCACGAATCTTCCCATGCCATCCGACTCCCTGGTTTGTCTGATCACCCCGCCTGTTGAGAGATCCCTGATAAGCATCTTGTACAGGTCTGCCTGGGCGGAATCATCGCGAGGCACGGCGGCGCCATAGACAGCTGTCCAGATGTCATATCGAGTCGGCCCCTCGTTCTTGTAAATCTCACGAATGACCGCAAAATGCGCTTCGTGGTAAGTATCCAGCCAATCCAGGAAGAGCCTTACGATGTCATCCTCCGCGACTCGCGTCCCAGCCGCGTTCGTAATAAGCTGCACCAATAAACGACGCTTTTCCTCGGTATCTGCCGTATCCCATTGCCGGAATGTCTTTCGTACTAGGGTCAGATACTCCTCACTCGTTATTCTCTTCTCGACCTCTCCACCGAATCCCTCGACTCTGTTGATTATTTCCTCAAGCGTCGCCCGCAATTGTTGCAGTTTTTCTTGATGTTGCTGCAACCATTCCCGAAGCAGGCCCTCCTTCTCGACAGCGGCTTCTCCGTCTCGATATTTCCCAGCCGCGGTCGATGCCGCCGCAATCACCCCTCCAACCCAAGGAATGCTTCCCAGTGCGGCCAGTGCTATCGCCTCAAAAATCCGTTGCCGCCGCGAAGGACTAGAAAGTTCTATCTCAGCCTTGATCGACTCCACGACGTAGTCACGTGGGACGAGCTTCTCATCGTCTCCCATGCGCACTAGAATAACCTACATTCACCGCGGCCTGGGTCCCCCGCACCCCGTTATGCTTACTCAGGCACGCCGAGGAGCAAAAAATGGAATTCGCACCTGGAGATGTTGTTCAACTAAAGTCCGGCGGTCCTTCAATGACCGTAGAACGTATCGGCAAAACCGAAAGAACTCAGGAAGACTTCGTATTCTGCGTCTGGTTTGAGACCGTAGGAAAAAGGCAGGAGTGCAATCGTGAGGCTTTTCCTCCCATCGTTCTCGAGAAATACGAACCCAGCTTCGGCATCAGCACAATGCGCCTCTAGCGAGGCTAATCTCTGTCCGTCTTTTCTTCTTCGAGCTCAGCTTTGCAGCAACGCCTTTATTTCCTGATAATTCCGTTGCGCGTGCCTTCTTTCCACTTCGCGACAAAGGGCTGTTTACTCTTCGCTCTTAGATATTGGTGCCTTGACATCTTTCATTCTGTTCTGCAGCACGGGATTTGAGGAACTGAATTGTGCTTGCTCTGCACCAGGGACAAACAAAGGCAAACATATCGGTCTTGTATGCCGCCAGAGCCTTCGTATATGTCTGATGCTCCAATTTCAATCTCCGATCGTATAGCTCGATTACGGCATCACGCGACGAGCAAGTCAGCAACCTTAGAGTGCTTGTCACAGCAGCACTCGACTATGAAGTCAAGGAAACGCGAATTCGGGTAGTGGGCGACTTTGAAATTAGAGGAAACTCAGATGGCACTCTGATTCCTTCAGCAGTGTGATATTGTGCCTAGAAAAGCAAAATCCCCGGCTGGCACCGGGGGCTGCTTTGGGTCTGCATTAGGACAATTCAGATCATCACACAGAGGTTTGCCTGATGCAAGAAGGAATCCAAGCAGGGAACCATAACAATCAAAACCGCTGTCACGACTGCCCCAGCAAAACGCCTTTCAGACCTGATCCCACAAATTTGGATCGTGCAAAAGCTGGCGTTTTTGAGCCACCCTTGGACGCAGGAATCCGCGACATTGTTCTCACGCTTCTGGCGAATGGAGTCGAAACGTTCGAATCTTGCGAAGGTGGGAGTGGACACAGCTTCCCCGAGCCTACGGTGCGTTTCGAAGGCGATTCTTCCGAAGGATTGAGAGTGCTTTCTGTCGCGCTTGCGCACGGTATGCCTGTTGCCGAACTGAGGAGAGCGTGGGGTCTTATCGACGGGCTAATTCACGGGCCTTGGTGGGTGATGACGTTTCACCCACCAAAGGATTCCGTGCAATGGGCTGAGCGAGACACGGCGGCACGATATGCTGCCACCAAATGCAGTGACTAGCGTCCCTGAGCGTTCAGGTTGTTGCAATCCTCGCAGAGCCTGTAGTTGCCCGTTCCCTGACGCCGTTCATTCAGGGGAATATCGCGTCCAGGAGGACACGCACTGTTGTTGTGATGGACCCGATGGTTGACAGGTTTGTCAACCTCGTTAATTGAATAGAAAGCGGGTGTTTTTGGCATTGTTGGCCCCCTCCTTAGGGGAATTAAACGGGTTAGAGTTGACAACCAAGGAAGGCCAATCAATAATCAAATGTCTCGCGCTGGCCTCCCTTGGTCAGCGGACAGGTGGGGGATCATTCAGTCTGGAGAAATGAAAATGACCCTGCGCCTGCAACACATGGCCATCCGAACTTTGGATGGCCAAACTTTTCAGCACCTCAAATTTCATACTCCAGTCTTTGCTGTCTCCTCTGCTTTCGCCTCCGGCGGCGGCGGCACGTACCGAAGTAGCGGAACGGTGATTGGCGGAAGATTCATCCTCGTCACCGTACTCTGCACCAACTCTCTCCAGTAGGGCCAGCAGTTCATCAGAGCGTTGGTATCGGCAAAGGCTTGCAATTCATCCGACGTAGGCACGGGCTGTGTATCGGGCGGATACGAATAACGAAGTTCAAAACTTGCATCCACCTGAATCTCAGTACCACCTGTTGTCTCACGCTGTCCATGAATGACGTGGCCGAAAATGACTCGGAAGCGGTTGGTATTGGGAATCAGAGCCGGTGTCGCCGTCGGCATCGGTTTTTCCTCTGCATTCTTGACGGGGCAACCATCCGCAGTCATATCTGCCGCGCGAACATGGATGAGGCGCACCGATTCGAGGGACGCGATGCCCATCAAACGGTGTGCGCGTTTGAACTGTTCAAGAGTCGGTCGAAGTGCCAATCCGTTCATGCTGCGTAAGCCATCTTTTGATTTTGACTTTGATCCTGATCCTGATCCTGATTCCCCTGATCCTGGTCTTGATCTGTCTGTCTGTACTCGTTAATCACGACAGTGTTGCTCGTCTCGTGTTTTACATTCCAAGGTCTGTTGAAGAGCATCCCGGCTTCAGTGGCAGCGCCAAGCACTAGACGGCAATTTAGTCCGTAGAACACATCAGCAAGCGTCTTCAGCGTGAGATTCTGTCTGCCACGCAGAACCTGCGTGATATACGCCTTGGAGCAATTGAGCCTCGTTGCAAGCTCAGATCGGTTGACTCCTCGGAACTCCATAGCTTGGGATACCAATTCAGTCGCATCCACAAGTACGCGCTCCTGCTCGAAAATCCTGCGATTCTCAGGATTCTCCATGTACTGATCAAATACCGTTCGCATCGTCATTGTTTATCTCCGGTTCCTGCTCTCCGAAGTTAACCTCTCCTCGTATTCAGCTTTGATTTGTAAGGCACGCTCGATTTCTTGCTTGGGAGCCACGCCTTCTTTCTTTTTCGTAAAACCGTGCGTGATCAGCACTCGCTTATCAGGACGGAAGTAGCATGGCATCCGAACCTGAAACGCTTTGAACTCGAAGAAACCATCCGTGAACTTTCCAAAATGCTCCGGATTCCTGATCAGCCCGGTATCCCCGAGAAGCTTAAAGAGTATG
The DNA here is from genome assembly GCA_963733795.1 of uncultured Acidobacteriaceae bacterium. Taxonomy (GTDB): domain Bacteria; phylum Acidobacteriota; class Terriglobia; order Terriglobales; family Acidobacteriaceae; genus Sulfotelmatobacter. Next base: position 579,610 of record CAVTED010000003.1, read on the forward strand.
AGCAGCCGCGCCTGCCATCGCGTATCAATCGCGTTGAAAAAATCCAGCGCCGGCACGGTTCCACCCCTGCGGATCGCGTACTCAATTGTGAATCGAACTCCACGATACGCAATTATTGGATGCATGCACTGGCAAGAAGTTAACATATAACTTAACTCCATCGCAAGCCGATTATAGCTAGGCTATAAATCCTTTATTTTCAATACAATTTCCAAGTCGAGCATTCGGCTAATCAGTTCCTGCGGCGGTAAAGGTTGGGTTGCAACAGATGAAGTGGGCGCAACCATGCTCGACGACGGATTGTTACCTCCCCGCCCCAACCTCGTAGGCTACGTGCGATGGGACGCACGGTCTAATCATTCCTCCTTGTCAGACAATCATTTTCAGCAGCTTACAGATCGCACTGTGCGAATTGTGTGCTCCCTTCTTCTACATTGGCTCCGCCCGATACGCCTATCGAAGGCTCCCCCTCGCCCCACACCGCTCTCGTTCGCTAGGTAGCTCCGCAATTTGTCCCACTTCGTCCTCCTCCGGGTGGACGCCGCTTGGCCGCGGCTCGGACGGGCATTTCGGACTGCGCCGGTTTCACGCCAAACGAACCCCAACCGCGTTTGGCACTCACCGCGCTTTCACTCACGCCCTGCCACCCTCCTTCGGCCTCCGTTCTGTCCCTTTCACCGTTCCGCCTTGTTTCTTCCCGCTGCCGCTCAAGTGAAGAAAGAAACAAGCCGGAAACGGCAGAAAGGGAAAAAACATGAAATTAGAAGAAGTCAACACACGAACCAAAGAGGCCGTAGATTTCCTCGTTGCAGCGCTGGAGTCCGGTCACAGTGAAATTCTCACCGCATACCTCGGAGCAATGGCGAAGTTTCACACCTACAGCTTCGGCAATATCATGCTCATCGCACGTCAGAAGCCCGATGCTACCAACGTTGCCGGACTTCGTACTTGGAACTCGCTTGGCCGCTTCGTTAAACGGGGAGAAAAAGGCATTTTCATTCTCGCTCCGATGGTCGGAAGACGAAGCACGAAGGATGTAGCGACCGACGAGCCGAGTCAAGACGCAACAACGGAGGGTCAGCGGACGCTGTACGGATTCCGGGCCGTCTATGTTTTCGACAGTCAGACCGAAGGCAAAGACCTTCCCACACTGACCGAAGTCAACGGCGACGTGAGCGGATACCGCGAACGCCTGTTTAAGTTCGTGGAAGCGCAAAGCGTCGAGCTTAGTTTCTCCGAGCGAATTGCTCCCGCGAAAGGTCTTTCGCATGGGGGGAAGATCACGCTGCTTGCAGGGATGCAGCCAGCCGAGGAGTTTTCCACGCTCGTGCATGAGATTGCTCACTTATGTGGCGCAGAGATTTATGTGGCGCTCGCCTCGGATGCGCGTAAGGGCCACCGTTTGGCGTAGACAAGCGCCACATAACTTTCGGTTCAGAGACTGCGAAGGAACTCCATAACGCGCGGGTTCTTGCGCCACATCTTTCTTTCGTGCCCTTTCCCACCCGTGTCACAGGCCGCCAGCGCCTTCGCTTTCATCTCAAGATCGACTTCGGCGTAGACATTGGTGGTGTCGATGGAAACATGTCCCAGCCACGCCCGGATCGTGTTGATGTCTACGCCAGCACGTAGAAGGTGCGTAGCCGTCGTGTGCCGAATCGTATGCGGACTAACTCGCTTTTTCGCCAGAGACGGCACGCTTTCCCTGGCTTGCTTCGCATGCCTTTCGACCAGCGTATGGATTCCGAAGCGGGTCACCGGAGCACCATAGCGGTTCAGGAAAACAAGGCTGTCTTGCGGTCGGCCTGCGATCAAGGGAGCCAGAACGGTCATCGTTCGCGGCCACAGCGGACAGAGCCTTGTTTTTGCACCCTTCCCGCACAGCCGCACTGCACCGCCGCGTCTGTTATCCCCATCGAGATCGGAGATCTTTACCCCTGCCGCCTCGCTCGCCCTCGCGCCAGAGTTGTATAAGAAGAGCAGGAGCGCGTGATCTTTCCGACCCTGCTGGGTGTGCGGATCCGGTGACGCGAGTAGCGCATCGATCTCAGCTTTTTCCAGATAGGTAAGCGGATTCTTTCCCGTGCGTTTGAAGGGAACGCTTTGGACTTCCCCGCACCACATCAAGTGCTCAGGGCTGCGTTCCCCGATAAAGTGCGCAAGGGCGTGTATGGCCGACAGCCTCTGGTTGCGAGTTGCGACGCTGCAGCCACGCTCTTCTTCGATGCCCGCGAAGAACTTCCGTACAGCATCGGCGGATAAGTCCTCGACCTCCAGAACATCGACAGTTGTCCGCGACTGAAGCGCAAGCCGTGGAAGAAGCAGGCATAACGTGTCCCGATAACTGCGCTGGGTGTTCCGCGAAAGATTCCGCTCTGCCACCAGATGTTCCAGCAGGAAACGTCTGATCCAGGGGCCAAGAAGGGAGTCGTTCTTCATTGCTTGCCTCCTGGGGACGCGTAAAGTTCGAAGCGATGGCTCGCTTCGTCCAGGAGTTCCTTGGTCATCGTCAGATAGCGCGACGTTTCCCGAAGGCTTACGTGGCCCAGATAGGTCGCCAGGTGCGGAAGAAGACGCTGGACATTCTTTCCTTCTCGATACCAGGTCACAAGCCTTCGGACGGCAAACGTATGCCGGAAGTCATGAAGACGGGGCTGATAGTAGAAACCGTCCGTGCGTTTCACACCGGCTTCATATCGGATGCGTTTGAACGCCAGCTCTGCGGTCAGACGCGTGACAGGACGTCCATCATAAGTGGCTAGAAACGGAGTGCTGGTTGAGGAGCCATGCTCTTTCCACTTCCTCTCGAAATAGGCTCGAAGGACGCCGGTGAGATCTGAGCTCACGGGTACTAGCCTTGTCTTATAGAACTTTGTTTCGCGCACTGTCAGTATCGCGTCATTCAGGTCCACATCCCGGTGCTGCAAGCGAATCGCTTCACCGATACGGAGGCCGGTCCCGTAGAGAAGAAGGATTAACGTCCTGATGGTGTATGGTTCAAGGTGCCAGTTCCCACGATACCGATTGTCTACGACTCGGATCATCTTCTGCACTTCTTCCATGGAGTAGAGGTAGGGCCGGAACTGCCGCGGATTCTTTGGCTGGGAGAGCGGAAGCGGATTTCGTGTTGCGTAACCGCGTGACAATGCAAACCGAAAGAACATTTTCAGGGTTGAGAACTTATTGAACCACTCCGCAGTCACCGGTCGGCCAGCGTCAAGGAACCGGCGAACCGTCTCCGGACTTATGCCGTCGATTTCAACGGTCCGGCCAAGCGGGCGAAAGCGGTCAGTTTGAGTGCCCGGTTCTTGTAGGTCATGCCGAGCGACTGCTTATAAAGGATGAACTCGTGGATGGCATCGGTGATCTTCACGCGACACCTCCCAGCCCGAGGTTGCCCACATCCCGCAGAGCCTGGATCTCTCCGATGCGGTAAAAAGGAGCGGCGCTTTGTTCACACTGCTGGATACAGTCAACGAGCGGTCTCACATCGAAGGCGGCGACTTCGCGCAGGCCAACCAGATCGACCTTGGCGTAGATTCGAGTAGCCGCTACCGACATGTGTCCCAGGTGATCGCCCACCTCCTTCAGTGTCAGACCCTGGGCCAGAAGGTGCGTGGCAGAAGCATGACGCAACACGTGCGAGCCATATCGCTTAAGCTTCAGGCCGAGCCTCTTTTGTAGCTTCCGAGTCATCGTGGAAAGAGCGCCAACCGAAACGGGCCGGTATGGTCGCCTGAGTGTCAGTAAGACTTCCCGGTGGGGACACCGGGGCCTCACCTCCTTCAGATACCGCAGAAGTGCATTCCCAACCTCGGTCGTCAGGGGATAAGTTTGGGCTTTCCTCTGTTTGGGACGGCGCACGGAGATTCTCTCTTCCGCCCAATCGATGTCCTCAAGACGCAGGCAACAGACTTCGCCAACGCGCAGGCCGTAGACCGAGCAAAGCAGGATGGCACAGCGACTTCTGATCTGAACTGGCGACGTGCCGTTGACACTGGTGACAAGCTTCTTCACCTCTTCCCACGTCGGCCCTTGCGGCAGATTTTCGTACGTGTAGACCCGGGGTGCGTCGATGGACTCAGCAATGCCGGCCGCGCACCAACCTCGATTGGTGGCAAAGCGAAAGAACGAGCGCAGAGAGTACACATGGAACGAGATGGTGGTCCGCTTCCACCTGCCGGCCACGGCACTGGTGAAGTACTTGGTAATCGTCACCGGCGACACTGTGGACAGTGGCACGTCTTGTGCGACCAGCCAGCCTAAAAAGGGATTCAGCGAACGTTCGCGGTTGACAATCGTAGCGTCGGCGAACCCTCTCTCGTGTTTGAGGAAGGTCAGGAACGGATGCAAGTGGTGGTTGAAGGGTAACGAGTCGCCTTGTGCAGCGTGTTTTGATCGGGACATGTTGGTTCTCCTCGCGAAAGAAAATCCATCAAGTATGCCCCTTGCCTTTCCACAACCCCACGCGATAATGTCGCAACGTTATGCCCCTTCATGCGCGTGAAAAGATCGGAAGAAACGATCCCTGTCCCTGCCGTAGCGGCAAGAAGTACAAACACTGCTGCCTGCCCGGCTACGCTCCATCTATCGAGAACGTGTGGGCGCGGCAGCACGAAGAGTCGGACCGCCTGACGGGGGAGATCACCAGGTTTGCCTTGCGTAAGTTCGGGGAACGGATCAATGAGGCGTGGCAAGACTTCAACATGCGTGACGTTCCGAAGCCGCTGGAAGAGGCCGCAGACGAACGTCAAATCTTCATGCCCTATTTCTTGTTCCAGTGGAATCCGCACGCTCGGCGGACTACCGCGCGCGGGCAGGGCGGCGTAGTGGCTCGCTGGTACATGCTGGAGAAGTCGAAGCAGCTCACCGCGATGCAACGGATGTTTTTGGAGCAGGCTACAACACAGCCGCTGAGCTTCTACGAGGTCGTTTGGAATGAACCCGGTGAGCGCATGAGGGTGTGGGATGTTCTGGTTGGCGGAGAAACCGAAGTCATCGAGCGATCGGGGTCGCGAGACCTGCGGCAGGGAGACCTGCTTTTTGCCCAGATCTGGCACCAGCCGGAACTTGCCGTGTTCGGCAGTATGGCTCCCATCTGCATTCCGCCGGACAAGAAGATCGAGGTCATCGAACTCCGAAAAACACTGAAGAAGAGAATCGCCAAACAGAATCGCTATCTGGCGCCTCACGACCTGTTGCGATATGCAGATCTGATTCGCGCCACCTACCTGGACATTCGGGACCGGCTATTCGCTCCGCCGATGCTGTGCAATACGGACGGCGACCTGCTGCTGTTTCACACGCTGACGTTTCGGATTGAGTCGGCGGAAGCGGCGTTCGACGCGTTGGCTCCGCTCGCAGTGGGACATTCCCGTGAGGAGTTACTCGACCATGCGGAACTGAGCGACGACGGGGAGCTGCGGAGAGTAGACATCGATTGGATCAAGGAAGGCAATCGTAAGTTTAAGACTTGGGACAACACCATCCTGGGCCACATCAAGATTTCCGAGGGACGTGTGATCGCGGAAGTGAACTCGGAGAATCGCGCCAAACGAATGCGCAAAGAAATTGAGAAACGACTCGGGACCTTGGCGACTCACGAGAGCACGCTCGCCCAAACGCTGGAACAGATCCGGAAGAATACGCCACAAGATGCAGAGGAAGCGGAATTGCACGAGGCCGAGATGGAGGCGCTGTTGGCCGATCCGGAAGCCAGGAAGTTCCTGCAAGCCACCATGCAGAAGCAAGTCGAAAGCTGGGTCCACCAGAAGATCCCTGCGTTGGGCGGGCGCACGCCGTTGGAAGCCGTTCGTGATCCAGACGGCAAGGAAATGGTGGAAGCACTGCTTCTCGATTGGGAGCGCCGCGATGAAAGAGATGTTTCTCCGAATCAGATACGCCCTGACATTAGTGCGCTTCGCCGCCTGTTGAACCTGGCTCCCAAGGCATCCTGAGTCTCTCACCCTGACTCTGCTACTCCACAATTATGTGGCGCTGTCTGCCGTGATCGACCCATCTTTATGTGTGTCCCGAGGCGGACGCCACATAAATCTCTGCGCCACATAAGAAGTATTATGTTGTCGACAACATAATACTTCGAAATGTTGCACCGTGGCGACCGTCGCACCCTGACCACGAAACAGGTCCGCGAGACCGAGGCCGAAGCCGTGGCCTTTGTGGTGTGCCAATCGGTAGGACTTCAGAACGGAACTGCATCCCAGGACTACATCCAGCTTTGGCACGGAGACGCCAATCTTCTGCGCGAGAGCTTGGAAGCCGTTCAACAGACCGCTGCCGTGATCCTCGGGGGCATTGCCCCATAAGCGCTAACTTAAGCAGGACGCGCTAGAAGTTGACCTCCCGGCCCGAAAGGCGCGCCGAGTGCTCAATCGTGAAGGTTAATGCGCTGAACGAGAGCCTCGAAGCGAGATTCGCGACGAAGTTTGTCCAAGAGTGGATCAACGCTCAGCCATGCCATCCGGCAACATCGCAGCCTATACGCTTGGTGCAGACTTTCGAGAGCACGCTGTGGTTGGCCTAGCCCGACGAGGATGGTGGTTATGAAATACGGCGAGACGTATCTTTGGGACCCGCTAAGTTCCAATTGGTTGAGAACGTCAGTGGCTTCATTGCATCTGCCGGCAAAAGCATAAGCGGTACCGAGCGCTCCCAGAACAAATGGGGTGGCCAAGGACAACCTATTTGCTTCCTGGAGTTGGTTAACGGCATCCAAGAATCGCCCTTCCTGCAAGTAGGCGAGGCCTTGGAGATGATGCGCTGGATAAAAGTTTGGGTCGAGGTCTAGGGCCTTCCCGCAGCATTCGATTGCTTTGCCATAGTTGCGACCGTAGTAGTACGGAAGGCCGGCAACATAATTTAGGGGTACGGAGAGCGCGTCCAGTTCGAGCGCCTTATTCATCTCCAGGTGTGCCTCATCGAAGCGACCTAAACTCGCTAGGTATTCCGCGTAGACCTGACGAAGCCGGGACACATTGGGACTGGACCCTATCGCCAATTGGAACTCGCGCTCTGCATGCAACAAGCGCCATTCGTGCAACCACGCAACCGTACCAAGAACACCGTGAGCGTCGGCTAGTGCCTCATCAATTGCGAGCGCCTTCGACGCGGCCGATCTTGCTTTTGGGAAGGCGTCCGCAGGCGATAAGTATGTGTAATATCCGAGTGGGATATATGCGTCTGCAATTGCGGCATAGGCGGGCGCATAAGCAGGGTCCCGCTCGATAGCTTCATTAAAGTAACCAATCGCCTTCTTGATTGCCTGCTCTGTCCTTTTGTTCCAGAAGAACCGGCCCTTGAGATACAGCTGATAAGCCTCGATATTCTCTGTATCTCGTTTTCTGAGCCGTTTCTGAGCGCCGGCGCTCAATTCGATTTGCAGTTTTTCGCAGATTTGATTGGCTATATTCTCCTGCATCTCGAAAATGTCGGTCAGCTTTCTGCGGTAGCGTTGTCCCCATGTTTGGCTGCGGTTGTCCACGTCGATGAGTTCTACAGCGAGGATCAGATCGTCGCCGCTCTGCAGCACCCTGCCGGTGACTACCGCTCGCACTTGCAGCTCCTGACCGATCTCGTACGGGTCTCTGTCCGTCCTGCCATAGCGAAAGACGGTGCTGCGAGGGACTACGCGTAATTCTGGGATTCGCGTTAGCCGATAGATAATGCTCTCGGTTAAACCGTCGACCAAAAACTGTGCTCCCGCATCTCCGCTTGTGTTCTCAAAGGGCAACACAGCCAGTGACTCTATAACCGCCGCCGAACCCCTTTCTATGTGAGCAATGAACCTGTAGCCTCGGCGCGGCAGCGTCTCGATGAACTGCGGGTGCTCTGCGTCATCGCCCAACGCCGTTCGGATCTGGCGAATGGAAAAGTTCAGACCCTGTTCGAAATCCACGTAAGTGTCCGCGCCCCAGAGCCGCTGTTGGATGTCCTCTCTGGTGACCAAGTGGCCGGCGCGATCAGCGAGCAGGATCAGGAGATTGGACGGCTGCGGGGCTAGCTTGACACGTTGATTAGAACGTCGCAGCTCGCCCGTGGCAAGATCCAGCTCAAAATACCCAAATCGAATTCTAGTGCCTGGCGAAAATGCTGCTGCCATCCGATCGATACCCTCTTATATTTGCCCCTTGCGAGGCGCTATGTTGCGCCAAACGAAAGCCCGCATCATCATCCGCTTTAACTAAACCCTTGTCTACCAGTGCTTTTGCCATGCTCAGCGAAAACTAAGCATTCGCTCATTCCTTACACATTGACGCTCAGCGCTTTCCGAGGGAGACTCCAGCTCGTCAGCAATTTGAAGAGGCCGGCGATTCAGCTGGGCTCCAGGCGAATAAACCGTAATGTGCCAGGAGATTCCTTATGAAAGTTCTTGTGGTTGGAGCTACGGGTTTTGTGGGGAGCCAAATTGCTCGCGAGCTTCGCGCACAGGGGCACGAGACACGAGCACTCGTGCGCGGTGGCAATGCGCATCCTCGGGCGGAGCAGTTAGCCGAAAGCGGAGTTGACGTTGTCGACGGTGATCTCACGCGCCCCGAAACATTAACGAGTGCTTGCACGGGAATCGAAGCCGTGGTTTGCACCGCTACCTCGATGCCACACGGTCGCGATAATGGCTTGCTCCGCGTCGATCACAGCGGGGTGTCAGCACTGATCCAGGCGGCAGAGGGCGCGGGTATTAGCAAGTTCGTGTACACGTCTTACTCTGGAAACATACGCTACGAGTCGCCGCTCCAGATTGCCAAACGATCCTGCGAGAGCCTGCTTTTGAATAGCGCAATGTGGGCAGTTGTCCTTCGACCGTCCTACTTCATGGAGATGTGGCTCTCGCCGGCGCTCGGCTTCGATCCGCTCAATTCGGTTGCTCGGATCTATGGTTCTGGTATGGAAAGGATTAGTTATGTCTCGGCGCATGACGTCGCGAACTTCGCAGTTGCTGCCGTCGAGAGAGAGATTTCAGTAGATCAGATTGTGGAAATCGGGGGACCGGAACCCCTGTCTCAACTCGAAGCTGTAAGTATTTTTGAGAGCGCGCTGCGGACAAAAGTCAGTCTGGATTCCGTTCCGCTCGAAGCGCTCGAGATTCAACACAGCTCGACAGACGCGCTGCAGAAGACGTTTGCAGCCCTCATGCTGTCCTATGCAAAAGGGGACGCCGTTGCGGATGCGGCAGCCAACTCGGAGAAATTTGGCGTTAGGTTGCACTCGATCGCAGAGTACGCCTCCAGGTTCGTAAGTCAATCATCGAAGTCGGCGTGAGCCGGATTCCATGCAACTCGACGCAGCCAGAGTACTGTTATGCACACAGAACCTAAATTGCAGACGCCCCTTTCTCTTCGTATAGGAGAGATCCGTTGCTCTCCTTTGATCGATGGAACCTTCACTTATCCCGCAAACTGGTTTTTCCGCAATATCGCGGACGCGCGCGAGGAGCTGCGCAGCCGCAATTTGCCCTTAGACGAGATCACTACTCCGTATTCTTGTCTGCTGGTTGAAACTGGTACCAAGCGAGTATTAATTGACACCGGTGCGGGGACCCTCGCGCCCACTACAGGGCAGGTGTTGTTTCGACTACAAGAGCATGGTCTCAGTGCGAAGGACATTGACGTTGTAATTCTTACGCACGGTCATCCGGATCACATCGGCGGCGCGGTCGGCCCGGACGGAAAGCCTGCCTTCCCCAATGCTCGTTACGTAATGACTGATAACGAGTGGAACTTCTGGACTTCAGATCAGATCGACTTAACATGCTCTCTACCGGACGACATCAAGCAGTTGCTCGTTTCGGTTGCCAGGCGAGCGCTCCCTCCCATTCGAGAGCAATTGGAGCTCGTGGAGCGTCCCTGCGAGATTGTAACCGGTGTGCATTGCATCCCCGCTCCTGGGCACACGCCCGGCCATCTCGCAGTTCTTATTACTTCGGGTCGGGACCAACTACTTCATGCCGCCGATGCTGTGCTGCACCCGCTCCACGCCGAGCACCCGGAATGGCAATCGCTCTTTGATCTTGACCCCGACGACGCAACAACAACTCGGCGCAAGCTCTTAGATCGTGCGGCTACGGAAGACATGCTGTTGATGGCGTACCACTTTCTCATCCCGAATCCCGGGATGGTCCGTCCTAAACGAGAGGGATGGAAGTGGGAACCGATCAATTCCGGCTGATGTGAGGCCCAGACAGGCTGTTCAGGAAGGATGGAGAAAGGAATGCCTTCCGAATCCCAGGATCCCAACTCAATTCCGGAGGTGGTTATGCGCGCCCGATCTCTCGCCCGATTGATGTTGCTGTTCGTGATTCTTTCCGCTTTGACTCAAGCCCAGGTCGTGCTGACCGATGACGCCAACACACTTTCCTTTACTCCCAAGTCCAACTATGGCAATAGCATCGCGCTCATCGTCTGCTCCGGCTCGAACACCTATATCAAGTTCAGCATGGCCAACCTCGGTCCCGGGATTACCAGTGCGAACGTGTCGAAAGCTACGCTGGTGCTCTACGCGGACTTCGTGCTGACCTCCGGCACCATGGATGTTTACCAGGTGAATGGATCGTGGTCGGAAGGATCGATCACTTACAACAATGCTCCGACACTCGGGGCGAAGCTGTTCAGCGCGGTGCCAGTGACCAAGCCCGGATTCCTGTCATTGGATATGACTTCGAGCGTGCAAGCCTGGCTGGCCGGCACGTTGACGAATAACGGAATCGCTCTTGTGCCGACTACGGGCAGCGCGATTTCGGCGTCGTTTGACAGCAAAGAAAACATCTTCACCAGTCACCCCGCCGATCTCGATCTGGTGCTGATATCGGCAGGTCCGCAAGGCCAACAGGGCCTACAAGGGCCGCAAGGAACAGTGGGTCCTCAAGGGCCATCCGGAGCAACCGGACCCATCGGTCCGATGGGCCCAACCGGAGCGACCGGCCCCGCCGGTCAACCGGGCATGCAGGGAATGATGGGACTCACCGGGCTGACGGGAGCAACCGGTCCCGCGGGTTCGAACGGCACAGGATTCAATTTCCGCACCGCCTTCGACAACTCTGCTTCCTACGCCGCCAACGACGTGGTCACCTACAACGGGTCGAGCTACGTGGCGACCGCAGCCAGCGCCGGACCAAGCAATCCGACACCAGACACCAACACGACCGCTTGGAGCATCATGGCTGCACAAGGTGCACAAGGACCCGCAGGTTCGGCGGGTGCAGCAGGCGCTCCAGGTCTTGCTGGGGCACAGGGTCCAACGGGAGCAGCCGGTCCCGCGGGGCCGCAAGGACCAGTTGGTCCTCCCGGTGCGGGCGGCGGCGGGTTCAATGGGATTCAGGAGTTTACCCAAAGCGGTACGTTCACGGTTCCGGCTGGCGTCACGCGTCTCCTGGTAGAAGTGTGGGGCGGCGGCGGCGGCGGATCTCCCCCCTTTGGCCCCCCTGGCGGCGGCGGCGGCGGCGGGGGCTATACGCGTGCTCTCCTCTTTGTCACAGCTGGCGCCACGTACAACATTAGTCTTGGAGGAGGGGGTAGTCGTGGCGTTGGGTTGTTCACTTTCGCGGGCGATGGTGGCACCTCACAGATTACCGACAGCTCCTCCAACGTACTTGTTAGCGCCAGCGGCGGCGGGGCCGGACACACCGATGGCATCAACGGAAGCACAGATTCCAGCGGAGGCAGCGGTGGTCAAGGACAATCCGGTACGAATGTTATTGGCCGCAATGGCGGCGCGGGTGGCGCAGGAGGCTTTGCCATTCCGGGTCAGACTACTCCCCCCGGCGGCACGCCTCCACAGGGATCCATACAGCCTCCCAACGGAGCTGCGGCCGGCGGTGCCGGCAGTGCAGATTCCAATTCGGCTCAGAACGGAGGCCCAGGGTACGTCCTGATCACCTTCTAGCGGGGACTGGCCCAGCCTTTCCGGCCATATCGTCAAGCGGGTGCCCCTCGATAAGAGCGAAGGCGGTGTCAAGGACAAAAATATCCTGCGGTGTTTTTGGCACCGTTTCTTTTGCCAGAGAGGTTGAGGACCAAGACTCTGGAAATCTCACGCTAAATCACTCCGCGGCGGAACGTCGTTCCACCAACCATCGATTCGACCTTGCTCGTCGGCCATGATTCTTCTATGCGAACATCCCGTCTTTACGGGATGCGAGAGCGCCCAATCAATCCTGCGGTCTAGCTTGCGCCGACCAGGGGCCCCCGCGGGCTGCTCTCGATGCGAACGACTTCCGGATACGGCTTCTGGGTGCGCAGCATCCAGCACAGTCGCACGGCCAACTTGCGCGCCGCCGCCACCTTGGCCACGGCTTTCGGCTTCTGATGGCAGCGATGCAAATACTCTTTCCGAAGTCCGGGATCCAGACGCACCGCTGTCTGCGCCGCTTCCACCAACAACATGCGCAGCATGCGGTTGCCTTGCTTGCTGATCGCGCCCAGCTTCTGCCGTCCGCCCGAGGAGTGCTCGCGCGGAATCAGTCCCAGATAGCTGGCCACCTGCTTGCCACGCGCAAAGCGGCTCACGTCGCCCATGGTCAGCACGTAGGCCAGCGCCGTTACCGCTCCCACTCCCGGCTGGGTTTGTAAAAGAAGCGCCATTTTGTCTCGTTGCGCTTCTTCTCTCACCGCCCGGTCCAACGGATCGATCTGCTGATCCAGCATGGCCAGCAGCCCCAGCAAATCTTCCCGCCGGCGTGCCGCCCACGGCTTCAGCGGCAACTCGCGCAGCACCTTCTGTCCCGCCTGGCTCCACAGCTTGTGCTTGCGCTGCACTCCCTGATTCAGGCACAGATGCTGCAACTCGTTCTTCACCCGTGCCCGGATCGTTACCAGCTTGTAGCGATGCAACAGCAACTGCCGCAGATCGCGAACCTCACTCGACGGCATCCAGATGCGCGGAAACCGTCCCTCCTGCAGCAGGATGCGAATGTGCTCCGCGTCCCGCCGGTCCGTCTTCTGCTGCCGCACACAACTGGCCCGGATCTGCGCCGCATCGCCCACCCATAACTCGTGACCCAATTCCGCCAGCAGATCTACCAGCCAGTGACAATTTCCCGTAGCTTCTATCCCGATCAATGCCGGTGCGGGCAGCTGCCGATAAAACCGCTCGGCATCGCCCGCTGCCTGCACCAGCTTCTGCTCCCCGGTTTCTCCCGTCTCCGTATCCAGCCAACTCACTTGCTGCCAGCTGGGATGAAAATCACATCCTATAATCATCATTGAAGGCTCCTTTCTTTCCCAGCGTCTTCGTCCTCAAACAAAGACTACCGGGTTTCGAATCGAGCCTTCGCTCTTATCCAATCAGTCCTTGTCCCTATGTTGTTTGCAGGGACAGGGCGCGGATTTTGACCTCGCTGCAGTTCACGAATTTTCATCCGTAAGCGGAATTGTTCTTTTCGTGAACCCTTTTGCGATCTGTAAAGAGTTCGGAGACTAGCCTCAATGAGATCCGTGCGCATTGATTCGTGCCCGTGATAAGGTGTGCGTCCATGCGAAACATACGTTTCATCGTTTGGTTCCTGCTGGCGACCACTTTCGTTGGCGCGGCCGACAGCGCTGCTATCAGCGCACGCCGGCAGCGCGCCGCCACTGCGTTTCATGACGGCATCCTGATAGTTCACGCCGTGTCGCGATTGAACAGCGCGGCCGATGGATTCCGGCAAGATCCCTACTTCTATTACTTCACCGGCCCCGAGAACACGATTGGCGCGCTGTTGGCGATAGACGGCAAGTCGGGAGAGTAATGGCTTTTTCTCCCTGACATCCTCCCTATCAGAAAAGGGGTTTGCAGCCCGAGGCGCTATCGGGGGCGGATGCCGCCAAGCGGCTAGGCATCGATCATGTGGTGGACTGGTCTGAGCTCGATGGTTTTCTGTCGAGCCAGGGCAGCCCGAGCGCCCGCATTTATTACGCCGCTGATGTTGCTGAATATCCCGAACTGCCGGCCAATCTGCTGAATGCGAAGGCTCCCGAAGCTCCTCTTTGGATACAAGGGGTTCTGCATAAATATCCTGCATTGGAGGTGAAGGAAGCCACGCGCGACGTGAACGCGCTGATGTTCTTGCAGGATGCGGGTGAATTGGACGCTCTTCGTGCAGCAGCGAAAACCACGGTGACTGCTCTGCTGGCGGGCATGCATGCAATTCGTGCCGGCGTGCAGCAGCGAATCGTGGAGTCCGTGGTGGAGAGCGGGTGCTGGAATGCGGGAGCGCATGGGACCGATTTCTGGCCTTGGTCGATGTCCGGTGAGAATGCAGTGTTCCCTCGGCCATTCTTTTCTCTTGCTCTTTACGATCATCTCAATAAGGAGATGCGCGCCGGAGAACTGGTCCGCCTCGACGTGGGGTGTGAGTGGCAGCATTACCAAGGGGATCTGGGCCGCACGGTGCCAGTCTCCGGCCATTACACCGACGAGCAGCGCGAAACCTGGAATATTTTTGTGGCCGCTTATCACGCCGGTGCGGCAGCGCTGCGGGCCGGAATCACGGTCGATCAAGTTTACGAGGTATGGCGCTCGGAACTGCTGCGACACCGTGCTGCGGCGAAGAGCGCTTTCGCGCAGCATGCCATCGATTCGTGGTCGAAGCGCGAGAACGTGCCCTTCTGGCAAATTCATGCGACGAACCTTCTCGCAGCCCGGCCGCCGGCAACGCTACCCGCAGGAATCACGGTAAATTTTGAGCCCATCGCCTCGGTCGACGGCCAGGGATTTTTTCTCGAGGACATGTACTTCATCACAAAGGAAGGCGCGGAATTGCTGACGCCGGGAGTGCCCTACTCCGCCGAACAGATTGAAGCGGCCATGCGGTAGGAGCGTTGACTCAATTCCCACCCCTGCTCGACCGAGGCCCATTAAATCAAAAATTGTGCTAAGCGATCGCGCGGATGCTCCGCCAGGGCGCGCGCGATCTCATTCCAGTTGGAAAGAGTTCGCCGCAACAACAGGTGTGGTTCGATGGCCTCCTGTATCTGGTGAAGGGCAAAGCTGAATTCACGCCACCGACTGGGTGATTGTCGAAATGACGAGCGTGCGGGCTTGGGGGGAAATATCTCGACCGATCCGGATCAGTTTCTGTGCAAGCAGCACGACCAGCAACTTCCCGTACAGCCAGGAGCGAGAACTCCGCGCGTCATGCTTTGGCACATGGCCCAGTTTAGCGCGGCTTTTCAGGCGCTTAAACATTAACTCGATTTGCCAGCGCATTCGATAGCATTCTAAGATTTCAGCTGTTGAACCGAACGAGCGAGTTGTGAACAGCAGGACGTATTTCGCGAATTCCAGTGTCTCCGGCCTAGTGCTCATTTGCTTCTTGCTCGCCTTGCGTTGCAAACGCCGATGAGCCTGCTGGATTGCATAATCGCTCTTCCGGACTGCGCACAACCGGCCCGCAAACGCCGAACCTTGCCATGCAAGACAACCCGCCATTCGCCGAACTGCCCCACTTTGGTCAAAGCGCGTAATCGCGGAAGAAGCGAGATACGTCTGCCGGATGCAGAGTACGCCACGAAGGTCTGAGGGTTGACGCGATCCAACACATCAGCACCATGTTGCCAAACATACTCGATCCCACCGATTGAGCAGTAGCCGGCATCCGCGAGAATAAGTTCGTGCGGACCCACAGGCAGACGGTTCAATGACTCTCCGCTTCCTTCGCCAATCGTGGCCGTCACCTCGAAAAAGTCACACACCAAACTCGGCAGTCTGATGCTGTACAGAATCCTCCATTGGCTCCCCGTCTTGCCTGGCTCTCTGACGATCGTGCCATCCACAATCCTGATAGCTTCTTCGAGCCGGTACGCCACGTTTTCCCGAAGCAATTCGATACACAAGAGACGCAGCCATTTCTCACTGTTGCGCAGGCGTTTGAGCAACGCGACATCCGAAATGTCGGTCCAGTTTGCCAGCTTAGCGCGCACCACCGTCTCCCGCAACGAGTAACCGCGCGCGACATGCAGTAGCAGTGTACGTAATAGCAGGTCAGGCGATCCAAACCCACGCAATCGCTCGACCGCCCCCGACTGCCACGCCATTTGCTGCCATCCCGCGGGAAACAACGACGCGAGCACCTTCCAGTTTTCTTCTGCGATACGCATTAACCAAGCATAGATCCACAAACACTAAACACTGTTCCTTAAGTTAGCGCTTATGGGGCATTGCCCAGGGCATTGCCCCCGAGCCAGCGGCACTCGCAGCAGCCGCGTAACGCGCCAATAAGAAACTCGTACCATTTGGTCTTCAGGCCCGCTGAGTCTATCCATTCTTGATTTCCGGCGGAGTGCTGCTTCGCAGCACTCCGCCTTGCGTTTTGGAGCCAGTATCCTCACAGTTCTGTCAGGAACTTTATCAGAGCCGGATTGTCCCTCCATCGTTTCTTACTTCGACGCGGACTCAATTTATCGAGCTGAGTCCGGAAACGCTCCGGAGTCAGAGACAGGTAGCGGTCCGTTGATCCGAGGCCAACCTGCCCGATATAGGCCGAAAGAGCGGGAAGCATCCGGTTTAGGTCCGCGCCGCGCTTGATCCATGCGGTTAGTCGATGAACTGCAAAACTATGCCTCAGATCATGCATCCGAGGCTGATAACGTGCCCCATCATTGCGGACAATACCTGCTATTCGGCGAAGCCTCTCAAATGTCTGCCCTACGGATCGCTCCTTGAGAGCATTTCCTTCTTTGGTGAGGAAGAAGTGTGGAGCATTCATCTTGTCTTTTCGGTGATTCGTGATGTGATATCTCCGCAGCACCTTGTACAGGTCTGAGCCAATCGGAATCTCTCTCGAACGATTGAACCGAGTGCTGTGGATGATAATTATTCTCCGTTTGAAATCCACGTCCTCACGTAGCAGTCTGCGAGCCTCACCGACCAAGGCTCCCGTTCCGTAGAGAAACAACAAGAATGTACGAAGAGTGCGTGCGTCAGTTTTGCAGGCGTACCTCTTCTGAGAGAAACGAACCGTGGACAAGAGAAGACGAATCTGAGTCCGAGAGTAGATGTAGGGAACAAAGGTCGTCACGAGAGGTGGTCGGGGAGGCGGCATCGGCAATGCGGGCACTGCGTTCCGTGCAACCCAGAAAAGAAAAAAGTTCCTCAGCAGGTTGTATTTGAGCCGCCATGTGATCGCGGAGGTGCGAGGCCCATCGAGGAATGAGGTTACCTGATGTTCAGTTATGCTGCTCAGGCTCACATTTCCGGCATGTCGGCAGAAGGACGTAAGGCTCTGAATGCCCTTAGCATAACCGGCTCCGCCCAAACGCTTCCCGTCTACATAGGTTTGAACTCCCTGCAGCAGTTTCATCGCACACCAGCTAGGCTGAAAGCAGCCACTTTACGCAGAGACCGGGTGTCGTAGCGGGCATAGATACTGACTGACTTGAGGTTGCGGTGACCCAGAAAGTCGGCAATCTCCTTAAGCGACGCACCCTTCTTGAGCAGGCGGGTTGCACACGCATGTCGGAGAGAATGAGGACCCACGTGCTCTGACTCGATTCTCAGTTTTCTCATTCTCAAGCCAACGATCTGCCACATCGGACCGGGGCGGATCAGTCCGTGCGGTCGGCATGTAGACACAAAAACATGACGGCTCGAACAATGTGGCCTACCCTTCCGCAGATATTGAATGATGGCCTCTCCAACCTCGTATTGGATTGGATACTGCTGGATCCCACCACGCTTGGCACGTTGCACACTGAACGTTTCGCTACGCCAGTCGAAATCGTTCAATTGAAGTCCTGCTACTTCGCTGCTTCGCAGTCCGTAAATTGCAAATAGCAAGAGAATGGCTTTGGCGCGCAGTTCATTCGGAGCCGATCCACTCGCAGACTCTATGAGTCTTCGGACTTCGACCCACGTTGGCCCTTTGGGGCGATCTTCATATTTTGGAATTCTCGGACTACGAATTCCCAACGCCAGCCGGGGGGCACACCAACCTCGGATCTCTCCATATCTAAAGAAGGACCGCAGGGCCTGGCATTGCGACGCGATAGATCGAACCGACCAGCCCTCCTGACGCTTACCGGCCACGAACTCATCTACGTCCAGCAACGATACCGTTTCAAGACTCTCATGCCGCTCGCCGAACCATTTCAGAAAATTGAACGCCCTGGAGGAGTAGCCGCGCACTGTATCCGGAGCAAGTCCATGTACAGAACGCATCGCGTCGATAAACTCCGCGATCATTCGATGAAAGCGATTCGGTGGCGGGGTCTCCAACTGCCCGTGAAAGCGCAGCCACTTGTGCGCTACTTGAACGAAAACCCTTGGTGACCCTCTGGGGCTCACCTTTTTTCGAAGCGGCCCTTCATAGGTTGCCCATGATTGCCCGGCCACTTCGATCTCTTGTTGAGGAATAATACGCATCGAGTTCATATTCATCACGCGCACTACATGGACTAGGTAGGCCGCGGTGTTCCTTACGGACACTCGGCTGTATCCTCGCTGCAACAGGTGCGTAAGGTATTGCTCCCGCTCTTTCAGCAACGGAGCTGATTCATGGCGAAGTCGAACACTTGGCCAGGGCGATATGGTTTCGATCACGTGATCTGTCCACCTTTCTTATGGTGCCACTGTGCCCAAAGGGGCATTGGTGGAAACCATCCTACAGAACGGGCCCCCCGATGCGATCCGCCCAGCCGCGCCTCCGCGGCTTGTACAGTCTGGTTTGCCACGTTCGGAGGCCAAATGGGGTGTAGGCGCAACAAATTCGTCGGAGCGCGGGTTAACTCCGATGTAGAATATGACAACCACTTCTCTGCAGGTCCCTCATGTTGTCGCAGTTTGTCGTAATCCCGCCTTCGAACAAATCCCCAGAGGAGGTTCTGTCCTATGTCCGCCCAGCGAGCCAGTTTTGCCCGATCCGCATCGAACGCCGCATGGTCATTCGCTAGAAACGTCAATGCAATCTTGCCCAAGGGACAGTCCCCGCGTCCGTCCTGGGCGCCCGGCCCGCTTCTCAAAAGTTGGGAAAGAATACAAATGGCAGCTGGCGTCCCTAGGAGGACACTCTCGCTATGCCCAGACTGCAATAGAGAAGCTGTGGACGCGGTAATCAACGGTGACGCCGCTATTGCTGACTTCAGGGATAAGCCCGGAATTATCGAGGCAGAAATCCTGGAGGAAGTCGGGCGCATTCTGATGCGTAAGGGGTGCGAAAAACACGGCCCGTTCGAAGATGTACTTTCCGATCATCCGGATTTCTTCCGAAGGATAGAGAGGCTTGCTTTCGGTAGGGATTTCAGATGCGTCGGGGACGAAAGAGTCCATAATCACGGCGCAAACAGCATCAAGACGGGACGAGGTTCGTATTTGATCATCGATTTGACGAACCGCTGCAACATGGTGTGTTCGCCCTGCTATATGGATGCAAATGCAACTAACTTCGTTCACGAATTGGATATCCAAGGCGTGAGGGATCTCTTTGCAAGGGCGATGTCTTTCAAACCTCAGCGAGAAATCAACGTTCTGTTCTCCGGTGGAGAGGCAACACTCTCACCGATTTTTCTGGAGGCCGTCCGGCATGCAAAAAGCACGGGCTTCCACCGGATTCATGTCGCCACCAATGGAATTCGCTTTGCCCAAGAGAGGGATTTTGCGGCCCAGGCACGGGCGGCTGGACTCCACGCGGTGTATCTCCAGTTCGATGGCACCACGGAAGCAAAGAACAGCCATCGAGGAATCGGCAACAACATGGACGTGAAGCGATCCGCATTGGAAAACATCGCCGCCGCGGGAATGAAAACTACGCTCCAGGTGACCGTGGTGAACGGGCTGAACAACGATGGGTTGGGTGATATCGTCCGCTTTGTGGCGGAACACGTAGACAAGATTCACGGCGTTATTTTTCAGCCTGTGATGTTCTGTGGTCGGGATGAAGGAGTATCGGATGATGAACGTTACACCAAACGTTATCCGGTCTCACAAATCGCGTACGACTTGCAAAAGCAAACGTCGATTGACTGGCAGCCCATGCGCGACTGGTTCCCTGTCTCTGCCTACGCAGCCTTCGCCCATCTGTGCGACGTTCTCCATCCAGACGCAGAGTTAGGTAGCCTCTTCTGCGATATCCAT
Source organism: uncultured Acidobacteriaceae bacterium (assembly GCA_963733795.1). Taxonomy (GTDB): domain Bacteria; phylum Acidobacteriota; class Terriglobia; order Terriglobales; family Acidobacteriaceae; genus Sulfotelmatobacter. The sequence continues at coordinate 599,668 of CAVTED010000003.1, forward strand.
CCTAACCACGGGATCTTCTCCCCGATTCTCATCAATTCCCACACAAGAGAAATAATCCCCGTGGCGAAATTCTTCGACGTGGAGCAATTCCTCCGTGACCTTGTGGAGATCGCAGATCTCGGGAGGCGACCGGCAATCACTAAGGCAATGGCCTCGCTGTCAGCGGTACGCAACTTCGATCGCACCAAGGCTCCAGCCGATTTTGGATTTGACCGGCTACGCAAATTGCTTGCGGACTGCTTTTATAGGGTTGGTGGCAGCGGCTCAGACTGGTCCCAGCGGGCTTACTTATATAAGGAGCCGTGGAAACTCGTGATGGTCACTCCGATGAGCTTCCAAGATCTCTACAACTACGACCTTGCAACGATGTCCGACTCAAGGACTCCTATGGCGACTCAAGAGGGTGAAATCAGTTTTTGCGCCTACAACGGAGGTCGTTGGCGAAGTGTCGTCGAGCATGTGCACCAAACCGCGAGCTTGACCGAATGGAACCGGACGCATTCCCGCCATCCCATCTACGCCAAGGGCAAAGAGGTTGATTTGGGTGCTGGGAAAAGAGCGAAGCCCGAATTGGTCCAGATCGAGAAGCAACGAACGCCAGCTTGATTTGCGAAGGTACGGGACGACCGTGACAGACGCCGAAAACCAATTTCTCGAGAATATGCCCGACGAGATCAAGGAAGTGCTCCGCTGGCATGCGGACGCACAATCTAGGGGCCGGGGCAGCCAGAGCATAGCCGATTTCGCCGGGCGGTTCTTGGGGGGTATGTACGAGGACGGCGCTGTTCTTCCCACAAACCTTTCAGCTTCTGCTCCCGAGGTGCTCGCTCTGGTCCTACTGCAACACCGGACCAGTCCTCGGAGTACTGGCGCATGGCTCAATCTCGGTTTCGCGCTCCGCCGCGTAGCCCTTTACCGAACCCAAGACCCAGAGGAAACGAATAGGGCACATCTGCAATCCGCAGTACAAGCTTTCGATCGTGCGCTAGAACTCGACCCGGACAACAACGGCAAGAACATCAGAGCGTGGACAGGAATGTCGTTGGCTTACCACATGCTTGACATGTACGAGAAGGAGCTTGAGTGCTGCGCGCGGGCTCTCGAATCCAATAGATCCGATCCGAAACTTTGGCTTTTGTACAGCTTTGCGCTGAAATCCGCAGGCAGGGAGGATGAAGCGCTGTCCACAATGAACGACGCCTACGAAGCTTACATACGGGCCGGGAAACCCGATGAGCTCAGAGAAGTCTTTGCCGATATGCAATCGACAACTCAACGCCCTTGCCGGCAGAGGATGGCGCAATGAAATCTGTGGGCGGAATACATCGGACCCGGTTGGCGGCCTCGAAGGTCCATCGGCATCTTGTGAAGGAGGCGCGGCGCACTGTCCAAGAACTGGGCTGGCAGGTTCCTGAGGACAACATGTCGCCAACGCTTGTCGGCGCTATCCCACTCCCGTTTCCGGTACCCGACTCGTTCGAGACTGCTTTCGGTTACAAGGGAAATCTACAGTTCGTACAGTTCGGATACACAGCCGGTTCCCCTCAATTTGGGTACAGCGACGGGGGCGACGATTTGCCTTCGGACGGTAGCCTGTGGTCTTGGTTTCTACACCACCCAGCGGTAGCCCCGTACGTGCCCGAAAGCCGTTATCCCACGCTGTATGGGAAGTTCCCTTCCGGAACCGAACGGCCTCCGCTTGAGCAGATCATGAGACGGGGAGCTGAGCTGCCGACCTGTCACTGCCTGCTGCTGGATAGGCGAGATCGGCGGGCATATGTTTCTGAACGGGACCAGGCAATGATCCTGTTTGCGCTCATGGAGCCGGACGACGGTGATGCCCATAACGTGTTCGTCGATGGGATGCTGATGAGCCCCGGCAGTGAGGACTATAAGGTGGGTCCGCCCCCAGGGGTTCTAGATGAGTTTCGGCGGTTCATGGATAGCCGGGTTCAGGCTTTCGAAGGTGCTTGAGTCGGGCTGCTGGGGTTCCAGACAGATCGGGGTCCAAGGGGTCCAAGTTAGGTTGAGAAACGCTGCTTCGCAGCGGCTGGGGAATGACACGTCACCCCAGAATGGGAGCTGCAGGCTAACTTTTGGTTACTGTACGCGAACTATTTGAAAATGCAAGAGATTGCGTCCTGGTGGCGTTTAGGAAGACGAGTTCATGGTTAAGCCGAATCTGCGCACCAAATCCATAGGAACAAAGGTTAGCGAAGAGGAATTCGCCCGGCTGGAGCAGGCAGCTCAGAAGGCGTCGAAGACCCTGGGGGAATGGTGCCGCGAGGTGATGCTGGCCAGTGCGAACGGCCAACCGGAGAAGCTGAACGGAACCGGGGGTGAAGCCCATGCGGTCATGGCTGAGGTCGTGGCGCTTAGAGCGATCCTCCTGAACGTACTCTTCAAGCAAGCGAAGGGTGAACCAATAACCGCCGAGGAGATGCAGCGGCTCATCGACCGGGCCGACTCGGACAAACTGAGAAAGGCGCGGGAAAGGCTGGACCAAGCATCAGTTTCCAAAGCGAGTTGAGATGACCAACGTTTTTCGGAGCGCCTTTGATGATCCTGTCGGTTCGCGCGGCGAACGGCGGAAGATTGCCCTGACTGGGGGTGAACGGTGAATCGGTTATTGGGTCGAGGGGAACCTCGGGGTCTGTCCAAGAATTGGCTGCTGTCGACTCTTGTGGCTTTAGTCCTTGCTTTTGTAGCTGGGATAGGAATCTTCACGTACCGAAACGTCGAGGTCTGGACGCCGTTGCAGCAGTGGTATTGGGTTCAATATTCGAGCACCAAGAATTTTCCGAGTCCGAATAGCACCTACCAAGTGCTCTCGAAATTAGACCGACAAGGGCAACACAGCATGGCCACCGACGCCGACGTGATGCCCGCCCCCTTGCAGGTATGGCCCTCCTTCGCGCTCACGGCGAAGGCGCGACAGGCGGGAGCGGTTGCTCTGAAGGTGGACACGGTGCATTACACGAACGCGCAAATGAACCGGATGCTTGCAGAGCGGATTTACTTTGGGCAGACGCCCGGCGATCTGCTATGGCCTGCATGGGTCGGGGCATTGGGAGTTTTTGTGCTGACGCTGGTGCTGGCAATGCTAAGGAACCGGACGCGACGGCGCATCGAGGAACCGGGACGGAGACTCAAGGGCCCCGAGATGGTCACCGTCAAGGAGTTCAATCAATGGAGTGGAGGGGATGGGATCAGCTTCCTGACCACGCAGTCAAGAGAATCGCTCTCGATTCCGCGCTCGTTAGAGAGTAGCCACATGATGATGATGGGAGACACGGGCGCCGGAAAGAGCGTTTTACAGCGGCGGGTGCTGACGCAGATCGCCGAGCGGGGCGAGACGGCCATCGTGTATGATCCGGCGCTCGAACACACACCACAATTTTTCAATCCAGCCCGCGGCGATCTTATCCTGAATCCCCTGGACGTGCGTTGTCCTTACTGGTCGCCGTCCGACGAAGTGCTGCATGAGGCGGAAGCGCTGACCCTGGCAACATCGTTGTTCCCCGACAAGCCGCACGAGAACACATTCTTCGTCGAAGGTCCGCGAAAGATTTTCGCGCACCTGCTTACGTTGAAACCGACGCCTGAGGAGCTGGTCAAATGGATGAGCCATGAGGAAGAACTAGATCGCCTCTTGAAAGGCACTGAACTGACGGCATTCATCTACCGCGGTGCAGGCCCACAGCGCGGTGGTGTGTTAGGTGCGCTCAACATGGTTGCCGACAGTTTGAAGCTCTTGCCGAAGGAGAGTGAGACGAAGCAGAAATGGACAACTGAAAAATGGGCACAACAGCGTAGTGGCTGGATATTCCTGACCTCGACTCCTCGATTCCGCGAGCGGCTGTTGCCCCTCATGAGCCTATGGCTGGACACGTTGGTACTGCGATTGATGAACCAAGGTGATCCTGCAATGCGTCACGCTTGGTTTGTGCTTGATGAGCTCGCTAGCCTGCAGCGACTACCACAATTGCACACCGCGCTGACCGAGAATCGGAAATCCGGGAATCCCGTCGTGATCGGTTTCCAAGGCCGGAGCCAACTTGAAGTGCGCTACGGGCACGAAGCTGAGGCAATGCTGTCGCAGCCTGCTACCAAAATCTTTTTGCATACCAGTGAGCCTCGTGCAGCGAAGTGGATATCGGACACGATTGGCGAAGTGGAAATGGAACGCGTTAAGGAGACGGTGAATACGCATCCTCTTAAGCTTACCAAGTCCAGGAGCTATCACAATGAAAGGCGAACCGAGCCGCTAGTGCTCCCATCGGAAATCAGTGGACTACAGCGCTTGCACGCATTGCTTAAAGTCGACAATCTGGTAGTGCCTTTCAGCTTTCCATATCTCGCTCCCGTAAAAGCGCAACCCGGTTTCATCCCAAGGGAGATCAAACCGCGGGTGGTCGAAATCGAGAAGCGCCCGCCTCAGCCGAGCACTGTGGCGCCGCGGGAGATCAGTCAGCGCGAATCGGAGAACTCAGAAGGCATCGCCGCCGGACAAGAACCCTACTTCGAGTGAGTCATGCTGACCATTTCCAAACCGCTCAGCGCCGGCCAGGCGCAGACCTATCACAAAGAGGAGTTTGCAAACGCAGAAGAGAATTACTACTCGGAAGGTGACCGAATACGCGGCGAGTGGCACGGCCGACTCGCGCAAGAGTGGGGGCTACATGGTGAGGTGCAGGCGGAACACTTTCAGCGGCTGGCGAACGGTCAGCATCCCTTAACCGAAGAGCAACTCGTTCGTCATCAAACAGCGCGCGAATATCTCAATACACGAGGTGAGACGGTTAGCACCATGGAGCACCGTGCCGCCTGGGACGCGACATTCTCGGCTCCCAAGAGCGTTTCTTTGACTGGCCTCGTGGGTCGAGATGAATCCGTGCGCCAGGCTCATCGGGACAGTGTCAAAGTTGCATTGCACGAAATGGAGAGGTTCGTGCAAGCGCGCATGGGTGGCAATCGGCTCCCTGAAACGACCGGCAAATGGATCGCAACCAGCTTCGAGCATGACAGCGCGCGGCCGGTTAATGGATATGCGGCACCGCAATTGCACACTCATGTTGTGTTGTTCAACCTCACCGAAACGAAAACTGGAGAGGCACGCGCCCTGCAACCGCACGAACTTTACCGATCGCAACAATACGCAACGGCGATTTATCGATCAGAGCTGGCGCTTCGTCTTAAAGGCCAAGGCTACGAGATCGAAAGGGGAAAGAGCGGCCAGCCGGAGATCAGAGGGTACACGCGAGAGTATCTGGACGCCTCCAGTCCGAGGAGTCAACAAATTCAGGCGTACCTCGACCAACAAGGTGTAAGAGGCGCAAGGGCCGCGCAAATCGCAGCGCATCAGACGCGTGACCACAAACTGCCGGCCATCACGCACTCGGAGATGCAGCAAAAGCACCGTGACATGGCCGCGCAGTTCGGCCAGCAGCCGGAACAAGTGATTCGAGCAGCCCACGAAAGGCGAGTCGAGCAGGACCCGCCGCAAAAGCAGCATCTCGAATCCGCTCTGACCTACGCGCAAGAGAAGAATCTAGAACGCCACGCTGTAACCGACGAACGCGAACTGATGCGGGATTCTCTGAAACGGTCGATGGGCGAGGCAAGCTTCACCGAGATACGAGAGAGGTTCGACAAGCGCGTCCAGTCGGGCGACCTGATTGAAGTAGAGAGCAAGTCGCCAGCCCGCGCGTTTACAACGGAACAGATGATTGGCTATGAGCGCGACAACGTCGCCGAGATGCGAAGAGGACAGAATCTGGGCAATCCATTGATCAGTGCCGAGACTTTGCGTCACATCGGAGAGAAACATCCACACTTGAGCACCAGCCAACGCGCGGCGGTTGAGCAGATCGCGAGCAGTCACGACAGAATCACCGGTCTTGAGGGCGTTGCGGGTGCTGGCAAAACCACTTCCTTGGCCGCCATCCGCGAAGCTGCCGAGCATGAGGGCTACAAGGTGTTCGGACTCGCACCCACGTCGCGCGCCGCGCAGAAATTGGCAGAATCAGGTATCGAGTCAGGCACGTTGCAGCGTCATTTGGCCCGACGCGAGCAGCCCGACGGCGGAGAGAAGAGGCTTTACGTCCTGGACGAATCGAGTCTCGCGAGCACAAAACAGATGAACGAGCTACTGCATCGGTTGGACGGCGGCGACCGTGTGCTTTTGGTAGGTGACAAGCGGCAACATGAGGCGGTGGAAGCGGGCAGACCCTACCGACAACTACAAGAAGCGGGGATGCACACTGCACGTCTGCATGAGGTCATCCGGCAGAAGGAACCGGAACTTAAGGAGGCTGTGGAACAGCTTGCCCGCGGGGATGTTCACGGGGCCGTAGCGAATCTCGACCAGCAGCGCCGCGTACATGAGATTGTGGTCCGCGAAGAGAGGCTAGGTGTAATCGCTCGTGAATACGCGCGCGAGCCTCAAGGCACGCTGGTCATTTCACCCGACAATGAGTCCAGACGCGAGCTGAACACTCTGATCCACCGTGAAATGCAAGCCCGCGGCGACGTGAATCCGGAGGAACACAAACTCCGAGTACTCGATTCGCGAAATGAGATGACCGGCGCAGATCGGCAATGGGCCGCACAATACGCGGAGGGAGACTTCGTGCGCTATACCCGCGGGAGTAATGTGCTGGGGATCGACCCTGGCGAATACGCGCGAGTGGATCGAGTGGACGCCCGCGAAAACCGTATCACCATTGAACGCGAGAATGGAGTTCAGCTGACCTACGATCCGCGACGACTCTCGGGCGTGACGGTGCACCAAGAAGTTCAGCGCGAATTCTCACAGGGCGACCGCGTTCAGTTCACGGCCCCGTCGAGGGAACTCCGAGTTGCTAACCGAGAACTCGGTACCATCGAACGAGTCAGCCAGTCCGGCAACCTTGAAATCCGGATGGACTCCGGTCGCGAAGTTCGATTCAATATCCACGAGCATCCTCATCTCGACCACGGATACGCAGTAACCAGCCACAGCAGCCAGGGGCAGACCGCAGACCGAGTTTTGATTCACGTGGACACAGACAAAAGCGAACTGCTGGTTAACAACCGCTTCGCATACGTATCTGTTTCGCGGGCTCAACACGACGTACACATTTACACGAACGATGGAAGCAAGCTTTCCCGCACCCTCAGTCGTGACAACTCCCAACGCACGG
>CAVTED010000004.1:0-1343190 GCA_963733795.1 uncultured Acidobacteriaceae bacterium
ATCCCTCCCTCTCCGCCATTACTTTTGTTATCTAGCACTTGCAAGCTGGTGATACCTACACTGATACCAGAATCAGGAAGGATCACCGAATGGCCAACCGCGAAGTTAATCTCACCAAAAGAGTCCAAACGCCGCACGGGATGCGGTATTGCGTTGTTGTGCTTTCCACGAACGGCCGAGTCAAGCCCGATGTCGTACTCGTAAATACCAAGGAAGAACGGCATCCCGAAGGCGCGTATTACCTGGAATGGCGCGAAGGCGCGAAACGAGTGCGCCTCTCGGTGGGAAAGGACTCAGCCGACGCCAGCGCACGACGACTGCGAAAGGAAGCTGAACTCAACGCGGTGAACAACGGCGTCTCCGTCGTGCCTGAAAACGGCGACAATGGGCACCACTCATTCGCAGCGTCGGTCGCGGAGTTTTTGGACGAGACGAAGCTGACGAAAAAGCCGAAGACTCTGGCCGCGTACACTACTGCGCTGAACTATTTCACTGAATCCTGTCCCAAGCTCTACATCGAAGACATCGAGCGCAGAGACTTGCTCAAGTTCTGCGCTTTCCTGCGAGACGAGAAAGAGCAGGCACCGCGCAGCGTCTATAACAAATTCGAGAACGTAATGACGTTTCTGAAGGCGAATGGGATTCGCGGTTTGGTGGGAAAGAACGACTGGCCGCGTTACACCGAAGAAGAACCTGAAATGTACGAGCGGGAAGAACTGAAAAAGCTGTTTGCGGCTTGCGATGCGGAAGAAAAGCTCTGGTATGAGTTCTTCCTGATGACGGGCATGAGAGAGCAGGAAGTCATGTACACGTACTGGTCGGATATCAACTTTTCCCACGCCACGGTTCGAGTTAGCCACAAACCAGACCGGGGATGGACACCGAAGGCGTATAAGGAACGTGAGATTCCGATCCCTGCGAAGCTGGTCAAGAGTCTGAAAATCTGGAAAACAAAAGCAGACAAGACGTGCAGTTTAGTGTTCCCTACCGCTGGCTGCAAGCCCAAGCTTGATTTTCTAGACTGCCTGAAGGCTGTGGCGGACCGTGCCAACCTAGGCGAAGAGGATTTCTGGCTCCACAAATTCCGCGCGACGTTTGCGACACGATGCCTGTGGGCAGGAGTTGATCTGCGTACCGTGCAACAGTGGCTTGGCCACTCTGACATCGAAAGCACCATGCGCTACCTGAAGCCATCGCGCAGCCAGCAAGTGCGTGCGAAAGTGAACAAGATTTTCGGGTAGGGTCACTGTGAACGCAGCCAGTTCGCCACGGCTCTCGGATCAAATCGCACGCAAGTGCCGACACGAAACGAGGGAATCCGCCCCGCTGCCGCTTGCTTAAAGATCGTCACCTTGGAGACGGACAGGAGCTTCGATAGCTCCTGTGCGGTCAAGGCTCGACCGATCTTCTCGATTTGATCTGCGATGGACATCAGCTAGCCTGCTTTTCAATCGGAACGACACCGTGGCAGTTCTTTTCGGGACAACGGTAGCCCGAGGCTTTGGTGTTGAGCCAGTTCGTTCCCAGCAAATCGGGAGTGGCCCAAAAGGGTTTCTTGCACTCGGGGCACTTCAGCCGGTAGCGTTGTTCCAGTTGGCCGATTCGGGTTAACACGTCCGCCTTCAGCCCTTGCTCGACTAACATTCCGAAGGCTTCGATTCCAGCCCGCTCACGAATGAACATCTGCACTCCGCAGGGCGAGCAGATCACGTAAGGCTTTTTTCGTTTGGTTGTTCGGACATCGAGCGGCTTTAAGCAGACCGGGCAAGGAAACCATTGTGTGTCTTTTGCGATCATCGTCGTATCTCCATATAAATAGTGCTATGGATCATTGTGGAACGCAATAGCCAATCGCATTAAGCGCAATGGATATATAACGTTACGGCACGTTGACCAAGCACGCGTCCTGCAAAATAGTGGATTAAACACCCATTGGTACGTATAATTTATCCCGCAGTGACGATCAAATCCCAGAAAGTATCTCGGAAGGAAAAATTACATGGCGCAAAAGAAATCTTCTGAGACAGGAGAGGAAAAGAAGGGGAGGGGCAGGCCGCGCCGGATAGATCGTTCAATACTGCTGGGGCAAGCCGACCACTACCGTCTCGCGTTGCCCCAATTCTGGCCGAAACTGGGTCCGCGATTGTTGGCCGCGAAGTCTTCTGAAGAAATCGTCAGAGCAGTCAGCGACGAAGCGGTAGGAATGAGCGGGAGCCTTGTTCAGTTCTCAGAACTGATTCTGAAAATCATTCGTGACCCAAAATTCCCCCGCGCCAGGTCCACATCGCAGATTTATTTCTTGGCCGATTCTCTCGGGGGACAGGGCTTTGTGACGCCCCGCCGGTCGCGAGAAATCTGCGCAGAAGAGAGATCGAAAGTGTGGCATGTCATAGTTCGGCGCGAATATTACATTGAGTGCTCATGCGGCTACGAAGGACCGGCACGCGACGGAGCTTGCCGAAACTGTGGCACCGGGGAATTGTCTTGGGATTTGCGCGTGAAAGAGAATGAATGAGGACTGGTCCCCTTAATTCCCCTGGGCAAGCGTTCAAGATCGAGAGCCACCCACGCTACTTAGTAGGCTTGCGCGTCTTTTTCTTGAGCACTTCTCGCGCTGAGAGACGTGCGAGTCCCAGAATAATCCCAGAGTTGCTGAGAATGGCGTCCGGCCATAATACGTTTGCCGCCTTCTGAAGATTGTCAAAGTCCTCGGCGGTCATCTTCACGTTGACCTGAATTGTCCGCTTGCCAGTGGTTTCCATTCCTTTCCATCGTTACCTCCGTACTCTTTTCTAGCAACGATACTGTTAGTACCGTTCGTACCATCACAGCCTAGGAAAAGGGAGCTTTGCCCACATGAACTTTCCGATCAAAACCATTCTCAGCGCCGTCACGCTGTTTGGCACAATCGCGATGGCACAGGACGCGCCCCAAACCGTGAACCGGCCAATTGGAGAACCGGCCTTCACAGTTCCCGCGCACAGCGCGAAGCAATTCAAGTTTGTTGTCCCTCCTGGGGCCAGGGCGGTCAGTCTGGAGGGCCACTTCGCCGCTACGGGCGGGCTACGCAATAGCATCGAGGTTTGGGTGATGAATGACGACCAATTCGTGAACTGGACAAACCAGCATCCGGTTCGGGTTATCTACAACAGCCAGAAGGTTACGCAGGGAACGGTCAAGGTGATATTGCCCACTGAGGGCGGAACCTATCATGTGGTCTTTAACAATGAGTTTTCGATGCTCACCCCAAAGGCCGTGGAAACTAGCCTCGTTCTCAAGTACGCACAATGAACGGAACGACTAGAGTCCAGGGATTTCGGCGATTTCAGGCCGCTAACGTTACGTACATACGTAACGTTAGAGCAGTAGGAACGGCGGAGCCTGCAGGGCACGCAAGCCCGCCTCACGAACGTTTTTGGAAGTATTCCAGTCGGGCACGCCCTCTCTCCGTTAGCCGGTAGGCCAACTGTCCTCGTCGAGCGTACGGATGCCGGTCGAGCAAGCCCTGATCTCTGAGCCTTGCAAGATAGCTGTACAGAGAACGGCGGTCTGGAATTGGGCGAAGGTGGCTGCGAACTTCGTCCGGCTTAAGAAAGCTGTCATTTACCGCGAATATCTTTAAGACCTGTGATTTTGTCATTAAGGAAGCTGAAGCAATGTCGAAGGGTTTAGTCAGAGGCCCTTTCCCGATGGTCACACATGCTAGCGTATGATAACTATGACCTTAATTTAAGAGCTTGCTTATTCTGGCTAAAAGCTAAACTTGCGTAAACCGCTTTTCTTGCGGAACGGTTCGCACCGTCGCCTTTTTAAGTTCACGTTCGGTTGACTTGACCTTGAATCCGCGCCGCATCGTAAGCGAACAAGATTCGGCAAGCCAAAAGAAGTGAGCCGAAGGACCCTCAGTGGACTCTATTTTCTTGGACGAACTTCTCCAAATCCTTCGGTTCGACGTACGGCTCAGTAGTTCTGCACTTAACGGGCTTCACATCACCGACAAAGCCGCTTTCACAAAGGCCCGGTACGTTTATGGGGACCGGGATGGTCTTGTCCATGTAAAAAAAGCCCTCTGCCCCAGCAGCGCCGGTAGTTTCTGCGAAAAAATAGTACACAAGATCAGGGGCCAGAGCTGGTGAAGTCCCGTTACCGGGGACTGTCTGTACGTAGCCACTCGGCACCTTACCGTATAGAAGCTCCATGCGAGCGACCGGCTCACCTCGCGAACTACCGCTCGCCCGAAAACTCCATACTTCTGACTTGGCATCGTTGGGAGTCGCAATCTTATGGCCAGGTTGAGGAGCATAGACCGTAAACGACGCGAGATGCCCACTTCCATTAAGGGAGAACGTCGGTCCACTTCCTAGCTTCGCCGAGGTTGTGATTTCGCAGGCAAGAAGTATGAGCAGGCAGAACTCACCCATCAACAGCGATACTGTAGTTTTCAACGTCATCGGTTCACCAACGCTTTCAATGTTGTTTGTGGTTCATAGTGCGTCTCGAATCATCTGAGAAGAAAACGCCTATTGGAACATTAACGGTCGCCCATTAACGTTCGAAGGTATCCCGGCCGCCTTCCCGAGACCCGGGAGCAATTCATACTCAAAATGTCCCCACGGATCGTACATCGGATTGTGATCGTCGTTGTGGGCCTCGTCGAGCGTGCAGGTCTTGTCACACGGCGCGCTGGGATACTTCATGCGGATGTGCATTCCGTCAGGCTTGCGAAATTCCCAGCCGCCACGATGAAAAAGCGGATCAAAGAATAGAAACGGATTCCAACTCGACCAATTGTCGTTTGAGTAGAAACCGTTTTGCTCGATGATCTTCCTGACTTCAGTACAGGGCATCGGGATGGATACGCCTGCATCACCTTGGGCTGTGGAACCGGGGAACAGGCTTATAAGTGATGCCATGTCTTGCGGATTTACTTGACTCAAGCCATAGGGATCAAGAAATCTTATAGGCGAGTTCCCAACATACCTATAGAAGTTCATTCCGCCACCAAAGCGTGCCAGGTCTTCGCTAGTAAACCGGCCATCGCTCGGGTCGTAGTACCTTGTGCGGTAATACCGAAGGCCGCTTTCAGGGTCGTAATCGCGTCCGGTGTACTGGAACGGGTTGATGAGCGTTCCCGTCGAAGCTGTCAAGTTCCCATAGGAGTCGTAGATATACGTATTGGCGAGCGCTGCAGAAGCATTGCTGAGGGACGTAATCGAGCCAAGAACATCGGCCTCGTAGTAGCTTGTTCCTCCGGAGCGGAATTCGGATAGTGGCTCGTCAACAATGAGCCCTTGGGCATAGCGAGCCAGCACGTTTCCGACGTTATCAACCTCTTCCTCTAAATTGGGACCGCTATACAGGTAGTTCGTCGTGCCGAGCGGTCCAGCTTTCTGGATCCTTCTGCCGAAAGGATCGTACTTGAAGGTTGTCGTGCCCACGCCAGGATTCACCGCCTGCGTCAGGCGATTCTCGAAGTCCCAGGTGTAGGATTTGCCGGAGAAGTCAGTGAGGGTATTGCCGTTGTTGTCGTACGTGTAGCTGCCCAAGGTATTCGACGTCAGCTCGTTCGACGAATTGTAGCTGTAGGTGGGCACTCCGGATGATGACAGTCTATTCCCAACCGGGTCGTAACTGTAGCTCTCCGTGGTACTCGACCCTTGGGTTACTTGCGTCAACTGATAGAGCGGGTCATACGTGTAGTTCGACGTGACCCCGTTCAGATAATTTCCCTTGCTGGTGCGGTTGCCAGTTGGGTCATAGGTGTAGCTGGCACCGTCCAGAGTGTTCGTTCCCGCTTGATGCAGCACCGAAAGCAGGTGCGACAGCGAATCGTAGTTGTAATTCGTGGTGATGCCGTTCGGCCGTGTTAGCTGCGTTCTGCGGCTCAACGCGTCATAGCCGAAGCCGAACGAGCCTGCCCACGAGTTGGCCATGCCATTTAGCCGGTTCAGGGTGTCGTAACCATATGTGCTGATGCTGCCGTCAGGGGCAGTCAGCGAGGTGCGGTTCGAAGCCGCATCGTACGTGTACGCGTTCTGAGAATTAACACCCGGTAGGAATGCATACTGGGTTGTTGTCCCGATCAGCCGTCCCATGTTGTCGTAGGAGAATCCGTACGTCCCAGTGGGATCGATCACTTGCTTGATCTTGCCCACCAGATCGTAGACATATTCGACATTGGTTGTGTCGGGATAGTTCTTCTGCGAGAGGCGGTAGAGAGCGTCGTAGACGTACTGAATCGTGTTTCCGTTGCGATCCGTCTTGCTGGTGAGGTTTCCAACTGCGTCGTAGGCGTAGGACTCTGACCACGACGATGGAAAAGCGGTTTGCGTGACCCTGCCAAAGGCGTCGTATGTGAACGAAGTGGCGTGGCCATTCGCATCCGTGATGCTTTTCAAGTTGTTTTCGGTGTCGTAGGTGTATGTGGTCGCATGGCTCGTGGGATCGGTCACTGAAGTCAAGCGGTCGGCATCATCGTAGGCATAGGTCGTGGTGCGATTGTTCTGGTCCGTAACGGTGGTGCGTCGGCCCCGGTAGTCATATCCGAAGCCAACTGTGCTGCCATCGGGATACGTGATGCCGGTGAGCCGATTCATCACGTCATAGGCGAAACTGGTGGGATGCGCACTACCATTGATTGGGTCGATGACTGCCGTGCGATTTCCCCGTACGTCGTACTGGTACGTGGTCGTATGCTGCTGCGCATCCGTAATGCTGGCAATCTGGCCCACGGATGTGTACGTCAGGTTTGTGACATTTGTTAACGGGTCGGTGATCTGCGTCAGTTCGCCCTTCGTATCGTAGGCAAATTGAGTCGTGCTGGCCGTGGTATTCGAATTCGGCTGAGGAGACGTAACGGAAAGCAGATTGCCGTGAGTGTCATAGGAGTTCGTGGTCACATTTCCAAGCGGATCAGTTGCGGTGAGCACTTCGCCAAAACTGTTGTATGTGTACGAAGTCGTGACCGTTGTACTGGTGTTCAGTTGCTTGGAGACCGACGCGACATTGTTATTGGAATCGTAGGTATAGGTTGTCGTGTTTCCAAGTTCGTCGGTCTCCGTTAGCGTGTTTCCGTTTGCGTCATACGTATTGTGCTTCACTCCGCGCGATGTACAGCTAGAACAGCCCGAGCCTTGCCCATCGGTGAACAACCATTTGCCAGCCGCCACTTCGGAGGTATAGCTCGATGTGTTTCCCAGCGAGTCCGTGGTCTGACTCGTCGCGTTGATCGTGAAAGAAGGTCCCTGCGCAGTGATTCCCGCTACATCCACCGATACCGGCCCTGACCCCGCACCGGATGGAACTGTGGCTACGATCTGAGTGTCAGACCAACTCGTTACCGCTGCGGTTGCGCCATAGAATGAGGCGGTGCTGTTGCTTTGAGCAGAACCAAAACCAGCCCCAGTAATCGTTACGGAGGAACCGACAGAGCCAATGAGGGGCGAAGCGCTTGCGACGGAAAGCGCCTCAAGCAGAGTGAATTGTGCACTGTTGCTGATTACGCCGGTGTTCAGGACATTTACGGGACCAGTCGTGGCTGTAGAGGGAACAACGGCCGTAATACTTGTATCGCTCCACGATGTCACATTGGCCGAAATGCCATTGAACTGAACCTGGCTGCTGCCCTGGCTGGAACCGAAACCGCTGCCGGATACGGTCACAGAACCACCGAGCGGAGCAGCGGGCGGAGAGAGGAGTTGATTACGGGATTGATAACCGTGAACTGGCAATTCGCGCTGCAAACACTCTGAACGGAGTTAACGGTCAGCGAAACTGGCCCCGTTGTCGCGCCATTGGGCACGGATACAACGATCTGGCTGGCGCTCCAACTGGTGATCGTAGAAGCCAGAGTTCCGTTGAATTTTACCGCGCTCGTTCCCTGAGTGGCTCCAAAATTCGATCCGCTAATCGTAACCGACGAACCGAACCCTGCCGAAGTTGGAGAAAGGGCGGACATGATTGGTAGAGTTCCACCGCTTCCTCCTCCTGAAGCTACCGAAACATTGTCGAAGGTGGCGGAGTAGGCGGTCGATGTGCTTCCCGCCACCGCCAATCCCATGTACACATTCTGTGCCATCGTGATCGTCTGACTCGTGCCCGCTTGCGTCCAGTTCACGCCGTCTGACGACCTATAACCGGTGAACGTGGAACCGCTTCGTACCACCTTTAGCCAGATCGGGACCGCTCCCCCTCCCACCGCCGTGTAGCTGCTGCTTCCTCCACTCGTGCGGTAGGCTTCGTAGAGAGACCCAGAGTACACATCCATGAACAGGTGATTGGAATTTGCGGCCAGCGTCTCTCGAATCATCACTCCCACTTGCCCAGACGTATTGGTGCTGGTTAGACGTGCCGTGATGATTCCATCTCCCGACAACGGCACGTAAGCGAAGTGAAAGGCGTCTACCGGGACGCTGAAAAATGAACTCCCGCCGCCCTGCACTGTGAACACGCCGCTAGCGTACGCCGCACCGCCCACCACTCCTACCTGCCCAATGTCCTGATCCAGCCAGCCTGCTGGAAGTGGATTGCGCGTAACCGTGAAAACACTGGATTGCTATCGTTCAAGTTGGGAGCAACCGACGTGTACCTGCCCAATCTCCCGACGTTGCCCATTCGGGATCGTTATCGTAATCGAGTGTTGCTCCACGAATTGTCGTTGCCGTTGTCGTCCCGTGAGCAGAACCACACTCGATCCCTGCGAAGCTCCAAAACCCGAACCTGAGACAACAACCTGGCTGCCAACCGGTCCCGTGGTAGCAGAAACGGCTGTAATCGCTGGCGCTGGAGAAACTGTAGAAGTAAACGAGACATTGTCGAAGGTTGCGGTGTAGGCCGTCGTTGTGCTTCCTGAGACTGCCAGTCCCATGTACACAGTCTGCGCCATCGTGATCGTCTGACTCGTGCCCGCTAGCTTCCAGTTCTCTCCGTCTGACGATGTATAACCTGTGAACGTACTCCCGCTCCGCACCACCCTAACCCAGATCGGGACGGATCCCCCTCCCACCGCCGTGTAGCTGCTACTTCCTCCACTCGTGCGGTAGGCTTCGTACAGAGACCCAGAGTACACATCCATGAACAGGTGATTGGAAGTTGCGGCCAGCGTCTCCCGAATCATCACTCCCACTTGCCCAGACGTATTGGTGCTGGTCACACGTGCCGTGATCGTTCCATCTCCCGCCAACGGCACGTAAGCGAAGTGAAACGCGTCTGCCGGAACGCTAAGAAATGAACGCCCACCGCCCTGTATCGTGAACACGTCGCTCGCATATCCCGCACTACCCACCACTCCCACCTGCCCAATATCCTCATCCAGCCAGCCGGGGGGAAGTGGATTTCCTGTTACCGTGAAATACAGTGGATTGCTGTCGTTCATGCTGGGAGCAACCGACACCACCAAATCTCCGGATGTGGCCCCATTCGGGATCGTGATCGTGATCGAGGCGTCGTTCCAGGAATTGATCGTTACTGGCGCGCCCCCGAGCAGAACCGCACTCAATCCCTGCGAATCTCCAAAGAAAGAGCCGTAGATCACAATCTGGCTGCCAATCGGTCCGGTCGTGGCGGAGAGGGAGGTAATTGCAGGGGAGGCTGTAGAAGTAAATGAGACATTGTCGAAGGTGGCGGTATTGGCTGTCGTTGTGCTTCCCGACACTGCCAATCCCATGTACACATTCTGCGCCATCGTGATGGTTTGACTGGTGCCCGCTAGCTTCCAGTTCTCTCCGTCTGACGATGTATAGCCTGTGAACGTACTCCCGCTCCGCACCACCCTCACCCAGATCGGGACCGCTCCCCCTCCCACGGCGGTGTAGCTACTGCTTCCTCCATTCGTACGGTACAGTGAGTAAAGAGAACCAGAGTACACATCCATGAGCATGTGGTTGGAGGTCGCAGCCAGGGTTTCCCGAATCATCACCCCAACTTGCCCAGACGTATTGGTGCTGGTAACGCGTGCCGTGATCGCTCCATCTCCCGACAACGGCACGTAAGCGAAGTGAAACGCGTCTGCCGAGACACTGAGAAATGAATGCCCGCCGCCCTGCACCGTGAACACGTTGCTCGCGTAACCGGCACTGCCGGAAACGCCGACGCTACCGATATCAGAATCGGACCATCCCGACGGCAGTGACCCTTGCGCTAGCACTGTGCCAGACAATAATGCAAAGACACACAAACATAGAACCAAGTACCAAGGGCTGAGGCGCTTACAATCACGCTTAGTCATTCGAGATAATCTCCCAGATATCGAGCCATCACTTTCAGGAACAGAAATCACTGATTTCCGTAGGACACAGTCACTAACTCAACCCCGTTTGCTCGTGAGGAAGTGAGCCCACGTCCGGTAGAATCATAAGTATGCGATTCGATGATCTTCCCTTGAGAATCCGTCACAGCCGTTATGAACGAATTGCTGTCGTATTGAAATGAAACGGTTGTTTGATCTGGCTTAGTAACAGTGAGCAGACGGCCTTGGTTGTCATATGCATACGACAATGACACTCCAACATCGGAACTTACACCGTTGATGAGATAACTCGATGGTCCCGTATAGGAGAAGTACAAGTGCCGCGATGCGGGATCAGTAACCGACGACAAACGACTTAGCGAATCATAAGCAAGGGTAGTCTGATTTCCGTTACGGTCGATTATGGCGGTGAGCCAGCCGCTCTTGTAGTCGAATATCCGTTGTTCCCCATTCTGGAAAGTAATCGTCCAGGTGGTGGTGGCTTGCTCCGTCATCGTCGCTTGCCCATTCGCGGGAGCAATTACGTGATAAACCGCTGGACTTCCGTACAGCAAGAACGACCAAAAGCTCCCATCAGCTCTTGAATATTTTAGAGTTCCATCATTGCCGACAAAAATCCGCTCCTCGTAAGTCGAACGCCAATTGTTCCCAAAGAGCCCAGCACTAAAGGCAAGTTGAGTTCCTGGCCAGATGCTATTCCACGACCGGGAGAGATTCAGACCTCCTCCGAGACCCGGAATAGACAGATCGGTTTGTAGAATGTATGTATTCCCAGTCGCTAAGCTTATTGGCTTACCGCAAGCCGGGCACGACGGACCGGGATTCGTTTCAGGGGCGGACTTCGCCGGGGGGTCTGGTGTAGTCGAGCATGTGTACCCCACTGAAACGCACACTCCGTACCAGCTTGCCGATTGGCTTATCCATGTGTAATTGCAGGACGGCCCAATTCCTCCATGAAGAGCCTGTTCACTGGCCTTAAGTGATTGCCAATTAGGGTCTCCCCCCTGTCCTGTTGCCTCATTCCCTGCATATCCGCTAATACCCCACGTGTTGTATTGGGAGCACCCGCCTTGTGCAAACGCTACTGGGCTAAGAATAATTGCGATTGCCAGTACTCCGAGAGTTTTCGACATCATGAGAGTATGTCCTTTTTTCGCAGACTGTACTTACTGAGAGTAGATTTCGGTTGCAAGTTATTTGGAAGAATCCGAGTCACGGAGTAAAGTCGCGAGGTCGGCAACGAGATAACTACGTGCACGACTGCGAGGTCACGTCCCCAACCAAGACCCAGACTTCAGAGGGAAGCAGTAAGTAGGGCAAGCAATTTCGAATCTAGTTCGCCTCGACAAACAACTTATCGCTTACTGTTTGCCGGGCAAGATAGTTGAATGAGCTTGTGGATGTCAATCAGAAATATTGAAAATGTGATTTTCATTAAGATGAGAAGTGCATTACAGCAACTTACGATAAATTCGTTAACCAACTCTCAATGTTCGGAGCAAAGCGGTTGTCATCTGCGCCCGACGCCGGGACAGGATAGACAGGGAAGCAAGTTCAACGATAAAAGGCAAGTGAAGCAACTTCTAAAAGGCCAAGACAGCAAACGCGACGCATAGCTCATCCCAACTAGCAACCGGACTTCAGGACCTGTGCAACCTGCTCCATCCGTCCAACCGGCTCGATCTGGTCGGGGACAGTTCAGCCTTCCAAAGCAACCTGCATGTGCGATCCAGAAAATACCCGCAGGAGCCTGTGGACTTTGCAAATTGTCAGTTCTGTTACGAAAACGGAACAAAGACGTGATTGAGCTGATGGCTTCAGATGCGTGTTCGGGCCAGTTTGTTCCCTGCTAGAAGCCAATTGAGGGGACCATGACAAGTCCACATCATGTTCGCTGGGGATGTGAGCACAAGAACATGGTAATTCCGGTTTTCGTAACGGTGGGCGAAGCTGAGGTCAGCAGCTAACGTTCAGTGTCAAGTCTTGATGCCTATCCTTTCGACAACGGCGGCGTGAACGTATTGCGCAAAAAGTTCGATTCGGCAGGGTGTGGGGCGAAAACCGTTCGTTTCGAGACTGATACCACTGATACCGTTTTCGTTGCAATCCCAGCAAATTGGAGAAACTACAGAAACGCAAGCCTGAGATCGAACTCGCTTGTAACCAGCACAAACACAGGGTATTATCGCGAAACTGTAGGTTTCACAGTGCCTTGCAGGTAACGGCGGTAATAGAATCCCTCCCTCTCCGCCAGATCTTTGATCTGGGTATTTGCGATGTGATACATCTGCCGACGCAAGTCCTACCGCACTGTCAAAGTTGACATCATTGAAGCCTTCATCGTCTCCAGCGACCTGGCCAACGGGATTCCAGGTTCCTGGAGCCCAAACCATTTCAGGTCAATTTTGCCGTAAATGCTTGGCTTTAGGAAAACTGCCAAAAAAACAGCTTGGATAGTCGCCCGAGATGAGGTATTTTGGGCCACGTTGAATTTGGAGCAAGGCCCGGTTCTCACCAAAACCTAGGTCTAGGTACATTTCGATTTCGCGAGCTGAAGACATCCCCTGCCTTCCGCGATAGATTCCAGGTGAAATGAGGTCTCGCCAGCTCCGCGAGGAACCAGCCGTGAAATCTTCTCTTTGCCTCTCTGTCCTGGTCGCGTTTTCTCTCTTGAATTGCGATTTGATCGCGAGTAGCAGGGAACTGCCCCCGGCCACTCAGTCTGAGCAGTCCCAGGCAGCAGTATCCCCGTCTCAGGACGGAACTCCCTCGGTTGCGTCTCAGTTCGTGATTCCGGGCCCGCAGCGATCTTTTCTGCGAATGGCCGGGATCAGTCAAAAGATTTCGGCTGAAGAAGTCCTGCCCCTGTTGAGCCGGAATGTGTTCACTCAGGGTTTTGAAGGCTCCAGCCGGCCCACTGAGTTCCTGATCCTGCTGCGGCGATACGTAGTGCAGGCCAGGGAGTTGACCCAGTTGGCAGCGGGCAGTGGCATGGTAATTCGTGTTTCGAATTGTGACGACGCAAAACCGCTTCTGCGCATTCTGGGTTATCGAACCCGGGCAAACTGCGGGGAGCCCGAAACGTCCCTGCAAACGGAAGATTCCGAGAGGGCTTTTCTGGCCATTGATTCGGGATTCCCACTTCCCCAACTCGAGCAGACATTGCAAGGGGGCAAGCCGTTTGAATACCCTTACACCTCTTCTCCCGTGCCTGTGCTCTTCTCCGAAAGCGACTGGACCAAGGCAAGCCCAAAGAACTTCAAAGAAAACAGCAGGGACTTGCTGGACACGATCCTGAACGATTCATCAGTCGCACGCCTGTATTGGGCCCTCTCCCGGATCGAGCCTGAAACCAGCAAGTCTTTGCAGCATTCGATTGGGCTGGGCAAGTTGCTTCCCTACGCCGCGGTGCTTGATTTCTACGGCAGGAACCTCTGCATCAGAGCGGGTCGAGTCAACGTCCCGGGAGGAGCCGGGGCCGAAGCCGCATGGAAGGACCTGGCCGGAGCGAGCCCGGCGTCCCCGGCCGCTTTTGTCCCGAGATTGCTGGCCAAGGATAAAGGCTGGCTCATCGCCTATTTCGACGTGCTTTCGCGAGTGAGTGGAAATCAGCAGGCATATTTTACCGAGCCCCAACGGCTGCGGCTTTTTTACTCGGGATTGCGCGCGCCCGATCCGTCGGCACCCGCGACCAGAGGTTTTTACCGACCGGCGCCTGCACTCCTACTTCTGGTCACTCGACTTCGGGTGGAGAGCGGCGGTGAACCGCTCGTCCCCGGAGATCTCGAAGTCTGGAAAGAGATTCTTCTCCGCGGGCACAACTCTACTCTCGTGCGCCGGTGGGGAAAGCAGACTTCCAGCCTGACGGGCACCGATCATCTGATGCAAATCATGTTCGCTCTGTCGCGGGCGTCCACCGAAAGTGGGCCCTTGCAGATATTCATGGCGATCAGTGAGTTGGACGGAAGACGATCTCCGGAACATCGGCTGGCGCCGGCGACGGTCCGTTTGCTGGCACGCAAGTTCGAGGAATTCAGTGATCAGTACCGGATTTTCTCCGAGTTTCCCGAATTAACCGACGAGTCGATCACGCTGTTTCTGAACGTCGCTCAAGGGCTCAATGGCTTGCCCTCAGCTTCCCGCGGGAATGCATTCGGCAGTTTCCAGGCCAATGTCGGAATCTGGCAGATTCTGGCGCGCCAGGGACAAATTTCCAACTCCCACCTGAACGACTCCTGGCAGCACGTGATTAAGCCCTTCGCCGCGATTCAATCCGCCTCGCAAGTCTATGACGCGGGGCGAAGTTCCTTGGCAGAACTGTTCCGATCTGCGACCGGCAACGCGAAAGGTTCGCAAGACGAGATTATCGACCTGCTGGCGGGACCGCGGCAGAATACTCCAGAGGGAAGGCAGATGCACCGGGAACTGGCGTCCAGGATCCGCTCTGTATTGGACGACCAGCGATTGGTCTCGCTCGACACAATTCTGACTCTGGGGGATGCGTTAGCGGAAAAGGCGCGAGGGAAACAGCCGCCCGAGTACTTGATCCGCCTGGCTGGCCAGACGCGAGAATTCGAGATGCCGCGGCCAATCTTTACCAGTAGCGAAAGAACGGAATGGGCCGCCGGAATCTACAACAATCATCACACCGACGTGCAGATGCGAACTGACTTGCCAAGAGTCCTCAAGTCTCCAGCGGCTTCGCGCGCGCAAATTGACGAGGCACGTGGTCAGCTCGCATCTTTCCTGCGCGATACTCTGGTCGGTTTGAACTACGCCTACTACGAACCGCCTGGCGCCCAGGCGCTGCACAATAATCCACTCTTCGTCCGCTCTCACGACTTTGCGGGAGAATCGGTTGAAGGCATGAAGACATTGTGGCAGGCTCCGGAGCTGATGGGAGAGGGTTCGCCGGCCGGCGGAGGCGCTCATTTCGTTGGTTCGCTTGCGGATCTGCCCTATGCTCTGGCCGACCTTGAACAGGATTTCATTTCGCCGGACAATGTGCAGGCTCTGATCTGGAAAGGGTTGACGCCGGGCTTGTTGGCATCTGCAATCCTACCCCGCTGGTGGGATATCAGCCCATGGGAGCTTCATGCGATCGCTCTTTATCAGCGGACTGGAGAAGAATTCCTGTTAGCTGCCGAAAAGGACCAGGATCTGCGAGATAAGGTGTTGACAGTTCTTTCGAATCGATTGCTGCCTCAGCGATTAACCCAAGTCGAGCAAGCTCTGCACAGAGGCCGGGTCGCTGAAATGCTCCCGCAAATGATGCCGGCAGACACTTTTTATTTGGCCGCGGAATTTCTGGATAAATACTCGGAACAACCTGGAGTATGGGGCAGCGCTGGCCAGGAACTGCAATCCCTATGTCGGCAACACCCAGACCAAGTCAACTGGAAGCGCTTGTCGCACGATTTTGGCACGCCGCACCCCAGCATGGCTCAGAATTACGGTCTCGAACTTCTGAATATCGCGCCTATGCCGCCGTTTTCTGGATATTCGAGCCGTTTCTTTGCAGAATCTCTGGATTCGCCCAATCTCTATTGGGCTCGTCTGGCCGACGAAGCAGGATATTCGCCCGTCGTGCTGAACCATCTCGTGCCGGAACTCACCCGGATGATGGTCGAGAAAATCTTTGCTACCGACTTTGAGGATTGGCCAGCTCTCGTTCGGGCGATGCATGAAACAGGCGCAGAATTTCGAGAAGGCAAGCTGAATTCGCCCTCCAGGATTAGTGCCGTTCGGCATTGAAAGTTCTGGGAACGAAGGTAAGACCGACAATACAGCGGGCTCACGCAGGTGGGGTCGCAGAGTAGGAACCTTGATCGCATGGTAAGGAAATTGTTTCTTCTGATTCTGATCCCTGTGTGGTGCATGCTGAGCGATGAAACGAATGTCGAAGCTCAGGAAAGCCCGAACTTTCAGGTTGTGGTGAACATGGTTCAGCTCAATGTGGCGGTGACGGACAAGAAGGGGAACTACATTACGGGACTCCGCCCCAAGGATTTTGCCATCGTTGAGGATGGAATTGTGGAGAAGGCGGCTACCTTTGCGGAAGGCGATGAACCGGCCCGCAGGCTCAGCGAGTTTGCCGAGCAGGAGGGCTCCGCGGCGCCCCCGGGCGACTTGGCGAAGCGTCCTTCTGACGGCGTCTCGTCTCAGAGCTTTGCTTCGCTGGTGAGCGGAGCCAACGTATTCGTCTTGTTTGATACCAGCGACTACATGTATAGGGGCTTTGTCTTCGCGCAGGACGCGATTACCGAGTTCATTCGCTCGCTGGGAGGCGCCGACAAGATCGCCTTCTATTCGTATAGCCGGGATATTTATCGCGCCGCCGCTCTTACTTCGGACCGCTCGCAGGTTTTGCGGGCCGTGCGCTCGACTGTCGCTGGAGATCAGGCTGCTCTCTACAACGCGCTGTTGCTGACGCTGAAAGATGCAGCTGTAAATACCGGCAGAAAAGTCGTAGTGGTGTTTTCCAACGGCCCGGACAATTCCAGCGTCGTTCCGCCAGAGGACGTGGCTGAGTTTGCCCAGTCTGCCGGAGTTTCCATCTATATGATCAGCACCCAAGACGCCAAATTGGAACCGGTGTCTACGGCGGTATTCGATCGCATGACGGCCGCAACCGGCGGCAAGGCCTACTTCGCCAAGAACTGGCGAGATGAACACCGGGCTTTTGCCTCCATTCGCGATGATTTGGCGCATCTCTACTCATTGAGTTACTACCCGAAGCCCAACGCCAATACTGGCTGGCGTGCGATTACGGTGAGGCTGGTGGGCGACGAACTGAAGAAGTACAAGGTGCGCACTCGGAACGGGTATCGTCCTCAACCATCCCGCTTTTCAAGCGAAGACAAAACCACGGCATCTGGAACTGCTCCCGAATAGGACCATTCTGCTTTTCCTATTGGTGGCTGACTTCACCCGGGCAGGCCGATGCGGCGCACGAGGTTTTGGAATCGTGGGTCGGAGCGGAGAGGATCTAAGCCCGGCCGCAAAAGGACACCCGGGTTAAATCGCTCATCGTAGCCTTTTTCGAGCCAGGCCATGGCTTGATCCGAATCTCCCAGGGATGCGTAGATCATGGCAATTTCGGCAGCATAGGAAAAAGCGGGCGTTGAGCGCGTCTTCAGTTGGCTCAGCAGCTCTATTGCTTTGTTCCTCTCTCCCGATACGACATAGGCGCGGGCAAGGTTAGCCAGGCATGTCGGGCTGCCCTCGGAAAGCTGAACCGCTCTTTGCAGCTCCGCAACCGCTTCCTGATTCATATGTTTTTGAAGGTATGCCTGGGCGAGTTGATTATGTGCGAGAGCGAAATTAGGATCCAACTCGATCGTCTTGCGGCTTTGTTGTATGGACTCGTCATAGGAATGCGCGAGCAAAAGGATTTCCGCCAAATCCGCGTTAATGATAAGAGAGAGCGGATCCAGGTTTTCCGCCTTCTTCATTTCGCCAATAGCTTCATCGTACCGGCCCAATAAACTCAAGTGCCAGGCATACCAATGGTGAGCGGTTGCGTAGCCTGGATTCAGTGCAATGGCCCGTTGGAATTCCTTACCGCCGGCCTCCAAATTCCAATCAAATCCATCCAGAACAAATGCAAGCGAGTTGTGGGCCTCGCCGAGCGTGCTATCCAATTCCAAAGCCTTAAGCGCCGCCGCTTTCGCGTTGGGGAAAGCTTCCTTGGGTGGCATCACTGCGTACTGCCAGTCTCCCAACAAGGCGTAAGTGTCCGCTAAGCCGGAATAAGCTTGGGCGTATTTCGGATCTTCTTCGATCGCCTGTTTGAAGTACGCCAGAGCAACCTTCAGGCTCTCCGCCGTTCGTTTATTCCAGAAGTAGCGTCCCTTGAGATAAGACTCATACGCTTCCGGATTAACTACCTTCACGTTTTTCAGAGCAGCCTGTTCTCGCGCCGTCAGATTGATCCGAATTTGATCGGCAATGGCGCTAGCCACTCTATTCTGAAGCGCCAGGGAATCGCGGAGCTCACCCTCGTAACTATGCGACCACAAGTGCTGGTCCGTGGAGGCTTCGATTAACTGCGCCGTGATACGGACCTGGTCGCCGGAGCGGAGGACGGTGCCTTCTACTATGGCGTCCACGTTCAACTCGCGAGCGATTTGCGGCAGAGGCTTCCGCGCCGCCCCTTTGTAAACCATTACCGAGGTCCGAGAGATTACCCGCAAAGCACTGATCTGCGCCAGATCGGTGATCAATTCGTCGGTCATGCCGTCAGCAAAGTAATTCTGTGTAGCGTCGCCAGAAAGATTTTCCAGCGGAAGCACCGCCAGGGACCGGATACCCGTGGGCGCACGGCCTGGCGACCGCAAAAGCCATAGGCCGAGAAACAACAAAGCCAGTACGAATGCCAAGGCCGCGATAGCCCCGCGAGTGCTCCACTGCCGAGGTTCTGGCGCAACCGCCAATCCCGCCACTGGCGCAGTCCCCGGGTGTGTACGCGACAGATCTTCCGTGGCAGAACCCGGCCTTCTGGGAGGACCGTCCGCCCCGACCACCGAAACGTCCCCGATGAAGCGATACCCGCGCTTAGGAAGAGTCTCTATAAACCGCGGATTCTCGGCCGAGTCCCCGAAGGCACTCCGCAGCTTCCCAATGGCAATATTAAGAGCCTGGTCGAAATCACCGAAATTTTCGTTCGGCCAGACTCGGCTCCGCAACTCCTCTCGAGTAATGATTTCCCCGGGACGCTCCAGCAATATCTCCAGCAGTTTCATCGGCTGCTGCTGGACTCTGATTCTCAAACCCGCTTTGCGCACCTCGCCCGACTCCAGAGAAACCTCGTAGGTTCCGAATCGCACAACGGAGCTGGATCGCGATTGTTCCATTTCAGGTTGCTTGCGAGTCTAGCATTGGGCGGACCGAATATTGCAGTCCAGGATAGGGTTGGAGCTAACTCCTTATACTGCAAATGTTTAGCAGACTACCAATTGGATATACGGAAAAAATTCGCAGCCAATTGACGCCTGAGAGTGGACGCGTCAGATTGTCACACAAGCGCGGCTTCAAATCGGACGCAACGATACAGTGAAGGCAAATGAACAGTATTGAGCCCGGACTAAGAGAAACGGTCGGACTTTGGAGCTCATACTCAACGGCCGATCAACCGTCATCGGAGTTCGAAGAGTTGGCCCTCCCCCTATTCGACTCGCTGTACAACTTCGCGAGCTGGCTGGCGCGCAACCAGAGCGACGCCGAGGATCTCGTACAGGAGACCTATCTTAAGGCTTTACGCAGTTTCGCCTCGTTTCAGCCGGGCACCAATTTCCGCGCATGGATGTTTCAAATCCTTAGAAACACCTTTCTGAGTTCGCGCTCGACTCTAGATCGGCGCATGACCGTTGCGATGGAGTCAGAGGAAGACTTCCCGGTAATGCCCGAGATTTCGGCCACTCCCGAATCGCAGCTGATTCAGCGTTCCGGTATCGATGTGGTTCGCGAGGCAATCGAGCGCCTACCAGTCATCTTTCGCGAGGTCATTTTGCTGTGTGACGTGGAAGATGCGTCCTACCGGGAGATCGCGGAAATGTTGTCGATCCCGATAGGAACCGTTATGTCGCGTCTGGCCCGAGCCCGAAAGGCGGTCCGCGCGTCACTCTGACATTTGAATCAAGCGGCGATCCCGCAAAAGGAAGCGAAGCTTATGGCAACTGCCACCTTGTCAGCAACCTTGAACGCTCCAATCTCGCAACTGCGATCATCCCCGATGGAGCGGATTTTGGTGATCGAGGACGACGTTGCGTTGCGGAAGATTCTGCGGCGGCTATTTTCTTCGGAAGGATATGAGGTCGATGTCGTTCCCGACGCCGCCTCTGGCCTTGAAAGACTGCGCCACGGAGTGCCGGCCGCAGTCGTCCTCGATCTACCGCGCCCGGGATCTTCCGGGTGCGATCTCTGCAAGGAGATTGCCGGTTCGAATCCTGGTCTGCCGCTTGTGGTTCTCAGCGGTAGTTCAGATGTCGCGGACAAGGTTCTTCTCCTGGAAATGGGCGCGGACGACTACATCACCGTACCATTCAGCCCAAGGGAACTCGTCGCACGTTTGCGTGCGCTCATCCGACGTGCATCCCGCGTCAGTCCGGAAGGCGTGTACGTCTTCGCTGACGTGATGGTGGATTTTTCCAGAATCGAGATCACTCGCGGCGGCGAGAAAATCACGGTCACTCCAAAGGAATTCAAGACCCTGCAATTCCTGACCAGGAATGCCCAACGCGTGATCTCGCGGGACGAATTCCTCGACAAAGTTTGGGGGTATGAGAATTATCCCTGCACGAGGACGGTGGACAACCACATGCTGAGATTACGGCAGAAACTGGAAATCGACCCTTCGAACCCGCTGCACTTTCTCACGGTACACGGTATCGGCTATAAGTTTGTGCCGTGAGCTTCGGAGCAGATTTATTGCGCTTGAGGAAGTGCCCATGCAAAGAGTATCCCGCCGCTGCTCGTCAGCAGGTACTGGCGACCGTCGAGTTCGTACGTAATCGGCGAACTTTGGCTGTATGAGCCTGAGCCCGCGTGCCAAAGCGTCTTGCCATCGTGCGAATCTAGCGCCAGGAAGTTGCCCAGAGCGTCACCGGTGAAGGTCAAGCCTGAATCCGTCGTCAGCACTCCCGCGCCCGACCCGTCGGGGCCTAGTTCATGGCTCCAACGAAGCTTGCCAGTCTGGTAATCGATCGCCTCGATCACACCTTTGCCCCAAACGCCGTAGTCCGCCCCCGCCCATCCGTACTCGCCGTCGGCTGGCTTGGCAAAGTAGATGCTATAGCTGGGATGGGCATCCACGATAAACAAACCATTTCTAGTGTCGAAACTCGGGGAGCGATAGTTCGTCATGCCGCCTTCGTCGGGCGCAATCAGGCGTCCGTCCGGGGCAGGTTCCTTGTCAGGATTTGGAATGGGACGGCCTTGCTTATCGACTCCGAGCGACCAGTTCACGGGACCAAACGGCGCGGTCAGAAGATTCTTGCCGTTCGTGCGGTCAAGCACAAAGAAGTAGCCGTTGCGCGAAGTCTGCATGAGCATCTTCTTCGGCGCGCCGTGGAAATCAGCGTCGACCAGCACTGGAGTCTCGACCGCGTCCCAGTCGTGCGTATCGTGCGGAGAAACCTGGAAGGCCCACACCAGCTTGCCGGTATCGGGATTCAGGGCGACGATGCTGCATGTGTAAAGATTATCGCCCGGCCGCGTCGAGCCTTTCAGAACGGGAGTCGGGTTGCCGGTTCCCCAGTAAACGAGATTGAGATCGGGATCGTAGGTTCCCGTCATCCACGTCATCCCTCCAGTCGTCTGGCCAGGAGTTCCAGCCGGAGGAGTGGAATCCCACTGCCACTGGGTTGCGCCCGTTTCCGGATCAACCGACCGAATGTAGCCCGTCAGGTTGTCAAAGTCTCCGGAAACACCAATGAGCACGCGGCCCTTGACGACGAGAGGCGCCATGGTCGTCCAATAACCCTTCGTGGCATCTGCAGCTACCACGATCCAGCGAACGGTTCCGTCCTTGGCGTTGAGGGACACCAGGTGCGCATCTGGGGTCAAAAAGAAGAGGTACTCTTTGTACATCGCCACACCGCGATGCCCGATGTGTTCGCCTTTATTCGGCGGGTAGGTGTAATGCCAGATCTGATGGCCGGAGCGCGCATCGACTGCCCAGATATTGTCCGGAACGGTAAAGTACAAAATGCCATTGACCAGTAACGGCGACGACTTGATTTGCGCGAGCTGGTTTGTCTGGAAGGCCCAGGCAAGGGCGAGATTCTTCACGTTCTGCGGCGTGATCTGAGTGAGCGAGCTATGACGCCGGCCCGAATAGTCGCCATGATATCCCGGCCAACTATCGGGCGGCGGATGCAGAAGCATCTGCTCATCGACTTCTTGCGCCACCACCGCGCCGGAAGGCGCAACTACGATTAGCGTGCACACCGCAAAAAGAATTGCCTTGCCCAGAGAATTCATCGATCGAGGCCCCTCTCAACACTCATACTTTAGGGATCCGGGATTTAGTCCGGCGTCTAACGCAAAGTTTGTAAATACGCCATCAGGTTATGGATATCGCCATCAGTGTATTTACTGAATAACTCAACATGGGCATTCACCGGCGCGTCCACCTTATATTGCACATCGCGGGTCCGCCATGATCGATACCAGCCGCTCGAATCTGTGAGTCCAACCGTAAACTCATCGAGATATACAAGTGTGCCGGTGACCGCCTGACCGGACGCAGGTTTCACCGTGACTTTGGATTTCGTGTGTTCGGGATACAGCATCTGTTCTTCAAGCTGAAGGCCCTGGTAACGCGACGCGATCCCGGCAAGATCGCCGGTCGGCGAGTGGCAGGTGGAGCATCCGCCCGCACCTTCGAAGTAGCGCTTGCCTGCATCCGCATTTCCGGTTTGGAGATCCGAGGCATCCACGCCTTTACGTCCGCCAACTTTTTGAGTGAGCGCGCGGTTTTGTTGGGTGTGGATAAAGGCCACCAGGCTGCCGATCTGCTGATCGGAGCGGTCAAAGCGCGGCATGCCCTTGTCGGGCCGCCCATTGCGCACAACGGCGCCGATCTTGTCTCCATCCACATCCTCGGTCACTAGCTTGGATCGAGTGAGATCCGGCCCGCTCTCTCCCCCGCCAGCATCGCGGCCATGACAAAAAGAACACTCTTGCCGAAACAGGTCACGTCCGCTTCGGACCAACTCTGGCGGATACGATTGGAGCACAACTGGCGGATTTTGCTTCGCTGCGGTTTCAGTTTGAGAGCTTTGAGGTGGTGTTTGCGCTACGGCGAGGCTCACGATCAACGGAGCCGCCAACAACACATTCCAACGCAAGGCCGAACGAAGAAAATTCATCCCGTGAAATATTCCTCCGTACTCTGTGCTCATCGGTGCTCGTCGCCCGCGGCCTCCAGCCGCGGATGAGAAGCCGTGCTTCCTTCCGTCATGCCCAGCACCCACTTGATCGCTTCAAAGTACATCTGACGGATGTCGGGATCACTCCAGGCTTCCTCAGTGTGCCCCAGCGTCGAATAGAAAACGCGCCCCTTGCCATACATTTTGTCCCACGCCACAGCGAAATCACGATCTGTTCTGTGGACACGCGGATTGTTCGCATAATTGAGTTTGGCCGGATCGAGGCTGAGCAGGACGTTGACCTTGTCGCGCGACCACTCTTTTGGCTGATAGATTTCGTCATACTTCACGAACGCTTTGGGAAAGTGGTGTACCGCGGGGAAGCTCGGGTCTTCATTGACGATCGGAGCGTTGAACGTGGACCAGGGATGCTGGTCGAACCAGCCCCCGATCATCTCGCCGTATTCCGGCCATTTGTAATTGGTGTCAAGCGCGGCGTGAACCCCGACAAAACCCTTTCCGTCATCCTTGATAAAGGCCATCATGTCTTGTTTCTGGCCGTCGTCCAGATCGAGCTCGCCGGTCGTGCTGACGAATACCAGAGCATCGAAGTAGTTCAGGTTCTTCGCGTTTCTGGCCAGGTCTTTCTTGGTGAGGAGTTCGGTGTCGGTGCGTAGCGTAGTATCCCAGAGGCCGCTGTCGTGCCCCATGTTGTAGATGGCAGCCATCGCATCCGAAATCGAATCATGCTCGAATCCCTTGGTTTGGCTTATCACTAAAATGTGCTTGAGATGAATTTGCTTCGCGTGCGGCGGGGGTGGGACCGCAGGATTTACGGCGGGCTGATCCTGGGCGAACGCGAAGACTGCCAGGATCACAAAGGGCAGGGCGAAAAATAGACCGATTCGAGTATGGCGCACGCGATCTCCATCAAAGGCATAAAGGTAACATAACGCGGCTGCGGTAGAATGACTCGTTTTGTTCTTGGATACTATTCCGAGGAGACAGAAAGCGTCATGCGCATTGGAGTCTTCACTCCCCTGTTGTCACAACTTCCGCTGGCCGCGGTTCTGAAAAAACTCGCGGCACTCCAAATCAACACCATCGAACTCGGCACGGGAAATTATCCGGGCGATGCGCACTGCAAGCTTTCGATGCTGGAGAATGCCGCCGCCCTCGCCGAGTTCAAGAAGGTTCTCGCCGACAACGGAGTCAGTATCAGTGCCCTGAGTTGCCACGGCAACGCGCTGCACCCAGACAAAGCCCATGCGCAGCACGACCGCGAAGTAAGCCGCAAGACCATCCTGCTTGCCGAAAAGCTTGGGATCCCTGTAGTGGTCGATTTCTCGGGATGCCCCGGCGATTCTCCCCATGCTTCTGCTCCCAACTGGGTGACCTGCCCCTGGCCTCCAGATTACCTAACGGTGCTCGACTGGCAGTGGAATGAAGTGGTCACCTCCTATTGGATCGAACACGCAAAGTTCGCCGCCGACCACGGCGTGAAGATCGCTATCGAAATGCATCCGGGATTCGTGGTCTATAACCCGGAGACGATGCTCAAGCTGCGCTCCATTGCCGGAGCCAACGTTGGTTGCAACTTCGATCCGAGCCATCTCTTCTGGCAGAGCATCGATCCGATCGCCGCCGTGCGCGTGCTCGAAGGCGCTATCTTTCATGTCCACGCCAAAGACACGCAGATCTATACTGCGAACCTGCCACGCACCGGCGTGCTCGATACCAAGCCTTACACCAATGAGCGCGAACGCAGTTGGATCTTCCGCACCTGTGGCTACGGGCACGGCGCCGAATGGTGGAGCGAGCTCGTTTCCACCTTACGCATGTTTGGCTACGACTATGTGCTCTCCATCGAGCACGAGGACAGCCTGCTCTCGCCGGAAGAGGGTCTCACCAAGGCAGCAACTTTTCTCAATAGCATTGTGATTCGTGAGCAACCCACAGCCGCCTGGTGGGCGTGACTCCGGTACAGACTTGAAGGGGCGGCTTTAGAGCCGCGCCGTAAGCCAGCGAACAGGCGGATTTCCCACCGCGATTCCGCAATTTACGCCATCGAGCCGGAATAAAACGACCGAGAATCGGTTATCCCTGGTGTGACCTCATTTGGACAGTATTTGGACAGTGGGCAGTGGTGCGGTTTGGCCTTTACCCGACTTTGTCATCCTGAGCGTAGCCGTTTTTCAGGCGTAGCGAAGGATCTCCCGCTTACCCGGCTTAACGCGTAAGCCAAACGCACCCCTACCGGACAGTGATGGTCCTTGCAGAAATCTGCGTAAGTCATAGAAGGGCAATTGAATGGTAAATCCTTTCGATCTGAAAACAGCATTCCTGGCCAAGCATGCCCAACATATCGTGCTCATTCATTTTCCCATCGCATTGTTTATTTCGGCTGTGGCCTTCGATCTCGTAGCGCAATGGAAAAAGCGGCGCGGCCTGGCGGACGCGGCCTATTACAACCTGCTCGTAGCAGCGATTTCCACCGTTCCGGTTCTCGCCACTGGGCTACTCGCATGGCAGTTCCAACTTGAAGGGCAGAAACTCAAGGGGATTCTATTGCTTCACCTGGCATTCGGGTGCGCTTCGAGCGTGCTTATCTGGCTGGTGTGGTATGTGCATTTCCGCGCTCGCCGCCGGTCTACACCTTTGCCGAATTATCGCTTGCTGATCGAATTTCTGGCCGTTGGTATAGTCGCGCTCACCGGCCACCTGGGCGGCTTTGTCAGTGGCGTGAACGGACCCGGTTAAATCGGAATCGGGAGCGGTGCAGTTTGGCCTGTACACGACTTTGTCATCCTGAGCGTAGCCGTTTTTCAGGCGTAGCGAAGGATCTTCCGCTTAACCGGCTTAACGCGTAAGCCAAACTGCACCGCTACCCGGAAATCGGTCTCGTTGCGCAGCGCAGGCCTAAAGCCGCCCCGCCAGATTCCAGGTAAATCCAATTCCCGCACGCGGCATTTCTACCCCGGTTGAATCGCGGGGATGTTGCTTTGCGCAGCCCCGAAATCTCTTATTAATCCCGCTTTTGCAGGGAATAAAAAACTGTAGCGCCAGTTATCAGCTCAGAACGTTACAAACCACGGAGGACAGATGCCGGACAAAAATCAAGATCTAATCGATCAAAAATTGCAAGACCTCAACAACGACGGCGTTGATCGTCGCGGGTTCCTGAAGTGCATGGCATGGGCGGGTACAGGCCTGGTCTGGACCATGAGCGGTGGCATTCCGGTATCGCGTGCATTCGCCAAGGGAGCCAATCGGAGCGCGGCCAAAGGCGCCGACTTTACATTTGTGCAGATCAGCGACAGCCATATCGGCTTCAGCAAGCCGGCCAATCCGGATGTCACAGCAACTCTTCAGACGGCGATCAACAAGATCAATGCAATGCCTCAGAAGCCGGATTTCATCATTCACACCGGCGATCTGAGCCAGCTCTCGAAGCCGAGTGAGTTCGATACGCTAGACCAGGTATTGAAAGGTGCAGCGAAACAAACCTACTTTGTGCCGGGTGAGCACGACATGTTGAGCGACAACGGCGACCAATTTCTCCAGCGTTATGGAAAGGGCACCAAGGGCAGCGGGTGGTACAGCTTCGATCAAAAGGGCGTCCACTTCGTGGGGCTCGTGAATGTCGCCAATTTGAAAGCTGGAGGTATGGGATCGCTGGGGCACGAACAGTTGGAGTGGCTTGAAGACGATCTCAAAGGCCGCTCCGCCAGCACTCCAATTGTGCTCTTCGCGCACATTCCGCTGTGGACCATTTATCCCGACTGGGGTTGGGGAACGGACGACAGCGAACAAGCCTTGGCTTACGTCAAACGTTTCGGTTCCGTAACCGTGTTAAACGGCCATATTCACCAGATCATGCAAAAAATCGAGGGCAAAGTTTCTTTCCATACGGCAATGTCAACTGCCTTCCCCCAACCGGCGCCGGGAACGGCTCCTTCGGCTGGACCAATGAAGGTGCCGGCCGAAAAGTTACAAGAAGTGCTGGGCATTACCGACGTCAACTATGTCGTGAGCGGTCGCAGCCTGGCGATCATCGATTCACCGCTCGCAAACTCGGGGGCAGCGACCTCAAGCAACGAAGACGGTCCCGAACACGGTTGAGGTTAGCCTCGGCAGTCCGTCAAAGAGACCGATCCAAGCAAAGAAAATCAAACAAGAACTTGAGAATAGAAAGGACACATTAACCATGACGAAAAAGACTTTGTTGCTCGCAAGTTTGCCGGCTCCCGTACTGATCGCGCTGCTTTTGCTGTTTGCGGGATCCACCCGCGTTAAAGCAGATGACCGAACCTTCAGCGGCAGGTGCGGAGGTAAAAATCGACAACTTCAGTTTTGGACCACAGTCTGTGACCGTACCCGTGGGAGCGACCGTCACGTGGGTCAACCGTGACGACATTCCCCATACAGTCGTAAGCACAGATGGGGTCTTCAAGTCCAAGGTGCGGGACACGGACGAAAAGTTCTCCTACACCTTTACCAAAGCGGGAACATATCCCTATTTCTGTTCGGTTCAT
Organism: uncultured Acidobacteriaceae bacterium; assembly: GCA_963733795.1. GTDB lineage: Bacteria > Acidobacteriota > Terriglobia > Terriglobales > Acidobacteriaceae > Sulfotelmatobacter. The sequence continues at coordinate 27,654 of CAVTED010000004.1, forward strand.
CCGAAGATGACGGGCCAGGTGATCGTGCAATGAATCTCGGATTTCCGGGCGGTGTCGCAACCGAAGCGAAAATTCAATCTCGGCAGCACCCGCTGCTTCCATAAAGTGGGTGCGCCAAAGAAACCTGAATCGACATGAATGTAGAGTCAGCACAATTCGAGCAGCAGGGACTCCCCGGCGGGGATCTGGATCTTGTCCACGCGAGTAAGAATGGAGACGTCAGCGCTTTCGAACAGCTCGTAAAGCGATATGACCGCAAGCTCCTCCGGATCGCCCAAGGCGTAACGCGGAACAAAGAAGATTCCCAGGACGAGGTTCAAGAAACGTTCCTGAAGGCTTTTCAGAAACTAGCCGACTTCCGGGAAGACTCGAAATTCTCGACTTGGCTGATTCGCATCACCGTGAATCAATCGCTGATGAAGCTGCGAAAGCAGCGCACCATAAAAGAGGTCTCTCTGGACGAAGACTTTCAGGTAGATTCGGACGCGCTCCCCCTGGACGTTCCTGACGCTGGTCCGGACCCCGAACAACTCTGCTGGGCGGCTGAATTACGCGATATCTTCGTCAAGACTCTAGAGGAACTGCGCCCCATTCTGCGGACTGTTTTTATATTGCGGGACGTGGAAGGTCTCACGATCGTTCAGACTGCGAAAGTGCTCAGGGTGAGCCAGGCCGCGGTGAAGGCGCGCCTGTGGCGCGTACGGCTTGAGCTTCGCGACCGGCTGAACAAGTATTTGAGTGAGCGAACCGAATCTCCTCGTCCACGCGCATTACGTAGAGACGCGGGAACGCAAAGAATCATCGGCCTTTTTGCCGAATGCCTGCGCAACTCAATGCCTCGGACGCGCTCCGTTCGTGGCGGCCAGCTGACCACGTATTTCGTCACTGGTGACGGTGATCAATCCCCTACAGTATAGAATCGCCGCGTTGAGTCACGCCGTGTACATCGCGGGGATCCTCCTACCAACCACTCTTCACGATACTTCATCTGCCGCATCATTACACACTTCGACAAACAATTGACAATCAGATGACATCCGCGATGCATCCAGTCATTAATACATGCGTCTAACCTAACAGTTACCTGATAGCTCATACTCGGTGCCGTAGTGGAATAAACGGTTACGAGTACGGTTATCACTAGTGAATGCAGTAAACAACGCAAAATCATTTCAATAGGAGCCTTTATGAAGACATCATACTTACTAGCACTACTTACTCTGACTTGCTTGCTTGGCCTGGGCATAACTGCCCATGCCCAGGATCTCGATAGAGTAGTTGTTACCGTACCGTTCGCTTTCGTGGCTGGCGGCGCTACGCTGCCAGCGGGAGACTATACAGTTATCCGAGCCAATCCTGGCATAAATCGCGAGTTAGCCATCACCGGCTACAACAAGGGGGGCGCGTTTCTGCTTCCTTTAGCGTTCGACCAGGGAGCATCCGATGAGCCCACGCTCAGCTTCGCCCAACTTGGAGGCAGGTACTACCTTAGTAAGGTAAAGACGTCAAACGGCGTCTATACTCTGCCGCTTCCACCGGCTGCGATCGCGCTAGCCCAGACGAACAGTCAAAGCACCTTGTCATCTTCTGGGACTAACTAATTCTGGGACTAACTAGGTAGGATTCCACGATGAGTTGTTATAACGGTTGCGACAGAGAGCTCAAGAATAACCAGGAGTATTGATGTGCTTGAGCTCTCTCTCCAACCGGCAATTCACAACCTCGAACCCGGCAACAGATGCCTTGCACTATTACACGAGGCAAGCGCCAGAGAATCAGAATGATGGAGCTAACGTCATACGGGTTACAGGACTGGCAACAGTCTTGATTATAGCGTTTTGCGCCCGGCAGAAACATTTACTTCTTATTGGGAAATAACTTCTAACCACACTAGTTGTATATACCAGAAGCACATCCGTTAGGGCAGATTGCAAGACGAAACTTCAAAAGAGTTGACAATCATTTGACATGCTTCACGCATCACGTCGTTGGTCCCTGCAATCTAAGGCACAGTACGGCCGGAACAAAATCATAAAAAAAGGAATTTGGAACGCAAACCATGAAAGAAAAGAATTCGCCATCTACGGTTGTGTCCGAGGCAAACTCACCGACAGCTTCGACCGAAGAAAATGTTCAGCGTCACTGGCAGGGTGTAGTGAAGCGACGATCATTCCTGAAGGGCTTGGGGATCGCCGGCGCAGCGCTTTCGGCTGGTGCCTTATTGGGGACCGAGGCCAAAGCGGACGATAAGCGGAGCTCGGGTAGGCTCTCCAAAGGCGATGCCGCCCTCTTGCGCTTCGCGGCGGCGGTAGAGCTCATCGAAGCCGATCTGTGGCAGCAATACAACGAACTGGGCGGCGTGCAAGGAGGCAATCCGGCCTACATTGCGGCCCTCAGCAATCTAGATGGCGATATGCCTCAATACATCGCCGACAATACTGACGACGAGATCAGCCACGCGGCTTTCCTGAACGCCTACCTGATCTCAAAGGGCGAAGAGCCGGTTGATCTGGACGCGTTTCGAAACTTGCCCAGCAGTCAGGCGACCGGAGCCAAGAATATCGGAAGGCTGACAAACCTGCTGAACCTCAACGTTGACCTCAGCTGGTATACCCGCTACCGCAGCACGCAGAATCCCGATCTCGGCGCGAAGTTCGCCGGTCCCTTCACGATTCAGAACCAGCCCGCCATACCATTAAATGACACGGATACCCCTCCCAACCAGGCTCAACCGGTTCCTCCTGTCGGTAAGACCGAATCTCGAATGCAAGCGATTGCGAATACGGCGGGTTTTCACTTTGCCTTCATCGAGCAGGGCGGCGCGAGTCTGTATCCGACGCTGGCGTTCAAGGCGACCGATGCTGAGGTCCTGCGAATCCTGGTCAGCATTGGGGGAGTCGAGATCGATCACTTCGGGCTCTGGCACGACAAGGGAGGGAACGCGGTTTCTCAGCCCTTGGCGGGTGTAACCGATCCAGTGACTGGTCTCAACTTCCCGGATCTCAACGCCCGCAACTCCGAGCTCGATCAGACGAATCTGATTCTGCCTGAGCCCTGCGAATTCATCAGCAAGAGCCTGCCTCAGTGCTCCGTGATCCGGCCAACGTCGACACAGAACGGAGGCGCTGTGGCCACGATCAAGGCTTTCACGGATGACCTCTTGTTCCAAGGTCAACCGAAGTCATTCTTGACCCTGGTGAACCGTCTGGCTCACGAAGCTGATTCGGTCCAACGCGGAGTCTGATTGTTGTGGCTTATCCCCCGTCGCACGCGGGTGCTGCAATTGCTCCACGGGTTGCAGCGCCTGCATTTTAGAAATGCGGTTCTGAGATTCTCGATTCAAAGGAGGCTCTATGTTAGAAGGACTTTTTCAACCGATGCATCTGCTGGTGATTTTCGGAATTGCGCTGATGGTGTTCGGTCCCAAAAAACTTCCCGAACTCGGCAAAGGCATTGGAGAGGGTATCCGTGGCTTCAAGTCAGCCATGAAAGCGGAGGAGGAGAAACCCACCAGCACAACTGCCACCGTGGCCAGCGACCAAGGCTTAACCAAGTAACGCTTGACCAAGGAGTGAATCGTGGGCTTCGGAACGGAAATCGTATTCGCCCTTATGCTTGGATTCCTGGTGTTGGGGCCAAAGCGGCTCCATACTATGCTGCTTGACGCTGCGCGAGCCAAAGCTAAGTTCGTAGAAGCCAGCCGCGGTTTCAAGTCTCAGCTTGCAGCAGAACTCGATACTGAATCTGGCGCCGGAAAAACCGATTGCCCGGATGAATCCGTCAAGGACAGCGAATTTGATTAGACCGCCCACGGGACTGGGTATAACGTGCTGTTACATTCCCCGGAGACCTCCCGTGGGCGCTGATTCAATGTGGATTTCTGCTTTCAGGAGTTCGTTCACGCTTTCGCCGAAAAGCAACGAATGTTCTTCAGGTGACATCTTCTTCTTCAATCGCATTAAGCCCTCCTTAGATTAGACACTGAGGTCTTTCCCATTCTTCAGAATCTTGAGATTTTTCATGGGTGCCAACGTTAAAGCTATTGCGGTGGCAGCCGATGATTCCAACTAAAGGGCAACCGTTCCCCCTTGCGCCCGACCGTGGAATCGATTGCGGTGGGCGCGCGCAAGCGCGCTCACATCGTCGATAAGGGCTAGGCGATAGACACACGTGATGGCAAAGGTGGTTGAACCCTCCTACACAACGAAACAAAGAAGGGACGACGGAGGGGACTTGTCCCTTATCCCTGGAGTCGTAAAAACCGGAAGGGTTGCGGTCGCGGTTAACGGCAACTCTGCAAAGACTCCCATCTTTCAACTGTTCCTGCCCGCCGCACAAAAGACCGATGCGGAAGCTCAAAAGCAGGTGGCTCAAGAGAAATCCAGAGGTCACGGTGAACGGATTCTGTTCGTAGATGACGAGGAGTCGATGGTATTTCTGATGGAACGCTGGCTGGAGAGACTCGGCTATCAAGTAACCGGCTGCACAGTCCCGCAGAAAGCGCTCGAAGTGTTCTGTTCCCGGCCACATGATTTTGATTTCGTGCTGAGCGATCTCTCCATGCCTCAAATGTCCGGCGTCGACCTTGCCCGGGAGATTCTGAAGATCCGGCCTGGCATGCCCATCTTGATTACTTCCGGTTACGTCGCTCCGCTGGACAACGAAGCAGTTCGCAGTCTCGGCTTACCCGATTTGCTACTGAAGCCCAACACCGTCGAAGAGCTCGGTCAGATCGTTCACAGCGTGCTCGCGAATTGCAAATCGTCTGCACCTGCGGAACAAGCACTCGCCGGCTCAAAGATTGGACCCAGGGCAGCTGCCGCCGGCAGTTGAGGCACCGCCGAGTAACTACCTGGACACACATTATTTTCGATACCTCCCGGCATACAACTTTTATCGGTCTCTTTCTGCCAAAATCGAGAGCGCGCTGGCCAACAAAATATCCACTTCATCCCAGTTCATTGTTAAGCTCCTGCCGAAGCATGTTTGGCTGTCCCGACGTCAGGAATAGCTTCCTTGGGAGTTTCGGGTTTGTCGGCGGCTTCTTCGGCTGCGAGGGTAAAAAAAAACGTCGCCCCCTTGTCCAGTTCGGACTCCGCCCAGGTTCGGCCGCCATGTTTGCGAACAATGCGCTGCACCGTGGCCAATCCAATGCCGGTACCCTCAAAATCCTCGGCGCGATGAAGACGCTGAAAAACACCGAACAGCTTGTCTTTGTATTTCATGTTGAAGCCGACACCATTGTCGCGTACGAAGATCACCGTCTGGCCATTTTGCTGGAGGTGACCAATCTCGATGACGGCGTTATCCCGAGGCCGCGTGAACTTTAGAGCGTTGGCGATAAGATTTTGAAATACCTGTCTGATCAGGATAGGGTCGCACTCGACCGGAGGCATCTCCTCAATTTTCCACACTACCTCTCTTCCCTCGGAATCGTGCTGCAGCAAGGTCACCACCTCGTCAATGATGGAATTCAGCTGTACGGTTTGAAGTTTAAGGGCGTGACGGCCAACCCGCGCCAGGTTCAGGAGTTCATCGATAAGCAATCCCATGCGCTGAACTCCGTCTTCGATGCGCTGCACATGATGACGGGCCTCGGGTGCCATCGCGGAACCAAAATCTTCGGCCAGCATCCGGGAAAAGCCACCAATGTGGCGCAGTGGCGCGCGCAAGTCATGAGACACGGAGTAGGTAAAGGCCTCAAGTTCCTGATTGGCCTCCTTCAGTTGCGCGGTGCGTCGTAAAACCCGTTCCTCGAGTTCTTCGTTAAGTTTGCGGATTTCCCGCTCGTCGGTTTTTCTCCGGGTAATGTCTCTGAAAGCCACCACTCCGCCATTCACCAACCCGTCCTTGTCCTTCAATGGGCTGGCACTAGCCTCGACCCAAACTCCCTCGGCAAGTTCCGGATTGCGAATATACATCTCCGCGGTGCTCACCTCTCCGTGAGTGGCACGTAGCAGAGGATTTTGCTCACTGGGAAAGGGTGTCACCGTATCGGGGAGATACAGACCGTAGTGCGCAGTCCATTCTTCCGCAGAAAGGTCGGCGGCACCGAGACCGACGATTCTTTCGGCAGCGGAGTTCCAGATAACGAATTTGCCCTGCCTGTCAACGGCAACTAACCCCTCCACCATGCTATTCAAAACAGACCGCAGGGTGAGAGTCTGGGTTTCAAGAGCATGCCGCGAGCGCACTAGTTCGTCCGCTTGAACCGAAAGTTCCTCCGCTTGCGCCGTCAGCCGTTTCTCGGCGTGCTTCCGCTGAGTTATGTCGCGGGCAATCTTTGAAGAGCCAATGATTGCGCCGCTGTGGTCCTTGATCGGCGAAATCGTCGCTGAAACGTCAATCCGCCTGCCATCCTTCCGCACGCGGACGGTCTCAAAATGTTCAACAGTCTCGCCGCAGTGGATGCGCTGCAGAATTTCGGCCTCTTCGTTTGTGCGCTCCGGTGGGAGCAGCATGCGGCCTGGTTGTCTCATAACCTCGCCTTCCGAATAGCCGAATATTTTTTCCGCTCCCCGATTCCAGGCGGTGATTTGTCCGTCCAGAGTTTTGCTGATAATCGCGTCGCCGGAAGACTCGACCACGGCAGCCAACCAGCTGCGCGCCTCTTCGGCTTTCTTCCGTTCAGTGATGTCGGTGCGAATCGCCATATACTGGCGGGGTCTTCCGTTGGCTTCGTGGAAGGGAACGATGGTGGTGTCGACCCAATAAATGGAACCGTCTTTTGCCCGATTGCAGATTTCAGCCCGCCACACCTGCCCGTTGGCAATGGTCCGGTACATCTGCTGGAAGAACTCTCTGGAGTGATGCGAGGAGTTCATGATGCGGTGATTCTTCCCAATCAGTTCTTCCCTGGAATATTGGCTGATGGTGCAAAACTTGTCGTTCACATAAGTGATGGTGCCGTGCACGTCGGTGGTGGCCACCAGCGCATGCTGGTCCAGCGCAAATTTCTGATCGGCTAATTCCTTTAAGATTTCCTCACTCCTGGCCAGACTGTCTGTTAACGCTTCCCCTCCTTTCCTTCGCTCGGTGATTTCGGACTTCAGAGCCGCGGTTCGTTGGTCGACACGCTGCTCCAGGTTGGCGTTCAGAGCGCCGAGTTGCGCGCGCGCCCGTGCGCTGATGTCGATCTCGCGACTCACGGCGAACCAGGACAGCATTAACAGGGCCCCGGCTGCGGAAATCCCCAGCACGATCAGCCACCTGGTCGAGCGCCATTGTTCACGGGCAGTTTCACTACGCTGCGCCAGGAGCATGCTCTCTTCGGCGCGTATTTCTTGAGTCCTGCCGTCCAACGCAGCAATCAGCCGCTTGATCTTCAGATCATCGCCGCTGCGGGCGGACCCCAGCTTGCGCGCAGCGACGACGTTTGCCGCAAAGTCGAGCCCGTCCTTGAGTTCAGCTTCGAGTTCGTCCAGCCGCCGCTGCTGGTCGGGATTGTCAGCCGTCCATTGCCGTAGCAGATCCAATTCGTTCGGGATGATATTTCGGCCGTCCTCGTACTGGGTGAGCAACTCAGGGTCCCCGCTGAGTGAGAATCCCAGCGCGCTGGTTTCCGCCTGGACAAAGCTTTTTGAGATGATCTCGATGCCGTTCATTGCAGCATAGGTGCGCGCGATTCGGGATGTATCGGCCTCGATTTGCCGAGCGCAGCGCCAGTAGAAACCGCCGATCAGCAGGGTTAGCAGCAGAGCGACAATGAGTGCGAATGTAATCCGCCGTCGGAGGGGCGTTTCCAGGGGCGCGTCGGCGCCTCTGCCCTTGACCGGGCGAGATACAACGTTGCTCCCCATAGTTTCCAGTTCTTTCTCTACGCGAACACCTGCCCACCCGACATATGCCAGGGCCAAAATGAGTCTCGCTCCTTGGGTTATCGGCGGAGATGAGGAATGCTTTAGACTGAAGAGTCGAAACGAATCTCAACGTGCGCCAAGCCTTTCTCCGCGTTCTCAGCGGCAGGTCTCAGCGATCTCTGCGATTAAAAGCTTTTCAGCGCACAGCGGCTCAATTGTCAAGGTAGGAATCGATCCAAGCCCTGATTTTCTGCCGCCGTTGGTCAGCAGGGTCGAACTGCACCCCAAACTTCTTGGGCTTGCGCCACGTCACCGCTCCGCGAACGTTGACCCGAGGCAGAGTCATCAGGGCAAACGACACCTCGATGTTCGTGCCGGACGAAAACTCTTCGGCGGTCTGCACCGACAATCCTCCAGCACTCATTTCGATGCTGGTCGCACTCACGCGCCGGCCATCGCCAACGATGGAAACTTCGGTCATCACCGGAATGCGCACATAGCGCCGGAGTTCGTGCTGCACCAGCGTCCGCGTGGCCCGCACCAGCTTCAGCGCCGCCGGCCGTTCCAGAGGTTCTTTGAATACCGCGTTGATGCCAAACTTCGAGTAGCGCATCGCATCCCGCGCATCGCCGCCGACCCCATAAATCACGCACCGGCTATTGGACGCCGAGGTGCGCACCGCCTCCATCACCGAATCCGCGCCCTCGGTCAATCCCAGAACACAAGCTTCGAATTTTTCCTGCTTCAGGCGCTCAACCGCGTCGGTCGACATGACTACCGTTTCAATGTTGCACTGCCGGAAGCATTCCGCCAGCAACGCCCGAGTCGATTCATTCAAACCGACGAGCGCCGTACGGGCGGCGGCTTTGCGGACGACTGGGGCTGGGACAAACGCTGTGTTGAAAGCTCGATCCATGATTCAGGGGAGACTCCACTTTCAATATCCATTGTGAGTGCGGCCCATTCTTGTTGAAAGACACAAAGGATCACGCCGAAGAACGAAAGGATCGTTACTGTTCGGAGTTGGGACATGGCGAAGCGGAAGATTCGTGAAATGAAGACCTTGGACTGCAAATTTGCTGAAAGGAAAATTCCCAAATGTGGAAACATTCCTAGGGCTCTTGATCTTGCATCAACAAAGTGGGTGCCCCGTCCTTCGCGCACTTTTGCGAAGGGCGGGAATCACAGGCCTCGCCCGAAACGAAACTCTGGGAAGGGCCCGACTTCAGAGGCTGCGGAAAACTGCGAACGCGGCATCGCCGTGGAAGAGCGGCCCTTTCAGGGCCGCGTAAGGCGCCCGGAATGGGAGGGGCTTTTAGCCCCGGTGGTCGAAGCTCCGTGGGAATCGCTTTTTCCCGCAACCACTTCAAACGCGGGAAGGGCACGACTTCAGTCGTGCCGTCAGCGACCAAGCGGTAGCCGGCTTTAGCCGCTGAGGACCGGCGCTGCCTCATTTACCCGCACCACTCCACCCTCGTCGAGACGCGGTTGAGAAAGCTGAAAATCTCAAACCTGACCTAATCATCCTGGACCTTTCTATGCCCATCATGACTGGGCTCGATGCAGCACCGCTGCTCAGGAAACTTTTGCCCGATACGCGGATTATTTTGTTCACGGTCCAACAAGGAAGCGAAGTTGAACGGCTAGCGCGTGCGGCTGGGATACACGCGGTTGTTCCAAAGGATCAGGCAGCGTCCAACCTGATTCTCCAAGCTCAAGTCTTGCTGGCGTCGGTAAAGCAGGAACACCATCCTGCCAAGCTTCGCAACGCCAGTTAGGGACTCAACACACAGCAGCTTCCGTCACTATGCCGGGTGGCCCAGGCTTTGCCGCATCAGCAACACAGTGGGTGCCCCGTCCTTCGCGTTTTTTGCGAAGGGCGGGTACCACGAAGGCCTGCAGCTGCGAAGCTACGCCACCCGATCCCGGAACGAAATCATGGGCCATCCTTGATTCACCCGTACCAGCCCGGACTCTTCGAGAAGATAGAAACGATAACTGCTCCAGCGCCACTGCTCGGGCGTTTCCACCAGTCCGCGCTTTACCGGGTTGCGATGCATATACCTGAGTTTCTCCACGCGCTTCTTCGTCGTCCATACGTTGAAGTCCCATTCGTTGAAGTCAAGAAACGCGCCTGCCAGAACGCTCTGCGCTTGGGCTCGTCTCCAAACAGATTGCGTTGGCGCGGGTTCCTCCGTTTGCGCTTGGGCAACAAAGCGCGGGCCGTGCGCTGCTTCAACACCTGCATCACCGTCGAGGGAGTTCCGACCTCGGGTTCAGTCAAAAGAAGGTGGATGTGTTCCGGCATGACGACATATCCGACGACCACGAACCGGTAGCGCTGGCGCGTCTGTTCCAGAATCGAGAGGAAGAGGTCGCGACTGCGCGCGGTGCTCAGAAAAGGCAATCGCCGGTAGCAGGAGCAGGTGATAAAGTGCAGGTGATGAGCGCCGTAAGTGCGATGCAGTCCGCTGGGCATGACAAACCCCATGGTACCGGCAGCATCGTACCCGCCCTTGCACAGAACGCAAGAACGGGGCACCCACAGTTCCGGAACGGGAACGGAAAACACGGAAGCCTGGGCCACCCGCCGGATGGACGTCCTGATCGAACCCAGCTAGGGAGAAATATACCTATTGTGGACCGATGAATGGAGCCGTAAAGTCCATCGTTTGCGGCTTTTGGGTGGTTGCCCTCCTAATTATTAGTTTATTTGGAATGGGAAGTTTGTATTTCAGTTTTCCCGCCGGAATCGCGTGTAAGAACTCCAGCAGGGCGACCGTATTTGCTGCTGCTCCCTCTAGTTGTAGCTCTGTTGTTCCTGTAAATTTGCTGCCCCTTATATCAATAGCGCCGCCACCATATAGTAAGACTGCATCTTGGAATGCACAGTCTGTGCAGTTAAATCCGTCTAGCCGCTGGGTTGTATTTGACACTTCAAACTTTTTGAATATTGGAAGGTTTTCAAGGGGGTTGAACATTGGAATCGAGCCTAACTCCGAGAGACCACCTAGACTACTTGGACCCTTACCGTGCGCCCCACCACCATCGAAAGTGGAATGTTGCTGTGGCCACTTGATTGTTGGAGGGTGCTCTTTTGGCCGCTGCAATTGCCCTGCTTCCAATAAACCAGAACAACAAACTCCGAGCATAAAGGCGATTACCGCTATGTCGAACTTCGACATGATGCCTCCTCGTTCACGGCTCATTGCTGTCCATGTCGTTCCCGGTATCGCAAGGAGCAAAATTACCTTTCGCGTTCTTCGTGCTTTCTGGGACAAAGTAATAGCAGAATTTAGTCCAATGATGATTCTCGAAAATGCTGTCGTAATCAATCCTGCCGTGAATTATCAAGTTCGTACTTATCCCAATCATATGGTGCTTCTGCACTGAGACTGGAATGAAATTGTCCGTCTGGGGCAATGACGCCACGTCCTGGCGCAATACCCTCATTTGCGGTTGGTTTTGTTCCCTTCGGGACAGGTTCGCCTGCCAAAGCTACCTCGAATTTCTTGGCTGGAGTTCTACCAGTGTTCTTGAATACGATAGAGATCTGCCATGGTTTTCCTTTCGAACTAGGCAACATTTCGCTTACTGTGACCCAAGCCCGCTGTTCCAGATGAGAGCCTTTGTGGGATTCAATGACGGCATCCTGAGCAGCTTTGGCAGCTTTCTTCGCGGCATTCGCGGATCGAATCGAGTAGAAAGCTATTACCGCCGTGAACCCGGCGTAGAGGAAGAGAATAAGAGCGCTGCCCATTTCGACCCTAAATTTTATCGTCTTACGTCCTCTTTGTTTTTTGTTTTCGGCCTCATCCTCTTTGGATTGGGTCGGTGGAATACAGATCACGGGGACTGGCCTATCAATAAGGTCTTGGTGATTATGGCAATCGGTGGATGTATGGTCACCACTTTCATTGTGGTATTTGGAGTTTATTGCCGTCAGAATGCCTAGAAAGTAAGCTACGAGTATTCCCATATGAAACGACCAGAATATATCGAGGGAACGCAAGCGCTGGAGAATTTCAAGCAACTTGCGACCGCGATTCTACAGGGTCCGGCCCAAAAGAAAAAGAGGAGCGGGTGGCCCAGCTTTTTAACTTGCTGGCATCAGCAACACAGTGGGTGCCCCGTCCTTCGCGTTCTTTGCGAAGGGCGGGTACCACGAAAGCCTGCAGCTGTGAAGCTACGCCACCCGATCCCGGAACGAAATCATGAGGCATCCCTGATTCACCCCTACAGCCCGCACTCTTAGAGAAGATAGAAACGATAACTGGGGCTGGCTCAACGTTCACCGTTTTTGTGAGGGCCAGTCTCTCCCGCCTTCTGCCCACTCTTTTTCCACAACCTTCCACAGAAAAAAATCCATTGCTTGTGACGAACAACCTTGACCGAGAATACAGGGAGCGCACAATGGAACGGTGCGCAGTGGCAAAAGCGGCGACGTATCGATGATGGCGAAATCCAAGCGGCCAGCTAACTCTTTATTCTGGAAGATTTTACCTGTAAGTCGTTTATCCGCAAGATTTTACGGGGGCCAGGGGGTATCTAGATTGGGCAAGTCCAGCAGAATCAAGAATTTGGCCGACTTAGCCCAAAAAAAATAATCGATATGAATCCCGGGACAGGAGACCACCGGGACAGGAGCGCGCTCCACAAGGTGCCGTGGCGAGAGTCGGCGCGCGGGGCCAGCCTGCCCTGTCTCATTCCGCCGATCAGCTCGCTGTGCGGAATGCTTTCTGGATCAGCGTGTAACGCGCCGCTCCGATCATGCCGCAGTCGTCATTGGTCACGATCTTGACCGGCATGTCTTTCAGGATTGCCGCCATGCGCCCTTTGTCCAGGAAAGATTCCATGAACACGGGATCCTTCATCTTGGGCACGATCTTTGCCGCAATCACGCCGCCGATGAAAATTCCTCCCGTGGACATGAAATTCAACGCGCAGTTGCCGGTCTGCGCGCCGAAGACGCTGACGAAAATCGACAAGGTCTGATCGCAGATCGCGGCCTTGCCCTCCAATGCCAGTTTCGAGATCAGCGCCGGAGGATCGGGGGCGGCGGCCATCTGCGTTCGCAACCATTCCGGCTCTTCTGCTTTGTGCGTATCCCGCAGAAAGTCGTAAATATTCCTGATGCCGGGGCCGGAGAGAACACGCTCACAGCTGATGCGGCCGTACTTCTTCTGCAGGTAGACCAGCAACTCCGTCTGCAGCGCGTTCCTGGGCGCGAAGTCGGCGTGGCCTCCTTCACAAGCAAAAGGATGATGCCGGAAGCCATCCCAGTAAAGCCCCGCCATCCCCAGCCCAGTTTTGGCCGAGATGACGGCCCGGTTGCCTTCGGCCTCTTCCGCGCCCTCGCTCAACGTGATGAAATCTTTTGATTCCAGGCCATCGATTCCATACGCGTAAGCTTCCAGATCGTTGAGCAGTCCAACGGAATTCAGCTTGAGTTGCTTGGCCACTTCCCGCGCATCGATGGTCCAGGGCAGGTTGGAAATCTTGCTTCGTCCCGCGCGCACCGGCCCGGCCACGCCGAGGCATGCGCTGTGAACGGGGATGCCTTCGGTTTTTATGAAGTCAGCAAGAATGCCGGACAAGCCGTCATGCTGCTGGCTCACATAGTTTTTTTCCACCACGCATTGCAGCCGGTTGCCTTCGGTTTCGAAAGCGGCCAGCCGGGTGCGCGTCGCGCCGATCTCACCTGCAAGAATCATTGCTCAATAAGAATCATGGTTCAATTCTCCTCCACTGGCGGCCATCCAGTTCCAGCAGTTGATCGGCCTCCGCCGGCCCCCAGCTGCCGGACGCATAATTCGGAAACTTGCGCGGAGGCAGCGCTCTCCACACGTCCATCACGGGATCCACCACCTTCCATCCAGCTTCGACCATATCCGCGCGCTGGAAAAGAGTTGCGTCTCCGATCATGCAGTCATACAACAAAACTTCGTAGCCGGTATAGGCGTCGGCTCCGAAATACTTCGGAGTATTCAAAACTCATGTCCACCGATCCCACCCGCAGAAGAGGCCCGGGAATCTTGGCCCCAAAGCTCAGCGAGATTGCTTCCACCGGCTGAATCTGGATGACCAGCGTGTTGGTATGCAGCTTGTGAAATGGAGCGTTGCGAAACAGCTCAAAGGGCGTGCGTTTGAACTGGATGGCGATCTCCGTGTGGCGCTGCGCCAGCCGCTTGCCGGTCCGAAAATAGAATGGCACGCCCGCCCAGCGCCAGTTATCGATGTTGAGCTTCAGGGCCACGAACGTCTCGGTGCGCGATTCCGGAGAGACTCCTGGCTCCGAACGATAAGCGGATACTTTTTCCCCACCCAGCACTCCCGGGCCATACTGCCCGCGCACGCTGCGCTGCAAAACGTCGTCCGAGCTCAGCGGTTGAATCGAATGCAAAACTTTCGCCTGCTCATTCCGTACTGCGTCCGCCTGAAAAGATACCGGCGATTCCATCGCGGTCAGGCTGAGCAGTTGCATCACATGGTTGGGGACCATGTCGCGCAATGTTCCCGCCGTGTCGAAGTAGCCGCCGCGCCGCTCCACGCCTACGGTTTCGGCATTCGTGATTTGCACATGGTCGATATACCGCCGGTTCCAGATGGGCTCGAAGATGGCATTGTCGAAGCGGAAGACCATGATGTTCTGCACCGTCTCTTTGCCCAGATAGTGATCGATGCGATAAATCTGATTTTCCTGCAGCACAGTTTTGATATCGCGGTTCAGCGCCTTCGCAGAGTCCAGATCGTGTCCAAACGGCTTTTCGATTACCACCCGGCGCCAGTGTCCATTCTCCTGCCGCGAAAGCGCGGCGGCTCCCAACTGCTGCACAATCTGCGAAAAAAACTTGGGCGCGGTCGCCAGATAGAAAAGATAGTTGCCCTCGGTATGTTGCTCGGCGTCTATGGCGGCGAGCCGCTCCCGGAGTTTCGTGAAAGTGTTCGGATCGGCAAAATCGCCGCGCTCGTAGAACAGGCGCTTCCGGAACCATTCCAGGTCTTCCGCCGAGTCGGTTCCGGCCGGCAGGAAACTGGTAACCTGGCTGCGAAAATCATCCAGGCTCAAGTCGTCGACTGAAACGCCGATCACTGCGAAGTTGTCGGGCAGCAGCTTTGCCTTCCCCAAATTGAAAAGCGCTGGCACCAGCTTGCGCTTGGTCAAATCCCCAGCCGCGCCAAACAGCACGAACACGCAAGGACCAGCCGCCCTCTCGGCGTATGCGAGGTCATTCTCCAGATTGGTTTGGGTGGTTGCGGCCATCTCCGTGCCTGAAACTTCTGAACTGGTCGCCATAGTAAATGACCGGTGCCTGGCTTTCCATGGAGGCGCTCAGAACGCGCCCCTGGTTAATCCAAATGCGTGCCTTCAGCTCTTGCTCGCGACTCCCATCCCTGCCAGAACGGCGCGCATATAGGCGAAGCTGGCGATCACGCCCGGCATCGGATCGTCGGCATGAATCTCATATTCCAGATCGACGAAACCCTGGTACTTCGTCGCAATGAGCGCCTCGAACATATTCCGGACCGGCATGATGCCGTCTCCCACCGCGACCTGGCTTTCTTTATTCTGGAAATTCGCAAGGTCCTTCATGTGGACGTTGAATAGCCTTGGGCCGACTTCGCGGATCGCCTGCACCACATCCGTGCCGGCGCGAACGGTATGGCCGACGTCGATGCAGCAACCGATGCGTGGATCCATCCCTTTTACCGCCTGCAATACATCCAGCGGCGAATGCCACAACTTGTCCTCGGGACCGTGATTGTGGATCGCGATGCGGATGTCGTATTCTTTTACGAATTTTTCGATGCGCGGCAAAGTTTCCGGTGTAGGGTCGCCGGCTACGATAACGCCAATGCCGGCGCGCTTGCAGTATTCGAACTTGGACCGTATGTCCGCATCTTCATCTTTCGCGAAAATAGATGGCACCGGCAGCGTGAAGCTTAATGCCTGCGGCAGCATAGTCCGCCAGCGCGGCTGCTTCCTGCTGGGGGTCCATCGGGAGATGGTCTTTGACGTCCTTCGCGTTTAGCGCGAATACGTTCAGCTGCTTCATGAAGCCGATCATTTGCGCGCGGCTGAAGTTACGAAACGTGTAGCTGGCCAGGCCTAACTGAATCGGCAATGCTTTCTCGGCGGCTGGCTGCGCGTGAAGCGGCGCCAACAGGCCGGTTGGCGCAGCTAATGCTGAAGTGACCAGCGCACCGGAGCGAATGAAATCGCGACGAGAAACAGCGCTCTTCCTGGACATTCTAGACATTTGGCGCCCAGCCTTTCTCATACTCGCGCCCCCACATCTTCATCGCTTCCGAGTCGCCCTGGATCCGTCCGTCTTTCGCGTCGAGGCGCAATTCGCGGTTGACCTCCCACGCGATATTGGAAAGTTGCAGCATCGTAACCGAGACGTTGCCGACGGAGACCGGAGCATTGAGCTTGATCGCCTTTGCGGATTCCGGCAATGAAATTCGCGAAGTGCGCGTCGGTCATGGAATCGCGGCCAATTAGATCGCCGGATGAAGCCGCATCGCTCGCCTTGAATTCGCTGGTCTTTTTGCCTTTGAGATCGTAAATCTCATAGCCGCCGCGATCGATCAGCACCGTGCCGGTTGTCCCCATGATTGTGGAACCGCGATCGCGGCCGTAATATTTCATTCCCTGACAGCTTTTGCCCTCCCAGGAAAGCATCTTGTCTTCGTATTCGAAGCTGGTCACCAGCGTGTCGTAGAACTCCCAGTCGTCCTTGAACTGGTATCTGCCGCCGGACGATGCCACCCGTTGTGGATAATCGACTCCCAGCGCCCAGCGGCAGACATCGACCTCGTGCGTACCATTATTGAGCGTTTCGCCAGTGCCATAGATTCGGAACCAGTGCCAGTTATAGGGATGCACATTGTCCTTATAAGGACGGCGCGGAGCGGGGCCTTGCCACAAGTCCCAATCCAGCTGCGGCGGCACCGGCACTTCTTTGCCGGTGCCAATCGACTTCCTTGTATTGACGTACCAGGCTTTCGCGAAGTATGCCCTCCCGATAATGCCGTCTTGAATTTTCTTGACGACGTCGATCGTGTATTGGGAAGAGCGCTGCTGCGTGCCCATCTGTACGAGCTTCTGATACTTTTGTTGCGCTTGCACCAGCATCGCTCCTTCGGCAGGATTGTGGCTGCAAGGTTTTTCTACGTATACGTGTTTGCCGGCCCGCAGAGCGGCGATAGCCATAGGTGTATGCCAGTGGTCGGGAGTGGCAATGGTGACGGCGTCCACTTCCTTTTGCTCGAGAATCACGCGAAAATCTTTTTCCGTCCGAGCGGCGTCACCCATCTCCTGCTGCACACTTTCGGCGAACTTCTTGAGAATGTTGCTGTCCACGTCGCAGACATACGAAATTCGCGCAGCGCTTTTGTTCGCCTTGAGCGACGCGAGATGAGCGTAAGCGCGGCCATTCAAGCCAATAACGGCGAAGTTGAGCCGGTCATTGGACCCAAGAATTTGTGCATAGCTCTTGGCCGTTGTTCTCACGGCCAGTCCCGCCGCGCCCACGGCTAGTGCATCGAGGAACTCGCGTCGTGTAACCGTCATTGCTCCTTGCTCCTTATCGATGGTCTTCTGTCGAATACATTATCGCTATTCTCCCGAAGTCCGGACGTTTCGGCAAATCAGAAGATGGATTGGGAGGAAGTTAATTTGGAGAATAGCCAAATGGAAATTACAAAGACGGGCTTCATTGCTATTCCAGCTCGTGCCCTGAACTTATTTGGATCGAAACGCGGTTACGGGCCGAGGTTCGTCGGGGTACACGATGTCGTCGAAGTAAAGGGGGCCGGCGGGGAGGGCGGGGTGGCCCAGGGCACGGCATTGAAATCGAAAAATTCCAGCAGGTTGGGCTGCGCGGCGTCGCGGAGAGTCAAATGGGCGGAGCTGCCGATGAAGCGGTTCTCCACAAACTTGATCACTGCCGTGTGGTCCATCGGTGTGTGTGAAACATAATGCCTGCGCGTGAAGGGGGAGACGATCATGTTGGGCAGCCGGAATCCAAGTTGCGCGGCGAAGCCTTGCACGGCTGGGGCGTCGCCTGCTTTGGCTCCCGGATCGTTGGCCAACAGATCACAATGAATGGTCGGGGTCCCACCGCTTGGCACACAGGGGAAGTATGGGACGGGAGTGTCGGGGTTGACCGCGATCGGGGAGATATCAGGGGTGATCATTCGCAGCGCAGGATTAGTGAAATCGTTGGAGTGGTTTGGGACTGGAGGCACGTGATCGTAGGGCCCTCCGCCTTCATCGTAGCTGAGAAAAAACACGGAGTCCTTCCAGGAAGGACTGCTCATGAAGGTGTTCAAAAGACTTGCCACTTGCACTTGGCCATCTAAAATCGACTGTTGCGAGCCGGGATGCTCGTCGTTATTTCCAAACCCGGCCTCAATGAAAGTAAAGCTGGGGAGGGTGCCCTGCTTGAGATCCGTCAGGAAATATGAAATCGGCGCGACATGGTTGGGATCGATGCAGAACGAATCGCTTTTGTCACCTACCACGCTGGACGGTTGGGTAGTTCCAGTGCAGACACCGTTGCTCGGCATTTCGTGGATGTAGTTATACGAGTAGCTCAGGTAGGCGAAAGTGGTCGCCGGATAGTTTCCGTTCGGGGAACTTGAACACTCATCGTCGGCGAAACAAAGATCATTGGTGACCGTGTAGTACAGCTTCCACGACACTTTTGCCTGATCCAGTTCCTGGAAAATAGACGGAATACTCAACTGGCTCAGGTGATCGTCGCCGCCCGGGTCTTTGACCAAACCTTGCGTCGTACCTCCGGTGAAGGTCGCGATGCGGTTGGGGATGCTCTTGCTCGACACCGGCGAAAACCATCGATCCGACAACGCGAACTGAGAGGCCATATAGTAGTAATAGTTAAGGAAGCCCTCGTCGTAATACCCCATGGCGCGCCGTCCGGTGAGATCGGTGAAGGCTGTCGAACAAGTCGAGCCCACACAACTCTTTGCCAAGCCCTCCGCATTGTGAACAAAACCATCCATATTGATCGGGCGGGTCGTGGTGAAATCGTAGCGATTGACGTCGCCGTAGCTTTCCAGCCATGCTGAACTCTCATCGTCGATGCAGGTGGTCGCGAACTTGTACAGCGGGTACTTGTCGCCCTCGTCATCTTCGTTGTAGGTGCTTAGCTTGTCGTCGATGCCGTCGACTTCATAATCTTTCCCGTCGTCGCCAATATTGAAGTGCTGCGTCTGGCGATAAGGGTTCAGCATGCCGAAGTAGGTATCGAAGCTGCGATTTTCCTGCAGCATGAATATCACATGGTTAATTGAATTGACGTTTCCATTTCCTGAACTGACCGTTACCGTCGCGTTAGCGGCGGCTTTTTGGTTGTTCGCGCCGGTTGCGGTCACCGTGTAAGCTGTCGTGCTGGCGGGGCTAACAGTCTGGGTTCCACCGGTCACAGGCAGCGTATAACTGTTCGAATCCACGTTGTCGGTGATCACCACGCTGTTTGCATTCGTCGCGGTCACAGTGAGAGTGCTCGACTGCCCCGAAGCGATTGATGCTGGATTCGCGGTTATAGTTACCGTGGCCGCAGGCGCCACCGTAATCGCTATTTGCGCAGTGGCCGTTACATTGTTCGCGCTGGTCGCGGTTGCGGTGTAGGTAGTGTTGGCTGTTGGACTGACGATCTGCGTTCCGCCGGTAGCTGCCAGCGGATAGGTGTTCGAATCCACGTTGTCGGTGATGACCACTGTGGTTGCATTCGTGGCCGCGACCGTCAGCGTGCTCGACTGTCCGGCGGTGATCGATGTGGGATTCGCGCTGATTGTGACCGTAGGCGCGGCGACAGCGGTGACCGTCACGGTGACCTGAGCGGTGGCCGTTTGATTATTCGCTCCCGTCGCAGTCACCGTGTAGGTCGTCGTGGCGTTGGGGCTAACAGTTTGAGTCCCTCCGCTCGCGGGCAGCGAATATTTGTTCGAATCGACGTTGTCGGTGATGACCACGGTGCTCGCATTCGTTGCCGTCACGGTTAGAGTGCTCGACTGCCCGGCGGCAATCGAGGTGGGGTTCGCGCTGATATTAACTGTGGGTGCACCGATAGCGCTCACGGTAACCATAACCTGAGCCGTAGCCGTTTGATTATTTGTTCCCGTTGCCGTAACCGTGTATGTTGTCGTGGAGGTAGGGCTAACCGTCTGGGTTCCTCCACTCGCCGGGAGCGAATACTTGCTGGAGTCCACGTTGTCGGTAATGACTACGGTGTTCGCATTCGTTGCCGTCACCATTAGTGCACTCGATTGCCCCGTATTGATCGACGCTGGGGTGGCGCTAATACTGACTGTGGGCGCACCGACGACAGCGTTCACGGTAACCGTAACCTGCGCCGTGGCCGACATGGTTCCGCTTCCAGTGACCGTGATGGTGTAAGTGGCGGTCTGCGAGGGAGTCACGTTCATGCTGCCGCTGAGCGGAACGGAACCGACACCATTGCTGATCGAGGCTGAGGCCCCGTTGGTCGATGTCCAGGCTAATGTTGCATTTGATCCAGCCGTAATTGTCGACGGCGAGGCCGTGAGAGTAACGGTGGGAGATTGTAGGGTATTGGCAGCCGAGCTTCCGCATCCGCTCCACACACCTGTGCCCAAACTCAAAACAAGGATGAGCAATACTCGGCCAGAGGTTTGATCTCGATGTCTCTTCATTAATTTTGGCGCCTGGAGGCTCTTTAATTAAGAGTGCACCGATCAGGGAGGCGATACTGCAGTTGAGCCCTGTGGGGGAATCGGCAAGTGTATAAATGACATGGCAAACTGGAGCACTGTTGTCAGCGAAAAGAGCAGACGTCAGCGGTTTAATGCGTCACATGGTGCTGATTCTGATATAGCGTCGCAGATCGGGAAGCGAGGCCAAAAGGATGTATCCCGCGAAAGCCAAGGTGGCTACGCCCGCGATGGCCGTGGCCGTGGTAAAAGCCGAGAACGCTGTTTTCATGGAAACTCCTTCGAACTGAGACCCGATCTAGGATGACTTCGCCCGCAAAAAGGAAGCCTGCCATTTTGCGGGGATAGTCGCGGGACTCATGGCGGGGAGTTCTGAATAGCTCGGTTGGCCAGTTCGCCTTCGGCCTTCGCAGCGTCGAACCGGGCAAAGGCCGCCAAGGCGGCTTGTCCCAGGCTGATTCCCCCATCATTGGGAGGAACCGCATGGTTCGTCCGTAGCTGCACCGATCCCTTAGAAAACAGGGAGTTTAGATCTTCCACTAGCAACTCGTTTTGGAACACCCCGCCGGAAAGAACCACTGTATCCGATTCATACCGGCAACAGACTACATTTAGGGCATCGCGCAAACCCTCGGCGACTCCCCGCTGAAAGGAACGTGCAATCTGCCGGACGTCTCGGCCTTGAGCCCGGTCCAGCGCGACGGCTTGCAACAATGGGCGAAAATCAAGTTCGCCGCCAATGAAAGGAAACGGATAGGCTTCCGTCATAGGCGCGGCACGGGCTAGTTGCTCGACCCAGACCGCCGCCTGGCCTTCAAACGTGACTTCGCGAGTGAAACCGAGGAGCGCTGCAGCGGCGTCGAAGAGACGACCAACTGAAGTCGTGGCAAACGTGCGCACGTTCTTTCGCACCATTCCCAAAGCGTTCCGGTAGCGATCAGGAAAATGGAAGGGGCCAGCAAACAGGTCAGGCAAGCCATCGACCTGTGCGAGAAATCCGGCTGCGGCCTGGACCGGAAAGCGCGCAGCGGCATCGCCGCCGGCCAGAGCTGCGGGCTGCAAATGAGCCACCCGCCGAAAACCTTCCTGCACGCTGCCGACGAATATCTCTCCTCCCCAGATCGAACCGTCGTCGCCATATCCGGTCCCGTCGAAGCTTACGCCGGCGACTCGCTTCGTCCACGCGCCGCGTTCCGCGAGCACCGACGCGACGTGGGCACGGTGGTGCTGAACGGCATAGCTTTGCGTAACCGGGAGCGTGCTGGCGTGCGTCGTGGAAAAATATTCGGGATGCAGGTCGTGTACGAGAAGCAGATCCTCCCAGCGAACTTCGTACATGGAAACCAGATCCTCGATGGTCTCGTGAAAGGCGCGGCGCGACTGGTAATGGTCCAGATCGCCAATGTGCTGGCTGACGAAGGCCTGGCCATCCACAACCAGCGTGATGGTATTTTTCAGGTCAGCGCCCAGAGCGAGGATGGGATGGTGGGCAGGGAGTGACGCAACCGCTCCTGGCGCGTAACCGCGGGAGCGGCGCAATATCACAGGACCGAAAACGCCGGCGCGCGCGACCGAATCGTCGACGCGGCGGGCGATGGGACGCTGGCCCATCAGAAAAACGTCGGCGATTCCTTCCAGTCGCCGCAGTGCATCCTCGTCTTCGTGAGCGATCGGTTCACTGGAGCGATTGGCGCTGGTCATGACCAGCACTGGTGGAGCTCCGGCCGCGAATAGCAAGTGGTGCAAAGGCGTGTAGGGCAACATCACCCCGAGTTCGTTGTTCTCTGGCGCGACTCCGCTGAGTTCGACTCTCGCCGGCGCGAGTACGATAGGCCGGGCCACGCCAGTGAGCAGCGATTCGGCTTTTGCGGAAAGGTCCACCAACGTGCGAGCCGTCTCGATGTCCCTTGCCATAACGGCGAATGGTTTTTCTTTGCGGTATTTGCGTTCTCGCAAAGCCGCGACAGCAACGGCATTCTGGGCATCGCATGTCAGGTGATATCCACCGAGGCCCTTGACCGCGACGATCCCGTCGGCACCGAGAATCGCGGCTGCACGGGCGATGGAATCGTCGCTTCCGCGCGTGTTTTTGTGGTTCGAGTGAAGATAAAAGGCGGGGCCGCAAGCTGGACAAGCCACAGGCTGCGCATGAAAACGCCGGTTAGCCGGATCGCGATATTCTGCCTCGCAAAAATCATCCAGCGGCCAATCCTTCATTGTCGTGTTTGGCCGGTCGTAAGGTAGGGTCCGGACAACGCTGTAACGTGGCCCGCAATTGGTGCAGTTAATGTAGGGATACAGATAGCGGCGATCGGCAGGGTCGAACAGTTCCCTCAGGCATTCGTCACAAACCGGCAAATCGGGCGAGATGCGAACCGTGGGCTGTTGGCGTGAATGTTCGCGGCGCCGGCTTTCGCGGATCGTGAAATCCTGCAAGCCGGCCAACTCTGCAGGCGCTACCTCGATAGTTGAAATGCTGGCCGCGGGGGGTGGTTCCGCTTTAAGGTCGCGCACAAAGGCTTTGAGCCCCGTCTCGGCGCCTTCGAGGTAAATTTCTACTCCTTCTTCGCCATTCAACACCCATCCACTCAAAGTATTGGCTTGGGCCAAACGGTAGACGAATGGACGAAATCCTACGCCCTGCACGACTCCGCGAACTCGAATGGAACAAGCGCTCGCCATGATGTTATTCGTTAAGTTGTCACTCCGCGATGATGCAGCCACGGCCTTGCCAACCGACCTGGATGACTTTTCCGTCCTCGACCAGAATTGGCACCGTGCGCTGTCCGCCGGAAATCTGGCGCATGCGATTGCGAGCTGCCGGGTCGGCCTCCACGTCGTACTCCACAAATTCACTGCGCTTCCATTCCAGCCACTCGCGCATTTCGCTGGTATGTGGACAGCGCTGCGTTCCATAGAGTTCAAGCGTGGCCACGGTTCAGCACCTCCTGGTTCAACGCGTCCTGGTTTAAGGCTTGCAGCGATTCGCGCATGACGTGGTAAATCGACGCCTGCACTTCCTGGATGCGAGGAATGTAGTCGCAGTTCACGACGAGAGGAAAGTCCGCAAGGCATTTGCGTTTGATTTCTCCGCCGTCATAGCCCAACAGAGCCACTGTTAACAGATCGCGTTTGCGGGCTTCTTCGAGCGCCATGATGATATTGCGAGATCCTCCGCTGGTGGAGATGCCGATGGCAACGTCTTCCGGGCGCGCCTGTGCGATCAACTGGCGCAGGAAAATTGCGTCGGTGCCAATGTCATTAGCGACAGCGGTAATGTTGGCCGGCTCCAGGGAGAGTGAAACGGCAGGCAGCGGCTGATAACCAGCGGGCGGGAGCACGCAGTCAATTGCAAAATCATTAGCGTCTGTGGCAGATCCACCATTGCCGAAAATAATTAATTTTCCCCCGCGTTGCAGCCGCTCGTGAATAGCCAGTGTGGCGTTGCCGATCGCCTCCGCTTCTTTCTCTGCGACTTGCGCGCGCAGCTTGGCATCGTCCTGGGCTTTCATGAGAATGGAGGCGGCAACCTCGGCCGCAATGTCCGCCGTCCCTTGTTTCTCTGTTCCGAGAAAGGGATAGAGAAAGGCAGAGGCACCTACGTCATGGCCGAGTTCGCGATGTTCGAAGAAAACGTGTACCGTCTCCCACAGCGTGTGGTAAAGAATTTCGATCATTTCCTGATGCATGAAGGGATCTTCGGTGGCCGCTTCTGCTGCGTAGGAGCCTTCGATGCCGGGCAGCGCAAAGGTCATCGCACCCTGCCGCTGCGCTTCCTGCAGAGTTGCCCATACTTCAGGATCGCCTTCGGGCGGGCCGAAACCCATGACGATGTCTTCGGGACGAAGGATAGCTTCGAGCCACGGCCGAAAAAGAACGGAGAGATCCAGCGCGGGCAGTGCCCTCTTGCCCACAATCACGGGATGAACGAACTCGACCGAGACATGCTGCGCATCGGTGGCGTAGGGGCCGCGTCCGAAAGCGAGCAGTCGCCCGCCGCGCAGGAATCGTTCCGACATTTCGCGGCAGGCTTCCGCCAGGCGAGGCGCTTCGCGGGAAAAGAAACGCTCGAAGAGTTCGTTCCGCTCCAGCAGACGCTCTTCCATTTGGCTGGCCAATCTAAAAGTCGTCGCCATAAAAATCCCATCAGCAAATGCGAGGCAATGGGTCGCCAACGAGCATATCGACGATTCGGCTGCCCCCGTAGAGAGTCGTCACCAGCACCGTGCCGGCGGGATGTTCGCGAACTTCTCCAATTACCTGCGCTTCGTTTCCGCCGGGCGCCAGGTTCAACGCATTCAACGCCACGTCGGCGTATGCGGCCGAAACCACCGTGAGGAATTGACCTTCATTCGCGATGTGCAGCGGATCGAGGCCGAGCAACTCGCATGCGCCGCGCACCGTATCGCGCACCGGGATCTGGTCTTCGAACAAAACCATCCCGAGTCCGCAATCGCGTGCCAGCTCGTTCAACGATGTCGCAGCGCCACCACGGGTTGGATCACGCATCCAGCGAATGCCGGGTCCAGCCGCGCGCACCAAAGCTTCAACCAGCGGAAGAACAGAACGCGTATCGGAACGGAGATCGGCCTCCAGCTCCAATTCGCCTCGCGCTAACAGGATGGTAATGCCATGATCGCCGACTGGTCCAGACAGTAGAATCTTGTCGCCGACACGCACTGAGTGCGGATCGATACTCACTCCGTGAATCAGCCGACCAATGCCAGTGGTCGTGATATACATGTGGTCTGCTTTGCCGTGTTCGACCACCTTCGTGTCGCCAGCGGCAATGTGCACGCCGGCCTCCCGCGCGGCTTTCGCCATGGCGCGAACTTCGGCTTCGAGAATTGGCGTGGGCAATCCAGCTTCGAGCACGTAGGTGACGACCAGGGCTTCCGCTTTCGCTCCCGAGACTGCCAGATCATTCACGGTGCCGTTGACCGCGAGTTCTCCTATGGAGCCACCGGGAAAATTCAACGGCTTCACGACAAAACTATCAGTCGTGATTGCGACCTGCGTGCCGTTGATATCGACCAGCGCGGCGTCCCCAAGTGGACCGGGCATCGGGCCAAAAAGCAGGGGAGCAAAAAGTCCTTCGACCAGTTTGCGGCTGGCCTTGCCTCCGGCTCCGTGAGCCATCTCGATTTGTGGGTCCCGAAAACAGACGTGTGCGGAATCGGCGTGGGGGTAGGCCGCCGGAGCGCTTACGCGATCGAGCTCAGACTTACCATTGCTGCCTTGCGGTGTTCGTAGTTGTAATACGCGGCGCATGACCCTTCCGTTGATACCATAAGTGCGCCGACGGGATGCTCCGGCGTGCACTCGCGGCCAAAAAGTTTGCATTGATGCGGCTTCAACACGCCCTTAAGCACCTCACCACACTGCGCGGCTTTGGGGTCGGTCACCCGTATGCCCGGAACTTCAAAACGTTGTTCCGCGTCAAACTCTGCGTACTTATCGTTGATGCGCAGAGCCGACTGCGAAATGAATCCCAGACCGCGCCACTCGAAATATGGACGCAACTGGAAAACTTCAGCCATGGCGCGAAGCGCGGCGCGGTTGCCTTCCCACGGCACCACGCGCTTGTATTGATTCTCAACCTTGGCCTCGCCCGCCTTCAACTGGCGCAGAAGCATGACGATGGCTTGGAGCATGTCCAGCGGCTCGAAGCCTGAGACCACGATCGGCTTGCGCTCGTTCTGCGCAATCCACTCGTAGGGACGGCAACCAATGACCGTAGAGACATGACCGGGGCCAATAAAGGCGTCGAGCCGCATGTCGGGAGAATCCAGAATCGCGCGAATGGCGGGGATAATCGTCACGTGATTGCAAAACACTGAAAAATTGCGAATGCCCTCGGACTTGGCCCGCATCATGGTGAGTGCGGTCGAGGGCGCGGTGGTTTCAAAACCGATGGCGAAAAACATGACGTGCTTGTCGGGATTGAGCCGCGCCAATTTCAGCGCATCGGCCGGAGAGTAGACGATGCGAACGTTCATGCCGCGAGCCTTGTGTTCCAGCGGACTGCCCTGCGTGCCGGGAACGCGCATCATGTCGCCGAAGGCGGCGAAGATCACATCGGATTCCTGCGCAATGGCAAGTCCGTCGTCAATCCTTCCCATAGGCAAAACGCAAACCGGGCAGCCAGGCCCGTGAATCAACTCGATGTTTTCCGGAAGTATGTCTTTCAAACCGAAGCGATAAATGGCATGCGTGTGTCCGCCGCAGACTTCCATCATGCGGTAGTGACGTTCGGTGCCGGCGAGGCGGCGAATCTCTTCCGCTGTCTTCGAAATCAATTCGGGCTCGCGGAACTCATCAATAAATCTCATCGGATCTCTCTTATGAACCGGTCTATCGGGCGCGGGACACGTGCATCAATTCACGTCCGCCAGACCATATCCTTTCACTTCCTGCATCGCCCCATCGATCTCCCCCAGCATCCGAAGGGTATTCATCTGGTCGGCAGCATCCTGCTCGCTGATCTTGCTCATGGCAAATCCGACGTGCACCAATACCCAGTCGCCGGGTATGGGCTTGTCATCCTGCAACAGGCCGAGATCAATCTTGCGACGCACGCCGACTACATCTACCAGCGCGGAATCCGGATTCTCGGAGGAAATCTCCACGATCTTTCCTGGTATGGCTAGGCACATGCTGCATCCTCCCGCGTCATAATCCTTTTTATTGCGCCGCTTTTTTATTGCACGGCTTTGATCTCTACTGAGTTGAACTCGGTTTGTTTTTTTCAAGAACTCTGCCGATCAGGAACTCCACCAACTCGACCGCTTCTTCCACCGCAGCCTCGACCGCCGCGCTGAGCCCCATCTGGCCCTCCTCGCCACCAAGAGTCTCAGGCTCGCAACCCACGAGCAGCACGTTTTTTACTTCGATATTCATGGCTCGCGCCATGCGCAGCACGTTCACCGGATTCATGGCGTGAGCCTCGATCGCCGCCCGGGGCGCCGCCGGATCATCGAGATCCTTCCAATCAGGCTCGATAACATAGAGCGTTCCCGGAGCCCCGCCGTGTGAGCATGCGTCTACGAGAATTGTGGTTTCATATCCGTCCTGCAGCGCATACGCCAGGTCGAAACCACGAATGCCGAAGTCGGTCACCCGCACGGTTTCGGGCAATTTTCGTTCGACCAACCGGCGAGCGACTTCAACCCCGAACGCATCATCGCCAAGGAAGATGTTTCCGATGCCGGCAATCAGGATGCTCTTCTTGGGCACAACAGTTACTTGCGAAATTTCGTCGGGAGAGAGAGGTTCAACTTCTTCCGCATCGAAGAAGAAGCGATGACCGGGTTGGCGAAGCATGCCCATATCTCTTCCGGGATCTTTATCCAGAACGACGCAGACGTGTTGCTTGCCGTCGTAGTCTTGCTCGATGCATTCGATGGTTGCAGTCTGCCCCGCCAGCGCGATGTCCATGACATCGCCGCCTTTTCTTGGCCGCAGACGAACCCGGCTTCCGGTCTTAACCTGAACACCGGATATATCGAGATGATCGACCGCAGTCTTCTCTTCGAGAAGTCGCCATTCCCACTCGTTCATGGGGCCTCCTCGTTCAGCGGACGGAGGCCGCGCAGCACTCCGTGGAGCTTCATCAACTGTTCGACTGGCATGGTTTCGGTGCGCTGCAGCAGCTGGCGAGCGCGCTCGTCGGACTGGCTCATTTCGCGCTTTTCGTCGTCGGTGAGAGTCATGATGCGCAACGAGAGAATTTCGTCGATCTCGGTTCCATCAAACAGATCCCCTGCGCTCTCGGGTGCGATTTGGGGATAGTCGTAAAGAATGATCGGCGAGGATAGCATCGTGTCGCATTGCCCTTCCTTTCCTACGAGGACGGGCCAGGTGCCGACATTCTTACAGGTTGATGCTAGTTCGCTTAGATTTTCCGGAGGAGCAAGCAAGGACACAAACGCGCCGTCTATGATGCCGAGAACGGTATGCGTCGAAACCAGAGAGCTCAGCAGCGCTTCTTCACGGCTCGCCTCCGTAGTGACCGTGAAAGGAGTATCGTTACGAACCTGGACGCTTACCTTGAAGAGCCCCTGATCATGCGGCTCCCCAGCAACCTCCACTTCGCCGGCAACCGCATTTCCTTCGCGTACAAGAATCCCGACCATCTGGCCACCTGAGTCCATCAGTGGCTCAAATTGCTTCTGCGCGGGAAAAGCAAAAGCGTGGACTTTCGGACTGCTAACCAGCGCTTCAACGTTGCAAACTGGTACCACGACTTCGCGCTCTACCGCCTCCTGCCAAGCGTGGTAGACGCGGCCGTTCACTTCCAGTTTCTCTACTGGCCGAAATTCGGGTACTTCACCTGGAATACATTTGCTCGCCGGCGTTGTCAACTCGCCCACCGAGCGCGCAACCAATTGCAGGAATCGCACGCGGATTTCGATCGAAGTAAATAAATTGCCCTCGACCAGACACTCCGTCTGCATTAGCCAGGCTTCGCTTCCGTCCTGCGCCTCGCTGTACGACTGCGGACACACGACGCCAAAATTCCAGCGTTGCTGATTTTTCACCGACGATGGACGGTAGGGATAGAGCATGTATCCCTCGTACAGCACGGCTTTCGCAATCTTGTCCACAGCCGCGAGATTCATCACATCACCGTCTCTTCCACGGGGACAATGCTTTCGACCACTTCTTCCCAGCTGGGAATGCCTTGACGCACCTTATATTGATACAGCCGGTCAAAGGCATCCTTGCGCAGGCACAACCAGGCGCTATTGGGATAGTAAGTCTCCATCATGTCGCGCCAGACTTTCACCGGAAGTTTGAAGCGAGCTTCCTTGTCCCACGAAATAGGAGCGACTTGCAAGCCACCTTCAGCCGCGGCGTAAAACACCGTCCCGCTGAACTGCAGGCAGATGGGGACGTCGCCATCTGCTAGGCCGTGGAAATATTTTGTGGCGGCGACATTGAAATCAAAAGTGCAGGGCACGGGAACGTCGGCCACGGTCGTGCTCTGGAACGAAGGGACGCCTATGCTGGCATGCGTCCACAATAAATTCTTCAAGGTCTGACCCCAGCGACTGGGTTCGTCAAACAGATCGCGAAGCCGCGCCTGATCGTCCGGCGTGTATGTGCGGCGGGTGACTTCAAGCTGAATCTGGCAGCGGAGCGCGACCGTGTGAATAATCTCTTCAGGATTAGAATTCGTCAGGCGGAGGTCAAAGGCCAGCAGTGGAGATGCGGCGTGCTCAACCACCTTAACTCCTTCGACCTGGAAGCTCAGATTAGGCATTCGATCCTTTTTCGGCGTTGGACGGTTACGTGATCTCAGTTGCTCTGGCTTTCAAATTGGTGAAGAACTGTCCCAGTTCCTGCCACACTTCCGTTCCTCCCGACAAGCCTTTCCAATGCATGCGAATCAAACCAACGAGTCTGTAGCATTCATCGATGGGAAGCAGATAATACTCCGGAGCCGAGTGTCCGCGCGAATATCCCAACCGATTCACGAGCAGAGCCTCCACGTCTGTTTCCATTCCGTTCAGCACTGGGTTGCGGGCCGCAATGTCGTTCCACGATTCCAGCGCCAGCAGTGACTCCATTGCTCCCGCCGGGCTGGGATACATCGCTATCACGCGATTTTCCAGGCTGTTCTTGAAAAAGAATGCCATGTTAATCGGGACCATCAGGCCATCCCAGTCGGCGTCGCTTAGAGTGAAATCGGGAAGCCAGCACACGCGCCGCGGCACGCGCTTGAACTTTACTCCCTGGCCGCTGAACAGAATCGCGCAAGCTTCACAAGTGCAGAGAAGGCGTCGTTGCGCCAGTTCGATCAGGTGAGAATGGTCGTAACTGAGCCCTAGGCTGCACAACTCGCAACGTTCGAGGGGTTGCCTCTCGCGCCGCGCAAACTGGCGCAGCGCGCCAAAACCATCGCCGGATTGAGTGAATTGTCCTGTACTCATGATCTCAGCATTCGAGTCGAGACTTAATCACCGCGCCTGTGGTTCCAGAACAGCAGGCGAATGTTGTACGCCACCGCCAACCAATTTATCCAAAGCTACAAATCCAGAGGCCGGCTTCTCTTCCCGGCCTTCGATTACAAGAGAGGTCAAGTCCGGCGCGGCGTCGTATATCGCTCCTTCCAGGCTTGCCTGCACGGTTTTCGCGGTGGAGCCGCAGGTATGGGATCCGGTTTCAACGCGCAGCCGGATTGCGCCGTCGTTCACCGCGAGCAGTTCAACTTCGCAGCCTTGCTTGCGCAATTGCGGCCGCATCCGGTCTACCGCGTTCGCAACGCGTGTTCGAATATCGTCGGGATGCAGACCGTAAAGAATAAGGACGCTGCTGACCAGGGGATCGTGGCCCAACTGCGTGATCAGGTTCATGCCCGGCTCGCCAGCGCCGGCGACGATTTCCAGCGCCTTTTCCAGGGCCGCACCGTGCAGGTCCATGATGGATTGCATCAGGTCTTTGGTTGAAGCTCGCACCGCGGGATCGGCGATTTCTTCGATCTCCTGCACCAATCCGCCGATTTTCTGCAGGTCCTCCCGAAAATCTTTGCCGTCGGCCACCAGAACTCCTTTTCAGATTCCGAATTTCAATTTGCTTCAACCCAAGAATCGAAATGGAGTGAGAGCAGATTCGAGACGCCAATTGCACGGGGATTTCACTGGCGCTAACAAAGAGCCACTGCTCTCACTCCACGATCAACCACGGCGCGGATTCATGGTTGCAGTCCGAACATCGGCGAATGATGGGTCTCCAGTACCTTCCCGTTCCCCAAATACATATGGACGCCGCACGGCAGACAAGGATCGAAACTCCGTACTGCGCGCATGATGTCGATGCCCTTGAACTTCTCTGGCCCGTTTTCTTCGAAGATCGGGGTGTTCTGAACGGCATCTTCGTACGGCCCCGGCGTGCCGTAAATATCGCGCGGATTCGCATTCCAGGGCGTCGGAGGATAGGGATGGTAGTTGGCAATTTTGCCCTTGCGGATCACGACGTGATGCGAGAGCACGCCGCGAACCGCCTCGTGGAATCCGCAACCAATGGCTTCCTCGGGGACCTTGAAGTCCGTCCAGGTTCTGGTTCTGCCAGCGTGCAACTCCTGCAGTGCTCTCTCGGCAAAATAGAGTGCCGCCGACGCTGCATAGGCCTGGAAGTAGGTGCGAGCGCGGTCTCGTTCGATGGCGTTGCTCCACTTAGGAATCTTCCATTCAAACTCAACCTCGGGTTTGGCAGCAGTCTTCGGCAGGTACATCTTTACGCTGGTGCCGGTGGCCTTGATGTAGCCAATATCCACGATTCCTGCGAGCGCGGTCGCCCACAGTCTTGCGATCGGGCCGCCGCCGGTATCCAGCGCGAGATGGTCGCCAGTCCGCTTATCCAGCCAGCGCGGTGACATAACCCACGTGTACTTACCCTCAAAGTTGCGCTTTTGGGGGCGAGGAATGGTGGTCTGATTCCAGGGATGGTTTTTGTCGACAGGATTTCCGAGCGGATCAGTCTTCACAAAAGTCTCGGCGTTCTTCCAGTCGTCGTAGTAGGAACTGCCCAACAAGATCCGCATGTTGAGGTTGATATCCACCAGGTCTGTCGTAACTAATTTGCCGTCCACCACCACGCCGGGAGTCACGTACATTGCCCGGCCCCATTCCGTCATTGTTTCGTACTTGTAGTCGCAGACTTTGGGATTCTGAAACGATCCCCAGCAGCCTAGCAAGACGCGCCGGCGTCCCACTTCTTCGTACCCCGGCAGCGCCTGATAGAAGAAGTCGAACAAGTCGTCGTGAAGCGGGACTACCTTCTTCATGAATTCCACATACTTCATGAGCCGGACGATATAGTCGGTAAAAAGCTGAACCGTGGGCACAGTGCCGACGCCGCCCGGATAAAGCGTCGAAGGGTGGACATGGCGTCCTTCCATCAGGCAGAACATTTCACGGGTCATGCGGCTCATCTGCAGCG
Organism: uncultured Acidobacteriaceae bacterium; assembly: GCA_963733795.1. GTDB lineage: Bacteria > Acidobacteriota > Terriglobia > Terriglobales > Acidobacteriaceae > Sulfotelmatobacter. The sequence goes on from CAVTED010000004.1 coordinate 60,116, forward strand.
CTTCAAGATAAAACGCGCCAGTAAATGGATTGAGCGCCGTCATGATGTCCGCGATAGTGCGGTAACCATGCAGATTGGAGTGCGGCGCCAGGGTCGACTGCGCTTTCGTCCAAACTTTAGGATTTGTCTCCTTGACCATCGTTTCGCAGAAATCCACGCCGACCAGATTGTCCTGGAAGATATTGTGATCGAACATGTACTCGGCGGCCTCGCCGAGGTTGACGATCCATTCCGCCATGTCCGGCGGCCTCACTCCGAAGGCCATGTTCTGCGCGTACGTTGCGCAGGTGGCGTGATTGTCGCCGCAGATTCCGCAAATGCGGCTGGTGATGAAATGAGCGTCGCGTGGATCCTTACCCTTCATGAAAATGCTGTACCCGCGAAAAATGGACGAGGTGCTGTGACACTCGACCACGTGGCGATTCTCAAAGTCGATTTTGGTGAAAATGCCCAGGCTGCCCACGATCCGGGTAATCGGGTCCCAATTCATCTCCACCAGATTCCTTTTCTTGCTGGAAACATCCTGAGTCGGTGCAGTAACGGTGCTCATTTGGATCGCTCCTTTGGATTCTCAGTAGGTTCTCGGGTGGTATCCGGTGGTCAGCTCGGCGCGCGGATGACGCCACTTGGGTTCTTTGTTGACAGTATTCTGGGTGATCGACCGCAGAGCGCGGATGGCGCGGCCGTACACGCCGATCGCCGCTGCTGGAGACGTGTCCGCCGGGCGGTTCGTCCATGAATGGCATAAACTTGTCGGGGAAGCCCGGCATGGTGCAGCCAATACAAATACCGCCTACGTTGGGGCAGCCGCCAATTCCAGCCATCCACCCTCGTTTGGGGACGTTGCAGTTCACCACCGGACCCCAGCATCCCAGCTTAACGATGCACTTGGGCGAGCCATAAACCTCGGCGAAGTCGCCCTGCTCGTAGTAACCGGCGCGATCGCAGCCTTCGTGAACTGTTTTGCCGAACAGCCATGTGGGACGCAACTGATCATCGAGTGGAATCATGGGTGCCAGTCCGGCCACTTGATAGAGGAGATAAAGAACAGTTTCCATGAAGTTGTCGGGCTGAACCGGGCAGCCCGGAACATTGACGATGGGCAGTCCCGCCTTTGACTTCCAGTCCCAGCCGAGATAATCGGCAAGACCCATGCAGCCCGTCGGATTGCCTTCCATGGCATGGATTCCGCCGTAGGTGGCGCAGGTCCCGCAGGCAATGACCGCCAAAGCTTTGGGCGCAATGCGATCGATCCACTCGTTGGTGGTGATCGGCTGCTTGGTATTCGGATCGGTCCCGAGAGCTGCCCAGTAGCCTTCTTTCTTGATGCTCTCGTTGGGGATGGAACCCTCCACCACAAGAACGAAGGGATCGAGCTTGCCTTCTTCTGCCTGGTACCAATACTTCATGAAGTCGTCGCCGACTTCATAAGCCAGCACCGGATTATGCAAATGCACTTTGGGAAGTCCAGGAATTGCTCCCAGCAGAACGTCTTCGATGCTGGGCTGGGTGGCAGCAGTAATTGAAACCGAATCCCCGTCACAGCCCAGACCAGCCGTGATCCAGAGAATGTGCACCTCAGCGACAGGCGATGGCTTTTGTGTGACCCGACCGTAGGGGACCGTATTCGCTGGCATGACTGGATTCTCCTTTCCCAATAACACGTTGACAGATGGCCAAACCAGTTCCTTATCTTGCAAAGGAATCGGCGCCGAGAAGCGACACCAATGACACCAAGGAGGGAGCTAAATCCCGATCTTGAATCAGACTTGAGGTGTACGACCGATAGGATCAACAATATCGGCGAGGTCAGACAAGCGGGTCTGCCACTTTTTGGCGAAGGAGAGAAATACTACAAGGCGCCACGGGGATTTCCCTACAGCGATTCCCCGATAGTCAGAGGGTTCCAACAGGTCTCTGCCGCGAGGTAATTTAGACAGCCTTTTCGTTTAGAGTCCACTCAATGGCGTGCTGCATAAGTTCGCGTGCGCTGCGTAGCGACAGCTTGTCCTTGATGTGGGCCTGGTACGATTCCACAGTCTTCACGCTCAAGTGCAACTGTTCGGCGATCTGGCGCGTTCCGTGGCCTTCTCCGATCAGGCGAAACACCTCGAGTTCACGGTCGCTGAGATCTGAAATGGAGGAACTCTTCAGGCTACCCGTTCCGGTGATGTAGTGCTTGAGCATCTTGTTGGCGATGCGATCACTCACGTAAATTCCACCGTTCAAAATTCGGCGGACGGCAACCAAGACCTTTTCTGTCGCCTCTTGTTTCATGATGTAGCCATTGGCGCCGGCGCGGAGGGCGCGTTCGGCGTAGATCGACTCATCGTGCATGGAGAGGATCAGAACTGGCAGGCTGGGATGAGTGATGCGAATGTTTTTCAACAGGTCGAGGCCGTCGGGTCCGTTCAGCGAGATGTCCACGATGAGCACATCGGGCCGGGCCGATGCCAACACTATCATCGCGCCGCTCGCGTCCTCCGCCTCGCCGCAAACCACCAGATCGGCCTCCCGATTCACCATGAGCGCCAGCCCTTGGCGGATAATCGGATGGTCATCGACGACCAGGATTCTTTTCTTGACGCCAAGATTCTGCGATTTGCAAGCAGTGCTCATGTTTCACGATTCATATTTTACGAGTCAGAATCAACGGGGAACAAACAAGTGACCATGGTTCCGCCAGTCTACGACGCGCTGCACTTCCAGCAAGCCACCAATCATCCTGGCACGATAATTCATCAAGTGAAGACCGACGCCCTTAGTTCCGGGAACAATGTTGCCGATTCCGCAACCGTAATCCTGGATAGTCAGAGTTCCCTGATGCTCGACGGCAGCCAGGCGAATGACGATCTGGCTGGCATGACCGTGCTTGATCGCGTTATTCACTGCCTCCTGGGCAATATAATAGAGGTGTGTAGCTACCGTGTCATCATGGATCAGCACCGGAGCAAAACACTGAAACCGGCAGCTGACCGCGAATAAGTCTTCCACTTCGCCGGCCCACCGTTCCAACGCCGACATTAATCCCTCGGCATCCGACACGACCGGCAGCAGCCCTCGTGCGAGTTCCCGCGTTTTGTGAATTGCCTGGTTGACCAGGTTCACGATCTTGGCGGCATCGCCGGCTTCGGGCAGATTTTTTTCCGTTAGCTTTTGTTCTTGCACCTTGCTCATGAAAGCGATGCCGGTCAGATGCTGGCCCAAACCGTCGTGCAGGTCCTGTCCGATGCGGCGCTGCTCCCGGGTGCTGATCTCCAGAATTGTTTTCTCCAGGCGCTTGCGGTCCGTGATATCAATTCCTGAGGCGATGATGTAGGAGGCAGTTCCAGCGGCGCCCTGAAGCACAGTGGTGGACCAAGCAATCACTCTCTGCCGTCGGTCGCGGCTCACCCAGCAGCCCTCATATTCCTGGGGACTCTGGTCGTCGCGAGTCTTTTGAAGCAACCCTCGGAAGCGATTCAATTCCTCGGGATCGGGGAAGAATTCCCAAATAAGCTTGCCGCGAACCTCCGCGAAGGTGTATCCGGTCATCTGTTCACAGGCCCGATTGAAGCGGAGGATGCGCCCGTCGGAATCCAGCACCATAACTAAAGCGGCCACTGTGTCGAGAATGGCGGAGACAACGTTCCGCTCCTTGTGTAACGCCTCTTCAGTTCCTTTCAGGTCGGTGATGTCGAAGCCCACGCCATGGATGAACCAAGGCTCGCCATTCTGCTTGCGAATCATTTTGGCTTCGCAATGAAACCACAGGACACGGCCATCGCGCGAAACTACACGATAAGCCGAACGGAGAGGATTGCCCGTGAGAAACATGTCTGCCGCTTCGGTGCTCCAGCGCTGCTTGTCTTCGGGATGGATGTGGCTGTACCAGCGAACCGGATCCTCCAGCCACTCTTCCTGGGAAAAGCCCAGCGCGGCTTCGATCTGCGGGCTGACATAGGCTTCGCCGATGCCGCGATCCAGGTAAGCCATGAAAACTACTGCTGGAATCTGCTCCACGAGTGCCCGGTATCTCGCTTCCAGGTTGAGGAGATGCGGATCCTCACGCTCAGTATCGTCAGGCTGGTCGACTTGATATACGACGTGCCTCGCGTTGGCGGGATTGTGGCGCCGAAAAACGCCAGCCAGGTCTTGAAGAATCGCTTCGGCCTGAGAGGGATTTAATTCTGAGTCGGCCGTCGCCGAGGATCGTCCTGTGGAGTCGCCCGTCGCATTGTTTGGCCACGAAAATGAAACCATTTCCACCCTCAAAGAACCACGGCCACGTCATCGCGCGCTCAAGCGAGGTTCAGATCATGTTCTCATGTTTGGTTGCGTCTTGCTGCCCGCCAGTTTGCTCCAGCTCGTTCTTTGTTCAGCGATTGTGTAAAGCGGCGCAACCCATAAATGGCGCGTCCATAAGTTTGAACCGCTGCGGTAGATAAAAGAGAGCGACGGCTGCGAATGCCATCCGGTTACTCCATAACGCCGCCATAATAATCCTTTGCCCTACGGAAGAGAAAGGCAGGAGTTTTTGATCATGCGAGCTAGAGCTCGACGAAACGATGCGCTCAACACAGGTTCCTGGAATGAAGTTCTCCATCCCTTCATCCTTCTTATGCGCTTCCTTATGCGCTTCGTCGAAATCAGCTGCAACACCGTAGGATGGGATGAGCGCACGTGAGGCTCCGTTCCGGCCCGTGGGGCCATGCTAAACTTTCTCCCATGCAGGTCTTCCGCCACGGTTTCGGAGGCGTGTCGCGATGCTGGCTGATCCCTCCGGCCCAGCCTTCGGTCCACTCTGGCGTACGCACTGCCACGGCTGTTTGCGCATCACACAGTTTTCCTGGTGCGTTTCGGCGGATTTTATTCCGCCCCTATTCATTTTTCGGAGGATCAGGGACAGAACCCAATGAGAGTGCGAAAGCTGATTTTGTTTACCTTGATGCTGGCGTGTCTCATTCAACCCGCGAAATCTCATCGCCCAGGATTCACCCGACCAATCGTCGCATCCCGTCAAGTTCGAGTCACCTAAACCTGACTTCAACCAAGAAATTTATTACAAGAACCGGATCGACTTCTCTTTTGAATCGGGATGGCTTCCGAAGAACATCCCTTTTGTTTTCGATTTTCTCCTGGGCGATGGCTATAACCTGACTCCACTGAAGTACACCTTGGTGCCCAATATCGCTTCTCTCCGATGGCAGATGGACAGCGTAAGAGGACCGTGGATATTGCGCGGCAATTGGGATCTTTCATTCAGCGCGGCTCTGGTTGTGATTCCTCGCGGACCTGAAACCCATTACGGCGCCTACATGATGGGAATTCGGCGGAATTTTGTTCAGCCGCGCTGGAGAATTGCTCCCTACGTTGACGGACGCCTCGGCCTCGGCGGTATTGACGCCAAGGAACCCCTGGGAGTGCTGTTTGCGCAAGGACAGGACTTTACTTTTACTCTCAATATGGGCAGCGGCATCCGATATAACCTCAATCCGCGTTATTCCATTTCTGCCGGCATGCATTACATGCATATATCGAATCTTTATTTGTCCGAGCCGAAGTACTTGAACTATGGCATTAACGTTTATGGGCCCATAGCTGGAATAGAAGTCCGCTTGGGCAAGCCCCACCACGGCTCTTCCCAATAGCGGTTTCCTGCTTATGATGGCTTCATTATGATGGAGGACGCTGCAAATCAGTGCCTGGCGGCGCCTTGCCGCAGGCAATGGAGGATGAAGTAGTCCAAAGTAAACTCAGGTTTCGCAGCCTTGGGCGCGCGATTTCCAGGTGGCGCCCATCTCAGACGAGGCAACGTCCAAATGGACGTGTACTGGCCGCGTTGCGCATATGCGCATTCGGTGGCGGCAGGATTACTCACGTTCGGCTGCGGCACATACGCGACCCTTCACCTTGCCGCTCCTTCCAATGCAGTAACTGGCACTCCATTCACGATTACGGTGAGCGCGACGATCGGCACAAGCCCAGACAAGGTTATTAACAGCCCGATACGCTTTACCAGTTCAGATAGCGCCGCCATTCTTCCACCCGTCTACTATTTCAATGCGAACGATGCAGGTTCCCATACCTTTACCAACGGCGTTACTTTAATGACTGCCGGCAGCCAGAGCATAACAGCGACTGTCATCGGGTCGCCGGGCTTAACCGCAACCGCGAACGTCACAGTCTCCGCTACGAGCGCCGCGGCGCAATTCAAGGCAAGCGCGCCCCAGTCGGAGCGCGGAATCGCTGCGCTGTCCGAACTGCCGAAGTAAAACTTTCTCGCGTGCGTCTTTAGTTAGGAAGGGTGGCTCGTTGAAGCCGCAGTTTTCAGAATTGGCCCTGGCATAAGGACATCAACCTATCAAAAGACAGTAAACCGGGATTGGAAAACAACGTTTAAACGATGCGCCGCCGCGACACGAACCGAAGAGGAGCAATCGCTCCGTGGGAAGAGAAATTAATATGCATTCCTGCTGTTGAATATCCGCAGCAGCGTCATTGTGATGATTTGCAGATCGAAAGTGAGGCTCCAGTTGCGAAGATACTAGAGATCGTATTCGACGCGTTTCGTGATTCGAAGTGTTCCCGCGCGAGCCGTTTAGTTGGGTCCAGCCGGGAATTCCGACTTTAGTAGAATGCGGAACATGTCATTGATGACTGGCATAACGAGTTGGCCGATGGAAGTGTCCGCGCCGATTCTTGGATTTGCTCGAGCTTCAGTTTGTCTGCCGCAGTCCAGTATGAGGCTTGGACATTTCCGGTGATCTCGCCCACGAAGCAGTCGAATGTAACAACCTCCGAGCAATTGTCATTCTGGACGAAAGATTATCCCGGAAAATTCAGACGGATGATTGAGGAGAGCGCCTTACGGTAAGCTGGTTTTCAGAATCTTCCGTTAACTGGGCATTGTCAATCCGCGGATATTTCCGTCAAGCGAATCGGGATTCTAGTTGGCTAAGTGAGAAGGCTCGAAAATCCGATATGACATGTTCTGCTCCCGCCGCTCGGAGCAAATGAGCTCGCTGTGAAGCGGCAACCCCCAAGCAGCGCATGCCCGCCGCCTTAGCAGATTTAATGCCGGCAACCGCATCCTCTACCGCAATAAGACGCTCTGGAGATTCCTGCATGCGCTCGGCAGCAAGTTGGTAGAGGGCTGGATCAGGCTTTCCCATCGTTACATCATCTCCAGTCACAATCGTCTCGAAGTAGTGTGCCAATTCCAATTCTTTAAGGGTCCCAACGGTACGGCGCCGGCTTGCTGATGTGGCTAGGCCAGCACGGATCCCGGCATGCGACAAAAGCTTCAGAAATTCGACTACGCCGGGGGTGGGTTCGATGTCGAGGTTGTGCTCTTTAAGAAGTTCGTCCTTTCGCTTCCCATACTCGGCGATTTGCTCAGGAGTAAGGTCGCCTAGGAAGTGCTTTAAAATTTCAGCGCGTTTACAACCGTCCAGAATAAAATCCAGTTCTTCGTCGCTCGTCTGCCGGCCTAAGCTCTCAAAAAAAGCCTTCCAAGCCAAGCGATGCGCCGGATGGCTGTCGATGATCACTCCGTCCATATCGAACACAATCCCGCGCAACGTTCCCATTGCCTCACGCCTCCGGACATCCGGGCCAAGTTGCCTGAGCCCTCTGGTAGTTCTCCATCGTGCCGATGTCGATGAGAAAATCGTAGATTGGAAAAGCAACCATCCGGCCCGTGAGTCGCGGCAACACATGGAACCCGATATCGGCGGGAATGCGCTCCGGAATAGCTTCCAGCATTTCCCGCGTGCCGATCATCAAGCCTGAGAAGGCCCAATTGCCGGTCGGTTTCATAGGCTTTTCGACGAACTGCTCAATCACTCCCTCTTGATTCGTAGTCACAATGCCGCAGCGGCTGGGATCGGGCACTTGGTAAATTCCGAGCGTAGCTGCCGGTCTTCGGTCACGATGCAACCGCAACATGCCTTCGAGGTCGGCACAGTTGAGAACATCCGCATAGAATACCCAGAAAAGGTCCGCTGATCCGATCCAGTCACGATTGGCCCGCAAGGTTCCTGCACTGCCCAATAACTCTGTTTCTTCCACGATGTGTACGGGCGTACTATCGGCATTTTGCAGCAAGAACTCTCGTACCCTCCCGGCATGGGCGTGCAGGTTAATCAGGACCTCATTAATACCTACCCGCTTACAACACTGGAGCCAAAGGGCCAGAATAGGGACGCCTTTAATGGGAACAAGGCACTTAGGAATAGTGTCTGTAATTGGACGCAGCCGAGTGCCATGACCGGCGGCAAGCAAAAACGCCTTCAATGGATCCCCCACGGCGGAGTCGGTTCCTGGCCTGCCATAGCTCGCGCTGACGCCTTGGGAAAAAACACCCAGCGGCCCCCTCCCTGTTCGTCGCCATCAATGAAGGGATCGTTCACGATCGCCTGCGCTCCCTGCGTGTCGAAGCCGAAAGTCATCTCATGCACGCCCTCTTTGCTCAAAGCCTCGCGAACGGCAAGTTGATGCGCTGGTTCACAATAAAACAACAGAAATCCTCCGCCCCCTGCTCCCGTGATCTTTCCCCCGAGTGCACCATGTTGAAGCGCGAGAGAATAGATTTTATCGATGCGCGGCGTGGAGATCTTGTTAGAAATCCGGCGCTTGGCCTGCCAGGCTTCGTGCAATAGTTCTCCAAATCGATGCAATTCTCCCTGCTCCAAACTGGCGCGCATGCGCGCGCCCAGTGCCTTTACTTCGTGCAATGCCTCGACCGCAACTCCGCTGTGGTTGCGCGTTGATGTTTCCTGCTCCTGCAATATAGACCAGGAATGATGCGCAGCACCGGCGAAGAACAACATTAGGTTCCCTTGAAATTCTGACAAGATTGTTGCTTCGAGTTTCACCGGTTCTACGAGGGTTGTGCCGTCCGCGTGGAATGAGATGTAGTTGAGACCGCCGAAGGCTGCGGCGTATTCGTCCTGCTTTCCCACATGCTTTCCCAGAACATGCCTCGCGACAAAAAAAGCGCGCTCCGCAAGGTCGTACTTCGAGAGCGGGCGTTGGAGGTAAGTAGTCAACGTCTTGAGTATGTTTACGCACACGCTCGCAGAGGATCCTAACCCGGTACCCGGAGGAATTTCCGATGCAAGAAACAAGTCGACTGCAATATCGCAGTTCATGTCCTTCAGAACAGCCAATGGAATTTCTAACGCACTGCCCTCAAGTGCCATGTTTGCAATGTCGCGCCAAGTCTCGCACACCCGGAGGTCAGATGAGATTACTTGCACACGACCATCGGACCTCTTGCCCAAAATAGTATAGAAATACTTGTTGATGGCTGCGCTCAGCACCCCACCGCCGTCGAACCGTTCATAATAGGCTGGCAAGTCGGTCCCCCCCCCGCCAAAACTAATCCGAACTGGACTGCGAACTATGAGCACGGGATAAAGTCTCCTCGAATAAGTTGTCTGCCGCAATTGTGACATGCGGGGCGCGAAGCTGCTTTCCCCTCTGCGGCTGAAACAAGCGCACGGTTATTGTCCAAGCGGTCTGCAGGAGTAATGAAATGTCTTGAAATAGGGACCGGTGCAAAATGTACTGCAAATCATACTTGGTTTTGTCTTCCGAAGAATGCTGGTCCCGCAAGCCGTGAACTTGCGCCAGCCCGGTAATTCCCGGTTTTACGCTGAGCCTCTTTTTGTGCCATTCGCTGTATTGGCGCGTCCGCTCAGGTCCCTCAGGTCTTGGTCCGACCAGACTCATCTCGCCACGGAGGACGTTGAGCAGTTGCGGTAGCTCAGTAAGGCTCGACCACTGCATAAGATATTCGTGAAGAGGCAGTCCAGTAGCAGGACGGTCGGAGTTCAGTCGATACATCCAGAAGGTCTTGCCATAGAGCCCACAACGAAGTTCGGGTCGAAAACCCTTTCCTTTCCGCAGCCTCAATACCAGCGCCAATGGAGCGATGACAGCTATAGCGAACGGCAGCAAAATAGTTGTCAAGCCTAGATCGAAAATTCGTTTCCAAAGCGGATTCGCCAGAGCTGGTAGACTCCCTTCCCATTGCAGTAACGGCAGCCCATCCAAGTCCATGAGCTTCGGCTTGGAGAGGTAGAGTTCATATGGCTGCGGAACCAGGCTAACGGCGAGCCCCGCCGTTCGGCACTTCGCCGCCAGATCCAGGATCTCCGGGTGACCGGTTTGGGGAATAGTAAGGATAACCTCATCCACCCGATGCGACTGCAACAGATCAATGATTCCCGCGGTTTGCAAATTTACCGGATCAAGACCGGCTTGAGACGTCCCCAGGTCAAAGGCACTTTCGGCAGGACACAGAAATCCAACAATCTCGCAGAGCAATTCCGGGTGACGATCGATGGTTGCGGCCATTTCCCGAGCCAACGGCCCATCCCCGACGATTACAGACCTGCGCACCGCCCCAATGCGATACCGCGAAGCCAGAAATAAACGCGCCGTGAGACGAATCGCCGTGAAGCCAAGGAAAAGAAAACAGCCGAAATAACCGAGGGTCAGCCGCGAGGAGTAGACGCGGGCAACATAGCCGGCGGCCAGAAGCATTGCCATCAGGCCCAAGACAGCGGGAACCAACTGCGCAAGAACCGCCGAAATCCGCCATCCGCCGCGAAATCCGTCCAGTCGGAGCCAAAGCGACAGCAAACTCCACAAGAAAAGTGTCAGGGCCAGAGCTGGCACAAAACCGACAAGCGGAAGTTGTTCCGAATTCGCCCCGGCTCCGCCATAGCGCAACCAGTAAGCCAGTCCCATAGCGGCCACGCCCCAAAGCAGGTCGGCGAAAAGAATCAGGTATCGCAATTTCTGGGACTTCATTTCTCTATTTCCTTTTCGGGTAGCTGATCAGCAGTCGCTCAAGGTTGGGAGCAGATTGCAGCCTCGGATTCCAGAACCCTATACCCTTGCGGATGCTTTTCTTTCCACTCCCAAGCCGTTCGAACTATGGCTTGAATATCGGACTGACGCGGCCGCCAATCCAACTCTCGCATGAGGCGTTGCGGACTTGCGCAAAGGATGGCCGGATCCCCCTCGCGCCGATTGCCATGCTTCACTGCCACTTTCCGACCCAATTCCTGCTCCACAGCTGCGCAGACTTGTCGAACCGAATAACTTGTACCAGTTCCGATGTTGTACGCAGAAAAGCCGGGCCGATCTCGAATGTGCAGGGCCTGCAAGTGAGCCTCCGCTATATCCAAGACATGAACGTAATCACGCAAACACGTGCCGTCAACTGTCGGATAGTCGGAACCGTAGATTTCAAAGAACTCTCGTTTCCCCGCAGCCGTCTCCAGCAGCAAAGGTACGATATGGCTCTCCGGACAATGATCCTCACCAATCGTCGCGGTCGCGCCGCATGCGTTGAAGTAGCGAAAGGCCACTACCGTCCATCGGTATGCTATCGCGTACCAGTACAGCACTCGTTCCAACATGAGTTTGGTTTCACCGTACGAATTCACTGGGTTCTTAGGATGGTCTTCGTCGATTGGCGTTGAATGAGGGTTGCCGTACACGGCCGCCGAGGAAGAGAAGACGAACTTCCGGATGCCAGCATGCCGCACCGTTTCGAGCAGAGCAATGCCGGATGCGACGTTGGAGTCGAAGAACATACCCGGATTGGAGACAGACTCGGGAATCAAAGCTTTGGCCGCGAAATGAAAGACCGCGTCGAAGCGCTCTGCTGCCAGAACGCTCGCCATTGCGTCCCGGTCGCCGATATCCAATTGATGCAGGATCGCTCCTTCGGGGATGGCCGCTACATGGCCGGTCGAGAGGTCGTCTACAACTGCAACTTCATGCCCCCGCTCCAGCAATTGAAGACAGCAAACCGAACCGACATAACCCGCTCCGCCCGTCACCAAGATTCTCGCCACAGTTAATAAGCTCCTTCGCCGCGAATGACCCGCAAAGGGGTCTTAAGTAGAATCGTCAAATCCATCCCAAGACTCCAGTGAGTGATGTAGTGAAGATCCATCTGAACACGTTCCTGGTATGAGACGTCCTGCCGTCCCCGAATCTGCCAAAAACCGGTTAGCCCGGGCTTTACTTCAAGCAACAACTCTTGATACGCCCCATATTTCGACAACTCCTGTGCTGTAATCATACGGGGTCCGACCAAACTCATTTGACCTCTCAGCACATTAACCAACTGAGGCAATTCGTCCAAGCTATATTTCCGGAGAAATGCGCCGACAGGGGTGACGCGCGGGTCGGTCTTTAGCTTGAAGTCCCGCGTGAATGCCTCGCGCAATTCCGGATCTGCTGCGAGAATCGCATCCGCGTTGCGCAGCATGGTACGAAACTTGTAGGCATTGAATTCTTTGTAGAGACCTATGACACGCCGCGGATAGAAAATCGGCGAGCCGTCGCTCAACCAGACCAATAGCGCCACAACCAGAAACACTGGAGAGAACAGAGAGAGCAGAATGATGGAGCCAAATATATCCAGAGCCCGCTTTAAGAACCGTTCATAGTTCTTGCGCTTACGCGCCCGAGGCAAAGACTCGGGCCACAACAGCGAGGGAGCTGAATGAATATCCTGTTGAGGCATGCTAGGCGAAAGATGAGCCGTCAATCTGCCCACGCTCCTGCCGCAGACGACTGGACCGTGCTATTTTCAGAAATTCGCTGACGTATTACGGAAAACACTGCGTGGGTCACACTGAGATGAAAATCTTCGATGATTTGCATGTTGTCGGACGGAAGAATAATGCAAACATCACACAGATTTTTCATCTTGCCGCCTTCAACTCCGGCCAGACCGATCGTATTCGCTCCAGCACTTCGGGCAACTTCCAAAGCTCGCAGGACGTTCGGCGAATTACCACTACCGCTGATAGCGAAGGCTACGTCGCCTGGACCCACAAAGTTGTGCAGTTGTTCGGCAAAGATGTGTTCATAGCAGCTGTCATTTGCCCAGGCCGTCACGAGCGGCACGTTATCGGTAAGTGCCATCACCCGAAAGCGCTTGTGCCCCTTGTTTCCCATCACCGTTCCCTTGCCCAGATCGCAGGCAAAGTGCGACGCCAAGGCCGCGCTGCCGCCATTCCCGAAGATGAAAACGCATTTACCCTCTTGATATGCGCGCAGCAACTCGATTGTCGCCTGCTCTATCGCGCCATGTGGCAGTTCTGAGATCACGCGCCGGTACATCTCAAAGTACTCCTGTGAACTGCTGATCAGCGGCGCGTTGCAATGGTGCGATGACGCGAAATTGAGTTTGTCCATCGGCAAGTCTCCAAAAACAGAAATAGGAGTTAAGTTAAGTATACTTACAAAGTTGGTGGAAAGGCTTTATTCGGCAATTCTTCCTGCCACGAAGGTCCTGTATACCGGGCTGGCTCCCCCGACAAACTCTCAAGCAATGAGACTACCCGCGGGCCCCACACCTGAAGCGAGTAATAGTCTTCGACCGCGTCGCGGCGTTAGCTGAGAGCCGCCTTCGAAGTTCCTCGTCGTTCACTAGCCGGGCGCGTTTTTCCTCCGGGTGCCTAAAGGACCTCCACATTTCAAAGGCCAGACTCTTCATGCGGCAATCGCCCAAACGATCGCGGTAAGCAACACAATGCCCCAATACGAGGGCAATCCCGAAGGTACGCTAGGGGAAAATAAGAGATTGAAATTGAAGCGGGTTCTTACGGCAATGAAATAAGAACAGGCAGGCAGCAACAGCACCAGAATCTTCAGGTAGAAACGGACAAAGCTAATACGGCTACGAATCATGACAAATTCCGAGATGCAGCGGGTTCATCGCAATGCGCGTTCCCGAGGGATGACAATGCAATCTGCGGAGGGAAGCAACGACAGTCACCCGGCGGAAACCGAGAAGTCCGTTAACGCCTTGGTATATTTCGTGGTTGATCGTTGTGTTTAAGGCTAAATGTCATGGAGACGGTATGTCAATAGGAAAGCACTGTAGGGCAGTTATGAGACGAAGCCTTTTCCGAAAAGCGACCGATCATTTCAGTAACGCTTCAGCGTCCAGGCACCAAACTGCGCGGCATTCCACTTAGACTCTGAAATCCCATTTCAGCACAAGTTTTTCGACCCGGCGAATTCCTTCAACCCGCTGGCCCGCCGTGGCCATCTTGAGTGTCGAAAGTGAAACTTGATCTGTTCCGCTAGACTGTGGTGAGACTTGCCGGTCCGATCTTTCACCGTGAATGTGGGATCGGCCAGAAACCGAATTGAAGAGAGACGGACACATCCGATTGAGGGGTTGTTGCCAACAAAGGAATTTGCCAACGCTCATATTGCACGTTGCCCTGAAAGCGAAATCCGGGCCCGGCGAAAAGGTCCGCATTCACAGCGACGTCATTCTGGGATCCACCTTGGGGAAGATAGCCAGGGTCGAGGGTTCGGTGCCTGAGTTCAACGCCGATCTTCTTCCGGGGGCTCAGCCAGTAGTTCGCCCGGACCAGTTCACCTTGTGCCGCGCGTCCGATCCAGGTCCCGATCAACCGGCCGTTGTTGTTGTATCCACTGTTGTATTGGCCGTTGTAATAAATGCAGATGCCGCAGAAAGCGGGAGGGTTGGTATATCCGCCTTCGAGTCTTAGATCCAACTTCGGAACTCCAGGGAATTTTGCCAGGTAGAGCCCTCCCTGGGAGGCATTCCTCCGCATATAAGGGATCGGTGATGGCTCGTCTTCACTGAGGGTTTCGCCATACAGGGTGAGCCAATTGCGGAGGCCGGGAATGCGATAGGAGAAGTCCGCAGTCGTGCGGCCGTCCCCCAAGACGTCGCCACGGTAGTGTTTGCCGAAAGTGCTGTCCAGGAAGGTGGTTATATTCAATGGGTTTCCGGGTCCTCCATAAACTGTCGTCTTCGACATGCCGAATTCGAAATTTGGGGTCAACTGGAAGCTTATTTTTCCGCCGCTCAGAAATGGCTGGGGATGCAAGTTCTTGCCATATTGTCCTAGCAATGTGATGGTGGGCGCTCCCGTGTAGACCGTGGTCTGAAACTGCAGACCCGTCATGTGTCCAATAAAGCCCTCGAAACGTATATCCCCCAAATAGCGAAAAATCCAAGGCAATCGGACCGGAGTCACTCGATCGACCGTGAACATGTTGTTGAGGGGAGCGGCGTTGTTGGTAAGAATCGTGTTTCCGCCCTCGCTCGGTCCCCACCACAAACTGTTTCTACCGAATGTGAACTGCCAGTTCGCAAGATTGAGGCCTACATAAGAGTCCAGCAGGCGGAAGCGGCTAATGGATGCGACGGGGAGTGCCGGCCCGGTTGGCCAGTTGTCCGTGCGGTTGAAGAAATCGAGCATTGCTGGGGTAGGCGCCGGACCAGAGGGCGCTGACTGATACTCTCCACGGACGTAGAGAACGAGTGGACCCGCGGTGGCCCAGCCCGACGCGCCGTCTACGGCACTAAAACCCTGTTCGTACGGGCGTCCATAGTCGTTCAGCAAAGTCTGGCCGAAATGATAATTGTCCGTAAGAGGCTTCCCTGATATTTCAAGAAAACGCGAGTAAACGGATTCGAGTTGGGCGTCGAGATTACTATTCCCATCCATTAGTCCAGATTCGTATCCGAGTTCTTTCGAAAGCGCGTCATAGAGTTGCTGAACCTCCGGCGGACGATCAGTATCGGCCTTGCCGGGGGCGGCCTCACCAAGAAGGCGGGCACACTCCAAGCGCGTCCACGGACGCAGACTGAGAGACGCGCTATGGATGTAACCGAGAGCGGCTAATCGCTCCAGCGCCGGGTAGATCCAACTGTCCAGCGGAACATAGATCGAGCCCATATTTCGCGTTTTGCGGTCGGCCTTGGCTTCTTCGCTCTCCTCACCTGTACTGAATGTGCCGTATCTCGCAATGTCGGCGTCGCTATAGTGAGAACGGGAATTGAAAACCTGCCGCCCCATGTACCACCCCAGGGCACTGCCGATAATTACCTCTGAAGCGAAATGCTTCTGGGCCGCCCACCGAGAAGCGCTCACTCCGCCGGCCACGCCATAGGCCAGCAATTGTGTGAGAGGTCCGGGATATTCATGGGCGATCACACTTGCGATCGCCCAACTTACAGTAGCGTGGGCCGAAGGGAACGAGTCCCCGCCCACAAAGAAACGTCCCGGGCTGGTGCCGACAAAAGGCCGCTCTCGTCCAGCTGCATATTTGAACACTTCGGTATCCAGGAAGGCGCCAAGGGCGGCTTCTCCGGCCAAAATGCCGGTTTCACGTTTTTGGTCGTTCTTTTGGAGGTGCCCCAGCAGGAACAATCCAGCGCCCGCGCCAGCCAAGACGCCGACCCCTGCATTGGAAGCTGTATCCGCGCGCGAGACAGTCGTAGGATTCTTGGGAACGTGGTTTTCCAGGGTTTTGTCGCTCGCGATGAGAACGCCACCAATGAGAATGGCCGGAAGTGCCCATTCCCACTGCTTCTCCTTCATGTGGAAAGGAGCCATGAAAAAGTTTTTCTGATCGAGAAAAAGATTTTTCGGAAGCGATTTGATGTCTACCGGGCCGGGCGAGAACTCCCTGGACCCTACGTCTGCCTGCGAGGAGGGTGCTGGCGCCTCGCCTTTCGACTGTTCCTGCGCCCCGGCGAGCGTACTGCAGACCACGACCAGCGCCGATAGCAGCCAAGATGCAACTAGATTCTTAATGCAAAAACCTGCGGTCCCGGGCGGCATATGTAAAGCCGTCTCAGCAAGCTTCATCCTCGTTTCCTCTCGATGCCCATGCTTTATTGGCTGTCTCAGTCGCTTTTCGATGTCAGAAATGCAGCAGTGAATCGCCGGGAGGGATTTCCTTCATTCTAGTAGTTGAGTCCCTGGATACACGGTATAGTTCGTCACTTTGAAAAGAATACACCAACCGCTCAGGTGAAGAAGGGGACACGCGTTGCGGCTCCGACATCGCCCAGTTAGTCGTACTCGAAACGAAACTGGTCAATTTGATGCAGAAATCCAGCTGTAAGCTTTGCGGGAGAAGCTCAAAGCGGAACGTCATTTTGAAGGCAGCTAGAATCCGTCCCCGCACAATGTCATAATGGCGTAGTGGCAACTCACTCCGACACGATAATCGAATCCGAACCGATGGTACCCGAGGAAGACGCCAGTGTAACTCGGGCTGACACTGAGCTTTCGCTGCTTGATATCACAGTCCTGCTGGTAGCACGCAAGCGGTTCGTCATTCGCTTCGTGTTGGGCGCCGCTGCATTGGCGACACTGGTTGCTTTCCTGCTGCCGGTCCGATACGAGGCAAAGATCGTGCTGATGCCTCCGCAACAGAATTCGTCCATGGCCTCAGCATTGCTGGGACAGGTGGGAAATCTGGGTGGGCTGGGATCTCTCACCTCTCTGGCAGGGGGATTGAGCCTTAAGACTCCGGCTGATATGTACGTCTCCTTGCTGACCAGCCGTACCGTCGAGGACGCGATGATCCAGCGTTTCGGTCTGATGGTGGAGTACCGTGAAAAGCGAATGTCGGATACAAGGAAGGAGTTCGAGCGCCGTACCACCGTAGTTGCTGGGACCAAGGACGGCCTGATCCGTGTCACGATTGAGGATGGTGATCCGAAGCGGGCTGCCGAATTGGCCAACGGTTACGTCGAGGAATTCCGCAAACTGTCTGCCTCACTGGCAATGACAGAAGCCGCGCGACGGCGTTTGTTTTTTCAGAACGAGCTGCAACAGGCCAAGGACGATCTTACCGCTTCCGAAGAGGCAATGAGGAAAACCCAACAGTCCACAGGCGTTTTACAAATCGACAGTCAGGCGCGAGCGCTGATTGAATCCGCCGCCATTTTGCGCGGCCAGGTTGTGGCCAAGGAAGTGCAAATTCAGGGCATGAAGTCTTTCGCTGCCGACGACAATCCTAATCTCGTCCTGGCGAAGCAGCAGCTCGCTGCCCTGCAATCGCAACTCGAACAGATAGCGGGATCGCGGTACGACGCGGGGTCAGACATCCTCCTATCTAAGGGCAAGGTAACGCAGTCCGGCATGGAGTATCTTCGCCGGTTTCGTGATCTCAAGTATCGTGAGACTGTGTTCGAGTTGCTGGCGAAGGAACTGGAAATAGCCAAACTCGATGAGGCGCGCGAAGGAGAAATTGTACAGGTTGTGGATGCTGCCGTGCCCCCGGATAGAAAATCGTCCCCGCATCGGACATTGATTATCGTGGGCGCGACTATCTTTGCTTTTCTTGTCGCTGTGTTTTGGATCATCTCGCGCCAAGGCTTAGAGCGGACGTTTGAGCTCCCGGAGAACCAGCGGCGGCTGGACGCCATCAAAGAATATTGGAGGGGAAAACGAGAATTGACGTGATCACATGATTTCGGTTGGCCCCCGTTTTTCCCGCGTCCCAAGGTAATACCTTTACTCCAGCAAAGCTATTGTCCACTTCTTCGCACAATAGGGGTCCTGTTTTTGAGTCCTCCCTTTCATCCTCGCGTTTTACGCGAGTAATGCGCTTCGTCCCGCACAAGCTGCAGAATTGCCACCCAATTTTTCCTTCGCAGCAAAATATAGGCCTCGTCTTTTGAAGGATCACGCCGACAATTACCTCATTCGCTGCAAAGGCATTTCCGCAATGTTCGAGCCATTCCCCGAGGGGACGAGGATGTTGGTAGAATTACACCCTTGGACGCTGCGTTGTGAGGATTGCCACGGATTCTGAATTCATGATGCGAGAACTAGGTTTTCTTGTCGTGTTTACCGCCTTTTCCGTAGGGGGGTGCTTTTCGCAATCCCTTAATGACTCTTTGCCCCAGAACTCGACGTCACCGGGCGCGACGGTGGATTGTTCGGATCCGTCGCTGGCGGGAAGTAGCGCGTGCAGCGCTGCACAATCTCCAAATTCCGGCAGCCCTCAAGGAACTCAAAATCCATCCTCGCAAGTGCTCCTGCCCCAGTTGCGGACTCCGGTTGACACAATCCCGAACCCTCCTCTCACGGTCCCGCCCAATCCGTCGCAGATTCAACGACCGAAATCCATCGTTTCGCCGGAAACTGAATTTGAACAGATGGTTGCCGATTCGGTGGGACGGCCCTTGCCCTTGTTCGGCCAGTCCTTGTTTGACCAGCCTCCAAGCACATTCGCTCCGAATGACCTGTTGCAAGTTCCCAGTGATTACATCATCGGCCCCGGCGATGGACTGCAGGTAAGGATATGGGGCCAGATTGGCGGGGACCTACGCGTAACGGTAGATCGCTCTGGGCAAATATATATTCCACAGGTGGGTGAAATATCCGTAGCTGGTATCCATTACGGGGATTTGGAGCAACACCTGAAGGCCGAGATTTCGAAAGTATTCAAAAACTTCAATCTTACCGTCAATGTCAGCCGGCTCCGATCCATACAGGTGATGGTGCTTGGCAATGCTCGCTATCCGGGAGCCTATACCATCAGTTCGCTGAGTACGCTGGTCAACGCGATTCTTGCTTCTGGCGGCCCCGCGCCGCAGGGGTCGTTGCGGGACATCCAAGTCCGTCGCGATGGCGCAACCATCACAGACTTCGACTTCTACGACCTGTTAATTAAGGGCGACAAGTCAAAGGATGTACGTTTACAACCGGGTGATGTCCTCTACATTCCTCATGTTGGTCCCTTGGTTGCCATTGCCGGGTCCGTGAATACGCCGGCAATTTACGAGATGAAGGACAACTCCACCCTGAACGACGTGATTGAAGTTGCAGGTGACCTCAGCACCGTAGCCGACACCAGCAAGATTACGATCGATCGCTTCGTGGACCATCAGGTGCGCAAAACTCTGGAGTTCCCTTACGACGAGCAATCCCGTTCTTCGTCTGTCAAGGATGGCGACATCGTCCGAGTGTTTTCCATTGTTCCGCGTTTCGAGGATACCGTTACATTGCGAGGCAATATCGCCAATCCGGGCCGTTATCCCTGGAAGCCGGGCATGCGGGTGCGGGATCTGATTCCTAACGCACAGGCCTTGCTCACTCGCCGCTACTGGCGGAATCGAGCCGCCATTGTCAATGGCCGCGCAACCGAATATCCCCTTGCTACGGAGCGCAGCAACTCCGTTGTCAATCAACAACAGAGCGAGGGCACGTCTCCCACGGGAAACAGGGGCGAGTCGCCCGAGGGGATGAAGCCTCTAAACGCTGCAGATGCCCTGCACGCGCAGAACCAGCAAAAGTCGACGACTCCGGGGAATAATGTCAATCCAAACTCGGTTCGGGATATTGCCGACGAGGTCCGGCAATATGCTCCCGAAATCAACTGGGACTACGCCATTATTCAGCGCGTCAATCCGCAAGATCTGACTTCTAAGCTTATTTGGATGAATCCCAGAAAGGCGATCCTTGAACATGACGAGGAGAGCAACCTCGAATTGCAGCCCGGGGATATCGTCACAATCTTTTCTCAGCGGGATATTAGCGTGCCCCAGGCGGACCGCTCGCAGTACGTGATTGTCGAAGGCGAGGTGATGCGTCCCGGCATCTATAAACTTGAGACCGGCGAGACCCTTCGTTCCGTTCTACAGCGAGCGGGTGGTTTGACTCCTAACGCGTACGTGTACGGTTCGCTACTAACCCGCGAATCGGCAAGGCTCGACCAACAAAGGAGTCTTGATGAACTGGCCAACAGCATGGAGGTGCAAATCCGGCAATCGGCGGTCTCGGCGGCCGCTTCCGCCAACCCAGGGGATTTGCCTCAGGTCCTGGCGGCGCAGGAAGCGATCATCACCAACATCCGAAACACTCGTGCCAACGGACGCGTCGCGCTCCCTGTAAGACCGAACGACAAAGAGGTCGGCGATTTTCCAAACATGGTCATGGAAGACAGCGATCGGCTGTCCATTCCTCATACACCGTCCACGGTCTCCGTGGTGGGAGATGTATACAATCCCGGCTCTTTTATTTTCACTTCTCCGAACACAACCGGATCGTACCTTGAGATAGCGGGTAAGGGGAAACCCCAATCCGACATGCACCACGCTTTTGTGTTGCGCGCGAACGGCGTGGTCGTCGCCGCCAACAATGTGAACGGGCTTTTTACCGGGACAAAGTTTAACCATCTTCGCCTATACCCGGGCGATCAGATAGTTGTGCCTTTCAAGCTTCCCACCGGAGCTTTCGTCCGCGGCCTGCGCGACTGGACGCAGATTTCGTCGCAGCTGGCCTTAACCGCCGCAGCCCTCGCAGTCGTCCACTAGCAAGGAATGGATCGCGCCAGCATCGACGACGCTCTGAAGCCGGCTCTGCAATGATTTATGCCGACCAAAGATGGATTGGACCGCATGGCATTGGCCGTTTTGCGCGGCATGTGCTGGCAGGGCTGGATTATCGTCCGGTTTTGCTGACCTCGCATCCAGCCGCGCCGCTCGACGCCTGGCGGCTCGCGCGCGCGCTCGGCAAGCTGACTCGCAATGATCTGTTCTTTTCGCCGGGTTACAACACACCCCTCTTCTGTGCCTCACCTTTCGTCTTCACAATCTGCGACCTTAATCACGTTTACTGTCCGGAGAGTAACAATCCCCTCATTCGGCTCTACTATGCAACGGTCCTGAAGCGAGCCTGTCATCGCGCCGCTTGCATCCTCACGATCTCAGAGTTTACGCGGACGCAGATCGTCGAGTGGTCCGGAGTGCCGCCAGGGAAGGTCTTCAACGTCCGGTGCGGAGTCGACCCTGCATATCATCCCGGGGACGATTCCTACGCAGTCCCATTTCCTTACCTTCTATGCGTTAGCAATCGCAAGCGCCACAAGAATGAGTTCCGACTGGTGGAGGCTTTCGCGAAGGCTGGGCTGGGCGCCGAAATGCGTCTTGTGTTCACCGGCAGTCCCACAACCGAGCTCGCGGATTGCATGGAACGGCACCATGTGACCTCACTCGTGCATTTCATGGGCCTGGTTCCGGAAGAAAAATTGCCTTCGCTCTACCGAGGCGCCGAGGCCTTGATATTTCCTTCTCTTTACGAGGGCTTTGGCCTCCCCCTGCTGGAAGCGATGGCCTGTGGCACACCTGTGGTCACGGCAAACACCACCGCCTTGCCGGAGGTCGCAGGAGGAGGGGCCCTGCTGGTGGACCCAACGTCGGTAGAGGAGATTGCCAAGGCGATGAGCCAAATTGTATGCGACACATCCCTACGCCAGCAGCTTCGAGAGAAGGGCCTGGCGCGGGCGGCCCAGTTTTCATGGGCCAGCACGGCTGCCAGGGTGCACGAACTGCTTACCGGGACTGGGGTCGCAGTTGGCGGCAGCGAGAGACAAGCCTAATACAACCCAATAAAGAGCGTAAGAAATATGACCAAGGAGTGCGCTATCAATGAAATTCGCGGGCAGGATATATACGTGAAAAGACAAAGTAGCAATGGCCAGCGCTCGATTCTTCGATTCCGGACGCAAAACATACTTCGAAATAGGAATCAAAGCTAACAGAAGCATGCTCACGATCAATATTGTGAGTGGCACCCCGAATTCCAGGAGAAGTATCCACCACGTCCCATCCGTGATAATTGCATTTCCGGGCCCAACAAAGTCTGCTTGGCTGCCCATCCCTGTTCCGGCCAAAGGGTGAGAAACGATTGCATCGCTGGCATTTTGAATTTGCTGAAAATGCCCAAGGGTGGATAGGAGAGAGGACTCATCTGAGTTTTGTAGTCGCTGGACCATGATTAAGTTCTCGCCATTCACGAAAACATACTGGACCCCTGCGACTGCCAGGACAACGACAACCAACGCAATGATCTTATGTTTAATTCGAAATCTGTTATGCAACAGCCACACAAGGATCATCACGGGTATGGCCAAGATAATCGAGGCCCTGGTATAAGTCACAAAGTTGGCTATCAGTGAACAAATAAGTGCTAACAGAAATCTAAATCTGCGTTTTTCGAGCCACAGGGCCGCAAAGAAAGCCGAAGCAAAGACGAGGATGGAAGAGAAAATGATCGGATTCCCCGTTAACCCCGTGGGTCGAAGCTGGTCGTCGCCGATACCAAACGGGTCATCTCCTTGCAATACGAATAGGCTCAATGGAAAGGACTTAGCGAAGATGCTTTGAAAGATGCCGAACGCAGATAAACCAAAAAGACCTATGGCCAGGGTTTTGAGGAGCCGGTCATGAACTTTAGGACTGTTGATTTGGATAAAAAAAAGGAAGGGCCATGCGCCCAGAAAGTAGATCGCTAATTCCCGCGCCTGTTCACTAATCGGATTCATATCAAAGGCGGTTTTGAACACACTCA
This sequence comes from uncultured Acidobacteriaceae bacterium, assembly GCA_963733795.1. Classification (GTDB taxonomy): domain Bacteria; phylum Acidobacteriota; class Terriglobia; order Terriglobales; family Acidobacteriaceae; genus Sulfotelmatobacter. The sequence goes on from CAVTED010000004.1 coordinate 83,275, forward strand.
AACCACTGAGTATCAGGATTGACAAAGCAGCTATGGCAATCTGTTTCCGGAGCGGGTTCAACAGGTAGAACGCACCCGCCAACGAAAGAAGGAATGCGAGCGAGTACAACAAGACGGTGCCCGTATTAACACCTCCAGTCGGCACAAAATTGGTCAAAAAGCCAGCCGCAAACAGCACAATCAAATACGCCGTGCTGGCCGTCGATATAAGACCTTCTGAAAATACGATCGAGTTTTTGGCTTCAAGCAATGGGATTGACCGTCTCTGATCCTAGTTACGACCGCGCTGCCCGATTATGTCTTAATCATTTTAATGGCTGCACAGGCGCGCGAAAATGGTCTCTGATCCCTTCCCAGACACACCTGCAACGTGAAAACTCGAGTCGCAGTAAACGTCGCGCGAAACGTATGGTTAGGAAGAGGAGCGACGCCAGGGGCGGCGCTGCGGAGTGAAGGCGTAGGAGACGCAAGCCGGATGCGGTGTAGTGACGATCCAGAATGAGCTTGTTCCCAGCAGTACTAGCATTTACCTTGTGCAAAACATGAGAATCGGGGGCGACAGCGAGCCGCCAGCTCCGTTTGAGCAACCGCAGGCAAAATTCGGTATCTTCCCAATACAAAAAGAAGCCCTCGTCCAACAAACCGGCGTCCTCAACAGCAGCGCGTGCGATAAGCATGCTAGCGCCATTTAACGAATGAAACCAATCGTCGTTGCGGGGCTGTGTACTAAGGGGTCCGTATCCGATCCAAAGATTAACGCGTGCCCCCCCCCACGCCTGAACGGTCGAGGGCGCGTCAGCAAAGTAGCACACAGAGGCGACGGCCCCAATACGCCCATCCGTCAGGGCTTTTGCGACCAGCGCAGAGAGCGCGCCCGGGGCCGGCTTCGTGTCATTGTTAAGCAGCCAAACGTAATCGGCCCCGTGGGCTAGCGCATAACGGATCCCAATATTATTGCCGCCAGCAAAACCCAGATTGCTCCCGCTCTGAATGAGGAGGATATCGGGATGGGCAGCCCGAATTCTGGCGACAGAATCGTCCGTTGAACCATTGTCTACAAGAATGACTGTGAGCTGTGGATACGTACATTCTTTCAGACTATTGAGGCACTCAATCGTGTCCTCCCAGCCATTCCAATTCAGAACAATGCAGCTTACGAGCGGATTCGAATTCAACAGGCCTCGCCGAACTGAGTGATGTTCGTCAATGTAGAATGCAACTTATAGAATTTTAGACTATCTCTCCCTTTGCTCAGCTGTTTTTTACGATATGACTGGTCATAGCATTTCAGTGGCGATGTGCACCTTTAACGGAGAGCCGTTTCTAAGAGCGCAACTTGAAAGCATCGCCGCTCAAGAAAGGCCCCCGGACGAACTGGTGGTCTGTGATGATGGTTCTACGGATGGTTCCGTAGAAATTGTAAGGCAGTTTGCCCAGCGTGCCCCGTTTCCCACTCGGCTCATAGTCAACCAGAAAACCCTGCGAACGACCAGGAATTTTGAGCAAGCGATTTCGCTCTCTCAGGGTGCAATCGTCGCGCTGGCAGACCAAGACGATGTGTGGTATCCCCAGAAACTGCGTAGGATCGAGAACACCATCGAAAGCTCGAGCAAAGTAGTTGCGACATTCAGCGACGCCGATCTGATCGATGACGGTTCACGGCTACTGCATTTGCGCCTATGGCCTACCTTCGCGTTTAACCGTGCGAAGCAGAATCAGTTCGCAAGCGGCCGCGCGCTAAGTGTTCTGATTAGACGCCCAGTGGTGACCGGCGCAACCATGGCATTCCGGAGAGAGTTATTCGAACTCATGGCTCCCATTCCAGAAAACGAAATTCATGACGAGTGGATCTCATTTCTGTCGGCGGCGCTGGGCCAGATCGTAGCAATTTCGGAACCGCTTATGCAGTATCGCCGGCACGAGGGGCAACAATTAGGTCCAGGACCTCTGACCCTGCAGGAAGGAATTGTACGAGCCAGGGACAGCGGCGCAAATTCGTACTTTGAAGAGATCGAACGATTCCAGCAGATCTACGATCGATTGCGAGAACGCCGGTCGGATTTCCCGAATGCGAAGTGCGCCCTACAAGAAATCGAAGGAAAAATCTCCCACCTTGTGTATCGCGCGCGATTGCCGCCTTCGAAGATTGCACGGATTCCGAAGGTTCTTCGGGAAATCTTCCGCGGCCATTACTGGCGCTACTCCGGCGGATGGATGAGCGCCGCCAAGGATCTGGTGATTCGCTAGGACCCAGCCCGCAGCATTACACGATACCGTACCTAGGCTCGTGTCGCTTCATAGCCCCTCTCGCTTTCCCATTCTGCCGGCCAGTCCATCCCAGGTCCCGAGCAGGAAGTTGCGGAACTTGCGGGCGCGGTCTTCCTCGGTAATGAAGCACACTATCATTTCGTACAACTGCCTATAGATACTGTTCAAAATCCATCCAGGGAATGAGAAAAAATATTTTCGATAAAAAGCAATACAATTACGCGAAATGTAATAACGCCGAATGGCGCTGTGGTGACTGGAATGGAGACTGCGGCCTAGGAAGGTTGTCCCAGCCGGATTGCCCGGAGTATGTAGCAGCACGGCTTGTTTTGCGTCGGCGATAAGAAAGCCCGCAGCCCGGATTCGAAAGCAATACTCCCAGTCCACGAGATCGATGAAGTATTCGGATGCAAACCATCCGATCCTGTCAAAAATCCATGCCGGCATCAGTGCTCCCGACGTCATGGGCAGTACCGGGCTGCCGTCGCCGGCGCGAGGTACAGCTGCCTCGAAGTGCGTCTCCGGGTCTGCATACCTGGGGTGAATCGAGCCCACACGGTCGCGGTCGTGATGGGACTCCCATGCTGCAAACATCTGGCGAACAAACCCGTCGGTGATTCTGCTGTCCTGATCGACGAGAATCACCCAGGGATAGCCCTGGCTCTTAGCCCAGCCGACGCCTTGATTCAAGGCCTCGGCGATGCCGAGGTTCTCTCCGTTCTCGATCAGTTTAAAACCGACGGTTTGGCTCGCTGTGCGCAGCGGGTCAAGCTCATCGGCGTTGGAGCCGTTGTCTACTACAACCAGTCCCTGCACCTGGGCAAGAACATTAAGTACGTTTTGGAGCATCTTGGCACTGGGATGATAGGTAACAATCACCGCGCAGGCAGATTGCGCTGTCATTTGCGCGCTCCTCGTAAGGTCGGACGGATTTGCCTTAACTTGCACGCCGGGGAAATGGAGCGGTTCGGAAATGGAGCGGTTCTCCCATTTAAGTTCAAACTAAAATTCCCAAACCATAGCTTTCCTCAAAGTTATAAAATTGCTTGCCCGTCTGGCGAGAAATATCGATGACGGCACGCTTCACAGCGGGAAAACTTAGAGTGTCATGGAAGAGAACGCACTGCGCGTGCCGGGCACTCCATAATCCGCAAGTAAAGGTATCGCTGTAGGTGTGAACAATGTCGACGTGAATCAGGTCATATGAGCTATCGTCCTTAGCCGTCCAGTCGCGGTAGTCGCTCCGAACCAGCCGAATGTTATCGAAGCACGAGAGACGTTCCGAGGTTTCGGCAAAGATATCGCTCTTATTGAGAGTTTGTTTATCCCCACAAAAAGTGTCTACTCCCGTAACGGTTTCGAAAAAGCAAGACAGAGCAGCCGTCGAATAACCATATTCGACTCCGAATTCGAGACAGCGGCGAGTGCCGATGCTGAATCTCCGAATCAAATCACCTAGCACACTTTCTATACCTTTCCATGCCGTCGGCAGCTTAAGAACTCTCGGCGGCAACTGTCGCCGTTGAGGCACGTAAGGCAAAATACGGACCTTTGGAGCCGTTAATCCGCCAATGACCGACTTCCAATATCCAACTTCTGCGATCACGAACAACTCCTTTCGAGGGCCGAACCCTAGCAGCTTTTCTATTTTAAGGTATTTTCCCTACCCTAGTTGGGACTCGTTGCCGCCAAGACCTGAGTTCTCAGAAAACTCATTGCATAGTTGCGTTCCTTCCGGTTGAGGGCGCCAAACCAGGCAACGATCAGGGTGGCAAGGGCCCAAACAATAGTCAATGGCGGGCTCAGGGCCAAGTGATCCGGCGACCACCAGAGCGGGACAAGCACCACGGAGGGGATTGCGATGAGCGCGGGCTGAAGCAGCCCTTTCAGAAACAACCTTGAACGAGAGACTGTAATCGTCTGGTGGGTGAAGTGCATAGTCGTCGCGAAATGCAGTGCGACGCTGACGAACGATCCGATCAGAGTGCCAAGTGCCACTCCGACCGCGCCAAATCGGCTGGCCAGATAAATACTGCTGCCCAGATTCACTACAGCTTCGGAGACAGCAGTGGCAGTGGCTGCGCCCTGTCTGTCGGTCGCACAAACCATGGTGGCATACGGCGCGCACAAATTGCGAATGACATTTGCGAAAACGAGAATTCGGAGATATTTGAGTGTATGAAGAGCATAAACCGGTCCAATCCAGAGGCGCAGAATTGGGAAACCGCAAACCATCAGCGGTAATCCGGTTAAAAGCAGCACTATAGTGGTATAGCGGGTGGTCCTGGCCAGAAAATCGCCCATCTCCGAAGGGGAGCTCTGTGTGCTCATGGCTGAAGCTGCAGGCATCAAGGGACCCATCATCGATGCGATGATCAACAACACAAAAGTCGTTGGCATTGTGGCGATGGAGTAATACGCGGTTTGCACATAGTCGTAATGGCCCACGATGGTCAGGTCAAGTCCGGTGACGCACAGCATTCCAAAAAGCCATATCGATTGCAACGAACAGTAGCGGGCCATGACCTTAAGAACGCGATAATCCACGAAGCCGACGGATATTCGGACATGCGATGCGTTTTTGCGCCACGCGACCACTTGCGATAAACCGGTAACGATGTTCACAAAGGCCACAGCGATGCCCATCGCAGCGAGACTTCCGTGGAGAGCGACGACGGCAAGGACAATTGCGGCGAACGAGGCCCGGTTGACGATTGCGATCGTCATCGGGATCCAGTGACGCTGAAGACCGAGAAACACAGCCGAATATACGGCGCAGACCAGACCGAAGGAGAGAGACGCCCCGACCAGCATCACGCTAATGCGGACATCATGGTAGAGATTCGCAGGCATGGTGCGAAACAGACGCGGGACTTGCCACGCGAGAATAAGTGTGAGGACCAGGCCTAATGTTCCCGCCAGAATCATGAGGGCGAATCCGGCGCTGGCGTGGCGGCCCGTCCCGGCTTCATCGCCCTTTGCATCGTACTCGGCGACGAACTTGGAAACACCCGTTTGTATCCCGAGGTCGAGATACGACACGTAGGCCCCGAGTTGGAGGATCAGCACCCATGCGGCGTACGTTGTGACCGGCAAATGGTGGGTCAGGTAGGCAGGCAACACCAGCGCCACCAGTGCGACCGCAACAACACGCGCCAAGCTGGCAACGATGTTTTTGGAAATGGTTGCAGCGAAACCGCCAGATCTCTCTGGCTCGGTTCCGGGTAAATCGGAAATCATCGGAGAAACTTCACTCAAAGTATCGACCCTTGATATCAGCGATTGATTGTTGGAAACGACTCGGCCAATAGGAGGAATTTTTAGTCCATCATGGAACAGCACTGATTGCACCTGGATTCACGGCTTGTGGCCACTCATATTGAAGAGAATATACCAAGGACGCACGCTGAGAAGGAGCGAACACAAATGAAGCTTCGAAGAAACGCACTTGTTTGCGCGGAGCGTGCTTCTGAGGGCACAGCCGCTCGGCAAGTGCTGCAGGTGTATAAATTAAAGAATTGGCCTCGGCTGAATCTCGCCTCTTTGCTCATGACTACCAGGTAACGGCATATGAAAGAACGCGCAGATCTAAAGGTCGCCCTTGTTTTCTACTGGTTTGTCAGCCACGGTGGCGGGGAACAAGTGATGGATGTTCTTGCGGAGATGTATCCGCAGTCAGACTTGTTTTGTCTGGTAGCGGATCCGGCTACGATGACTCCACGCCTGCGAACCCACCGGCTGACAACCTCATTCCTCCAGCGCGTGCCCGGGGCGCTGCGTTGGTACAGGCATTTCCTGCCGTTGCAACCGTTTGCCTTGGAGCAACTGGATTTTAGTGGATACGACCTCGTCATCAGCTTGGAATCAGGCCCCACGAAGGGGGTGCTCACCCATGCCGAGACATGTCACATCTGCTATTGCCTGTCGCCGATGCGGTATATATGGGATCTGTATCCTGAGTACCGACGCCACCTGGGAAGAATCGTGCGGCCAGTTTTCTCACTGACGGCACACTACATGAGAATGTGGGATTTCGCTTCTGCGGCACGCGTGGATTACTTTGGCGCAATTTCACAAACGGTAGCGGCCCGCATTCAAAAGCACTACCGCCGCGATGCATCCGTCATCTATCCTCCGGTGAACGTTTCCGCTGGTTACCTATCGCCCGAACTGTCGCGCGAAAAAGAAGATTACTATCTTGTGATCGGTCGTCTGGTGGACTACAAACGTGTGGATTTGGCTATCAATGCCTGTAACCAGCTGAAACGCAGGCTCCGCGTCATCGGGAAAGGCGATCAGTCTGAGAAGCTACGCAAGCTGGCTGGTCCGAACGTCGAGTTTTTGGGCCATGCTGACGACCAGACCGTTCGCGAGAACTACGCGCATTGCCGTGCATTGCTTTTCCCTGGGGAGGAGGACTTCGGGATTGTCCCGGTTGAAGCGCAATCCTTTGGCCGTCCGGTTATTGCTTTTGGCCGAGGTGCGGCACTAGAGACGATCATCGGATTTGTCGCGAACAACGAGCGCAGCCCCGCAACCTCCACTGGTCTGTTTTTTCTTGAACAGTCCACAGATTCCCTGATAGATGCAATACTGCGATTCGAGTCGATTGAGAAAGAATTCTCGCCAGCGTTTATACGATCCAATGCGCAACGCTTCGATGTCCCGCGATTTAAAGCAGAGATGTATGACTTCATCGATACCAGTCTCGCGAATCACCATCTTTCGCAGGTGAGCTTCGCGCCCTCTTTGAATTCGGATGCCAATCCCCAACTGAAAGAGGAGCGACGGGGGTGATTCGACCTTGGCAGGGCGCTTTCAGTTGGCAGGATTGGCAGACTGTCTGCCTATACTTCCATCGTGCTTGGCACTTTGACTTTCTCTCGCCAATATTCCAGCAAGTCCCGTATCGTTTCGCTCATCGGAATCCGGAGATTCCATCCTGTTTCATTTCTGATCTTTGGTCGAGTCACCAAGAATGCGAGGAATGTCGCCAGTCCGGACCCGGGTTGGATCAGTCTCGATCGTGACGACTGTTTTGCAGAGGGCTTGAAACTGCTTAATGACGTCCGACAAAAGTGTTCCGACGCCAGAACAGACGTTGTACACCTCCCCGGTCTTTCCTTTGCGGAGCAGTGCCGAATAAGCTCGCACAACATCGCGGACGTCTGTGAAGTCGCGCTCCACGCCGATGTTCCCTACGGCCAGCTTGGGCGGCCTTATTCCAACCTCTATTTCCGCGAATTGTTTGGCGAAGGCCGGAAGTACGAATGTCGGTAACTGGCCCGGCCCAGTGTGGTTAAAGGAACGGGCGGTGATGACACCGCCAGCGCTCGTTTTGCGGAACGAAACTTCCAACATCTCGGCCATTGCTTTGCTTGCTGCGTAGGGGTTATCGGGGCCGACTGGACTGCTCTCCGATAGCGGTGCGTCCGACCGGGCGTAAACCTGAGCGGTGCTGATATTCAAAATCCGGGGGGGCGAAGGCAATCCCATCGCTGCCTCTAGGAGATTGTACGTTCCAACAACATTGACTTCGAAGGTTAGGCGTGAATCCGCCCAGGAGAGGTCAACAGCAGAAACACCCGCCAGATGGTAGATTTCGCTTGGCCTGATCTTTCGAACGGCTGAGCGAACGTCATCCTCCTTACGGATATCTAGTTCGTAATACTCGATCCCCGCTTGTAAAACCGGTGGGCTTCCAGAAGCCATCACAGTGATGTTTGCAGTCGGGGATTGAAGATGCCGGATTAGATGGCTTCCAACGAATCCAGTTCCGCCAGTGATCAGAACGCGATGCAAGGTTTCGGTCTCAGCCTAACCGGCGAAAAATGAGCTAGCGCGCCCCAAAAGTGGCTACACTCAAACTATTTCGTTCCAATAGCGCAAGGTCGCTATCGACCATCATTACGACGAGCTTTTCGAAGCCTACAGTTGGTTTCCATCCAAGTTTTCGTCGAGCCTTGGAGTAATCCCCACGCAGGTGATGTACTTCAGCAGGCCTTAGCAGAGCCGAATCAATCTCCACAAACTTACGGTAATCCAATCCCACGTGGTTGAAAGCAACTTCCAATAGCCGCCTCACAGTGTGGGTTTCTCCGGTTGCAATCACGAAGTCGTCTGGGCTCTCGTGCTGAAGCATTAACCACATGGCCTCGACGTAGTCTCCGGCAAAGCCCCAATCTCGTTCAGCGTCGAGATTACCCATCTTCAGCTTCTCTTGAAGCCCAAGCTTGATCCTCGCTGCACTGTAAGTAACCCTCCGAGTTACGAATTCAATTCCCCGCCGGGGCGACTCATGATTAAACAAAATTCCGGAACATGCAAAGAGGCCATAGCTCTCCCGGGCGTTGACGGTGATCCAGTGCCCGTACAGCTTTGCACATCCATAGGGGCTTCGCGGATAGAACCGAGTTGTTTCGTTTTGCGGAGATTGCTCCACCATCCCGAACATCTCACTCGATGAAGCCTGATAAACGCGAATGGCAGGATTGACGACTCGGATCGCCTCCAATATACGCGTGACACCGAGCGCAGTGAACTCCCCGGTCAGCACCGGTTGGCTCCACGAGGTAGGGACAAACGATTGCGCGGCTAAGTTATACACTTCATCCGGCTCAGTCTTTTGCAGCGCCGCGATTAAGGAACTCTGATCGAGCAGATCCCCGGGAATGAGCTCGATCTGATCCTGCAGATGACTGATGCGTTCAAAGTTGATCGTGCTGCTGCGCCTAATCAGCCCGTAGACGCGATAGTTCTTTTTTAGGAGGAACTCTGCCAGGTAGGAGCCGTCCTGACCTGTAATTCCAGTAATGAGTGCCTTATGTGGAGTGTTGGACATCGCAATTAAGCAGCCAGTGTAACATATGCGCCCGCGAATCATTCCGCGCGACATTGCGCCGCATCTGCGGCAGTTCGGTCGGAACCGCGCGGCCAATCGGTCACAGCGCACCGAAAAAGCTGACGGCCAGCTTGCCACCTTCGTGCAAAGGCAGGAAAATCGCCAGAACATCCGCTCCCAATTTAGAATCGCATTCACAGTTCCCGGATTGGCTGCCATCTGCGAAATAGCAGCAACGAGTGGTTCTCCACTTTCAGGCCTGGGGGCGTTTGAAAAAGGACGCATTGTAAATCCCGCAACCGATTGAAGCGACCCACAGTTTTGCAAATTGCATTTAGGTGAAGTGGAGAGTCATCTCACTCGTCGGCCATGGCGAGAAGCGTGACACGAGACACAGAGCGTTATAAGATTTTCTTCAGTATCCTGGCCCATATGGCTGCGGAACTGCTCATGATGAACTTCCAAGTTTGACATCGCTCCGCATGACTGACAGCGCCAATTGTCACGACGTAGAACTAGTTCTCGTTGATTGTTGTACGATGCAGATTCCAAACGACAGCCAGATCTGGTTTGACCTAGCATGTTCACCACACGTCCCGGTCCACGCTGAGAAGGAAATTATGGCGCTGCTCTTCAGGGAGGAACTTGAAGAATCTCGCCATGGAAAACAGCAGCGTCGCCGGATCGCCATTGTCCAGGTTGACTCCGGCTAGGAAGTCCGCACAGATCATTTCCAGACAGTAGCCGCGGGACCGGTCGCTACCGAGCATAAGAGCTGCAGTTTCGATCGCTTTCTCAATGACGGGCATTTGGCTCTCGTATAGTTTGAAGTAGATAATCTCCCACGGCTCGGTCTCCCGCCCAGTCAGTTCCTTCTCAACCTCCTTTTTGAAGTCTTCCTTCGGCATCTGGCGGGCTTTGTGCAACCAGGTTGCACAATCGAAGTTCTGTCTGTCCCGTCTCGCGAGTTTCGCCAGTTCGATCCCTTTTGCCCAGCCCACTTCCTTCAGCTGCTTTCTCGCTTGAGGTGGCAAGTTTTCGTGGATCGACATCAGGTAATATGCCTTCCGCCTCGATTCTGGAAAACGCCTCTCCAGAAATTCGTCGAACGACTTCAGCGTCTCCAGCCTCCAGTACTGCCCAGCCCGCACCTCGCATAGGTAGCGCCCAAGTTCAACGAACTTGGTGTCACGCTCCGTCTCCTTCCGCTGCTCCCACGCCAGAATCTCGTCAATTTTGCCTAGTACAAACACGGCACGGCGGCGATTGAACTTCGGAGGCATCGGCGGGTTCCTAGTAATTAAGCTCGTCAAGCCAATCAAGATTGTCTGCTCCTGGACGCCGCACCAGCGCGGTGTCCGCCAACTCCTGCTTTCCAAGACAGAGGCCCACATACGGACAACTGGTGCAAGGATTCTGAGGAAAGCGAATGCCACTGCGCGGAAGAAAGTCCGCAGACTCGATTCTGCGGATTGTGCTTTCAACCAAGCGGCCAAACTCCTCGCGCTGTTCATCGGTTATGGTTGTGCGCAAGTATTGAACCTCGACCAGACTCTTGCGGACAAAAACCACTTGAGCAACGTCGGCAATACCCGTCATCCACGAGTAGCAAACAAGTTGGGGATCCAGAGCAAGCAATCCCTCAGGCTCTTCCGGATATCGGGTCGAAGACGTTTTCCACTCCAGCAGACAACGCTTGCCATCAAGTTTTCCAATAGCGTCGACGTAGGCGACAAAGTCATTCCTGCCAGCAATGGGCCGGGTGAACTTGACCTCCAGATTACGGCGAGGCTGGCGAATCTGTACACGATCGTCCTGGCAGAACCGGGTCAATAGAATGATTCCTTGCCGGAGCATGCGGTCCCATGAGTCTCGGTTGGAATAATGCATTTCCTGGCTCTGGCAGGCGGACCACTCGGCGAACAGCACAGCTCCAGGATCTTCTCGACGAAAGAGTGCTCCCAACGCTCGTTCGAAGGCGCGGCCGAACAGCATCGCCGCCCGCGTGTCCTTTTTTTTCCAGCCATCGAGATAGCGATGCCGATAGCGCCGCGGGCAAGTGAGGTATTGGCTGATTAGCGTGTAGCTGTAGGTCATCAGGCCACCTGTGGATTGTCTAGGTTGGCCGGTGAGAGTTCTTCCCAACGACCGGCGGAAGCAAATCCGTCGAATCGCAGCAGGGAAGCGCCGTTGAAGACGATGCGGCTGATCTTAACGACTCCCCTGAGACCTAAAAGCTGGGTCTCGTCCACTTCGTCGCGTCCGATGAGTTCAGTGTCGTAGCCGAAATCGCAGAGGAACCAGTTCAGCTTCCACAGAGCTTTTGGGCTGCAGTAGAGCCGGCTTGAAAGGACATTGCCGGAAAAACGGCTGGGCTCAAGAATGGTCAGAGTCAGCGTGTAGTAAGGCTTGTGTGCCTGCCGCTGAAACCTTATTCGATGTACCCGAACGAAGTAGACGCCGTCGGGGATCTGTTCTATGGCCGAGCGATCAGCTGCGTGCAGGCCACTAATCTGGCGTTTCACGCGGCACCTTCTTTCTGGGCTGGGTATCTGTTGAGCTGACAGAGCAGTGCGCTACGGTCTTTCTCAGCCCAGTCCGCCAAGTGCGTGACGAAGTTTTCCACCTGTTCGCGGGTTGCGTCGCGAAGCGTTTTAACGCCGCAGAAATCGGTCGCATAAGACTTTACCAAGTTGGGATCGAGCTGATGTTGCCGGATGACTTGGCAGAGTTGATCACGAACCGTACGACTGCCATTTCCGTTGGTCGGTTGGGGAGGCAGCTTCTTCCGCTCAGAGGATTCCTGGCGCTCCTGTTCGCTGACAGGCCCAATCTCTTCGACTGAGCAGATGCCGATGCCATATGCTTTGCGTAGCGCACGGTTGACAGCGCGGGTTTCCGCCACTCGCATTTCGGCGCCGTGGACGAGGAACGAAACATTGGAAGGATCTGCATCGCCGTAGCCCACGAACCCGCGGCAACTCCTATTCTTGTAAATCGTGGCCTCGAATGCCCATCGTTGTGTTTGTGGATTGCAAAATTCCGGAATGGGCCTGGTGTGAATCCCAGCGCAGCGACTTCGGCGAGCCAGTCGTATGAGGCCCGTGTGGGTCACGTACCACCCGCGTGCAAGCCAGATAAGATCGCCATCCGCAATCGAAAACTGAAATTGGTTAGTGAGGTTCTTCAGCACTTGACGACCAGGTCGGCCCAATAGCTGGCGCCATCGAGATCGAGCTAAATTCATGTTGCTCCTTAAGAGTTCGTCGGCCATCTCAGACTCCTTCTTTCATCATACAACAGCATACATTGTATGAGTTTCAGGGGAGGTAGTCAACAAGTTGTCAATTAACAAGGAGCGCTTTTCTTCATACAATCTCACCACTATGAAGAAGAACGCTCCCCTGGCATTCCGCATTCCGGATGACCTTAAGAAGACGCTTGAGCAAATAGCGCATCGAGAGGCGCGGAGCATCTCTCAGATTTGCGAAATTTTATTGACAATTGGAACAGAGGGGTACCGCCGGGAAGGATCCAAATACCTCCAGTCGTATCTCAAGCGCAGCAATGAAGGATAGTGCCCTAGGCCTAGGAGTGCACGGGTGTCGCGGAATTCCTCGCTTCCTTGAGATGAATTTATACTGGCGAACTAAATCACTGCACAGTTAACGTGTTACGAAAGTAACGCGAAATTCATACTTTAAGCTCGCCCTCACTTTCATTTATAGTTTTGGGAGCGTTGTCTTAGTCCGCTGTCGATGTAGCACGGCGGATGAAAGACGTCGAAGGCAGGACGGAATGTCACGAGGTTTCGAGAAACGACTTGTGGAAGTTGAGCGGAGGCTCCGCGATGTCGCGAGGCGGGAACATCTAGCCAATTGCAATTGCCAACAACTCACTGGTGCTTTCAATTCGGAAAAGTTCGAAGAGGAGATGAATCGGCCCTGCCCGGCCCACGGATTCCGTGATCTGGGGACGATTATGCACACTGTAGTTGTCCCTACGAATGGCCTCGTAAGGGAAATAGAGCCGGAAGAGGATGAGAAACTTGGCGCTCTAATTGCGACCTACGAAGCGCGTCGCGCCCGACACCAGACCGACTCCGAGTTTGAAATAGAAGATGACTCCGACCAATTCTAATTCGCGCTGTCAGGGCCATACCAAAAAGGGCAATCTCTGCCGGGCTGCCGCGACGGCCGGCGGGCTGTGTTTTTTTCACGCTAATCCTGCCAAAGCCGCTGAGCTTGGCCGAATTGGTGGCAGGAAAAAGACTCGTGTTTCCACGGAAGTTGCCGATCCACTGCCCAAACTGGACAACGTGAGGGCGGTTCGCGACACCGTAGACAAGCTGATCGCGGATGTATATTCGGGCAAGCTTCATCCAAAGATCGCGGCGGGTCTGGCACCGCTTTTGAATTTGCAGCTACGCTTGGTGGAGGCAACGGACCTGGAGCGTCGACTAGACAGGGTAGAGCAACTCACCGCGAAAATGCGGACGAGGTCGGCGGAGAACGGGGATACGCGGGAACGTCATTTCGGCAAGCCACCCTTTTCAAAATGGCAAGGTCCGAGAAAGCCGTAAGGCGTACAGCCGCCTGTATGGCTAACATGTCAATAAAAGATGGCTTGTGATGCCTTAAGCGGTTTCGAGTCGACAAAGCCATAGACTGGGCTTTCAGGACTACGGCGCGGAATCTGAATGTTGGAAGCGATGTTTGACTAGCCGCTCTCTCCGTTGCTCGAATTCATGGGCGTCATAGCGCAGCAATAGGACGTCCCGCCTGTTACTGCCGATCTTTATACCACGTACTCGTATTCAGCCCGAGTTGATCTTGGAAAAGATCCGCAAGACTAAGTCGTCAATTCAATGATTGGATCTTCCGCGAATAGTGAGTTCGGCCTCGGCCGACACGTCCGCCAAAGTCACGTGGAGGGCGTGTTGCTTCGGGTCATAGGAGGTTTTCAGGGGATACGTGCTGCTGGAAAACTTTGCTTCGGCGTGGGCGGATGGCCAGTCATAGATCACCACTTCGATGAATTTCCACCACGGCGTGTATGAGCCTTCCCGCGCATGGAACTTCAGGCGCATGGAGGTGGGGTCGGACTGGCAGGTGAAGGTCTGGCGGAGATAGTCGCCGTGCTGATAACGGAAAGTATGGCCGTCGTCGAGATAGATCGTGCCCATGCAAACCGCCCCGGGATAGACCTGAAGCTGCAGGGGGCCGCTGGGAATTTCGTCGGTGTTCTGGATGAGCGGCTGCAGCGGCAGGATGCTTCCTCCGCGAACATAGACCGGCATGGTGTCGAGCGCGGGATGGATCTCGCGAGGGCCGGTGGCTTTCCCACCCGAGTTGACGACATCGACGATGGAAGGCGGCTGAGGGGAGACGCCCATCTTCAGGCCAGTCCAGAAGTCGTACCAGTCGCCTTTGGGAAACGAGACGGCGTAGTCACCCATCATTTCGCCGAAGGGCGGCGGAGCGATCAGCAGGCTGGGGCCGAGAAGAAATTCGGTGTCAAGATGATCGAAGCCGGTGGCGAAGACGTCGGGAAATTCGAGGAAGACGGGACGCATGAGCGGAAGGCCGGTGCGCGAGGACTCGTCGGCCAGCGCGTAGATGTAGGGGAGCAGGCGGTAACGGGTTTCGATGTAGCGCCGGCGAATGGCCTCCTGCTCGGGCCCGTTGTTCCAGATTTCGTGCGGCAGCGAGCCTTTGGTGGCGTGATCGCGAAAGAATGGCGAGAATGCAGCCTGCTCGACCCAGCGTGTAAGCAGCGCGGGCGACGGCGAACCGTTGAATCCGCCAACGTCGGCGCCGACAAAAGCAATTCCGCTGATGCCGAGATTGAGCACCATCTGCGTGGCTAAACGAAGATGGTTCCAGGTGGCGGAATTGTCGCCGGTCCAGGTGAATCCATAACGCTGGCCGCCCGCATAAGTGGCGCGGGTCAAAACAAAGGGACGCTCGTCGGGTCGCAGCTGGAGCAGGCCCTCGAAAGTGCCGCGCGCATTTTCCAGGCCAACAATGTTGTGAATCTCCGCGTGGGTTGCGGTGCGTGTAGCAAATCCGGGCTCTTCGATGCGATGCACTGTGTCGAGCGGCATGGTCTTGCCGGGTCCGTCGAAGACCGACGGTTCGTTCATGTCGTTCCAGAATCCGGCGACTCCGTCGTGGACAAATTGATGATAGAGCCCGCCCCACCACTCGCGGGTCTGGGCACGAGTGAAATCGGGAAAGACCGCGGGGCCGGGCCACACGATGCCGACGAACTCTGAGCCGTCGGGCTTTTTGACGAAGTGATCGCCGGCATGGCCAGTGTCGTATGGCTCGTAGTTCTGGTTGGGCAGGTGGGCAATGTGCAGGTCGGTGATGTTGACCAGATGGAAATGCTGCTTGCGTAGATCGGCGACAAGTCCGGGAAAATTAGGGAAAGTTTTGGGATTAACGGTGAACGGACGGTTCCTGTCCTGGTAGTCAATGTCGAGGTAGACCACGTCAGAAGGAATTCTGTCGGCGCGAAGCCGATCGGCGATCTGCCTGATCTGCGATTCTGGGGTGTAACTGTAGCGCGATTGCTGGAATCCGAGCGCCCACACCGGGGGAAGAGGAGGCGTTCCGGTGAGATAGGCGTAGCTTTCGACGACCTGTTTCGGGGTGGGACCATAGAGGACGTAGTAGTCGAGCGGTCCGCCTTCGGCGCCGAATGAAATCGCGTCTCGCGCCTGTTTGCCAAAGTCAAACCAGGTGCGCCAGGTGTTGTCGAGGAAGATGCCGTAACTGCGAGTGTTGTTGATGGCGAGAAAAAAAGGAATGCTTTTATAAAGCGGGTCGATGGATTCCTGGGGAGCGACGTCGGTGTTCCAGAGCGCGAAAGCCTGCTCTCTGCGATCGAATGAACCGGCCTTGTCGCCGAGTCCGAAGTAATGTTCGTCCGCTGGCATTTGCTTGGAGATGGAGAAGCTTCCGAGTGCGAACTGGGTGGGACGGCCGACGGCGTCGGCGGAGATGATGTTCCCGGCGAGGTCGCGAATGACGATGCGGAGCGGATTGGGCTCTACCCTGACTTCCAGCGATGCGGTGCGGAAGCCTACGGCGGAAGAATCCGCAATCGGCTTTACGTCGATGGACTTTCTGCGCGGCTCGGAGAGGACTGCCCAGGAGGCGTCTTCAGACAAAGCGCCTGGAGCGATGCGCACGCGAATAATGTTATCGCGAAGCGCGGTGATGTGCACAGTCGCCGAGCCCGCCTGAACTTCGATGCCGTCCCGCAGCGGATTAGAAGTGGTTACGGCGTCGATCATAGTGGAAGGCTGTGAAGCAGTGGCGGTCTGGGCGGGCGCGGAGCCCGCGGCAACGATTGCTAATCCGAAAAGTAAAATCTGGAATCGGTTGCGGGAAACTGGCATCAATGGACTCTTTCCAGAAACGGTTTTCCTTGGACGCAGCAACATCATACTAAGTCCAACGGGGACGCGACGATCCTCGCCCCGCCGTGCGTGAATATGATCGAATCGCCTCTCGGAACAAACAGTTGACAAGCCGTCAGCCGGAACTGTACTTAAGCCAAATAGCAATTTAGCTGAAAGAGAGAGAACTTCATGCCATCAGAGATTCAAGCCGGTGCGGTTTCGAAGGGGATTCTGTGGACGGGACGAATCATGAGCGCGGTGCCAGTTTTGCTAACGCTGCTCGGCTCCGTGATGAAATTGATGAAGGTGGCTCCGGCTGTGGAGGGCATGACCCGCGCCGGATTACCCGAAAGACTTATTGTGCCGATCGGGGTTCTTGAGTTGGTATGCGTTGCGACTTATGTGATACCGCGCACCTCTGTGCTGGGAGCGATTCTGTTGACGGGCTTGCTGGGTGGAGCAACCGTCACGACGCTACGCATTGGAGACCCCACGTGGCCGGTTCCTGTCGTTCTTGGCATGATGGTGTGGGGAGGGCTGTACTTGCGGGACGTACGGCTGCGGGCACTAATTCCGTTGCGGAAGCATCAGGCAGCAGGGACCTAGAAATGCGGCCTCGGTTTGGCGTGGGGCCTCGCTTCGCTCGGCGGCCGGGCGAAGGCGCCCGTCCCCCACATGGGCCGAGCCCACATCAAGCGCGTAGTAGTGGGCGGGTCAGGCAGGTGGGGCCGCCGCTGCCGTTAATGCAGATTTCGCTGCCGGGGAAGGTGCGGACGTCGAATCCGGCGTGGCGGAGGCGGGCGTTGGTTTTGTGATTTTCTTCGATCGCGAGCAGGCGCTTTTCGCCAAGCGCCAGGACATTGCAGGCGAGAGTGTCGCGCTCGGAATCGTCGATGTGGATGAATTGGAATCGGCGCGACTTCAGTAGTTCGACCGTTTCGACCGCGAGCCACGGGAGATCGACCAGCGCGGTTTGTTCGTCGAGCAAACTGATCAACGACATCAAGTGCAGGCAGGCCGACGGTCCGGGACCGTGAGGGAGCGGGGCGGATAGAACTTTAACTCCGAGGGGCGCGAGCAGGGCGCGCAGCTGCTCGATGCCGGCTGCGTTGGTGCGGTAGCCATGACCGATCAGCAAGGTTTTTGAGTCGAGCCAGAGGATGTCTCCGGCTTCGGTGGTTCCGGGTGCGGCGATCGCGCCGAAGGTTGAAATGCCCTGGACTTCGCATGACGCGGCGTGATGGCGGGCTTCCGGCACGCGATTCTCTTTGCCGGGATGCATCAGGATCAAGCCGAAGTCCGTGGCCAGCGAGGCGTCATGGGCGTAAACGGCGTCGAGAGAGAGTTGGTCATCCGGAGGAAGTTCGACAACTTCGGCGCCGGCGTTCTTCAAATCACTCACCAATGCGTCGTGTTGCGACTGAGCCTGCTCGAAGTCAGGAGCATGATGGAAGCCGAGTTCGCGCCAACGTTCGATGCGCTCTGGTCGATTCCATCCTGCGGTGCGAGGGGAGCAGACCAGCAAACGCTGGAGGGCGCCGACCATGGAGTGTCCGTTGAAAGTGATGTGTGTTTCGGAAGATGTTGGCAGGGTTGCCCCCTTTTTGGATCACAAGAACTCGATGATTTTAAGGCAGAGATAGCGGAATTCAGAAATGCTGCGTGAGAGCTAGGTCTTTCGCCCTGTAGGGCTGCGTGAGATCTTCAGCTGTCCCTTCGGGATACGCTCTGAGCGGCGCTAGGAGCCCCGGGCGATTATCAGACGCCCCGCTAGAGCGGAAATCTCTGGCCGCTTGGAGCAAGAACTACCCAGAAACGGAGAAACTAACGTGAGCGTCTTCCGGCGGGAGCAAGTCGCGGACCGTGTGTTTGTTTTTGTCCCTGTTTTTGCTGTACGCGCTACGTTTGTTGAGCCAGCGCTTCAGTTGCTTGCGGGCCGCGGGACTGAGCTTCGTAAAGAAGAGTCCGGCGCGGCCTTGATCGCTGGCCCAGACGACGTCGGCGTGTCCCTGCAACGTGAAATCAGTGCCGGGCAGGACGCATCGAAAGGGGAGATCCGAGATCACGGGCACGGGTTCGGCGGCTTGTACTGCGAGGCCGTGTTCACCGATATCGATGCTGACTCCGGACAGCGTTCCGCTTTCGAGCTCCAGATAGACCAGGGTTTTTATTTCATAACGCGTGGATTTGCGCTGGTTGGTATTCCTGTTTTTTCTCTCGGCCTTCAGCGCCTCTTTGAGCGGCTCTGCTTCTAGCGGGCGGTACAGGATTCGGCTGGCGCCGGACTGGAACGCCTGGCCAGTCCCGGGCCATGCCCGGCTGGCTATCGCCAGCAGTGCCGGCTTTTGGCCGGGCGGCAAAAGAGCTGCCATGCGAATGATTTCTTCAGCCCCAGCCAGATCAAAATCTACAATCAGCGTGGAGCAGCGGCCGGCGATGACTAATTCCAGCGCCTCGTGACCTGATGAGCATTTCACCAAGTCGATTCCAAGCTCGTGGAGTGTGGTTTCCAAGGTTGGAAGGGATCGTTTGTCTTGGCACAGAACGGCGGCAGAGTGGCGCATGAGTTACAAAGTACGGGCTCGCGCAAGGCGGGTAAATGTCACAGCGGTAATCTGCGGAACGGTTACTGAAGCACTCTGTAACTCATAGAGAATGAGGGTGTTGTCTCGAAGCAATAGTCTGGTCCTTTGAAAGGCTGTCGAGCTTCGCTCGACGGACGGGCGAAGGCGCCCATCCCCACATGGTCCCACGAGGGGCGCTGTTATAATCAAGAATTGCGCTCATGACTACGAAGCGACTGATTCGATCCACTACAGTTTTATCGGTTCGCCGCAACGGCAAAGTCGTTCTGGCCGGCGACGGGCAGGTGACTCTCGGGCGAGTCGGTGATCAAGCATTCGGCCAAGAAGATCCGGCGGCTGTACAACGATAAGATTGTGGCCGGATTTGCGGGGTCGACGGCGGATGCATTTACTCTGTTCAGCCGTTTCGAGGCCAAGTTGGAGCAGTATCACGGCAACTTGGGGCGGGCCGCGGTGGAACTGGCGCGGGACTGGCGGACGGACAAGTTCTTGCGGCATCTGGAAGCGTTGTTGCTGGTGTCGGATAAGGAGCAGACGTATCTGCTCAGCGGGCAGGGCGATGTGATTGAGCCCGACGGTGCCGTGGCGGCGATCGGGAGCGGCGGGCCTTACGCCCAGGCTGCGGCGCAGGCGCTGGCGGAGCACACCGAGCTTTCGGCTCATCAGATTGCCGAAGAAGCCATGAAGATTGCGGGCAAAATGTGCATCTATACCAATGACAAGGTTACGATTGAAGAACTTTAGTTCTCAGTATTCGGTTCTCAGTTCTCAGCAAGACTTCAGCGCTGAGCAGATGAGACTGGCAGCTGAGAACTGAGAACTGATTTATGGCTATTTATCTTCCGTCTTCCGCCGAAGAAGAACAGCTTGCGCTGGACGAACTGACTCCGCGCGAGATTGTGGTTGAGCTCGACAAACACGTGATTGGCCAGAAGGACGCCAAGCGCGCTGTGGCTATTGCGCTGCGCAACCGCATGCGCCGGCAGAAGCTCTCGCCGGAGCTCGCCGAAGAAATCATCCCCAAGAACATCATCATGATCGGGCCCACGGGCGTGGGGAAGACGGAGATTGCGCGGCGGCTGGCAAAGCTGGCGAATTCGCCGTTCTTGAAAGTGGAGGCTTCGAAGTTTACCGAAGTTGGCTACGTGGGGCGCGATGTGGAATCGATGGTGCGCGATCTGGTGGAGATCGCCATCGACAATGTGCGCGAAGAGAAGTTGGAGGATGTCGCCGACAAAGCCGAATTGAATGCCGAAGAGCGGCTGCTGGATATTCTGCTGCCGCCGTCGCCGGCGCCGCGGGCGGACGGAACTTCGACTTCCGGCGGCGTGGTGATTGACGGCAGCACATCTTTGACGGAGTCTTCGAACCGGACGCGGGAAAAACTGCGGCAGCAATTGCGCGAAGGAAAGCTGGACGAACGCACGGTGGAGATCGATGTGCGCGAACGCAATTTCCCGTCGTTTGAAATCATGACCAACCAGGGCATGGAGGAGATGGACGTCAACATCAAAGACATGTTGCCGAACATCTTCGGGCAGCGCACCAAGAAGCGGAAGATGAAGGTGAACGAGGCCTTCGAATATTTGATTCAGGAAGAAGAGCAGCGGCTGATTGACATGGACCAGGTCACGCGCATGGCGATCGACCGCGTGGAGAACTCGGGCATTGTGTTCCTGGACGAGATCGACAAAATCGCGGGGCGCGAAGGCGGGCATGGGCCGGATGTTTCGCGGGAAGGCGTGCAGCGGGACATTCTTCCGATCGTGGAAGGCACCACGGTGAATACGCGCTATGGCATGGTGCGTACCGACCACATCCTGTTCATTGCGGCGGGCGCGTTCCACGTGTCGAAGCCGAGCGATTTGATTCCCGAATTGCAGGGGCGGTTTCCGATTCGCGTGGAGTTGCAATCGTTGACCATGGAAGACTTCGTGCGGATTCTCACGGAGCCGAAATCGTCGCTGGTGAAGCAGTACACGGCGCTGCTGGAGACCGAGGGCGTGAAGCTGGAGTTCACGCCGGAGGCGCTGGATGAGATTGCGCACTTTGCTTTTCGCGTGAATGAGAGCACGGAGAACATCGGGGCGCGGCGGCTGCACACCATCATGGAGCGCGTGCTCGACGAGTTGAGCTTTGATGCGCCGGAGAAGAAGGGCGAGCACGTCACGATTGACGCGGAATATGTGCGCAAGATGCTGACCGATATTGTGAAGGATCAGGATTTGTCGCGGTACATTCTGTAGGAAAATCTTTAACCACAGAGGGCACAGAGAAACACAGAGGAAACTTGAGAGATTCCCCTGTGTCTCTCTGTGACCTCTGTGGTTTATCTTTTCATCTTTCTATCTTTTGAATCTATCTTGAACATGAAAACCATCGACCGTGGGCAGCTGCAGTCCCTGATGCAACGCGAGCAGAAGAAGTTTGTGGAGGAGCGTCCGAAGTCGAAGGCGCTGTTTGAGCGGGCGCGGAAGTCGCTGCTGGCGGGCGTGCCCATGAACTGGATGGTGAAGTGGGCGGGAGCGTTTCCGCCGTTTGTGCAGGAGGCGCACGGGGCGCACTTTGTCGACGTGGACGGGCATCGCTACATCGACTTTTGCCTGGGCGACACGGGTGCGATGACCGGACATTCTCCATCCGCGACGGTCAAAGCCGTGGAAGATCAGGCGCGGCTGGGTATTACTCTGATGCTGCCGGGGGAGGATTCGATTTTTGTAGCCGAGGAACTGCAGAAGCGATTTCATTTGCCGTACTGGCAGTTCGCGCTGACGGCTACGGATGCGAATCGGTTTTCGATCCGGCTGGCGCGGCAGATCACGGGACGGCCGAAGATTCTGGTGTTTAACTGGTGCTATCACGGCACGGTGGATGAAACGTTCATCACTTTGAATGCCGACGGCAAAGCCGGGCCGCGAGCCGGAAACATTGGGCCACCGGTGAATCCTGCGATCACGACCACAGCTGTCGAGTTCAACGATATAGACGCACTGGAGCGGGCGACTGGCAGCGGGCGATGTGGCTTGCGTGCTGGCCGAACCGGCGATGACGAACGTGGGCATCGTACATGCGCAGCCGGGATATCACCAGGCGTTGCGCGAACTCACGCGCAAGCACGGGACGCTGCTGATCATCGACGAAACACACACGATCTGCGCCGGGCCCGGAGGTTATCACGCGGGCGGAGAATCTCGATCCTGACATTCTGGTCTTCGGCAAGGCGATTGGTGGAGGCATTCCGGGCGCGGCTTACGGGTTCTCGCAGGAAGTTGCCGAGCGCATTGTGGCCAAGCAGGAACTCGAGAACTGCGACGTGGGCGGAATCGGAGGCACGCTGGCGGGAAACGCGCTTTCTCTCGCCGCCATGCGGGCGACGCTGGCGGAAGTTCTTACGAAAGAGGCGTTCGACCGCATGATCCCCATGGCCGAGCGCTGGACGGCGGGCGTGGCTACGGCAATTGCCGATGCGGAACTGCCATGGCACGTGACACGCCTGGGATGCCGCGCGGAATATCTTTTTGGCGCCACGGAACCGAAGAATGGCGTCGAGGCTCATGACGCGATGGACTTCGAACTGGAACGGTTCATGCATCTTTATGCGATGAATCGGGGAATTTTGCTGACGCCATTTCACAACATGGCGCTGATGTCGCCGGACACGACCGTGCAAGATGTGGATCAGCATACGGAAATATTTCGCGAGGCGGTAGGGGAACTGGCCGAGTAGGGTTTTGGCTCGGGCGCTTGCTGCGCCGCGTGTCGTGCAGAGAATTCGCGACGCGTACCGTCTGAGTTGAAGCGGGTAGTGATCCTTCGTCTGCGCGAGCTCATTCGAGCTCGCTTCGCTCAGGATGACAACCAGAGGGTTCGGTCCGGGGTCTGTTAGTCTTTGTTCTTCCGCATGAGACGCTCTACGCCGAAGTTTTTATTGACTTTGGGCGCGCCGCTGATGTTCACGGCGTGCGCGACGGTTGGGCCGCCGCAGCCTCCGTCGTTGGACTTGCCGAAGCCGCCTTCGGATTTGCGGGCTGCGCGCAAGGGCGATCATGTGACTCTCAGCTGGACGACTCCAAGTCTTACGACCGATCGGCGGACGCTTCGGAGCGTGGGTGCAACGCGGATCTGCCGGCGCGCTCGCGAGGGAGTTGACGCAGTGCGGTATTCCGACGGGGCAGGCCGTAGCGCAGCCAGGCTCCAATACAGTTCGGTCTTCCAAACAGAAAATTTCGAGATCGTATGTCGACTCTCTTCCTGAACAACTTCAGAGCGACAATCCCTCTGCGTTTGTGACTTATGCGATCGAAGTGTTGAATGCAGAGGGTCGCGGGGCTGGGCTTTCGAATCAGGTGCGGGTTCCACTGGCTCGCACTCTTCCCCCGCCGCAGGGCTTTGCTGCGAGCGTCACCGCTCAGGGAGTCGTGCTGAGTTGGACGGGCGAGGTTCCCGCAACCGGTTCCGCGGCACCCGCTCACCATATCTATCGCGTTTATCGGCGGCTGGACGATAGCACGGCGCGGATTCTTGCGGGTGAAGTGCCCGCCGGGAACGAACGCAGTTACATTCTTACGGATTCCAGCATCGAGTGGCAGAAGACGTACGAATATCGCGCGGAGACGGTTACGGTGATCGCTCAGGAAGGAAAGCCGGAGCTACAAATCGAGGGTGACGATACGCCCGAGATACAAGTTTTGGCTAACGATATTTCCCCGCCCGCTGTTCCCTCAGGGTTGCAGGCCGTTTCATCGGGACCAGGACAGAAGGCGTTTATCGATCTGGTCTGGGCCCCAGTTGCGGATATCGATCTCGACGGTTACAACGTTTATCGCCACGAAGAGGCGGAGGCCGCGGTGAAGCTGAATGCGGAGCCGGTGAAAACGCCTGCCTATCGGGATGCGAGCGTCGTATCGGGAAAGCGCTATTTGTATTCTGTCTCGGCAGTGGATGTTCGCGGGAACGAGAGCGCGCCGGTCGGAAGAAGCCAGTGAGATGATGCCGTGAGGCCAAGGTAATTCCTCGATTCCAGAAACGTTCCGCTCAGTTCGAGGTTGGGGCCACGCGAGCGTGGTAGCCCTTCCGGGCCCGAACCTGCAGGCGTTTGCCGTCTTTCTCGGCGACGAGGGTGATAGCACGGAAGTTTCCGTTGGGTTGAAAGTCGGCCGGTTTATAAGCGATAAAGTAGCGGCTGCGAATCAAGTCGTGCAGTTTGTCGAAAGACTTGCCCAAAGTCACGATGTCACCGGGAAACATTGCCTCGCCGCCGGTGCGCTCCGCCAATAGCTCTAACACGCGATCGGCGTCCGTTTTATCGCCGCGATCCTCGCGCGTGCTGACGGTGTAAATCGCTACGCCGGTCCGCTCAGCAATCTGGATGCTCTGCCTCAGGCTGGTGTGGCTGGAATTGTCTTCGCCGTCGCTGAGGATCACCAGGACTCTCGCCACACGCTCGCTCTCGGGATACGCTGCCAGCTTTCGACAGGCGAGCGACACCGCGTCGAACAGCGCGGTCCCTCCGCCGTTTGCGAGTTTCTCAATTCCCTTTCCCAGTTCGGCTGGGTCTCCAGTGAAATCTTGAGTGACGATAGTGTCTTCGGAAAAACCAGCGATGAAACCGAGATCGGAGGAGCCGCTCAGCATTTTTTCCACGAATTTCGTAGCAGCGCGCTTTTCGAACGAGAACCGATCGACCACCGAACCGCTGGTGTCGACGAGCAGCGCCAATCGCAGGGGAAGCTTCGACTGAGGCGCAAATTGCTCTATTCTTTCCGGAGGCTTACTCTCATCCAGAATGCGAATATTGGACTGATTTAAATCGTTGACCATATGCCCATGGCTGGTGACGGTGAAGAATAGAGTGACTTGATCCACATTGGTGCGAATGGTCCAGACGGTGGCGGGCGATGGAATGCTTGGCAGCGCCGCCGCGACGTAGCCGCCTCCCTCTGAGGTCGCATTGCCCTCGGCCAGCGTGGCGCAGTCTTCGCAAGTCCCAGAGTCAGATTTGTTCCCTAGGGCGTTCACCTCCGATTTCAAGCGTTCGCTGTTCGGAAAGGTCTCTGTGCGCAGTGGCGCGACGAGAGTAGTTCCTTGTGAGGGAGGGCCCGCCGCCCGACTGCCCTGTTATGCGCAAGAGCTGCCAGATTCTGGCGAGCCACAGGAGCGAACGCATTGGTTGGGATCTTCGCCGATGAAAAAATTCAGCTCGCGCTCCACGGCATCGAAATCCTTCAGAGACATCGCGGCCGACGCGGCGACGTAATGCACGTTCGCCATTCCTTTGTGATTGAGAGTGTGAACCAGTTTGGCCGTTTCCAAAGTTTGCCGGTATTGATGGGTTCCGTTTCGCGCGTAGGCCAGGGCGCAGAGAATCTTGGTGTCCTGGGGACGGAGGGCAGCTGCTTTTTCCAGTTCTGGCCGCGCGGCTTCGAAATCGTTCATCGACAATGCCAGCATACCGAGGTTCAGGAACGCGCCCGGAAACTTTCCGTCTAGCTTCGCCGCTGTTTCAAATTCGCCGGTGGCGCGGGACCTCTCTTCCTGGTCGAGATAGGCAAGTCCAAGGGCAATGTGAGCTGCGACAAACTTGGGATAGGCGTCGATCGCTCTTTGCAGGTGCCTGATCGCCTCTTTCGCGTGCTGCGCTTTCATCAGGGCGGTGGCACTGTTGAACTCCACCACGGCCCTGTTGGGAGCTTCCAGATCGAGCGCGGATACGGCACCGGAATCGATCAACTCTTTATCTCGTTTGCGTTGCTGTTCGGTTTTGTTGGCGCGCCGGTTGATCTGGTCGAGATACATCTGCGCAAAGTCCATTTGCGCGAAGCCGGAATCCGGGCCTGCATTTATGTTGGGTACTTGTGCGAGCGCCGCGACTTGGCTGCATAGCCACAGGGCAACAGCGCAGGCAAGTCCGCGCTGAATACCTTTGCCTGAGGATTGATGCGGCGGAGAGGGCACGGAATTACTCCTGCGAGGACGTGGGATCACACCCACAACATGTCCAGAGCGGCCCGCGGAGACTTCGGGGGACTCGGACTTTCTAACCCTGAACGCCCCGGGGCACCACTATACCAGATACCCGCGGGAGCGTTGATACCACGTGCCGGCAAGTGCCCGCCACGGCCGCAAGAGGTCCAACTGCAGGAATCGAGAAAATATTCCCCCTTCTCCGCGCCTCAGTTACCACGGATATGGTTAGATAGATGACGATGAAATATTGCCGATTTCAATTCAATGGTCAGATGCAATATGGGTTGGTTGAGCCAGTGGGCGGACGAGACGCGATTGTGCGGATTCTGCTGACGGCTCCCGAGGAAGCTGACGGGGACATGGAAAGCCTGCGCACGCGGCGGATCGAGGCAATCCCACTGGAGGAGGCTTCGCTGCTGCCTCCGGTGCGTCCATCGAAGATCGTTTGCGTGGGGCGCAATTATCGAGAGCATGCAGCGGAGCTGGGGCACGACGTGCCTCAGGAACCGCTGATTTTTCTGAAAGCCACGTCGGCATTGCTTTCGCCCGGAGGGACGGTGCGGCGTCCGAAGATTTCTCAGCGGGTCGACCATGAGGGAGAGTTAGGCGTGGTGATTGGCAAGACTTGTTATCAGCCGGCGGCGGATGCGGATATTCGGCAGTACATTCTCGGTTATACGTGTGTGAATGACGTGACGGCGCGCGACTTGCAGAATAAAGATGGGCAGTGGACGCGGGCCAAGGGCTTCGACACGTTTTGTCCGGTGGGGCCGGTGGTGACCGATGAGATCGATCCGTGGGCCGGGGTGGGCGTGGAAACCCGTGTCAACGGCGAGGTGCGGCAGCAGGGGAACACGCGAGATTTTATCTTTGCGCTGGACGTGGTGATTCGGCACATCGCGCAGGCGATGACGTTGTTTCCCGGCGACTTGATTCCTACTGGGACGCCTGCCGGCGTGGGGCCACTGGCGGCGGGGGATGTGGTGGAGGTTAGCGTGGAGGGTGTGGGGACGTTGAGGAATTCAGTGGTCGATGAGTAAAGCAGCACAATCTGCCCGCAAAAGACCAAGTTTAGAGCTTATGAGCGATTTGGAAATAGTCGCCGCCGTGGCATCTGCCGTATTGCGCAGAGTGTCTAACGGCGAGCTAGTCTTTACCGTCGAAGGCGCTATGCAGGTAATCCAAGCCTGTACAGCCGCAGGAATAGCGGTACTTGGCTTCGAAGTCTTTCCCGGTCTCAACGTCTCGACTTACGACCAACATTTGAAAGACCCACTCGATGAAAAGTTTTGGCCTGACTACGTGAGAACCAGCAACGCACTCGCTGAGCACTTCTTAAGGGAAAATTCTGCGCCGGGCACAAGTGAGTGTATCTTGACGACCACGTCGTGGCGGGAGTTCTCTGAGATCAAGCATCAATCGGCTAAATAGGGCACTAGATATCTGGCGGCCAGGACTATTGCAGTCGGAATCTTTCCTTCATCAGCCGTTGCAGGCGGGGTTTGTACAGCAGGTCGTAGGCGAGTTCTTTGTCGGGGAACATGGCGAGGGCGGCGCGCTTGGCTCCGGCGGCCAGTTCTGAGGCTTCTTCTACTGTGAGATTCGGGTCCTGGCCGATCACGGACATGACCATGCTGATCATCACTTGCAGGCGGCGGATTTTTCGGGCTTCCTCTTCGCGCTCGCGGAGAGCTTCTTGCTCCGCTATTGGGAAATTCGTTTCCCGCCCGTCTCGTCCATCTTGGTGATGAATATTCATGGTTCCCCTTTTCTCGTCCCATTGTTTGGATGACGCGGCGCGACGCGGCGTTGCGTGACTAGTTATTCCCATTCTGCCGTAGCCACGGGAGAAAGCAATAACACAAAGGTGTCGTCTGGCATTAGGCCTAATCCCCATGTCCCGCAAAACCGGCGAGACATGGGGCACCCAGCCTGGAACGCTCCGTTCGCAACCCTTGGAGTATGAAGACGCATCCACCCTAAACGCTATCTCTGTCGCTGCGAGGCAGGGCCGGGAAGGGGAGTAAAATCGCTGTGTCTCGGGCTCGGCTTCGGTCCGACTCCAGATTGGAGATGTCATGGTTGAACCTGGCAAATCGGCCGCTGAGGCGCAGGCGTCCTGATCCTAATGAGAAATTGGTGAAGGTGTTCGAGTCGGAGCAGGAACCGGAGGCGTTGGTGGTGAAGGGATTGCTCGATTCGGCGGGCATCGAGAGCGATCTTACTTCGGCGTCGCTGGTGCAGGACGCGTTCCCTGGGCTCGGCGGGATGATCCTGCTGGTGCGGGAAGAGGATGCGGAAGAGGCGCGGCGGGTGATCGCGGAAGGACGGCGATCGTCGCCTAATGATGACGATACGGACGAGATTTCGGCTGGCGATTAGACGATTGATTCGACTATGGAAGAGCCGCCACGGAAGGCGTAACCGAGTGGCCGTCAAGATAGAAAGTAACCGCTCCGTCGAGATCGGTGCGGTAGACTCGGGCTCCCGCGTCTGCCAGGCGGCCGAGAACTTCGGTTCGCGGCAGGCCGAAAGAATTGCCTGATCCCACTGAAATAATGGCGAACTGAGGCTTGGCCGAAGCGACCAGTTCGGGCGTGGTGGCGTTGGCGCTGCCGTGGTGGCCGACCTTGACCAGATTCGCGCTGGGATGATGGAGGGCGGCGATGCGGCGTTCCACCTGCTTCTCGGCATCTCCTTCCAGCAGAACCGACGAATCGCCGTAGCTGACGCGCAATACCATCGAATCGCTGTTCTGCGGCTTTGGAGCCGACGGGCCAGTCGCGCGGTGGGAACAGCACTTCGATCGTGCGCGCCGCCGAGAGTTGAAGTCGTCGCCTTCCCAATGGCGCACGACTTTGACGCCGAGCGCTTCTGCCGTGGTGATTACGTTTCGAGGGCATCACTTGGCGGCAGCAAGCCAACCCATAATTCCTTCGGCCGGAAATTTTTCAGCACGGCGATCATGCCACCAATGTGGTCGGAGTGGCCGTGGGTGATGGCGACGGCGTCGAGGCGCGAGATGCCGCGCGTCCAAAGATAGGGAGAGACAACGTCTTCGCCGAAGTCGAGTTGCGATCCGCCGGGACCGATGGGACCTCCGGCGTCGATGAGCAAGGTGCGGCCTTGCGGCGTGACGAGGAGGATGGAATCGCCTTCGCCTACATCGATGGAAGTTACCTCCAAGACGCCGGGATGCGTTCGCGGGGTCGCGGGATGAATGCGAGAACGAAAGCGGCTAGCAAGAATGGCGGCAGAGTCCGGCTAATTGCAAGGTTGGCGCGGCGGCGAGCTGCCAACATCGCCGAGCACCAGTGCCGCTGCGGCGAGCATCATTATGAGGACGACGGCATGGCAACGCGCAGGTCAGCCATTCTCAGAGTGCCCAATCCGCGCACGGTTCCGGTGATGCCGTGCGAGAGCGAACGTGGTCAGAAGCACAGGGACTTTGGCCAGCCAGGGCGAAATGTATCCCAGGGCCAGCGCGACTACGGCTGCGGGCATCATCAATTGGGTCAAGGGCACGACGATGAAGTTGGAGGGCAATCCGATGGTGGTGGCGCGATGGAAGTAATAGGCCATGGGCAAGGCTAGTCCCATCTGCATAACCGCGGAGATGAAGAGCAACTCCAACACAGCCAGGAAGAATGCCGCCGTGGCGCGGATCAGCCGGCGCGCCCACTCCAGTCCCACGAAAGCGTGCGAGTCGCGCGGCGATGAATTGCAGGTCTACGCGGAATTGCGCGACTCGCGGCGGCAGGAGCGCGGCGTAACTGGCGGAGTCCCAATTGGACAATGCCTGCTTCTGGAGTTGCGAGGTGCGCTGCAGAATTGGGATGCCGATGGCGGCCACAATGAGCACGCAGACGAACGTCATCTGGAAGCTGGCGGTAAAAAGCTGGCTCGGGTCGAAGATGAGCAGCCCAAGAGCGGCCGCGCCCAGCGCGTTCACCATGGCACGGTCGCGATAAAGCAGGCGCGTGCCCAGATAAATCGCGCACATCAGTGTGGCGCGCCAAACTGGCGCTCCGACTTCGGTGGTGAAGGCATAGGCGACGCAGAACGCGACTGTCAGCAAAGTGGCCGGCACGTCGCCTATCCGGAGACGGCGCAGGGCCCAGAAGACAACGAAGGCCAGGATGCTGACATTCATCCCGGAGACGACCAGAACGTGGTAGGTGCCGGAGCGCTGAAAGTCGGCGCGCGTGTCGCGGTCGATAAAGGCCTCATCGCCAATGACCATGGCATCAATCAGCGCGGCTTCGCGCGGAGGCCAGAGCTCATGCACCTTCGCGATGATGCCGCGGTGCATGCGGCTGCGCCACAACGCGATTCTGGCTGCCGGCAAAGCCGGGGAGCCGTTCGACATTTTCTATTTTGGTCGAGCCCAAGGCGGCGATGTTACGGTCAGCAAGATAGCCTCGATAGTCGAACGCACCTGGATTGCGAAAATTGCGCGGCAGCTTGAGCTTGGTGGAGAAACGGAGGCGGTCACCGTAATGAAAGACCGGCATTGCAGCGTGAAAAGGGCGCGTTGGCGCCGAGCCTGTCTTCGGGAGCCACATCTTTCGGACGGGGGCTATAAATGCTCAGGCGGATGCCGGAATGGACGGCTTCGATTGGCCCTGCCTCTGCCTGGACTTCTTCGGTTTCGACGTCAATCGTCTGCCGGATTTCGTTGAAGCCACCCGGCTGCAGGCGGCCATCGCGCGTGACGTGCGCGGTGATTCTGCAGCTCTTGCCGGTCGGCATAGGGTTGAATACGTGTCTCCAGGCGAGTGGATGCCACGTGCGCTTGAACTGCAAGGCTCCCGCGAAAAAGACTGATCCTAACGCGAGCGACCAGCCCAGGCCTGATCGCCGCCCCGCGAAATATGCCGCTGCTGCCACAAACGCTGCTCCGGCAACAACCCACCACAGGACAGGGCCGCCACAGGTAGATCCGGCGATAATCCCCAGCGAATAGGCAACCGCCGCCCACAGCATGGGTTGGCGGCTGGCCTTGAAGTGGAAGGCGGGAGGGCTGGCGGGTGTGGAGATTCGCATTCATGAGGTTCCCGGCACCAAGGGCGAGGCGCCCCTTCGACAAGCTCAGGGCGAGCTCTGGGGACAGCCGGAAGATGCCGGCGCTACTTAAGGCGAGTCAGTTTCACCCAATCACCGAACCAGGTGCACAACGCTTTCCAGGTGGTAGGTTTGGGGAAACAAATCCACCAGATGCACTTGCTCGGCGCGATAACCGGCGGCGAGCAGAGTTACCAGATCGCGCGCCAGCGTTGCCGGATCGCACGACACATAAACAATGCGTGGCGCGGCCAAGGTTGCCAAAAGTCGCGCCACGCGTTCTCCCAGTCCACTGCGGGGCGGGTCTACGACGATCAGGTCGGGTTTAATGCTCGCTACACGCCGGATCCCGACGGCCAAGTACTGCTCGGCTGTGGCCTGCACTACCTCTCCATTCGAGGACCGATTGTAGGAGAGATCGGCTGAGGAAGTCTGTGACATCTCTACAGAAACTATGTGATGAAAATCACAGGCCAGGGCTGTG
This sequence comes from uncultured Acidobacteriaceae bacterium, assembly GCA_963733795.1. GTDB lineage: Bacteria > Acidobacteriota > Terriglobia > Terriglobales > Acidobacteriaceae > Sulfotelmatobacter. The sequence goes on from CAVTED010000004.1 coordinate 114,894, forward strand.
GAAAACAATCCGGCGCCGGCGTAGAGGTCGAGAGCGAGTTGGCCGGATTGTCCGGCGGTGACGATCTCCACCAGTTTGTCGGTGAGGTGACGGTTGGTTTGAAAGAAAGAACCGGCGCTGACGCGATAGGCCGCACTGCCGGGTTTGGTAGGTCAGATTGTCGGCGCCGACAGTAACCAGAATTTCCTGCGCGCGGGCTTTTCGGTCGCCGGGATTAGGTTCGCGAAAGGCCACGACTCCGGCAATCGCGGGCAAGGCAGCGCGAAATTCTTCAGCCCACTGGCGCACCGCGGATCGGCGAGCTGCGCCTGCGCAACGGACGTCCACTAGCAGCTGACTGTCGTCAGCGTTGGCAAAGAATTCGACTTCGCGCACTCCTTCGGGAACTTTTCCGGCGCGTCCGCTCTGCCAGAGTGCGGAGATGCCGCGGTTGATCAGGGGCGAACTGATAGGGCATTTTTCGACCGCGAGCAGTTCGTGGGAAGCCAGCTTGAAATATCCCGCGGCGAATGTGGGGGTCAGTTGTACCTGCAGGCGCGATCGATTGCGATAGTTCCACGGCGGCGAAGGATGCCCCTCGATGTCGAACGGCAATTCGAGCTTAGCCGTGCGGCGCAGGGTTTCGCGCAAAATCTCTTTTTTTATTTCGAGCTGGTGCTCGTAGCTGGCGTGCTGATAGTGGCAACCGCCGCACCGGGCGAAATATGGACAGGCGGGCTGGATACGGTGTGGGGACGGCTCGAGGACGGTGTCGACTTTCGCTCGCGCGAATCCCGGCTTCTGCTCGGTGAGGGAAGCCTCAATTTTTTCTCCAGCCAGGACAAAGGGAACGAACACGGCTTTGCCGCGTGCGTGGGATTCATCTTTATTCTTGGGAGAATCGATTGGCAGACGGGCTATGCCGTCGCCGCCGTAGATCAGCTTCTCGATTGTCAGGAGCAAGGGTTGATTCTACGGCATTGGGAAGGGCGGTCGCGGCATGTTGCGAAACGCATTAATACTCGATTCGCGCGAGATCCCTCGCTCCGCCTGAAAGACGGCTCTGTTCGGGATGACGCCCATATGTGTGGGACGCGTGGCTGACTCACGGGCGACTGTCGTTCATCATCGCGCGGCAGTGGCGTGCGATTTGCTGTTCTTCTTCGGTGACGACGACCTGAATCTTCTCGGGGGTCAGGCCAAGAGCGTCAAGGCCCGTTCGTCGCTGCTGATCGAATGCGATCGCTGTGCTCTCCGATGCCGCCGGTGAAGACTAGAAGATCGACGCCGCCCAGCAAAGCCATGTATGCTCCGATTGTTTTTCGCACCGAGACGGCGAAGACGTCCAAGGCAAGCCGCGCCTTTGCATCGTTGCCCTTCGGCGCGCTCTGTCAGCGCTTTGACGTCACTCTCGCCGGAAGACAGCGCGAAAAGGCCGCACTGATGATTGAGCAGATCTTCAAGACTGTCGGCGTCGAGCTTCTCTGTCCGGAGAAGATATACGATGATGCCGGGGTCGAGGTCGCCGGACCGAGTCCCCATGGGAATACCGCCGGTTGGAGTCAGGCCCATCGTGGTGTCGATGGATTTTCCATTTCGCAGGGCACAAAGGCTCGAGCCGTTCCCCAGGTGCGCGAAGATGGCTCGCTCGGGAAGCTTCGCTCCGAAATGATGTACCAGCGATTCGTAAGAGATGCCGTGAAAGCCGTAACGGCGAATCCCCGCTTCGAAGTAGCGTTGCGGCAATGCGAAGTGCGAGGCGACTTCGGGAATCGTCTGATGGAAAGCGTCGTCGAAACAGGCGAATTGCGAGGCCGAAGGAAAGATCGACTGTGCGGCAGCGATCAGCGATAGAGCCTGCGGGATGTGTAGTGGAGCAAAATGCGTTGCCGCGCGCAGCTGTTCGAGGACCTGTGGCGTGATGATTTGATGCTGGCGCAGCTTAGGACCGCCATGCACCACGCGGTGTCCAACCGCGACTGGGTTGGTGTCGATATGTTCGCGGATTGCCGCAGCCAGGGCACTCAGCGCGTCACTCTGAGATTCGTGAATCTGGTCTCGCTGCAGAAGCGATTTTCCATCCGCGGAGCGAATGTGCAATGTTCCACTGTAGCGTCCAATGCCTTCGGCACTTCCGGTGAGCATCGGCTCTTCGTCGGTAACTCCGCCGGTAGCGCCGCGCCGGTAGATACCGAACTTCAGCGAAGACGAGCCGCTGTTAAGGACAAGGATGGGACCGTCTCCGTAATGCTCAGTTAACTCTTTCTGAATTGATTCTTTCGCCATTCCTAGCCCGGCCACTTCCAGTTTCGAATTTCTTCTTTGTCGATGCCTTCGGCGTGAGCGTAGTGGACGCTCTCGATGATTTGGCCCTTCAGCCATTCTTTGACGTGAGCGCCAATGGAACGCAGGCGCGGGACGCGATCGATGACATCGATGGCCAAATCGAAGCGGTCGATCTGATTCAGAATGGCCAGTTCGAGCGGAGTATTAATGTTTCCTTTCTCCTTGTATCCGCGCACGTGGATGTTGTCGTGATTCTTGCGGCGGTAACTGAGCTTGTGAATGAGCGAGGCGTAGGAGTGGAAGTTGAAGATGACGGGCTTGTCGTCGGTAAAAAGGGAATCGAAATCGCGATCGGACAGCCCGTGCGGATGTTCGGTCGCCGGCATGAGCCGGAAAAGGTCGACGACATTCACGAAGCGTATCTTCAAATCCTGAAAGTGCTCTTTCAGAATTGCGGCCGCGGCCAGGGATTCCATGGTCGCGATGTCGCCGGCGCAGGCCATCACTACATCGGGATCGGCGCCGTCGTCGGTGGATGCCCAGTCCCAGATGCCGATGCCCTTGGTGCAGTGTTTGACTGCGTCTTCCATCGATAAATATTGGAGATGCTCCTGCTTGTCGGCCACAATCACATTCACATAGTCGCGCGAACGGAGGCAGTGGTCGGCTACACTCAGCAAACAATTCGCGTCGGGCGGTAGATAAATCCGAACGACTGCTGGACTTTTGTTAGTGACCACATCCAGAAATCCTGGGTCCTGATGGGTGAAGCCGTTATGATCCTGCCGCCACACCAGAGATGTGATGAGGATGTTGATCGAAGGTATGGGGGCGCGCCAGGAGAGCTCCATTTTCGATTTCTCCAGCCATTTGGCGTGCTGGTTGAACATGGAATCGATGATGTGGATGAAGGCTTCGTAGCTGGAGAACAGGCCGTGGCGGCCGGTGAGGACGTAGCCTTCAAACCAGCCTTCGAGCGTGTGCTCGCTGAGCATTTCCATGACGCGCCCGGCAACGTCGAGCTCGCCGCCGTCGGCGTCTTCCGGCTTGTATTCGGCGAGCCAGGTCTTTTTCGAAGCGGCGTAGATTGCGGTGAGCTTGTTGGAAGCGGTTTCATCGGGACCGAAGACGCGGAACGAGTTCATGTTGCGGCGCATCACCTCGGCAAGAAAATGGCCGAGAACATCGGTTGGCGAAACGTAAGTTGTCGCCGGGCGACTTAAGCGCGACGGCATACGCGCGAAAGTCGGGCAATTCGAGTTCCTTGCGCAGCAGTCCGCCATTGGCGTGGGGATTGGCGGAGATGCGGCGCGCTCCGGCGGGAGCGAGTTCCTGCAATTCCGGCACGAACGTTCCGTTGGCGTCGAAGAGTTCTTCGGGCTTGTAGCTGCGCAACCAGTTTTCCACCATGCGCAGACTCTGCTTGTTCGTGGCCGGGTCGAGAATGGGAACCTGATGCGCCCGCCATGAGCCTTCTACTTTGTGGCCATCTACTTCTTTGGGTCCGGTCCATCCTTTGGGCGAGCGAAGCACGATCATGGGCCAGCGCGGACGGGTGGCATCGCCGGTCGAGCGGGCGTGTTGTTGAAGGGAACGAATCTCAAGGATGCATTGCTCCAGAGTGGCAGCCATTTTCTGATGCATCGCATCAGGGTCGTCGCCTTCGACGAAATACGGTTTGTGGCCGTACCCGATCAGGAGCGATTCCAGTTCTTCGTGCGGAATGCGGGCGAGGACCGTGGGATTCGCGATCTTGTAGCCGTTGAGATGCAACACGGGCAGGACAGCGCCGTCACGAATCGGATTCAGAAATTTGTTGGAATGCCAGGAAGTCGCCAGCGGACCGGTCTCAGCCTCGCCGTCGCCGATGGCGACTGTAACGATGAGGTCGGGATTGTCGAATGCCGCTCCGTAGGCATGCGAGATGGAATAGCCCAGTTCGCCGCCTTCGTGAATCGAACCCGGTATCTCGGGCGTGCAGTGCGAACCGATGCCTCCGGGAAAGGAGAATTGCCGAAAGAACTTCAGCAAGCCAGCTTCGTCGCGACTTTTATCCGGATAAATCTCGGAATAGTAACCCTCGAGATAGCAGTTCGAGAGAGTGGCCGGCGCGCCGTGCCCAGGACCGGAGATGTACATCACGTTGAGGTCATATTTCTTTATGAGGCGGTTGAGATGCACCCAAATGAAAGATTGCCCCGGATCCGAGCCCCAATGGCCGAGCAGCCGATTCTTGATGTGCTCCGGTTTCAGCGGCTCTCGGAGAAGCGGATTCCCGCGCAGGTAGAGCATTCCAACCGAAAGATAATTGCAGGCTCGCCAGTAAGCGTGAGTCTTCCGCAATTCTTCCGGCGTAAGAGGGGTGGAAGCCTGAGTTGTGGCAGTCGCTTGACGTTCTCCGACAATTGTAGAGGCGGTCATCGGGGGATGTCCTCCTTCTTTCCTTTAAGACAGTCTAGACCGTTTTGATGCGGAGGACTGCTCCGTGACTTACAGAATGATTGCAACAGTCCTTTAACATTTCAGTCCTGCCGTGGCAGAATCTAGGAGAGCGTGTTTGACATCGTGCGGGTGAGTGACGCTCTCGAACGAACGTCCAGCAGTTCGAAATAATACCGGGTTCAATGAGGAATTGTGATTCTGAGGCGAGAAGGCTTCGCATTCAAAGCAAAGGCTACAAACAAGCTTGTTGGCGGATACCCAGTGGGTCGAGGCGTGAGTGGAAAGACGACGTCCGATGCCTCCGGGTTTAGTGCCGGAGGCATCGGTGGTTGCTCTTCAGCGAAGTGTTATTTCATCATCTCTCGAACTGCCACGATGCGATAGTTGAGGGACTGGCTCATCGCGCTGGACCAGCAGCTGTCATATTGAATACCAGCGTTGCCACCGCCGTTCCAGGTAATGTTGGGTGTACCCGGAGCACCCGAAGAAGGCAGTAGGTGCGAGGGAGTGTAGACGCCACTGGAATCATACAAGTTTGCCACCAGGATCGAACCATCGAGGGTCCCGTTGCCGCCGCCGTTCTTGACGACGATCCCTTTCCCGATGACGAGAATCAGTCCGCTGAAGCTGGGATTGCCGCTCATCGTTAAAGTGCCTTCGACAAGCAGAATGCCTGCGCCAGACCAACCGCCACCGATGCTCAGATCGCCGGTAACAACATTGATCACAGGATTATATGGGCTAACGGATCCCGGGTTGGGGACGCTTGAGGTATTAACGTTCACCGGAGCCGCCGTATTGGTGATTTGGGTTACGAGCGCCTCTAATCCCCCCACAGTGCCGAGCGTATTGCCGAGCGCCGTGCCGACTGGTGCAACAGCAGCGGGGCTTCCCGTATAACTGCTCGAGCGTTTGGATATATCAGTTTGCACCGCGCTTACTGAGGTGGGGTCTAAAACACCAATCGCCGGTTCGCTGTGTGGTGCTGGACAGGCAACGGCATTTGCACCCGTAATCGGAGGCCCGGCGGAGTTCGGACTGCTGCTGGTAGGGGCATTATCGGTGCCAGTCACGCCGTAAGCTCCCGAGCTGGCCTCGCTGAAGGTTGGATTCCCCGAACCATCAAAAACCATTGCGCCGGGTATCGTCGGAAAAGTTAGCGCGGCCGTTTCTGCCTGCACCATTCGGCGGGAACCACTTGGAGTTACTGCCAGCGTAGTCATCACGTAGACAGGGAGATAACCGGCGCCTGCAGTCGAGCAGGTCGTCAGGGGCGACCCGACCAGGGGCGTAGCAATTTCATTTGAGCCGGTCCAACAGACAATATAATTTTCATTCGCCGGCCAAACCGCTCCATCGACGCTGCTCCTGGCTGTTGAGCCCGAAGAGGTATAGTCCGTCTTCAGGTTCACCCGCGTCCACTTCCAGGACGTCACGGGAACGGTCGCGGCGGGTTGGGTCTGGTAGGCGGCACTGGCGGCTGCTTGCGTGTACCACCCGGCGGCAGCCGGGGCTGCCGGCGTACCAGTACATGCGTAAGCCACGCCCAGATTGGCCATTTCGCCGCAGACCTCGTCGTCTGGGTAGGCGGCGCCGTTGACGGCCCAAGGCGTGTCAGCCTCGCCACCGTTCGGATTCACGACGTACAAGACTCCGCCCGGAGTTCCCAGCAGAGTCACGGGAAGACTGCCATTCAAGCTGCTGCTGGCGCCCGTGCGCAAGCGGTCGCGAACTTCCTCGATTCCGGCCTTCGCGCTAAAGAAGGCGGTTTGCTCGTCGCGAAAATTGGCGCTGGTATTGATCTCCGTATTGGTCAGCATGATCATGCCTGCGCCAATCGCAGTGATCAGCAGCAGGACAAAGATGGCAATCAGCAGCGCGATACCGCTTTCCGTGTTCTCCTCGTATTTTTTAGATGTTTGAGTCATGGGTTATCACTCGATTAGCAGGTCATGGCTCCGCCCGCAGCCATCGAGCAATTGTTCAGCGAAACTTCTCCCTCAAAACTGGTTTGGATGGGCTGATGCGTTTTGGGGTCCATCACCGCGTTGTTCTGAATCGTCAGCGAAATATGAATCGTCTTGACCGAAGCAATCGTTGCCGGATTGTTCTGAATGTCCGCTGGCAGTGCGCCTGCGAGTATTTGATTTCCGTTGGTATCAAAGTAGGTGAAGATTGTGGTGGTCGTGAGATCGTTGACTTCCGTCCCCCAGTCGGCTGGGCCTTGGGCCAAGGGAAGAGTGAGGTTCGCTTTCGGGATTGCACTTCGCTGAAGGCACAAGGTGCAAGTTCCGGAGCCATTAATCATGTACTGAACGCTCTGCACCACCCCGCTGCCATTGATATCGCCCTCGAACCAGACCGAGGTCGCGCTGATTTTCACCAGGCCGACGGCCACGGCGGAAGAGCTAATGCTTGGCGTAGGATTTTGAATGTGGCCGTTGGGATAGCCGATCTGATTGATGTCGCGAAAGAACTGATCCACGAAGTCACGCGCCTCGTCGAAGTTATCGACTTTGACTTGCTCGGCGCCGATGCGTTGCGAAGCCTGCCCTAACTGCGAAAGGATGGCCCCGGTCACGACAGACAGAATCGCGATTGCAACCATCAACTCAATGAGCGTCGAGCCCAACTGGTGGACCTGCCGGCAATGGGTATTGTGCTTCATGTCTTATGTTCCCTGTCCCACGATGGTTCGAATGGTTGCCACCGGGGCCCAAACCATCCGATTGTTCCCGGCGGACTTCAACTGCGACGAGACCGTCAGGATTTTGGCATAAGTAGAATTAGTCACAGCCTGAACATTCCATCGCACGTCGTACACGGCCTGCCGTCCTGCAGTGTCGCAATCGGTATAGGACATGTTGTAGTTCGCGACCGCCGCCTGCGTGTAGTCGACATCTCCGGAAGTTGTCAGCGGCGCTCCGCCTACGGTTGTACTCACGTTGAAGGTCGTGGGGGGGGTGTTACAGTCGATGATAGTAACGATCCCGTTGTTGTTGGCTGGGACCGCCATGATTCTTTCCGTCACCATTTGGGCGAGGGCAGTGGAATTACTGGTCTGTTTGCTGGCAAAATCGCCCCCGATTGCCCGGACCACCAGCGCCATCGAGCCCACAACGCCGACCGCGAGAATCACCATCGCGATCATCAACTCGATGAGCGTCAATCCCCCTTGTTGACGGGATGCGGAATGCTTTTTTCGGTAAAAGATCATTGCCATGAGGTTCCATTCCATACGACAGTTTTGGTTCTACCGGCCCTGGTCACAACCACCGCTCCCCAGCCAACGTTCGTGGGTCGCCGGTCCTGGAAGTAGTAGACAAAGTAGCCAGCCGCAGGCGTGTTGCAGACACTACCGAGGGCGACATAAGCACAGGGCAAGCCGCGAGGCGAGTAACCCAACGTTGTCGCGTTGTCATACGTGACCCCCGCTGTGTCCCCCACCAAGACGTAGGGAGTAGGTGTTCCACCCGCACCCGTAGGAGCCCCGGCGGCCGGCGTAATGCTCGGAGCAAAAGTAAGCTCCGGCTCGGCAGGCGGGCCTGCATCCCATTGACCGTTGTTATTGAGGTCGAGGTAAGCCTCTTCCGTGGCGCCAGTCGGCCGGTACTGAATAGTGTATGTAGCATTCTGCCTGGCCGCTCGAATCCTTGCCGTCTGCATGAATCCGGAAACATCGCTGATTGCGGATTTCAACCGAGTGTTGTAATAGGCCGTAAGGAAAGTGGGAATGGCTGTGGCGGCGATGATGATCACAATGGCGACGACGATTAAGAGTTCGAGCAGGCTAAAGCCGCCCGCGACACGGGAGGCTCTCCCGGTACTGCGCCGGTTATGCAAGAGTTTGAGCATGATTCTGTTAATCCATAGGAACGGGTGCTCCCGGTCCTCATCGAACAGAATAGCAATCGCAGGAAACCGCGATAGATAACCAAAGTGATGTTACGAAGGGGATTAGACTTAGTCTGTTCGGAGAGACGGCTTTCCTGGAGAACAAAGAGGATATTGGCGATTCGATCGGCACCCCGCGCAGCTACTAAAGATCCGCTAGATTGGCCAAATCGGTCTCGATACTTGCGTTTTCGCGGAGGCGCAGCCCCAAGCGCAAAGTATCATAACTTATGGACTTTGCGCCCGTTCCGTCAGTTCAATGCTCCTCGGGACACAGCGTCTGGCTATGCAATTAGTCTTTCAGCGATAAGTTCCCTCATCACGCGGCGTTCTTGCGCGGGACCTTCGCGCCCTTCTTGCGGGCTTCCGATAGGCCGATGGCAATTGCCTGTTTTCGGCTCTTCACGGTTCCGCCTTTCCCGCCGGGTCCTGATTTCAGCGTACCCTTCTTCTTTCGGTGCATCGCGCTCTTCACGCTTTTGCCCGCGGCCTTGCCGTATTTTCGACTTCCAGAAGATTTCCGTTGTGCCATGATGAACCTCCATCGGATCGACATGACCCTTTCTAATTCTTAGACTCCTTGGTGCGAGCGGGGGTTGGGCGCAAAGATTTGAAAGCAACAGCCGTCTTTGCCGTTCCATCCAATGACTAGGTTGACGTTGCCCCTTGCCAAAACGTATCCGCCGATGGAGGCGGCACCGGCCACGAGTCTTCCGGTCGGGCCGCAGTGGCAGTATGAGCCCAAGTGGGATGGATTTCGCTGCCTGGCTTTTCGCGACAGCAAAAAAATCGATCTGCAATCCAAGTCCGGCAAACCTCTCACGCGATATTTTCCTGAATTAGTCGCGGCTCTGAGTCGTCTGCGGGCTGACACAATTCGTTCTGGATGGCGAGATTGTGATACCCGTGAACGGCGATCTTTCGTTCGATCAATTGCTGATGAGGATTCACCCCTCTGCGACACGGTGGAAAAGTTGAGCCGGGAAACTCCTTGTGTGTTCATCATTTTCGATTTGCTGGTAGAGTGCGGAAGGGAAGTCGCTGATTGATCTCACGTTAGAAAAACGGCGGCAGGAACTGGATCGCTTCGCTTCGAAATATCTGAAAGGGCGACCAGACCGTGCGCCTTTCACCTTTCACGCTCGAACATTGCGACCGCCCGAAAGTGGTTTCACATGGGTACGGCCGTCGATGGCGTGGTGGCGAAGCGGCGCGATCTTCCCTACCAGAGCGGGACGCGCAACGGCATGGAGAAGATCAAGAAGCTGCGAACCGCGGATTGCGTGGTGGGTGGCTTCCGTTATCTCGAGAAAGAGCCGCTGGTCGGATCGCTGCTTCTGGGACTCTACAACAAAGCCGGCGAACTTGATCATGTGGGGTTCACTTCTTCCATCAGCGCGAAAGCGCGGCCCAGCCTTACACGGAAACTGAAAAAGCTAATCAAGCCGCCGGGATTCACGGGCAAGGCTCCGGGAGGGCCTAGCCGATGGAGCAACAAGCGCTCGACGGAGTGGCAGCCGCTCGGCCCAAGGCTTGTGGCCGAAGTGCAGTTCGATCATTTCACGGGCGGGCGTTTTCGCCACGGCACGAAATTTCTGCGCTGGCGTCCTGACAAGAAACCCGCGGAATGCACGATCAAACAAGTGGAGCGGGAAAATCGATCTGCGTTGAATCTGCTTTGACGCGAATAGTCTAGTCTGCGGCCGAGGCTCTGCCCGTCTTGGTGATCTCTGCAACCGCGCGCCGGGCACTCGCGATGGCGCCATGCACGGTCCCGTTATTTCCGGTAACATCCGCGGCTTCTCCGGCAAAGAACAACGTGTCTTTCACCGGACGGCTTAATATTTCTGGCGCATCCGCGGCTCCGGCTTTCACGTAACTGTACGCGCCTCGAGAAAATGGATCGGCTTGCCAGTCATGGAAATATGCAATTTCCAGCAGCGCTCCATTTCGGTTATGCGCGACACCCAAGCAGGCCACCCAAGAGTTCTGCAAGGCGCGAGTCACAACCGGCATGCTGTCCGACTCGAGTCTTTCGGCGGATCGCCAGGGAGCCCATCCCGTGATGATGGGAAATTGATCGGGCATCGCGGTCCACCAGGTGGGGAACCATTCATCTTGCGAAAAGAGGAAACTCATGCGATCCAATGTCTTGTTCGGGCTGCCCTTGGGATGGATGCGATCCCAGAAGCGCTCTCGGAAGTGAAGAACGACGCGGAGGACTTTTCCCATTTCCATTCCAGCAATCGAGTCCAATTTGTCCTGCGGGAGAGACGGAGAGAAATCGATCGCCCCGCGTTCGACCCGGCTGCGCCTGCAGCACTCCAAGGGGAACGGTCACGAGGACTCGGCTGGCGTGAAGCGAAACTGCGCGTTCGCCGCAAACGGCATCAATCGAAACCTTGCCTGAACGCCATGCAACACGACGCACAACCGTATTCGTACGGACGCTGACACCCGCCTTCGCTACTCGTTGTTGGAGTAGCTCCAGCAAGGCCTGATAACCGCCGCGCGCTCGGAACGCACGGTCGCCCTCGATCTTTTCCTCGGCCTTCATTTGACGAACCAGCCAGTGAACGCTGACCTGTGCCGGGTCAGCGGCATTAAAACCGGCGACGTAGCTCAGGGCGTGTTTCTTGGCGTTCGGCCGACGCGTCGGGGCAGCAGCGCCGCAGGAAAGCTCGCGAACGACTCATCCGGCCCGTCATCGTTCATTCGCTGCAAAATCTCGTCGACCTCCGAGAAAAAGTCGCAGGAAGAGAGCCGGCCGTTCTGGAAGCACCAATTATCGCCCGTCGACCTCGCTGATCGGAATTTTGCTTTGCCGGAGGGCATCCATAATTTCCGGAGGACGCCCGTGAATGAACTCAGCTCCCAACTCAATCGGGAAATTGTTGGCCCAGGTCCTTCAGCGTGTAGATTCGGCCGCCGACGCGGTCGCGGGCTTCCAGGATAATGACGGACAGACCTTCTGCGGCCAGTTCCGCAGCTGCAACCAGCCCAGCTGCGCCGGCGCCAATTACGATCACGTCGGCGCGATCCTGTTCTGCGAATTTACCGTTTTGACCGGACATGCTGAGACTTTTTCATCGCGAGGGGAGACTGTCTGCGATAGAACACGAGCGCAACTGAGATGACTGCAGCCTCCTAAGCCGCTTCCGCCTTTCTGGCCAGTTTACTCACAATTCTTAAGATCGTTGATGAATGCCTGCATCTGCAGCTGGCGCGCGTTGGAGTCGGGCGCGCGCAGAATGGATGACGGATGTACCGTGGCGATCACGAAGGAGCGAGCGGCGAATCGATCAGTTGTCCGCGCTGGCGGGTCACGCTAAAAGTCCGACCTAAGAGCGATTGTGCGGCGGTGGAACCCAGGCACACCAGAATCCGCGGCTTCACCACGCGCAGTTCGGCGTCAAGCCAGGGACGGCAGGCGTGAATCTCAGAGTAGCGAGGCTTCTTGTGAATGCGCTTCTTTCCGCGCGCGGCAGCCTCCCACTTGAAATGTTTCACCACATTGGTCAAATACACTTTCGAATGCTCGATCCCGACTTGCTTCCAGCGCCTGATCGAGCAGCCTTCCCGCGGGTCCAACAAAGGGATGACCTGCCCGATCTTCCTGATCCCCCGGCTGCTCGCCGACAAACATAATTTGTGACTTTGCAGGACCTTCTCCAAAGACCGTCTGCGTCGCCATTTTATAGAGATCGCAGGCCTTGCAGTCGCTGGCGGCGTCCCGAAGTTCTGCGATCGTAGTTAGGGACGGTCGTGACGACGGCCAGATTCGCAGGGCTATCTTTTTTATCGGAGGACGGCTTCGATGCTGTGGAGACGACCTTCATTGATTTCCGAAACGGGTCGAACAGACTAACCGCGGAAGGGGGCCCGCGTGTTAACTGCGGTTTAGGCGGCGCGATCTTTGACGTCAGCCGATGTCGAGGTCTTCGACGCATTGGGTGCAGCAAAAAACTTCCCGCTCATTCGATTCCGTGCGTGGTCGAGGCAACGCTAGGATGCGAGCTGTCGAAAATTCAACCGGTATAATTTCACGGTCTCATGGATTATTGCCGCGAACGTGACATTAATTCCGGCGGTGCAGCGGCAGCACAAGAATCGGATGGCATTCCCCGGGATGAGGAACAATCCTAGGCAAACAACTGTCGGAGCTATCAGCGTGTTGATGCGGCGCGCGCGGCAAAACGACTCTAACCAGACAGCCTCGAGCGCCGCTGCGGTTGGCGATTTCGATCCTTCCGCCATGGGCCTCCACAATTTGACGTGAGAGAACCAGTCCAACTCCGCTGCCGCTAGGCTTGGTCGTATAGAACGGAGTGAAGACGTTCGCCGGATTCAAAGTCCCGGGCCATTGTCTTCGATCAGCAAATTCACATCGGCTTCATCGATGTACCATCGCACTTCAACCTTTCGATCTCCATCCAGCCGCGAACACGAGTCCGAAGCCGGGTTGGAAGTGAAAGGGTTCGTCTGCACCGGAGCAGGGGGAAGTTCGAGAACGGCATCCGTGGCGTTGCGAACAAGGTTGATGAGCATTTGCTCAAGCTGATCGGGGTCGGCAGTGAACACAACGTCCGGCCCCGGTTGTACGCACACTTTAATTCGGGTTTCGAGACTCGCGACTCTAGTCACTAGCTTAGCTAGTTCGACATCGCGGAGAACCGGGGCGGGCATCTGCGCCAACCGGCGATAGGCTTCCAGAAAGCGATGCAGGGAGGCTGAACGCGCTTCGATAATTTCCAACCCATGCTGCAGGTCGTTGCGTACATCGGTGTCCATAGCGGTAGCGGAAACCCGCGAATTGAGGCTTCCGGCAATCGATTTAATTGGCGCCAGCGAGTTGCTGAGTTCGTGACCCAGGACCCGAATTAGCCTTTGCCACGCTCTTCGTTCTTCTTCGCGTAAGGCGCGGCTTACATCCGACAGAACCACCAAGGTGTGCGGGACGCCATTCTGACGAAACGAACTGCGGCGCAGCAGCCAGCGTGCCTGCGAGTCCTTAAGGTCGAGTTCCACCAGGGTTTCGTTTTCGGCGGCGAGACATTTCTGCAGGCTCAGATCAAAAGCGCTGCGGCCCAGCATCCGCGCCTTGGACTGCCGCAGCAAGTGTTCTCCAGCGGGATTCACCAGACGCAAAATCGAAGCGGGATCGAATGCAAACAGAGGCGCATCAATCTCGTCCACCACGCGCTGCAGCAAGGCGGTCGCTTCAATGGCGCGGATCTTCTCGTCCGACAGCATGTCGGCGAGGGAGTTTACTTCCAAGGACAGTTCTCCGAGCGCGTCCTCAGCCACGGCATTGCGCGCACGAAACGAATAGTCTTCCTCGCGCAAGGCACCGATTACGTTGGAAAGAGTCTGCAACGGGCGGGTAGTTTGTTCTTGCAGCGCCAGGGCTAACAACCACCAGGCAAAGAGTTCGAGAGCAATCAGGGCGAGTCGCGATTCGACGGACCAGGGCTGCGTCCAGACCAGCACAATACTTACGAGAAGGCCGGGGAGCGCAACCAGAAAACAGTAGAGGCTTATTCGATGTTCATACAGGAGTCGAACTCGTTTCCGCGGCCGAGGGGTGGGCCTCGGCGGCGAGCTAGAGGCCATACTTCTCCATCCGCCGGTACAGCGCTCCACGACTCAACCCCAGAGCCTCGGCAGCCTGACTAACGTTGCCCTGGTAACGCTGAAGAGCTTTGCGGACCAGCATGGCCTCGACAGCTTCAAGACTGAGATCTTCCAAGCCTTGCGTTTGTGTGCGCTGCGAACTTAGGGCCAAATCGGCCGGCTGGATTTCGTCAGTGCGGCACATCAGGACCGCACGTTCAATTGTATGGTCCAGTTCCCGTACATTGCCGGGCCACGGGTACTGCATCAAGGTTTGAACGGCAGCGGAATCAAAGCCCTGGACCTGGCGCCGGTAGCGGGCGGAGTAACGAGCGAGAAAATGCGCCGCGAGGGCGGGGATATCTTCGCGGCGCTCGCGGAGCGCGGGTAAATGGATCTCGACGGTGTTCAAACGGAACAGCAGGTCCTCTCGGAATTGTCCGGAAGCGCAGGCCGCCGAAAGATCGCTATTCGTGGCCGAGAGAACGCGGACGTTGACCCGACGGGAGCGCGACGATCCAACCCGCTCGATTTCACCAGATTCCAAAACGCGCAAGAGCTTTGCCTGCTGGCGAAGAGGGACGTTACCGATCTCGTCGAGAAAAATCGTGCCCCCGTCCGCCAGTTCGAAACGCCCGATGCGATCGGTACGCGCATCCGTAAAAGCGCCCTTCACGTGGCCGAATAATTCGCTCTCAAAAACGCCATCGGGGATTGCGCCCGTGTTCACTGCCACCAGCGGACGCGCTGCCCGCGCCGACAGCGCATGCAAGGTCTGTGCCACGATTTCTTTCCCTGTTCCATGCTCACCTGTGATCAGCACATTCGCATCGGACGGGCCTACGCGCGCAAGAGTCTCAAGGACAGGTTCCATAGCGGGCGCTGTGGCAATAAACTCTGGGCGGCCTTCGGCGCGGAGCAATCGGTTTTCCGCCTCTAGTCGCGCTGCACGCTGCAAGGCACGGTGTAGTTCAACCTGGGTGCGAAGGATGGAGAGCAGGCGTTCATTTTCCCAGGGCTTCTGCACGAAATCCCGCGCCCCACGCCGCATGGCCTCGACCGCGAGTTCCACATTCGCCCACGCGGTCATCACGATCACCGGAATGGTCGCGTCAAGGGACACGATTTGCGAGAGGAGATCAAGGCCTTCCTGTCCGGAAGTAGTGTCACGAGTGTAGTTCAGGTCGATCAATACCGCGTCGTAAGAAGTGCTGCTCAGGGCTTCGCGCACGAGAGCTGGCGAACGGACTTTATCCATCTTGTAACCCTGCGGACGCAGGAGTAAGTCCAAGGCCTCAAGGATGTGTTCCTGGTCGTCGGCAGCCAGCACTCGAGCAGGCGCACCAGAATCGTGCTTTAGAGTGAATATTTCCAGCTCTCCGGATTTGGCAGAAGTCGGCATACAAATTTACGGCGACTGGCGAGGCACTACGCCAGTAATTGCGTTCTGCAACAGTATGCCATTATGTTCCAAGGTTGCGCCGGTGGTGCGGTCCAGTTCAACTTTGGCCTTTTCGTAGGCAGTCTGCGCGCTGACCAGATCCAACTCCGCCAGCGAGAGATCTCGCTGGGCCGAGAGAGTTTGATAGCTCGATCCTGAGCCCAGATCCTGTTCTTTTTTTGTAATATCAAAGCTGCGCTGCGCCAAGTCTCTCGCCTTGCGCGCCGCTTGAACCCGGGCGCCGGTCTGGTCCAGGGCGTACTGAGCATTGCGAACTTCGATGCGAACCTGCTTCTTCAGCTGTTCCAGGCGCAACTCGGATTGGCGATATTCCAGTTCGGACCGGTACTGGTCCGCTTTGGCGACTCGATTTCTGATCGGAATGTTCAGGTTCAGTCCGAGATAGTAATCCGGCGAAGAGTTGTTGAAAGCGTTTTGCATGGCGCCGGCAAAGTCAACCGGGACGGTCGAAACGTTCTGCCCGAGGCTGTAGGCAGGATTCAGGGGCCCACCCAAACCTGAACCTCCGTAAAAGCCCACTAAAGAGAGAGCAGGCAATAAGGCATTGCGGGCTGCGCGGCGGCTGATTTGCCGGTTTACCAGGTCGATGTCAGACTCCGCGAGTTCGGGGCGGCTGTGCAGGGCGGCGGAGATCAGGTCTGCGATCGGCGCGCTCGCCTGCATTTCGACTGTCTGCATCCGGTCAGTAGGAATCACCTTCATGGCTTCAAGGACGGGATCGTCCAGGCTCTTGGTGACTGCATTCTTCATCAGCGTTTCTTGAAGCTGAAGACTGGTGCGCGCTACGGTCAAATCCTGATCGCGCTTCGACACTTCCGCCTCGGCGCGCATCACGTCCATGGCGGGAACGCTCTCCAATTGCAGCTGTTTTTTAGTATTGTCGAGGGTCTGTTGCGCGAAGGTAAACGATTGCTCATTGACTTGCGTCTGCTCATAGGCGCTGACCAAGTCCCAATAAATGTTTTCGATTTGGGTGACCGTGGCAATCACCTGATCTTTGAATGCGATATCGGAAATTTTTTTATTGTTCTGCGCGATTCGCAAATAGCGAAGGTTCGGACCGAAGCCGAAGCCGGCCAGCAACTCTTGTTGAAATTGAAAACGAAACGTGGAACTAAGTGTTGGGGATAGGTTAAAGTACGGACTGTTGGTGGTTTGCCGCGAGTCGTTGAGAGAGAAACTGATGCTTGTTCCCGTGGCAAAGGCTTGCGTGAAAAAAGCGCTGAATTGACCGGTATTCAGCTGCAACGACGGCACTCCATAAATCTGCCGATTGGCGACCGGAGAGGTTTGATGCTCCTCGCCTCCATTGAGATTGAGAAATGGATCGTAAGACGACACAGCGGTTCCAGTGCCGAGAGTAGACTGCACCAAGCCTGAAGCGCCGGCTCCGGCTCCGCCGGCTCCGCCAGTCGTACCGCCCGCGCCTGCGCCGGGAGCGCCTGTGCCGAATCCTCCGATGCCTCCGCCCGGAGTTCCCTGTACGACTCCGGTATTGACGCCGCGAAAAAATCCTCCCGCCTGGGTGCGAAGGATGTCGGTGTTCGCAATCGGAAGGTTGTAGCGGGCTATGGCGAGGTCCAGATTGTTCTCGAGCGCGAGATCGATCGCGTCTTTCAGGGAAAGGTAGAGTTGCCCGTCGCGGATCAGCTGATCGAGGCGCGGCGAATTCGCCAGCACCGGCTCTGGAACCTGCTCACCCTCATAAGCGTTGAGCGGGTTGTGCGACTTTGGCATTTCATATTGAAGAGGAGCTGCCGCCGCCTGCGGTGGGGCCTCGGTTATTCCGCTGGAAGTTGGTGGACCTGCGCTTTGCGCGGCGAGCATGGCAATGAGACGTCCCGTACGCACCAAGAAGCAGGATTGGACGTTTCACGAATCCGACAGGGAATGAGCTCACGATGCGCTGACCTCCGTCGGCTGGCTCAGTGCCGGATTCGCTGTGTCTCCCACGAGCCATCCGTCCCGCAACTGAATTGTGCGATTTCCGTAACTGGCATTCGTCTCGGAGTGAGTAACCTGCACGATGGTCGTTCCTTGTTCGTTCAATCCGCGAAAAAGTTCCATAATCTCCCTGGCCTGAGCTGAGTGAAGGTTGCCTGTCGGCTCGTCAGCCAACAGGAGAGGTGGTTTGTGAATGACGGCGCGAGCGATTCCCACCAGCTGTTGTTGTCCTCCCGAGAGCTGGCTGGGATACAAATCTTTCTTGGCGACGATCTGAAAGCGATCGAGAGTGTCGGCGACCAGACTCTGCCGCTCGCGGCGCGGGATGTCCTTGTAGGAAAGCGGGAGGTCGATGTTTTCCTGAACAGTGAGGTCGTCGAGCAGGTGATAGCTCTGAAAGACCATTCCGATGTTTCGCTTCGCCAGTTCAGCACGCTGTTTGCGCTTCATTTGATGAATGGCTTCTTCGCGAAACCAGTACTCGCCCTGCCATGCGTCGTCGAGCAGCGCCAGCACATTTAACAATGAAGACTTGCCGGCGCCCGAAGGGCCCATGATGGTGATGAATTCCCCTTCTCGAATATCGAGATTGACACGGCGAAGCACCCACGTTTGGCCGGACCCGGCTTTATAGCTGCGTTCGATATTTTTCAGTTGGATCATCTTCACTCCCAATGCAACAAAATTCGTTCTCTTACTCGTAGCGCAGCGCCACCATAGGATCGATTCTGGCTGCGCGCCGTGCCGGGATGAACCCCGCGACCGCCGCAACAATTCCCAGAAGCGATATAACGGCGAGCAAGGACAGCGGATCTGTACTGTTCAATCCGAACAGGAAGCTGTGCAGAAGACGAGCGCTGGCCAGCGCCAGGGGAATTCCGACCAGAAGGCCGAGTGCCACAAGCAGCATGCCTTCGCGAAGTACCAATTGCATCACGTCGCCACGCCGCGCCCCGAGCGCCATTCGCACGCCGATTTCGCGAGTGCGGTTGGCCACCGTGTAGGAAATCACTCCGTAAAGCCCCACGCATGCGAGAAGCAATGCCAGTCCAGCGAAGAATGTAGAGAGCTTGGCCAGCGCGATCTGGTTGCCCGCGCTGTCGGCGACCAGTGTGTCGAGCGTCTCGATGAATGAGATGGGCAGACGGGGATCGGCGGCTTTGATTTGGCCTAACACGTTCGTCACGGCGCCAGACGGTGCGCCGCTGACTTGAGCCTCAAGCATGATTTGGTCCGGGTCGGGCGTCTGCTGAAAAGCCTGATAGAACCGTGGCCGGACCGCTTCGCGAATACCGCTGCCATGGTCTTTAGCATCGTGAGAGATGCCCACGATCGTAAACGGTTTGTCGACCCAATCCGGGTCGTCGATCCTGAACTGGCGGCCGATCGGGTTTTGTGCGGGGAAGAAGTGTTTAACCATCGCTTCGTTTATGACGGCAACGCGCGTCGACGTAACCGTATCCTGCGCCTCAATCCCGCGCCCCGCGAGAATGCGTATGCCCACCGCTTCGAAGTAGTTCGGGCCGACATAGTCTTCCAGCGCCAGTCGATCGCGGGGAGTGCCCGCGCTGAAGCTCGGAACGATGAGCGCATCGGCCGATTCGCTCCCGCCGAACAATCCATTGGTCGAATACGTGACAGCGCGCACTCCAGGCGCGCTCGTCAGCCGTGCGACCAGTTGTTGGGCCAGCAGCTTCATGTTTTCCTTGGTATAGCCCGCCCCGGTAGGATCAAGCCGCGCGATTACCAGGTGATCGCGCTCATAGCCAAAATTCTGTGCCATCAATTTTTGCAGGCTGCGCACCAGCAGCCCGGCAGCAAACAGCACCAATAGCGAGAGCGCAACCTGTCCGATGATCAATCCTTTACCCCAGGTGAATCGCGAGCCCGGCTCCGCAGTGGTACGCGTCGCGTTTTTCAAGGCGGGAGTGACGCGTACTTTCAAGGTCTGCAACGCAGGCACAAGACCGAAGACGATTCCTGTCAGCAGAGAAATTACGATCGTGAACCCAAGCACGCGCCAGTCGGGCGAGAGCGGAAGGCTCGCGTCGAAGCCGAAAAGTTGGACCAGCAGCCTTACCCCCCAAATCGCCAGCAGAGAACCGATGATTCCGCCCAGCAGCCCCAGGAGCAAGCTCTCCGTCAAGAGTTGTTGCAATAGTCGTCGCTGATTGGCGCCGATAGCCAACCGGAGTGCAATTTCACGATTACGGCTTGAGGCCCGGGCAAGCAGCAGATTGGCGACATTGACACAGGCAATCAGCAGCACCAGACACACAATGCCCATCAGCAGCAGCAGTGGAGTCCGGTAGTCGGCGCGTACTCCGGAGATGCCCCCGCCGCCTGCAACCACCCCGATATGAGCATCGTGAATGGCGCTCCGGTCATCGGCGGAAAGCGCGGCTCCGTAATCTCCTTTCAACGCCTGTCGAAACACGATATTCAGATTGGCTTCAGCCTGAGCCGCACTGACGTTTGATTTCAAGCGCGCGATCAGCGACAGCCAGGAATTGTTCCCCGAATTCCGCCAGTGGCGTGCCCGTATGATTTGTGGTTGCATGCTCAAGGGCACAAACAAAGCCATCCGCTCGCCCACGATATCGCCGTCGAATCCAGCCGGCGCGACTCCGACGACGGTGAAAGGAAACCCATTCAGCCGAATATCCTTTCCGATGATCGCGGGAGCCAGTGCGAACTTACGCCGCCAATATTCATAGCCCAGTATGACGACCGGATTGGCGCCTTCAGCTGTATCGTCAGCGTCGGAAAACAAACGTCCCGCGGCTGGTTCTAGACCGAGCACGCTGAAATAGTTTCCGCTGACCATGCGTCCGGTAATTCTTTCGTCCGGAGCTTCCCCTTGGCCGGCGTCGACTTCAATGTGGTGGTCGCTTGCTGCGGCGCATATGCCGGTAAAAACCGAGTTGCGGTCGCGAAATTCCTTGTACAGCGGATAAGAGAAAACATCCGTGCGCGGCGTTCCATTGGAGCGGGAGCCGACGTGTGCCGGATCGCCCACCACGACCAACTGTTGCGGCTCTCGCACCGGCAGCATCTTCAGCAAAAGACCGTTCACGACGGTGAAAATGGCCGTGTTTGCGCCGATGCCGAGCGCCAGAGTAGCCACGGCCACAGCCGTGAAACCTGGACTCTTGCGCAACTGTCGTACTGCATAACGAAGATCCTGGAAAAATCCGTTCATACGGTTTCCCTCACTCGTAGCGTAAGGCCATGATCGGATCGATCTTCGTTGCGCGCCGCGCTGGGATGTAACAAGCCAAAGCGGCTACACCGTTCAGAAGAACCGACACGATGGCAAAGGTCAGCAGGTCGCTCGGTCCGACCCCATAGAGCAGGTGCGACAAGCTGGAGAGTGTTCGCGTGAGTATCAGTGCGCCGATTGCTCCGACCGCTATGCCAGCCAGAACCAATCTCAACTCTGCCCCAACAAACAGCCGAAAAACATTTCCTCTGTCGGCGCCTACCGCCATGCGAATGCCAATCTCCTGCACCCGCTGCGTAACGGAATAGGAAATCATGCCGTAAATTCCAACCGCGGCCAGCAGCAGGGCCAGCGCCGCAAACGTTCCCAGCAGGATCATCGGGTAACGCTGTTCGGACATCGAATCCGCAACTATTTGCCGCATCGTTTGTACGTTGTATATCGGTTGGTCGCTGCCCGCCTGGTAAACCGCTGCCTTGATTGCGGGAACGATGGTCGCGGGGTCGAGCGGCGTGCGAACGATAATGCTTGCCTCCGGATAATTGAGCGGGACCCACCGGTCCGGATCTTGATAGAGCGAATAGTAGGTTTGATATTGATTGGCTACGCCCGTGTCATTCAGCCCCGCATCCTTCACGTGACCCACCACACCCACAATTGTGCAGGGGCCGAACGCCGCGAAGCCGGCAGTGATCGTGTGCCCGAGAGGTTTTCCATCGGGAAAGAACTTATGCGCGAAATCGTTGTCGATGACGGCGACACAAGGCGACTTTGTGGTGTCGTCTTGAGTAAGAAAACGCCCTTGAAGCAGTTGCATTCCCATGGTGCGCAGGTAATCTGGCCCGGTGAGAAACGGCTGCAGTCGAGGCGCGCCTTGCAGCGATGGGGGTTTTCGTGAGTCCAGCCAAAATGGCAGGTACCCTCCCTGTCCGGTTAAGGGAACTGCGGTAGTAAAATCCGCCGCCTGTACGCCTGGAATCTGCCGAATGCGTTCGATCAATTGCTGGTAAGCGATGCGAGTGGTCGAGGGGTTTTGTGTAAATGAATGCGATACCCCGACCTTCAAGGTGATGACGTTCTTCGCGTCGAATCCCGGATTCACGTTCCGTAAATGAAGAATTGTCCGGAACAGCAGGCCGGCTCCCACCAGCAGCACGAGCGTTAACGCCACTTGCATAACTATGAAACTGCTCTGAGTGCGCCGATGGACGACGGTAGAACCACGGCCACCCTGTTTGAGCGATGCTTGCGGATCGGCGTTCCAACTCTTGAGAGCTGGCGCGAGGCCGGAGAGAATTCCCACCAGGAACGAAACCGACAGTGTGTAAAACAGGACAGGAGCATTCAAACTGACATCCCCGCTGCGTGGCAAATTTAAAGGCAGCGCCGCCAGGACGGACTTGATTCCAAACGACGCAATGACGATCCCGAGGCTGGCACCGGCGAGCGCAAGAATCACGCTTTCCGTCAGTAATTGCCGTACTACGCGCGCACGATTCGCACCGAGCGCCGAGCGAATGGCGAACTCCCGACTGCGCGCCGCCGAACGGGCCAACAGGAGATTGGCAACGTTTGCACAGGCGATCAGCAAGATCAGGCCAACCGC
This sequence comes from uncultured Acidobacteriaceae bacterium, assembly GCA_963733795.1. GTDB lineage: Bacteria > Acidobacteriota > Terriglobia > Terriglobales > Acidobacteriaceae > Sulfotelmatobacter. The sequence goes on from CAVTED010000004.1 coordinate 137,343, forward strand.
TCCTAGCAGCAGCCCGAGCGTTTGCCCTGCGTCTCCAACGATTACTTGCTTTAGCGGCTCGATATAAATTCCCAGATCCCGGTTGTCGTCAGGGTACTGGCGATCCAAACTATCCTGAATAGTACTCACTTCCGCCTGGCCTTGCGATATGCTCACTCCAGGTTTCAGACGCGCCAAGGTGAAGACGCCGTCGTGACTCGCCCGATCATTCAGAATTAGCGGATCGAGCTGACCGAGTGGCGTATAAAGATCCGCCTCTTCTTCGAGACGAAATCCAGGCGGGGCAACTCCCACGATCGAGTAACTCACTCCATCCACGGTGACGCTCTTGCCCAATACTTCATGACTGCCGGCGAAACGCTCTTTCCACAAACGATTGCTAATGACAGCGGCCGTCGCCCCGCCGTGTTGATCTTCCTGATGGGTAAATTCCCGTCCCAATGCCAGTTCCGCGCCTAGCGTGCTGAAAAATCCCGCCGTGATTTGGCTGGAATTAAGGTGCGAAGCCGCACCGGGGAATGTCAGGTCTGCTCCTTGCTGCCGAAACGCGGCCATCCGCTCAAAGGAGCGAGCGCCTCGTTGCCAATCCTGAAAATTTGGATAGGAATCCGAGACGCGCGGAAAGCGTGGATTGGTTTCCCATACCATGACGAGGCGATCTGGTTGGAAATAATGCAGCGGAGCCAGCACCACGCCTTCCACGACGCTAAAGATTCCTGTGTTTGCGCCGATGCCGAGCGCCAGAGTAGCCACGGCCACAGCCGTGAAACCTGGACTCTTGCGCAACTGTCGTACTGCATAACGAAGATCCTGGAAAAATCCATTCATATGGTTTCCCTATTCGTAGCGTAACGCCACCATGGGATCGACTGTGGCGGCGCGTTGCGCCGGTACATAGGCTGCAATTAAAGCAACCAGCGTAAGCACAGCCATCGCCGCGGCCGCAATCCAAGGATTGGCCGGATTCACGCCGTAGAGCAGGGTTGCCGTTGCATGCGTCAGAAACAAAGCGGCAATGACTCCGATCCCTTCTCCGACTACAACCAGCCACATCGCCTCACGGATTACAAGGCGTAATACGTCCTGCTGAAGAGCGCCCAAGGCCATTCGCAGTCCAATCTCATGCGTCCTTTGCGAGACCGAATACGCCATCACGCCGTAGAGTCCGATCGCAGCCAGAACCAGCGCCAGGACGGCAAAGCTGGCCAGGAGGATTGTGCTGGTGCGCCGCAACGTCATCGATTGCGCGGCCAGCTTGCTCATTGGCATCGCATCGAAAATGGGCTGATCCTTATCCACTTCCCAAATGGCTTGTTCCGCAGGCTTCAGCAGGGCGGAGGGATCTCCGCTTGCCCGCACCGCAAATCCCAGAAGGTTAGACGGCGACTGCTCCAGAGGACGATAGATCTCAGCATGCGCCGCTTCCTCGGGACCGAAGGCCTTCACGTCAGCAACCACTCCGACAATTCTCCATTTGTCCGCACGTTCACGATCCGTGATCTGGAGAACTTTGCCGATTGGATCGTCGCTGCCGAAGAAGCGGCGCGCCAGAGTTGCATTGACCATGGCCACCTTTTCGGACTCAGCGCGATCCGAGTCGGTGAACACACGCCCTCGCAGCAGCGAAATGCCCATTGTCGAGAAATAATCGGGCGTCACGCGACGATTGTCGGCGAATGGCTTTACATCGCCTTTTCGCTCCGGTCGTCCTTCGATGAAAAAGTCTGTGATTCCCCAAAATCCGGTGAGCGGCAGGAAGTTTGCCGCGGCGGCGGACTGAACGCCGGGCAGTTTATTCAGGCGATCAAGGACATTGTTCACAAAATTATTCTGCTTTTGGGGTTGGTCTCTGGGATATTCGTTCGGCGGCAGGAAAATTTCGAGTCCGAGCACTCGGTCGGGGCGGAAGCCGGGATCGACGCGATATACCTGGCGGAAGCTTTCAATCATCAAGCCGCCGCCCATCAGCAAAATTAGCGAGAGCGCAATTTCTGCTGTAACCAGTCCACTCCGGAACTGTGCGGACCTCGAAGTCGATGTCAGGCCGCGACTGGATTCCTTCAGTGCGTCATTGCCATGAACGCTGGCCGATTGCAGTACCGGGATGACGCCAAAAAGCAATCCGGTGAACAACGTGATCCCAAACGCAAACCAAAGAACCGGCGCGTTAATGGGAATGGCATCGACTTTCGGAATACTCAAATTCGCCACGCCGTTGGGGAAAATGGCAAGCAGAAAACGGGTGAACCATAGGGCTAGGGCAACGCCCACAACACCGCCAAGGAATGTCAGAAGGAAACTCTCGATTAAGAACTGCTGCAAGAGGCGGAGCCGGCCTGCCCCAATCGCTACTCGCACCGAAACCTCGACGCGTCTGCTCGCGGCCCGCGCCAGCAACAGGCTGGCGATATTCACGCAGGCGATTAGCAGCACTATCGCAACAGCGCCCGACAAAGCGAGCAGCGGCGTGCGGATATCGCCGACCAGTTGTTGTCTTAACGGCTGGACCCACGTTTCGTTCCCCGCATCGGTTTCCGGATGTTGAGCAGCAATCTGACGCTCCAACGCATTCATCCGAGTCTGCGCGTCTGCCACGGAGATGCCAGGCTTAAGACGGCCGACCACGCGGATGTAGCGATGTTCGTAATCGCCATAAGCCGCGGGAGAGATGGAAGCTGGCATCCAAAGCTCAGTCTGCGGAGGATAGTTAAAATCCGGCGGCATCACGCCGATGACAGTGAAAGCTTTGGCGTCGAGGGTGACGGATTTCCCCAGAATATTCGAATCTCCCCGGAACGTGGTACGCCACATTTTGTCGCTAAGTACGGCAACGTGCGTGCCGGCCCCGTTTTCTTCGTCAGTAAACGTCCGACCGATTCTGGGGCCAGTCCCAAGGATGCGGAAATAGTTAGGCGAGAGCGCGTAACCAATCACCAGTTTCGGCTCGCCGGCATTGGTGAGTGTCATTTCGTAGTCATAGGAAGCGGCGACATCCTCGAACACGTCGTTCTTTTGCCGCCACTCGGTGAAGTCTCCCGCCGAAACCGGAAACTGTTGATCGCCGCGTGTGGGGTTCCTTCCCCAAATCATCATCAAACGATCGACATCGCGATAAGGCAGAGGGGCAAGCAGCACCGTGTTGACGACGGAAAATATCGCCGTGTTCGCTCCAATTCCCAGTCCCAGCGTGCCGACCACCACGGCGGTAAATCCCGGATTTTTCCGCAACTGTCGGAGTGCGTAGCGAAGGTCTTGCAGCAGCCCACTCATATCTCGCCTCCTGCTTATTCGTAGCGTAAAGCAACCATGGGATCGACTTTCGCCGCGCGAAACGCCGGTACATAGGCCGCCAAGAGCCCCGCGACTGCCACTGCGACGCAGACTTCCATGAGCACCACCGGGTTTCGCGAACCGGTTCCGTAAAGCATGCTGCGCAGGACCGAGGCTGACACGAGCGCGGCCGCCGTACCAATAGTGATTCCGGTTATGAGGAGGATCGAAGCCTCCCGTAAGACCATTTTCAAGACCGTGCTGCGCTGTGCTCCCAAGGCCATGCGAACGCCGATCTCGCGAGTACGGCGCGAAACCGTATAGGTCATCACGCCATACAGTCCAACAACAGTGAGTACGAGCGCGAGCCCGGCAAACGTACTTAATAAGACCGTGGCAAATCGTGGTTGCGCAAGCTCGCTGAACATCAGCTCATTCATGGTGCGGACCTGAGTGACGGGAATATCTTTATCCATCTCTGTGACGATCCGTTGCACGCTCGCCTCCAGGCTTGTCGGATCGAGCGAAGTGCGCACGACTGAGTAGAGGCAGCACCATGCGCTTAATTGATTGGCCGGAAGATACATGGCTGGGCGCATCTCGCGTTGCGTCGCCCCGAGCCTGATGTCGCCGACTACACCCACGATCTCCCGCCATGGAGGACCGTCTTTCGCCCCGTTCCCAGCCCCCGGCTTCAGCTTCTTGCCGAGCACTTCCTCGCCAGGAAAAAATTTTTGCGCAAAGGCGTGATTGACGATCATTACTTGCAGAGACTTCATATCGTCCCGCTCCGAAAAGTCTCGGCCCTGAACCACAGGGATCTGCATGGTATGGAAGTAGTCTGGCGAGATCGGGGTGAGGTCCGCACTGGGGTGCTGCGATTCTGGAACGGGATGTTCAGGGTCTTCGAAGCTGATCACGGCACCCTCGTTCGTCATCGGCAACATCATGACGCCGCCAGCCGACTGCACTCCCGGCAGGCCACGAACTTTCTCGAAATATTCACGGTAGAACTGCGCGCGAGTATTTTTGTAGTGCGCGTCCGGCGTTTCGAAGAACAGGGTTGTGAGATGGTCAGGATTGAATCCTTCGTTGGTATGGATGAGGTGAGCAAAACTGGTGATGAGCAAACCCGCCCCAGCCGTGAGCACAAGCCCCAAAGCCACTTCTCCCACAATCAAGGATGCACGCAGCCAGTCGCGGCCAATGATTTCGCTTCTGCCGCCTTCTTTTAAAGTTGAGACGAGGTCGGTTTTCGATGCGGCGATGGCGGGGACGATGCCGAAGATCAATCCTGCAGCCAGGGACACGAGCACTGCAAACGAAAGCACCCGCGGATCGACACCCGCGTCCGCCGCTCGCGGCACGCTGTCGCCGATGAGGGAAAGGATGGCAGGAGTACAGATAAAAGCCAGAGCGCAACCTGCGAGTCCCCCGACGGTGCCGAGGACAAGGCTTTCCGCGAGCAACTGGCGCACAATCCGCGTTCTCCCAGCTCCTAATGCAGAACGCACCGCGATCTCACGCTGCCGCTCGCGCATGCGCGCCAGCAGCAGGTTTGCGATGTTGCCGCAGGCGATTAACAGAACCACCGCCACCGCACCCAGCACGACCAGAAGCGCAGTTCGCGTGTCGCCAATGAGCGCCGCCATTTCCGTTTCGACCCGAGCCGAGTCATGGCGCGTGTTTGTGTTGGGGTACTGTTTCGCGAGATTCGCCGCAATGACCCGCAATTCCTGGTCGGCTTGCTCGACCGTAGCGCCCGGCTTGAGTCGCCCAAACACACTCAGAAAATGCGAGCCGCGATTGCTCGTGTTGGGATGAGGATCGGATGGGTCATCGTCCGCTGCAAGCGTTGTCCACACGCTAGTCCGCGGTTTATTTACCGGGAACCGAAAGGAAGACGGCATGACGCCAATTACGGTGTAGAGATCGCCGCTCAGGCGAACACTGCGTCCAACAATGGCCTTGTCCGCGCCGAATTGCGACGCCCACAGAGCGTGGCTGATCAAAACTACGCGGGATCCCGCCTTCTCCTCGTCCGGCGCAAAGCCCCGTCCCAGCTCCGGGCGCACCCCGAGCGCGGGCAGCAAATCCCACGACACGATCTCCGCATCCACCTGGACTGGCCGCTCCAGACCGGTGAGCGTGAATAGGTCGTCGTGATAGGAAACCAGATGTTCGAGCGTGTGATTCTGCGAGCGCCAGTCAAAGAAGTCCGGGTAGCAGACGGCGCTCGGACCTGGATTGTGGGTATTTACGGATTGCGCTTCAATCAGACGGTTCGGCTGGTAGTAAGGCAGAGGGCGCAGCATGACGGCGTCAATCACGCTGAACACGGCGGTGTTCGCACCAATTCCGAGCGCCAACGTAATCACGGCAACGATGCTGAAGCCGAGACTCTTGCGCAGCTGGCGCAGAGCGTAGCGAAGGTCCTGCAGCATTCCAGTCATAATTCGTCTTCTCCGATTCCTCTCGCTTTACTCGTAGCGCAGCGCAATCATGGGATCGACTTGGGCGGCGCGGCGCGCAGGAACATATGAGGCAAAAAGCGCCGAAATCGCAAGGACAGCCGAGACCGCGCTCAGAGTTGCCACGTCCCAGGCCTGCACTCCAAAGAGCAGTCCGCGCATCAGCACTGCAGCGCCGATTGAGCATAGGATTCCCGCCGCAATTCCGATTCCCGCTAGCCATCCGGCCTCTCTCAAGATGAGTTGATACACGGAGCTGCGTTGGGCGCCGAGTGCCATGCGTACTCCGATTTCGCGAGTTCTTTGAGTCACCGAGTACGCGATCACGCCATAGAGGCCAACCACGCCCAGCAATAATGCCAGTGCAGCAAAACCGCCCAAGAGCCACGCCGCGGAACGGTGCATATACGCGGTCGGCGAATTGTTGATTCGGTCGCCCATGGTCGCTTCGTCCAGCGTGCCGATACCCGGATCGATCTCGCGGATGGTAGAAACCAGAGTGGGAAGGAGCGACTGCTCAGCGCGCGACGTACGCACGACGAGAGAGAAGTAAGAGTCGGTACTTTGGTTGAACGGATAATAAACGGCGGGCCAGATTTCTGAATCCAGCGAGCCATCCTTAATGTCTTCGACAATGCCAACGACCTCTTTGATTGACTTGGGAGCGAGGTCAGTGTCGGCAATTTTTTTGCCGATGGGATCTTGCCCTGGGAAATACTTCTTCGCCAGCGCCTTGTTGATGACGACAACGGGAGGCTTTGTCTTATCCTCGACGTCAGTGAAGTATCGGCCCCTCCAAAGCTTTGCGTGTAGAGTCGAAAGGAGAGCCGAGCTCACATCGCGCTGATTCACTTCGTTGTGCTCTCTGTTGTACGGCTGGCCCACAACTCTAATCCACGTGGTATTGCCATTAAAGCTTACGGGTAACACACTGGTGAGGCCCACCGATTGCACGCCCGGCAGGCTCTGGACGCGGCTCACGATTTGCCGCCCCACGGCAACGACTTGCTCCTCCTTTGCGTAGGCGGTGTCGGACAACGCAACTGTTAGGGTGGCCAGATGGTCAGGCTGGAATCCGAGATCCACGTGGAGCAAACGATGGAGGCTCTTGCCCAATAGTCCCGCTCCTGCCAGCAGAACGACAGCAATCGCCAACTCGACGACCACCAGGTTCGCTCCAAAACGGCGCCACAACGTCCCGGCGTAACCGCGACCGCCTTCGGTCAGGCCTTCTCGCAGCTTCGTCAGCGGCAGCCGCAGAACGGGAGGAAGAGAGAACAGCGCGGCTGCAAACGCAGAGATCGCCACGGCAAAAATCAGGACGTGGGTGTTCAGGCCGAGCCCGTTCAGGTACGGCATATAGTCCATAAAGTCCTTGGAAATGAGACTCAGGAGGACTTGTATCGCTCCCTCAGCAGCGGCCAGCCCGAGCAAACATCCTGCCATGATGAGCACAATTCCCTCGGTCATGAACTGGCGTATCAGGCGGCCACGCGATGCGCCCAGTGCCCCTCGGACCGCAATCTCACGCTTGCGGCTTTCCGAGCGAACCAGCAGTAAGCTCGACACATTCACGCAGGCAATGACGAGCAACAGGCCCGCACCGCCCAGCAACACGAGCAGGATCGGACGGATGTTTTCAACAAATACGTCCGACAGCGGAAGCACGCTGGCTCCCTGGTCACGATTGTCGGCGGGATATTGAAGTTCCAGTTGTCGAGCAATTGCCTTCATGTTGGCTCGAGCCATTTCAACCGAAACGCCATCCTTCAGCCGTCCAACTCCATTGAAGTTGTGACAGCTTCGCCGCAAGCCACAGGAGTCGGAGGCGTGAAGGGTTGTCCAGAACTCTGCATTCCCTCTCGGTGCGAATTGGAATTCACGCGGCAGCACTCCGACGATCGTGTACGGAATACCGCTGAGAGTCACGGTCTCCCCGATTACATTCTTTCTTCCGCCGTAGCGTTGCTGCCAAGTGGCGTAGCTCAGAATGACGGTGCGGGGCGCCGCAGGCAAATCCTCGCCAGCATAAAAATCACGTCCCAGCATGGGAGTAATCCCCAGCGTGTGAAAGAACCCGTCGCTCACGCGAACACCAGGCACCGGCTCGGTGCCAGCCGAAGTGCGCAGCAAGTAGCCGGTTCCGTTGTAGATGTCCATCGAACTGAAAACATTGTTGAGTCGCTTCCAATCGAGATAGTCGGGATAAGAAAGGTTGGCGCGCGGAATCATCGCTACACTCTCCGTCACATCAACCAGACGGCTGGGGTTTGCGAAAGGCAATGGCTTAACCAAGGCAGCGTCCACAAAGGCAAAGATCGCTACACTGGCAGAGATCCCCAGGGTCAGCACGAGCATGGCCGTGACGGCGAAGCCAGGGCTCTTGCGCAGCTGGCGCAGAGCGTAGCGAAGATCTTGCAGCAGCCCGGTCATCCTATGTCTCCTTTTGTTCGCAGCGCATTATTCGTAACGCAGCGCCACTAGGGGATCGACCTTGGTGGCGCGGTACGCTGGGATGATGCTGGCCCCCAGGGCAATCCCAGTCAGCAGCAACGCCACCGCAACGAAAGTTAACGGATCGGTGGGTTTCACCCCGTAAATGAGGCCGGATGATAAGCGCCCCAAAGCGAGGGCCCCGCCGGCTCCGATTGCGACTCCCAGCAAAGTTGGCTTCATGCCCTCGAATACGACCATGCGCAGCACATCGCCAAGCCGCGCGCCGAGTGCGAGCCGGATTCCGATTTCCCTCACGCTGCGTTTCACACTGTAGGACAGCACGCTGTAAATTCCCACCGCGGCCAGCAACAGCGCGAGGCCGGCGAATGCCCCCAGCAGCAGCATGTTGAATCTTTGCTGAGAAATAGAATTCGCAACAAAATCGTCCATGGTCCGGATGTCGCGCAAAGGCATTTCATGATCGACATCGTGCACGGCATTCGACACGGCAGAGACCAATCCTTCGGAACCGGAGGCGGACCGCACCACCAGCGTCATGGGAAACGAGCTCCATCCTCCCGTGGCCTGCACGGAAACCTGGTCCAGCGGGAAATAGAGAGTTGCACTCGGGCGGGTCTGGTCGAGACCGTCGATCTTTACATCGCCCACAATCCCCACCACTTCGCAGACCGCGTCGGGAGAAAAAGTCAAAGTAAGCCGTTTGCCCAGCGCGTCTTCTCCCGGCCAAAATTGCCGCGCCATGGATTCGCTGATCAGAACCGCTGCCGGCCTTCCCACGATATCCGTATCGCTGATGTCGCGTCCGCGCAGAAGGGGAATGTGGAGAGCGCTCATGTAACCCGTGCTGATGAGACGGACATCAACTTCCGGCTGCTCCGACATCGGCACCGTAGGCCGACCCTCGATCGCGATGGGCTGATGCGAACCTCCACTGTCGAGAGGAATGTCGTCCACCACGCCCGCAGATTCGACCCCAGGTAACGCTCGTATCCGCTGCAGCGTTTGTTTGAAAAAGCTGATCTCCTGCGACGGCGAGGAAAATTTCGCGCGCGAGACCATCGTGGTCATCGTCAGAACGTTGCGCGAATCAAACCCGGGATTTACCCCGTGCAGCATTTGAAAACTGCGGATCATCAGCCCCGCGCCCACCAGCAGCATGAGTGAAAGAGCTACCTCGGATACGACGAGAACGCTGCGCGTCCGATGGCCGCTCGAATCTGCATCCGTGCGTCCGAGCCCTTGTTTTAGCGCCTGATTCACGTCGCTCCGGGTCAAGCGCACAGCAGGCAGAACTCCGGCCAAAATTCCTGCGGCGATTGAAATGACCGCGGTAAAAACGAGAACCTTCGAATCCAATCCCACTTCAATCGAATGAGGAAGCTTGTCGGCCAGAAAGGCCATGATGAGGCGAATGCCGCCCTGGGCGTACGTCAGGCCCAACGCGCCGCCCGCGAGCGCGAGCAGGATTGACTCAGTCAGGATTTGCCGCAGCACACGGATCGAAGTCGCGCCCAGCGCGGTTCGAATTGCAATTTCCTTTTGGCGGCTGAACGTCCTCGCCAGTGCAAGGTTGGCTACATTGACGCTTGCAATCAGCAGAACGAAAGCCACCGCTCCCAGCAGAAGCAGCAACGCGGGACGCACATCGCTGACCATGTCGTCGTGCAGGGGCACGACGATCGCGCCCCATCCTTTGTCGTCCTCCGGATACTGCTGCTCCAGCCGACTGGAGATCGTATTCATCTCCGCTTGAGCCTGCTTCAATTCCATGCCTGACTTCAGGCGCGCAATAACCACGGAGTGATGCTCTCCCCGAACGGCTTTTTCCTGATCCGTCCATGCCATGGGTGTCCACATTTGCGCAAAGTCCGGAAACCGGAAGTTTGCGGGCATCACCCCGGCCACGAGATAGCTTTGGCCATCCATTTTTATGTTCTGCCCGACGATGCCGGAGTTCGATCCGAAATGCTCTTGCCACAGGCGATGGCTGAGCACCACAACATTGGAGTGGCCGGGCTGGTCCTCCTCAGGCAGAAACGCGCGGCCCAGCATGGGCTGAACTCCCAGCGTGGAGAAAAAACCGGATGTTGCGGCACACCCATCCACCTGCTCCGGCTTGTCACCCTCGGTCAGGGTGAACCCGCGAAAGGTATAAATCGCCATCCGCTCAAACACATGGTTCTGGCGCTCCCAGTCCAGAAAATTGGCTGCGGAAACGGAGAACGTCGTCATTCCCGGAAAACTTTTCGGCGGAGGAACATGCCAGACGCGAACTAGCCGGGCGGGATCTTTAAACTGCAGAGGCCGCAGCAAAACTCCATTCACGACGCTGAATATGGCAGTATTCGCCCCGATTCCGAGAGCGAGCGTAACGACAGCCACTGCGGTGAATCCCGCACTCTTGCGCAACTGGCGCAGCGCGTAGCGAAGATCTTGGAGGATTCCAGCCATTGTTCCACCTTCCTTCTCACTCGTACCGTAACGCCACCATGGGATCGACCTTGGCTGCGCGCCGGGCGGGGATGTAGCAGGCAAACAGCGCGATGCCACAGAGAAGCACGGCCACGGCAGCGAATGTGACGGGATCGGTCGGGCGGACGCCGAACAGCATGCTCGCCATTACTCGTGTCAGGGCCAGGGCCGCCACCAGACCGATGAATGCTCCCACCATCGTCATGCGCGCGCCATCTCTCAGGACCATGCGCAGTACGTCAAGGCGCTGCGCTCCAAGAGCCATGCGCACGCCAATTTCCCGTGTCCGCAGCGCCACCAGGTACGACAGCACGCCATAGATTCCAATGCCGGCCAGCAACAGAGCCAGCCCTGCGAATGTGCCCAGCAGGATGAGAGAGAAACGCTGGCTGGCGATCGACTGCGCCACCACTTCATCCTCGGATTCGTTGTCGTAAACGATCATGTCCCGGTTGCCAGCCAGGAGTTTCTGGCGAATCGACTCGAAAAAAGCTTCGGGGGCAAGCGGCGTTTTGGAGCGAACAAATACATTGAATCCCTGAGCGAGACCCTTCATGTAGACGGCCCCGTTTTGCATGATTGGCCGGTACATCTGGGCTTGCAGCGGATGGCTGGCGTCTTCTGCCAGTCCCCACTGATTCACATGCCCAACGACACCAACAATTACCAGCGGTATAAGGACGCGTTGGTTGGAATCGCTGCCGAATTCAAAAATGCGGACCTGTTTCCCGATCGGGTCTTGGCCGGTGAAATATTGTTGCGCGAAGCTCGCGTCAATCACCACCACGCGCGCCGAGTTCTCGTTGTCCTCGGCGCTTAGGAATCGGCCCCGAAGGAGGGGAATGCGCATGGTTTTCAGATACTCCGGTTCTACTGTGTACTCGAAAGTCTGCTGAAGATTCTTATTTCCCTGCGTGGGCGTCTCTTGCCCTTCGAGCAAAAACCCTCTCTCATTGTCGCTTCCCATGGGAACCGAGCCGTAATGCAAGGACACGGCCTCAACTCCAGGCACACCGTGGAGGGTCGCACTGATTTGCCGAAGGGCGGCGCGGATCGCAGCCGGAGGTTGATTGGCTAAGGAGGGCGGTGGCGTCACTTCGAAATACGTCACATTGCGCGCATCGAACCCAGGATCGACTTTCCACAATTGCACCAAAGTGCGGCACATCAGTCCGGCGCCCACCAGCAGCACCAGCGCCATGGCCATTTCACCCATTACCAGTACAGACTGCATGCGCGCACGGTAGCCGGAGATGGCGCGCCCGCTGTCCTTGAGTCTTCCGCTAATATCCGCCCGCGACATCCTTATAGCAGGCAGCAAGCCAAATATGATTCCGGTAAGAAGAGAAACAAAGATAGTGAAAAGCAGCACCGGAAAATCGAGCCCGATTTCCTCGGCACGCGGGACGGTTTCCGGGACAGCCACAAGCGCCGCGGTCGTTCCCCACTTCGCGAGAATGAGCCCGAACATGCCGCCCAGCGCCGAGAGCAGAACGCTTTCGGTAAGCAGCTGCCGCAGAATCCGTATCTGCCCCGCACCCAGCGCGGCGCGAACCGAGAACTCGCGCTGGCGCGCCGTTGACCGGGCAAGCAGCAGATTGGCGACATTCACGCAGGCGATCAGTAAAACGAATCCCACCGCCCCCAGCAGCACCAGCAGCGCCGGCCGCATGTCACCAACGATATTGTCTTTCAAAGGGATGATGTTGGCCTTGATATTGCCATCAACGTTGGGATAGGCATCAGCGAGACCGGCATTCACGCGCTTCATATCATCACGCGCCTGCGCCAGCGTGACATGAGGCTTCAACAAGCCAATAGCGTCCATGCCCCGATACGAATCCCGCAGGTAAAAGGTCGGATCAGTCTCTTCCCCGATGGCTTCGTACACATCGGCGGTTCTGAAGTTGAAGACATGCAATCGAAACGAAGCTGGAATGACGCCGATGATCGTGCGCGGCTGCCCCGCCACGATGAGCCGTTGGCCAATCACGTTCCGGTCCGAAGCGAACTTTCGCTTCCACATCCCTTCCGAAATCAGGGCCGTCGGGCTGGCGCCGCGCCGGTCTTCTTCGGAAGTGAAATTACGTCCCAGGATTGGGTTCACCCCGAGAATCGGAAAGAAGTTTGCAGACACGCGTTCTGCCTGCACATTCTCCGGCTGCTCCACGCCCGTGATGCTGCCATCTGTATGACGGTATGCGGCCATTGCCTCAAAGGAACGATTGTCGCGCTGCCAATCAAGAAAGTTGGGGTAAGAAATCGAGCCTTTGAAAAAGTTCGGCGTCGCCTCGAACATGGAGACGATACGGCTGGCATCGTGGAACGGTAAAGGATTCAGCAATACTCCGTTCACGACGGAGAAGATCGCCGTATTGGCGCCGATGCCCAAAGCCAGCGTGATTACCGTGACAGCGGCGAATCCCGGACTCTTGCGCAACTGGCGCAGCGCGTAGCGAAGATCTTGGAGCAAGCCGTTCATGGTTCCTGTCCTCCTACTCGTAGCGCAACGCCACCATGGGATCGACCTTGGCTGCACGCCGCGCCGGAAGGAAACTGGCGAGAAGAGCAACGCCCGTCAGCAAAACGATCGCGGCCAGCAGGCTGGCGGGGTCATAGGGCTTCAACTCAAAAAGCAGCGAACCAGCACTGCGTCCGGCAAGCAGAGCCAATGCGGCGCCCATCAAAATCCCAACTGCAAGAAGACGAGCGGCCTCGCGCATTACCAGGACAACGACTTGTCCGCGGCCAGCACCCAGCGCCATGCGTACTCCGATTTCGTTCCGCCGCTGCGCGACTACATACGCGATCACGCCGTAAAGCCCGACCATCGCTAGCAGAGCCGCCAGCACGCCGAAGAATCCCGACAAAATCGCCAGCATCCGTTCCCGCACAAAGCTGTCGCGGATCCGCCTCTGAAAGTCGATGGACTGAACCACGATCTCGGGATGTTTCCCGGCGATCCGGCGTTGGACAGCCGCCATTATTTGGGATGGCGGTTCATTGGAATGGATCATCATCGCTGTCCATGGACCCTGCGCCGGATACTGCGATGCTGGCGCGAAGGTCATCGGCGGAGTGCCGCAGGGCAGGCAAGCATATTTAGTGTCGGCGATCACTCCGACTATCTCGTACACGGTTGACGGATAGTCTGGCTCCGGGCTGGTACGTAACGTCTGCCCAATGGGATCGGCGCCCGCCAGGAACCGGCTGACGAAGGTCTGGTTAACCACTGCGACTCGTGGCGCCGTTACCGTATCATTTTGGCTAAAGCCTCGCCCCCTCAGGACTGGAATCCCCATGGTTTTGAAATATCCGGGGCTCACCCAGGTAAATTTCGAAGGTCCCTCCGCTGCGCCGATCCGGATACCGTGTGTCCAACTCCCACCGAGCAACGGCACGTTCGTCGTGGTGGCGGCATCCAGCACTCCGGGTACTGAACTCACATCGTCCAGAAGTTCTCTCTTGAATTCTTCGTATCGCTCGGGCGGCAGGTGAGACTGGAAGAAACCGAGCCAGGTGACCGTAATTCCGCTCTCGCGCATGCCCGAATCGACGACCATCAGCTTGCGAAAGCTGCGCACGAACAACAGAGCTCCCACTAGTAAGACCAGGGAAACTGAGATCTGCGTGACTACCATCAGGCTCTGCAGGGAATAACGCTGGCGACTTGAGGTCATTCCGCGTCCGCCACTCTTCATCGCCGAAAGGGGTTCCGCCCGGCTGGAGCGCAGAGCGGGCGCCACACCAAAGACCGCACACGTGATGGCAGCGGCCGAAGCGGCAAAAATGAGGACGCGCCAATCGGTATCTGTCGGTAACGTGATCGGGTTGTCAGCGCTGGAAAGCGACCAAACCAGAACACCGCTTAACAGCTGCGCCAGTACAATTCCAAGTCCCGTACCGATCAAGGCGAGCAAGGCGCTTTCCGCCAAAGACTGCCGAAGCAGACCGCCCCGCGACTCCCCTAACGCCAAACGAACGGCAACCTCACGTTGCCGTGTGCTGGCTTGTGCCAGCATGAGATTGGCTAGATTGGCGCACGCAATCAGCAGCACGAGGCCGGTGATCCCCAGCAGCAGCCACAGTGACGAGTCGTACTGCTCGCGCAGGTGGCTCACTCCTCCACCAGCCGGATACGCCGCAAGTTTGTAATTCTTGTAAGGCTGAATGGCCTGCGCACTGTAACCGGAAGGCACTGTCGCCTCGAAGATGCCGGCGCTGATCGCGCCTAACTCCGCCGATGCGCGCTGTAGACTCCAGCCGGGTTTCAGGCGTCCCATGACCGAAATATCGAACATCTCACGCCGCGTTTCCTTCTCACGGCAAAAAGGAAAAGCGATGTCGAAGCTCTCGCCCATAGCCATACCAAAGAATCCTGGCGCGGTTACGCCAATCACTTCGGCGGAGTTCCCCTCAACGATCAACGTCTCATTTCCCGTCAGTTCGCGTCCGCCCATTTGGCTTTGCCAGTAGGGGTAACTCACCAGGACTCGAGAAATCGTGCACTTGGAGGTTTCGTCCTCCGGCACAAGGAGCCTTCCCCGCCATGGCTGAATTCCGAGCATGGCGAAGAATTCGCCGCTGACCTCCAACGCTTGAACCGGATGGGAATCGCTCCCCTGTCCCACTCGCTGCTCTTGCGTGCTCCACGCGCCAATGCTCGAAAATGGCTGGTGGTGTTCCTGCAGTTCGCGCCATATCGGCCGGGTGAGTTGCGCATACGCGGTATTAGTGATGCCGAACCCCTGGTTGCCGCCGATGATGCGGACTTCGGCCAGTTCTTTGGGATAAGGAATCGGAAGGCTTCGCAGCCGAACTGCATCCAGGAGTTGAAAAATTGCGGTATTTGCGCCGATCCCCAGGGCCAGCGAAGTAATCGCGACCAACGCGAATACAGGACTCTTGCGCAGCCGCCGCAGCGCGTAGCGGACGTTTTGGATCAAGCCATTCACGCTTGGGATTCCTGCATGAGCTTATGCAGTTCTTCTTCGGCGACGACCTTGCCGTCGAACAGATGGACCTCGCGTTGCGCGTGCTTGGCGAAGCGTGGATCGTGCGTCACCATGCAGATCGTCGCGCCCTCGCGATGGAGATCAGACAATAGTTCCATCACGGCTTCGCCATTGCGCGAATCGAGATTTCCCGTGGGCTCATCTGCCAGCAGGATCGACGGTTTTCCCGCCAGCGCGCGAGCGACTGCCACACGCTGCTGTTGGCCGCCGGAGAGCTGCGAAGGATAGTGTCTGAGCCTATGCGCCATTCCCACGCGCTCCAGCGCTTCCATCACTCGCTTCTTGCGGTCGGCTGAAGGCATTCGTTGCCGGTAGGTCAAGGGTAACTCGACGTTCTCATAAACCGTGAGATCGCCAATCAGATTGAAACTCTGAAAGATGAACCCGATTTCCTGATTTCGGATGCGGGCCCGCTCGGCGAAGTCGAGATTTTCAACAGGCTTATTATTGAGTTGGTAGCGCCCGGCGGTGGGAGTGTCGAGCAATCCGATGATCGAAAGCAGCGTCGACTTTCCGCAGCCCGATGGGCCCGACATGGCTACGTACTCGCCCTTGGCTATCGAAAGATGTACCCCCGAGAGCGCATGCGTCTCAATTTCCTCCGTATAGAAAACCTTGGTCATATCTGTAATCTGGATCAACGGCAGGTTCGCTTCTGTCATGGATGTTGTCCCTCGATTTCTGAAGGCTTAGTCTAAAATTCCGGGTCTTCGTTAATCCTGGAGTCGAATGCGGTCCGTATTGTCCCAGCGCGACATGTCGGATAGCACCACCGTGTCGCCTTCATGCAAGCCGTCCACCACCTGAATCGAATTCACCGATGCGCGTCCAACCTTGACCGGAACCCGCAGGGCATCGTGCCCATCGGGGCCGAGCTTGAACAGACTGATTGTGCTGTTCTCCTGCCCGAATGCCGGGCGTCCCACGTAAAGGACATTGTCCAAGCGCTCTAGGTCAACCGTGCCGTCCACGCTCAGGTCTGGGCGCGCGCCTTTGGGCAATTCGCCTGTTAGTTTGACGTCGACAGTCACCGTTCCGTTTTGTACGGCCGGATCAACCCGCATCACTTCGCCGGAAATAACCCCGTTGTGGGTATCGACCGAGGCCGGTTCACCGATTTGCACATCGCGCGCCTGCGTCTCGGCAACCTTCAACTCGGCCATCAGATGATTAGGCTGCACAACCTTGGCCAACATCGTTCCGGGCAAGACGTGCTCGCCGACGTGCAGCGGCAACTCTACCAGCACGCCGTCGATTCCGGCTCGAACCTTAAGGGCGCCGAGCTGTTTCCTCTTCAACTGGGCCAGAACTCGCATCTGCTCGACCTTGGCCTGCTGTTCGGCAAGTTGCGAGTCGATGGCTTTTTGGGTGCTGTTCAGCCTTTGGCCCTCAAGGCCATTGCGCGTGGTTAGTTCGTCAGACTTGCCTTTGGAGGCCTTGTAGGCGAGGCCCGAGATCACGCCGAGATCGTAGAGCGCCTTATCTGTCTCTGCTTGCCGTTGCGCCTGCGCATAGTCGGCCTGCACCGTGGCAGCGCCCGCCTTCTGGTTCATCAGAGAGCTTTCGAGCGTCATGCGCTGGCTCTGATATTCCGCCTCGGCTGCTTTCAGCTGAAGATCGGCGTCAACCGAAGCCTGTTCGACTTGCGGGTTGCTCATCTCCAGCAGAAGCGTGTCAGCCTTGACCAGTGAGCCCGGAAGCATGCGAATCCGCACTACCGTGGCTTCGGTCTCAGCAGGAATCTGCAAGACTGATTCCTGGGAGGGCACCAGCGAGCCCACTCCGCGCACCTGGCGCAGCATTGAACCGCGCTTCACCACGTCGGTCCACACCGTGCCGCGCTCCACTGTGGGCGCCGCCGGCCGCAATCGATACACCGCGATTGTTACCGCAGTGATCGCAACGACCGCGACAGCCGACACCGCGATCTGCCGCTTACGCTTCTGTAATTTGAACTCGGGACGAGCGATATCCATCGCAGAGAATAGTGGCAAGTTCCGCGCCATTCGGGTTCCAGCTCCAAGTGGTTGAAACAGAACAGAATGGGACTGAACGTTGCCCATGCTGCGAGGCGAGCATTGTCCGGATGAGGAACGAACTGTCCATGATCGGACAGTCAGAAATATTCATTTCGGTCGCAGGTCTCACTGCAGAGAACTCCGGCGACGACAATCTTGTGGACTTAGCTCCATACAACTCCGGGATGCCGGAAGGTCCGCAAAAGACATTTCTCGGTGATATCTCAAAACTCTGATTTACATATGTTTACACGGCAAAGTCATGGCTGATTTGTGGTGCGCAGAATCGCGCGAAAGATGCGAAAATAGAAGGAACTTGGTTGTAGAGGATCGCACGAGATTGCAGTACTTCCTAGGGGACCGGGATGCAACGTCGCGAGTGTATCCAGTGTCTAATGACTGGCGGATACAGCTAAGCTTTTCCAGTTAAGCTTTTGCAGTCAAGCCCAGCGCATGCCGATCACTCAAATTCCATTCCAGGATCCGGCGGCCCCGCCCGAGAAGCCTCAACCGGAACAGCTCGGCCTTTACGACACGCAAAATTGGGAAT
The DNA here is from genome assembly GCA_963733795.1 of uncultured Acidobacteriaceae bacterium. Taxonomy (GTDB): domain Bacteria; phylum Acidobacteriota; class Terriglobia; order Terriglobales; family Acidobacteriaceae; genus Sulfotelmatobacter. The sequence continues at coordinate 155,596 of CAVTED010000004.1, forward strand.
CCGCGCTTCGTGATCGCGAAGCGCCTGAGCCGCACCTGCTCATCCAGTTGCAGGACGATTTGGAACGCTCCCGCTGGCGCGAAGCCATCTGGATTTCCATCATCGTGCACCTGGTTCTCACGATTGTGCTGTGGAACTTCAACTTGATCGAGAAGACGTTGGGATGGCACACCGTAGTCGTTGTGCCGATGGACGCAAACAAAGACAAGAACGTTACTTTCCTCGCGCTGCCGCCGGACTTGCAGAAGCCGACACGCAGGCCGAACACAAACATCGCATCGGATAAAGACCGCATCGCAACCTCGCGTCATCCTGAGCTTGATCCCAAGGAGTTGCGGAAGATTCTGGCGACGCCTCCTCCGGGCGCTCCTGGAAGAACGGGACCGCGGGCGCCGCAGGCAGCGCCGCCAGCGATGGCGCAGAACCAGCCGTCTACCACGCAGCCGCAGCAGGGACTACAACCTCGTCCGCAGTTTCAGAGCGATCAGCAGACGCAGTTGCCGATGCCCGCTCGTCCAAACAATTCATTCAGCAAGTACGCGAATGGTATGACGCCGGGCCAGGCGATCCAACAGGCCGCGCAAGGGGCGGCAGCCAACCGCGCCGGCGGTGCGGGTCAGGAAGGCGATTTCGGTTTGGGCACGGGAGCCCATGGCCGTCAGCTGGGCGCGCTGGATATTCTGAGCGATACCCAAGGCGTCGATTTCGGCCCTTACCTGCAACGCATTTTGCAGGACGTCAGGGAGAACTGGTACCACCTGATTCCGGAATCGGCCGAGATGAAGAAAGGGAAACTGGCGATTGAGTTTGCCATCACGAAAGACGGCAAGGTTGCGGATATGCGTCTAATCGCCACGTCCGGCGATGTTGCACTCGACCGCCCCGCCTGGGGCAGCATCACCGCTTCCAATCCATTTCCTCCGCTGCCCAGCGAATTCACGGGACCCTATCTTGCTCTGCGGTTCCGCTTTTACTACAACCCCGATAAAGCTGATTTGCAGTAGCCGCGTCGTGTCCGCATGAGGGCCTCAACCCTCCGTGTGTCGGGGCGGCGATTCTATTGGGCGCTTCGAATACCATCAACTAGCGCGCGGACTTCCTCGCACTGGATCGACCTGCTACATTTTGAGCGAGTGCTGCCCTCCCAAGAATACGTTCAACGTCGAGATGCTCGCCGGTCGCGAGTTGCCCATCACGAGAAGATTCACATACGCCTGGGGAATGCGGCGCTGGCGTTGGCTATCCTTGTGGCCATCATGGCATGGAGCTCATTCCGGGGACATCACTTCTCGCCCTGGTGGCTGGCCGCACCCGTCGCTGCATTCGTGGTTACCGCGGACTATCATTCTCGCGTTCTTCGGGCCCGCGAGTTGGCGCAGCGTGCCGTCGAATTTTACGAACAAGGGCTGGCACGGGTCGAGGATCGTTGGATCGGGGTTGGAGAAATGGGCGAGCGCTTCAACGATCCTCATCACGTCTACGCCGCCGATCTGGACCTTTACGGCAAAGGCAGCTTATTCCAACTTCTTTCGACCGCTCGCACGCGCATGGGGGAAGACGCGTTGGCGCAGTGGCTACTTGCTCCTGCAACCGTACCGCAGATCCAGGAGCGCCATGGCGCGGTGAGCGAACTGCGCGATCAACTCGATCTGCGCGAAGACCTGGCAGTGATTGGTGAAGATGTTGGCGTGGGGGTCCATCCCGAAGCACTACTGAAGTGGGCGCAATCGCCGGCCCTTATGAAACCGTCGTGGATCCGAAGCCTATCGCCACTCCTGGCGGTTCTGGCTATTGCGGCCGCGTTGGTGTGGGCGGTGTGGGGAACAGCAACTCCGCTGATTCTGATCGTAGTGATCGAAGCGGTGCTGACCTATTGGCTAAAGAAACCGCTCGAGGAAGTGTTGCGCGGAACAGAGAACGCATTTCGCAATCTGGAGCTTTTTTCGGGCGTGCTGGCGCGAGTGGAGGCGCACAAGTTCCAAGCCCCATTACTGCACGCGTTGCGGAGCGAACTGATGTCCGGAGGCTTCCCCAGTTCGCGAGCGATCGCACGTCTTCGAACTTTAGGAGACCGGATCAACTCGCGCCACAATATCTTTGTACGAATAATCGCAGTGCGTTGCGATCGTGGGTGCATGCCATCGGACAGATGGAAGCTCTTCTTTCGTTGGCAACTTACAGTTTCGAGCATCCTTCCGATCCGTTTCCAGATTTTACCGATGGTCCAGCATCTTTCGACGCAGAAGAGCTTGGGCATCCGCTCCTATCGGCAGCAACCTGCGTTCGCAACCATGTGAGTATTTGTGGGGAGGCACGGATGCTGCTGGTCAGCGGTTCCAATATGTCGGGGAAGAGTACCTTGCTGCGCGCCGTCGGAATGAACGTTGTGCTGGCGATGGCGGGGGCGCCGGTCCGCGTCCGCCGCTTGCGACTCACTCCGCTGCGTGTAGGCGCCAGCATTCGCATCAACGACTCGCTCCAGGAAGGCAGTTCCCGTTTCTATGCCGAGATCAAGCGGTTACAGCAGATTTTCGATTTCGCAGCAGCAGATCCGCCACTGCTGTTTCTATTGGACGAACTATTGCAGGGCACAAACTCGAAAGATCGCCGCGTCGGCGCGGAGGGGATTGTACGCGCGCTGCTGAATCGTGGCGCGATCGGGCTGGTGAGCACCCACGACTTGGCATTGACCGACATTGGCGGCACCGGCGAGCGTCGCCTGCACAATGTCCATTTTCAGGATGAGCTTGAAAACGGCCGAATGCTTTTCGACTACAAGTTGCGAGAAGGCATCGTCACCAAGAGTAATGGCCTTGCATTGATGCGCTCAATCGGACTTGACGTATGAGGTCGCAGCAACTCGCGTCACACCCTGGCTACCAAACGCTGCAACGATTCTGATTCACCATGGGCGAGCCGGCCTTGCAGTGGAACGCCTCCTGAAATTGGGGCATGTTCGAAACCACACCGTTGGTACGATATTTTTCCGGGGAATGCGGGTCCACTGTCGTGCGCAGCCGCTTGGTCTCATCGCGGCTCTGGCCGCACCAGCTCTGGCCGTAGCCCACGAAGAAGCGCTGCTCGGGCGTGAGGCCATCGATCGGGTCCAGCGTTTGGCCTTTGGTGTCATCCTTCCACGCCATGTACGCCAGAATAAGTCCGCCTAGATCGGCGACATCTTCGCCCAGGGTCAGCTTGCCGTTGATCTTGATGTCATCGATGATCGTATAGGTCGAATATTGATCTGAAACGCAGCTGGCTCGCTTCACAAATTCTTTTCCGTCTTCCGGGGTCCACCAGTCTCGCAGATTTCCTTGGGCGTCGAACTGCCGGCCTTCGTCATCGAAACCGTGCGTGAGTTCGTGTCCGACCGTGCCGCCGGTGTCGCCATAATTGGGAGCGGCGTCAGAGTTGGGATCGAATGCGGGAGGCTGTAGCACGCCCGCAGGAAAGTTGATGTCGTTCATCTGCGGATTGTAATAGGCGTTCACAGTCGGCGGAGTCATATCCCATTCGCCACGATCCACGGGCTTGCCGATCTTGGCCAATTGGCGGTCGAATTCGAACTTGCGCGCGCGCTCCACGTTGCCTAGTTCGTCTCCGCGCACGATCTCAAGTTGGCTGTAGTCCCGCCACTTGTCGGGATATCCAATCTTGTTGGCCATGCCATGCAGTTTCGCTAGCGCCTGCTGCTTGGTTGTGGGCGACATCCAGGTCAAACTGTTGATGTCTTGTTCCATCGCTGTCTGAATTTCCTTCACGATCTTCAGCGCCTTTTGTTTCGCTTCGGCACCAAAATACTTCTCCACATACGCCTGGCCCAAGGCTTCGCCGAGGTCGTCATCGACCCCCCGGGTGCAGCGTTTCCAAAGCGGCTGAAGTTCCTGCTGTCCGCGCAGAGTCTTTCCGTAAAAAGCGAAATTTTCATTCAGAAACGGCGCGGATAGATAGGGTGCATCGGCGTGCACGAGGTGCCAGCGCAGGTAGGTCTTCCAATCCGCCAGACTCTCCTTTGCAAGCTCCTCGTTCATCGCCTTGAAGAAATTAGGTGAGCTGACATTCAACGACGACACGGAGGGCATTCCGACCTTGGTGAAATAAATCTGCCAATGGAATTCGGGAGAAATCTTTTCCAGCTCTCCGCTGGTCATTTTATGGTCCAGAGCTTTGGGGTCGCGCCGTTCCACTCGCGTCATGGAGCCCTTAGCCAATGCGGTTTCGATACGCATTACGGTTTGTGCCTCGGCTGCAGCCGTGTCGGGCTTCTCGCCGAGAAGCTCAAACATTTTTTGTACGTGCGCCAAGTACTGCTTTCGCAGTTCGACCGACTTCGCGTCGTCCTTGGTGTAGTAGTCCCGGTCGGGAAGGCCAAGTCCACCCTGATCGGCGTTAGCGATGACTTGATTTGCGTCGCGAAAGTCCTGGATCGATTCAAAGCGAAACAGTACATTGTCATCAATCATCGCGGCGGCCACGTCGGCGATGTCTGCCTTGGAGCTTATTCTTGCAATTCTTTCCAGCGATGGTTTGAGCGGCTCCGCTCCCCTGGAATCAATCGCCTTCTCGTCCGTACATGAAGCGTAGTAGTCGCCAATCTTCTGATTGACTGCGTTGCGCTTCGGATCAGGCGCTGCCGCCGCTTCGAGAATTCCGCGCAAGCGGCCAAGATTCTCATCCTGCATTTTGGAATATGTGTCCCACGAGGATTGGTCGGGAGGAATCGGATTTCTTTTGATCCATCCTCCGCAGGAATAGGCAAAGAAATCAGCACAGGGATCGACGCTGCGATCCATGGACGTGACATCGAGCGCCGGTTCGGCCTTTTCGACGGCGGGCTGCTGCGCGTGGGCTGAGGAAAGGAAAGATATGATCGCAAGTGCAATCAAACTCATGCGCACAATTGCCATTGAATCCTCGTTGGTATGAAATTGAAATACTGAGACCCAAAAGTATAAGCCCAAGCGTCAATTCGAATTGTCAGACAGTTGAGATCACAGCTCCGACATGGGTCTAACCTTTCCGCAAATGAATCGATCCGTCGCCCGTGCGGATCGTAAGCAGACTGCCGCCACCGTTGAGTTTTCCGCGGACTTCGTTCTGCCGAATCTTGCCCTCAGTCGTGATGGGCACGTCGAGGTCGATGTGGCCGTCGCTGGTGTGCAGATCCACGTCGGCCGCCAGTTCGCCGGGGACTTCGAGGGAAACATTGCCATCGCCGGTCTCCAGCCGCCAGCCGGTGGACAGTGACGATCCGCCCGCAGCGCGCACATCGACATGTCCATCGCCAGTCTTGAGTTCGAGTTCATCGAAGCGGCCATGAGCTGTGATGTGGCCATCCCCGGTCGTAGCGCGCAACTTGCCGTCGACGCCCTCGAGATTCTCGGAGCCGTCTCCGGTGTGCAGGTCCATCTCGCCTTTCAATCCCGCGATATCGATCTTGCCGTCTCCAGTTCGTAAATTTACGCGGCCCTCACGCGGCATCTGGATAATGACGTCCACTTTATGGTTGCCCCACTCGATGTTGAAGTTGTGGTGCGGGTAGTGCACATCAATTTCGACCGAGTCGCCAGTCTGATGCTCTTCGACACGGATGCCGCCTTCGCCGATCTTGTAGCGCGAAGTGATGACTTTGGCTTCAATCGTATTCTGATCCCAGGTCGTGACGCGAATGTTGGCGTCGGACGTTTCGATCCGCAGTTCGGGTTTGCCGCTGAGCTTGTAAGTCTTGGACCATTCGTCGGCGTGAGCGGGCAGTACACCGAAGATTATGGGAAAAACCGCAAACGTCAGCCGCTGCATCGCGTTAAGTTTCATAGAATCCTCCGCTGGACAGAAACCTTTGATAAGCTCAGGACAGTCCCTCGCCAGCTGCTTAGACGTGGGTACGGATGATCGGTGGGTTCAGTTCCATCGAAATACTCTCCTAACGTGTGCGCGGCTCGACATACGCCATGCGAATCAGCGTTCGCTCCGAAAACGGCAGATACAAGAGCGCGGCACTTGCCGCGAACGCCGCACCCAAGCCAATTTCCTGGATCAGCAGGAACGGGGCAACTGCCCACAACTGGTCCAGCGCCAGCACGAACGGGAACACTCTACGGAACTTGCCGCCCAAGCGCTGGTAGTCAAATCCGACCGCCGAGATCAGATAGAGGCGCAGGGGAATCCCGACACCGGCGGTCACCATCACCGTTCCGGCAAGGACTGTCGCACCCCATAACGGAAGAAAGGAGTCCGCTACCACCTGGACATCGTGCAGGCGAAACAGCGCCGTAAGATAGAAAATCAGATACATGAGCTGAATCAAGCCGAAGAGGCCGCGAGTGATGGTTCGACGAGGAATGGGAACCTCGAGTTCAGGATGCAGCGCCAGAGCCGGCAGAGACGCACCCGGCGATGCCGTCGCCGTGGACACACGCGCTTGCCTGTTTGCGATTGCCTGGTCCCCGAACATGGACTCTTTCTCTATCTGTTCGACGGGAGCGATGAACCGGTATCCTCGTCGCGCCAGCGTTTCCACATAGCGCGGACTGGAGGCGGAATCTCCCAACGCCTCGCGGACCTTGTTGATGGCCGTGTTCAGGCTATGGTCGAAGTCGACGAATGTGTCGGAAGGCCAGAGTTTCTGCTGCAACTCTTCGCGGGTTACGACTTCTCCTGTACGCTCCAGCAGCAGAGCGAGCACCTGAAACGGTTGCTCCTGCAGACGCAGCTTTACGCCGTTCCTGCGTAGTTCGCCCACCCTGAGATCGAGCTCAAACACTCCAAACCGCGCGACTTTCGCTCTGTTTTGCGGAACAGGCATGGATAACGCCGTAGTGTAGCAGGAAGGTGCTGGCTCATGGGTCTAGGTGTTGGACTGGAGCCTTTCAAATACGAAACCCAGATCTAGCACCGCATCTCGCCCGCGGCGCTACAATATTCGCGTGCCCACGCCGGATATCCGCGTGCCGTCCGCCGAGCAACAGAATGACGCGCACAAGCACCACCGCAAAGCCGTGTACGCCTCGGAAGCGACCGGCCTGCTGCTGATCGCCGTTCTGCTACTCGCCCTCACGCTGGTTCGCTACTGGCATCACATTCATTGGAGCCTACGCTGAACGTGGGTTCAGAACACGGCGACATTGGCCCACACCTGCCGCTACTGGTGGTCATCCTGGGCCCCACCGCTAGCGGAAAGACCACATTGTCTCTAGTGCTAGCGGAGAAGTTTGACGGCGAAATCATCAACTGCGATTCGGTCGCAATGGTGCGCGAGTTTGATGTCGGCACCGCCAAGCCCAGCGCCGCCGAACGGGCGCGAGCTCCTCACCATCTTTTCGATGTTGTCGATCCCTCCCAGTACAGCACTGCCGGTGAATATGCTCGCCAGGCGAGGCCAGTACTCAACGAAATTAGTCTCCGCCATCATCTACCCATCGTCGTTGGAGGCACAGGACTGTACTTGCGCGCTCTGCTGGAAGGGCTTTTCCCCGGTCCGCAACGCTCGGAAGAGTTGCGCGAGCGCTTGCGCAAAATAGCCGCGAACCGCGGCTCCGATCATCTCCACCGAATTCTACGCCGTCTCGACCGCGTTGCCTCCGAGAGAGTTCACTCTAATGATATCCCCAAACTGATCCGGGCCATCGAGGTCTGCCTGGCGTCGCGACACAAAATGTCCGAACTCCGGCGGCAGGAGCCCGACCCGTTGCGCGGCTTCCACATTTTGCGGCTCGGACTCGACCCGGATCGGGCTGCCCTTTACGCACGCATTAATGAACGCGCGCGGCAGATGTTTGACGCCGGGCTCACCGACGAAACAAAGAAATTACTCGACAAGTACGGTGAAACAGCTGGTCCTCTCGCTTCTCTCGGCTATAAACAGGCAGTTCAACTTCTGCGCGGGGAAATGACTCGCGAGCAGGCGATCCATTCCGCTCAGCAGGCGCATCGCAACTATGCTAAACGCCAGATGACCTGGTTCAGGCGGGAGCCGGATGTGCAATGGTTCAGGGGATTTGGTGACGATGCGCAGATCCAAGGTGAAGCAATTGCCCGCGTCGAGACTTCTCTGGCGCGGACTCATGCGGATGAGCGCTGATTGGATTTATCAGTATAAAACTGGAGTCCGCAAATTAACCGGGGCCGAAAGCCGAGCGCCGGAAGCCGGTACTTCTGCTATCGTTCCTGAATGCTGCGAATCTTGTCCGCCACCGTTCTTGCTCTATCAGTGTCCCTGTCAGCGTTTGCCAAAGACAAACAGGCACGCCCGGCTCTATTTAACAACACTCGCGGCGACAAATGGGCCGAGAAGACGCTTCGCCATCTTTCCGTTGAGGAAAAAATAGGCCAGGTCTTTATGATCTGGTGCCGCGCCAGCTTCCTCAATGTGGAGAGTCCCGAATACCTGCAATGGCTCGAGGACATGCGCAAATATCACGTGGGCTCGTTCACCATGTCGGTTCATGTCGACGGCCCCTTCCTTCTACGCACCGAGCCTTATGAAGTCGCCGAATTGCTCAATCGCCTGCAGCGGGAGTCCAGGCTGCCATTGCTGTTTGCGGCGGACTTTGAACGCGGCCTCTCCAATCGCTTGCTGGGGGCTACTGTGTTTCCTCACGCCATGGCCTTCGGCGCCGATGGCAACATCGAAGACGCCGAGACTTTCGGACTCATCACTGGCCATGAAGCCCGAGCGATCGGCGTTCACTGGAATTTCTTCCCGGACGCAGACGTGAACTCGAATCCTGTCAATCCCATTATCAACACCCGCTCCTTCGGAGAAGATCCCAAACAAGTCGGCGATCTGGTAACGGCCTACATCAAAGGCGCGCACGAAGCTGGCATGTTAACCACGGTGAAACATTTCCCCGGCCACGGCGACACTGCTACCGACTCGCATCTCGGAGTCGCCAGCGTAAACGGCGACCGCGCTCATCTGGATTCGGTTGAGTTCCCACCATTCCGCCAAGCCATCGCGGCCGGCGTAGACTCCGTGATGGTGGCACACGTCACAGTGCCTGCGCTCGACTCCGATCCGAATCACGTTGCCACCATTTCGCAGTCAATCGTTTCCGACTTGCTGCAACAACAGCTTGGGTTCAAGGGCCTCATTGTGACCGATGCCCTCGATATGGCGGGATTAACGCATCTGTTTGCCAACGACATTGGCCGCGAAGCTGTCGAAGCTTTCAAGGCTGGCAACGATCTGCTGATCATTCCGCCCGACTTAAGCGCCTCCTATGATTCCATGCTCAAAGCGGTGCGATCAGGCGAGATTTCGCAGCAACGTCTCGACCGTTCCGTTCTCAAGATACTGAAACTAAAGGGGGAACTGGGTCTCAACAAATCGCGCACCGTTGATCTCAATGCGCTGGCAACCGCCATCGGCAAGCCGGAAAACATTGCTTTTGGTCAGCAGGTGGCCAACTCGGCCATCACGCTGGTGCGCGACAACGGCAAAATGCTGCCCCTGAAATCAAAGGGAACCGCCAAGGCCGGCCTTCCGTATATGACGAGAGAGGAGACCCATAACCAAGTGGTGGCCGTGCTATTTTCCGATGATGTTCGAACGGATTCCGGTCGCGCCTTCGGGCGCGAATTCCGTGTCCGCATTCCAGACGCGCACGTGATTTATGTGGACCCTCGCATCGCCGCCGGGATGAGCGACGAGGTTCTGAAGGCAGTTGACGTGGCGCAAACCGTGGTAGCTGCAGTCTATGTGATTCCAACCGCCGGGAAGATAGGCAACTCGGTGGGTATGGCCGACGCGACCGGCACGCTGCTGCAGCAATTACTCGATCACGCCGCGGCGAAAACTGCGGTCGTTGCCATGGGAAATCCTTATCTTGCCGGTGATTTCCCTAAGATTGAGAATTACATGTGTACATTTTCCAACGCGACGGTCTCGGAAGTGGGCGCAATCAAAGCGCTCTTCGGGGAGATCCCGATTCGCGGCCATTTACCCGTGACGATCCCAAATGTTGCCCAGCGCGGCGCCGGTCTCGAACGCCAGGCGCAAGTCGCTAAAGGAGGGTCTCCGCATGCGCAGAACTAAATCACAGATTCCGAGCGCGTTCGCTTTAGCGCTCGCGGCCATTATTGCTCTGCTTGTGCCCGCTTGCAGCGTGAACGTGAAGAAAGAACAGAACGGCGAAGACAAACAAGTCGATATCGACACCCCGGTCGGCGGCATTCATGTAAGCAAAGGTGCAAACGTGGCGGATGTGGGCCTCGCAGTCTATCCAGGTGCGCGCCTGAAGCAAAAAGATTCCGACGGCGAGGACAAGAGCGCCAATGTGAACATCTCCGGCTTCGGCTTCGGGGTTAAGGTTGTGGCGCTGGAGTATGAGTCCAACGATTCTCCTGCCAAGCTGGTTGCCTATTACAAAGACCAGTTGCAAAAGTACGGCCACGTGCTCGAATGCCACACCAGCCATCTGGATGTGAACACCGACATGAAGCGTTCCGATCACAGATCCCATGAACTGGTCTGCGAGGGGACGAGTGGAAGCAACATCGAGCTGAAAGTCGGCACGAAAGAAAACCAGCACATCGTCGCCGTGGAGCCCGAGGGCAAGGGTTCAAGCTTCTCGCTGGTATATGTACGCACGCACGGCAAGGATGCGGAAATCTAGACGCTCCGCTTAGTTTTCAAGGAGGAATCACTGTGTTTCGTCATCTGACCATCCCGCTAGCCCTACTTGCAGCGCTGACGCTGCCCGTCTACGCACAGCAATCCGACTCGAAGGATAAGCCCTTTGACGTTCGCAGCTCGGTTGGCGATATGCACGTCGGCAAGGATGCCGACGCCTCAAAGCAGGGACTGCCACTATACCCGGGCGCTCGTCCCAAACAGGAAAAAGACAATGACCCTCTAAATTTCGGAATTTTGACCGACAGCTTTGGTATGAAACTCATAGTCGCAAAGTACGAGTCGGATGATCTTCCCGCCAAGGTCATCGACTTCTACCGCGACAAACTGAAGAAGTACGGCAAAGTTCTGGAATGCCATTCGCAAAAACACGGCGGAGATGTCGAGGCACATGAGGACAGCAAAGATTCCAAAGAGAGCAAGGAATTGAAGTGCGAAGAGAATTCGGGCCCAGTCACGGAGCTGAAAGTGGGCACTGAAGATAACCAGCACGTCGTAGCCGTCGAACCAGGCGATGCGGGCAAAGGATCGACCTTCGCGCTCGTGTATCTGCATACACGCGGCAAGCGCGGAGATATCTAGGCCTCGGGTCTCATCTGCGGTCTCGACGATGGTGCGGTCGCATGGAGTTCGGTGAAATTGCTCCCGCCTTCCTCTTGCCCTCGGCGCGCGCCGTGAGTTACGTTCAAAGACAAGCCCTTTCTTCAATCTCTCATACTTTGAATGAGCATGGAACAGCCCTGCTACAAGTGCCGACAAGTTGTGGAAGAAGGCATTCCTTTCTGCCCGCACTGCTCAGCCCCGCAGATTCGCGTGGTAATCGCCGACCCGGCGCTTTCACCCGCCTTCGCCGCTGCCGCAGCATCCCAAGAATCTACGGTTATGCCGGCGTCAAAGACGGTCCCCGTGCTCGCCCTTCCCATGCAGTGGTCTCAGGCCCTGAGGCCGTGCGCGCTGACGGCATTGGTCGCATCGGTGGCAATGATTTTGAAACTAGTCGTTCCTCTGATTGCCGTTCTGGGTGCTGGATTTTTCGCGGTCGCTCTTTATCGCCGCAACAATCCCGGTGTTCTGGTTCGCGCGAGTGCCGGCGCTCGCCTGGGAGTGCTATGCGGATTCCTCTGCTCCGCCATGACCGCCGTCCTTGGCGCGCTACGGGTGGCGGTGCTTCACGAGGGGCAGCAAATACGTCGCACGATGCTTGAACTCGTCCAGCAAAATGCCCCGCGCTATTCGGATCCCCAGTATCAACCAGCTTTGGAGTTCTTGCGCTCTCCCGCCGGCCTCGTTTTCATGATGGTGTTCCTGCTTATTGTCACATTCCTGGTTTTCCTGATCCTGGGGACTCTCGGCGGTGCGTTGGGAGGAACTATTCTCGGCCGGCGCGATCGCTCTTGAGATCTTTGACTTCGGTTGGTCTTCAAATGTTATATCCGCCGGGCACGCTTGCGGTCATCCGCGCCCACCACGTATGATGCACCGTTTGTCCTTCTTCCAATGAACACGCCAGCTCGCGGTTCGCTGCTGGGGATCGAACACCTGGACGCGCAGGAAATCCTGGGCCTGCTCAAGCTGGCCCGCCGCATGAATCCGCTGAAGGCTCGTCCGCTGCTGCGCGGCAAGCGGGTCGTGCTTCTGTTTTACGAAGCCTCTACGCGTACCCGCTCATCCTTCGAGTTCGCGGCAAAGTCGCTGGGCGCCATGACCACACTCGTGCAGTCCTCTGGATCGAGCATCGAGAAAGGCGAATCGCTGCTCGACACGGGATACACCCTGCGCGCCGTGGGCGCGGACTGCATCGTCATCCGCCATCCCTCGGCCGGCGCACCGCACCTGATGGCGCAGCATCTCGACATTCCCATCATTAACGCGGGCGACGGTATGCATGAGCATCCTTCGCAGGCGCTACTCGATGCTTTCACGATTCTGAAACATAAGAAGTCACTCAAGGGTTTGCAAGCCACGATCATTGGCGACATTCTGCACAGTCGCGTCGCCCGCAGTGCTTGCCATCTGTTGACCAAATTCGGCGTCAAGCTGACGCTGTGCGGTCCTCCCGAGTTCGTTCCCGACGTCGCTGCCACGCTGGCCCCGGGACTGCGCATCACCCGCCATCTCGAAGACGCCTTGCGCGGCACCGACGTAATCATGTTGCTGCGCGTACAGAAAGAGCGTCTGGCCGGCCAGAAAATTCGCTTGCAAGACTACATTGGGCGCTACCAGATGACGACCGCACGCCTGAAACTGGCTAGGCGCGACGCCATCGTAATGCATCCCGGCCCCATTATCCGCGGCCTGGAGTTAACGGCCGAGGTTGCCGACGGCCCGCAATCCATGATTGTCGACGAAGTCCACAATGGGGTGCCTACGCGAATGGCAATTTTGGCGCGAGCATTGGGGAAGGCGAAATGATCCACGGATTCGCACGGATTCACACGAATTGATTGGGAAACGAAAATGTATCCCTGTTTTGACACTGACGGAATCTCGTTGGAGAAGCTGCTGCGTGAATGGAAGTGGCTGGCCTCAGGGAAGCTCGACTTGTTAGCAGTCAACGCTTTCGGAGACCTATTCCTTCAAGAAGAGCACGAAAGCGTGCGCCGGCTGAATGTGACGAGTGGCACAATCTCGGTCGTTGCGGCTTCAGGTCGGGAGTTCCGAGAGGCAGCAAGAGACGCGGCAAAGAAGAGAGAGTGATTCATGGAGGAAGTTGCCGAGCAGGCGGAGCGAAAGGGCTGCACTCCGGCAAAAGGCCAATGCATGGGCGGCAAAATTCCCTTCGTGTTCGAGCAGAGCGCTAAGATGCCAGACAACATGTACGTAGCGGATCTCTATGAATACGTCTCGTTTATGGGCGACTTGCACCACCAGATGAACGACGTCCCAGATGGTGGCAAAGTTCGAATAAAAGTTCCATCCCGTCCAGTGTAGCCCAATCATTTTGAGAGCTGAATGCCGACTTCTAAGAACCAAAAGCGAGACGCCGCCAGCCTCCTGATCAAGGGCGGCCACCTGATCGATGCCGCGGCGAAGATTAACGTGCCGATGGACATCCTCCTGCGCGATGGCCTCGTCGCCGAGGTCGCTCTGCCCAATAAAACGCGTGGCAGCGCAGACGAAAAGTTCGACGCCCGCGGCTTCATCGTTGCGCCCGGCTTCATCGACCTGCATGTGCACCTGCGTGAGCCCGGTCAAAGTTACAAAGAGACCATTGCCAGCGGCACCGGGGCCGCGGCCGCTGGAGGCTTCACTACGGTCTGCACCATGCCCAACACATCGCCGGTGGTCGACACAGCGGAGTGGATCGCGTGGCTGCGCAATCCCGAGCGAGCGGCTGTGGTGAATGTGTTTCCGATTGCCGCGGCCACGCGCGGCAGCAAGGGAGGAACGCTCACCGACTTCAGCGCACTGCAGCGCGCGGGCGCCGTAGCCGTTACCGACGATGGCAAGCCCATTCTCGACGACGACATCATGCGCATGGCGCTGCGTCTTGGCGCGGAGCTGAATCTTCCTGTGGTGCAGCACGCGGAAGACACGCGCCTCACCGAAAACGGCTCGATGCACGCCGGCCCTACCAGCTTTCGCCTGGGTTTGCGCGCCATGCCCGCCGCTGCCGAGGCCGCCATCGTTGATCGCGATGTTACACTCGCGCAGCAGATCCGCGAATCGCGTCTGCATGTGGCGCATCTTTCTACTGCTGATGCGCTCAAGGCCGTGCGTCGCGGAAAGCGAGCTAAAGCTCGCGTGACCTGCGAAGTCACGCCGCACCACTTCACTCTGATCGACGAAAACGTCGGCGAGTACGACACCAACTTCAAGATGAACCCTCCGCTACGTTCCGCGACGGACCGCGAGGCGATTCTTGTCGCGCTGGCCGACGGCACGGTCGATGCAATTGCTACCGACCATGCCCCCCACGCCGTTCACGAGAAGCAGGTCGAATTCGAGCGCGCATTCTTCGGCATTACCGGCCTGGAAACAGCGCTAGCGTTGGCGATCACCAAACTTCATCGCGAACACAAAATTCCCCTGACCCGCATCGTCGAACTCTTCACCGCGGGACCAGCGCGAGTCTTCGATCTTCCTGGCCGCGGATCACTCGTTCGTGGCAGCCATGCCGATGTGACCATTTTCGACCCTAAGAAGCGGTGGACCTTCGAGGCTGCGCAGTCGCGATCGCTATCGCGCAACACTCCGTTCGATGGCTGGCAGTTCACAGGAAAGATTGTGGCGACGATCGTGGGCGGGAAAATCGTGTACCGCGCGGAGTGAAGTGTATGTGCTCGTGTGGGGACGGCACCCTCGTCCATCCAAGCCAAGCGAAGCTCGGCTGCGAGGTCAGTTCCCCAAAATTCTCATTCGTTTTCCAACCCGCCCCAGCACCTCCAGCGCCTGCTCCAATTCTTCTTTGGTGTGAGTAGCGGTCATGATGGTGCGGATGCGAGCTTTACCCTCGGGCACTGTTGGGAACGCGATGCCCGTCCCCAGTACTCCTTCTTTGAACAGATCGCGCGAGAAGTCCATGGTCAGCTTGCCGTCCCCGATGATGATCGGCGTGATTGGTGTTTCGCTCGGCGGAGTGGCGCGGCCCCCGATGTCGAAGCCCAGGAGTCCAAGTTCCTTTTTCCAGAAGCGCGTGTTCTCCCAAAGTTTTTCCATACGCTCCGGCTCGTTTTCCAGAACATCGAAGGCCGCAATGCACGTTGCCGGCACTGACGGGGGATGTGACGTGGAGAACAGGAACGGGCGTGCCCGATGATAGAGAAAATCAATCAGATCGCGAGTGCCGCAAACATATCCGCCCAGCGCGCCAATTGCCTTCGACAGCGTTCCGACCTGGATATCGACTCGGCTGTGCATTTTGAAATGATCGACCGTGCCGCGGCCGTTGCGGCCGAGTACGCCGGAGGCGTGCGCGTCGTCGACCATCATGATGGCGCCATATTTGTCGGCCAGGTCGCACAGCGCGGGCAGCGGGCCGATGTCGCCGTCCATGGAGAAGACGCCGTCGGTGATCAGCAACTTCTTGCCCGGCTCATTCTTAATGCTGGTTAACTGCTCTTCCGCATGCGCTATGTCTTTGTGGCGGAACACCAGAATCTTCGCCTTCGAGAGCCGAGCGCCATCGATGATCGACGCGTGGTTCAGCGCGTCGGAGATGATGAAGTCGTCTTTACCCAGCACCGCCGAAACGGTCCCTGCATTGGCCGCAAATCCCGATTGGAAGACTACACAGGCTTCCACGTTCTTGAAGCGCGCGATCTTTTCCTCCAGCTCCATGTGAATCTTCATTGTCCCGGCGATCGTGCGTACCGCGCCTGAACCCACGCCATATTTTCGCGTTGCCTCCAGCGCCGCCTCGCGCAATTTGGGATGCGTCGTTAGCCCCAGGTAATTGTTCGACGCCAGATTGATGACTTTCTTCCCATCGAAAGTGCAGACCGCCGCCTGCTTATCCTCAAGCACGCGCAGCTTAAAGTGGGTGCCCTTGGCCTTGAGCTCGTTGAGTTGGTCGGTGAGATACGAAAGAGGATTAGTACGGATTGCCGTGGACATGGAATGCCTCGAATTTTTTAACGCGGGTGAAGAACGCGAACCGTGCACGAACAGTCTAATACCCATGCGGGGAAGACGGAATGGAAGGGGCGGTGCGGTATTTTGTCGAAAATCGTCGCATCGCAAATCGCAGCAGGAATCCCAACAATGCAAATTGGATCGCGCCTGTGAAGATCAGCCAACAATTTAAATCCAACCATCCCAAACTGTGACCTCTCGTCCAACATTAGGAAGCATTCTTCCAGTATCCAGCCCAACATAGTTGGTGACGGAGATTGCTCGCAGAAGAACCAGGCGAATTGCGACAACCATCCAACCAGCACCGACTAATCCGCCCCAGAGCGGCAACTTCTTTAGCATGTTCTGCCTTCCGTCTTCCTTAGACACCTACAACTTCAAATAGTCGCGGGCAAGAGTGCCCGCGCCCACACAAACTAGCGCACACCATTGGGGTACACCAGAATCTTGCTCGCTTCGCCGGTTTTCAGCCTCTCCATTCCTTTGGAGAAGTCTTTCATGGGAATGCGATCCGTGATCACAGGATGCAGATTGAGTTTGCCGCTCTTGAGCAGCGCCGTCATCTGATACCATGTCTGGTACATGCGACGGCCGTTGATGCCTTGCACCGTAATTCCCTTGAAAATAATGTCCTCGGAAAAGTTCAGCGAGATCGGCTTCGAAGTTAGACCGAGCAACGAAATTCTTCCGCCGCGACGCACGATGTCAAAAGCGGTGCGAATCGAATCCGGATGCCCTGCCATTTCCAGCACCACATCCACGCCCAGTCCCCCAGTCTTCTCCATCACGATCGCGCGCACATCTTCTTTGGCGGGATTGAGCACATAATCGGCCTTCATCTCGCGCGCGATCCGCGCACGATGTTCGTTGACTTCAATGGCGAAAACCGAAGTCGCGCCCGCGGCCCTAGCTACCGCAATGGAGAACAGTCCAATCGGCCCGCATCCCGTAATCGCCACGCTCTTGGCGGCGATCTCACCGGCCAGTACACTGTGAACCGCATTCCCCAGCGGATCGAGAATCGATGCATACTCCTGTGGAATGGCGGGATCGAGCTTCCAGATATTCGATTCCGGAATCACCACGTACTCCGCGAAGGCGCCGTCGGCGTCCACACCAATGATTTTCACGTTTTGGCAGATGTGAGCTTCGCCGGTGCGGCACTGCAGGCACTTGCCGCACGCCACGTGCATTTCGGCGGACACAAAGTCGCCTTCCTTGACGCTGGTGACTTCCTCTCCGAAGGCCGCCACTTCCCCGCAGAACTCATGTCCCGGAATCAGCGGCGGATGAATGCGATTCTGCGCCCAGCGGTCCCAGTTAAAAATGTGCAGATCAGTGCCGCAAATCGATGCCACTGTCACCTTCACCAGCACCTCGCTGCGCCCGAAAGCCGGAATCTTTACCTGCCGGATTTCCGCGCCGGGGGCGGCTTCTGGCTTGATTACCGCCAGCATTGTTGTACCCATCATTGCCACCTATAAAGTCCAGGATCGAACCAAGAAATGAATAAAGCACAAAACGTATGATTCTAGCACCGCCTCCGTTTACCTCGGTGCACGTCTATATCTGCCGCGCATATATTGGATCGGCAGCCACCGCGAAAACCGTAGAATGGATAACAGCATCGAAGGTCCGGCCATTTTCCGCCGGAGGTTAGAATCTGTCTATGCGCGCACGTTCGTTTGCGATCTTCCTGATCTGCACATCCATTTTTTGCGCCGCAGCGGCATCGGCGGCTCCGGTAGCGGTCCGTTATAAAGAGGGCTTGCTCCACGGCTTTCTCGTGCTCAGCACGCTTGATGGCACTCAAATCGCGGAGGGCGATCTGACCCAAGTTCCTCATGGCAACCGGATCACCAGCCGACTAACTCTCCGCTTCAAAGACGGTTCACGATCAGAGGAAACTGCCATTTTCTCGCAGCGCACCTACTTCCGGCTCGTCAGCTATCACTTAGTGCAGAAGGGCGCCGCGTTTCCGCACCCGACCGAAATTACGATCGCGCCCGCTACCGGACAGGTGACTGTCAATTACACCGGCGACGATGGTAAAGAGAAGACAGAGAGCGATCGCCTTAAGCTCCCGCCTGATCTCGCCAACGGCCTGGTTCTCACCCTGCTGAAGAATCTCGGACCCAATTCACCGTCGCTGGAAGTATCGATGGTGGTGCCGACCCCGAAGCCTCGACTCGTGAAGCTGGCGATCAGCAATCCAGGCAAAGATCCTTTCACCCTTGCCGGAGCCGCTCACGAAGCATTGCATTTCGTCCTCAAAATTGAGATCGGCGGAATCGCCGGACTGGTGGCGCCGTTGCTGGGAAAGCAGCCCCCCGATGCCCACATTTGGATTGAAGGTGGAGAGTCTCCAACATTCGTTAAGTCGGAAAGCATCGCTTTCCTGGGAGGCCCGATATGGCGGACTGAGCTAGTGGCTCCGGTCTGGCCCAAGGCGCCCTCATCGGAGCCGAAGAACGGCAGCGCGGACAAACACTAATTCGTTGGGATTCACGTAGAAACAGCCGGTTCGGCTGTCCCGTCCGGGTAGTGCACCGGGAGGCATAACAGCTCAGAGCCTGGCCTTCGGCACGACCTTCTTAAATTCTTCTGACTTCCCCCTTGGAATGCTCAGCGTCTTCCACTCACTCGACCGCAGATGCTTCGCTAGAAACACAATCTGACCGACATGCGCCGCGTAGTGCGCAATCTGCCTGTTGATCGCCTGCAGAACGGTGTGCGGCTCCCCGCGAATTGTGACCGGACGCCTCACATCTTCAGGCTTGAGCGCCTCAATCGCGCCCAGGACGCAGGCCCAGCCCTCTTCCCACCAGCGCATCACGTCAGCCCGCGTGGTCGCGCCGCTTACTTCAAACTCGCGATCGCGAAAGCGGTCTGGCTTTTCGCCGTCGCTGGTGAGGAAGCCGGTGAAGCGCGAGCGCATGTTGCCCGCGAGATGCTTCACCAGAATCGCGACGGAGTTCGACTCCGGATCGAGCGTCAGAAAAAAGTCATCGTCGGCAAGCTGCGACATGGCGCCTTCGCCCATCCGCTTATGCCCGCGCATTTGGCGGCGCGCTTCGTCAAGATACTGAGCGGCTAGGTCGGTCATGGTCAATACGCTCCCCGAACCGGAACGCGTCCCTTCGCGTCCGGGAACTTTCCGTGAGCAAGCATGTTATCTCGCCTGCAAACCTTGTCGAACTCCCACAGGTAGAACAGGTCGCCCGGCCGCGCTTCCTCCTCGAGATAAGTCTTGAGTTCCTCAAACTCTTCCCAAAATGTTCGTCGAGGCGCTCTTGAGCCCCTATAGAACCAATGCTCAAGTACCAAGACAGTCCGGCTAATCGCGGCTTTCGATCTTTGGTA
The DNA here is from genome assembly GCA_963733795.1 of uncultured Acidobacteriaceae bacterium. Taxonomy (GTDB): domain Bacteria; phylum Acidobacteriota; class Terriglobia; order Terriglobales; family Acidobacteriaceae; genus Sulfotelmatobacter. Next base: position 175,166 of record CAVTED010000004.1, read on the forward strand.
GCTCGGACATAATCTTTGCGCCGTCTGAACGCCAATCATCCGATTCTCTAATCATAGAGTCCATGCGTTTATTTCATGATTTGCAAGGTCAAGAGCTGCCCCAGCCCCCGCCGCCCGGAGTTTCGATCGTAATCCGTTCGCCCTTGCGCAGACGAGTACTGAACTTCGCCGGCATCAATTCAACCGAACCATCGCGGCGCATGATGGAAGTCTTCCCCGGCGCGCCATCCGCTCCCCCAGCCAGTCCCCACGGTCCGCGCGTACGGCGGTCGGCCAATAGCGTTACCTCGCAGTCGGTGAGCACTTCAATCTCGCGGATAATCCCGTCGCCACCACGGAATTTTCCTTTGCCACTACTGTCCGCCCGCAGCGAATATCGTCGCACCCTCAGGGGATAGGCATACTCCAGCGCCTCCGCCGGAGTATTCAGCGAATTCGTCATGTGGGTGTGCACGCCCGAAACACCAGATTTGCCGGGCCGAGCGCCCATCCCACCAGCGATCGTCTCGTAGTAAGCGAACGGCTCGCCGCTGCGCGGATCGCCTGCCGCAGGATCGTTTGACGTAGGATCGTTTCCCCCAGGATGCATTCCGCCAATGGTCAAATTATTCATTGTCCCGGAGGCTGCGGCTGGAATGCAATCTGGAATGGCCTGCGCTAGGGCGCGCAGCAGCGCATCGACGATGCGCTGCGAGGTCTCGACATTCCCTCCGGCAACGGCCGCAGGCGGCCGCGCGTTCACAATGGTGCCTTCGGGCGCGATGACCCGAATCGGCCGCATCAATCCAGCTGCGGCGGAAACATCCTCCGCCAGCAGGCAGCGAAATACGTAAAAGCACGCCGAGTATGTAATCGCCGCAACCGCATTCACACTTCCCTCAACCTGCGGATCGCTCCCGGTGAAATCGACCGTCACCATGTGGCGCGGGCGCCCCCGCCCGCGAGTGCCTTCCTCAGACGGGACAACAGTAATCGCAACCGCAATTTTGATTGGCCGGTCGCTGATCCCGTCGCCATCCAAAAAATCCTCCGCGCGATATGTGCCTGCGGGCACGCGTTGCAAAAACGCGCGCATCAGTTCCTCCGAATAGTCCAGCAGATCAGCAGCCGCCCGCCGCGTTCGCTTAACGCCATAACGCGAACACATCTCGCGCAGTCGTTGGGCGCCCGTGTGGCAGGCCGCAATCTGCGCTCCCAGGTCCCCTTCGCGTTCCTCCGGCGTACGTACGTTGTTCAGGACCATGGCGAGCACATCTTTATTCATTTCACTCCGATTCATTTCACCCCGTCGCATCAATTTCACCGGAGGGATGCGCACCCCTTCCTGGTAGATCTCGCGACAGAGCCCCATCGATCCCGGATAAGCTCCGCCTACATCCGCATGATGCGCCCGCGAAGCCACATAAAAATTGGGACCCGTGTGGCGCGGGCACTCTTGCCCCCGACAGCCAGTGGAGTCCAGTCGTTTTTTGCCCCCGGCCTTGCCAACCGCGACGTCGCGCGTATCCACATAAACGGGCGCTACCAACGTAATGTCTGGCAAATGCGTCCCCCCGCGGAACGGATCGTTCAGCATTACCACATCTCCCGGCTCCATCGCGCCCGCATCAATCGCAGCCCGCACCGACATTGGCATCGATCCTAGATGCACAGGCATGTGATCGCCCATCGCAATTACCTCACCCGCGCCATCGAACACGGCGCAGGAATAATCGCGCCGTTCCTTGATGTTCGGAGAAAATGCGGTACGCCGCAGCGCCGCTCCCATCTCCTCCGCAATGGAGTGATACAGGTTCTTGAAGATTTCCAACTCGATGGGATCGCGCGGCATGCAGCGCAGTGTACTACTAGTCGTTGGTCGTTCGCGAAGTCTGATTATTTGTTGGTATGACGAATTGGCAAACGACGAATGAGTACTCGCAGTCCTCGGAAATCTGCGCGAAACTGCAAGAATTGTGTTGACACTTTATTAATACTGCCGCAATATCTTGTGATATAGGACCTTGCTCTACAATAAGTAGGGTTGGTCTTTCAAGTACAAGGGCCCGTAGTCGAGAACCTTTGCAAGGGAAAATCGTTCACGGAGGAACCTTCATGGCAACCAAGAAGAAGGCAAAAAAGAAGAAACATTAACCGTCGGCGAGACGATACCTCGCATACGCCACGAATTTCACTGGCCTCTTGAGAGAAGCACCTCTTAAGAGGCTTTTCCTTTTGGGCGTGATGCGAAGTAGGTGCCGGCATTGACTCCTTGCATACAATAAAAGCAGCCCTTTCGGAGTCATTATCGGCGTTCCCATTGGCTGTTCAATTTGAATGATGGAGTTTCTATGAAACGGCTTTTGCGGAGATCCGCTGCCCTCCTGTCGCTCCTCGCGATTGCGGGATGCGGCGGCAACCGCCAGCTCCAAAGTGTGAGCCTGAATCCCGCTTCGGCAGATGCGCGGAATTTCCCCAATGGCCAGGTTTCATTTATTGCCACCGGCACGTTCAGCATGCCGCCCTCCCCGGTGAACCTCACGAGCAAGGATGTCTTCTGGTGCGTCGGCAGTAGCAACGGAGATTGTGTCGGCAACGTGAATCCGGGCGCCAACCTCGATCAAAATGGCGCCGCTCAGTGCAACCCTGGATTTGTAGGGACGGCGACCATCCTTGCCGGGACGCAATCGTCGGTGATGGTGAATCCGGATCGGGGACCGCAGCTAAAGGTTTTCGGTGCGGCCCAGTTGACCTGTCCCTGAACTCCCGAGCACGAAATTCTTCGATGCCCTCGCCCCACCCTGTGGCACAATAGGCAGACAACGCGGCTTTTGCCCTGCGATCGAGAAAATGGCGCCCCGAAAAAAAAACTCGGCGAAGCACAGGGCGGATGAAATCCTAATCCCCGACAAACTCTATTTCCGCATCGGCGAAGTAGCCACGCTGTGTCATCTGCCCGCTTACGTTCTGCGTTTCTGGGAGTCCGAATTTCCGCAACTGAAGCCGGTCAAGAGCAGCACCGGACAAAGAATGTACCGTAAGCGCGACGTCGAAAGCGTGCTGCGCATCAAGCAACTGCTGTACGAACAGGGATTCACCATTTCCGGCGCCCGCCAGCAGCTGCGCGCCGAAATCAAATCCGACAAGACGCAAACCGCGATTCCGTTCCCAACTCAATCGGCGCCCGAAATTCAGAACATCCGCCAGGGCTTAAGGGAAATTCTGAACCTGTTGTCGACTCGCCGCACGGGATAGTTTCTCGACATAGAGACGCGGGACTGGGGGCCAGCACAGGCAAATCGGACGCTGTCGGCTAACGTCCGTTCCCTTTGTGGTGCAGGTCAACTTGAACCTGTTTCCGATCTAGCCTAGAATCGCTCCGCCATGACATCGGAACCGCTGGAGATCGAGCGCCTAGACCGCGGAGTGCTGAGTCTCCATGGGCCGCTAACCATGGAGAACGTCTCCGCTTTCATGAACGCGGTGCGCCGCGAAGACGCTCCCACCATGATTCTGGACTTCAGCGGTGTCGCTTATGTTGATTCTTCGGGGCTGGGTTCGCTGGTCAGCGCCTGCACTTCCTGCGCCAAGGCCGGGCGTCGAATGGCGCTGACCGGTGTGAACAAACGCGTGCTGAATGTCTTCGAGATTACCCGGGTCGAGCAGATATTCCTGATGTTTCCCACACTGTCCGACGCACTGGAAGCCTTCACCAACGCGGGGACGGCGTAACAGCGGTCACGAGACAGCCGCCTCGGCTTTCGGCCGGTAAGCGTGCCGAGGTGCGATTGCTAAAAGCAGCGATTTCACGCCACGCGCGCGGAATTCGCCTTCTTCGAGCCGCCCGCGTTCACCGCGTCCAGCCGGATGCGCGTAACGCGCGCCGTTTCCTGCACCAGATCGCTGGTAAACTTGGCGCCTTCTCCGGCCATTACCGAACCTGCGGCCAGGGCGAAACGCAATGCATCTGCCTGATCCTCGAAGTACAAAACCACTTGTCCCGACATAGCACTTCTCCCTGGGCTCGGGGCCCTCAGTCGTGAGCGTTGCGACCTGGAAAGATCAACCTGAAAAAGATCAACTAAAAGTCGTCCCCAAATACCAATGGCTGCGAAGGACGCGGTCCGGTCTTTTACTGATTCTCCCGGTCTCTGGCATCCAAGTCAAAGTGATTCTCTTGGTTCCACTTACTCGGTAGGGCATGGTTGCCCGGCAATTGGCCCGCAAGCGATGTCCTCCCGGTCAGGAAGCCTAAGTAACGCTCCCGTCGTTCGGACGCTATACTGCCTCCATCATGCCCATCCTGATCTCGATGCTCCGCGGGGTTAACGTTGGCGGGCACAACAAAATCAATATGACGGCCTTGCGTGCGCTCTACGAATCCCTGAAACTCGAAGACTCGCGTACCCACGTCCAGAGTGGTAACGTCATTTTCCGATCGAAAGAGAAGATGTCCCGCGGGCTGGCAAAGAAAATCCAGAATGCAATCGAGCGCGAGTTCGGCTGTCGTCCCGAAGTCATCCTGCGTACCACCGATGAACTGAGAAAGGCCATCGCCGCCAGCCCATTCGCCCACCGCCGCAACCTGGAGCCCGGCAAAATTCTCCTCACCTTCCTCGACGCCGAACCGGGACCCCGGGCCCACGCCACACTGCTCAGCCTGAAGTCCCATCCGGAAGAATTGCATCTGAAAGGCCGCGAACTCTACATTTACTTCCCGAACGGCGCCGGCAAGTCCAAGCTGCCGTGGGCATCAGTGGCAAAGCTTCTAAACACGACAGGCACCGCCCGCAATTGGAACAGCGTCACGAAGATGCTCGCAATCGCAGAGGAGATGGAAGCAAAAACCTGACGGCGCGGCGGAGCCCAATACCGCGGCCGACCGATGAAAGCTGACAGCAGAGAGCTTGGATCGGCGGCTGGGTGGTGGATAACTTTCGGACTCCCCATGCATTTAAAATAATCTCTGCATGCTTTCGCGGAAAATATTTTTCGGGCTTGGCCAAACGCTATTCGAGGTTCTGGTCCTGGGACTCGTCGCAGCTCAGAACGCCGTTCCCGCTGCGCCATCTCCAGATCCAGCTCAGGCCGTGCCACCGACTGCCGCGCGCAGTGTCGCGTTTAACGTGCTTGTCGACTCGGCCATCCGCCAGGAGCGCCGTTTGGCCGTTTTGATGCGCAACTTCAAGCCGATCGTCGAAACGTACATCCAGCCAGATCCAGGAAAGTCCCCGAAGGGCGACGAATATTTCTTAAGCCGGCTGGATCTGACCGGCAATGCCCCGGCCACTCTAGCCTTTGCCGACCCGGAGCACGAGAAGGAGAGTTGGGAAAAGAGAGTGATCAAGAGTCCGCAGCCTTTCGTAGCCGCCGGCTTCGCGCAGGCGATTTTCCCCGACCTGGACCGCTTCGACCGCCGGAACTACAGCTTCGAATTTGTTCGCTGGGAGGTTCTTGGGGAAGTGCGTTGCGGCGTGGTCGACGTGAAGCCCCGCGAGAATTCGGAGAATCGCGGCTTTGTCGGCCGTATCTGGATCGAGGATCAATACTTCAATATTGTGCGCTTCACCGGAGTCTACACCTCAAAATCATTATCGAGGCGCGCATTTCACTTCGACAGTTGGCGACTCAACGTTTTGGGCATCATGTGGATGCCGGCATACATTTACACCCAGGAGTCCACTTCGCAGGATCCCGCAAACCACGATCTCTGGTTTAAGGCTCAAACTCGCATTTGGGGGTATGACCTGCAACACGCGGGCGACCACCGGGAGTACGCCAAACCGTTGACCGACACACCGGTATGGGTCGATCCCAAGCGGCACGAAACCTCCCAGGACCTCAGTCCCGCGAACACACTGGGCCAAGAAGCGTATACGCCGGAGGACAATGTGGTGGAGCGTTTGCAAGTCGCCGGACTCATGGCTCCAGACGGCGAGGTCGATCGGGTCTTGCAGACCGTCGCCAACAATCTTCTGGTCACCAACGATCTCGACCTTCCTGCAGTTCGTTGCCGCGTATTGCTTACAACCCCGTTGGAATCGTTCGTCATGGGCCGAACCATTGTTCTGAGCCGCGGGCTTCTCGACGTGCTACCGGATGAGGCCACTCTCGCCGCCGTGTTGGCGCACGAACTGGCCCACATCGTTTTGCATCACTCCGTCGGCGATGGACTCTTGTCAGGCCACACCGTGCCGTTCTCGGATCTGGACATTTATGCCCACTTCAATTTCCATTTTCCTTCCGCGGACGAAGACGACGCCGACAAAAAGGGCCTTGAGTTATTTTCGAAGTCGCCATATAAAGCCCAACTCGCGAATGTCGGCCTCTTCCTGGAGGCCGTCGAAGCCCGCTCGACGCAATTCCCCAACCTGCTTCACGGACGCTTCAGCAACGACTTTGGGAGTAGTCACCTGATCCAAATGCAGGCGCTTGCCCAAATTCCCAAGCGTCTGCAAACGGATCGCCTGGATCAGACCGCCGCGTTGCCGCTGGGTTCCAGAATCGCGGTCGATCCCTGGTCGGACCGGATCGAAATGCTCAAGCGCCAGCCAGTACGCCCGCTGTCGCTGGCAGAGAAAATGCCGTTCGGCGTGTCCCCGTTCTTTCCCTACCTCAAGCGGCTAAGCGAACCTCAGAAAGCTCAGGCCGTACCTCAGCCGTAGCAGAGTCCGAAAATACCGCTTACGGCATCCGCAGCTCGGCCTCGTGGTATTACATTCTTATTGAGCCTCCCCTTTGAGCTTCCCCTATTTTTGCTTGCGTCGCCAGATTGGTTCTTTGTTCAACGAACCCTGTGTGAATCGCCGCAATGCATGAATCGCCGCGCCATAGGTTGCGACCGCGTGGGACGAAAGCAACGATCCCGGCGGCTGATTCATGAAAGGCATGAATTTATCCGGGAATCCAGGCATCGTACACCCAATGCAAATCCCACCTACATTCGGACAGCCGCCAATCCCGCCCATCCAACCCCGCTTTCCCACATTGCATTGAACCACCGGCCCCCAACATCCCAGCTTCACAATGCAGACGGGCGAGCCATACTCCTCCGCGAATTGGCCCTGCTCGTAGTAGCCTCCCCGGTCACAGCCTTCGTGAACCGTTGCGCCAAACAACCACTTCGGACGAAGGGCGTCGTCGAGAGGAATCATAGGTGCGCGCCGTGTTGCCATATAAAGCAGATAGAGGAGCGTCTCCATAAAGTTGTCGGGCTGCACGGGGCACCCGGGCACGCACACAATCGGAATGCCTGCGGTTGATTTCCATTGCCATCCCAGATAATCGGGAAGTCCCATACAGCCAGTTGGATTGCCTTCCATCGCGTGGATCCCACCATAGGTCGCACATGTCCCCGCCGCTACGACTGCCCAGGCCCGGGGTGACAACCGATCGATCCACTCACAGGTGGTGATGGGTTGACCAGTTTTCGAATCGGTGCCCATGGAAGCCCAATAACCTTCTTCCTTGTTCCCCTCGTTTGGAATGGATCCTTCAATCACGAGAATGAAAGGATCTCTCCCGCCCTGCGCGGCAAGATGAAAATGCTTTAGAAAATCATCCCCATTCTCTTGGGCGAGAAAAGGATTGTGAAAATGCACCTTGGGAATCCAGGGTATCCCTCCCAGGACGATGTCTTCGATGCTCGGCTGTGTCGCCCCCGTCATGGCGATCGTATCGCCATCGCAGCTGAGGCCAGCCGTTATCCACAAAACATCGATCTCCTCTATCGGAGCGGTAGGCGCGGGAGTTGTCATGCTTGGTTGGGATTTTTCAATATGATCGACATTCTAACCTCAGTTCTGAGGAAATGCTGATCAGGGTTCTCCGCAGCGCGAGCGCGATACAGTCTTAATCCGATTGACAAGGGCTACCGCAGTGAACGGAAACTCCAGGAAATTGAAATTGGTCGGGACGGGCAGATTTGAACTGCCGACCCCTCGCACCCCAAGCGAGTGCTCTACCAGGCTGAGCCACGTCCCGACGAGGAAGGAAGTCCACCGATGCAGTGGTCGCCGTAAAGCCACCACCAGCCCCAGCGGAGGGGTTCACACAGCAATTCTACATCAGAGTCTCGGGTATTACGCATCTTGTCTTCCTGAGCGATACAGCAACACTGTTAACGCGGTGCAGAGGCCCTTCGGCCCGCAAGCTGCGCGTGCCTCAGGATGACACTTGACACGTCGTCGCTACTCCAAATCCCTCCAGTTCGGCCCCACGCCCATCTCCACTTGGAGCGGCACGGCCAGCGCGTGGACCTTCTCCATATGCTCGCGGACAAGTGGCTGCAAAACTTCTACTTCGTTCTCGGGTACTTCGAACACAAGTTCATCATGAACCTGCAGCGTCATTCTGGATTTCAGACCCCGTTCGCGTAGAGCCGTGTCGATGCGGATCATCGCAATCTTGATCAGATCAGCAGCCGTCCCCTGCAGCGGCGTATTCACCGCAGTCCGCTCGGCGAATCCGCGCTGGTTGGCATTTTTGCTATTGATGTCGGGAATCGGGCGCAGGCGGCCGAACAGCGTCTTCACTTTCATGTCGCGCCGGGCTTCTTCCAAAGTCAGATCGATGAAAGCGCGCACGCCGCCGTATTTTTCGAAATAGGCGGCGATAAATTGCTTGGCTTCGCTGGGCTCAATGCCCAGGTTCTGCGATAGTCCAAAAGCCGAGAGGCCATAGACGATGCCGAAGTTCACGACTTTGGCCTGCCGCCGATGGTCGGGCGTCACCATGAGCGGCGGCACGCCGAATACTTGCGAAGCCGTCAGCGTATGCACATCGTCACCACGGCGGTAGGCCTCGACCAGGAGGGGATCATGCGAAAAATGGGCCAGCAGACGCAGTTCTATTTGCGAGTAATCTGCGGTCAGCAATACGTGCCCGGGTTCCGCAATGAAAGCGGCCCGGATTCCGCGCCCCAGTTCGGTGCGGATCGGAATATTTTGCAAATTCGGATTGGCGGAAGACAGCCGACCGGTTGCGGTTCCCGTCTGCCCAAACGTTGTGTGCAAGCGCCCGCTCGCTGGATGAATAAGTACCGGCAATGCATCCACGTATGTGGACTTGAGCTTGGTAAGCTGGCGGTAGTCGAGCACCATACGCGCGATAGGATGATTCTCCGCAAGCTCCTCGAGCACATCCACGGCGGTTGAAATGGTGCGTCCCTTGCCGTATTTCACCGGCTTGGGCAGGTTCATGCGGTTGAACAGAACGTCGCCCAGTTGCTTCGGCGAGCCGACGTTGAATTCAACTCCGGCTACTTCGTAAATCTCTTTCGCCTTGGCCGCGATCTCGCGCTCCAACTCAGTCGACATCTGCGAGAGCGCCGCCGTGTCAATTTTTACCCCCGCCTGTTCCATGCGCGCCAACACCGGCACCAGCGGCAGATCGATTTCTGCGTAAAGCTGGCTCAGTCCGGCTTGCTCCACTTCACTGCGCAACGCGCTCGCCAGCCGTCCTGTGATGTCAGCAGACTCGGCAAGCTCCTCGGTCAGCTTCAGATTGAAACGCCGCAAAGCTACATCCGCCAGCCGATGCGACGAGTAAGTCGGATCCAGCAGATAGGAATACAGCATAGGATCGTGGCGCACGCCGGCCAACGAAATCCCGAGCGAGTCCGTGACGTGGATTGCTGCTTTGTAATCGTGCAGAACTTTAGGCAGCGCCACGTCTGTCAGAGCGGATCGCAGTTTCTCGGCCGCGGCGCCAGAGTCCAGCGTGACAATCGTCGCCGAACCCGCAGCAGCCGAGATGGCGACTCGCCGGGCACTGGCAACAGGGATCGTTCGCATCATGGGCTCTCCCAATATCCCCATGGAACCGTCCAAGCCTCCTCCCATTCCTCCCTCCATGAAAGATAGTTGGGTGGCCTGCGCCTCGTCTTGTTTTTCTTCTTCCTCTTGCTCTTGCGCCGCGACGGTTTCCCCCTTTTCGACGGCCACGGCGAGAGCGCCGCTCTCAGAAACCGCATTGAGCACGCCCTCCACATCCGCAGCCGACCTCGCCTCCCTGTAGTGAGTCCCGCTCACCTCAAGCACCGGCAGCAATTCTTTCAGCAGCGAAGTAAATTCCAGTTCGGTGAACAGCGCCCGCAAGTCGTCAACGTTAGGATTCCCGGCGCGCATCGACTCCACGTCCAACTCGATGGGAACATTCGTGTCGATGGTCGCCATGCTCTTGCTGAAGAGAATCGTGTCGCGATTGTTCAGCAACGACTCGCGGTAAGTTTTCCTCTCGACTTCCGCCGCGTGCTCCAGCGCCTGCTCGACCGTGCCGAATCGCTTGATGATTTCGACGGAGCCTTTGTCGCCAATACCCGGCGCTCCGGGAATGTTGTCGATGCTGTCTCCGCGCAGCGCCATCACGTCCACCACGCGCTCCGGGGGCACGCCGAGAATTTCTTCCACCTTCGCCGCATCGCAAATCAGGTTATCTTTAGGCGGATTCAGAATCTGTACTTTGTCGTTGACCAGTTGCATCATGTCTTTGTCGCTCGAGACGACATACACCGGATGTGAAGCCTCGGCCGCCTTGCGGGCCAGCGTGCCAATCACGTCGTCGGCCTCGAACCGGACGACTTCAAGAATCGGAATCCGATATGCCTCCAGCGCCCGCCGAATGTAGGGAACCTGCTGCGCTAGGTCTTCCGGCATCGCAACGCGGTTGGCTTTATAACCTTTGTATTCCACTTCCGTAAACGTCTGCGTCTTGATGTCGAACTTCTTGATGCTGGTCACCGCATCCGCCTGCTCATCGCGAAACGTCGGTCCAGCAACATCGAACACCGCCGCCAGATATTCGGGAGAAAAATCGTCGCGCAGTTTGCGCAGCATATTCACGAACACATAAATCGCGGCCGTCGGCAACCCGGTCTTCGTGGACATGGGACGTTGGCGCGCCATTGCGTGGTAGGCGCGGAAGATGAACGACATGGTGTCGATCAGATAAACGCGGCCGTGGGCGGACGCAGCCGCGGCTTGGCCACTCGCGACTTTGACCTTCGTAGCTTTTTCGATCGTAGCTTTTTCGATCGAGGGAGCCGCCGGCGGGGGCTGTTCCGGTAATTTCTTTCGCGCGGGCAACTCATTTAGTGTAGCAGCACAAAAGCCGCTAAAAGTCGATCCGAAAGTCCGCCTGCACCAGCTGTCTCGTTCGATCGTGACGGTTGTTGCGGAAGACGAGGTGATACTTAGCGGGCTCGCTTAGCGTCGGCGGCAAACTTGCCGACACTTCTTGTGCGCCGTCTGCCGAAAATGTCGCTTCGCTTGAATGACCGCTGAGAAAGTCGCTGTATTGTTGTTCGTTCAGCACAAGAAATTCCACGTCCCCACTGTTGTCGCCGATCTGCGGACCGTCGCGTTCCACGAACGACCGGTAATTTCCTCGCATTTGCGGATTGGATGCATGGGCGGGCACTTCAAACGGCACATTCACAACCTTAATCACTCGGAAAGTTTTTTGCAGGATTTCGCTGCTGGTGCCCACCGGCGATCCGCCCACATGGTCGACGGCCGTGGGCCGGTGCGAGATGGGCTGCAACGTTTCTACGTGAGAAGGTTTCTGGCGCGACATGTAGTCGGCCAGCGGCCCGGTCACGGTGACCAACTCGCGAGCCTGGCGGGCTTCCTCATAATCCAGGATCGGTTGCTCGTGGACTGGCGCGACCGAATCACCTTGCGCCGCTACTGCGGCAACCACGCGGTGCCGCCGCGTCCACGCATAGGAACCCGCCATCACGAAAACAAGACCGACCATCAACCATCCGATCAATTGCTTCATCGATTCTGCTCCTGGCCAAATGCTAGCGAGGGACGGCCCCGGACGGAAGCTGACAACAGGTCATGAGCGTTACTTCGGTTTGCCGCATTCCGTAATGAAGTGAAGGTGAATTTCGCCGCACGTGTCCTGTTCGGGAGAGTAGACTCCACAACACGGTGGTATATGGGGCCGGGCGTTTCCCTGCTATCGTCGCTATCGTCCCGCCCCCAAGATTTCCTTGCTCTCCGCTTGCGCCACCTCCGGATAAACCGCTCCCCTTCGACGCCGCAAGTCCCCCGGCAACTCAGAGCGCAGCAGCCACAAACCGGCGGCTGTCGCCGCCGCCCAGGTAACCGAGACCAGAGCTAGTTGCGTGAGGTCTGCCACACGACTGCCATACCCGGAAGTTGCGAACGGAGCGATCTTCGCCACTTCAAAGCTGATCCCGCCCGCGACCGCCGCCGTGAGCGCCGCTTTCCCCAGTTCTCCCCATCGCATCCCAGCCAGCGAAACCAGTCTCCGATAGTGCAGCAGAAAAGCCAGCGCCAGCAGATTCGTACCGATCCCAATATCCGACGCCCACGCTAGTCCAACAACACCGAAGTTGTGAAACAAAAACGAATAGACCGGCAGCGACGCTGCGGTAATAACAGTGACGGCGACCATCGGAGTCAGCGTGTCCCCGGCGGCATAAAATGCGCGGGCATAAAGTCCCTGGGCTGACCACAACGCGAGCGAGAGCGAGAACCAAAAAAAATAAACCGCGCTGGTCTGCGCGTCCGCAAAAATAAACCTTCCCCGCCGGTACACCAAATCGATCAGCGGAAGCGCGGCCACCATCATCCATCCGCTGGCCAGAAATGAAGCCGCCGACACGCGATAGACCGAGTCATTCACCGTGATGGCGAATTCTTTCAGCTTCTTCTCATTGAACAGCCGCGCGAAAAATGGCAGCGACGCCTGTCCCGTCGCTTGCCCCAGCACCGCAATCGGCACCGCGAACAATCGCTTGGCAAATGTAAGTCGCGTAATATCGCCCACGCCACTTGAGGCGTAGTGCCGCAGAATCCAGTCATCGGCCGTGACCAGCGAGACGCCCAGCATCAACGGCACCGAAAGCTTCACCCATTCACCAAACGCCGGATTCATCACCTCGAACGACGGCTTGTACCCCGTGCCGATTCGCGCAGCTCCGATCACGCTCGCCAGAAATGGACCTGCGACACTCCCGATCAGAGCACCGTACGCCAGGGAAGCAATTCCGAAATGCCTACCCCCCAGCACCCCACCAAAAATGATGAATAGGTTGTAAATCAACGGTCCAAATGCCGGAAATAAAAACAACCGATGCGAAAGCAGTACTGCCGAAACCACTCCGCCTACATAAAAGAAGATTTGTGCCGGCAGGAGAATCCGCGTCAGGTGTACGCACAGCTCGATCTTGTCGGGCGAAAATCCTTTCACGAACCAGCGCACAAACTGCGGCGCGAAGATCTCCGTCACTATCGTCCCCACGATCAACACTGCCGTCATTACTGTGATGATGATGGAAAATGTCTTCCGCGCATCCGCGTCGCGTTTCTCCGCCAGAAATCGCGTGTAGATCGAAATGAATGTGATCGACGCCGCGCCCCCGGCCACAATGTAGTTCAGAAAATCCGGCAGCGTGAAGGCAGCGACGTAAGCGTCCGTGGGCCCACCCGCTCCGTACTCCCACGCAATATATGCATCGCGCGCGTATCCGATCACACGCGAAAGCATGACCGCCGAAATCAGCAGCAACGTCGCCGAAAATGCCGTGTGCTGGTGCGATGGCTGGAAAAAGCGCAGGAGTTTCGTCATTCAGGTCTGGTCGGAAGGTTCAATCTTATCGGAATCTCAAAGGGCCAGACAGTTGTCGATCGGACACTCCCCCGCCGCATCGCTCAGGCCGGGCAGGCCTTTGGCCTTTAGGGGCGAGCTATCACCGCTCTGGCGTCGGCGATACATATACCCTATCCGCAGAGACCAGATCCACATTCGATACTTCCGTCTTGAGCTTTACCGGCTGCAATCCAGCCTTCTTCGGCGGCTTTGCGAGAAATGTCAGGAGATACTGATGGCTCAGCCTCCGCGTCAGATCTTCGAGATAAGGGGCAATTGACACTGGCGGCCCGCTGAAACCGATATAGTACGATTCGCCTCCGCTGCGGTCCGCAACCTGCGCGAGATAAAGCTGTCCCCAATAGGTCTGCCAATAGCTGTGACCGAAATGGCCAACCCCCGGGCTATAAATCGCGGATACGAGAATGCCGGCACGCTGAGCGCTGCCGATGGCTTCGTCCAGATATGGATCCGACAGGTCACCGGTGCCGTAATACCGGTCGATTCCATCCGATATCATCAGCACCTCTCTCCGAGCCGTGCCCTCAGGCCAGCGTTTAATCAAGTCGCTCAAAGAAAAATACGGGCTGCCATTGCCCCCGCCGGCCCCCATGGGCAGCCGCAACGCCTTCGCCGCTTGCGCATGATCGCTCGTCAGATTCTGTTCCACCCTCGCGATGCCATTCTGCATGTAGGCAATCCCAATCTTCGTGGAAGCAGCCTGCCCTTCGATGAACTTTCGCAGATCCTGCAATTGTTGCCCCAGGCTGCTATCGGATCCGTCATCCAGCAGAATGAAAAACTCAAGCGCTGCGTGTTCTCCCTGGGCAGGAATCCATTCGGTCACGCGGTCCCGATCCTTTCCTTCATACACCATGACATCTTCACGGTTGACGGTTGGCACGTCGGAACCGTGATGCGGCTCGACGGTCACCACCATGTGCGCCGGAACTCCGCTGGCCTCCCGAACGTCCTGCGCCGAAAGGACTTCGCACCCACATACCCAAACCGCAAAACCCAATACTCCGCTGACCGCAAAAGCAAATCTATTCATAATCGCTCCTTCCGAAGCCGTCGACCGCTCACGAGATGAGGGCGCTATGAGCGTACTCTTAAGCACGTTAGATGTTCCGCACGAGCAAAAGGACAGCGGGTATTCCTTAATCTGAAGGATTCCGACTGCGAAGCCGCGAGAGTGCGGTCCACAGAGCAAACCCTCGGTGGCATAGCAGTTCCGGCTGCGCTTACTTCCCGAAGGGCAAGCCGGCAGACCCGAAACGAGCTATCTGGTCAATTGGTGCCATCCTCGCAAAAGATAGTATTCGTTTATGGGCCGATCGTCGGTGAGAGCAGGCGTGGTGGGAGACTGCCCGATCATGAGTTCGATCGGGATTTCGTTGTGCAGCATGTCTTCGAATGCGGTTGCTATCATTTTACGATCTTTCGACGGGACGTTCCATTCCACAAAATCGGCGGCAGCTTCCGCCGGCAGCTTGCGCTGTAGCTGTTCCGCACTCAGGTTGGCTAGAGGTTGTTCGCTGGCCAGAAAGTGGAATCCCCAACGGGTCCCCCAACGGAAAACACGGACATAAGGGAACGAGTTGTGGAGCGAGCGTGCGACGGCGGCCAAATCCGCGTCGTCTCCATTGGGTAACCACTGCGCCAGAATGCCGCCTTGGCGCAACCGCTTGCGAGCCGCGGCATAGAACTCTTCCGAATAAAGCATGCTTGATCCCGCAGCTTCGAGCGGCGGCGGCGGGTCAATCGTGATCAGGTCAAATTGCTGTGTGCTGCGCTCCAGGTAGCGGCGGCCATCATCGATCACGACATGCGCCAGCGGCGATTGCAGAAGCTCGGGGCCATTGCTGTGAAAGTAGCCGAATAGTTTCGGCACGCTGGGCACGAGTTCGACCGCCGTCGTGTTGATCTTCCAGCTTAGCAACGAGCGGAAAGTGGTCCCCATGCCAAAGCAGATGTCGAGCGCGTCATGGGGCGGGCGGTCAAGGAAGGCCAGCGGCAGATGCGCCATCATCTTAGTCATCGGGGTCAGAGTCGTCATGCCATATCCGTTGACCAGCAGTTGTCTTTCCATGCCGCTGCCGGTGGCGATGACCGTGGCGGTCGGGTCGCGCAGCACTTGCCGATGCGGATATCGCTCATCGTAGCCCTTGCCGACAAAAATCAGCAGCCCCGCCAGCGGAAGGAGGACATAAGCGGCCTCACGCACGCCCGAAGTTGCCTGGGAACCTGGCTTCAGCGGCCGGAGGCCGACGACCAGCCAAGGTAGCGCCAGTACAACCAGCGCCCAGCGTTCGCTCAAATACGGCAACAGACCAAAACCCGCCAGCAGCGGACCGAAAATGCACCCCAGAATGTTAACCGCGTACGCAGTTCCCGCCTTGGCGGGATCCCCGCCGGAGCAGCGGTCCACCAGCATTGGAGTGAGAAAACCCAGCAGCCCGGTGAAAGGCGCAATGCCCACTATCATCCTTGGCACATCGCCCAGAACGATGCTGGGGCTCGACGTAACCAGCGGAAAGAGCGCGGAAAGTCCCAGCAGCGTCCACAATACAGGGCTCTCCTGGCCTTGATGTCGGACTATCTGCGCGCTCCAGCTCCGGTAGACGCGGGAGCCGACGAAAGTAGCCGTAAGGTAGACTCCGAGAATCGAAGCGAAAGCGTATACCACTGTGCCCAGGTAAGGCGTGAACTGGCGCACCCAGATCACTTCCATCCCCATGCTCGTAAGGCCAGTCAGGAAGAGAACTGGTAGGAGCCAGCCCCGAGAGCCCTCATTCATGGTCGGCTCGGCCAGGGGCGGAACGAACTCAACTACCGAGTCTGCTGGAGCGTTGCGTGACAGCATCAACGCCGCAAGAGCAATCAGGCAGTTGCAGATCGTGCCCACACTCAGCGTTCCTCGAAAGCCGAGTAGTTCGATGAGGGCCAAGGGCGCAATCGTTCCAGCCACCGCTCCCATCACATTCGCCATGTAGAGATAGCTGAACGAACGGGCCGCCTCGCGCGGTAAGGTCTGCCCAATCGCGCGCATCGCAACCGGAATGGTTGCGCCCATCAGCGCGCACCATGGAATCAGAGTTAGGCCAACCCACAGACCGGCAACACTGTAGTAGGCCCACGAAGAACTGACGCCGAGACCTTCCAGAATGCGCCGCCCCCACGAAAGTTCGTGAGGAACAACCACCGCCGATATGCCAATCAGCAGTTCCAGGACTGCGTAAAGGCGAAGCGCAGGAAACCGGACCGCGAAAACGTCCGGCGCGGCCGCGCGCAGCCATTTGCCGCTTGCCCACGAGCCCAGGCCCAGTCCCGCCATGAATACGGAGAGAACAATCGACACCATGGCGGTCGTTACTCCGAATTGCGCCATCGACAGGCGCAGCCAAACCAACTCATACAGCACGCTGCAAAGTCCTGAAACAAAGAAGAAGAAGAAAAACCAGCTCACGACCGGATTCTTAGCGATGGCACGCGGCGCAAGCGCCGGCTGCGGTTCGACACATTCAAGGGTGGGCATGGGCCCATCTGAGCACATCCATCGCCGCGGGCACAAGTTACTTTAGGAATGAGGGGGCCTCGTAAGAGACTCCCGGCAAAGGACTTCCCCGTTGACCTCCGTATGACTGATAGATGACCACTGGTGCATTGTCCCCGAACCCCTTCGCCGTTCACAGTGGCCGAGTGGCGCGAGAAACAACAATTTAGAAGGGTGGATTATGGAGAGTCGTGCTACTCAAGCGATTGATGCCCACACCGGTTTCCATGCTCGGGTTCAATCGACGGCAGAATCCAACGAGCAGGTACACCCGCGCCTGGTGCCGAACACGCGCTGCGCCCGAGTTCCGGACACGATACGCGTGCAGGAAAGCTGGCTGGCAGCGGGAGAAAAACGCGCGCTCCTGTGGCTCGCCGCACGCATCCCGCATCGCATCGGCCCAGACCATCTCACCGTCCTCGGCTTGGTTGCGCAGATTGCCGCAGGAGCCTGTTACGCTCTTGCGTCCACAAATCGCTTGGCGCTCCTCGGCGTGGTCATCTGCCTCGCTCTCAATTGGCTGGGCGATTCACTCGACGGAACCCTCGCCCGCGTGCGCCAACGCCTGCGTCCGCGCTATGGCTTCTATGTTGACCATATGGTCGATAGCTTTGGGGCGATCGCTCTGATGGGCGGCCTTGCTCTCTCTGGATACATGCATCCCTGGATCGCCATCGGTTTGCTGGTCGCCTTTCTCGTGCTCTCCATCCAGTCCTATCTGGCAACCCACGCCTTGGGCGAATTTCACATCTCGTTCTGGCGCTTCGGCCCAACCGAATTGCGCATCCTGCTGATGATTGGAAACCTGGCTCTGTTCTGGAAACCCGTCGTCCATCTTTTCGGACAATCCTACCGCTTGTTCAACGTAGGCGGCACCATCGGTCTAGCAGGCATGGCGTCAATGGCCGTCGCCTTTACTGTGCAGAACACCATTCGCCTCTATCGCGAAGAGAGAATCCCGCAGTGACCGTACCGTTGTCTCCCCCTGGTAACAGTGAGGCATCCGTCACTTTGCTGCGATGGTGCAAATTTAACTTGGTCGGGGGAATCGGGATCGCAGTGCAGTTCACCGCACTCTTCCTGCTGAAAGAAGTGGCTCACTTCAATTATCTTGTTGCAACCGCAATCGCAGTCGAGACCGCCGTCGTCCACAACTTCGTCTGGCACGAACAGTTCACCTGGGCTGATCGAACCAAGTTGGATCGAACCAACCTCAATCGAACAAGGTTGGATCGATCTGCTCGCCGCTGGCAGCACCGGCTAGTGCGCTTCAATCTAAGCAACGGAGCCGTCTCCATCCTCGGCAATCTGGTGCTGATGAAACTCCTGTTCGGCCAAGCCCATGTGAACTATCTCGTCGCCAATACCCTGGCGATTGCTCTGTGCTCGCTGGCAAATTTCCTGCTGAGCGAAACGTGGGTGTTTGCGCGAGAATGATGCTCAGCCCTGATGCAAAGTCCAAAGGTTCTACCCATGGCTATCGCCTCATTTCGGCGATTGCCGTCGGACAAGGGTTAGAGTACTGTCTTCCCATCCTGGCCTGAATTAGGTCGTCCGGGTCCTGCTTGTCCCAGTGTGAGGAGATCGTCCCATGCGAATGACTCGCATCTTCACCGTTGTCTGTGCCCTTCTCGTATGTGTTGGCGCCACGCCGCTGCCCCCGAGCCCGCAATCCACGAACGTAGCCAGGGCGACTCCCCTCGTCCTCGAGAAGGACCAAGGCGAGCGCCGTGTAGTGCGGGGATGGCCCGGACATCCCGATCCAGGAGAGACTTTCATCCTGAAGATTGATCCGAAGAATGGCGGGTCCTCGCATCTGGTTTTTATGACTGCGAGCATTCCTCCAGGGGGAAAAATCGACACCCACCGGCATCCCGAAGCCGACGAAATCCTCTTTCTGCAGACCGGAACCGACCGTGTGCATGTCGGAGATTCGGTGAGACTCGTGCATGCGGGCGCTACCGTCTTTATCCCCGCCGGAACCTGGATCTCCGCCGACAACGCCGGAACCGACGCCGTCAACCTGCTCGCCATCTTTTCCGCGCCCGGCTTCGAGGACTTTATGCGCGACACCTCTGCCCGCGAAGGAGAGAAAAATGTCCCGCTCTCGCAAGCTGAAGAAGACGCGGTTGAGAAGAAATATTCCCATGCCGTGATCTATCGGTGAGCCTAAAGCCGGCCTCAGCTACACGACCGCAGTCGGAGTGGTGCCTTGCTGTCCCAAGCCATAGCGCGAGCATTCCCAACTGACAACTACCACGTCGAGTTGTTGTACCAACGCAGAACGCGGAGAGCGCGCAGCGTGTTCCAGCGGCTTGCCCCGCCGACATCGGTCTCCATCTCCAATGGAACATGTTCGGAATGAATGAGGTTGAGGGGCCAGCGTCCGTTCTGGTGTCGGCGCTCAATCACGGTTTCGATGGCCTCGCTGACGCGGCTGTCGGGTTTTCCTGCATTTCGCAGATAGTCGAGTCCGCGCAAGACGTCGTAGTGCCAAAAGGGCGGGAACGAGAACCGGAGCCAGCGTTTGTCGATCACTTCGCCGGTTCGAAGCGAGCGGAACATGCGGCGATCGAGCAGATAGTTTTCGGCCCTCTTGCGGGCCTTGGTGACGGACTTCGCAACGGACTTCGTAACGGCCCCCGATTTGCGCGGGGCTCGGTCGTATTCGAGCAGTCCTTCGAGCACGCAGATAGTGGTATGGAACGAGGAGCGCCGGCTTTTGGGTGCTTCGCAGTTCCAGCCGCCATCTTCGAGTTGCTCGCCCAGGAGTTGATTGGCCAGTGCGTCGTTCGGCTTTCTGAAATACGCGCCGATGCCGAGGATTCTGCCGTTGATGCAGGGCTCCGTTTCGCCGTGAAGGTAAGGCCGGTTGCTGAGCCGCTTAAACACGAGCCGGTTCTCGACCCGCTCGATCATTTTGCGAGCCTCCTTGCTGGCGGGATCGAGACCGAGGTCCATCAGGACGGTGAGACTGTATAGCGCAATCAGTAAAACTCGGTCCTCCTTCGGCAGATCGTTTCTCCACCCGCGAGGGCCCTCGCCCCAGTTGCCAGCAGGAGATTGGCGCGCGAGAAGTTGGGCTCCCCAGCCTTCGGTTGCGACGCAGGACCGCTCGGCTGCAATCGCGTTGGGGGCTTCACCTGTGAGGTCTCTCATGACCTGCCAACGGATAGCCGGGTCAGAATCTAGGAGCCATTTGAGGTGCGCTGGCCGGGGTGCGTAATCGTCTAGGCGCATTCGTAAGTTATAGCAAGTGGTGTGTAAGTTCTCACCGGGGCAGAACCGCCTTCGCGTTGGCTCCGGCGTGGCAGAAGGAGGCCAAAATTGCCTTTCGGTCGGATTGACAGCTACTCCGAAGTTGCCGCACAAAGACCGGCCCGAAGGGTCGAGTTGACCTTTGACCCAACCAACTCACGTTAGCCCTGTTGCCTGCAGATCAGGTGCTCCCGCAACCTCTGTACCATCCCCACTCGACTGTCCGGAAAACACTTAGCGATATCAGGGAAGTGCTGTATTGGTGCTAGGGACTCGAAGAGGCACAATTCCTTGTGTCGAATTGATCGCGCTCAAGGAATGGTGTGCATTCCAATCTGAGGGCTATGCTAATACGACAACAAAGCTCACTTTGGAGGATTGCATATGCGAAAAGTATTATCGCTCGTTTCGGTACTGTTGCTCGGCGCGTGTTGGGCCGTGGCGCAGGACTCTACAAACTCAAATTCCAGCCCAGCCAGCCCGACATCGGCAAGCTCGGGTCAAACAGGTTCAGCGACCGCTAGCGGAGCAAATACCGTTGAAGGCTGCTTGAGCGGCTCCAGCGGCAGCTACACGCTGACTGCCAAGGACGGCACGTCCTATCAGCTGACCGGAGACACGGCGAAGCTGAGCGAGCACGTGGGCCACGAAGTAAAGATTACCGGCACGTCGAGCGCGGCATCATCGAACGCCGGAGGAACCGCTACCGGTACGGCAGGCGCGAGCAGCAGCTCACAAACACTTGAAGTCAGCTCTGTGAAACACGTTGCCAAGACCTGCCAGAACGGCAGCATGTCCAAATAGTTTCACGCACACTGGATCCAACGGCCCGGCCAATATGGCTGGGCTTTTTTGTTTGAGTTGCGGCTTGAGTTACTCAGGCAGAACCCGCCGTTTTTGGATTAACTTAACTCGGAACTACGCTGCGTCGCGAGACGGCGGCTTGGCATGAATGACCTCTGGCTTCCCGTGAGCTGGCCGGTGAATCTCCTGGCTTATGGCGGGACGCTTTTTACCGGGAAGCTCTGGGACGCGAACGACTCTTCGAGTTCGAGCCGATTCGTAAATTGCCTCCACGATTTTTACGTCGGCTAAACCTTCGAGCCCGGAAGGTTCTGGTTCCTTATTCTTGAGTATGCAATCCGAGAAGTAGACCAGCTCGGCAGCGAATTGATCACGTTTGGGAAAGGTCCTGGCCTTCGTTTTTTCGTCGCGGGTTACCTGTTGTTTGATGGCCATGGCGTACTCGTAGGCCGGATCGGAACGCAGTACACCCTTGGTTCCAATCAGTGAGTAACGGGCGATATCGGCGGCGCCAAAGCTACAGGTAAAAGTGGCAATGCGTTCTCCGGGGAACCGCATTACCACCGATGTCATTTCTTCGACACGCTGGAATCTCTTATCCCCGTGGTTCGCAGTTACAGCAAAAAGCTCTGTCGGTTCCGAACCAAATAAATATCGGGAAGCATTAATGCAGTAGACCCCCATGTCGTAAACCGGACCGCCGCCGCGCGCAATGGGTTCTGTTACTCGAACGTTCCCCTCAGCCACTTGTTGAGAAAACTCCGAAGCAAAAACTCGTAGCTCCCCCAGCTTCCCGCTTCTTGCCAGCCGAATTGCTTCCAGGTTTCCAGCTTCCAGGTGAAGACGATAGGCAATCATCAGTTTCACGTGGTTTTGCCTCGCGGCTTCAATCATGGCCTGGCAATCCTGGGATGTCACCGCCATCGGTTTCTCGCAAAGCACGTGAACCCCGGCCGCCGCGGCGCGGACCGCGTACTCCCGGTGCAAATGATTGGGCAGGGCTAGATACACGGCGTCGACGTTGGACAAGGCTCGGCTGTAATCCTCATAGGAGTAGAGGTGCTCCAGAGCATACTTCTTGCCGACTTTTTCGAGTTTGTCCGAGTTCCCGGAAACAAGAGCGAACAGTTCCGAGTTGGCAGCGTTCCTGAATGCGGGGAGGACAGCGACCTGTGCTATATGTCCCAAACCAACCACAGCGTAACGAACTTTGCGCCTCGATATGCCGCGTCGCGTCATTCGGTCCTCCAATTCATGTTTCCGTCCGCCCAGCCGATGATCCAGGTGTGCGACCTCTCCTAAACAGATTTGTTGTTTTGATGCAGGTTCCCTATGCAGGGTGGGTAGGCAATTGCGAGCGAAGACAGTTGGAAAAGGTGGATCCATCCGTGGCCTAGGGATTCCGCAGGAGAGTCGTAAAGGAAACAGTAGGACTCTGTGCAGGAAAGTCTCGGCAGGCTCTACAGATTCAAGATGATGGCTCCATCGGAGCACTTGGCCTAAGAAAGAAGGAGGCGCGCGTGCAAGCCTTGCCGAAGTGAAGGCTGGCTTGCCAGGCGGTGAAAGATGCCGATCCTACGGGAAGCAGTCGCCGGTTTGAAAGTCATTGCCGCTCTTGGGTTTCTTCTCACTCTGCTAGGGACATCAGCACTTACCCAGACCAGCGTGAACGATGTTCACGTGGTTTCCAGGCAACTGTCGCCGGCAATGGCGAATGCAGTCGCCTCCAACAAGCTGGTGAATGGAGCCATCCTTCATGTCGTCAAGACCGACGTGAAATTAGTGCTGGTTCCCGTCAGCGTGATGGATCCGATGCAGCGCCTTGTGACTGGCCTTCAGGCCGAGAACTTCGAGCTCTTTGAGGGCAAGAAGCCGCAGGAAATCCGCCATTTCTCCAGCGAAGACGTGCCGGTTTCGATAGGAATTATTCTCGATACCAGTGGCAGCATGCGCGAAAAAATGGGCCGCGTCCGGGAAGCAGTTACCCAATTTTGTGAAGAAGCAAATCCTCAGGATGAGTTCTTCATGGTCGCATTCTCCGACCAACCTCATCTGGTGACGGATTTCACGACCGCCCCCGAGGATTTGGAGAAGGAACTCCTCTTCACGCAACCCAAGGGTCGGACGGCCCTGCTCGACGCCATCTACATGGGATTGCTTAAGATGAAACAGGCGAGGTACACAAAGAAAGCTCTGCTGGTTATCTCGGACGGAGGAGACAATCACAGTATCTATATGGAAAAGGAAGTACGAGCGGCGGCAAAAGAATCGGATGTGATGATATACGCCATTGGAACTTTTGACCGCTACGTTCCCACTCTGGAAGAGAGGCGCGGTCCGGCCTTGTTGTCGGAGCTTGCCGAGCCTACCGGCGGGCAGGCGTTCACCTTGGACAACACTGTGGAATTACCGGCGGTTGCCCGTCATATCGGCCGCGCGCTGCGGACGCAGTATGTGCTCGGGTACCGTCCGGAGCAGATGCCACGCGATGGAAAATGGCATAAGATTCAAGTAAAGCTGAGATTGCCCAGGAAATTGGCGTTCTTGCGGGCGCATGCCAAGACTGGATATTACGCGCCGGCTGAGTGAAGGTAGGCCAGCGTACTCGATCGCGCACGCCTCTGTTTGACGCCAGTTTTATTTGTTTCCGCGAGAGTAGGCGCCGCACCTGCGTTTCTCCACAGCCACCCTGTCACTTCGCGACAACTACCTTCGAATCAATGGCATCACATCTCGTCAGCTTGGGAGCGCCTTGTCTGATTACGATCTCAGATGCGGTTGGCGGTTGCGTATGCGCTTTTTCAGTCTCGGGTTATTATTGTGGAGCGCAACCCTGTTTGCGCAACTCGCGCCGGCGCGGCCACAGGCGGCATACGACGGTCAGAATGTAAGTGCTATTTCGCTCATCGCGAATCCCCACCGCGACCTGCAACCTCTGCTCCCGTTTGTCGGCCAGAAGCCAGGAACACCGTATTCGGAAGCCACCATTGAAGCTACAGCTGAAGCTTTGAAGCAGGCGGGTGGTTTCCCCCGCGTCGATGTCAGCGTCGAGCCCGAAGTGGCAGGGTTACGGGTTAACTTTCTGCTGGAACCAGCCTACTATCTTGGTGTCGTAGATTTTCCCGGCGTAGGAAAGTACTTCGCCTACACCCGGCTTTTGCAGATCGTAAACCTTCCCGATGAAGACCCCTACGATCCCTCTCGAATTCCAATCGCTGAAACCGCCCTTACGGACTTTTTACACAAAAATGGCTATTTTCAGGCGAAAGTTCATGTCGAACCCAAGATTGACGATGACCATCAACTGGTCAGCGTGACTTTCGCGGTTGAGATGGGGAAGCAGGCTCGGATTTCCTCCGTCGAGGTCCAGGGACCTGACAAGCCTGAAAGTGCCCAATTGCTGCGCTCAGCGAGATCGTTGCGTGCACGGCTCTCCGGCGGTCTGTTGAAGCGCGGAAAACCGTATACGCCAGAACGAATCAGCGAAGCCACGACGCTGATGAAGAGAACCCTGACCAGGCAGAACAGGTTGGCCAGCAGCGTTCACGAAAATCCGCCGCAATACGACGCCGAAACCAATCGAGTCAATGTTTCCTTCACTGTGAAAGTCGGCCCCGTGGTCACTGTCCGCACGGTCGGCGCCCGGCTCACGGCCATTCCATTTCTCGCGGGACGGCGAATGAAGAAGCTGATCCCAATTTATTCGGAAGGAACCATCGATCGGGACTTGGTTGAAGAAGGGCAGCGTAATCTGACCGACTACTTCCAGAAGAAGGGCTTCTACGACGCTGCGGTGACCACCGACTTTCAGAAAGGGCCAGACCGAATTTCAATTGTCTACAAAATCGATCGCGGCAAGAAGCACAAAGTAAATCGTATTTTCTTTCGCGGGAACTACGCACTTTCTGCGAAAGAATTGTTGGATCAGGTCACGGTGAAGAAATCGCATATCTGGACCCACGGGAGCGTCGGCCAGAAGTTGCTGAAACAAAGCGCCGACAACATACAAGCGCTGTACCGCGACCACGGCTATGAAGAAGTCAAAGTCAAGCCGCAGATCATCGACCGCGAACCGAAGATTGACGTTGCCTTTGACATCGAGGAGGGCACGCAGACGATGGTCGAGGACGTGCGAGTCTCCGGAAATCAGAACCTCGCCTCAGCGCAACTCACCGCGCCCAAAGGATTCCAACTCCGAGCTGGAGTACCCTTTTCGCCGCGCAAGCTGGCGGAAGATCGAAATCGTATTTCCGCGAACTACCTGGACCGCGGATACCTCAACGCCGAAGTGAAGACGATCGTGCAGCAGAACCCCGGCGATCCCCACCGCGTCAACGTCGCCTATGTGATCACCGAGAACCAAATGGTGCGAATCAGTGAAGTGGCTTATCTCGGCCAGAAACAAACGCGACTCTCGCTCATCAAGAAGACAGCGCAGATTCCTCCGGAGACGCCGATGCGGCGCGATCAGCTGCTGGCAGCGGAAAGCCGGCTGTACGATTTGGGCATCTTTGACTGGTCCAGCGTGGGTCCCCGCAAGCCCATCACCGACCAGACCGATGAAATGGCGCTGGTGAAGGTGCACGAGGCAAAACGCAACGAGATTACGTATGGATTCGGATTCGAGGTGTCCCACCGCGGCGGAAACATACCCACCGGGACCGTAGCCCTGCCCGGAGGGGGCGGGACCATCGGATTGGGCGGCAATCAGATCGCGCCCAGCCAGTCGACGTTTGCCAGTCCGCGGGGTTCGGTAGAATTTACCCGCCGCAATATTCGAGGGCTGGGAGAGACCGCGAGCGGCTCCATTCTTTTGTCGCGCCTCGACCAAAGAGCGTTGACCACCTATTCTCAGCCCCACTTCATCGGTTCCCAATGGCAGTCACTCAGCAGCTTTTCCGTGGAACGCAACAGCGAGAATCCGCTTTTTACGGCCGGCTTGGGCGATCTTTCCTTTCAGCTGGAACGCCTGATCAGCCGTAAACAGAATATCCGGCTACAGCTTCGCTATGACTTCAACAGGACGACACTGTCTCATTTGCTCGTCCCCGAGCTTGTGCTTGACCGCGATCGGCATGTGCAGCTATCGACCTGGTCGGCTACATTGATCCGCGACACTCGCGACAAACCGTTGGACGCGCACCGCGGATCTTTCTCGACGGCCAATGTGGGAATTACGCCCACAGCATTCGGCTCGAGTGCAAACTTCGCCAAACTCTTCGGTCAATACGCCTACTACCTGCCTGTGCACTCCCTCGTATTCGCGAACAGCATTCGGCTCGGAATGGCAACGCCGTTTTCGGGAAGCTTCGTGCCCACCAGTCAGATGTTCTTCACCGGCGGCGGCACCTCTCTGCGCGGATTTCCCATCGATGAAGCGGGACCGCAACGGCTGGTTCCATTCTGCAACGTGCTCAAAGGCGAGTCGGGATGCGTGGATGTGACTGTCCCGGTGGGTGGGCGGCAACTCTTCATCCTGAACTCAGAGGCGCGCTTCCCGCTGGGAATTACCAAAGCGCTGGGCGGCGTTGTCTTCTACGACGGCGGCAACGTCTACAGCGCCATCAACTTCAATAATTTCGTCAACAACTACAGCAACACCGTGGGATTCGGTTTGCGTTACGCCACTCCGATCGGTCCGGTTCGCTTTGATATTGGGCGCAATCTGAACCCGGTTCCGGGAATCAATCCGCTGCAGTACTACATCACCATCGGGCAGGCTTTTTAGGAGACTCATGAATTGGAAACGGTGGAAACGGAAGATCGGTTGGACACTGGCGGGCCTGCTGGCACTGCTTCTTGTCGCAGTGGTCGCTGGATATTTTTACCTGCGCAGCAACAGCTTTCAAAGATTTGCTCTAGGCAAGATCGTAGAGCAGGCAAACCTGGCTACCGGCGGCAGAACTCAGATTGGCGGACTGGATTTCAATCTGTCGACCCTAACGGCGCATCTTTACGACATTACTGTGCGCGGTACGGAAAGCGCAGATCAGCCTCCGCTTCTCCACGCGGACGAGCTTACCGTTCGCATAAACATCTTATCGGCGTTGCATCATCAGGTGGCCTTGCGTGAACTTCTCATCGCTCATCCCGTTATTCATTTACACGTTAGCCGCGACGGCAAGAACAATCTTCCGACCGCTCCGCCCAGTCAAGGCAGCAGCCAAACCAGCGTCTTCGATCTTGCGGTGGAGCACGTTCAAATAACCAACGGCGAGGTGAACTATAAAGACCGCAAGACTCCACTCGACGCCGATCTGTATGACCTCGGGACCGACATCCGTTTCGATTCACTCGCCAAGCGCTACGAGGGCGCGGTTTCGTACAACAACGGGCATGTGAAATATGCTCAGTACGCCCCTCTTCCCCACAATCTGCAATTGAAATTCAATGCATCGCCCCACCGATTCAACCTGGAATCGGCTATCCTCAAACTTGGGTCTTCTGCCATAGAGCTCCATGCCGGCATTTCCAACTACTCGAATCCAATTGCGGACGGCGATTACCATATCCAGATTCATACACAAGACTTCGCCGCGATGTCGCCGCAGGCCGCGCCGGCAGGGGACGTTTCGCTGACCGGCCAGTTGCACTATCAGGTGGTTGGAACCCAGCCATTTCTTCGAAACATCTCCATTAACGGGCAGCTTGCCAGTGAAGTGCTTTCCGCGGCCGCCTCGGGCAACCACGTCGAGTTGCGCAAGCTGCAAGGAACGTATCAACTAGCCGGCGGAAACTTGGAAGTAAAGAATCTCGCGGTAGATTCTCTGGGCGGCCGCATTACAGCGAATGCCCAGATCCAACACGTGGATGCCACCCCAGATGCGCAGGTTCAGGCCGCGCTGCACAACATCTCGTTGAAAGCATTACAGCAGGCTCTGCGAACCCAGAGCGTCAACGGCGCCACTCTTTCCGGGACGCTGGGTGGAAAGGCGGAGGCAACGTGGAAAGGCACTTTGTCCAACCTGCGCGCGCATTCGGACTTGACGGTTCAGGCTCTGGCCAGCAATAGATCAAATCCGTCCGAAAGCGGGGTTCCGGTCAATGGTGCGATCCACGTAAGCTACGACGGGGCTCATCAAACTATCGCGCTGCTCGACACGACCTTGCGGATTCCCTCCGCGACACTGAACGCGCAGGGTACCATCAGTAACAATTCCAGCTTGCAGATTCAGGTTGCGGCGAACGATCTTCATCAACTTGCCGCTCTAGCTTCTTCCTTCCGCTCGCCCCAGACGCAAGTCCCCGCGGTCTCGGGTTCCGCAACGCTCAACGCGGTTGTGAGTGGTTCAATGAAAAAGCCCACGGTCGCCGCACAGCTGAACGCGCAGAATTTGCAGGTCGAAGGCAGCCAGTGGTCAACCGCCAAAATGCAGATGCGTGCGACTCCCTCAGAATTCACCGTGCAGAGCGGATCCCTCGTCAATACCCAACAGGGGCAGGCAAGTTTCAGCGCCAGTGTCGGATTGCGGAATTGGTCCTACGAAGATACGAATCGTATCGAGGCACATCTTGACGTACAGAAAATTCGGATTGCCGATCTCCAGCGTGTGGCCAATCAGCACTACCCGATTTCAGGTGACTTCTCAGCAAAGGTCTCTCTGAGCGGTTCGCAACTCAATCCCGTCGGCTCCGGCTCCGCGCAAGTCACCAACGCGAACGCTTACAACGAGCCAATTCAAAACTTTGCCGCAAAATTTAATGCGACCAACGGCTCCATTATTTCGACGTTAAATCTGGCGGTCGCGGCCGGAGCCATTGACGCCGACCTTTCCTACACCCCAAAAACCAAGGCATACAAGATCCGCCTCAACGCGCCGTCGGTCGTGCTGGAAAAACTTCAAACCGTCAAAGCAAGAGATCTCGGCCTGACCGGAACTGTCACCGCCTCGGTGAACGGCGACGGAACGCTGGACGATCCGCAACTCACCGCCGTTGTTCAGTTGCCTCAGCTCCAAGTCCGGCAGAGCTCCATCTCGGGGTTAAAAGCAGAACTTGCGGTCGCTCATCATTACGCCGATCTCAATCTGAACTCCAAAGTGTCCGAAGCCTCGGTTCAGGCGCACGGTCGTGTCGCTCTGAGTGGAAACTACTACACCGAAGCTACTATCGACACAAATACAGTTCCTTTGGACGTTCTGATCGCGACTTACGCACCGACTGCTCCGCAAGGATTCAAAGGGCAGACCGAGTTGCATGCCACGCTGAAGGGACCGCTCAAGGACAAATCCCAAGTTGAAGCGCATCTTTCGATTCCGGTCCTGAACGCGAGCTACCAATCGCTGCAGATCGGCATCGCCAGCCCCATCCGCGCCGACTATGCCAAATCGGTAGTGACGCTGCAACCCGCCGAGATTCGAGGCACGGGCACATCGCTTCACCTGCAAGGCCGGATGCCCATCGGCGGCACCGCTTCTCCCTCACTGTCCGCAAACGGGTCGGTCGATATGCGGATCCTTAAAATCGTCGCACCAGATGCCACGAGTTCCGGTACGTTAGCCTTGGATGTGCGCGCCACCGGTTCGGCCGCCAGCCCAACGATAGCCGGGCAATTAGAACTCAAGAACATATTTGTGACATCGGCCGACGCTCCAGTGAGCGTCGAGAAGTTAAATGGCACATTGGATATCGCGAACGATCGTGTACAGGTATCAAAGATGACCGCTCAGGTCGGAGGCGGCCAAGTCTCTGTCGGCGGTTCGATCACTTACCGGCCGGCTGTGCAATTCAATCTCGCGCTCCAGGGACAATCAGTTCGTCTCCGCTATCCCCAGGGTTTGCGATCGCTGCTCACTGCCAATCTTGCCTTCAGCGGTACAACTCAGGCTTCCACGTTGAACGGACGCGTCCTGATCGACAGCCTGTCGTTCACGCAAGATTTCGATTTGGCGAGCTTTGGCGACCAGTTCAGCACAGGAAGCGCCCCGTCCCAGCCGGGATTCGCCGATACCATCAAACTCGCCATTGGGGTGCAATCGCAATCGGATTTGAACGCGACCAGTTCGCAGATCAGTGTCGCGGGCAGCGCCGCGCTGCAGGTGGCAGGAACCGCGGCAAATCCGGTCATTACCGGCCGCACGACCTTGACTTCGGGCGAATTGTTTTATCGGAACGTGCGTTACCAACTCCAAAAAGGGGTCATTACGTTCGACGATCCCAACGAAACCCACCCCGTGCTGAACGTCTCCGTGGGTACTACGGTCGAACAATACAATCTCACGCTCACCATGCGGGGGCCGCTCGACAAGCTCACCACGTCTTATGTTTCGGATCCTCCGCTGGCCACGGCTGACATCATCAACCTGGTCGCACGCGGCAAGACCACTCAGGAATCGGCCGCCTCAAGCCAGAGCACCGACTCCATGATCGCCTCCCAAGCTGCCAGTGAACTGAGCAGCAGCGTGCAGAAGCTTGCGGGAATCTCCAGCTTGCAAATCGATCCTACAATCGGCGGCAACAACCAAAATCCGTCGGCCCGTGTAGCCATCCAGCAGCGGGTCACGAAGAATTTGCTGTTCACGTTCTCGACCGATGTCTCTCAACCGGGAAGCGAAATGGTACAGGGAGAATATCAGCTCAACAAGCGCTGGTCGGTTAGCATGGCCCGGGATCAACTCGGAGGAGTTTCGGTGGACGGCCGATATCACACCAGATTCTAGTGCTGTCCCCGACTTCATATTACGAACTGGGGTTCTCCGCGTTCTCTGAGCCCCCTCAGCGACCTCTGCGATTCAGGCTTTTGCCTTGCCGTTGGCTCCGTCGCTCGGCATTAGGCGCGAAACTAATTTGAAGAACTCACAGAACGAAACAAGGCGAAGCCAGCTAAGCCGCGCGATCAAGTGATTCTGGGCGTGTAATCCGTTCCCTATCCTCGGAGATTATGCTTTTGGGCGGCACGCAACCTTTCTTGCTCTCCTTCGCCAATTCAGCATTGAGTTCCGCACCCACCAGCAAGACGAACGAAGTCCAGTAGAGCCAGGTCATGAACGCGATGAAGCCGCCCAGCGTCCCATAGGTCCGGTTGAGATTGGCCCAATGGCGAAAATAATAGCCAAGCAAAAAAGAAAACCCGTTCCATACCAACACAGACAAAACGGCGCCGGGCAGCGTCGCGCCAAAGCGCTGTTTCACGTTGGGAGCAAGATAGTACAGTACCTCAACCGCGAGGATGGTAAAGCAAATCGCGAGTATCCAGCGCAGGACGGGCCACGCTGCAACGAACACAGCCGACAGCTCAACGCGCCTCGCCAGCCACTCCCCAAAGCGCGGCCCCACCACCATCACGCCCAGCGAGGCTAAAAGGAGTGATCCGATAATTGCCGCCAGAGCGATAGCAAGCAGCCGTGTCTTCCAAAATGGCCGGTCATCCGTAACGTCGTAAGCAATGTCCAAAGCCTCAATCAGCGAGTCGAAGGCCGCCGATGCCGTCCACACCAATCCGAGCATTCCGAACGATAGCCACGTTCCGCGATGCGAGGCCAGCACATCGCCTAGAACGGAGTACACCAGTTTCATGGTGTCCGGGGGAAGTAGACGGCCCATCAGCAATAAAACATGATTAAACAAATCTGGAAGTGAAACGAATCCTACGATCGCAGAGAGAAAAATAAGACAGGGAAAAACAGAAAGCACAAGATAATAGGAGAGAGCCGCCGAAACCTGGAACGTGTGATGCCGCACCAGATCACGGTACGTGCATGAGAAGGCCCGCTTCATGCTGCCGAGGTCCACAGACCCAAGTTAGTGCTTTCACTAACGGCGGGGAAATACCCGAAAGCCTTTAGAGCGGCCACTCACGAGACGATGGTCACGATCTCAATGTTCTCCTGCTTGTTTTCCAGATGAACCAGCACGGAGTCGTTGCGCCGCTCCAGCAGCAAATCGGCTGCCACCTTACCGCACCGGAGTCCCCGAATTGACAGTTGAGGAATGCCCTCGGGAAGAAACGGCCGGTCAAAGACGATGCGTCCGCGATCCGCGTGCACCGAGATTCCGAGACATCCTTCCAGAATCAAGAAAGGGGCTGCGGCCGCCCACGATTGCGGCGAGCACGCGACCGGATAAAGAGTGGGCCCCTCCGTTGGACGCCGCTTCAGGCCGCAGAACAATTCCGGCAGCCGGCGCAATTCGACCTCGCTGCTCAAGTCCAGCAACGCCAGCAGTACCTGTCCCGCCATCTTCTTGGATCCATACTTGGCCAGGCCATTGGCAATGATGGAATTGTCGTGCGGCCATATGGAGCCGTTGTGATAGGAGAGTGGATTGTAGCGGGCCTCCGCAGCAGCCAGCGTCCGAATTCCCCATCCCGTGAAAGAGTCGGCACCCATAAGAGTCTCGGCTACACGGCGAGCTCGTTCCGGAGCAGCAATGCCGGTGTAAAGGCAGTGCCCGGCGTTGGACGCGCGAACCCGGCAGGGACGCTTGCGCCCGTCGAGCGCCAGTGCGTAAGTGCCCAGATCCTCACACCAGAATTGTTCTTCAAAATGCGTACGCAGAGATTCCGCCTGAATTTCCAGCTCGCAGCACCCGTTCACATCGCCGAGCACGCGGGCCAGCCGCGCAGCCGCAAGTTTTGCCGCATAGACGTAACCCTGCACCTCGCACAGAGCGATGGGTGGTTCCGCGATCTTACCGTCCGAGTGAAATACTGAATCGTTGGAATCCTTCCACCCTTGCTGCACCAATCCGTTGCTCGAGTGCCGGGCGTACTCCACAAAACCATCCCCATCCATGTCGCCGAATTCATCAATCCATCTCAACGCCCGTTGTATGTGCGGCCACAATTTTTCCAGAAACGGACGATCCGCCGTACGATCGAAGTACGCGCCTGCCAGCATGATGAACAGGGGCGTGGCGTCCACGCTTCCGTAATACCGCCCAAACGGTACTTCTCCCAGCCTTGCCATTTCACTCTCGCGCATTTCGTGCAAAATCTTGCCCGGTTCCGAGTCAGCTACCGAATCAATCTCGTCCGCTTGCGATGCCGCTAGATAATCGAGGACCCCCTTGGCGATGCTGGGGTTCAGCCATAACGTCTGGAGCGCGGTGATGATTCCGTCCCTGCCAAAGACCGTGCTGAACCACGGAACTCCCGCATACGGATAATTGTGCTCTGGATTGCCCGCGATCATCATCTCCAGGTCGGAGACAGAGCGCGCCATCCAGTCACTAAAGCGTGAGTTCGAACTTGTAATCTGGGGAAATGCGCGGGACATCTCCCCCAGTTCGAAGCGTGCCGAAGACAGCGCATCGGTGTAGCTAATGGATTTTTCGCCGGTATCGGCGCTGCAGCAGATTTCAAGCTGAACGGTGACTCTCTCCTTGGGACGAAGGGCGAGTTGGAACTCCAGCCCCGATTCCGATGCTCTTACGGGATTTGCGTCCGATCGAATACAAGTCTGGCGGATAACCCGGTCCAGCCCTTTGTACGACAGAATCACGGAATTGCCGTTAATCTGTTCCTCGAGTCGCTGCCCTCTCCGTTCTCTGGCCATACCGCGAACTTCGAAGATATCCGTAAAGTCCGCATCGAACCCGATGCGAACCGGAACCTCCAAACTTTCCAGACCGTGATTAACGAACAGAAGTTTCTCAAAACACGAGTCGCGCCACAGAAATCTTGTCCGAACCAGATGCAGCGTGCCGCGATGAATTACCATTGCCCCCTCGCTAAACACGTCAAGGTTGGCAAGATCGGCGGTGAACAGAAAATTATTGGTGGCGACGGTGGAACTCAATAATAGCGGCCGGGCGTTCCATAAGTTCAACGACAACGCCGAAAGATGACGCATGCCGTCATAGAACAAGCCTTCCTCGCCCAAGCCGGACGTCTGCACATCGCCCAAGCGATCGAAAACAAAAAACATTCTGCCATACTTGAGTACGCGGGCTCGATCATCTGCGGGCGACGAGGTAGTCGCTATGTAGTACTGGGGGTGGGCGATTCCACTGCCATCCAATTCAGTGCTCCCTCTTCGACCGTAATTGAAGCCGAGTTCGGTTGAATCAACCGATTGTAAATCTTGACATAGTCTCTCGCCATCCGTTCGTCGGTGAAGTTGAGTTCAAAATGCCGGCGGCACTCGCGCCGGTCGATTTCGCCCAGCCGGCCTACCGCTTTCACCGCCTCGCCCACGTCGCGAACCTGAAAACCAGCGACGCCATCTCGAATAATTTCGGGAACTGAGCCGAAGGGGTGCGCAATCACCGGCGTTCCACACGCCATGGCTTCGATCATCACCAACCCGAATGGTTCGGGCCACTCGATCGGGAACAAAAGGGCTGCAGCATTCCCCAGAAATCCCTGCTTTTCGGAAGCCCCAATCTCGTCCATAAACTCGATTAATGGGTTGTTGAGCAAAGGTTTGATCTTCCTTTCAAAATAGTCGCGATCCCCTCGATCGACTTTCGCCGCGATTTTCAACTTTCTGCCAGAGCGAATGGCGATTTCAATAGCTTGATCCAGCCCTTTTTCCGGCGAGACACGCCCTAGAAACGCCAGGTAATCCCCTCCCCGCTCGTTCAGCGACAGCGAATCGGCGGGCAGACCATGATGAACCGTTCCCACCCAGTTTACCCACGGCAGCGGATGCCGCTGCGCGTCGGAGATAGAAACCAGCGGCACTTCAGCGAATTCCTTGTAGAGCGGGACTAGATCAGGCAAATCCTGTCTGCCATGGAGGGTGGTGACACAGGGAACGTTCACCCGCCGGCTAAGCGAAAAATGAAGATAATCGATGTGGAAATGAATGAGGTCAAATTCGTCGGCTTGATTGAAAACACGCTCCACCATCGAAACATGATGTGCCAGTGGGTCGATACAATCCGGATCGAGCCGAAGCGCCTGTTTACACGCAGGCATCAGTTTGGCATTGGTCACGGAGTCGCCGCTGGCAAACAAGGTTACATCGTGTCCGACTGAGATCAGTTGTTCCGTGAGCCATGACACGACTCGTTCCGTTCCTCCGTATAGGCGAGGAGGAACGCTTTCATAAAGTGGCGCGACCTGGGCAATCCTCATCCGATTGACTCCCTTGAACAAAAGTTTCCCTTTCACCCGACAAGCTCCGGCTCAAAATACGGTAATGATGTCTGCTATCAGATGGCCGATTCGGCGAATGCTGTTGTCCGCAAAAGACATACGAGAGTTCCTGGTTTGCGGCACAACCTTTCCTCAATCACCGGCAACCAACGCCGAGGTTTCCACAAATAACGAAGCCGACAGGCTGACTATGCGGAAAAAGCAACTCCCGCGCCATGCGCTTTCGTCCGCCAAAACTTCAAACCTCGAAACGCCAGCCGTCTTGTTTGACCTGGACGGCACCCTGATTGACAGCAATTATCAGCACGTAAACGCATGGTCGGAGGTCTTGCTTGCCGCCGGCATTGTGATTCCCAGGTGGAAGATTCATCGCCGCGTCGGGATGAGCGGAAAATCCATGATCCAAGAGTTGCTGCGGGAAACGCCGGACAAGCCTCGCAGAATCAATCTCGATCAGCTCGAACACAAACATGGCGTGCGTTTCCGCCGGGCCATTCCGGATTTGGAGCCGCTGCCAGGAGCGAATCAACTCCTGCAACATCTTTCCCGGCATGAAATTCGCATAGCGATTGCGACCACGGGCGGTCGAGAGCCTACGGCGCTGGTATTGAAACGACTCCAAATTCCTGCCGGCACTCCAGTTGTGACGGGAGACGACGTGGAGAAGGCCAAGCCCTCGCCCGATGTCTTCGTCGCGGCCGCGGATCGTCTTCAGGTCGCCATCAGTAACTGCATTGTGGTCGGCGACAGCGTCTGGGACTTGCTCGCCGCCGTGCGCAAGAGTGCATTAGGCGTGGGTTTTCTGTCAGGAGGCTATGGGCAGGAGGAACTGGAACGAGCAGGCGCTTTTCGAGTTTATTCCGATGCGGCCGACATGCTTATGCATATCGAACAACTGGGGCTGCCCGGAAAATAGACTGCTGTCTTGTTCTGGCCGATTGTGCGAAATCGCCTACAGTAACCGGTCGCCGCGATTACAGAAATTCTTCGATGCCTCCCTGCGAAGGGCCCCATTAAGTTAAAAAAGAGGAGGTGCCCATGCCGGAAAAGGAAACGCTTGAACGCGCCCGTGAAGACGCCCGCGAGGGAAAATCGCCTAGCACGCAGGCCGGAGAATTCGTCCGTGAGGAAATGCATCACGTGCGAGAAGGTAAACACGGTGCGGCTTCCACCAAACAGGCCATCGCTATCGGCCTCTCCAAAGCCCGGCGCGCGGGGGTTAAGTTGCAGCCGCCTAATGGCGGGAAGGCATCAGCTAAATCCACGAAACAAGCCGCTCGCGACTTCGAGAAAGGCCACAGCCACTCGCGTGGCAAGCCTTCGGCCAAACGCTCTCGCGCCACCGCGAGGCTCTGAAAAAAGAAGGTCACAGCGCGGCCTCGCACCGGTCTTTATCACGGCAAGCGCGTGCTTCCGCGAAGAAACGCTCATCCGCAGCGCGTCACAACTCCTCTGTGAAGGCCAGCCGCACCCGGAGTAGAAATCGCTGAAGCAAAGTTAACAATTCCGATCCGTAGGAGACAACATGATCCGAAAACTGAAAACCGGCGAATATCGCCTCTACTCGCGGAAAAAGAACGCTAAGACCGGGAAACGGCGAAATCTTGGGACGTTTACCTCCAGGCACGCCGCCCAGGAGCATGAAAAAGCGGTGCAATATTTCAAGCACCACTAACGCCCTCTAGCCCGACTCGCCTGCAACCTCGGAGCACTGGGCGCCGATGTGGCAAGTGACCGTGATTCAATCCTTCTTCTGGGCTTTAATTTCCTCGACGAGTGTGTTGATTTCTTCCGGTGTGAGTTTATTGACGAACTTCGGCATGCGATGTCTGCCGTTTGTGATTATGTCGCGCAGTTCGTCGGCAGAAGCGCCGGTGGCCTTTTCCGAGACAAGCGACGGTCCTGCAAAACGCCGCCCTTCGGCGGTTTTTCCATGGCACTTCGCGCAGTTTTTTTGGTAGACAGGGTTTTCGATCAGCCTGGTGGCTGAAGACGGAGTTTGAGCAAAGCCTGAGACGGCCGCGCTGAAAACAAGACCTACCAGCGCAAAACAGAATCTCATGTGAGACTTCACCGACTGATTTTATAGTACGTCACGTTAAAGCGAGGATGTCCGCGCGAGAGAACTTCACTTTATTGTCCATCTGCACAAAATAATGCGCCGCACTTCCTCCGAATTTTGAAGGAAGTGCGGCACCAATTCAACCGACTGGCTGACTGGATTAAGCCCCTTCAGGGGAATGCAGCACCCGAAACGTACTGCCGCCGTTCGACCAAACCAGCAACAGCGCATCGTCGCCCTTTTTCACGTTCGACAGGGCTTGCTGCACGTCGCTCGCGCTCTGGACTTTGTGGCGGTTGACTTCCAGGATGATGTCTCCCTGCTGCAACCCGGCATTGTCGGCAGAGCTTCCCGGTTGTACTTGCTCGATCAAGGCTCCGTGCAGATCGCGCGGCGCCTGAATCTGATCTCGCACTTCCGGCGTAAGATTGCCGAGGCCGATGCCCCAATGCATTTTGCCTTCACCTTCGCCTGACTTGTCGCTGCCTTCGGCCGAGTGCTTGCCCAGGGCTTCCAATGTGATTGGAAGATTCATCGTCTTGCCGTCCCGCAGAACCTTGAGCATGATCTTCGTACTCGGCTGCTTCTGTGCGACCGCCACCTGAAGTTCACCGGCGTCGATCACCTTCTGACCGTCGATCTCGGTGATCACGTCGCCAACCTGCAGGCCAGCTTTGGCTCCCGGCGAATCCGGTTCGACTTGCGTGACCACTCCGCCCGTCGTGGAATTGTCGAAGAACTTCGCGTTCTCCGGCGTCACGTCCCCGATTCCGATTCCGATGTGACCGTGGCTGACTTTGCCGTCGCGGATTAGAGTCTCCACCGTCGGCCTGACGATCTGGCTGGGAATCGCAAATCCCATCCCCGAGAACGTTCCCGAAGGCGAGACCAGAAAAGTATTGATGCCGACGACTTCGCCGCGGGCATCGACCAGCGGTCCTCCGGAGTTGCCAGGATTAATCGCCGCATCCGTCTGGATGAATTCCCCCGGCTTGCTGGGATTGGTGGGATCGGGATTCGCCCGGTTCACTGCGCTCACGATTCCGCGTGTCACGGTGAATCGGAATCCATACGGGTTGCCGAAGGCCAGCACCGTCTGTCCGGGCCGGACCTCCTTCGAGTCGCCCCACGGAGCGCTTGCCAGATCCGTAGCATTCACCTTCAGCACCGCCAAATCCGTCAGCGGATCGGTTCCGATCAGTTTCGCCTTCATAACCCGGCGATTGCTGGTGGTCACGCGGATGTCCACCGCTCCATCGACCACGTGGTTGTTAGTGACGATGTAGCCGTCCGGCGAGATCACTACGCCACTGCCCATCCCGTGCTCGATCTGAGGCTGCCCCTGCCGCATGTGCGGTCCAAAAAACTGACCAAACGGGCCACCCTGGCCGAAAAACTGTTGCATGTCTTCCGGCATTTCTTTGCCAGAGGCCTCGGCTCGGTTTTTCGACGTCACAGTGACGTTGACGACGGCCGGAGTGACCCGGGCCGCCAACGTTTCCATGGCTTTGTCGAGTGCCAGCAATGCGCTCACGCTGTCCACATCGAGTGGCGCGGCGGAGGGCGCGGCAACGGCCGCGCTTGCCGCAGCCGGCTTCACACATTCATAGGCTACAAACGAAGCGACCAGTGCCACTGCAATCATCGGCACCGCCAGCCGCCGCGTCCATTTCTTCGTGCTGTCTTTCCACATTCTTACATTCATTGAATTGCGTCCTTTTCGAGAGTTTGTACAACTAATTCATTAGTTTGTCGAACCAAAATCCTGCCTCTTCGTGGTACATCCGCCCTTAAATTTCCTTCCGGGGAACTCTGCTGTCGCCAATGACGGGATGGAAAACCATCACACGCCACAAATGGATCTGATAAAGCGGCTCGTCTGCACCGCTCCCGTTACCCTCAACCACCACAAAAAACGTCTCTGTGAAAGCGACCGGGACTGTATTCGCACCAGTCAGGCGAATATTCGCCTGGCGAGTGAAACGAACCGCTTTTCGTCTTGCGTCTGGAGACGCAGCTAGAGTTGTCTGCTGATAAATTTTCGAATTGCCATGAACCGCGCCTACCTGCAAACTCGCCCGCACGACGCGAACGGGTTTGCCGTGTAATGCGGCCTTGGAGAGATGCCCACTCCCAGTCTCGGGACTTCCGACGGTACTGGTCGTCGATCCAGTCCTATAAGTTGGCTGGTTATCGCTAAACGCAATCAGCTTGGGCTCTCTTGAGATACCAAGCATGCAAACAATCGCGAAGCCGGCCACCAGCGACACAGCGGGCTTCCAGGCGCGGCCCGCGCCAGGGTCCCGCTTCGCGTCCAAAATCTGAGCGACTCGCAGCGAGGTCTGACGGATTCGTCCCAGCGCCGCTTGTGCCAGCGCCATGCTCCGCTGAATCAAGGTCCGTTCGGCCAAGTGCGTCAGGCATTCCGCATACGCCCGCGGACTTGCAGTCTCCGCGATCACCGCGTCGTCGCATGCCATCTCGCGTTCCAAAGAGACCCTCTTCTCGATCCACCACACCGCAGGATGAAAGAAGAACAGAGCCTTCACCAATTTCTGAGCCAGATTTGTCCAGTCGTCCCAGCGACGAAGATGCGCGAGTTCATGGAGAAGAATCTGGTTCAATTCATCCGCGGAAAGTTCGTTCATCACCCAGCCCGGAATAGCGATCACCGGTTTCGTCAAACCAATGGCCGTCGGTACCCGCACCAGCTCCGACGTGCAAAGGGTTGCGGACCGTGACGATTGATTACGCTGTAGCGTCTCCTGTACACGAGAATCTAATCTGGCCGCATCCACTGGCCTGCAACTCAGGCGTAGAACGTGCAGATGCCACAGCCCCCGGGCGACGCCGGTCAGAAGCCATCCCGCGATCGCCGCCCACGCAACGAACAAGTAAAGAGCCCAGAAACTGGGCAGCGTGATTGCTGGCTGGCTCACGGTCCCCGCCATAGCGTCAGCCCCATGCAACCACCATGCGCTGCCCAGGAAAGGCAGAATTGCAATTGCCATGAGAGCCGAAAACCATACGGCAAATCGTGTGCCAGAATTCCGCCGGCGGACCACCCCCAACACCAAGCCGGCGAAAATTGCGATCAGCGTGCCCTCGACCAGGCAGTCCACGATTTGAAGCGCAGACGCCTGGGCGATCGCATTCCATTCGACGAAGGCGCTCATCGGGGATTCAGCTGCTCCTTTTCAGCAATTGCCGCAAGCGGGTGAGTTCTTCCTCGTCAATGCTCGTCTCTTCCAGAACATTCAACGCCAGCAATTCGTGCGAGTTGCCAAAGAATCGGCTCACCAGATGCCGCACCTCAAAACGCGTCGCATCCTTCCGGTCCACCTGCGGCGAATACACATGAGTACGCTTGTCTTTCAGGTGCTTCACATAGCCCTTCTTTTCCAAGATGCGAACAATCGTCAGCACGGAGTTGTAAGCCAAAGGCGGTTTGGCCGGCAGAGCCCGCAGCACCTCATGAACCGTCGCTGAACCCCTGTTCCAGAGCACGTTCATAATGCGCAACTCCGCTTCTGTCAGGGTCACGGACTTACTTCGGGCCAAGGCCTTCCTCCTGATATCCGCTGTGGATTTTGACGTGCGCGAAGTCAAAACGTCAACTAATTGATTAGTTGCGGAAAGCCGTATCGGGGATGCCCGCGCCCGGGCGAGGGAGGCGACTTTCAGTAGATCATTCCTAAATCATTGAAGATAAGCATGATAGCACTATGGCTCGCCCGATAGCGACCCGCCTACATTTCATTTCGAATCCCGGGTAGCTCCCCCTTCAGGTTCTATTCAGGTTGAATGGCTAGTATCGGCTGCAATCTTTGTGAAGCCGGTCGGCCGGCGCAGGTTTCCATATTTCGGTAGTGAAAGAGAGAGCTTATGAAATCCATATTTTGCAGTCGCATCATGATTGGTACGATGATGATCGCCGCGATGCTGCTAGGCGTGACGGCCTTCGCCGCCGTCACTATTACCTACCACCTGGCGAACACCTACAAATTCGGCGCTGCGCCCGGGGGCCGCGAGTATTTCGATTACATGACCTTCGATCCCGACTCGCGGCGCCTTTACCTGTCGCACGGCACCGAAGTGCTGGTCGTGAATGCAGACACGGGCAAAGAAGAGGGAAAGATTTCCGGCCTGAAGCAGAGCCACGGCGTGGCCGTGGTGCCGGAAGCAGGACGCGGCTTCATCAGCGACGGCGCGCAAGGCAAGGCGATCATCTTCGATCTCAAAACGCTGAAGGTGGTCGGCGAGGCAAATGCCGCGCCCGACGCTGACTGCATTATTTACGATCCCGCCTCGAAGCACGTCTTCACTTTTAATGGCGACAGCAAAAACGCGACCGCCATTGATCCCGCAACAGGAAACGTTGTCGGCACGGTCGATCTGGGCGGCGGGCCGGAATTTGCCGTGGCCGACGGGCAGGGGACCATCTACAACAATCTCGAAGACAAGAGTGAAGTGCTGGCGATTGATTCGCAGGGCTTGAAAGTGAAGGCGCATTACCCGATCGCGCCCGCCGGAGCGCCCGCACCGATCGCGATGGACCGTGAGCATCGCCGCCTGTTCGTCGCCGGCCGCGAACCGGCAATGCTGGTAGTAATGAACGCCGACGACGGCAAGGTGATCCAGTCCTTCCCCATCAGCAACGGCGCCGATGCCGACGTCTACGACTCGAAAACCGGGTTGATCTTCGTCTCCACTCGCGAAGGTTGGGTCCACATCTTCCACGAGGACTCCCCTGACCACTACAGCGAGGCCGGCAAGCTAAAGACGGAGTTAGGCGCCAAGACCATGGCTTACGACCCGAAGACGAAGCGCATCTTCGTAGATACGGCCGAATTCGGCAAGGCCCCCGAACCGACCAAAGAACACCCGCATCCGCGCCCGTCAACGATCCCGGGCACGTTCCACGTTCTGGTGTACGAGCGGTAATTCGGGTCAACGACACAGGCCACAACACCGCGAGCACGAATGGCCCAGCTCTCCGCCGCACCTGGTCCGCGGATCACGACGAATGAGGCTGTCCCACCCTTGCGTTTCTTCGCAAGGGTGGGCATTCCAAATCTATCCTCTAGGAGTTCGTCGAGACGGTTGCGTTTCCCCGTATGAGATATGAGGACACACCGCCTGTGTCGGCATTCGTTGTGCCCACCGGGCCGACGCCGCAACGATCACGGTTTCCACACCGGCCCATTGATTCCGGCCTTCGTAAGTTGCGTAAGCGGAACCGAACCCGATCCGTCGGCTTTCATCAGCCAAAGGTTGATAACAGCAGGGTTCGCATCTGGTTTATCGCTGCCGTCGAAGGCCCGATCGGCGAGATAGGCGATTCGCGTTCCGTCGGGAGACCACACTCCCAGGGCCGCGCCCGAGGAGCTCAGTTTCGTGAGTGGCGTTTGATTACTGCCATCCGCGTTCATCGTCCAGATGTTCAAAGACTGTGATGGGCTATTGCTGCCGTTCGTAGCAACCGACGAGGTATAGAGAATTTTGCTGCCGCTGGGGGACCAGCTCGTGGCGTAGTTCAGGGTAGGGCCATTGTGCGTGATTTGCGCTAACCCGGATCCATCCGGATGCGCGGACCAGACGTCGTCCGTCGAGGGAGACGGAATGTAGGAATTGAATATGAGCGTGGTGCCATCCTTGGACCAGAGAGGATTCTGGTAGCTCCCGACCTCCCCGGTAAGGTGAGTAATCGCGGTCGCGCCGGAACCGTCAGCGTTCACCACCCAGACATTCTGAGCAGCGAATTCGCCAGGGCCGGCATTGCTACTATCCAGAGCGCGACCCGAGTAGAACGCCAACTTGGTACCATCGGGTGACCACACAGGATTGAAACTGTCTGCGCCGGGCGCTGTCAGCTGGGTCACAGGAATATCATTCGATCCATCCGCGTTCACCACCCAGATGTTCCTGGTAGCATTGTCACCGCCCACAACGGTGGTGTTGCTTCCGTCGAGGCTACGCCAGGAGTAGTAAGCGATCTTCGCGCCGTCCGGCGACCAGACCGGCCCGTAGCAGGGCGCATATACGGCCAGCTGGGTGAGAGGGGTAGCGCCCGAGCCGTCCGCATTGGAGACCCAAATGTTCGGCCCAACGCCAGATGCATCACTACCATCTAAGGCGCGCCCCGAGCTGTACACGATCCTGGTGCCGTCTGGCGACCATTGCGGCTCGACGCTGTCGGCTCCGGACGCTGCTCCCGAAAGCTTGGTGATCGCGGTCAAGCCCGAGCCGTCGGATTTTATCGTCCAGATATTGGATACACCGCCTAGGCC
Source organism: uncultured Acidobacteriaceae bacterium (assembly GCA_963733795.1). Taxonomy (GTDB): domain Bacteria; phylum Acidobacteriota; class Terriglobia; order Terriglobales; family Acidobacteriaceae; genus Sulfotelmatobacter. The sequence continues at coordinate 218,779 of CAVTED010000004.1, forward strand.
GTTGGGCTGGTTGCTGTTCATAGCATCGGAGCCGTCCAGCGCGCGATACGAAGCAAATGCAATGACGGACGGCGTTCCAGCACTCAAGGTGGCCGCCCCTCCGCCGCCACTGCCGCACGCGACCAGGCACCAGAGAAGAGCAAATATCGGCAACGCAATCAGGAGAGTTAAGGCAGGATCACTAGATTTGCTGCGAACAGGCATGAACATCACCATCGCCCGCCTGAAAACGACATCAGGTTCGGAGAAGTATAGGACAATACTTTCGCCCAAAACAGCGTCTTTATTAAACGCGGCCGAGCCCCCTTGTCTCGGTCTCCTATTTTTTCGGAAGTCCATCCGACACCTCCATTTGCTGCTTTGGAGATGCGTCAGTCATCGCTCCAAGTTGCCCGAGGTGCGCTGGCCTTCCTCGCACTAAGTCCACGGATCACCACGAATGAGGCTGCCCCATTCCTTGCGTTTTTTGCAAGGGTGGGCACGCCTAAATCTATCCTCTGGGGGTTTGTCGAGAACGTTGCGGTCTCACATGAGATATGACAACAGACCGCCTTTGTCGGCATTCGCGGTGCCCAACCTTTCGCAAAGAACGCGAAAGAGCGGGGGCAGCCTCAGCTAGGGGTAGCGCAATGATGGGCAATCGCGGCAGGGTGTCGGAATCAAGGCGGCCCAATTCCTACGCTCCGCGAAAAATGATTACTCCAAAAATGTCCGACCATGCATGCGCGATCATCCCCGGTCTCAGGCTTTTCCGCCAAAGAGCGAGGAGGCCGAACAGGAGGCCGAACAGCATGATTCTTCCAACTGCACCCACGCCTTCGTATAGATGGCCAATGCCGAATACGATTGCCTGGAAAAGGACCGCCCATCTTGCGCTGCCCGTTATCGCCTGAAATTGCTTCTGAAGATAGCCGCGAAAGGCGATTTCCTCGCAAAATCCTGCTGAGAGAGCGACCGGTATCCACACCAGGCTCTCCAGAATCCCTCGGGGAAGAAGCCCCTGCGCGGCATTTGTTCCGCCACCCAGGAGATGAGGATTCATCAAGCCGATCCACCCCGCCCAAAGAGCCGCGCCTAGAGCGATGTCTTTTATCATCGCCTTCGGTGTAGTCCATCGGCCTCCAACAAGATCGCGCAAACGCACACCGCGCTTGTGCACGCCCATGCGGACATACAGCACCAGAAGCCACTCAAAGACGACCACCGAAATGTAGCCTGGCACGGCCTGGCCGCTCGGCACTGTCGCCTCCGGCTGCTGCTTTACGGAGTGCTGAAAAAACCCGCCAATGATGGACAGCCCCACAAAAATAGCAATGAACACAATCGTATGCCACGCCGGAGCTATAAGTGGGCGGCTCGATGGCTGGGAACCGAGGTTCGCGTCCGCGGTCATCACCACTACATCAGGAGAGATCAAGCGTTGTCACCACACGGCCTTGTCGATAATAAGGGCGGTCGAAAGAAGAAAACGGTCAAATTTGAACAGGTTATGCGGTAGGTGTTGCAGCATCGCCCTTCTCGCTCAACAACTGCGGCCTCGCCCCTAATCCCGTCAGAGTAAGGCAAGCCGTTCCGTCGGCCCGAACGCTACTTCCTGTTAAAATTAATCCGCATGCTGCTTCCCTTCGTCCGCGAACTCTTCGCGGACGTAGAAATGCTTCCCGCCTTCACGCGTGTAGCCTCCCACCTGCGGGAGGGCACGGGGCGTATTCGTGTCTCCGGACTTTCGCCCACCGCAAAAGCCCTGCTGCTCGTGCTTTTGCGCCGCCATGCCGACCGCCCGCTCATCGTCGTGGTCAACGACAATCGCGCTGTCGAGGATTTCGTTCCCGTGCTGCGCGGCTTCTGCGAACTCACCGGCGCGTGCGATCCCGAGGCGGATTGTCGCTCTGCCGGCGCGCGACGTGCTTCCGTTTCAGAATCTTTCTCCGCATCCCGAACTTCAGGAAGAGCGCGCGACTGCATTATGGAAGATCGCCACCGGCAAGGCGTCGATTGTGGTCTCTCCGGTCGCGGCCACCGCGATCCTTCAGCGCTCCGCCGAATACTATTCCGACCTCGCCCGCATTCTGCGCCGCGGCGAATCGTTCGACGTCGATAATCTTCTCGCTCACCTGAACACCGTCGGCTACACCTCCGCCGACGTCGTCGAAATGCCCGGTGAGTACGCTCTGCGCGGCGGCATCCTCGATGTTTATTCGCCCGAAGCCGAGCGCCCGGTGCGCATCGAGTTCTTCGGCGACGAAGTGGAATCGATCCGCCGTTTCGATCCCGCGTCGCAGCGCTCGTCGAATCCCTTGGACGAAGCGCTGCTGTTGCCGCTGACCGAAACTCCGGTCAGCGATCATCTGCTGGGCGCAATTCACACCCGCCTTTCGGGCAAGCGGATTGCGGGAACTGAAGAAATCGTCGAGGCCGCGGTGCGCTCCGGCGGAGTCACGGTTTTTCCCGGCTGGGAATTTTACGCGCCCGTGGCCGGAGCCGACCGCACAGTCTTCGATCTGCTTCCCCACGCTGCCGTCATACTCGATGAACCCGATCTCCTTCGCTCCGAATTCGACCGCTTCTGGACCCGCGTCGAAGAAGCTCACGAGCGCAGCGGCGTCGGCAATCTGGTGCGCCCCGTGGATTTATATCTTCCGCCCGACGATTGGTGGAAGAAAGTTGAATCGCTGACCGGAGCGGACGTCGAGCATCTCGGCATCACCCGCAGCGAAGACGCGGACTCGTCCGTCACTTTCCTCACGCAGCCCACTCCGCGCTTCCACGGCGCAGTTCCGACGATGCTGGAAGAAGTGCAGAAGCTCACCGGCGCAGGGCAATCAGGTTTTGTTTTCCGTGCCCAACACCGGCGAGGTCGAACGTCTCGCCGACATCTTCACCGAATACAACGTTTCGTTCCGTCTGGGAAGCCGCACGCGCGGCGGCGAAAGCTACGCCGACGAGACCAGTTACTTCGCCGGCGAAGTGCATACCACAACGCTCGCCAAAGCTTATGTGCCCGACGGGGTGATGTTTCCCGACGCCCACCTCGCCATCTTCGGCGCCCGCGATTTGTTCGACGAATCCGACACCGTGGCTTCGCGCCCGCAGCGCCAGAAATCCAAAGTCTCGGCATTCCTCTCCGACTTCCGCGACCTGCAGGTCGGCGATTACGTCGTCCACGTCGAGCACGGCATCGGCCAGTATCAGGGCCTGAAGGAAATCAATCAGGGCGATGGCAACGCCGAGTTCATGCTGCTCGAATACGCCGAAGGCGCGCGGCTTTACGTCCCGCTCACCCGCCTCGACCTGATTCAGAAATACCGTTCCTCCGAAGGCGCGAAGCCGTCGCTCAGTCATCTGGGCACGCAGGCGTGGACCAAGACCAAAGCCCGCGTGCGCAAGGCCATGAAAGACATGGCCGACGAACTCCTGAAACTTTATGCCGAACGAAAGACGGCAGTGGGCCATTCGTTCCCCGCGGGCAACGAGTTCGTTCGCGAGTTCGAAGACGCGTTCGAGTTCAACGAGACCGAAGATCAGGCGCAGGCCATCGCCGACGTCACGCGCGACATGGAATCGACGCAGCCCATGGACCGCCTGCTCTGCGGCGACGTCGGCTACGGCAAGACGGAAGTCGCCATGCGCGCGGCGTTCAAGGCCGTCGGCGACAACAAGCAGGTCGCCGTGCTGGCCCCGACCACGGTCCTGGCCTTCCAGCACTACGAAACTTTCAAGCAGCGCTTCGGACCGTTCCCCGTCACCATCGAAATGATCAGCCGCTTCCGCAACCCAAAGCAGCAGAAAGAAATTCTGCAAAAGACGGAAGCCGGCAAAATCGACATTCTCATCGGCACCCACCGCATTCTCTCGAAAGATCTCAAGTTCGCCGACCTCGGCCTGCTCATCGTCGACGAAGAACAGCGCTTCGGCGTGCGCCACAAAGAACGCATCAAGCAGATGCGCAAGCAGGTCGACGTGCTCACCATGTCGGCCACGCCCATCCCGCGCACGCTGCACATGTCGCTGGTCGGCCTGCGCGACATGAGCGTGATCGAAACTCCGCCCAAAGACCGCATGGCGATTCAGACGGTCGTCGCCAGTTGGGACGACAAACTCATCCAGTCCGTCGATCGAGCAGGAACTCGAACGCGGCGGGCAGGTTTATTTCGTCCACAACCGCGTCGAGAGCATCTGGGAAATCGCCGCCAAGCTGCAGGAGTTGGTTCCGAAGGCGCGCATCATGGTCGGCCACGGCCAGATGGGCGAAACCGAACTCGAAAAAGTGATGCTGCGGATTCATGCATCACGAAGCCGACATTCTCGTCGCCACGACCATCATCGAAAACGGCCTCGACATCCCGCTGTGCAACACGATTCTGATCAATCGCGCCGACCGCCTCGGCCTTTCCGAGCTCTACCAGTTGCGCGGACGCGTCGGCCGCTCCAACCGCCGCGCCTATGCCTACCTGCTGATTCCGAAAGAAGTCGAGCTCACGCCCATCGCGCGCCGTCGCCTGGCCGCATTGAAAGAATTTTCCGACCTCGGCGCCGGATTCAAAATTGCCGCGCTCGATCTCGAACTTCGCGGCGCCGGCAATCTCCTGGGCGGCGAGCAGAGCGGACACATCGAAGCCATCGGCTTCGAGCTCTACACGCAAATGCTCGAACGCGCCGTCCGCGAAATGAAGGGCGAAGCCGCGCCCGACGAGGCCGAAACGCAGCTCAATCTCGGACTCAACATCCGCATCAACGCGGATTACATTCCGGAAGAAAACCAGCGCCTGCAGATGTACAAGCGCGTGGCGCGCGTGGAAACCGAATCGCAACTCGGCGACGTGGGAGCGGAGTTGCAGGACCGCTACGGTCCGCCGCCGCCTCCGGTGCGCAACCTGCTCGACTACGCCTCGCTCAAGCTGCTGTGCATGCGCGTCGGCGTCAACGCCATCGAGCGCAAACGCGATTCCGTGACATTCAAGTTCCGCCAGAACGCCGCCGTCGATCCCGAACAGCTGGCCCGCTTCGTCTCCGCCCAGCGCGGCGCGCAGTTCACTCCCGACGGCATGCTGAAGTTCGTTCTGAAAGCGACCGCCGCCGACGAAGTCCTGCGACGCTCTGCGCACAGTTTTAGAGCAACTGGCGAGCGAGGAAGCGGCATCTGAAGTCGGTCCGAACGCAAGTGGAAAACGTTCTAGCGACGCAGTAAGCACGTTCGAGAATCGCATCCGGAGTCGACCAGTTACAAATTGTACCAGATACAATTGTCCGGCGCGTAAACGACGAACGACTAAGACCGAACCGAACGACCGCCCCATGAAAATGAAAGTCCGCAAAGCCGTATTTCCCGCCGCCGGCCTGGGCACCCGTTTTCTGCCCGCCACCAAAGCCCAGCCCAAAGAGATGCTTCCGATCGTCGACAAGCCGATCATTCAATACGGCGTCGAAGAGGCGATGGCCTCCGGCTGCGACCAGATCGTCATCATCACCGGACGCGGCAAGCAGGCGATCGAAGATCACTTCGACGTCAGCTACGAACTGGAAAAAATGCTCGAGGAGCGCGGCAAGACCGATCTGCTCAAGATCGTCCGCAACATCTCCGACATGATCTATGTCGCCTACGTCCGCCAGAAAGAAGCGCTCGGCCTGGGCCACGCCGTGCTGATGGCGCGCGAACTCGTCGGCAACGAGCCGTTCGCCGTGCTCCTGGCCGACGACGTCATCGACAATCCGGTTCCCTGCCTCAAGCAGATGGTCGATGTCTTCGACCAGAAACAATGCTCCGTGATCGCCGCCCAGGTGGTCGAAGGAAAGATGATTTCCTCCTACGGCGTCTTCGATGCGCAGCCCGCCGAGGGATTCAACGGCCGCCTCTTCGAGATCCGCAACATGGTGGAAAAACCCAAGCCCGAGGAAGCCCCGTCGAACCTGGCGATCATCGGCCGCTACATCCTGACCCCGGCAATTTTCGATTGCCTGGCCAAAACCAAGACCGGCGCCGGCGGCGAACTGCAGCTCACCGACGGCATGCGCATGTTGCTGAAGCAGGAAAAAATGTACGCCTACGTCTACGAAGGCCGCCGCTACGATACCGGCGACAAACTGGGATTCCTGAAAGCCACGGTAGAATTCGCCCTGAAGCGCAACGACCTGGGCGGCCCGTTCCGCGAATATCTGAAAGGCTTGAAACTGTAACGAGGTCGAAGTCCTTCGAGACATGCAGATTGACAGATTGCACGATTGGTCATTCCGAGAAGCGTAGCGACGAGCAATCCGCTTTTCTGCGGGATTCAGCAGTCTGGACACTCGTGACAATCGATTAGCTACGGATCCCTTCAGCTTCTTCGATTTCTCCTCCACGCCCCGCGCCAGCTTCTCCTTGTGCGCCTCAAGCTTCTTCGCGATCGAAGCATCGCCCAGCGCAATCATCTGCGCCGCCAGAATTCCCGCGTTGGTCGCTCCCGGCTTCCCAATCGCCACCGTCGCCACCGGAATCCCAGCCGGCATCTGCACGGTCGCCAGCAGCGAATCCATCCCCTGCAGCGAAGTCGAAGGAATCGGCACGCCAATCACCGGCAGAGTCGTATGCGCCGCAATCACTCCCGCCAGATGCGCCGCTCCGCCCGCGCCGGCGATGATCACCTGAATCCCGCGCCCCGCGGCCTTGCGCGCGAAGTCCGCCGTGCGGTCCGGCGAGCGATGCGCCGAAGTCACGTCGATTTCATACGCGATGCCGAACTCGTCGAGCGCCTTTCCCGCCTCGCGCATGATCTCCAGATCCGAATCACTGCCCATCACAATCGAAACCAGCGTCTTGCTCATTGCTCCTCTCATTTACCTTATCGATTGTCATCCTGAGCGAAGATTCTGCTTCGCGAATCGCGAAGCACAATCGCAGTCGAAGGATCCCTTTCACGCAGACGCAGCGATCTGCCGTCAAAAGGAATTTCCAACCACGACCTACTTCTTCAGCGCCCGCGCCGCAATATCCTTCCGGTAATGCGCTCCTTCAAAACTGAATCTTCGCGCAAGCTTCATAAGCCCGCTCGACCGCCGTATCCAGATCGCGCGCCCGCGCCGTCACTCCCAGCACCCGCCCGCCCGCAGTGTAATAAATCCCATCGCGCTTCGAAGTTCCCGCATGAAACACTTTCACGCCCTCGACCGCCCCCGCCTCTTCGAGTCCGTCGATTCGCTTTCCCACCTCGTACGTCCCCGGATATCCTCCCGACGACATCACCACGCACACCGACGCATCCTGCGACCACTTGAAATCCCCTTCGCTCACGCGCCCTTCAATCGAAGCCTCGAGCGCCTCGATCAGATCGCTCTCCAGCCGCATCAGAATCGGCTGCGTCTCCGGATCGCCAAAGCGGCAGTTGAACTCCAGCACCATCGGCCCGCGCGCCGTCATCATCAGCCCGCAGTACAGCACGCCCTTAAACTCCGCGCCCTCGGCCTTCATTCCCGCCACCACCGGCCGCGCAATGTGATTGACCAGCCAGTCGCGCATCTGCTCGTCGACAATGTCCGCCGTCGAGTACGCGCCCATGCCGCCGGTATTCGGACCGGTATCGCCGTCGCCCACGCGCTTATGATCCTGCGCCGCCACCAGCGGGGCCACGCGCTCGCCGTCGCTGAATACCAGGAAAGAAAGCTCGTCTCCCTTCAAACATTCTTCCAGCACGACCCGCGTCCCCGCCTCGCCCAGCATTTTCCCGCTGAGCATTTCCGCCGCCACGCTGGCCGCTTCTTCCTTGCTCTTGGCGATGACCACGCCCTTGCCCGCCGCCAACCCGTCGGCCTTCACCACGACCGGCACATGAAAATGGCCGAGCGCCGACCGCACCTGCTCCATCGAATCACAAATTGCAAACGGAGCCGTCGGAATGTGATGCCGCTGCAGAAATTCCTTGGCGAAACTCTTGCTCGATTCCAGTTGCGCCGCGGCCCGCGTCGGACCAAACGCCGGCCATCCGCGCCGCGTAAATTCATCCACCACGCCCAAGGTCAGCGGCAGTTCCGGCCCGACCACGGTGAGATCCGGCTGCAGACGCGCCGCCAGAGCCGTGATCGAATCCAGACTCTTCAGGTCCGCTGCCACGCACTCCGCGTCGTCCGCAATGCCGCCGTTGCCCGGCGCGCAGTAAAGCTGCGAAATCCGCGGCGACTGCCGCAGCTTCCACACCAGCGCATGCTCGCGCCCGCCACTTCCTAAAACCAGAACCTTCATAAGCCAGAGAAAATTAAGGTTAGGGGTTGAAGAGGAATGCTGTCAAACGGCACGGCTGATGTTCAAGCCGCACCCATGCGACAGATGTAATCGATTAACATTCCTGTAACCGAACCTGCGTAATCTTAGCGGACGTTGACATCGTTGACACGCGCCAGTTCAATAGTTAACTACAGTTAACACACGATGGCTATAATGGGGTTAATGGCGAGGCTGGGTTCCGTGTCTAATGAAAGCGAAGCAGCCAATAGATTTGCAAGCGGAGGAGAGCTCCGCGCGCCGGGTCTCGCGGCCTATTGCTTGCACTCGCCATCACGCTGACCCTGTCCGCCCTCGCGCAACCGCAAGAACCCGCTGCATCCCCCGCCAGCCGTCGCGAGGCCAGCCGCAAGCGGACTCCCCAGTCGTCCCCGATCCGCCCCGACCCGCCAGCGGACCAGGGCCCAGAATCGATGCTCCCGCATTTCAAGGACACGCGCTTCTGGCTCTCCGGCCAGGCCAACTTCATTTTTCAAACCCATCCCGACTTTCACGCGCCCTACAGCGGCCCGCATAGCCTCAGTCCGCGTTATGAGAAAGCCACCTCGCGCCTGATGACGCTGTATACCGGCGTGCGCCTCAACAACTCCTTCGAGGTGCTGGTCGATATTGAAGAGGCAGGCGGAGCCGCCCTCACCACCGGCCTCGGCCTGGCTGGTAACACCGATCTCGATATCGTCCGCAATCCTCTGTTGAGCAAAGCTCCCTATCTCGCCCGCTGCATGCTTCACAAAGTCTTCGCGCTCAGCAAAGATAAAATCGAAAACCAGCGCAATTTATTCTCCCTCTTCGAAGAACTGCCACGCCGCCGTCTGGAAGTCCGCTTCGGCAAATTCAGCATGGCCGACTTCTTCGACGTGAATTCCGTGGGTTCCGACACCCACTTCCAGTTCATCAACTGGACCATCGACAACAACGGCGCCTGGGACTACGCCGCCGACACCCGCGGCTACACCGTCGGCGCTCACCGCCGACTACGAAGACCGCAACTGGGGATTCCGCTTCGCCGAAGCCCTCATGCCCAAAGTCGCGAATGGCATCGATCTCGTCTGGAAACCCTGGCAGGCCCACGCGGAAAATTTCGAATACGAACTACGTCACGGCGTGATTCCGAAAAAAGCCGGCGCGGTCCGCCTGCTCGCCTACACCAACTACGCCAACATGGGCATCTATCGCGACCAGATCATCAAGGCCGCCGAGCAGGACACGACTCCCGACATCACCGCCCATCCCTGGCACATCACGCGCAAGTACGGCTTCGGCATCAATGCCGAGCAAAATCTCACGCCCTATCTCACCGCCTTCGCCCGCTTCGGCTGGGACAACGGCAGAGACCGAATCCTTCGCCTACACGGAAGTGGATCAGACTTTCGCCGAAGGAATGGGCGCGAACGGCGCTTGGTGGCATCGCAAACAGGATCGCGCCGGCCTCGCCTTCGTCAGCAATGCCATCAAGAAGGATCACCAGGATTATCTCGCGGCAGGCGGCCTCGGATTTCTTCTCGGCGACGGCCGCCTCAACTACGGCCGCGAAAATATCCTGGAAACCTATTACACCGTGCACGCGTGGCGCGGGATCTACCTCGCGCCCGGCCTCCAGCACATCATCAATCCCGGCTACAACCGCGATCGCGGCCCGGTGCTGGTTCCGACACTTCCGCGCCCACATCGAATTCTAGGACGGCCGCAGCGCCAACTCCCCATTAAACGCCTGAATAATTCCGTAGCACTCGCAGGCGGAGCCTTCCAGCTTCTTGCGGTTCAGAATTCTTACGGAGCCGCGCGTGTATTCGATGATGTGTTTTCTTTGCAGCCCGCCCGCCGCCAGGCTCACGCTGGGCCGGTCCGTCCCCAGCATCATCGCCAGAAAGTCGTGAGTGATGCGCAGCAATCCCGAACCCACCCGATCCTGGGCCAGCAGCAGCCAGCGCGACAGACGTTGTTCAATGTCGTGCAGGCGATTGCATCCCGCCGTCTGCGCGACCTGCATCCCGTGAACCGCCGCGTAGCGATTCAGCGAGCTCTGCAGCGCCGGACTGGTTTGCAGCGCCGTCGCCAACTCGCTGACATTAATCTTGAAGCCTTCTCCCCCGATCTGCATGACCGCGCGATGCGGGCTCCTTCTGACTCCTGCCGCCACCGGTATCGGAGTAAAGCCTTCCTTCCCAACCACTCCCACCTCAACGCTTTCTCCCTTTTGGGTGGTAAAAACCAGCGAGACCATGCCATTGTTCAAAAAGTAAGCGACATCCAGCTTTTGGTTCGCCTCTTGCAGCCGCAACCGCTGCGGCAAAGGGACGAACTGCAGATGCGGCCGAATCTTCTGAAATTCTTCATCCGGAATCGAAAGTAGAATGGCATTGGCCACTGGTTTTCCCGCCGGATTCGTCCGTTCTCCGGCATTCAAAGGTTGAGGGTCCCTGTTGGCTACGGCAGTTCGATTTGCTTTGCTCATAGCTTCCTCCACGTGCACTGACTTTTTATTCACAATTTGTTAACGAGCAGTTAGATGCCGCGCGATGCAAACCCACGGATCGCTCAATGTCTGAAACGTTGCGGTAACGTACGGTAGGGTGTACAAAGTTTGCTGTATTTTGCAAAGTGGGATTCATGGTAAGTTCGTAGGACATCGAACGTTGTTGCGGAGAAGCACAAACTACGGCGCCACCCGTCCAGCTTGCCGATTCGCATGCCCGTCCGAATTCTGATTGCCGAGGACAGTCCGTCGGTCAAGAATGCCTTGCGCTCCCTCCTGGAGGGCGCCGGGCCTTGGGAAATTATTGACGTCGACAATGGCGCCGAGGCGGTCACCCGGGCGCAGGAACTGAAGCCGGATCTCGTCATTCTCGATCTGGTGATGCCGGTCATGGATGGTTTCCAGGCAGCTCGCCAAATCTCCAGCGTGCTCCCGCATACTCCAATCCTCATGCACACCATGCATTGGTCTCAGCAGGTTGAAATCGAGGCGCAAAAAGTCGGCGTGCGAAGGGTGGTCTCCAAGGCCGACAGTATGCTTCTGGTTGCAACCGTCCAGCAGTTCCTCGCGCCGGAACAGTCCTCGTCTCCCGTCCCGGCAAGTATTACCGCAGCAAGCCAGTCACCGTCCCCCGATCACGCGATGCCCAACTCAGCTCCGGCCCCGGCGGTCCTATCCGCCAGCGAACCCCAACACGCGGAGCCTGCCGGCGACAAACCCGAAGCGCCCGCCAATAGAACCATCGGCGACGCCCCTCCCAAGCCGGTGTAAATGGAATCGCTGGGCGATTCGCCTCGGAGGCAAGCAGTTGGCCTGAAACCCCGGTTTCGGCCGAATCTTGTCAAGAGGGGGAAATCATACGTTTCCCCTTAACGCGATGAAACCATTCCAGATATAAAGTTTCAGATTTTGCCGGTTTACCCCTGTCACTTTGCTATTCTGGATATATAGACTTTAAAAAGTCGAAAAGGCGCGGCCCACCGGTCGCGCCTTTCGTGTTTTCGGGACGAAGCTTTTTCCGACGAGTCTAGGGGCTTTCGGTCTTCCCTTCTTGAAGGTAGCCTAATCCGACTGATAAACCTCAGGTCCCTCCACTCCGCCGTCGCTTTCGCTCCGGCTCCGGACGGGATGACAGGGCGTTTGTAGGGAGCAAATTTTCTATTGCCGCTTACGCACCCACCGCCTGCGGCTTCGTCGCCAAGCAACTGCCGCAGCACATACTGCAGAATCCCGCCGTTGGCGTAGTACAGCGCTTCCTGCGGCGTGTCAATGCGGACCAGGGCGTCGAACTCGATCTCGGGCTTGCCTTTCGTCGTGGCGCGGACTTTTACTTCGCGGCCGGCGGCGAAGTGGTCGACTACGTCGCGGATGCCGGTGATCTCGAACACTTCCTCTCCGGTCAGCTTCAGCGATTCGGCGTTCTGGCCCGCGAGAAATTGCAGCGGGAGGACGCCCATGCCTACCAGGTTCGAGCGGTGAATGCGTTCGTAGCTTTCGGCGATCACGGCGCGCACGCCCAGCAGGGCCGGTCCCTTGGCGGCCCAGTCGCGCGACGAGCCGGAGCCATATTCTTTGCCGGCGAGAACGATCAGCGGCGTGCCGGCGGCGCGATATTTTTCCGAAGCGTCGAAGATCGACATTTCGGTATTCGACGGCAGGTGGCGCGTGTATCCGCCTTCGGTCGCGACCAGCTTGTTGCGCAGGCGCACGTTGGCGAAGGTGCCGCGCACCATCACTTCATGATTGCCGCGCCGCGAACCGTAGGAGTTGAAATCTGCGGGCTTCACGCCATGCTCCTGCAGATATTTTCCGGCGGGACTGTCTTTCTTGATCGATCCGGCGGGAGAAATGTGGTCGGTGGTGACGCTGTCGCCCAGGACGGCGAGCACGCGCGCCTTCTTGATATCGCGTACCGGCGAGGGCTTCACCGACATCTCATCGAAGTACGGAGCGCGCCGGATGTAGGTGGAATCTTTTTCCCACGCGTAGGTTTCGCCCTCGGGAACAGCCAGGCCGCGCCAGCGCTCGTCCCCTTGAAAAACATCGGCGTAGGATTTCGAAAACATCTCGGAGGTAATCGACTGCTGCATCGTCTCTTCAATCTCGCGCTGCGAGGGCCAGATGTCGGCCATGTAAACCGGCTGGCCATCTCTGCCCTTGCCGATGGCGTCCTTGCGCAAGTCGATGTCGATGCGCCCCGCCAGCGCAAACGCCACCACCAGCGGAGGCGACATCAGATAGTTGGCGCGGACTTCGGAGTTGATGCGTCCCTCAAAGTTCCGGTTCCCGGAAAGCACCGATGCGACTACCAGTTCGTTCTCGTCGATCGCCTGCGAAACTTCCGTGGGCAGCGGTCCCGAATTGCCGATGCAAGTGGTGCATCCGTAGCCTACGAGATGAAATTTCAGCTTCTCGAGATACGGCATCAATCCGGCCTTCGCCAGATAGTCGGTCACGACTTTCGATCCCGGAGCCAGCGAAGTCTTGACCCAGGGCGGGACTTGCAGTCCCTTCTCGACCGCTTTCTTCGCCAGCAGTCCTGCCGCAATGAGCACCGAAGGATTCGAAGTATTCGTACACGAAGTGATCGCCGCGATCACGACGCTGCCGTGCTTCAGCGAATTCTTCACCGAGGCCGGCACATGCTCATGAACTTCTGGATCCTCCACGCCAATCGCGGTGGGACTTCCGCCTTCCTGCCTCCCATCGCGCGTTATTCGCAGCGGGAACTGCGGAAGCCGCTGCAGTTTTGGCCGCGGATTTCGGCTTGAGCAGCGAAGGCAGCGCCTTCTGAAACGACTCTCCCGCCTGCGACAGCACCACGCGATCCTGCGGCCGCTTCGGCCCCGCGAGGCTGGGTTCTACCGTCGCGAGATCCAAGGCAAGCAACTCAGAGTATTCCGCTTCCGGAGTCTTCTCGTCGTGAAACAATCCCTGCTCGCGGCTGTAGGCTTCGACCAGAGCGATCTGCTCCTCGCTGCGCCCGGTGAGCCGCAGATACTTCAGCGTCTCTTTGTCAATCGGAAAAATTCCGCAAGTCGCTCCATATTCCGGAGCACATGTTCGCGATGGTGGCGCGATCGGCCAGCGAGAGGTCGCGAAGTCCGGGGCCGAAATATTCGACGAACTTCCCGACCACGCCGTGCTTACGCAACATCTCAGTAACGGTAAGAACAAAATCCGTCGCCGTCGCTCCCTCGCGCAACCGTCCCGTAAGTTTCACGCCCACTACCAGCGGAATCAGCATAGAGACCGGCTGCCCCAGCATCGCCGCCTCCGCCTCAATTCCGCCCACGCCCCATCCCAACACCCCCAACCCGTTAATCATTGTTGAATGACTGTCTGTGCCTACGAGGGTGTCGGGGTAGGCGGTGCGTTTGCCGGTGGCTTCGTGAACGAAGACGACGCGCGCGAGATATTCAAGTTGACCTGATGGACGATGCCGGTGTCGGGCGGGACGATGGCGAGGTTGCGGAATCCGGTTTGGCCCCAGCGGAGGAAAGAGTAACGCTCTTTGTTGCGCTGAAATTCCAGAAGGGCATTCAGTTCGAAAGCGTTGGAGGTGCCGAACTCGTCGACTTGAACGGAGTGATCGATGACCAACTCGACGGGTTGCAGAGGATTGATCAGAGCGGGATCGCCGCCGAGAGTTTGCATGGCGTCGCGCATGGCGGCGAGATCGACTACGCAGGGGACGCCGGTGAAATCCTGGAGAAGGACGCGGCTGGGGGTGAAGGCAATTTCTTTGTCGGGCTTCGATTTTCTGTTCCAGCTTGCCAGGGCGCGAATTTCTTCTTTGGTGACATTGCGGCCGTCTTCGGTGCGGAGGAGGTTTTCGAGCAGGATGCGCAGAGAGAAGGGCAGGTGCGCGGTGGAGATTTCCTGTTTATCGAGCGCGTCGAGGCGGTAGATTTCGTACTCTTTGTCGCCGACTTTGAGAATGGAGCGGGAGTTGAAACTATTTACGGACATGATGGCGTTCCTCGGATAACTTGGCGCGCATGCGGGTGTCGCTGTGCGGATTGCAACTTATTAGTGTAATGCGTTTCGCTGGGAATTGAGTAGGGGAGCTGCTGCGGAGCTGTGCTCCGCGGAGAGCCGGGGGCAGCTGTCCCACATTTACATTTCTATGCCGTTCAACCCGCAAAATTACCAAAGAGTGTTGGCGCGCGTGCCGGGGACTCATGCCTGTGTTGTAATGGAAGCAAGCGAATTCTCATGACATCTGTGCTTACAAAGCTGCGACGGCGCGCTAAGGCTCTGCACCGCAATGTGCGGGGGGCTAATATGGCGATTCGGGCGCTGGCTTCGACCGATCATCCGTTGCTGGCGCACATCATTCCGATGAGACGATGCAATCTGGCGTGCACTTATTGCAACGAGTTCGACGATTTCTCGAAGCCCGTGCCGATCGACGAAATGTATCGGCGAATCGACAAGCTGGGATCTTTAGGGACGGCGGTGGTGACGATTTCCGGCGGCGAGCCGCTGATGCATCCCGAACTCGATGATGTGATCCGGCGCATTCGGGCCAAGGGGATGATTGCTGGGCTGATCACCAACGGGTATCTGCTGGTGGCCGAGCGTATTCAGCGGCTGAACCGCGCGGGATTGGAATGGCTGCAGATCTCCATCGACAACGTGAATCCGGACGAAGTGTCGAAGAAGAGCCTGAAGGTTCTGGACAAGAAACTACAGTTACTGGCCGAACACTCCGATTTTCATGTGAATATTAATTCGGTAGTCGGGGGTGGCATTCACCATCCGCAGGATGCGTTGGTCATCGGCAAGCGCGCGGTGGAACTGGGATTTACCTCGACCATTGGGATTATCCACGATGGCAGCGGGCAGTTGCAGCCGCTGGGTGATGAAGAGCGCCGCATTTATCATGAAATGCAGGCGCTGGAGAAGAGCAGCTTCACGCGCATCAACGCGTTTCAGGACAATATTGCGAAGGGGCAGCCTAACGACTGGCGGTGTCGGGCGGGCGGACGCTATCTCTATATCTGCGAAAACGGACTTGTTCATTACTGCTCACAGCAGCGCGGATATCCGGGAGTGCCGCTGGCGACTTACACCCGCGAAGACTTGCGGCGGGAATATTTGACCGAAAAATCCTGCGCGCCGCACTGTACGGTGTCGTGCGTGCATCAGGTTTCGATTTTTGATTCGTGGCGATCGCCGCAGCATGTAGCGCCGCAGAGTCCGGTCGAGGATGCACTGGTGCAGATCAAATAGATTCTCTGTCTACAGTTTCCATTCCATCCACGAATACTCAGCGCTACAATGCCGCGTTTGGATGCGCGAGGACTGCATTCTATTTTTTCGGCTCTACAGCCTTCGGCTCTTCTTTCTTCGGCTGCGCGGTCGGGGGGAGCAGGCCGTTCAGACGCAGGTACATGGCGGCGGAGCTGTAGTGGTCGGCCCAGTTATTGGTGAGGGCGAATAGGGCGAAGGCGCGCGGGCCTTTGCGGCCGCCGAATAATTCGACTTCGTCAGCGAGTTTGGAATCGTCCACTTTGCCGAGCGCGGCGCTGCAGAAGTCGAAGCTTGCCTTTAGGGCCGTCACCAGCTTGTCTTTGCTGTCGGATTCCGTCAGGGCCACAGCGGGCTTGACCTCGGGGATGTCTCCGATAGTGGAACAGAGGTGGTTGTTCGCTCCGATCATGTGCAGGGCCAGATGGCCGAAGGTGGCCTGCTGGTCCGTGGGCTTGTAGCTGAATTTCTCAGCGGGCATTTCTTCGACTGCGCCTACCAGATTCTTTTGCTGGCGCGGCAGGATTTCCCTCACCACGGACGTGACGGGATTCTTGTCCTGGGCGAGAGCTGCGGCTGCGGCGAAAAGAAGAAAAATACAGAACCGATGTTTCATGGGGTCCTCCTGAAATACGACTGATTTAAATTCGACGTATTTGTTTCGCCCTCATTTTACTCAGGTCTCGGGGTGGGAAGCGAACGGCTGAGTGAACAAGGATAGAGTTGAATGGCTCCCGGCCAGGCTGCGCCTGGCGGACAGCCGAGGGCGGCTGTCCCCACATTAACCTAATTCTTGCTATGAATTTCTCGCCCTGTTCTTGATCCAGATTGGAGTGCCCAGGAATCCGAAGGCTTCGCGGATTTGGTTTTCCAGGAAACGCTGGTAGGAGAAGTGGAGCTTTACGGCGCGATTGGTGAAGAGCACAAATGTGGGCGGGGCGACGGACGCCTGCGTCATGTAGAGAATCTTCACCCGCTGGCGCATGGGGACGGAGGCGCGCTCGAAGTCTACGCGCTCGATGAAGCGGTTCATCTGCGAGGTGGTTACGCGCTTGCGGCGCTCGGTGGCGACTTCTTCCAGCAGCGGGAAGATTTTCTCGGTGCCTTTGCCGCTTTGCGCGGAGATGAAAACGATAGGGGCGTAGTTCAGGAATTTTAATTCGTAGCGGAGGCGCTGCTCGTAGGCGTCGCGGTCGCCGGGGCGCTTGCTCTCCCGCATGCGCTCGGCTTTGGTGGGCCGGTTTTCTCTTTCCGCTGATCTTCTCAGGATGAATCACGAGGTCCCATTTGTTGACGACGATGATGATGGAGCGCCCGCTTTCGTGGGCGTATCCGGCGATGGAGGCGTCGAGCTGGCTGACGCCTTCGGTGGCGTCGATGACCAGCAGCGCGATGTCGGCGCCTTCGAGATGCTTGCGGGCCATCACTACCGAAAGTTTTTCGGCCATGAGGCGCGTCTTGCCTTTGCGGCGGATGCCGGCAGTATCGATGAAACGGAAGGTGCGGCCGTTGTGCTCGACGATTTCGTCGACGGCGTCGCGCGTGGTGCCGGGAATCGGGGAGACGATGGCGCGGTCGGAAGAGGTGAGGCAATTCAGCAGCGTGGATTTGCCGACGTTGGGGTGGCCGATGATGGCGACTTTGACTTCGTGGGATGGAAGATTGTCGTCGATCCCTTCGCCCTGCTCAGGGCGGGCTAAAGACAGTCGTTGGTCGATGGCTGCTTGCGCGGGGTCGTTTTCGGATTCATCCTTCGTCAATGCGGATGGGTTCGAGTGCTTTCGGCGGAGAGGGCGGGGCGCCGTCTCGACAGCCGGCGGGACGCCGGCGCTACTTTCATCGATCGGAACCGTCGCGGGCAGAATTTCCAGAATTGCGTCCAGGAGATCATCTATGCCGCGGCCGTGCTCGGCGGAGACGGGAAAAATGTTTCGGATTCCCAGGCGGTGAAATTCGTCGGGGAGAGACTGCTGCTTGATGGTGTCGACTTTATTGACGGCCAGGAAGAGCGGGCGCCCGGTTTTGCGCAGCAGGCTGACCAGTTCGAAATCGGGGGCGGCGAGTTCGGTGCGTCCGTCGACGACCATGACGATGGCGGCGGCCTGGTCGAAGGCGACGCGCGCCTGGCGGAAAATTTCCGCGGGGATGAAATCGTCGTCGTCGGGAATGATGCCGCCGGTGTCGACGATTTGCAGGCGGCGGCCTCCCCATTCCGCGTCGCCGTAGAGACGGTCGCGGGTGATTCCGGGTTCGTCGCCTACGATAGCGCGGCGCGAGCCTACGATGCGATTGAAGAGCGTGGACTTGCCCACGTTGGGGCGGCCGACGATGGCGATTGTGGGAATGCCGGCGGCGGTGGCGAGAGTGCTGGTCGAGTTGTAGGTTGGCTGGGTCAAAGTTGAGTCTTCAACTGGACGTCAATCGCTGTTTCCAAGCCTCAAGAAGTTCGGCGTAATCCTTTGAGAAAATCTCGGGCAGCGTGTGTTCGATTTCACCTTCAAGGCGCCAGATAGCCATTCGTTCTACTGCATCCGGCTTTTGGAGTACAAAGGTCGTGTCATCCGAGGAGGGAGCACTCCTACGCCAAGAATCGTAACTCCGAGACAAATACTCGAACAGGACCAGGAGCGTGCCCTTGGGCACTGTTATTGTCGTGTTTTCGTCTAGATTATTCATCAGCTTGTACACCGAGCGAGAATCGCTATTATAGAGACTCCTGTGGCTTTGAGTTCCCAGCCCGCCTCTCCTCCTTCGACGAACCGCCCTGCTGCAAGCGGCAAGGATGCCTCGTTGTATCAATTCTTTGGGCCGGGGGGAGTGCTGTCGCGCACGCATCCGGCCTATGAATTCCGGCGCGGGCAGTTGCAGATGGCCCAGGCCGTCGAGCAGGCACTGGAAGAGAAGCGGCATTTGATCGTGGAGGCAGGCACGGGCACGGGGAAGACGCTGGCTTACCTGATGCCGGTAATTCGTTCGGGAAAGCGAGTGATCATTTCGACAGGCACAAAGAATCTGCAGGAGCAGCTGTTCTATAAGGACGTGCCGTTTCTGGAGCAGGCGTTGTATGGGCTTCCGGCTTCCGGCTCTCGGCTTTCGGTTTGTTATATGAAGGGGCGCAACAATTATTTGTGCCGGAAGAAATTATACGAACTGACGAATCAGCCTGTGTTGAGCGGGCTGGAGGAGATTGAGCAGTATCGGGCGATCGCTGCGTGGGAGAAGACGACTTCGACCGGGGACCGCGCCGAGTTGGCGGAACTGCCTGAGGCCAGCCTGCTTTGGCACAAGCTGGATGCGCGAGCCGATGCTTGTATCGGGCAGAAGTGCAGTGAGTGGGAGCGATGCTTCATCACCGAAATGCGGCGCAAGGCGATGGAGAGCGACATCATCATCGTGAATCATCATCTATTTTTTGCCGATCTTGCCATCAAGTTGCAGGCAGATGGCGCGCCGGATGCCGGGATTCTGCCGGAAGTGGGCGCCGTAATTTTTGATGAGGCGCATGAACTGGAAGATGTGGCGGGAAATTATTTTGGGATTTCGGTGAGCAATCTGCGCATGGAGGAGCTGGCGCGCGATGTAGAGAATTCGCTGCAGCACAACAAGATGATGTCCGCGTCGCTTTCAGGTGCCCTCGGAAGTTTGCGGGAGCGCTCGCAATTCTTCTTTTCCCTGCTGCCTCCGGGGGACGGACGGTTTGCGTTCGAGAATCGCAGGGAATTTCTCGAAGAAAATGGAGACGAGTTTGGAACGCTGAATCAGGCGCTGACGCGGCTGGCAGGGGAACTGGAAGGCTTGCCGCAGAAGCCGGAAGAAATATTCAACTTCGTGCGGCGGGCGCAGGAGATTCAGGTGCAGCTTCAGTTTGCGATGGAGTCGGAGGATCGAAACACCGTCTTCTGGATTGAGCGGCGAGGCGGGCGGTTCGGTACGCGGGGCGGATCGAACAAAGGTGGCGAGGCCTCGGGTCGAGGCAGGCAGAATGTTTTTCTGCAGGCGACGCCGATTGATGTGGGTCCGATTTTGCGTGAATGTTTATGGTCGAAGCTGGAGTGTGCGGTGCTGACTTCTGCGACGCTGGCCGTGGGCGGCGGATTCGAGTACATCCGACAGCGGCTGGGAATGGAGCATGCGCGCGAGTCGGTTCTGCCTTCGCACTTCGATTATGAGCGTCAGGCGCTCTTGTATGTGCCGCCGGACTTGCCGGATGCTCGCACGCCACAATTTACGGCAAAGGCTTCGGAACGGATTCGCCGGCTGCTGGAGATTACGCGCGGGCGTGCATTTGTGCTTTTTACCAGCTACGCGCAAATGAACGACATTTATCAGCGGTTGCTGGGCGAAGTGGAGTTTCCGATTTTACGGCAGGGAGACGCGCCGAAGAGCGCGCTGCTGGAAGAGTTCCGGCTCACGCCGAACGCAGTGCTGTTTGCCACGTCGTCATTCTGGCAGGGAGTTGACGTGCAGGGCGAGCAGTTGAGTTGCGTGATCATTGACCGGCTGCCGTTTGCGGTGCCGAGCGATCCCGTGGTGGCGGCGCGGGTGAAGGCGATCGATGCGGATGGCGGGAATGCGTTTTTTCAATATCAGGTGCCGGCCGCGGTGATCACGTTGAAACAAGGCTTCGGGCGGCTGATTCGGTCGCTGCACGATCGCGGGTTGCTGGTGCTTCTGGATAATCGCATTCTTAAAAAGCAGTACGGGCGCGTGTTTATCGAGAGCCTGCCGAATTACAAGAAGACGACGGAGATGCGGGTGGTGGAGGAATTCTTCGGGTGAGTGCGTCATGATTTTCTGCGCCTCTTTCGAAACAACCTGTTCAGCTCCCGCGCCGAGCGAGGCACTGCCCTGATCCCGAATTGCCCTTTTTCAGTCTCAAAGCATTCAACAACGTCGCCGGGGCGAACACCGAGCGCGGATCGTACCTTGACCGGGATCGTGATCCTGCCTCCTGAAGTTATCTTTGGCATATGAGCCCAAGGAGAATATCGGCGCTATGTCAAAATCACTTGATGTTTTAATGCAGGTTCGCGCGAGATCCCTCGCTCCGCCTGAAGAACGGCTCCGGTCGGGATGACGCCTGCACGGAAATGGTTTTCATGCAGCGGTCTTACGTCTAGCAGTTTTCCGCGCCCGGGGAACGTCATTGACCCCTTGGCGACGCTGGCAGCACTCCTACCACGATTCCCGATGGCTGCGTTGACGTGTGATACACCCGCTCGGTTGCTTTCACGAAGTCGGTGGGCTTGGCGTCGGGGATGTTGACGAAGGTCTGCGGGTTGCGGTCGGTGAGCGGGAACCAGGAGCTTTGCACCTGTACCATGATGCGGTGGCCGCGGCGGAAGGTGTGGTTGATGTCTTGCATGGTGAAGTTGATCTCTTCGACTTTGCCGGGGGTGAACGGCTCCGGCTTTTCGAAACTGTGGCGGAATTTTCCGCGGAAGGGTTCGCCGCGAACTAATTGCTGATAGCCGCCCATGACAAACGCAGGCGCGGGCACGTCTTTTCGAGGTTTGTCGCGGTCCTCAGGCTTGGGCGCGTCCTGCTTGCTGTCCGGATAATCTGAGGGATATACGTCGATCAACTTGACGTCCCAATCCGAATCCGTGCCCGTGGTCGATACGAAGAGCCGCGGCGAGATTGGGCCGGCGATGGTTACGTCTTCCTGCAGAACCGGCGTTTTATAAACTTCCACGTCGATGCGGCTATTGGCGAAGCGCTGGTCCGAGAGCATGTATTCCTGAGGCACATTCAGCGCAGCGTAATTCACAAAAGGGACGGGCTTTGCCGGGTCGCTTACATATTCGTCGAATTCAGCAGACTCCGCAGCGGGCGCTTCGAAGGAGAGTTGGCCATTGGCGTGGAAATAGAGCGTCTTCGCCTCGGCATTTTTCGGCGGCCACGCGGAATATTGCCGCCACACGTTGCTGCCGGTTTCGAAGACATAGGCCTTCGGAAGTTTGGCGTCCCCATTGCCTTTGAGGTACTGCTCGAAGAAGGGTAAGAGAATATTTTTCCGGTAGTACTCTCCGGTGTTGGAGGCGAAATCGACGCGTCCCAGGTGTTCGCCGTCATAGCGAGCCCAACCGCCGTGGACCCAGGGTCCGATCACGAGTGCGTTGAAGATTCCGGAATTGTTTTTATCGATGGCGTGAAATGTGCTGAAGGGGCCTTGCAGGTCCTCGGCGTCGAACCATCCGCCCACGGTGAGTACGGCGCAATGGATATTTTTCATGTGCGGCGCGAGATTGCGAGCCTTCCAGTAGTCGTCATAAGTGTCGTGCTTGACCTGGTCATCCCATAGCGCGCTCTTGCCCTCCAGATATTGTTTCAAGTTCGAGAGCGGCCCGACGTTTAGATAGAACTCGTAGGCGTCTTTGGTTCCCCAGTCGAAAGGCACGAAAGTTTTTGGCGGGAGTTGCGGATTTTCCTGCGGCTTGAAGGAGCTGTAAAAGCCGAAATTCGCGGCCAGCATGAACGCGCCGCCGTGGTAGGCATCGTCTCCCATGAAGAGGTCGGTCATGGGAGCCTGCGGCGAGGCGGCCTTGAGCGCGGGATGCGAGTCGATGATGCTGGCGGAAGTGAAAAATCCTGGGTAGGAGATTCCCCAGATTCCGGCGTTGCCGTTGTTGTTCGGCACATTCTTGAGCAGCCAGTCGATGGTGTCGTAGAGATCGGTGCTGTCGTCGACGTCCTGCTTCGACTTTTTATTGTCGATGTGCGGACGCATCTCGATGAATTGTCCTTCCGACATGTAGCGGCCGCGCACGTCCTGGAACACGAAGATGTATCCGGACTTGTCGAACTCGGGAGCTGGTCCCAATTGCGTGCGGTACAGATCGACGCCGTAAGGGCCGACGCTGTACGGGGTGCGGTCGATCAGAAATGGATAAGAGTGCGAACTGTCTTTCGGCACGTAGACGGACGTGAATAAGTGGACGCCGTCGCGCATCGGAATACGGTATTCATATTTTGTGTAATGTTCTTTGGCGTCGAAGTCGGGTTGTTCGGGGCGGGCCTGGCCCAGCAGTGCCGCAGTGGAAGTCAACACGAATAGTGAAAATAACGAGAGTTTCCGATGCAGCATGCTTGCTCCTTAGGACTAAGCGCGAATAGGCAAGCTACAGTTGGAGGGGGAACCGAGTCAAGGGGAGTGCGGCGGCGGCTTTCGGAACGAGGGCCTTTTCTTCCGCCCCTTCCGGGGCTTGATTGTCTTTTCCGCTCAGCACCCACGGCTTGCGCCGTGGGCTGTATTCTTTCGCCGCTTCGCGGCTGGGGCGTCTCGCATCTTTTACTTTTCAGACGAGGGTCAGACTGGTTGCGCTCGCTGGACAGCCGAGGCGGCTGTCGCTACGTGAGCTATACATACTGGCGTTCGGCTTTGCGGATGGCTCGGTAGCGTTCGAATACTTTTCGTTCGTCTTCCAGGCCCAGGGCGGAGCGGATGGAGCTGCCACGGAAGGTGTGCGCCAGCATCTTCGGGCTGTGAGTCAGGACGAACCATGGGTCGTGGCGAAAGACAGCCGGCACGTGATGAGTTTTCATCCAGCGCTCCGCTTTCCAGCGCAGGAACTCGA
This sequence comes from uncultured Acidobacteriaceae bacterium, assembly GCA_963733795.1. Lineage (GTDB taxonomy): Bacteria > Acidobacteriota > Terriglobia > Terriglobales > Acidobacteriaceae > Sulfotelmatobacter. The sequence goes on from CAVTED010000004.1 coordinate 242,339, forward strand.
CTTCGTCGGCGGGCAGGTGCCGGGTGCGCACGACGGCGGTGGTGCCGTCGTATTCTTCGACTCGCTCGTTCTGGATCAGGCCCTGGTCGCGGAACTCTTTGGTCATAGGCGTCCGGGGATAGGGCGTGGGATGCTGGATGTAAGGCCAGTCAACGTAGCGGCGGGCGAATTCGAGATTGGCTTCGATGGACTCTCGCGTGTCCCCGGGATTGCCGACAATGAGTCCGCCGACCACGTACATGTCATTGCGATGCAGATAGTCAATGGCCTGCAGCGTCGCATTGCCTGTGCTATGGCCATTGTCGCGCGCTGTGTTCTTCGCCGAAGCGTGCAGAAATTCAAGATCGCCTTCGAGGATGTTCTCAATCCCGAGAAAGACATAGCGGAATCCGGCGCGCTTCATCAGGGGCGCGAGAGTTTCGCCGTGGTTGGCAATTGACGAAGTCATGGCCTGCACGAAGTAGTCGATATCATTGAGCTCGGCGGCGATGATGGCCTCGCACAAGGCCTCGAAGCGGTGCACGTTGAGCATGATGTTATCGTCCACCAGGAAGATGGTGCGGGCGCCGTGGTCGCGGGCGTCGCGAATGTCCGCCAGCACCCGGTCGAAGGAATAGGTGAAGAAATTGCGGCCACGCATTTCGATGATGGAGCAGAAGCTGCAATCGTAGGTGCAGCCGCGCGAGGTTTCGATCACGTCGACCTGGCGGCCGAGAAACGTGTAGCCTTTGAGCACGCGCGCGTCGCGGCGGGGCAAGGCGATTTCGCCGCTCTCCAGCCGGTGTGGCGGACGAACCGGATTGTTAACCCAGCCGTCCTTATTGAGATAGGTCTGAGTGCGATGGGTCAGGCCAGAAATATTTTCAAACCCGGCGCCGCGCTCGATCGCACGCAGCAATTCACGGAAAGTCACCTCTCCTTCGCCGCGGATCAGATAGTCGACGCTCATCGTTTCATAGGCTTCGGGGGCCAGGCTGGGATCGTATCCGCCGACCACGATCTTCGCGCTGGGCTTGAGGGAGCGGACGAGATCCATGATGCCGGCAGCTGTGCGGCGCTGGAAGGTCATAATGGAGAGTCCGACGACCTCGGGGTCCAAGTCGCGCACGAGACGAGTGACAGTTTCCCGCACGCGCCGCTGAACCAGGATGAGATCAGCAACCGCTACGCGGTGATGAGCATCCACACTGCCGGCAATCGAGGTGAGACCGCCATTGGGCATTCGGATCGCCAGAGAGGGCATGTGCTCGAACGAATCTGGCATCGAGAGCAACAGGACATTCATGAGAGTTCTCCTTACGTCTTGAGTGAACTCCGCAGGGTCGGAACGAAGTCGCGCCAAAGAATGCAGAGATTGTAGCGCGCTTTAGCGGCACGACGCGAGACGTAACCCGCCGCACGAAGGTCTCTACCGCTGTAGAATAAGCAGTTACGCGCGGAGCGCCGTGCCTGTGGACCCGTTGGTGAACGGGCGTCCGCCCTGAGGGATCATGTTCGAAGTTACGGTGGAAGACACTTTTGCGGCGGGACACTACCTGCGCAACTATAAGGGCAAGTGCGAGAATCCGCACGGGCATAACTATAAGATCCGGGTGACGCTGGCGGGGGCAGAGCTGGACAAGGCTGGCCTGCTGCTCGATTTCAAAGATCTGCGCGAAGTCATGAGGCACGTGATCGAGCGGCTGGATCATCAGATGATCAATGAGATTGAGCCGTTTACCGTGATTAATCCTTCGGCGGAGAATCTGGCGAAGTATTTTTACGACGAGTCGAATGCTAAGCTTCAGGCCGTAACAAGCGGTCGGGTTCGAATCAAGGACGTGACCGTCTACGAAACCGACACAACCACGGCAAAATACAGTGAATAGAGCAGTTGCCAGCCGTCGGTTGCCAGCTGCCAGTAGGACCGGCAAGAGGACCTACAGTGGGGCGATCGTATAAAGATTTATTTGCATGGCAGAAGTCGATGGACTTGGTCACTCTCATCTACAAGGCCACTGCCGGGCTTCCGAAAGACGAGCTATTCGGATTGACCTCGCAGCTGCGAAGGGCCGCGGTTTCGATCCCGAGCAACATTGCTGAAGGGCAAGGCAGACTGTCGGAAAAAGAATTTCGATACTTTCTTGGACAGGCAAGGGGTTCACTGATGGAAGTTGAAACCCAACTCCAGATTGCCGAAAATCTTGGGTATTTGCAGAAAGAACACACAAGTAAGCTATTTGAATCGTGTGGCGAGGTAGGACGTATTCTGAACGGGCTCCTGCCGTCCGTATCCAAACAAGCCGACGTTTGAAACTGGCGGCTGGTAACCGGCGGCTGGCAACGGCTTTTCATGCAGATAACTGAAATCTACAAATCGCTGCAGGGGGAGTCGACTTATGCGGGGCTGCCGTGCGTCTTCGTGCGGCTGACGGGATGCAATCTGCGGTGTTCGTGGTGCGACAGCGAGTACACCTTTCAAGGGGGCCACCGGATGGCGATGGAAGAGGTGCTGGACGAGGTCTCGCGCTTGAGTCCGGGAGGCGGCCTGGTCGAGATTACCGGGGGCGAACCGATGCTGCAGGAGCGCGAGGTCGTGCCGCTGATGCAGCATCTTTTGAACGAAGGATACAAGGTGCTGCTGGAGACTAGTGGAGAACGGCCCCTGGAGCGGGTTCCCGCGGGGGTCGTCAAGATCGCTGATGTGAAGTGTCCGGACTCGGGCGAGGGGGACACGTTTCGCATGGAGAATCTGGAGGCGCTGGCCGCTCATGACGAAGTTAAGTTTGTCCTGAGCAGCCGCGCGGATTATGAGTTTGCCCGCGAGTTTACGCAGCGGCATAATCTGGCGCAGCGGGTGAATGCCGTTCTCTTTTCACCGGCATTTCGAAAAGACGCTACGGGCTCCCGTGACAGCTCGCACTGTCTACTCGATCCGCAGGAACTGGCGGAGTGGATAATCGCCGACAACGTTCCCGCGCGGCTGGGGCTGCAGCTGCATAAGTTTATTTGGGATCCGGCGGTGAAGGGAGTCTAAGGAAATTTTTGATTGTTGATTTTTGATTGTTGATTGAAACCGATGAAAATGTCGGTTCTGAGTTTTAATCAACCATCAAAAATCAGCAATCAACAATCTTCTTTATGTCAAAGTCGAAGCAATCGCGAGCGGTCGTGCTGCTGAGCGGCGGGATGGATTCCTGCGTTTGCGCGGCGCTGGCGGTGCGTGACTCCGATGCGGCTGCGGTGCACATCAGCTACGGGCAGCGTACCGAGGAGCGCGAGCGGCAGTCGTTTCTGGCGATTTGCAAGCGCCTCGGGATTCACGACAAGCTGTTGGTACGAAACGAGGCTCTGCGCGCCATTGGGGGGTCGGCGCTTACGGACGACACCATCGCCGTGCCTGAGAATAAAGAAGTCGGCAACGGCATTCCCGTGACCTACGTTCCTTTCCGCAATGCGCATTTCCTGGCCGTGGCGGTGAGCTGGGCCGAAGTGCTGGGGGCCGAAAAGGTGTACATTGGCGCGGTCGAGCCCGACAGTTCCGGCTATCCGGACTGCCGTCCGGCGTATTACAAGGCCTTCAACGAGCTCGTGAAAATGGGCACGAAGGCAGGTGACATTGAGATCGTCACGCCGCTCATCGCGTTGAGAAAAAACGAGATTGTGCGCCTTGGCCTTGAACTGGGTGCGCCCTTCGATTTAACTTGGTCATGTTACAGTCGCGAGGATCAGGCTTGCGGCATCTGCGACAGCTGTGTGTTGCGACTGCGCGCCTTCGAGGCGGCGGGGGTACAGGATCCGATCCCGTACGCAGCTGCGCATCTTGCGAAGTAGTGACTTTTGATTTCTGTATTCGTCAATCGACTCTTGAGCGTTGGCTAGCTGAGCATGGTCCGGGAAAATTCGAAGTTGCCGGGAGGCAAAATGAAAAAACATTTGGCAATTCTTTTATTCGTACTAATGGCGCTGGGACTGTGCGCGCCTCCAGTCTTCGCCCAGGCTTCGGGGACGGTTAAGGGCGTATGCAAAGACGCACAGGGCAACCCTATAGTCGACGGGATTGTTGTCTGGCAGAACACGGACAACGGCCAGAAATATCCTCTCAAGACCAACAAGAAGGGAGAATATTTTTCGCTGGGACTCACGCCCGGAACGTACCTGGTGACCCTCTACAAGAACGCGGATGACATGAAGGCCGGGAAGGAGATGGATCACGTCAAAGGATTCAAGGTTCAGCTCGACGAGAACACTCTGGATATGGACGTGAAGAAAGAAATGGAAAATGCTGCCAAAGGGCAGGGACTGTCTCCGGAGCAGTTGAAGCAGATGCAGGAACAGCAGGCCAAGGCGGCCAAGGAAAGCACTACCGTCAAATCGTTGAACGAGAAGCTGAATGCGGCCAAGACGGCGGCCGATGCCGGCGACTTCGATACCGCCATCGCCTCCCTGAACGAAGCCACCCAGGTGGATGCGACCCGCGATCTGCTCTGGTTCAAACTGGCAGATTATTACCGGCTGTCGGCAACCAAGCAGACCGATCCAGCGGAGAAGCAGAAACGTCTGGCTTCCGCGGTCGAGGACTATCAGAAAGCGATCGATCTTAAGAAGGCCGCCACCAATGACAAGGATCCGAATGCGGCCAAAAATCTCGCCGCTTACTACAACAATTTGGCGGAAGCCTATGCCAAGTCCAACAAAGTGGACGATGCGGTGAAGACTTACGAACTAGCCGCCCAGGCCGATCCGGCCAGTTCCGCGCAGTATTACTTCAACGAGGGTGCCGTGCTCACCAATGCGGGCAAGGTGGATGATGCGCTCGCCGCCTTCAACAAGGTGATTACCGCGGACCCGAACCGCGCCGACGCCTACTATTGGAAGGGTGTGAACATGATTGGCAAGGCCACGCTGCAGGGAGACAAAATGGTGGCGCCGCCGGGAACGGCCGAGTCGTTCCAGAAATATCTCGAACTGCAGCCCACGGGGACCTACGCGGACGCTGCCAAGCAGATGCTGGCCAGCATTGGCTCTTCCGTAGAGACCAATTACGGCAAGAAGAAGGCAGCGAAGAAGTAGATCCACGATTATTCCCTTGACACAGACCTGCGTCTAGGGGATAATAATGGCAGTTCGAGAGGCTGCCATGAACCTGATAGACGTTCAAAAAACCTTCAAAAATGACCATGCGTGCATAGAACATCTGGCGAGTCTGCGCTGGCCCGATGGTGTGCGCTGCGTCGTCTGCGGATCGGGCAAAGTAAACCAGTATGCTTCTCCAACCGCGAAGCAGCCTAACCGCAAAATCTACCAGTGCCAAGAGCCCACCTGTAGCCAGCAGTTCACCGCCACCGCTGGCACTATCTTCCACGACACTCATTTGCCACTTACGAAATGGTTCATGGCGCTGGCGCTGATCGTGGACGCAAAGAAGGGCATCTCCGCGAAACAGATTCAACGTCACTTGAGCGTAGGATACAAAACCGCGTGGTATCTGGCGCATCGCATTCGCAAAGCAATGGAGGAAACTGGCAGCCCTTTACTGACGGGGACTGTCGAGATTGATGAGACCTACGTTGGCGGAAAGACGATACGACGCAAGGATCGAGGCAATCGTAAATACGCAGACAAAGACGCTGTTCTTGGCATGATTGAACGTGGAGGTCAACTGCGCTTTCGGTATCTCGGAAAAGGCAGCGCGAAGGCTGCGATTGTAGGTCCGCTGGTACGTGAACATGTTTCGCCTGACGTTGAGCGCATCATGACAGACGAAGCGGTGATTTATCCCTTCGCGTTCGCTGGATATTTCGATGGCAAGCACGAGACGATTCCACATAAGGTGACGTATGTGCGCGGTGACGTGTACACAAACACAATCGAGAGTGCCTTCTCGCTGCTAAAACGCGGGATTATGGGCAGCTTTCATCAGGTCTCAATAAAGCATCTGCCGCGCTACCTGTCGGAGTTTGAGTATCGGTTCAATCGCAGGGAACGCAAGGGAGAGGCGAAACCGGACATCTTCACAGATACGCTCAAGCGAATGGCCACGGCACAGCCGATGCCGTTTGTTGCTCTCACTGGCAAGGAAAAGAAAGTAGAGTCGGAGCCGTTCTAGCGAGGAGCCGGAATTATCTTTCCGGCTTTGGTTTTTCTGCTGGTCTCTATTGTGGACTTAGGCGCAGGCTTTGCCTTCAATAACCGAATGAGCAAGGCGTCGAACTTAGCTTTGTCAACCTTCGCCATAAGATGATTCTACTCCCTAGCACACCAGCCTGTGAAAATCCTAGTTAAAAAACGGCACTTTCGGAGCGTAGGCAATTCCTAACGTTAACTGAAGAAAGTGTTTGCCACTGTGCGGATCGCAGAGGGATAATGCTGATAACTCATCTTGCGTAGCTCAACAGATAGAGCGCCGAGAGTGCACTGGATTACTTTGCCAAGAGTGGGCCAGCGTCACTGCCAGTTCTCGGAGACTGCGGGTGCAATTCCCGTCGCGAGATCGGGTTTTTACTTTTTTGAGGAGGCTGACTGGTCGGTACCAGGAGCGGACTTATAATCCGCAATTCCCTTGCCGGAATGGTGTTCAACTCACCCAGCCTCCGCACTTCCTAAACATGCCCTGTATATGTGCCGCACTAAACGGACGCCAAACGTGTACGTGTCAAGCTGACATTACTAGTGAATCGTATACGTGACACACCTGTCAACGGGAATTTCGTATGACGCTCCAAACTTTCGCTTGACATTGAGTGCTTGACGCGGTAACTGTTTTCGGAAAAATTCCGAAAACGCACCACGGTGACGCGACACTCGCTCTCCGAAAACGAATCTCTCAAAGAACCCAGTATCGCTTGACCGTTTGGCCAACTTTCGGAATTGTACTGCGTCAACGTAACATTCGTCGTAGATCCTCTGTCGATACAATGACTTGCAAGCATAGGGCGGCTCGTTTGAGCGGCCCTTCTCCTTGGTCGAGAGGCCATGCGGTTACCAAGGACTATGCACTTACTGTCCTTCTTGTCCGGCCTGGGGCGCGGTATAGTGAATTATCTCCAATTCTGTGGTGCGTGCGATTCCCCAGTGTGAGGACGAATGGCAGCACCAACTATTGCTCCGATTTCCGTTGTATTAGAAGGCTTTTCTGGAACCGGCAGAGTCGCGACTCCCGCCCTGCTGGGCGCGATGCTGCGCGCCTCGGAAAAGATCAGCGATCTGATTTTTTCGCCGGGACGCCCGCCGCAAGTTCAGGTCTACGACCAGATGATTCCGGTGCAGGTGCCGGGGCTCACTTTCCTCACGCAAGACGACACGCGCCGTATTGCGGCCGACCTGATTGGGGACAATAAACAAGCGATCACGACTCTCCGCGAGCATGGGGCTTGCGACATTTCCTTCGGGCTGCCGGGGTTGGCCCGTTTCCGCGTCAACATTTTTATTCAGCGCGGCAGTTGCGCGGTGGTGATGCGGGTCATTCCCACTGCAATTCCCGACTTTGCCTCGCTGCGTCTGCCGAAGCAGTTGTCGGACGTAGCCAAGCTCAAGGACGGAATCGTGCTGGTCGCGGGGCCACCGGGATCAGGCAAATCCTCGACACTGGCGGTGCTGCTGGACGCCATCAATCGCGAGAAGTACTACCACATCATAACGATCGAAGATCCTATTGAGTTTCTGCACAATCACAAATGCTCGACGATCCATCAACGTGAGCTGCACAGCGATACTCCGAGTTTTGCGCTCGCTCTGCGTTCGGCGATGCGGCAGGCCCCGAAAGTGATTCTGGTCGGCGATATGCGCGACCGGGAGACGATTGAAATCGTGCTGGAAGCGGCCGAGACCGGGCATCTCGTGTTTTCCAGCCTGAATACCATGGACGCGTCGAAGACCGTGGAGCGCGTGGTGAGCGCGTTCTCGCCCACGGAGCAGCAATCGGTGCGGGAACGTTTCGCGAAGTCCTTCCGCTACATTATTTGCCAGCGGCTGATGGCGAAGTCGGATCGCAGCGGCCGTGTTCCCGCCTTCGAAATTCTCAAAGCAAATGCCCAAACCCGGGAGTGCGTGGAAAAAGGGGAGCGGGAGAACAAAAAGCTTCTCGACGCCATAAAAGCAGGCGGCACAGAAGGGATGCAGCATTTCGATGGCGAGATTGCGCAACTGGTGCAGCAGCGTCTGATCGATCTCGAAACCGGGCTGTCCTATGCCAGTAATCCGGGCGCCCTTGGACAGGAATTGGCGCGTTAAAGCAACTCTTGTTTTCTGGCAGTTGTTCGCTACGGTCCCCGCTTCTTCCCTGTCGTATCATCTCTTCATGTTCGCCGCGCCCGTGAATTCGACTGTCTTAAGCTTTGAAGACGCCCGCCGCGTGGTCGAGGAACAAGCCGCGCTGATTCGCAGCAGGAACGCCAGCAGGCGGCACCGAGTCTGTTGATCTGCTCGCCGCATGCAGGCCGCGTCCTTTATCAGCCGGTGGCGGCGGATCGTGACCTTCCGCCATTTCCGCGATCCACTCGCGATGGTTATGCCGTGCGATCCGCGGACTTAGTCGACCTTCCCACAACGCTCGAGGTCATCGGGGAAATAAAAGCCGGGGAGACACTCGAAAGGATCCCGGCCAACATCGGCAGTGGACAAACCGCCTCCATCATGACCGGCGCGCCGGTTCCTGCCGGTGCGGACGCGGTGGTGATGGTCGAGAACACTTCGCGGCATAATTTGCAACCCAGCAAGAAGGTCGAGATTGCGCGGAGCGTTGCGCGGGGGGAGAATATCGTCGCCCGCGGTGCCGAAGCCCGGGAAGGCGCGTCGCTGCTGGATCGCGGGACGCGTCTGAATGAGGCGGGCATTGCTCTGGCCGCATCCGTCGGCAAAATTCGTTTGCAGGTATTCAAGCGACCGCGAGTTGCAGTGCTGACAACCGGCGACGAGATTGTGGACGTCGCGGCAGGCCCCGGCCCAACTCAAATTCGCAACTCGAATAGCTATTCCCTCGCCGCGCAGATTCGTCGCGCAGGTGGTGAACCAGCGCTGCTGCCGATCGCTCCAGACGAATTGCAAGGACTGCGCCGCTTGATTGAAGAGGGCTTAAAGGCGGACCTGTTGCTGATGACCGGCGGCGTTTCCATGGGGCGTTACGATCTGGTCGAGCAGGCACTGGCTGAATTGCAGGCCGAATTTTTCTTCACCGGCGCGAAGATTCAGCCCGGGCGACCGGTCGTGTTCGGCAGGTGTGGCGCGGGCGCCCCCTTCGACAAGCTCAGGGCAGGCTCGGCCCGCGAAAAGCCGGAAACCTATTTCTTCGGCCTCCCCGGAAATCCCGTATCCACAATGGTCACTTTCGAACTGTTCGCGCGACCCGTGGTGGAAGCATTAGCGGGCGAGTCGCCACGCAAGTTGGTATTTCTTCACGCGCGGCTCAAAAAGGAAATTCACGTCAAGACCGGTCTCAAGCGATTTCTCCCCGCGATCCTTTCCGGAGAGTTCGAACGTTCGGAAGTCGAATTGGTCACCTGGCAGGGATCGGGCGACATCGCCGCAACCGCGCGCGCAAATTGCTACATCGTTATTCCCGCGGATCGCGACCGCATTCCGGCCGGCGAATGGGTCGCGGTTATGACAAGCAATTGTTGATTGATGATTGTTAATTGAAAACCAAACGCAAGATGCCTTTGACTTTCAATCAACGATCAGAAATCAATAATCAGCAATATCTTGAAAATCCGGGCGCTGGCGGCGTAGGAGCGACTGGCGCCCCATGTAAGATAGAGCTACGGCATGCCGAAGAAACTCTCTCATTATGATCGCGCCGGACGGGCTCGAATGGTGGATGTCTCTGGCAAATCGGCGACCCGTCGCGAGGCCGAGGCCAGCGCCTTTGTGGCGATGAATCCTGCTGTGCTCGCCGCGCTGCCCGAAAATCCCAAGGGCGATCCGCTGGAAGTAGCGCGCATCGCGGGCATCATGGCGGCCAAACGCACTGCCGAACTGATCCCGATGTGTCATCCGCTTCCGCTGGCCGTCGTTGATGTCGAGGTACGCGTGTGCGAAAATGGCGTCGCCATCACGTCGAAAGTCGCTACGACTGCCGAGACCGGCGTCGAAATGGAGGCGCTGGTCGCGGTCAGCGTATCGGCGCTGACCGTTTATGACATGTGCAAGGGTGCGGACAAAGGCATTGAGATTCGCGAGATTGTGTTGCAGCGAAAGAGTGGCGGGAAAACTGGAGAGTATCGGCGCGCGAAGTAACAAATTCAACCTTCGTTTCGACGTCAAACATGGCGAATAACGTCAAACTGCTGGTGGTGGACGACAACCCGATGGTGCTGGCGATGCTGCAGCAAGCGCTGGCTCCACTCGCGCTGGTCACGACCGCTGCGGACGCGGCAGACGCGCTGTTGAAGGCGGTGGACGATGTGCCGGATTTGCTGGTGTGTGATTACAAAATGCCGGGGATGGATGGACGCCAGCTTGTCGAGAAATTGAAGAGCCGGCCGGCGACTGCAAATTTTTCTACCGTACTGATGGCGAGCAAGGCGGACATTGCCGAGCGTCTTTCACCGCAGGATGCGGCCGACGATTATCTGGAGAAACCGTTTTTCTTGAAGGATGCCACGCGCCGTATCAAACGCACCATCGACCGCATCGCCTTGGAAAAAATGGCGAAGACCGCCCCAAAGGATGGAGTGGTGCAAGGAAGTCTTTCGCAGATGAATGTGATCGACCTGATGCAGTCGCTGGAAATGGGACGGAAGAGCTGCCAGCTTTCGCTGGCCAACGAGGGCGACAAGTGCGAGGTATTTTTTGTCGAAGGCCAGGTGAAGCACGCGACCTACGGAACCCTGGTGGGTGATGAGGCCGTGTTCAAGGTGCTCCGCTGGACCGGAGGAAATTTCCAGCTCGACTTCGAAGGCAAGACGGACAAAGAAACTACGCAGCTAAATACACAGGGATTGTTGATGGAAGGGCTGCGGCTGCTGGACGAGTCGGCCCGCGAGGGCGGCGGGGAAGCGGAGTCCGTGGCGGCTGCGGGCGCTCCGGCTTCGCCTGCGAGCAGCGCCGGGCGAGGCCGAAGGGAAGAAGAGGAAGATGTCCTCCTCGATGGCTGAGCCGCCGGGACTGACGGCTGCGGTGGTGACCGTCAGCGATTCCTGCGCCCGCGGGGAACGCGAGGATGCGTCGGGGCCGGCGGTCGCCAAGCTTCTGGAGCACCTTCACTTTTCGGTGATGGTACGCGAAGTGGTTCCCGACGATTCCGTTCAAATTAAAAATTTGCTGATTCGGCTGGCGGGCGAGGTGCGGTTCGTCGTGACGACTGGCGGAACTGGTATTGCTCCGCGCGATGTTACGCCCGAGGCGACGGTTGCGGTTTGTGACCGGCTGCTGCATGGCGTAGCGGAGCGGATGCGGAGTGAGGGGATGAAAAAGACTCCGTTTGCGGCGCTGAGCCGGGCGGAGTGCGGAGTGCGGGGACGCGCGCTGATTCTCAATCTGCCGGGGAGTCCTGCGGGGGCGGTGCAATCGTTGGAGTCTGTGGCTGGGTTGATTCCTCATGCACTGGAATTGCTGAGTGGGAAGACTGAACACTAGGGCAGGGCATCATTCTCAGGATTTTCTGAAATCATCCACACGAAATCAAAATCCCCACCCTCTCGCAGAAGTCGCGAGAAGGGTGGGGCACCCGGCTACTGCGCCGGAGTTATGGGAGCGGGCGTGGTGGGCGGGGCTTCGGCGGTTACTTCCGGAGCTGCAACCGGATTGATCTTCACCGTGGCCAGGATTTTTTCCAGGCGGTCGAAGACTTTGTCGCGGTCGACGTGCTTCATGACTCCGTCCTCGGAGGCGACGGTGGTGACGTTCAGGGCGAACTCGTAGCAGTTTCCATTCTGGAAAACATGGAAATACTTCGAGTCGCTCTGGCGAATGCCTTCACCCGTGACGGCTTCGGTGGCGCGGAGTTCGAGGTCGCCGAGCGTCAGCTTGGAGTTTGATGCGGTCCGAGTGTCTGGCGAAGGCTCCGTCGTTGCCTGGATTGCGGCCGGAGTTGCGGCTGTCGTCGACGCGGAATCGGTTGACGAAACCGGCGTCGCAACTTTAGGCTGCGGCACGGCGAACTCGGTGCACTGATCGGCGGTGAGGGTCTTGTGAATGCTCACGTTGAAGAATGCGGACGAGAAATCCGTATTGGCGAACCCGGTCTCTGGCAACTCGACGGCGGCGAGCGCGATTCCGCCGGGCTGCACAAAGTTCATGGCGAGAGGATTAGACGCGAGAAGACTCGTGGCGGCCTCGCCGGTTTCGATGGCATAGCGGCGCGGATATTCGAACGTCACGCCAGAGTTTTTGTCGGTGTAGCTGACGGTTGCGGGTTTCTTGTGTACGACTCTCTTTGGAGCCGGCTTTTTCTCGGCTTGCACCGCCGGTGCGGGCATGACGGGAAGTGGGCTCTCCGGCTGTGTAACGGGAATCTGATTGGTGGCGGTTACTGGTTTCGGTTTGTCACTAGAGCAGCCGACGGTTACGGAGCAGACGATCAGCACGGCGGCGAAAAAAAGCGTGCTGGCATTGTTGCCCCAGGTCTTTGCGATCGAGCGAATTTCGTTGATGCGGTCCATGATTGGTTGCCTCCTGCCGGCGAGCGGCAGTTTGGGAAATGCACGGGAGACGCCAATCTGACGCGCATTCATTTGGCGGGAGTTAGAGCGACGGGCGCAGCACGCCGCGTGGGGCGCGGGACACGATGTGGCCGAAGAGACACGAGGTCGCCGCTTTTAGATCCAAATTAAAGTCAAAATCCCCACCCTCTCGCCGAAAACGCGAGAAGGGTGGGGCACCCGTTTTCAGCTAGTATTCTTACTCGGTGAAAGTTCAAATCACAACACTATACCGGCCGGTTGGACAGGCTGAGATGGACCTTATACGACGTAGTCAGTTTCGCGCGTTTCCTCCAAGGTTGCCGGAGCAGCCAATCTTTTATCCAGTCTTGACGGAAACGTATGCGACTCAGATCGCGCGCGATTGGAATACCAGGGACGAGCGCTCGGGATTCGCGGGGTACGTTCTGCGATTTTGCGTGCGAGCTGAGTTTCTTCGGAAATACGATGTGCATGTTGTCGGAAGTTCGGATCATCTCGAATACTGGATTCCCTCGGATGACTTGGCACAGCTGAATGAAAACATTGAGGGAGAGATTGAAGTGGTATCAGAGTTCCACGGGCAACGTCAGCAGCGGGAGAAGGAAGATGATTGAATCTCGACGCTGGAAACGATTCCTAACCTGGCTGCTGGGGCTGGCGATTGGCGTTTCGCCGGCCGTCGCTGGGGCACAGCACACCACAACAAGCCCCGAAAAGATCATCATTGATACCGACATTGGCGACGACGTGGACGATGCCTTTGCTCTGGCATTAGCGGTGAAGAGTCGGGAGTTGCAGATTCTTGGTGTCATGACGACGTTTGGCGATACGGAGACGCGGGCGAAGTTGACCGACCGATTTCTGGGAGAAGTGGGGCGAGCGGAGATTCCGGTGCTGGCGGGGAAAGCTACAGCGACGAAGAATCCGATGTCGCAGCGGCGCTATGCGGAAGGCGGGCGCTTTGCAAAGGCTTCGCATGGAGATGCGGTGGGGTTCTTGCTGGAGCAGATTCGGAAATATCCGGGAGAGATCACACTGGTCGCGATTGGCCCGCTCATGAACGTGGGAGCGGCCATCGATAAAGATGCGGCCACGTTCCGGAAGTTGAAGCGGGTGGTGCTGATGGGCGGATCAATCCGGCGCGGATACGGGGATTTAGGGTATACGGCTCCGGCCCCGCCGATGCCCGAGTGGAATATTTTGAATGATGTGGGCTCTGCGCAGAAATTGTTTGGAGCGGGAGTTCCGTTATTTGTGATGCCCCTCGATTCCACCCAGTTGAAGTTGGACGAGGTGAAGCGGGCATTTTTATTTAGCCAGGGAACGGCGGCTACCGACCAGCTTGCCGTGCTGTACCACTTGTGGGGACAGGAGACGCCGACGCTGTTCGATCCCATGACCATCGTGTTTGTCTTACGACCGGACTTATGTCCGGTGCAGGCCATGCACATTCGCGTGGACGAGAAAGGGTTCACGCGAGAAGAATCCGGGGCGGCGAACTCGCAGGTTTGTCTGGAATCGAATGCAGAAGATTTTTTCAGGTTCTATTTGAAGAAAGTAGCGGCGCGATAAGGACAAAAGACCGATGAGCAAGCAGAGAACAGTTGCCCTTAGTGAGGCGTCAAACACAATCACTTTCTTATCTTTGCGTTCTTGGCGGCAGTTCTTCGCGAACTTTGCGGTTAAAAAGATTTTGACCGCCAAGAACGCTGAGGAATCGGCGAGTTTGCAGAGAAGAGCCTGGGAGTCACGGCGCCAGCGGGGAATCCAATTCGCAGTTTGGATGGTGGGGGCGTTTCTGTTGAGCGAGTCGATGTTCGGGCAGGCGAAGCAGGATGTGGACCTGATCGTCAGTGGCGGAATCGTGGTGACAATGGATGGAGCGCGGACAATTCTTCAGGAAGGTAGCGTCGCGGTGAAGGGCGATGCAGTCGTGGCTGTAGGGCCTCGGGCAGATATCGAGGGACGATACAGGGGCGCGCAGACGATTGATGCGCTCGGAAAGCTGGTGCTGCCGGGATTCATCAACGGTCACACGCATGTGCCAATGACGTTGTTTCGCGGGCTACATGATGATGTCACGCTCCACGACTGGCTCTACAAGTACATATTTCCGGCGGAAGCCAAGAATGTAAATGAGGAATTCGTGCGCTGGGGCACGCGCCTGGCGGCGGCGGAGCAAATTCGTGCGGGCGTGACCACGTTCGCCGATATGTATTACTTCGAGGATGCCGTCGCGGATGAAACCAAGGCGGCCGGGATGCGCGGGGTACTGGGGGAAACATTTATTGATTTTCCTGCGCCGGACAACAAAACCAATGCGGAGATGCTGGCTTACACAGAGAGGTTCTTAAAGAAGTGGCAGGGGGATCCGCTGATTCACGCCGCTCCGGCTCCGCACTCGATTTATACCTGCTCGAAAAAGACGATTCAGGATGCGGCGACGCTGGCGCGGAAATATCATGCGCCTCTTCTCATGCACGTGTCGGAGATGAAAAAGGAGTGGGAGGACAGTGAAAAGGCGAATGGGATGTCGCCGGTGCAATATCTCGAAAACGTCGGAGTGTTGGGGCCGGACTTGGTCGCGGCGCATTGCATTTTTGTGGATGAGGCAGACCGCAGGTTGCTGGCGGAAAGGAAAGTTGGGTGCGTGCATAATCCGTCGAGCAATATGATGATTGCCAGCGGAGTGGCTCCGGTCCCGGAGATGCGCGCGGCCGGGATTGCGGTCGGGTTGGGGACGGATGGTCCGGCGGGCAGCAACAACGACCTCGACCTGATGGAAGACATTGATCTGGCGGCGAAGCTGGCGAAGATTTCGAAGATGGATCCGCTGGCGTTAAGCGCAAAGGACGCGGTCGAGATGGCCACGATTGACGGAGCGCGGGCGCTGCACATGGAGAACGAGATTGGATCGCTGGAGGCGGGGAAGAAAGCCGATCTGATTGTGATTCGCCTGGATGAACCGAATGCCGTCCCCATGTATGACGTCTATGCCCAGATTGCGTATTCCCTGAAGGCGAGCGACGTGGAGACCGTGGTAATTGGCGGGCGGGTAGTGATGCGGGGGAGGAAACTCTTGACGGTGGATGAACCGCGGGTACTGGACAAGGCGCGGGAATATGGGAAGTCGGTGAAGGCGTTCGCTGGGGATGGAATAGGGCTCCCATCAGTCTCGAAGCTTACGTCCAAATCGCACTCTAGCCGCAAACAACGCGGCTAGGATGGATACCCGGTACCTCTTGAAATACCGTGCCATGCGGCGCTTTCAATGAACTAAACTCTCGTGATGAACAATCTGCTTCGGCTGGTCCGCTGTGAACATGCGCTGATCCTATTTTTATTTGCTGTTATTCAAAGTTCGTCCGCCCAGAAGGTTGCAATCACGTTTGACGATTTGCCGCTGAACGGAGATCTTCCGCCGGGGATGTCGCGCGTGGAAGTTGTTGGAAATACGCTGGCCGTATTGAAAATACGGCACGTGCCCGCGGCGTATGGCTTCGTCAATGCCAAAAAGCTGGAAGGGAATACCGATGCCGCGGCGGCTTTGAAGTTGTGGGCCGACGCGGAACCGGTGGGAAATCACACGTATGCGCACATGGATTTGAACGCGAATCCACCGGAGGCATTTGAGCGCGAGATTGAAGAGGATGAGCCGGTATTGGAGCTGGTGGGGTCCACCGATTCGAACTGGCGCTGGTTCCGCTATCCCTTTTTGCGCGAAGGAGATACTGTCGAGAAACGGCGGGCCGTGCGGGCTTATTTGCAGGCGCACCAGTATCGCGTGGCACAGGTGACACTGGACTGGGAAGACTATATGTGGAACAGCGCGTACGCCCATTGTGCGGCGAAGAACGATGCGAAGTCGATCGCGTGGCTGCGGTCGAGCTATCTGGAAACGGAATCGGCGTACTTGGATCTGGGAAGAGAGTTTGCAAAGCTGGTGTATGGGCACGACATCAATCACGTGCTGCTATTGCATCTGGGGGCATTCAGCAGCACAATCTTGCCGGATGCTTTGGACCTCCTGCAGAAGAAAGGATTCCAGCTGGCAACGCTGGAAGAGGCGGAGAGCGATCCGGCGTATGCGACCGATCCCGATGCGGGGTCGAAGTATGGAGGGACGCTGCTGGAGCAATGGATGGATGCGAAGAAAATCAAATATCCCGCGGTGAAGGAGAAGCCATACAAAGAGATGAAGGAAATTTGCCAGTGAGGGCTTGTAAGTGAGGTTCGGCTGAATTTTCACGCGGCGTCGGTGCGCGCTATTTGCCACGTCGCCATGAGCCCTAGCATATTCCGTTCGCTGCCCGCGTCTTGTGTTTGTTGCGCCGACCTTTAACCGGACAGAACGCTGAGAGTGGGGCGAAGGTCGCAGAGAAAATCTTGTCTTCTTTGCGCTCTCGGCGTTTCCTCCGCGTTCTCTGCGATTTAATGCTTTGCCACGGCTGAAGTCGGACTTTGAGGCCTGAGATCGATGTTTTCTTGTCAAGTTCGACAAGGTCAAATTCCCACCAGCTCGTAAAGAACGCGAGAAGAGTGGGGCATTCCACTTCCTTGGGCGACTCTTAATCCTGCGAGTCCCTTATAATCAACAGATCCTTTATGGCTGCCATTCTGGATAAGATTGTCGCCGCGACGCGGGAGCAGGTCGCGCGGTCCAAGCGAGGGGCCGATTTGCGCGAACTGGAACGGCAGGCGGAACTCCATACGCCGCGCGGGTTTCGGCGGGCGCTGGAGTTAAACAGCCGTAACGGCGTGGCAGTGATTGCGGAGTTGAAGAAGGCCTCGCCGTCGAAGGGATTGATTCGGGCGGAGTTTCGTCCGGCGGACTTGGCGGGGGAATTGGAAGCGGCAGGAGCAGCGGCGTTGTCGGTATTGACAGATGAGGAATTCTTTCAGGGATCGCTGGAAAATTTGCGGGTGGCTTCGACCGCGGTTGAGATTCCGTGCCTGCGAAAAGATTTTATTGTCGATGAATTTCAGTTGCTGGAAGCCCGCGTGAATGCGGCCGACGCGGTGCTGCTGATTGTGGCGGCGCTGTCGTCTGAGGAGTTGGGTACGCTCGCGGCAGGAGCGCGCCGGCGCGGGCTCGATGTGTTGTGCGAAGTGCATGATGAGGATGAGCTGCAACGCGCATTGGACGCGGGATGCGACTTGATTGGCGTCAACACGCGCGATCTGCGGACGTTTAAAGTGCATCTGGAGACTGCGTTCCGGCTGGCGCGGAAGATTCCGGCGGGCGTGGTACGAGTGGCGGAGAGTGGAATTCATTCTGCGGAAGATGTGGCGCGGTTGCGGGCGGCGGGGTATCACGCTTTTCTGGTGGGCGAGTCGCTGATGCGGGCTGAACGTCCGGGAGACGCGTTGCGGGAGTTGATGGGGGTGGCGAGTGTCGAATGGCGAGTTCCGAGCCGGCGGTAGGGATCCTTCGACTCCGGTTTTGCTTCGCGTTCGCGAAGCAAAATCCTCGCTCAGGATGACAAACATAAATTGACTAGATACTGACAACTGGTTTTATGACTTGGGTGAAAATTTGCGGGATGACGAATTTGGAGGACGCGCTCGTTGCCGTGGAAGCGGGAGCGGACGCGGTGGGATTTGTGTTTTACGAGAAAAGTCCGCGGTGCGTGAGCGTGGAGACTGCGCGGGAGATTGTCGCGAAGCTACCGGAGAAGGTGGAAAAGGTGGGAGTATTCGCCGGCGACAGTTTGGCACGAGCAGGGGAGATTGGAACTGCGGTGGCTCTTGATTCTCTGCAGGTCTATCCGCTGTCCGGTCCGAAGAATGGCGCGGCCACTGTTCAGTGTTCGCATGCAGAACCAACCACACAGAAAAGGATTTATTTCGCGCTTCCTGTCCAACGGTTCTTGAGCGAAGAGCAAGCGATCACCCTTGACGTTGTGAACAAATCAGAAGGAGGGTTTTTGGCGTTGCTGCTCGATTCAGGCGGTTCGCAGCGGCCAGGAGGTACAGGGCTCCCCTTCGATTGGAACAAGGCTGCGCCGTTGGTTGCCCAGCTAAGCCGAACCGAGTATGTAGTGATCGCTGGCGGCCTTACGCCAGTGAATGTCGGCGAGGCTATGGTCATTCTTCAGCCTTGGGGGGTGGACGTTGCTTCCGGAGTGGAAGCTAGTCCGGGGAAAAAAGATCCAAAGAAAGTGCGGGCGTTTGTGCGGGCTGTGCGGGAGATGGATCGGAAGGTAAGTTAGGGATGGCTACGAGTCCGAGAACTGCGAAAGTCAAAATCGCTGGCCCTATTCGCGTTGAACCCGGGCGGTTTGGGGTCTATGGCGGGCGGTATGTGCCGGAGACTTTGATGGCGGCGCTCGAGGAACTCGATCGCGAGTATCAGAAGGCCAAGCGTGACCGGAAATTTCAGGCACAGCTGGATGAATTGCTGAAGACTTATGCGGGGCGTCCAACGCCGTTGTTTTTTGCGCGGCGGCTTACGGAGAAATTGGGCGGGGCGAAGATTTATTTGAAACGAGAAGACCTGCTGCATACCGGGGCGCACAAGATCAACAACTGCCTGGGACAAGGCTTATTAGTCGAGCGGATGGGGAAGCGCCGCGTGATCGCCGAGACTGGAGCAGGGCAGCACGGTGTGGCCACGGCCACCGTGTGCGCGTTGCTAGGATTTGAATGTGTTGTGTACATGGGAACTGAAGACATGCGGCGGCAGGATTTGAATGTGTTCCGCATGCGGCTGCTGGGAGCGGAAGTACGCGGAGTGGAATCGGGATCGCGGACTTTGAAAGATGCGATCAACGAGGCCATGCGCGACTGGGTTACGAATGTGCGGACTACGCACTATTTGTTGGGGAGCGTGTTGGGCGCGCATCCCTATCCCACGATGGTGCGGGATTTTCATCGGGTGATTGGGCGCGAGGCGCGGGCGCAAATTCTGAAAGCTGAGGGAAAGTTGCCGGCGGCGATTATTGCGTGCGTAGGCGGGGGATCGAATTCGATCGGAATTTTCTACGATTTTCTTAAAGACAAGAAAGTTCAACTCGTTGGAGTTGAGGCCGGCGGGCGCGGAGAGGCTCTGGGCGACCATGCGGCACGGTTTCGTGGAGGGTCTCCGGGAGTTCTACAAGGGACGTATTCCTACGTGCTGCAGGATTCGGGAGGGCAGATTGCGCTGACGCATTCGATTTCGGCGGGTCTGGATTATCCCTCGATTGGCCCCGAGCACGCGGCTTTGCGGGATGCGGGACGTGCGGAATATGTGCCCGCGTCGGATGCGGAGGCGCTGGAGGCGACAACATTGCTTGCGCGGACGGAGGGAATTATTCCCGCGCTGGAGTCGGCGCACGCGGTAGCGGAAGTCGTGAAGCGCGCCCCCAAGATGAAGAAGTCGGAGATCGTGATCGTGAATGTGTCGGGGCGCGGCGACAAAGACATCGGCATCATGAGGGAGAACCTTAAGATCAATTGATGATTGTTGATTTTTGATTGTTGATTGAAAGTCAACGGCGCATTGTTGTCGGATTTTCAATCCACAATCAGAAATCAACAATCAACAATCTCTTCGCTATGCCACTAACTTTCTACAGGAAGCCGGGTCTGGTGGTGTATGTGACCTGCGGGGACCCGGACCTCGCGACGACGCGGGAGATCGTGCTGGCGGCGATTGAAGCCGGGGCGGACGTGATTGAGTTGGGGGTGCCGTTCAGCGATCCGGTGGCGGATGGGCCCGTGATCCAGCGGGCAAGCGAGCGGGCTTTGAAGCACGAAACATCGCTAGCGCAGGTGCTGACCCTGGCTGCAGAGGTAAGGCAGCATGCGCAGTCGACTGGTTTGATTGTGTTTTCCTATCTCAATCCGATTCTGCGGATGGGGATGGAAAAATTCTGCAAAGTGGCGCGGGCTGCGGGTGTGGACGGTGCGCTGGTCACCGATCTGCCGGTGGAAGAGGCCGGCGAATATTTGCGAGCGATGCGTGCGCATGATTTGGCGCCAGTGTTTCTGGCGGCGCCGACCAGTCCTGATGAACGGTTGAAGCGAATTGCGGAAGCGTCGCGGGGCTTTGTGTATGCGGTTTCGCGAACGGGCGTGACCGGGGCGCGGCAGACACTGGCCGACGACTCGCGAAAGCTGGTGCGGCGCCTGCGGCGCGTGACCAGGTTGCCGATCGCGCTGGGATTCGGAATTTCGACAGCGGAGCAGTTTGCGGAAGTGGGCGGATTTGCCGACGCCGTGGTAGTGGGCAGTGCGATTGTGGAGACCGTCGAGCGAAATCGCGGCCGGGAGGCGGCGGCCGTGGGAGAGTTTGTCAGAGAGCTATCAGCTGTCAGCCCTCAGCTGTCAGCTCATTCGCGTTGATGATACCCACGGGATGTTCTTTGTGGAATTTGAAAGCTGATAGCTGAAGGCTGAGAGCTGCTTCTCATGGACATTGAGGATTGGCGAAGGAAAATCGATGAGCTGGACCGGAAGCTCGTGGAGCTGCTGAGCGAGCGGGCTCGGGCTGCCGTCGAGATCGGGCGATTGAAGCGTAACACTTCGTTGCCAATCTATGAGCCCGACCGCGAACGTATCGTTTTTGCGAATGTGCAGGAAGCGAATCCGGGACCACTGAGCGGTCGGGATCTGGTGCGCATTTACGAGCGGATTATGGATGTCATGCGAAATGTTCAGAAGGAAGAAATTGTGCCGAAGGCCGAGGCTGCACAGTCGGTGACGGAATTCGATTCGGAAGTGAATGACTGAAATAGCTTTCAGCTGTCAGCTCTCAGCTTTCAGCTGGGCGTAAGTAGCTGATGGCTGATAGCTGAAAGCTGAAGGCTTCTTCCAATGATTGTGGCGATGCAGGAAGGCGCGGACGAGCAGCTGATTCAACAGGTGATCGAGCACCTGGTGAAAATCGGTTTTGAAGTCCACCGCTCCACTGGGGCGCGGATGACGGTGCTGGGCGCGGTGGGGTCGGGGATTGATTTCGACATCCGCAATGTTGAGCTATTACCGGGCGTGCAGGAAGTCCACCGCATTAGTTCGCCTTATAAGCTCGCGGGCAGAAGTTTTCGTCCCGAGGGGACGATCGTCAAGCTGGCAAATGGGATCAGCATTGGCGGCAACGAAATTGTAGTGATGGCGGGACCGTGTTCGGTGGAATCGCGGGAGCAGATTTTTACGACGGCAGAGGCCGTGGCCAAAGCGGGCGCGAAGGTGTTGCGGGGCGGGGCATTCAAGCCGCGGAGCTCGCCGTATTCGTTTCAGGGGCACGGCGAAGATGCGCTCAAGTTAATGCGCGAGGCGGGAGAGAAATTCAAGTTGCTGGTAATCAGCGAAGTCATGGAGATTTCGCAGATTCCCATGATGCTGCCCTACGTGGACATCCTGCAGGTAGGGGCGCGCAACATGCAGAACTTCAATCTGTTGCGCGAACTCGGGAAAGTGCGCAAGCCGGTGCTGCTCAAGCGAGGCATCGCGTCCACGTTCGAAGAGTTGCTGCTGTCCGCCGAATACATCATGTCGGGCGGGAATTACGATGTCATTCTGTGCGAGCGTGGCATTCGAACTTTTGAGACTTACACGCGCAACACCATGGACATTTCCGCGATCCCGATCATTCACAAGCTGTCGCATTTGCCGATGACGGCCGATCCGTCGCACGGAACGGGCCGGCGGGATAAAGTTTCGCCCATGGCGCGCGCGTCAGTGGCGGCAGGAGCGGATGCGCTGCTCATTGAAGTGCATTACAACCCCGACAAGGCTCTGTCGGATGGGGCGCAGTCGCTGTATCCAGAACAATTCTCGAAGCTGATGGATGAGTTGCGGATGATTGCGCCGGCAGTCGGAAGAAAGATTGGGTAATTGTGTAATTTGGTAATTGGGTAATTTGACCGCAACGCCTAAGGGCGTTTCAATTACACAATTACTAAATTCTCCACTTACTCAATTTTTTTATGTCGATTCAGCAAATCACGATCATCGGAACGGGCTTGATTGGCGGGTCGCTGGGGCTCGCACTCCGAAAAAACAAATTTGCCGGGCGGATTGTGGGGTGCGATCGCGAAGGAACTCTAGAACGGGCGCGCATTCGGGGCGCGATCGATGACGGGACGGCGAATCCTGGCGACGCCGTGCACGGGAGCCAGGTGGTGGTGCTGGCCACGCCGGTGCTGGCGATTGTCGATCTGATCGAACGCCTTGGGCCTTGCCTCCCGGTGAAAGCGCTGCTTACCGATGTGGGGAGCACCAAGACTGCAATCGTGGAGCGCGCGGTGAAAGTATTTGGGAGGAATGCCGGAAAGCGGTTTCTGGCGGGGCATCCGATGGCAGGAAAAGAAATGAGCGGAGTGGATTACGCCGACGCGGATTTGTTTCACAAAGCGGTATGGTTTCTGTCGCCCATGTCCGGCCAGAATCTGAATGAAGGATTGTTCGCGGAGTTTGCCGGATGGATCGACCAGATTGGCTCGCGAATCGCGATGCTTCCGGCGGAAGAACACGACCGGCTCTGCGCCTGGATCAGCCACGTTCCACAAATGATTTCAACTGCGCTGGCGGCGGCGCTGGTGGAAGAGTTTGGTGAAGAGGCTCCGCTGTTGGCGGCCGGCGGGCGGGCGTTGCAGGAGATGACGCGGATTTCGGCGAGTCCCTACTCGATGTGGAGGGATATCGCGATCAGCAACCAGAAAAATCTGGAAAAGGCGTTGTGGAAAGTGGAGCAGCGGCTGACGCACATCCGGGAGAATCTGGCGACGCGCCAGTTGGCGGAAGAGTTTGAGCAGGCGCATGCGTTGAGGAAGGCGCCGATAAAGAAAAGAGAAGTCCCGCGACAAAGCGGCGGCTCCTAATTAAATGGATTCGGCGATCTCAGAAATCCTTTATTGAGTTGGTACCGGTCGCAGACTTTGTTGGCAGATTCCCACACAGAGTCGAACTCGTTCCAACGAGGGACGACGATCCGCAAAGTGAGTTCCTGGATGATCAGTTCCAGTCTGCGATCGAATTCAAAGAGCAGAGACATGTTCGTTTCCGCGCCCGGGCTTGCAACCGGGCCGCCGCATTACACGGGAGCAGGTTCGCTCCCGTGTGCTCTGCGCGTCGCATGTGTCACCGCTCTTTGAAGCCGGAGCAAACAACACCTGAGAAGTTAACTTTTTCTTCCGTTACACATTTGACGCGAGCGGCGCAAATTTAGATGGGCAGTCTTGTCACAAGATTGTCAAATGATTGTGTGCCGGAGCGCCCGAGACTTCCGTCAGCGGCTACAGTGTGTGTGCGGCGCGAATTCATTTAGAATGCGGACGCTATGAATAAAGTTGTAGCCAATGCCGATGAGGCTATCCGCGACGTGTTTGACGGCGCGACCATCATGATTGGCGGCTTCGGGCTGTGTGGGATGCCAGAAAATCTGATTCGCGCGCTGGTGCGCAAGGGAACAAAGAATCTGCGGACCATTAGCAACAACGTGGGTGTGGATGGCGTGGGCAATGGGTTGCTCCTCGCAGCGGGGCAGATAGTGCATCACATCGGATCGTATGTGGGCGAGAACCGGTTGCTGGAAGAAATGGTGCTGAAGGGAACGATCCGGCTGGACCTGGTCCCGCAGGGAACATTTTCGGAGCGCATTCGCGCCGGTGGCGCGGGAATACCGGCGTTCTATACGCCGACGGGTGTGGGGACTGTAGTGGCTGATGGCAAAGAGACACGCGAATTCGACGGACGCACCTATGTGATGGAACGCGCGCTCAAGGCAGACTTTGCGTTCGTGAAAGCGTGGAAGGGCGATCGCGAAGGAAATTTGATTTACCGGAAGACGGCGCGGAATTTTAATCCCATGATGGCGACGGCGGCGAGCATTACGATTGCCGAGGTGGAGCATCTGGTGGACGCGGGAGAGTTGGATGGCGATCAGATTCATACGCCTTCAATTTATGTGAAGCGAATTTTTCAGGGAGAATTATACGAACGGCGGATCGAGCGGCGAACGGTGAGGAAGGATGTCGTCGGTCGTTAGGCGTTGGTCGTCGGCCAGAGCCTTCTTAGCCGAGCAAATGCTTGGAGATTAGTGACCAATGACCAAGAGGCAACGACCAACGACAAGGCACTTATGAACAAGCTGGCTAAAGACGTCGACAAGCGCGAACGGATTGTGAGGCGGGTTGCGCGCGAGTTGCGCGATGGGTTTTATGTGAACCTGGGCATTGGCATGCCTACGTTGATTGCCAATCATGTGCCCCGGGGGATTGAGGTCACGCTGCAATCGGAGAATGGGATGCTGGGAATCGGGCCGTATCCAATCGATGGACAGGAAGATTCAGATTTGATCAATGCGGGAAAGGAAACTGTGAGCGAGATGCCCGGGACTTCGTATTTTTCAAGCGCCGATTCGTTTGCCATGATTCGCGGCGGGCATATTGATTTGAGCGTGCTGGGCGCGATGGAAGTGGACGAGTCGGGCAGTCTGGCGAACTGGATGATTCCCGGAAAGATGGTGAAAGGGATGGGTGGGGCGATGGATCTGGTTGCGAGCGCGCAACGCGTCGTGGTAGCGATGGAGCATACCACGCGCGATGGGGCACCGAAGATTTTGAAGAAGTGCACGCTGCCTCTGACGGGAGTGAACGTGGTAGATACGATTGCGACTGAGATGGCGTATATCCGCGTGACTAAAGAAGGATTGGTTCTCGAGGAAGTAGCGCCGGGATTGACTGCAGAGGATGTACAGCGGGCGACTGAGGCGCGGTTGATTGTGAGTCCGGGGTTGAAGGTGATGAAGGGCTAGGGAACTATTTGACGCTTTCTCTTCCTTTGGAAAGCAAAGTCCCCATGTCTCGCAAAAGAGGCGAGACATGGGGCACCCCGCAGTTTTTGCCGCGTTGCGGCTGGCCGGGCGGCTGTCTCCATCAAACTTAGGCGGCAGCGATGCGCCGGATCAGGTCTTCCTGTTCCTGCTTATTTTCCGCGCCGATGGTGAAGGCGTCTAGAATCCCCAGCGCGAGCGCAAACTTAATGCCTTCGTCCTGACGATTGCGCAGCGTGCCTTGGCCTAGAATCTTCATACCGACGACCGCTTTGCCCGCAGTCTTCATTTCTTTCAGCACGCTGACCACAGTTGCGGGATCGGCGTCCATGTAGGCTCCGACTGGGTTGATGCGGGCCAGATCGATTTCCACCCACGCAGACTTCGCCGCGGCGCGCAGGGCTCCGATGCTGTGGCAGGAGCAGCCGTGGGCGCGGATGATTCCTTTCTGCTTCGCTTCGGAGAGCACGTCCATCGCGCCCTTGTAGCGATCGGTCCAGTCAGCTTCGGTGACGCAATGCATCAGGGAGACGTCGAGGTAGTCGGTGCCGAGTTCGCGGCGGAAGCGGTCGAGATCGGCGCGCATGGTGACGGCATCGCGCGCCCAGGACTTCGTCAAGACTGTGACTTTGTCGCGCGGCACATGCTTGAGCGCTTCAGCCACGTGAGGATGGCTTCCATAGGAGTCCGCAGCGTCGAAGAAGCGCAGGCCGTGATCGTATCCGTTGAGCAGAAGATCGGACAGGCCTTTTACGCCGAGCGCGGTCTGATGGGAGTGATGTTCAGAGCCGACGGTGCCCGTGCCCATGGCGAGGCGGCTGGTCTTGATGCCGGTGCTCCCCAGAGTGACAGTGTCGGATGCAGAGAATTTTGCAGGGAGAGTCTGGGTTGCAATGGCGTTGAGGATCGAGCTGGAACTGAGCCAGGCCGCTCCCAGGCCTGACGCGGAGCGAACGAGGAACTCGCGGCGACGCATAGGTCCTCCTAAGAATTCTGGCGTCTTGTATTAGGCTACACCAGCCAGGGTGCTACTGGAAAGATTTGCAAGTCTGCATGCGTTGGCAAAATAATCTGACCTTGTAACCTATACTCCTCAGACGCGAAACGGCGCCGCCAGCAATCGGAACGGAAGCGTGATGGCCAGGAAAATGACTTCCAGAACGCCGTGGACGGCCACGCCCACAATGCGGAACGGCAGCAGCAGCAGCCAGATGAAGGGATACGCAATCAGAGCCAGCAAAGCCAGGGGCCAGCAGAGCACGAAGAGAATGCACCAGAGCAGAAAAGCGAACACGGCAGAGTCCTCCTTCTCTCTATTTGTACGTTCCCGGCACGCAGAAAGTTCCCTGGGGCGGCGTGTGGCGGATCATTCAAATTGCCGGCGGAAGGCCCCGAGTTGTTGTTGAACCTCGCTGAGATCCTGCCGCAGGCGGGCCACCTCCTCTTCTAGCATTGCCAGACGATCAGAAGCGGAATTTCCGCCGGCATTCGCGGGCGAGGGCGCCCGCGCCACATTTGCGATTCCGGTTGCATCCGAGATGGGTGGTTCGCCCGAGAAAAGATGCATGTAGCGGGATTCTTTGGTGCCGGGCTGGCGAGGGAGAACTCGGGCCAGGGGCGGGTCGCGCTGGGCGAGACGATCCAGCGTGGCGACGATGTCGTCGAGAGCTTCGAAGTGATACATGCGGTCGGTGCGGCTGCGGAGTTCGCCGGGAGTCTGCGGCCCACGGAGCAGAAGCACGCAGACGACTGCGATTTCGCGGCGATCGAAGTTGAAGACCTCCTGAAGGCGGTGTTCGAACTTGGTGACGCGGCTGTCCGCGCCGCTGGCCGGGCCTGCCACGCGTTTTTCCTGCAACGAACTGAGCGCCTGGCGGACGGTTTCTTCGTCCAGGGTCATTATGGGGTCACGATTATTTTTTTGATTGCAGGCGTTAACCAGCGCATTAAGCGAGAGCGGATAGTAGGCCGGCGTGGTGATGTCTTTTTCAATCAGCGAGCCCAGGACGCGAGTTTCGATTTCGGTGAGGATCATAGACGTCGTGGATCATTCATCGTTAGTCATTAGTCGAAGCCGCTCTTGCCGTGGCCAACGACGAATGACCAACGACCAACGACGGTTTGCGGGGTTGTCGGATAAGAGAGTCCCGACCCACACAACCCGACCACGGAATCTAGAATAACGCCGTCGGGCGGCGCTTCCAGGATTTCCCTTTTTCTTTCGCGATATTTTCCATGTCGGCGACGTAGGCGCCAGCCTGGGTCAGAACGTGGTGCAGATCGTTGCCGATACTGATGAAGGTGAATCCCTTTTCCAAAAATTCGCCAACGCGCGCGGTGCCGAAAAGGAATAGGCCGAGGATGACGTTATTTTTACGCGCGTGTTCGACCAGTTTCTTGGTGGCCGCGTCCAGTTCGGGCGAGGTGTACATGTGGGGGAACTCGTATTTGTTGTAGAGGCCCATCGACATGCAGAGATCGTTCTGCCCGAGGAAGAGAATGTCGACGCCGGGAACGGCGGCGATTTCGACAATGTTCTCGATGCAGGATGCAGTCTCGACTTGCAGGGCAACGATACCTTCATTGTTCCAGCTTCCCGTATAGCCCAGGAGTCCGGCTTTATCCATGCTGCGCTGCGGGAAGTAAACCGAGCGCGTGCCGACCGTGGGATATTTCGCGCAGCTGACGGCCTCGCGAGCTTCGTCGGCAGTGTTGATGTAGGGAATGAGGACACCGTCCGCGCCCATGTCGAGAGCTTGCTGAATGCCGGGGCGATCGGCATATCCGCCCACACGGACCAGCGACTTCGCTCCGCCGTTGGCGATGCCGCTCAACATCGCGGAGAGTTTCTCATATCCCATGGGACCGTGCTGGGTGTCGACCAATAGCCAGTCGTATCCGCTATGCGCGAGTTGCTCGGCGACGGTAGGGCTGTGGGCGTTGAGGAACAGGCCCATCTTTGGCGCTCCGGAGCGAAGTTGCTTCTTGAATTCGGATCCGCTGAGCGCGGCGTCGGGCATGGAAAATCCTCCTCGGAGTGAATTAAAAAGTGTATCGTATGCGACCGCGCACCGGGCGTTGAATGCGTTAATTTCTTGTCGAAGATATGGTCGCCGGACAAGCACGGCGAATGCTGGTATAGTTTCCGTCAACCGACTGGACTGGCGCTTCGCCAGAGCAAGGAACAAAACAATGTTGCGACTGCTATTGCATTGGGTGTTGAGTGCGGTTGCAGTATGGATTATGGCTCAGATCGTGCCCGGGATCTCTGTCAGCGGGCCGAGGAACGCGTTGATCGCGGCGCTGGTGATCGGGTTTATCAACGCGACCATCGGATTCGTGCTGAAGATAATTACCTTCCCTTTAACGCTTCTTACTCTGGGATTGTTCTGGTTCGTCATCAATGCCCTCATGCTGGAGTTCGCTTCGGCACTGCTGGCGCCGGGATTTCAGGTGCACGGGTTTCTGGCGGCGTTTATCGGCGCGATTGTGCTAAGCCTGCTGAATATGTTGATGAAGGCGATTATCATGCCGCGGAAGGACGTTCGCTAGGCGTTTGATGGTCGTTGATCCTTCGTCGTTGGTCGTTCGCTCGAGTGATTCAAACCGTCCCAAACTATGGAGTAGAGCGCTTTTTTGGTTTCATTGCCTGCCAATCTTCTTCCGTCAGGACCCGCCCCAGATTGCTGAATTCGCCGGCGCCTTGCAGAAATTCGCCGCCGTCCATGCGGATGACTTCGCCGTTGATGTAGCCCGATCCATCGCTCACCAGAAATGCCGCGAGGTTGGCGAGTTCCTCGACCGTGCCGAAACGGTGCAGAGGATTCCGCTCGAGCGCGAGCGTTTCGAGATCGGGGCGCGGCAGCACTCGAGAGAATGCGCCTTGCGTGGGAATCGGCCCGGGCGCGATGGCGTTCATCCTGATTCCCCGGTTGCCCCACTCCACCGCGAGGCTGCGGGTGAGAGCTTCGACTCCGGCTTTGGAGACGGCGGACGGGACGACATAAGCGGAGCCCACGGGCGCGTAGGTGGCGGAGATGCTGAGCACAGTGCCGGGATGGGCAGCTTTGAGCCAGCGGCGTCCGCAGGCCATGGTGCAGTGCAGCGTTCCCATGAGCACGATGCCGATGACCGACTCGAAAGCGCGCGGCGAAAGCTCTTCGGTGCGGGCGATGAAGTTGCCGGCGGCGTTGTTCACCAGTACGTCGAGCGGGCCGGCAATCCAGATGGAATCGATCATGCGCTCCATTGCCTCTAGATTTCGGACATCGCATGGCAGAGCATGGATTGTGCCCTTGGGGGACAGTTCGCCGGCGGTTTGTTTCAGAATATGTTCGCGGCGGCCGCAGATGTAGACTTCCGCGCCGAGTTCGAGAAACCGTTCGGCCATGCCTTTGCCGAGGCCCGTGCCGCCGCCGGTGATAAGGATGCGCTTGTTTTGCAGAAGGTCGGTTTTGAACATGGGAGATTGAGTAATTGTTTAATTTGGTAAATGTGTAATTGAAAACCCAACGGTCCGCCAGGTTCTTCAATTACACATTTACCAAATTACACAATTACTCAATCACGCGTAGTCAATCACACCCGAGGCGGAAGCCGTAGTCGGCGTACTGAAAATCCGGCGGGATGCTGGAACGGGCGGAACAGCGAGCTACTTTGATGTGATGCCGCCAGGATCCACCGCGGGAGGACTTGCGTTTGGTCTTGTCGGGGCCGCACGGGTTGCGCTCGGGCGAAACTGAGTAATAGTTCGGGTCATACCAGTCGCTGCACCATTCGTGCACGTTGTCGCAGATGTCATACAGCCCGAATGCATTGGGTGCATAGCGCGCAACCGGATCGGGACCGGTTTGCCAGCGTGTAGCATAGTCGGGAAGGGATTGCGGCGGGGCGTCTCCCCACGGGAAATGTTTCTGTTCCAGGTCGCCACGCGCGGCACGTTCCCACTCTGCTTCGGTTGGCAAACGATAAGCGCGAGCGGTTTGCGCACTGAGCCATTCGCAGTACTTCGCAGCTTCGAACCAGGAAACTCCGGAGACGGGTTGTTGAGGATGGTTGAAATTTGGATCTTGCCAGAACGGAGGCGGCGCCGTGCCGGATGCGCCGAGAAAACGGGCATATTCGGCGTTGGTGACTTGTGTGGCCGCTAGCAGAAAATTGTCGACCCACACGCGATGAATTGGACGTTCGCAATCCTGCCCCGCGTCCGAACCCATTAGGAACCAGGCTGCGGGGATCTCGATCAGCGACGGTTCGACGGCCAAGGACGTGGCTTCAGCACGGACTGGGGTGAGCGTCATGACGGGCCGCGGTTTCTCTCCAGAGGAGAGTTTATCAGCGCCGCGTTTCACGAGCCGGGCCGAGAGCCTAACCACAGAGTTGCTTCACGACTTTGGCAATAGCGTTGTCCTGAAACAGCCGGATGGCGGCGATGCCCGCAGCTCCGGCGGCGAGGCAGGAACTGGCATTCTCCAGCGTGATTCCTCCCAGGGCTAGGACTGGGATGTTGGCGAGGCAGGCCTCGCGCAGAAGTTCCAGTCCCGCTGGCCGCACGCCTTTCTTCAGAAAGACAGGGCCGAAGACCGCGAAGGTTGCGCCCCAGGCAGCGGCTTCGGCCACCTCTGCTGGAGAGTGACAGGAGACTGCAACGATCGGAGCCCGTACTGGGTTTTGGTGGGCAGAGCCTGCCCTGAGCTTGTCGAAGGGAGTGCCCGCCCCACACTTGGTCCACGCGGCTCTCATGTCTTCAGGGGAGACATCGTCGGAGCGGAGGTGAACACCATCGGCTTCAACGGCCAGGGCGACATCGGTGCGGGAGTTAATCAGAAGAGCAGCCGCTAGCGGCGGGTTATCATTCGAAGGTTGCTCTCGTCGGATCGCGCTTACCGCTTCTTTAGCCAACAGCTCCAGATCGCGCGTGGAAATGTCTTTCTCGCGCAGCTGAATATAGTCGACGCCGGCACACGCGGCTTCGCCGATTTTTTCCATCAACTGGCGGCGGCGCGAGGATTCGTCGCCGGGGAATGCGCTCCGGTCCGTGATGTAATACAGAAGGCAATTCGCCGGCATCAGCTCTGCAGTTTAATGCAAAAGGCCCATTCGGCGTGGTCGATGAATACGTCGGTGAAGACTGACAACCGGCAACCGGGAGCCGTTCAACCCCCTGTTAGAATCAAGGGTTAAACACTCGCTCATGGACGCCGCACGCATTCGCAATTTCGCGATCATCGCGCATATCGACCACGGCAAATCCACGCTGGCCGACCGCCTGCTGGAGCTGACCGGGTCGGTGACCGCGCGCGAAATGCAGGCTCAGGTGCTCGACTCCATGGACCTCGAGCGCGAGCGCGGCATAACTATCAAGGCTCATGCCGTCCGCATGGCTTACACTGCGCAAGACGGCCAAACTTATCAGCTCAACCTCATCGACACCCCCGGCCACGTCGACTTCTCCTACGAAGTCTCGCGCTCTTTGGCCTCGTGCGAGGGAGCGCTGCTGGTCGTCGATGCCTCGCAGGGAGTCGAGGCCCAAACCCTGGCCAATTCCTATCTCGCCATCAATCACGGCCTCGAAATTATTCCCGTCATCAACAAGATCGATCTGCAAAGCGCCGACATCCCGCGCACGAAAGAAATGATTGAAAGCGCCGTCGGCCTGGACACAACCGACGCCGTTCTCATCAGCGCCAAGACCGGCCAGGGCGTTCCCGACGTTCTTGAAGCCATCGTGAAGCGCGTTCCTCCGCCCAAGGGCTCGCCCGACAACCGGCTCCAGGCGCTGGTTTTCGACTCCTGGTTCGACGCGTACCGCGGTGTCGTCGTGCTGACTCGCGTGTTTCAAGGCACGCTGCGCAAGGGCGACCGGATTCGACTCTGGTGGAACGGCACTACTTTCGACGCGGAAACTCTCGGCGTGCTCACGCCCAAGCCAGTCGAGATCGACCAGCTTGTGGCCGGCGAAGTCGGCTTCATCATCGCCAACATCAAGAACGTCGCCGACACTAAGATCGGCGACACCATCACCCACGACGGTAACCCCGCTCTCGAAGCTCTGCCCGGCTTCGAAGAAATCAAGCCCATGGTCTTCGCCGGCCTTTACACCGTCGATGCCCATGAGCACACGCAATTGCGCGAGGCCCTGGAAAAATTGCGGCTCAACGATTCGTCCTTTTTCTTCGAGCCCGAAAGTTCGGTCGCACTCGGCTTCGGCTTCCGCTGCGGCTTCCTGGGCCTGCTTCACATGGAGATCATTCAGGAACGCCTGGAGCGCGAATTCAATCTCGACTTGATCACCACCGCTCCCGGCGTCCGCTACAAGATCACGAAGACCGACGGCACCATGGTCGAAATCGATAATCCTTCGCGGTGGCTCGATCCCAGCGAAATCGCCAAAGTCGAAGAACCCGTGATCCTGGCTACAATTCTTACCAACGAAGAATACGTCGGCGGAATTCTCAAGCTGGTCGAAGAAAAGCGTGGCAAGCAGAAAACTTTCGAGTACGTCAGCTCCTCGCGCGTGATGCTGCACTACGAATTGCCGCTGAACGAAATCGTCCTCGACTTTTACGACCGCCTCAAATCCGTCTCGCGCGGCTACGCGTCTCTCGACTACCACCTCGCCGATTATTGGGAATCGCCTATGGTCAAGCTCGACATTCTGGTTGCGGGCGAGCCGGTGGATGCGCTCTCCATCATCGTGCACCGTGACTTCGCGTACGAACGCGGGAAACTTCTGGTTTCCAAGATGAGAGAGCTGATCCCCCGCCAGATGTTCGAGGTGGCGATCCAGGCCTCGATCGGCGCCAAAATCATCGCCCGCGAAACCGTACACGCCATCCGTAAGAATGTTATTGCGAAATGTTATGGCGGCGACATTTCGCGCAAGCGCAAGCTGTTGGAGAAACAAAAAGAAGGCAAGAAGCGCATGAAACGCATTGGCCGCGTCGACATCCCCCAGGAAGCCTTCCTAGCCGTCCTCAAAGTCGGCGAAGGCAGCAACTAGTGGGGCGTAGCGCAGGCTTCGAGTGAAATGGCGGATTTCAAGAGTTGGAGCTACAGATAGTATCCAAGACCGGAAAAGATCGTCCTGAACGACCCGTCTTTCAGGCCAACAACTTCGATCCAGTGATCCTCATAAGCGTCCCCCTCCAACACGACCTCGATTTGCGCGTCTGCGTTAACGTCAGCTAAATCTAGCGGAGACCATGTCGTGACTGTGTTCTTATCAGCATCAGTTTTTTGGAATGGCACCTTACGAAGTACGGACATCTGAGAATTCTGGCCGACGACCGCAATCACCTGACACACCGTCACGTCCGATCCTTCGATGTGATCGTAATACGCTTCCACCAGCGACCAATCCGACCCAATCGGCTGCCAGACGGTAAAGTAGATTTTCCCCTTTGGCTTGGCGGGAAGACCAAGCCCCCGCAGTTTTCCAATGAGAATATCGCGTACTTCTTGAGGCGGGTCTCCCTGCTGTTTGCAATTTCTCACTCCATCAACCCATTTGCAATCGTAGTTCGCCGTAACCTTTACGTTCAGGTGCTCCTTTGGCGGGCGAATCTCACAGCTGTCATCGGGGCCATTTCCTTCTGGACCACCACAGTAGTGAGTCCTTACGAACGATTTCACCTTGCGGCACTGAGCGCTAGTGCAGGGCGGACGATGAGGCTCCTTCTCCGACTGGCCACCTTCCTGCCCAAGAGCAACACTGAAGGCAAGTGTCACGAAGAAGAACCAACGAAATGGGACCATGATTGAATAGTACGGCTAGCTTGAATGCAGAGCAAGATTACGTCAGTTGCAGGCTTGATAACTGTCGCGAATCGCCATCTCAATCTCTGGCCGGTGGTCCCTAATTCTCCCCAACTCTCACAGAATATCTCCCTCTCGGGTGTATCCTTTTCCAACCATGCGCACCCTAACCACAACCATGCTCCTATTCCTAACCCTCGCCACCACCGCGCTCGCACAACAGCCCGAGCCCAAGCCCGGCCCCAAGCCAGAAGACACCGAAGTCTGGCAGCCCGAGCCCAAAGTCGTCACCCCCGGCGCAACCTGCGGAGCCGCGCCCTCCGACGCCATCATCCTCTTCGACGGCAAAAATCTCGACGAATGGGTCTCTGCACAGGACCGTTCCGCTCCCGCCAAGTGGCCCGTCGCCGGCGACATCCTCACCGTCAACAAGTCCGCAGGCAATATCGAAACCAGGCGCACCTTCAAGAATTATCAACTCCACATCGAGTGGCGAATTCCCGAGAACGTCACCGGCTCCGGCCAACTCCGCGGCAATAGCGGAGTCTTTCTCGCCTCCACCGGCCCCGGCGATGCCGGCTATGAGTTGCAGGTCCTCGACAACTTCAACAACAAGACCTACGTCAACGGACAGGCCGGCAGTCTTTACAAACAGTCCATCCCGCTCGCCAATCCCAACCGCAAGCCTGGCGAATGGCAGACCTATGACATCGCCTGGACCGCTCCCGTCTTCAACCCCGACGGCACGCTGAAGTCGCCCGCCTACGTCACCGTCTTTTTCAATGGAGTGCTGGTCGAGAATCACTTCGAGCTGAAAGGCGAAACCCGCTACATCGGCGCACCCTTCTACAAAGCTTTCGACGGCGCCCCGATCAAACTCCAGGCCCACGGCGACCCCAGTCCACCCATCAGCTTCCGCAACATCTGGGTGCGACCGCTCGACTGATTTCTGTCGCGTTCGACCGATTTCTGTCTGGAAAGGCAAATGTCGAGTTGGCTGGGGCAGCAACTAACTCGGCCGTTCGTGACCAAGCTGGGCTATTCGCGCCATCACCAAAAGACCGATTGTTGCGATCAGATCTTTGCCTTAACAGCGGGAACAGAACTGAAGGAAGGATGCCTGAAATCGGCCCAAAACCGAAAGTACTAGAACCTCAAATTGTGCAAATCTCAAAATCCGAGAGAAACGAGCTTCGCCTTTCACCGCACCCATGTTAATTCTTCATGAATTGCATAACTGGTTACTCTGCATGCTCTTAACGGGAAAAGGATCCTCCTCCCGAAACCGACCGAGCGGTCGTTGCCGAAAGAAATTTCGCAGAGGGTTTTCCCTTCCACAAGCTTTTCCACAGGCCGGCGGTCCATTTTTTTCTTCGCCGCAAACCCAAGTTCCTAAGGGACTTACCGAGCCTCATCTAGGGTCTTTCCTGTAGGCGGCCGTCACTCATCAGAATCGCCGCCACCTTCGGCTAGTGACTCAAATCTGGTGCTGTTTTTCAGAAATGCCATTCTCACTTTCCCGATAGGCCCGTTTCGTTGCTTGGCAATAATGATCTCAGCTTTGCCCTGCAATTCCGGGTCGTCCTGCTTGTAGATTTCTTCGCGAAAGATGAACATTACCAAGTCGGCATCCTGCTCAATCGAACCCGACTCGCGCAAGTCCGCCAGTTGCGGACGATGATCTCCGCCGCGGCTCTCCGGAGCGCGGCTCAATTGCGAAAGCGCAATCACCGGCACGGCAAGTTCCTTGGCTAGCGCTTTCAGGCCGCGCGAAATTGCCGAAACTTCCTGGGTACGATTTTCGAAACGCTTGCCCCCGCCCGACATCAGCTGCAGGTAGTCCACGATGATCAGATCCAGCTTGCCGCCCTGCGCCTGCTTCAGCCGCCGCGACTTCGCCCGCATCTCGCTCAAGGTAATGCCAGGAGTATCGTCGATAAAAATCGGCGCGTGGGCCAATTGCTCCATCGCCCGCACTACTTTTTTCGTGTCGTCCTGCCAGAGCGAACCGGTACGCATCTTGTGCGCATCCACGCGAGCCTGCGAACAAAGCAGGCGCATGAGCAGAGCCTCGCGCGACATTTCCAGCGAAAACACTCCCACCACCTGCTGATCTTCAATCGCAGCATTTTCCGCAATGTTCATCACAAACGCAGTCTTGCCCATGGAAGGCCGCGCCGCAATAATCACCAGATCCGAACGCTGCAAGCCCGAGGTCATTTCGTCCAGATCGGTGTAGTGCGTCGCCAGTCCCGTAATGCGCTGGCCGCGTTGCAGCAGCGCATCGACCGAACCAAACGACTCGCGCACAATCTCCTGCACGCCCATGAACCCGCGCCCAATGCGCTTGTCCGAAAGCTGGAAGATCGCGGACTCGGCATCGCTCAGCACATCTTCGGCTGCGTCTCCCTGGTCCGATGCCCGCGCAATCGCCGTGCTGGCAGCGGAAATCAGGCCACGCAGCAGCGCCTTGTCGCGCACAATCTTGACGTAGTGCTCAATGCTAGGCCGGTCGGGAACGCCAGCGACCAGGCTCGACACATACGCCACGTCGCCGATCGGCTGCAGGTCCTTATGCCGATCGAGCTCCTCGATCAGCGTGATCATATCGATCGGCCGCGACGACTCCGCCAGATCGACCATGCGCGTGTAAATGCGGCGGTGAGAATCGAGCGAGAAGTCCTCAATCCGCAAATGCTCCGCCGCCTGGTTGTACGCAAAATTGTCGAGCAGGATCGCTCCCAGAATCGAGCGTTCGGCTTCTACGTTCGCAGGAAGACTGCTGATGCTGTAATCAGTGGTTGCCATGAGGTCTGTAACGCACTTTGCCCTGTTCTAACGTCCAGCATAAGCGAACACAAAGCGAAACGCCAAATGAATTGTGAAGAAGCTGTGAAGCTCCGCGATATGTTGTGGAAACTGTTAGAAAAGGAGTCCGTTACTCCAAGAGCTTCTCGTGAAACCGGAAGGCAGGAATCGCATATTCGTATCGTCCCAAGTAAAAACGAACGCCGTAGCTAGAAGCTGAGAGCTAAGAGCAAAGAGGAGCTGAGAGCTGCCAAAAAAATGCGGCCCGGGCCAGCCACCCGAGCCGCATCATACGTGGATTCCTGCTCGACTTGTCACCGCATGGCGGCGGAATGACCGCTTCAGCCTGGCAGCGATCGAGGCCATATCGAGGGCCGCAACTTGCCAAAGCCCAGTTGCGGATCCGTCAGCTTGCGATCACGCATCCACAACCGCGCGGTTGGCCGGCGGCCCTGTTCCCGCTCCCTGCTCCAAAGAGCGAGGAGCGGAGTGGGGGAGTAGGCCGCAACGCCCGGGCAACCAGTTCGCGCTCGCGCACTTTTCTGGGTTCCCCCCGGCAATTCACCCTCGAGAATCACCGGTTGCCGCTGGCTCTGCCGCAATCATTCGGCAAGCTCAGGAACTCTCACGTTTCGCTGCATCCACTCTCGGCCAGATGGTTGCGACTCGCAACACAAAAACTCTGTGCAGTTGTGAAGAAGCTGTGGAGGAAGTATTTTCCCTGTGGAAGTCCGAGGAAAACTGAGAACTAATCTTCGGGGATGCCCCATTTCTGTGCCCTCGATAAGAGCCGGGTGCCCCACTTCTCGCCTCCTTTGCGAGAAGTGGGAGTGCTTTGTGGCGAGGCACACTCCGCGCCACGGCCGCAAAAATAAAAACGCAGCAGCAAGTCAAACTTCCTTGCGCGGTTCTAGTTCAAACCGATACGGCCAAGAAGATTTTGAAAGCGGGGATCACGATGCAAGCTGTCCAGCGCCAAGTCAGATTTTAGTGAGGAGGAGATATCGAAAGACTTCTCCGAATAAGCTTTCTCCAGGAAGTCGAACGCCTTGTCGTTCTCGCCAAGGCCCGCATAGATCGTAGCCATCGTGTATGGCGAAGCGGGGGTCTGTCTTGATTTGCGCTCCAGATCGCGAAGGATCTTCTCCGCCTCAGCTTTCTCGCCTGCTGCTGAATAGGCGTGTGCCAGCGCCACCACGCTCTGAGGACCACCTGACATCTGAATCGCTTTTCGATACTCCGAGATGGCTTCCTGCACCTTGCCCGTACCTTCGTAGCCAACGCCGAGAGTGTAGTGTTGAAACCAATCCTTCGGGTCCACAAGCAGGGCTCTCCTACTTGCTTCAATCAAGTCAGGGTAATCCCCCAGCTCATAGTAGGTCGTTGATTCCGTAAGCGCCGCACTGAAACCATAGTCCAATTGGTCGACCTTGGTGATCTCAGCGAGGGCTTCGGCTCGCCGGCCGATTAACGCGAGAAAAACCGCGCGATCTTCATGCGCGCAACTGTAGCTCGGTGCGAGAGCGATGGCACGGTTGAATTCTCGATCGGCAGTGTCCCAATCCCAGTCAAACTTGGAACTCAGCAATCCAAGCGTGTCGTGGGCTTCGCCGATGCTGTCGTCCAGTTCAAGTGCTTTGGCTAACGCCTCCTTGGCTAACCGGTAGGCCTGATCTTTTTGCAAAGCTCCGGCAAACGCCAAGTAGACGTAAGCGTCTGCCAGTCCCGCGTACGCGAGAGCGAAATCTGGATCTTTCTGGATCGACTCTTGGAAGTAGCCTTGGGCCTTCTTGAGTGAATCAGGCTTGGTGAACTCATTGACAAGGTAAAGACGCCCTCTGAGATAGGCATCGTACGCTCCCGGCTCTACGGTGTGGGCCCGGGACTGCTGCATTGGAGTGAGTTGTGCGCGGACCTGCTGCGCTATGGTCTCCGCCACCTCACCTTGTAGCCTCAGGATATCGCCGACATCGCGGTCGTATGTCCCTGCCCACAGGTGCTGATCCGTGGCTGCCTGCAGGAGCTGGGCGGTGACACGAACTCGTTGACCCGAACGAATGACCGATCCTTCAACGATGGCGTCGACGTTCAATTCTCGCGCAATTTCCGGCAGACCCTTCTTGGCGCCTTTGAATCGCATGACGGATGTTCGCGAGATAACCCGTAGCGAGCCCACTCTAGCCAGGTCCGTGATCAACTGGTCCGTCATGCCATCTGCGAAGAACTCCTCTGACGGATCGCCGGACAAATTATCGAGGGGCAGGACAGCCAGGGAGTGTATTGGTGGAACGGCCACTCTCGCGTGGAGATAGTGCCACGTCATCGTCCAGGCCACGAGTACCAGCGCAAAGAGAGCGCCCAGAACAAGGACGAGATTTCTCTTCCGCGTCGGAGATGGAACGAGGGTCACCGGTTGACTCGTATTGTCGCCGGCTTCTGTGCCCAACTGCAGTGTTTGACAATCTTCCACCGGACCGATGTACCTGTATCCCCGGCGCGGCAGTGTTTCAATGTATCGCGGTTTCTCCGCCGAATCGCCCAAGACTTCGCGAATGCGGGCAACTGCGTTGTGAAGGCTGTGATCGAAATCGACGAAGGTGTCAGCCGGCCAGATTTGTCCCTGAAGTTCTTCGCGAGTCACGACGTCGCCGGCTCGCTCCACCAATATGGCGAGGACTTGTAGTGGTTGGCCTCGCAGGCGCAACTTCACGCCGCGTTTACGCAGCTCCCCTGCACGGGTATCCAATTCAAAAACGTCGAAGCGAAGTGTTTGGGTAATCGGCGCCGTGGAGGCCATGGGAGACTTCCAAGAAACCAAGAAAGGCTATCACAGTTCTCGGTTCGTGGCGGCTGTTCGCGTTGCACAATAACTCATTCTTTATCAATGTTTTAGCCATGGAGAAAACTTTGGGGATTGATGGAGACACGAAGCATTGACGGTTTCGAGCTTTCCGGCGAGAGTCGCTGCGGAATCTGACGCTTGCATACGAGCGGTGCCGGAACTCCAAGTAGCGAGTCGGCCGCGCCGTAACCAGCGCACCACCCTGAATCGCCGAAATAGGAGATCACAGTGAAAACAATGAGAAGTACTATAACGAAGTTCTGTTTAGTTGCCGGCGGCTTGATGCTCGCCGTCGCAATGCTGGCGTTTGCACAAGCGAAGCCAGACGACGACCATCAATCGCAAGGAGATTCAGCGCGGGTCGCTCAGGTCGTTGCCCTGGACGAATGCGATCCGGCGACTTTTAACACCGCGCTGGGGCCCGACTT
The DNA here is from genome assembly GCA_963733795.1 of uncultured Acidobacteriaceae bacterium. Classification (GTDB taxonomy): domain Bacteria; phylum Acidobacteriota; class Terriglobia; order Terriglobales; family Acidobacteriaceae; genus Sulfotelmatobacter. The sequence continues at coordinate 282,530 of CAVTED010000004.1, forward strand.
CTGCAAGAACATCGCCCTTGGGTATTCCACAACGTTGGCCGACTTGCTTGCAGAAGCAGCGGCTGGAACTCCGAACCCTAATTGGGACTTCGAACCGGACGCGCTCAAGATTAAAGAAGGAACCATTGTCAGCATAGTCGACCAGGGCGGCGAACCGCACACCTTCACTGAAGTAGCGAACTTCGGCGGCGGCTTCATACCGCCGCTCAACGGCGGACAGGCAACCGTCCCCGAATGTGCCGGCGGCTTTTCAAGGGTCGCAGTGGCCAAGACCCGGCTTCTTCAAGGCAGCACGCTCCAAATCACCGGCCTCTCGAAAGGCACTCACAATTTCCAATGCTGTATCCATCCCTGGATGCGCATGAGCGTCGAGGTGAAGTGAACCACAAAGCGGCAATGAGAGCGCACGAGCCACGAACGAAGGCACTACAAGAGCAAAAGCCCCGATCACTCGGGGCTTTTTAGATACCAAAACGCCGTCTGCCAGACACTTTCTATCATAAGTCGATAACCCCGTTGTCAAGTACATTAGGCATTGTCGAGTGACCGAGGAGGGCAAGGGAGTCGAACCCTAATGGCTGCAAACCACTCGTCTGGCAGACGGCGTCCAGTACCCACTGGCAATACCCTCCCGCTGACAATTGTACGAACCGCGCTCGCGTGTGAAGAATCATTCGCTCAATATTTCGGTACTCGAAGGCCAATTCGGAAATGCATCGCTTGCGATAGGGGGGAAATCTCTGTGTCTCTGTGACTCCGTGGTGAATGCTTCCTAGTCCCGCACCCCATCCATAAACGCCCGCAACTTCCGCGATCTCGATGGATGCCGCAGCTTGCGCAGCGCTTTGGCTTCGATCTGGCGGATGCGTTCGCGCGTCACCGCGAACGACTGCCCAACTTCTTCCAAAGTATGCTCGCTGCCGTCTTCAAGTCCAAAGCGCATTTTGATGACTTTCTCTTCGCGCGGGGTCAGCGTCCGCAGGACCTGTCCCGTCTGGTCCTTCAGGTTCACGTTGATCACCGCCTCGGCCGGAGAAACCACGCCGCGATCTTCGATGAAGTCGCCCAGGTGAGAATCTTCCTCTTCGCCGATCGGCGTCTCGAGGGAGATCGGTTCCTGTGCGATCTTGAGCACCTTGCGCACTTTCGCCACGGGAATGTCCATACGCTTGGCAATTTCTTCCGACGTAGGCTCCCGTCCCAGCTCCTGCACCAGTTGCCGCGAGGTGCGGATCAGCTTGTTGATGGTCTCGATCATGTGCACAGGGATACGAATCGTGCGCGCCTGGTCGGCAATGGCGCGGGTAATGGCTTGCCGAATCCACCACGTAGCATACGTCGAAAACTTGTAGCCTCGGCGGTATTCGAATTTGTCGACAGCTTTCATCAGGCCGATGTTGCCTTCCTGAATCAGGTCGAGAAACTGCAATCCACGGTTCGTGTATTTCTTGGCAATCGAAACTACCAGGCGGAGATTGGCCTCAATCAGCTCACGCTTGGCGTGCTCGGCATCCATGTCGCCCTGGATGATTTCGCGCTGCGTGCGCTTGAGCTCCGGAAACGACACGCCGGTTTCGAGTTCCAGCTTTTCCACTTCGCCGCGAATCGCCCGTGCCTGCCGGCGATATTCTTTTTTCTGCTCTTCGCTGCGCGTGGCATCGGCCTTGCGCTCCAGGTTCTGCGTCTGGCGGTCGAGCGAACGCATGCCGTCGACCGTCTTGTTAAGGCGTTCGATTAGCCGCTTGCGTTCCGCATTGGTGAAACCGAGCTTACGCACCGCCTGCGACACGGCAACGATGCCGCGCGCCAGTTTCCGCCGCGCTCTGCGATGATCTTTCGGTTTTTTCTTCAACGAAACTTCGGCGTACTTTTCTTCGAGCAGCGCGGCCTTCTTGTACAGCTTGGCCATGTCGTCGATCTTGCCGGTGAACTCGTTCAGGCGATTCTGCAGGATCTCATCGGTGATCTCTTCTTCATCGAAGGTGACCACTTCCTTGATCGAGCGCACGCCCTTCTTCAGGTCCTCGCCCATCGCCAGCAGCTCGCGAATCACAATGGGCGAGCGAGACAAGGCCTTCAGCACGCGCAATTGTCCGCGCTCAATGCGCTTGGCGATTTCCACTTCGCCCTCGCGCGTAAGCAGCGGCACCGTCCCCATCTCGCGCAAATACATGCGGACGGGATCGTTGGTTTTTTCCAGAGCTCCGGGGGTCAGGTCCAGCTCGACGTCTTCCCCTTCTTCGGATTCGTCGAATTTCTTATCAAGCGTGGCGGAGGGCAACTTGGGCCCTTCCAGCACGTCGATTCCCTGCGTACCAATCGTGGTCAGCAGATCATCCAGGTCTTCGGGACTATGCACATCGTGCGGGATCAGGTCATTGACCTGATCGTAGGTGAGGTATCCCTTCTCTTTGCCTGTATCGATCAGCTTTTTAATGTCATCGAACTTGTCGTCAAGGGCCAAAAGGTGTGTCCTTAAACTTCGTTATTCCGCTCCACAGGAGCGTGTGATACAGTTCCTTCAAAGGGTGGGAATGTGGGCTGTGCGGGGATGTGCGTCTTGCACAAACTTACAGAGTTTAGCACATAAGTACTGTGCCGTCTATCGGATGCCCGCCTGATCTCCCGTACCCGCCGCTATCTACAATTATGTTAAATATTTAGATTCCTCGGAGAAGGTTTTTGTTTCACGCTGTTTTCCCGGTGCCAGCAGTTTCAAGCCATTTTCGCCAGATTGCTCTCGCGCAATCCGGGGTCCCGTAGCGCCCGGCTGATTCGTTCCAGTTCAGTGAGCAGTTCCCGCAGGCGCTCCTTATCTGAAGCAAGGCCAGGCTTTTTGAGTTCGCGCTGCACCTCTTCCTGCTGCCGCCGCAAATGAATCCGCCGCAAAGCCCGGACTGCTGCCTCCAGCACCTCTGCCGTCAGCTCTTCGTCTTCTTTCAGCAAAATCGACGCCAGCATCCGGCGATCGCTCTCTGCGGCCGGCACTTCAAGCACATCGGCATAATCACGGCCCGCATTTAGCCGAGAATCGTTGAGCAGCGACTCCGCCAGCGATTCGGTCGCCAACCCGTGATGGAGTCCTTCGTTCTGCAGAACAAACTGTGCCTGCCGCGCCGGATCGAATTCCTCCTCGGCCCCGTCGCGCGCGGAAGTATGTTCCTCGCCCGGCCGCATCTGCCGCACCGACGCCAGGGCGCGAATCAGAACTTTTTCGGCGTCGGTGACCTGCGCCTCCACCGTGGTTTTGACGACGGATGTCGACCGCGTCCCCGCCGCATGACGCAACTCCTGCCGCAACACCGCCGAATCAATTCCCAACTTCTGCGCGATTTCCTGCGCCAGTTCATCGCGCACAATCCGGCTGGGCACGCGCTGAATATGCGGCAACAGATAATTCACCGCCTTGTGTTTGCCGTCGGCGCTGCGTACCGGAAATTGCGCCCGCGCACGTTCAATGAGGTAATCGAAATACTTCTGCGAATGCTTCAGCGCCTCGCCATACGCTTCTTTCCCCTTCCGCCGAATATAGAGATCGGGATCGAATCCCTGCTCCAGCGTCAGCACCTTGACCGTGAATTCTTCCTCAACCAACAGGCCGAGGGTGCGCTCCGTAGCTTTCGCTCCCGCCGTGTCGGGATCGAAATTCACCACCACATTCTTGCTGAACCGTCCCAGCAGCTTGGCTTGCAGCTCGGTAAACGCCGTCCCGGAACTGGCGATGACGTTATGAAATCCCGCGGCATACACCGAGATGCAATCCATCTGCCCTTCAACCAGTATCGTGTAGTCAAACTTCTTCACCCACTCCTTGGCCGCGTCGAGATTAAAAAGCACGCGGCTCTTGGAATAGATCGGAGTCTCGGGAGAATTCAAATACTTCGGCCCCGACTTTTCGTCCGTCGCCAGCGTGCGCCCGGTAAACGCAATCACCTTCCCTGCCTCAGTCGCGATCGGAAACATCACGCGGTTACGAAATTTGGAATACATAGCGGCAAGTCGGACCTCAGGCGTCGGACCTCGGACCTCGGACGTTGCACTTCTGACTTCTGATTCAGTTCGCTGAGGTCTGAGGTCCGATGCCTGAGGTCCGTTTGGCGGAGGTCCGAGGTCCGAGGTCTGACGTCCGTCCTCCTGCTTCCACGAAAACAGCCCACTCTCCCGCAACACCTCTTCGCTGAATTCCCCCTTCAGCCGATCGCGCAACAGGAATCCCGAGTCCGGCGCATACCCGACGCGAAAACGCACAATCATCTCCTGATCGAGCCCGCGCCCCGCCAGATATTCGCGCGCCCGCGCTCCCTCCGGACGCCGCAAGCACTCCTGAAAAAAGCTCACGGCTCTCTCATGCACATCGAGCAACTGCCCACGCAGCCGCGCCTCCTTGGCCTCGCTCGGAGTTGAGTATGCAGCCTTGGGCAGAGGTATCCCCAGCTTCTGCGCCACCATCCGCACTGCTTCAGGAAAGGTAATGTTTTCGATTTTCTGCACGAAGCCGAATACGTCCCCCGACACTCCGCACCCAAAGCAGTGATAAAACTGCCGCGTGGCATGCACCGAAAACGACGCCGTCTTCTCCCCATGAAACGGACACAGCCCCGAATAGTTCTGCGCCCCAGCCTTCTTCAGCCTGATGTAGTCGCCAACAATCCGGACAATATCCGCCTGCTGCTTCACCGTGTATGCGAAATCGCCAGGGTTCGCCATTTAGAGACAAAGTTCTCCGTAGGAATTGTGAGGGAAAAAGCTGCCGATTGAAATATCCGGCTGCCGGATTGTTGTGGAGAATCTGTGGGAATCGCAATGTTTCAGTTAACGGCCTAGCAAAAGCAGCCTTTATTAACGACCTTGCCCGCTGTCATGCTGAGCGAAGGAGGATCGTCCAAAGGACGATTGTCCGCAGTCGAAGCATCCCTACCTGCATCACAGCTTCATCCCCTGGCGCGAAGCAGTGATCACACCGCTAGCTCCACCACCGTCGCTCCCCCCCCACCCTCATTCTGCGGCGCCTCAGCCACTGTTGCCACATGCGGATGCTCCTGCAATAACTGCCGCAGCGCTTTCCGAAGAATGCCCATGCCGCTGCCATGCACCACGCGCACCCGCGGAAGCCCCGCCAGAAATGCGCGATCCACAAACTTCTCGACCTCCCGCGAGGCCTCGTCCACAGTCTGCCCAATCACGTTGATCTCGCTGGCCACGTTCCCACCTTCGTTTTCGAGCGATACGGAAATCCCCCGCGCCCGCGCCGCTTTCACCGGAGAGTCGTCCGCCGCCTGAACGCTCGCCAGCACCTCGGCAATGTCGTCGCGCGCGATCTTCATCTTCATCGCGCCCATCTGCACTTCAAAATGCCTGTCGTCGACTTTGCGCACCACCCGCGCCGGACGCCCAGTCGACTTCAGCTTCACCGTGTCGCCTTCAGCAACTTGCTTCACCACCCGCGGCTGTGCATGCGGATCGCCCTGATCCGCACCCGTCGAATGCGCCACCACGCTCGAATTGAACTGCTCGCGAAACTCGCGCCGCAACTTCGCAACTCTGCTTTCTGCATCCTTGGAAACTTTCTGCGCCGCCGCACGATCCTGAATCGCCAGCACCGCCTCGCGCGCCTGATATTCAAAATCCCGCAACACGCTTTCCAGTTTCTTTTCCATCTCGCGGACTTTGGCCTGCTGCTCTTTGCGTCCCTCCGCCGCCAGATGCGCCTTCTCGCGCTCCAATTCCTGCTCGCGCGTTTTCAGTCGCAGACGTTCGTTTTCCGCTTCGCGCAGATCGGCATGCAGCTTGTCGAGGAATTGCCCCACATCACGAGCCTGGGTCCCGAGTTTCGATCGCGCGCTGTCGATGATCGCTTGATTCAAGCCCAGCCGCCGCGCAATGTTAATGCCCGCCGACGCGCCCGGTACGCCCACCTTCAATTCATAGGTCGGCTGCAGCGTCGCCTCGTCAAATCCCACCGACGCGTTCACCACGCCCGGAGTATTCGCCGCATAAACCTTGAGCGAAGTGTGGTGCGTAGAAATCACGGTCATGCAACCGATCTCGCCAAAGTACCCGGCAATCGCCACGGCCAAAGCTGCGCCCTCTTCCGGATCGGTCGCCGATCCCAGCTCATCCAGCAACACCAGCGACTGCGAAGTCGCCGTGCGCGAAATGAAATCAATATTGGTGACGTGCGCCGAAAACGTAGAAAGATTTTGCTCGATCGACTGATAGTCGCCAATGTCGGCCAGCACGGCGTCAAACAGTGGCAGTTCCGCCCGGTCTGCCGGGACTGGAAGCCCCGATTGCGTCATCAGAGCAAGCAGCCCAACAGTCTTGAGCGTAACTGTCTTGCCGCCAGTATTCGGCCCCGTAATGATCAGTTGCCGCCGCTCGCCTTCCAGTTCCACACTGATCGGGACCACGGTGAGGCCCTTAAGCTTAAGATTGCGTTCCAGCAAGGGATGCCGCGCATTACGAAGCAGCAACCGGCTCGTGTCCGCACGATTCGTGTGGCGACGGGCGCCTTCGCTAGCCTGCCCTGGACGAAGCTCGGCGTCCTCTCCACTGCTCTCTGAACCTCCACTCAGCTGCACCGCCACGCAGTTGTAGTCCTCCGCAAAGCGCGCCTTGGCAAATTGCAACTCCAGTTCCCCCAGCAGCCCCTCCGCAGCCAAAATCTCCTCGGCCCGCGCTCCGATACGCTGCGTCATCTCCAGCAAAATGCGGTGAATCTCCGCCAATTCCTCATCCAGCAGCCGCACCAGTTCGTTATTCTGTTCGATCGTTTCCAGCGGCTCGACAAACACAGTCTGCCCGCTCGAACTCGCGCCGTGCACCACGCCCTGCACCCGCCGTTTCTGCTCAATCTTCACCGGAATCACAAAACGTTCGCCGCGAATGGTTACCAACTCGTCCTGCACGGTCCCACCCTCAGCCAGTTGCCGCAAATATCCGCGCAGCGATTCCTGAATCGAGCGCCGCTGTTTTTCAATCTCGCGCCGGATGCGCGTCAGTTCGGGCGAAGCTTTATCTTCCAGAGTCCCATCCGGCTGAATTTTATTTCGAAAAAAACGCAGAAACTCGGTGAAGTCGACGACCTGCTGCGAGAGCGTTCGGACTCCGCGCCAATCCGACTTCACACTCGTCGGCGGACGCAGCGCAATGTCCCGCCATTCCGCCGCCCGATCCACGACCAGAATCACGTCGCGAATCTCGCTAGTCTCCAACGCCGCGCCCGCGATGCGCGACTTCTCGACCAGCGGACCGACCTTGATCAACCCGGAAAAATCAAATCGCCCACCCACTCGCCGGAACTCCCGAATCTCGCCCGCCAGTTGCTGCTGACCCTGAATCCATGCGCGGTCGGTCGACGCAGCCAGCCCACCAATCCGCTCCTGCCCCAGAGGCGAGGAAGCGTATCCCCGCAGCAATTCCCGCAGAGCATCGAACTCCAGTACCCGCGCCGAACTATGCACTAAGTCACCAGACATCGCATTTTCATGGTACAGGAGCAGAGGGCCGCAGCACCGCCGGAAAGTTTGAAGATGGCGGATCGAGCAGAAGACCGAGCAGAGGAGCAGATAGAAATTCGAACAGATTTAAGAAAAACTCAAGAAAACGAGAGCTGAACTTGCGGCTGCCGCAATGTCAAAAGCGGCGCTCGGAAATTCCAATGCTCAGTGGCCCACCGCTCCCGCCACCTTCAGTGCAGGAACTTTCTGCGCTTCTGCCGGGAGTCGTACCACAAACAGGGCCCCGCCCTCGCGCTTGTTCTGGCAGGTGATCTGACCGCTATGATCCTGGATCACGCCATACACCGCGCTCAACCCCAGGCCCGTACCTTTGCCCACAGGCTTCGTCGTGTAGAAGGGATCGAAAACCCGTTGCGGCTCGCGGATCCCCGGCCCGGTATCGGAAAACAGCAGGACAGCTTCGTTGCCCTCACGGTGTGCCGCAACTTCCAGCAGTCCTCCGCCGGCTTCTTCCAAAGCGTCCATCGCATTCTCGATGATCTCGACAAACGCCTGAAAAAGCTGGTTCGCGTTGCCCAGCACCCGGGGAAACCTGGCGTCAATGGAGAGATTGACCCGAATCGCTCCCGGCAACCGACGCGACTCCAGCATTTGAGTCGCGCGGTTCAGCAGCACGCTGACGTCCACCGGAATTTTTTCTGCCGGCGATTGCTGCGCAAAGCTCAACAGGTCCGCCACCAGATCCCGCGTCCGGCGGGCTTGATTCACAATCTTGCGCACCAGCGAGTTCTGTTCTTCCGTGAGTCGTTCCTTCGCCCAAAGTTGCTCCGAATAATTCATAATCGCGTCTAGCGGATGGTTGATGTCGTGTGCCGCGCCCGCCACCAGGTTGCCCAGCGAAGCCAGCTTCTCTTTCTGCACCAGCTCGCTTTGCAAGCGTTTCTCGCTCTCATATCCCAGCCGCGACTCCCGCAGCACCGCCATCAGAGCTTGATCTTGAACATATTGCCGCAGGAACACGAATGCTCCCAACAGCAACATTGCAGCCAGCACAGTGGCAATGCGAAACACGCGCGACGGAGCGGCGGATTGATCGAGCAATACAGTCCACAGTCCCAACACTGGCAGCGACAATAGCGCCATCGTCGCCAGTCGCGGAATTACTTTCTTCCATCGCGGATCTAAACTGATCTCGCGGCTTTGCAGATCCCATTCGCGCGCAGACAAAACGGCCGCCGCCATCCACGCCACCGTCCCAATATAGGGAACGTCGTACACACTTCCCGAGTAGTATCTGCCGCTCGCCACTGCCCACTCCAGCAGTCGCGACCCGACGGCATACAGCAGACCCGCGGAAAAGAAATGCAGATACACCCGCCGCCATCCACTCGAACTGATCCACGCCGCCTGCCCTAACGCCGCCAGCAGCAGGATGTTCTCCACCAGATAAAGCCGTCTGTAGCAGACGTTGTATAAACCGACGTCCTCTGCCACATACTGATGGGGAAAAACGATGAAGGCGTAAAGGAAGATCCACCATCCCAACAACATCAGAAAATTCCGCAGACTAACGTGAACACTGCCTTCCTTTCTCAGCAAATCGGGCCGCCACAGTACTGCCGCGATCATCGGCACTGCATGAAAGAAAAGAATGATGTCAAAGACAGAGATATCCGGAATCTGGCGATGTAGAAATAGGTCGCGATAGGTCCATGAAGTCTGGTGGCACGCCCACAGCGAGAACCCCAACGTCATCAACACCCAGAAACTGCGCTGCTGTCCCGGAGAGGCCACAGCATTGCTCAGCGCTATGCCGGCCGCGGCCAGCAGCAACGCCAGTTCCGCGAGATCGCCGAACGCCACCAGCCCGGCACTCCTATGGGCAAAAAACGACACTCCGGCAAAAGCCAGCGTGACTCCGGCTGCTGCAGCAAACCATCCGTGGCGCCGAAACAGATTCATCCGTCCTTAATTCTATGGCACTGAATCCGTCATTCCGAGGACCGCCGAACCCCGCCCGTTACTTCCGTCACATATTTAATCGGCGAGGCCCCACCCTTGTCGCGGCACTTCGCGACAGAGCCCGCCCTGAGCGAAGCCGAAGGGGTGGGGATTTTGATCTCCGCGGAACCCTCGAAATCAGATATTTCCCGGAAAACCAATGCGGTCCAAACCTCAAAGATGTTCTAGAATCATTCCGGAACAATTGATCTGAAGCGTCCCCTCCGGTGACCGCATGGCATTCCCTACAACCCGTCTTCGCCGCCTCCGCCGCACCCCGGAGTTGCGGAACCTGGTGACTGAAACTCGCCTCACTCCCGACGCCTTCGTATACCCCATGTTCGTCTGTCCGGGAGAAGGTATCCGCAAGCCGGTCCGCTCCATGCCCGGTATCTTTAATCTGTCGGTGGACGAAGCCGTAAAAGAAGCCCAGCAGGTTCATTCCCTGGGCGTGCCCTCGGTGATCCTCTTCGGCCTTCCCGAGGCAAAAGACGAACTCGCCAGCGGCGCCTGGGACGAAGACGGCATCGTGCAGCAAGCCACCCGCGCGCTCAAGCAGGAAGTCTCCGACCTCATCCTGATAGGCGACGTCTGCCTCTGCGAATACATGTCGCACGGCCACTGCGGAGTCGTGAAAGTCGGCCCGCAATCTCTAGGCGCTGCCGCCGTCGATGCCATGGACACCGCCCGCGTGGTCGGCGTCAAGAGCCCCGCAGAAAAAGAAAAAGCCATCGCCCAGGCCGCCGCGCGTATGGCCCGCGTGGCCCGTGCGAGTTACGAAATTGACAACGACGCCTCCCTCGACCTCCTGGCCCGCACCTCAGTCTCGCTGGCCAAAGCCGGCATCGACATCATCGCCCCCTCCGACATGATGGACGGCCGCGTCGCCGCCATCCGCCGCGCCCTCGACGGCGCCGGCCATAGCAACATGCCCATCCTCTCCTACGCCGCCAAATTCGCCTCCGGCTTCTACGGCCCCTTCCGCGAGGCCGCCGACTCCGCCCCGCAGTTCGGCGACCGCCGGTCCTATCAAATGGATGGAGCGAACCTGCGCGAAGCCATGCGCGAAATCGAAGCCGACATCGAAGAAGGCGCCGACATGATCATGGTCAAGCCCGCCCTGCCCTACCTCGACGTAATCGCCGCCGCCCGCGCCCGCTTCGACCTGCCCCTCGCCGCCTACCAAGTCTCCGGCGAATACGCCATGATCGAAGCCGCCGCCCAAAACAACTGGATCGACCGCGACCGCGTCATGATGGAATCGTTACTAAGCATCCGCCGCGCCGGCGCCACCATCATCCTCACGTACTACGCCAAAGAAGCCGCCAAATTGCTGGGATAAGTTGTAATGTGGAGCGGGCACTCCTGCCCGCTGCCTTTGCCCTCCACAGTCTTGTCATCCCGCGCAGTCGAGGACCTGCTTTCCCGTCCCTTCGCAGCGTGGTGACGCGACGAACCGATTCGTGCTTGACTTCGCCGTCCCCAGAGTTATCCTAAAGATGCTTCGCAGGCGGTGTTCCAGTATTCGCGAGAAAAGCCCCGGATGACTACCGGGGCTTTCGCATTTCAGACGCGGTTCTGTTTCAGGCGCGCCCACAAATTTTGTCATTCCGAGCAAAGCGAGGAATCTGCTCTCCCATCCCCCTCCACTGCTCCCGCGTTGTAAACTTAGCTCGCCAAAGATGTCCCTAGCCCTCAAGCCGACCCACGCCGCCGTAAAGAACTACTACGCGGCCCTCCACCAGGTCGGACAACTCCACTTCAACAACGAAGCCCAAGTCAGCGACGCCTTCGCCAAACTCCTGGCGGACTGTGGACGAAAGCTCCATCTCACTATCATTCCTCAGTTCCCCATCCAGCGCGCCAAAACCCGCGTCATCGTCGACGGCGCCTTGCTCGACACCTTTCACCTCGCCCACGGCTACTGGGAAGCCAAGGACGAAAAAGACGACCTCGATCGCGAAATCAAAACCAAACTCGACAAAGGCTACCCGCGCGACAACATCATCTTCCAGGCCCCCGAGCGCGGCGTGCTCTACCAAGCCGGAGCCCGCGTCGCCGACGAAGACATCTCCAAGCCCGACTACCTCGTTCAGCTGGTCAATCACTTCTTCGGCTACAAAGCCCCGCACATCGAAGAGTGGGAACAGGCCGTCAGCGAATTTTCCGACCGCATCCCCGAACTCGCCGCCGCCGTCAAGAAGATCATCGACGCCGAGCGCAAACACAGTCCCGCCTTCGTCCGCAGCTTCGATGACTTCTACGCCCTCTGCCGCCAGGCCATCAATCCCAACCTTTCCGAAGAAGCCGTCGAGCGCATGCTAATCCAGCATCTGCTAACCGAGCGCATCTTCGAAAGAATTTTCGACAATCCGGACTTCACCCGCCGCAACGTCGTCGCCGCCGAAATTGAAAAAGTCATCGTCGAACTGACCAAACGGGCGTTTAATCGAAATGAGTTCCTGCGCCCGCTCGACCGTTTTTACAAAGCCATCGAAGTCAGTGCCGAAAACACCACCGGCTTTTCCGAAAAACAAGCCTTTCTGAACAAAGTCTACGAACGCTTCTTCCAAGGCTATTCCCCCAAAGAAGCCGACACTCACGGCATCGTCTACACCCCGCAGCCCATCGTCAATTCCATGGTGCGCAGCGTCGAAGAAATTCTGCAAAAAGAATTCGGCCGCTCTCTCGGCGACAAAGGCGTCCACATCCTCGACCCCTTCGTCGGCACCGGCAACTTCATGGTCCGCATCATGCAGGAAATCAAAGCCACCGACCTGCAATACAAATACGAAAACGAACTGCACTGCAACGAGGTCATGCTCCTGCCCTACTACATCGCCAGCATGAACATTGAACATGCTTACTTCGAAAAGGTCGGCGAGTATAGAGCGTTTCCAGGAATTTGCCTTGTAGATACGTTTGAGTTGTCTGAGCCTGATCAGGGAAAGTTCGGATTTATGACGGCGGAGAACGCCGAACGCGTGAAGCGGCAGCAGGAATCCCCGATCTTCGTGGTTATCGGGAATCCACCGTACAACATGGGACAGCTGAACGAGAACGATAACAACAAGAACCGAAAGTATCCTACGCTCGACAAGCGCGTATCCGACACCTACTCCGCCGACTCAAAGGCGACGAACAGGATGGGCCTGTCTGATCCGTATGTTAAAGCGATCCGATGGGCGTCAGACAGGATAGGCAAAGACGGAATCGTCGCGTTCGTGACGAACGACAGCTTTCTTAACTCGGTCATGGCTGATGGCATGAGAGCGCACCTAGCCAAGGATTTCGACGCCATATACGTACTGGATCTCGGCGGCAATGTTCGCATCAATCCCAAACTCTCAGGCACCACGCACAACGTGTTCGGCATACAGGTGGGGGTAAGCATAAACTTCTTCGTGAGAAGAAGGGAAACGCATGCGCCGACCGAACCCAGCATCCTGCATCACATGACTGACGAGTTCTGGCGAAAAGAGGAAAAGTTCAGTTTCCTCGACGGGGCCCAATCAGCGGGCCTCATAAACTGGGCAAAGCTGAAACCCGACGAGAAAAATAACTGGATAACAAAGAATCTCAGCGCAGACTACTCTGGCCTCATCCCACTAGGCGACAGAGGTAACAAGACAGGTTCAAACCAGGTCGAGGCTGCGTTTGCGCTTTACCCAAATGGAAATGACTCTGGCCGCGACGACTGGGTCTACAACTCCGACATGGGAAAGCTGCGCAGCAACATAGAAGTATTCGTCGAAACCTACAACTCCGAACTCGAGAGGTGGAAAAGAGCGGGAAAACCCAAAGCAATTGACAAGTTTTTGACGGCGGAGCCCAAACGAATCAAGTGGACCCGCAACGCGAAGCGTAACCTCCGACTCGGACGAACAGTTGCCTTCGAGGAAAAGCGTATCAGAACGTCGATCTACAGGCCGTTCTCAAAGCGCTTTCTCTACACCGGGAAAGTATTTAACAAGGAAGTAGCTCAGTTTGCGAAGATACTTCCAACTAGCCAATCAGAGACAGAGAATTTCATCCTGTGTATTGCAGGAATCGGAAACAGGCAAGCCTTCGGGGCGATAGCGATTAACGCCATACCGCCGTTGGATATCGCCTTTGAAAAGAATCAATGCTTCCCCTTCTACACCTACGCCGAAGACGGCACCCACCGCCGCGAGAACATCACCGACTGGGCCCTCGAACAATTCCGCGCCCACTACCACAACCCCTCCATCACCAAGTGGGACATCTTCCACTACATCTATGCCGTCCTGCACCACCCCGAATACCGCGAGCGCTACGCCGCCAACCTCCGCCGCGAACTCCCCCGCATCCCCTTTGCGGGTCTGCCCACAGGGACTAAAGCCAATCTCGATGCAGCGCCAAACGCAGGGCTAAAGCCCGGCTCTTCCACGGGAGCTCCACAGGACAATGGAAGTGACGTGGAAGAGCGGCCCTTCGAGGGCCGCGTTACGAAACGACAAAAAAATAACAATTCCACTCTGCCGAAGGCCGTTGCCGCAGAGCCAAGCTCGCAGGCAACTGGACCACCCGACCTCGCCATCTTCCGCGCCTTGGTCAAAGCTGGCCAGCGCCTCGCCGAAATCCACGTCCACTACGAACAACAACCCGAATACGAACTAACGAAGGTTGAAAAGAAAGGCGAGAAGCTCGACTACCGCGTCACCAAAATGAAGCTGAGCAAAGACAAATCGACGCTCATCTACAACCAATTCCTAACCCTAAGCGGCATCCCCAAAGAAACCTACGACTACCGCCTCGGCAATCGTTCCGCGCTCGAATGGATCATCGATCAATATCAGGTCTCAACCGACAAGCGCAGCGGCATCACCAACGACCCCAACCGCACCGACGACCCAAAATACATCCTTCGGCTAATCGGTCAGGTAATTACCGTCAGCCTCGAAACGGTAGCGATTGTTAGCGGCCTCCCACCCCTCGGCTTGCCACAATAAAGCCTGAAAGATTTCCACAAATCTCGGAAGATTTCCACAGCCACCGTTGTGACGTACAACCTTGACCTCGGCCAGCGATCCAGCCCACCATGAACCATGCGCAACAGCTCCAATACGAAATCGCAAGCCAGTACGAAAGGCGCGGCGTCGAACTCCTTTGTTTTGAAGATTTTGATATCTAAGCCCTTTGCAATCAAGATTTTGCAAAGTGCGTTTTTAGGAACTCCCCTGCTTTCAATATTTTAGGGGGATTTCGACAAAAAATATGTCGATCTGAAACCACAACCTCAGGCAAAGAAAAAAGCCACGGCCATCCGCGGCTTTGTTCTGAACGAGGGAAAATCGAATTTCGAGGCTTCGAGCTACTTGGAATGCTTGTCTTTGTAGATGGTCTTGCTCACGTTGTTCTGTCTTTTGTTCAGGTTCTTCTGCTCGGCCTTGGTCAAGTGTCCGTTGTGAGCGGCCATGTCCTTCTTTTCGGTCTTCTGAATCTTCGCTTCGCGCTTTTCAATATGTGCAGTCTGTCGCGGCGTGAGCTTGCCGTTCTTGACCCCATTGGCGATGCGCTTCTGCTGGTTCGTCTCGCGGCCATTGACCTGGTTGACGCGCGGATGACCCGGATCGACTTGTCCCGGACCAGCCTGAGGTTGTGCAGCAGCGGCCCCAACAAACATCAGACCACCCGCTGCCAGTACTACGAGCGACTTCGTGATTGTGTTGTTCATGATCGAGAAAACCTCGCATTAAAGCTTAGGTCTCGATTATGAGCAGAGGCTAATGACGAAAGTGTGGAGGCCGAATGTCTGAAGGCTCACGGCCATCAGAGATGCCAAGGGATGCAACTTCTTAGGAGTTACCAAAGTGCTGGTGAAAGACTGGGGACGCGCTGGAGTGGAGCCGCGCAAGCTTGACCGAAAACGGCTGCCCTAGACTCCAGTACGCTGGCCGCTCGCAAAACTGACTTCCACCAGCTTGCGATCTTCATCGGAGACTTTGAACATCTCCCGCGGCTTCAGATTCATGAAGCTGGCGACGAACACGTCGGGGATCTGGCCGATGCGCGTGTTGTAAGTGTTGACGTCGTCATTGAAAAACTCGCGGCGGTCGGCGATGCGCTCTTCCAGTTCGCTGATGCGGTTCTGCAGCTTGAGAAAGTTCGCGTTGGCCTTAAGCTGCGGATAATTTTCGGCCACGGCAAACAGCCCGCGCAGCGCGCTCGCCATCTGCAGATCGGCCACGGCTTTCTGTCCGATGCTGCCCGCGCTCCCCGACGCCGCTCGCGCCTGAGTCACGGCCAGCAGCGTCTGCTGCTCGTGCTGCATGTATCCCTTGACGGTCTCGACCAGATTGGGGATCTCATCATGACGCTGCTTAAGCAGCACGTCGATGTTGGCCCATGCGCGATCGTTCTCGTTGCGCAGCCGCACCAGCCCGTTGAACAGAATGACGACGTAAATAAGCGCACCAGCCACGAAAAGAAAGAACGCAAGCCCCGTGATTACGCTACCGCCCATTCGGTTCCCTCCGAGCCTAGAACAATCCAAAGTGAGCCAGCAAACCCGCCGTGCAGGCAAGTGTCAGCGCGGCTCCGCCGAAAATCATCAACAGCGCCCGCTTCTGCAGATCGTGATGAATCTGCACATCGCTCTTGGTCGAGATCAAGAATGTGGGCTCGTTGTGTCCCTTGCCAATCAGGCACCGGTCCTCACCCTCAGCCGAATTCTCCGCACAGGTCCCGTCAATCAGATATTCCTGCCCAGGAATCACCACGAATTCGCGCAGACGGAAGCGTCCCTCAGCGGCTTGGGCCGAAGGCATCAACCCGGAAAGAACGCCGCTGTCGCTGGCGGCTTCCGCCAGGTGCAAACGATCGAGCATCATTTGGCGCTTCTGTTCCTTCTCGGGGTCGCTGAAAGGACCTGACGAATTCGCCAATTTCTCCAGCGCTTCCAGCGGGAGCTTAGCGCCCTGCGCCGCAGTGGAGACGCCGGCAAGCAGCGACCGAAGTGCATCCCGTTTCGCCTGGATCTGCGGATTATCGATCGAACCCGCTTTTTCAAATCGCTTGTCGATCCACTGCCCCATTCGATCTGTCATGCTGTGCATCCGGGCAAAACTCACGTACTTGAGCAGATCAGCGTCGTTTGCATTGGTTCCGGAAGGGGTGTGCGAACTCACTTCGCGCGTGGTCGCCGGCGGCAGATCGTACTCGGCCGCGTGGGCATCGATCAGGACCTTGCCGGTATCGTCAGCCACATGGAAGCGGTAGCCGTTCATATCGGTGCAGATGTTCACCCACGTCTTGCTCCTGCCCCGCGACCTCCACTCGTCGATCACAACCTTGTAAAAGCAGCAGGGAGTGTGGCTGACGGGACTGGCAAGAACCTCGCCACTCTCGGCCTTGCCGCGGATATGAACGAATCCCATGGGCACGCTGCGGATCGGAATGCGTGGAGTGTCTTCGAGGACTCTGTATTCGCGCATCACCCGGAAGCCTTTAAAAAAGGTCCAAAGCCCAATACCACAGCCGAGAAGGAGTCCACCGGTAGGATCGGAATGGCCGCGCATATGCCGTGGAGGTTCGGCAAATGCTACTGCAAGAAAGGCCGATGCGCAAATATGTTTAGCGATCCACGACGCCCAAAGAAACGGGCAGTTTGACGCTCCGCTTCGCCCCTTCGACTGCGATCAAGGGCAGGCTTACGCGGTACGGACGACTGCGTCCGCACCCATGAGCTGTCCCTGTCGCGAGTACGCTAGTCCTTGCTGGGTTTTTTCGGAGTCACGTCACAGGCGTGACGGACTTCGTCGACGTTCAGGCCCGCAGGGGAGAATTCCGCAATTTGTCGTCCGCTGCGCGTTGGAAGTTCGATCTTAAACACCTGCGCGCCGATGAGACCGCGAGTGGTGCCTTTATCCATGGAGAGGAAGTGGCCTCGCTCCCAGTTCCAGCCGTGATATCCATGATAATCGTCGATGCGGACCATCACTTCCAGTTGAGGCTGACCCCAGAAGCCAGGACGATTGGGAGGAGGCAGACGGACTCCGGGATTGAAGTCGGCCAACTTGAGTTTGCCGTTCTCGCAAAACAAATCGACCCGTGGCGGATAGTTTGGATCTTCGCGAAAGTAATTGTCGGCGACAAGTTCGAAGCGGACTTTCTTGGCTCCGGTCATCTTGTCTTCCGATTGATACTCCATCCACTTGCCGCCCACGCTGACGCCGTCTTTTTCATCCTGATAAGGACTCATGGCGCCGTTCTGGGCAAACGCGGCGGCGGCGCACAACAACGCCACGCAGACAAAAAAAGCCTTCACGGCGATGGGTTTACGATTGGGTGTATGAGACGAATGCAGTTCGTTCACAGTTTCCTCCAGACAGCTATCCCTAATTATGTTGAACCCGGAAGCCCCGAAAAGTTGCATGAAAAGGCCCGGCGGATAGCTTACCGGGTATTAACTTTCAAATTAACATAAACCTGGGAGCGGTCGTCGAACTGGCTGACTGATTTGGTATCACTCTTGTGGCCGTTATATTGAGCGTAGACCTCGTAGTCGACGGCCGTGGAAAGCGCGGGAAAGCGGTAGGTTCCGTCGGGGCCGACGATGTAGGTCTTCACCGCGCGCGTGCGCGTGTTGGTCACGTAGACGACAGCATCGGGAAGAGGATTGTCCTGCGGATCGAGCACCTTGCCGAACAGCAGGCGTCCGACGGCCTTATCTTTCTTGTCGGGCGTGGCATTCGCCAGCGCGCTGAATGTCAGGAGCAGTACGCAAGCCACAATCCCAGCCCTCATCTTTTTCAGTTTTGTCAGTCGCAGCCTCAGTCTCAGCGATTGTTTGCGATTCATGCTGCGGCTATTGTCTCACGGCTTTGAGGCCGTTAGTGGGCGAGATGCAATCCGGTGTCTTCACGTTCGTCGTTGTAAATGTGGACAGTGACTTGCTGGACCAGATGAACCGGTTTGCCGTCAGTGGACTTGAAACCTTTGAGATCGGTCCAGAGGATGTAATCGGATTCGCCGGCAGGGACGCGCTGGGCGAATTCGCCCATGTGGTCGGAATAGACTTCCCACTTCGCCTTTTTAGGGTTGTCACTGGCGCGGCGGATTTTCACGGTGACGCCGTACACGGGACGGTCATCAGGACCCCACACTGTGCCGGCAATGACAGCGTACGGCTTGGCTTTGTCTTTGTCCTTGTCTCTGTCCTTTGATTTCGGGGCGGCGACGAGCCCACTCCAAGAGCTGGAGGTGAGCACGAGAACTAGAACTACAAGAAAACCCAGGAGAAAAAGACGTGCACGACGAGGGCCCGAGGGGTTAAGAGAAGTCACCGTCTTCACTCTCCTCGGTGTCGTCGTCTTCTTCTTCGTAACCTGCTTCGACGGCTTTCAATTCAAGCGGACTGGTGGTAACGACTTCGAAATCCGTGCCGCACTCGGGGCATGAAATGACTTCCCCCTCGTCGACCTCTTCCTCGTCGACATCCAAATTAGTTTCACATTCGGGACAAAGAACCATAAAGCCTCCGTCGCCTATTAGAGCACCCTGATAATATTTAGATTCTCCCCGGCTGTTGGTCAAGGGGAAGGGGCCGGAGATGGGACATTTTTCTTTCCCCTCGGGAATCGCCCTCCGGCAGCGGGATTCAACCAGGCGAGGAAAAGTCAACATGCTGCGTTTCCGCAAAGTCATCTACCGTACAGTAACGCTCGCTGCGCTTCTCCCATTTGGGATGAGTTGGACGACAGTGTACTGTGCGGCGCAATCTGACAAATCGGAGCCGGCCTTCGTTGCCGATCCGCGGATCGCGGCGGCTTTGCGTGAAATCTCCGCGCAACGCATTCAAGTGAATATCGAGAAGTTAGTCAGCTTCGGTACGCGGTCGACGCTTTCTGCGCAGGATTCGGGATCGATTACCGCGGGGCGTGGCATTGGTGCGGCGCGCGAGTGGATCAAGTCGGAGTTCGAGCGGTATTCCAAAGATTGCGGCGGATGCCTTGAGGTAAAGACCGACAGCTTTACGGAACAGCCGATGGAGCGGATTCCGAAGGCAACGGACATCACCAATGTTTATGCGGTTCTGAAAGGTGCGGACGCGGCCAATGCGAAGCGCATGGTGCTGGTGACCGGGCATTACGACTCGCGCAATAGCGACAATTCGAACGTGAAAGACGATGCGCCTGGCGCGAATGACGATGGCAGCGGAACCGCCGTGAGCCTGGAATGCGCGCGCGTTTTGAGCAAGATGAAGTTCCCGGCGACTATTGTTTTTCTCACCGTCGCGGGGGAGGAACAAGGGCTTAACGGCAGCAAACATTTCGCCAAGATGGCGAAAGATCAGGGCTGGGGCCTGGAAGCGGTTCTCAATAACGACATTGTCGGCGGCGACAAGAGCGCGGAACAGGATCATTCCGTGGTGCGTGTGTTCTCCGAAGGAGTGCCGGCGGC
Source organism: uncultured Acidobacteriaceae bacterium (assembly GCA_963733795.1). Lineage (GTDB taxonomy): Bacteria > Acidobacteriota > Terriglobia > Terriglobales > Acidobacteriaceae > Sulfotelmatobacter. The sequence goes on from CAVTED010000004.1 coordinate 302,416, forward strand.
GGCGACCGAGCAGGACGTCCGGCGGATTCGCGGATTGGGCGGAGAGAGCGATTCTGGATCGCGGGAGCTGGCGCGGTATGTTGCAGATGTCGGACGAGTTTATGACGCGGGCGTGAAGCCGATGCTCGTTTTCCGGCTGGATCGTTTTCTGCGCGGCGGCGATCACTATTCGTTTAATCAGCAGGGATTCGCGGCGGTTCGTCTCACGGAATTTCGCGAAGACTTTCATCATCAGCATCAGAATGTACGTACGGAAAACGGCGTTGAATATGGCGATTTACTGAAGTTTGTGGACTATGACTATGTGGCACGAGTGGCGCGGCTGAATGCGGCGACGCTCGCCTCGTTGGCCGCGGGCCCGGCGCCTCCGTCGAATGTCCGCATACTGACCAAGGATTTGGAGAATGACACCACGCTGACGTGGGAACCCGCGCCCGGCGGCCTGGCTACTCAGTACGAGGTTTTGTGGCGCGCCACTACCAGCCCGGACTGGGAACGCGCGCAGAAAGTTGGCAACTCCAATCGCGCCACACTGAAGCTTTCGAAGGATAATGTCATCTTCGCGGTACGGGCGGTTGACCATGCGGGGCGTTGCAGCCTGCCTGTTGTGCCGATTCCCGAGCGCTGAACGGCGGTGATCGGGAAATCCCCACGTCTCGCAAAAGACGCGAGACATTGGGCACCCGCATCCGAGTAGAATTAGACGAGAGGGAAGTCTTTGCGGCGAACTGGCGAACCGATGACGTTGAGTCTGCCCCCGTTCACCCGGGCGGTGACGTTGTTGCTGGGCATCAACACTGCCATTTTTCTGCTGATGGAACTGTTTGGAATATTCCTGCCCGACGTGGTGCGCCTGGTATTCCGCCTGTTTGAACTAAAGCCGGCGGCGGTGGTGCAGCATGGCGAGCTGTGGCAGATCGTCACCTACAGCTTTCTGCACGTGGGCTTCTGGCACTGGTTTGGAAATATGCTCGGCCTCTGGATGTTTGGCTCGGCATTTGAGTCAGCGTGGGGCAAGCGCCGTTTTCTGGAACTTTATTCGGTAGGCGTGATTGGCGCCGCAATCACCACCATCGCAGTCGCTTACACCCACGTACTTGGAGGGCCAGACACGCCGACCGTGGGCGCTTCCGGCGGCGTTTTCGCAATTCTCATTGCATTTGGAATGCTTTTTGGGGACCAGGAAATCATGATGATCCCGTTCCCCTTCATGATCAAGGCCAAGTATTTCGTGGGAATTCTGATTGTAGTCACGCTGGCTCTCGCCATGTCCGGTGGCGGCCAGGTGGCTTACGTCGCCCACCTGGGCGGTCTGTTGTTTGGTTGGCTCTATGTAAGACGAGGCATCAAGCCCGCACTGGTGAATGTGGGATTAGCGGAGCGCTACTACGGCATGCGGAATTCCTACTATCGCTGGAAGCGGCGGCGGGCGGCGAAGAAGTTTGAAGTGTATATGTCGAAGCACGACCGGCAGGTCCATTTCGATGAGCAGGGGAATTACATTCCGCCGGAGGATGATACGCATAAGGGGAATGGGGGATCGAAGTCGGGGTGGGTCAACTAGGCCTTTTGAACGCGTTTCCGCCTGCAGGGATCCTTCGACTCCGCAGCTGCTTCGCTTCGCGAACCAGCTACTCCGCTCAGGATGACAATTCCAAGAATTTGGTGAGTTCGGACAAGATCAGTATGGGCAGTGCCTCCTGCTTTGCCTCCCCTTTGAATCCTAGATCGTGACCTGCACCCTCCACTACTATCAATTTCGTTTTAGCGGGAATCATTTTCAGGGTGCGCTCCATCTCGGTGATCGAGGCGAATGGATCGCGGGTGCCTTGAACGAACAGGGTCGGCGTGCGCAGGTCGGGGAGGTGCTGGGTACGCTGTTGCTCGGGTTTGCGCGGGGGATGCAGCGGATAGGAGAGCAGCAGCAGGGCGGTCACGAGATTCGGCTCTTTTTGTGCAAGTTCCGCGCAGAGCATGCTGGACTGGCGTCCGCCGTAGGAGTGGCCTCCGAGAAAGAGACGGCCACCCACTAGTTTTTTCAGCGTGGCGAGAGCGTTTCTCAAACCCGCGCGGTCGCGGGCGGCGTCGCCGGGGCCGGGCGGACCGAAGGATCGGGATTGGCGATAGGGGAGATCGCTGCGCAGCACGGTGAAACCGTTCGCGCTGAATGTTTCCGCGAGCATTATAAGAAGTGGCGCATTGGCGCTGGAGCCTGCGCCGTGGGACAGGACTAAGCCGTCGCCGCTGGGAGTTTCGGGGAGATGGAGGAAGCCGCGTACCTTGGGGTCGACGGCGGTGTCGGAAAATTCGCGGACGGGCATGAACGCATTTTAGAGCAGTTTCGGATTCGCCAACCTATGCCGGACAGCCGAGGCGGCTGTCGCTACGTGAGTCCCTTCACCTCCAGCGCCACTTCCGTGAGGGTCTCGTAGACTTTCACGATTTGAATTTCGTTGCCCAGGCGGGCCCAGCAGCGCAGCATGTCGGGATCTTCCTGGGCGGCGCTGCGCGCGGCTTCCGACTTCCAGTGGCGCAGTAGAACGTAGTGCGATTCGCGATCGCGATAGAGCTGATCGCGCCCATAATTTTTAGCGGCTACGATGGAACCGAGTTCGCGAAGGGTGGCGAGCGAGTCCGCTTCCATGCCGGGTATCGGCTCCCATATGGCCACCGAGAGTATCTCTTGCGGCATACCGGGGGATTATAGCTTTTTGCGGCTAAGCGGAGCCCAATTTCTCGACTAGCGATGCTCTACGCCCCAGGCGTCATCGACATCATTTGGATTTCGACTTTTTAGAGTGAGGCTTCCGCGAATGAACAATCCGCTCCGCCTCTTTGTCGGTGACGACATGTAGACGCATGAGGTTGGTGGAACCGGAAGATTGGCGCGTGCCGGCGACGACTCCCAGCACGTCCCCGGGCTTCAGCAGGCCGCGGCGGACCAGATCCTGCTCGGCCATCGTCACCATTTGCTCCGCGGATCGCGCCTGGCGGCAGCGTACGGGATGTACTCCCCAATAGAGATTCATGCGCTGCACCACCGGTTCGATGTGGGTAAAGGCGAAGATGGCGGCCTTGGGACGGTATTTCGAAATCATGCGGGCGGTGTTGCCGGTCTCCGTGAAGACCGCGATCGCGCCCATGGGCAAATCTTCCGCGGAATGAGCGATCGACTCGCAGATGGTTTCAGCCACGGAAAGTCCGCGATGTTCGCGCCGGCGAATTTGGACGAAGTCGCCCATATTGCATTCCGCTTCGACGACAATGCGCGACATGATGGAGACCGATTCGCGGGGATACTGGCCACTGGCGGTTTCGGCGGAGAGCATGACGGCATCGGTGCCGTCGAAGATCGCATTGGCCACGTCACTGGCTTCGGCGCGCGTGGGGCGCGGGTTTTCGATCATCGACTCCAGCATCTGGGTCGCGGTGATGACGGGCTTGCGCCACGCGGAGGCGCGGCGGATCACATTTTTCTGAATGACCGGAACTTTTTCTGGCGCCATTTCGACGCCCAGGTCGCCGCGGGCGACCATGACTCCGTCGGCGGCTTCAAGAATTTCTTCCAGGTGATCGACGGCTTGCGGCTTCTCCAGTTTAGCGATGACGGGAACGTCGCTGTGGTGCGTGGCGATGATCTGCTTCACCATGCTGACGTCGGCCGCGGTGCGAACAAAGGAAATCGCGACGGCATCGACACCGTGGCCCAGGCCGAATTCGAGGTCTCTGCGATCTTTCTCCGTCAGCGCAGGAATCGAGAGAGCGATGCCGGGAAGATTGATGCCCTTGTGCTCGCCTAGCATGCCTCCGTTAAGGACGTCGCAGAGCACGTCTTTGCCGCCAATGCCGCGGACGCGCAGTTCGATCAGGCCGTCGCTGAGCAGGATGTGGGCTCCGGGAGTAAGCTCGCGGGCGAGATCGCGGAAAGTAGTGGAAATACGCGTGGCTGTTCCGGGAACATTTTGCGGGGTGATGGTGACGACTGAGCCGGTCTTCAACAGGACAGGCTCGTGCCGCTCCAGTGGGCCGGTGCGAATTTTCGGGCCTTGCAGGTCTTGCAGGATGCAGAGGGTGCGCCCTTCACGCTCGGCGGCGCGGCGGAGGCGCTGGATGTTCTGCGCGTGATCTTCGTGAGTGCCGTGAGAAAAATTGAGGCGGGCGATGTCCATGCCGAGGCGGAGCAGGTCGCGCATGGTTGCTTCGGTGTTGCAGGCGGGACCAATGGTGCAGATGATTTTCGCGCGGCGGACGTTAATACTGGGAACGTCTTTCAACTCTTCTCTCTAGGGCGACAATCGTAGAGACGTAGCTTGCTACGTCTCTGCTGTCAGCATTTCGAACCATGGTGAGAGAGACGTTGCGAGCAACGTCTCTACAGCGACTTTACCGAATTGATCGCGGTGAGCTCTTTTCCCAGCATGGCTCGAGGGAAGAGCAACGCATTAAACTCCGCGCCCACCAGGACGACCAGGGAAATCAGATACATCCATACCAGCAACGCCATGGCGACGCCGAGCGATCCGTAAATGGTGGCGAAGTCGCCGAAGTGCGTAAGGTAGGCGCGAAACAAAACCGTCGTGGAGAACCAGAGGATGGTCGCAAGCAAGGCGCCCGGCATCACGCTGTGCCAGGGCTGGGTGCGGGGGACGGCATGGTGATAGATCAAGGCAATCACCGCGATGCTGGTGAGTGTGGCGATGAGCCAGCGAATCGCGCCCCAGAGCAGCAATACGTAGATACTGAAATCGGGATCGATATAAGACAACAGGCGAGTCTCGAATTTGCTGCCCACGGCCACCAAGAGTGTCGCGAAGGTCATAGGGATCAGTGCGAACACAACCAGCAGGAAGGCGATCAGCCGTTCTTGTATCAAGCCCCAGGTTTTTGGCAGTTCGTAGCAGCGGCGGAAGCCGTCCATCCAGGAAATCATGACGCCGGATGCAGTCCATAGAGTAATGACGGAGGTCGTTGTTAACAGGCCGACCGGGTGTTGCGCAGCTCCCTTCAGATAGGTCAGCGCAGTGTTTCCGCCCGCCGGCAGTATGCTACCCAGGGCGTAAGTAATTTCCCGCAAATAGGGTGCGCCCTTCCGCCAGTTTGCCAACCCGGACCCGATAATCAACAGGACGGGGAAGAAGGTGAGAATAGAGGAATAGGCCGCTGCTTTGGAAGTAGCAAAGGCGTCGTGCACGAAGGCGCGCCAGAAGGCGAGTCGTAAAAATCGGAAGAAGCGGAGCATCGGCGTCTCTAGCTTAGGGCCGGGAGGTACTTTGCGCAAAGAAGGAAGTTGGCCGAGTTCCTGGGCGGGCAATCGCTGGGGGTTGGCGTGCATCGGTATTAGAACCAATGTAGAAGCAAGTTCGGGGGCGAAGTTGGTTCGCCCCCGATTCTTACCTCAGTTTTGATTACTCGGCCGCGGGGAGTTCCGCGGGCAGATCGTCGGTTTCGCCCTCGTGGCGCATCATTTCGAGGGCGCGCTCGGCTTCTTCGTACGCTGCCGAAACCTCCGCCTGTACCTTGGCGGCGGCCTCTTCCATTTCTGGCGAGAGACGCACGTTGCGGTAGTACTCCATGCCGGTGCCGGCAGGGATGAGGCGTCCGACGATGACGTTCTCTTTCAAGCCGCGCAGGTGATCGACCTTGCCGTTGATGCTGGCTTCGGTGAGCACGCGCGTGGTCTCCTGGAACGACGCCGCCGAGATGAACGAGTCGGTGGAGAGTGATGCCTTCGTGATTCCGAGGAGCAGAGGCCGTCCAGTGGCCGGCTTGCCGCCCTGTGCAATCACGCGCTCGTTCTCTTCGCGGAAGGCGAACTTATCGGTCTGCTCTTCGAGCAGGAACCGCGTGTCGCCCACATCCTCAACCTTCACCCATCGCATCATCTGGCGGACAATCACTTCAATGTGCTTGTCCGAGATGTTGACACCCTGCAGGCGATAGACTTCCTGGATTTCGTTCACCAGGTACGACTGCAGTTCTTTTTCGCCGAGCACGGCCAGGATGTCGTGCGGGTTGAGCGGGCCGTCCATAAGCGGTTCGCCCGCCTTGACGCGCTCGCCTTCCTGCACGTTGATGTGAACGCCGCGCGGAACCGAGTATTCCTTTTCGGTGCCGTTGTCGGCGACCACGTAGATCTTGCGCTGGCCTTTCGAGACCTCACCGAATTTCACCGTGCCATCGATTTCGCTGATGACCGCGGTTTCATGCGGCTTGCGGGCTTCGAACAACTCGACCACGCGGGGGAGACCACCGGTGATGTCTTTCGTTTTGGTAGTCTCGCGCGGGATCTTCGCCAGCACATCGCCCGGTGTGACCGTCTCGCCGTCCTGAATCATCAGGTGAGCGCGCGAAGGCATGAGGTAGCGCTTGCTCGCCTTGCCTTTGATGACGATGGCGGGCTGGCGCTTCTCGTCCGGCGAATCGCCGACTACGTGCCGCGACAGGCCGGTGACTTCGTCGACCTCTTCATGGAGAGTCACACCTTCTTGCAGGTCCTTGAACTGGACCGTGCCACCGATTTCCGTCAGGATAGCGAAGGTGTAAGGATCCCACTCGACCATCACCTGGCCGAGCGTGACCGGATCGCCTTCGTTAACCTTCAGCTTAGCGCCATACACCACCGAGTAACGTTCGCGCTCGCGATTCTTTTCGTCGACCACCGCGATCGAGCCTTGCCGGTTCATGACAACAAGATCGCCCGACTTCGACTTGACAGTCTGCAATCCGATGAAGCGCACGTTGCCGTTGTTCTTGGCATCGAGGCGCGACTGCTCGGAGACTCGCGATGCTGTACCACCGATGTGGAAGGTACGCATGGTCAGCTGGGTTCCCGGTTCGCCGATGGACTGCGCCGCGATGACTCCGGTCGCTTCGCCCAGTTCGACGAGGCGTCCGGAGGCCAGGTTGCGGCCGTAGCACATGACGCAGACTCCGCGTTTCGATTCGCAGGTCAGCACCGAACGGATTTTCACTCGCTCAATCCCTGCCGCTTGAATCGCTACTGACAGGTCTTCGGTGATCTCGTTGTTGATATCGACGATCACGTTGCCGTCATAGTCTTTGATTTTCTCGAGCGATACGCGGCCGATGATGCGGTCACGGAGCGCTTCGATGATCTCGCCGGCTTCGACAATTCCTTGCACGTAGATGCCGTCGACCGTACCGCAGTCGTATTCGCTGATGATTACGTCCTGCGCGACGTCCACGAGGCGGCGAGTCAGGTAGCCTGAATCCGCCGTCTTGAGCGCCGTATCGGCCAATCCCTTGCGGGCGCCGTGCGTCGAGACGAAGTATTCGAGCACCGTCAACCCTTCACGGAAGTTAGCCGTGATGGGCGACTCGATGATTTCGCCGGAAGGCTTGGCCATCAATCCACGCATGCCGGAAAGCTGGCGGATCTGCTGTTTCGATCCTCGAGCGCCGGAGTCGGCCATAACGTAAATCGGATTGAGCTCGCCTTCTTTGTCGCGGCGCTGCATTTCGCCGAACATCTCGTCGGCAACTTTTTCAGTGATCGCCGACCAGATTTCGATGACCTTGTTGTAGCGTTCGCCGTTGGTAATGGCGCCGTCAAGATACTGTTGCTGCACGGCCACGACTTGCTTCTCGGCGTCTTTGACCAGGACTTTTTTGCTGTCCGGGATGACCATGTCGTCAATGCCGATGGACAAGCCGGACTTGGTTGCGAACTTGAAGCCCAGGGTCTTGACTTCGTCGAGCATCTTGACCGTGGTTTCGAGCCCGAAGCGCAAGTAGCCGTAGTTGACCAGCGCGCCAATGCCTTTTTTCTTCAGCAGCCCGTTGATGTAGGGCATGCCTTCGGGCAGTTGGTCGTTCAGGATCGCGCGGCCTACGGTCGTGTTGATGAAGGCACGCTCGACCTGTACCGGCTCGGTGTGAATGATGTCCTGATCATCATAGGCGGTGGTCAGGTCAATCAATTCGCCCGAGTAACGCAGGCGGATCGGGCTCAGAGTTTCCACCGCGCCCGCGTCCAGCGCCATTAGCACTTCTTCGATGTTGGCAAAGGCGCGGCCTTCGCCCTTGGCACCGGGCTTGCCCTTAGTCAAGTAGTAAAGACCGAGCACCATGTCCTGCGTGGGCACGGTGATGGGTTGACCCGAGGCGGGCGAAAGAATGTTGTGCGAGGCCAGCATCAGCACGCTGGCTTCGACCTGAGCTTCGGGAGACAGCGGAATGTGAACCGCCATCTGGTCGCCGTCGAAATCCGCGTTGAACGCGGTGCAGACCAGCGGGTGAATCTTGATGGCCTTGCCTTCCACGAGCACCGGTTCGAAAGCCTGAATGCCGAGGCGATGGAGCGTAGGAGCGCGGTTCAGCAAGACCGGGTGGTCCTTAATGACTTCTTCAAGGATGTCCCAGACGATCGGTTCCTGCTGCTCCACCATTTCTTTCGCTTGCTTGATGGTAGTGACGTTGCCTGTCTGTTCGAGCCGGTGATAGATGAACGGCTTGAACAACTCGAGGGCCATCTTTTTGGGCAGGCCGCACTGGTGCAGCTTGAGTTCGGGGCCGACCACGATGACGGAACGTCCTGAATAGTCCACGCGCTTGCCGAGCAGGTTCTGGCGGAAGCGTCCCTGCTTGCCTTTCAGCGTGTCGGAGAGCGACTTCAGCGGGCGATTGTTGGCGCCACGCAGCACGCGGCCACGGCGTCCGTTGTCGAATAACGCATCGACGGCCTCCTGCAGCATGCGCTTTTCGTTGCGCACGATGACTTCGGGAGCGTGCAGGTCCATCAGCTTCTTCAGCCGGTTGTTGCGGTTGATGACGCGGCGGTAAAGATCGTTCAAGTCGGAGGTTGCAAACCGCCCGCCATCGAGTGGAACCAGCGGACGCAACTCCGGCGGAATGACCGGAATCACGTCGAGGATCATCCAGTGCGGTTTGTTGCCGCTCTTGCGGAAGGCCTCGACCACTTTCAAACGCTTGGCGTACTTGAGCCGCTTCTGCAGCGAGCTCTCGTTCTTCATCTTCTCGCGCAGTTCGACGGAAAGCCCGTCAGTGTCGACGCGCTTCAGCAGTTCCTTGATCGCCTCAGCTCCCATCATCGCCTTAAAGCCGGCGGGACGGTATTGCTGGTCGAGTTCGCGGAACTTGGCTTCGTCCTTGATGACCTCGCGTTCTTTCACCGGAGCGTCGCCGGGTTCGACCACGACGTACGCTTCGAAATAGAGCACGGACTCAAGGTCACGCAGGGAAATATCGAGCAGATGGCCGATGCGGCTGGGCAGTCCCTTGAAGAACCACACGTGCGAGCAGGGCGAAGCCAGCTCAATGTGGCCCAGGCGTTCGCGGCGGACTTTCGACAGCGTGACTTCCACGCCGCACTTGTCGCAGATCACGCCGCGGTGCTTCATGCGCTTGTACTTGCCGCACAAACACTCCCAGTCCGTCACCGGGCCGAAAATGCGCGCGCAGAATAGCCCGTCGCGCTCCGGCTTGAAGGTGCGGTAGTTGATGGTCTCGGGCTTGGTCACTTCGCCGTGCGACCAGCTCCGGATTTTTTCCGGAGAGGCCAGACTGATGCGAATGGCGTCGAAGTCCGCGATCACATTTGCCATTTCGAATGGGCTCGAACGAAACAAGGTGTTCCTCCGCTTCCTGCGGCTCTGACGCGTCCGCTGACGGCCCTCGTGACCAGTTCTTGAGTTCTCGGTTCCCAGTTCTCAGTTAAAACCGGGATTGAACTTTTGCCTTTCACGCGGCATCGAGAGCGTCTGCCGCGGTGGCGGATGTTTCAAAAGTCTTAAACCTTCGTTCCGGCTCTCAGCCCCGCTCAGAAATAACTGAGAACTGGGAACTGAGAACCGAGAACTGTTTTTAGTCTGCCGCTGCGCTGGCCGTGGGCTTTTTCTCGGCTGCCTTGATCAATTCCACATCCAGGCAGAGCGACTGCAGCTCTCGGATCAGCACGTTAAACGATTCGGGTACGCCGGGCTCCATGGCGGCTTCGCCCTTGACGATGGCCTCGTAAATCTTGGTGCGGCCGTATACGTCGTCGGACTTCGCCGTCAGCAGCTCCTGCAGGATGAACGCTGCGCCGTATGCTTCGAGCGCCCAGACTTCCATTTCTCCGAAACGCTGTCCGCCGAACTGCGCCTTGCCGCCCAGCGGTTGCTGGGTGATCAGTGAGTACGGCCCGATGGAACGCGCGTGAATCTTGTCGTCCACCAGGTGCGACAGCTTCAGCATGTAGATGTAGCCGACGGTGACTGGCTGTTCGAACTTCTCTCCAGTCATGCCGTCGTGAAGGGTCGTCTTCCCGGAGGTCGGCAGGCCGGCGTGTTCGAGCAGCGCCTTGATCTCGCCTTCCTTCGATCCGTCGAATACCGGCGATCCCATGAACACTCCCTTGGTCAGGGTGGGAGCCACGGATTCGAGTTCCTCGTCGCTCATGTCGGAGATGATGTCAGCCAGCTGCGAGTCTTTGAACAACGCCTTCAACTCGCGGCGGATAGCTTCAGTCCGAGTGTTTTCCTTGAGCAACTGCGTGATCTTCTCGCCGAGCACGAAGCCAGCCCATCCAAGGTGAGTTTCGAGAATCTGGCCGACATTCATACGGGACGGCACGCCGAGCGGGTTGAGCACGATTTCCACCGGCTGCCCGTCTTCGAGGTACGGCATGTCTTCTTCCGGCAGAATGCGGGCAATCACACCCTTGTTCCCGTGACGGCCGGCCATCTTGTCGCCGACACTCAGCTTGCGCTTCATGGCGATGTACACCTTGACCAGCTTGATCACGCCCGGCGGCAGTTCGTCGCCCTTGGTGAGTTTTTCTTTCTTCTCGTTGACGATTTTCTTGAGCACGTCGATCTGACGAGAAGTCATCTCTTCGATCTCGTCGATCTGCTCATTCACCCGCGGATCTTTATCCGCGTATTTAATACGCTTCAGGTTGCGGGTCGAGATGCGCTCGATCTCGTCGCGATTGAGCACATTGCCCTTGACCAGCAGGCGCTTGTTAGTCCGCTCGTCGTGCAGGTCGGCCTGGACTTCCTTGCCGCCCAGGATGTTCTCCAGGCGTTTCAGGCGCTCGTCGGTCAGAATTCGGATTTCGTCCGAAAGGTTCTTTTCCAACTTCGCGATCTGCGTGGCTTCAATGGACTTCGCGCGCTCGTCCTTTTCCTGGCCCTTGCGCGAGAAGATTTTCACGTCAACGATCACGCCCTCGATGCCAGGCGGGCAGTAGAGCGAGGCGTCGCGCACGTCGCCGGCCTTTTCGCCGAAGATCGCGCGCAGCAGTTTTTCTTCCGGCGTCAGCTGAGTTTCGCCCTTGGGGGTAACCTTGCCGACGAGGATGTCGCCCTGCTTGATGCTGGCGCCGATGCGAATCACGCCCGCTTCATCCAGATTGCGCAGCATAGACTCGCTGACGTTTGGAATGTCGCGCGTGACTTCTTCCGGACCCAGCTTGGTATCGCGGGCTTCGATCTCGTACTCCTCGATGTGCAGCGAGGTGTAGTAGTCCTCTTTGACCATCTTCTCGGAAACGAGGATCGCGTCCTCGAAGTTGTAACCGCGCCATGGCATGAAGGCGACCAGGACGTTTCGTCCCAGCGCCAGCTCGCCGTGATCGGTGCAGGGACCGTCAGCGATGATCTGCCCCTTCAGAACGCGTTCGCCCTTTTTCACCACCGGCTTCTGGTTGATGCAGGTGTTCTGGTTCGAGCGCTTGAACTTCGTGAGCTGATAAATGTCGCTGCCCACCTCACGCGAAAGCTGCGTGGGATGATGCTCGCCTTCGACACGGACAATGATGCGCTCGGAGTCGACCGAATCGATGATGCCGTTGCGGCGGGCAAGAACGACCGCTCCGGAGTCGCGGGCAGTGACGCCTTCCATTCCCGTGCCTACGATCGGCGCTTGCGCGCGGAGCAAAGGTACGGACTGGCGTTGCATGTTCGCGCCCATCAGCGCGCGGTTCGCGTCGTCGTGCTCGAGGAACGGAACCAGGGACGCAGCGACGGAGACGAGTTGCTTGGGGCTGACGTCGACGTAGTCCACTTCTTCGCGACTGACCAGCACGAAGTTGCCGGCCTTGCGGGCGTTAACCAGTTCGGCGACGATGCGGCCCTTGTCGTCAAGCTCCACGTTGGCCTGCGCGATGGTGTGGCGATCTTCTTCCCATGCGGACAGATAGAACGAGAATGGCTCGATCGTAGCCGGCTTCTTGCGCTTCTCTTTCAACTCGGCGTTGATCTTCTCGATCTCGTGCTTCTCCATGTGATCGCCGACTTTGTGATCGCTGTCGCCGACATTGACCACGGTGACGTAGTCGATCACGCGTCCACCCTTGATCTTGCGATAGGGCGATTCGATGAAGCCGTAGTCGTTGATGCGAGCGTAACAGCTCAGCGACGAAATCAGGCCGATGTTCGGACCTTCCGGCGTTTCAATCGGGCAGATGCGGCCGTAGTGCGTGGGGTGAACGTCGCGGACTTCGAATCCGGCGCGTTCACGCGACAAACCGCCCGGCCCAAGGGCCGAGAGACGCCGCTTGTGCGTGATCTCGGAGAGCGGGTTGGTCTGATCCATGAACTGCGAGAGCTGCGACGATCCGAAGAATTCGCGGATCGCAGCCATCACCGGCTTCGCGTTGACCAGGTCGTGCGGCATCGCCGTCGACATTTCCTGGTAGACGGACATTTTTTCTTTAATTGCCCGTTCCATGCGAACCAGGCCGATGCGGAACTGGTTCTCCATCAACTCGCCGACCGCGCGCACGCGGCGGTTGCCGAGGTGATCGATGTCGTCGACCGCGCCAATGCTCTTGCGCAGCTTCAGCAGATACGCGATGGTCGCGTAGAAATCGTCGGGATCGAGAGTGCGCTTGTCGAGGCTGGTCGCGTCCTGGTTCTCGTGCAGTTTGATGTTGAACTTCAAGCGGCCCACGCGCGAGAAGTCATATTTGCGCGGGTCGAAGAACATCCCGTGGAACAGCGCGGTCGCCGTATCGAGGGTCGGCGGATCGCCGGGACGCAGCTTGCGGTAAATCTCGATCAGCGCTTCCTGCGGAGTTTTCACCGCGTCGCGCTTCAGGGTCTGGCTGATCACCGTGCCCACGTCGTCGCGCTCAGGGAAGAACAGGCTCATCTCGACCACGCCGGAATCGAGAATCTTCGAAACCTTGTCGGCCGTGAGCTCGGAGTTGGCTTCGAGCATGACTTCGCCGGTGGTGGTGTCGACGATGTCGCCGGCAGTCCACGCGCCTTCGAGGTCGGTGATGTCGACTTCGATTTCGGTGACCTTCGCCTTCTGAATGTCTTTCAGAATCTGGGCGTTGATCTTGCGGCCGGAGTGCGCGATTTCGTCGCCCGACTTGTTCTTGATGCTGTGGGCGAGCTTCATGCCCAGCAGGTTCGTCGGCTTCTCGCTGGCCGGGATCGAGCGTCCAGTAAAGCTTCTTGTCGCGGACCACGAGCCGGTCCGTGGTGTAGAACGCGCGCAGAATGTCTTCGCCGGAACGCAGGCCGAGGGCGCGCAGGAAAATCGTGCCCAGGAATTTGCGCTTGCGGTCGATGCGGACGTAGAGCACGTTCTTCTGGTCGTACTCAAACTCAACCCACGAACCGCGGTAGGGAATGATCTTTCCGAGGAAATACGTGCGGTTGTTGGCGGTCTCGAAGAACACGCCGGGCGAACGATGCAACTGGCTGACAATGACGCGCTCGGTGCCGTTGATGATGAAAGTCCCGTTCTGCGTCATCAAGCGGAACGTCGCCGAAGAATACTTCCTGCTCTTTGATGTCGCGGATGGAGCGGTTACCGGTCTCGGCATCCTTGTCAAAAATGGTGAGGCGCATCGTGACTTTGAGCGGTGCGGAATACGTCATGCCGCGCTCTTCGCACTCGGCCACGTCGTATTTCAGTTGCAATCCAACTGGGTCGCCGCACTTGTTGCAGAAGTCAGGCGTGTTCGCGTTGTAGGTGCCGCACTTGCCGCACAGCACTTCGCCGGGATGGAACGGATCGGTAATGACCGTGTTGCCGCAATTCTTACAAGTGGTGCGGAGGTGGTGCAGGCCTTTCAGGTGGCCGCACTTGCACTCCCAGTTACCAATGGCGTAATCGACGAACTCCAGTTGTGATACGTTGCGAAAGTCGGTGATCGGAAACACGGACTGAAACACTGCCTGCAAGCCGCCGTCTTCGCGCTCGCTGGGCAGTTTGTCCATCTGCAGGAAGCGGTCGTAGGAACGCTTCTGAACCTCGATCAGGTTCGGGATCTGGATGGTGGCCGGAATTTTGGAAAAGTCGAATCGTTTACGGAAGGCATTTTTCATCGTCAGAAACTCCCAATCTCACGCGCGACCGAAGGCCACGCTCAAACCGCGGAATGTGGGGCGCTTACCGCGCCGCGGGACTTGCGTTGTGTGAGAACAACCTGGAACCTAAAAGACAAACTTAAAAGACAAACTTGAAAAACAACGGGGCGCCTGCAGGGACAGTCGTTCCCGCAGACGCCAACCAAGGCGTTTCGCCCTTTTGATTTGAATTCTTTCGCGCCAGTTCCTCGGCCTGTTTTCCGCCCCGCCTGCCCGCGGAGCAGCTTACTCGAACTTCCCTCGCGAGTCGTGCCCGCGCTTGAGTGAACCCAGGGAAGCGACGTTAATATAGATGCTAACATCGCCGCCCAAGGTTCACAAGTGGAGAACGTACAAAAATAACGATATTGCACCGTCGGCGGTGCGTTTCGGGAACGTGTGGAGCGGGCGCTCTTGCCCGCTGGCCTCATCGATGCTGCCGGCAAGCGGACAACAGCGTCCGCTCCACATGAACCTATTTCACTTCGACAACCGCGCCCGCGTCGGTGAACTTCTTCTTGATGGTCTCCGCCTCTTCCTTGGAGACGCCCTCTTTCACGTTCTTGGGGGCTCCATCCACCAGTTCCTTGGCCTCTTTCAAGCCCAGGCTGGTGACTTCGCGGACGGCCTTGATGACATTGATCTTGTTGGCGCCCACTTCCTTCAGGACGACGGTGAATTCGGTCTTCTCTTCCGCCGGAGCCGCGCCCGCCGCCGCCCCGCCGCCACCAGCCACCATAACTGGGGCCGCTGCCGCCGCCGACACACCAAGACGCGCCTCCAGCTTCTTTACGAGTTCCGCCGCGTCCAGCAGCGACAACCCTACGATTGACTCTTCCAACTGCGCTAGATCTGCCATGTTGTTTCTCCAGTAATTTAGTCTTCTGTAGAGACGTAGCTTGCTACGTCTCGGTTTTCGCTATCCGCAAGTCACGGTTTCCAGTGCGGCAGGTCCAATATCCTTGCGCCAGACAACGCTCGGAACGAACCGCGCAACCCCCGACTTGCTGATAACCAAACTCGTCTTAACGCGCCCGCAAAAATCACGCTCGCGATGCTCGCTGGACGGACGAAGGCGTCTGTCCCCACACGAGCTATGCTTCTTTGAACTTCTTCTGCTGCACGCCCTGATCGACCACGACCGCCAAGTTGCGTCCAACTGCATTCATCACGGTGACCAAACGCTGCGCCGGTGCATTGATCAGGAACAGCAGTTTCGAATAAAGCTCTTCTTTCGACGGCATGGTGGCCAGCGCTTCGATCTCTTTGATCGTGACCACGCGGCCTTCGACCACCCCAACTTTAAAAGTGAACTCGGGCGCGTCTTTGGCATATTTCGTCAGCGCTTTGGCCATCGCAACCGGATCGCCCGTGGTGTAGGCGATCGAGGTCACACCCGCCAGATCCTTGAGAGCGCCTTCGACCTTGGTGCCCTTAGCGGCGCGCTCGGCCAGCGTATTCTTGACGACTTGATACTTCGCGCCCGCGCCGCGCAAAGCCTTGCGCAGTTCATAGTCCTGGGCCACGGTCATCTTGGTGTAAGTGGTCACGACGATGTTCGAAACATTCTTCAGGTCTTTGCTCAACTTCTCGACCTGCTCGGTCTTCTTCGCTTTAGTAACCGCCATAATTCAATCCCTCGCGATGTTCGTGTGGGGACAGACGCATTCGTCCGTCCAGGCGCTTCAGCGTCGCGTTAAGCCTTCGCCGCTGCCTCGATGGGGGCGACGTCCAACAAAATCCCCGGCCCCATCGTTGAACTCAAAGTGCAGCCCTTGATGTATTTGCCCTTCGCCACCGACGGTTTGGCCTTGATCACGCTGGTAATCAGCACGGTAGCGTTCTCAATCAGCTTGTCGGGCGTAAAGGAAATTTTGCCGACCGGGCAGTGTACAAGCGCAGTCTTGTCAGTGCGGAACTCGACCTTGCCAGCCTTCACTTCCTGGACCGCTTTGGCCACGTCGAATGTGACGGTACCGGTCTTCGGGTTCGGCATCAGGCCCTTCGGTCCGAGAATTTTGCCCAGGCGTCCCACGGACTTCATCACGTCAGGCGTGGCGATCAGTGCATCGAAGTCGGTCCAGTTTTCCTTGGTGATCTTCTCGACCATATCTTCGCCACCGGCAAAATCGGCACCAGCCGCTTCTGCTTCTTTGATCTTGTCTCCGCTCGCGATGACCAGAACCTTCTTCGACCGACCCAGCCCGTGCGGGAGGACGACGGTGCCGCGCACCATCTGGTCGGCATGCTTGGGGTCGACGCCCAGGCGCAGTGTGAGCTCGACGGTCTCGTCAAACTTTGCGAATTTCACTTTTTGCAGGAGCGGAACCGCGTCCTGCAGAACGTAGGGGCGCTTTTCGACTGCCGCGTGCGCCTTGGCGATATTCTTTCCTTCTTTTTTCATTGCTTTTCCTTGTCTCCCACCGCTTAGCGACGCCCGGCTGAACCGTGGTGCATTTGACGATTTGGTAATTGGGAAATTGAGTAATCGGGCAATTTGAAATCTCTCTCGCAGATTTTCAATTGCACAATTACCAAATTTCCCAATTACTCAGTTCCTTCTATCCCACTACTTCGATGCCCATCGATCTTGCCGTGCCGCGAACACTCTTGATGGCGGTCTCGACCGAGGCGGCGTTCAGGTCGGGCATCTTCTGTTTCGCGATGTCCTCGACTTGCTTGGCCGTAACCTTACCAACCTTATCTTTATTCGGTGTACCCGATCCCTTGGCGATGCCCGCGGCGCGCTTCAGCAGAATCGAAGCAGGCGGCGTTTTGGTGATGAAGGTGAACGAGCGGTCGTTATACACCGACACCACGACCGGAATGATCAGACCCTCCATTTCTTTTTGATTCGTCCGGGCGTTGAACTGCTTGCAGAACTCCATGATATTGATCTGCGCCTGGCCGAGCGCCGGGCCCACCGGGGGCGCCGGAGTCGCCTTGCCGGCGGCGATCTGCAGCTTCACGTAACCTGTAACTTTTTTTGCCATGACTTCGTTGGCTCCTAGCTTCTAGCTCCTAGCTTGGGTGTCAATCTCTCCATTGTCAGCTGAGATTGTCATCCTGAGGCGACATCTTTTCGTCGCCTCAGGATCTATGCAATATCTTGCGCTATGCGACCTTTTCCACCTGATTGAACTCAAGTTCCACCGGAGTGGACCGGCCGAAAATTGTGACCATCACTTTCAGAGTCTCGCGATCTTCGTTCACCTCGTCGACAATGCCGGTGAAACTGGCGAACGGCCCTTCGCTGATGCGGACCGATTCGTTCTTTTCGAATTTGACTTTAAGCTTCGGCTTCTCCCGGCTGTCTGCGACTTTGTAGACGATGTGCTGTACTTCTTCTTCCGAGAGCGGCGTGGGCTGCTGGCCGGTTCCGACAAATCCGGTGACGCGCGGCGTGGACTTCACCACATGCCAGACGTGATCGTCCATGTCCATTTCCACCAGCACGTAGCCGGGATAGAACATGCGCTCGGAAGTATATTTCTTGCCGCCGCGCACCTCGGTGACTGACTCGGTCGGGATCAGCACTTTGCCGATCTTGTCCTGGAGCCCGAAGGCCGCGACCCGCGATTCCAGAGACTCTTTTACCTTGCGCTCAAACCCGGAGTAGGAGTGGATGATGTACCACTTCATGTTCGGGTTGCGAGGCGGCTCGCCGCTTGCGGCAGCGCCATCCACGCCCGGTGGTTGCGGCGGTTGTTCTCCGCCTGCCGCAGCTTCGTTTTTTTCTTCGTCCGGCATATTAAGTGTGCTCTTCCCGGCCAGCCTATTGCTCTACTAGGTAGTGCTCGTCCGCCATCTCGTCAGTGACTCCTGAAAAAGTTGAACAAAGCCGTCACGCCGTGCTGAATGATGAAGTCAATCACAAAAAAATACAGCGCGAAAATAGCAACCGTGATCACGACCACCGTCGTCGTGGCCCGGACTTCCTTCCATGACGGCGCAGTGACTTTACGCATTTCGCTGCGCACGTCGTTATAGAACGTCCGGGTACGCTCCGGCCATGCCTTCATCCGATCCCCGAAGTTGCCGCCGGCTGCTGCAATTGAATTTGCCATTTTCTTCGTCTCGACTGCCATGTCTGCTCCTGGCCCTTACTCTGCTGCTCTGCTCTCCAAAAATCTGGCAGGGGCGGAGGGATTCGAACCCCCAAGTTCGGTTTTGGAGACCGACAGTTTAACCGTTGAGCTTACGCCCCTAAAACCATTGTTGATTGTTGATTTCGGGATTGTTGATTTGTCAATCAGCAATCAAAAATCATCATTCAACAATTATTTCACTTCTTTGTGCGGCGTATGCTTGCGGCAACGTCGGCAGAATTTCTTGAGCTCCAACCGCTCCGTCATCGTCTTGCGGTTCTTGGTCTTTGAATAGTTCCGCTCTTTGCAATCACCGCACTGCATCGTAATGATTTCTCTGGGCATAGCTCACTCCAAAACAGCTTTTGGCTTTTAGCTCTTGGCTCTGTCATCCTGAGCGAGACATTTTTTGTCTCGCTCAGGACCTGCGCGTCTCTTAATGTGGAGCGCGCACTCTTGCCCGCTTGCCGACAGCGCATGAAACCTCGCGGGCAAAAGTGCCCGCTCCACACAAGTTATTACGCTACTGCACAATCTCCGCAATCGTGCCGGCGCCTACGGTATGTCCGCCTTCGCGGATCGCGAAGCGCAGGCCTTTTTCCATGGCCACCGGCGTGATCAGTTCGATCACCAGGCTCACGTTGTCTCCCGGCATCACCATCTCGGTGCCCGACGGAAGTTCCGCCACGCCCGTCACGTCCGTGGTTCGCAAATAAAACTGCGGACGATAGCCCTTGAAGAACGGCGTGTGCCTTCCGCCTTCTTCTTTGGTCAGAATGTAAACCTCGGCCTTGAACTTAGTATGCGGAGTAATGGACCCGCCCTTGGCCAGGACCATGCCGCGCTCTACGTCTTCTTTCGCAATACTGCGCAGCAGCAGACCGGCGTTGTCGCCCGCCATGCCTTCGTCCAATTGCTTTTTGAACATTTCGACGCCGGTCACCACCGTCTTGCGGGTTTCGCGGAAGCCGACGATTTCCACTTCCTCGCCCACCTTCACCTTGCCACGCTCGATGCGGCCCGTGACCACCGTGCCCCGTCCCTGAATCGAAAAAATATCTTCAATCGGCATCAGGAACGGCTTGTCCAACTCGCGCGCCGGCTGCGGCACGCTCTTGTCCACCGCTTCCATCAACGCGTCAATCTGCTTCTCCCACTTGGCTTCGCCATTCAGCGCGCCCAGCGCCGACAGACGCACGACCGGTACGTCGTCGCCGGGGAACTTGTAGCTCTTCAGCAACTCGCGAACTTCGAGCTCGACGAGATCGAGCAGTTCGGGATCATCCACCGCGTCGCATTTATTCAACGCGACGACGATGTAAGGCACGCCCACTTGCCGCGCCAACAGCACATGCTCACGCGTCTGCGGCATGGGACCGTCGGTCGCCGCAACAACTAAGATCGCGCCATCCATCTGCGCCGCGCCCGTGATCATGTTCTTGATGTAGTCGGCGTGGCCCGGGCAATCCACGTGCGCGTAGTGCCGGTTCGCCGTCTCATACTCGACGTGCGCCGTCGCAATCGTGATCCCGCGCGCTTTCTCTTCCGGCGCGTTGTCGATCGAATCAAACGACCGGAACGTGTTCTTCGGATTATGCTTCGCCAAAACCTTGGTGATGGCCGCCGTCAACGTGGTCTTGCCATGGTCGATGTGACCAATCGTCCCCACGTTGCAGTGCGGCTTATTACGATCAAATTTCTCTTTCGCCATAAGTCAGCTCTTAGCTCCTAAGCTTCTAGCTCAAACCCTTTGTCATCCTGAGGCGCCGCTCTTTGGCGCCGAAGGATCTATGCAACTTCCCTGTAGATAATCTCTCAGTAGTACTGATACAGCTTCTTAAACTTATGCCGCAACGCGACGTCCACGCCCTCTAGCTTCGAGAGATAAAACTCACGCATCTGCGCTTGATCGGAAACCGGCAGCGACTCATACAGATGCCGCGCATTCAGTTCCGCTTCTTCGACCACGCCCTCCAAAATGCGCTGCGCCAGGATCGCGTCGAAATCCCGAACGCGAATCCCTTTGCGGTTCAACTGCTTTAGGAACCGCTCAGCGTTCTCGGGCAGGAACGCCTGTTCGACCGCGGCTTGCAGTTTCGCAAATTCCTGCCGCTTCTCGATTTTAATGGCAGCCTGTTCGAAACTCCTCATCGCACCTGACAAAAGGCCCCTCGCAAAAAACGCTCGGGAGTTCGGCAGTGGTGTCGCCCCTTCGACTCCGCTCAGGGTCACAACCGCAAATGCCTCAATCTGGAGCGGGAGACGGGAATCGAACCCGCGACCAACAGCTTGGAAGGCTGTGACTCTACCACTGAGTTACTCCCGCCCTTTAAAAGCTCTCAGCTATCAGCCGTCAGCTCTCAGCTAAACTTCAGCGGCTAACGCCGCGTCCCACCACCCCGACTCTAGCGGCACGGCTGAAGCCGTGCCCTCCCAAATCCTGCACCCGCGGTAAAACCGCGCTCTACTTCATCTTGCTCGCGCGACTGCTGCGTTCTTCCAAACCCTTCTCATCACAGCCAAATTATCTGGAGCCGATGACCAGGATTGAACTGGTGACCTCTCCCTTACCAAGGGAGTGCTCTACCAACTGAGCTACATCGGCCCTGAACTCAGCTGTCAGCCATCGGCTGTCAGCCAAACCTAGTCTGCATCCTTGTCGGCGTGCAGAACGTCGTTACGGCGCAACACCGACTTGACTGCGAACAGCGCCAGGATCACCAGCGTTCCCGCCCGAATCTTCGGGTCGGTGATCGTTACCCACGTCAGTACTCCCAGCACAACGTAGCACACCAACGCAATGGACAATCTGTTCACGAATCAGCGGTTCCCGTGAATCTAAAACCAAATGGTGCACAGGGAAGGATTCGAACCTTCGTACCTCGCTAGGAGGGACAGATTTACAGTCTGTTGGCTTTAACCACTCACCCACCTGTGCAAAATTCTCGGGCGATGCGGCCATCGCGCACATCCGGCAAACCACAATGCAGGTCGCTGGCAAATACTTGCGCCAAACCCGCAGACTAACTCACATTTACTTTCGCAAAACAGGGAAACCAAGGCTCAAGCGAGACACCGCGATGAAGCTTGATCACTGCACGCCGGAAAAGTGCCGAATGGAGTGCGTTGGAAAAACCTGTTGCGCCGCTACCGAGTCCGCCGGAACTGCATTTCCTGGAGCTGGCGAAGGGATTTGAACCCCTGACCCTCTGATTACAAATCAGATGCTCTACCAACTGAGCTACGCCAGCAATTCGAGGGAAAGACACGCCTTCGCGCGAACTTATCCCTCTGATCCCTGCCAGATGTCCGGGACAATTATTTAAGGTATCACAAGGGGAATTCGGCGTGCAAGCAACACGGCGCACAAATGCGCGATGCGATCACGGCTTGCCCTCCCGGAACTGACCCCCTTTTGGCTAATCGCATCGTAACTACGCTCCGTCCCCGATCAAACCCACGAAAAGTTATTCCCATAGACGTTCGAGTGGTGTATCCTCTTGCCTAGACATTCGAGTGGAGGGGGCATGGGGGATCGCGCGCCGACAAATTCTGAGATGGTGCAGGGCACGCTCGACATGCTGATTCTGCGGACGCTGGTTACCGGTCCGGCACATGGACACACCATCGCGCATGTGATCGAGCACATGTCGGAAAACGTGCTGGAAGTCGAGCAGGGATCGCTGTATCCGGGGTTGCACCGGCTCGAGCATCGCGGTTGGGTGACTTCGTACTGGGGAACAAGCGAGAACAACCGCAAAGCTAAGTATTACAAACTGACGGCTGCGGGCCGGAAGCAGCTCACGGCTCAGACCGATCGTTGGCGGATGGTGGTGGCCGCGATTGGCCGCGTCATGGGAGAGAGCCATTAGTGCGGCCCTCAGGGCTAAAAAGCCCCGGTTCCTTCGGCGAAGTTAGCGGCGCGGCTGAAGTGGCTGCAGAAAACCCGGGCAGAGCTCGAACGTCTCGGAGCAGAGTTGGAAATCTCAAAGAGGAGGGAGGACGGTGAATCTCAAACGATTTTTCAGACGATCCGAAGAAGACTCCGAACTGTCCGAAGAACTCGAATCCCATCTTGCCCACGAGATTGACGACAATCTCGCCCGCGGCATGAGCCCAGAAGAATCGCGGCGGCGGGCTTACGTGAAGCTGGGCAATCCGCTGCGCATTCGCGACAAAGTATGGGAGACGAATCGCATCGCCTGGCTGGAAGACACTTGGCGCGATTTGCGCTATGCGTGGCGCACCCTGGCGAAGGCTCCGAGTTTTACCCTGGTGGCGCTGTTGGTGATGGCGCTCGGCATCGGCGCCAACACCGCGATCTACAGCTTCCTCGACTCGCTCCTGCTGCGCTCGCTGCCGGTCTCCGATCCTTCTTCGCTGGTGATTGTGAACTGGCACGTCAAGGCCACGCAGCGGGACACCGTCATGCACAGTATGAGCGGATATGTGGGCGACGATCCGCGCCTGGGATCGGTGAGCGACGTCTTTCCTTACCCGGCCTACAAGATCTTTCAAAAAAATGCGTTACCTACCAAGGACGCAATCTTTTCTGATGTGTTCGCCTATTGCCACACCCGCGAGGTCCGCAATGCGAGTGTGAATGTCAACGGTCAGGCCGAGAGCGCGAAGGGAGAACTTGTTTCTGGAGATTACTTTTACGGGTTGCAGGTTCCGCCTGCCGCCGGAAGGCTGATTCTGCCCGACGATGACCGCGCGGGAGCAGTTCCGGTCGTAGTGGCCGGCCATGCCTTTGCCGAGAAACATTTTGGCTCCGCGGCCAGTGCTGTCGGACAATCGATTCTCATCAACAACGTGGCGTTTACTGTTGCGGGAGTTGCGCCCGCGGAATTCTTCGGCATTGATCCGGAGCTCGTTGCCGACTTCTACGTTCCTTTGCACACGAATCTTCTGCTGGGAGCCGGCGATCCCTTTGCATTTTCCCCTGCGGACTATCTCGACCGGAACTACTACTGGATTCAAGTGATGGCTCGGTTGCGGCCGGGCGTGAGCATGGCGCAGGCCCAGGCGCAACTGGCGCCGCAATTTCGACAGTGGGTCGCGACTACGGCGCAAAACGATGTGCAGCGATCCAATCTGCCGGTGCTTTACCTCAAAGAAGGCGCGGGCGGTCTCGACACGCTGCGCCGCCAGTTCTCAAAACCGCTCTACGTGTTGATGACGCTGGTAGGGCTGATCCTGGCCATTGCCTGCTCCAACGTGGCCAATCTGCAGTTAGTTCGCGCCGCCTCGCGCCGGCGTGAAATCGCACTGCGCCTGACCGAAGGGGCGAGCCGAATGCGGGTGATCCGGCAACTGCTCACGGAGAGCATTCTTCTTGCGTGTCTCGGAGGATCGTTGGGCTTGCTGGTTGCCATTTGGGGAATTCGTTTTCTGGCTATGCTGCTCGGCGATAGCTCAAGCCTGGGCACGGCTCACGCCGAACTGAACTGGCATGTTGCCGGATTCACCGCCGCGCTGTCGCTGCTCACGGGTGTTCTCTTTGGCCTGGTGCCCGCACTGCAATCCACCAAGCTCGACCTTGTGACGGCACTGAAGGAAACGCGCTGGCAGCAACCTCGTCCGCGGCATTCTTCTTCTGGCTCGGCATGGGGTCTTGCTGGCTTTTGGGCGAGCATCAGCTTGAGCCGAGTTCTGGTGGCGGGGCAGATTGCGCTTTCGCTTCTGATCCTGGTCGCCGCCGGACTTTTCGTGCGTACGCTCTCCAATCTTGAATCGGTTAATCTCGGATTCAATCGCCGGAACCTGCTTCTTTTCGAGTTGAATGGCCGGCAGTCGGGACATCGCGACGGGGAAATCAATGACTTCTACAATGATCTGCGAGAGCGATTCGCCGCGATCCCCGGAGTCGCGAGCGCGGGGCTCTCGGGGGGCTCGCTGATCGGTGGCGAAGATCAGATGCCGATCGGTCTGCCCGGGGCCCCGCCGGACATCAACAACCGCTACTTGACGGTCGGCGCGCGATTCCTGACCACGATGCAGATTCCGATTCTTGCCGGCCGCGATATCGACGAGCACGATCGCACCACTTCGCAGCCAGTTGCTGTCGTCAACGAACAGTTCGTCAAGATCAATTTTCACGATGAAAATCCCCTCGGCCACCATCTCCTTGTGTGGAAGGGAATCAACGGGGCCATCGTGCGCGACATGGAAATCGTCGGCGTAGCCAAGAATGCGAGTTACGGCAACCTGAAGCGCCAGATTCCGCCAGTCATCTACATGCCGTTCAATCAGGGATTCCCTCTTCCCAACGAGATGATGTTTGCGTTGCGCACGGTGGGCGATCCGCTGGCCCTCGTCAATACGGTTCGCCAGGTCGTTCATCAAGCCGATGCCCGTTTGCCGGTTTCGCAAGTGCGCACGCAGCAGGTACAAATCGACAATCAGGTACGTCAGGAGACGATACTCGCCGAACTGTGTTCCGCTTTTGCGGGGCTGGCGCTGACCATCGCCTGCGTGGGCCTGTATGGCACGATCTCCTACACCGTGGCGCGCCGCACCGGCGAGATCGGGATCCGCATAGCGCTGGGGGCGCAACGCCGCCCGGTGCTCTGGATGGTGCTGAGCGAAGTCCTGGTGCTGGCGGCGGTCGGACTCGCGATTAGTGTGCCGATTGCCTTAGGAACGTCGAGGTTTGTCGAATCTTTTCTGTTCGGCATGAAGCCCAATGATCCCCTTGCTCTGGGTTTGGCCGTAATGATCCTGCTGTTGGCGGCTCTTTTGGCGGGGGCCGTACCGGCGAGGCGAGCGTCTCAGATCGACCCCATGACGGCCCTGCGGCATGAATGAGTAGCGTCTAGGAGTGCTATCATTTCATTCCTGACCGCATTGCATGCGAATTAGACGCGCCTTCCCCATTGCTTTAGTGCTCGTGATTGTGGCTGCGGCGGTAACGCTTGCCGTCCAACTGCGAAAACATGCTCCGCCGGAAGCGGCGCGGCTTCTGCCCGGCGCCGATGCTTTCGTTTATGGCAATTTCGTGTGGGCACGCAAGGCGAACGGCGGAAAGCTACTGCTGCCGGTCGCGCACGATCCGGAATACGAACGCTTCATCCAAGAAACAGGCTTTGATTTCGAGCGCGATCTGAATGCGGCGGCTTTCGCCATCCACTACCCGCAGAACTGGCCCGGCGGTGGGACGGGAGGCGCGGCGGCTGAGCCCCGTTTTTCCGAAGTCTTCACAGGAAAGTTTGATGCGAGCAAGTGCCTCGCCTACCTGAAGCGCACCGCGCAGTCGGTTGAAAACTATAACTCGATCGACATTTTTACGATTCCGCTCTACGGACGCTCGTTCCGCATCGCGATTCTGGGGGTGGACATTGTCGCGGCTTCCAATCACGACGATCCGGCGGTGATACGTGGGATCGTCGACCGTTCGCGACGGCTGGCGTCGCCGTTTGGAGGGCCGGCACTGCTGCGGAAGTATTACAAGCGGGTGCAGCTGGCGAGCCCGTTTTGGATGGTGGCCCGAGTCGAGCCATTGGCGCGGCAATCCGCTGCTTGGGCGTCGATTTTCGCCAAGCCTGCCGATTTGGTGGTTTCCGCCAGCTACAGTCCGCTGCATCTTCCCCTGCGCGTGGACGCGCTGCACTTGCGGGCGGAAGCCTGGGCGGGCAGTGACGAGGATGCCCGCGAGATCGCCGATAAGGCGAATGTGTTTCTAGCGATGTTTCGCAGCGCCGAAGTCTCGGTCGGGGCGCCAGGTACCGACGCGGATGTGAAGGCTCTTTTTGACAGCCTGCAGGTGCGACAGGAAGGCAACCATGCCATCCTGGCTGCGGTTCTGCCGGGTCCAGTGCTGCGCAAGCTGAGTGAATCTCCAGAACAGACGTCGGCGCCGGGAATGCCGGCTGCGTCGGAGCAACCTCACACCCCACGCTGAAGCGAGCGTAACTTCGCCCGAAGTCGTCGCAATTTCTGCAACTAAAGCCAGCTCCGAGCGTCTTATCCAATGAGGCAGCCTCCAGCGGCTACAATACGAATCTGATGAACAGCCTTCCGCTTCCCATTGCCGCGTTCTTCGCAGGCTTGATTTCTTTCCTCTCGCCGTGCGTGCTGCCGCTGGTGCCGGGATATGTTTCTCTGATCTCGGGCGTCGGCGTGGAAGAGCTAAAGTCGCGGCAAAGCCAATTGATGCGCCGTGTAATGGTGAATTCGGTTGGATTCATCCTGGGCTTCAGCGTGGTCTTCATCACGCTCGGCGCGATTTCGACGGAGATCGGCCAAGTGGCAGCGCGCTACAAGCACACGCTGTCGATCGTGGCCGGGGTGGTTATCATTATTTTCGGACTGCATCTGACCGGAATTTTCAAGATCAAAGCGCTCTATACCGATGCTCGGCTGCATAGCGTGAAAGGAAGCAGCACGCCGATTGGCGCCTTCGTGATCGGCTTCGCCTTCGCTTTCGGCTGGACGCCATGCCTGGGGCCGATCTTGACCGCAATCCTGACTCTGGCCGGCGAGCAGGACACGGTGGTGAAGGGAATCTTCCTACTGGCGGTCTATTCGCTGGGACTGGCGGTGCCGTTCTTGTTGACATCGCTGCTGATGGAGCGTTTCCTGAAATTCTATGGCCGCTTCCGATCAAGAATGCATATGCTGGAAGTGGCGAGCGGCGGCTTGCTCATCGCGCTTGGCGTGTTACTGGTGATTGGGCGCTTTACACTGATCTCAAGCTGGCTGTCGTTCCTGAATCGTTTTGCTTTGTAGGTGGAGGAGTGAGTTATGTCTACGGTTGAAAATTCCCTTGGCAGTCAGATAGAGAACTCTGAGCGGTGTCCGAATTGTGGCGCCCCCGTCGAAAACGGCCGCGATGGAGCCTTGGGTGCAGCAACTTGCGAAGTCTGCGGCGCGAGCCTCTCCCCGTCGGTCGTCGATGGCGATGTCGCCACACCTCCCGGAAGCGAAGGAAAGCGCAATCCGCTGGCTTTGGTCGTCGTTGCGGTGGTTGCCGCGGCAATGCTGTATTTCGGCTTTCACATGGCACGACGTTCCGGGCCCGCGCCACCGCCCATCACTAAGTCCGGACCTGCGCCTGATTTCACGCTGCAGTCGCTCGACGGCAACAGCATGCGTCTGTCAGACTTGCGCGGCAAAGCGGTTCTGCTGAATTTTTGGGCGACATGGTGCAGTCCTTGCAAGATTGAGATGCCGTGGTTTATCGAATTGCAGAAGCAGTATGGAGCCCAGGGCCTGCAGATTGTCGGCGTCGCGATGGATGATTCCAGTAAAGAAGACATCGCCAAGTTTACCAAAGATATGGGAGTGAACTATCCCGTACTGCTGGGCAAGGAAGAAGTGGGAGAAGCGTACGGCGGAGTCCCGGCCTTGCCGGAGACTTTTTTCATTGGCCGCGACGGAAAAATCGTCGACAAGATTATCGGTCTAAAAGGTAAGGCTGAAATCGAGGACTCCATCAAGAAGGCGCTGAATACACAAGCGGCGAATCCGCCGGCGACGGCCGCCTCCTTATCGTCGCAGCCTCAGAAGTGACACTAGGAACCCGCCTAGAATCGCTCTATTATGGCGGCACAGGAATGATCCTGCCAGGGCAAAAGTCGGGGCTCATTGGTCTGCTGGCGCTGTGCTTGGGTACAGTGGCGGCGCAGTCCGTGAAAGCGCCTTCGGTCTCGATCGCTCCCATTCCTCTGGTCACGGCCCCGCGCGCCGCACAGACGATGGTGGATCTTAATTTCCGGGTGGCCTCGGGATTTCACATCAACTCCAACGCGCCGAAGTCTGAATTCCTGATTCCTACGAATCTGAAGATGGACCTGCCCACCGACATCATCCTGGGAAAGATTGAGTATCCCGCGGGCAAGGATTTGGCGTTTCCTTTTTCGCCGGATGAAAAGTTGAACGTGTATAGCGGGGATTTCACTATCGCGGTGGCGGTCCACCCGTTGCACGCAGTGGTGCCGGGAAAATATGTGATGCACGGTGTCCTGCGCTACCAGGCCTGCGACAATGCGCAATGCTTTCCGCCTAAGACTCTGCCGGTAAGCTTCGATGTGAAAGTGGTGAAGGAACCGCCGGGGCCGCGGCATAATCCCGCGCAGAGCCCGCACGTGCACAACTAGCGTCGCCTTTCAGCACAGCATCGCGAGGTCCTGGTTTCCTAACATGTTGGCAGTCGGCATTAATCCGTTCCTGGCGTTGCGCTAGCGAGCGCGAGAATTGCTCCCGCAAACAGCAGCGTGTCCGCGAAGTAGTTGATCCCCTCGACTTTCACCGCGGTGCTCGGGTCGGCCAGCGACGCGATCAGAATCGGCCCATAGATGAACAAGACCAGCAGCAGAATCCAGGTCCCGAGATAAGTTGCCGCCATCCGCGTCTTCTTGCCCAGCAGAATGCTTACGCCGGCAACCAGAAGAATTGTGCCCGTCAGATAGCCAATGAGCAGCCGTCCCGGAATCCACGTGGGCATCAGTTTTTCGAGCGGGACTCCGGGAACATTCACTGGGTGAAGGAAATGCTCGACGCCAAAAAACATAGCGGCGATTCCGATCAACACGCGGCCCACGGTGATGAGCTTGCTTCCCGCTTGCCCGCGGCTCTTCTCGTGACCTGGTTCGCGGCTTTTTTCCAGCGTCGCGTTTCCCGCAAGCATGGCGCTTCCCGCTAAGATCCAGCCTCCGCCGCCGAATGAGCTTTCGCGAAAGACAAAAGTCAAAGGAAATCGGTCTCTGGGGTGGGCGAGAACTCCGGGGATGATCAACATCGCCACAAAAAGAAACATCGCGATCCCGAACAGCAGGCCGGACCAGCGCACTTGAATTTTTGCGGCAATGCTCAAAGACGCGGCCAGCAGCGCAAAGCCGAAGAAATACGCCCAAAACAGTCGCCATGGCATGTACTTGGGCACGATGGGCAAAACGGATCCCACGTCCGCGAGATGCAGGGCGCCAAAGACCGCCAAGGGGATGGCGAAACACAGATTGCTCATGGCTACGATCTTGTCCAGGCCGGGGGCCCGCGCGATATCGGTCTTCGCAGCCCACAGCGCAATCAGGAAAACTAGGACGCCGGCGCTACACATCGAGACCGGCGTGCGGGAGATCTCAAAAAATGCGGCGAGAATGGATGAGTGCATGTGCATGGGCAGGACAGCGCTTTAAGGTTCAAGACTGAAGAGGAGGTGTAATTGTTGCCGTATCCGGCTGTCAAGCTCGAAAGGGTGTTTATGTTATCCGGGGCAAAGCATTCGCCAGTTCTGTAGGGAGTTCTGATCAGCAGGTCCCGACAGGAGCTCCCGTCCGAGAACATTCGCGGTCCGTCATGCTGAGCGAAGAAGTTGGGATCGCGATGAGATCCTAACTGCGGAGTCGAAGCATCCCTATAGCAGCACGGACGCGTGGTTCCGGAATCGACATGACGAGACGCCGGCGCCGGCATTTTCACGAGCGCAGGGATGCTTCGACTGCGGACGGCGTTCGCTTCGCGAATGCCGTTCCTCGCTCAGCATGACAAACGTTAGTGACCCTTCAGGCCCTTCCCGCCCTGCTTTCTCTCTACTTTGGCCCAGGTGTCCTTCAGCGCAATCGTGCGATTCAATATTGGCTTCTCCGGCTTCGAGTCGGGATCGACGCAGAAATATCCCAGGCGCTCGAATTGATAGCGGCTTCCGACCGCCGCATTGGCCAGAGACGGCTCCACCTTCGCGTTGGCAATAATCTCTAGCGAGTTCGGGTTCAGATTGTCGAGGACATCTTTGCCTTCCTCAACTTCACTGGGATTTTCCTTCAGGAAAAGGTTCTCGTAGATGCGCACCTCGGCGTCGATCGCGCTGGTGGCGGCGACCCAGTGGATGGTCGCCTTTACCTTGCGGCCATCGGGAGCATTTCCGCCGCGCGTCGCGGGATCGTACGTGCATTGAACTTCGACCACTTCGCCTTTCTCGTTCTTCACTACGCTCTGGCAGGTGACGAAGTATCCGTAGCGCAAACGCACCTCGCGTCCCGGCGACAGTCGGTAATACTTGGGCGGAGGCACTTCGCGGAAGTCATCCTGCTCGATATAGAGCACACGAGAGAATGGGACTTTGCGCGATCCTGCGCTCTCGTCTTCGGGGTTATTGACCGCGTCCATTTCCTCGACTTGGTTCTCGGGATAGTTGTCGACCACGACTTTCAGCGGGCGCAGCACGGCCATTACGCGCGGCGCGCGCTTGTTTAAATCCTCGCGCACGAAGTGTTCGAGCATCGCCAGTTCGATCGAGCCTGTGGTCTTTGACACTCCAATCGATGCGATG
Organism: uncultured Acidobacteriaceae bacterium; assembly: GCA_963733795.1. Lineage (GTDB taxonomy): Bacteria > Acidobacteriota > Terriglobia > Terriglobales > Acidobacteriaceae > Sulfotelmatobacter. The sequence continues at coordinate 333,102 of CAVTED010000004.1, forward strand.
AAATTTCGAATCGCCTCTGGCGTATAGCCGCGGCGGCGGATGCCGCTTAACGTAGGCATGCGCGGATCGTCCCATCCGCTGACGCGGCCCTCCTGCACCAGCTGTAGCAACTTGCGCTTGCTCAACAGCGTGTGTGTCAGGTTGAGGCGGTCGAATTCGATTTGCTGCGAGGGAAAAATTCCCAGCTGCTGAATGAACCAGTTGTAGAGCGGCCGGTGATCCTCAAACTCCAGCGTGCACATGGAGTGGGTGACCCGTTCGATCGAATCCGACTGTCCGTGGGCGAAGTCGTACATCGGATAGATGCACCACTTGTTGCCGGTGCGGTGATGCTCGGCATGCAGAATGCGGTACATCACGGGATCGCGCATATTCAAATTCGGCGACGCCATATCGATCTTCGCTCGCAGCACGCGCGAGCCATCGGGAAATTCGCCGGCTTTCATGCGCTGAAACAAATCCAGATTTTCTTCCGCCGAGCGGTTGCGGTACGGGCTGTCCTTGCCTGGCTCGGTGAGCGTGCCCCGATGCTTGCGAATTTCCTCGGCCGAGAGGTCGTCGACGTAGGCCTTGCCATCCTTCACCAGCTTCACTGCCCATTCATAGAGTTGATCGAAATAATCCGAGGCGTAGAAGAGTCCGTCCCAATGAAAGCCGAGCCACTTAACGTCGGCCTGGATGGACTCTACGTATTCGGTCTCTTCTTTCTCGGGATTGGTGTCGTCGAAGCGGAGATTGGTGTGTCCGCCAAATTCGTCGGCGAGGCCGAAGTCGAGGCAGATGGCCTTGGCATGCCCGATGTGCAGATATCCGTTAGGCTCGGGAGGAAAGCGCGTCTGGACCCGGCCGCCAAATTTATTAGTCCTCAGATCGTCGAGAACGATGTCGCGAACGAAGTTAGAAGGCCGAGACTCCGGGGCGGCGTTTTCGCCGGCCTTTTCAGCCTCGGTATCAGACGTTTTCATAGCTCTGATCTTATCGCAAAGAAAGGCGCGTCAGACTCCGGCGGACACGACCTGCCCTGGAGCGCTGGCAACAAGGTTGTCAACGAGCCCCGCGAAATCGGCTGGGATTCCTGATTGAGAATGGATTACAAGCCTTGAAACGAACTAAGGGACGGGATTGGAAACGTCAATGGGATCGAGTTACGGAAAGGAATTAAGGGCCGGAAGGAAAACCCTCCGGCCCAATCCCGAACTCAGGCCAGGTCGAAACGATCGAGGTTCATCACCTTGTTCCACGCAGCCGCGAAGTCCTTCACAAACTTCTCCTTCGAGTCAGCGCACGCATAGACTTCCGTGAGAGCACGGAGCTGGGAGTGCGAACCGAAGATCAGGTCGACGCGGGTGGCGGTCCACTTGACCTGGTTCGTCTTGCGGTCACGCCCCTCGTACACGACTCCATCGCCATTGGACGGCTGCCATTGCGTGCTCATGTCGAGCAGGTTAACAAAAAAGTCGTTGGTCAGAGTCTCTGGCCGTTTTGTGAATACGCCATGCTTGGAGTTCCCGGCATTCGCACCCAGCACGCGCAAACCGCCGACGAGAACGGTCATCTCCGGCGCCGTCAGCTTTAGCAGTTGTGCCCGATCCACCAAGAACTCCTCAGCCGACAGACGCTGGGGCTTGCCGTTGAAATAGTTGCGAAACCCATCCGCGGTGAGTTCGAGCGGAGCGAACGACTCGACGTCGGTCTGCTCTTGAGACGCGTCCATGCGCCCCGGCGTGAACGGAACGTTCACGTCGTGCCCTGCGGCCTTGGCGGCTTTTTCGACTGCCGCGCAGCCGCCGAGAACGATGATGTCCGCCAACGAAACTTTCTTCCCCTTACTGCCATTGGTCTGCGCTCTGTTGAACTCCCTTTGGATCCCTTCCAGAGTCTGCAGTACCTTCGCCAGTTGAGCCGGCTGGTTGACCGCCCAGTCCTTTTGCGGGGCGAGGCGAATGCGCGCGCCACTCGCGCCACCGCGCTTATCCGAGCCACGGAAGGTGGACGCCGATGCCCACGCCGTCGACACCAGTTGGGAAACGGACAGCCCTGACGCGAGTATTTTCGCCTTCAGAGCTGCGATGTCCTGGTCCCCGATCAGCGAATGATCCACAGCGGGGATGGGATCTTGCCAGGGCAGCGGTTCCTTGGGAACGAGCGGGCCGAGATAACGTACGATCGGGCCCATGTCACGGTGGGTCAGCTTAAACCACGCCCGGGCAAACGCGTCCGCGAACTGATCCGGATGCTCGAAGAAGCGCCGTGAAATCTTTTCGTACGCGGGTTCGAACCGCAAGGCCAAGTCAGTCGTCAACATAGTTGGCGCGTGACGCTTGGAAGGATCGTGCGCGTCCGGCACCGAACCGTTGCCGGCCCCATTCTTCGGCGTCCACTGATGCGCGCCAGCCGGGCTCTTGGTCAGTTCCCATTCGAACTGGAATAAGTTCTCGAAGAAGTTGTTGCTCCACTTGGTCGGCGTTGTGGTCCAAATCACTTCCAGACCGCTGCCAATGGTATCGGCGCCAAAACCTTTGCCAAATTTATTCTTCCACCCGAAGCCTTGATCCTCAATGTCGGCACCTTCTGGTTCGTTGCCCACATATTGAGCGGGAACGGCAGCGCCGTGAGTTTTGCCGAAGGTGTGACCGCCGGCAATGAGCGCAACCGTCTCTTCGTCATTCATCGCCATGCGGGCGAAGGTCTCCCGGATGTCGCGTGCCGCGGCAATCGGATCCGGCTTTCCATTCGGCCCTTCCGGGTTCACATAAATCAGGCCCATTTGTACGGCCGCGAGCGGATTCTGAAGATCACGGTCGCCGCTGTAGCGCTCGTCCGCTAGCCACGTGCCCTCAGGTCCCCAGTTCAACTCTTCGGGCTCCCACACGTCCGCGCGCCCGCCACCAAAACCGAATGTCTTGAAACCCATCGACTCCAATGCGACGTTGCCGGCGAGAATCATGAGGTCGGCCCAGGAGATTTTCCGGCCATACTTCTGCTTGATCGGCCAGAGCAAGCGGCGTGCCTTGTCGAGGTTCACGTTGTCCGGCCAGCTGTTGAGCGGAGCGAAGCGCTGCTGCCCGGCTCCGGCACCGCCGCGGCCGTCGCCGATGCGGTACGTGCCGGCGCTGTGCCACGCCATACGAATGAACAGCGGCCCATAGTGGCCAAAGTCAGCCGGCCACCACTCCTGCGAATCCGTCATCAAGGTATGCAGGTCTTTGATCACGGCATTCAAGTCGAGCGTCTTGAACTCTGCCGCGTAATTGAACTCCTTACCCATCGGATCGGACTTTGGAGAATGCTGGTGCAGGACGTTCACGTTGACCTGATTCGGCCACCAATCAGCATTCGTGTGGGATTTGCGCGCGCCGTGCGCTACCGGGCACTTCCCTTCGGGTGTCGTGCTTTTGTCTTTAGCTTCCGGGGAAACGCTCCCCGATGAAGTCGCGAGTGTGTTTTCCATATATTTATCTTCCTTTGAAATTAGTCAAAAAATGCGACGAACTCTTCGCGCATTTGGTTCTGAAATGCTGCATTCACGTGCTGGCGGCTACTCCAGCGAGAGCGACCAGAACATAAGTCATAAGAATCCCCGGTTTTACCTACAGCCTTGAAACTACGTGTTGGCGCAGCGTCGACAAAGGCCGAAGACCTCGACCAGAGGTTGCGTCAAGTCAAAGCCATCCGGAAGCTGCCGGGATAGACGTTTGAAATCGATGAACTCGCCTTCGATGTCCTGCACCGACTTGCAGCGCGAACATACCAGGTGATGATGGGGTTCGAGATTGCCATCCACGAGCAGGGTCGAGGCATGGGGCGAGACTTCTCGCAGCAGACCGCGCTCCACGAAAAGCCGAAGATTGTTGTAAACGGTAGCTAACGAGATGGACGGAAGCTTCCGCCGCACAGCGGCGTAGATTTTTTCCGGGGAATGGTGGCCGTGAGAGGCTACGACCGCTTCATAGACCACCCGGCGCTGGTGCGTGGCGGCCAGGCCGCACTTCCATGCCAGCTCGCGAAACTGCTCGTGGGTAAGACGCATGGTGTGAGACTACTGATTATCGAACAAGAATTATTATAAAACAGAAGTAAACGTTTCAACAGCTCCACGAAGAAGAAATTTCCGCGAACAGAAGTACGCCTCAAAATGCTATAGATTCACCAGGACCAGTGGGGATTACAAAAATTAGGAAAAATCGCGGGGTTGCCCTTCTACGCTATCTTCCGAATCGCCTGGTCAATGCGCGCCAGCGTGGTCTCCCGTCCCAGCACTTCCAAAGTCTCGAACAGGGGCGGTGCATTTTTCCGGCCGCAGACCGCGACCCGGATCGGCTGAAACATTTGTCCTGCCTTGATGCCCAACTCCTGAGCAGCTGTTCGGAGGGTTAGATCGAGCGGGTCGTGCTTGAATTCGACATTCGCCAGCACTTGCTTAGCCCGCTGCAAAACTTTCTGCGCCATAGCCGCGTCTCCTTTTTGCGGGATGAGTTCGGCGGGATCGTACGGTGGCAGCTGATCGACGAAGAAAAAGTCGGCGGCGGTGAGCACATCGCGCAGCAGCTTGATACGCTCGCGAATAAGCGGCGTAATGCGAAGCATTTTTTCGGGCGTGACGTTAAAGCCGGCTTCGCGCATGATCGGCAGCAGGCGCTGGCACAGGTCTTCGATGAGAAGGTCGCGAATGTGCTCGGCGTTCAGCCAGGTTGCTTTGGGATCGAAAGTATCTTCAGGGTAAGCAACACCTCGGTCCGTCGCTTCGCTCGGGACGACAGTGGTTAAGGCTGCCCTCTCTTTGAAGTTCACGACCGCGTTCGCGCGATTGATGCCTTCGAGCGAGAAGGCATCGATCAGTTCTTGCAGGCTCATCTGTTCGCGATCGTTTTTCGGCGACCAGCCCAGAAGACACAGGAAGTTGATGAAGGCCTCGGGCAGGAATCCTGCGTCGCGATATGTGGTCACGCTCACAATCGGGCCGTGGCGGCGCTTCGAAAGCTTGGTGCCGTCAGGAGCAACCAGCAGCGGAAGGTGCGCGAACTGCGGGGGTGTGAAGCCGGCGGCTTCGAAGATCAACACGTGCTTGTAGGTGTTCGAGAGATGATCCTGGCCGCGGATAACGTGGCTAATCCGCAGATCGGCGTCGTCGGCGCACGAGGCCAGGTGATAGGTCGGCATGCCATCGGAGCGTAACAGGGCGAAGTCCTCGATGTCGGCGGCAGCCTTCACCTGCTCGCCATACACTGCATCGGTGAAGCGCACAACTTGTCCGGCCTCGCGCGGCACTCGAAAGCGTAACGCAAACGGTTCTCCCGCCGCGGCTCGCCGATCGCTCTCTTCCCGTGACAGTTCCCGCATCCCGGAATTGAATAACCAAGTCCCTTGCGCCCCTGATCTCTCGCTATCCCCGGTGTGCGCGGGCGTGAAATCTCGGTAGGCAAGGCCTTTCTGAAAGATGGCCTCCGCCATTTGGCGGTGCAGTTCTCCGCGCTCGGACTGCTTGTACTCTTCATCCCAGCTCAAGCCCAGCCATTTCAGGCCCTCAAAAATGGAATTGACCGACGCATCGGTATTGCGTTCCACGTCGGTATCGTCGAGACGCAGAATCATTGTCCCGCCTTTCCGACGGGCGTACAGCCAGTTAAAAATAAAGGTGCGGGCACTCCCAACATGAAGGAATCCGGTGGGCGAGGGCGCAAAACGCACTCGGGGCTTGCCTTGCGAAGTTGAGTTCAATACTTCGGGCATAGTCAGATCGATTACGAAGACTTTGGCATGGGGCGCCGCATCTCCCGAGAGAGAAGTCTCGCTAATGCTGTCAGATTCGATTGTTCGACCCTCGATGGTACGAGCAAGCGAAAAAGATCGTCAAGCACGGAGCCATAACAATTTGGGACGCAACCCTTTGATTTCAAAAGATATCGAATGGCTGGGACTGTACTTAAATCTTATTGTGTTCCCGGGCGCGATGTGAAAACATTAACAGACTGTTTCCCCCCTAAACTGAGCCAGAGGGTTTGGCCAGAGGTGTCTTCAACGACCCTATGAACAGTGTTGTCATCACGACGGTTTTAATTCCGGGTTTTGTCTCGGTTCTGCTCTTTCTGGTATTCACTTATCTTCACGAGCAGAGCCGGCAAGCCTACTTCCGCGCGTGGCAACTGGCCTGGGCCGCTTATTCCCTGCACTACATTCTCGATACGTTTCCAAAGTCTTCTGTCGCGTTTTTTGTCAGCGAGCTATTTCTTGTCGCGATGGCACTGTGTATTTTTGTTTCGACGCGGCTGATGCGCGGTTCGTATCGTTTCCAATGGTATGACGCGGCGGTGGGAACGGTCGGGGTCGCGCTCGCTTGCCTTACGCTGCGGGGGCACATTGTTAACGGGGTGTTCCGCCCAGACGCTCAACCCGCAGTACGTCTGGGTTTAGGTCTGGCCGCGATTCTGCTCTACTGTTCGGCTGTCTTTTATTTGAACAGCCATCGCCGCAAGTCACTCGCCTTCTGGGTGCTCGCTGTTTCTCTGGCCTTCTGGGCTGTGCTGATGGGTGTGGGGCAGTTGCAGAATCCCTGGACGGAAATGTTCGGCAACGCCAGCCGTTTATTCGGCCCTGTTCCACAGATGCTGCTGGGCATTGCCATGGTGATGGTGCTGTTTGAAAATCAGCGCAACGCCGTGCAGGAAAATACGCTGGCTCTTTCGACTCTGGGTGTCGACCCGCGGAGGCTGCTCTTCGCCGAAGACCTGGTGCCCAGCATGCAAGCCGCGCTGGAGCGATTGCGCAGCGCCCTGCCGATGCAACGCGCGGCCATCTTCATCACGGAGCGCTGGCGTGGCCTCCTGCCTTCGGTGCAGCAAGGCTTTGAACCGGGATTCTTGGCAGCTCTGGAAAGCAGCGGGGCTGGAGATTATATCTGCGAACTGGCGTACCGGCGGAACGGGGTCTTCACCGCGCAGCACCTGGCCGAGATGGCAGAACCGTTCCCTGTGTCGTCGGTGGGAACGTTCGCGGAATTGAAGAGGATCCTTGCGGAAGCGGGAGTTCGCAATCTGACCGCGGTCAGTCTGCAGACGCGCGAGCACAATTTCGGGGTGATCTTGTTCCCCCACGCCGAGAGCCGCGCGTTCGGTTCGTCAGGCCCGCGCCTTATGGTAGGACTCGCCTTGCAACTGGGGCTGACGCTGGAAAACTACGTGGTCAGTCACGATGCCCATCGGCGCACGAAAGAGTACGAACTGTTAACCGAGATCGGGAAGGCGATCAGTTCACGCCTCGACCAGGACGAGATCCTTCGCACCATCCAGGTCGAACTGGGCCAGATTTTCGATACCAGTCACTTCTATATCGCATTTCAGGAGGGAGAAGACCTCCGCTTCGAGCTTGAAGTCAGAGATAATCGCGTTCTGCCCAAACGCACTCGTGAATTGAGAAATGCTTTCAGCGAATATGTGATTCGCACCGGCGAACCACTGCTGATCCGCTCCGATCTGGAGACAGTACGGCAGAATCTAGGGATTGGATATATTCCGGGGCGTCCTGCTAAATGCCTCATCGCCGTCCCCATCTTCATGGGCAAGAAAGTGGCTGGAGTCATGGTCGCGATGAATCCCGACCGGGAATTCGTCTTCGAGCAGCGCGACCTTGACGTGCTGGCCACGGCTGCGGGGCAGGTTTCGGTCGCGGTAGAGAATGCCCGCTTATTTGCCGACGAGCAGCGCCGCTCCCGCCAACTCGCGTTCCTCAACAACGTTTCCCGCACCGCCATCTCGAGCGATGATCCGGTGCACATGCTGGCCCAGATCGTCACGGAAATTCAAAAGAATTTCAGCTTCGATCATATTGGAATCGGATTGCTCGACTACGGCACCAAGGAGATCGAGATCAAAGCAGAAGCAGGAGCGACGGCGCATGCCGTGGGCAAGCGCATTCCTCTGGGCACCGGCATTCTTGGTCGTGTGGCGCGCACCGGTGAACGCGCGATGGTACAGCACGCCTTGCCCGGAAATCTAACCGGGATTCTTCCCGATTCTCGCGCTATCCTTTGCATTCCCATCAACTACGGCGAATCGCTCCTCGGAGTGCTGAATATTGAAAGCCGCAACGAGAATGCGTTCTCGCCGCAGGATGTTCTGATTCTCAACACGCTGGCCGATTTGCTGGCGACCGCGCTGCACAATGCTTTTGTCTTTCAAAAGTTGCAGCAGCAGTCCATCACCGACGGCCTGACAGGAATCAAGACCCGCCGTTTCTTCTGGGAAGCCTTGTCGGCGGAGTGGAAGCGCGCATCGCGCTCCGGGCGGCCGTTCTCCGTCGTACTCATCGACCTCGACAAATTCAAAGAGGTCAACGACACCATGGGCCACTTCGAGGGCGATCTGGTGCTGGCTCGCGTGGGCCGGCTGCTGGAGCAAAAGTCCCGGACTTCGAACGTGGTCGCCCGTTATGGCGGCGACGAGTTCATCGTACTGATGCCGGAGACCGGCGCCGAACAGGCCCAGGTCCTGGCCGAGCGCCTGCGGCAGTGGCTGGCTGGCGATCCCATGCTGGCCGAGCACCACATCACCGGCAGCTTTGGAGTCGCCAGCTTCCCCATGCACGGATTCTCCATCGAAGACATCATCCGGGTTGCCGACGCCGGCATGTACGTTTCTAAGCGTTCGGGAGGAAATTCTGTATCGACGGCCCAGGAGTATGTCGAGGGTCAGGACTTTGCCCGGCAGCGGCAGCAAATTTCGGCATACATCGAAGGCTTTCTCCAGCGCGAACAAACCGGACCGGAACATCTGGAAGAGTTGACCTCAACTCTGTATAAGCTGTGCGGCGGGGAGGAAGACTGCAACGTACCGGTGCTGAAAGAAGCGATCGAATCACTCAGCCGGGCTGCCGAATCCCGCGAGTTGCAAACCGCCGGCCACGGCGATCTGGTGGCGCGCTATACGGAAGTGATTGCGCGGGCCCTCGGCCTTTCCTCAGAAGAAACGGCCGATCTCGTGTACGCCGCCCGGGTTCACGACGTCGGCAAGATTTTCATTCCCGAGCGCATCCTCAACAAACCGGGACCCCTGAGCGACGATGAATTTCTTCAGGTGAAAATGCATGCCCACGTGGGTGCGGAGATTGTGGGAACCATTCCTCACAGCCACATGATGCGCGAGGCCATCGAACACCATCACCAACGCTTTGACGGCAGCGGCTATCCCGACGGCCTGCGGGGCGAAGAGATTCCACTGTGGGCGCGTATCATCGGCCTGACGGACGCTTACGCCAACATGGTCACCGAGCAATCGTTCTCCGCCGCCCGGACCCCGGAGCAGGCTCTCGATGAACTGTCCAAGATGAGCGGAACGCGCTTCGATGGCATGCTGGTGCGCCTGCTTCTGCGCGGGCTGAAGTCGGAGCGCATGTCGTCGGGCACCGGGGACTGACTCTTCAACTTGCATCGGCAGGCGAGAACCTTGAAACTAGTCTGCTATGCCCATCCCTCTTTCTCTTTCTGGTAAAGTCGCTCTCATTTCTGGCGGTTCGCGCGGTATTGGCGCGGCTACAGTACGTATGTTCACTGCGGCAGGCGCGAAGGTCGCCTTCAGCTATCGCAACGCCCGGCCGCAGGCGGAAGCACTGGCCAAAGAATGCGGCGCGGCTGTCTGCCATCCTATCGCGTCTGATTTGAAAAACCCTGAGGCGGCTCGCGCATTGGTCGCGGAGACCGTGCGGCATTTTGGTCGGCTCGATATTCTTGTCGCCAATCACGGCGTCTGGCCGCCCGAGGACATGCCCATCGAGCTTATGCCGGATGAGCAGTGGCGCTCTACCATGTCTATTAATCTCGATGGCGTCTTCGGCCTGGTCAAACATGCCGTGGCGCAGATGAAAGCGCAACCGCGCAAAAACTCCGCAGCCGGACACATCGTGCTGATCAGTTCGACCAGCGGCCAGCGCGGCGAAGCCTTTCACTGCGACTATTCCGCGACTAAGGGCGCACTCATCAGCATGACGAAAGGATTGTCGACGGAGCTCGCATCCGCGGGCATCTACGTCAACAGCGTCGCCCCTGGCTGGGTGGACACTGATATGAGTGCGGCTACCCTTGCGGATCCAAAAAGCGGAGAGGAGATTCGCAATACCATCCCCCTGGGCCGCGTGGGTAGGCCGGAGGAGATTGCTGCTCCGATTCTGTTCTTGTGCACTGAACACTCCAGTTTCATCACCGGAGAGGTTTTCAACGTGAACGGTGGCGCGGTCCTCACGGGATAGAAAAGCCCTTCAACCCGCGCGAGCAGCTTGCTTTCCATCCCTTTCCTGCATCCAAAGAACGAGAGGAGCTTCACTGGCGCAGGCGGAAAGTCCACTGGAAACGCTACAATTCTTATTGCGCGTGGTTCATCCCTCAACTGAAATGAAACGGTTTGTGCAGATTCTGGTTTTGGTGTGTTCGGTCGGCTGCCATGCTTTGGTACATGCCCAAAGCACGGCGCCCCAGTCGTCGAGTCCTGCACCACCCCAACCCACACCAGCCCCCGCGATTTCGCCAGATCAGGAAAATGCCCGCAAAGCCAAGGCCATCATCGAGCAGGGAATTCAGGCACTGGGGGGAGAGACTTACCTCACCATTCGCGACCGCGAGCAACAAGGGCGAGGCTACAGTTTTCACCACGGCACCGCCAACGGCGGCGGCGCGATCTTTTGGAGTTTCACCGAATTTCCTGACAAGGAGCGTGTCGAGCTCACCAAAGAGCGCGACATCGCGGAACTCTATGTCGGCAACAAGGCATGGGAGATTACCTATAAGGGGCCGCATCCGATCGAGCAAAAAGATCTCGGCGACTATCTGCGCCGACGCCGCTTCTCGCTCGACACTATCCTTCGAACCTGGGTCAACGATCCTACCGTCGTACTTCTATTCGACGGCTTTGCCGTGGCCGCGCAACATCCCGCGCAGCAGGTCACGCTGATCAATACACAAGACGAAAGCGTCACTCTGTATTTCGATAACGACACCCACCTGCCGGTCAAGAAGTCATTCTCCTGGCGCGATCCCGTCGACCGCCAGAAAAATCTGGAGGAAGAAGTCTACGAAAACTACCGCCAGGTTTCCGGTGTAATGGTGCCCTACAACCTCACCCGCTATTTCAACGGGGATATGGCCAGTCAGCGCTTCCTCAACTCGGTCACCATCAATCAGGGACTCGACGAAGCCATGTTCGACCCTCACTCCGGCTACAACCCTAACAAACCGGGCAAGCAAAACAGTAAACACTAAGATTGACGATCTATTGATTCCTAGGTTTCCAGAATATTTCCGAAGTCGGAGGTCTTAAAGCGCTATAACATATACTTTCAATTAGGGTTAGCTGACCTTTCTCAGGCTTTTCCCGTTCAGGAACAGTTTGCACATCGCCACGCAGTGTGGCTAATTTGCCACAGCCAGTTTTCGATGAGATGGGCGTAGTCTAATTTATTCATTCAACGCAAACTTGTTCCTTCTTGACCCCCGAGCAAACAATACGCTCTGCGGCGGAGTGCAGTGGCATCGGCCTGCATAGTGGCGCTCCCGTCTCGATGCGCATCTTGCCCGCGCCCTCCGGCACGGGAATTGTTTTTCGCCGTACCGATCTGGACGGCTTCGAAATTGAGGCGATCAGCCGCAATGTAGCCCGCGTCAGTTATGCCACTAGCCTTATGAAGAAGGGCGTGCTCATTTCCACCACTGAGCACGTGCTCTCTGCTTTTATCGGCATGGGTATTGATAATGCTATCGTCGAGCTTGACAACCTTGAATTGCCCATCCTCGACGGCAGCGCGCGTCCCTTCGTCGAGATGATTCAGAAAGCGGGAATCCGTAAACAGCGGCGGGCCAGGAAGTATTTGAGGATTCGGCGGGAGCTCGAGATGCGGGAGGGAAACAAGTTCATCGCGGTTTATCCCGCTGAAGCTTATTCCGTTTCGTACTCGATCAATTTCCCACATCCACTCATCGGAAAGGAAACGTTCCAGGTGGAACTGACCAATGGAAGTTATCTGAAGCACATTGCGGGCGCTCGCACTTTTGGTTCGCGCCAGGACGAGCAGGCCATGCGCGACATGGGGCTGATTCGCGGCGCCTCTAGCGAGAATTGCATCGTGCTTACCCGCGACGGCATTGAGAACGGCCCGCTCCGTTTTCCGGACGAATTTGTGCGCCACAAAGTACTGGATCTGGTTGGCGATCTGGCACTACTGGGAAAACAGATTCTCGGAAACGTCGTTGCCGACCGCGCCGGCCACGCCATGCATACAGCGCTGGTCTCTCGCATCCTGCGCGATAAGACGCTTTGGGAGGAAGTGACCTTCCCCACCGACGACCGGGCGAACGCGTTAGCCCACAGCGCCGAAGCCGCGGCAGGATCATCCTTGTAATAGCGACGTACCTCTGGGTGCCTGAGAAGAGGGTTAGTCTGCCGGTTCGCAGGGCGCCCCAACCGAATCGTGCCCATCGTGCGGGCGCTCTCGCAATAATCGCTCCAGTTCGGTGCGCGTCTGATCAATCACCGCAGCCGCAAACCGGCGCGCGGATTCCTGCCGCTCTTTTGACAGTTCCTTCACTCGCATGTTCAGCAGGGGAATATCGTCCTCGAACCAGCGCAGAGTTTTTCGCACTTTGGCAATGCGGAAGTCGTTGGTGATCATCCTGTCTCCCCCAATTACACAAGAAGTGATCTTCCAGCTTGCCACGCATGCGAGCATGCGCAAGTCTAAAGAAAGGTACCTCTCTGGGTGTGGGTCGGCGCCGTGGGCGAGGACGCCCGCGGGACAGCCACCGGGACGGCGGCGCTACTGTTGGGACCTTTATATTCAGGCGAGTTGCTAGTTAGTGCCTTCTTCCGCGGCTGCCATCCGTTCTTTGGCCCCAGGGAATTCCTGCTCCATCTGCCGGTCCAACCACTGTTCTAGCTGCTCTTGTGAATCCTTCGCAACATTTCGAAATCGAAATCCAGCGAGCCCTTTGACGTCAACCCAGGCGACCTCAGCTTCCACTTCGAGATGTACGTTCTTGCCGGGCAAAGAGAACTGCAGCCGTGGCGCAGACCCTTTGGGGAGTGCTTCCCGCAACATCAGTGCAATGCCACCCTCGCTGATATTGGTGCTGGTGGCGTTCAATGTTTTTCCTTCGAGTATGACTTTGACTAGCATCTTCACCGGGTGGCGGAAGTAACGCCGGCGCTCCTTTACCATGAAATTCAACGCCGCATGGAAGCAGCGCGATGCGTTCAGAGCGCTGATCGGTTTCTGCAGAACAAAGCTGGCGCCCATGCCGAAGGCTTCCTGTGTGGTTGTTCTTTTTCCATTCAGGATGGCGAAGGCAACGGAATTCTTGTTGCTTGGGGTAGTCCTCAGCCCCTGCAGCACAGCCAGTCCGCCGTTCAAGTCGTCGCAATCCACGATGACGGCATCGAACTTGTCGGAGATCAGGATCTTGGCGCCTGCCCGTGCCTCATTGCAGATTTCCACTTCAATCGATAATTTCTCGAGCGTGGGCCGGATCACGCGCAATACTTCCGGATCCTTGCTCAGAAGAAGCGAGTCCAACGTCATACCGCGATTTTAGGGGTGGCGGGAAATGCGCGATAGTAACCAAGGTCATGCTCCCTCCGTCCAGAATGGGACTGTTACGAAATCCGAACACGCGAATTGTGCTTCGCAATTTTGCAGAGTACAACTGAGCAGCAGTGACGGCAATGCGCGACATCGTCTATCTTTCGCTGGGATCCAATCTAGGAGATCGCGAGACCCATCTGCGCGATGCGATTGCCAGAATGCAAGCTGAGGGTCGGGTTGTGTCAATTTCTCAGTTCTACGAGACTGAGCCCGTCGAATTCGCGGACCAGGCGTGGTTTTTGAACTGCGTAGTGGCTCTGGAAAGCACTCGGACCCCGGAGCATATGATGGCGGCCATCCTCAACATCGAGCGCGAGATGGGCCGTCAACGCATCCAGAAAAAAGGCCCGCGCATCATCGACATCGATATCCTTCTCTTCTCCGACAGGATCATCGACACGAAAGAGTTGACCGTTCCTCATCCCGCGATGCACCACCGACGGTTCGTGCTCGAGCCTCTCGCGGAAATCGCGCCTGAAGCAACACATCCGCGGCTGAAGAAAACAATTCGCGAACTCCTCGGCGCTCTGCCCGCTGGACAAACGGTTCGCCTCTTCCGCGATACCGACAGAGCCAACGACGGCACTACGGCAGAATGATCCGGCTGCCCTCTTCCTGGGGCGCGAGCACGGCCGCTTCATTCTCGGGGAACTGAGCGAACAAAAATTCCACAAAGGCCCGAGACTTCGGACGGCCCGACGTTCGCCCGTGCGCCAATCGCACCAGAAAGACCAGGGCTTTGAGCACATCGGAATCCCGCAGCGTCGAGTAGCCGGTATGTTTCTGCTCCGCTTCGCGGTACTCCTTCACCATGTTCTCGACCTCGGCGGCGGCCCTGCGCTGCGATTCGCTGGCCAGGGGCTGCTCGTAATGCAATCCTGAGCTCACCAACCGCTCGTAACGCCTCGACAAAACGGAAAGGGCGGAAATCAGATCCTGATCGTGCACGCTGCGGTTGGCGCGGGCGGCCTTGGCCAAGGCATAGGTCAGCCCCATGAGCAGATGTTCCTTCTCATACATGAACTGATCGGAAACCTCGACCTGCAAAAACAAATCCGCCGGATTGATCTGGTCCGGGGAGCGCGGTTTTTCGTGTTGGCGCGCCTGCAGCAGATACGGACAATCGCTCGGACAATCCAGTAACACTTCACGCTGTTCGCCGCAGCACTGCGGGCAAATGCGACCGTGAACCGCGGGGCAAAAGCGTTTCTCTTTGCGAACTGCACAGATAGCACAACTCAATCGCAGCTCTCCCGTCTGCATTATGGCATTCGACCGGGCGATTCCACCATCGGCGATGGCACCGAGTGAGCAATTTCAGGTTGAGGCTTGCATTTCAGATTTTGGATCAAATTCGCACCAACAACGCACATTTTTCCGAATGTGGAATCTGAAATCTACAATCTCAAATCTTCCATTTACCACGCTAGCACGCGTAAGAGGCTGGCCCCGGCATCCGCGTGTGCGAGAAACCCTGTAAAAATGCCGTGTCCCGCATTTGCAAATTACAAAACCCTCGTAAAATAAGGTGTTTTCCACAGCCGGATGGGTATAAGATAGGCCCCGCTGGTATTAAACTGAATTACGTCGAGGAGAAAAAACACATGGCATCAGGTTTGACAAAAACACAGCTCATTCGGCATCTCGCCGAAAAAACTGAGCTTCCCAACAAAACCGCAGCGGCATTCCTGGAACAACTGGCCGATACCGCAATTAAAGAAACCAAGAAGAATGGCATCTTCGTCGTGCCCGGCTTGGGCCGTCTGGTGAAGGCGCACCGCAAGGCTCGCGTGGGACGCAACCCGCAGACCGGCGAACCCATCCAGATCAAGGCGAAGACCGTCGTAAAGTTCCGCGTCGCCAAGGCCGCGAAAGACGCGATCGCCCCCAAGAAGTAGTTACGGCTCTTATGTAAATCGAGGCCGGCCCGAGCGCCGGCCTTTGATTTGTGTCGAAAACAGGTTTCAAAGTTTCAAGGTTTCAGAGTTTCAAAGTACAGGCTCCGCAAGAGGAGTCTTAGATCATGAACTTTGAAACCTTGTAACATTGAAACCTTGAAACTTGCTCCTATCAACTGGATCGTCATCGGAGTCGGCGACATTGCGACCCGCCGCGTCATTCCCGCCATCCAAGCCGAGCCTCGAAGTGGTCTGTACGGTCTCGTAACTCGCGATCCCGTAAAAGCGGCTTCCTACAATGTGCGCGTCTGGGAAACGTTGGACCATGCTCTCGCCGATGCCGAAGTTCACGCGGTCTATGTAGGCACTCCGGTGTTCCTGCACGCGCCCCAAACCATGCAATCGCTTCGCGCCGGTAAACACGTTCTTTGCGAAAAGCCAATGGCCATGAACGACGCGGAGGCCCGGAGCATGGTCCAGGCAGCAGATGAAACTGGGAAGATACTTGGAGTTGCTTACTACCGCCGCACCTACCCCAAAGTACAGCGAGCGAAACAACTGCTCGACGACGGCGCGATCGGAACGCCGGTTGTGGCCGAGCTCACTTCTCACGGTTGGTTTGACGGACATGGCAGCCGCAGTTGGCTGGTCGATCCCGCCAAGGCTGGAGGCGGACCGCTCTTCGACATCGCTTCACACCGCATCGACGTTCTGAATTTTCTGTTCGGCCAGCCGCTGCGAGTCACCGCACAGCTGTCCAATGTGGTGCATCGCTATGCCGTCGAAGACAACGCGACCCTGATGATCGAGTACCCAGGCGGTGTTCGGGGCATTATCGACGTTCGCTGGCATTCCAGGGTGAACCGCGACGAATGCCGCATCCGCGGCACCGACGGCGAGATGGAATTGTCACCGCTGAATGGGCCCGATCTCATCTATCCCGGAGTGCACGAAAACCTTCCGCCCCACGCCAACCTGCACTATCCCATGCTGGAAAACTTTGTGGATGCTGTGGAAGGCAAAGCCCCATTACTCGCCAGCGGAGCCTCGTCGTTCTGGACAGACTGGGCAACCGAAAAAGCACGCCGCACTTCATAGCGCCGGCATCCTGCCGGCTGTCGCGAGGGCGACTCGCCCTCGCTGTAAGCGGTTGCCGAAGTCCCCTGCTACGGTGGCGAATCAATGTGGGGACAGCCAGGGCGACGGCTGTGCTGGAATATAGCGCTGCCGCTATTTCGCATAGTCGTTCTTCATCACCTCGCCGCCCTTCATCACAAATTTCACATGCTCGAGAGTAGAGACATCCTTGATCGGATCGCCATCGACCGCGATAATGTCCGCCCACGCTCCCGGCTGCAGGCTGCCAACCTTGCCTGACCATCCCAGCAAATCCGCCGCATTCACCGTCGCCGCCTGAATCGCCTGCAGCGGCGTCAGTCCCAGCTTCACCATGACCGCGAATTCATGAGCATTCAGACCGTGCGGATACACCGCGGCATCCGTGCCGAAAGCAACTTTCACCCCGCTGGCAAATGCGTGTGCAATGTTCTTGCGAGCCGCGGGAATCACATCCTGCGCCTTCGCCAGCAGCGGCGGAGGCAAGTGAGTCAATCCCGCATTTTCGATCATCCAGTCGCCCAGATAGAGCGTCGGCACAAGATATGTACCGTGCTCTTTCATGGCTGCTAAACCGGCGTCATCAATATAAGAGCCATGCTCAATGGAATCGACTCCCGCCTCCGCGGCCCAGCGGATTCCCTGCGCTCCGTGCGCGTGCGCGGCCACTTTGCGTCCTAGGCGATGCGCGTCGGTCACGATCGCCTTCATCTCCTCCAACGTGTATTGCGAGGCCTGTGGATTGTCCCCCAGCGACAACACTCCGCCCGTTGCGCAAACCTTGATGAGATCCGCGCCATACTTGATGTTTTCGCGGACCTTGTGTTGCACCTCGGCAATGCCGTCGGCCACGCCATCGCTCACGGCGTGATATTCGGAAGGCAGCATGTTGTTATCGCAATGTCCGCCCGTGATGCTCAGTGGTGGCCCGCTGACCAGCAGCCGAGGGCCGGGCACGTCGTCCGCGTTGATTGCGTCGCGCAAAGCGACGTCGGTAAATCCGCGAGCCCCGACATTGCGCGCCGTGGTGAATCCGGCCAACAACGTGACCCGCGCGTTCTTGGCTCCGATGAGCGCCTCTCGCGGCACCGAAATCGCCAGGCGGTCATAGCCGAACTTGGGTTCCATGGTCAGATGAGTGTGGGCGTCAATCAAGTCCCGGCAGCAACGTGGCATTCGGCAGTTCTATGCGCACCGCATCTGCTGGAACCTTAGCCTCCGCAGCGGCTCCGGAACTGATGACCTTTCCGTCCTCGATGACCACTATCTGGTCAGCCAGCAACTTGCCCGTCCTCACATCGAGCAGACGCCCCGCATGCACCGCGACGTGGCGCGAGGTCTGCGCAAACCCCTGGATTCCCAAACAAGAGAATGCAACCACGGCCAGAATCCTCCAAGTCTTCTTCGTCATGAAATTCTCTCCCTTTTAATCGACACTGCGACTAACTGCGACTTACCCGCCATCGCCATCCATCCAAACCCCACATCTGCCCAGCGTCAGCGGCGAAGAAGATGACTAGCAGCAGAATCAATGGCAAAGTATCTAACCTAGCACCGAAATAGCGCCACAATGGCGCTCCGTGGCCGGGTTCCCACCAGGCAGCGAGAGTCAGATTGATCAAAAACAGGATGCCCAGAACGGAAGCGGGCCGCACCCAAAACCCGATCAGTAGAGAGACGCCAACCAAGAGTTCTATGATCCCGACCAGATAACCGAACAATACCGCGTGCGGCAAAACCACTGTAGACAAGAGCGGACGATAAAAACTAAGGGCGCTGTTGGCAATGTAATCGTGCAGATAAGTCTGAAACCCGCCGTGGGCAAAACCCGGCCCTGCAACTTTGTATTCTCCGAACAGCAGAAAGAATACGGACGTGGCAATACGCACTCCAGCGATCGGGCGGGACAAGGACGAAGAGGTTTCCATCAGCGGGTCGTGGCCGGCGTAATGTTCCTAGCCCCCCGGCCCATCATTGGAAACATACTGCTCGAGCGACTCCAGTTCGCGGCTCAGGTCGTCAACACGCCACTCCAGCAGATTTCGGATAGAGAGAACCCCAAGCAGTCTGCCATTGTCATCGGCCACCGGCAGATGGCGAAAATGCCGTTCCAGCATGATGCTCAGAGCCTCTCCCGCGCCTGTGCCTCGCGTAGCCATCTCGACCGGCGTGGTCATTAAGTCGCGGACGGATGTCGTCCTCAGGTCCACATGGCTGAGCGACATTTTTCTTAGCACGTCCCGTTCGGTAAAAATCCCCGCAACTCGAAACTCGCTGTCGACTACCGCAACCGCTCCTACATGATGGTCCAGCATCTGATGAATGGCGTCGGCTACGGTGGCTTCCAGGCTCACCGCGGCAATCTCCCGATCACAAAGGTCCAGCACACTCATAAATACCTCCTTCGACCGGTCCCCCTCGGCTGATTCCCACCACAAGATGGGATTGTGGCATTATGCTCACGCCAGCGCGGATGTCAAGAAAATTGAAACGAAAACCGTCTTTGGCAACCGAATCGGCGCCCGAGTTATCTTTTCTCGCCGCCCGACGCTTTCGCCTCCTCTCGTTTAAAAACCTGCCCATCCTTCATCACGAACTGCACGCTCTCCAGCGTCTTGATGTCGCGCAACGGATCTCCGCTCACCGCGACGATATCCGCAAATCCGCCCGGAGCCACCACGCCGATCTTGCCCTCCATCTCGAGCATCACGGCCGCCCGCGAAGTAGCAGCCTGAATCGCATCCATTGGCTGCATCCCGAACTCCACCATGCGCGAAAATTCCTGGGCGATTGGCTGGGTCCACGGGATGCCACCCATGTCCGTGCCGAAGACGATCTTCACCCCTGACTTCAGAGCCTTCTTGAACGACACTTCATGCACCGACGCCCGCAAGCGGTCGCGTTGTCCCGCCGCCGTATCCGCCGCGGCCCAGTCGGTGTAGTACACGCTGAGCGTTGGCACGTACCAGGTACCTTGCTTCAGCATCTGTGCGATTGCCGCATCGTCCAGATCGAGCCCGTGCTCAATGGAATCGCACCCGCCGTCCAGCGCCCGGTGCAGTCCGATGCCGCTATAGGCGTGACACGCAACCTTCTTACCCCAGCCGTGGGCTTCGTCGACAATCGCTCGCAGCTCTTCAACTGTGAGCGTCGGCTGTGAGACCAGCTCTCCGTTCTTTCCCACCCAGGAGCGATGCGTCATGTAGACCTTGATCCAATCGGCGCCGTGGTCGAGCTGTTCGCGTGCCGCCTTCCGCGCTTCCACCGGCCCATCCACGATCTGCACGCCCTTCGGCACCTCCAACTCAGGCGCGTATCCTTCCAACGGGTATCCCCCAGTGGTCGAGATGGCGCGGGTCACCACCAGCAGCCGCGGACCGGGAATGTAGCCGCCCTCAATCGCCTGCTTGATACCGACATCGCCGTAGCCTGCACCTTCGGTTTCCACGTCGCGCAGCGTGGTAAAGCCCTGCTCCAGCGCTCGGCGTGCGGCCACTGTCGCTCGCGCCGCGCGCATCGACAACGGCGCATTCAGAATGTTGGCATCGTAGCCTCCCTGCGCGGGATCTTCTCCCTGCAGAAAAATGTGGGTATGCGAATCGATCAGCCCGGGAAGGACGGTTTCCTTCGAAAGATCGATCAGCATCGCATCGCCAAGAATCTTCGCACTCGCCGCGTCGGAGACGCTTTCGATCCGATTGCCGCGAATGACGATCACCTGATCGCGCCGCGGCTTATCGGACTTGCCATCGATCAATGTGCCCGCACGAATGACGGTGACAGGTTGCATCGTGCCGCTTTGGCCGTACGCTACGTTCGCCAACAGAAGCGAACAAATGACTACACAGCGCAACAAAATCTTCATGAATTTCCCCCGGCGCAGAATTGTACGACGAAGCAACGCCTAGGGGAGGTGCGATAGTCTCAGTCCCACAAACCTAGAGAAATTCTGCGAGGGATAAGCGTTGGGTCGGTCTAAGGGAGGTTGCGCATATCAGAGCGCCCGATCCTGAGTGAGCCGGGAGGAGCGAGACCAGTCGCGCCTCCCGGCATACTTCAGGATAGTTTCAGTCCTCGGGACTCTTAGTCTTTATGGTTCCCGTCATGATGGTTTTTGTCCTTGTTATCGTCAGAATGGCTGCCCTTGCCGCCATCTCCGTTGTCATTGTTGTCATTGGAGCAGCACTTATGGATCTCGATGTGCCCACCTTTAATCTCACCCGAGGCGCTGTAGCCGGTTGAAAAGCGGATAGCGAACGTGGCTGGAGCCGACTCGTTGTCGCTCACATCCAATTGATACGTGCCATCCTGTCCGTTAATTTCGGCGAGGCCTTGAATGCGCCGCGAGTTTGGTCCCCGCTCAAGATATGCGGTGACGCTCGTGCTCTTCATCCTGAGGTCAATGCCGTGGTCATGGTAAACGACTTCTCCACGCAGCGTGCGGTCCTGGTCTTTGTCGTTTTCGTCATGGTCCTTGCCGCACTTGCATCCAGCTTCAAAACCAAACGTCGCTTTGCCACCGGATGGCCCGGCGATGAAGCCGCCGCCGGTCGTGAAGTCTTTGCACTGCTGGCCGCCGCCACCACTGCCGGAAGCCGCAACTGTGATGGCATTGCTGTCGAGTGTCACAGCGCCATTCAGGGCGAATACACGGCCGGTCACGCTGGTACCAGTGGTGACCGTGTCGCTGGTGAGGGCGAGAATGCTTCCTGCAAAAACCGTGTCCGTGCCTAGAGTGGCTGAGCTGCCGACCTGCCAGAAAACATTTCCTGCGGTGGCTCCATTGGCCAGCACAACAGAGGAATTACTCGCGGTCGTTAGCGTGCTACCGATCTGGAAAACGTAGACGCCGTTGCCGTCGAGCGTGAGGGTTCCGGTTAACTGCGCCGATGTAGCAGGAAAGCAGTAGACGCCAGGCGAGAGCGTGACCGCGCCGGGACTGGTGCCTAGAATCATTCCAGTCAAGTTGGTTCCGCAGGGTTCTGCTACAAGGTCGGCGTACGCAACCAGCGCCGCAATCTGTGCCGCGCCCGCGAGAGAACCCGCGCCGGTATAGATCGTCCCATTCACTGTTCCTGGGCCGCCGGTGCAAGGGGTTGGGAATCCAGTACAGGAAGTACCTGGACTCACACCCAGGTCTCCAGTGATGATCGAGGGGCCTGTATTCGTTACCGTTGAGGCTCCTAAGACGGCAAAGCTCTGCGCGGCACCAAGTGGCGGCGCGGTCTGCGCCCACGCCAGGGTGCCCAGGCTTAGCAGGTAAATAATCAGGAAAACCTTTTTCATTACGCATCCTCCAAGATTGTTTTTGTATTAGGTGAGTTGTCAGGTGAGCGGCATTGCCGCCAGGGGCCCGTTTCTTGGCATGTACCGGATCCATGCAAGCCCGGGTGCATAAAAACTCTGGCAGGCATCGGTTTGAGCGGATGTGCAAAAGAGAACACTTTGGACGAATTAAGCGGTCTGTGACCGAATTGGTTCGGGCAACTGGAAATTGTTCCAAATCGGGCGAAGAAGTGCGGAGCTCATGGGAACAACAAGGAGGAAGTCGGCGAAGTTAACACGTATGACGCAACATGAAGCCCAAGGGGGGAAGGCGAAAGGACTTTGAATGTCTGAGAAAGAAGGGCGACTTCCTCACACTCGCGTAGTTACGCTTCAACGACCGCATCCGCCTCAATCTCAACCAGAATCTCCGGCGAGATGAGCGCGCTCACCTGCACCATCGAAGTAGCGGGGCGAATATTGCGAAAGTATTCTCCGTGCGCCTTGCCGACTTTTTCCCACTCCGCGATGTTCGTCACGTACATCCGAGTGCGCACCACATCTTTCATGCTCGCGCCCGCCTTCTTGAGTGCACTCTCGATGTTCTTCAGTGTTTGCACCGCCTGCGCGTACACGTCTCCCACGCCGACGATCTTGCCGTCCGGGCCCGTGGCGGTTGTCCCCGAAACGTGAATGTAGGAACCCACTTTCACCGCACGAGAGTAACCTACGATGGGCTCCCAGGCAGTCCCGCTCGCAACATTCTGCCGTTTCAAATTTTGATGACTCATGTGGTTCCTCCCGTGCGGCCTCATTCTACAAGGCTGAACGCCCAATATACGTGCGTGAATTGGCAGCCGTTTTCTACGAGTGCCAACAAATACAGCAAAATCCGCGGATTCCTCATTTACGAACCCGCCCTCTTTTAAGGAATACCATGCACAACTTATTCGCCTTCCATCCGCTTCTAACGAATTAGAAAAACGAATCATGGCGATAAACAAAAGTCACTTGCGCAGCGGTATCGAAGTAAGGTATCAACTGACGCAGGTAGCTGAAACTGCGCGTGCAAAGCGGAGTTCAGGGGGCCCAAAATGATTCCGGAATCGCATCCGTTGCAGGAGTTGTTTCAGGATCTCGTGGGGCGTCACTATGCCGAGGAAATCGGCATTCGCGATCCTCAAATCGTCGCCTACGTATCTCATTTGCTGGCGGAATTTTGCGAAGCCGATCAACTCTACAAAGTGCATGACGCCGTCGATCGTCCTCTGGCCGACGTCGGCGAGATGCTGCTGGAATCCGATCCCGTCTACGGTCCCGCGCCTTCTTTCGACCGCGAGCGCCAGGTGCGCAAACATATTGGCGACTACACTCTCTTTTTCGCCGGCATGTTCCCCGAAAGCATCAATCATTTCCGGCTCCGCCGCCAGCGTCTGGAAAATTTCGTTGAGTGGGTGAAAGCCGGCAAGGAAAGCTATTACATCGTTTCCAAGTTCGAGCACTTCGAGTACGCCAAGGTCGCGCCTTTGTTCGCCAGTCTCTCGAAGAACTTTGAAGGTTGCGTCTACGGGCTGAACATGGTGAAGAACGATCTCGAGGAGATGCAGCATCCCATCGTTCGACGCACGAACGAACGGATCATGTAGCATTGGCCAGTATGGCAGGAGTTGAGACCGCTTCGCGCCGAAAAACTGACGTCTCAAATACGCAGATCGGCTGCACTGCTCATACGATAAAAGCTCAATGCTGCACTGCCCTGCGCCAAATGACGGAATCGGCGCAAGTGCCCAAATTCCTCGCCGGGGTCAAACTTTTTTTCGTGCTCGGCAATCACCACTGACATCGCCCAGACCAGCGACGAATCCGCTAATGCCCTCAGTGTTTTGGCGTAAGCATCCTGCATCCGATATGGGGGATCGACGAACACGACGTCGGCGGCCACATGTTGCCGCTCCATGCGCCAGAATGCCCGCGGCAACTCATCCTGCAGAATTTTGAAGCCACTGGCAATGCCCAGGCTTTGCAAGTTGGCGCGGATCGCATCCGCCGCCGGCGCGGAATGCTCGACGAAATACACTTCCTTGGCTCCTCGGCTCAGGGCTTCAATCCCGATGGCTCCCGTTCCTGCGAACAGATCAAGCCAGACGCTGCCCTCGAGCGCGGCCGGATTCCCTGCCGTCAGCACGTTAAACAATGTTTCGCGCAGCCGGTCTGAGGTGGGACGCACCTCCATCCCGCGCAACGAACGCAGCGGACGGCTTCGATATTTTCCCGAAATCACTCGCATGCCCCTGTACTCTTGGATGCCGCAATCAATATATCTATGCATGTAGAATAAAAGTAGCAGAGGCCTATGCGAAGCTGGTCCATCCCGGTTGGACGCCTATTTGGCGTGGATGTCCGCATCCACTTCACTTTTCTTGTGTTGCCCATGTTCATCTTCTGGACGGAATACGCCGTCCACCAGAGTTCGGCCAATGGGCCTCGCGACCTGGCCCTCTCCGGCATCATTCTCGCTTGCGTGAGTGCCCACGAGTGCGCTCATATGTTCGCCGCCCGCCGCGTCGGCATGATCCCAAAAGCACTGATCCTGCTGCCGCTGACCGGGGTCGCGCTCTATGACGAAACGCGTGTCGAGAAGACGCAGCCTCCCGCTTTGCTCTGGAAGCGCGATATTCGGCTTGCTCTGGTCGGACCGCTGGGGAGCCTCGCCCTGGCCTGCCTCACGGCCGCCATGGTGACAGCCGCGGGTCACGGCGGAGAGCTTTGGCAATGGCCGTTTCTCCAATCGGCTAAGTTGCTGAAAAGCGTGGTCTGGGCGAATCTCTATCTGGCTATTTTCAATGCCATGCCGGCGTATCCGCTCGACGGTGGGCGCGTCCTGCGGGCTTTCTTGTCTCGCACTCTGGATGCTTCCGCCGCCACCCGTCGCGCGGTTTCGATCAGCAACGCTATTGCCATGGTCCTTATGCTCGCCGGACTATTCAGCGATAGCTGGCTCACTATGGTGGGCGTAATCGTTTTCTCCGCCGCCCAACTCGAAGAGCGTGCGCTCGTGTTCCAATCCGTGCTCGACAACGTCCGCCTCGAAGAAGTCATGCTGACCGACTTCGCCACACTCTCCCCGGCAGATACTTTGGAAGATGCCCTGGAGAAGGCGGTTCATTCCCTGCAGGATGATTTCCCCGTGGTTCGCGGTAGCGATATGGTTGGTGTGATTTCGAAGCAGCGCATTCTCGATGCTCTGCGCGCCGAAGGAAACGGCTACGTCCAAGCCGTGATGAACAAGATTTTCGAAGTCTCCCTGCGCCAGGAATCACTCAGCTCCGCCTTCCGCAAACTCACCGCCCGCAATTCCAGCATCATCCCGGTCGTCGAAGACCAGCGTCTGATCGGCATCGTGACGCTGCAGAACCTAATGCACTCCATGGCGCTGCTAGCCGAAAGCCGCAAACTCCGCCGCGACGAAACCGAATCGTAATCCCGATCGTCGCTCGGCTTCAGACCTTCCAAATAGCCGCGTCGCGAGCTTGCTATTATTTTCGGTTCGAAGAGCTCGTAGACTCGGCCGGGAGGTGCCGTGAAGGTCGAATCGTCAGAGCAGTCCTTTCCCTTACTAGGAGCCGCGGTGGCGATCTCGGTCGTCCTCGCGTTTCCCATAGAGCAAGTGACCCATCAAGGTTATTCGCTGCTCTCTTATTCGCCGCATTCGTGCAGTGATGCAGAGATCGGGCTCAATCTAGGCAACATTGCCCAGGCGATTCTCACGCCGATTCTTATTTTCCTCCTTCCCGGTCCGGGATCGATTTTTCTCAAGAAGGCTCCTTATCGTCGTCCCGCGCGCGCCGACGCGCCAGCAGCAAGCACTATCAGCCCAGGGCGTTCAAAGGCGGCAGTTGCTGTGGTGCTTCTCGCCCTGTGTCTGGGGATGTTGTTGTCAAGCAGCTTGTTCCTGAAGTTTTGGATTTATCATCCTGGCGCGCCGTCCCCTCTGACCTCGGCTCCCGTGACCGGCGCAGCCGTGCTTGCGCTGCAAATTGGTCAGAGTACGCTCAGTCTGCTGGGTATCGGCGCAGCAATCTACCTCCTGCGCTTGAACATATCGTGGGAACCCGCGTCATTCATTGCGGCTGGCTGGTTGTGCGCTGCGCTCATTCCTGTCGCATGGTGGTATGGGCTTCGCGAATATCTGACAATTCATACGAAGTGTGCGGAGCTTTACGACTGGAGCCTTCCAGTCCACCATTTTCAGCCGGACTACGTTTCAGATTTCTATCATTACTTCATCTACTTGACGGTGTTCTCCGCATTTTGGGTTGGCATCATCGCCGGCGCACTCCGTTTGCAGTCAGCCCGGGCAGCCGGAAGCGCTTCTGTAGGCAAAGAATTGCGGCAATTCCAGAGCTACTATTGGGCCTGCTTCCTCGGTTGGGCGGTTCAATATCGCATCAGTCAATGGTTCGCAATCGGAGGCGCCTACCATAACCAACTGTGGGTGGGGCTTGCAGCACTAAATTTCTGTTTCGTTACCGTAAGCTCCCTGTGGGTGTTGCCGTTTACTCACTCCCTGTGGAAGAAGAAGCCGCGGACTTGGTTACAGGCATTTCTCCGCCCATTTTGGCGTAGCTTCCTCGTTTACCTTCTTACTGTACTTACGTTCTTCTGGTTGACTATTTACGCCGTACTGCCCCTCGTTCCCGCTATCGTGACGTGGTATGTATTCGGATTGGCATGGGCTGTAGCTATCGGCATCTGGCGGTGGCGGGCCCTGCAGGAAGAGCGCCGACTACCTCCTGCACCTCAAACCCCTGTCAGGCCTTCAATTCCGCTGGCTTGAATCGTTTCAGCATTTCTTCCGCCGACGGCGGTTGCAGAATGTTGAGAGCGGCAAAGTCCTCAGCCTGCGGATATTTCGTCTCTCGAATGCGCCGAGCCGCTTGCGGCAAATCGTAAGTCGTGTGCCGAAGCTCAAGATCCGGTCCGAGTAATAACCAATCGGCCCCAGGCGAACCAAACGGCATTCCCACACTTCCTGCATTCGCAACTCGAATTTTCCCCACCATTCGGTCGAACTGCATATGCGTATGGCCGCAAACAACTACGGATCCATGGACTTTTTCAAAAACTGGCAAGAGCGATGCTTCCGGCGTCGACCGCGTAAATATCTCAGTATCGCTGCGCGGCGTAGCGTGGCAGAACAGGACCTCGCCCAGCCCGTCAATCTCGATGCGAAACGTTGCAGGCCAACTCGCGATCACGCGCCGGTGTTCGGCACTTAGCTGTTGCGCCGTCCAGCGAACCACTTCGCGAACCTGTTCGGGAAGGGTGCGGCTTTCCGCGCCGGCCAATTGGTCAAGCACCGCAGCCTCGCCGTTGCCTTGGATAAATTGAACTGAGGTCTCGAGCTTGAGCAGAAGGGAGAGAGTTTCAACCGGCATCGGCCCCGGAACCACGTCACCCCCGACCACGATCAGGTCTACGCCAGCTGTACGAATCTCTTGAAGCACTGCCTCCAGCGCGGGAAGATTTCCATGGATGTCGTAGATCGCCGCGACCCGCATAAGGCCTTCTCAGAACAACTGCACCGCCTTCGCCTGGTGCACCGCCGGAATCGTCCGCAACTTCGCCAGCACTTCCTCCGGCACGCGCCCATCTACGTGAACCACGGCAATCGCTTCGCGCGGCTGGTCCGATTCTTTCTGGACTTCTTTTTCCACCCCGCGCCGTCCCAACGAGAAATTAGCGATGTTGATGGATTCCTCTCCCAGAATCGTGCCCACTTTTCCAATCACGCCCGGCACGTCGCGGTTCCGCAGATAAATCAGGCTGCGCTCCAGCGGCGCTTCCACGTCGATGCCATCCACCTGCAGCAACCGCGGCGCGTCCCCATGCAGCACCGCTCCCTTCACCATGTGCTCTTCCGTCGATGTCTTCAGAAAAATCGATAGGACGCTCCCCGCGCCTCCGGTTGAAGCTTTCGCCTTGTGCGATTCAAGGACCCGCAACCCGCGTTCCTCGGCGATTGTGGCCGCGTTCACCAGATTCGCTTTCTCCTCCAGCGCCTGATTCAGAATGCCCTTGATCGCCGCGTTGCGAATGAGCTCCGTCTTCCATTCCGCGATGTGCCCGCTGTAGCGAATGGAAATTTCTTCGATGCTTCCTGCGGAAACCTGCGCCAGGAATCCTCCCATGCGCTCCGCCAGCACAATGTAGGGCTGCATGGTCGCGTATTCCTCCGCCGAGACCGAGGGCACATTCACCGCGTTCTGAATCACGCCATGCTTTAGATATTCCTTCACCTGTTGCGCAATCTGCACGCCCACCGCCTCCTGCGCCTCGACCGTCGAACCGCCTACATGTGGAGTGAGTAAAACATTTTCCAGCGCCAACAACGGCGAGTTCTTCGGCGGCTCTTCCGCAAACACATCGATCGCCGCCGCCGCAATATGTTTCCCCTTGAGAGCCTTGGCCAGATCGCTCTCATTCACCAGTTCGCCGCGCGCGCAATTCACCAGCCGCACGCCCTTCTTCATTTTTGCGATGGACGCTTCGTTAATCATCCCCGTGGTCTGTGGTGTCAGCCCCACGTGCAGGGTGATGTAGTCTGCCGCCGCGTACAGTTCATCGAGCCCCGCCAGCCGAATCCCCTGCTCCTTCGCGACCGCTACTGAAACAAACGGATCGTGCCCGACCAACTCCATGCCAAACGCCCGCGCCCGCCGCGCCACCTCCATCCCGACCCGTCCCAGCCCGATAATGCCCAGCGTCTTCGCTCGCAGTTCCGTCCCTTGCAGAGACTTCTTCTCCCATTTGCCCGCGTGCATCAGCGAATCGGCACGGCATAAATGCCGGGCCATTGACAGCATCATCCCCAGCGTTTGTTCCGCCACCGCGACCGCGTTGGCCCCCGGCGTGTTCATCACCGCAATGCCTTTGTGGGTGGCCGCTTCCAAATCGATGTTGTCCACACCTACTCCGGCTCGCCCGATCACGCGCAGCTTCTTCGCATGCTCCAGAAGCTTGGCGTCGGCTTGCACCGCCGAACGCACAATCAAGGCATCCGCCGACTCCAGCTCTTTCTCCAGCTTGCCATCCAGTTGATCGGCCGTAAGGACGGTCCATCCCGGCTCCTGCAGTTGCGCCACGGCCGAGGCCGAAATTTTTTCCGCTACGAGAATTTTCACGAATGACTTTCCTTTGAAGTGTGTTTAGAAAGCGGTGAGAATGAGGCCAACCTGGAAACGAATGTGGCCCGGGCGTTCAGGCGCCGACCAGTTGTCGCTTTCCGGTTTGCGAGCGGGCATAGACTTCCTGCGCCGCCCGCACCGCCGCGCCATATTCCACGTTGCGTCCAGTGACCGTTGCCAGCACGTGCTCCAGCGCGCCAAGGATTCCAATGGTATCGAGATAGTCGTAGTACCCAATGTGCGCGACGCGAAACAGTTGGCCTTTCATCTCACCCTGCCCATTCGCCAGTACCGCGTCAAACGCTTCACGGAACTCTTTCACAATCTTGCCGGAGTCAATTCCATCCGGCGCGCAGATCGCGGTCAGCGCGGCCGCCGGCGAAGACGCATACAGCTTCAGCCCCAAAGCCTTCGCTCCCGCTCGCGTCATCTCCGCACATAATTCAGCATTGTTCACCAACTCTTCCCGTCCCTTGGCGAGGTCCCCCTTGCCCATTCCGCGCACAAACTCCAGCGCCGCCCCCAGCGCTGCGAAAAGAGACGTTGCCGGAGTATAGGCCGACTCGCCCTTGGCCGCCGACTTGCGCTCCTTGCGTAGATCAAAGTAATAACGCGGCGAGGTCGTCGTATCCATCCGCTTCCACGCCCGTTCGCTGACCGCGCAGTACGCCAGCCCCGGAGGAATCATCAGCGCCTTCTGCGATCCGCCAATAATCACATCCACGCCCCATCCATCGACATTCAGATGCGTCGTCCCCAGCCCCGTAATTGCATCCACGATCAGCAAAGTTCTATCGCCCTGCGCCCGCACAATCTTCGCGATGCCCTCTACGTCATGCCGCGCTCCGGTCGAACTCTCCGTCGCCTGCACAAATACTGCGCGCACGTCAGGCGTCACTCGCGCCCGAATCTCGTCCAGCGAAAACGTTTCACCGTAGGGAACGCTCAACACATCCACGTTGCAGCCGAACGCCTTGGCCAGCCCCGTCCAGCGCTCGCCAAATTTCCCCGCCGTCAGCACCAGCACCTTGTCGCCCGGTGACGTCAGATTCGACACCGACGCCTCCATTACACCCGTGCCCGAGCAAGCCAGCACCAGCACATCGTTTTTCGTGCCGATGAATTCCTTCATGTCGGCCAGCACCCGCTGAAACAGAGCCCGGAAGTCGGCCGTCCGGTGATGCGCGGTAAACGAAGCCATAGCCGTCTGCGCTGCCGGCAACAGCGGCGTCGGTCCGGGAGTAAAAAGGCGGTTTTTATGCAGCATAGGAATTATGTCCTGAATACCTAAAAATGAAGTCCTTCAATAGTTTATCGGATGCGAGCGTGTTTTTGGGCACGCGCAGCCGCAGCGTGCCGAACTTGGTCACGAAATCTCTGCTGTAATAGCCGTTGCGGTAGTCCTGGCGCTGGGCCGAGCGCAGGTAGCGCCGGCTCACCATGTACAGGTCGCGCTGCCGCTCGCTCAACGCAGGGAAAAACTTCTGCGCCGCCCGCTGCGTCCGCGCCTGCAAATCCCCCAAAAACTTTCTTGCAACTCCGCCACAAAATGTTGGAAATGCTCGCTGATTGGGATTATCTTTGCCATGGGTGTAGGTCTCCTTTCGGAACGGCTTTAGCTCGTGAGGCCAAAGCCAACTTACACCCTCTTGCTTTTACACAATCGAATTTACCTCACCTCGTGTCACCCGCGATAATCGGCAGAAATTAAACGGCCCCGATCTCTCGGGGCCGAAAAGTATCTGGGGCAGACAGCACCCTGCGACAATTCAAGTATAGGTTGCCACAACTTCAAGTCGAGTTACTTTTATAGGAGCGTATCCCTGCTTCGGCTCCCACAGAACCCTCCGATCCAAAATCTAGAGCGTGGGCCCGACGGGATTCGAACCCGTATCTGCTGCCGTCGCAGGGTGCTGTGTTCCCGTTACACTAGGGGCCGAGCCAAGTCTATTCGCCCCTGGCTCAATGCTCGCAGCTGGGCCTAAGAATCATTGCCGCCTGCTCCAAAACAGGAAACCTGGCAACCGTCCCCGTGCGATACTGATTCCATGCAGTCCCCGCTCCAAGCCGTCTCCGCGGCCACGGATCCCAAGTCGGTGAAAGTAAATCTCACAACCGGCACCGGAGTGGACATCGAATGGAACGACGGTCACGTTTCGCACTACGACTTCGTCTACCTGCGCGATGCCTGCCCTTGCGCCATGTGCGAAGACGAACGCGGTAAGACGGGCCGGCGGCCGGGCGATCCGGTAACCGCGGCGCTTGGCGCGCTCCCGATGTTCAAGCCCCGCGCCAAGCCCCTCGCCGCCGAGGGAGTGGGCAAATACGCCATCAAGTTCTCCTGGAATGACAACCACGATCTCGGGCTCTATTCGTGGAAGTTTCTGCGGGAAATCTGCCCGTGTCCCGAGTGTAAGGCGTCTAACACTTAGGGATCAGGGGTTGCAACTGGCACGATCGCTATTACTCCGGTGTCTAGACGTAGGCAGCTGAAGATCACTAAAATTTTCCAGCCGCGTGATGAGTCCGACAAATCAAATTCCGGCCGTGCAATCCGTGGTCCGAGAGCTGCTGGCGGATCTCTACGCCAAGAGCGGCTGCGAGCAAATCGGACTCCCGCGCGAAGCCTTCGCCGCCATCCTGTGCGAGGTGGGAGCGAAACAGTTCACTCCAGCGGCTTCGGTGAGCGAAATCCGCCCGTTTCTCGTGAGCCTTCGGGTCGACGAACTCGCCCTCGCCCGTGCCTGCGCGGCCGGCAACAATTCCGCATGGGAAATGTTTCTCACCCGTTACCGCGAAAAGCTTTATCTCTCAGCGCTTCGCATCGCTCGCGAAGACTCCGCGGCTCGCGACTTGGCCGATACCCTCTATGCCGACCTTTACGGCACCAATACCCGCGAGGGCCAGCGTGTCTCCAAACTCGCGTCCTACACCGGGCGCGGATCGCTGGAGGGCTGGCTGCGGACCGTATTGTCACAGGAATACGTGAATCGCTACCGGCGCACCAAACGGCTGGTCAGTCTCGACGAAGAATCCGAAGATGGCGTGCAGTTCCGGGCTCCCGAACCCGAGCCGATTCCTGCCGCCGACGCACGCCTGGCGGAGGCCACCGATGACGCCCTGGCCGCTCTCTCCGCCGAAGACCGCACGGTTCTGAGCGCGCATTATCTCGATGGCCGTACCCTGGCCGAGATCGCGCGGATACTGGGGGTGCACGAATCTACCATCAGCCGTAAGGTCGACAAACTGGCCAAGTCTTTGCGTAAGCACATAGTCGCAGGCCTGGTGCGTGGCGGTATGTCGCGACGCCAGGCGGAAGAGGCCATGGAGGTGGATGTGCGCGACCTCCAGTTAGATATTCGCCAGAGTTTGAGGCAAGAAAGACAGGCGCAAGAATCGTCTCCTCCAGCGTTCTCTGAGAAGAGAGTTGAAGCCCGAGTCCGGGAGGACTCAGGATAGCCTAGGTTAGAGCAAGACGGGGTCCCGATCCATAAACCAAGAAGGCAACCGGAGCAGGCTGGAAGTCAGGAGCTAGAAGCTAGCTGAAATGCAAAATGTCCCCAAAATCGTGCGCGAGCGGTTGAAGGCCGCCACGCCCTCTACACGTCATCCTGACGCGAACGTGTTGACGGCGTTCGCCGAGCGGGCGCTGGGCGAGGACGAACGAGGCCTTGTGTTGGATCACCTGGCTCGATGCGGTGATTGTCGCGATATTGTAGCGATGGCTTTGCCCGCATCCGAGGTTGACGCCGCCCCCGCGAGAGTTCCCGCCAGGGGATGGTTGACCTGGCCCGCCCTGCGTTGGGGACTCGTGGCTGCCGGCGTGGTTGCGATTGCAGCGCTTGGTGTCGTCGAGTATCAGCAACGTACGGAAAACGTCGCTTCAGAATCACCTACGCCGTTTGCGATTGCGGAGAAGGAGGCCCAGAACCACCCTTCGGCTATCCCTGGTGCCGCTGCCGCTTCCAAGAAAGCCGAGAAGAAGTCGCCGCCTGCTCCGGCTATCGGCGATTCGGTTGAGGCTACCGACGCGGCTTCGAACCGGCCCGCGCGCCTGACTGGTGAAGGACCACGGCCAGCTGGTGCGCCTGGCGGAATTGTTGCCGGGAGTTCGGCTCTGGTTGCCGGCCGCCAACTTGCTCATGGTCCCCGGATGGCGAATCAGTGGCAGCAACCGACCGCGCTTCAAAATCAGGCCACCCCTGCCGCTTCCTCTCCCGTTATGAAGCAACAGGCTGCCGACGATTCAGCGGCGAAGTTGAGGGTTCCTGCCGCCGCTGAAACCATTACCGTGGAGAATCAGACGGGCCAGCTCGCTACGCAAGCTCAGGATCTAAACGCGATTCACATTCAAGAGCGCCCAACGGAGGAGCGGCGATCGGATGAAGATGATGCGACTCGAGTCGGCAAGGCTAAACCTGCCGAGGCCGTGCCCTCGGGCTATGGCGGCGCTGTCATGCGCGGGGCCACGATAGGTGGGCCGTTGTTGACTTCGTCCGCCCCCGCGCCGCGATGGACGATCAACGCCACTGGCGGCTTGCAGCGGTCTTTCGATCAGGGCACAACGTGGCAATCCGTGGACGTGAACGCCAATCCCGTGTCTTTCGCCGATGCGACCAGCATCCAGATTGCCGGGGATATTTCACACGCCAAATCTCGAAAGATGCCATCTCCCATGTTCCGCGCCGTCGCGGCGACGGGAACAGATGTGTGGGCGGGCGGTTCCGGCGGCGCGCTCTATCACTCGACGGACGCCGGGGACCACTGGGCCCGCGTCACGCCTAGTTCGTCAGACGCGATTCTCACTGGCGATGTCGTCAGCGTGGAATTCATTGATATGCAGCATGGAAAGGTTTCAACCTCAACGGCGGAAGTCTGGACCACCAGCGATGCCGGCCAAACCTGGCAGAAGTAGTGAACTGGTTGAGATGCGGGTTCGTCTGTGCTTCGATCTCAACCACTTCGTCGCTCTAATTTCGTCAGACTCAGCTTAACTCTTCTATCCAGGCTGCGCTACACCTATTACCAAAGTGACGTTTACACTGAATGAGAAGGTCCTTAACATCCATTTCGTGGTTTGGCAGTTCTGGGGGAGGGCTGCCGAGGCGTCCTGGACTGAAAAGTCGAGGGCGCTTTTCTTTGCCTGCGATCAACCGGGGCGTTTCACGTCTTCGTAGGCGCTCGAAGTAAAACCATGTACTCCTCGTCCAGGTAGCGGTCTCCTATCTTCAATGCTTTTGGCTCGCAGCCCCAAGATTCAAATCCCAGCGAGCGATACAGCCCTATTGCGGCAGTCTGCGTTGTGGTAACGGACAGCCCTATTTGCTCGACTCCAATAAGGGCGGCCCGCTCCAGCAGCATTTGCAAGATGGCTCGGCCTACTCCCTTTCCGCGCTCGCCGAGTGTCACATAGACGCCCCAGACGCGTCCCTTGTGGCGCGTCTTAAGCCCCTTTTCGCGATAGAATCCCGCTGTTCCGACCAGTTGCTCGCCATCGAAGGCGCCTACGACGAAAGAATCCTCCAGATCGGGCGACAGTCTGGCCCTAACCTCACCAAGGCTGAGAGTACGGTGTTCCTCAGGCGATGAACTGAACGCCGAGGTCTCCCGTTCCAGGGCTGCGAGCCGTAAGCTCGAGAATGCACTCGCATCGTCCGCGGTAAGAATCCGGATCTCCACACCCAGTGGTTTATACGGAAGCGAGGGGGAAGCGCAAGCAGTTGTTCGGTATCTGGCTTCTCGCCTCAGCCCGTTTGCGACCTTTGCTCCGCCCAAGCATCAAACAGGAGTGTTAAGATAAGGGGTTGGCCTCCCCTGGAAGGAGGCAACCTATAGATAGCCGGGCCCGGCAACGAAGCTCGGTGGAGCGTCGGCCAGAGCGACGTTCTCAACGAGGAGAAAAAAATGGCAGGTAACGGAATCGTCGAAGTGACCGATGCGAACTTCGATCAGGATGTATTGAAGTCGGACAAACCCGTTCTAGTGGACTTCTGGGCAACCTGGTGCGGCCCCTGCCGCGCTATCGCTCCTATTGTCGAAGAACTGGCCACCGAGTATCAGGGAAAGATCAAGATCGGCAAGATGGATGTCGACTCCAACAGCGCGACTCCCATGCGCTACAAAGTCACAGGCATCCCGACGTTGTTGGTGTTCAAGGGAGGCCAGGTCGTCGAGCAAATCGTCGGCTACAAGCCGAAGGACGCTATCGCGCAAGCTCTGAATAAGCATCTCGGGTAAATAGCTCCGCGGCTTCTGGCTAAAACATTGAACGCACGCTCGTCGGCGTGCGTTTTTGTTTGTAAACAGGAACTGAGTTCTCAACGTCCCGAACGGTTCGAAGTCTTGCAGTGGCTGGGAGCTAGCAGCTAGAAGCTTTTTCTCAATACTTCCGCAGAACCCCAATAACCCGGCCCTGCACATCCACCGACGCTGCGGGCACGATGATCGGCTTCATGGTTGCATTCGACGGCTGCAAACGGATGTTGTCGCCTTCTCGATAAAAACGCTTCAGAGTGGCGTCAGTCAAATCCACCAGCGCCACAACAATGTCCCCGTTGTGGGCGGTGCGGGCCTTTTCCACCAGCACGTAATCGCCGTCCAGGATGGCCTCGTCCTGCATCGAGTCGCCGCGCACTTCGAGCACGAATACTTCTTTTGAACGTACGAAGTCCGCCAGCGAAATAGTCTCGTTATTCTGCACCGCTTCAATGGGCTGCCCGGCGGCGATGCGCCCCACCAGTGGCAGGACAACCGCGGTGTTCACGCTCATGGCTTGCTTGAGACGGCCTTTGGGAGGCAACAGATCAATCGAACGGCTGCGATTGTAGTCCCGGGTTAGCAGCCCCTTTTTTTCCAGATTGGTGACGTGCTTGTGCACGGTGGCGAGAGAAGTTAACTTCAGGCCTTTGCCAATCTCTTCAAACGACGGAGAATATTGGTGCTCTGCCACGAATCGCGAAATGAAGTCGTATACTTCCCGTTGTCTGCGTGTAATGGCCATGCCGCCATTATTGGCGAAGAGAAGGCGAAAAAGCAAGTGAGAAGTGATTCCCCAGCTTGAAACTTTTATTCCGCTCGCAACTCCAATACCTAGCCCAGATGTTTCGCACCAAGTATTTCGTGCCAAGTATGAGGAAACTAAATGACATCTACAACGCGGATCCTATTGATTGTGTTGGTATCGCTGCTGGGAGTGTTTGTTTGGAAGGCAAAAGCAAGTCCGTCCGTCGCTGTGCCTCCTCCCGTATTCGACGCTGTGCGCGCTGCCACTGCCGGTCAACAAACAGCAGTGATTTCCGGCGGATGTTTCTGGGGCGTCCAGGCGGTTTTCCAGCACGTCAAGGGGGTCATCGGCGTGACCTCCGGCTATGCAGGCGGCTCCGCCAACACCGCCGAATACGAAACCGTCAGCACCGGTGAAACGGGCCACGCCGAGTCCGTGCAGATCGTCTACGATCCTTCGCAGGTCACCTATGGCCAACTGTTGCGCGTCTTCTTCTCGGTGGCGCACGACCCGACGCAACTCAATCGTCAGGGCCCCGACCAGGGCACACAATATCGCTCGTCGATTTTTTTTAGTAACGATGAGCAGAAGCGCATTGCCGAGGCCTACATCGCGCAACTCGACAAGGCCAAAGTCTTTTCCGGGCCAATTGTGACCGAGGTCGTCCCGCTGCAGGCTTTCTATCCCGCAGAGGCTTATCATCAGAATTACGCCACGCTGCATCCCCACCAGCCCTACATCGTGATGAATGACGCTCCCAAACTTGCGCACCTGCAGAAGGAGTTTCCGGATCTATACAAGGGAAAGTAAAAGGGAGAAAGATCTCGAGCCGCGGAGCGGCGCAAGAATGCAGCCCACGGTGAAAGCCGTGGGTACCGAAAGAAAAATCGGCAAGCCTGGAAGGGCGGAAGAAAACTCCACCCGAAACCCTAGGACACTGTAATGTTCGATTCCGATCTTGATCGAAAAACCACGCACGAAGGTGTTACGGACCCGTGCCGCCGCGTATTCCTGGCGAGCGCGGTGGCGGCCGTCGCAGGCCTCGTCCTGTGGCAATGGAAGAAGCCCTCGGTATTGAAAGTCGCGGCGGCCGCAAACAATGGCCCGAAAGAGGTCACCGTCGTTCTTTTCTCCGACACCGGCAACCGTCTGAATAAAGTTCATATAGCTAGAGTCATCAAGACCGAAGCCGAGTGGCGCAAGCAACTACCCTCGGGTGTCTTCGACATCACCCGCAATGCCGACACCGAAATCGCCTTTTCGGGAAAATACTGGAACCTGCACGACAAGGGCATCTACCGCTGCATCTGCTGCGACAATGCGCTCTTCGATTCCGCCACCAAGTTCGAATCGGGCACGGGATGGCCTAGTTTCTGGGCGCCGATTGCGGCCGAAAACGTAACCGAAATCCGCGACACAACTTTCGGGATGGTCCGGACCGCGGTCGCCTGCACTGAATGTGACGCTCATCTCGGCCATGTCTTTGACGACGGCCCCGAGCCCACGCATTTACGCTATTGCATGAACTCCGCCTCTCTGCGTTTCGTGCCGAAAATCTAGCGCGAGCCTACAATGAACGCATGAACTCCGCTCTCCCGGTTTTCCGCGAACCTACCGGCGCGGAAAAACTCTTTAACCGCATCTTTGGATTCTTCGTGGGCCTCGGCCTCGGCTTTTCCCACAACTATCTGCTGGAAGTCCGCGGACGGAAAACTGGTAAGGTCCACTCGACCCCGGTTGATCTGCTGGAACTAAATGGCAAGAGTTATCTGGTCGCTCCCCGCGGGCGAACCCAGTGGGTGCGCAACGCTGAGGCAGCCGGGGAAGTCACGCTGAAGAAAGGAAGCACGCGCCGGAAATTTCGCCTGAGTCCGATCTCCGACGCGGAGAAGCCGCCGATTTTGAAAGCCTACCTCGACACTTTCAAGCGCGAGGTACAAAGCTACTTTCCAGTTCCCGCAGGTTCGCCGCCAGAATCGTTCGCCGCGATCAGCGGAAGCTATCCGGCTTTCGACCTTCGCGCAGATTGAATTCTCTTAAAGTTTTCGCGGATGAAGCCCTATTTGACGGCCAGGGCTACCTGTTTTTTCGCAGTTGTATTGCACGACCTTTGAGAACCTTGCCACCGGGCTCTGAGGGCGCTTCAAACCCGATGTGGCGACGGTTAGGCTCTTCGGGACGCATGAGTTCGCGAATCGCATCCATCCAGTCCTGGATATCGGAGTCATGACTTTTCAGTCGATGTTCCAGTTCCGCCAGCTTCGTCAGGATATTGCGGTTCCCGGCGATGGCGCGACGCATACGCACAAAAGCAAGAACGACAAACACGCTCATTTCGATCGCGCGTTCGGAGTTCAGCACGGTGGCGGCCATGATCGCACCATGTTCGGTAAAGGCATAGGGACGATAGCGCGCGCCGCCATGGCGTTCACTTGAGATCACATTTTGTGATCTCAAGATTTTCAATTCCTGCGCGGAAAGTTGAAAGCGAAAGGCGCGAGGAAAGCGTTTGGCATTGCGCTTGGCCTGCTGATTCAGGTGCCGGACTCGGACGCCGTAGAGCTCGGCAAGGTCGGTGTCGAGGATGACTCTCTGCCCGCGGAGAAGCAAGATCTTCGAATCAACTTTTCGTGCGACCATGATCGCGGTCTTCGCCATATTTTGGAGTTCCCTTCAAACTTGAGATCACAAATTGTGATCTCAAGTTATTAAGAGTATTAGCAGCAGAATAACAGTCGGGTGTCTGTTACAGCACCGCGAAAGTTCATTCTTGGTGCCCGCGAGCACCGATTAGGGAAGTATGTTATGGCTGGACAGACCGACCGCGCAGTTACCCGAGACGACTACTCGTCAAGAGACGGACCACGGCGATCCGATGGTCGAAATCAATGATCTCAATGGACAAAGGGGGAGGGTCTGAAAGGGCATGATTTACGCTTCGGCAGCGAAGGCGCTCTCATCCGGCCTGACTTCTTCTTCATCCGGGACTGCGTCCGCCGCTACGTCCTGCGCGAACTTCGCGGCGTTCCGGGCCCTTGTGCTCGACCACACGTACGCGGCGGGCGGGCATGGTGCTGGGTTCGAGGCTGGCGATGCGGCCTTCGCGAACCTGGATTTGCGCGCGGAACCAATCGGTGCGATACATCCGGCCCGCGGCATAGAACGTCATCGAGGCCGCGATGGGGCCTTCAAATTCTTCTCCCGTGCAGGCCAGAATGCGGCGGCCCATTTCCTGCGACCAGGTCAGGCCGCCGACCAACGGATCGTTCAAGCGGCAGCGTTCAAACGGCATGGCATGCGACAGCTTGCGCAATTGCAGCAGTTGCAAAAGGACCGACGTTTTCGCCAGATTGGTGACGATGACTTTGGCCTCGGTGGCGGAGACGCGTTCCAGCTTGATGTGAATGTCCGGCGACCACTCGCGCTCGAACTCTTCGCGGGCCAGGGCCAGGCCTTTGTCGGTGGCTTCGACGTAGCGCAGCGTGGCGCGGGCCAGAATCACGCTGAAAAGGCAAGTCACAACCGTAGCGATGACGGGGATGTAGCTGATCAGCGTGGTGAACGGAATGCGAGATAAATCGATCAACTGCATATGCATAGACGAGCGGCTCCTGCAGACGTGAGTTCGGGCGGGGGGAGCGATCGGGATGAGTGTAGCGGGAGAGCTGGGCAGGGGCTCCAGATGCGAATGGTGCGAGTCCCATAACGGGCCGAGTGCTGGGCCTTTGGTAACCGCGGGCGCAGGATTAGCGATGTTTAACGGCGACTCGCGAACTGGCGGCGGCAGGATGCCGCCGCGACAGCCGGCGAGTCGCCGGCGCTACTTTTTGACCGCCGTTACGTGCGCTACTCCAGGACGCTATCGTCCAGTTTTTTCTTGCCCCAGTCGGCGGCGGCTTGCACGAACGCCAGAACGATGGGGTGGGGCTTCTTTTCCGTGGACGACAATTGCGGCTGGAAGAGCGTGGC
The DNA here is from genome assembly GCA_963733795.1 of uncultured Acidobacteriaceae bacterium. Classification (GTDB taxonomy): domain Bacteria; phylum Acidobacteriota; class Terriglobia; order Terriglobales; family Acidobacteriaceae; genus Sulfotelmatobacter. The sequence continues at coordinate 373,157 of CAVTED010000004.1, forward strand.
CAGGAAGAATCGGTGGGTCGGAGATTCGATCGCGCGAATCTCGCCCTCGGAACCGCGCGCGACCACGGGGAATCCCGCTTCCATCGCCGCCCATTCGAATTCGGGATTGATTTCGAAGTTGCAGAAGAATTCTTCGGTTACCGTCGTTTTATCTTTGCCGTAGAAAGACTGCAGGTAGGAGCCGGGACGCAGGCGAATCTCCGGGACCGCGCCGGATAGCTTGGGGGCATCGCCCTTGCGATTGGGCACGGCGCAGGCTACCGGATAAATGATGATGTTCTTCGAGCCGGAATTGTTCTCGGCGCTGTCCGCATCGGCGATGTTGAGGACGTTGCGGGCAAATTCGATGAAGGCGTATTGGAACCCGCCGCAGGTGCCGAGAAACGGCCAATCGCGGCGCCGGGCAAACTCGATTCCTTTGAGCATGCCGTCGAAACTTTTGTAAGGACTGCCGGGCGCGGCCCACAGGCCGTCGAAACTTTCGAGCCTCTTTTCGGCGGTGTCGGCGGCGAGCGAGGGAGTGGGCAGCCACTCGGATTCGACCTTCATCTGAAGCTTTCGGGCGGCGTGTTGCAGAGAATCGTTGGTGGCATGGTGCGAGCGGAAGTCGGCATTAAAGTCGCCCAGGATTCCGATGCGGACGGCGTCGCTCACGGGTTGATTGTACTAGAGGGCGAGCTGCGAGCCAGGCGGGAGTCGGTGGCGGCGAGGTTAGAAGCGTGGTGCCGGGCGAATGAGTCCGAGATTCAGCGGCGTCGCACTCAAAGCGCTCAATGCTCAAAATGAAGTAGAGGCTGAGTAAGCGAGAGTGCGGGGCCGCCCCAGATCATCAGGGCGCATTTCCAGCCGAGGGAGCGGGCGACTTCCTGCTGGCTGCGCCAGGAGATCAGGAACGTCTTGTTGTTGGTCCCTTTCATCAGCACCACCGGCGGATGCGGATCGAAAGCAGTTCGTCTGTGCATTCGCGAACTCCGTTTCGCAGATTGGAACTGCTGGTCGTCACTGGTGCTGTCGGCATCGGCGAAGACCTGCACATCCGTGGGCGGTTGCCACGGCAGCGCCCGCTGCGGCCCATGCCGCGGGATTCGAGATTCCGGCTTTCAGCAGAGCGGCCGCGACTTTTTGTTGCTGCGTCATCTCGGAAGATTTCGTGGGTACGGATTCCACCGGTGACAGGCGAATGATAGGACGCAAATGAACTTCAGATTGAATTGCTGGCCCGTGGGCCGAAGAGTCGAAGCCCAAGTCCCGTTGAGCCAAGTCTGATTTCCCGCCTGTAGCGAAAACGAAATCACCCCGAGCGACTGTGAAAGCGCGCCCATGGATAGCGGATTGATGGTTTCATTGTCCTGCACCGGCTGCGGACCGACTTCCAGGCCGGGATTTTCGCTCAGCGTGCCCAGAATGAAGAGCGAATTCTTAGGCTTGATGCAATACTCCTCCACTTTGATTTTGTTGCTGGTGGCAATGCCGTGGCGCGCCAGAAAGCTGCGCACAGTTCTCCGGCGCGGGATCTTTTGTGGTGAAAAACGAATCGCAGAATTGCTGTTCGAAATCGCGGTGCAGGTCGAGATCGGCTCCGCGCGGATCGACCAGCAGGCGTCCGGTATTGTCGTCGACGAAGAAGGGCACGTGCATGCACTCGCCGGCGATTTTGACCCATTCTTTATTCTTGCCGCGTTGTTTGTACTCCCAGACCAGTGTGCGGTAGTAGTAGCACGGGCGCGCGGTGATGGGCGCGACCATGGTGTAGGGACCGACCGCGAGCCCGCTGACTTCGACCATTCCCATCGAAGCGCTGCGAATCTTCGAGAACGGAGTGTCGAGAATCAGGCGGCGGCGCTGCAGCAGTTGGAATCCATAAAAGAAAAGGCCGATCCCGGCGCAGAACCCGACGCCGCACCAGACCAGAAGTCCGGTCGGATCCGACGAGCGAAGAATCAAAGCGGAGAGGATCACTGACGAAGCCCACGGGCGGGCAGTTTGCCGCCGCCCCCGTGTTTAAGGCTAGCGAACGCGGAAGTAACATTGCCGCAGAAAAACACGTCGTACGCTTACGTTGGTAATGAGGATGACGTGGCGGCACAACGTGTGCCTCCGAACTCCCGCGCGGGATCGTGATTCCGCACAGTCGGCCGATCATCAGAGATCGTCTTTCAGCTTCGCCTTCACCAGACGTCACACCTCTTGCCTTCCGGCCGCACCATCGCCGCATCCGCCTTGCACCTCCACGCTGTCTGGAAGTCCGGCAGGTTCGAGAGCGGGCCGATCACGCGGTACTTCGCGATTGGATGAGGATCTCCCTGCACCATCAGACGCTGCGCTTCGGGGCGGATTTCGTCGCCGCGAAATTGCCCCCAGGCAATGAAAAACTGCTGCTCCGGAGTGAAGCCGTCGATATCTGCCGGTCGCGGCTTGCCTTGGATCGACTTCTGGTATGCGAGATACGCGATTTTCGCTCCGCCCAAATCGCCAATGCTTTCGCCCAGCACCAGCTTGCCGTTGTGGTGGATATCTTTCTCGATGTAGTAGTGATCGAACTGATCGACCACGCAGGCGGCGCGTCCTTGAAAATTTTTCAGGTCGGCATCCGTCCACCAGTTGCGCAGGCGGCCGAGATAGTCATATTGCGCTCCCTGGTCGTCGAAGCCATGCGAAATTTCATGTCCGATCACGACTCCGATGGCGCCATAGTTCACCGCGTCGACGGCGTGCATATCGAAGGCGGGTGGTTGCAGGATACCGGCCGGGAAGACGATTTCGTTCAGCAGCGGATTGTAGTACGCGTCGGACGTAGGCGGCGTCATGCCCCAGCGGCCGCGATCGACATTCTTGCCGATGGTGGCGCGGTCGTCTTCCTCCACGAATTTTCTGCCGGCGATCACGTCGTCGAAAAACACATCGCGGCGAATCTCGACATGGCTGTAGTCCTTCCACTTGTCGGGATATCCAATCTTAGGATTGAAAGTGGCAATCTTCGCCATCGCTTTTTCTTTGGTGTCGTCACTCATCCATGGACGGCTCAGAATATCGTCGCGCATCGCGGCAAGCAGATTGCGCACCATCTCCTGCATGCGGGCCTTGGCCTCGGGCGGGAAATATTTCTCCACATATTTTTGCCCCAGCGCCTCGCCCAGCAACTGGTCGGTTGATTCGACGCAACGCTTCCAGCGCGGTTTCATCTCGGTGGTGCCGCTCAGGTATTTGCCGTTAAAAGCGAAATCTTCCTCGACGAAGGGCGTGGAAAGAGAACTCGCGGTCGAATTCAGCAACTGCCACTTCAAATACACTTTCCAATCCGCCAGCGGCGTCTGCTGCAGTTGCCGGTCAACTTCCTGCATGAACTTGGGCTGGTCCACGTTCAGGTCAACGTCTGTCGGCAGTTCTTTATGTTTGAAGTAACTTCCCCAATCGAAATGCGGAGCCATAGCCTGCAATTGCGCGAAGGTGGTGTTGTGGTCGGTGGCGGTGGGATCGCGCAACGCGACGTTGTCGAGCGAGGCTTCGGCTAATTTTGTCTCCATGCCCATGATGGTCTGGGCCGCGGCTGCGGCGGACTTCTGGTCCCAGCCAGCGAGCTTCAACATGGCTGTGACATGTTCCACATATTTTTCGCGAGCTTCCTTGAAGCGCGGCTCGGGCTTCAGATAATAGTCGCGATCAGGCAGGCTGAGGCCGCTCGCGCCCAGATCGGCCAGCACCCACGAAGGCTTGTGCGGATCCTGCTGGCTGCCCAGCGCGAATGGGGCTTGAACAAGGATGTCGTGCATATCGGCCATCACCGCCTGCAGCGCGGCGATGTCGCGAGCCGCGTCAATTCTGGCGAACCACGGTTTGATCGGGTCCATGCCGCGGGCGTTGACGCGAGACTCGTCCATGCAGGCGCCGTAGTAGTCGCCGATGATCTGTTCGGTGCTGCCCTTGGGCGCGCTTTTGTGGGCGGACGCGGTGTCGAGAATCTCGCGCAATTTGTCTTTCGAAGATTCTCCCGCCGCCCATCGCTTGCTCCATCGCGTCATCGACGCAGGAATCGGATTGTTCGCCCGCCAGGTGCCATTAGCAAACTCGTAGAAGTCGGTGCAAGGGTCGGCCTTGCGATCAAGATCATTGAGGTCGATGCCGTGCAGAGATGTAGTCTGGGACAACGTGAAGGGTGCGCAGAAAAACAAAAGTACCAGCACAGCTCGCAGTGCATATTGCCGAATGCGCATGGATTCTCTCCAGATTGTGGCGGATTGGCGGACAGCCATTGTAGATCAGGACCGGTCGAATCCGCGTGCGGCAGAACCCGAAGCGCCTGCTGAGTTCACTTCTCGGAAAGAGCACGCTATGGTTGAATGGCTGAATGGCCTGGGGTATCCCCCTCCCCCCTCGAATCTTTAGAGTCATCGGGTTAGCACGAAATTCCCCGCAAAATCCGGCGGACAAAGAAGTTAGATATCAAAATCCGTGAAACAAAAGACTTAGACAGTTTGGTTTCAACCAGACTGTCGGGACCTGCGCCATGATGCTGTGAATGAAATCCTCAGTCAAGGTTGGGCGTCACATACGGGACTGTGGAAAAGATCAGTGTCAGGTTTATTTGGCGGGATAGCGTCCCACCCTTACAGAAAGCCCAAGGATAGCCACCCGTCCTGTCGGTGAGTGTAACGGAGATATTTCGCCAACTACCCCACGGCGCGAGTTTTTCGCTTTGCAATGGCCCCTTGGCTCGGAGTGTCACTTCGTTTGGTCGTCGTGAGATTCGCAGGGAACACTTTTCACCGGCAACTCAGACTTGCCTTCCCGCGGATCAAGCATCAATGACACTTCAACTACACCCTCGGGACAATTCATTATTTGTCGCGCATCTCCCGCAGTGAAACCCTCAGGTAGCAGGCTGCTGTTCTTCTCAACGAATTTCCCGATGTACGTAGAATCGTATGCCGCTCCCTCGGTCATCTTCCACTCCGCCCGAAGTCTCGCCGCTGTTTCTTCCCCGGCCACAATCTCAAGCTTTCCCATGTGGTACTGCGGTCCTTCGACTACGGTCACCGCGAGAGTCATGGTTCCATTCGAGGAAGGCTCCGTGTCGGGAATACAGGTAAAGTCCAGAAACCCTTTTGAAGCGTAGAGCTTCCGCAGACTCTCAAGCCCGCTGGCGATTTTGCCCCGTTCAAACACATCGCCCGGTTTCAACGGGAACTCCCTGCGAAGGGCCTCGGTGCTGACTGCATGATTCTCCAGAAACGTGATCTTCGCCAACCTGTACTTCGGGCCCTCCGCCACCTCAGCTTCCACCGCCACTGGCTTGGGAGATCCCAGAGGATCGGAGGACTTGAATGTGAGGTGTTTTACTTCAACGGCAAAATATCCATGCTCCTGAAACCCAGCACGGAGCCGCTCCTGCATCTCCTCCGAGTCGTCGTTGTAGCAGGAACCGACGAACTCCCCGGACAGTCGCGCCAGTTCGGTTGAATTGAGCGTGGTGGTGCCGTTAATCGTGAAGTCTTTCACGACGACTCCACCGTGCTCGCCGGACCGATTATCCTTGGCGCACTGAGCGTATGCGAGAGCCGAAAAGCTGGTCGCGACAAGAAGAACCCGTGTCACATGCCTGAGCATTACTATCCTCTCACTTTTGGTTTTGTTGAAGGCACTAGCATCCCAGATTCGATTACCCCCGTCGAGGTTGCCCCGACAACTCGGGAACTCTAACCACAGAGAACACACTGTCAGCCCGCGCCCTCGAAGTTGACGAAATCAGGCCACAGCGCTCAGAACCGCCTAAAACCAAAGAGAGGATTTTTTTTCGGATACCCAGCCGGCGATTGCCTTGCTACTCTACCCGCCCGCTTTCAGCTCCGTCAGCACTTGCTTGGCGATTTCCTTCAGGGTTTCAAACACGCCGACGCCCTGGAAGGCGACCGCCTCGACGATGGGTTCATTTTTCTTGCGCAGTTCAGTGGAAAGCAGATCGATGGGCAGAATATTGGGCAGGTCGCGCTTGTTCAACTGCAGCACGTAGGGAATCTTGTTGAAGTCGTAGCCGTGCTCTTTCAGGTTCGACATCAGGTTCTCCAGCGCTTCGACGTTAGCGTCCATGCGCTGCTCCTGGGAGTCGGCGACGAATACAATGCCATCCACGCCGCGCAGAATCAGCTTGCGGCTGGCATCGTAAAAGACCTGTCCGGGCACGGTGTAGAGATGGATGCGGGTCTTAAAGCCGCGAACCGAGCCGAGATCGAGCGGCAGGAAGTCGAAAAACAACGTACGCTCGGTTTCGGTGGCCAGCGAGATCATCTTGCCCTTCTGCTGGTCCGCGGTTTTCTGGTAAATCACCTGCAAATTCGTGGTCTTGCCGCCCAATCCGGCGCCGTAGTACACGATCTTGCAATTGATCTCACGGGCTGCGAAGTTGATGAAACTCAAGACTTTCCTCAAATGCGGGCATACCCTCAGGGGCTGCCGCCTGCACCAATTCCTTTTGGAGGCTCGCGGTCTTTATATCATATGGGAGATGCCGAACGCAGGTTACTCAGGTGACCCCGGGTGATTTCTGGAGGCTTAATGGGCCGACGGAACGGGATAATATCCAGCCTTGGTATAGATATTCAGCCCTTTTTTGTCCACTAGAACTTCGATGCTGCGAAAGGCTGGGCCCGCGGTGGCCTTTGGGATATAGGCCAAGCGTGTACTGGTTCCTGGCCTCGGAGGTGATCTGCGCATATGCCTCTTCCATCGCATTGCGGGAGAGTTCGCTGAAGACCTCTCCGCCGCCCGTGGCCGAGCAGTACTTCGGAAGAATGTTGCTGTAGCCTTGTCCTGGCAGATGGAGCTTGTCGAGTCTGGCGATAAACCGGGCAGCGCCCCGCTGTCGACCACCACGGCTTTTACCTGAATGCCGTGGGTCTCGAGCACCTTCAACACATCGCGGTAGCTGGCTTTGCTGCCCAAGTCCCGCCCATCACTGATCACGAAGATTACCTTTCGGCGGGTGCGGTCGCGCTTGCTCAGGTCCAACGCCGCGCGCAGGATGGCATCATTTAAAACATGCGCCTCCCTGGGCGGAGTATTGACCGGCTGGATGATCGGTCCTCCGACCGGGGCTCCGTTGACCGTCGGGCCATCCGGCCCCAGCGGACCGCCCAACACCGGCGGGCCATTGTTGCGTCCGCGCACCGTCTTCATCTGGTTGAGCGCGGCCGTCAGTTTCTCGCGGCCGGCCGCTGTAGTCGGTAACCTGGCTGACCGTGCTGCTGTAGGTGTAGAGCGCAACCTCATCGTAAGGGCTGAAGGCCCCGACCAGGGATGCGTAGGTCTGATTTACCTTCTGGAGGGCTACGTCCGCGATGCCGGTGTCGAGCAGCACCGCCACCGAAAGCTGAAAAGGATCGCTGGTGAAGTAGGTCAGCGTCTGTTTCTTGCCGTTTTCCAGACGGTGAAATCTTTGGGAAGCAGCCCATCGACGGGGCGCCCGTTGGAGTCTTTGACCATGACAGGAATCTGTACCACGTTGGCCGAAACCGAAATGGTGTAGAGATCTTCCTTGGGATTGATCTGATTCCTCGGCCTGCTGCCTGCGGGAATGGTCTCAACCGGGGGCATGGGCGGCGGAGCGTGATTCTGTCTGATCCGGCTTGCTGCGCCGGCCTCGCCCGGGATAGGCGGGTGGCTGGGTTGCTTTTGCTCGTCTCGGGCGGCGCGTCGGCAGGCTTGGGAGCGGGCGGCTGGACGGTCGAGGGCGCGTCTGGGATATCCTGTGCCGGTTGGGAATTGGCCGGCGGCTGGAGATCTGAGCTCTGGCCAGACTGCGCCTGCGAGCAGCCGGAATCCCCAGTATCAGCACAGGCAGCAGCCATCAGCCTGAATCCCGCGTGAATCCGACAATCGGTATTTCTGGTCACCGGCGCCATGATTTCCCTGTCCCGCGGACGATCCCGCGAAAAAATACTCGCTTTTCGTCTGTAAGATGCTCAATCCACCCTGTTTGGTGCATCTAAGGATTAGACTAACACTAACCAACGAATCGCGAGAGAGTCCCGGATGCCCAAGCTTTTTGTCTTCCCAGCGCCGAATCCCGCCCATACTGGCTTTGGCTGCGCTGTTCCTTGCGGCCCCATTCACTGTTGCCCAGCAGTCGCCGCCCCACAGCTTCTGCCCAGTCATCAGCGCCAGGCTCAGCAGCCCGCTTCCCCTGCCAGAAGCCCGATGACCAGAAATCCGACGACTCTCAGCAGCCTACCGAGACCCTGAAAGTAAACGTCAACGTGGTGCAGCTATTCTTCAACGTCAAAGACAAGCACGGCGCCCTGATTCCCAACCTCACCAAGGGCGACTTTGAGGTCAGCGAAGACGGCAAGCCGCAGACCATCAAGTATTTCACCGCCGAGACGAACCTTCCGCTCACGCTCGGGATCATGATCGACTCCAGCGGCAGCCAGCGCAACGTCATCGACATGGAGAAAGAAGTCGGCGGCGCCTTTCTGAGGCAGATCTTGACCGACAAAGATGAGGCCTTCGTCATCAGCTTCGATATCTCGGTCGACCTGCTGCAGGATTTCACCCGCGACGTTCACCGCCTGCAGGCCGCTCTGAACAAAGCGAAAGTGAACGTGGATTACAGCAGTGGCGGAATCCCCGGCATGGGCGGCGGCCCGGTCCCGCAGCATAATTCGCCGGGAACTCTGCTCTACGACGCCGTGTATCTTTCCGCCCACGACATGCTGTCCAAGGAAGTGGGCCGCAAGGCCATGATCCTGCTCACCGATGGGCAGGATGAAGGCAGCCGGCTGAAAATTCAGGACGCGATTGAAGCCGCGCAGAAAGCGGACTCCATCGTTTACGTCCTGCTCTGCGCCGATCGCGGATTCTACGGCGGCTTTGGCTATTCCGGCGAATCCGAAATGCGCAAACTCACCGAGCAGACCGGAGGCCGCGTCATTAACGTGGGCAACAAGTTCGACAAGCTCCGGGAAGCCTTCGACCAGATCGCCGCCGAACTGCGCAGCCAGTACAACATCGGCTACACCCCCACCAACACCAAGCTCGACGGCACCTACCGCAAGCTTGAAATCAAGAACAAGCAGAGCTACAAAATCCAGGCCCGCGCCGGATATTACGCCGGCCGCAAACAAGACTAGACCCGAAACAGATCAAGAACTTAACCACAGAGGGCACGGAGTTACACAGAGGCTTTGTTCCTCTGTGCTCCCCTGTGCCCTCTGTGGTTAAATTCTTCTCACTCGACTACCGCAATTGATACACTCCCTTGCGGAGGTTCTCCATGCCCCGTTTCTCCCGCCGTTCGTTCCTGCATCTGTCGGCTGCCGCCTCGGCAGCCGCTGCGTTCCGAGTGATGTCCGAGCCCATGCTGGCCGCCGCTGCCCGGCGCCGCCCGCACGCCAAGGATGCGGTGCTGATCGATTCCAACGAGAATCCGCTGGGCCCCTGCCAGGCCGCGCGCGATGCCATCGCCGCCATCATCCCGCAAGGCGGCCGCTACTCCGACAATCTCACCGACGAACTGGTCAGCACGTTCGCCCAGATGGAAGGCCTCAATCCCGACTACATCTACTGCACGCGGTTCAACTCCTCCGCTCAGTCTCAGCGTGCTGGCCTTCACTTCGCCGCAGAAAAGTTACGTCACCGCGGACCCGTGCTTCGAGACCGGTATGATGATGGCCTCCGTTGCGGGTGCTCGCGTGGTCAAGGTTCCGCTGACGAAAACCTACGCGCACGACGTCAAGGCCATGCTGGCCGCCGCTCCAGACGCCGGCGTCTTCTACATTTGCAATCCCAACAATCCCACCGGCACGCTCACCTCGCATTCCGACATCGAATATCTCGTCGCCAACAAGCCCAAGGATTCAATCGTTCTGATCGACGAAGCTTACATCCACTTGAGCGAGGCGCCGTCTGCACTCGATCTGGTCAAAGCCGGCAAAGATGTCATCGTGCTGCGAACGTTTTCCAAGGTCTATGGCATGGCCGGCCTGCGCTGCGGATTCGTCATCGCCCGCCCCGACTTGCTCGAAAAAGTCGTCGCCCGCGGCGGACAAAATTTTATGCCCACGACCGCCGTCGCCGCCGCCATCGCCAGCCTGAAGGATTCCGCGCTCGTCCCGGAACGCCGGCGCATCAACGCCGGCATTCGCCAGCAGACATTTCAGTGGCTCGACCGCAACGGCTATTCCTACATTCCCGTCCGAGTCCAACTGCTTCCTGCTCGATACGAAGCGGCCAGGCAAGGAAGTGAGGGACGCGATGGCGAAGGAAAACGTCTTGATCGGCCGCGTCTGGCCCGTCATGCCGACCTACGTCCGCATCACAGTAGGAACGCAAGAAGAAATGAACCGCTTCCAGTCCGCATTCCAAAAAGTAATGAAAAGTTGAAAGAAGCAAGGTTTCAAGGTTTCAGAGTTTCAAGGTTTCAGAGATCAACGACCAATGAGAGGGCCCAGCCCGAAACCTTGAAACTTTGAAACCTTGAAACCTTGAAACATTACTCCACCGCTTCCGTCCACCGAACTCTCCGCCCCTCCCGGCTGCTCTTATGCGCCAGCAACACTCCCCGCATGGTGCGCAGCGCCTGCTCCGGCGTCACATCCAGCGGAGATCCCTTCTCGATCGCATCTCTCACATTGGCATAGAACCCGCGATAGTCTCCGCGTTCAGTCTTCACTTTGCGAATTTCCCCGCCCACGCGGCTCAGAGTTCCCCACCGTTCCTGCGGTTCTTCTCCCCAATCCGCTCCCCAGTCAGGTCCGTCAGGGCAATTCTCGCTCCGCAGAATCTCCTCCTGCGGATCCATTCCGTACTTGATGAACGATCCTTCCGTCCCATGAATCAGAAAATGCGGTCCGGGGGCATAAGCAATAATCCGCGCGCGCAACTCCGCCCGCAGACGCGGATACTCCATGTGCACGTCAAAGGAATCGTCGATCTTCGAATCCTGCCGCTGGCAGAATGCCGACGCCCAAATCGTCTCCGGCTCGCCAAACAAAACCAGCGCCTGATCGATCAAGTGCGGCCCCAGATCCCACAGCACGCCGGCCGCAGGATGGTCCGCATGCTCCCGCCATGCATTCGGTTTGGCCTCCAGACGGAAACGGTCGAAGCGCGCTTCGTACTCCGCAACCGCGCCCACGGCGCCCGATTTCACCAGCTTCTTGATCGTCTGAAAATCTCCATCCCAGCGCCGGTCTTGATACACCGTGACCAGGCGGCCGCGATCGGCGGCGAGACGCACCAGTTGCTCCGCTTCCGCCAGCGTCGGCGTGAATGGTTTGTCCACCACCACATCGCGTCCAGCTTCGAGGCAGGCTTTCGTATAGGAAAAGTGCGAATCGTTTGGCAGTGGCCACCACGCACAAGCGAGATCGTTTTGTCGGAAAACATTTCATCCAGCGTCCGCGCCACGCGAACTTCCGGATATTTTTCCTTCGCCTTCGATCCATGGCGCTCGAGAATGCAGGCCAGTTCCATTCCCTGGACGCCGCGAATCACAGGCGCATGAAACGCCTGCCCCGCCAGACCGAATCCGATCAATCCCACTCGTACCATGCTTTTCTCTTCCCTCACGCTCCGCTGGCCGTTGTAGAGACGTAGCTTGCTCCGTCTCTGCCGGCTGCTCAGCGATCTTTCACGCGCCGCACAAATTTCAATCCCGACCAAACCTCAGTCACCGCGCACACTTTCACGTCCACTAGTCCCGCCGTCCAGTCCAATCTCGCGCACGATGTTTTCATTCAGATCCGTGACCACGCCGGAACTTTTTTTCGGCCAACTCACCCACAACATTCCCGCCGGCGCCAGCAGTTTGCTGATTCGCTTGAAATCTTTCGCCAGCTCCGCCTTCGATTTCGTGAACACCATGGCGAAGTCGAGCGGAGCCTTTCCGTCACTCACGTTCTCGCAGTCCGCAAGTTCCGCGCTCAACTCCGCACGCACCTCGGAAGGAGCATCGATCAGGCAAACGCGAAATCCAGCCTTGATTCCCAGCTTTTTCGGAAGCGGTGTTCCTGAATATCCCGGCATGGAAGTTTGATGGTGCCTCAGATGACCGGGAGCCGAAAACCGGCGGCGGAGCTCTACCGCCCCGGAGCGTACCATCCCCGCCGCGACCGCACCCGAAGATTCTTGCGATCGTTGGCGACGATTTCGATCGTGCGGTAATGCCCGTCCGATTTGAGGTCCGCCGGCTTGTAAGCAATGGCGTACTGGCTGCGGAGTTCGTCCTGAATTTCGGCAAAGGCGTTGGCCACGTCGCGAATCTGGAAGGGGAAGAACGGACGCCCGCCGGTGGCGTCGGCAATGCGCTCCAGCACCTTGTCGCCCGCGCCTTTGGTCCCGCTCACGTTCGTGCTGATGGTGTAGACGATGGCCTCGGCCCGCTGCGCCATCTCGATCGCTTCCTCGCGCGTTACGTGGCTCTGGTTGTCTTCGCCGTCGCTCAGCAAAATGATGGCGCGCCGCACCGTGGTCGACTTCGGAGCCTTCAACAGCTTGTCGCGGCACGCGAAATATAGCGCATCGTAGAGGGCCGTACCGCCGCCAGGACGCAGTTCGTGCACGCCATGCGCCAGCTTCTCGGTGTTGTCGGTGAAATCCTGCGTGACCTCCGGCGTTACGTCGAAACCAACTACAAACGCCTGATCGTAGCGCGGATGAATCGTCTGATTCAGAAACTCGACCGCCGATTGCTGTTCGAACTTGAACCGGTCGCGCACGGAGTTGCTGGCATCGATCAGCAGCCCGACCTGCAGCGGCAGGTTGGCCTCGGCGTGGAAGCTGCGAATCTCCTGCGGTGGCTTGTTGTCGTCGAGCACGTGGAAGTCGCCCTGCTTCAGATCGGTGATGCGCCGTCCATGCTTGTCCGTCACCGTGAACACGACGTTCACTTCGTTGGTGGTGGCGTGGATGGTGGTAAGCGAATCGTCCCCGGCCGCCGCGTTCGGATCGGCAGCCTTCTGCTCCTGCGCGGCTGCCGGCGGAGATGCGGGAGCAGGCGAAGCTGGAGACCCCGATTGGGCCATCGCGCCCACGGCGCAAAGAATCAGCGGAACGAGCCTGGACCTCGTAATGAATTTCGTCCCCAAAGTTTCCCTCGACAATTCCATTATATCCGCCCGAGGCGCGTCGGACGCGGGTTATGCTAACCGCCGCCCGCAGAGACGTTGCTCGCAACGTCTCTCTCGATAGTCGCCAAAAATGCCTGCAGCTCCTTCGGAAGACGACTCTCAAGCGCAATTGGTTGCCCCGTCCGCGGATGCGTCAGCTCCAACCGCGCCGCATGCAAGAAATTTCGCGCCAGCGAAATCGCCCCGCCCTCGTCCGTCGCCCGCCCGCGCCTGGCCCGCATTTCACTCGGCGCGCCATACAGCTTATCGCCCACAATCGCATGCCCGAGCGATGCCATATGCACGCGAATCTGATGCGTCCGGCCGGTATCGATCTTCACCTCGACCAGCGTGAACTTGCCATATGCCGTATCGAGCCGCCGCGTCACGCTGTAGTGTGAGACCGCATCCCTGCCGCCGGTCCCGCGCGTGGTCATCCGTATGCGCCGCACCCGATCCCGGCTGATGCTGGCCGAAATCGTCCCGCGATCTTTCTTCACCCACCCATGCACCAGCGCAATATAAGTCTTCTTCACCTCGCGCCGGGCAAACTGCGCCGCCAGCTTGCGGTGCGCTTCATCATTTTTCGCCACCACGATCAGCCCGCTGGTCTCTTTGTCCAGCCGATGCACGATCCCCGGCCGCATCTCCCCGCCCACCGCCGAGAGCGTCGCGAAATGATGCAGCAGCGCATTCACCAGCGTCCCGCGATTGCGCTGATCTTCCGTCGCGCCCGCCCCCGCATGCACCATCATCCCCGCAGCCTTGTTGATAATCGCCAGATCGTCATCTTCATAAACGATGTCGAGAGGTATCTCCTCAGCGATGGCGCGCAGCGGAGGCCGCTCGGCAGAACCGAGCACGGTGATGCGCTCGCCGCCCCGCAGCTTCAGCGAAGCCTTCGCGGGTGCGTCATTCACCAAGACTTTTTCTTCGGAGATGAGTTGCTGCACGCGTGCGCGGCTGACGTCGAGATGCGCCGCCAGCAATTGATCGAGGCGCTTGCCCGCATCGTCAGCAGCAACGGAAATAAGAATTGGAAACGCTTCCGGCATTCGGAGGGAAGCATACTACAGGCGATAGGAATGAATCCCGTTGCTGGCAGACCGGAGCACGAAGGTGATGTAAACGCCGTTTTTCTCAACGTTGACGGGCATTCGCGATTTTCGTGACGGCGAGGACAGCCGCCCAACCGCCAACTAGACCGGGAATGACGTAGATCATAACCAAAGGCACTGAGTCTCGTGGCCCTGACCAGGGTCTCGTGAATACGCCAAGATTGAAGTGGTCGCATGCGAGAATGATCGCTCCGGCGGCGACAATCGAGCAGAATCCAAATGCGATAGGGGCAACTAATGCTTGAAATTTGTAGCGTCGCCATTGCGGAACTACGACGCACAGCAAGAATCCAAACACAGAAAAAATTGTGAACGGGATGGCGTAGATGACTTGCATTTCGTAGACAGCTTCCCCTTTAGCTCAGGAAGATTTGGGCTCGATGCTTCGATATAGCATCCTTTGCGCGGCTCGGCTTAAGACATACCACCACAACGTTCCTACAATTAGGAACCACATTTGTGCGATGACCGGATATCTCCAGGCCAAGACATACACGGGCGCCGAAATGGGCAAGTCTGCTAAAAGCATGAAAGTCTGAACGATCCCAAGGTACGATAGCCGCGGGACCATGTAACCAATCATGCTTACCGCGCTGGCGGTGGCATGCAGCAGAGGCAAGACATAGATCCAAAAGGGGCGATCAGAATTCCTCAACCGTAGAACCTCTCCTCAGCTAAATAAATGCTTCTCGACGATTCGAAATCGTAGCGCTTAACGGCACGACGGTCCACGTTACCTTTGGCGGCCCACGGCCTACTCCGAGCTTTGAAACTCCATATTCTCGTCCACCGAAAGCTGCGCCGGTGTGCCGCCGACGTTGGCACCGGAGCGGGTCGCGACCGCGTGAAAGCCGGTGGAACTGGTCTGGACCTCATAGCTATAAGGCGGACGCTGCCGGGCAATGCTGATGTAGTTCGCCGACAGCAGTTCGTCGAACGAAGCATATTTTCCTTCGCTGGCGAAGTAGCGGCGCTCGGCCTGGGCGATGCTGGTCAGATCGCTCCTCACGCCAGTGATGTTGATGGCGGCCTGCGGATTGTTGGCCCCGGCGGCAGCAGAAGAGCTGGTCGCCTGCCTGGAATAAATGTACATCCCGACGCCCATTACAATAACGACGCTGAGAAAGCCGAAGATGCGTCCCATAGGTTCCTCCCCAAGAACTGATTGCACCGGGAAACGGGGCCGCTGACAAGTAACCAGAGTGTAGCCGCCTGCCGCGTCAGCAAGGCTGGTGTCTGAGAGCATTCTCAGAAACGTGCAATTGTGAGCAGACGGGCATCTTTCGACAAGATAGTCTTGTCATGTTGCTTGTAGCGCGGGAGCGGGTGGCGCGTTGGCTGGCAGATTAGCCCTAACGCGCCTGCTCTCAGCGTTGAGCACATCATCTTCGGGACGAGGTCCGAGGCCGAGTCATCCGTGCCCTCTCAATCGGCCAGATCAGAAACCCTCTCATTTGTAATGGAGGACAGCGGAAGACGCTGACGTCGCAGCGGCTTCGGAGGTCCTCAGACTGACAGATAACCTTTCTAGCTTCTGGCCGAAGGAGTTTTAATAATATGAAGAAGCTGATGTTCGTGGTATTTGCATTTGCACTTTTAGCGTCAACCGCATCGCTGGGTCAAGATGCTGCCAAGCCAGAAACCGTTCCAGTTGCGGCACCAGCACCGTTAGCGCCGACAGCAGCGGCCCAACCCCTAACAGTCACCGGGTGTCTACAAAAAGGCACTCAGCCGGGCGAAGTGACTCTCACCGGAACAGACGGGAAGAGCTATGACCTGCGCAGCGACAGCGTTAAGCTTGACCAGCACATTGGCCATCAGGTAACCGTCACCGGGACCGCCAGCCCTGAAACGAAAGCCGAGGAGAAGAAAGAAGGACAGGTCGAGAAGGCGTCCAGTAAAGAGGCGATCGGCAATTTGAGCGTGACTGATGTAAAGATGGTCAGCGATACCTGCACGAAGTAAGTTCGGCAAAACTGAATGTAGGTGGGCCAGCGATGTTGCTGGCCCTTTTTTTTGCGGCAGCAAGGGCAGGGGCGGGCAACAGAATTTTTCTCGCTCCGCTGCGAACGGTAGAGTTGTGCGGGACTGACAGCAGTTGCCATTCCGATAGTTTACGCGTGCTTGTATGGTTCGTATCAGGGCTTCGCTTCAGCGATGCCGTACGTGCTGCAAAACAAATGTCGGCTTCAGCCGCTGTCGCAGTGCCTGACGGCGTTTCATCGGTAAAGGTGACTCTGCGCTATGCCTGAACGCATAGCCTGATACGAAAACCTGAGTTCGTCGGCAATTCTCTAACGCGGAACGTCCGGAGTTTTCTGCAACAAATCCAATTCCGCAAGTACTTCGGCGCTGTGCTTGAGTGGATCTACGCTGGTATAGGTTTTCGCGATTTTGCCGGTGGGGTCAATCAGGAACGTATGGCGCGCGGCAAACTTTACCAGGCCGAGATTGGTCAGCGATCCGTAGGAATCGGTTACTTTGTGATCCGTGTCGGCCAGAAGTTTGAAGTTCAGGCCTTCTTTGGCACAAAACTTTTTGTGCGACTCCACGCTGTCGAGGCTTACGCCCAGTACGACCGCATTGCGCTCGGCATACCTGGGCTGGTCCACTTGAAAGTTGTGGGCTTCGCGAGAGCAGCCCGGCGTCTGATCCTTCGGATAGAAATAAAGGACGATCCACTTTCCCCGGTAGTCCTTCAGGCTGACACGCGAGCTCTCCTGCGATGGCAGTGTGAAGTCGGGTGCGTTGGTTCCTTCGGAGGGAGTGGACGAGCGCGACAACAGGCGGGGAACAAGCACGATCAGCACAAGCACTACAGTCAAGAGCAGTACGATTCGTAACATGGAGTCCTCCTGCGCGAGCCGCCGGTGAGCGATTCTAAGGAGGGTCCGGGCACGGAAGCAAGCACCGCATCGTTAGTTTGACCGGCAGACATTTACTCTATATTGTATAGATAATGAGTGTGCGCGATTATCTCGGTGAATTTGAGCACATCGTTGTCCTGGCGTTGCTGCGGTTGGAAGATCGAGCCTATGGAGTCACCGTGCGGCAGGAAATAGAATTCCGCACAAAGCGCGAAGTATCGATCGGCGCCGTGTATGCAACACTGGATCGCCTGGAGAGCAAAGGCTACGTCAAATCCCGCCGCGGCGATCCGACGCCGGAGCGGGGCGGGCGTTCGAAACGGTTCTTTCGGGTCACGGCCAAGGGAGTAACGGCGGTGAACCGTACTCAGCGGGCACTCCAGAAGATGGCCGACGGTTTGGATTTGATCGGGAGCTTTTCATGACATTCCGGTTCCATTCGCAGCGGCCACCACACTTGGCTGAAATGGCGGTAAATCTGTTCGCTCCCGCAGAGCAAGCGGAATCGATTCTCGGCGACCTGTATGAGGAATTCTCGCAGGTGGGTTCGAAATCGGGTCGCGAGATCGCTCGCAGATGGTACTGGCGACAAAGTTTGCTAACGATTGTCCAGTTCGCCGGCAGCGGATTCCGAAGCGAACCGTGGTCAACCGCCGCCGTGCTCATCGCAGGATTCTTACTGTTAAGAACCGTCCATAGACTGCCCGGCCTCGCATTAGACGTGCTTACCGACAGGTACCTCATGTATTGGTCCAATCACTTCCACGCTTACCTGTGGCTGCTGAAAGGATTGTGGCTCGAATATCTGATGGGTTCGCTGTTCACCGGTTGCGTCATCGCGCTGGTTGCGAAGCGGCGGGAGATGGCAGCGACGATGACGCTGGCGCTCATCCTTTCCGCGATGGCGGTCGCTGGCACCGTGTGGGCGGTAGTGATTACGGCAGACGCCTCTTACCTGTGGAACTTGCTATGGTCATTTGCCGATCCGTTCGCGATCGTGTTTGGCGGGGTCATCGTCCGTATGCATCGGTCATCCGCTAGAACTCGGCCCTCAGCTGCGTGAGAGCGCTGCAATACTACCCACTCTTCCCGCCTCAAGCAGGAATCCTCACGTTTGAATTATGATGGAGTATTGCGCATTCTACGAGGGAGAAACCAGACGTGGCTCAGACGGAAACCGACGGCTTAGAGGTTTTGGAAACCAGGGAATGGGTCGATTCTCTGGATTATGTTCTTTCCAAGGGCGGGCCCAACCGGGCCGGACGACTGTTGCAGCAGTTGGCGCTGCACGCGCGCAGTGAAGCCGGCGTTAATCTGCCTTTTTCGGCGACCACGCCATACCAGAACACGATTCCTACGCGTCAACAACCGCCGTTTCCCGGCAGCCAGGAGATGGAACGCCGCATCAAGAGCCTGGTTCGCTGGAACGCGCTGGCTATGGTGGTTCGAGCGAACAAGATTCAGGAAGGCATTGGCGGACACATCTCGACGTTCGCATCCGCTGCGACGCTCTACGAAGTCGCGTTCAATCACTTCTTTCGCGCGCAAACCGAAAGCGGGGACCGCGATGTCGTCTACTTTCAGGGCCACGCTGCGCCCGGCATGTATTCGCGCGCTTATCTTGAAGGGCGGATTTCGAAAGAGAAGCTGCAAAATTTTCGCCGCGAATTGAAGCCCGGCGGAGGATTGAGTTCTTATCCGCACCCGTGGCTCATGCCAGCGTTCTGGGAATTCCCTACGGTGTCCATGGGATTGGGACCGATTCAGGCGATTTACCACGCGCGTTTCATTAAGTATCTGGAGAATCGCGGGCTCAAGCAATCTACCGGCGGCAAGGTCTGGGCGTTTCTGGGCGACGGCGAAATGGACGAACCCGAGTCACTGGGCTCAATCACGCTGGCCTCGCGGGAGAAGCTCGACAACCTGATCTTTGTGGTTAATTGCAATCTGCAGCGGCTCGACGGCCCGGTGCGCGGCAATGGAAAGATTATTCAGGAACTGGAGGCCATTTTCCGCGGTGCGGGGTGGAACGTTATCAAAGTTATTTGGGGCAGCGATTGGGACAACCTGATTCAGAACGATCGCGATGGTTTGCTGGTCAAGCGGATGGGGGAAGTCAGCGACGGGCAATATCAAAAATACTTTGTCGAGAGCGGGGCTTATTTCCGGCAGAATTTGTTCGGAACCGATCCGCGTCTGCTAAAAATGGTGGAGCATCTTTCCGACGATCAACTGGCCCGGTTGCGTTTGGGCGGGCACGATCCGATCAAGGTGCACGCCGCCTACCGGGCTGCCGTCGATCACACTGGGGCTCCGACGATCATTCTGGCCAAGACGATCAAGGGGTACGGGCTGGGCGAGGCCGGCGAGGGCAGGAACATCACTCACCAGCAGAAAAAGTTGAATGAAGACGAGTTGCAGATGTTCCGCTCGCGTTTTGGCATTCCCATTCCCGACGACGAACTGCATGAAGCCCCGTTCTACCGGCCGAGCGATGACAGCGCCGAGATCAAATATATGCAGGCCCGCCGCCAGCAACTGGGCGGATACATGCCGACGCGCAAAGTGCGGGCCGCGGCGCTGAAATCCGTGCCCCACTCCCACTTCGAGGAATTCCACAAAGGCACGGATGGACGCGAAGTTTCCACGACGATGGTCTTCGTGCGCCTGCTGGCGAAATTGCTGCGCGATCCCGAACTTGGCAAGCTGATCGTGCCCATTGTTCCCGATGAAGCCCGCACCTTCGGCATGGAAGGACTGTTCCGCCAGGTCGGAATTTATTCCAGCGTGGGCCAGAACTATGAGCCTGTCGACATGGACACGCTGCTTTACTACAAAGAAGCCAAGAACGGGCAGATTTTAGAGGAAGGTATCACCGAGTCGGGATCGATGTGTTCGTTCATCGCGGCCGGTACGGCGTATGCGAATCACGGGATCAATACGATTCCCTTCTTTATTTATTATTCGATGTTCGGCTTCCAGCGGATCGGCGATTTGATCTGGGCGGCGGCTGACATGCGCTGTCGCGGATTTCTAGTCGGCGGCACCGCCGGTCGCACCACGCTGGCGGGCGAAGGCCTGCAGCACCAGGACGGCCACAGCCACGTTCTCGCGCTGCCGGTGCCGAACCTGCTGGCCTACGATCCGGCGTTCGCCTACGAGATCGCCATCATTATTCAGGATGGCATTAAGCGGATGTATGTGGATCAGGAGTCGATCTTCTATTATCTGACCGTGACCAATGAACCGCTCCCGATGCCAGGAATGCCCGCGGAAGGAAACATTCGCGAAGGCGTGCTGAAGGGGCTCTATCGCTTCAAGACTTCGGCTAAGAGTGACTCCAAGTTGCGGGCGCAGCTGTTAGGTAGCGGCACGATCATGTACGAGGTGCTCAAGGCTCAGCAGATTCTGGAAGAAAAATACGGCGTCGGGGCCGACGTGTGGAGCGTCACCAGCTACAAGCAGCTCTATCGCGACGGCAACGATTGCGACCGCTGGAACATGTTGCATCCCGGCGAGACAGCGAAGGTTCCATATGTGACCGAGACCTTGAAAGATGCTGCCGGGCCGTTCATTGCAGCGTCCGACTACATGAAGGTGCTTCCGGAGAGTTTGGGCAAATGGGTGCCGGGACAACTCGTCTCTCTGGGGACTGACGGTTTCGGGCGCAGCGAGAACCGCGCGGCATTGCGCGATTTCTTTGAGGTAGATGCGAAACACATCGTGCTGGCGACGCTGGGAGCGCTGGCGCGGGAGAAGAAAATTGGCTCCGACGTGGTGAAGCGAGCGGTTCAGGAATTGGGGATCAATCCTGAGAAAGCGAATCCAGCGATCAGCTGAGGCCGGATCGTCGCTGCGTTCGGGCCGCGCAATAGGTCCGCGGTTCGTATCAGGGCACGCCTTCAGGCGCTGCGGGTCGAGAATGAGATTTAGAAAAGGAACGACGCGGTGATTGAATTCAAACTTCCCGAGCTGGGAGAAAATATCGAACAAGGCGACCTCGTGCGCCTTATGGTTCAGCCAGGCGCCAGTGTCAGCACCGGCCAGTCAGTCATGGAACTGGAAACTGACAAGGCGGTCGTCGAAGTGCCATCGTCGGTGAGCGGGACGGTGCAGGAGATTCGAGTCAAAGAGGGCGACAAGATCAAGGTTGGCCAGGTCATCTTTACGGTGGACGGTGCGGAAGGCAAAGCGTCTGCGGAATCTTCCGCGCAGACGGTGGCCCCGAAACCTTCGCCCCTTCAGCAAGAACCAATTCAGAAAGAGGATGCGCAGCAAAAGCATGCTGACGCCGAGTCCTCCCTAGCACCCGTGGAAGCCAATTCGGCAGCGACTCCCGCTCCCGCCGCTCGTCCTTCCGCTGCCCGGGAGTCAGCTGCGTCACCTGAGTCCGGAGCCAGCGAGTTCAAACTTCCCGAACTTGGCGAGAACATTTCCCAAGGCGATCTGGTTCGCTTGATGATTGCGCCCGGCACGAAAGTTTCGGAAGGCCAGCCGGTCATGGAGCTGGAGACCGACAAAGCGGTGGTCGAAGTGCCGTCGTCAGTCAGCGGCGTAGTCAAGGAAGTCAAAGTAAGAGAAGGCGAGAAGATCAAAGTTGGACAGGTGATCTTCACGCTGGAAGGTGGAGCGCCGCCACAAGCGGAAACCACGCAGACACGAAACGCTCCAGTCGAACATGTTTCCGGACAGCATGGAGCGCGTCTGGCGTTTCAAGCAGCGATTCGCGCCGAGGGAAAAACGGAAGAACAGGCCCTGCCGCCCGACCAGCCGCAGCAGACGACTGCGGGATTCAGCATGCCCAGACAGTTCGGAAAAGTTGCCGGGACTGAACATCGGCAGGCGATTCCGGCAGCACCGCATGTACGGCGATTTGCGCGCGAGGTCGGCGTTGACATCTACGAAGTGAAGGGCACCGGTCCCGGCGGTCGCATTAGTGAAGACGACGTCAAAGCGTACGCGAAGGGATTGTTGTCGACCGCCGCAACCGCGGCCCAAGCTCCGCCGCGGGCGGGACACTTCGCGCAGCCTCAGCTTCCGGACTTTGCCAAGTGGGGCAAGGTCGAACGCGTCTCCATGCGCGGAGTTCGCCGCAAGACCGCCGAACACCTTGCGGAAGCGTGGAATACGATTCCCCACGTGACGCAGCATGATCGCGCCGATATCACCGAGCTCGAACAACTGCGCGCCCGGTTTGCGCCCAAGGCGGAAGAGGCCGGCGGCAAGATGACGGTGACGGCCATCGCGCTGAAGGTCTGTGCCGCGGCGCTCAAAGTTTTTCCACAGTTCAATGCCAGCATCGACATCGAGAAGGAAGAAATCGTTTACAAGCAATACATCAGCATTGGCGTGGCCGCCGATACCGATCGCGGGCTGCTGGTTCCGGTGATCCGGGAGGTCGACAAGAAAAACATTGTCGAGCTGGCGGTCGAGTTGTCGCAGCTTTCAAAGAAGGCGCGCGACAAGAAGCTGACGCCCGGAGACATGGAGGGCGGCACGTTCACGATTACCAATCTCGGCGGCATTGGCGGAGTGGGTTTCACGCCTATCGTGAATTATCCGGAGGTTGCGATTCTCGGACTGTCGCGCTCGCGCATGGAGCCGGAGTGGATCCAACACAAGAATGGAGGCAAGTTCGAGCCGCGGCTGATTCTGCCGCTCTCCCTTTCCTACGATCATCGCCTGATTGACGGCGCCGATGCGGCGCGGTTCGTGCGATGGATTGCGGAGGCCTTTGAGCAGCCGTTCTTACTCTCAGTTCAGGGATAGCGGCAAGGTTTCAAGGTTGCAGAGTTTCAAGGTTCAATGTTCGGGTTCCCAGCCGCGTGGCGGCGGCATGTGAAAGCCCGGCACGGCAGTGCCGGGAACGCGAAGCCAAACGAGAATGGAGTCCCGTCAGGGCGGCACAGAGCATCCCATAATGCCTGATACCCAATCTTTGAATATTGCAGTCGTCGGTGGCGGTCCCGGAGGATATGCCGCTGCGTTTCTGGCTGCCGATCTTGGCATGACGGTCACTCTGGTCGATCCGGAACTGAATCCCGGCGGAGTGTGTCTTTACCGTGGCTGCATTCCATCGAAGGCCCTGCTTCATGTCGCCAAGGTACTGGAGGAATCGCACCAGGCCAAGGATTGGGGGATTGAATTTGCCGCGCCGAAAATCGATCTGGCGCGCTTGCGATCGTGGAAAGAGGGCGTGGTCAAAAAATTGACCGGCGGCCTGGGGGTTTTATCCAAGCAACGCAAAGTGAAGTATGTGCAAGGACGCGCCGCATTTGAGAATTCCACGACGCTGCGCGTCACAAAATCCGACGGCTCGGAAGAATCGCTCAGTCTCGATCGCATTATCATCGCAACCGGCTCTCGCCCGGCGATCGTTCCAACTTTGAAGCTCGATACACCGCGGATGATGGATTCCACCAGCGCTCTGAGTCTGGAAGACATTCCTGGCACCTTGCTGGTCGTTGGAGGAGGATACATCGGACTGGAACTCGGCTCCGTCTACGCCGCTCTCGGAACACGCGTGACCGTGGTGGAAATGCTTCCTGGGCTTCTCCCCGGCGCGGATCGCGATCTAGTGCTTCCGCTGCACAAACGATTGGAAAAAATGTTCGAGGGAATTTTGCTCAACACGACGGTTGCATCGGTAAAAGATGAAGGCACCGGGATTCGCGCCACCTTGGAAGGACCAGATGTGAAAGAACGCGAGAAGGTTTTCGATCGCGTACTGGTGTCGGTCGGACGCAAGCCAAATTCCGAAATTCCCGGCCTCGACAAGACGAGCGTAAAACTCGGCCAGCGCGGCTTCATTCAGGTGAATAAGCAATTGCAGACCGACGATCCGTCTATCTACGCCATCGGCGACGTGGTCGGCGAGCCCATGCTGGCGCATAAGGCTTCGCATGAGGGTCGGGTTGCGGTAGAAGCGATTGCCGGCCACAAAGTGGCTTTCGAGCCGAACGCGATTCCTGCGGTCGTCTTTACCGATCCGGAAGTTGCGTGGTGCGGACTGACGGAAACGCAGGCACAAAAAGAAAATCGCGAAATCAAAGTCGCAAAGTTTCCCTGGGCCGCGTCGGGACGCGCCGTCACTCTCGATCGCCCCGAAGGCATGACCAAGCTGCTCATCGATCCGCAGACCGAACGCGTGCTGGGAGTCGGAATCGTGGGCGCAGGCGCCGGAGAATTGATTGCGGAAGGTGTGCTTGCCGTCGAAATGGCGGCGCTCGCCAGCGACGTAGCCATGACCATTCACCCGCACCCTACACTTTCGGAAACGGTGATGGAATCCGCCGAAGTTTTCTTTGGCACCAGCACGCACATCTACCGGCCGAAACGGGGATAGCGCTTCCACACCCCACGTCGCGCGCTTCCGACCTCTGCCTGACATTTCGATACAATGATTCCTTCCATGTTTCGATTCCTACGCGCGTTATGCATTTGGGTTGCATGCGTAGGCACTTGTCTGCTTTCTGCCGATGCGGCGCTGGGCCAAGCTCTGCCATTGCCGAGCGCCGCGAGGGCCGCGGCGAATGCGTCGGCCGATCCCCTCGGACGCACGACACCGTCAGGGACCATGCTCGGGTTCTTGCAGGCGGCGCAGGCCGGAGACTACGGAATTGCCTCGCAATATTTGCAAATGAGCCCCGCGCGCCGCCAGTCCGAAGGCGAGCAGATGGCCACCAAGCTCAAGGTGGTTTTGGATCGCGCGTTCACCGGCCGGTTCAACAACTTCACGCAGGCCGAAGGAATCCCGCAAGAAGGTGTCCCGCTCGGCCGCCAGAAACTTGGCACCATGTCTTCGGGCGATGTCGAAGTCGATCTGGACTTGGTACGAGTGTCCGATCCGAGCGCAGGCAAGATCTGGCTGATTTCCTCCGAGACTCTTTCGAAAATTCCTGAGGTCTACGATCAAGTCCAGGCGCGACAAGTCGAGAGCCGGCTCCCCAATGCGCTGGTCAAACATGAATTCGCGGGAATGCCGCTATGGCAATTTCTGGCTCTCCTGGTAGCGTTGCCGGTAGCCGCGGCGCTTGGCTGGCTGTTGCTGGCGTTGCTCGAAATTCCGTTACGCTGGTGGGCACGGAGGCGCGGCCAGCTGGATGTCGCGAATTGGCGCTCCGTTTCTGGTCCAGCCTGGTTGCTTACGGGCACGCTGATTCATCAAGTCTTCGCCGCCTATCTGCATATCCCGCTGCTGCCGCGGCACTACTACTTTCAAATCACGTCCATCGCGCTGATCATCAGCGCAACCTGGATTTTCTGGCGCGTCGTCCAGTGGTTCCTGCATCGCGTCCGCAATCGCGCATTGGCCCGCGGACATGCGGGCACGGGCTCGCTGATGCTATTGGGTGCACGCATTCTCAAGGCAGTGATATTTTGCGTCGGCGTTTTGGCGGTCCTCGGCAACTTGGGCTTTAACATGAGCACGGCGCTGGCCGGACTCGGGATTGGCGGACTCGCCATCGGCTTCGGAGCGCAGAAAACCATCGAGAATCTTTTCGGCGGCGTCTCGGTTCTGGGCGACGAAGTGTTTCGCGTCGGCGATGTCTGCCGCTTCGGCGATCGCACTGGAGTTGTCGAAGACATCGGATTGCGTTCCACCCGAATCCGCACCGACGAACGTACGCTGGTGGCCATTCCTAATGGCACCGTGGCGACCATCAACCTTGAGAACCTGAGCCGCCGCGACAAGATTCTGTTCAAGACGAATCTGGGCCTTCGCCTGGAGAGCAAGCCGGACCATGTACGCTTCGTGCTGGCGGAAATCCGGCGGCTGCTTTACAGCCATCCCGCAGTAGAAACCAAGAGCGTGCGGGTGCGCCTTACCGAGATTGCCGGAAGCTCTCTCACGGTAGAGGTGGTGGCTTACATTCTGACCCGGGACTTCAATGAATTCGCCGCCGTGCGCGAAGATCTCTTGCTGCGCACGATGGACGTGATGGAAGATTCCGGCGGCGGCCTGGCGCTTCCCTCGCAGACGCTGTATCTAAGCCGCGACGGCGGCGTCGAAAAAGAAAAGACTGACAAGGCGGTCAAGAAGATTGCAGAATTGCGCGATGGAAAGCAACTGCCCTTCCCTGACTTCCACGAGGAAGATATTTCTTCGTTTAAGGGATCGATCGAGTATCCGCAAGCTGAGTCGGCGGTGCGGAAGGAATCCAGCGAGTCGCGGAAGACGGGATAGTTTTCGGTGTGGCGGTTCATTTCTGCTTGTTGTTGAAGCCTTTTCGAGGCACAGATGTCGGATAGGGATCCTTCGACTCCGTAAGTCGACTTGCTGCGCTCGCCGCCTAGCTGCGCTCAGGATGACAACCGCGTTCTCGATCTCCGCACGATCCATTCCAACAGAAGATGGGTGGGGAAATAAACCAACAGCGGCACTGTAACCAGATAGACGAGGAGATAAGCCCACCCCGGGACCGCGTGCTGTTCGTGAAAGAACAATCCCCGCGCCCAGTTCACATCCTGCTCAGGCCGCCAGAAATAATTGACGGGAACTACGACCCACATCATCAGCGTCTGCAACTTCCATCCGCGCGAGTCATAGCCGAGGCGGTAAATGGCCCACAAAAGGAGCGGCGGCGTGACTACATGAAACAAGCTGAGCAAGCGAATGATGAGCGGCAAGTGGGGATCGAACATGTATTCCGTGCCGCCGACAAGGTGGCGGCCGGTCAACAGAGCGCCGGCAAGGTCCACCGTGTAGATCGTCTGGAACAAAAGCAATCCGGACGCGGCCCACGAAAATATCAGCGGACTCTCCAGCCACAAACCAATTCCGATCAACACATTTCCCAGATCGCAGAAAAAAAGAAAATTCTGCAGTCCGAATTGCCGGTAGTAGAGTGGCGCCCAAACCAGCAACCAGATCGTCCATCCGATCTTGAGCCACAAAGGCAGCTGCGCGCACATGGCTCGGTATTGTATGCGACCGGCTGATTCATCCCTTTTCGAGCGCAACCAGCATGCGTTACACCCAATCCTTGACCTGGCGAAAGACCACAAGAATTAGTAAATGCGAATTACCAGCGTAACTTGCTGGGGATAACTCCTGTACCTACGATGGTTTTAGTATGGGTTACCAAGCTCTTCTCTTCTGCCCCGATGAAAAAACTGCTCGCACGGTGACGCAAGTTTTAAGCGAGCTGGATTTCAACGTCGAGACCTGCACCGAACCTTTCGCTGCAGTTAAGAAGTTGATGAGTCAACACTTCGACGCCGTCGTGGTGGACTGCGATAACGAGCAGAATGCCACATTGTTGTTTAAGGGTGCGCGCAATTCGACGTCCAACCAGGCGTCGCTTGCCGTAGCCGTAGTGGAAGGTCAGGCCGGGGTAGCGAAGGCGTTTCGCATCGGCGCCAACCTCGTCCTGACCAAACCCATCAATATCGAACAGGCCAAGGGAACGTTGCGCGTGGCCAGGGGGCTGCTGCGCAAGAGCGAACCAGCCAAACCGGGTGTGGTTGCGACGGCGTCCTCTGCTGGCATTCCGGGCGCCCATGCGCCCGCCAAAGAAAAAAACCAGGCAGTACCATTGGCGGTCTCACCGGCCAGTGCTCAGATCAAGTCCGACACGCACCCGGTGACACGCGCGCCATTCGCGGCAGCGATTTCGAATGTTGGTACTAGCGACGACGACTTGCTCGACATTGGCGAAGAAGATACGGTTGCCGTACCGTCAGAGGTTCCTCCGGTAGCGCCAACGTTCAAGGGGTTTATCACACCGGCGCCTCAGGCCGAGAAGTTTCTCGCGGCGGCTGTTGTTGCGGCGACGCCCGAGGGGAGGAGCGCATCGATCCCCGTGTCGGTAGCACACGGCAGAGGAGCGGCCAGCGCACCGGCCCCAGCCCGCGAACGGGAGGACGTTCGCGTCCTGGAAGCACCGGCCCAACGCTCGGTGGAGGCAGACGCTCCGTCAAAGAAGGCGGAAGTGACACTGAGTGAATCGTCCAGTTTGGCTCGGTCCGCGCCGGCCTTTAGTTTTGGCGGGAACAATGCCACCGCCGAATCGAGCGGAGGAAGCAAGAAGATTCTAGTGGCAGCCGCTGCAGCCCTGATCGTCGCGGCAGTTGCCTATGCCGGTTGGGCTCGTTTCCATGGACGATCGAGTGCGCCCGATACTACCCCGACTGAAGATACGCCAACTACCGTCGTGAGTCCGCAAGCCACGAAGCCGAGCGGCGCTAAGCCATCGGCGGCATCAACGGCAAAGGCGTCCTCATCTTCATCCTTATCCTCGCCGAATTCGCAAGCTGCGTTGAACGAAAAGGGTCATGGATCGGACGCTGATTCTGCTTTTGACGATTCCGACACTTCCGGAGCGAGTTCCCCGAAAAGCCCTGCTTCCGCCTCCTCCGCATCGAGCACGACTGCCGATACCGACCAGGCGCCGCTTTTAATCAAAGCAGGCAAGGCTCCGGGGGTACGTGCAAAATCTGGAGCTGCCGATGCTCCCGCTCCCAGTATGATTGGAATCGCGACCGCAGGCGCGGGCGCGCCTCCGCCCAATTTTGTCAGCGGCGGAGAAATCGCACCCAAGCCATTGCTGCAAACTCTGAATGTCTCGCAAGGCGTCTCGCACGGCTTACTAATTAAAAAAGTACAGCCGGTCTATCCTCGAAATGCCCTAGCCATGCGGGTTGAAGGCTCCATCGAGCTACTGGCCACCATTTCAAAAACAGGCGACATCACTCAGGTGAAGGCGCTGAGCGGCGATTCTCAGTTGACCAAGGCCGCCACCGACGCAGTCAAACAGTGGAAGTATAAGCCGTATCTGCTGAACGGTGAGCCGGTCGAAATTCAGACGCAAGTCACCATCAACTTCAAGCTACCCAAATAAATTCTCCATTAAGAAGATGCGAACGTGGGAAGAACTCCGTTCTGTGTTCAATCTGAAATCTCCCTCATCGCGCAGTTCGAGGTTTTGATCCCGATTGAACTGAGAATACGAGATCTTCGAGCCTTAAGGGGATTCTCTGGGATGAAACATTGCGCAGGACTACCGAATGGATTATCGCGCGATCTCGGGCGGCTCATGTTAGCAGGTGCAGGGAAGAACCAGCGGCCGGTTACTGCCGCTGCAGCACTTCGTCGACCACTACCTTGCCGCCTTTGTCGGCAGTGACGACTTTGTGTACGGGCGCGTAGCCGCTCATGGTGATGTCGATCACGTAATTTCCCGGATCCAGGAGCACGTCTGCCGGCGAGGGCTTTTCGACCAGATGCTGGTTGACCGCGATCTGGGCGCCTTTCGGCTGCGTCCGGATACTCAGAATCGCCTCGCCCGCTTGTCCCCTGCCGCCAAAAAGTTTCGACATCTTGCCAACGGTCTTGAGGTTGTCTGTGTTGCCCAGTGGCCGTAACGTCGGCGAGAAGTTGAAAGTTTGCCCGAGCGCGAACTGGGCGTTCATGGTTTCGTCAATGTATCCCGACATCCGCACCAGCACTACGTGCTGCCCCTTTTCCACGCTGACCTGTCCCGGCGTCTTAATAACCATGTTGCGGCCGTCCACGTAGATGTTGGCGCCTGGGGGATCGCTTTTCACGACCAGAGTAGCCATCAACTTCGCCAGGTGGACAACGGTTGTCGCACGGTTTCCCGAGGCCACATTCAACGTGCGCGAATCGCCGGAATAGCCCGTCTTGCTGACAATAACGGAATGTTGCCCCGGTTGGATATTCGTCAGAGTTAGCGGTGTGACCCAGGTTGTATCGCTCTTTCCATCTATCTGAACCTGAGCTCCCTGAGGGGTCGAGTCAATCGTCAACTGTCCGGGAATGATTTGCAGCGGCTCTCCTCCGCGGCTTACGCGCACCGAAAGAAGCGCCCGTCTCCGCCTCCGGAGCTTCAGGTTCCGTGGTAGCGGGTGTCTGATCTGGGGAGGTCTGCGTCTCCGCAGGCTGGGTTGCGGCGGGCACTTGCGCTGTCGTATTCTGCGATACTGCCTGGCTGGCATCCGGCTTGCGCTGGAGTTTGCGCGACGGCGGTCGCGTGGCCAGCGCCAGAATCGTCGTCGCTGTTCAGA
Organism: uncultured Acidobacteriaceae bacterium; assembly: GCA_963733795.1. Lineage (GTDB taxonomy): Bacteria > Acidobacteriota > Terriglobia > Terriglobales > Acidobacteriaceae > Sulfotelmatobacter. Next base: position 403,271 of record CAVTED010000004.1, read on the forward strand.
GTGTGAATGTAGATTGTGACCGCCAATGCCGATGACCAGAATCAGCGCGGCAGCCCCGGCCAGCGAATAAAGCATCAGCTTGGGCGGAACGTTCTTGATTTCTTTGATCGCCTTCTGGGCAACTTCGCGAGGCTGCACTTTGGGCTTCTCAACCGGCTTGCGGCTGCCCGTGAACGCCGTGACCGTTGGCCTTGCCGACTGCTGCCGGTTCAAAGGAAACCGGCGGAGGCAGGTGGATCGGCGGCGGAATATAAACTTCCTTCAGCGGGGGAAGTTCAGTCATTTCGGAGAAGCTTACGCCCGTGCTGGCGGCGGGCCGCCCTTCGGCCATCAGCGGATCGATTGCAATTTTCGGAGCGTCTGCAACCTGCGGGTCGAAAGTTTCGAGCTGCGGCTCGTCGCTGACGGCAGAAGACATATGCGCCGACGGAAGGTTCGGCTCCTCGATCGTCGGCTTCCCATGAGTGCTCGACCGGTTGACTTGCGGAACTTCCGGAGAAGACAGCGGCTGTCACCCAGCACCCGCAGCCGCAGCGGCTGTTTTCGGCGTAGCAAGTCTCGAACCGGTTGTGCCTACAGCTGCTGGTTGCGCCTGCGTGCTTGGCGCCTGCGGCGCAGCGACTTTCTTTTCGACTGGCTGCGCTCCCGCAGGCGTCACAAACTTCGTCTGGGCCACTATGTTCGTTTTAACTGCGGTCTTGGGGGCCTCTGGCTTCTTGGGCGCCACCGGCCTGACCTCTTTGCAGTTCTCCAGATCGTCGAGCAGTTGTTTGCCACTCTGGTAGCGCTGTGCCGGATCTTTCATCAGCGCCTTCATGATCAGGTCGCTTAAAAGTGGATGCACTTTGGGATTCACGTGGAGCGGCGCAACCGGCATGCTTTCCAGAATGCTCTGGCGCAGCAGATTTCACGTCTTCGCCCTCAAATGCCTTTCGCTCGGTCACCATCTCGTAGAATATCGCGCCCAGGCTGAACAGATTCGAGCGGGCGTCGGTGGCCTGGCCCTGAAGCTGTTCGGGCGACATGTAATACAGGATCGAAGGAACTCCCTGAGGAACGTACTGCACGAAGTTGCCTACGCTGGAGACGCCGAAGCCCAGAATCTTGACCGTACCGTCCCAGCCGCACATGATTTTGGCCGGTTCCAGACTGTAATGAACAATGTTGTGCGACTTCGCGTGCTCGAAGCCGCTGCACAACTGCCGTCCGATATCGAGAAGATCCCAGATGGAAAATCCCTCTTTGCGAGCCAGCATGGTGGCAGATGCTATTGCCCTGGACGTAATCCATGCCCGCGCAGAACTGGCCGTCGATTTGACCCGCGCCAAATATGTTGGTGATATTCGGACTGCTCAAGACCTTGGTGTTCTCTGCCTCCGCCAGCAGCGCCTGTTCGAGCGCCGACGCGTGCTCGCCGAACGCGCTTAATTGAATGGCTTTCAGGGCAATCGTCTGCCCGCTTTCAGGATCGTGGGCTTTGTACACCGTGCTGGTTGGTGATTTCGCCAGTTCACTTAGGATTTCGAAATGGCCGATTTTCGTAGGCATGGTTTTTCCCGCTCTGCACCATCGCGAGCCTTTCGCAACGCCGCGACAAAGCTCCAGGTCAGAGACCCATGGAAATGGGTAGGGTTAGGATATCTCTGCTCGTGCCAAGCTTCGAGTTACCAAGGTAAGCTCGGAAACGGCTGCATTACTGACCAGTCGCGCGCCATAAGCAACGGCTTTTCCGACGAGCCTGTTAATACGGCTGGAACGGCGTCTGAATTCGTGGCACGTGTGATTGAACGGACCTGGTGTTCAAGCACCTCGCGCGCTTTCAAAATTCGGCGTAACTTTGTCGTCACGGCTGCGGTTGTAAGTGTTAGTCAGGCATGGTGTGACATTTGTCATCCCATCCCGATGACGATCTCCACTTGTGGCGGCAGCGATGCCGCGAAACTATAGAAGTACTGAGAAAGAAAGGGTTCTTTGGAAGCTGAGCATTTTGCGCATCGTACAAATCGAATCTTCGGTTGTCGATAGCGTGCTACTTCGTCTATCCTTGCTGGGCCGGGAGGCAACCGCCCCAGGCCCTCGGTCCCCTGTCCCTTCTGGAGTACGCCGATGACATTGACCCGGTTCGTGACCAAGAACGCATTCCGCAACAAGCGCCGCAGCACTCTGACGGTGTTGAGCATCGCTTTTTCTTTGCTCCTGCTCACGCTGATGATGACCATCTGGCGGGCTTTTTATCTCGACCAGGGCAGCGCAGAATCGGCGGAGAGGCTAGTGGTGCGGCACCGCGTTTCTCTTACCTTTAATCTGCCCGGCTATTACCGGGAAAAGATTCGGGCAATTCCCGGGGTCGTATCGGTGGTGCCGGTGTCATGGTTTGGCGGCATCTACAAAGACCAGAAGCCGGAGAACTTTTTCGCGCAGTTTGGCACCGATCCGGAGGAATTCTTCAAGACTTACCGGGACGTCGAAATGCCGGAAGACCAAGCTACGGCCTGGCAGCGCGATCGCCAGGGCGTAATCGTCAACGACTCGCTGGCGAAAAAGTACGGATGGAAGCTCGGCGATCGCATTGTGTTGCAGGGGACGATTTATCCCATCAACCTTGAGTTGAATGTTCGTGGGATTTATCACACCAATCCGGATAACAAATCGGTTTACTTCAACGCAAAATACGTGGAAGAGGCTGTGGACTTCTTCAAGGGCAGGGCCGGCACTTTTAGCATTCTTGCGGCATCTCCCGGCAGATGTGAGCAGAATTGCCAGCGCCGTAGACGATACGTTCCGCAACTCGCCTCAGCCCACAAAAACGGAGAGCGAGAAGGCTTTCGGCCTCGAGTTCGTCGCCATGATGGGCAATGTGAAAGCGTTCATTCTGAGCATCTGCTCGGCGGTGGTCTTCGCTACGCTGCTGGTGTCGGCCAATACCATGGCGATGTCCATCCGCGAGCGCACGCGCGAAGTGGCTGTGCTGAAGACGCTGGGCTTCACCAAACGCGGCGTGCTGGGGCTGTTCGTGAGCGAAGCGGTGGCGCTCTCGCTGGCAGGAGGACTGCTTGGAGCCGGGCTGGGGTGGTTGATGGTTTACGGGCTTACCCATTCTCCTCAGTTCTTCAGCTTTTTCCCCATGAAGGTCACGCTGGGAATATGGCTGGCGGCGCTGCTCACGTCGGGGCTGGTGGGATTGCTTAAGTTCGGCGGTGCCTTCTTACACTGCGTCCCAGATAAACATAGTCGACGGATTACGGCACATCGGATGAATTTATGACGCTGGGCAGTTTTGTCGTGCGCAATACGTTCCGCAACAAGCGGCGCAGTCTGCTGACCATGAGCAGCGTTGGATTTTCTTTGCTTCTGCTCACCATGATGATGTCGATCTGGCGTACGTTTTACATCGACCCCGGCACTCCGGACGCGGCCAGGCGCATCGTGACTCGGGACCGCGTGTCGTTGGCTTTCTTCCTTCCGGCCTATTACCGGGACAAGATTCGCAGCGTCCCCGGCGTGCTGGCGGTCGTGCCCATGACTTATTTTGGGAACCATTACAAGGACGACCGGTCGGCAAATGCTTTTGCGCAAATTGTCACCGACCCGGAGGAATATCTGAAAGTCGCATCCGACAAGATCGTGCCGCCGGACCAAGTCCTGGCCTGGCAACGCGATCGCACGGGCGCGATGGTGGATGTTGAGCTGGCCAAGAAATACGGGTGGAAGATTGGCGACCGTATCACCCTGGACAGCCCCTATTTTCCGGTGAAGCCTGAACTCACGATCCGCGCCATCTACAAGATCGATCCTCCTGCCCGGGCGTTGTATTTCAGCACGAAGTATCTGGAAGAGTCGGTGAATTGGTTTAAAGGGCAGGCTGGCTGGTATATCACGCAGGTGGCTTCGGCCGGCGATGTGGCGCCAGTCTCTTCCGCGATCGACCAGATGTTTCGCAACTCGCCGCAGCAGACGAAGACGGAAAGCCAGCAAGCCTTCCTGCTTTCATTTGTCGCGACTCTGGGCAACGTGAAGACTTTCATTCTCAGCATTTGCGGGGCGGTAGTTTTTGCCATCCTGCTGGTGTCGGCCAATACCATGGCGATGTCGATTCGGGGACGAACCCGCGAGGTCGCCGTATTGAAGACGCTGGGATTCACGCGCCAGCGTCTGCTCGCGATGCTCGTCGGAGAGGCTGTCGCTTTATCGCTCGCGGGCGGAATATTCGGCGTTCTGGCGGCGACCGCGGCGCTCCAGTGGCTAACTCACTCTCCGCTCGCGATTGGGATTCCGGCGGGCATGCGAGTCACTGCTCCCACCATGCTGGTTGCCTTGCTAGTGGCCGCGACCGTGGGGTTCGTCAGCGGTTGTTTACCGGCGTACAGTGCGTCGCGCATAAATATTGTTGACGGGCTGCGCCACATCGGCTAGTAGCGCCGCCGTCTCGGTGGCTGTCTTGGCGGCGTCTCGTCGCCACTTGCGGGAGCAGGAACGGGAGATAAAGTGATTTATGGCGATACCAATCAGCTATAACGTTCGCAACTTAAGGCTCCGCAAGGGGCTTACGCTGATGACCGCGCTGGGCATCGCACTCACCGTCACGACAGCGATCTTTCTCATGGCGCTGCTGGCCGGATTGAATCGCGCCTTTGTTAACAGCGGCAATCCGTTGAACGTGCTGGTGCTGCGCAAAGGCTCGGAGGCGGAGTTGTCCGGCGGGTTCGACGCTTCGCTTTATCCCACGCTGAGGACGCTTCCCGGCATCGCGAAAGACAGTCATGGCGAGCCCATGACTTCCGGCGAGTGGGTAGTCGTGATCATCCTTCCGCGAAAAGATGGCACCGGCGAAGTGAACGTAACAGTACGTGGAATGATGCCCGACGGCCTGGAAATGCGGCCCAGCGCGAAACTGGTGGAAGGACGCTGGTTTCAGACGGGACAGCGCGAAGTAGTTGTCAGCAAGTCGATTCGCGACCGCTTCACTCACGCGAACATCGGCGACACCATGGAATTTGGCAAGGGATCGTGGAAGGTTGTGGGAGTGTTCGACGCTGGGGGCTCGGCGTACGAGTCGGAAGTGTGGAGTGACGTGAATCAGATGGCATCGGACTTCGATCGCCAGGGTGGATACTCGTCGGCGTACTTGCGCGCGACCGATCCTATCGCGGCGGACGCACTCAAGAATCGGGTCAGCGACGATCAGCGGCTGAAGCTCGAAGGAATTCTGGAGACCGATTACTACGCCAAGCAGACCAGTTCCGGCGCACCCATCAAGGTGATCGGGATCGTGGTGGCGTTCATCATGGCGATTGGATCGATCTTCGCGGCCATGAACACGATGTATGCGGCCGTGGCATATCGCGGACGCGAGATTGCGACGCTGCGGGTGATCGGCTTCTCGCGGCCTTCGATTCTGACGTCATTCGTGCTGGAGTCTTTGCTGCTGGCGCTTCTGGGTGCGGCTGCGGGAATTTTGCTGATGCTTCCGTTCAACGGAATGCAGACCGGCACGTCCAATGCTGTGACCTTCAGCGAAGTGGTGTTTGCCTTGCGCATCACGCCGCAGGTAGCGATGTACGCCATCCTGTTCGCCTTGATCATGGGATTCGTGGGCGGGCTGGCTCCGGCGTGGCATGCGGCGCGGCAGAATATTCTGAACGCGCTGCGCAGCTAGATTGGCGGCGGCGAGCCACTCGCAGCGCCGGACGGCTCCCGGGACGACGGCGCTACGTAGCGGCTGGCGACGAAACTTGGGGAGAGCGGAATACGTAAACATTCTTATGGCGATTGACACAAAACATGAAGACCTGCAGAGCCTGCGGATTGACCGCTCGCAGCGCGGCGACTCGGGCGGGGAGCCGCCGGCCTGGGCGCGCCGTTACATCCTGGGCGGCATCGCGGTGGTGGTGCTGCTGGGCCTGATCACTTTGGCCTACCGCATGTTCTCCTCGGATGTTCCTGAGGTCGAAGTGGTTCGGGCTGCCGCGGAAACCAGCGGGAATGATGCGGGCGGTACCGTGCTCTCGGCCACGGGCTACATCGTGGCTCATCACACCATCAACGTGAACTCCAAGGTTACCGGCCGCCTGGCGTGGATCGGCGTGGAGAAGGGCGACAAGGTGAAGGAAGGCCAGGTGCTGGTTCGCCTGGAGGATCAGGAATTCCGCGCGTCCTATGAACAGTCGCGCGGCGCTCTGGCGAATGCCCGCGCCTATCTCGACGAATTACAGCACGGATCGCGGCCGGAAGAAGTACAGCAGGCGCAGCACAATCTGGATGAAGCCCGCGCCACGCTGGTGAACGACAAGCTGATCCTCGATCGCACCAAAGAATTGGCCAGCGGAGGCGTGGTCTCGCGGCAGGCGCTCGATGATGCAACGGCCAAGTTCGAATCCGACCAACAGCGCGTAAATTCGCTGGAGAAAGCGTTTCAACTTTCAAAGATCGGGCCGCGGGCGGAGGAGATCGCCCGCGCCCAAGGCGCGATGATGCAGGCGCAAGGCGAGCTTGACTATGCCAAATCGCAACTGGACGCTACCGTGATCCGCGCGCCTGTGACCGGCACGATTCTCGACCGCACGGCAGAGAAGGGCGAACTCATCACCGCGCAGTTCGCCAGCGCAGCCGCCGGTGGGCCGCAAGGATCGGTCGTGTCATTGGCGGACCTCAACGATCTTCAGGTCGAGCTCGATATCGCGCAGGCGGATTTCGCACGCCTTGGTCCCACGCAGAGGGCAAAGGTGACAACCGACGCATATCCCGACAAAGAATACGACGGCGTGATCGCGCAGATTTCTCCGGAAGCGAACCGGCAGAAAGCCACGGTACAAGTGAAGGTGCAGGTCTTGAATCCGGGCAAGTATCGCCGACGTTCAACTGCGGCCGGAGATGAACGCAACCGTGAAGTTTCTGGCCAACGACACGCCAAAAAATGTCAAAGGGCCCGCGGGGGTGTACGTGCCTTCAGCGGCGATTCGTGATCGCGACGGCAAGAAGATCGTACTGATCGCGTACAACGGAAAGTCGGTCGCGCGCGAAGTGCGCGTGTTGGGCCAGCGCAGCGACGGAGCGCTTGTCGATGGACTTGTGGGGGGCGAAAGCGTGATCACTACCGCGCCCGCCACACTGAAAGATGGAGACAAAATCAAAATTAAGGGGCAATCATGAGCACAGTCGCACAACCGAACGTTGCCACGGGCACTAAAGTCGTACAAGTTCGCGGCGTCAGCAAGATATTCAAGCGCGACGCCTTTCAGGTAACCGCGCTCGACGATGTGTCGATCGACATCGCCAAGGGAGAATTTTTGGCTCTGATGGGGCCATCGGGATCAGGCAAAACCACATTGCTGAATATGATCGCCGCCATCGACCGGCCGACCAGCGGCGAACTGCTGGTGCAAGGGCAGGACATTTTTCGCTTCAGCGACTCGCAAATTGCGCGCTGGCGCAACGAGCACATCGGCTACGTCTTTCAGACGTTCAATCTGATTCCTGTGCTCACCGCTTTTGAGAACGTAGAACTACCATTACTGCTGACGAAATTGACTGCGCAGCAGCGCCGCGACCACGTCTTGACCGCGCTCAAGCTGGTCGGACTCGAGGATCGAGTCGGCCACCTTCCCAAGCAGCTTTCGGGAGGGCAGGAACAGCGCGTGGCGATTGCGCGGGCGATCGTGAGCGATCCAACCCTGCTGCTGGCGGACGAGCCCACCGGCGATTTGGACAGCCATTCCGCCACCGAGGTGTTAGAGATTCTCAAGCGGCTGAATGAGGACTTCCACAAGACGATCGTGATGGTGACGCACGATCCGCATGCAGCGTCCTACGCGCATGTGACCCGGCACCTGGAAAAAGGAATGCTGCTGCCGCCGGGATAGTGGCGGGGTTGCCTCAAACGGAAGCGATCGGCAAGGGACCGCTTCGCGTTCGAGACAATCGACAATCCGGGGAACTAGCTGGCGACTAAGCGTGATTCGCCGCGGGTCGATGACGGCTCGGCCGGGACATCCGCGATCCATAGCCAGGCCCGTCTGCCATTAGAGATCACCGCCTGCGCCTCGCCATATTCCACCAGACGGTTCAGCACGGTCGTGACCGAAGCCATGGGATCCTTGTGGCGGGCCAGCAATGCAGGCATTTTTTGCTGAAAATAGTCGCAGATGTCGCGTGCATTCATGGCGTGGCCGGCTTCCATCAGAATCATCCGGCAGGCTTTGGTAAAGCCTGGCTGGCGGCCACTGCTCTTGCGGTCGACCAGTTCCATGAGCTCTTCGCTCAAAAGCGCATCGCCAAAAAGGTTTGCCAGGCCAGAGATGGTCTGCTTGACGGTGCCGATGCGCTTCATAATTTCAGCGCGCTGTTGCAGCAAGTGGCGCAGCTCGCCATGCGCCTGTCGAATCACCTCTTCCACGTGGCCGACGTCATAACGTTCGACCGGCCTCATCATCCCATCTACAATCTGGCCGTTTTCCATTGGTCCCCCTAAATTTTGAAGCGCGTTGATTCCCAGCTCTAACCAATCAACTCCACACGGGTCGATTTATTCCCAGAGCAGATGGGCAGAGCCGCCGGGTTCGTCCGCACGCAGGGGTTAGCGGAGCCCGTTGCTTTAGACGAATCAACCGGGGATTGGTTAACAGAAAAGTAGCTACAAGCGGGGAGTCGCGATGTCAAGAACGTATTGCCTCTCTCTTGACACTTCTTCCTGATTTAAAACCGTCTCCAGTTCGGGAATCCGAAGGTGCCGCACTCGTGGAAACCGCCGCGGTAAACACCGTAAGAACTATCACTTACCGATGTGTGATAGTGACGGAGTCACTTTAGTGTCGATGGCCGCACAACCCGCCCTGGTGCCCGCACCGCTAAGTGTCTTGCTGGTAAGTCAGAAAGAAGAAGATTTCTACCTGATTCGCGAGATTCTCGAACGGACGCGCAGCACACTCGCGGCGGACCTGGACCATGCCCACTCGCTTGCTGAAGCCAAAGCGATGTTGCAGCAGAAGACTTATGGCTTGGTCATGTTCGAGCACGAAACCGGAGACGTCCAGGCGGTGCACTTTGTGGCCGAGTTTCTACACGCCGGCGTGTCGGTGCCTTTCATCCTGTTGACCGACAATGCGGACGAGAAGACGGTCGCAGGGATCATCGAAGGCGGCACCTGGAATTGCGTAGCGAAATCGCAGCTGGACGGAGCGACTCTGGTGCGCACCATCCGGAACACGCTGTCGGTGCATTCCATGCAGCAGGACCAGCAGACTGCCGAGCACTCTCTGCGAAAACTGTCGCGTGCGGTCGAGCAGTCGGCCGATATGATCATGATCACCGATCTACATGGGATCATTGAATATGTGAATCCGGCGTTCGAAATTCTTACCGGATACCATCGCGACGAGATGTGCGGGAAGACGCCGCGAATTCTGAAATCGGGTGAGCAGGGAGTAGAAATTTATCAGGGAATCTGGAAGACAATCCTGGCGGGCAAAGCCTATCGCGGTATTCTGACGAACCGAAAGAAAAACGGCGAGTTATATTACGTGGAAGAAAGCATCTGCCCGGTGCGGGATGCTGGTGGCCAGATCACCCACTTCATCTCCAATGGGCGTGACTTGACGGAGCGGCTGCGCCTGGAAGCGCAGGTTCTGCAGTCCCAAAAGATGGATGCAATCGGCAATCTGGCCGGCGGGGTTGCGCACGATTTCAACAACCTCCTGACCATTATTACCAGCTACGCCGAACTGGCGTTGGACACGGTGGCTCCAGACAGTCCGCTGGAATCCAAGATTCAGGAGATCCTTCTGGCGGCCCGGCGGGCGGCCGAGTTGACCCGGCAATTGCTCGCCTTCAGCCGCAAGCAACCGCAGGCGCTGCGAGTGGCGGATCTGAATCAGGTGATCGGGCGGATTGCCAACACTCTCCCGCGGCTGATTGGCGAAGACATCGAGTTCACCTTCCTGCGGGGTGAAGGATTAGGCCGAGTGCGGGTGGACCCTATGCAAGTCGAGCAGGTTCTGATGAACCTGGCTGCCAATGCACGCGATGCTATGCCGCAAGGCGGCCACTTTCGGATTGAAACCTCCGACGTGCGAATCGCGAAAATAGAGACAGAGGACGAGCGCGGCTCACGCAAACAAGAAGCCCTGCCCGCCGGGCGCTATGTTCTGGTCACCATTAGCGATGACGGAATGGGGATTCCTCCTAAACATTTGCCCCACATCTTCGAACCCTTCTACACGACGAAGCCGGCGGGCAAGGGCACCGGTTTGGGACTGGCAACTGTATACGGAATTGTGAAGCAGAATAAAGGCTTCATCTGGGCCTCCAGCGAACGCCGCATCGGCACGGTATTCAAACTCTTTCTGCCCTGTCTGGGCAGGCGGGACCACTCCAGTGCGGCAGAGGAAGCCAAGAATGAGGCCGTGACGCGCGGATCGGAAACCATTCTAGTGGTGGAAGACGAGCAGGCTGTCCGACGCGCGACGACTGAATTTCTCACCCAACAGGGCTATCAGGTGCTCGAGGCCAAAGATGGTATCGATGCCTTGTCGGTGTCAAAAAAACATCTCGCACCCATCCACTTACTGTTCACCGATGTAGTGATGCCGAATATGAGTGGCGGGCAATTGGCCAAGGAAATGGCCCAATTGCGCCCGGAAACCAAGCTGCTGTTCGTTTCTGGTTATGCGGGCAAGACCGTACTCGACCACAAAGTGCTCGATGTTGACACTAATTTCCTGCAGAAACCGTATTCGTTGAAACAGCTTTCCCTCAAGATCCGTTACGCCTTGAACGCACCGAGTCCCGCACAGTCGCAACCCGGCCTCTAGGTATAATTCTTAGCTTGGTCTTGATTGACTCCATGCTCTCCGGCGCAGGCTGTGCGCTGTTCCTGCTTTTTTTTGACGTTCGTCCTGGCAGACTCCTGGAGGGAATTTTGCTTCTCGCCCTCTGCGGAGCCATTGTTTATTCGTTGCTGCAAATTCTGGCGGCGTTTCGCTACCTGGCGGTGCGGCCTCCCAGCCTGTCTCGCAGTGACCCGATCAGCATCCTCAAACCGCTTTCCGGCCTTGACCTTGACCTTGAATCGAATCTACGCACTTTTTTCGAACAAGACTATCCGGCATTTGAGATCCTATTCGCGGTTCGAAGAGAAGACGATCCCGCGGCGGAAGTAGTGGCTCGCCTGCGACGGGAGTATCCGAACGTTTCATCGCGGTTGGTGATCACCGGCGAACCGCCGTATCCGAACGCTAAAGTGTTCAGCTTGGATCGCATGCTGGTAGCGGCCAACTACGATATGGTGATGATGAGTGACAGCGACATTCGCGTGACTCCGGACCTTCTACGCACGGTCGCAGCCGAGTTTCAGGACGCTCACCTGGGAGTGGCGACCTGTCCCTACCGCGCGGTGCCCGGCGCAAGTTTCTGGTCCCGCCTGGAAGCCACCGGCATGAACACCGATTTTTGGGGAAGCGCGCTGGTCGCGAGGATGCTCGAAGGTATGCACTTCGCCGTAGGACCGACTATCGCTGCCCGACGCGGAGTGCTGCAATCGATCGGGGGATTCGAACGGTTGAAGGATTATCTGGCGGAAGACTTTGTCATGGGTAAGTTCGCGGCTGAGGCCGGGCACGGCGTGATTCTCTCTTCCTACATTGTCGAACACCATATTGGCAGCGCGACTCTGCATCAGAATATCGGGCATCGTTTGCGCTGGGCCCGCAGCACACGGCGTTCACGTCCGGCGGGGTATGTCGGACAGTTGTTTACCATGCCGTTGCCGCTCGCGCTGCTGGTTTGCACAGCGGCACCTGCGTGGTGGCCGGTTTTGCCTCTGACCCTGATCGTGCGCGCCGTGGCGGCATATGCGGTTTCAGCGCGTGTCTTGCGAACAAAGATTAACTGGCTGCTGTTGCCCATCGAAGATTTAATAGGATTTTGTTTCTGGATCGCAGGATTCTTTGGGAATACGATTTCCTGGCGGGGCCGGCGCTACCGGCTCTTTTCGGATGGACGCTTCGAACTAATTCCCTCCCGGGAAGAATAGCGCGAGAAGCGCGACTACTTCGGAGCAAGACGAATCAGCCGGCCATTTTTCAACTCGAATCGATCCCCGCGCCACGTCACTGTGTGACCGGCAAGACTCGCGACCCAGACGCCCACTGCGATAAGATCGCGAAGCGGGAGCAGCCACAAGTGCCGCAGTAATTGCCGGTCTTCCAACACGAATCTCCCAACAGTAAACGCCATTGCCAAACGCAGTAGAAATGTCCCCGCAAGTACAATCCAACCCCACGGCGCGACGCGGCTGGCGATTACGGCTACGAGCCCCCACATCAGGCCATAAGTGGAAACCAGTCCAATGTAGCCGCCGGTTCGCGAATCTCGCACGCCCCGCGCCCAGCGCAACTGATGAGCGAAAAATCCTCGCAGCTCGTACGCAGGCAGATGAGTCTCGACAACCACATCCGAAAGCACAACCTGTAAGCCGCAATCCGCGATCCGGCGCCCGAGTTCGTAGTCGTCGGCAAGAAAGTCGACGATGGATATGAATCCCCCAATTCTTTCCAAGTCAGTTCGCCGGAAAGCCAGCGTCGAGCCGAGTCCAAATTTGAGACCGCCCTCCAGTTGACGCGCTACTAATACTCCGGCACAGAAATCTGTGCTGATGCCAAGCGACTCCAATTGCGAGCCAATCGTAGGAGCCGCAACTCCGCGATACAAACAAGTGACCATTCCCACGCGCTCATCTCCATTCAGTAGCGGCGCAATGACGCGACGAAGGTAGTCGCGCTCGACGCGAATGTCGCTGTCGTTGATCAACAAGTGCTGATAGCGAGCCGCCGGCAACATCTGCTCGAGATTGCTGACCTTCACGTTGGATCCGAGTATGTCGGGGGAGACTATTAACTCGATCGTCCGGTCCGGAAATTCCCGCTGCAACTGCCGCACGCTGGCGACAGCTGGGTCGTCGGGATTGCTCACGCCGAAGATAATTTCGTACTCCGGATAATCCTGAAGGCAGTGGCTGCGGAAACATTCATAAATATCAGGGTCTGTACCCTTCAATGGTTTGAGAATCGAGACTGGCGGCAAAGATTGTGTGGAGAATTGTGTGGGGCGGGCGCTCTCGCCCGCCTGCCTTTGCCGTAAAAATGCAGACGCACTCCACAAACAAATCAAATAGTAAATGGAACTGGAGAGGCAGCCGAGAATCCCGACGACCTGGAAGATTCTGACGGTGAAATGAATCATGCGCGGACGCAGATCAGTTATTCGTACCGCAACGACTCGATCGGATCGAGGTTCGCCGCCTTCCACGCGGGATAAATCCCAAAGACGAGCCCGACTCCGGCGGCCGCGCTGAAGCCGAAGCTGGTCCAGAACACGGACATACGCGCCGGCAGGGAAGGCCAAATCATAGGAATGCCCCAGACCACGAGCGCACCCGCCGTTACGCCAATCGCGCCGCCAACCGCAGTCAACATGATGGCCTCGAGTGTGAACTGCAAAAGAATATCGCGCTTGCGCGCTCCAATCGCTTTGCGCACTCCAATCTCGCGCGTGCGTTCGGTCACACTCACCAGCATGATGTTCATGACCCCCACGCCGCCGACGATAAGCGCAACGCTGGAGATGGCGAACATGCCCACGAACAGCGCCCCGGTAATTTGGTTCCAGGCGTCGGATATGGAATCGGAGGTAAACACCGCAAAGTTGTCCGGCTTATCCGGCGGAACCTTGCGGCGCCGCCGCAGCAACTCGCGAATCTCGTCGATCGCTTTGGGCACATCGTCGTGGGACGTGGCCTTGACGCTGATCCAATGCTGCTTCAGTTCGGGATGAAGCTTGCGCAAAGTGCTGAGCGGAAAGACAGCTTTATTGTCTTCTGGATTCTTGCCACCGCCAAAGACCGACTTGACCGGCTGGATGGTCCCAATCACGGTAAAAAGCTGGCCTTCGATATTAACCTCCTTGCCGATCGGATCCTGCGCGCCAAATAACTCCTCGGTAGTGTCGGCCCCCAACAGAACTACCGGAGAGCGGTGCTCTTCGTCTACGTCACTGAACCAGCGCCCTGTCGCGATCAGCAAGTCAAACACTTCCTTGGCCGAGGCCTGATCGCCTTCCAGAATCGTATTCTTCGCTTTCTTATCCCCATACTTCACCGCGAACGATCCCACACCCAACTCCGGCCGAAAATATCTTAGGCCGGCAGTCACCGCCTTAACATGCGGCAAGTCCCGCATGGCGATCGCGTCATCGTAAGTAAGTTCCTTGCGAGTGCGCATTTCTTCGGTTGGCCGGCCGAAAGTAAAAGGTTCCAGGTGGAAGGCAAAAATCACGTCGGACCCGATGCTGCTGACGATTTGGCGCACGTTCTCGTCCAGCCCGCGCCCGATCGACGAGACGCCAATGACGACCGCCACCCCTATCACAATGCCCAGCACGGTAAGTCCCGAGCGCAGCTTGTTGCTGCGGATCGTTTCTGCCGCCATGCGGAGGATTTCACCGAATTCGTCTTTGCGCATCATAAGAGATTGAGTAATTTTTTAATTGAGCAATTTGAGTAATTTGAAATCCACAGCATCCTGAGTTTTCAATTGCTCAACTACCAAATTACACACTTACGAAATTTCCTTACATTTCAAATCGAAGGGCCACAATCGGATCGAGCCGCGCGGCCTTACGCGCGGGATAAACTCCAAAAAATACACCGACACTCGCTGCCACCAGCAATCCCGCCGCCACTGCCCACAACTTAATGGACGACGGCATGCCGATAATAAGCGTCACAAATTCAGCGACCATCACCCCACCAAGCACTCCCAGCACTCCGCCGATCAATGCCAGAATCACCGCCTCAATGAGAAATTGAAGCAGCACATCGTCGCGCCGTGCCCCGAGCGCCTTCCGGATGCCGATTTCGCGCGTTCGCTCGGTCACCGATACCAACATGATATTCATGATCACGATGCCGCCCACGACCAGAGAGACTGCCGCGATCCCGATGGTCGCCATAAAGAATGTGCTGCTCAGCCCTGACCAGATTGAAAGCAGGCTGGCATTGGTCTCGATCTCGAAGCTATCTTCCTCGCCGACTCGGTCGTGCCGGTGGGCCCGCAGCGCAACCCGAGCTTCGTCGATTGCCTGGTTCAGCGGGGCACCAGTCGCCGTCGCCTTGCCCCAAATTCGAAGACTGTCGGTGTGGGAGCCGTATTGCTTCAGGTACACCGTGACCGGGATCAGCACGTAGTTGTCCGCACTCTGCCCCAGAGTCTTGCCCTTCTTTTTCCCCACGCCGATCACCTGGTAGCTCCATCCATCGACCCGAATTTCCTGGCCCAGCGGGTCGGCGGTGCCCAACAGATGCTCAACAATGTCGGTGCCCACCACGGCCACTTGTGAGTGATTATTCAAATCCGTATCGTTCAGCATCCGACCGTAAGTCAGATCAGTGTCGAGGATCGATGCCACCGAGGGCGTGATCCCCTGGATAGTGGTGTCGCTGATCGACTGCTCGTTGTGCTTCACGCGTCCGCTGCCTCGTGCCATCGCCCCCACAAAATCGCAGTGCCGGCAGGCCTCCAGCACCGACTGATAATCCTCCAACACCAGGTTCTTGCGCTTCTCGGCCGCCAGGAAATGTTCGACATTGGTCTCGACCGGCGAAGTCTTGCCAATAATGAACACGTCGGCGCCAAGATTGAAAATCTTCTTCGCCACGTAATCCTGAATCCCGGAAACGAATGTCACGACGGCGATCACTGCCGCGATTCCAATCACCACGCCTAAGAGCGTAAGCACGGAGCGCAGCTTGTTGGCCCACAACGACCGCAGCGCGATTCGAATGGCTTCGGCAATGTTCATGATCGGCTTCCGGCTCTCGGCTTCCGGGAGAAGCCAGCGCAGTAAGCGCTAAGTCTACCAGCCTAATCCCCGCCCCAGGCGGCAAAATCGGCACCAAAGCGAAGCGGGGTTCGGAAGCCGAAAGCCGGTAGCCGGAAGCCCCATGAGATAATGATTCCGTAGGCAGCCGGACCGGACGGTCGCTCTCTGCGTCTTCGGACGCGGGGAGAGGAAAGTCCGAACTCCGCAGAGCAGTGTGCCGGATAACGTCCGGGAGGGCCCCCGCGCCAGCATGGGCAGGATCGCTCGACGGAAAGTGCCACAGAAAATATACCGCCTCAGCCTTCACCGGCCGGGGTAAGGGTGAAAAGGTGCGGTAAGAGCGCACCGCCGCGACAGTAATGTCGCGGGCAGGGCAAACCCCACACGGAGCAAGACCAAATAGGAAGGGAGTTCGCGGCTTTGGTTCTTCGGAATCATGTTGCGGACACGTGCCGGCTCGGTGCGTCAAACCTTCGGGTAGGTCGCTAGAGCCGCGCAGCGATGCACGGCCCAGAGGAATGGCCGTCCAGCAGGAGCAATCCCGCGGACAGAATTCGGCTTACAGGTCCGGCTGCCAACAATCCATCCCCTTCAATACTCCCAAAGCTCGTTCTGGCGCAGGCGCGATGCACTTGGGTCGCGGCAATGATATTCCTCTTTCTCACTGCCGCAGATTCGCCGATGTCGGAGGCGCGCGGCATGGTACCATTCCCGCGTGAGCGATTCCGCTTGCCTCCCAACTGTTACCACCGCCGTACCAACCACGACGGTTACTTCGCGGCACGCTGCCCTCGTCCGCATCACGCACTGGATCACTACGCTGTGCTTCCTTGCCTTGCTCGTCAGCGGAGTTGAAATTGTGATCTCGCACCCTCGCTTCTACTGGGGCGAAACCGGCAACGATTTTACTCCACCATTATTCAAGCTGCCGATCCCTGCCTCGAGGGCATTGGTGCCGACCGGCTATGGTTACGTGCTGCCCGACCAGAATGGTTGGAGCCGGTATCTCCACTTTCAAGCTGCCTGGGTCGTGGTATTCACGGGATTGCTGTATGTAATCTTCGCTCTGTTGAGTGGGCACTTGCGGAGGAACTTGCTCCCGGGCAGGTCCGATTTGTCTTGGCGGGCGTTCTCGACGTCGATCTCCAGCCATTTGCGCTTCAAGCGGCCGAGCGAAGCGGAAGCGTGGTCGTATAACCTGCTCCAGCGCCTCAGCTACCTGTTCGTGATCTTCGTTCTTTTTCCCCTCGTAATCTGGACGGGCGTGGCGATGTCTCCCGCCTTTGTTTCCGCGTTTCCGGCGACCGTCAATGTGCTCGGCGGCCAGCAATCGGCGCGCACACTTCACTTCTTCGTCTCCTTAGCTCTCGTGCTCTTCTTGCTGATGCACGTCGCTATGATTTTTCTTGCCGGATTCTGGAGCCGCATGCGGGCGATGATCACGGGCCGCGCCGCAACACCTATGGAGCGCACATGATGGGGCGGAACATGATGGAGCGAACATGAACGATATCTCCCGCCGCAAATTGATCACCACCGGACTCGCCGCTGCCGGTGGCGTATTGGGCCTGGGCGTGGCCGCGCGCTTTGCGCAGAAGTACGGACTAATCCCGCCCGATCATGGCGGAATTTACGGACTCGGCGAAACCCTGACCTACGCTTCGCAGCGGCTGCTGACAAGGCATTCATTCGCCCGAGAGTTCTCTCGCCGCCAGATTTCAAAGCGTCCGTTCGCCAACGAAATCCCGCCTCCGAGTGAAGCGTTCAAGCGTCTGCAGGCCGGAGCATTCGCCGACTGGCGGCTCTCCGTCAACGGCATGGTCGCCCGACCAAGCTCGTTCTCGCTTGACCAGCTCAAGAGCTACCCGTCTCGCAGCCAGATCACCATGATTCAGTGTGAAGAGGGCTGGTCGTATATAGCCGAGTGGAACGGCGTGCCTCTCTCTCACGTCCTGCATGCCGTGGAGGCACAACCGCAAGCCAGATACGTGGTGTATTTCTCGATCTATCCCGACTGGTGGGAAAGTATCGATATGGCCGACGCCATGCATCCGCAGACTTTTCTCACCTATGGAATGAATGGCGATGAACTCCCCGTTGCTCACGGCGGGCCGCTACGACTGCGGGTCCCCCGCCAGCTCGGCTACAAGAACGTGAAATACATCACCCACCTGACGGTCACCGACAGCCTGAAAAGCTTCGGCAAGGGTCTGGGCTCGTCAGCTCCAGAAGGAGGTTATTCCTGGTACGCAGGCATTTGACAGGCCTCGGGCATGAGACTGTGACGCTGGTCTAACGCAAAACCTTACGTCACCGCCAAGAGTTGCCATCATTGACAGTTCGAGCGCATTCCATTCCAATGACTAGGTGGCTGCAAGGGAGCGGCGAATTCCGCTTACAGTCCGGCTGCCAACAAGTTTTCCAAATTCATGTTCAGGAGCGCGAAATGTCAGCACCCAGCCGCCGGCCAGAGATTCGCCGGCGCCGTACCCGCAAAGAAAAAATTGTCCAGTTGCGCAAGCGTCTGGCCACCGCCAAAACCGATGCCGACAAGACTCGCATCACCGCCAAGCTGCATAAACTCGCCATCCTGTCGCCGGGCCAGCCCTTGTTAAAGGAAACAGCAAAGTGAAATGCCGACGTAAGAGGTGGCGCGACGCTTCTCTCAGCCGCATCGCGTTTCAGTCGGCGGCTGGCTGATGAGCGGGATGTTTTCGGCCGGCGTGGACGATCTGCCCGTAGGCCTCCAGAATCCGCCGCACCGACGTGTTCCAGGAGAACTTCGCAGCCTGCTGGTATCCGCGTTCCTTCATGCGGACGCGCAGAGATTGATCCGTGAGAACGCGGTGCAGCGCGCGCATGATTTCGAACACGTTTTCGGGATTGACCAGCACCGCCGCATTTCCAACTACCTCGGGCAGAGATGAAACGTTGGAGGTCACGACCGGCGTTCCATGCGCCATGGCTTCCAACGGCGGCAGACCAAAACCCTCGTACAGCGACGGGAAGACGAAGACCTTGGCCTCGTCATAGAAAATCCGCAACACTTCGATGGGAATAAATCCTAGGAACCGCACATCGTTCTGCACCCCGCTGCGCACCACGGTTCGCCGCAAATCCGGATTGCCGGAAAGATCGTCTCCGATAATGATGAGCTTTAGATCGGGTAAGGTCTGATCCCGTTCCAGTTCCGTTTTTAGCGCGGAGAATGCCTCGATCATGCGCACGACATTCTTATGCGGACTGATTCTGCCGGCATACAGCAGGAAGGGGTAGGTAACCTGATAGCGGCGAGCAATTAAATCGCGATCGGCCTCGGTGGCGTGGCCGTGCAGAAAGCGTTCATCGATGGCATTGTAAACCACCTCGATCCGCTCGGACGGAATGTCAAACAACTTTTCAATTTCATTGCGCGTGAAATTCGACACGGCAAAAATTCGCGCCGCCCCGGCGAGAACTCGTTTGGTTGTTTGAAAGTAAATCGAACGCCAGAAGCCGCTTTGCTCGCGAGCGCGCGCCATGTGCTCGAGCATGTCGTGCACCGTCATCACATAGGGGCAAGGCAGCGCTCGCGGCACGGAAAAAAGATTTGGAATATGCACCAGGTCGCAGTCCAGCCGCTTCAGGGCGGTGCGGAACTCGCGGTAACCCTGAAGGGATCGCTCGGGTGCGAGCAGTGGGATAGTATGAAAGTTCGGCGGCAGGGCGCCGATTTCTTCGACCTTAGCTGGTGTTCCGATCAGAAAATAGTTAGTCTCGTGGTCGAGACGGCCCAGCGTGCGAACCACGTTGCGGATGTAAGTGCCTACGCCAAACTCGGTCATCCGCCGGATGTCGATGGCGATCTTCACCGCTGGCATTTAACCATAGAGGGCGCTAAGCAACATACGGGAATTTATGCCCTTACTTCGGCATGGGCTTTTGCACGACGCTCAGCGTAGAGTGGGAACGCCTCGCAGAGATCGAGCACCTGTTTGCGAATCTTGTTCAGTACTGGCGCATCGCTGCGTTGAAGAAGTGCTTCTGCGACCCAGCGGCCAATCTGGGTCATCTCCGGTTCTTTCATGCCGCGGGTCGTCAATGCCGGCGTACCGATACGGATGCCGCTGGGCTTCATCGGAGGGTTTATGTCGAACGGAATTGCGTTCTTGTTGACTGTGATTCCAGCCTCGCCCAGCGCCTTTTCCGCTTCGCTGCCGAACATGCCCTTGGAAAATACATCGACCAGCATCAGGTGCGTGTCGGTGCCGCCGGAAATAATGCGAAAGCCTTCATCGGCCAGCGATTGCGCCAGCACCTTGGCGTTGGCTACGACCTGTCGCGCATACTCCCTGAACTCAGGCTGCATCGCTTCCTGAAAACACACTGCTTTGGCCGCCATGATGTGGACCAGCGGGCCACCCTGCATTCCCGGAAACACAACTTTGTCGATCGCCTGCGCAAATTCGGCCTTGGAAAGAATCATTCCCGAACGCGGGCCACGTAGAGTTTTGTGCGTAGTTGAAGTGACGATGTGCGCGTGCGGCACCGGCGAAGGATGCGCGCCACCAGCTACAAGGCCGGCAAAGTGAGCCATATCGACCAGATAAAGCGCGCCCACTTTGTCGGCAATCTGCCGCATGCGGGCGAAATCAATAATGCGGGGGTACGCGCTTCCTCCACCGATGATCAGCTTCGGGCGTTCTTGCTCTGCGATCTTCTCCAACGCGTCGTAGTCGATGGTCTCTGCTTCTTTGGTGACGCCGTAGGGAATAATCTTGTAAGTCTTGCCGGAAAAATTCAGATGGTGCCCATGGGTGAGATGCCCGCCATGCGCCAGGTTGAGGCCCAAAATCGTATCGCCAGGTTGCAGAATCGCCGCATACGCTTCCATGTTTGCCTGCGAACCGGCATGTGGCTGAACGTTGGCGTGCTCCGCCCCGAACAGTTGTTTCGCCCGGTCCCGCGCCAGATTTTCGACGACATCGGCAAACTCGCAGCCGCCGTAATAACGTTTGCCCGGATATCCCTCGGCATACTTGTTCGTGAACACCGAGCCCGCGGCTTCGAGCACAGCCTCGCTGACGAAATTTTCCGAGGCAATGAGTTCGAGGCCCTCGTGCTGCCGGCGGGTTTCGTTATCGATCGCGGCAGCAATTTGGGGATCGCTCTCGTAAAGCGGACGGTACATTTTTGTCAGGACGGAATTTTTCATGTCTTTTTCCTGATTTTCGTAGAGACGTAGCTTGCTACGTCTCAGCCTGCAGCATCGTTGCGCCCGAGACGTGGCAACTCTACAAGCTAAAGAGCTTTAAGTCGCGGGTCAAACCGATCTATGGGAACACGCTGGAAACTATTTGCCAATTCCCACTTTTCTTCACCCAAGTATCCACATACAAACCAGTTGCACTGATGTCTTTCCCATCCTTCGTACCGGTCTGCGAGTACTCCCCGGTAACGGTAGCTGTATCGGCGTGGAAGTACACCTTGAGATTTCGTAACTCCACGGATTTATACTTCTCTCGACCGGAGTGCACCAAGTCAATCCAATCTGCCTTGTTGGTCGTCACCCATCTGCTCGTCTTCGCGGCTGTGTCTGTCTCCATTACGATTTCGACATAGTCGTCCGCCATGAACTTCGCCATTGCTCGAGCATCTCCATCGACAGCTGTCTGAGCCCATGCGCGTTCACAAGCAATGACTTCTTTATCCTCGCCCGTCGCAGACGCCGACCCGGCTGGCGGGCTGTTCCCTATAGCAACCGCGACCGCGATCCACGCGACGAAACGAACGATCGTTTTCACCGGCGCCTCCAAGTGTAGTCACAATTCGGAACGCGGCCCGACTCAAAGTCCGTCAAAACGCCGTGCGCAGAAATGAAGCCAGATGCCAGCCGTCCATATATTTATAGGGCGTTTCGCCGGTCGTGTAATGTCCGCAGGGCAGCACGGCAACCCTGTGGTCCAATCCATACCGCTCAAATTCCTCGACCACCTGCCGCGAAAGCTCCGGCAAAAAAGTCAGATCATATTTCGCATAGACGATGAGAGACTTCCGCGGCCAGCGCGCGAATTGTTTGAAATATGACATCGGGCTGACCGCCAGCCATGCCTGCCGCAGGCGATCGAGATCGATCTGTTGCTCAATCCCCTGCCGGATGTGCCGCGTTGACTGGCCATGCCACACCACATCGGCCACGTACGTGGATGCGTGATTGAATGCCGCCACTCGAATGCGCGGCTCGTGTGCCGCGGCGATAAAAGCATAGCAGGAACCAAGGCTTGTGCCGACGATGCCGAGCTGGCTGTAGCCCCGCTGCTCCAGCCAGTCGAAACAACTTCGAATGTCGGTCACTCCCTGGCGAACGGCGTCGAGTGTGCGGCTAATATTGGCGGAAACGGCGTAGTCGGCGCGACTGGTCTCGGCGGGCATGCGAATATCGTGATACGGCATAGTCAACCGCAACACGGCTATGCCCATCATGTTCATCACGCGGCACAGACTGGTGTAAGCAATCGCGTCCGCATTCCAATGCGGTAAGAGAACGATGGCACGCCGTCCCCGGGCCGGAAACCACCGGGCATTCACCAGATTATTTTCGGGAAAAGGGGTCTGCACCGGCGAAGTGAATCGCAGAAATTCTGCGGACGTCCCTTTGACTTTGGCCTCAAGTTTTGCGTCGGGTACCGCACGCGTGGAGAAAACCTGCACCTTGCGAGTCTCCAACCGGAAGTCGGTCGGCCGCGTATAAGAATAGAATTCATCACTCGCCGCAACAATCCGGCGGTTGTAGTCCAGAATGATTTTTTCAGGATTATCGGGCGCGTGCCCGATGCGATACCCGTTGCGGCAAGGCCAGTCCCGTGTCCACTCCACGCCCCATTCCAGCGGACGCACCACGCGGTTGTCGTCCACCGATGTCAGCCGGTGTTCCCAGTCGTACATCCACTGTGCGTAGCGCGAGGGCATGATTAACTTTCAGTGTAACAAGGGCAAGAGGCTCGTTTCGCGGTCAAGCAGCCAACGGTGGCACCCAGCAGTGGCACTTCGGTTTTCGCATCCGAACGGAGGCGAATAATCCTCAGAATTCTCGGTCAATTGTGACATCCGTCACCGCGAAAGAGGCCGCAGGTACGGTATCCCAATAGGGGGAGTCGACTCTCAGCTCCTTGCTGTGTAGCTACATTTGGAGTTACAATGATCTTTGAATGGGATAAGACCAAGAATCGGGCCAACGTTCGAAAACACGGCCTCCATTTCGCCGATGCGGAGGAAATGTTTAACGGCGTACTTGTCGTAGAACCGGACACCCGAGAAGACTACGGAGAAAAGCGCTGGAGAGGAATAGGTACGATCCGAGGACGCCAGACTGTTGTCGTCTTTACAGAACCTGCCGCAGAAACCATTCGCATTATTTCGTTGAGAAAGGCACATTATGAAGAGCGCCAAGAGTACGAAAAGGCGATCCAAGACGGACTGGAAGCGGGTTGATGCGCTCCGCGATGAGGATATCGACTTTTCCGATATTCCAAAGCTAGGTCCAGACTTCTTCGCACGGGCCATCATCTGGCCCGGACCCAAGAAGCAGATCACACTGCGCATTGACCCCGACGTGCTGACATTTTTTCGCAAGCACGGACGCGGCTATCAAAGCACCATCAACGCCGTGTTGCGTAAGTATATGGAAGCGAGGAAAGAAAAGGCGCCAGCCGTCAGATCTCGGACCTCAGCCAATCATCACGCCAATAACCGCTGACTGAAACGCGAGGGCCAAAGTCTGACTCGCATTTCTAACCGCCGTACCTTCTCGGAACCCGCTTCGAAATATTGCAGAGAATTTCGTATGGAGTGCTATTCGCCAGTTCCGCGTGCTCCAAAGCATCCACGCTCAGACCTTCGCCCGCGCCCAGCAGAATAACTTCATCCCCCACAGCAACGCCCGGAATACCCGTGACATCGACCAGCGTAAGGTCCATCGAGATCCGCCCCACGATCGGAGCGTAATGCTCGCGCACAATCACGCGACCGCGATTCGAGAGCTGACGGTTGTAACCGTCAGCGTAACCCACCGGCAGCACCGCCACATGCGCCGGAGCCTTGGTCACATAGGTCGCGCCATAGCCCAGCGGCTGATTGGCTCCAAAGTCGCGCAAAGAGAGAATGCGGGTCTTCCAGGTAAGAACCGGCTTCACGGGTAGACGCAGCGTGCCCCCACTCACCTCGCGGCCCGCCCGCTGAAACGGCAGGTAATAGCCGTAGAGCGCAACTCCGGGGCGCACCATGCTGTTCCACGTCTCCCGCCGCGAAATAACAGCCCCGGTATTGGCCATGTGCACGAAGGCCGGCTCCATTCCCGCCTCGCGCACCATTCGCCGGGCAGAATCGAACTGATTTTCCTGCTCAGCGACGGAGGGCGCGTCCATAATTTCGGAGGACGCCAAGTGCGTCGAAAGTCCCTCCAGAGCCAGATGCTCCGCTTTCTTCAGCTCGGAAAGCACCCCAGGAAGGTGGTCAATCCCCACGCCGAGGCGCCCCATTCCAGTATCGACTTTCAAGTGCACCGGATGCCGCGCCACGCCCAGCCCGCCCGCTGCCCGGTCCAGAGACTCGATGTGCCAGGGTTCCCAAACTGTGGGGGTCAAGTGCAGACGGATAATCTCGCTTTCCTCGCCTCGCCAGAACCCGGTCATCAAAAGAATGTTGGCGCGAACGCCAGCGTCGCGCAGCGGAATCGCCTCATCGAGCGAAGTCACACCGAACCACTTCGCACCTTCTGCCTCCAACGCACGCGAACACTCGACCGCTCCATGACCGTAAGCGTCGGCCTTCACCACGGCGCACACGGTGACGTTCGCGCGCACGTGCTTTTGCACAGTGCGAAAGTTTTGCCGCAGCGTGGTCAGAGAAACTTCCGCCCAGGTAGGACGCGTCGCCACGCGGCTCAGGATTTCTGCTGTGCTCGCCACTTTCGCGATTATAGCGGCAGCCACCCACGCCCCCACGTTACCCTGGGGCTACTCCCGCGTAGCGCCGGCATCCCGCCGGCTGTCGCGAGAGCGTCTCGCTCTCGCCCTTGCGGACGAGCACTCTTTCGCCTCGTCTTTACTAGGGGGACAGCCACCGAACAGCGGCGCCTCTTACGGCGCCTAGTTCCCCGACAAAAGGAAATTCACCGTAATCTGTGTCTCCACCTCGATGGGCTCGCTGTTCAGAATATAAGGACGGTAGCGCCACTGGTGGACCGCCTCAATCGCCGCAGGCACGAGCATGGGATGTCCCGCGACAACGCGCAAGTTGTCGATGGTACCCGCCTTGCTGATCACGGCGAACAAAACCACCGGCCCCTGAATACGAGCGATCCTGGCCAATGCGGGATAAGCCGGCTGCACACGGCGAATCAGGCTTCCCTCCAGCATATTCGACGTTCGGAATGTGCGGATCACCGGCGCAGGAGCAGCCGGTAGCACGGGCTTACTTCCGTTGAAAAGCGACTCGGGCAAGCCGTTGGACGACCCCGGAAGCCTATCCCCCTCGACTCCGGTGCCGACTCCCACCGTCGCCGGGGGTAAGGGTTCTTCGGCCGTCATTGAGATCGCGGTCGGAATGCGTGACGGCTGCATGAACCGGCCACCTTGAAAATTACTTTGTGTAGCGGAAGCTGGTGAAGCCTGCGCAGTTTGCGGCGGCTCCGCCGCAGCTCTTCCCATGTTTATCGGCGTCGACAACGTGCGAGAGGTCGGCACTCCGACCGTCTTCCACAACGGCAACAACAGCAGCAGACCAATCACCAACGCCTGCAGTCCGAACGAAGTTACGGTCATCCAGCTCCGGCGAGTCCGTTGCGCCCATGAACTCTCCAGCATGCTTTCGGCAAACAGGGTGTGTTCGAACATAATGTCCTCCAGCGTGAAATCCGTTTGCTGGTATGGACACCACGAACACGCTGCTGACGGCGCCGACACGAAAAATAAAGGCCGCGTTTTCACGCGGCCCCCTGGAACTTTCTCGACACCAGAGGTGTCCCGTTCTACTGTTTTGGAGGCTCAGTCGGCTTCGGTGCGGGCTTCGTAGCCCCCGTGCCCGTAGGTGGCTTCGGAGCGGGCGCCTTAGTTGCTCCCGCCGCTGGTGGCGCGGGCACGCCCGACTGCACGTTGTACGCGTCGACGACGGCCTTGGTAATGTCGACAGCCTGGCCCCACCAAAGCACATTGCTTTGCGGCCACGGCTTCGAGGTGTCAACGATCATACCGAAGCCGTTCTCCTCCGAATACTTAACGATCATGGGAGCCATCTTCTGCAGCACGCGGCTCGCGATTTCCTGTTGCTGGCTCCCGAATTCTTCTTGAGCATCCTGAACGGAGCGATCGAAAAGTTTCTGCTTGCTCTCGATCTGCTTCTTCAGGGTGGCTAGCGCATCGTCATTCAGCTTGCCTTCCTGCGTGGTCATTTGCTTCTTCAAACCTTCGAGTTCGTCGTTCTGGCCTTTCAGTTCGTTCTGCTTGGGATCGAACTTCTTTTGCAAGGCCTCAAGATCGCGGCGGCCTTCGTTGCTGCCGAAAATGGCTTCCGTGATGTTGATGGTCCCGACTTTCGTGCCCGTGCTCGGGCCAGTCGTAGTAGGCGACGCCGAAGCCGCCGGGCTGGCAGGCGTGGTAGCCGGGGAGGAAGGAGTGGCGGCGCTGCCGGTTTGGGCCAATGCGGAAAACGTGAATGTAACCGCTAGGGCCAGAAGAGCTCGCAGAAAATTACTTTTCATTGGATCGGTTGTACTCCTTGGAACCTGGGTTCCTGAATATGTTCCTGAATCTGGTTCCGAAATCTGGTTTCGGGAATGAATTTCAATATCGTTTTTCAGATCGTTCTTCTCAGTCAACGCTGGGCCGCACTGAAACTGAAAACTGAAAGAAGTCTTCGCCGCACTGGCCGCTGTCGGAAAGGTGACTCTCGATTGCCACTTCACGCCGAGCCTGCGGGGCGTGTCGTCCACCCTCTTCGCTCACTCCATGGCGCAGATGGCACATATTATAGAGGCCTCACTCCCGGATCGTCAAACCAACTTGCGACAGCGAAGTCCTGGCAGCCTAGAACGTGGTCGCCACCGTGAACCGGAAAGTCTTCCGCGGCTCCCTTAACAGGAAACTGGGAGCGAAAGTATTCACAGCCAGATGATAGCTGTAGTCGCCCGCCGCGCCCGAGGGGAACATGCCGCGGGTAATCGGAATCGGCGGGCTGGCCTGCTCGTCGAGCCGCAGCGGATTATAGGCCCAGTAGATGCGGAACGGCGCGTTCACCACTGGCAGGAACATCTGCAACTCGAGCCCGGTGGACATGCGCGGCCTCCAGTTGGTCGAGCCCAAGATCTGCAGATTTTGCGGCGGCTTTGGGTTCAGAAGATTTCCGCCTTGGCAGTTGTAGCCGGCATCGAGCGTCGGGCATCCGAAAGTTGTACCGATAACCTGGTCGAATTGCACCTGTGCAATCTGCAATTGAGACGGCCGGATGACTGGGTCGATGCCCGTGTCCACGAAGGGAACGATCGCCACCGGCCCCGCGATCGTAATGCGGTATTCCAGGTTCGTGAACACACTCAGGTCGCCGCCGGGAAACACGATCTGGTCCACCGGAATGGGCACGGTCCAGTTGCCCAGCCGCGGGTTGGCGGGATTCTTGGGAACGGGCGTCCCATCCGGATTAGTCAGCGTGATCTGGCTGGAGCTGGGTAGAAACGCTACCGGCGAGACCGATCGAATGTCGAAGCCACGAATGTCGTTTTCACCGCCCATGAAAAAGCGCTGGAACGGCGGGGCAACCAGACCGGCATACCCGCTGATGAACGATCCCTGAACATTAAACCCGATCGCATTGCGCCGGTTCTGTACCGGGATGAACCTCGTGTACTTAATGAGCGGCCGGATCGACCGAACGGTGCCGCCAAGCCCAGCAAGCTCCACGCCCAGCGTCATCTGGTGGCCCGAGTGCGGCGAGATTCCACTATCCAGCGTGTTGAACGAGAAGTTGGGGAATATCTTACTGGTGATGATCCCGTTCACGGCATTCGGTCCAGAAATGCCCCGGAACGCGATGAAATCGAAAAGACTCTTCGACGCGGTACTGAGAGGTATCAGAGTCGAGCGGTCCAGCGAATAGGTCATACCGACGCGTTTGAACGAACGCTTATTGCGCAACGGATAACTAGCGGAAGTGGTGAAGCCCACGCTGGACTGCGAATAGTTCTGCAAATTCTGCAACACCGCGCTTGGCAGATTTAGATTCTGGCCGCTGAAGATAGAAAGCTGTCGTGCCTGGTTGTAGCTGATCTTGTTGCCGAATACGGTAAAACCGAACTGCAAGGGGCGGTCAAACATATACGGCTGGGTGAAGCCGAACATCACGCTGCGGGCCAGGTTCCCCAGGTTGATCTGCATTTGCAGGGTCTCGCCGCGTCCCAGGAAGTTGTTCGTGGAATAATTCAATCCCACGAACGCGCCTTCCAGACCGCTGACGCCACCATTGAGTCCGATGCTGTTCTTGCCCTTCTCATGTACCTTCAGCGTCAGATCCACCTGGCCATTTTTCTCGTCCAGTTTTTTGTCCGTGACGTTCGGGTCATCGGGCTTCAGCTGATCGAAATAGGAGAGTTGATTCAACCGCATCAAGCTCAGTTCCCACAGACGCGAGTTGTAGACGCCGCCTTCTTCGAGCGCCAGTTCGCGCCGAATCACCTTGTCCCGAGTGGTTGTGTTGCCGACAAACTCGATACGGCGCACATAGAACTGCTTGCCTTCGTCGACGTCGATCTCCAGATTTGCGAGTTTTTTCTCATCGTCAAAAGTTGTGGAAGGCACCCCTGTGTAGTTGATGTACCCGAACTCGCCGTAAGCCTTGCGCAGAGCGTCCATGCCTTTGGCAATCTTCGCGCGGCTGAAAATATCTCCGTCCTTGAGTGGGAACAACGAACGCAGCGCTGCGGTATTTGAAATCGCCTTGTTGTTCTTAAAAGTAATCTTGCCCAGCCGGTACTGGTCGCCTTCTTCAATGGGCATCGTAATATCGACGGCTTTGCCCGGCCCCGACTGCAGCAATGGAATGTGGAAGCCCTTGTGCCCGGTGTCGTGAATTTCCGTTTTCGGGTCGCTCACCCCCACTTTGAAGTAGCCGCGGTTCTGGTACTCGGCGCGCACCCGTTCGGTGTCTTCTTCCAGCTTGGTGGCATCGTAGGTCTTGGCGAAGAGATTCTCCAGGAAGATGGAGTGCGGAATGCCAATCGGCTTCAAGTTCTTCATGGCGGCGCGCAGAACTCGCGACTTGACGGCCTTGTTACCCTCGAACTTGATTTTGCCGACCTTAACCTTCGGTCCTTCCTTCACCACAAACGTGATGCCGACCGCAGCGGGCGGAATCTTCCGCACTTCCGTCCGGATCGTGGCGAATTGCCGGCCGTGCTCAGAGAGCAGGTTCCTGATGGAAACTTCCGCCTTCTTGATGCGGGTCGGATCATACTGACTTTCAACCACCAGGCCGACTTTATCCTGCTTGAAGCGGTCAAGCACGTCGCTGTTGGAAACCGAACTCAGGCCTACGTAATTAATTTCGCGAATCGTCGGCTTTTCCGCTACCTGGAAGATAATGCGCCAGCCCTTGGGGGTTTGCTCGCGAAGAATCTTGATGTCCTCAAAGTATCCTGTATTCCACACGGAGTTGAAGTCGCGTTCGAGGGCCGCGACATCGTAAATATCCCCGGGTTTAGTGAAGATGCGGGCCTTGATGGTATCGCCGGGAATCCGGCGATTGCCGGTAACGACAATTTCCGAAATAACATCCGTCTGCGCCCAAGTCGGGCTCGCGCTCGCCAGCAAGAGCGTTGCCAGCATCCAGCAGAACGCAGGCACACGCCATCCCATGCTTAGCCAAATCCGTTGAAATGAAGAAGATGGCACCATCGCCACCCTGATAGTGCAGGGCCGCTTGGGCACAACAAGGTTCTTCGAATGCAAGCGAAAAGGAATCGCTACGACCTCAGCCTCTGGGATGTGAGAAAACTGTCATTATACGGTAGCGCGTTGGAAAGCGTCCAAGCTGCAACTCTTTCTGAGTCTAATCTTGCAGATCCGACCCGACCGGCAAGACCTGCGGTTGCTTCATGGGGATGGCTTGGATAACTCTACCTCAACCAAGACGGAATAAAACGTGGCCGAGTTGCCCATGTCGGTAAGTTTTTCTGAGGTCAGCGCATTGATGCTCTGAAAACCTGAAGTCATCTTCGCCCAATTGAGCCTCGCGGAGACGACTCCCGGCTGCACTTTGCCATCGACTCGCGCCTTCAGCAGAATATCTCCCCGATGGTTGAAGACGCGAACCGAGTCGCCGTTGCCAATGCCACGCGCCCGCGCGTCGGCGGCCGAAATTTCCAGCAGACCCGGCTCTTCCATCTCCTGAACCGAAGGTATATTGGAAAACGTTGAGTTCAGGAAATTGTCAGCCTTGCGCGCCAGCAGCTCGAGAGGAAACGCACTGTCTTTCTCTCCGTGCCGCGATTCCGTGGGAGGGGTAAATTCGGCCACAGGATCAAGTCCGAGTCCCTTCACCGCCTCACTATAAAGCTCCGCCTTTCCCGAAGGCGTCCGAAACCCACCATGAGCAAACGGCAAAAAAGGGTCCGGCTGAATTGATTGTGTGGGGACTGCCGCCCCCGAGTGTCCAGCGGAGCGAAGCTCCGCGGCGGAAGCCGGAAGGCGAGAGCCGGAAGGCCCAAAATTCAACCGCACCTGCCCCTGCTCCAACCGCTCTCGACTAATCCCCTGCATCCACGGATCATCAGAATCCAGCGCCGCATCGATCATCTCATCCACGCTCTCGCGGAAGCAGTCCTCGTTAAACCCCATCCGCTCCGCCAGCCCGCGAAAAACTTCCACATTCGACCGGCACCCCCCCAACGGCGCAATCGCCTGATTCGAAACCTGCAAATAGTAATGCCCGTACGCCTTCTGCAGATCTTTGTGCTCAAAAAATGTAGTCGCCGGCAGCACAATGTCGGCATAATCCGTCGTGTCAGTAAAAAACTGCTCATGCACAACGGTAAAAAGATCCGGCCGCAATAGCCCGCGAACCACTTCATTGTGCTCAGGACAAACCGCCGCTGGATTAGAGCTGTAAACAAACAAAGCCTTGACCGGCGGATCATTCACTGTATTGAGCACACGCCCCAGTTCAACCATGTTGATGGTGCGGGCTTCGCGTCCCAAGGCCGTCCTCATCAAATCGGCGCGCTTCAAGACTCTAGTATTAAGATCCACCGCACCGCTGACCGACATCTGCAACCCGCCCCCAACTTCCTTCCAGGAACCGGTAATGCACGGCAGCATGACAATCGTGCGGGTGGCCATCCCGCCGCCTTCGGAGCGTTGCACGCCATAGTTCAGGCGGATCACCGACGGGCGCGCCGTGGCATACTCGCGCGCCAGCTTGCGAATGTCGCCGGCGGCGATCCCAGTCCATTGCGCTACTCGCTCGGGAGGATACTGTTTGACCTTTCCGCGAAGTTGTTCGAAACCCAGAGTGTACTTGGCGACGTAATCAGGATCGTGCAGACCCTCCCCGATGATGACATGCATCATGCCCAGCGCCAGCGCCGCATCGGTCCCTGGATTAATCGGCAAATACCAGTCAGCGCACTCCGCCGTCCGCGTGCGGTAAGGATCGATCACCACAAGCTTCGCCCCATTTCGTCGCGCCTCGGCGATGAACGGCCACAAGTGAACGTTGTTGCCATGGATATTCGATGCCCAGGCAATGATGTATTTGGAATGCCGGAACTGCTCCGGCTCGGTCCCAAGTTTTACACCAAGAACGGACTTCAGACCTGCCTCTCCTGCCGCCGAACAGATCGTGCGATCCAACTGCGAAGCTCCCAGCCGATGAAAAAATCTCCGGTCCATGGACGCCCCATTCAGCGCCCCCAAAGTTCCGCCATACGAATAAGGCAGAATAGCCTCGCTCCCAAACTCCTCCGCAATCGCCCGAAAGCGCGCAGCAATTTCGTCGAGAGCCTCATCCCAGGAAATCCGCTCCCAGGCTTGTGCGGCGCGGGCACCCCCGCCCGCGGCTTCAGCCCCCGGCCCCTTAGCCGCAATCCTCCGCATCGGATACAGTACCCGATCCGGCGAATACACCCGATCCAAATACTTCGCCACCTTGGCGCACAAAAACCCGCGAGTGACCGGATGCTCCGGATCCCCCTGAATCTTCGTAGCCCGCCCGTCCTCGACAGTAATCAGCACCCCGCAAGCATCCGGGCAATCGTGCGGACACGCGGCATGGACAACCTGCTTCATGACCTTCGATTATATGGGAGGAACAGCTTGGCGCGGGGAGTCGACCTGTCGGACAGCCGCCCTCGGCCGCGGGCCAGGTGCTGTTCGATTGCAGAATTCCGAAATCCAGCCTTGCAGAGGCTACTTGAGCTCCAAAACTTCCTTTTCTTTAGCTTTGCTCATCTCTTCCATCTTCTTGATTTCGCCGTCAGTCAGCTTCTGAATCTCGTCGAGCGAGCGCTTCTCTTCGTCTTCGGTAATCTTCTTGTCCTTCAGCGCTTTCTTGATCGCATCGTTCCCGTCGCGGCGAATGTTGCGCACGGCAGTCCGGTGCTCTTCCAGCACCCGATGCAAGTGCTTCACCATGTCCTGCCGCCGTTCCTGCGTAAGCGGGGGCACTGGCACGCGGATCAGCTTCCCGTCGTTCATGGGATTCAATCCCATATCGCCCGAGCGAATCGCTTTTTCAATCGCTCCCAATTGCGATGGATCGAAGGGCTGCACCGTAATCAACTGGGCCTCAGCGGCGTGCACCTGCGCGATTTGATTCAACGGCAACTGCGATCCGTAGTAATCCACGCTCACGCTATCGAGCATGTGCACGTTCGCGCGTCCCGTCCGCACGCCCGCCATGGCTTTGCGGAAATCTTCCACCGCCTTGTCCATCCGCGTTTTAAGTTGAACTCGAATTTCCTTAAGCGGCCCACTGTCAGGCATGAGTCAGCTCCGTCAAACACTATCGGAATCAAAACGTTGCATTATAAACCGAACAAGAAAGTTGGCCACGGATTTAGGCGGATCACAACGGATCTGAGATGCAGAGAAAATCCGTGTGAATCCGTGAAAATCCGTGGCCAGTCTTAGTCGCCTACGCTCACCGCTTGTGCGCTCACGCGGGATCCAATCTTCTCCCCCAACACCACCCGCCGGATGTTGCCGTGAGTATTCAGATTGAACACGATGATGGGCAGGTTATTGTCTTTACACAGGCTGATGGCGGTGGAGTCCATTACTTTCAAGCCGAGTCTTAGGACATCCATGTAAGAGATGTGATTGAATTTCTTGGCGCCGTCTACCTTCAAAGGATCGGCGTCGTAGATGCCATCCACCCGCGTCGCTTTGAGAATCGCCTCAGCCTTGATCTCCATCGCACGCAGCGACGCCGCGGTGTCGGTCGAGAAATAAGGGTTGCCGGTGCCGCCGGCAAAGATCACAACGCGTCCCTTTTCCAGGTGGCGAATCGCCCTGCGGCGGATAAACGGCTCGGCCACCTGGTTCATCTCGATAGCAGTCTGCACGCGCGTGTAGACGCCCTGCTTCTCCAGCGCATCCTGCAGCGCAAGAGCATTGATAACCGTTGCCAGCATACCCATGTGATCGGCGGAAACGCGATCCATATCCTTGGCCTGCTGGGCCACGCCGCGAAAAAAATTGCCTCCGCCCACGACGATGGCTAGCTGCACACCAAGTTTGTGAACGTCCGCCAATTCCGCTGCGACCTCGTGAATGCGCGCGGTCTCCACGCCAAAGCCCTGGTTCGCCGCCAGCGCCTCACCGGAAAGCTTGAGCAAAATACGTTTGAAGGCAGGGGTCGTCATTGGAAGAGGTTTCAAAGTTTCAAGTTTCAAAGTTTCAAGGTCACCATCAGCGTACTCTACTTTTAAACCTTGCAACCTTGAAACTTCGAAACCTTGTTTGACTCACAAAAAAGGCGCCCAATGGGCGCCCTGAATCATTCGCCTTTCGGCTCTGAAGGTTTTGTGACGGCAACAGTCTCGCCCGCATCGCCGACCTTGAACCGGGCAAATCTTCGAACCGCAATGTTCTCGCCCAGCTTGCCGATCTTGGCGGCGATCAACTGCGAGATCGAAATGGTCTGGTCCTTGATGAAGGGTTGCTCCAGCAGGCAAACCTCTTCGTAGAACTTTTCCATCTTGCCGGCGACCATCTTCTCCGCAATATGCGGAGGTTTGCCGGAAGCCACGGCCTGCGCCAGAAAAATATCCTTCTCGCGCTCGAAATCGGCCTTGGTCACGTCTTCCTTGCGCACAAACTTCGGATCGCTGGCCGCGATGTGCATGGCGATGTCGTGCACGAGCTCTTTAAAGTCCTCGGTACGCGCTACGAAGTCGCTCTCGCAGTTCACCTCGACCAGGACCCCGATCTTGCCGCCGGCATGAATGTATTGGGCAACCGATCCTTCGCTGGTTGCGCGGGTTGCCTTCTTGGCAGCAACCGATACGCCCTTCTTGCGCAGAATCACGACTGCCTGCTCCATGTCTCCCTTGGCTTCGGTCAAAGCCTGCTTGCAATCCATCATCGGAGCTCCGGTCTTCTCCCGGAGTTGCTTTACTAGCGCTGCAGAAATATTCGAACGCCCACTGTCATCTGGTTCCGGACTCATAATGGTAGCCATGCTCTGAATAATTCCTTTGCTTTCAGGACTCAAGATTTCGTCTTGGACCTTTTTGAAACTTTGAAACCTGCGAAACTTTGAAACTTGCTCTTATAAACTTTGACCCGCGCCGGACGACCCGCGCGGGTCTACTTTCCCTAAGGAATAATGCCCGGTTTTTCGCTTACCCCTGAGAACTGACAACCGAGAACTGAGAACTATCCTTAAACCGTCTGACTCTCCACCTTCGGCAACTCGGCCTCCTCGTTCGCCACCGGCTTCTTGTGCGTTCCCGGGCCCAACACTTCTTCCATGCTGATGTCTTCGCTTGCATCGATGCCCGATTCTTCCGCCGGAGCCTCGGTCGCAGCCTGTGCCGCGTCGGCAGCAGCCTGCATGTCGGCGACCTGCTTGTCGGTCATCAACTGCGCGCCCTCGGCAATCGATTCCGAAATCTTCGACGTAAACAGCCGGATCGCCCGCAACGCGTCATCGTTGCCGGGAATCACATAATCCACTTCGCTGGGATCGCAATTCGTGTCCACCACGGCGACCACGGGAATGCCCAGCTTGCGCGCCTCGCGCACTGCAATCTGTTCTTTGTTCGAATCAATCACGAAGATCGCATCCGGCAACCGGCTCATGTTCTTGATGCCCGCCAGGTTGGCCTGCAAATGCTTGCGCTCGCGTTCGAGCTTGATCACTTCCTTCTTCGGTAGCAGCTCGTAGCGGCCATCCGTGGCCATCTCGTCGAGCTCCTTCAGCCGCTTCACCGACTTCTGCACCGTAACCCAGTTGGTGAGCAGTCCGCCCAGCCAGCGCTGATTGATGTAGAACATTCCGCACTTCTGCGCCTCTTCGGCAATCGCGTCCTGCGCCTGGCGCTTGGTGCCGACGAACAGCACAATGCGGCCGTCGTTCGCCAGATCCTGCACAAACTTAGACGCCTCTTTGAACATCTTCAGCGTCTTCTGCAGGTCGATAATGTAAATCCCGTTGCGCTCTCCGAAGATGTATTCCTTCATCTTGGGATTCCAGCGCTTGGTCTGATGCCCGAAGTGGACGCCCGCTTCGAGCAACTCCTTCATGGTAATAGTCGCCAATGAACCTCCTTTTTAGTCTGCATCGGAAATTCAAGGTTAAGTTTCAGGATTGCAAGCTTTCAAGGTCTTTGAAACCTTGAAACTCTGAAACGATGAAACCTTCTTTCCGATTGCCATTCCCGCCCCGCACGCGAGGCACGGGAAGAATTGAACACATGAAACTCAGGTTGCAAGGTTTCGAAATGTTTCAAGGTTTCAAAGTAAAACCGAAGACACCCTGAAACCTTGCCACCTTGCCACTTTGAAACCTATCTCTTCGAGAACTGGAACCGCTTGCGAGCGCCCTTCTGCCCATACTTCTTGCGCTCTTTGCCGCGCGAGTCTCGGCTGACCATTCCTTCTGCCTTCAACTTCTTCCGCAGTTCCGCATTGAACTGCATCAGAGCGCGCGCAATGCCCAACTTCACCGCATCCGCCTGGCCTCGCACGCCACCGCCGAGTACGCTGGCGATGACGTTGAATGCCGCTGCCGTGTCCGAAGAAGCCAGCGGCGCCTTCGCCGCCGATCGCTGCGCCGGGGTCACGAAATATTCCTCAAACGCGCGTCCGTTTACACTGAACTCTCCGCTGCCCGGCCGCAAATAAACCCGGGCAATTGCCCGCTTGCGGCGCCCCGTTCCGTAATATTGAACCAATTCTGCCATTTTTAGCTTCGAGTCATGAGCTATGAGTTCCGAGCAAAGCCTGGAACTCACCTGACCCTTAACCTTTCAAATTATGAATTTCTCTAGCTCGTAGCTCGAGGCTCGTAGCTGTTCCTACGAAACGGCTGCCTTCCGCGCCGGATACTCCCGCACTTCCAGCTTCAAATCCTGCGGCTTCTGCGCCTGGTGCGGATGCTTGTCGCCCTTATACACATTCAGCTTCGAAAGCATATGCGCCGCCAGTTTATTTTTCGGCAGCATGCGCTTCACCGCCGACTCGATTACCAACTCAGGCTTGCGCACCAGTCGCTTGTTGTAATCCTCAGTCCGCAGGCCGCCCGGATATCCCGTGTAATGGTGATACTGCTTCTGTTCTGCCTTCACACCAGTCGTTCGAATCTTCTCGGCATTGATCACAATTACGTGATCGCCGGTATCAAGAAATGGCGTGTATTGCGGATTTTCTTTACCCATAAGGATGCGTGCCACTTGCGACGCCAGGCGCCCGAGCGTCTGCCCGTCCGCATCCACGACGTACCACTTGCGCACAATTTCCCCCGGTTTGGGGAAATAGGTTGACATCAGAGTTCTCCCAGATTGAATAAAGGCTGCGAAAGAAGACCGCTCGTTGATTCCCCGGCGAGGACGCCAGGCCATCAGGCGGGCAACACGACTGCCAAAGTCATAACGATAGCGTAATCCGCAAAGAATTGTCAACGATGTGTTCCTGCCAGACCCGCAATGACAATGGTAAGGTAATCCTTGGAGGTATTCATGAGATTACTCCCCACAGTTCTCGCTGTATCTCTGACCCTTTCCTTGCCTGCTTTTGCGCAGCAGCACAACAACCATCAATCCGGAGGCCACGCCGTAGGTGGCGGATACGTTCCAAAACACGGTCCAGCGCCTTCGCACGGCACCATGGCTCGAGCTCCGCAGAAGGAAGCTGCTCCGCGCCAGGAAGCCGCGCCGCACCAGGAAGCTGCGCCACGAGCCTCCTATCGTGATCAGCCCGGCCACCCTGAAGCCCCGCATGTCCACCACAACGGCCAATGGGTTGGACACGATGCCGGGGGGATGACGCTCGCTACCACGTCGACCGCCCCTTCGAACATGGACGCTTCACCGGCGGCTTCGGTCGCGGCCACGTCTGGCGCATTGCCGGAGGCGGACCTAACCGCTTCTGGTTTAACGGATTTTATTTTGGCGTTGCCCCGTTCGATCTCGGCTACGCAGGGGATTGGGATTGGAATAACGACCAGGTCGTAATCTACGACGACCCCGACCACCCGGGCTGGTATCTCGCGTACAACGTGAGACTAGGAACCTACGTCCACGTGCAATACCTGGGCGGACAGTAAATCAAAAGTAGATCAGGTTGCAGTTCACGGACGCCGGAGGAGAACTCCGGCGCCTGTGTTATGGCGCCTGTGTTATTTAGTGGCGTCAGTATCCTCCCGGCTGTCGCGAGGGCGACCCGCCCTCGGCGCCAACGCCGGTTAGAAAGTACTTTCATTCGTACGCCAGCGCATCAATCGGATCTCTCTGCGCCGCCTTGAACGCCGGATACAGCGCCCCAGCCAACGCTCCAACAATCGCAATCACAGCCGCCCGCAGCACCCACTCGTTGCTCCAGAACAATCGCAGCACCGGCCTTTCGAACATAATTACCCGGCGGGTCACCATACTGATGACAATCCCCGCGATGATCCCCACAACAGCCAGCAACACCGTCTCCCGTAGCACCACGTTCACGATGTACCACTTCGAAGCCCCCAGCGATTTCAGAATCCCAATCTCGCGCGTCCGCTCCATCACCGCCGTGTACATCGACTGAAAAATCACCAGAAACCCCACCACCACAGCCACGCCGATGACGATCTTGATGGCAAGATCAAATCCTGGAAGGTTATCGGGCGTCATCATCGACAAATATTCCGGCATGGAGTGGACCGCGTACTGTTCCATACCAGGTTTTTTCTCGATCGCATTCTCCACCTCATTTGTTTTGCTCGGATCATCCAGCTTGACGTAGAAGACCGAAGTCTTGCCTTGATCGCCCAACAAATCTTGTATCGTCGCCAGCGGCAGAAACTTACGCCCTCCTTTTCCGTGTGGAACAATGCCGCAAATGCGGAAATCATGGGCCAGAATCTCAATCTTGTCTCCAACTTTGTTGTGGTTCATGCCGGCGAAGTAATCGTCCACAATTGCGTCGTAGGGACCTTGGAACGGTCCGCCCGCGAGATACCGAAACTTTGGAGGAAGCTCGTCATAGCTCGTCAGATCGATGCCATAAATGATTTCTACAGGTTTTTGGCTGAATGCCCAGATCACTGGAACTGCCGCCACGACGTGGGGGACTTTACGAAGAACATCTCCGACCTTGACCGAGATCGGCGCGCCGGACATCCCTATCAAGCCCGACGATCCTGGCGGCATGACCATCAAGTCCGCTCCCACACCCAACTGACTTTCTTTCGACCCGTTCAACAATCCATAGAACAACGCCACCACCATCAGAATCATCACCACTTCAAGCGCAATCGCACTAGTGGCAATAAAAGATCGCGTCGGCCGATGTACCAGATTGGCAACCACCATTTTATTCATCATGGTTTTTCATTATAGGAAAGCCTGTCAAAAGAAAAAGCGG
The DNA here is from genome assembly GCA_963733795.1 of uncultured Acidobacteriaceae bacterium. Lineage (GTDB taxonomy): Bacteria > Acidobacteriota > Terriglobia > Terriglobales > Acidobacteriaceae > Sulfotelmatobacter. The sequence continues at coordinate 442,228 of CAVTED010000004.1, forward strand.
GTGCCCCACCTTCTCGCGCAGTTTGCGAGAGAGCTTGCCCTGAGCGAAGCCGAAGGGGGGATTTTGACTTTAACGCAATACCGAATCCCGGCTACCTCTGCTCCAGCGGCGTCACCAGGCTCGATTGCGGATGGTCCACATTCACCACCTCCGCGCCCGGCGGTTGCGCCAGCACGAACTGATCGTCCTTCAGCGGCTGGTTGATATCCACCTTCAGCATATTCAGCGTGATGTCGAACTCCTCTTGCGGCCGATAGATCTCAATGCGCGAGGGAAAATTGAAGCCATCGTAGTCTTTGTACTCGGCGTACTTCGCGTCAGTAGCGACTTTGCCGTCCTCGCTATAAATCAATTGCTGATGCGGCTTCAGATCGGTGCGCCCGAAGATGATCTTGCGCCCCAGCTTCCACCCCTTGTCGTATTTCTTAATAATGGTCAGCATATAATCTTCCTGCAGGATGCGATGCCCCTTGGCATCATGCAGCGTCTCATAGCCGTTCTCCAGCACCGCAATCTCCGACTCCGGATCGATGTGCCGGATCAACAGCGCCTCGTAAATATTCTGCGGGCGAATATTCTCCATCGGCTGGTCGGAGCTTGGCGTCTGCACCTCGCTCTTGCCGACCACGAAGCGATTCTTCGGCGGAATCCACAGTTTGAACTCCTTGCCGTCGCTGACCATGTCAAAAGCCGTGGTACGAACGATGGGCATCAACCCGATCATGTGCAACTCGTCCGGTTTGCGGGCCAGGATATAGCCGCGAATTTCCTTGTAATCGGTGTAATGTCCCTTCTTAACGCCTCCGGAAGACGAATCGATATCGACCGTCGCCTTCAGCGAGTGGAGGGACTCCGCCTGCAGGTTAATGCTGTCAATCAACCCTTGCTGCGTCGATTCTTTGAGGGGGGCTTTCGAGTACTGTTCTTCCACCGGACGAGTGCGAAATACGCATCCCGTAGTGGAAAGCATTGCCAGAAACAAGGGGCCGGCCAAAAAAGGCGCATTACGTCTCATCAAGATATATGAAGACCTCTAAACATTTGAGTATACCTCGCCGGAAAGGTTGCAGTAAGAATGGTACTAAGTTATAGAACCAGCGACACTTTCCCACGGTCGAGTTGCTTATGATTTGCTTATGTGGAGCGGGCACTCCTGCCCGCTTCGCCGAAAGCATCCAAACCCCCGTGGGGAAGAGCGCCCTCGCCAACCTTAATAGTGCAAAATAGGGCCAATCAAGCACTTACTAAAGTAAAGCCCACTTCGAACATCGTCGGCTACGAGCGATTCCTCATGGTCTAGACTGTGAGTATTGTGCGCAAAATTCTCTGGCTGATTTTGATTGCAATCCTCGGAACTGCCGGCTGGTTCGCCTGGGCCGTTCTGCTGCCGGTCACACCTTCCGCTCAGACCTTCGTGATGCTGCGTCCGGGATTTTCCACCTACCGGATCGCCGCCGAGCTCAAGGGCGCGGGAATCATCCGCAGCGAGAAAGCGTTCGTTCTGTGGCACTACCTTCACCACCGGCGCTCCCTCAAAGCGGGAGAATATTCCTTCGAAAAGCCGGCCAACATGCTGGACGTTCAAAGGCGCCTGCGCCGTGGCGATGTCTACGTCCACACCGTGGTCGTCCCCGAAGGCTTCACCATGTTCGACATCGCCCACGCTATCGAAGCCGCCGGCCTCGGCCCCGCGCAGGATTTTCTGAAAGTAGCCCAATCCGACACCCATCTGATCGCAGATATCGCTCCCGGTGCACGCTCGCTTGAAGGATATCTCTTCCCCGACACGTACGAATTTTCCCGCATGATGACCATGCAAGAAATGGCGGCAGCCATGGTCAAACAGTTTCGCCAGCAGGCGCGACAGATCGGATTGATTCTGAGCCCGGAGGAAGCGGCTCCAGTAAAATCAGACTCACCTCAGATCAAAGTCGAAACCCAAGTTAGCATGATCCCCTCCAATGCACCTCCCAGCGATATCGAGCGCACTGTCACCATGGCCTCCATCATCGAAAAAGAAACAGCCGTCGCCGAAGAGCGCCCCATGGTGGCCAGCGTCTATTACAACCGCCTGGCCAAAAATATCGCCCTCGACGCCGACCCCAGCATCATCTACGCAGAACTTTTGGCAGGAACGTACCAAGGCGCCTTGCATCATGCCGACATGCAGTTCGACTCCCCCTACAACACCTACCGCCACCCCGGCCTCCCCCCCGGCCCCATCGGCAATCCTGGAAAGAGTGCCCTCGAAGCCGCCATGCACCCCGCCCAAAGCGATTACTATTATTTCGTCGCCGACGCCCAAGGCCACCACCGCTTCGCCCACACCATCGAAGAGCACAATAAAAATGTAGTGGCGTACAGGCAGGCCATGCGCGGACGCTAGTCGGCCTGTTCTGAACCGGAAGCCGGAAGCCGAAAGCCGGATGCCGCTGCCGCCCGCTGTTCCATCCAGCCTTGCAGAATAAGGACTGCCGCCATCCGATCGACTGCCTTCCCTCGCTTCTCGATCGATAACTCCGTCTCGCGAAGCAGTCGATTGGCCTCAGCGGAAGTGAGTCGCTCATCCCACAAATGCACCGGCAGCCGAAATCGCTTGCGCAAATCTTCTGCGAACATTTGCATCTTGTCCGACTGGATCCCTTCAGCGCCGCTCATGCGCAAGGGAAGTCCGACCACAATCTCCCTCACGTCATACTCTTGAATCACCTTCTGCAACTGCTCAAAGTCGTATCGTTTATTTCTGCGTTGCAACGTCTCCAGCCCTTGCGCCGTAATCCCAAGCGGATCCGACACCGCTACGCCGATTCTCCGCGAACCTACATCGAGCCCAAGAATCCGGCCCACCGGCGTCTCCCGTCGGTTCCCGTTTTGGAAACGGTCGGTCTCTGCCTCGCCTGAGGGTGGGCTTTTCTGATCGGAATCCACGCGCCGATTATAAGTTGCTCGCCTTTTCATCGCGGGACTTCACTCGCCCTATTCTGCGTTCCTAACTATCGCGGTTAAGCGTTTCCTTTCAATAACTTTAAGAGGCATCCAGAGCCTGGTCCAGTGCCGCCGACTTGCTTTCGGCCCGCCCGCAGAGTAGCATTAACTCAGGTCTTTTGACGCATTTCTCCCTCGACCTATCGCCTTTCCGGGTGCCTTACATGAGCGGTACGGACTTGAATTTCCACATCGGCGACAAGGTCGTATATCCCAATCACGGCGTCGGCATCATTGAGCAAATCAGCAGCCGCTCAGTCGGCGCAACCATCGAAAAGTTCTACCTCCTGCACATCAAAGCCAGCAGTCTGAAGGTAATGGTCCCCTGCCAGAACGCGGGCAGCGTTGGCCTGCGCCGCGTGGTTCGCAACGGCGAAATCCAAAAGGTACTGGACTGTCTTTCCGTCAGCGAAAATGGAAGCAACGGCGACTGGAAAGACCGCTTCAAAGAAAACTCCGACCGTATGCGCACCGGTTCGCTGTTAGAAGTGGCCAGCGTCCTGAAGAGCCTCATCACCTTGCACCAGGCCAAGCCTCTGTCCTTCCGCGAGAAAAAAATGCTGGAGCGCGCCCGTTACCTCCTGGTCAGCGAATTGGCCATGGCCCGCAACTGCGAAGAATCCAAGGTCGAAGAGATCCTCACCACCGCGCTGGCCAAGTGCAAACTGCGCTTCCCCGAAGCCTCGGAATTCCAAGCGTAATTCATCTTCCGTCCCGGCGCTGAAACGTGTGCAACGAACGCGCTTGCTCGTCTTATAATCACGCCGAATGGGGAACACTACCGTACCTTTCAGTCTTGATCGGTCTTTGCTGCGCCTTGACCGGGAGGAGCCCTATCTCTGCCTGCACTTCATCATGATTTTCGTCCGCGATCAGGAGCGCAGCCTGCGTTTCTACGTGGATCAGCTTGGCTTCCGCCTGGTGGTCGATCACACATTCGAGTCCGGCGGCCGGCTGGATCGAAGTCTCGCCCCCGGATGGCAGCGCGAATATCGCCCTCGCCCTCGCAACGCCCGACTCCGACGCATACAAACTCATCGGCGGCGACACTCGCATTTACTTTCTCACTGAAGACGTCAACGCCAAGTTTAAGCAGTGGAGCGACCGCGGCGTTACTTTCCACTTCCCACCTCAGGTTCCGGCCTGGGGCGGAACCTATACCCGATTCGAAGATGTCGACGGAAACTGGTTCGGGCTTGCCGGATTCGACGAGTTGACGTTAGGGGTTGAAGTCCAGCGTCGTGCCCTGGCCCAGAAGTTTGAATCCGAACGCCGCGTCGCCCAGGAATTGGAAATCGCCAAACAGGTGCAGTCGCGCCTCTTTCCCCAAATCCATCCCGAAGCGAAGACGCTCGAATACGCGGGCCTATGCCTACAGGCTCGCCAGGTCGGAGGCGACTACTTCGACTTTCTCGATCTCGGACAAAGCGGGCGCCGGCACACCATGCTCGGCCTCGTCATCGGCGACGTTTCCGGAAAAGGAATCGCTGCTGCGCTTCTCATGGCTAATCTTCAGGCCAATCTGCGCAGCCAGTCGGCTCTCGCACTGGATCATCCGCAACAGCTGTTGCGGTCAGTCAATCGCATGTTCTACGAGAACACCGTCGACAGCGCCTACGCTTCGTTATTCTTCGCCGTCTACGACGATCAGATCCAGCGACTGCGCTACGCCAACTGCGGCCACTTATCCGGCATTCTGCTGCGAGCCGACGACACTTGCCAGCGCCTCGATTCCACCGCCACGCTCCTGGGCCTGTTCCAGGACTGGGATTCCTCCATCGGAGAATGCAACTTGCGCCGCGGCGACATTCTCGCACTCTACACAGACGGAATCACCGAAGCCTCGGACTGTAACGGACAGGAATTCGGAGAAGAATCTCTGATCGAGAGACTGCGTCAAAACCGGGATCAATCCTGCCAATCCGCCCTCGAAGCCATCACTGGCGAAGTCCGGCGCCTCAACCCAAATGACCAACACGATGACATCACATTAATCCTCGCAAAGTGCAGAGCAGAGCCATGAAGCACTTGGGGTTTTCTTCCTCTGTGACCCCAGTACCCTCTGTGGTTAAGTCTTTTTGCTCCCCCGAAGAAGAAATGATGCCGCTCACCCACCGCAACTCCGAGCCCTCTCCAGCAACAAGTTCCGCTCCCGCACGTTGCGCGTAATCGATGCCGCGCGCTCGAACTCCGCTCGGGCTTCATCCATCCGTCCGAGCTTCTTGAGCAGATCGCCTCGCACGCTGGGCAGCAGATGATAATTCCGCAGCGCCGGATCGTTCTCGAGCGGGTTCACCACCTCCAGCCCCGCCGCCGGACCCACCGCCATGCCGATCGCGACAGCACGATTCAATTCCACAATCGGGGACGGTGCCACGTCCGCGAGTTCGTTATATAAAGCCGCGATGCGCGCCCAATTTGTCTCCGCGCCTATTGTTGCCCGCGCATGACAAGCAGCGATGGCCGCCTGAATCGCATACGGACCCCGCATCCCTCCGAGCTTCTCCGCCCGTTCCAGCGCCGCCAGCCCCCGGTTGATAAGCAATCGATCCCACTGCGCGCGATTTTGATCCAGCAGCAGGATTGGCTCTCCCGGCGGACCCACGCGGGCCTTGGCGCGTGATGCCTGAATCTCCATCAACGCGACCAGCCCATGTACCTCGGCCTCATCCGGAACAAGCTCAGCAAGAATTCGCCCCAGGCGCAACGCATCTTCACAAAGCGCAGGCCGCAGCCAGTCATCTCCCGCGGTCGCCGAGTAACCTTCATTGAAAATTAAATAGATGACCTGCAGCACCGAAGATAACCGCGCCGTGAATTCAGCGCCGCGTGGCACCTCAAAGGGAACCTGAGCCTCGGTAAGAGTTCGCTTGGCGCGAACGATCCGCTGAGCAATCGTCGCTTCAGCCGCCAGATAAGCGCGCGCAATCTCGTCCGTAGTCAGCCCACCCAGCAGCCGCAGAGTGAGAGCCACCCGCGCTTCCGTCGAGAGCACCGGATGGCAGGCGATGAACACCAGCCGCAGCATATCGTCGCCAATGTGGTCATCCATGGCCGCCGCCAGGTCGGGCACCGCCATCTCCCGCTCGGCCATCTCGCGGCCGAGAACCTCGTGCTTGCGGTCGATGAGCGTTCCGCGACGCAGGAAATCGATCGCCCGATGTTTCGCGGTCGCCATCAGCCAGGCGCCGGGATTGTCCGGAATTCCCGACTCCGGCCACTGCTCAAGCGCCGCCACCAGCGCGTCCTGAGCCAGTTCTTCCGCCACCCCAAGATCGCGGACGATGCGAGTCAGCCCGGCAATCACCCGAGCCGACTCGATCTTCCAAACTGCTTCAATTGCGCGATGTGTCTCGGCGCGATGTGTCTCGGTAGCACCCACGCTACCGATCACATCACGTTCACGCCTTCAACGCAACCTCAGCCCGTTCACTGCTCTGGGGGCAGTCGTGTTCGCCGCCATGGGGCTCGTAAATCTGTCGCAACTCACACTCGCCCTCTCCGGCGATTTGAAGAAACTGCCTGGCCAGTTCGATCGCCTCTTCCTTGGAGTTCGCCTTCAGAATTGCGAATCCGCCCACAACCTCTTTGGACTCTGTGAAGGGACCATCGGTCACGCTGATCTTGCTACTGGATCGCCGCACCCGCGCGCCCAGCGCCGTCGGCAGGCACCCTTCCGTCGCCAGCAGCCAGCCCGCCTTCATGCCCTCTTCAATCAGCTTGCCCATCGCGGCCATTTCCTGCTGCGTGGGAGGCGTATTCCGTTCGACTGTCTTGTAGATACTTAGAAATCGCATTGCTCTCTCCTTTATCGATTTAGCTTGGGAGCGCGGCTTCGTCTGCCACTGCTCCGTCTCTATGAATGCGTCGAATCACGGATCGCAGATTCGACACCAAAAATTCAAACCGCGCTTATTTTTTCGCAGCCAGTTCCTTGCGCAGCCGCTCCCCCTGCTCCTTGGCCTCAGGAGTAAGGTTCTCCCCGAAGTCAGCCGGCTCAAATACCGGGCGAATCTCAACCTCAGTCCCCCCGTCGAAGGGAGCCCGCTTCAGCCACTCCACCGCCTCATCCATCGACCGCACCTGCCAGATCCAATACCCGGCGATGAGCTCTTTCGTCTCCGTGAAAGGACCGTCGATGACGGTGCGCTTGTCTCCCGAGAACTTAACCCGCTTGCCTTTCGAACTCGCCTGCAGCCCATCGCCCGCCAACATCACCCCGGCCTTCACCAACTGCTCGTTGTACTTCCCCATCTTGGTAAGAATCTCCGTGTCAGGAAGAACGCCGGCCTCGGACTCCTTGCTCGCCTTTACGATGACCATGACTCTCATATTGATATCTCCTGTTCTTAGGTTTTGAGCGGGCGCCACCGATTCAAATCCCGCCTCTATGTATACGTCGAATGAAGAACGCGAGGATCGACAGGAAGCTCTATTTTGGCCGAAGCCAAGTACAGAGTGGTAATTCAGAACCGCCCACCGGAAGCCCGAAGCCGGGTTTATAATGTCCAAAGCCTGGCCGGTCGTCCTTGTCGATCAATCATGACTGATGCAATCAAACGAAAACTGCAGGAAGAAATCAACGCGCTCGAACACGAGCTGATTCACGAACTTCCGAAAGAAATCAAGAAAGCCGCCGCTCTCGGCGACCTCAGCGAGAACGCCGAATATCACATGGCCAAGCAGCGCCAGGAGTTCGTCAAGGCGCGCGTCCGGCAACTCGGCAAGCGCCTCGCCGATCTCTCCATGGTCAACATGAACAACATCCCCCACGATAAAGTGGGCCTGGGTTCCACGGTGAAAGTTTACGACAGTACCAAGAACGAAGAGATGCAATACAAGCTGGTCACCAGCGAAGAATCCGACGTAGCCACCGGGAAGATTTCCACGACCTCGCCCATCGGCCGCTGCCTGCTCAACAAAAAAGTGGGCGAAACCGTAATCGTGGTCAGCCCCAACGGCAAGCGCGAACTAGAAATCCTAAGCCTGAGCACCATCCACGACGAGATCGAACCGGAGAAGGCAGGCGCGTAAATGTCCGTCCCCCGAGAAGTGAATCGCCAAGCGTGAATCGCCGAGCCATAAATATGCGGCGTCATCCCGACCGGAGCCGCTTTTCAGGCGAAGGGAGGGATCTCGCGCGGATCGCTAAAGGGTTTGAGATCCCGGAGTACCTCCGGTGAGCCCCTCCTGGACCAGTGCCTTCGGCCGCGCCTGCGGAGTCCTGCTCGACACCATCGTCCGCTGGCTCGCTCTCTCCCGCATCAACCCCAACGTACTAACCTTCATGGGATTGGTCGTCAACACCTGGGCCGCCATCCTCTTCGGATCCGCCAACGCCACCAACCAGAAGCGCATGTTCATCTACGCCGGTCTGGTCATCATCTTCTCCGGCTTCTTCGATCTTGTGGACGGCCAGGTCGCCCGTGCCACCAACCGCGTCACCCGCTTCGGAGCCTTCTTCGACTCGGTAGTCGACCGCTATAGCGACGCCTCTCAATTCCTCGGCCTGCTGGTCTTCTACGCCCGCGGCGGGCGTTTCTTCTACGTAGTGCTGACCGCCTTCGTCATGATCAGCGCCATCATGGTCAGCTACACCCGCGCGCGCGCCGAAAGCCTGATCGGCTCCTGCCGCGTCGGCTTCATGGAACGTCCCGAACGCTTGGTCCTCGTCATTCTCGGAGCCCTCTTCAACCGCATGGCGCCAGTGTTATGGGTCATCGCAGTCCTCAGCACCATCACCGTAATCCACCGCATGCGCTACACCTGGACCAGAACCCAAGACGCCCCAACCACCGTAAAGGCCGGCCAAGCCGCGTAGAAACACTCGGAAGGGCACGACTTCAGTCGTGCCGATAAGCATTCGCCAAAAATAACCTTGTCATTCCGAGCGAAGCGAGGAACCTCGGTCTCTCCGCCAGTGTAGGGGTGGGGATTTTGACTCTCAGAAATCCGACTGGTCCGCAATCGCCCGCGCGAGCATAAACTGCAGGAAACTAAGATATATTTCGGACAACGTCCATGCTCAAAACCGCAGCCATAATCTTCTTCCTGTTCCTGATCCCGCCACTCCTACTCCGCTTCCGCCCCCGCTGGGTCGCAGCCTTCAACCTAAGAATAACCAACCGCCTCACCGCCCCCTTCGCGACCTGGCTCCCCGGATTCGGCGTAATCACCCACATCGGACGCAAGTCCGCTCGCCCCTTCCGCACCCCCGTCAACGTCTTCCCCACACCCGACGGATTCCTGATCGCCCTAACCTACGGCCCCAACAGCCACTGGGTCCAAAACGTCCTGGCCGCGGGCACCGCCGAACTAGAAACCCGCCGCACAAAATATCACCTAACCGCGCCCCAGATCGTCCATGACCCCACCCGCCACCGCTTCCCCCTCGTAGTCCGAATCGCCCTCCGAATCATCGGCGCTACCGACTTCCTCCAAGTTTCTACTAGCCAAATAAAGTAGCGCACGTGAAGGCGGAATTTCTCTGTCATACCGAACGAAGTGAGGAATCTGCTGTTCGTCGCCACCCCCTGCGCCCCGGCGGAAGCAGCGCCTCGAACACCGGCAGTGACGTGGAAGAGCGGCGCTTAAGCGCCGCGTCAGTCAGCAAGAAAGATTTCCGCGCTTTAGCGCCTGTGGCATCCGACGCGGAAATCTTCCGCACGCTCCTCACTCGTGTCAATAAGCCTCCAAAAATACAACCTTGTCATTCCGAGCGAAGCGAGGAATCCGCTCTACGCGCCGGCCGCATGTCCGCCCGAGGTTTAGGACCTGTCAAGCCCCCACAGAATATTCCTAACCCCTACTCCCCCAGCCTCATACCACACGCGATCCACCGCCCACGCCGCTAATGGATGTTAAAATGACTGTTCAGTGTCTAGCCGCAAGCAGTACGAGCTATCCGCCTCACCGATAGAAAAGCCAGCCCCACGCAACAAGGCTAACTCCTTATTCCGCAATATTTTACCTGTAAGTCCTGTGCTCTCAAGATTTTGCCCCGATCCTCCCATACCCACGTCCGGTAACTCCGCAGAAGCAAGGATTTTAACTTCTAGGTATCAAAAAAATAATCAGTATGGATATCCGGTCCAGTCGGCCCGACGCGCCCAACCCGTCCCTGCTAGACTATCCGGTCGCACCACCAATTCTAAGGATACTTCTTGCCGACTGATCCGGTCCTCGTTATTCACGGCGGCGCCTGGGCCATGCCCGATGCCATGGTCGACGCCCACATACGCGGCGTCAACAACGCGCTGGCTACGGGATGGCGCGTGCTCGAGCGCGCTGGGTCCGGAGGATGCGCGGCGCTCGACGCCGTCGAGGAAGCCGTCGTCATCATGGAAGACGACGAGACCTTCGACGCCGGCCGTGGCAGCTTCCTGAATCGTGATGGAAAAGTCCAACTCGACGCGCTCATCATGGACGGCGCCACGCTCCGCGCCGGCGGCGTCGGCTGCGTCGAGCGCCTGCGCAATCCCGTGCGCGCCGCGAGAAAAGTTTTGAGCGAGAGCCCGCACGTTTATTTTGTCGGTGAAGGCGCAGAAAAATTCGCCGCCGAACATGGCATCGCGCTGTGCGACAACAAAGATTTGATTCTCCCGCGCGAAGTCGAGCGCCTGCGTCAATATCAAGCCGAAGCCGCGCGCCGTAAATCAGAAAAGTTGTCGCCAGACGGCAACGATTTATTCGCGCCCGATTCTGACGATATGACGATCTCGCACGACACCGTAGGCGCTGTCGCCCTCGATCGCGACGGCAACATTGCCGCTGCGACCTCAACGGGAGGTACGCTGAACAAAGCTCCCGGCCGCCTCGGTGATTCCTCCCTGATTGGTTGCGGCTGCTACGCCAACAACGAGAGCGCCGCCGTTTCCACCACGGGATGGGGCGAGCCCATCATGAAGTTAGTGCTCGCCAAGTGGACCGCGGACCGCATCCAAGCAGGCAACCTGCCCGAGTGGTCCGCGCAGGAAGCGATGAACTATCTGAAGCAACGCCTGAACGGCCACGGCGGAATCATCGTTCTAAATCCGCAAGGACACATCGGCATTGCCCACAACACCCCCCGCATGGCCTGGGCATACAAAACAATTCACAAAGAAGAGGCGGGGATCGAACGCAGCCTACCGTAAACGGGGGTTTTCACTTTGTGCCAGTCCGCTGACTCATTACTTAGAGCCAGCCCTTAGTTCTCGCGATGCGCGCCGCCTCCACACGATTGCTGGCGCCCAGTTTGCTGATGGCTTCGGAAAGATAATTTCGCACCGTGCCATCGGAAAGGCCCAACTCACCGGCGATATCGCCGCTGGCCATGCCTTCGCCCGCTAGTCTTAAAACCTGCCGCTCCCGATCGGTAAGCGGATCCATTTCGCCCCAGGCCTCCGTCGCGAGTTCGGGATGAATGACGCGTAAGCCTTGATGGACGCGGCGCACCGCATCCGCGAGTTCTTCGGCGCGCATGTCTTTCAGCAGATATCCCAAAGCTCCCGCTTCCAGCGCGCGCCGCAGATATCCCGAACGCGCAAACGTGGTGACAATCACTACCCGCGTTCCGGTTCGCCGCCGCTTTAGTTCCGCAGCCACATCGAGGCCGCTCATGTGTGGCATTTCAATGTCAGTAATGAACACGTCGGGCTTGTGCGCAAGCACGGCCTCCAGCGCTTCTCTGCCGTTGCGCGCCTGGCCAACTACGGAAATGTCACCCTCGATTTCGAGGAGGGCAGCAAGCGCTCCCAGGACCATCCCCTGATCTTCGGCCAATACTACGCGGATGGTCTTGCGGCCTTCTTTTGCGGCCTCCAGTGCGTGCTCTTTTGCTGAGGGATTCAATTGTGGAAGCCTTCGCGTTTCGGCGCGACTTCTTTCAGAGGTAAAGTAATCGTGAGCGTCGTACCGGCGTCGGTGCTGCGATTCAGCGTACCGCCCAGCATTTCGACTCGTTCGCGCATGCCGCGCAATCCATTGCCCTCGCCGCTAGACGTTCCGCAGCCGTCGTCGTGAATCTCGAGACGGCAAGAACCATTTTGTTGCTCCAACCGCATGCGGCACGTGCGGGCTTGCGCGTGACGCACAACGTTGGTAACGGCCTCGCGCACGGCCAGGGACAGCACGCTTTCCTGCACCGCGGGAAGCTTCATGGTGGTCGCCGCATCGCATTGCACCGACAGGCCCGCTGTTTCCAGCGTGGTCTTCGCCTGCGCCAACTCCGCCACTAAACCCTGAGAACGATATCCGCGAATAGCGTCGCGCACGTCGGACAAGGCCTGCCGCGAGATTTGTTCGACTTCGCGGATTTCTTTCTCCGCGCGTTGCGGATCGCGGTCGACCAACTTGCCGGCAAGTTCGGACTTCAGCGTGATCACCGACAGGGTGTGCCCGAGGACATCATGCAGGTCGCGTGCGATGCGCTCACGTTCGGCGACCTTGGCCAGGTTTTCGATCTCTTGGTTGGCTTTGCGCAGTTGGCAGTTCATGCGGTTCCGCTCGGCAAAAAAGACGTTGCCGGCGCCGATGAACACTGGAAAGACTGCCGCCCAGAAGAGTTCCCAAACGTTCAAGTGCAGAAACAGTCCTTCGATTGCGGCAACAGCCGAAATGGCCCCCAGCCCCGCGATGGCCCGCGCTTGCGTGTCGACCATGAAGGGGAGCATGGCTGCCGCGAAGATGAAGAATGTGCAGCCGCTCAGGTTGAAGGGAAGGAACAGGACTCCCAACAGCACGATGCCACCAACGTGCACCAGGGCTCGAGGCCTCTCCAGCAGGAAGATTCCCCAGTAGAGGACGAGAAATATCGCGGCCCCGAGACCATCGAAAAACCATTGTTTGGAGCTGGCGTGCGCGACCACGGGTTGAGCGAAGAAGAAACCGAGATAGAGCACCCAAAGGAGGGGAGCCCATCCATGATCCTTGTCCTTGAGGACCGATCGCAGCGGCCTCAATTTGAACGCACTCACGGTCTGCGAGCCTTCGTCGAGTTGTCGCGAACCAAGATACGGCATTTTTATATTGTCGACCTTCCCGTCAATTCCGGCCAGTTCCAAGCACGGGCCGGGCCACATACCAAACAATGACAGCTGCGGGAATGAGCAGACTTAGCCACTTCGATCCGCCGTACAGAGCTGCCATTCCGAGGAAGATAAGGACAACCGTCCAGCCCATCGATTTTTTCGAATTTGCGCTCATGTGTAGAAACCTCTTGAGGTTCGATGTTTCAGAGTTTCAAGGTTTCAAGGTTTCAAAATCGACGAAGTCAGAGGTTAGAGGTCTCAGCATTTACTTTGAAACGTTGAAACCCTGAAACTTTGAAACCTTGCCTATCCATACATTTTTTCCTGATCCCGCTGAAATCCGATTCGTGCTATGCCCAGGCAAATCATGGTGAAGGCCAGCAGAACTTCCCAGTGCGTGGCGTTCGATTCGTGGCGTCCCGCGCCCACAATTCCCAACGCCAGTTGCGACAGGTGATAGGGAGGCAGCACCAGCGCAATCTGCCGCACCACCTTGGGCAGGAACATGAAGGGCACCCACAATCCGCTGCAGAACGACATAGGCAGATAAATGAGGTTGATGGTCGGTGGGGCGGAATTCGGTCCAGCGAAATATCCGAGAGCCAATCCCATGGCGGAGAATGGCAGCGATCCGGCCACCAAGGTTCCCATGAGCTTAGCGAAATAAGCTAGCGGCATGCGGACGCCTCCCAGAGCCACTCCCAGCGTGAAGAGCGCAACGACGATCACGGCGCTGAAAATCATGCTGGTGATCACTTTGGCAGCGAAATATGCGAAAGGCGGCATGGGACTCGCGCGCTTCACTTGCAGCCATCCCAAGCCGCGATCCGACGCCAGGCCTGCTGCGGTTCCAAACAGCGAAGCCCCCATTACACCGAATGTGCCGTAAGTTGCGATGAGATAGGTAGGAACAGTAGTTCCGCCAATTGCCTGTTTCGAGTTCAGCACTAAACCGAACAAGACATAAAACATAATAGGGAAACTGAGCACCGAAGCTGTATATACGCGAAGGCGCAAATTCTTGAGGAATTCGTACTTCGCCTCTTTCAGATAAATTCTTGCCGTGTGACGGGGCGAAAGCTGAACTTGCGTGTTGCTCAAAGCTATGGTTGCGGTACTCATTGCATATCCTCCGTTACGTATAAGCTGCTCTAGTTAGAACTATTTCCGTTGCGTGCCGCGTCGTGGGTCAGGGCCAGGAACGCTTCTTCCAGGCCGGCGCTGGTGATTTCAAGTCCGGACAGTTGCGCATCGCGCGCCAGCAACTGGCGGACGACCGGCTCAGCCTCGGCGGCGTGCAGCTCGACGGCTTCGCGATCTTCTCTTACTTCGGTGACACCCGTAATCTGGCGCAGAGCGCTCACGCTCAGGCTCGTGATGCAGCGAATCCGCTTGCCGGCGGTTTTCGCCTTGATCTCTGACGGAGTTCCCTCGGCGATGATTTCTCCTTGATTGATGACGGCCACACGATCGGCCAGGGCGTCGGCTTCCTGCAAGTAGTGGGTCGTAAGCAGCACGGTCTTACCGCGCCCGACCGTCCGGCGAATTTCGTCCCACAACATGCGCCGCGCTTCCACGTCGAGACCGACTGTGGGTTCGTCGAGAAAAAGCAAGTCGGGATCGCCGCAAATGGCCAGAGCGAAAAGAACACGCTGCTTTTGGCCTCCGGAGAGATCGCCAAACTTGCGGTCACTCAATTTCTCAAGTCCGGCGGCAGCCAGCACGTCTGCACAGGGCATCGGTTTCTGGTAATAGGTGGAAAAAAGATCGATGTGCTCGCGGACGCGCAAGGTTTCCGGAACTCGCCCTACCTGCAACATGGCGCCGGTGCGCATCCGGTTTCCGGGATTCGTGGGGTCGCCGCCGAAAACGCGGACGCGTCCTGAATTTGGCTGCATCAATCCCAACAGCAACTTCACGGCTGTGGTTTTGCCCGCTCCGTTCGGACCGAGCAGAGCGACGACCTCTCCCGCGCGCACTCCGAAGTTAACGTCGCGAAGCGCCCGGACGCTACCGTAGTTCTTGTTGACGCCTTCGAGACTGGCGACGATTACATATGAATTCGTAATCTCGGCCTGCTGAGGTTGCTCTAGGGTTGCAATCATCTTCTATTCCTCCCACGCACCTGGCGCGTCCGATGGGAATCGATTTTCTATTCCCGTCGAATAATTGCATCATCGCGGAAGGAGAGAGTACGCGCCAGTGCCATCCATCACGAGCCACGCGTGACAAATGTCATCCCTCATTTTCTGGGTGTGGTATGCGAGGCAGGAAGATTGAAAGTGCTTTCGCATCCTGTGAATGGGAAGACTCAGTTTCAATTTTGTTACGAATTCCGAACAATGACAAGAACTTCACAGGACAAGACCTGGCGCTTAGTTCCTATGGTCAGAAAAGGTGAAGCTGCGACTCTTGGCGACTGACAAGGGCTGACGGATGTTCGGAATTCGTAACAATGTGGAGAGGGTGTAGATTTTTATACAAATCGACACTACGATGCGTCGAGCTTTGATATGATTCCCACACTTTCTGGAGAAGGGGAACCGATGCTACCGGTGGGAAAAAGCCTTCGCACGCTGCGCGAGAAACTCGGCCTCACCATGCGTGACGTCGAAAACTCAAGCGCGCGTGTTGCCGACAAGTATCGGAACGAGGAGTTTTCCATCCCTCCGAGCCGTCTTTCCGATATCGAGACCAAAGGTATTTTACCCAGCATTTACCGCCTCTATACGCTTTCAGTGATCTATCGTCGCGACTTGCGCGAACTGATGTCGTGGTACGGAGTTGACTTAAATAACATGGCCGCGGATCTGGGCCTGGTCTCTCCGCCGAAATCCCATGTTTCAAACGCTCTGGCGGGACTGTCCGCGGTACAGGTTCCGGTCCGTATGGATCCTGGTTTTGACGAGCGCCGCACCACCAACCTGGGCCGGATGGTCGAGCAATGGGGATTAGTGCCGATTGCCTATCTCGCGCAATTCGCCAACACCGATTTCACGTACGGTTACGTAGGCACCCAGGATTTCACCATGTATCCCATCCTGCCTCCGGGGAGCTTCATCCAGGTCGACGAGGCCAAGGATAAAGTGGTAGAGGGGTCATGGCGTTCCGAATACGAACGCCCGATTTATTTTGTGGAAACCCGCGAGGGCCACACCTGTTGCTGGTGCAGCATGCGCAAAGAAGAAATCATTCTTCAACCGCATCCGCTGTCGCCGGTTCCGATTCGAATCCTGCGCCACCCTCAGGAAGCGGAGGTGCTCGGCCAGATTGTGGGAGTCGCTATGAAATTGACCGAGTGGCACGCCCTCGATTCTTCTCCAGGCACGAAAGGGCCAATAGCACTGAATTGAGGTGACTGGAGGCCGGGGATTCCGGGCGCTCGCCTGGAATTAGTTCATTCAAGTGCTCGCGCATTTGTTCAACGTAGGGTCGGGCGGCAACTCCGATGCCGCGGCTCGATTCATCCAAATCTTCGACCAGGGACTTCAGCGGCGCCCGTAAGACTCCGGCGACAATCTCGGTATGAGCCACCTTCAAAGCGCGCTCAGAGGACTCTGGCCCGTGAACCAGTTCCATGCCCCAATGTTTGTAGCGCCCCTCGGCCCGCCGCAGGGAAGCCAGATAAGTCAGTTTGCCCAGCAGTCCCGAGACCGCGGCCAGCGTGGTTTCTTTGGCGTCCTGCAGCGCTGATTTCAGAGTCATCTTTGTTACGAATTCCGAACGGTCAATGATCTTTCGAAACGTTGCTCATGGGGCCGCGGCCATGAAATTATCACGGTCCAACTCGCAGTAACAAGGAGAAAACAACCGTGAAACGTGCCCTTTTGATCCTCGCAGCCGCAGTCCTGTTCCTCAACGCTCTGGTCATTCCAACGGTCGCGCACGCTGATGGCGGCGGGAACGGTACGGGCTGCGGAACCACCTTGTGCAAACCCTAACACTAAATCACAGAGCAATAGTTTTGACGGCGGGCCCGCCGATCTTACAAAAACCGAACAAGAATAACTCCGACATTGTCGCCTGCAGCCGGCCGCTGTATAGTTCACAATCACGGCTATGCTGCAGGCGCACTCATTCCTTTGGCACTATCTCTGGGTCGCGCCTAACTTCCTTCTGCCCGTTCTGGCCGTCCTCCTCTGGAGACGTGGAACTGCCCGCCAGTTCCCGGCCTTTCTCGCATTCGCAATACTGAGCTCCGTTGGTCAGCTGGCTGTCTATGCGGCTGATATTCTGCCGTCAGTGTCTGGCTGGATGTACTGGCGCGTGGATTGGGGGAACTTGATACTCGAGGGAGTGTTGAAGTTTGCGCTGATCGGCGAGGTTTTTGCTCTGGTTTTTGGGTCGTATGCATCCTTGGCACAGCTGGGAAAAACTCTCATTCGCGGCGCGGGGATCGTTCTGGTCTTTGCCGCCGCTTTGGCGGCTGCCTATGCCCCCAAAGACGAGCTCTTTGGCATCATCTCCGGAGCCAACCTCCTGGAACAGACTACATATCTCATCGAGTGCGGCATCCTGGTGTCTATCCTTGTTTTCTCCGCTTATTTCCATCTCTCTTGGCCCAGGCAAGTTTTCGGGATTGCCTTGGGCTTAAGCATCTCAGCCTGCATACACTTGGCGACCTGGGCATTGATCGACAATGGCGGATTGGTGCGCTCCACGCGCCTCATCCTCGTTTTCGTCAACATGGCTACCTACCACGTGTGCGTCCTGATCTGGTTTTACTATCTGCTCGTTCCCCACAAAATTGCTACGAAGTCTGCCGTTCCTTTGCCCGAGAACAATCTTGAGGTGTGGAACCGGGAACTGGAGCGTCTGGTGCGCCCATGACTATTGCGATCATTCTCGTTGTCGTCGCCGCGCTGGCACTGATCTTCATCCTGAGGGTCACCCTTTCCCGAAGCCTGCAGATTTCCGCGGGCACCGGGCTCGGACAAATTCAGCCGATTGACGTGGTGGCCTTTCGCAATCTTGTCGATCCGGCGGAAGACGATTATCTGCGCCGCCGCCTGCCCGCTTCGGAGTTTCGGGCGGTTCGGCGAGCGCGACTGCGCGCCATGGCCGCATACATTCAGGCAGCGAACAAAAACGCCCAGGTCCTGGTAAGCATGGGTCAAGCTGCGCTGACTGCAGGCGATGCGCCTACTGCGGAGGCCGCGCGTCGACTGGTGGACAATGCGCTCTTGCTGCGCCGCAATGCTTCCTTCGCACTTATAAGAATCCACATTGCCCTGGCTTGGCCGAACTCAGGCCTGGCGGCGACACCTGTTCTTCGAACATACGAGAAGCTGAGTGGTTCCGCGATGCTGCTGGGCAGACTGCAGAATCCTGCCGCTCCGGTACGCATTTCAGCGACGTTGTGATTCTTATGGAGCTCACGACTTGCTCTTTTCTCTTCGGTTAGCTTGGAGTGTCCAAGAAATTACCCCGCGTTAACTCCGCGACGACTCTCTCCCGTTTCTGAGTGGTTTTCGCGCACCTTTCTGTTATAAAACCACGGGGATTCATTCGTCGCAGATCTTTTGTTACAGATCTTTTCGTGAGTACATCGGCAATCTGCCGGGAGAATCGTTCCCGCCGTACGCTCGCCTCCGCGAGTTAAGGGAGAACCTTATGGACCGCACCGCGAAAGCTGTTTCCTTGAGTCTCTTTTTTTTGCTGATTTCCGCCGTGGTTTTTGGTCAGGGTGGAGCTGCCACCGGGGATCTGCGCGTTACGGTCAAAGACCCCAGTGGGAATATGGTGGCCAATGCGACCGTGATTGCGCGTGATGTCGCGAAGGGACTGGAGCGCATTGCCACCGGAGACGGCCAAGGCGGATACAGCTTTCGCCTGCTGCCTCCTGGCTCTTACTCGGTGACCGTCGAGACCAAGGGCTTTACCAAGGTGGAAAATACCGGCGTCGTTGTTACGGTGGGCGCACTGGTGGAGCTTCCCGTGACGCTCTCCGTGGCAGGAACCAATGAGGTTGTGGAAGTCAATTCGCAAGCGGAACTGGTGGAGACTTCGCGGAGTTCGACGACCGATACGATCGGCCAGCGGCGCATCGACAATCTTCCCATCAACGGCCGCAACTATATCAACTTCACCCTGACCGATTCCCAGGTGGTGCGCGACAACGCACCCAATCTCGGGGCCGCCCCCACCTCCGGTCTCAACATGAGCGGCCAGCGGGCGCGCTCGAACCTAGTCAACGTCGATGGCGCCGACGCCACCGATAACTCGGTGAATGGCGTGCGCTCCACCGTGTCGCAGGAAGCGGTACAGGAATTCCAGATCATCACCAACAATTACGCTGCGGAATACGGGCGGGCTGCCGGCGGTGTGGTCAACATTATTACGCGGTCTGGGTCGAACGAATTCCACGGAGATGTCTTCGGCTACCTGCGCAACCGGAATTTCCAGGCGGTGAATCCGTTCAGCACGGTGCCCAACCCGGCGTATACGCGTGTTCAGGCGGGCGTGGCTTTTGGCGGAGCGATCAAGAAAGACAAGACTTACTATTACTTCGCCTACGAAGTCACGCGTCGGCACGAAACGGGATTCTCCAGCATCGGGCAAGGAAATTTCGGGCTCACTCCATTCGATGCGTCGGCGTTTTTCGGCGCTCCTGCAGGAAGTGTGAACCTCCAGCTTACGCCAGACCAAATCGCGTTCTTCGCCAACCCGGCCGTTGATGCCACCGTTGCGGCCAGTCCAGCGTTCGCAGGGGAAGTCGGGACGTATCTGGGTCTCGTCGGCGCGTCTTCGGGGATGGCGGTGAATGGAGCGTGGCCCGTCGGTTTGACTGGAGGGTTCCCGGGAGTCGCAGGGTTCCCCACGAGTTGCGCCGCGCCGCCTTGCCCCGTGCCCGCCTCCTATCAGACCCTTGCGTCGCAAGAAGGAAATTTCCCGGTCTTTGAGGGAACCAGTCTTTACTCACTTCGTCTCGATCAGAACATGGGAAACAGCCATCGCCTGACGTTTCGGGCGAACGTCAGCCCCAGCACCGTTACTGGCATTGAAGTCAGCGGGCAAGACCAACCGGTCGGACAGAACGCTTATTCGCGCACTTCACAGCAGACCTATCGCGACGTCACCGGCGTGTTTCAGGACACCTGGACCATCGGCAACAACAAGGTCAACGAATTTCGCTTTCAGTATGCCCGGCGCGGACTTTCCTATTTCTACAATACGAAAATTCCTGGCGGCTCGGACCCGGCGGTAAACATTCCGGGCTTCGCCTATTTCGGCCGCGAGCCGTATTCCTACATTCAGCGCGTGGAACAGCGTTATCAATTTACCGACAATTTCTCCTGGACCATTGGCCGCCACAACACGAAGTTTGGCGTGGACGTTAACTACCTTCCACTCACTGCAATCTTCACCGTGAACTACGGAGGCGTGTACGACTTTGGCAGTTTCAGTGCCTCCTCCCTCGGCTTCACTTCGCCAATTCCTGGCACGCCGTTCCCGGCTCTCTCACCCGTACAGGCCTACGGCGCTGGACTACCTGGAGATTTCGTTCAGGGCATTGGCAGTCCCAGCGATTCTTTCAAGAACATTCCCATCGGCGCATTCTGGCAGGATTCATGGCGGGTCAATCCACATGTGACCCTGAACTATGGCGTGCGTTACGACGTGGAAATTCCGCCGAAATTCCGGCCGCCCCAGGGATTGGCGCTTCCGGCTTACCAGTTACTGGGACTGCAGAAAGGAATTCAGACCGACAAAAACAACATTCAGCCGCGCCTTGGTTTAGCATGGGACCCCAGCGGAAACGGCAAAACCGTGGTGCGTATGTCGTATGGCATGTTCTATGATCACCCGCTGCTCGGTCTCTATTTTCTCGGCGATGCTTCTGACGGTTCGTCCAGCGGCCAGTTGGCGTTTGCAGGAACGTCCGTGTGCTCCGGCGCGGGCAGTCCAAGCAACCTGAACGCGATTACTATTTTCCAAGGTCTTCCGATCAACCAACCCAGCCCGGCAAATCCGTGTGCGGCCACGCTGAACCCAGCCACGGCCAGCGCGCTGGGATACCTCCCCAATCAGCAGCAGTTTCAGGCGCTTAACTTTCCGCAATCCGTCTTTCTGAACCAGAACTATCTGAATCCCTCCACATTCCTCCCGCTCGGCTTTCAGCCCTTCGGCTATCCACAGTCTAAGAATTTTGTCTACGCGTATTCCCAGCAAGCAAATGTCACTGTAGAACGCGATCTCGGCGGCGGATTTGCTCTCAGTCTTGCCTACAACTTCAATGGCGGCCGCCATCTGAATCGTCCCATCAACGCCAACACGATTCGCGGCGACCTGATGGTCGCCAACTTCAACGCGGCCCTCGCCGCGGGACAAACGCCGGCCAGTCCTTTCACCGTGGGCGGCGGAGCCCTGCCTTGCGGCACCGGCGCGCTTGGCCCATGGGTTAGTTCCGCGCTGATGAATTTCTTCCGTCCGGGCGGCTTGAATCCCTCGATCGCCGGTGCTCTGCTCGCCGCGCCCGGCGGGGCGGGAATCCCGTGCGTGCAACTCGCCGAATCCATCGAGAGCGGCCTCGCCAGTCAGGGATTCAATGCGAACTGCGCTCCCACGGTCACCGGCGGCTTCACCGGTTGCGTCCCCTTCGGCGACATGGATGCCAACTACTCCAACGGCAGCTCAATCTATCACGGCTTCACCACCAACCTGCGCAGGCGCTTCAACCAGCACTACGAATTTCTTGCGTCCTACACCTGGTCGCATGCCATTGACGACTCCACGGATCTGCAGGCGACCCTTACGCCACAGGACAGTTTTTATCCCGGCCTCGATCGGTCCACGTCGCTGTTCGACCAGCATCATCGTTTCGTGTTCAGCGGCGTCTATCAGACCGGAAAGCTCGGCGGCCATGGCTTTGCCGGCAAAGTCTTCAGCTACTGGACCGTCGCTCCACTGCTCGATATTGCTTCCGGCCGGCCATTCAACATCATCACTGGCAACGGGGACAATCTCCAGCTCTCGTCCCTGACGGGACGGCCCAACACGACGGTCGATCCGGCATGCGGCACGGTTTACAAATCCAAATACTCTCCGTCGGGCGTGCTGCAAGAGCCCTGCATCAACGGCTTCGTAGCCACTCTGACCACGCCGACCCTTCTGCAACTCGATGGCAATCTCAGCCGCAACGCGGGAATCCAACCCTGGACGGTCTTTGACGATATGCGGATTTCCAAGCGCATCTACTTCGGCGAACGCTTTAACGTGGACCTGATCGCCGACATGTTTAATATCGCGAACAAAATGAATGTGGCCGCGGTCAGCCCGCTTTATTCGAATGCCGGGCTGCCCACTGCCGCTTATGACCCTCGTCAGTTCCAGTTTGCTATGAAGCTGAATTGGTGAATCGGCCCTCGGACCTCAGACCTCAGACCTCGGACTTCCGATCCGGGACCTCCGACCTCGGGCACGTGCGATTAAGATTTGAGCGTCCGAGGGGTGCGACTAGTCGGGTTCGGGGACGATCACCTCGCCTTTTTTGGTGTCGTAGACATCGCCGACGACATGCAAGTTCTTATCAATTTTCACGGCTCGGCTTAGGGCGCGGCGAGCGGGGCGACCCGCAATCGTAATCCCCGCGAAGCGCAGGTCTTGAAAAAGGACGATGTAGCCTTCCTGTGGAGCTTGGAGCGTTTCCGTCTCGGTAATGGGATATTTCGCCCAGTCCAGAAATACGCGTCCGATGTAGGAATTTTTTGCGGCCAGCGTGACCGGAGTTTCTTCCGCCTTGTAACGAATTTCCATGCGGCCTTCGGGATCGACTTCGGGTGCGAGGGAATCTACTGGCGCGAGGGCGAAGAATGCCGGTGTTTCGACTACGCCGTACCAGTGGAAGGGATCGATCCACTCGGGATAGGCGGAAGCGCGGATGGGATCAGCTCCATTGTAGGTTCTGGCTTCGAGTGCGTTGACGGCGCGGCGATGCTCATAGTCGCGCAAGACCCACAGAAGAACGATTCCGGCAAGAGCGAGTGTGGCGGCGACACGCCCTCGCGGGGCGCGGCGGCGGGCTCCGATTTCTTTGTCGATGAGGCCGAACAGGGCCGGAACGATCAGTCCGAGAAGCAGCAAGGCGAAAATGACCGGCTCAAAAATGAAGACGATGTCCCAGGAATACCACTTCTCAGAGAAAGGCCAGAACGGGCGCACGCCGTAGTTGTTGGTGAAGTCGAGCAGGATGTGGCTAAGTCCGGCAAAGCAGGCGTAGAGGTAGAGCAGTCCCCACCGCGGCGGCAGATTCGAATCTTTGATTTTGCGGCCTCGGAGCCGCCAGAAGAGATATACGAATCCGAGTACGACCATCGCGTCGAGCAGAATGCCGAGAAACGAATGAGTGAAGCCGCGATGATGGGCGAAGCCGAAGGCTGGACCGCGGATCCAACCGGCGATGACGTCCAGGTCGGGGGCTTCGGCGGCAAGGGTGAGAGTGAGCGTGGCCAGCGCGGTTTTGCGGTTGAGCCCAGCGCGTCCCATGCAGGCGCCGGTCAGGAAGTGGGTGATAGGTTCCAAGCGATTTGCAGGATTTTAATCTGAGACGAAGAAATGCGCCACTTGCGAAGGATTCAACGCGGAGGCGCCAGCAGAGTAAGTGCATCCGGAACGACCGTGATTTCGGCAGGGAGCGTGCCGAGAAGTTCGCCGTCGGCCTCCACATAAATCTTGCGCTGCGATTGCGCGGTGCTGGAACGTGACAGGTATTGGCAAGACACTCGCGTGCTGTGAGAGAGATCGATGCCGCGGATTGTCCAGGGAAGGCGGAGCAGTCCGCGGGTTACGTAGGCGAGATAGGCCGCGCGGCTGGCGGTACGGCAGAAGACCACGCGCATGTCGTCGCGATCGAGAGATGCACCTGGGGCGAGTTCTTGCAGGACTCCGCCAAAGTGGCGGATGCGGACGGCCATCAGTTCGGTGACTTCAGCATGCTGTGAAGTATCCGAGCCGGTGGGAGTGTGTTCCGCGGCGAAGCGCGTCATGGGATAGCTGAACCAGAGATTCCATGCTTTCGCGTAATAGGCGGCCATGCCCATGCGCTGCTTGGTTCCTGTGTGGAGTTTGTAGAAGAGATGAGCGTCGACGCCGACCCCGGCGGCGACGACGAAATAACGCGTGACAGGGTTGCCGTGGAGATCCGGACAGCTGATGCGGCCGAGAGCGACGCGACGTGGGACGGCCTGCAGCGAGGCCCTAGCGGCGGCCACCACTTTGAGAGGGAGATCGAGATCGTGCGCCAGCGCATTGGCGGTCCCCATAGGCAGAATGGCCAGCGCGGTGGGAGATTTGGCGAGGACCTGAAGGATGTTGTGGATGGTTCCGTCCCCACCGCAGGCAAAGATAGTGTCGCAACCGGAGTCGATCGCGCTTTGGGTTTCTTCCGTGGCGTGATAGGGAGACCGCGTGGGAATAAGTTCAGCGTCAACTCCGGCCGCTTTTAGAACAGCGAGTGCCAACTCCAATTCGCGCTGGCGTTGTTTGCTGCCGCCGGAATCCGGATTGTAGAGCAATGCGGCCTTGCGCATAGCGGGTTCGACTTAGATTGTAGAACCTGGATTGTACCTGAGAGGTTCGTTCCAGTTTCTTGGCGAATCACTTGGCAACCGAGTTGTTTTGGCATAAGCTGGACGCACTTACTGGGGCGTTTCCACGGTCGTTTCCCGATTGTTTGGGCTCGAATTTAAAAATTCAATTCAGGAGGGTTGACCAGATGAAAATTCTGGCGCAGGTGCTGTG
This sequence comes from uncultured Acidobacteriaceae bacterium, assembly GCA_963733795.1. Classification (GTDB taxonomy): domain Bacteria; phylum Acidobacteriota; class Terriglobia; order Terriglobales; family Acidobacteriaceae; genus Sulfotelmatobacter. Next base: position 466,962 of record CAVTED010000004.1, read on the forward strand.
CGCGTGCTTTGCTCTGCGTGGGTGCTGCGGCGCAGGATCATGCCGCGCATATGCGGTCCCACTCGGTCACGCTGGTGACCGGGTTGGGCGATCTCCATCACCCTGTTTCGACGCATAATCCCGAGGCGCAGCAATTCTTTGATCAGGGGCTGCGTTTTATTTATGCCTTCAACCACGACGAGGCGGTACGTTCGTTTCAGCGCGCCGCGGAACTCGATCCGAAACTGGCGATGGCTTACTGGGGAGTTGCCGAGGCGGTAGGACCGAACTACAACGATCCCGCCGATCCCGAGCGTTACAAGCACGCGCATGATGCGGTGCAGAAGGCGGTCGACCTGTCAGCGGAAGCGTCGACCAGCGAGCGAGCTTACATCCAGGCCATGGCAAAGCGGTTTCCGGCCGATCCGAATTCCGATCTGAAAAAGGCCGCCGAGGAATATCACGACGCCTTGCGGCAAGTATCCGCCGAGTTTCCCGACGACCTGGATGCGGCTACTCTTTTTGCCGAGTCCGGGATGAATTTGCATCCGTGGGGATTGTGGCATCAGGATGGCACGCCGGAGGCTGGCACGGATGAAATCGTGGCGACACTGGAATCGGTGATGAAGCGCGATCCCAACCATCTGGGCGCAATTCACTACTACATTCACTCGGTCGAGGCTTCGAACAATCCGGAGCGCGCGCTGGCGGGAGCGAACAAATTGGCCGCGCTTGCGCCCGGCGCGGGACATATCGTGCACATGCCGGCCCACATCTACATTCGCACCGGCGACTATGAGGCTGCGGTCAAAACGAACGAGCAGGCGGCGGAAGTCGATCGCGCTTATCTCAAAGCTACGGGCGAACAGGGCATCTACCCGATGATGTATTACAGCCACAACCTGCACTTCGTTGCGATGTGCGGCGCCATGAATGGTCGCTACGCGGAGGCACGAAAGAATGCTGACCTGCTGGCCGCGAACGTCGGTCCGCACGTGAAGGACATGCCGCCGCTCGAAGGTTTCATGACGATCCCCATGGCGGTGGAGGTTCGCTTTCATCATTGGAACGAGATTCTGAAGATGCGCGCGCCCGATCCGGCGATGAAGGCCACCACCGGATTCTGGCATTTCTCGCGCGGGCTGGCGCTGGCCGGCACGGGCAAAGTGAGCGAGGCGGAGGCGGAGTACAAGATTGTTTCCGACGCCCAGGCGGCGACTTCTCCGGATGAAATTTTCAATGCTCCGATCAACAACAAGACCAAAGACATTCTGGAAATTGCCAAGGATGTTTTGGGCGCGAAGATTGCCATGGCGAAGAAGGACAACAGCGCAGCGATCGCCATGCTGCGCGAAGCGGTTTCGATTCAGGACACGCTCAAATATGGCGAACCGCCTGACTGGTTTTTTCCCGTGCGGGAATCGCTGGGCGGAGCGCTGCTGATGAGCGGCGATGCCACGGGCGCGGAGAAAGTGTTCCGCGAGGATCTCGACCGCAATCCGCGAAATCCGCGCTCGCTGTGGGGATTACGCCAGGCCCTGCTCCAGCAGAAGCGCGACTACGATGCGGGCTTCGTGCAGAAACAGTTTGAGGCATCATGGAAGGGCGGGGCGACGGCGCTGAAGCTGGATGATCTGGTGTAAGAAAAGCTTATGTTGGGACAGCCGCCCGGCTGTTCCGACGCGATTTGTTTTGCCTATAATCTTCTGCGATGTCTGCCGCGAAAGACTCCGAAAAGAAGATTGAGGCGCTGCGCGAGAAGATTCGCCACCACGAATATCTCTACTACGTTCTCGACAATCCCGAAATCAGCGACGCGGAATTCGACAAGCTGATGCAGCAGTTGAAGGATCTGGAGAGCGAGCATCCGTCGCTCATCACTCCGGATTCGCCTACGCAGCGCGTGGGGGGCAAGCCGCGCGAGGGATTCGTCAAGGTGCGGCACTCCACGCCGATGCTGTCGCTCGACAACACTTACAGCGAAGAAGAACTGCGGGATTGGGAACGGCGGGTGCATGAACTCACCGGGCGCAGCGAGGTGGATTACGTCTGCGAGCTGAAACTCGATGGCATGTCGCTGGCGTTGGTGTATGAAGATGGGCAGCTGGCGCGAGGTGTGACCCGGGGTGATGGAACCGTGGGAGAAGATGTCACGCTCAACGTGCGCACGGTGCGCTCGGTGCCGTTGTCGATTCCGAAAGACAGATTGAAGAAAGCGGGGATTCCTACTGACTTCGAAGTTCGCGGCGAATTGCTGATGCCTACCGCGTCGTTCAAGAAAATTAATGAAGAACGCGAACGGAACGGATTGTCAACGTTTGCGAACCCCCGCAACTTCACCGCCGGCACCGTCCGGCAGCTTGATTCCAACATTACGGCCCAGCGACGGCTTGACTATTTTTCATACATGTTGCTGGTCAATGGGCGGACTTATTTCGATCGGCACCGGAAGACGCTGGACGCGCTCGATGCTGCCGGGTTCAAAGTCAATCAGGCGCGCAAGTTGGTGCATTCGATAGAGGAAGTCTGGGAGTTTATTCAGGAGTGGGAAGGGAAGCGCGAGTCCCTTCCGTACGAGATCGACGGCATCGTGGTGAAGGTGGATCGCATCGCTTTGCAGGATGAGCTCGGTTTCACCGGGAAGGCTCCGCGGTGGGCGATTGCTTACAAGTATGCGGCGCGGGCGGGGATCACGAAGCTGGAAGACATTCGCGTGCAGGTGGGACGCACGGGAAAACTTACGCCGGTCGCTATGCTTGCCCCGGTATTGATTGGCGGGACGACGGTGCGGAATGCCACGCTGCACAACATGGATGAGATCGAACGGCTGGGCGTGAAGATTGGCGATTGGGTGCAGGTGGAGCGCGGCGGCGATGTGATCCCGAAGATTGCAAAGGTGATCGACGATAAGGATCATCCGCGCGGGACCAAGGAATTCGTGATGCCGGAAAAGTGTCCGGTGTGCGGCACGAAAGTGGTGCGGACCGAGGGCGAAGTCGATTACCGCTGCGTGAACGCCAACTGTCCGGCCAAGCTTCTCGGCACCATTTTGCATTTCGCTTCCCGTGGGGTCATGAACATCGACGGCATGGGAGAATCGCTGGTCAATCAATTGATCGAGCGCGGCTTGGTGAAGAACGTCGCCGACATCTACGACCTGACCAAGAAGGACTTGCTCAGCCTGGAGCGATTCGCAGACAAGTCGGCGCAGAACATTCTCAATGAGATTGAGGCGTCGAAAAAGCTGCCCCTTGGAGCGGGTGATCTACGGGCTGGGCATTCGCTTTGTCGGGGCGCGCACCGCGCAGTTTCTTGGCTGAACACTTTGGATCGATGGAGGCGCTGGCCAGCGCCGGCATCGAAGAGTTGCAGAACGTAAATGAAGTCGGGCCGCGGATCGCGGAAAGCATCGTGGAGTTCTTCAGCATTGCCGCCAATCGCAAGCTGGTCGAGCGACTGGGCGAGGCCGGGCTTGCGTTCAAGGGCGCGAAGAAAGAACGCGGGACGAAGCTTGCGGGGAAGACCTTCGTTCTTACTGGCACCCTGGCGAAACACACGCGGGACGAGGCCAAGAAGATGATCGAGGATGCGGGCGGCCGCGTGTCGGGTTCGGTCAGCAAGAAGACGGATTATGTAGTGGCGGGCGCGGATGCGGGATCGAAGCTGGACAAGGCTAAGGAGTTGGGAGTGGCCGTGATCGACGAGAAGGAGATGGAGAGGCTCGCGGGCTAAGTCGGGCCCAGCTACTAGCACTCATGGCGAAGACCAGGGCAGCCGAAGAGATGGATCGCCTACAGGCGAATCTCCGCCCTTTCCTCAAGGAGCATGGCTTTCGGATGAAAGGGCGAACCGCTAACCGAGCGACTTCTGATGGGCTAACTCATGTCATCAATTTCCAAATGGGCAAGTTCGATCCTCCAGGAACGAGCTACATCCCATGGCTTCGACGGAATCTCTATGGGAAATTCACCGTCAACATCGGTGTCTATGTCCCGGAGGTAGCCACATTGCGGTATGTCGCCAAAAAGCGCTCATTCGCGCCGGAGATTGAATGTTGCGTTCGGATGAGGCTGGGACATTTGGGGGGTGAGCTTGCGGATCGCTGGTGGGATCTCCCTGGCAATCAGAAAACCGAAACTGATTTGTGGCGCCGGTTTGAAACCAATGCCCTTCCATTCTTAGCACGACTTGAGAGCCGCGACCTGCTCCTGCAGGAGTTCGAGGCAAACCCGGAGATCGGCGGCCCCGGCTCCCGGATCACGCGCGCAATCATGCTTGTTGCGCGCGGGCTGACCGAACCGGCGAAAAGTCTGCTAAGCGAACAGATTCGAGGGTCAACGAGCAATTGAATACGTCCAGCAACTCGCCAAGCAGATCGGCTTGGGACGAATTGAGGTGTAGAGGCGTCATCGAAGAATGCTTACGTCTTGATCGCCTGTCGCATCCTCTTCCACGTCACGTCCAGCGTTTCCGGCAGAATCCGCGTCTCGCCGATGACGGACACGAAATTTGCGTCCGCGACCCAGCGCGGCAGGATGTGCATGTGAATGTGTCCGGCGATGCCGGCGCCGGCGGCTTTGCCGATGTTCATGCCCAGATTGATTCCATCGGGATGGTAGAGTTCGCGGAGGACGGATTCCATTCTTTGAGAAAGTGTCATCATTTCAGTGGCGGCTTCGGCGGGGAGTTTCTGCAATTCGTCCAGATGGGCGTAGGGGACGATCATCACATGGCCGGGCGTGTAGGGATAAGCGTTCAGGATGACGTAGCAGTGCTGGCCGCGATGCACGATATAAGTCTTTGCGTCGTCTTTCTCTTTTGGCGCGTCGCAAAAGATGCAGCCTTCGGTTTTGTGTGTGCCGGAGACGTAGGCGTAGCGCCACGGGGTCCAGAGGTAATCCATAGCAGGGGAGGGTAGCAGATGAACGCGAATCGAGAAAACTAGGGCGACACACACGCGAGATCCCTCGCCGCCGCTGTGAAAACGCAGGGCTTCGGGATGACGCCTTCAAGGTCGGTGCGAATTTGCGCATGGCCTAAATGGCCCGCATTTTCATCCCTTGCGGCACGCGTCAGGTCGCGCTGAAACTTGGCTGTAACATTAGAACAGATTTGCGTTTGACACTGTTCGCGGGCCGTTGCTATAGTCGAAGAGTTCCCATTGGACGCGGGTTCTCTGTTAAAACGTCCGACAGCTGGGATTGTCCAAGCTCACTCGCCAGGGTGAGCCCACCACAACCAAACGACTCATCCAGCAGTCCGCAGAGCACATCCCGCATCCGTTATCAGAGAGGCATAAACCTTGTTCGACGAGACCACCGCCCACAACTCCGAATCCAACTCTTCTGTCGCAACCGAAGCCGAACCGACGACAGAACAGCAGCACCAGCCCGAGCAGAATCAGGCTGCCGCCACCACTGACCCTTCCACCGAGACGCATGTCGACTCGGCTGCCGAGATTTCTGTAGATGACAAGGCCGCAGCCGGCGAAGATTTCGCTTCCGTTCTGGAGAATTTCACTACCGAAGCCGAAGAAGCGGTGAGTGAAGACCGGGTCATCAAAGGCACGGTGCTGAAGCTGACCGGGACGCACGTTGTGGTCGATGTCGGCGCCAAATCGGAAGGCATGTTGCCGCTGGCGGAAGTGCTCGATCACGAGGGCAAGCCGAAATTCAAGCCCGGCGACGAGATCGACGTAATGCGCGAGAAGGGCCCAGCCGAGGAGGGCTACATCAATCTCTCGCACCAAAAGGCGCAGCGCATCCATGCCTGGGAAGAGATCGAAAAGGCCTATAACGAAAAGAAGCCGATCAAGGCTGTGGTGGTTGACCGCATCAAGGGCGGGTTGACCGTCGACATTCTCGGGGCGCACGCTTTCTTGCCCGGCTCGCAGGTGGACCTGCGGCCGATCCGCAACCTGGATGGCATGAAGGGCCAGACGCTCGAAGTCGCCGTCATCAAACTGAACAAGAAGCGCGGCAACATTGTGGTCTCGCGCAAGGATTTGCTTGAAGGCGAGCAGAACGAAAAGCGCTCGAAGACGCTGGAGCATCTGGAAGAAGGATCGATACTTACCGGCGTAGTCAAGAATCTGACCGAGTACGGCGCGTTCGTCGACTTGGGCGGACTCGATGGCTTGTTGCACATCACCGATATGTCGTGGGGACGCTTGACTCATCCCAAAGATCTGGTCAACGTTGGCGACCAGATTCAGGTGAAGGTCCTGAAGTATGACAAAGAGAAGCAGCGCGTTTCGCTGGGATTTAAGCAACTGACGCCGGATCCATGGCTGGACGCCGAGCACCGCTATCCCGAGGGCGCGCATGTCGGGGGTCGCGTGATAAGCGTTACCGACTATGGCGCGTTCGTGGAACTGGAGCAGGGCATTGAAGGACTGGTTCACGTCAGCGAAATGACGTGGTCGAAGCGCATGAAGCATCCGTCGAAGCTGGTCAACGTTGGCGACCATGTGGAATGCGTGGTTCTGAATGTGAATCCGACCGAGCGTCGCATTTCGCTCGGAATGCGGCAATTGGCGGCCAATCCGTGGGATTCGTTACACGAGAAGTTTCCGGTTGGCATGACTGTCGAAGGACGCGTGCGCAACCTTACCGACTTCGGCGCCTTCATTGAAATTGAAGACGGCATCGACGGCCTCGTTCATGTCAGCAATCTGAGCTGGACCAAGCGGGTGAAGCATCCCTCGGAAGTCCTCAAAAAGGGCGACCGCGTGAAGGCGGTTGTGCTCGCCATCGAACCGGACAAACGGCGTCTGTCGCTGGGTGTGAAGCAGCTTCAGCCGGATGTTTGGGAGTCGTTCTTCGCCGCGCATCACGTTGGCGACGTAGTTCACGGCAAGGTACTGCGTGTAGCCGCGTTTGGCGCGTTCGTGGAAATCGCGGAAGGCGTGGAAGGCCTTTGCCACAAGTCCGAAGCAGTGGATGGGAATGGCCAGCCCATGCATCTGGAGCCCGGCTTGGAGCACGAATTCAAAATTATCAAGATGAGCCAGGAAGAAAAGAAAGTCGGGCTCAGCATTCGCGCCGTGGGCGAAGAAGCCTCGCGCTCGGAAGTGGAAGCCTACAAGCAGCCGGTTTCCAGCACCAGTTCGACTATCGGCGAGTTGATCTCGTGGAAGCGCGCCAGCAACGAAAATAACTAACCACCATTGTCATCCTGAGCGAAGTAGCAGCTTCGCAAACGCGAAGCTGCTACGCAGTCGAAGGATCCCTACCGTGTTCGTAGCTCCATTTCCTTATTGAATTTTCATCCATTCTGCAACGCAAGGCGTTCCCCTTGGCCGCTTGCTCCGTCCTGTTCTAGAATCATTCGTTTGCCTTTCATCATCTCTTCTACTGAGGATTACTCCATTGTCCGAAACTTTGTACGACGTAGCCATCATGGGGAGCGGACCGGCGGGATACACCGCCGCGATTCGCGCCGGCCAATATGGCTTGAAGACCGCTCTCATCGAAAAAGACGGATTTCTCGGAGGCACCTGCCTGCATGTCGGCTGCATCCCGACCAAGGCTCTGCTGTTCAATGCGGAACTCTGGGATCACCTGAAAGAGGCGAAGGAATTCGGCATCGAAGGCGTGGACGCGCGCAAACTCAACTGGGCCGCGATTCAGGAGCGCAAAGCGAAGATCGTCGCCAAACACGCCAAGGGCCTCGAGTTCCTGATGAAGAAGAATAAAGTGGAGACTGTGAAAGGCTACGGCAAACTTACGGGCCCAGCGCAAAATGGTGTGCTATCTGTCGAAGTCACTAACGGAGGGCAAGGCCAGCCAACTCAAAGCGAAGAATGTAATTCTCGCGACCGGCTCCGAAGCTCGCATGCTGCCTGGCCTTGAAGCTAACGATCGCATCCTGACCAACATCGAAATTCTCAGTCTGAAAGAGCTTCCAAAGTCAATCGTGATTGTCGGTGCGGGCGCGGTAGGCGTGGAGTTCGCCTCGATCTATCGCTCATTCGACTGCGAAGTGACGATCATCGAAATGCTGCCGCGGCTGGTTCCGGTGGAAGACGAGGAAGTCTCCAAAGAACTCGCCCGCGTGTTTCGCAAGCGCGGCATCAATTTTCATACCGGCGCGAAAGTCGACAAAGTTGAGAAAACCAAAACTGGTATCGCCGTGACGATCACAGCCGAAGGCAAACAGCAGAAGATCGAAGCCGAGAAAATTCTGATCGCCGTCGGCCGCAAGCCGCGCACTGCAGAACATCGGCCTGGAGCGCACCAAAATCAAGCCGGATCGCGAATTTATCAAAACCGATTCCTGGATGCAGACTGCCGAGCCGGGAGTTTATGCGGTAGGCGACATCGTGCTGGGGACGCCGCAACTGGCGCACGTCGGAGCCATGGAAGCGCTGGTGGCCGTTGCGAAAATCGCCGGCAAGCCCGGCAAGCCGATCAATCCCGAACACATCCCCGGCGCGACTTATTGCCATCCGGAAATCGGCAGCGTCGGCCTCACCGAAACCAAAGCCCGCGAAGCGGGATACAACGTGAAGATCGGCAAGTTCCCCTTCACGGCGAATTCGCGCGCTTCGATCGTCGGCCAGCACGAAGGCTTCATCAAAATTGTCTCCGACGCCGACTACGGCGAAATTCTCGGCGTGCACATCATCGGCCCGCAGGCGACCGAGCTGATCGCCGAAGCCGTCGCCGCCATGGAACTAGAAGCCACGGTCGAAGACTTGATGTGGACGATTCACGCCCATCCGACCCTGGCCGAAGCGATGCTGGACGCGTCCAACAGCGTGTATGGGATGGCGATCAATGCATAACTACGAGTCACAGAGACACATAGAAAGACCAACAAAGGGGTCTCTCTGTGTCTCTGTGTCTCTGTGACTCTGTGGTGAAAAGATTTGATCCGTTAAATCTGCACCGATCCGTGGCGAATTTGATCTCTATCGTCCAACTCGGCACCGTCGACTACGCCACAGGCCTCCGCCTGCAGCAGCAACTGGTCGCGCTGCGTAAAGAAGAAAAGATCGGCGACGTCCTGCTCCTGCTCGAACACAAGCCGGTCATCACTCTAGGCCGTAATGCAAAAGCCGCGAACATGATCGCCTCGCCCGAACTCCTTGCCCAGCGCGGCATCGAGCTCTTCGAATGCGACCGCGGCGGCGACGTGACTTTCCACGGTCCCGGCCAGATCGTCGGCTATCCCATCTTCGACCTGCGCGGATTCGCCGGAGCCCGACGGCAAACGCGAAGAACTTTAGGCGTCGTCGAATTCGTCCGCCGCCTGGAAGAAGTCCTGATCCGCACCTGCGCCGATTTCGCCATCCCGACAAAGCGAGTGCCGGGACTGACGGGAGTATGGACCGACTCTAACCGCCTGTCATCCCGAGCGAAAGAGAACGATTCGCAGAATCGTTCTCTGCAGTCGAGGGACCTCGGGTTTCCGGCCCATAGCCCGCGACGCACTCCCCCGAAGCCAAAATCGCCGCCATCGGCATCCACATCTCCCGCTTCGTCACCTCCCACGGCTTCGCCCTCAACGTGAACACGGATCTGAGCTACTTCAACCTGATCATTCCCTGCGGCATCACAACGAAGCCCGTGACCTCGATGCAGCAAGAGCTCGGTAGAGAGCTTGATCTGACCGCAGTCGCCGAATCCATCTCGCGCAACTTCGGCACAGTCTTCCAGAGCCAGATGCTTTGGGTCGAAACCCTCGATGCGCTACTCGGGCCGCACGTCGGCGTTCCGATGAAGCCGCCCAGCCGAATTCCGCCAGCTCCACAAGGAGGACGACGCGACGTGGGGATGACGGGCGGCTGGCCCGCCCTCGGATACTCTCCTAACAGTGAGGCTACTTTGAATCGCCTACTTGTTCACCTGAAAATACGATAGCTCGAAATAGAGCGCAGCACTTGAGCGCCCCGACAACACAGACAGAGAGATACGGATTGACCAAGGGATTGAATAGATCGTTAGAGGCCTGCTTGCCAGATTTCCAACCAAAGTGTCCATGCTTAGGTTTACGAGCCAGCCGATGAATGCACCGCCAATTACGAAGGCGAACCATGATCGGATGCCGTAATGTTTGAAAATCTGCCAAGCGGGAATTCCAAACAGGAGTTCAGCGAGATATCCAATCGGCAGCGCATACAACGAGTAGATGAGGACACCCGCGAGCGCACTGAACACCCTTCCGGAAGGAGGACCTTTATCGCTGCCCGGAAATGGCAGCAAGAATACGAAAGCGACACGAGCCAGAGGCCGTAATTGTTCGTCGTGTGCTCATCCCAGATGATCCTAGCTGAAAATAAAACGAGCCTCCGCGCGATTCTAAGGCTTGCTCCTGCGCTATCCGTGCCCTCTGGCTCACAGCTAGCCCTTCTCCCCTCTCTCGCGATACCATCAATACATTGGCGTCGGCGCGGACTTTCGTGATGGCAATCAAAAAGAAATCCAATTCCAAGCACAGCTCCAACGGAAACCGTCGGCGCAACGGCGCATCTCAGCCAAAGCCCAGCCACCACGGATCTCCGCACCTACTCCATCCCCGACACGCGCCTGGAGCATCCCGACTTCACCGTCCGCCAAACGATAGAAAGAAAAAGATAAAGACGGCGCCGAGCACGTCCGCTACGAAGTCGAAGGCAATCTCGACGCACCAGTTCCGCCGATCCGCGACTCCAAGTATCTCGACAAGCAGCACTGCATCGAGATCTACCGCTACATGCTGCTCAACCGCAAAATGGAGGTCGCGCTCGAAAATCTCTACAAGCAGGGCAAAGTGGTCGGCGGAGTTTATTTCGGACTCGGCCAGGAAGCCTGCTCCTGCGCCTCCGCTTACGCGCTCGATAAAGATGACTGGTTCGCGCCCATGATTCGCAACCAGGGCTCGCTGCTGGTCCGCGGCTTCCGCGCCAGCCGACACCATGATGCAGTACATGGCCAAAGCCGATTCGCCCACGCGCGGCCGCGACGGCACCTCGCATTTCGGCGACATCGAAAAGCGCAACATGGTTTCGCCCATCTCCATGCTGGGCGATCTCATTCCAGTGCTCTCCGGCGTCGCGCTCGGCGCGCGCCTGCAGGGACGCAACTCGCCGTCATGACCTATATCGGCGACGGAGGCCAGTCCACCGGCGTCACCTACGAAGGCATCAACTTCGCCGCCGTGCAGAATCTCGGCCTCGTGCTCATCGTCGAGAGCAATCTCTGGGCCTACTCCACGCCGTCGGAAATGCAATACCGCTGCAAAGACCTCGCCGAGCGCGCCATCGGATACGGCATCCCCGGCGTGATCGTCGACGGCACCGACGCCTGCCAGGTCTACGACGCCGCCCACGAAGCCGTCGACCGCGCCCACCGCGGCGAAGGCCCGACCCTGATCGAAGCCAAAATGATGCGCATGAAAGGCCACGCCATCCACGACGCCGCCGCGTACGTGCCCAAGCCGATGTTCGACTTCTGGAAAAAGCGCGACCCCATCGCGCGGTTCGAAAATTATCTGGTGAAAGAAAAGAAGTGGCTGACAGCGAAAGAGAATGCAGAACTGATTTCAGAAGTGGACCGAGTGATCGAAGCGGAACGCGAGATCGCGGTGAACTCCCCGATGCCGACGCCGGAATCCGCCGAAGGCGGCGTCTTCTGCGAAGACGGCTGCCACGAGATCAAGCCGAAGTATGGGATGCCGAAAGTGAAGAAGGGAACGGGCGGCTTCAAACAAACCGAAGCTGCGGTGCACTCAGATGAGAGTGACAAGAAGGCGGCTGTGGAATTGACGGAGCTCACGCGATCGAAACAGACACGTCGTCGCAATGTTGTGAGAATGCTCCTCGTTAGGTCGACATCTCGAGCAAGATCAGCTGGGAAATCGATGAGCGAATGCGCGAATCTGTTCTGCAGACAAATCGACCGGGAGCTTCTGCTGTTCAGCGGGGAAGGCACAGGTCGAACGCGCGACGAGCATGATCGACAATACGTGTACGATGTCATGCAGAGTGCTTCGAGACGTGCTCTGCTACATCGGCATGACAAATCAACCTGCACAAGCGCCGTCTTCGGATCAATCGCAAAGCACGCACGTGTTCGAGGGATTCACCGATGTCACGATCGGTAGCACAGCAGCTGCGACGTCTAGATATACTGGGAGAGCTTCGACGACGTCTCAAGCACACGCAATCGATCGCGAAAAACAGTCTCGAAGACGACTCGGCGTCTCGCGAATCAAGAAAATTCGTGGTTGATCGTAACGCAAGAATTCCACCGCGTTGGAAAGATTTGGCCCAGCCAGACTGGTACGAAACGCAAGGTCACCTCGACTGCGGTGACCGTTCGCTCCGTGAACGATCATCTTCGCTCGGGATGACACGAATCTTACCGCCGAACAAATAACCTATGCCCCAACTCACCTACCTCGAAGCCATCCGCCAGGGAATCTGGGAAGAAATGGACCGCGACCCCTCCGTCTTCTGCCTGGGCGAAGACATCGGCATCTACGGCGGGGCTTTTAAAGTCACCGACGGTTTCATCGACCGCTTCGGCCCCGAGCGCGTCATCGACACGCCCATCGCCGAGTCCGCCATCGTGGGCGCGGCCTTCGGAGCGTCGCTCACCGGCATGCGTCCCGTCGCCGAATTCCAGTTCATGGATTTCATCGGCTGCGCCTTTAACCAGATCAGCAACATGGTCGCGAAGACACACTACCTCTGGGGCGCGCCCGCTCCGCTCGTCCTGCGCGGCCCCAGCGGCGGATACGTCCACGGCGGCCCGTTCCACTCGCAGAATCCCGAAATGTGGTTCGTCCACAATCCCGGCCTCAAAGTCATTTGCCCGGCCACGCCCTACGACGCCAAAGGCCTGATCAAAGCCGCCATCCGCGACAACAATCCCTGCATCTTCTTCGAGCACAAATATCTTTACCGCCGCATCAAAGGCGAAGTTCCCGCGGAAGATTACGTCGTCCCCATCGGCAAAGCGAACATCGCCCGTGAAGGCCGCGACCTCAGCATCATTACTTATGCAGCGATGGTCCATACGGCATTGGAAGCAGCCGAGGTTCTAAGTAAAGAAGGAATTGATCTCGAAATTCTCGACCTGCGCACCGTCTCGCCGCTCGACCGCGAAGCCATCGCGCAGACCGTGAAGAAGACAAACAAAGTGATCATCCTGCACGAGCACTCGCGCACCGGAGGCCTCGCCGGCGAAATCGCCGCTATCATTAATGAAGAAGCGTTCGACGATCTCGACGGCCCCATCGTCCGCATCGCCGGCTTGGATTCGGCGATCCCGTTTTCCCCTCCGCAGGAAGAGCACTATCTGCCAAAAGTAGAAGATGTAGTCCGCGAAGCCCGCCGACTGAAATCGTATTAGATAATTGCGAGACAAGCGGAACGTGAGGGAAAGGAGGCCATGTGGGAACGGGCGCCTTCGCGAGCCTGCCCTGAGCGAAGCCGAAGGGTTAAGCCAAAGCGCAGCGAGGCGTCGCTTTCAATGCGGACCTGTACGTAGCCCCAACTAGCGCCCCACCCCACCCATCTGCCACAATAGCCCGTCCGGAGGATCCATGGGAAAATTCGCACTGGGTGTAATCGTCACGCTCCTGGTGCTCATCCTCGGTGGCCTCGGCTTCGCCATGCTCGGGTTCTTCCCAACAGCTGCAAATGTCGAGCCTCCGCGCCTTGAACGCCGCCTGGCTATGGGCGCCGTCGATGCCTCCATGGAGCGCCACGCTCCCCGCATCACCAATCCGCTGACGCCCACCGATCCGAATCTTGAAGACGGCATGAAGCTCTACACCATGAACTGCGCCCTCTGCCACGGAGGCCTCGACCGCAAGCCTTCACCGCTGGCCAATTCGTTTTATCCGCCGCCGCCGAATCTCATCTCCGACCCGCCCGACGATCCCGAGTGGCACCTCTTCTACACCATCCGCACCGGCGTGCGTTACACGGGCATGCCCGCCTGGGATAAGACTCTCAGTGAACAAGATATGTGGAAGATCACCATGCTGCTCTCCCACCTCGATAAGCTTCCGCCCGCCGTGCAGGAATATTGGAAGACGAACTTCAATGTCGAACCCGGGGTTGAGAAAAAAGAAGAAATGAAGGATCGAGATCACCACTAGAATCTCTGGAGCAAATGGGAAGAGTACGACTTCACTGGTTGCCGAAAGAGTCCGCCTTTGTATTTGTTTTGAAGGGGCGAGGCTTCAGCGGCGCAATAAGTCGCGGAAACTGAATGACGGCTTTAGCCGCTGGTGGTTGCATCAAGGTCGCCAAATAGTTTAGCCGCAGTCTCTCCAGTCGTGCCGTACCTGACCATCACTCGGTTTTCGGCTTTAGTCGCTGGGGGCAACTCAAGGTCGATGTTATCGTCAGGCTCGGGTAAACGGCTAGGCCACGTCCTACGCATCAACTCTGCCAAACGCTATAATATTCGTTTGCGTCCGGCCCTCTGTTTTGAATCTGGGCGGCGTGGAAGGAAATCATGCCAACTGACATCATCATGCCCCAGATGGGCGAATCCATCGTCGAGGGCACTATTACCAAGTGGTTGAAGAAGCCCGGCGACAAAGTTCAGCGCGACGAACCTCTCTTCGAGATCTCCACCGACAAGGTCGACGCCGAGATTCCCGCCCCGGCCTCCGGCGTTTTGCAGGAAATTAAAGTCTCCGAAGGTACGACGGTCGGCGTGAACACGATCGTCGGAACTATAGCCGTTGACGGCGAAGCCGCTGCCGCTCCGGCTAAATCGTCCGCTGCGAAGCCGGCCGCCGCCAAGCCCGAAGAACCAAAGCCGGAAGAAAAAAAAGCCTGAAGAAAAGAAAGCAGCGCCCCCCGCCCCGCAGACACCCCCCGCGACCGCTGGTCACAAAGAGGAAGAGGAAGCTCGCTCCTCGCCTCTAGTCCGCAAGATCGCCCGCGAACACGGAGTAAGTCTCTCCCAAATTTCCGGCTCCGGCCTCGGCGGCCGCATCACCAAACAGGACATCCTATCGTTCATCGAAAGCCAAGGATCGCAAGCGGCTAACGTGGAGACGGACGCACGCGTCCGTACCGCCGAGCGAAGCGAGGCTTCTGCAGCTGCCCCCGTTCAGACTGCAGCTGGAACCGCCGCCCCGCGCCCTGCAGCTCCCGCGCCCTACCCCGGCGATCTCGTCCCCATGTCGAACATGCGCAAACTGATCGCCAAGCACATGATCGAGTCGCGCCGCACCAGCGCTCACGTGCACTGCATGTACGAAGTGGATTTCACCCGCATCGTGAATCTGCGCAACAAGCAGAAAGCGGGATTCGAGCAGCGCCACGGTGCGCGCCTCACTTTCATGCCGTTCTTCGTGCGCGCCGCCGTCATCGCCCTTCAGCAGTGGCCCATCATTAACGCCTCAATCGAAGGCGAAAATATTCGCTATCATCGCCAGATCAACATGGGTATCGCGGTCGCCCTCGACTGGGGTCTGATCGTTCCCGTCTTGAAAAATGCAGGAGACCTGAACTTCCTCGGCCTGCAGCGCGGCATCTCCGATCTCGGCGAGCGCGCCCGCACCAAAAAGCTCAAGCCCGAGGACGTCGAAGGTTCCACCTTCACAATCACCAACCCCGGCCAGTTCGGCGCCGTTTTCGGACTCCCCATCATCAACCAGCCAAACTCCGCCATCATGGGCGTCGGCGGAATCACCAAGCAGCCATTGGTGATCACCGATAAAGATGGAACCGATTCGATCGCCATTCGTTCCGTCGTGCATCTCACTCTCGGCTACGATCACCGCCTCATCGACGGCGCCGTCGCCGACCAGTTCATGGCGCAGGTGAAAAAGAATCTCGAGACTTGGAGCGAAGAAGTCGGATAAGAAAGAAGGTGTGCAATCCGCCTGAGCTCGTAAACGTACAGTACTTGCCTCTGTGTTCCTCAGTGTCCCCTGTGGTAAATGGTTTTCACGTTCGAGTCGGGAGGACAGCATCTCTCTCACGGCTGAGGGCTAACGCTAGCAGAATGTAGGTTTTCCTTCGCCCAGGTAGAAGCGTTCAAACACTCCACGGTCCCGTCGATAATTTTAGAAATTCCATCTCGGAAGCCGACGGGATCAACGATCTCCCGGGCCGCCACGGCGGGGCCAAGCTGGTACACCACCGTGTAATACACCTCCGCCGGAGTCGCGCCCGCATTCGGCACCAGCGCCACGCTCAGCGCCCCATTCGCACCCAGCGTCGTAGTCGTCGTGCCCCCAGCAACCGCCGCTCCGCTTGCGGTCAGAAACGCCGGCCACGTAATAATCAGGCTTCCCTGCGCAGTGCTCCCGTCCGCCAGATAAACTGTATCCGCGATCGTGGTCGTCGCCGGTCCACTCTGCGGGGCAGGCGCCGCTCCCGAAAGCCGTCAGCCCAAACCCGGCAATCATCGCCACGGCCATCCACCAATAAAAAAGCCGCCCACTAGGGCGGCGACCCGCGTCAAACATCGTCTCCTCCATCCACCTAGCCTCGGACGCATTCGCCCGGGCCCTCTTCTTCCAACTCAATTAGAACTTCTCAGCTCCACCCCAAAAACCGCGCCCTCACTCCCCCAGAAATTCCTCGACGCTCCGTACATACACATCGGCAAAATCCGCTACCGGACGCCGTCCTTCAATCAGTTCCATGGCGTCATGCAGACTCCATCCCATCGAGCCCAAAAGAGCCAGCGCCATCATCGGCGCCCGGTGCACTCCCGCCGCACAATGGATCAGCACTTTCGCATTCGATCCGGCCAGTGCCGCCTGCGCGAAATTCACGCCCCGCTCAAACAGGGCCGCCGGCTTCTGATCGAAATCGTCGTCCGTCGGATTCCACAGCACCTCGATGCCGTGTACTCGCGGCCAGCGGCGTGTCATCAAACTCGATCTGCATGTCGATGATGTGCGTGATTCCCGCCTCCGCCACCTTCGCCATGTTATCCGCCGTCCAAATCCCGCCTCCGACCGCGATCCGGTCGGTCAACCATGTAATATCCATCCCCGTCCCGTATCGCCTCTCGCGGGCAATCTTCTGCGGTGCCCCATTTCTCGCGTCCTTTGCGAGAAGTGGGGACTTTCGTCCGCGGGCCCACCCATATCGCCACCGCCGATTCTCGTCGCACCGTCCCGCCTCATTCTACGGTATTGTTCACACCAGCCAGAGAAACGTCAGTACCGTCTCCGCCCTGGCCTGTGGCCGGGTGCCCATCCTGGCCGCGTCCGTTGCGGCTAGGGTAGGGACTTTCATAGGTCCATTCCAACGCCTACTGCTCCTCCTCGCCGCGATCTGCCGCCCCACTCAGAGAACAATCGAGACTCTCTTTCTCGTTCGTAGCGTCCTCTGAACTTTTCTTCTCTATGCTCTGCTTGTCCGATGCCTTCTCGCCCGCGTCTTTCCCCGAGGCCGTGGTCGATTTCGCCGTTCTCACCGGTTCGTCCTCTTCGTCACGCCCCACCGGTTCAGTCGGAAGATCCAATCGATTCAGCAAAGTCCTCGCTAGGCAATCTTCGTCCTCAGTGGCATGGCTTCCATCCGTCGACGCCGGAAAAATCGCCGCCATCTCGAACAGATACTTCACCGTGGCCAGTTGTCCCTTCTCCCCCTCATCAATGACTGCTTCGTCATCTTGTTGGCATGGGATTCCACCATTCGAGAGATACCCTTTCGCACCTCCGTGGGATTCAACTCTTTCTTGCGCCTTGCCCCACTGCTCTTCTTCGCTTTCGTCGTCTTCGCCGTCTTGCTCTTCGCCTTTTTCTTGGTCATTGCCCCATACCCACATCTCCTTGAACCGGATCTTCGCCAAAAGCAAAAGGCGCGCTCGCAAGCGCGCCCTTCTGCGAGAAAGTTTCTTTTCCCAACTCTCTATTTCCAGAATAGCAAATTGCTAAGGGGTAACCGGCAAAATTTTAAACTTTATATTTCCCATCGTCGCAATCACTTGCGTCGATTCGATCCCTTTTACCCCCTTGACAACATTTTTTCAGCATCGACGTCCCTTGTCATTCCGATTTCAGAATCACTCCTCTTGTCATTCCGACCCCCGAGCGAACGCGAGGGGCGGAGGAATCTGCTTTTCCTCGCTGCCTCATCGCCAGTCGGGGAAGGCATGGCGCAAACGATGCGGGCTTTTGCGCCTGAGAACTCTGATCCTCTCTCCCAAAAAAGAAGGCGCGCCCTGAACGACGCGCCTTCCACCATAAATTTCTTTTTTCTAACTCTCTATTTCCAGAATATCAAATCGCTAAGGGGTAACCGGCAAAATTTTAAACTTTATATTTGCCCTCCTCACAATCACTTGAGAGGATTTGATCCTTTTTCCCCTCTTGACAAGAATTTTCCCGCGTCGAGACCATCCGCTTCATCAGTCCCACATCGATCAGAATTTCCGTCAACACATCCAACACCACCGGCATATAGTTCCGCACCGTCCTCTCCGTGCAGTGCAGCAGTTTGCCGGTTGCGACCTGGTCGTGCTCCTGCAGGATGTGCCGCGCGATCAATTGCCGCGAAAATTCATCCAGCCGGTCCAGGCATTTTTCCATGTCATGCACGAAGATGACGCGATCCTCAAACGTGACCACTGTGTACGAAGTCACCTTCGCCCGAAAAAACTCCCGCCCCAGCAGCGAAGGCAGTCGTCCCGTTTCAATCGAGTACCGCATGTAGCGCCGCAACATCGCGACCGTCCTTCCCCGGTAAGTTCGCCGTTCCCGTTCGCGATCTTCCTCCGCCCGCAACCGCTGCTGGAACGAATCCAGTTCTACGATTGCCTCGGTCGCCGCCGGAATCTGTTGCGCCGCAACTTGCTGCGCCCCAATCTGCTGCGCAGGTGAGTTTTGCGTCGCTGATCGCTCCTCCGAGCGACGCGTCCGCCGCGGAAATCCGGGGCTCGCCCCCATCTCCGGACGTTCCGCCTCGGCTGCCATCCATGCAATCAGTGTGCTCATGCCGCACCTCCCGCCGCTTCGAAGTCGTTGAAGTCGTCAGTTTCGACTTCGAACTCATAGTCCTCGACTACCGTGGGCGGCCTTACTGGCAGGACGATCCGGGTCGGTTTCTGCTTCCCCGCGGGCAAGTCCGCCACCTTGAGCTGACAGTTGTTGCAGTAAACTCCTGCTCCGCGCTCCCGCACCCATAAACTTCCGCAGTGCTCGCAGTACTTCAGTTCCACTCCGACTTCCTTCTTCACTTCGCCCTTCTCTTCGCTTTTCATCACCCCTCCAGATTTTTTTGCTTCGGAATTTCTACCTTCTCCGCGCCTTGTGCCGTTCTCCGGCGGGGCCCGCCAGCTCCCTGCCTCAAGCTCATGTCCAAAAAAAGCCCTGCGCCGATTCCGCGGCTTGCGGAACCGAACGCAGGGCTCGTTTCTCTTACGATGACCTGCTTGAGCTATTTAGTTTGATTACGTTCTACAACAACCGCTCGGCATCGGTACGTCATAACTGACTTGTATCGGGGCAGTTTCTAACCACGCTCTACAGTTTGTGCGTACTCTCGTCATCTGCACTTCCTTTCTGCCGCTGATGGAAATAATTTTCCTCGTAGCCGGACTTGAGTACGCGCCCGTTTTGCATCATCACGGTCACTTTTCCCGTGAAGTGGAGCGACATCAGCAGGTGCTCCATGGACGCAGACAATACTTCGGCCGACTTCACCTTCCGCCGAAATTCGCCGAAATCCTTTTCTTCGTTTGGTCCTGGATGACTCGTCATGGTTTTCCACTCCGGAGCATAGTGGCCGCTAAGATTTCGCGATCCTATAGCTGTGAATTTTCTCAGTCAAGGTTGGATAGGTAGTGTCCTAACACTACGCACTCTTAGGACACTACCGGTTGGATAGACCAACGCGGCCTGTGGAAATCTTTCAGACGAACGCCCCCTGCTAAAAGCCGCTGCTAGTTTCGTGCTTCTCCAATCGATGGTTGGAAGCCACAACTAAATATCCACGGCTGATACCCTGGGATAGCCTTGCTGATCGACCGTCATTACAACTCACTTAAGCTATATCGCAAAGGTGAGTTCAATATGTACGCTGTTCTGAAAACGATACTTGCGCCGGGCGATATACCGGAGTCGCCGGAAATCAGATCATCCGGCGCCAACGGAAGTAAGTATCTGTTGAAAATCCGTCTGATAAGTACGCCGTTCGGCTCGGCCCTGCTACCTCCTCATGGCATTTCTCCTACCGGTATTTCACTCCCAAGTCATTTTTTGGGGATTTAGCATCCCTTGCGATCTTCGCATCGCCCACGATAGCCGCCCAGCTACGTTAGGACGACGAAGACGTTAGCGCCTTCTCCAAAATCCCTTTTCACTTGGTTGCTCTTGGCTTGTACTTCTTCCTTGGTTTTGGAGCTTCTGTAGCCGTGGGCGCTAACCACATTGTCCAGTTCTCGTCCCACTGAACCAGCTTTGTGTTCTGCCTCATGACGATCTTCAGTTTGTGATCCAGGTTTTTCTCCGGCGACGGATCTTTCTTGCTGTGTGGCTTCCCTGGGTCCAGCCCTCCCGCCAATAAATCTTGAACGACTCGCGTGATCGGTATCTTGAAGCCTGCTCGGCGCTTTAAGTAAGCTTCCAGCGCTTTACTTGTTCGCATGCCCGCAACTTCCCTGGGGGTGACGGATGGCAAGTCTCGGAGTCCTCTGTCTCCCTGTTCTGCCATCGCTGCGTCTAAGTTCTTGATGATGCCGTCGTATGTGGCGACCTGTTTCAGTAGATTGTCTCTGTAGCGGATCGCGGCCGCCCGCATTTGCGAAAGCCCATCTGGTTCCGGGGAAGGACCACTGCTGCGAGTGATTTCTGTCATGGGATGATTCTTTCTTCTTAGCAAATCTCTACCATCTGTAGTAAGAACGTTACTATTGCACCTAGCAAACACATTGTCAAGCATAATCTTAAATGGGTAGATGTGGAAAATGCGTGACCAGCGGCATCGCTAGCGTTTATGCGGCTTCCGCTGCTTTGCGGAGAGTCTAAAAGCACAGGTAACAGAAAATAGACGCCTACGTTAGCTACTAAACGAATTGAAGGCCGGTAGGTACCAAACTGGCTGCGGACGCAAGCGGCCCACAAACGAAGAACGGCCAGAAAGCTGACGAAAGGCATGTTTAGCGAAGATTATGCCTAGGTCGCCTCACCATTGTCGGCAGTCCCTGCCACAGGGCGGGGAATTGTGCCTTCCCCATTTGGAGGTCGATGGCCGCACAAAACGTTGTAAGAAAAATCTCTCGAGACTACTTCAAATCCGCCAAATCAGTCTGTAACTGCTGCATGCTGAAGCCTTGCGGAGCCTGTTGCTTTCCATTCAGATAATCCGTACTGAGGATGGCATAAGCTTCATCGCAATAGGCTTCCCAGAACGACCAGGTCATGACCTGCAACGCTCCCCACGTCACCACTGTGACTCCGCGGACATCGTAAGCCACGACCGGCACGGCGTGTCCTCCCCACGAACCAGGCTTCCCGTCTCCCGTGGGCCCTCCCGGAGGCACCGACCAGGGCTGATGATTCTGCACCTGGGCTTGGGCGCTGATGGGCAGCTGCACTCCGATGTAGCAGCCTTCGAAGATATATATCGAATCCATGATGTGGTTGTGGTTGGCGGGTTCGAGCGCCATATACGCGCCAATCTTGTGACCGGCGATCCCGCTCTGCCGCCAGTAATTCAGAACATCAATCTCCTGCGCGCCATTGTCATTGGCTCCAGTCACAGGATTGTAGCCAGTAATGGCCGAGTACGCGGCCACGATCTGCTCGTCGGTAGGCGTCGCTGTTTTCTTTCCGGCGTTTGCCGTCCATTCCATGATCAGGTGGCCCGCGGCCGCACAGGTGCAATCGCCAATCTGATCGTTGTCCATCATGCCCCACGAAGCTCCGACCTTGGCCGAGAGATCGAAACTCGCCGGCGGCACCGGCAGCGCCGTAGTGACGTAGGAAGCCAGCAAGAGGGTGCGCGGGTCGTGCCGCGCCACGCCCTTGCCCAGCTTGAGTTTACGGGGATCGATCCGCGTAGGATCCTGCCGCATAGTGACGGCAGTCCGGGAGTCGGGTACTGAACGGTCCAGCTTTCTCACAGCCATAGGAGTCTCCTTCGGAGAGATATCAAAATTCGCTCAGAATTTGCACGCACGCAAAAAGGCCACGCCGTTCACAGAGATGTCATTCGCGAACGGGAGCTACTGAGGGGAAGAAGATTGGGATCATAGACCTGAACGCCAGCGGCATCGCCCGCGTTAAGAAAATTGTTACGAAAAACGAACAAGGCGAGGCGCGTCAGGGGTGCCCCAGGTCTCGCCGATTTTGCGAGACCTGGGTAGCTTCCGACTACGCGGTGAGCTTAGGCAGTTGGATCTGGACCGGTAACTCCGTCGTACCATTACTGCCGTAACTTTGGGCGGTGTTACTTTTTCCCTATCATTGAACTGTCATGAATTTAACGTCACTGTTAATCTGCTCGGACGACCGCGCCTTGCGCGTGTTGCGCAGCGTCCTGGGCGAATTGGAAATTGACGTGGAGCATTGCGCGGACGATGTGAGCGCCGCCAAAGAGCTGGCCCAACGCAGCTATGGGGCCGTCATCATTGACTGCAAAGACGAGCGCAGCTTCGGGCTCCTGAGCAGCCTGCGTGCCGGAAAGCACAACAGTAAATCCATGGCGATTGCGATCATCGAAGCCCGGACAAACTTGCAGGCTGCATTCAAATTGGGCGCGAACTTCGTTGTCTTCAAGCCCATCTCGACCGAAAAAGCGAAGTCGAGTTTTCGCGCCGCTCGCGCCCTCATGAAGCGGGAGCGCCGCCGCTCGGTTCGGCTGCAAGTGAATATCGCCGCGTATTTCCGCTTCCAGAACGGAGAGGGCGAGCAGGTTTCCATCTCCAGCTTGAGCGAGGGTGGAATGGCGGTCCGATTTGCCGGAACGCCGGGCAAGAGAACCGGCCCCATCGCATTCAGCTTTGCGCTGCCCGACACCACCACCGTGATTGAAGCGACGGGAACGATTGCCTGGCAAGATTCGCGCCAACACGCCGGCATCCAGTTTGCTTCACTGTCTGACTCATCGCTGCAGAGTCTCAAAGAATGGTTGCAATTACAGTCCGGCGAGAAGCACGATCCACCCATCCGCTGCACTCTGATGGGGCTCAGTTCTGGCGGATGCTTCTTGCGTACCCAGTCGCCCTTTCCTCCCCAGACCCGGGTCGAGATGCTGCTCCGAGCTGCAGATTGTTCGGTCAAAACGCAGGGACGAGTGCAGCTCATGGATCCAGACCTCGGCATGGGAATCGAGTTCCTGGCCCGAACACCGGAGCATCAGCAGCGCTTGCAACAGCTGATCCAGCAAATGACTGCCAGCCCCGACAGCGTCTCCGAGGTGCTGGTTGAGCCGGAAGGAATCGATTGGGACCGGGCCGCTGCTTCGTCGGGGGGAACAACTAACCAGGAACTGAAGAATGAGCCCAGTCAGGATCCTGTGCTGGAATTGTTCCGCACCGGAGCCTCGCTCACCAAAGGACAGTTTCTGGCCGAACTGGAAAAGCACAAGCTGGCAGCTTCCGCAGGGCCTCACGACGAAGCATTAGACCTGAATCTCTCCGAACCCTTCGCTTATCAACGCCGGGAACCACGGATCGCCGTATCCCTCCCGGTGCAAGTGCGGGCGCCTGAAAATCAAGACGCGTCGGTCCAAACCTCGGTCCAGACTACTCACTTCATCGATGTAAGTCATCGCGGCGCGCGGGTCGGCGGAGTCTCATTCCATCTCAAGGCTGGCGAAGTCGTGAATCTGGTTTCAGACGGCTGCGACGCGCGATTTCTAGTCATCTGGGTGGGAGAGCCGGGTACGCCGCAGGAAGGCCAGATCGGCTTGCAGAGCTTAGCGACGGACTAAGCGCCCTGCAACCAACGTGCCCGATCAGGATCTCCATTGTGGTGGTGCGCGGTGTGGCAGTCCCCGCACATGGCCACTCTCTCCACGATATATCTACCGCGAGCGACGTCCCCAGCGCCGACCTCCTCCCTATGCTGAGGTTTCTAACTTTGCGCAAGCGCAAAAGTACCCGAGAGCTGCACCCCGAGGACACAGATCCAAGTGAATGCAAAGCGCACCACCACACATCGCGAGGAAATTAATTTCCGAAGCATGCGATTCGACCTCATGGCTAATTTACGCTACACAGCGAGCGGGAGTACGGTAGACGAAGGGCGTTATCTGGCGGGAACCGAAACGGCCGGCCGTGGGCTCTGTTGACGGACCACACGATCCTGAATGCGAAACACGAATGCCGGTATATGGGAGGTCACTATTTGGCGGATGCCGGGCCCAAACTCGTGCAGCAGGTTCCTGCCTGCGTCGCCGCCAATCGTCGAACCGAAATCTGTGAGCGGCGCCGCACCGGATCGCGATCGATAGCGACGGGAAGCACTATCGGCAGCGACCGAGGTCAATACCCGGAGGAAATAGTTGGTGTTCAGCTTGCGGTTTCCCGACTCGTCGCGCGTAACAAAAATTCTCGACGCCGCATCGGTCGCTCGATCCATCACCTTATCCCGAGAGGAAGGTTGATAACGCGGCGACTGGTTTAGCTTCGACGGATTTAGGTATTTGCTGAAGAAGTCGCCGGTGTTTCGCACTTCGTTGCGTACTTCGACGTTTTGCAGCGGGACGGGCTTGTACAGCAAAATGGCACTCGGCGCCTCAGGAAGAACAGCTCCGGCACGAGCCTCGCGAACCGCGATTGTGTTTGCTCCCGCAGGGGCGGCCACCGCGGGCAGATGGGGCAAAGCGGCTTCCTTACTGGCTGTCCGTAGTTCTTCCTGGCCCGCAATCGTCCGGTTAAGAACCTGTGCCGAGGGAGCATCGGGCAAGGTTTTGGATGACGCACGCTGTTGCTGCTTTGCGCCTTTCAACCCAGCATGTCCGCTCTGACACAGACCGGCACAAGCCGCCAGCAGGCAAAAAACCACGACCCGGATTGGTGCAATTCGTTTCATACTAACTGCAATTTGCGAGGTGGCCCGCCGCTTCCTGGCTCCGGCCTCTGCAGGATTCCGACCACCGCTACTTCCGAAATTAGCACTTTACGTGCCACTCTTCTGAGCTATGTAGCTCGCATCTATCGCTTTAGAGTTGGTTGACGAACAGGAAGGGCGGGTTGGCGTCTCAAGGTTTTCCGGGTCCGATCTAAGGTGTGCCGGTTATGGCAACGCCAGTTCCGGCGGTTGTCCGATGGGGGCGTCCTCGCCCGCCCGCGACGGTACTGCAACCACCTGAGAAAGTTTTACCAGCCGCAAGACGATTTTCTTTTGCGTTCCTGGCGCTCCCGCGGCGGTCTTTGCCGTCAATTCTTGGACACTTAGCTCTGGATTGAGACGCAGAAGCTAAGCCCGGTCATTGGTTCTGGGCTTCTGTAGCGGGCACTCCTGCCCGCTTGCCTGCGGCGGCACAAAAAGCAGCGGGCAAGAGTGCCCGCTCCACACCGGCCGCTCTCAGGCTTCGAACAGCCTTTTGAGGATTTCCACAGCTTCGTCGAGCTTCGCCAGGTCAGCCGGTGCGAGCGCATCTAGATGAGAGGCGAGGTAGGCGATGCGCAGCTGGCGTCCTTTCTGCAGCAGCCGGACGCCTTTGTTGGTGGGCCGAATCTGCATGCAGCGCCCGTCCCGCGGGTCGGCAATGATGTGCACCAAGCGGCTGCGCGCCAGCCCGGCCACAATCCGGCTCATGGTGGGCGGCTTCACCTGCTCGGCGGCGGCGAGTTCTCCCAGCGTCTTAGGGCCCCCGAAAACCAGCACTGACAGCGCCGAGAGGCGAGCCGGCCCCTGGCCGGTGGCGACATCCTGCTTGCGCACCCGGCGCAGCAGGTGGATGGCGGCGGAATGCAGTCGGTCGGCAATCGCCAACACATCGGGGGTTGCGGGGGAATCTGCGGGTAGTCGATCTCCACTTTTCATCAGTAATATTTTCAGTAATATTTTCCGCTTGACGAGCGCCGTCAAATATAGTTAGCTATGCTAACTAATTACTCATCGGAGGTCAAGACATGAATACGGTTGCAGATGGAATCGGAATCTCGCGCATCGGTCAAATCGCCATCAACGCTCACGACGTGGAGCGCGCCTGCGCCTTCTACCAGGATACGCTTGGCCTGAAGTTGCTATTCAAGGCCGGCCCGGGCCTCGCGTTTTTCGATTGTGGCGGAGTGCGCCTGATGCTGACGCGTCCCGAGAAGCGGGAGTTCGATCATCCCGGCTCGATCCTCTATTTTTCCGTCCCCAACATTCAGGCCGCGCACGCGGCGATGAAAGACAAGGGTGTGCGCTTCGAGGATGAGCCGCACGTCATCGCCAGAATGCCCGACCACGATTTGTGGATGGTGTTCTTTCGCGACCCCGAAGGAAATCTGATGGGACTGATGAGCGAGGTGGCGAAGTAAAAGAGCGTCAGACCTTGGACCCCTGACTCCGACTCGTGAAATTCTAACCTCGGCCTTCAGCTCCAAAGCATTAAATCGCAGAGAACGCCAAGGAAGCGCCGAGAACGCAAAGAAAATAAGACTTTCTCTGCGACCTCCGCGCCACCTCAGCGTTCCCTGCGATTAAAGGCCTTGACGTCCCCGTCACTGCCTTGCCGACCCTGATATCATCGCTGGCGGAGTATTTCGCAACTGTATGCAGGATTTCGAGGACGAGGACGACGAACTACCGATTCGTACCGGAAGAGGAGAAGGATTCATGGACGAAGTTCCCGCCACAGGCTCGGGCCACGCACGCCGCAACGAAGATATCGCACTGGATTTGATGAAATTTATCGCCATGACCACCGGCTACGGCCGAACCACGTCCTCCGGCGTCGGATTTCAGGGTACCGGCTCCGCCGCCAAGCCGGAAGATTACGCCGCTCACTTGCTCGAGTTATACGGAAAGTGCCTGGGCGCGGTGGCCGCGAAGAAGTAAGAAGCATATCGGCGTCCGACTCTCTCCCTCCCGTGCCGAGTCTGTTCAGCAACCGGGAGCGCTGGCGGCAAGCCGCTGGAATTAAACAGGAGCCAACCAGCCCAGAGCTATCAACATCGAGTTAATACAGGTGTGGCGATGAGCAACTCGAACCGGGGCACGGCAGCGCGTTGGTTGAGTTTGCTCGTGGTTGCAGTGACGCTCGCCGCAATGACGCTGGCGGCAATGACGATGGGCGGGGTTACAGCAGACGCACAGACGGCTGCGGTTGACTGGGATCGGTGGTCGTCCTGCACCGCTACCGGGCTGATCGGAGATCGTCACCACGAGGGCCCGGATTTCACGGTAAGAGTTTCTTTTCGTGAGCGGCCGGTGTCTGGAGTGAAGGTCGTCCTCGCAGACGAAACTGCACAGCCGAGTCCTGGAGTCGAGGCTACCGCAGACACTGACCCGGATGGTGTGGCCCGTTTTTTCAGAATCCCCCCAGCAACATACCAGGCTCACATCGATCAGGGACTGCTGGCGCCCAGCCCGGAAATTGAAGTAGAGGCGAACAACAGCAGCGCGGAAGAAATTCCGATTGAATGGCCGTGGTCGCCGGCCGTCACTCGCAGTGTGCGCGGCTGGATCACTTCCTGGCAAAAAGACAGCCCGCAGAACCGGAGCGCGCGCCGGCCTTTTGCGCGCGCCGGGGTCCAATTGCTCGACTTGCGAAGCGGCAAATTGCTGGCGAGCACACATACAGACACAGATGGCTATTACGAGTTTGCCGTTTCGAGTGACGGCCTTTACGTTGTCAGAGTAAGCAAAGCTCAGGACCCGAGTGAAACTGCTTATGACAAAGCGGTTGAAGTTGCGTGGCAGGCAAGCAGGGATGCCATGCCGCGGCTGGAAGTCGTCCACGCGTGTGGCGGCGGGCTGGTCGAATTACCGGATACGATCGATCAGCAGGACGCAGCAGTCACGATCGCGAGTGGGTCCGTTTCCACAAAATAAAAAGCCGCGCACTGAATGCGCGGCTTAGACAACTGGAGGGGCTCGAGGCCAAGCTCCGACTTAACGGCGTCGCTTGCTTTTTTTCCCCGCTTTTTTCTTCGCGGGACGCTTCGCCGCTTTTTTCTTCGCGGTCTTCTTGGCAGCTTTCTTTTTCGCAGGCTTCTTCTTCGCGGCTTGTTTCTTCGCAGGCTTTTTGGCCGCCTTCTTTTGCGCACTGGGCTTGCTGCCGCCGCCTCCGCCGCTGGGGGCGGATGGCGCGGGCTTGGGCTTAGGGGCAGGAGGCGGAGGAACGCTGATGGATGCCGGCGTGCCGCCTTCGGGAGACGGTGTGCCGGACTCTTCTTCCTCCTCTTCCTCTTCGAAATCTTCTTCCAGCGACTCGCTGTAAGCGCCGCTGTCGCCGAATTCCTCTTCTTCATCACGTGCGTACAGCGTGGGATCGTAGAACGTCATTGCTCCTCCTGATTTCAGTGGCGGCCGGGTGCGGATAGGGCTGCCCGGCTGCGGGCACGAAGAATTTAAAAGACCACCGGAAACTTCTGCTGGAACGGCGCGCGATTATAGCACGACATTCCGTGTAGCCTGCAAGGACAAGGGCTGCCAGACGAGGACTGCCGAAACATACCGCTCGCTATCCTGTTATCACAGCCGAGTGGGTTAAGGGAAGAAGAAAAGAAAAGAAGCTCGAATTACTATTGATTTCACGTGGGGGGATATACAAGCGGACAGAATTTAGCGCGCCGATTGCACGATCAGAATCATGCCGGGGCGGATGACCGCGACATTGCGGTTGTCGCGCTTCAGGGCGGCGACGGTGGTCCGGTAGGCATTGGCGATGGAGTAGAGAGTCTCGCCGTGCTTCACTTTGTGGCGAACGACTGCGGCCTGCAGGTGTTCGATCTGCGCCGACTTGGTGGCCGGAGGCTTGACGGTGGCTGTCTCCGTCGGCTTCGATCCGGCAGCGGGGTGCTTCGACTTGGTTCGGGAAGACACTCGCGAGGACGCGACTTCGGCGTCATGCGCGCCTGGAGAAATCGGCAGGTGCAGGGCCAGCACCCTGCGTCCGCGCAGACTGTCCCCGTGAATGCCGTTCCACCGCCGCAGCATCTGCGGACGAAATGCCGAAGTTGTCGGCGACGCTCTCGACCGTATCTCCGGAATGAACGTGGTAGCGGGTGATGCGGCGGGCGTAAGTCGCGGTGTCGCTCATGCGGGTGCTTGCCCGGCGCGACGGGAATCACAAGCTTGGCATCGGCTTCCAGTTCCGTGTCTTCCAGGTGGTTTGCGGCCACGATGGACTTGGCTGTAGTGTGATAATTCCGGGCCAGTGAAGCCAGCGTGTCGCCGGGATGAACCGTGTGATAGCGCCACCACAGCCGCATGTCAGGCGGAATCGAGGCGATAGCGGTTTCGTACTGATCTCTGGTCCCGGCCGGCAGGTGCAGCTCAAACTTGCCCGTGCGCGGCGTGGTCAGGCGCAACAGGCTGGGATTCAGATCCTGCAGTTCGTTGGACGTGGAACCCACGCACTCGGCCACCAGCCGCAGATCCACGGGATAATTGATCGTCACGGCGTCGTAATCCGCCGGATGGTCCATCGCCACGTTATCCAATCCGTACTGCGACGGATTCTTGGTCATGATGGTCACGGCCAGAATGATGGGCACATAGTTGCGCGTCTCTTTGGGAAGAACGTTGCGGCGATAGAGTTCCCAGAAATCCGCGAAACCGGTGCGCTTCACGGCGGCCTGCACGGTGCCGGGCCCGGAGTTGTAGGCGGCCATGGCGAGATACCAGTCGCCAAACTGGTTGTAGAGATCTTTCAGATGGTGGGCCGCGGCCCGAGTGGATTTTTCGGGATCCTGGCGATCGTCGACCCACATGTTATGCGAGAGACCGTATCCGCGGGCGCGGCTGCCCATGAACTGCCAGATGCCGCGGGCGCCGACGCGCGACACGGCCAGCGGATGGAATCCCGACTCAGCTTGCGCTAGATAGATCAGATCCTGGGGAACGCCTTCCTGCTTCAAGGTCGCCACAATCATGTCGTGGTAGCGCCCTGACCGGGCAAAAGCGCGCTCGAAGGTGTCACGGCCACGGCCAGAGAAGTAGGTGATATAGCCGGCGACCTGGTCGGTCATCATGAGCGGAAGATCAGAACGGGTATTCTTGATTTCTGCCTGCGCCTTGGCTTTGATATTGGCATCGGGCGCGGGAGTAAGACCGTTGGTCTCGTCGATTGGCGCCGGTTCGGACTTCTGCTGCTGCGCTTCGGCATCGGTCGCCGTGCCCGCCCGGTTCGAGTTGGTTCACACCGGCGACAATGCGGTCGAATTCCTGTTGCAGCCGCTCGTCCGACCGAACGTCAAGATTGCTGCTGAGCAGGGCGTTCAGCGCGTTATCAAAATTCTGCTTCGCCTCTTCCGTCTTGCCGGCCTGCTGATTCGCCAATCCTATCCGGTATTCCTTTTCGGCCCGCGCAATCAAGTCGGCGACCTCATCCGATGCCGGGGCCGGCGCGGAGTTAGGCGAAACGGCAGATTCTGTGAGACCAGCCTTTTGCGGCGGACCATCCTCTACCTGAGGCGGAGCGGTCGTCGAAGAAGTGCTGGGAGCTTGCGCAGGGGGCGTAGACGACTGGAGTGCAGGCGCCTTCCCCGGCGGCAGAAGAGAGACCGGTTTCTGCGCCGTTTGACAGGCGCAAGCAGCCAAGCCCACACAGGCCAGCATAGCGATCCGTACATAGAGCTTTGCTAATCGCATATTTCTCTATGAGATACGAGCTTCTCCGTAGGATTAAGGGCCGGTGGCGTCTACCAAATCGTACTCGGTGCCTCCCTTGGGGTCAACGCGGAAAAAGCTTCCCAGCCGTTACTTTAGACATCAACGCCAACGTTACTCGCGTCTGCCGGACCTCGGACCTCTAGTTCTCAGTTCTCAGTTCTCAGAAGTTGGATGATCGGTTTTTTGCCTCGGTTGTCGCGGCCTCCGAAACTCGGACCCATCAGGCTGAGGTCAGATGCTTGAGGTCCGGTGCCCGAGTCCGCATTTCACACCCGCCAATAATCCGGACGCCAGTTCTGGATTGCCTTCTTGATGTCGGCCCGCGACATTTTTTCGTTCAGGGCGCGCTCGGCCAGTTTCGGAAGCTCAGCGTCCGATGCGAAGCGCAACGCGCACAGCTGACTTTCGGTCAACTCGGGAATGCGGGAACGCAAAGGCTCCGGCAGCAGCCGCATCAGTCGCAACTGCTCTTCCATGCGAATGACGCGATCCTGCACCTTGAGCGCGTACATGCGGGTTTTGGTCGCCCATATTAGTAAGGCTAGCGCCAGCAAGATCAGCAGGACGGCATGAACCTGATCGCGCATATCGCCGTGGGTGATATGGGCGAAAAAATGGATAAGCGTCAGCAGCAGCCCCAGCAGAAGAATCGGAAGCACGAAAAAGTGAAAAGGCGGGTCCCAGCGCGTGTGATTCGCGAAAGTCTGCGGTTTCTTTTCGGCCATCTGGAATCTCCTCGCGGAAAAGACGTGCCAGTGTAGCAGAGTCGGCGGCGACCGAAACGACGTAATCCAGAGCGAGGATCGCATGTAAAATTGGTTGTCGACAATCTTCGTGCGAGATTGCGAACCCAGATCTATGAAAGCCATTCAAGTGAAACAACCCGGTGGACCGGAGGCGATGGAACTAGTCGACTTGCCGGTTCCGCAGCCGAAGGCGAATGAGGCTGTGGTGAAGTTGTCCGCTTCGGGCGTGAACTTCATCGATGTATACGTTCGCGAAGGGCGCTACAAGGCGCTCCCGCCGTTTGTGCTGGGGCAGGAGGGCGCGGGCGTCGTAAACGCCGTCGGCACCGACGTCACGTCAGTGAAGAATGGTGATCGTGTCGCTTGGACCAGCGTCTTGGGATCGTACGCGGAATATGCGGCCGTGCCCGCGGACCGTCTGGTGCCCATTCCTGACGGCGTCACCGACCAGCTGGCGGCAGCTGCCATGTTGCAAGGCATGACGGCGCACTATCTCTCGCATGACACCTATCCCTTGAAGCGCGGCGAAACGGCGCTGGTGCACGCCGCCGCCGGCGGCGTGGGACTGCTGCTGGTGCAGATGGCGCACAACATTGGCGCGCGCGTGATTGCGACGGTCTCCACGGACGAGAAAGCGAAGCTGGCGCGCGAGGCGGGGGCAGACGAAATCATTCTCTACACGAAATCGGACTTCGAAGCTGAGACAAAGAAGATGACCGGAGGCAAGGGTGTCGACGTAGTTTACGATTCGGTGGGCAAGACAACTTTCGAGAAGGGCCTCAACGTTCTGCGCCCGCGCGGCATGATGGCCTTGTTCGGAGGATCGAGCGGCGCGGTGTCCCCTTTCGATCCGATGGTGCTGGCGCAGAAGGGATCGCTTTACGTGACGCGCCCCACGCTGGTGGCCTACATCTCGACGCGGGACGAATTGGTCGCCCGATCCGCCGCAGTGTTCGCCATGATTGCGGCCGGCAAACTCAAGCTGCGGATCGAGCACATCTATCCGCTGACCGAAGTCCAGCGGGCGCATCGCGATCTGGAAGCACGAAAGACGACGGGGAAGTTGCTGTTGATTCCGTAGGCGGAACGTCAGTCCCAAACAAAGCTCTGTCATCCTGAGCGAAGCGAAGGACCCCTGTACTCGTTGGCGGTGCGGCGCTGCTGACCAGTGCATGGGTCCTTCGGCGCGCAAGAGCGCGGACCTCAGGATGACAATGCCGTATTCGAACAAGGAACTATGAAAGCCATTCGCGTGCAACGCACCGGCGGCCCCGAGGTCTTGGAACTCGTCGAACTCCCCACGCCGCAGCCCAAACCCACCGAGGCAGTGGTAAAAGTTTCCGTTGCCGGTGTGAATTCGATTGACGGCCACTTTCGCGATGGAACCTTGCGAACGCCGCTACCGTTCATCCCCGGACAGGAAGGTGCGGGAGTGGTGACGGGAGTCGGCCCGCAGGCGAGAGGAGTGAAAGTCGGCGACCGTGTGGCGTGGAGCGGGACCCTCGGATCTTACGCCGAATACGTGGCAGCGGCGGCCGAGCAGCTCTGGTCCCGGTTCCAGACGAAGTGACCGACCAGCAAGCCGCAGCCGCGATGATGCACGGCCTGACCGCGCACTATTTGGTAAACGACGCGCACAAACTGAAAGCGGGCGAAACGGCACTGGTGCACGCAGCCGCGGGCGGCGTCGGACTGCTGCTGGTGCAGATGGCGCGCCTCATCGGGGCACGCGTGATCGGCACGGCGTCCAGCGAAGAGAAAGCCAGGCTGGCGCGGGAAGCAGGCGCGGACGAAGTCATCGTCTTCACCGCGCAGGATTTTGAAGCCGAAGTAAAGCGCCTGACTCGCGGCACCGGTGTAGACGTGGTGTACGACGGCGTGGGCAAAGCGACGTTCGAGAAAAATTTGAACGTCATGCGACCGCGAGGACTGCTGGTGCTCTACGGCATGTCGAGCGGTCCAGTGCCGCCGGTGGATCCGGCCAAGTTGTCGGAGAAAGGTTCACTCTACATGGCGCGCACCACGCTGGCGCACTTCACCGCTACTCGCGACGAACTCCTGGCGCGCACCAGCGCGCTCTTCGCCATGATCGCCGAAGGCAAACTCAAGATGCGGATCACAAAAACATATCCGCTCACGGAAGCGGCGCAAGCGCACCGCGACATGGAAGCGCGCAAGATCGCAGGGAAACTGCTGCTGATTCCCTGAAAAGCTAACCTCAGAGGATCATTGTGACCTCCTTCAAATCAGCCGCAGTTTCGGAAAATCCACCCCATAGCGGCCTGCGTCGCGGGTCATAAGCCTGTCTGCTCTCAGCAGCGCGTGCGACGCGATAAGGAAGTCCACCAGCAGACGCTTGGGCAAACCTCCGCCCGATCGGCGACGGCGAATGGTATAGGCCGCAAAGCTTTCTGCCGCTAGCAGCCAGACATCCTCTTCAAGGTCAAAATCAATAGCGATGGCCATTTCCCCAAGTGCTTTCCGAACCAACTTCACATTCAGCCCAGGCACTGCTGATAACTCGACGAAGACCGGAGCGCTTATGACTAGCGCCCCCTGTGCGCGAACTCTTGACAACTCAGCAACAATCGTGACCGCTGTGGGCGTTCCCGACCAAACGGGCGATAGAATGTTGGTGTCGAGGGCTGTCCTCATTCGTAGTCTTTATCGCTTCGCATATCGTCGATCCAAGCCTTTATTCCCTCGTCCCCGCCGGGGAACGGACCTGCAATTCCGATAAACTTCTCGAAGGGGTTGATGTCCGAACGTAGCCGGCCGGATCACGGTGCGATCTTCCTCCACCACAAATTCGACGCGGTCGCCGGTTTCCAACCCGAGGCGTTTTCGAATCTCCTGCGGAACGGTAATCTGACCTTTACTGCTGATTGTGCTGGAATTCTTCATTCTTTACCACCAACCTTTACAGTAAAGATATCAATCTTTACCGCCGCAGTCAATACTTCGCCAGTTTTCCCTTCCTCACGGCCAGTCTTGGAACACAAGCGACATGGGACTCTCCCAGAAGCAGGTGTAAAGAGAGCAGCGTCGAATTTTCTGATCGGCGCTCCGTAGGTCTCCGCGAAGTGGCGTCCCCAATGCGGGCGGCTGCCGTCAGAATCGGTGAAGCTGTATTCGTCCGAGAGATCCCATGAAAACTTGACCGGACTTCTTCTTCAGGTTCGGGTCGGCGGCCAGGGCGGCAACCGTCCGTCCCACAAAGAGCGGCGTCTCCGAATGCAGGAAGATTGGGGTCTTTCTTTCCGGCTTCGCGCCAGTTTTCTTCTTTCACGCGGAAGTTATCCAGCATGGCTTCGGAGCGCAGGAATCCGGGCGTAACTGCCAGAGCAGTGATATCTGTCTTACGCACTTCGTGGGCCATGATCATAGCGAGCCGAATGTCGGAAGTCTTCACCAGATCGTAGAACAGGTTTCCGCGGAGCCGAAGAAGTTGCCGTCGGTGATCTCGACGATGAGTCCGTGCCCTTCCTTAACCATAATCGGGGCCACATGCCGGCTGGTGATGATGTGCGAATGCACCGCTTGATTTAGCATGGTCAGGCCTTTGTCGACGGAGACTTGTGAGAAGGTTTTTCCGAACTCGGTCAGCGAGTCGCCGCCCCAAACGTCGTTGACCAGGATGTCTAGCTTCCCCTTCTGCTCCCGCAGATCCCGTCGTACATGTCCGGCGGGCATCTGCCCCCTGCACCTTTGGCTCTCTACACTGAATTCCTGCTCTCCAGAAACCGATATTACTGAGGAGGGAGGTAATTTTTCCCGAGGTTGCCAAGTTATTGATCTTTCAGCCTTTCCAGCGAAAGGCATCGGTCTGGGGAAGACCCAGATGAGCCAGCACGCGATAGGCAAATTCGCGCGCCATCTCATCTAAGGAAGCGGGACCGTAGTAGAACGCCGGAATTAGCGGGAAGACGGTGGCTCCGGCGTCGGCGGCCCGGTACATGTTGCGGATATGGATTTTATTGAGCGGCGTCTCGCGAACGCACAGGACCAACGGACGCTTCTCCTTGAGAGCCACATCGGCAGCCCGTTCGATCAGATGCGAGGCGACGCCGTTGGCGATACGGGCCAGAGTGCCCACGCTGCAGGGGATGACGATCATGGCGTCGGCGGGATAGGAACCGCTGGCCACATTCGCCCCGATGTCAGCGTTCGATTGCTCTTTGATTTTCCGCGAGGAACGGCTGCCCGATCGGCCGGCCAGAAGCGCCAAGAACTTGGCCGATCAGATTGGACCGGCCTTTCAGGCCCAACTCTTCGGCCATGACTCGCAGCGCGCTGTCGGACGCGATGAAGTTCACCGTCTCCACGCGCCGGTCGCGTTCGACGGCAAGCAGAAATTGCCGCAGAAAAATGGCTCCGCTGGCCCCGGTGGTCGCGATAGTCAGATTCTGCGGCGGATGGTTCGGCAAGAAGCCTCCGGCGAGGCAAAGGGAGTTTGCCCCGACACCGGAGCATAGGGAGTGAATGAACTAGAAGTCAAGACGAACAAGCTAGAAGCTAGAAGCTGATCAATGGCCAGCACCGCCAATCTTCGATCCCGCCGCAGCGCCGCCCAGTTGCACGCGCTGGCGGGAGTGGAGCGCGAGATCCGCGCTCAGGATTCGCACCATCGCCGCAAATATCTTCGTGAGTTTAACCAGGCTTTTCGCAGCTACGATACGTTGCTCGATTCCGCCGAGCTTCAAACTGCACTGCACTCCGCCGACGTAGTCCTTATCGGCGATTATCACGCACTGCCTGCCGCGCAGCGCCATGCCGCATCGATGATGGAGCAGCGCG
This sequence comes from uncultured Acidobacteriaceae bacterium, assembly GCA_963733795.1. Taxonomy (GTDB): domain Bacteria; phylum Acidobacteriota; class Terriglobia; order Terriglobales; family Acidobacteriaceae; genus Sulfotelmatobacter. The sequence continues at coordinate 503,177 of CAVTED010000004.1, forward strand.
CGCTGGCCGGCGATCGTCCCGTGGTGCTCGGAGTAGAAACCATTTACGCCCGCGACCAGCACATCCTCGACGAGTGGTGGCGCCGCGAAATTGACGAGAACGAACTCCGCCAGCGCATCCGTTTCGATCTCGACTGGGGATACGACTGGGCTCCGTTTTACAATTTGCTGGTCACGGCGCGCGATCATGGCGATGCCATTTACGGTCTCGACTGCATGCCGCGCGAAGACTTGCGCAAGATCGGCGCCCGCGACCGCCACGCCGCCGCAAAGATTGCCGAAATTCGCCTGCGTCATCCCGAGGCCGCGATTTTTGTATTGTTTGGCGAGTCCCATCTCGCTCCTGGACACCTGCCGCGCGAGGTACGTCAATTCATGCCCGGCGCAAAAATTCTCACGGTATTGCAGAATATCGATGCGCTGTACTGGCGCGCCGCCGGGGAGCCTGCTCACAAAGTGGAAGCCGTTCGCGTCAACGACGAGGTGCTGTGCGTCTTCAACGCCACGCCGCTTGAGAAATACGAGAGCTATCGTTTGTTTCTCGACCAGTGGAGCCGCTGCGACGATGGTCCTGACTTCGCTCCAACAATGTACAACTTGATCGATAGCCTGGCCCGCTTCCTCGAAATCAACCGCTACTCGCCGCACAACAGCACGCAGCCGAAATTTCTGGTCGACATGTTGCCGGAGGTTTATGGCGGCGCGTCGGGCGCTATGCTGCGCCGTCTGCTGTCGCGCAAAGGCATTGCCGACGCAGAGCGCGAAGCCATGCTCGCGAGCGTCGAAGAGCGCGGCAGCGCCTATCTGCCGCAGGTGAATGCTTTCTATATTCGCGAATTCCAGATGATTCACGCCGCCGAAGACGCCACTCGATTCTTGCATCAGGCCTGTCAGGGTTTGCCGCAGCGGCTCAATGGCAACCATGAGCGCCGAACAGCAGACCGCGAGAATCCGGTCGACGATTTCTACGCCCGCGTGATCGAGGCACGCAGTCGCCTATTTCGGCTCCAGAGTACTCTATCCTTCGCGGCCCGGTCCCGAAGACGCATCGCCGCTGTCGCGCAGCGCGTGCGAGAAAGCGGCACAGGCGGCCATCCGAGCCGACAAGAACAAGTGTGAATCCGCCCGCGATCTGGGTTACCGCATCGGAAGCCAGATCTATGACGCTTATCTCGCCGGCAAAGTTGCGCCCAGCGGCCTTCGCCGGCTATTCCTGGCCCATCTCAACGAGCCCGGCATGGCGCGAAAAGTTTGCGCCACCGTGATCGCCAAATTACGTGCGTTCTCCAGGTCGTACTAGGGCTGGACTGCTTCGGGTAAATGAGGCCGCGAGACTTAACAATGAGTTCTTTGCGTTCTTCGCGAGTCCTTAGCGTACTCTGCGGTTTAAGATCTTTGCAAAATGCTAATCTAACCTCAGCCCGGCGGATGCCGAGCGCTGACCGCTGAATGCTTCGTGAACGCCGAATCTATCCGCAAGCTTTTCGAGCAAGTCCGCAATGGCAAACTCACGCCGGATGATGCTGTCGCCCGCCTGCGCCATTTGCCCTTCGAAGATCTCGGCTTCGCCAAAGTCGATCACCATCGCGCCCTGCGAAATGGCATGCCCGAGGTCATCCTCGGTGAAGGCAAAACGCCGGCGCAGGTCGCAGGAATCTTTGCCCGCCTCGCCAAGCACGGTGGCAACATCCTGGCCACGCGCGCCAGCGAAAAACAATTTGCCGCGGTGAAGAAAAAAGTTCGCGCCGCCGAATATCGCCAACTCGCCCGCGCCATCGTTCTGCAGCGGGATTCCACGAAGTACGGCAAGGGAATCGTCGCCGTGGTCTCCGCCGGAACCAGCGACATCCCCGTCGCCGAAGAGGCGGTCGTCACCGCCGAAATCATGGGCAACGAAGTCGAGCATTTCTACGACGTCGGCGTCGCCGGCATTCACCGCCTGCTGGCGAACCGCGAAGCTCTAACCCGAGCCCGCGTCGTCATCGTCTGCGCCGGCATGGAAGGTGCTCTGCCCAGCGTCGTTGGAGGTCTCGTCGGCGTTCCCGTCATCGCCGTGCCCACCAGCGTGGGATACGGCGCGTCATTCAAAGGGATGGCCGCGCTGCTCGGCATGCTGAATTCCTGCGCCTCCAACGTCAGCGTGGTAAATATAGACAATGGATTCGGCGCCGGATACGTCGCGTCGCTGATCAACCGTTTGCCTTGAGTCCGCGCGATAAGGAGTATCATGGCGATCCCACTGTCCCCGAAGTGAAGCAGCTTATCGACCGCCCCAACTTCGCTCACCTGGCCACGCTCATGCCCGACGGTTCTCCGCAGTCAGTCCCGGTATGGATTGGCCGCGAAGGCGAGCACATCGTCATATGCACCGGGGAGAATTCGCTGAAGGCGAAGAACACGCGCCGCGATCCGCGGGTGGCGCTGTCGATTGTCGATTTCACGAATCCCTACGAGGAGGTTCAGATTCGCGGCCGCGTCGTCGAGCGCCGGCCTGATCCCGACTTGAAGACAATGGATCCGATCTCGCACAAATACACCGGCAAGCCTTTTCCGTTGCGCAATCCGGAAGGACGAGTCGCTCTGATCATCGAAGTCGAGAAGGTGCGCTATACCAAGCTGCCGTTCGAGCACACGCCACCGAAATAACGTCGTACTGGGCTCGATCGGGATGAAAAAAGGCGCGGCTCGTGGCCGCGCCTTCTCTGTCACCGCTACATCAACCTTACAGTCCCTGCTGGCCCGACTTTCCTTCGACTTGCAGCTTGTTGTCGACGCTGAAGGCGCCGAAAAGCTGGTTGGCTCGGATTCCGGCAATCTCCTTATCCATCTTGTTGTCGACCGAACCGTAAAGCGTCACGTGCCCGTTGTCCACGATGATGCGAATCGGACGCGCCGGATCCATCGCGTACTTGCTCAACACAGAGTCGCCATAGATAACCCGCATCGCCCGAAAACGCAGCCCATCGTCGAACTGCGAAACCGGCTCGAGCGAAACGTTCTCGATCACGTCTTTCACTCCGGGCATGTTCGCGATGTCGGCGAGAGCTTCGTCGCGGCCAAGGCCAGTTCGATCCTGGCCCTCGAGCGTCACCACTCCATCCTTCACTCCCAGCGCGAAGTAGTCGAATGTGATGTCATAGCCCACGCGCACATAACGCAGCTTCTTGGCCAGTTTTTGCTCAAGTTGCGCGTCCGGCACATTCGGGCCTGCCACGTTCAGCAGGTTGCGCACGCCTTGCGTGTGTCCGGCTTTGCGAGCCAGTTTCGCGGCGTCGAGTTTTCCCTGATAGAGATCGACCGTGCCCGTCAGAGTCACGATGCCGTCCTGGACGCTCGCCTTCACATTGCTGAATTCTTTCTTGGCCGCCAGTTTCTGCGTCACTGTCGTCTGAATTTGATTGTCGTACCGCGACGCTGCTCCGGTCTCAGCCATGAGCGTTGCGCTCAACATGCCGACCGCCAGCATCGCGCTCGCCAATTTCAAGAAGTTTCTTTTTTTACTTGCCACTGTCATTGCCGTTCCTCCACCTATTGACGAATCTTTACGAATTAACCGTATGGTTAATTCATTCGATGCCATACTCCAAATCAGAGATGCACTCGGCACAGCCTGAACACGCGGGCTGAAGGCGGCTATTCACCGCAACTTTTCGCATTCGTGATGTGTTCATGAAAATAGAAGAAGCACGTTCGAATTGAACTTGGCCATTGAATTTTGCTGCATGCCAGTTCGGACTCTGTCGTTTCAGGATTACCCCCGTAACCTTTCGACCCGGTACTCCGCGTTCTACCATTCCCTTGGACTGCGTATTCGGAGGGGGAATTCGCGGATGGGGGAACGTGTCACCCAATCAGGACGGGCGGAGCTTGCCCGCGCCAGCCGGCTGAAGAAAGCGCTGGAGAGCGGAGCTCCACCTGCGTTTGTTCATCCTGCCGTGGAAATGGCCAACCTGGAAATGGCCACTGGAGCCAGCGAAACGGCGCGTGCCCCCGCGAACGGTGCGTGCTCGGAACAGTCCTGTCCTCTGCCTCCGCTTCTCGAACCCACTAGCAAAGATCAACAGAGCGCCGAGATCCGCTTGCAATTTCTGGAACAGATGTTTCAGGCATCGCCCGACGGATTGAGCATCGCCGATAGCAGCCATCGCGTCCTCCTGGCCAATGAAACGTTCGTGCGCATGTTCGAATACGAAGCGGCCGAAGTGGTCGGGCAGCCTCTGGAAAATCTGGTCGTGCCTCCGGACCGGCTGGCCGAGTCGCGATGGGTGACCGAGGCGCTCGCAAAAGGCCAGCGCATCACCCTGGAAACGCAGCGACAGAAAGAAAGATGGAACTCTGCTCGATGTTTCCGTGTCCTGCGCGCCTCTGCTGCTGGATGGAAAGATGGCGGGTTTCTACGCCGGCTATCACGATATTTCCGATCGCAAGCGCGTGGAGGCGCTGAGTTCGGCGCTCTATCGGGTCGCCGAGAAGAGCAGCAGCGCTCACGATCTGCAACAGTTCTTCGCCGCCGTGCACGGCATTGTCGATGAGTTGATGTACGCGCGGAACTTCTACATCGCGCTTTATGATCCCGGCCTCCGACTTGCTGACTTTCCCTTATTTCGTCGACGAGCAGGACTCCGCGCCCGCCTCCGAAGAAATTGGGCGGCGGCCTGACCGACTATCTCATTCGCGCCGGACAGCCGCTGCTGGCCACGCCCGAAGTGCTGCAGGCCATGGAAGACCGCGGCGAAGTGGCGCGCAACGGATCGCGTTCCCTCGACTGGATGGGCGTTCCGCTGAAAGTCAACAATCATACTTTCGGGGCCCTGGTGGTCCAGACCTACTCCAAGAACATCCGCTATGGCGAGCGCGACAAAGAAATTCTCACCTTCGTGGCGCGGCAACTGGCCAGCGCGGTGGAGATCAAGAGAAACGAGCAGGCGCTGCGCCGCTCCGAAGCCCGCTACCGCTCTCTGGTGCAGAGCTCGGTCTACGGAATTTACCGCTCCAGTCTGGAAGGAAGATTTCTGGACGTCAATCCCGCGCTGATCACGATGCTGGGATACGGATCGGCGGAAGAAGTGCTGATGCTCGATCCGGAAAAAGATGTGTTCGCGCACTCCGAAGAGCACACGCGGCTGATCGAAGAATTCCGCCGCACCGGACGCCTCGATGGAATGGAAGTGAAGTGGAAACGCAACGACGGCAAGGCCATCACCGTGCGCATCAGCGGCCGGGCGGTGAGCAGCGCCGACGAGCCGGCAGATGTGCTGGAGGCGATTGCCGAGGACGTCACCGACCGCCGCGTTCTGGAGGATCAGTTCCGCCAGGCGCAAAAGATGGAAGCTGTCGGGCGGCTCGCCGGCGGGGTGGCGCACGACTTCAACAATCTGCTGATGGTGATCAGCGGCTATGCGGAAGTCATGTTGACGGCTTTCGAACCGGATCATCCCATGCGCGAGAAGGCGCTGGCCATCCAGCAGGCCTCAGATCGAGCGACCACTTTGACGCGGCAACTGCTGGCCTTCAGCCGCAAGCAGTTGCTGGAACTGAAAGTCGTCGACGTGAACGCCATTGTTGCGGACATGGAGCGCTTGCTGCGGCCTCTGATTGGTGAAGACGTCGAGTTCATCGCCAGCCTGACTCCCGAGGCCGCCCACACCCGGGCCGATGCCGGCCAGTTGGAGCAGGTGCTGATGAATCTGGTGGTGAATGCCAAGGATGCGATGCCCGGCGGAGGAACGCTCACTCTTCAGACGGAAAAGATTGTCGTGGATGAAAGTCATCGCCGCGGGCCCACCTTCATCCGTCCCGGCCACTACGTCATGCTCTCGGTCAGCGATACGGGCATGGGCATGGACAAAGAAACGCAGTCGCGAATCTTTGAGCCGTTTTTTACGACCAAAGAAAAAGGCAAAGGAACCGGGCTCGGCCTCTCCACCGTGTACGGCATCGTGAAGCAGAGCGGCGGATATGTGATGGTGCAGAGCGAAGCAGGACGCGGCAGCACGTTCCAGATTTATCTGCCTCGCGTCGAAGGCGTCGCCGAAAAGCATGCGGCTCCAGTGGCGCTGACAGCGTTAGGCGGCACCGAGACTGTGCTTGCTGGTGGAAGACGAAGAGTCAGTCCGTCAACTGGTTCGCGAAACGCTCGCCGCCAAGGGCTACCAGGTGATGGAAGCGGAAAATGGCGAATCGGGCATGGCCGTCGCCGCCCAGCACGATGGCAAGATCGACCTGGTCATTACCGACGTGGTCATGCCTGGGATGGGCGGCCGCGAATTGGTCAAACAACTTGCACAGTCGCGCCCGCGAAACCAAGGTGCTTTATCTCTCCGGATATACCGAGGACGCGATCAGTGAAGGTACCATCGAGAGCGGCGCCGCATTCTTGCAGAAGCCTTTCACCCTACAAAACCTTTCACGCAAGGTCAGGGAAGTGTTGGGATAGCGCTCAGACAGACCTGAGAACCCAAGCCACACCTCAAAGAGAACATACTGCAAAGCGGGTCTCCTGAAACTTTTTCCGGCGCTAGCGTCCTATCTGATGGAAGATAGAGGCAAGGCAAACCATCTGCGGTCGGATTCGCGTGTAAAGGACAGGTTCATGCTGATCAAGAAAACGCAAGACATTCGTTCGTCGGAAATTACTCCTCGAAAGCCTGTATCTGAACCGCCGCAACGTTTCTGTCGGGGGCGGCGATCGCTGGAGCAGCGGCGGCCACTGGTTTCGGGCTGCGCGAGATCGTTTCGCCTTCGACTACGGCGCTGGCGGGAAACAAGATCGACGGCATCACAGAAGAGCCCGCTGAGCACGACGGAAACCATCACTCCCTACAAAGACGTCACCACCTACAACAACTATTACGAGTTTTCCACCGACAAGGATGGACCCGCCAAGCTCGCCCAGAATTTCCGCACGCGCCCCTGGAAGGTGAAGATCGATGGCCAGGTCGAGAAGAAACAGGAACTCGATGTGGACACAATTATCAAAATGGCGCCTCCCGAGGAGCGCATCTACCGCCATCGCTGCGTGGAAGGATGGTCGATTGTCGTGCCCTGGGTCGGCTTCTCGCTGAGCGAACTGATCAAGCGCGTCAATCCCACCAGCAAGGCGAAGTTTGTCGAGTTCACCACGCTTCTCGATCCCGGCCCAGATGCCGGGCCAGCAGCGGCAAGTGCTCGATTGGCCCTACGTGGAGGGCCTGCGCATGGACGAAGCCATGCATCCGCTCACACTGCTTTGTTTTGGCATGTATGGCGAGGACCTTCCCAATCAGGATGGAGCGCCGATCCGCATCGTCGTGCCCTGGAAGTACGGTTTCAAAAGCGCGAAGGCGATCGTGCGCATCCGCTTCACCGACAAGCAGCCGCTGAACACCTGGAACATCTCCGCCCCAACGGAATACGGCTTCTATTCCAACGTGAATCCGAACGTGGACCATCCCCGCTGGAGCCAGGCCAAAGAACGCAGGCTCGGCGAATTCTTCAAGCGCCCGACCCTGATGTTCAACGGCTACGGAGATCAGGTCGCCAGCCTGTACAGCGGCATGGATCTGAAGAAAAATTTCTGAGCGGTATCTGACTTCGGGCGTCAGGCGTCGGACCTCAGACCTCAGTTTTAAGTACGACAGGTAGTTTGTCCCCGAGATCTTGAACTAAAGACCCTAGCTCGAGCGTCTAAAGCCTGAAGTCCAAGGTCTGAAGTCTGACCCCGATTCCCGATGCTCCGCTGGCTCAAACCCGTGATCTTCCTGGCGTGCCTTGCGCCGCTGGCCAACCTCGTCTGGAGAGGTTTTCACGCGCAGCTCGGCGCCAATCCCATCGAGGCAATCACGCACCGCACCGGCGATTGCACTCTGACTTTCCTGCTGATCACGCTGTCCGTCACGCCTCTGCGGAAACTGACCCGGCAGTACTGGCTGATCGGATTCCGCCGCATGCTCGGCCTCTTCGCCTTTTTTTACGGCACCCTGCACCTGATGACCTATGTCTGGCTCGACAAGTTTTTCGATGTCCACGAGATGCTCGCCGACATCGCCAAGCGCAGGTTTATCACCGCGGGAATGACGGCCTTCGCTCCTGATGATTCCGCTGGCCCTGACCTCGACCAAATGGTCGATCCGAAAATTGGGCGGCAAACGCTGGCAGGCCCTGCACCGCCTGATTTATTTCAGCGCCGCTGCCGGAGTGATCCACTACATCTGGCTGGTAAAAGCCGACCTGAAGAAGCCGCTGGAGTACGCCGCTGTATTATCACTATTGCTGCTCTATCGGCTGATTGCGTGGATCGCATCGCGCCCACCGGCGCCAGCAAAAATAAATACCTCAGAAAGCCGAACTGCGTAGCGCCAGCGCCCCGCCGGCTGTCGAGCGGGCGTCCCCGTCCGCTCCTCCGCCAAAACGGAGATCCCGTAATCCTCCCAAAACTAACAGGGCGCGGCCGTCAAAAATTCAACGGCCGCGCCCTTTTTGCTCATCCCGGACCAGCAGCTATTTCTGCTTCTGTCGAGTTGCGTGAGGCCTGACTATTGGTGGCGCAATCAACAGGTGCGGCTTTGTTATGGCAGGAGTAGCGGCGGCAGGATTCTGCGCTACGAATACCCCTGCCGATACCTGGCTATTGTCAGTTTCTATGAAGGGGAAGGTAGTACCGTCCACGGTATAGAAGGTGAGGTTAAATCCGCCGTTTAGAGTGCTGTTCGTGCTGTTGCCGGCGTTAGCTCCGATCTGGCCGCGGCCATTGGAATCCGGGGCACCAAAGGTTCCGCTCAACGCCGCGCTGTAGCTCTCCAGAGCGCCGGGGTCAGAGTTCTCGTCAATCACGCCGGTCACAGTGTTTCCGCTGCTTTTGGCGGCGAATTCGGCAATGTCATCCACTTCGACATCAGTGCCGGTAGCTCCACTCGTTCCCGAGAGGTTGAGTCCATAGCCTTGCGAGGTGGCAAATGCGGCGCCGGATGTCTGCGGGTAGGCTATGCCAACCATGAATCCAGTGCCGTCTATTTCCAGCAGCAGCAAGCCGGCGCCGGAAGGATAAGCGGCATACTCCGTCCCTCCCACAAAGTTAGAAAAGTTGTTCAGAATAAATCGTCCAGCTCCGGCGGGCGAATACTGCGCGGAGAAGGATGCGGTCGCAGCGACGTTTCCACCGTTGTTGACGTCTTCGGTGGAAGCGGTAGTGATGTTACCCGCTCCGTTAGTGACCATGAAGCCCCCGGCCGCAATCGGTGCTGTGGTCCCTCCTTCCAGAGTGAACGCCATGGTGCCGGTCGGTATGGTAGGGGTAGATTGAGACAATGCGTCTCCCGAAAGAGTTCCGTTCGCATCCATCTCGATAAACTTCAGGTGCGAGCCATTAATCGCAAACACGTCGTAAGTACCCGAGATATTTGTGGTATTGAGCTTCGTCGACGGCGTTGACGATGGTCCCAAAACCACCTGACCTGAGAGCGTCTGGTTAATGTTATTGGCAATGCCGCCCTCGTTAAAGTCTTCGAGGCCGCTGGTTATGGCTCCCCCCGAGCCGAGTGTGAAATTTCCGACCGCGGCGGATGAACTCGTGCCAATGGCTCCCGAGAAGATGAACGCATAGGAACCGGTGGGAGTGGTGCCAGCGGACTGCAAGTCAAGCGTACCGCTGCCCGTGCCAGTGACGTTGCCGTCGAACTCGGTAACGAGTCCGTGTGAAGCGTCCTCAAGAACAAAATCAAGAAGAATTTTGCTGCCGAACGGAGTGGAAACGTTGAGTGTCGCCTGCCCACGTCCGTCCACGCCCACGTGGTAGGAACTGTTGCCGCTGATCGAGGCATTGGCTAACGGCGCAATTGCCGGGGAGACCGATGCGAATTCCGCGTCGTTCATGTCCAGCGTTCCGCCGGTAATCCCCCCACTGCCGTTGGCCGTAAAGGTGCCCACGACCGCATAAGGAGCACTATTGACTGCGTCGATGCCCGAAACGGAAAAGACATACGTACCGTTGAGATTGCTATTGCTAAAGGTACCGCTAGGCGGGGCTACAGGATTGGTAACACCGTTGTTGCTGCTGCAGCCCGCCAGGACCGCAAATGTGGCAAGAATAACGGGCAGAACTAGACGATTGCGTAACGACATAACATCCCCCCTGAGGTCTTGAGACGCGGTCGAGCCTTCTGAGCACAATTAAGTGGCCGCTTGAATCAACCCGGAGTCGAACAAAAAGTAGCGCGCGGAAGGAGTAAAATTGCGGACTTTTACATCTCTTTACGTTTGAGCTAAATACAGTCAACCAGCGATTTTACGTTTACCGTGAACGATTCGGCGCGCTCGGGTGAGACGTAAGCCCTGAGCGAGACTGACAGTCCGTTTACGAATGGACCACAGCCTCTTGCCCGGCCAATCTGCGTAACGAGTCTTCGTAAGGCGCCCGCGCAATCCCTTTTTCTGTGATGATCGCAGATACATACTTCGCAGGCGTTACGTCAAACGCAGGATTCTCCACACCCACGCCGTCGGGAACCATCTGTTTTCCGGCGATATGGGTGACTTCCTTTGCATTCCGTTGCTCGATGGGAATCTTGCTGCCGTCGGGGCAATCCAGATCGACCGTCGAAATCGGAGCAGCTACGTAGAACGGAATGTCGTGCTCTTTCGCCAGAATAGCGACCGTATAAGTTCCAATCTTGTTGGCCACGTCGCCGTTGGCGGCAATGCGATCAGCCCCTACCACGATCGCTCCGATCTTGCCTTGCTTCATCATCGCGCCCGCCATGTTGTCGGAGATGACTGTAGTCGGAATGCCATCCTTCATCAGTTCCCAAGCGGTGAGCCGCGAGCCTTGCAGAAACGGCCGGGTCTCATCCGCATACACATGAATCTTCTTGCCCTGCTCCACGGCCGCTCGGATCACTCCCAACGCGGTTCCGTACCCCGCAGTGGCCAGCGCTCCGGCGTTGCAGTGCGTCAGCACTCCGCCCGCGCTCGGGATCAGCGTGGCGCCGTGGCGCCCCAGGGCCTGATTGGCGGCGATGTCTTCCGCATGCATGCGCTGCGCTTCCTGAACCAGTTCTTGCTTGATTTGCGGAATTGGCCGAATGCGGATGCGTTCAAACTTCTCCTGCATGCGCCGAATCGCCCAGAACAGATTCACAGCAGTAGGACGGGTCTTGCCGATGAGGTCACAGATCTGATCGAGTTCGCGACTCAGGTCGCCCGTGGATTCAGCTTTGGAGTTATTTACGCCGAGCGCGATGCCCATGGCGGCCGCAACTCCAATCGCCGGTGCTCCGCGGACCACCATGTTGCGAATCACATCGGCTACCTGCTCATGCGTGGTGCAGGTTACATAAACTTCCTCCGTCGGCAGCTTCGTCTGATCGATGAAGCGCACGCCTTGATTGGTCCATTCCAGAGTTTGGATCATTCTTGACTCACTCAAAACAATTTAAACAACTAATACATGTTCCGCGCGCACGTCGTTCGCGGTAAAGATGGAGATGAACGGCACCGCTCCCGCTGCCTTCTCCACATTCGGACGTCCTTTGGCCTCTTCCCGCTCCACCAGGCACATCACGCCAACGATTTCGAATCCAAATTCGCGCGCGGCTTCAATCGCCTGCACTGTCGATGCCCCGGTAGTGCAAACATCATCCACAATCACCACGCGCGCGCTCTTCTCGCGAAATCCCTCAATGCGCTGTCCCGTGCCATGCTGCTTCTCGGCTTTGCGCACCAGGAAGCCGTCCACATCGCCGCTCAAGACCGCGACCGCCACCACAATCGGATCCGCCCCCATGGTCAGCCCGCCGATGGCCCTCGGATTCCATCCGCGCTGCCGAATCTCTTGCAGAAAAACTTCCCCAGTCAGGCGCGATCCCTTTGCATCGAGCGTGGTCGTGCGGCAGTCAATGTAGTAATCGCTGGTCCCGCCGGAGGAAAGTTTGAACTGTCCCAGGCGAAAGGACTTCTGAGCCAGCGTACTGAGCAGTTTCTGACGCGAAGAATGCATCAAAATCTACGATAACACGCCCTCATGGGCCGCATCCTGACGGAGCCGTCTTTCCGGCCGAGGAAGAGCCTGCCCTGAGCGAAGCGAAGGGATCTTGACCAGCTGTTGTTACAGCATATCGACGAACAACCGCGCGAACAGACCCCGCTGCGTGGTAACCTGAAACTTCCGGAGACGGTTAAACGCGGGCGCCGCGCCCGACCGTGATTGTGAATCGAGGTGTAACATTGCAGAGTTCGTTCCGGGTTTCCCCCTTTATTGTTTTCGCCTTTCTTCTTTCCCTGTTGGTCATCAGTGGCCCTGGGTTCGCCGAAGGAACGCGCACCTGGGAACAATCGAAATTCGAGGACCTCACCAAAGGTTCGGCCACGGGAGTGGCAATTCGCAGTTCCGGCGGACTGGAACTCGCTCCCTCATTCAAGCTGCTTTATGCGACGCCATCCACCTACGTGTGGGCTGTGGCCGCCGACGAATCGGGCAATGTCTATGCCGCGACTGGGTCTCCAGCACGCGTCTATCGCATTACTCCCGACGGTACCGCCACCATTATTTTTGAGCCGCAGGAGCTTCAGGTTCAGACCCTCGAGGTTGCACCAAAAGGTGTTATCTACGCGGCGACAGCGCCCGACGGCAAAGTCTACAAAATCGAGCCCAAGCCTCAGGAGAAAAGTAAAACGCCTAAAGGTAAGAAAGGTTCCGAGAAAGAAGTGCCGGAAGATTCGCCGCAAAACACCCCGAAGGATACCAGCAAGCCCGCCCTGGATCCTTCGTGGACTTCCTCCGAATATTTTGCGCCGGGGACCAAATATATCTGGGATCTCGTTCTCGATAAGGCCGGCAATCTCTATGTTGCCACCGGAGATCACGGCGAGATTTACAAAGTCACGCCCAAGGGAGAGCACTCGATCTTCTTCAAAAGCGACGACACCCACATCCGCGTGCTCGCCCTGGACGCCAAAGGAAACTTGATCGCCGGTACTGACGGCAGCGGACTGGTGTATCGCATCTCTCCGGCGGGCGACGGATTCGTACTGTATAGCGCTCCGAAGAAAGAAATCACAGCGCTCGCTCTCGATCACGAAGGCAACATTTACGCCGCAGCTGTGGGCGAGAGGCGCGCCGGAGCGACAAGTTCGCCGTCTAGTAGTTCCTCGTCGGCTCTGTCGATGGGATCAGGCTCGGGAGAGTCCCCAGGCGCAACGCCGGGAATGACTCTCACTCCGACGCCCAGTACGTCGCACGTCGGCTCTTTCCCATTTCCTGGAGGGACTTCGAACGGTGGCTCGGATGTGTACCGCATCGCGGCCGACGGCTCCCCGTCGCGAATCTGGACTTCACGCGAAGATATCGTGTATGCCCTCGCCTTCGACTCTCGTGACCGCCTGCTCGCCGGCACGGGAAACCGCGGCCATGTTTTTTCCATCGAAGGGCAGGATGAATTCTCCGATCTGCTGAAGGCGCCGGTCTCCCAGGTCACCAGTTTTGCGAAAGCTCCGGGCGGCGGACTCTATGCCGCCAGCAGTAATCTGGGAAAGATTTTTCTTTTGGGCCCGGGCCCGGAGAGAGAAGGCACTTACGAGAGCGATGTATTCGACGCCAAGGTCTTCTCGCGTTGGGGACGGGCCGAGCTCCGCGGCGCCGGCAATGTCGAACTCCTCGCACGCAGCGGCAACGTCGACAATCCCGACCGCAACTGGAGTCCTTGGAGGCAAGTCGCTCTCGCCCAGGATTCTGAAATGGGAGTTCCTGCAGCGCGGTACGCCCAGTGGAAAGCCGTGCTGCACGCCGGAAACACCAAGCCCGCGCTCGATACCGTCATTCTGAATTACCTGCCAAAGAACGTGGCGCCAGAAATCGAGGACGTGTCTGTGCAGACGGGCGTGCGTTATCAGCCGCTCTCGAAATCAACCACGCTCGGCCTGGGTACGGACGTAAGCGGATCCACGGGCAGCCATTTCGAATCTCCAGTCCCCAGCTCTCACGATCGCGATTCAGTTGGCGTCAAGTGGAATGCGCATGATGACAACGACGATCAGCTTGTCTATTCCGTCTATTACCGTGGCGACGGAGAGACTCGCTGGCTTCTGTTGAAGGATAATCTAACCGACAGAGCCTATTCGTTTGACGCCAGCCTGCTGCCCGACGGAGGCTACACCATCAAAGTGGTTGCTTCGGACGCGCCCTCGCACTCGCCAGGCGAGGCCTTGACCGCGACCAAGGAGAGTCGCCGCTTCGAGGTCGACAGTACACCTCCGCGAGTCGAGAACTTGACCGCAGCGGTCGAAGTTGATCAGATTCACGTACACTTCCGGGCCGAAGACGGATTCTCCAACATCAAGCGCGCTGAATATTCCATTGACGCGGGAGACTGGAAGTACGTCGAGCCCACTGGCCAGCTTTCCGACGCGAAAATCGAAGACTATGACTTCATGGTGCCACTCGACGCCGCAAAGGATGCCGAGTCCGAGCACGTGGTCGTGGTGCGCGTCTACGACAAATACGAAAACATGGGCGCGGCCAAGACGCTGTTGAAAGGGAAGGGACCAGGATCGCCGCCGTGATCGCCACACTGTCCTAGAAACCAGAACGGCAAAGCGCCGGAGGCGCGCCCGACAATAGCCCGGCGTTTCAACGCCGGTAGGCGGCAACATTATGAAACTCGTCCCGGAGGGGACGACTGAAGCGTTCCCCCAGGATGGCGTGACGACTCCTTCCAACTTACCCCGCAGCGAGATAAACGTACCGCAGAATAAACAACACCGTAAGAATCCAGATCACGGCGCTGATTTCCCGAAACTTCCCCGCGGCTACCTTCACCAGCGTATACGAGATCAACCCAAAACTAAGGCCGGTCGCTATGCTGAACGTCAGGGGCGTCGCCACCAGAGTGACGAACGCGGGCAGCGCCTCCGTAAACTCCTTCCACTCGATCCGGGCGATCGATTCCGTCATCAGAGCTCCCACCAGGATCAGCGCCGGTGCCGTCGCGTAGCCCGGAATCGCCGCCGCCAGCGGCGAACAGAATGCTGCCAGCAGAAAAAGTCCCGCGACGAATATGTTGCTGAGTCCGGTCCGCGCCCCCGCAGCCACCCCCGCTGCGCTTTCGATGTAGCTGGTCACGGTGGAGGTTCCGGTCAATGCTCCGAAAATAGTTCCCACGGCGTCCGAGAGAAGCGCCCGACCTACTCGCGGAATCTTGCCGTCCTTCACGAATCCGCCCTGCTCGCACACTCCCACCAGCGTCCCGACGTTGTCGAATAGATCGACAAAGAGAAAAACGAAAACAATTTCCAGCAATCCCAGGTGAAGTGCGCCGCGCAAATCCAGTTGCAGCCAGGTCGAAGCAGGATGCGGCCAGGAAAAGATCGCGGTCGGCCAACTCGCCATCCCCCGCAATATTCCCAGCACTGTCGTGGCGAATATGCCGATCAGGATCGCGCCATTAATCTTGCGTGTCATCAGAATGAGCATGATCGCCAGCCCCACGCACGCCAGTTGCGCTTCGCGATTGGCAAAGCTGCCCAGGCCGACGAACGTAGCCGCGTTCGCCACTACCAGCTTGGCATTGCGTAGCCCGACAAACGCGATGAACATCCCAATGCCGCCGGCGGTGGAATATTTCAGGCACTCAGGAATCCCGTTGACGATCTGCTCTCGTACCCGCGTGACTGTAAGAATCAGAAAGAAGACGCCGGAAAAAAAGATCACGCCCAATGCGGTGCGCCAGGGAACATGCATACCCAGGCACACCACGTATGTGAAGTAGGCGTTGAGCGACATGCCGGGCGCCAGCGCAATCGGATAGTTCGCGTACAGACCCATCACCAGTGTTGCAGCCGCTGCGGAGACGCACGTCGCAAACAACACGCCATCGACCGGCATCCCCGCCTGCGCAAGAATCTGCGGATTCACCACCACGATGTAAGCCATCGTGATGAAAGTGGTCAGGCCGCCGAGAAATTCCCGTCGTACCGTGGTCTGATTTTCCGCAAGACGAAAGTAGCGTTCGATCAATCCAGTTCCTTAGTCAGCGCTGAATAGGTAGTGCGAAATAAAAGCGACATTCTACGGCATCCGTTCATGGCTGCCGGGAAAAAGCACGAAACATGTAGATACAGCCGCTTCGACTGTAAGTCCCGGGCCTGCGCTGAGCGAGCGAAGCGAGTCGAAGGGACGAAGTCCGGCTTTCGAGTAATGCGCTCAGGGACGAGCAGAAGTTTCTTCGGGAGCCGGCAATTCCTCGCTTTGAATCGCACTCAACTCCCCCGCATGCCGCAATTCCGGGAACAACCACGCCCACACCGCAATAACCACCAGCGTCCCCACCCCTCCCAACACCACCGCCGGCACAGTCCCAAACCACTGGGCCGTCACGCCTGATTCGAATTGCCCAAACTCATTGGAGGTTCCAATAAAAATCATGTCCACGGCGGTCACGCGTCCGCGCATTTCGTCCGGCGTAGCCAGTTGCGTCAATGTGGCACGAATAATGACACTGATCATGTCGCTCGCCCCCAACAGCAGCAGCGCGATCAGCGAGATCGTGAGACTGCGCGAAATACCAAAAATAATGGTGAAGATTCCGAATCCAGCAACCGACCAAAGCAACGTCGGCCCGGACCGTCCGCGCAAAGGCCAGTGCGCCAGCAACACAGCCATGATCGCCGCCCCGACGCCTGGAGCGGTACGAAGCAGCCCGAGTCCCCACGGCCCCGTATGCAGAATTTCCCGCGCATAAACCGGGAGAAGCGCGACCGCTCCGCCCAGCAGCACCGCAAACAAATCCAAAGAAATCGCGCCCAGGATCAGCTTCTTCCTCCAAATGTAATGGAGCCCCGCGAAGACGGTCTTGAACGTCATCGATTCGCGAGCACGCGCCTTCACCTCCGGCTTGATGCGGAACGATGAAACTGTGGCGCCAATCGCCGTCAGCAATGCGACTCCATAAACGATGGAGGGCCCGTGGAACGCCGCATACAGGATCCCGCCAAACGATGGCCCAAGTATCGTCGCTGCCTGAAAGATGCTCGCGTTCCATGCCACGGCATTCGGAAAATGTTCCTCGGGAACAAGCTGTGGCAGAATTGCCCGGCTCGCAGTGCTGTTAAACGACCGCACCACGCCAATCAGTATTAAGACTGCATAGATTGAATGAATCGGATGACCACCCCGCTCTGCGAGAGCCAGCAGTAAAGCAAAGCAGATCGCGTAACCGGCATAACAAGCCGAGAGCACATGGCGGCGTTCGAATCGATCAGATGCGTGGCCGGAAATTGGAAAGAGCAAAATCGCCGGCAGAAACTGTGCCAATCCTACATAGCCCAGATCAAGCGGACGCTTTGTGATCTCATACACCTGCCATCCAACGGCCACTGCCTGCATCTCAACCGCCGCCACGATCAGGAAGCGCGCGATCTGGAACAATACAAATCCGGGGTGCGTGAAGGCGGCGCGGCCAGTCTTACCGTCGGTATTCGTAGGCATGAACTATTTACTGTGCCACAGAAAGGGAATGCGTGCAGATTGGGGGAGACCATCTTCCGAAATGGTCTGGCGCAAGCGAGCCTCAGAATTTCTCAGACGCGAGATACACCACAAGCCCGCTGAGTAACACCAGCACTCCGAAGCCGGAGAGCAGCAGCCAAAGGTTCGGGTCGATTTGCCCAGATCCGATGGGAAGAAGATGAAAAATTCCCCGAGGCACAATTTCTGGCCACCACGACGCCCAATGCAGACCGTGTCGGTATTGCGACGCCATGAAAACTATGCCCACCACGACAGTAACGATCCACGCGAAGGTTTCCGCGATTGTGATGGGCCGGCTGACGCGCTCGGTGGCTGCGTACCGGCGGCGCAGTTGCGCTCGCCACCACAACAAGCTCGGTGAGCCGCACGGCGTTGGGTGCTCCGATTCACTCCGCGCCAATTGAAAAGTCTGCGTCACTAGAACGAGATCGCTGCAGTTGTCGCAAACATCCACATGGGCGCGCAATTCAAAGCCACAGCCCTGGGGCCAGCGGCCATCTCTCAGCGCCTGAGTAAGCTCTTTTTCGTAGCAGCAAGCGCGAAATGTCATGCCTTCCTCCGATCTCCGTTGATCTTCCGGAGCATACGTGCCATTTTTCGCCGCGCCCGGAAAAGCAGCAGACGAATGCCAGCTGCGCTCAAGCCGGTGATCTCGGAGATCTCCCGGTGCGAATACCCCTCGGCGTGGGCCAGCCAAAGAAGTTGCCGCTCGCGGGGACGCATACGTGCCATTGCTGGATCGAGAATAGCCTGCGAATCGATGCGCGACAATCCGTCGCTCGCCGCCAGCAGCCGTTCAGGGACGTCTTCAATGCAGGCCGCGCGCGGGCGTCTCCAGTGGTCCCGCAAGAGATTGGTCGCAATTCGGTATAGGTAACGCCGGTAGTTTACTTCGCCTCCGTCCGGGCAGGTGGCATACAGGAAACGGAGATAGCTTTCCTGCATCAGGTCGTCAGCCAGCGCAGGGTTTCCCGAGACGCGCGCCAGATAAGCGCGCAGCCCCGGGGCGGAGCGCTGATAGAAGCCGGCAAAGGCATCGCTGTCCATGGGCAGTTCGTCAGTTCGCGATGCCTCGCGAGTCCGGACATTCGGGATGGCATATTCCCCGGTCGTATTCGTTTTCCTCATGGCTGCATTCGCGAGCAGCCCGACTTCCGGCTGCTGCGTCGATCAGGCAGCAAATGGATTCTAGTCCTGCGCTCCGCGATCCGGCATCAGACCGAGATGCCGGGCCAGCACCCACGTGATTCCCGCCGAGATCATAAATCCAAGCCCCGGCATCAGCACGACCGTGCCGATTACGAGTAAAGCATTCCCGCCATCGGCAAGACTGTGGCGCAAGGAGAGCAGGCCGATGCCGAGCAGCGTCATCACGACTCCGATCTGCAGCGGCGTGAGGACCCGAGCGACTGGACTCGGAACCGGTTGCTGCCGCTCGAAGCCGACCGCAATCGGGGTCGCTTCCAGGAATCGCTTGCCCGCGTCGGTGCCCATGTATGTGAGTACTTCCTGCGACGTGCCGAATCTCTCGATCAGCTTGCCGTGCACATCCGTTTGCAGCTTGAAGATGCGGTTCCAACGCCGGTTCTCGAGCAGAACATGCGTCAGCCAGAGCAGCGCGCCGAGAATGCAGACAAAAACCAGGAACGGAACGCCCGAGTTGATCAATTCAGTGTCCATCCCCGAGGGCCTCCGATCGGACATCTCGGGCCACAGCTTGCGCTCCAGTGTCTGGCTGGGCGGCTCATGTTCGCCGTGCAGATTGTTAAAGAGATAAAAGTCGGGATTGTGTGCGATCTCGGGATGAGCCTGCAAGAAGCGCCCTAGTTCGGGATTGCTGCGGTTCACATATTCGGGATTCGAGAGCAGCGAAGGGTCTCTCGCCACAACTTCAGCCAAGGTCGGGCTCACGCGCAACACCTGGAGAAGCTGGTCCTGAAGAGCCGCCAGATCCTTTTCGCTCATCTGCGGAGAGTTGGCGGGCGCTGCTGGCTGCGCGGCCCGCGGCGCCTGTGCAGCGCTGACACCAATGAACAATATCAGAATCGCTACCACCAATTGAGCTATTCCCAAGTTCCGCCGCTGCTTTTGCATTTCGCAAGTTCCCTTCGTGAGAGAAGTGCCTTGAAGCATCTCTAAGCACACAACGAACGGGAGGGGAAATGGTTAACAACAATCTTGCGGTCTGAAATTAGGCGACCACCGGTGCGTTGACGATCCCCGCAGTTCCAAACACTCGCCGGTATCGCTCGATCTCCGCTGGCGGCCCCAGCGCCTTCGAATAATTGTCGGAAAGTTTCACCGCCGGCCGCCCTTCGACCTTCGAAACCTTGCAGATCAAGCTGATCGGATCAAAACCTCCGCCGGCATTGGGATTGCAGCCCCTAAAATCGTTAGTCAGGAGTGTTCCCCAGCCAGCGCTGAACCGGATGCGCCGGCCCGGCGTCCACTTTTTCCGATCGTCAAAGTCCGCGGCACTGAGGAAATCGCTGCGGCTAATGCCCTTCGCAACATGGCCGCCGAAATAAGCGTGCAGTCCTAGAATCTGATCCACATCCAGGGTGTCCGACGCGATCACAAGTTTCTCGGCGGGATCTTTCCCCTTTCCCTTAAGCCACGCAATATATTCATCCCCGGCTACGTACGGATCTTTGCTGTCCATGCGCTGCCCGGTCCAATCGGCTACCCAGTCGGGCGCGTGCGTCAAAAATTGCGTCGTGCCAAACGTATCCGGCAGCAACACGCGCAGCGCGCCTTCATACGTCCGCTGCCACAACTCCAGCACGCGATACTGCGATTCCTTCAGAGCCACATCATCGGGCGCGAGCGCGGCCATCACCATCGGGATTTCATGAGCATTGGTTCCGATCGCCTCCAGGTCGTGCTTGTGCGCGAGGAAGGCATTCGACGTTCCGATGAAATTGTCCCCCAAATTGGCGGCCATGGCTTCGACCACATATTCCTGCCACAAAAAGCTGTGCCGCCGGCGCGTGCCAAAGTCAGCAACGCTGAGGTCAGGAACGCCGCGCAGCCGCTCAATTTTGCTCCACAACTTGGTCTTCGCTCGCGCATACAGAATGTCCAGACCAAACTCGCTTAACTTCTTCAGATTCGCCCGCGTCTTCAACTCATCCAAAATCGCGAGCGAGTAGAGTTCCCACATCGTGGTTTCAGGCCATGTCCCTTCGAAGGTTAGCTGGATCTGCCCGTCCTGCACCCGTAGCCGATAGTCCGATAAATGAAAGTCACGCTCCAGCCATTCCAGGAACGCCGGCTCGAAAATTCCGCGCCGCCCGTAAAACGTGTTGCCCGCCAGCCAGACCAGCTCCGACCTGCGAAACCGCTCTCCCCGCACGTGCTGTAGCTGCACCTTGAGTTCTTCGATGTTGATGATGTCGGCCATCCGCACCGCAGAGTGCCGATTGAAGAGCGAAAACTCGACGTGCGTCTTGGGAAAATGTTTCCAGATAAACTGCAGCATCAGAAGTTTGTAAAAATCCGTGTCCAGCAACGACCGGATCACCGGATCAAGTTCCCAGTTATGGTTATGCGCGCGTTCTGCGAAGTTGACGATCATCGGAGGTGAGCGGCCCGAGTTTCGACAATATCACGGGCGTCATCCTGACCGTAGCCGTTTTTCAGGCGGAGGGAAGAGCCTGCCCTGAGCGAAGTCGAAGGGATCTCGCGCGCAGATCGGCAGCGTTCTGTGGAGAGCGTTCTTCTTGTTCAGCCTCGCTCATTCTCAAGTGTTTCAAAAGCTTTTCCCTCAAAGAGCCTTCGTTATAATCCGACTTGGCTGCCAGCTGACACCCTCATGCGCTTCGAACTCTTCATTGCGACCCGCTACCTGCGCGCAAAACGCCGTCAGGCCTTCATCGGAATCATTACCGGCATCTCTGTCGCCGGAGTCGCAGCCGGCGTGGCCTCCCTGGTCGTCGCCATGGCCATCACCAACGGCTTTCGCCAGGATCTGCAGCAGCGACTCCTGGGTTCCACTTCGCACATCAGCCTGCAGCGTATCGCCGACGACGGCATCAAAGACTGGCCCGCGCTGATGGACCGCCTGTCGAAGCAACCGCATGTCGTCGCCGCCGCTCCCGCGATTTTCGAACAGGTTCTGATCGCGCGCGGACCGCGGGCGCGCGGCGCTGTGCTTAAAGGCATGATCCCACGCTACGAGCGCAAGGTGGGAGACCTGCTATCGACAGTAAAAGAAGGTTCGGCAGATGCCCTGGAGGAGCCTCCCGCCCCGGCAAATGCCCATGTGGGCGCGGGCGATTCGCCCGCCCAGCCCGATAACACCGACCAAAAAGATTCCCCCGATTCCCTGGCCGCCGCGCAGCAGCGGATTTCCGCCATGCCTCCCATCGTCTTAGGTAAAGACATGGCCGACAACCTCGGCGCGACGGTTGGCTCCCCGGTACTCGTGGTCAGCCCGCAGGGCGAACTGACCCCACTTGGCATGGTTCCCAAATACACCCGGTTCCACGTAGTCGGGATCTTCAACTCCGGCTTCTTCGACTACGACTCTAGTTGGGCATTCGTCCGCTTGTCCGATGCGCAAAGGCTGTTCGGCCTGGGAGACTTGATCTCCGTAATCGAGTTCAAAGTGGACGACATCTACCGGGCTGGACCCATCTCCCGCCAACTCGAAGACGCGGCGGGCAAAGGTTTCATGGCCACGAATTGGGAAGAGCAGAACAAAGCACTGTTTCACGCTCTCCGCCTGGAGCGCCTGGTGACCTTCATCACCATCGGTCTTATCGTATTTGTTGCTGCCCTGAATATCCTCATCTCTCTGATTATGATGGTCATGGAAAAAACGAAAGACATTGCCGTGCTTATGTCCATGGGCACCCGCCGGGCGCAGGTGCGCAACCTTTTTATCGCGCAAGGCGTACTGATCGGCGCCATCGGAACTGCTATCGGCCTGGTGTTGGGATACGCGATCTCCTATGCGGGAGGCCACTACCACGTGCTGACTTTGTCGCCGGAGGTTTATTCGATTGACTACGTCCCCTTCGCCCCCCGCGCGATCGATGGCTTCCTCGTGGCCGTAGTCGCGGTCGGGGTCTCCTTCGTTGCGACCCTATATCCTTCATGGTCGGCATCGCGAATCCTCCCCGCCGAGGCGCTGCGCTATGAATGAAAAATCCTTTGCCACGGATCCGCGCGGATTCTCACGGATTACAAGAACTTCGCCTCTTATGGGATATGAGACTCTAGCCGCGAAGCGGCGGAAGAACGCAGCCCACGGCGCAAGCCGTGGGTCAGACCGCGAAAACGAACAAGCCCCGGAGGGGCGGAAGAGCGTCACGCGGGAGCTTATCCCGGTGATGGCCGGCTTGGCGCCGTTTTCGCCGTCGTCGTGCGAATTTTCCCGTAAGGCTGCAATTGGCCGCGGCGAAACGATTTCAAACCCCCGCGCACCAACGTATGTGCCTGCGAATACAGGCTCTCCCGTAGGTCTTAATCTGGCAAACTTTAGCCCCTGGAACGAAAGGGAGCTGCCGTGCATCTAACCGATGAAGCAGTGATGCTTCGGGTCGAAGGCCTGAAGAAGGTTTTCCGGTCCGGCGAATCGGATCTGGTGCTCTTTGAGAATCTGTCGTTTAAGGTGAAGCGAGGAGAAATGCTCGCCATTGTCGGAGAGTCGGGCGCGGGAAAGAGTACCTTGTTGCACATCCTGAGCGCCCTTGATCGCGCTTCCGCTGGTGACGTATACTGCGCCCACTTGCGATTGAACTCGTTATCGCACGACGAAGCCGCGAACTTTCGCAACCGGGAAACCGGTTTCGTATGGCAGTTCCACTATCTGTTGCCGGAATTCACGGCGGCAGAAAACGTTGCCATGCCGCTGCTGTTGCGAGGGCAAACATGGCAGCAGGTCGAGCCAGAAGCTTCACGCTGGCTGCGTGAGGTCGGACTGGAACAACGCGCGCATCATCGTTCAGGCGAGCTTTCAGGCGGCGAGCAGCAGCGGGTGGCTTTGGCCCGCGCGCTCATCACTGGACCCAAGTTGCTGCTGGCGGACGAGCCCACCGGCGACTTGGACGGCCAGACCGCGGAAGCGGTTTTCGCGTTGATTGCGCGCTTGCATCGCGAGCACCAACTCACCTCCCTCATTGCTACGCATAACTTGTCGTTCGCCCGGCGCTGCCATCGTGTGTTGAGGCTGCAGCGAGGACGCATGGAGGAGATCGCGCCGGAATCCTTGCCCGCGTAAAGATGGTGAAAGCGAGAAAGGCATGCTCAGCAGGACGCAACATTAGGACGCAACATTAGTCAGACAAAGTGCAGGAATTTGGTGCAAAGAGTAAATAGCGAAGGGCTGGCAACCGTTCCTTCGGTAACGTGATCAAAGGTTTGCAAAATCGTTTCACCACTTTGGTTTTGCGGGCCCTTGATTGCATAATGGCGATAGAATAAAGGTAATCGGGACTCAGGGACTGGGTTGGGTAGGTCGGATGAGCAAGTTCTTCCGGCCGGGAAAGTCAGGGGGAAGGCATTATGTTTGAACGCTATACGGAGAAAGCCAGGCGCGTCATCTTTTTCGCACGCTACGAAGCCAGCCAGTTCGGGTCTCCTTATATTGAGACTGAACACCTGCTTCTCGGACTCCTGCGCGAAGACAAAGC
The DNA here is from genome assembly GCA_963733795.1 of uncultured Acidobacteriaceae bacterium. GTDB lineage: Bacteria > Acidobacteriota > Terriglobia > Terriglobales > Acidobacteriaceae > Sulfotelmatobacter. The sequence goes on from CAVTED010000004.1 coordinate 527,311, forward strand.
CCTGACCAATCGTTTCCTGCGCTCCCATGCCTCGGTTGAATCCATCCGCAAGCAGATCGAGGGACATACCACGATCCGCGAGAAAGTTTCGACTTCGGTCGATCTTCCCTTAAGCAACGAATGCAAGCGAGTTCTCGCCTATGCCGCCGAAGAAGCCGAGCGTCTCTCGCACCGGCATATCGGAACAGAGCACCTGCTGTTGGGTTTGCTGAGAGAAGAAAAGTGCTTCGCCGCCGAGATTCTGCACGAGCGCGGTCTGCGCCTCTCGACCATCCGCGAGGAACTCGCCCGCAGCACGCAGGAAAAGGCCCAGCCGCAGCGCCAGCGTGAAAGCTCGTTGTTGTCGGAATTCTCGCGCGACCTGACCCAGGCCGCAATGGACAACCAACTTGATCCGCTGGTCGGCCGCGAAGGCGAAGTCGATCGCGTCATCCAGATCCTCTGCCGCCGCACGAAAAATAATCCTGTCCTGATCGGCGAACCCGGTGTCGGAAAAACTGCCATCGTCGAAGGCCTGGCACAGCGCATCGCCGACGGCGAAGTCCCGTCCTTCCTCGCCGACAAGCGCATCCTTGCTCTCGACCTGTCGCTCATCGTTGCCGGCACCAAATATCGTGGCCAGTTCGAAGAGCGCCTTAAAACCATCATGAAGGAACTGATGGAGTCGCAAAACTCCATCATCTTCATCGACGAATTGCACACGCTGGTCGGCGCCGGATCGGCGGAGGGCTCGCTCGACGCCGCCAACATTCTGAAGCCCGCATTATCCCGCGGTGAAATTCAATGCATCGGTGCCACCACCCCCGGCGAGTATCGCAAGTCGATCGAAAAAGATCGGTCGCTCGAACGCCGCTTCCAGGCCGTGAAAGTTCCGCCTCCGAATGAGACCGACGCGATCAAGATTCTTTTCGGAATCAAAGATCGCTATGAGAAATTCCACGCCGTCACCTATACCGACGAAGCCATCAATTTCGCGGTTTCGCATTCAAACCGCTACATTCCCGACCGCTTCCTGCCCGACAAGGCCATCGACCTGGTCGACGAAGCCGGCGCCCGCGTCAAGCTACGCCAGACTTCGCTGCCCGAAGAGCTGACCGAGGTCCAGAAGCGCATCAAGTTCATCGTGCATCGCATGGAAAACGCCATTGCGAATCACGAATTCGAGAAGGCACGTTTTTACTCCGACGAAGAACGCAAGGAGCGCGAGAACCTGCGCGCCCTGCGCGAGAAGTATCATCTCGACGAATCTTCGACCGGCGTGGTCAACCGCGAGGACATCGAAGATGTTGTCTCGCGGTGGACCGGCGTGCCCATCACCTCGATCAAAGAAGAAGAGACCCAGAAACTCCTGCGCATCGAGGAAGAGCTGCACAAACGCATCATCTCGCAGGACAAATCCATCAGCGCTCTGGCGCGCGCTATCCGCCGGTCCCGCGCTGGCCTGAAGAACCCGAACCGTCCCATCGGCTCGTTCCTGTTCCTCGGACCCACGGGCGTCGGCAAAACAGAAGTCGCGCGTACTCTGGCGCAATTCATGTTCGGCACCGAGAAGGCTTTGGTCCGCTTCGACATGTCCGAGTTCATGGAGAAGCACTCGGTCTCGAAGCTGATCGGTTCGCCTCCGGGATACGTCGGCTACGAAGAAGGCGGACAGCTCACCGAACGCGTGAAGCGCGCTCCCTACTCCGTCGTCCTGCTCGACGAAATCGAGAAGGCGCATCCGGATGTTTTCAACATCCTGCTGCAGGTGTTTGAAGATGGCCAGTTGACCGACGGTCTCGGCAACACCGTCGATTTCAAAAACACGATCATTATCATGACCTCGAACATTGGCGCGCGGCACTTGCAGAAGCGCGAGGGCCTGGGCTTCCAGTCGTCGAAGGAAGACATGATCTCTGACAAAGTGGAAGAACTGGTGAAGGGCGAAGTCAAACGCACCTTCAACCCCGAGTTCCTGAACCGCTTGGACGAAATCATCCTGTTCCTGGCCCTGGGCGAGTCCGACCTGATTCAGATTCTCGAACTCATGGTCACGCAGCTCAACCAGAACCTGGCGCAGAAATCGATCACGGTCACAGTTGCGGACGACGCCAAGAAGTGGATTCTCAACCAGACCCTCACCGATCGCAGTTACGGCGCGCGCCCGCTCCGCCGCGCCCTGCAAAAGTACATCGAAGACCCGCTGTCGGAGGCGCTGATCCAGGGCACCATCACCACCCGCCCCGCCTTCATCGAGGTCTTCCTGGAAGACAACAAGCTCTTCTACCGCCCTGTAGATTCCGAAAAGGCGGAAGGCGTCCTGTTATACGAGAAGTAGCTCACGTAGGGGCTGACGTATTCGTCGGCCCCGCGAGCGCAGCTCAACATTTTCGAGCCGCCAGCCCCAACGCTGGCGGCGTTCCTTTCACCTTCCGAATCTCCCCAATCCCCACTCCAAGCCCCATTCAGCCCAAAACCTTATTGACCTAGCCCTAAAATCTGTGATTAGATTCCCGATACACGTAGTGGGCTGTCCCGCAGCCTGCGAATCACCCAGCTACCGAGGTGAACTCTATGAGGTCCCGTCTGTTCCATGCGGCCCTAGTTGTGTCCGTGCTAGGTGTATTCGGTTTCAGCCTGAGCGCCAGTGCGCGGGATATCGTCCTGCCCGCCGGCACTCTTCTGCAATGTACGCTGAATGAACCCAATTTTTCCTCGTCCACCGTCGACGTCGGCGACCCCGTGCTCTGCCATCTCCGCGGCGTCACCGAGTTCGGCCAGCAGGCTTTTCCGCGCGGAAGCTATTTGGTAGGACATCTGGATTCGGCGAAGGATCCGGGCCACTTCTGGGGCAAGGGTTATCTCAAGATCCAGTTCGATCGCATCGGCCTTCCCACCGGGGATCTGCCACTCGAAGCCAAGGTCATCTCCACCCGCGGCTACAAAGTCGACAAGCAGGGCAAGATCGACGGCAAAGGACATGCCAAGCGCGACGTCGTCGAATGGCTGCTTCCACCGCTCTGGCCCTGGAAGGTGATCATGCTGCCCGCCCGCGGCCCGCGTCCCAAGCTGAAGGGCGAAACGGTTCTAAGCCTGCGCCTGATGGACGATGTTCAAATCCCGCAGGTCGCGAAGACCTTCGGCCCCAACTGGCACTTTTTCAGCCGCGATCAGAGTCAGAACTACCAACCTTCGGTCTATGACAACGGAAAGCCGCAGCTCGCGTACCGGAATGTCTCCGTTGACGGCACGGTCTCAACTCCGATGGGAACTGGTCAAGTGCAGGCGTCCTATGCCAGCGTCGTGACGCGAACTCTTCCGGCGACGGCTCCCGGAATGCCTGTGTTCGTCATGAATAACGGGACTGTCCTCGCGGTCAGCGGATACGGCTATCAGGACAGCCGCATCACCTACTCCCTGGTTGGCGGCGGAACTGGCGTGATCAGTACCAGCGATGTCGACTGGAGCTCAACCACGCGTCTCAACGAAAAACGCGGTGTGCGCCTCTCCCTGCACGCCGCTCACACCAGCCCTGAAACCCCAGGGTTGTAACCGTGCTCACGTAGAGTCAGCCGCCTCGGCTGTCTCGCACAAAGCTAGGACAGCAGGCCGCCAGCGCAAGCCGGCGGCCTTTGTCTTGCCTGTGTGGGGCGGGCGCCCCGCCCGCCAAAGGGACTATAGATGCTTTACGCAAAATCAGGAGGGGCGGAGCTGTAATCCGCCCCGGCGCTTAACGGCTTTTAGCGGCTGAAACGCGGAATGTGAGACTTTCTCGCGCTGTTCATGACAACCAGAATAACCTCCCTAGTGTCGGTCATGCAGCCTTATCGCATAGCCGTAACACTAGCAATTCCACAGCACCCATGTGGGGCTAACATCTGCGATTGTCATTCGCTCCTCTTCTGCTAAAATCCCTCCCGTGAAACGCCGAACCCTTCTCCAAGCCCTTCCCGCAGCAACCTTCCTTTCGGCATCTCTGTGGGCCGCTTCGCAGGGTGACAATGCCACTTCCTCGACCGGCGTTTACGAACTCCGCGTCTATCACGCCGCTCCAGGGAAATTGCCCGAACTGCTGGCCCGCTTCCGCGAGCACACCATCAAAATCTTTGACCGGCATGGAATGAAAAGCGTCGCTTACTGGACGCCCCTCGATGAGCCCGAGAAGAGCAACACTCTGATTTACATTCTTTATCATCCCAGCCGCGAAGCGGCCGCCGCCAACTGGAAATCCTTCGGAGACGATCCGGAGTGGAAGAGTGTCCACGATAAATCCGAGGCCAACGGCAAACTCGTCGACAAAGTCGACTCCACCTTCATGGCCCTGACCGATTTCTCTCCACGCTTGCGGTAGAAACGTCTGGTGATATCAAGTGAGCGTAGCTCGGCAGTCGTATCTTGGCTGTCTCAGGCTGCAGCGTAAGCTCGTGGACTTTGTTTTCTTGTTATTGAATCCGGCCAACGTGTGGGTCGGCAATGATGATCCGTACCGGCGCGTCCCTATTCATAGGAGATCCCTTGCGACCCATCGTATTGCTTCTGAGTTCGTCTGGGGGGAGAATGTAAATGCGGGTCATCGCCGACTTGCCACCCACCGTCGCATAGAGCTGCACCATGCCATACTTCCTGCTGAAAACGTGAGGAACGCCATTGACCACAGAGAAGTCGACCTCGGACCCAATATCGAGAATGCTCCACTGCGCCTGCGCAGTGACGTCGTGGTTTCCATTGTCAATAAGTGAGAACCGCTGGGTTTCTCCCAAGCCCATGAGAGTTTGCACGAAAAAGACAACCTTGCAGGGAATCTGCGGAGTCGCCATGACTGCGTCCGCGCTGCATGGAGTATCCGCCCCCTGCGACTGGGACGAAAGCGATGCTGGCCCATTCGGGTTGTCGCTCTGGGGCGGAGCATCGGTGGCGTGGACGATCTCCTGAACCATGCTCTTCGGAATCTGATATTCCGATTCGCCAATCGTATATTCGAGTTTGTCCCCTACTTCGTGCGTACTGTCAGCGTGGATGGTTCGTCCATTCTTAAGGTTAATAATTGCGGAAGAAGATGCGCCGCCCGCGTTCGCTGCGCCCGCAGTCGTGGCTGAATTCGCGGGGCCTTTGTTGGCTGACCGATCGTGCAAAGGTAGGTCGTTGAAGTTCCACGCCGCTAAAAGTGTATCGGCATCCATTATGCACGGGTCGGAGCAGGCATAGATGCGGCGGTCGCCATCCAATCGATTCTGCATCACCACTCTGCCGGCGTCGACGCGGCCCAGCCCGAGAAAGTATAGCTGCGCCACTCCGCCCTTTGTCTGCCGGGAGAAACCGAATGGCAATCGGCTGGTAAACGTGCCACTGTTTACATCGAAAGTCCCGTGCCACTCGATGGTTGTGAAAGAGTTTTGCCGCACGCGATGCGTGTCATATTGAATGAGTAGGATCGGCCACTCGTTCTGTGACCAATCCTGTATCGACATCGTCTTAAGTTCGGTTAGAGTCTCGCTTGGATCAAGCATGAATCGCTTGTATCTCTGAATGTGGCCCCCCAGGTCGGCGCGAAACAAAATCATTTCTGTCGCGAACACGGGCTGGCCGGTGCGCCTGAAATTCTGCGCTTCAAAGATAAATTGTTCTTTCCTTTTTTCCAGTTCAATCGATGCGATACCTTCCAGGCCACCATTCGATGCGCTGCCTCTGACATAGACCGGCACGTCCACCATACGCGGCTCCTGGCCTAGCAGCCGCACCCTCAACGACGGGTCCCATATCACTTCTGCACCCGGAAAGAGCGTCGTCAGAACAGATTCAATTACGGAGGCCCTCGCGTCTCCATAAGACTTCCTGACGTCGCCAGGCTTCATCTGTGCGAAGGTTCTTCCTGCCAGTGCCAGCAACAGCGCCAATGCAACCCATGAGAACCGTGCTTGTACCCGCGGATTCTTGCAGTGCGCTAAACGTGCTGTCATGCGTGGCCTCTGAGTCGCATTTTGATTGTGGCTCTGCCCCCGCGACGGGTAAACAGTACGGTGGTCATCGCCGCTGCAAGCGGCAACGGTTCTCCGTGCAATAATAAAGGTGTCTCATGTGAATTCCGAGGAAGCTTCATCTGGGACGACCCGCCGAGGACAACCCCCATGCACAAAGTTAACATCGCCGAAAAGTTCTCCAAGATTTCGGAATACTGGAAGCCCTACATCGCCGCTGAGCTCAATGGCCAACACGTCAAGCTCGACAAACTCATGGGCGAATTCGTCTTCCACCATCATGAGCATGAGGACGAATTGTTTCTTGTAGTCAAAGGCCGTTTCCGGATGGAATTTCGTGACCGCCACGAATGGATCGAGGAAGGCGAATTCATTGTGGTGCCGCGCGGACTCGAACACCGTCCAGTTGCCGACGAAGAATGCTGGATCATGCTCTTCGAGCCCGCCTCCACCCTCAACACCGGCAACGTCGTGAACGAGCGAACCCGACCTCACCTTGAGCGTGTATAACGGGAGCGAGCAGAAACCAAGATCCGAAGACCCACGCCCAAAGGGCAACCGCCGATCCAATCCTTTCCTCTAAAATAAGCCCATGGAACTCACCGTCTATTCCGCCGCCTGGTGCCCCGACTGCCGCGAGGCCAAGCGATTCCTCGACAAGCACAACATCCAATACACAGAGATCAACGTTGAAACCACCCCCGGCGCTCTCGACGAAGTCGTCAAGCGCACCGGCAAGCGCGCGATCCCCCAGTTTGTGATCGATGGCGAATGGGTCCAGCCCTATCGCCCCGGCGAGGGCTTTCTCCATGAAGCCATGTCCAAGCGCTTAGGGATAAAAACGCGTTAGCGTAGTAAATGAAGACAGTCCCAGCTTTCCTCCGTGAACCTCGGTGGCCCTCTGTGGTTCAAGCTTTTGATCTCCCAACCACCACTCCACGAGATACCGCCCGGCCATCATCTTCAGTACCGTAGTCAACCCATTCCGCAGAGGCGAAGATAAACACTCCAAGTCCTCGGCCCGGCAAGCGGTCAAGCTTAAATGGCTGAAAGACAAAGGCTTGGAGCTCCACGCGAGGCGCTGCGACCATGGACGAATCCTATATCAGCGAGCCACCGGCTCTTCCGGCTCCCGAAGCTCCGCCCTCGCGCGAATCCAACATGGTGAGCGATAGCTGGCAACAGACGGTTCAGGCCGTCCTGGGCGTTGTGCTCCTGCTGGGAGCCTTTGCCATGGTGCACTATTATTCTCCGAAAGCCGCGCTGGCAGAGCCACCCATCGACCTCCAAAAGCAGGTGCACCTGCTCACGGCGCAGATCGAACAGCTCCAGCAAGATCAGGCCATGCCCGCGGTCGTGATGAACCGCTATCGCAATTCCATCGGCTACATTTACGGCGTATATCAAGTGGGATTCGCGAATCATCGCCCAGAAGTCCGCGCCCGTGTTTCCGGCACCGGATTCCTGGTGGGCAACGGCTTGATCGCCACCAACCGTCACGTCGCCGAACCCTGGTTCGGAGATTCCGAAGCCCAGAAGCTCATCGATCAGGGAGCCACCGCGATGCTCGAAAACCTGGTCGTTTTCTTTCCTGGCTCGCCCACGCCCGTGACTTTGTTGTCCGCATCGGTTTCCAAGACGTCCGATTTAGCAATCTTGCGCGTTCAATATTTGGATGCCGTCCGCGATCTGCCCGTGCTCCCCTTGGCCAACTCGCCCGGCTTCCCCGGACAACTGGTCACCGTGATTGGTTATCCCATGGGAATCGCCGGCATGGTTGCCAAGTCGCCCACTTCGATTTACGAGCGCCTAGCTTACCGCCACAATGACATCAGCGCCGCCAGCGAACTAGCGGCCCTATCCCTGATTCGCCCCTCCACCACCTGCGGACATCTCGGCGACATCGTCGGCGAAAAGCTGATCTACGATGCTCCCACCGCCCACGGCGGCAGCGGCGGCCCCGTCTTCAACAACAAGGGCGAAGTCATCGGCGTCAACTCCGCTTACATGGACGGATTCTCCGGCGGCACCATCGGAGTCAGCGTCGACTCGCTCCGCCCGTTGCTGGTAGAAGCCCAGAAATCCGCGCAGAACTGATTGGCTGCCTAAACGCCAGGCACGAACTCCCGCAAGTAGCGCCGCCGTCCCGGCGTCTGTCCTGATGGCGCCCCGCCATCAGCGCCGACTGCGAAAGATCTATGCAGTTTCCTCCCACGGCATCCTCCAGGAGTCATCCTGAACGGAGCCGCCTTTCAGGCGCAGTGAAGAGCCTGCCCTTAGCGAAGTCGAAGGGATCTCCCGTACCACAACTCTGGAGATGTCGAATTTCAAAAGCCCAGCCCTCCCATATTCCTTCCTGCACTCGCTCTCCCGGTAACCGTCGTCCTCTCTCCGCCTCGTATCCGCGCCCTCATTCGGGCCGCTTGATCGCCGCTAAAGTGCAATCCTCCCATTCCGAGATCCCGCAACGACTCTTCCCTCCACACTGCCGCCATGATTCCCGAATAGGAATGAGCCTGCAATCCCAGAAGCAGGTGACCAAGTTCGTGAGCAGCCACCGTTCCCAGAAGAGTCGGCACATTGGCGCCCCAGTCACGGCGAGCTTGCTGCACACGGTCATAAAAAATGTCGCTGTAGTTGCCCGCTCCATCTTCACCTAAAAAAGACAACCCGAAAACCAGGTCGGACGAAGTTCTCCCCTTTGCCACGATGTGCAAGACAAAGTCATTCGAACCCGGAATCTGACGACAGGCATCGTCTTCTACTCTCGTTCCGGGGCAATCCACCCAATCGATCTCAATACCGGCGGAGCGAAAGATTCGGGACGCCTCCACCTTCGCCTGATTCAGAATCACCACCGATACTCCCGCAGTGTTGTTTACCAGAACCCTGATCTCCTGGCCGCCGTTCACCTCGTGCCCCGTGGCCACTTTTCCCCATAACAAAACAACTACCACCAAGCCCGCGCACCGTCTGCACTGGAACCGCATTGCCTTGCCCTCCGTACCTACTAGCAAGGTGGTTCAGTTCTCCGCGTGCCTCAAGGCTCGGTCGGTGACCCCCTAATGAAATATGGGTGACGAGCTAAGTTCCAAAACGTCAAACGGTTACAGAGTCCGGTAACGCGGGAGTGGCAGCATGAAGGTGCCAAACTTCGGGATTGTGGACAGCTCCAACGCTTCAACCGGCAACGGCACCCGCCGCTTCGGCGTTTACGAACTCGATCTGCGCGCCGGCGAATTGCGTCGCCAAGGGATGAAGGTCAAGCTGCAGGAGCAGCCTTTCCAGATACTGACTCAGCTTCTGGAGAAGCCCGGCGAAGTCGTGACCCGCGAGGAGTTGCGCAACCGGCTCTGGCCGGCGGACACTTTCGTCGATTTCGATCACAGCCTGAACGCCGCCATTCGCCGCCTGCGGGACGCCCTCGGAGACTCGGCGGAGAATCCCACGTTTGTCGAAACCGTGGCGCGCAGAGGATACCGTTTCCTCGCTCCCGTTAATTCCGGCAACGGCAACGGCACTCAGCCCACCGCAATCGAAGCTCCTCCCCAACTCAGTGCACGTTCTCGCATTTGGTGGGTTCTCGCTGGCGCGGGCGCAGTCATTCTCGTTCTTCTTGGGCTTAAATTGGGCCTCTTGTTGGGACCGCATCCGCCTCCTGCGATGCATGTCTCACAATTGACTGCGAATCCCGCCGACGACCGGGTCCGGGCGGCCGCCATCTCGCCCGACGGCCGCTATCTCGCCTTCTCCGACGAAACCGGCTTCTACGTTCGTCAGATTGACAACGGAGAAACCCATCCCAGAATGTTGCCTCGGGGCTTAGCGGTAGCTTCCATTGGCTGGTTTCCTGACAGCACTCACATGGTGGTGGCTCTGTGGGGCCAGGGCTCGCAATCGACTCTCTGGGAAATTTCCGCGCTTGGCGGTAGCGCCCGCAAACTCATCGACGACGGCCACTCTCCTGCCGTGTCCCCCGATGGCAGGGAAATCGCTTTCCTTGCCGGCAAGCGGTTGCGCGAGGAGCTTTGGGTGGTTGGCGCAGACGGCTCGCAGCCTCATAAGCTCGTCGGGCACGAGGGAGATATGTTCGGGGCCGTCGCCTGGTCGCCCGACGGCACGCGCATCGCCTGCACCAGAGCCTCAATCGCGTACGGCTATGGTGCCAAAGGCGCCATTGAAATCGTAGACGCGAACGGCCAGCAGGCCGGCAGCGTCGTGCTGCCTGTCACCAGCGTGCTGTCGCTTGCCGGTTTGGACGGTCCTTTGGCTTGGTCTTCCGATGGACGTCTGATCTATTCGCTGTCAGAGCCCCGTCCCCGGCAACTTGACTCCAACCTTTGGTCAGTCGCTCTGGATCGCCAAAGCAAGCCAATTCTTCCACCTGTGCGATTGACCAACGACCCGGGCGAAATGCTCAGCCTTAGCACCTCAGGGGACAACAAACGCATCGCCTACCTGAAAGGAATTCCACAGCCCGACGTGTACGTCGCCAGGCTGAACGGCGCCAGTATCATCGGCGAACCGCAACGGCTGACCCTCGACGATCGTCAGGACCTGCCCTTCGACTGGACCCCGGACAGCCAAGCCGTGATCTACATGTCCGACCGCACCGGCACCTTCAAAATCTACAAGCAGGCTACTAACCAGGCGGTGCCCGAAGTCCTTATGAGCGGTAACCGACCGGTCGCGCAGCCGCGCCTGAGTTCCGACGGCACCCAACTGGTTTACGTTATCTACCCCAACTGGGGGGAGAAAGCTTCCGCAGTTCCGTTAATGCGCGTTCCCCTTGCCGGTGGAACTCCGCAGGAAATTGTGAACGCAAGTTGGATCACCAATCATCAATGTTCGCGGGAACCTTCCTCGGTATGCATTTACAGCGTCATGGCAGAGGGACTGCTCACATTCTTTTCCTTCGATCCCTACAAAGGAAAAGGCTCTCAGGTGTTCCAAGTCAAAGATGACATTCCCCAACTTTACAACTGGAGCTTGTCGCCGGATGGAACCACCCTCGCAATCGCAAAGGGAAAGTGGGCCGATGAAGAACCTCGAATTCATCTTGTGCCCGTCATGGGCGGCTCCGACCGATGGTTAACCATTTCCGGTTGGCCAGGTATCGCATCGTTGGACTGGGCCGCCGACAGCAAGGCGTTGTGGGCCACCTCGGTGCGCGAAGAAGGCAACGCTCTATTGCATATCGATCTGGAAGGCCACGCCCGTGCAGTCTGGCGTCCGAAAAAAATGACTGTTGGCTGGGCCATCCCCTCGCGCGATGGCCGCAGCATCGCTCTGCTCGTCAGCAGCGGCAACGCCAACGTTTGGATGGCCGAACGCCCCTAGAGCGCATTCAAGCCGAGTGAGATCTCACGCCTGCTCCCTGTTTTGATCGATACGGAAGGGACTTTTATCTAGGCCGCAGCTTGTCTCACCGGAAGCGTGGCTGTAACCACAGTCCCAGTTTCCTTGGATTGTAATTCCAAAGTGCCGCCCAGTTGCCGCAGGCGCTCGCGCATACCATTCAATCCGACGCCGCCGCGCCCGAGTTCGGTGAATTCCTGTTGTTTGTCCAGCGGAATGCCTTTCCCGCTATCCCGAACTTCAACCACGGCCAGGGCGCCTTCCAGCTTAAGACTGATCGCAGCGGTGGCGCTCCCCGAGTGACGATGGATGTTGGTCAAGCACTCCTGGATCATTCGAAAGATTGCAATTTCCACGTCGGCGGGCATACGAACAAGGTTGTCGGGGATGCTGAGATTCACCTTGATATGACTGCGTTCCGAGAACCCGTCCACATACCAGCGAATTGCAGACGCCAGGCCTGCGACATCCAGCAGCGGCGGATGCAGCAAATGCGAAATCGTACGAATTTCGACGGAAGCCCGTTCCACCAGCATCGCATTGTCCGCCACGGCTCGGACTGCCTCGGCGTCGAGCTTATGGGATTGTGACTGCACCAGGGCGATATTCATGCCAATCGCTGCCAGCAACTGACCGACGCTGTCGTGCAGGTCCCGGGCGATGCGCTTGCGCTCCTCGTCTTGCACGTGCTGCAGGCGTGACGCAAATTCCATCTGTTGCTTCTGCATGGTCAGGTCCGTGACCAGAACTCCAGTTGCCGACTTGTCGCGCGACAATACCGTGAACGAGAAATTAGCGGAGATGACATTACCGTCTGCGAGACGAAGGTGCATTTCGCCCTCGGTCGTCGCCGTTTGAGCCTCCTTCAGCAACCTCCGGCATGCTGCTTGATCCGCCGGAGCCAGCAGATCTTGCAAATATTGGCCAACCACCGTCTCGCGTGACACGCCCAGAAGTTGCGCCAGACTCAGATTGCAGTAAACGATGCAGCCTTTGCCGTCCAGCATGGCAGCGCCCTGCTGCATCTTCTCCACCAGCGTGCTGTAGGGCAGGTCCGATCCTTCCAGCGTATAGACACGGTGCCCCTCCGCCTCCTGAATGACGAATGCGTCCACTGTGCCTTGCCGAATCGCGCGTAGCGTCTCCTCGGCCTCTTCCATCAGTTGCGTACTGTGGTGCAATTGATGCGTATCGCTGTTCATGGGACCCTTCATCAAATACCAGACTTTGCCAATGCTGATTCGATCTCTATTTTTATTTTTCCACTGAAGCCTGACGCAATTGCAAACCCACCAAAGCCCGTTCCGTATCGCGAAGATCGCCCACGATTTTACGAAGAGGTTGGGGTAATTTCCGAACCAGTGTGGGAATCGCCAGGATCTGATCTCCCGCTGCCAGCTGTGGATGCTTCACCAGATCCACCACTTCTATATTGTATCGTCCCGCCAAGTGTTCGTCGCATATTTTCTTGAGATTGGCGAAAGCCGTGACTGAACGCGGAGTCTGCCCGGCAACGTATAGACGAAGCTCCCAAACTTCGCCCGGCCCCGGCTCCCTTGCTTCCTTCGTCTCGCGGATCTCTTCCAGGCTGAGCGGTTCTGCCTCGGTGGTTTTTAATGACTTTTTCATCTAGCTCCTCAACGCTTTCCGCGAAACCTTAGGTTCGCCCGTCCCATCGGCCTTCCGGCTGCGTGCCATGCTTTTCCGGGTCTCGATGATAACCTGTTCCCGCAATCCTTCCTGGGCTACGGACGCTTCTGCCTCTTCGTCTTCCACCTCGAACTCCTTGCGCAGCGCTGCGATACGCGCTTCGAGCGCTTCCCGTTTCCGTAACCGGTCCCGCTCCCTGCGCCTCTCATTCTGCTGGCGTTCCAAAGCGGCTGCCTTTTCCCGCGCTTCCTGCGACAAGCGCGACGATCCCGTGAGCACCCCTCCCGGTCCTACATACACATCCAGCAAATCAATACCCCGCTCGGTGAGCAGGAACTCACGCAACTGGTTGGAATGCGCCATGCCCCGCGACTTCAGAACGTACAACGACCGGTTGCGCTCGCCTTCCAGTTCAATATCGCGCATCAGCAGCCACGTATCCACGATGGAAGAGATTTCCACGTCGGTTTTTTCCAGAGCGCCTCCTCCTGAAGTCAGATTAGTCAACAAGGCTGTAATTCCTCTTTGCTTCAGGAAATCGATCAGTCGGATCAACATGCTGTGTGCGTCATTCCGGTTCCCTGCCTGCACTAGACTTCCTACTGGATCGAGCACCACCACTTGCGGTTTGAACTGCTCGACGATTTTGTGAATGACCGCAAGGTGCATTTCCAGTCCGTGGAACATTGCCCGGCTCGAATGAAACTGCAGCAGGTTCTTCTTGACCCATTGCTCCAAATTCAAACCAATGGATCGCATGTTCCGAATCAGTTGGCCAGGAGACTCCTCGAACGAGAAGTAGAGGCTGCGCTCGCCCCGCCGGCAAGCCGAATCCACAAAGTGCGCCGCCATACTCGTCTTGCCCGTTCCTGCGGTCCCTGAAACTAAAATCGTCGTGCCTCGGTAAAATCCTTCTCCACCCAGCATCGTATCCAGCCGCGGAATACCCGTCGAAACTCGCTCCTCACTCACCTCATGCTGCAATCCCAGGGAAGTCACGGGAAGAACGCTGAACCCGTCTTCATCAATCAGAAAGGGGTACTCGTTCGTGCCGTGAGCCGTTCCTCGATATTTGACAATCCGCAAGCGGCGAGTGGAGACCTGGTCGATCACGCGATGGTCAAGCAGGATCACACAATCGGAAACATATTCCTCCAGCCCGTGCCGGGTTAGAGTCCCGTCGCCGCGCTCAGCGGTGATCACGGCGGTCACGCCTCGATCTTTGAGCCAACGAAACAGCCTTCGCAATTCTGCCCGCAAAATGCCTTGATTCTGCAATCCCGCAAACAGGTTTTCGATGGTGTCCAACACCACTCGAGTCGCTCCAATGCTGTCGATGGCCGCGCCTAACCGTATGAAGAGGCCTTCCAGATCATAGTCCCCTGTTTCATCAATCTCGCTGCGCTCGATGCGGACAAAATCGATCGCCAACTTCTTTTCTTTCACCAATTCATCCACGTCGAAACCCAGCGAGCGAACATTCTGCGCGAGCTCAGAGGCAGTCTCTTCAAACGCCATAAAAACGCCGGGTTCGTTGTATTCCGTAGCTCCGCGAACCAGGAACTCCATCGACAATAAAGTTTTGCCCGCCCCCGCGCTGCCGCAGATGAGCGTGGGCCGCCCCCGCGGAAATCCGCCTCCGGTGATCTCATCCAGACCCTGGATGCCAGTTAGGGCCTTCGGCAGGCCGGGATTTTCGTTGTTCTTTTTTTGGGCCATTCTCATACCTTGAACCATTTGCGGAGTATACAGATAGCACCGATGGTCCATACCGGTCAATGTCAGGTGGGACGGGTTGAAGTCAGAAATTCCCGCGAGACCGTATCGCCTAGCTCTCGCCAAACTCCCGATAGCGTTCCAGAACGTCGCGCTGCGTAATCACGCCCTCCAGCTGCCGGAAGTCCGCCCGGCTGACGACAGGAACCAGCGGCCACCGGTCCACATACCGCAACGCGGTCTCCAACGGCAGGTCTGGATGCAGCGAAGGAATCTGTAGAATCGGCAACTGAGACCCCAGGCTCGCCCCGGCTTTCCCCTCCTTCGCCATCGCACGCAGTTGCTCCTTGGTCACGCTGTTCCATCCGCTGGGGCTCAAGCGCACCAGAAACTCCTCGGAAGCGGAAGACTCCGCAGCTCGCAGCGCCTGATCCACCGTCTCTTGCGCATCCAGCACCCGACCCTCCACCGGGCGCATCGCATCCTCCACCCGCAGAATGCCCTCTTCGCGCTGCTCTTCCATCGACGGCAATTCCAGCCCGTCCTGCCGCGTTAATACGTCGAAAATCGCAATCGGCTGTAGCCCGCGGGAAATCACATACGCGATCGTATTCGCCACAATCACCGGAAGAATAATCGAGTAGTTCCCGCTCACCTCCAGCACCATGAACACCGACGTCATCGGCGCCCGCAAAAATCCCGCGAACAATACTCCCATTCCGACGAGTGCATACGTCCCCGGCGACCCGCTCAGATGTGGCAGCACAACATGCTCCACTCCGCCCACCGACGCTCCCAGCATCGCCCCAATAAATAATGTCGGCGCAAACATTCCTCCCGGCGTTCCGCTCACGAACGAAAGCAAAGTAGCAACAATCTTAAGGCCGGCCAGCACAGCCAAGAATTGCCAGGTAAACCGCCCATGCATCGCCTCGTCCATCGCTTCATACCCCGCGCCCATAATCTGCGGCGCGCCCAGTACGGCAATGACCCCAATCAGCAGACCCGCCACCGCCGGCTGAAAATATTGCGTCCACAGCGGCAGCGCTTTGAACTTCGGTCGCAACGTGGCAATGCCTGTCGAAAACAGAACCGAAGCCACCCCACCCACAATTCCGAGAATCGCATATGCGATCAACTCCGAAGGCCGTTCCAGTTGCACCGCCGGAATCCTGAACAAAGATTCCGACCCCAAAAACCACCGCATCACCACCACGCTCGATACCGCCGAAAGCACGACCGACCCAAGAATCCCCGCCGTCCATCGCCCAATCACTTCTTCGATTACAAACAGCACTGCCGAAATCGGTGCGTTAAACGCCGCCGCCAATCCCGCCGCAGCGCCCACCGGCGCGATCAACCGCATGCGATCGCGCGACAACCGCATCTGCCGTCCCAACACCGAAGCCAGGCAAGCCCCAATTTGCAGCGACGGATCTTCCGGCCCCAGCGAATGTCCCGATCCGATCGCCAGTGCCGCCGTAATAAACTTCCCGACGGCAGTACGAAAGGGAATGTAGCCGTTGTAGATATAGAGCGCCGCCTTGGTCTGATTCACTCCGCTGCCGCGCGCGAGCGGAAAAACATGAATCACCAGCACAGCAATCACGAAGCCCGCGAGCGTAGGCGCCAGCAAAAGCCGTGTCGGCGACAATACCGCTCCCGACCCCAACAAATAAAGCCGGCACCATCCAATCGCGAAGCGGAAGCAGACCACCGCCAGCCCCGAATAAATTCCAATGAAAACAGAGAGGATCAGAAAGAAACGCTCTTCGCGAAATACCGCACTCAAAAGAGCTTTAGGAGAGCGCCGCTTGACCGGTGTGGCGGCCGCGGCCTGACCGTCAGAGACTGCAACGTCCGTTAAGATTCCCGGTTCAGAATTCAAATCCACCCTAGGTTCCCTCGTGCAATTTTGCGATCAGCAGCAGGGCCAGATCCGCCCCGCTTGGTGTTCCGCATGTCGCGCTGGTCTGACGCTCGATGTCGAACACCAGGTCCATCGCCTGTTCCAGCAGATCGGGATTTTGCCGGAGCTGCTGCTGGGAAATTTGCGGCTTCATCTTTGCCCAGTTGTCGGCCAAGCTCGGTTCCGATGCCGTGGACGCCGCCGCAGCCTTCGATGTCGCGCAAGTACTCAGCCGCCTTCCCGCTACCGCGAACGCGTCCACTACAATCCTGGCGCGCTCGTCCTCGGAGATCTGCCGCCGGAAGGGATCCATGTGCAACAGGAGTTCCGTCGTCATGAGCCGCTCTGCGCTGTGGGTATCCCCTGGATTCGTGGCCACGGCGGCTTGCAGATAGCGCTCGGCCAGCGGATAGCGCGCAAGCTGAAACGCAGCCCACCCCGCCCCAGCCAGCGCCCCCTCATTGTGCCGGTCCGACTTCAAGCAAAGGCGATACGCTGCCAGCGCATGTTCGTAATCCTCGGCGCGAAGAAAAAGATCGCCCACCCGTTTCTGTAGGGCCGGATCCTCTCCCAGGTTTTCCTCCAGCGCAATCAGCTCCGCTTGCGCCTGCGCCTTTGCATTAATGCTTAACAGATATTCGATTAGCTCGAACCGCGTATCGCGTCGTTTCAGTTCCTGATCGCCAGGCCAGACTGCGTAAATCGCATTATGGTAGTAGCGCTGGGCTTGTTCCGTCTGCCCTCTCTGCGCCGCGATCCGCGCCAGTTCCAGATTTACCACTCCGTCTTCCGGCTGCCGGTCCCACAGATTCACCAGGTAGGAATATGCCTCAGCAGTTCGCTTCTCCCCAATCAGAGCCTCAGCCAGGTTGAGCTGATAATTGTAGTTGTCGCGCGAGTACAGCAGCGCTGCTCGAAATTCAGTTACCGCATTGTCAAAATGCCCCGCATTTAGGTCGGCCACTCCCCGGCTGAACCACCGGTTTCCCAGAGCATCTCGCTGCGCATGATAGGCCCGCGATAGCCCGGCCACGGTCAAAAAAAATATCACTCCCAACACGGCCAGCACAGCCAGCATTACCGGCTGTTGCCGAAGATAAAAACCGAGTTCGAACCTGGTGGCTACGCGCTCCTTCGCAAGGCCCTTTACTGGTGCCACTTCCGGCCCTGCGGTGTTTTCGTTCTGCGATTGCAGCATCTCCTCAATACTATCTGGAAACTCCAGGCGAAATTGCAATCGGGATTGAGTAAACTGGCTTTCGAGTAAGCGGGCGGCCCGGGGCGTCAGGCCGCCCGTTACCCTTTATCGGGCCATTGCGAAATGGTCGACCCGATTCTCTTGCCAGCACCGCTCGTTGTCTTGCGAACATAGGGGTTTCTCTTTGCCATAGCTGATCGTCTTGATGCGATCTTCCGAAATCCCTTGTTGCAAGAGCGTGTGCTTTAGCGATTCCGCACGACTTGTTCCCAGCGCCAGGTTGTATTCCTCCGATCCCCGGTCGTCGCAGTGCCCTTCGACCACCACTTTGATCGACGGATGCTGCAACAAGAACGCGGCGTCTCCCTGCGCGTTCGGGGTTTGATCCGCACGGATGTCCGCCTTGTCGTAGTCGAACCAGACATCTTTCACATTCCTGGAGAACAGGTCTTCCTCCCCAGGCGAAGGATTCCCATCGGCGATTGCGACATTTACCGTGACGCGAGCCGACGCCTCCCGCGTTCCTCCTGGGCCCTTTGCAATCAGCGTGTACGTAGTCGAAGTAGTTGGCGTAATAGTTTTCGAGCCGGAGGCACCGAGTTCCCCCAGCCCTTCAATCGTAGCTTCCGTGGCATTGTCGGTTTGCCACGTCAGCACCGTGCTCTGACCCTGCTGAATCACCGCCGGATTCGCTGCCAGCGCAGCTGTCGGTGTGACCGGTGGTGGTGGCGGTGGCGGTGTCGCCTGTGCTGTTTTCTTGCTGCACCCGGCAAACGACAACACCCCCGTAAGAACTGCGGTTAGCGTAATTGTTTTCAATCTTGACTGTGACACTGAAATCCTCCTCATGAAGTTATGGCGCAAAGACTTTGCGATAAGAGTTACTGCAGATCGCAGCGATAAACAGAAACGCAATGGGTAGATTCCAAAGCGAATCTCTCGCACCGCGACTCAGAATTTGAAGAGGTTGGGGAACTACGGAAGGGAATCAGCAGCGAAGATTAAGATCGCAGCTAACATCCAAGCAGGCCGCAAACACTAAAGTTGGAACTACCGTCCAAGCCGACACTATAAACGCGAGACGCGCGAAACCCAGACAACTCCGCACAGCATCCAGTCCCGCGCTCACGATCGCCATGTGCAAACCGGCCGCGGCCCTTACCGACAGCAGTGCACTAGCTGGGCCGTGTACCACCGGATACGGCCCCTGCATCGCCGGAAAAAAGAAAATCCCCAGCACACCGAGAACCGCCAGAACCGCAATCACGCGTCCCGTTCGGCCAGAAGTCATAAAAGTATCCAAGAAATTATACTTGTGGATACCTGCAAGTCTAGCCGCGCGTTGCTGCGAGACCCAACTTACTAACGTAACTCTCAGTACCGCTTCCCATCAGGAGGGCATGACGTAACCGTTTTTCAGACGGAAATAGGATCTCGCGCAGACTATGGACACGTTTTTACATAGGTGCCCTGCCTCACCCTCGGGCCGTCCTCCGCGACGCCAGCCATCCCGGCTCGCGCACATGCTCATCATGAAAGCGCAGCAGCCGCGCAGCAAGAATAGAAGCCCGTCCCAAATACCCCACGACCTTGCGCTCGTCGTCACGAACCACCACCGGCAGCCGTCCCACGTCATAGCGCAACAGTTTCGCTGCGGCCTCCGAAACCAATTCATCCGGGTATGCGACCACTAGTTTCGTGCTGCCCGCCTCCTGCACGCTCGCGGATCCCGAAGCATCTTTATCCAGCGCCCGTAAAATATCCCCACGCGTAATGATTCCGCAAAGGTTACCGGCACCGTCAACAATCAGCAGCGCCTCGTGGCGCGCCACCGCCGGATCATGCCGCGCAATCCGTTCCGCTAGCGCCCCCACCTTCGTGTCCGCGGCCACGATTGGCGCTTCTTTCTCCATCGTCTCGCCCACGGTGGTTTGCGTCAGCGCGTCCGCCTCGTAATCCTGATGCACGCGCAACCCGCGCCGCGCCAACTTCTCCGTCATGATCGAGCTCGTCGGCATGAATAACATCGCGATCCCGTCCGCAATCACCGCCACCAGCATCAGCGGCAGCACCGAGTTGTAGTCCCGCGTAATCTCAAACGCGAAAATGATAAAAGAAAAAGTCGCCCGCGACGCCGCTCCAAACACCGCCCCCATCGCCACCAACGCGAACGCCCCCGGCGAAAGATGCGCTGAAGGAAAAACGTGATTCCCAATCATGGCGAACAACCCGCCCATTGCCGCGCTCCACATAAACGTCGGAGCCAGCAATCCGCCCGAAGTCCCCGATCCCAAAGAGACCACCAGCACGGTAAACTTTGCGATCATCACCACCAACAAAACCTTCCACACGAGATGCCCGTTGAGAATGTCCCCAATCGTGTCGTACCCCACGCCAAACACGCGCGGCACAAAGTACCCGATAACTCCCAGCGCCAGCGCCCCAATCGCCGGCCACCACAATTCATCGACCGGAAGCTTCTCGAACAAATCTTCCACCCAATAAAGCGCCTTGCTCAAACTCACCGCCGCTAGCCCGCACAGCGGCCCCAATACCAGATAAAACGGCAGCGCATGCGGGACCCCGAAGTCCATGCTCCCCACAGCGAACATGGGCCCCGGCCCCAATAGTCGCATGTGAACCGCGGTCGCCAGCGTGCTCGCGACCACCAACGGAATAAAAGATCGTGATTTGAATTCAAAGAGCAACAACTCAATCGCGACAATAACCCCCGCAATGGGAGTATTAAACGTGGCCGACATTCCCGCCGCAGCCCCGCAGGCCAGCAACACCTTCCGCTCGACCGCAGTAGTGTGCAACACCTGCCCCACCAGCGACCCAATCGCTCCGCCCGTCTGAATGATCGGCCCCTCAGCGCCAAACGGCCCACCGGTCCCAATCGCAATGGCTGCGGAAATCGGCTTCAGAATCGCGACCTTCGGCTCGATCCGGCTGCGGTTGGTCAACACCGCTTCCATCGCCTCCGGAATCCCATGCCCCTTGATCTTCGACGACCCATACTTTGCCATTACGCCAACGACAAGCCCGCCCACCACAGGAACCAGAATGACCCAAGCCCCCCAATGATGGGATCCTACACTCCTGAACGTCGTCGACCAGGAATGAAAAAAGGAGAGGTTCGTAAATAATCCGATGAGCTTGTAAAGCGCGTAGGCCACCACCCCCGCCACCAGCCCCACCGCCGCCGCCAAAAACGAAACCAGCACAATCCGAAACTGCGCCGGCTTCGTTTCCGGAAACGACGACCGGGGATTTTGGGAAGCGCCCGACTTCACCCGGGCCGATAACGTCCCGTCGTCAGAATCGGCTTTAGCCGCTAAGGGACTGTGACCATCGCTCTCTTGCTTCATAGTCGAATCAATTCACCTTCGTGACTCCGCGTTTATTTCTGCCCTGCGGCATCAGTCGCCTTAACGCCGTCACCAAATCCGGCGCCGCACTCTGCAACTCCTCATGATGATGCATCGCCAACTCCGCCAGCACCCGTTCGCCCTTCGGGGTCAGCGCCAGCAACACCTCACGCCGGTCATCCTGCCCCCGCGCTCGCCGCACATACCCGCCAGCCTCCAGCCGATTGGCCAACTCCACCGCGCTGTGATGCTGAATGTGCATCCGATTCGCCAGTTCCCGAATCCGGGGCCGCACTCCCTTCGGCATCCCCTTGATCGCCAGCATCAGCTGATACTGCCCCGCCTCGACGCCCGCCGCTTGCACTGCCCGCTCGCTAAACCGCAAAAAATTCCGAATCTGATAGCGGAACTCCGCCAGAGCCTGATAATCCGACAAAGTCAGCTTCTTCATGCCGCCGATTGTATCGTGCCCCGATAGTACCCTTTATTATATCGTATGACGATATATCGTAAGGTTCTCCCCATTCTCATGTCGTTTGCGAGCGGGTCGGGGATTTTGACCTTCACCGCGCCAGAACATGCCATCCGCCTGCTAGCCTCTTTTACCCTGCCCATTTAAAATCCATAGTCCTGAAATTTCGCCGCCGCACAGGAGACCAAGTGATCCCGCGCTACACCCGTCCCGAGATGGCCCGCATCTGGAGCGACGAAAACCGCTTCCGCACCTGGCTGGCCGTCGAAGTCGCTGCTACCGAGACGCTCGCCGAAGCCGGCCTCGTCCCCAAGGACGCGGCCCGCGTCATCCGCGAACGCGCCGACTTCCGCGTCGAACGCATCCACGAGATCGAAGCCGAAGTCCGCCACGACGTCATCGCCTTCACCACCGCCGTCGCCGAAATCGTTGGCCCGCACGCCCGCTGGTTCCACTACGGACTCACCTCCAACGACGTCGTCGACACCGCTCAGGCCCTTCTCATCCGCCAGGCGTCGCAAGTGATTGTGCAGGATCTCGAACGTCTCGCCGAAGTACTCGAACGCCGCGCCTGGGAGTTCAAGGACACTCCCATGGTCGGCCGCACCCACGGCATCCACGCCGAGCCGATCACATTTGGATTCAAGATTGCGAACTGGTATTCCGAAACGCAGCGCAATATCGCGCGCTTCATGGCCGCCGCCGAAGATATGCGAGTAGGAAAGTTTTCCGGCGCGGTGGGAATCTTCGCGCATCTCACTCCGGAACTAGAAGAAAAAATCTGCGCCCGTCTGGGATTGAAACCTGCCGCAGTTTCTTCGCAAGTGATCCAGCGCGATCGGCACGCCCACTATCTGGGCACGCTTGCCGTGATGGCGTCCACGTTAGACAAGATCGCCACCGAGATTCGCCACCTGCAGCGCACCGAAGTGCGGGAGACGGAAGAATTTTTCAGCGAGAAGCAAAAGGGATCGTCCGCCATGCCGCACAAGCGCAATCCCGTGACCAGCGAGCAGATCAGCGGCCTCGCGCGCGTAGTGCGCGGCAACGCGCAGGCTGGCCTGGAGAACGTTGCGTTGTGGCACGAGCGCGACATCTCGCACTCGTCGGCGGAGCGCGTCATCCTGCCCGACTCGACCACGCTCGTCGACTATCTTCTAAATAAGACGGCCAACCTGATCGACACCATGTTCGTCTATCCCGAGCGCATGCGCGCCAACCTCGAAAGCACGCGCGGCCTCATCTTCAGCGGACAATTGCTGCTCGACCTGGTCGAACACGGCGTCTCCCGCGAGGACGCCTACCGCCTCGTCCAATCGCACGCCATGCGCGCCTGGAAAGAAAACCTCGACTTCCACCAACTCGTCCTCGCCGACCAAGAAATCACCAGCCGCGTCCCGCGCCAGCAAATCGAACACGCCTTCAACCTTCCCCGCCAACTGAAGAACGTAGACAAGATTTTTGCCCGCGTGTTCGGCGGCAAGAAACCGGCCAAACCGCGCACGGCTGCCGGGAAAAAGTCGGGCAAACGTTGAGGTGGGAGAGCGGCGCTTTGAGCGCGGCGACGAAGACGACCATAGGGGCTGAAGCCCAGATTTGTGGTTCGCCGCTAACGCGGCCCTTAAAGGGCCGCTCTTCCACGGTCGTCCAGAGGGGGCGCCTTCAGACGGTTCTGCCGCGAGCTGCTTGAATCCCTCTGTGCGGATTAACACCTCTTAAATTTTTTTGATACCCGTCAACTAAAATATTTGCTTTCTTCAACTTGCGGGGATTGGATATGCCCGGGTATGGCCAAAATATTGAGCCGCAAGGACTTGCGCGCAAAATCTTACGGAATAAGGGGGTTACGTCTCGGGTTTCGTTTCCCGACTTCATCATCGCCAAGTCCCCGTCGACTTTCGGGCGCTTTGTCATTCTGGATATCGTTTTGAAGCATTCCCGAACGGAGTGCTTCTTCCCGCGCCGTCTCCACACTGCTCGTTTTGAAATCCTCAGTCAAGGTTGTCCGTCACACACTCAACCTGAGGAAAACTCCAAGATCCTGTGGAAAACGGAAAGACGAGGGACAAATCCCTTGTAGCGGTGGACAGTCCTTTGACAGCATCCGGCGCCCCTCTGTCCACCGCTTTCCACCCCCGGGGTAGGCCGACTGTCACGAACCTACCCAATGCCGTGGAAGAGCGGCGCTTTGAGCGCCGCGTCAAGCGCTTTTGGAGAAGCCGGGCTTTAGCCCCTGTGGCATTGCATCCGTCCGAAACGCTGAACTCGCCGACGAAAACGCATACGCTGACGCATCCCTGACCAGGCGCGCCCGAACGGGATTCATGAGGACGTACTCGCGATGCCTCCCAAAATCCTCCGCGTCACGAATCCGATGATTCGTAAAGCTCTCTTGCCATACCTGAATCTTCTCCACCTTCCGCAGGCGATAGGAATATCCACCCTTGATAAACTGCACAGCTCGCTCCAGCGAGATTCCGTCCGCAGGCGTGAGCAGCAAATGGATATGGTCCGGCATAACGACAAACTCGTGCAACAAATATTTCCCCTGATCGCGATAGCCGACTATTACCTCAATCAGAAGCCGCGCACGAGCTTCGACGCGAAAGATTGGCAAGCGTCGCCAGGTGACCGTCGTGATGAAAAATGTACGTTGCGAATCCATCCTCGGAATCGTAAAAGCGTGAAGATAAAATCAAGTGTGACATCTGTCACATCCGAAAAAATTGCTTCCGAAATCGGGAATGATGAGACGACCACCGGGGCTAAAGCCCACAATCTCTGCGCGAACTGGCGCGGCCCTGGAAGGGCCGCTCTTCCACGGTCGCGCTGGCGGCGGATGCCCCCACAGAATGTGCGTGCACGAATCGTCCTCTGACGGTCGGTGGCGGCTGTCATGAACTCGTGTGCTCAGGTGGAAGCAAACGTCACGAACTCACGGACAGCGGTGGAAGCATGAGGCCCCTTGGAAGGGCGACGCGACGGAAGAGCAGGGCGGGTAAGAGCAGCGTGGGAAAGAGCAGCGCCGCGGAAGCATACAGCTCCGTGGAAGAGCGGCGCTTCCAGCGCCGCGTCAAGCGCACTGAAGGCAAAAAGGGGCTTCAGCCCCCGTGGAGATTTCCCTTCGGACTCGATTGAACGCTTAGCAACCCCATTATTTCCCAAGCGAAAATCCGCACTGACTGATGCACGGGGTGCACTAGGTCATCCCGCCGAGATTCCACTCACGCCGAAAGCTCAATGCGCGCAACGTACTTTGCAACCGCCTCGAACGATTCAATCAAGGGAGTGAGATCGACATTTGCCGGGAAGTGCTCATACCCGATGACCACGACGGCCTTTCGTTCTGTGCAATTTAGTCTTGCCAATTTGTAGCAATCCCCAATTGTGCTCACGTTGCCTTCATATGGATGTAGGAGATTGACAGACCAGTTTTCTGCTTCGCGACCATTATCTCCAAACGGACGCGCAATCCTAAACTCCATCGCCCATTCATTCGGGATAAGCAAATCGGGCGTTCGCTTCGTTCGTACCGCTCCGCGGTATTTTGAGAGCTGGTTGAGATACTCAGCGAGGAGCTTTACGAGCTGCGGTTCTCCATAAGGCCCCACTCCGGGCTGAAACGTACGGAACGGCGCCCGCCGAGAATCAATTTTGGCCAAGCCATCAACAATGTCGTCAATCGTCTCTTCTAATTTCATTTTGGACCGGAAAGAAGAAAGGGCCACCGAAAGCATGGCCCCTGACTGAGATTCAAAAATCTCTCTCTCGATGTACTTCTCGTCACAAACCACTACGAACACCCGCTCGTGCTCCCGCAACTCCCGCAGCGGTAGCAGCTGCCGTTTCTGGTCATGATGCTGCCGCAGAAGCTACAGCTTGGCGCGTCTCCTAAATCGATCAGGCCGGCTAGGGCGTCGGCGGCGTGGATTGAGCCGGAACCAGTTCTCAGTTCTCGATTCTCAGTTCTCAGTTTGTCCGGGGAACTGCTGGCGTCACCGAGTCCCTCGGGGCTCGGCGCGCCTCCTGCTGGCCGCAATCTCAGATTCTCGAACAGCATTTGCTGCTGGCCGGTCAGGAATCGCAGTTGGAGCCAGCGGAAGATGTAGTCCATGATCGACTTGGCGTAGCCCAGGTCGGGATTGCCGGACCATCCACTCGGCTCAAATCTGGTGTGGGCGAACTTTTCGCAGAATAGTTTCAGCGGGACGCCGTGTTGCAGGGCGATGGAGACGGCTAGGGCGAAGCTGTCCATGAGTCCGCTGACGGTGGATCCTTCTTTCGCCATGGTGATGAAGAGTTCGCCGGGCTCGCCGTTGGGGTAGAGGCCGACGGTGATGTAGCCCTCGTGGTCTCCGACTTTGAATTTGTGGGTGATGGAGGCGCGCTCTTCCTGCAGCTTGTGGCGGACAGCGCGCGGAGGAGCGTTGAGATTTTCTTCTTCAACGTGTGGCGCGGGCACTCCTGCCCGCGAGTCCTCTTTACTGGAGTTCGCAGTCTTCGTCCCTGCAGCGCTTAGAGGTTGCGACTTCTTGCACCCGTCGCGATAGACGGCTACTGCTTTGAGTCCGAGTTTCCAAGCCTGCAGATAAGCCTCCATGATGTCTTCAACGGTAGCGTTCTCCGGAAGATTCACCGTCTTCGATATAGCCCCCGAGATAAATGGCTGCGCCGCCGCCATCATCCGCAGATGTCCCATGTAAGCGATGGAGCGCGTGCCTTTGGCGGGCTTGAACGAACAATCAAACACGGCGAGGTGTTCGTCTTTGATATGCGGCGCACCTTCGATGGTGCCGGTGGCGTCGATGTAGCTGACGATCGCATCGGCCTGATCGTGGTTATAGCCGAGCTTGAACAGCGCGGTCGGGACGGTGTTGTTGACGATCTTGATCATCCCGCCGCCGACTAGTTTCTTGTATTTGATCAGGGCGAGGTCGGGCTCGATTCCTGTGGTATCGCAGTCCATCATGAAGCCGATTGTTCCCGTCGGGGCCAGGACGGTTACCTGGCTGTTGCGGTAGCCGTGTTTTTCGCCGTGGGCCAGGGCTTCGTCCCAGCATTGTTTGCTGGCTTCGTAGATGGTGGTGGGGACATTCGTTTTGTTTATCCCATTGACGCTGGCGCGGTGCATGCGGATTACGTCCAGGAAGGGCTCGCGGTTGATGTACCAGCCGGGGCAGGCTCCGCCGGGCATGGTCTGTGCCGGGGCGCCGCTCGCTTCGCTGGCTGGACGGACGAATGCGTCCGTCCCTAGACGAGCATCTTGTGCTGCATGAGGTGTGGTGATTCCTGCTCCTAGATTTGTTTCGGTTAGATTCTTTTTTGTGGCCTCCGTGGCTGGGACTAACGCGGGGCATTGTTCGGCGATGCGGCTTGACTGCAGGTAGGCTTCGCCGCACATGATTGCGGTTACACAGGAGGCGTAGTCGCGGCCGGCGTCGCTGTCGTAGGGAAGGCCTGCGGCCATCAATAGTGCTCCCAAATTTGCGTAGCCTAATCCGAGAGGACGGTAGTCGTGGCTGTTGCGCATGATCATTTCTGTGGGATATCCGGCGTTGTCTACCAGGATTTCTTGGGCCGTGATCAGGACGTCTACGGCGTGACGGTAGGCTTCTACGTCGAACGTGCCGTTCGGGGCGAACTTCAGCAAGTTCAGGCTGGCCAGGTTGCAGGCGGAGTCGTCGAGGAACATGTATTCGCTGCAGGGATTGCTGGCATTGATTCGTGCCGTGTTCTTCGAAGTGTGCCAGCGGTTGACGGTGGTGTCGTATTGCATGCCGGGATCGCCACAGTGCCAGGTGGCTTCGGAGATTTTGTGGAGCAGGTCTTTGGCTTTGAAAGTTTTTGCTACAGAACCGTCGGTGACGGTTTTGGTGGAGAAGTCGGTGTCGCGAACGACGGCGTACATGAAGTCGTCGGTGACGCGGACGGAGTTATTCGCGTTTTGGAAGAAGATGGAAGAATAGGCCTCGGCGTCGGGGGAAGAGCCGTCGTATCCCAGGGAGACGAGGGCGTGGGCCTTGGCTTCTTCTTTCTGTTTGCACTCGATGAATTCAATGATGTCAGGATGGTCCACGTTGAGGATGACCATCTTGGCGGCGCGGCGAGTTTTGCCGCCGGACTTGATGACGCCGGCGAAGGCGTCGAAGCCCTTCATGAAGCTGAGTGGGCCGCTGGCTGTGCCGCCGCCCGAGAGAGTTTCGGTCGATCCGCGTAGCGGGGAGAGATTTGTTCCCGTACCGCTGCCCCATTTGAAGAGCATGCCTTCGGTCTTGGCTAGAGTCAGGATCGAGTCCAGCGAATCTTTCACCGAGTTTATAAAGCACGCGGAGCACTGGGGCTTGGAGTATCCGGTGATGCCGAATTCGACTTGCTGGGTTTGCGGATTCCAGTGCCAGTTGCGGCCGTCGGAGTTGGGCTCGATGCGGTCGCATCCCACGTTGAACCAGACGGGCGAGTTGAAGGCGGCGTACTGGCGGACGAGGATGTGAACCAGTTCGTCGTGGAACGTGGCGCTGTCTTCGGGGGTGCGGAAATAGCCTTGCGCCATCCCCCAGTCGCGGATGGTTTCGGCGACTCGACCAACGAGCTGGCGGACACCGGTTTCACGCTCGGGGGTGCCGATTTTGCCGTGCAGGTATTTCGAGGCCACGATGTTGGTGGCGGTCATGGACCAGTCTTTGGGGACTTCAACATCTTTCTGCTCGAAGATTACGTTGCCCTGGGCGTCGGTGATCTGAGCGAGGCGGAGGTCCCATTCGACCTCGGAGTAGGGAGAGACGCCGGGTTTGGTGAAGAAGCGGTGGAAAGAGAGGCCGGAGGGCTTCTTCTTGGTCGGCGTCTGGATTGCGGGAATGGTGAATTCGGTCTTGAGTTCTGGCATTGGGGCTCTCCATTTATTAGATTCTATTCGTGTTGTGCCGATTCACGGCGTCCGGCCAGGGGGCGGGGAATCGGGGTTTCCAAATTGGTACTCAGGATGTTTCAAAGATCGGGTCTTTCGCCTCTTCCGGGGGCTAAGTCCATTTCTGGATTCTTACCCACAGCTTGCGCTCTGGGCTGCATTCCTGCGCCGCTTGGCGGCTAACCTCAGCGGCTAAGGCCGCGCTTCAATTTTGCACTCTGCGGCACGACTAAAGTCGTGCCCTGATACGAAAACTTCTAAAAGAACATTTGACCCGTTTTGAAAGCGCTGCGTCACTCGAACCTCCGCTAAAAACCGGAGGGGAGTGGGGACGGACAGTGAATGTTGGTGGCGGCTCCAGAGTCTAGCAGCGGGGCTGTCGGAGAGGATGTCGAGCCAGAAAAACCAACTTCGGCTCGCGCGCCGCTTGCTTCGCTTTGCGGGACGGGCGAGGCGCCCGTCTCCACACGAGTATCAGTGGCACCGGCAAAAAGCGGTTGCTGGGCGTCATTGGCCTGAGCGATGTATTCGGTGGCAGGCGTTAGTTCCAGCGAGGTGGCGAAGTGGGAGCCGATGCCGGTGGCTTTTTCGGACGCGGTGACCATCCATTGATTGAGGGCGTTGCAGATGGTTCGGCGCTGGGCTCGGTCTTCGATGACTACGAAGCGGACGAAGTAGCGGCCGGAGATCATGCGGGCGCGCATGGGATTCTGCCGGGAGAGCATGCGGTCGAGTACGAAGGCCATGTCGTCATCTTCGAAGAATTGGGCTACGGCCAGCATGCGGCGGGTGGGAGCCGTTGTGGCGTCGGCGAACGCCTGCCGAGCTTCGGTCGGCCTGACCGGGTTCCCTCGGCTTTGCTCGGGACAGGCACCGACCCGGTCCCACACGGACTCGGCCTCGCTTCGCTCTGGCGGGCGGCCGACTGCGTCCGCCGCTACGTGAGCATCGCCCAGGTGCATGATTTCTTCGGCTAGGGCGAAGACTCCAGGCTTGCTGGGGACAAACAGAAGGCTGTGAGGGGATTCGCAGCGGAACCAGCGCGACCAGTGAAGGCGGCGATAGTCCAGGGGGCGGTCGAAACCGTGGCGCGCCATGGATTCGGAGACGAGTCGAGTTAGACCTTCCATTGCAGGGCTCCTGCGATCTTGCCGCCGCGCCGGCGAAAGGGCGTTCCCTTATCTGTCGGCGGGCAAGCTCTACGTGATTGACTGCTACGGTTCAGTCGTCGTCTTCAGTTTGTCGCCCCCGGGGGAGGTCGGGAACGGCCACCGCACTTCTTTGCTTTCAGACTTCCGGCTTCCGGCGTTCGGCTTCCGGAGGTTTTAGAGCCTTGCTTATCGGTGGAGAGAGCCGAGTCACCTCTGGCTGGGCTATCCCCCATTTGCTACCTGCGAATTCCGTCCTCTTCCCGTTGGGCGGAAATTTCGTGCTTGGGAATGCAAAGTTACTCCCGCCGATTGTGCCTGTCAAGAGGGAAACACTACAGGTTGTATCTCTAGCAATGACAGGGCTGATGCGGGGTCGAAGGTCAGGTTTTCCACATTCAATTTTTTCCGGACGAGAAGGAGGGTAGCCAGCGATTTTAGCGAGGGTCTCCAATGAACTCAGTACAGCCATGACGTGAGTGTGGAACGATGTTGCTACCAGAGTCAGCGTAATCCCCTTTTTCGCCAGCGCGTCTAAGTTTGTCTCTTCGTTTGTCTCTTCCGCCCCTGCGGGGCTTGTGGCCTCTCCGCCTAGCATCCCACGGCTTGCGCCGTGGGCTGCATTCTTGCGCCGCGATGCGGCTGGAGCGTGAGCAGTTAGTGCAAATGAGAAGGTCACATCAATCCGAGGCGCGGACGGGAGGAGCGGTCGTCGCGAGAGGGCTGCGGCAGTTTGCGCTGGATCCCGATGTTTTGAATGTCGAGGGCCTCAACCTCTTGGAGTTTGATCTTTCGGGCGCTGTTTGCTGTTGTGCAAATCGGCGCGTCAGGCAGACGGAAGGTTGCGGTGGTGTCGGAGCCTTGCATCTGCGGCATGAGGACATAAATGTCCTCGAAGATGCGGCGCGGGGCGATGCTGATTACGCCGTCGGACGATTCGACCAGATAGTCGCCCTTGCGGCCGCGATGATGGCGGCCGAGATGGTCGACGAAACTGAGAGTTGAATTAAGTTGTTTGGCATTGACTAAAAAGCGTGTGCGATAAGACTTCCACTCTTCAGATTTCATGTGTCGGCGCCCCGAATGTTTTTGCTACTTGATCTTGAGTACGATCAGGCACCGGCTCAAACGGCCGGCATGATTAAGAAATTTTTATGAGAGCGAAGGTGACTGTACGGGCGAAATGGGCGCGGGTCAATTCAGTATTTTTGGTGCAATTGAGGAAAAGAGTGGGCGCGGATTTCCCGAATTGGAACATCTGAAAAATACCGTGGCGGCATAGCGTTTTTTGCTCTGGATGGCGGCAATTTCGTATCGACGAAGCGGCGAGGAAAAAATCTGGTAGAGTGGGCAGCCGGATTGTCCACAGCGTGTGCACAGGAAATGCAGAAACCAGTTCTCAGTTCTCTATTCGGGAGGCTCACTTGGTTCGAAAGGTTGGTTGTGGCGTTGCCGCGGTTTTCTTTCTTCTGGTTGGTGTTTGCCTCGTTGGGCAGACTGCGACAGGAAATAGGGTTGTCGCGCTGCGGTGTGGGAGTTTGTTTGATGGGCGCGGAGATTCAGTTCGCAGGAATGTTGTGATCGTGATTGAGGGAGAGAAGATTCGCGAGGTTTCCGGCAGTGCGCCAGCGGGAGCGGACGTGATTGATCTGTCCCACGACACTTGTTTGCCGGGGTTGATCGATACGCATACGCATATTTTGCTGCAGGGGGACATTACGGCGGCGGATTATGACGAGCAACTGCTGAAGCAGTCGCCGGAGTATCGGACGATTCTGGCGACGGTGAATGCGCGGCGGGCGCTGGAGTATGGGTTCACGTCGATTCGCGATCTCGAGACCGAGGGAGCGGGCTACGCGGATGCGGACGTGAAGAAGGCGATCAACAACGGGGTGATTCCGGGGCCGCGGATGCAGGTGGCGACGCGGGCGCTGGATGTGACGGGAGCGTATCCGCTGCAGGGGTATGCGCCGGGGGTGATGGTGCCGCATGGGGTTCAGTTGGTGGATGGTGCGGACAATGCGCGGGCTGCGGTGCGGGAGCAGATTAGCCATGGCGCGGACTGGATCAAGGTGTACAGCGACCGCTCGTATCGCGTCCGCGAGGATGGAGTGCTGGACGATATACCGACATTCACAATGGAGGAGTTGCGGGCGATTGTGGATGAGGCGCATCGCGAGCGGCATAAAGTCGCGTCGCATGCCATGGCGCTTTATGGAGTGCACAATTCGGTCGAGGCCGGCGTCGATTCGATCGAGCATGGAAACTACATTGCCGACGAAGATTTGAAGACCATGGCGGCGCGCGGGATTTTTTATGTGCCGACAATTTTTGTGGGGGAATATGTGGCGGAGGGGCGGGCCGCGGCGGGGGCTCCGGTGTGGGTGAAGATGATCCAGATTCATGAGCAGACTTTTCGGCGGGCGATGAAGGCTGGAGTGAAGATTGCGTTTGGGACCGATGCGGGCGGGTTTGATTGGAAGATCAATCCTGCGAAGGAATTTTCGTCGATGGTGAAGTTTGGGATGACTCCGGCGCAGGCGATCCGGGCGGCCACGGTGACGGCGGCGGAACTTTTGGGGATGCAGGATTCGCTGGGGACGGTGGAGACGGGGAAGTTGGCGGATATTGTGGCGGTGCCGGGGGATCCGCTGAGCGATGTTTCGGTGATGGAGAAGGTGGAGTTTGTGATGAAGAGTGGGGTGGTGGTGAAGAGGCCGTAGTTCGTTAGAAGAAGAGCTTAACCACAGAGGACACTGGGGAGCACAGAGGGAAATCAGCGCGGTGCGAACCAGGCCAGGAGGCGACGTTCGAATTCTTGTGGGGCGGCGCTGATGGCGCCGCAATGGTCGGCTGCGGGAACTTCCCAGAGTTGCGTGTTCGGATTGCGCGCGTGAATTATGCGGGAATGGCGGACGGGGATGTTGCTGTCGACCTGTCCGTGGATGAGAAGCACGGGAATCGTTGTTGTTGCTACGGAATCTTCAGGAGAGATATCTTGCATGTTGAGCTGGTATTTCCAGCGCGCGCGGAGGAATGCGACTTCGATTAACGGGCGGAGGAAACTGCGCCCGACCCAGGGGCCCATGTGGAAGGGCTGTCCCATGCGGTCGTAGGCGATTTCTCGAAAATTGGCGAAGGGCGACTCGGCGGCTACGGCACAGAAGTGCGGGTGCGTGTCGAGCGACTGCAGGAGTTGCGCGGCTCCCATGGATTCGGCAAAACCGAAGATGCAGTGGGGATGATCTTGCGCCGTCAGAAAGTCGAGCCACTGGTGGATGTCGTTACGCTCGAGAAGGCCGTAGGTGGCGAGTGCTCCGCCGCTGACACCGTGGCCGCGGGCGTCGGGCAGAAGAACCTCGTAGCCGTGAGCCAGGAAAAGTTGCGCGTATCCGGTCATGCCGATGCGGTTGTCGCCGAGGCCGTGAAGGAGGAGGATGGCATCTCCATTGGGACGGTGAGGATGGACGATCGACCCGCGGAGAACTGCGCCGTCGGGAGTGGTGATAGACGCGTCGGTAGATTCGGCATCAATCGTGTGGGCGGATTGGCGAAATTCGGAAGCTTCGTTTTCGGTGAGCGGACGGCGCACCGGGTGGAGCGTACCGTCGGCTAAGTAGATGCCGCCCATGGTGCATAACGTCAGATAGAGAATCAAAGCGAATAGGAGCCAGCGGGAGCGGCGCGGCAGTGGCATGATCTTGTGGATTGTACGGAGTTTGAAGGAGCTTGGTTCCTGGGAATCGGCACGCTTTCGTTATTCGGAGACGGAAAGTCAAAAATTTCAACACCCGGTTCATTTTTGGCCCCGGAAGAATACGTTCGGGGCTACGTGTTTTGAGTACGGGAATTACCTGAGCGCAATTGTGGTGGGACGGGGAGAAAATTTATTAACGGAAGAAAATTCATAAGGAAGGTGAAACTTATGACCAAAGACCCGGTTTGCGGAATGAATGTGGACGAGAACAAGTCTCAATATCAATCACAGTATGGCGGGAAGAAATTTAACTTCTGCTCGGAGCAGTGCAAGAAGGAGTTCGATAAGCAGCCCGAGCAATATGCGCGGTCGGCCGCGTAGATCGACTCGCGTCCTGGAAATTTAGTCGCGCACCGGAAATAACAAAGGCCCTTGCTACGGCAAGGGCCTTTTTCTCGAACGATTGTGGCGCTCGTTTTGCTCGCAGGGCGGACGAATGCGTCCGCCCTTATGCGTGTCTAGCGGTGGGCTAGTTCGGGTTCGTTGACGGCCTTTCCGGATTTGAAGGCGGCGTAGCGCTTGTTGATTTCGTCCCAGTTGAGGACGTTCCACCAAGCCGCGAGATATTCGGGGCGACGGTTGTTGTATTTCAGGTAGTAGGCGTGCTCCCAGACGTCGTTGCCGAAGATGGGATAGAGGCCTTGTGAGATTGGGTTGTCCTGATTCGGGGTGCTGATGATTTGGACTTCTCCGCCGGACTTGCCGGCGAGCCAGACCCAGCCGCTGCCGAATTGCTTGACGCCGGCATCGTTGAATTTCGTTTGAAAGTCTTTGAAGTTGCCGAAAGTTTTTTTGATTACGTCGGCAATCTCGCCCGTCGGATCGCCTCCGCCTTTGGGCTTCATGATCTTCCAGAACATGGTGTGGTTGACGTGACCTCCGCCATTGTTCCGCACGGCGCCGCGTATGTCCTCGGGGATCGCGTTCAGGTTGCGGATGAGATCCTCGGCGGACTTGCTCGCCAGGTCGGGATGCTTCTCGATGGCGGCATTCAGATTCTTTACGTAGGCACCGTGGTGCATGTCGTGGTGCAGCGTCATCGTCTGTTTATCGATGATGGGTTCTAGCGCGTCGTATGCATAGGGGAGTGCTGGTACTTCGTGAGCCATGATTGGTCCTCCAGGCTTTTGAGATGAAACCGAGCGGGGTTTCGATGCAAGGCTTATTTCATTATAGCGCTTCGGGTTGAAGGCATTTTGGCCTTTTGTGCGGGCAGGGATGCTTCGACTACGCTCAGCATGACAATTTTGTTTACTCGTTGTCATGCTGAGCGGAGGACGGGCGGAGCGGAACGCGACGGTCGTTCGCAGTCGAAGCATCCCTGCCATCTGAAGGCTCCTTCATCCAGGGATACCGATCGCGGGCAAGATCGATCCAGTGGGAGTTCCGGGGGGTGAATATTTACTTGTGGCCCAAGAGGCGGATTCTGGAGGTGAAGGCGCGGCCTTCGCAGGCAGTGAAGGAGGGTTGGGGATGCGTGGCGTCGAGAACGTTGTCGACCACGAAGGGGTTGCAGCGGCCGGTGATGTTGTCGAAGCCGCCGCGCAGAGCCAGGTAGTAGCCGAAGAGGTGAAAACGTTTTTCCAGTTGCAGGTTGACAGAGAAATATTGGGGAAAGCGTTGTGCGCCAGGCGAGCCGATGAGCTGTTGCTGGTCGGTGAGCAGGTTATAGGGGAATCCGGTGCGGGCTTCGGCGGAGTAAGCGACTTCGAGTTGATGAATGAGCGGAAGTTTGAAGAGCGGGAAATATCCCCAGGAGAGGAAGCGGTTGGGGGCGTCCCAGGGATAGGGCCCAGGTTGTTGAGGACTGAGGATGGGGCTGTCTACGTTGAAGTCCAGAGCCTGATTGGTGTGGGCGCGAGAAAGAGTGTAGGAGCCCATGAGCATATAGCTCTCTTTGAAGTTGTGGCGGAGAGAGAGTTGGAAAGAGTGGTAGTGGTCGTCGCGCGTGTTTTCGAGAATGAAGTTGCCCGGAGTGACTGAGGATTGGTCGTAGACGAATCCGCGGGCGCCGCGGCGGTCGAGGAATTCGGCTTTCAGATAGATGGCGGCGGGGAGTTTCTTCTCGAGGGCCACGCTCCAGTTTACGAAGCGCGGAACTTGGAGTGTGCCGCGGTTCACGATGAACGAAGTTGTGTCCGGGCCGGTGATGGTAACGCAGTTCGCGGTGCAGTTGGGATCGGGGATCGAGTAGAAAATATCTTCGCGCGTACCGGCGAACGGACGGGCGATGAGGTAGACCGGAGTTGCGTCGGCGACCAGCCCGATTCCGGCGGAGAGTTTAGTGTTGCCGGAGCTGTCGAGGACGTACGTTCCTGCGAGGCGCGGAGAGATGACGGCGTGCCGCACGATTTCGTCCCAGTCGAGACGGATGCCGGGCGCGACGAGCAGGCGGTCGGTGAGGAGCCAGCGATCTTCGGCGTAGGCGCTGACTTCGGCGTTGTATTGTTCATGTAGCGGAGCGGCGGTGAAGGTGGAGTAACGGGTGCAGGGGAACTTTGCATCTTGAGTCGCGGCCAGGCAGAGATCGGGCGAACTCAGCGTATTGGCCCCACTCAGGAATGAGATCGGCTGGCGCGCGAATTGTGCGTCGTAGGAAATGCGATCGAGATCGATTCCGACTTTGAAGTCGTGGCGGCCGTGCCATTGACGTGGGGGGAGAAATAAATTGCTGAGAAGCTGCAGGCGATGCGCATGGGTTTCGTCGTTGAGATAGTAGCTGCCTCCGGTGGTCGTGGGATTTAGGAAGTAAGGCAGCGTGCCGTAGGGAGTGGACTGCAGGTTGTATTGATCGAAGGCGAATCCGGTTTCGAGGAGTTGGCCTCCGGCGAAGTAGTGCTGGTCTTTTATGCTTGCGACGTAAGCGGATTCGACATCTTTGGGATTCGATAGCTGCGGGCTTTCTGGCGAGAGAAAGGCGTATTGGTCGTGAAGGTAATTCACTAGAAAACTGGTGGTGAGAATGTTGCGGCTGGCGAGGTTGGTTTGAACTTTGGTGAGATTGCCCAGCCGCAAGACGTGGTCGTTGTCGGCGTTGACGGGGAGCGCGGTGTAAACGATGTTGTCGTATTCGCCGTCGAAGGCGTTGTAGAACCACATCTTTCCTTTTTCGATGGGACCGGAAAAGGTGAAGCGCGGGAGGAACTGGTCGAAGCGCCATCCATGCTTGTTTTGGATCGACGGAATGAAGTCGGTGGCGGCGAAGCGGAAATGGTCGTCGCCGATGCCGGTGTTGAGGCTGAGCAGGCCGCCGGAACCTTTGCCGTCCTCGGCAGGCTCGCGCGAGGGCTCGACCTGAATGTTGCGGAAAGCATCGGTGCTGACGCGGATCAGCAGTTGTCCGTTGGCGGGTTGGGTGACGTTGAAGCCATCGAGCAAGGTGAGGGTCTGGTAGGTTTGGGCTCCGGCGACGTGGGGCTGGCCGAATTGATCCTGCACCACGCCGGGAATGAAGTTGAGGACATTGCGATAGTCTTGCGTGCCGGGATAGACGATGTTGATCACGTCGAGCCCGCTGATAGTTTCCTGCGCCGCGATCTGCGCCGGATCAATGGCGGGAGGAGATTCGTGCACATCGACGATCTCGCGAACTTCCCGCTGATGCGACAGCGCGACTTCAATGTTCGCATTAGGAGTGATTCGAACGCTGGGCTGCATCAGTTCGTAGAAACCTTCTTTTTCGACACGCAGTTGATATTGGCCCGGCGCGAGAGCGGGGAAGCGGCAGCGTCCAGCGAAGTCGGTTTGGCAACGCAGGGCCGGGAGCGAAGGCATTTGCAGGAAGACTCGAGCGTCCGGGACGGCGACTCCATTTTCGTCGATGACGGTAATAGTGGGTACAGGGATGGACTGCGCCGCGGCAGCGCAGCTGAGGGCGAGCGTGAGCGCAAGGAGGAGAGCACGCATGCGGTCAGGGGACATTCTACTGTCGAACGCGGTAAACGATGGTCCATAGTTCGAATCCGGGTGATGTCAAGCCGCTTGTGTAAAAAGCTTGAGGGTGCGATTTTTCCATTCCAGGTTGAATCTCTGGAAGATGGAGTAGATGATGCGGTCCACGCTGGCCACATTGACAAAGCAGACCATGGGCCGGGTGCGTCTGCGTACTTCCACGAAACAACGTTCGATGAGGTTGGTGGTGCGCACCTTCTTCCACAAGTGCCGGCAGGGTGAAGAACGATAGCAATTCCGGCAGATCGCGCTCCCGGCGCCGCACCATGGGCCCGTACTCCCGCGCCCAGCGGCCCCGCAAGCGGCGGAATGCGGCTTGCGCCTGGGTTCGGCTCTCGGCCCCGTAGATGGCCTGCGCGTCCTCCGCTCGCTCAACGCAGGGAAAAACTTCTGCGCCGCCCGCTGCGTCCGCGCCTGCAAATCCCCCAAAAACTTTCTAGCAATTCCGCCACAAAATGTTGGAAATGCTCGCTGATTGGGATTATCTTCGCCATGGGTGTAGGTCTCCTTTCGGAACGGCTTTAGCTCGTGAGGCCAAAGCCAACTTACACCCTCTTGCTTTTACACAATCGAATTTACCTCACCTCCGCTCGCTCATGGTCGGGCAGGCGGACGCGCACAACAACTTGAATTTAGGACCGGGCGGATTTTGAAGCGAGAATTTCGGGCTTGGCGATATCTGGCGCTTTGGCGAACAACTCCTTTGCCTTCGCGAAAAGCGCCTTCGCGATTTCTCCGTTGAGATGCGCGTTGCGTCCATTTTCGTCCGCGAACGTATCGAAGATGCCATACTTTCCCGGGCCCATCTTGATGGCGTACCAGGTCAGCGTCCCGGCTTCGCGCTCCGCCAGGGGCTGCGCCGATTTCAGAAACTCTTCCACTTCTTTCTCTTTGCCCGGCTTAGCTTCGAGTTGCGCCCAGATTGCAAGTTTTCCCATGTTTGTGTTCCTCCTCCGCATCAGATGCGCGAGAGACCGGTTTGGTGGCGAGTTTGATGGAAGAATGTTAAACACTAAGAACTAAGAATGATGAGGCTACCCACCCCAGCCGCGTTCTTTGCGGCTAGAGTGGGGATTTTGACTTTGTCTTTGGATGTCGCGGCATCCGAAGTCCAGAGGCAAACATCCAGCGTCTATAATCCCCTCATGAGCCTCACCGAACAAATACAGAAAGACATTGTCAGCGCCATGAAGGCGAAGGACGAAGCGCGCCTCTCCGCCCTGCGCATGGTCAAGAGCGCCTTGCACCATCGCCAGGTCGAAAAGATGGCGCCGCTCGACGAAAAAGAATCCCAGGCCGTGCTAGCCACGCTGATCAAGCAGCGCAAAGAATCCGTCGAGCAGTTCACCAAAGGCGGACGCCAGGAAATGGCCGATAAAGAAGCCGCGGAGATCGTCCTGATCGAAAGCTACCTGCCCAAAGCCGCCGGCGAGTCGGAACTTGTAGCAGGAGTGAAAGCTGCCATCGCCGAAATGGCCTCGCCCACCATGAAAGAAATGGGCACAGTCATGAAGAACGCCATGGCCCGCTTCAACGCCGCCGGCATGCGTGTGGACGGCAAAATGGTCAGCGAGATTGTGAAGAAAGAACTAGCCGGGAAGTAGCAGCATCCACGTAGGGACAGCCGCTTCGGCTGTCCGCCAAGCGCAGCGGAGCCACTCACTTCCCTCTCTGCAACTCCCTATACGCCTCGCTCTTCGAAACCCCGCGTTCCTTCGCCACTTTTTTTAGCGCAGCCTTCTCCTCCACCTTCTCCTCCGCCATAATCTGGTCCACCCGCTGTCGAACCGACGGACGGGCGAGAGCGCCCGTCGCCACACTAGATTCGCCCTCCTCCGCCTTCCCAATCAGCAGCGTAATCTCGCCCTTCACTGCGTCGCGCGCCTTCAAGTTCTCCAGCACTTCACCCGTACGCCCGCGCAGGAACTCTTCGTGCAACTTGGTCACTTCGCGCGCGACCACGACATGCCGGGCTGCGCCAAGAGTCTCGACAATATCTTCCAGCGTCGCCACAATCCGATGCGGAGCCTCATAAAAAACCTGCGTCCGCGGAGAATTCTTGATCGCCTCCAGCGCCGCCCGCCGCTCCCCGCGTTTCGCGGGAAGAAATCCGTTGAAGCGGAATGAATCCGTAGGGAGCCCGCTCGCCACTAGCGCCGCCAGAAATGCCGACGCCCCCGGAATCGGCACCACCGGCACGCGATGCCGAATCGCCAGCGTAATCAGCCGGTACCCCGGATCGGAAATTCCCGGCATGCCCGCATCTGTCACCAGCGCAACACTCGCCCCCTCCTGCATCTCTTTCACCAGTTCCGCCGACTTCGTCATCTCATTGTGCTCGTGATAGCTGGTCGTGCGCGTCGCGATCGCATAATGATTGAGCAGCTTCTGCGTCTGTCGCGTGTCCTCGCAGGCAATCACGTCCACTTCCTTCAGCACGCGTAGTGCCCGCAGCGTGATGTCCTCCAGATTCCCGATCGGCGTCCCCACCAGATACAACGCGGGCCACGAGGCGCGCGATGATTTTCCGGCCGCCGCAGTCTGGTCCGAATCTTGGCTGAAGTCACTCATGCGCGGAGTCTATCACCGTCACGACCGTCATTTCGGTAGCTGCCTCGAAACGAATCGCCTATAAATTGGCCGACGGCCAGAATTGACGCAATCGCTGCCCCCCCCCTAAAATCAATGTGAAACCGAGTTGTCCTTCGCAACCGTCTCACACTCATGCCTCTTTACGAATACGAATGTAAGAAGTGCGGCCATCGCTTCGAAAAAATCCAGAAGTTCTCTGACAAGATGGTCAAGAAATGCCCCGTCTGCGGCGGCCAGGTCGAGCAGATGATCTCCGCTCCCGCCGTCCAGTTCAAGGGCTCGGGCTGGTACGTCACCGACTACGCCAAGAAATCTTCGTCCCAGGGAGCCTCCGGCGGCGGTGATTCCTCCTCAAGAGAGAAAGACAAGAAGGACGAGAAATCGAAGCCAGATGGCTCTTCGAAAGATTCCTCGTCGAAAGAGAGCTCCAAAGAAAGCTCATCGAAGGAATCTTCTTCCAAGGAGAGCTCTTCTAGGGAGAGCTCGTCGAAGGACACCTCTTCCAAGGAAAGCCCGCGAAAAGGCTCAGGCAGGCATAAATAGCCGGGCTGGCTGGTGCCGCAATTGTTTTTGCCTAACTGACAACTGGCCACCGGCAACTGGCAACTGAGTCACTTTAGCTCCCGCTCAAAGTGATCCACAATCATCGTGAACAGATGCACTCGCGCATCTTTGCCCGCGATGCTGTGCGTCTTGTTGGGATAAGTCATCAGCCGAAACTGCTTCCCCGCCTTGATTAACGCATCAATCATCTGAATGCTATTTTGAAAGTGCACGTTGTCATCGCTCGTGCCGTGAACCAGCAGCAGAGCCCCATGTAGCTTGTCAGCGTCTCGGGTCACGTCCGACTCTTCGTACCCGGCCTTGTCGTCCTTCAGCAGACCCATGTAGCGCTCGGTGTAAATCGTGTCGTAGTTCACCTGATTGGTCACGGGAGCCACGGCCACGCCCGCGCGAAAGCGATCCGAATGAGTCATCGCGTATAGCGTCATCGACCCGCCATTCGACCATCCCCAGATTGCCAGGCGATCTTTGTCGAGCTGCGGATACTGCGCCAACAGCTGATCCAGAGCGGTCAGCTGATCCTTTAATTCAATCGCGCCAAACTCATGCCGAATCGCGGTCTGGAATTTGCGATCTCGACCCGGCGTTCCGCGATTGTCCACCGCAAAAATCGCGAAGCCCTTGCGCGACAAAATCTCGTCGAACGGATCGGGCGCTCCCTTTCTCACCATCTGCGCCGCCGGTCCCCCGTAGATGTTTACGATCAGCGGGATCTTGCCGCTGGCCGGCGCATCCGGAGGTAACAACAACCGCCCATACAGTGTTGTCCCATCGTCCGCCTTAAATTCCAGATATTTCGGCGCGCGCAACCCATATCCGGCGATAGCGTCCCGCGCCTTCCATACGGGTTTGCAGGTTCCGCTCACGGCGCAGAGTGAAATCGTCGTCACCGTCTGCGGACCAAAATAGGTGTGGGTATAGTGCTTTCCATCGTCGCTGAAATTTGCGAAATGCATTCCCTCTTCCGCAGTCAGCGCCTTGAATCCCGACCCGTCCAGTTGCATGGAAAAAATGTGCAACTGCCGCGGATCATCTTTATTCGCCAGGAAAAACACCGTGCCTGCGGCTTCGTCCACGCCCTCAATTCCCATCACTTCGAAGTCGCCCTTAGTCAGTTGCCGCTCCAGCTTGGCCTCTGCCGCCATCGGATTCTGCTTGTCAAAACTGTACAGATAAAGATGCATGTTTCCATCGCGCCAGCTCGGCCACAGAAACTGCCCACTGGATTTCAGAAAGCGAACTTCCACATGCTCGAAGTCGATCCACGCTCCAGGTGTAGTTTCGGTCAACACAATCCGCGATTTGCCTGATTTCGCGTCGACAAAATAGAGGTCCATCTTGTCTTCGGTGCGGTTCAGCACCTCCGCCCAAATCACGCCATCGCGCACCCACCCAAATCGCGGAATATATGACTCTGTGTCACTCGAAAGCGAAATCCAGCGTATCTTGCCCTTGTCGGCGTCCACCACGCCCAGTCTCACCACCGGATTCGGATCGCCCACCTTGGGATACTTTTCGTTCTCTACGTTGGGATGCGTCGGCAGCCAGTCTGTAATCGGATAGGTCGGCACTTTGGTTTCATCCATGTGCAGGAACACAATGTCCTTGCTGTCGGGCGACCAGAAATAATTGCTCCGCACCGCCAGTTCTTCCGCATACACCCAGTCGATATCGCCATTAAACAAATTTTCGCCGGTATCCTTCGTCAACTGCCTTTCGTCCTTGCCGTCAACCGGACGAACATACAAATTGTGCTTGCGCACGTAGGCCACGTGTCCGCCGTCGGGTGAAAACTTGGGATCCCCGCTAGGCTCGGACGCGGAAGTAAACTGCACCGCGGTTTCCGACCCAAGGTCATAAAGCCAAAGCTGCCCCTGCGAGTCAAAAATCAAGTGTTTCGAGTCCGGCGCCCACAAATACGCCGCCACGTGATAGCGCGTCCGTCGCTCCTTTTCCCGTTCGTTCTTCACTTTATTCACGTCTGGGTCCAGCGATGCCAACTTCGCTGCGCTTACCAACAGGGTCTTATCGCCCGTGGTCGTGTCTACGTTCCACAACTCGCCGTTCTCTCCCTTTTCGTCACGCTGCACAAAGGTGAGCCGGGTCCCGTCTGGACTCCACTCCATGGTCTCGGGCGCGCGCCCTGTCAACCCTCCCGGCTGATACATGGTTTCAATAGTGAGAGGCTTAGTCGGCGCAGTCTGAGCCCCCGCGGGCGCGGAAGCAGTGATGCAAGAGACAAATGCAAGCAGGGCACAGCAAGAAATGAAAGAACTCCGTCGTCTCACGAATCGATCCTCACAGGCATGGAGTAACAGCGCACACGCGAATCAATGAGTGTACACCGGTCAAGCCGTTGCTACCGTGGGGATTTGTATTGTGTGGGCCCAGGTCTCAGACCCGGACAGTCGACCGAAAGCTCGACGGCTTGGCGGAGCCGTGGAGCGACTTTCCGCTGTGCCGAACCTCCTACAGCCAATCCCAACAAGTATTCGAACGAACTGCTCGACGCGTACGTACGCGTCGAAGATGCGGACGCGCTTTACGCTGAGTATGTAGCTCGAGGCGTGGAATTCACACGCGGGGACTTGCCAACATGCCATGGCACTCGCGTGAGTTTGTGGTGAAGGATCGCGACGGCCGACTGCTTGCCGTCGGCGCGAACTTGTAATACAAAGACCGGTGTTGTCGAGTTGTTGTTGTAGCGGAGTGAATCAGCCAGTTCCCAGGCCTGAATATGACGAAGTTAGTGTGAGGGAACATCATGTCGAAGAACGGCGGCATCATCGGGGTATCAGACCACGGCGGTTGGGCGGTGCTGGTGACCGTGGCGCGTGATGGGAAGCTCCTCGACCGCCGCCGGGTGGAACTCGTGGGCGAGGGGCTGCCGAAGATTCCGCACCACAGCGAAGGCCAACGGCTGCCGCTCGACGAGGCGGTGGAGTTAGTCAAGCGCGTGCGCCGGTCGGCGGAGAGGCATGCGGTGGTTGCCTTGGACGCTGTCACGATAGCGGTGCCGCATATCCTTGGTGTCGCCCTTCGCCAGTGCCCCGAGCTTCCACCCACGATTGCCGAGCGAATCACGGATTACCGTGCGCAGAACAATGCCGACTGGGTGATGTACCGCAAGGCCCTGGCCTCCGCGGCCGAGGCACGGGGCTGGCCCGTCCACTGGTACGACGCGAAGAGTGTGTTGGGTGCGGCGAGCCAGGCGTTGCGCGTAGAGAACCTCGACGCTCACTTCCTCCGGGTGCGGAGGGACATCGGGCCGCCCTGGGACAAGGATCACAAGCTCGCAATGGCGGCGGCCATAATCAGCGCGGGCGCGGTTGTGGAATAAGCCGTGGGACCTAAATTAAAGCCGTTTCAGAGACCACGCACGAGCTCGCCATCCGTGCAACACGGCGCACAAGGGGACCACAGAACACGAATGGCGAGTCGCTCTCGATCTGATCGCTCAGTCGTCATCGTGCATGCGACGTAAGTTGTTCTTGTACTCGGCCTTGCCTATGGCCTTTCCCAGGCGCTCGCCGGCGTCCTGA
The DNA here is from genome assembly GCA_963733795.1 of uncultured Acidobacteriaceae bacterium. Classification (GTDB taxonomy): domain Bacteria; phylum Acidobacteriota; class Terriglobia; order Terriglobales; family Acidobacteriaceae; genus Sulfotelmatobacter. Next base: position 571,397 of record CAVTED010000004.1, read on the forward strand.
TCGGTTCGAAAATGTATTCCACCGTAAACGCGCGCGTCGGAGATGTCGTCGGTGATCTGCTTGAACGTCGTGTATTGCAATACGATGGTGGGCACGGCGGGATTTGACAAGGTAATGGAATGCCCACCTTCACCGTATACGCGTTTCAGAACTTCGGCTGCCCCATTCGCTGCACTGCCGTGGTTGGAGGGATAACTGGGGAAGCATGGAGTCGTGATAAAGGGGACGAAGCTGGGATCACCAACAGTTTTCGGATTACCGTCTGCGTCACCAGCATGGATCGCGGTTTCGGGTCGCCAGAAATTGTAGTAATACTTGTTAAAGAATGACGCAACCAAGCTGTCATTCATTGCCATGTTCACAACGGCCAGAGCCCGAGCATTTTCGGACAGCGAATGCCACCGTTCCTGTGCAACCTGCTGAACGGCATGGTTGAACACCTGGGTTGGCGAAGACGCCGCATAGAAAAGCGCGACATCCGCGCGATCTTGTGGTCGCTCTGTGCTGTCGATGCTTCCCACCGTCATCACCTCGTCGTAGGCTTTCGTGTATTTCTCGCTCGTGAGCGCCGGTGGCGGATCGAGCAGGAAGTCATTAGCCCTTGGGATGCCGAACGGAGTTATGTTCTGCCACTGATACGCGATTCCGACCTTGACTCCATTCACCATCGGACAACTCGGTGTGGCCTGCCATTCTGCCGGAACTGGCGGCCCGGGTATCTTGAATTGCGGGGGCGACGATCCGTCGTTAGCACGCAAAGCGATCATGGCCAAAGCTGCGGCTTCACCCGTGGCAATGCCGTCTGTCTTAGCTTGACCGTCCGGTATAGACGCCAGGGAGTTGGCGCGCTCTGCGTCGAGGGTCGAGGCGCTGGCCGGAAAATAGGTGCGAAGCACGCGATATGCTGCCTGGATGGCTGCAGCGTCCGGAGATGCATCTGGCGGTGCCACGATCGTTCCGAGATAGGGATGATACTCGCCCGTGATGGCATTCACGGATTCGAATACCGCGAGTTGTACGATCGCCGCAAATCGTGCCTGGGCAAATGGGTTCTGGCCGTTTGCGACCGCTGTGTTTACCGCGATCACGTTCCAGTCCAAAACGGCATCGGCTTTTGCAACGGCGGACAATAATACGGCAGACAATAATAGAGCCGCCATCAACCTACATAGCCCGAGAATCCTCTTCTTTGTACCGCCATGTATCTTTTTCATTTTCATTGTGCTTCCTCCTGATTCTTCATTGGCTTTCGGTCAGCGTGGCCGGCATCCTTGCAGCGGCGGACGTTGTTGTCCATATCGGAGAGTGTGTCGCGGCGTTATGCTTTGTGTCGCTCTAAATACCGGCGGGATTTGCACTTATGAAAGTGTTTCAGGTGTGGTGTAAAATCATTCCGCTTCCATGGGGTGTGTGCCATGGCTTCCGAGCAGGTTGGAGTGGAGCAGCCAATCCGGTTCGGCGAAGGCTACGAGCTTGATCTGCGTCCGCGAAGGCTGCGCCGCGGCAGCCATGTGCTGAAGCTGGAGCGCATCCCCTTCGAGATCCTTCTCCTTCTGCTTGAACACCCGGACGAGATTGTTACCCGGGATCAGATCGTTTCCAGGGTTTGGGGCCAGGGCGTTTTTCTGGATACCGACAACAGTATCCGGGGCGCGATCCGCAAGCTTCGTCAGGTCCTGAAGGATGACGCCGAGAGCCCGCGATTCATACAGACAGTGACCGGGCAGGGGTATCGCTTCATCGGGCTGGTCATTACTCCCAAAGCGTCAAGCGCAGCGTCTGAGGCAGTGGCATCGGTCGTCTCCGCCAGCGACCGGAATTTCGTGTCGGAACTCGATGGCTGGTTACAAGCCCGAAGACTGCGTTTAGTCGAGCCAGATCAGGATCGTACAGCGGGAAAGACGACGGATGCCGGAACCGCTCATCGACAAGGGAATCGGAAAGCGTACAGGTGGCTTTTTGTTGGAGCAGTGGCTTTACTCTCAGTCGCGTGCCTTCTGTCATTCCTGGTGGTTTGGGGCGGGCGAAGAGCATCGAACCCCTCCACACATTCCCAGGGGAAGATAGTCCTCGCGGTCCTGCCGTTCGAGAACTTGAGTCGCGATCCCGAGCAGGACTTCTTCAGTGAAGGCCTGACTGAAGAGATGATCGCCCAGGTAGGAAAGCTAAATCGGGATCGACTCACCGTGGTAGCCCGCAGTTCGGTTGCAAAGTACAAAGGCACCGATCTGGCCGCGAAGGAGATCGGTAAAGAACTGAACGCGGACTATCTTGTCCAAGGCAGCGTTCGCCGCTCGTCGGACCGTGTACGCATCACCGTTCAACTCATCGAGGCACGAAATCAAACAGACCTCTGGACCGAGAGTTACGACCGCGAGGTCAAAGATCTGCTCGCTGTACAGGACTCCGTGGTGCAAAGCATCGCAACTCAAATACACATCGCTCTCACCGAAGAACAGAAAACACGTTTAGCAAATCCGCGGCTGACCAGGCCTGAGGCATACGAGGCGTATTTGAAAGGTCGCCACTACTGGAACAAGCGAACCGCCGACGGCCTGCAAAAGGCGGAGCATTATTTTCAGCAGGCCATTGACCGCGATCCAACCTACGCCGCGGCATATTCCGGGCTGGCCGACTGCAACAGCGGACTTGCGTGGCACGGGTTCAAATCCCCGGCCGACGCACTCCCGAAGGCTTTGGCGGCCGCTCGCAAAGCGGTCGAGATCGATCCACAATCGGCTGAAGCCCACGCCTCTCTGGGCCTTGCGCTTAGCCATGGTTGGGATTGGGCCGGAGCGGAGGCCGAGTTCAGGCGTGCTCTGGTGTTGGATCCTCAATACGCAAATGCACACCACTGGTACGGAGACTATCTTGCCATTAAGAGGCGTCATGACGCGGCACTTGCCGAAGCCAGCCGCGCACTGAAACTCGATCCACTGAATCTCATGATCGGCACATGGGTGGCACTCCGCTACTACCAGGCACGCGACTACTCCCGCGCAATTGAACAAGCTCGAAACTCTGTTGAGCTGGACTCGAACTTCGCGGCTGCGCACCTTCTGCTCGGGGAGGGCTACGTTCAGGCAGGCTTGTACAGCGCGAGCGTTAGCGAGTTGAAGAGGGCGGCGAGTTTGTCAGGGGATAGCCCACTCTACACGGCGCAGGTCGCGGTTGCTCTTGCAGCGGCAGGGCGGAAGCGTGAAGCACTCCGAATCGCGCACGAATTGGAAACAATCGCGAGGAAGCGTTACGTTTCGCCCTACGGGTTGGCTCAGATCTACGCTGCGCTGAACAGCAACGAAGACGCATTCAAGTGGCTGCAAGCTGCGTATGCCGATCGCGCTGTCTGGATGGGATACCTCGCCGTCGATCCGATCTTTGATCGCTATCGCTCCGACCATCGTTTTCAAGAGCTTCTCGGGCGCATCGGCCTGCTCTGACTTAGACTAGGAAACCCCGATGTTCTTCAGCCAAGCGGTTTTGTAGCTCTCGCCAGAAAGGTTACCTTCCGGGGATTTTGTCCGGATGACGGGTAAACCTTACCTTATCGATTAGGGAAGGGTTGCCGACTATCCACTCACAAAAACCTGTTCTTCGTTCGTAATCGATTGAATTGTTGTGATAAATACCTTCCCAATCACGTTGCGGGCTGGATTAGCTCGGGGGTAACGTTCAGCCTGTCCGAGGTTTGTGGGGCAGCCTGGTCATTGCTGTGCATCGAGGCCCGGCCACCCTTTTTGTGACTCGGAATACTTGTGAACCGGCCTGAAATATTGCCGCATCAGTTGACGTCCGACCTGGAGGCCCAAGACCTTGCCCTGTATCACTGAATGGTGATAATGGAACCCGGCATAGATTCTGGCAGCCTCAACTTCTTGCATAAGGTCGCTGGCGCTGGTGAACGTATGCGTATTACCAGTTACTTTGCTGTCCACGGAAAATATGAGGTTCGGAGTCGAGTGTGAATGCCGGTCAGACATTCTCCTTACGATGGCGGCCATAGCTTTGGGTTGCCGTGCTCGTCAACGACCGACGCCCTCGAGCCCGGCGGTAAAACCTGCAAGGATTTAAGGAACTCAATTAGCTCGTTCTGCTGCTCAGCAGGGAGAGCGTCGAAGGCCTTGCGCTGGGCGAGAGCCTCGCCGTTGTGGGCTTCGACGGCTTCCCTGGCAGTGGTGAACTTCCCGTGGTGCATAAACGCCCCGCCTTGGTTGTAAAAGCCCCACAGCTTGCGGGTGATGAATTTGCAGTTCCCAGCAAAGAATCCAGGCGATCCGGCTGGTTGATTTTGGTCGAGAGGTTCGCATTCCGGGTCGGTCGCCGGATCGCCGGTCGCGCTGATATCATGCAGCTTCAGATCGGTGTAAGCAGGCACCATCACTACATCGCCATCCGCTCTCAGGCGCGGAAGCGGCAGCGCGCTGCTGGTTAGGTCCACGGTGAGTGCCGGAGCACTGACTGGATAGTTCGCGAGTCCAAGCTGCAAATTTGGTGAATTAGGACCTGTGGCCGGATTATACGGATTAGGCTCAAAGTAGATCCAGCCAGGTTTCCCTGGCAAACCTGGGTTGTTGTCCGAAGTGAGAGGCAACGTTGCATGACAGGTGGCGCAGCCAGTCTTGTAGAATAGGGCCTCGCCGCGCAGGTTCGCCTGCTCCACCGCCGGATCGTTGGGAATTACTCGGCCTGGAACGGGCAGGGTAGCCTGGAACAGGGAAACCGCAGTCAAGTCGGCCGTGGTGAGCTCGTTCGTAAAGCCATCTCCATCAGGGTCCTCATTGAGCCCGAAGCGCTCTTCGGCCTGCATGCCGTGGTGATGGTTGAACGCATTGTTGCTGAACTGCCTTAACGAAACTATATTACCCACCTGATGCAACGGCCGAATGATCAGGCTAGGCGGAGTGGTGCCCGGAGCGGACAGGCTCGGGGCCGGAATGCCTTGCACTTTGGATGTGTTCCAACTACCGTCGGAGTTGTGGCTCAAGATCCCAAAGGGAATTCCCTTGGTCACCAGCCGCCGGCTAGTCCCCGGAGGTGTCGCATCGCGTTCCGCTTGCAGCTCCGCGGTCATCTGCCGCGCCAACATCTCAACAAAGCCCGAACCATTCATCCCTATTGTCTTCCGGTCGTTCGTGGCGTTATCCATCGTGACCATCTTTCCGGATTCGTCCACGCTTCCACGCGTCACAATGCCGTCGGCGTGATCGAAGGTGAGATGGTCGAAACGCTGTGCCAAGACAAAGACTTCCGTCACGCGGTCGCCGCCTGCGCCAGGGTAGGGGGCGTTATGGCACCCTGAGCATGCGTTGGCCTCTGGGGAGGATAGCCGGTCGAAATTCCGCGGGAAAACCAACGGAGAGCTTGGATCTGAAACGGGAGCGCCTGTTCCCTTTGATAAAGGACGGCCGGCGCCTTCCTGTACTGTGAATTTGGCGTTGAAGAGCTGCCCGCCGTACCGGAGCAGTTGAGAGAGAGGAGTTGTAAATTCATCACCATTCTGAAGATGGACAGGGATGGCTATCTCTGATCCAATTGGGGCCTTTTGCGCAAACGATGCCTGCCAAGGCAGCAACAGGACGGTTAGGAATACCGCTCCTCCAACCGCTAGGTAGCTCTTCATAACTGCCTCCCTTTTTTATTCCGCTTGACAAAGATGTAGCCTACGATGTCGCCGCCTCCGCCGCTTGCCGTGGAATTTCCAGGCGTGATGGACTTCGGGGACCTCCGAGACTACTTTGCCGGAAATCCCCCTTGCGGCATTCGTTCGCGGTCTACGGAATATTGAACACGGCCAGTGCGACACCCCCTGCCTGGATGGTGTCCCCGCTAGCTCCAAGCCCCGGAGCTCCAAGAGCTACCTTCTGCGGGGTCAGTAGCTGTCGCGCAAGCTCACGATTGTCAGTCGTAACCGCGGGTCCATGACCGAACATCAGAAGCCAAACTATAGCCCCGTGCGAAAGTCGTAAATTGCGGTAATGGCCGGCAAGCCGTGCCCTCCCGCCATCCTTCGCAATCAAACCATTCATTCGGCCGAATACCGCTTCGGGACTAGCTGAAGGCAGTGTGGCATCGGCGCTCGTGCAAACACCGGGAGTACCACCGGCATAATTTCCGCAATTTGCTGGATTGTCGAATACTACAAACCAAACGGTGTAGGCGTTGCCGGGGGTTAGGCCTTCAACGTGTATGGAAGCTCCGACCGCCCCCTCATCTACGCACAAGCTGGCATCGCCTGTGATGCCGCTCGTACCTATCGCATTCGTCGTGGCGGACAGGGCGCTGGAACAATCATCCTCAGCTCGAAGCGCTGGAGGGAGGCAGAACGTGCCCACCAGCAGCAGTAACCCGAACATAGAAGCTTTGCTTCTCATGAGACTTCTCCTTTTTGTTAAGCAATCCGCCGCCAACGTACGCAGGAATTTATGTGGCCGCAACAGACAAAGCCGGACGGCCGACAGATGCCCGTGTTTGTCCGCCAGTGGTAAACAAAGATTGCAGCCGTTTCCGTCTGACACTACAATCGGCACCACATCCTGGCCCGCCGGACCCTCCCATGGGAACGACCAAACCGCAGCCACCGACCATTTTTCCCGACCCTTCGGTCGGGCGTCTGGATTCGTGGAAAGAGATCGCCGGCTATCTGAAGCGTGACGAACGCACAGTCCGTCGCTGGGAGCGGGAGGGTTTGCCCGTTCGCCGCCACATGCACAAGAAACAAGCTTCCATCTATGCCTACAAAGCCGAGATTGATGCCTGGTGGAGCCATGGCCGTCAGCGTTTCGAACCAGCCGGAGCATCCCATCCTGGCAGGCCCGTAATACTTTGGTTCCTGGCCGCCCTGGTGGCGGCCGGACTTCTCGTGTTCTTGGTTACAGAGGTGAGCGTTCTGCGCAAGGCGCGTTGGGCCCGGAATCAGGCACTTCCTGAAATTGGACGCCTGGTTGATCAGGATAAGTCCTATGAGGCCTTCCGACTGGCCCTGCAGGCGCAGCGCTACATCCCCAACGACCCTGTACTGCTTCGTTTGCTGCGCAGCTTTACGGCGCCGGTTTCAATCCAAACCACTCCACCAGGGGCAGACATCTATATGAGGACCTACTCGGCTGGCGATAAGGACTGGACATTCCTAGGCAAGTCTCCCCTCGTGAATATCCTAGTTCCTTGGGACTATCTCCGTTTGAGAATTGAGAAGCCAGGATTTGGAATACTGGAAGCGGCTTCCGTCGCTATCCCAAACACGAACTTCAACTTTACTCTTGATGTTGTGGGCTCAAGTCCCCCTGGTATGGTCCGCGTTCCCGGTGGACCCTTCCAGCTTCGTAGTGCAGCACCGGTCGAACTTGGGGACTACTGGCTCGATCAGTACGAAGTATCGAACCGGCAATTCAAGAATTTCATGGAAAACGGTGGCTATCAGAATCACACCAACTGGACGCACGAGTTTGTCAAGGAAGGCAGACGCTTGTCCTGGGAAGAAGCGCTGAACGAATTTCGGGACCCAACCGGGCGCACAGCACCTTCGACATGGGAACTGGGATCCTACCCGGAAGGACAAGGCGATTTACCTGTGGGCGGTGTGAGCTGGTACGAGGCAACTGCTTACTGCGAGTCGGTGGGCAAGAGTCTTCCTACCGTCTATCACTGGTATAAGGCCGCGGGCTTGGGTATTGCCTCTGACATTTTGCGATTCAGTAATTTCGACGGAAAAGGCCCTGCGCGCATCGGCACGCACCAAGGTCTTGGGCCATACGGCACCTACGACATGGCGGGCAACGTCAAGGAATGGACCTGGAATCAGGCGGGCAGCAGGCGTTACATCCTGGGCGGTGCCTGGAACGAGTCTAGATACATGTTCGCTATCGCAGATGCCAGCCAGCCAATCGACCGTTCGGCTACTTTTGGATTTCGTTGCGCACAATATAGCTCGCCTCCGGCGTCGATGCTGACCCGCCCAATCGAAACCCTCAACCGCGATTACGCCAAAGAGAAACCGGTTCCAGATTCGGTGTTCAACTTCTATAAGGGCCTGTACTCCTATGATCGTATCGAATTGGATCCGCGAGTCGAGTCTGTCGACAATTCTTCCGAATACTGGCGGAGAGAGAAAGTCAGTTTCAGGGCGGCATACGGCAATGATCGAGTCACGGCTTACTTGTTCTTACCCAAGAATGCTCGCCAGCCGTATTCGACGATCATTTTCTTCCCTGGAATCCACGTTTTTTTTGAGAAGTCGAGTGAGAACATAAGTCCGGAGTGGCTGGAGTTTGCAGTCAAGAGCGGCAGGGCTGTCCTGTACCCGATTTATATGGGGACGTATGAGCGCCGAATCACCTCGAGTCCTGTGCGACAGACCCCTGAGGAAGTGGTGCAACCGGGAAGCGCCTGTCTTCCTGTGGGCCCGAAGGCGGGAAGAGATCTGGTAACGCAATGGGCCAAAGACCTTGGGCGCTCGATCGACTACCTCGAGACGCGAAAAGACATCGATTCGCTTCGCCTGGCCTACTATGGTCTGAGCTTGGGAGCGGTCTGGGGGCCAGTTATGACTGCAGTTGAGCCACGTCTCAAGGCGAGTGTACTGGTTGCCGGTGGGCTTCCTTCTGAAAAGCTGCCATCGGAGATTGAACCGCTCAACTTTGCGCCGCGGGTAAAGATACCAACGCTGATGTTAAATGGCCGAGACGATTTCATATATCCTGTCGACTCTTCACAAGTTCCACTGTTTCGCCTTCTGGGAGTGCCCGGCTCGGAGAAACGCCACGTGACGTTCGAATCAGGGCACATCCCGCCATTCCAGCCAATAGTTAAAGAGAGCCTCGATTGGCTCGATCGCTATCTTGGACCGGTGTGACGACGCCAATTCAGATGCAAGACAGGATTCTCGTCTTGGATAACTTCGGAGGGCCGGGACGGCCCGAAATCTACTAAAGCGACACCCGCAATTGCACCGATCCCTCGCATTACGGGCTAAGAGTCGCCTCGTATGTACGGTGACCTTGGCGGGAAATTAGTATTCCGCCCGAGTAACGGGCCAACCGGAATGTAATCGCGACCAGGTCAATGAGTTTAGTGGCGATCGCAAATTGGTGATTGTCGTGCGCCGAGGGACATCAGCTTGCATGCTTGGCGCGTACTTGCGTCCAAGCCAAGCGGAGCCAAACGCATTCGGTGAGTTATTGCTCAAACTGTGCGATTTGGACCATCCCGGAATTCTTTTCAAGCTTATGCTAGAGGAGATGAACAGCTGAGACGAACGGCGCTAATCTAGCGCTCGAAACCAGCCCTTGAAAAGAGAACGGAATATGAGCAAAGGCAATCGGCCCATACCGAAACTGCGCAGAGCTCCACAACCGCCGCTGGCCTACCCCGGTGCGATTCGTGACTCAGACCGCGCCAAGAAGCCGCCACTCGGCGAGTCTCGTGCCAGAGACAAGGAATTGACTCCCGGAGATCGGGTCGAAGGTTTAGGCTACTTCGGAAAACCAAATGGGGAATTAGGTACGGTTGAACGAACCAACGAAGAAGATGCAGTAGTCAAGTGGGACGATGATGGGCGTACGAGACTCCACCAACCGTCGCTCAAGAAGGTTTAGGCTACGCGAGGCGCTCGACTAAGAGAGAGTGCGGAAAAGGTCTTCCGCAAGGTCGAAACTTGCCTCAGCGGCTATAAAGCCGTCATTCATTTTGCAGCACTTTCGGAGCTGCTAGAAGCCGCGCCCTTTCAAAACAAACGCAAAATCGGACTTTTTTCGCAACCACTAAGACCCGTGATGCGAACATGAGAATCTGTTCCGTCTCGTTGGTTGGCGGACGATCTGCGATGAAAAACTTTCGGGGCTGAACGATTCCATGCGTTGGTCAGGCCTGTGCGGATTGATTCATGCTGGCGCGATCCTCCACCGGCGCCGGATGAGCCATGGCATAGAGAGGAACGGTCGCGCGCATGCTTGTTCCGCGATTGTCCGATTCGATTTCCAGTTCGCCATTCAGCTCGTGCAAGCGTTCGCGCATGCCAGCCACGCCCACTCCAGCTTCCGCGCTGACTGTGCGAAGCAGCCGCAATCGCTCCTCCGGTATACCCTTGCCGAAGTCTCTTACTTCAAGGATCACAGCGTCGCCTTGTTGCTTGAAATTGATGCTCGCCTCCGACGCCCCCGAATGGCGATGCACGTTGGTCAAGCTCTCCTGCAGCACGCGGAACAAGGCGACCTCCATACTCCGGGGAAGCCGTTCGCGCGAATTGGCGATTTCCGCTTTGACCTTAATTCCACTGCGCTTGGAAAAGCCCTCGATATACCACTCGGCGGCACAGGCAAATCCCACTTCATCTAACAAGGGCGGATGCAACAGATAGGACGTCGTCCTGATTTCGTCGAGCGCCTGATCGGCCAGGGTTTCCACCTCGGAAATCAGGGCCAGCTTTGGGGCGTCATGTTCGCAGCTTCGCTGCAGGAACAAAATGCTCATTTTCAGAGCCGCCAGAGTTTGGCCAGTACTGTCATGCAGGTCGCGGGCTATTTTTCGCCTTTCTTCATCCTGCACTTTCAGGAGGCGCTGGGTCAGTTTTTGCAGTTCCGCGGTGCGGGCCGTAACGAGCGCTTCTAGTTCCTGATGTTCGATCGCCAGTTGTCTGGCCTGTTTTGAATGGATCCACATAATTTCTCCTGGGGAGCGGTAAGGGAGACTTGCCTGATTGTCTGGTTAAGAATTGGGTTAGGAATGTCTAGCTAAGAATGTTCTCATTCTCCCATTTTGGGAGCGAAGAGTCTGATCACTATTGATCAGTGCTGCCTCGCGCATGGGTTCGAGCGGTATCTATATAGAAAGATTGAGAAAGCAGCTGGTTTGTGGGTCGCCGCGGGAAGGAGCGTTTTGTTCCGAACGGGGACAGATGAGAGGAAATCGCTCACCTTTTCGACCTCTCCGGTAAAGCCTTTGACCGAAGAGTACGCTGAGGTAGCGCAGAGGACGCGAAGAAGACCTCATGAAATTTATAACTTGCGGGACTGCGCGGGCGGGGGCGCCCGCGCCACGAAATCAGCGGGTGTGGTCGCGGCGGCGGAGGTAGTCGATGAACATTTGCTCGACGGGTTTGTCGAGCGCGATGGAGACATGCCGCATGGGGCGTCCGCTGACGAAGTGGCAAACTTCTTCGGCGAGATTTTTGGCGTGATCGCCGGCACGCTCGAGAGACTGAGTCATGAAGATGACTTGCAGGCTGGCCTGGAGGTGCAGATTCTCGGGATTCTCGATGTGGCGCAGGAAGATGAGGTTGCGCAGGCGATCCATTTCAACGTCGGCGCGCAGAACATCGATGGCTTTGGCGACATCGCGGCCGGAAAATGCCGAGCCGCAATCCGTCAGCATTTTTTCGAGTAGGGTCGCCATCTGCGTGAGATCGCGGGTGTCCTGGGAGTCGATGCGTCCACTGACGGAGTTGGCGCTGTTGGCGAAGTTGAGCAAGAGGTCGCCAATGCGCTCGAGCGCGATCATGACCTTCATGCAGGCCAGCAATTCGCGAGCTTCGGCGGGAGCGACTTCGGTGATGGCGGTGGTGACACCGCTGTCGATTTCGACGTCGAGGGTGTCGAGTTCACGTTCGCGCTTGCGCAACGAATTGAGCAACGCGGTCGAGCCGGTGGCGATTCCCTCGGCGGCTGCGCCCGCGGCTTCCTGAGCCATGCGGCAGGCTTCCACGGTGCGGCGCACGAGGTAGTGATGAGCGGGTTCAGGAAGCGGAGCCTGGATCGCGCTGCTCATAGATTGATTCGCCGGAAGAAGTCTGGGACTCGGGTCACAATCCTGCGATCTGGCAGCAGGATCGCCCACGGCCAAGCATAGGATTTCGCCCAGAACTTGTGGTTAACAAACTGTGAATTTTGTGTGATTTTTCGGGGGCTCCCAGTTGTAAGGGAACGCCCTTCACCATAGAGCATTCGGTAGTGATAGAGATCCTTCGACTGCGGAATTGCTTCGCGTTCGCGAAGCAAATCCTGCGCTCAGGATGACAAATGCCGTTTGTTGGCTATCAATTCTTGGATGCTCAAGTCCGAGGAGCCGTGGGAAGGGTGAACAGGAAAGTTGAGCCGCGGGTGAGTTCGCTTTCGGCACGGATGGAGCCGCCATGGGCGAGCATGATGTGTTTGGCGATGGCGAGGCCGAGGCCAGTGCCGCCGGATTCGCGGGAGCGGGCTTTGTCGACGCGATAGAAACGTTCGAACAGGCGGGGTAGGTGTTCGGAGGCGATGCCGGCGCCGAAATCTTTGACATAGAACTCAACCCCGAACTCCATCCCGGAGTCAGCACCGAATCGGACGTCGCGGCGTGCCGGGTGCGCGCCGAGAACGATGCGGCCGCCAGTGCGGCCGTACTTCATGGCGTTGTCGATGAGATTGGAAAAAACCTGATGGATGGCTTCGCGGTCGGCGCGCACGGCGGGCAACGATTCCACCGAGCCGGCGACCCCGTTTGTCTCTATAATCTGCAAATCTACGCCGTGACCGCGGGCGATCTCGCGAAAACTTTCTTCGGCGTCGCGCAGGAGTTCAAGGGGCGGGACGGGCTCGGTCTCGAAACGGGTTTCGCCGGATTCCACCCTGGCCAAGGTCAGCAGGTCTTCGGTGAGGCGCGACATGCGGGCGGCGTTCTTGCGGATGATTTCGAGAAATTCACGGGTTGGACCGACGTTGTCCGAACTGTCAAGCAAGGTTTCGGAGTATCCCTGAATGGAAGTCAATGGGGTGCGAAGTTCATGGGAAACGTTGGCGATGAAATCGCGGCGGGTTTTCTCGACGCGCTCGGTCTCGGTGAGGTCGCGGAGCACGGCGACGGCGCCGCCATCGGGCAGGGGAGCGGCGGTAACGTCAAAGGCTCGGCCGTGGACGATGGATGTAGCGCGGGTGGTCTTTACGCGTCTGGTGGTGGTGGCAGCTTTGACGGCGGCGAGGAAGTCGGGATCGCGGATGGTTTCGACAACAGGGGCGTTCAGGCGCGTGTGCTGCGGGACAAGGCGGTCCATGGGCTGATTCGCCCACTGCACGAGGCCGTCGCGGCTTACGGCGATGACTGCGTCCTGCATGCTGTTGAGCAGGGTTTCCAGCTGATGCTGGCTGGAACGCACCGCGGCAAAGCTGCGTTCGACCTGGCCGGCGGTTTTATCGATGGCCGCGGCCACGCGGCCGATTTCGTCAAGCGGTTTGTCTTCGACGCGCGCCTGCAGGTCTCCCTTCTCGATGCGGACGGCAACATCGACAATGCGTTCGAGGCGGCGGGAGGTCCAGACGGAGGCGGAAGCGGCGACGAGCAGAGCAATGAAAAAGGCGATGGTGGATCCCCAGAGCAGGCGGCGATGCACCTTGGCCTGTACGGCTTCGACATCGGAGAGTGGATAGGCAAGGCGCACCGCGCCTCCTGAAATGGGAGCAGCCACATAAAGAAAGGGAATACCGAGCGTGGCGCTACGGCGTTCGTTCTCGCCGGTTTGGCCAGCCAGAGCCGCGGCGAACTCCTTGCGGCTTGCGTGATTTTCCATGGTCGCGGGATTGGATTCGGAGTCGGCGAGAACTCTTCCTGAGCCATCGATCACGGTGGCGCGCGCACCGGCAGCGATGCCTTCCTGGGCGGCGATTTCAGTCAGGGTGTGGTTGCGGTCAGTTTCGACGCGATGCGCGAAGAGAAGAGTCTTCTGCGTGAGGTTGCGCTCGATCTCGGTGCGCAGGGAGGATTCCCAGGCGCTGCCGATCATGACATCGAGAGTGACGGCGGTGGCGGCGATGACGATCAGGAAGACAGCGAGGAGTTTGAAGAAGATGCGGTTCTTCATGTGCTCCTCATTGGGGGGACTTGGATTGATGATGGAACTCTGGTCTGAGAGTCAAAATCCCCCGCTTTGCTGTGGACACCGTGCATGGGGTTGAAGAAGATGCGAGGCTTCATCTTCTCCTCATTTGGGGGATTCGAAGCGGTAGCCGGCGCCGCGCACGGTTTTGAGATAACGCGGGTTCTCGGGGTCAGGCTCGATCTTCTCGCGAATACGGCGGACATAGACGTCGACCGAACGCGGGGTGACGTAAGCGGTGTCGCGCCAGACGGAGTCGAGTAGGTGGTCGCGGCTAAAGACGCGTCCCTTGTGGCGGGCGAAATAATCGAGCAGTCGGAACTCGGTGGCCGTGGTGGACACGGGATTGCCGCGCACCATCAGCGTCATGGCGGAGGGATCGATTTCGATGTCGCCAACCTTTAAGGGACTGGGCGGCAGAGGACGCTCGAAGCGGCGCAGCACGGCTTTGACACGGGCCACGAGTTCGCGCGGGCTGAAGGGCTTAGCGATGTAGTCGTCGGCGCCGAGCTCGAGGCCGAGAACGCGGTCAGCTTCGCTGCTTTTCGCGGTTAGAAAAATTACAGGCACGGACGCGAGGCCCGGGGTCTGGCGAATGGTGCGGCAAAGTTCCAGGCCGTCTTTGCCGGGGACCATGATGTCGAGGACGAACAGTGCGGGACGGTTACGTTCGGCATCGGCGAGAACATTGGTCCCCGTAGGGTAGACGCGAACGGTAAAGCCGTCGTTTTCGAGATGATGGCGGACGAGGCGGGAGATGTCGGGATCGTCTTCGACGACGAAAAGACTGGGTTTCACGGGATTATTGTAAATGGAAAGCAGTTGCCGGTTGCCAGTTGTCAGTCGCTAGTGGGGAGTCAAAGCGCGAATTTCATCGGATTGTAACAATCAGGTTGGAGGCGCGGTCGAGGTGGAAGCTTTTCCCCGGTGGGATGACTGTGGTGGCGCTGTATTCGGTGATGATGGCGGGGCCGAAGTATCTCTTGCCGGGGCGGAGATCGTCTCGGGAATAGATTTTCGTTTCTTGTTTCTTGGCTTCGAATAGGACTGAGGCTTTGGGCGTGGGCCTGCCGAGCTTTGCTCGGCCTGGACGGCCGAAGCCCGCCGTCCCCACTTGGGCTGTCTTCTCCGCAGGAGTCGTGGTGGACTTCAGAACCGCGCGGAGGCGGATGGTTACCAATTCTACTTCGCGGTTGGGGTGAGTGTAGCCGTAGCGGCGGTGGTGTTCTTGTTCGAAGTCGTGGAGGAGATTCTTGGTGAATGGGATGTTGAGTTCGTATCCCTGGCCGCGGTAGCGGATGTCGATGCTGCGATGGCAGTGCGGTTGTCCCTGCCAGGACTCGTCGCGAAAATCTTTCGCGGCATTTTTTTCCAAGGCTGAAAATTCGCGTCCCAATTCCTGAGTGGGAACTTTGCCTGAGGCGCGCCATAGGATCGTACGGGAATAGTCTTTGACCACGTCGCTGGCGAGAATTCCTAACGCGGAGAGCGCGCCGGGGAACGCGGGGACGATGACGTGGGGAATGCTGAGGGCTTCGGCGAGGGCGCAGGCGTGGAGGCCTCCTGCGCCGCCGAAGGCTACCAGCGCGAAGTGGCGGGGATCACGGCCGCGCTCGATGGAGACGACGCGGATGGCTTTTTCCATCGTCGCATTGACCACGCGGATGACGCCGGCGGCGAATGTTTCCAGCGTGAGCGGCGAGGAATTTTTCTTTAGCCATTCTTTTCTTAGCCATTCTTTGGTGACGGCGCGCGTGCGGGCGAGATCGAGGGTGAAGTCGCCGCCGAGAAAACGCGTGGGCTGCAGGCGGCCGAGTAGAAGGTTGGCATCGGTGACGGTGGGCCGCGTGCCGCGACCGTAGCAGATGGGGCCGGGATCGGCGCCTGCGGATTCCGGGCCGACGCGGAGGACGCCGGCCGCGTCGAAGCGTGCGAGCGAGCCTCCGCCGGCGCCAACGGTGTGGATATCGAGCATGGGGACGCCGATTGGCAGGCCGGCGATTTGGGCGTCGGTGGCGGTGGTAATTTCGCCTTCAACCAGTGAGACGTCGGTGGAAGTGCCTCCCATGTCGAAGGCGATGATGCGATCGAAGCCGCTGGCGCGGGCGGTGGCGGCGGCGCCGACTACGCCCCCGGCGGGGCCGGAGAGAACGGTGCGCACGGGTTCGCGGGCGGCGGTCGAGAGCGCGGTGATGCCCCCGCTGGATTGCATTACGAAGATGCGGGGGGAGGATTCCACAGGGGCTAAAGCCCCGTTGTTGGACCGCTTTTTCGCGGCCCTAAAGGGCCGCTCTTCCACATCCGCGTGCTTGGCCGTGAAGCGCCACTCTCCCACCAATTCTTGCGCGCGCCGTTCGAGACTCTCCAGATAACTCTGCATGACGGGTTGGAGGTATGCGTTGATGACTACTGTCGAGGTGCGTTCGTATTCGCGGAATTCGGGGAGGATTTCGTGGGAGATGGAGAGCGGGACTGCCAGCGACTTCAACGCTTCCACCACATCTTCTTCGTTTTTTGGATTTGCAAACGAGAAGAGCAGCGAGATTGCGATGGATTGCGGAGTAGCTTGCGCGATCTGATGGCTGAGAGTTTGCAACTCTTCCGGCTTGGGTGAAGTCAGGATTTCGCCATCGCTGGCGGTGCGTTCGTTGATGCCGAAGCGAAGATCTTTTGGGACTAGCGGCTCGATGCGGTCGAAGAAGAAATCATAAAGTTTGGGGCGGGCTTGGCGTCCGATTTCGATGGCGTCTTCGAATCCCGCGGTTGTGACAAGGGCGGTGCGCGCGCCTTTGCGTTCGAGGAGAGTGTTGGTGCCGACGGTTGTGCCGTGCAGGAGGACGAGGTCGCCGACCGTATTCTCTTGGGTGATTCGGCGGATGACTTCTACGATGGCTTGCGAAGGATCGGCGGGAGTGGAAAAGACTTTCAGCATGCGAAGGCGCCCGCGGTCTTGCCAGACGCAGTCGGTGAAGGTGCCACCGGTGTCGATGGCAATGCGGAGTGGTTGGGAGCGGCGGGGCATGGGTGGACGGAGGATTAGGGTAACATCCGGGGCAAATATCCCATGTTTCGCAAAGAACGCGAGACATGGGGCACCTAGCTTAGAGCGCGCGGGCAGGGGCGCCCGCACCACACAAACCTCGCTTCGCTGCGCTTGGCGTGACGGGCGAAGGCGCGCCCGTCCTCACACAGTTCTTGGTAATCCCGTCTTATCCCTTTGTGGTGAACGCCAGCGTCAGCAGCGTCTTCTGTTCTACCTCGTGAGCTTTGCTGCTGCCGGTGGCGGGGCTGGCGCTGGAGGAACGTTTCACCGACAAGACTGGACGGTCGCCGGCAATTCGTTTCAGGCGCGGGAGCATGTTGAAGAGGGCGCCCATGTTGGCGGGCTCTTCTTGGACCCAGACGATGTCAGCGTTTTTCCCGTGGCGATCGAATTCGGCGGCGACTTCCTTCTCGGGGAATGGGTAGAGCTGTTCAAGAAAGACGATTGCGGTGCTGGTGTCTTTCCTCTTCTTTCTTTCGGCTTGCAGTTCGTGGCCGATTTTTCCGGTGCAGATCAGGATGCGGTCCGCTTCGCCGACTTCGGTGTCGGGGATGACGGTCAGGAGATTCTTGTGGGTGAAATCTTCAATTGGAGAACTCGCGTCGGCGTGGCGCAGCATGCTCTTCGGAGTGAATACTACGAGCGGCTTGCGCCAGTGGCGCAGCGCCTGGCGGCGCAGGAGATGGAAATACTGCGCGGCGTTGGACGGTTGCGCGATCTGGATATTGTGCTTGGCAGCGAGCTGAATGAAGCGCTCGATGCGGGCGCTGGAATGTTCCGGTCCCTGGCCTTCGTAGCCGTGGGGGAGTAGCAGCACGACGCCGGACAGCAGGTTCCACTTGGCTTCGCCGGCGCTGATGAACTGGTCGATGATGGCTTGCGCGACGTTGACGAAATCGCCGAACTGCGCTTCCCACAGAACGAGGGACTCGGGATAGTCGCGGCTGTATCCATATTCGAAACCGAGGACTCCGGCTTCGGAGAGCGTGGAGTTATAGATTTCGCAGCGGGCCTGGCCGGGCGCGATGTTTTCCAGCGGGACGAATTCGTTTTCGTTTTCGATATCGGTGAGGACGGAGTGGCGCTGGTTGAAGGTGCCGCGGCGGGTGTCCTGGCCGGACATGCGTACGTGGACGCCCGATTTCACGAGGCTGGCAAAAGCCAAGGCTTCCGCCATGCCGTAATCGACGGGGCGCTTGCCCGCGCCCATCTCCGCACGCTGTTCGAGAAGTTTTTTTACTTTGGGATGGATGTGGAAGTCTTCGGGATAGGTGGTCAGTCGAGTCGTGAGTTCGGATATTTCTTCGGGAGCGAGTCCGGTTTCGACGTCGAATTCGGGCTTGTACAGGCCGCCATAGTAATTGTTCCAGTAGCGGGGCAGTTCCCGCATCAAGGGTTTCTGCTTGATGCTGCCGGCTTGTTTCTGCGCGGTTTCGAATTCGGCGCGGATGGCAGCGGCTTGTGCTGGCGCGTCGGTGGCGCCGATGTCGTCGGCGTAAATCTCCCAGAGCGGCGGATGCTCTTTAATTCTTTTGTAAAGCAGAGGCTGCGTGATGGTGGGATCGTCGACCTCGCTGTGACCATGACGGCGATAGCCGATGAGATCAATCACTACGTCGGTGCCGAATTTGTAACGGTACTCGGTGGCGAGGCGGGCGACGCGCACAACGGCGTCCACGTCTTCGCCATTGACGTGGAAGATGGGAATCGACTGGCGGCGCGCGATGCAGGCAGCGAAGCGAGTCGAGTGCTCTTCGGTGTAGCTAGTGGTGAAGCCGAGGAGATTGTTGACGATGATGTGAATCGTGCCGCCGACCGTGTATCCCGGGAGGTCGGCGTAGTTCATGGTTTCGGCGAGGATGCCTTGTCCCGCGAATGCGGCATCGCCGTGAACGAGCAGAGGGAGATATTTTTCGCGTCCGCCTTCGCCGGTGCGATCCTGCTTGGCGCGGGTGCGGCCGACGGTAACGGGATCGACGGCCTCGAGATGGCTCGGGTTCGAGACCAGGTGGATGTGAACTTTGCCGCCGCTGCGGGTTTGGTATTCGCCGGTGGCTCCCATGTGGTACTTCACGTCGCCGGAGCCGAGCACGCTTCGGGGATCCACATCTTCGAATCCGGCGAAAATTTCCTGAGGAGGACGCTTAGCCACGTGCGCCATTACATTGAGGCGGCCGCGGTGGCTCATGCCCATGACTAGTTCGATTGCGCCGAGACGAGAGCCGGTGTCGAGCACTTCGTCGACCAGGGGAATTAGCGCGGTGACACCTTCCAGCGAAAAACGCTTGCTGCCGAGATAGCGCTGCTGCATGACTTGCTCGAAGATGTCGGCGCGGATGAGCAGGTCGAGGATGCGTTTTTGATCTTCCTGGGCCGGTTCCGCTTCGATCCGCTCGAAGATCCAGCGCCGGCGCTCGGGTCGGTAGATGTGATTGATTTCGACGCCGATGGTGCTGGAATAGATGGCGCGGGCTTCGCGGGCGTACTCGCCTTCGCGCTCCAGTTCAGGCGTTTCGCGGGGGCGGAGAAAGCCGAGAGGATCGAGGTCGCCCTCGAGGTATCCCCACTGGCGGTAGGAGTTCAAGACGCGTTCGCGTTCGAGGTTGGCGCCGTTTTCGATCACGGCGACTGCGGAGCCGCCATTAGAAGTCTTTGATTTCGGGGTCATGTGTGTGCAGGTACTAGAATAAAGGATGCGCGAGGCGATGCGCAGGATTCTGGGCACGGTTCACGGCGGCTAAAGCCCAATTTCAGTGTTGATGCCTTTCGCGGCTCTGAAGAGCTGCTCTTCCACTTCAAAAAAATCCAAATCAAAAATGCCCCACCCTGTCGCCAAAAGCGCGACAAGGGTGGGGCATCCGTTTTTGTGAAGCTTTTACTGATTATCTTTATCGTGATCGAAGCTGAACAGGTCCATCAGATCGCCGATGGCTGGGGTGTTCAGTGGGACGTAGGGGTTGTGTTTGCTGGTGACGGGATTGGGGAAGTTGTCGCGGCTGCGGCTGCTTACCGGAGCGACTCCCCAGTTGGCTTCGATGAACTTCAGGACGGACACGTGGTCGGCATAGGTGTGTGAGATGTGTCCGGCTTTGGTGAACGGAGAAACTACCAGCGCGGGGATTCGGGTCCCGTCGCCGAAGTAGTCCAGAGGCTGAACGTAGCCGGAGTCGTAGTAGCCGCCGCCCTCGTCGAAGGTGACGACGATGGCGGTGCTCTCCCACAGCTCTTTGTTGGCCTGGACTCCATCGACAATTTTCTTCACGAAGCCTTCGAACAAATTGAGCTTCGAAGAAGCCGGGTGACCGTCGAGCCAGCCGTCAGGTTTCACGTAGGAGACGGCGGGCAGGGTGCCGTCCTCGATCGCCTGATAGAGCGCGGTGGTGTCCTGAAGATGGGCACGGCCGGAGGCGCTGGTCATGATGGAGGTTGCGTATTGGAACGGGTTGCAGATGTTGCAGTAGGTGTTGTCGGCGGTCACGTAGTTGTTGTCGGGATTGGCGAGGTAGGTGCTCCACTGGTCGCCGTAGTAGGCCCACGAAATGTTCTTCGCGCTTAGCCTGTCGCCGATCGTCGGAAGCGGCGATGGTGGAATGGTGAAGACCGTCTCGTTGGGATTGCCGATGTCGGCGTAGGCGCTCTTGCCGCTGCCGTAGTATCCGGGATTGTAGTTGTTCAGCAGGTAGTAGTGGCCTTCTTCACAGTGGGGATCGATGGGTCTGCGCAACGATCCGAGATAGCTGGTAATGGGAGCGACACCAGGCTGAGTGGTATCGGAGCAGTTGGTGTAGGTTCCACCGCCGTAGGAGGGCGAGCCGTAGGAACCGCCGCCGTAACCGTCTTCCGTATACCAATTATTGGTGCCGGGCCGGGGATTCGGGTTTTCAATTTCGTCGACCACGCCGGCGTTAGGGCTGCCTGCAGCCACGAGTTGGTTGTGTGGAGGTTCCGCGGGATTTCCGTTGCTATCGGCGAACCAGACCGCGTCTCCCATGCCGAGCATGACGTGATTGGCGCCGGTGCCGCCCATCACGGCCTGGTGATAGTTGTCGCTCATCGCATAGTGGTCGGCGAGATACTTCAAATAAGGAGCATCGCCCGCTGCACGTTATAGAAGCCCATGGAAGTCGAGCCTTCTTTGGTGCTGGTGTCGTTGAAGCCGGCCGGTTGAGGAAGGCCGTTGGATCCGGCCCCAATCGTGGTTTCGACCCAGGGAAAGAGGTCCGCGCGGCATCCGGTCGGATTCGATCGGGTAGCGTTCGCTGCGTTGCAATCAAACTGCTGCCACATCTGATAGAAGCGGTGAACCGGGCTGTTGTCGTAAGCGTCGTAGGGGTGCGTCGCGGAGGTGATCTGGAAAGGACCCGAAGGCAGAGCCGCGGCGTTGGGGATGCGCGTGTCCACCGCTCCGTGAGCCAGCCCAGTGCCGCCGGTGGTGAGGTAAATGTAATAGCTGCTGGGCAAGACCGTTTTCATACGCCATGGCGGTCGGCGACATCGGGAAATGGCGGCGTGGTGTATCCACCGGCAAGCACCGGAGGCAGAACGGAATAGGTGACGTTGCCGGAGGGACTGAGTCGATACGTGTCGGGGCTGCTGTCGGTTGCGGAGGACTGGCTGGCGAGGGAAAAGTTGGGGCCCGGTGTTCCGTCCGCAATTCACGATGCCCTTGGAGAGCAGATTGGAGACGCTTTCGCCGTGACGCGGCTGATAGGTCGCAAATACGTGGTCGAAAGTGCGGTTTTCTCCGATGATCACGATCACGTGCTTGATGGGGGTAGAGGTGCCTCCGTGCTTTTCGTGATCTTCAGCGGCCGCGGGAAGCGGCGTGCCGAGATTGGCGATAAGCGCGAAAAGGCTGGTGGCAACGGCAAGGTGCTGCCTGGCTTTCGCCAGGAAGGCTGGTGCGAACATGATTTTCCTCCTGAATGACTTGCATGGAGAAGGTAGCCGGGGAGCGGTTACAGGCAGGTGACGCCGGGATGAATTGCAGATGAAAAATAATCCACAGGGACAAGGGCGTGAACTTGCGTGCCAGGAACGGGCTTAAAACCCCATTGCTACGAGCCAGATTCAGCTATGCTAGTCTGCCTTTTATGGCACAGCGCACTGGTTCCTAAGAAAGCCCGGAAAGCCTCCGGCGCCGACTTCCAAGAAAATCCTCCCGTCTAGAGAACTCCCAATCCCCACTTCTCGCAAAAGAGGCGAGAAATGGGGCACCCGCATCAGTTTCAGCAGCCGCAGTTTCGGGCAAACAATTTCTCAGCGACAAGGTTGGGCACTTTACCGAGTCGGTGATTCGGGAGATGACGCGGCAGGCGATGTTGTATGGGGCGGTGAATCTGGCGCAGGGGTTTCCGGACTTTGCGGCTCCGGCGGAGATCAAACAGGCCGCGCAGCAGGCGGTTGCGGCGGACGTGAATCAGTACGCGATCACCTGGGGCGCGAAGAATTTGCGGAATGCGATCGCGCGGCAGATGGGAATTTGGCAGGGGATTACGGTCGATCCGGAGAAAGAGATTACGGTGTGCTGCGGGTCGACCGAGGCGATGATTTCGACTCTGCTGGCGGTTTGCAACACCGGCGATGAAGTCGTGATCTTCGAGCCGTTCTATGAGAACTACGGGCCGGACTCGGTGTTGAGCGGGGCGAAGCCGAAGTTTGTGAAGCTGCGTCCGCCGGCGACGGACGGCGGCGAGTGGACGTTTGATGAGAAGGAATTGCGGCGGGCTTTCGACAAGCATACCAAGGCGATCATTCTTAATACACCCAACAATCCTACGGGAAGGTTTTCACGCGGGCGGAGTTGGAATTGATTCGCGATTTATGCGTGGAGTTCGATGTGCTGGCGATTACGGATGAGATTTACGAGCACATTCTTTATGACGGGACCGAGCATATTTCCATGGTGTCGCTGGACGGAATGCGCGAGCGGACGGTGACTATCAACGGCATGTCCAAAACCTACAGCGTGACGGGATGGCGCGTGGGATGGGCGGTTGCGCCGGAGAAGATTACGAATGCGATTCGCAAAGTGCACGATTTTCTGACGGTGGGCGCGCCGGCGCCGCTGCAGGAGGCTGGGGCCGCGGCGTTGAGCTTGCCTGCGGAGTATTACGCGAAGCTGGCGGGAGGGTATAGTGCGCGGCGCGATCATCTGATGCCGGCGCTGACTGCGGCGGGGTTCAAATGTTTCCGTCCGCGAGGCGCGTATTACGTGATGACGGATATTTCTGCGTTCGGGTTTAAGGATGACGTTTCGTTTGCGAAATATCTGGTGCAGGAAATTGGCGTGGCGTGCGTGCCGGGATCGAGTTTCTATCGCGATCCGCGGGATGGGGCGCGGCAGGTGCGGTTTGCGTTCTGCAAGAAGGCGGAGACGCTGGACGAGGCGGGGCGGAGGCTGGCGAAGTTGGCGCGGTGATTTCGTTGTTGCGTATGCGATGCCGCAGATAAGCTGCCGGCAAACAGCAGATTCCTCGCTTCGCTCGGAATGACAAGTTTATTTGAGACTCCGAACTACTTCGTGATCACGCCGCAGGCTATGCGGTCTCCTGAATTGCCTGATGGGTCGGTCTTGTAGTCGTCGGCTTTGGCGTGGACCACGATCGCGGCGCCTCCGTTGCTCAGTAGCGAGTGGGGCGCCAGTCCTTCTGAGAGTGGCATCGTTGTCTTCAAGATGAATCGTCGGTGGCTTTGCCATCGGCTCTGACGGTGAAGTTCTTCATGTCGCCGGCGTGGTGGCCGTCGGGATTATCGAAACCGTGCTTCTTGCTATCGGGATTGAAGTGTCCACCGGCGGATTTGAAGTCGGGGCCTTCGCACTTGGGGACCTGATGGAAGTGGATGGCATGTTCTCCGGGCGTGAGATCGTGGAGTTTGAGCTCGAGGGCGACGCCCGGTCCCTGATCCCAGAGGACGACGTAACCGACGTCTTTGCCTTGAGCGTCTTTGAGTTCGACTTTGGTCTTGGCTGCGCTCCGGGATGGGAGGGCAACCAGCGCGAGGAATAATCCGAGGGAGAGGAGCGGCAAGGCGTTTCATAGATTCGAGCCTCCTGGCAGCAGAAATTATAACTAATTCGCCGGCTCCGATGGCCCCAATTTCGGCTAGCGATAGAGTGCATTGTCCACAGAGATTCGGAGTATACTGCGAGGAAGTTTCATAAATCCTGCGGGGAAGAGTGCAATCATGGCAATGAATGCGGTCGAACAGGTGTCAGACCAGGTTCCGGCGGACGATTTTCAGGCCCTCGAAGACAAAATTTATCGCACCATAGAGCTGTTCAAAGCGGCGCGGCAGGCCCAGGCTACGGCGGAACGGGATGCGCAGCGGCTGCGGCAGCAAATGGAAGATCGCGAAGAGGAACTGGTAATGCTGCGTCGCGAGACGGTGCGGTTGAAGAAGGAGCGGGAAGAGATACGCGGGCGCGTGGAGAAGATGCTGGAGCAGATTGAGTCGTTGGCTGTGGCCAGCTAAGGGCCTGTGATTGCGCAGGCAGAGAGCGTAGCAAGCTACGTCTCTACGAATGTGCGACGCAAAGAATTACGACCCACGGAGAAACGTTTATGGCTACCGCGACCAAGAATCAGGTGGTGAAGGATCCGCAGAACTCCAGCGTGCGGGTGGAGATTTTTGATCAGGCCTATAACCTGCGCGGCTCCGATCCGGAATACATCTTGAAGCTGGCGGAGTACGTGGACGCCAAGATGCGCGCCGTGGCCGAAGCGACGAATACCATCGATACGGTGCGGCTGGCCGTGCTGGCGGCGCTGAATATTGCCGACGAATATCACTTGCTCAAGAAAAGGCAGGACAGCGGGGCAACCGATTATCTGAAGCGGGCGCATCTATTAGTCTAATGCGCTGGATGAAGTTCTGGTCGAAAAACGCAAGGCGGGATAGGCTGCGGCGCTGCTGGACAATCTTCCTCGCGTTCACTCTATTCACCGGCGTTGCTCTTCCTCAGGAAACCACTCTCCGTTCCCAATCCAATGTGGTGCTGATTCCGGCGCTGGTGAAAGACCGGGAGGGCGGAATCGTCTATGGGCTGCAGGCCAGGGACTTCATCGTGGAAGACGATGGGGTAGAGCAGGCGGCGCGGCTCGACGAAGCGCCCGAGGGCCAGCCGATTTCGCTGGTCGTGGCGATTCAGCGGGGAGGCCGGGCTGCTTACGAGTTTCCACGAATGCAAGGGTTGAAGTCGATGCTGGACCCGCTATTTGCTCTGGGAACGGCCCGCGTTGCCGTGGTGGAGTTCGACAGTCAGGTTGAAATCACCAGAAATTTTACGCGGGACGCGACTCTGGTTGAAGACGATTTGAGGAATCTGCAGCCGGGGAGCGGAGGCGCGGCGATCCTGGATGCGATCGACTCATCGATCAATCTGCTCAAGCAGGAACCGGAGGAACGGCTGCGCATACTATTGCTGATCAGTGAAACGCGCGACCACGGCAGCCACGTAAAGATTGAAGACGCCGTAGCGGCGATCGGAAAGAG
Organism: uncultured Acidobacteriaceae bacterium; assembly: GCA_963733795.1. Classification (GTDB taxonomy): domain Bacteria; phylum Acidobacteriota; class Terriglobia; order Terriglobales; family Acidobacteriaceae; genus Sulfotelmatobacter. The sequence goes on from CAVTED010000004.1 coordinate 596,770, forward strand.
CAATGCCGTGATGTACGCGCTGGCATTTTCGCCCGCACTCTCCAACATTCTTGACACCGGACGCGGGACCAACAAGAACGAAATGCATCAGGGCATCGACTTCCTCGACCTGATGTACATGACCGCGCAGGCCATGAGGAAAAACGTTCCGAGCACCATCGCTGCTATGACCGGCGGGGAGTACGAGTTGTTCGCGACGCGAAAGAAATTCGAAGTGCGGATGAATGACTTTACGAATCATCTGCACAGCCGGTATCTGCTGAGTTTCGCGCCGAAGAATCCGCATCCGGGGCTGCATCAGATTCGAGTGCGCTTGCGCGGTGCCGGCGATGAGGCCGTGCTGGCGCGGACCAGTTATTGGGCTGAGGGAACTAAAGAATGAGTGGATGCGGGCTCCGGAAGCGTGAAAAGATTTTAACCGCAGAGAGCGCGGAGGAAACCGCGGAGGGCGCGGAGGCAAGACTAAGCGGCTCGGGGCCTACGCTCAATTAGCAAGTCCATTTGGGAACCGCCGGTTACTTTCGTAGCAAGCGGCCTGCCAACTTTTTGCGGTCCTGCTCTTGCCAAGCGCGTGAGTTTTGCCTAGCATCCAACATGAAAGCCGGCCTGCCGGGTTGGTGATGGCGGTAACCGATTTTTGAACCAATGCTGAATGAACGGGGACTCGACTCGAACTAGGATCCGGTGTGCGACGCTCCGCCATGCGGAGATGCCTAAAGGGTCTCGGCGGGTTCCCAACGTCTACCGACGGGTTCATTCTCGGCCCGTCACACGGCACAGTGGGTCGGCTTGATAAAATCGGCTCTTAGCTTTTGGCTTTTAGCTCTTAGCTAAAGGCCAAAGGCTAAGAGTTAAGCGCTGCATTCCTGCTAGACTGATCAAGTAGCAAATCCCTGGTTTCCCGCATCTAACTAAACTGTGTTTCCACAACTCTTTCATATAGGGAAATTTTTCCTGCCGACGTATGGATTCCTGGTTTCCCTGGGCGTCCTGATCGGGCTGTGGATCAGCGTTCGCAATTCCGAGAAGCTGGGAGTTGACGGCGACAAGGCATGGAACCTGGGCATTCTGGTGGTGCTGGCCGGGATCATCGGGGCGAAGGTGCTCTACATCGTCAACGAGTGGAGTTATTACTCGGCTCATCCCGGCGAGATTTTCAGCATCAACACGCTGCAGGCGGGCGGAGTTTTCTCTGGAGGCCTGCTGGCGGCGTTCGTGGCGGCGGCCTGGTATGTGTGGAGACACAAGATGCCGGCTCTGGGGACTTGCGATGCGTTCGCGCCCGGTCTCGCGCTGGGACACTCGATCGGACGGATCGGCTGCTTCGCCGCGGGGTGTTGCTACGGGAAAGAGACGCATCACTGGTGGGGCGTGGTCTTCCACAATCCGCTGGCGAATTCGATTACCGGGACGCCGCTCGGCGTGCCGCTCGAACCGACGCAATTGTTCGAGTCGGCAGTGGAGCTAGCGAATTTCTTCTTCCTCATGTGGCTGCTCAAGCGCAGAAAGTTTGAAGGCCAGGTGATTGGCGCGTTCATGTTCATCTACGGCGTTGCCAGATTCTTCCTGGAATATTTGCGCGACGATCCCGGCCGCGGCTCGGTATTCGGCGGCGCCATGACCGGGACACAGTTGATCGCAGTTGGACTGGTGCTAGCCGGCGGATTGATCTGGTGGCTGCGGCCGGGATCGAAGCCGGTTCCGGCGCGGACGGTCAGCGCCACGCGGTAGCGAAGGACGGCAATCCTACTTATTGTCTTTCGGGGCAAGCCTGATTTCGAAGATGCTTGGCCAAAGTTTCCCGGTGACAAACAGTCGCTTGTGAAGCGGATCATACGCAATCCCGTTGAGCACGGCTTCGGGTTCGAGACGATAGACGGGGCTCAGAATTCCGCTAAGGTCAATCCACCCAACTACTCTTCCAGTCTGCGGAGAAATCTTTGCGACGAGGTTGCTGTGCCACACATTGGCGAAAATCTGTCCCTCTACAAACTCCAGTTCGTTGAGTTGATCGACGGGAGTTGGACCATCGTGAACCTTGAAACGGCGTATTTCTCGGAAAGTTTCGGGGTCGAAGACACGAATTTCCGATGTTCCGTCACTCATAAATAATTGATGGCCATTCGCAGTGAGGCCCCAGCCTTCGCCGGAGTAAGAAAATTTCCGCAACAGCCGGAAGGTGTTCAGGTCATATACAAAACCCACTCCTGACTTCCAGGTGATCTGGACGACTTTATCTTTAAAAAGGGAGATCCCTTCCCCGAAGTACTCTGATGCCAGCTCCAAGCGCTGAATCACCTCCCCGGTTTCCAGCCGCACCTTTCGAAGTGACGACCGTCCGTTGCGACCTGTGCCCTCATACAGGAAGCCATCGCGATACGCCAGACCTTGGGTGTAAGCGGAGGAGTCGTGCGGAAACACTCGAACGATCGTGAAGGTGTACTTGGGCGTGGCCCCCGCTGAAGCGTTAGGTTGCCCTAGAAGAAACGGACTGCAGGTAGTTAAGAGAAACAGGACGACAAGCCGCGAATGAATTGCTTTCATCCTCATAGAACCAGCTAATTATCGCATTGCGGCCGAATCGTTTGCGTGGATGGAAGGAGTGTTGCTGTTGGCCACGCTGGCGCAAAAGTGGAAGTTAAGATTCGTCCCCGGCCACCGCGTGGAACCCGAGCCGCTCATCACCCTGCGGCCAAAATACGGCATGCGGATGCGACTGGAAGCGAGAAACGGTTGGCAGCGAATAATCTGGCAGCTTCTATCCACCACATCGTATCCTGGCGAAGCGCGAATTCGTCCGCCGAGCCCACATTACTTCGGTCGAATAGAAGTCTCGTCCAGTCGGTGCACTCCCGAGCGGCGCATGGCAAAAAGAATCGCCCAGCCGATCAATCCCGCGCCATAGAAGAATACGAGCCCGAATACGATGCCCGGCAATAACGTAGAGTGCGCCGGATGGATCGGCGCAACCGGAGGATTCGTGTAGGGAAGCGACTGCTGAATCGCTTCTCCCCTTTGAATTATCATCACCACTCCCGCCAGAATGATCGTCATCAGAACGGCAGTCGTTTTTGGAAACGGAATTCGTTACGCATCGTTAGCCTCCTCGTTGGAAACCATAACCAGACAGAATCGCCGCCCGCCGTTCGCCAATGCTCCTGCAAAGCTCCGGCCAAAACTCCCGCGATTTCGCGAATACACCACAGACTTCGCGGAAAAAGCCCTTTCGTCGCAGTTTCAGCCTGCAATTCCTGGAAGACGGCAACCATCTCCTCGCCGAACCGTTCGCGGTGGACCGCCGGATAAAGACGCAGCGCATGACGATAAAGGACCAGGCCAAACATTGATCCGGCGAACATCGATCCGCTGAACATGGATCATGCCTCCTTCACCGCGATCCGCAAATTTGCCAGGCGCGTGAGATGCTTCATCCGACCCACTTCGAGCTGCAAATTTCTGCGTCCCCGCGCCGTCAGGCGATAAGCCTGTCGCCCGCGCGAACTCTCCTGCTCTTTGAATCGCTCGATCCACTCTTCGTCCAACAGCCGGCGCAGCGCGCCGTACAGAGTGCCAGTGCTCAGCATCACGCGCCCGTCGCTCATGTGCTCGACATCCTTAAGAATCGAGTATCCATGGCGAGGCTGTTGCGCCAGACTCAGAAGGATGAGCAAGACCGGCTCGGTAAGTGGCAAGAACTCCATAGTAGCTTCTGGCGACATGTCGTATACCGCCATATTGCCCGCACTTGCCCCACAAGTCAACAGTTAAAATTCGCCTCTGTGTCCTCTGGGGTTAAAGCCTTTGACGCGCCTTAGGCAGTCTTACACTCGCCCTCGGAACCGAATGATGTGTCGCCGGTCGCGCTTGGAAGGGCGGCCTTGCGGCAAAGTTTCAAATTGGCGCATCGCCTTCCGTTCGGCTGCCACCTTCTCGCGAAGGGCTCGACTCTCTTCAGTTTCGCGATAAAGCGTTTGCGCCACGGGCGCAGGCCCCCGCACTTCGCTGAGAAGCAGGACTTCAATCTGAAAATCGCCGCCTTCATTTGTCACGCGCAGCTTATCGCCAATTCTGACCTCACGCGCCGCCTTGGCAGGTTGTCCGTTCGACAGAATTCTCCCCAGCTCGCACGCTCGTTTCGCCAAGGGACGCGTCTTGAAAAATCTCGCGGCCCACAGCCACGTATCCATTCGCACGCCGTTCATCGACTATTTCCTAAGGCAGTCCGCTAAAACTTCAGTCAGAAATGAAAAATCAGATCGCTCGCCACCGTAAGCTGATTCTGCCGTCGCCCATAATCGTAAGCCTTCCTGTCCCAGGCATGTTCAAATCGCAACTCCGGACGGAGTTGCACCGTCGTACCGAACCAATGGCACCATGCGATCGTGTTCTCGGAGTATTTGGTCGCATATCCCGTGCGCTGGCCTTTCTTGTCGTCGAGAAAGTCGCTGCGAAATGAGAGGAAGTCATGCACAGAAAATTCTTTCTGTAGAAAATTGACCACGGCATATTCGGGCGCAGTACATCGCTGTTGGCGCGGCAAGCAGTAAGCCGCATTCGCGCCCGTTTCCGGCTGAATTATCCCTCCTACAGCCGGCACGTCGCGCTCATACATGTACCAGCTTTCGGTTGCCATGTGCACTGTCTTCGAAAACTTGTGATACCAGGTGCCGTCATACTGCTGCAGATTGTTGTATGCGTACTTGCCGTCGTTGATGCCGTTCGCACAAAGATAGAAATTATCGTTCACTGACTTGGTCGTATAGCTCACACAGGCCGTGCCGGAAGGCTTCGCATCCGGCGTCCATGGGGCCACATCGTGCTCGCCGGTAACTCCGAGTTGCACCAGCCACCGGTCGTTCACTTTCACGGTCACTATCAGGCCGGTATCGGTGAACGGATCGATCGCATACAGCAGCGAGTGGCTGAAGATGTAGTTGTTCGGCGCCAACTGCGCCTCGATTCCCGGCACGGAGATGAATCGGCCTACTCTCACATTCATACCCTGACCAACGTGCGGAATATAAATGTCGACATATTCGAGCGTCGGATCGAAACCGTATTGGCGATGATCGTTCAATAACTGGCCGCTGAAGTAGCCCTTCGCAATCGTAAAGCGATAATCCGTGCCATAAAGGGCCGTAAGGTGGTAGCCCCAATCGACGTGATCGCGCTGCACCGAATCCGGCAATCGCTCGGCGTAGAGAACAAACTGGTTCATCTCCACCCGATTCGAATACAGATCGTTGGCTTCCGGTGAGTTGCTGTGCATCGAAGTGCTGAAGTTCAGAGTCGGATCGATCCATCCATAAATCTTAGTCCGGCTCCTCGCCTCGTTGATGGCGCTCATCAGCGGATAGCTGTTGGTGTCCGGCTCGCCGATCACCGGCGAACCACCGTACGACCAGTCTGAGTTGGGGAATGGAGGAGAATCCAGCGGCGACGGAACCCCGCGCCGCGCTGGAGCCGGCGAGGAAGCAGCCCTTACAGACCAGTCCTGGCGATAAAAGTCTGCCCAGCGCACAAAAAATCCCTTCGTATTGGTATTGCTTGATTTCGGCGCATCGGGAGGCGGATCGGTCGGCCTGTCGGCCTGTTGTCCTTGAGAGGGATTAGAAAAAGAAACGCCCCACAGGATCAGGCAAAAATAATATCGAGCGCGGCGCGAGGGCTTGGTTCGACGCATGGAAAGGGCATGATCCATCAATCGAGAGGCAGATGCAAATCGCAGGCAAGGCAGTTAGGAAACTACAGGAAAAGACTGGAGGCGCGGGTCGGAATCGAACCGACGCATAAAGGTTTTGCAGACCTCTCCCTTACCACTTGGGTACCGCGCCCCTGCTCCATACGTTAGCGTTCCGGCCGGAAAAAGTCCATCTGCGGAGGGCAGGTTAGGAACAAAGAAACTGGAGCGGGAGACGGGGGTCGAACCCGCGACATCGACCTTGGCAAGGTCGCGCTCTACCACTGAGCTACTCCCGCTCGACCCGAAAATTATACCGCATCTGCGTTCCGCGGCGCCGATCAAGGAGACAGCGCGCTTTTGCGCTACACGAATTCCAATTTAATCTTCTTAGCCGCACGATCTATACTCACGATTCGAAAAGCCCGAACTTGTCCCGTCCGCACCGGTTCTGTCTGTGCAGGTCCGCCGGAGCCGCTCTTCCACCTCGCCTGCAGCATCGAACTCAACGAAGAAATATCCGCCTTCGATTCCTTCGGAGCCGCGTCCTTCTTTGGCGCACTGGCAGCGGCCACCTTGCAGGTAGCATGAATACCCTCGCCCAGTTCCACACGCGCCTGGCCGCTTGCATCGTCCATGAGCCGGCCCGTGACCACATCGCCTTCCTTGTGCTCCGCGATGTATTCGTCCAGCCCCGTCGGCACCAATTGCTTCATGCCCAGCCGCATTTGACGTTTCTCAATATCAATGGCGAGCACCTGCGCCTTGACTACTTGCCCCACGCGCAACACATCCTGCGGCTGGTTGATCCGCTTCTCGGCGCTGATGTCGCTGACATGAACCATGCCTTCGATTCCTTCCGAAAGCTGAACAAACGCGCCGAATTTGGTCAGATTGGTGATTGGCCCTTCGACGGGCGAACCCACCTGAAAACGTTCCGCCACCTCGGCCCAGGGATCGCCCAATGCCTGTTTCAGTCCCAGCGAGATACGGTGCTCGGCGGCGCTGACTTGTAAAATCACAGCCTCGACCGTCTCGCCCTGCTTCACCACGTCACTCGCTTTTCTGATCTTGCCCTTGGACCAGGACATCTCCGAAATATGAATCAAGCCCTCTATGCCCGGCTCCAATTCCACGAACGCTCCAAACTCGACTAGCCGCGTTACCGTACCGCGAACGCGATCCCCCGCCCGGAACTTTTCCCCGACCGCATCCCACGGATGCGGTTGCAGCTGTTTCAACCCAACCGAAATTCGCCGCTTGTCAGCATCCGACGCAACCTTCAGCACTTTTACCTCGACCGCTTGTCCCACAGACAGCACGTCCGCGGGCTTGTTCACTCTGCCCCAGGCGATGTCGCTCACGTGCAGCAACGCATCCACTCCGCCCAGATCAACGAAAGCACCGTAGTCGGTAAGACTGCGTACGGTACCGCTTACCGTTTCGCCTTCCTTGATCTGCGACAGAAACTTGTCTTTGGCGGAGCGAGCTTCTTCCTCCGCAACCGCGCGAAGATCCACGACGACGTCTTCATCCGTGACGTCGAGTTTGATGATGCGGCAACGAATCTCCTGTCCAACCAACTTCTCCATCTCCGCAGCCTCGCGAACTCCGCTGCGCGAGGCGGGCATGAATGCTCGTACTCCCACATCGACGCTAAATCCGCCTTTAATCACGCCCGTCACCGTGCCCAGAACGGTTGTCTTATCAGCGAAAGCCTTTTCCAGTCCAGTCCAATCCATCGGCCGTTCAACTTTGAAGCGCGACAGCTCGTAATAACCATCCAGGTCGCGGCCCTTGACCGTCACCAGACACTTGTCCCCAGGCTTGAGCGCCTCCCCTTGTAACGCCGCCAGCGGCAAAATTCCTTCTGACTTGTATCCGATATCGAAGAACACGGACTCAGCATTAACCGCAATCACCGTGGCCTGCAACTGCCTGCTGCCTTCCGTCTTTCGCGAATGGCTCTTCTGATATTGGGACAAAATGTCGCCGAATGATTCCGTGCCTTCGGGGACAGGTTGGACTTCTGAAATTTCTGGATGGGAAGTTTCTGGCTTAGACATGAAAGGTTACAGCCTCATCGCGGGATACGATTACCTAGCATAACATCGCTGAGTAGCGCCGCCGTCCCGCGGCTGTCCAGCGGGCGTCTTCACCCGCTGTGGCGAAGCTAGGTTACTGCAGGATAGCGGCGACCGTGCTTACTTCACCACCCACTGCGGATCGTCCTCCGGCCCCACAATCTGCCCATCGCGCATGTGAATGATGCGATCCCCGTACTTCGCCGCCTCGGGATTATGCGTGATCATCAGCACTGTTTGACCCAGTTCCTGATTCGACAGCCGCAACATGCCCAGCACCACATCCGAATTCTTGGAATCCAGGTTGCCCGTGGGCTCGTCGGCCAGCACCACCGCGGGCTTGTTGATGAGAGCCCTCGCCAATGCCACCCGCTGCTGCTCGCCTCCGGAAAGTTCGGACGGCCGATGGCCAAGCCGCTTGGTCAGCCCGAGAAGATCGGTGATGCGGTTGAAGTGCGCCGGATCTCCATTGCCGTTGCCCGAAATTTCCCGGGCAATCTCAATATTCGACCGTGCGTCGAGCGTGGGCAGCAGATTGAACTTCTGAAACACAAATCCGATCTTGCGCTTGCGCATGCGGGTTCGTTCCGCATCAGACAGCGTGGCCAGATCGTCGCCGTCGAGCACCACGCTGCCCCCATCGGCCCGCGTCAACCCGCCCAACAGATAAAAGAGAGTCGACTTACCGCTGCCCGACGGACCCACCACGCTGACGAACTCGCCCTTCTGCACGCTGAAGGAAATCCCGCGCAGCGCCTCGACTTCAATTTTGCCGACGTGATACGTCTTCCGCAGATTTTTCGCTTCGATGAATGCTTCGGCCATGCCTGCTGAGAATCTTACACGAAGAACAGCTTCTAGCTTCTAGCTCGTAGCGACTAGCTTTCCATGTGGTGGCTGAAGTTGGTCATCTTGAGAGCTGAAGTTCCTTTGCGTTCAAAACGAAAACGCACGCGGCTCGAAAGCCAGCGTGCGCTGAGAAGGGTTAGTTAGTAGCTAGAAGCTACAAGCTGCTTCACGCCACTCCGACTTGCCGTGGAACTTCCGGCGCCCGCGGCTGCATGCGCTTGGGTCCGCGCTTTCGCACCAGCAAAAGTCGAACTCGTTCCAGCAAATCCACCGGGGCGTACATTCCTTTGGTAAGGAAAACATCCGCCTGCGAATCGTGATCGTAAACCCGGACCTTGCTGGAAATCAGAATCGCGGGAGTGTGGGGCGACAAGCCCTTGATTCGGGCGATGAGTTGCGGCCCGTCCAGTCCCGGCATCGCCATGTCGGCAATCACCAGGTCGACTCCTCCTTGTTGGAAGCGCGTCAGCGCCTCTTCGCCGCGCGAAAAGCTCGCCACGCGATAGCCGCGAGTTTCCAGCATGATTTTCCGGTGAGAAAGAGACTGTTCGTTGTCATCCACACAAAGGATCGTGCGTTTTGGTTTCATCAGCCTTCCACAGCCATCGGATGCTGCCGCAAACGCGGCTCGCGAATCCAACAAGGACTTTTCTCGATATGAAGAATGTCGGAGCGAGATGAATGGTAGCGGCTTGCGCGCTTACTGTAAAGTGCCGCCGACGCTAATGGGACGTTCCGGCTATTGATTTTTTTTCGCGCAAGTGCGTCTCTGTGTTTTCCGCAGCTTGCATCCCGTGTGTCAGAGGAAAACTTCACCGCGCATGACTTCGATCGCATTGCCGCCGGCGCGCACGTTAACTACACGGTTATCGCGAATATTATTCTGGCGGGACACTCGCACAAAAATCCGGCTTGGACGCTGCATTTCGATGCCCTGCTCAATCAGCACGCGCTGCTCAGGTTCAGCGACTCCATGCGCCACCATCCACGCGGCGGCGCATCCCGCCGCCGACCCCGTAGCCGGATCCTCGCCGTTGTAAAACAACATTCGGGCGTGCAAGCGGGCCGCGGGATCCACGGTTTCACGGGCCACTAAGTAGAGAAACTTTCCGCCCGTTTTTGCGAGGTATTCGGCGACTTTGCCCACATTCACGCGCAATTTCTGGATCACCGCCAAAGATTTCAGCGGAGTCACCGTGAAGGGAACTCCCGTCGACACGGTTTCAACCGGCAGCGATGAATCGAAATCCTCCACGCGCAATCCGGAAGCCCTCGCGACCGCCTCGCGGTCATGTTGAATTCCAAATACCGGATCCATCTGTGTCATCTCGCCAAATACCGGCTGCCCCGGAGTTTCTTCAAAACGCACGGGAACTTTTCCCACGTTCAGGTCGAGCGAGATTTCCTTCGCCCCAGATTCCCCGCGCAACGCGAACGCCGTGCCCAGCGTGGGATGTCCCGCGAACGGCAACTCCTCCTGCACCGTGAAAATTCTCACCCGCACGCCACGCTCGCGCTCCGCTGCCGCTTCGCGCGGAAAAATGAACGTCGTCTCCGATAGATTCATCTCCTTCGCAATCGACTGCATCTGCGCGTCGCTCAACTCCCGCGCATCAAAAAATACCGCCAGAGAATTTCCTTCGAGCGGCTTGGCCGTGAACACATCCCATTGCGCCATAGCCAGCCGCCGCGCCTGGTTGCTCATCACTCGTCCCCAAAAAAATGAATTGTCGGGCCGCCTGGACGGATGCTCGCGCCTCGTCCGCGATGCAGAAAATCATCCGAAACCATATGGAGCTCCGAATCGCGCCGGTCCGAAACGTTTGACAGTGGCCCGTCCACGCTTCTATCCTAACTGCATGTTTTCCACTTCCACCGCCCGTGCCATGTGTTGTTGTCCACCGGCGCCGGCGTGTGGGTAGGGAAACAGCGAGATTCTTCCCAACCCACCCGGCAAAGCGGGTGGGTTTTCATTTTCATCCGCTTTGTGCCAAGTCTGGAAGCCGGGGCGGGCGCACTTTCCGAATCTTGAGCGCTTCGAATTCATCAAGGATATAAGGAGATGACCATGACTACCGCGACTGCCAACGAAACGCAGAGCATTCCCCGCATCAACGATACGGCCCCCGATTTCACCGCTGAAAGCACGCAGGGGACGATCCACTTTCATGACTGGATCGGCAACGGCTGGGCCGTCCTGTTCTCGCATCCCAAAGACTTCACGCCCGTCTGCACCACCGAACTGGGAACCATGGCGCGTCTGCAGCCGGAATTCGCCAGGCGCAACGTGAAGATCATCGGCCTCAGCGTCGATCCCGTTACCAGCCACGGCAAGTGGGCCGCCGACATCGAAGAAACCCAGGGCGCAAAAGTGAACTATCCCATGATCGGCGATCCGCAACTTACAATCGCCAAGCTCTACGGCATGCTGCCCGCCGAAAGCGGAAGCAGTTCGGAAGGCCGCACCGCCGCCGACAACGCCACCGTGCGCACCGTTTTTGTCATCGGCCCCGATAAGAAAATCAAGCTGCAGCTCAGCTATCCCATGAGCACCGGCCGCAACTTCGACGAAATCCTGCGCGTCATCGACTCCATTCAGCTCACGGCGAAACACAAAGTCTCGACCCCGGCGAACTGGAAGCAGGGCGACGACGTCATCATCGGCGGCAACGTGAGCAACGAAGAAGCGCAGAAGCTATATCCCGGCGGATGGAAATCCCCGAAGCCGTACCTGCGCATCGTCCCGCAACCGAAGTAATCGGTGCGAAGAAAAGAAGTCGGCCACCGATTGCACGGATTCTTCCTTGGCCCGTTGCATACTTAGTTCTAATCCGCGAGAATCCGTGCAGATCGGTGGCAGTTCTGGCCTTGCGGAAGCGCATGCGGTCCGGTGATCGTCCCGGTCTTCAAAACCGGCGGGCGGCAGGCAATCCTGTCACCGGTGGGTTCGACCCCCACTCGCTTCCGCCAAAATAAAGGGGTTAGCGAGATTCCGTGCCGTTACCCGTGCCGTTGAGCGCTAACCCCGTCACTTTGCCAACAGCTACGGACGTTTCATCGGTCACGATGTCGCCGTAAACGTTCATCGTGGTGCGGATGCCCGCGTGACGCATCAGCTTTTGCTGTACGGCAATGGGAGTGCCCACAGCGTCCAACCATGAGCGGTACGTGTGACGCATCGAATGCGTACCGAGTTTACCGACGCCCGATTCCGTCCCTGCATTCACGAACGCACGCAACACCGAATCGTAGGACCACGGTTGTCGGCCTAGTTCTCCAGGCGAAGCAAACATCCATAGCGTGGCTCCAGGACTTGTGGTGTCTTGAGGACCCGCGTTAAAATTAGCGCCGGGCACCGGAGCGCGAGGGGGTTGCAAGTATTCCACTCCAGCGTGCCCGCTTCTTTATCTCCCGCTCGGCAGCGAGTTTGTCCTCCGCTACGCGGCTTTCCCATTCATAACAGTGACAAGTCATCGGGACATTCCAGCGGTCTTATTGTCGGCTCGCTAACGTACAGTCTGTAGGGCACCTTACCGACAACGGACTAACACCTGTGATAGTGTCTCCCGTTAGACGTGCCCCGTCGTCCCAACGAGGTGCTTTATGAGTTCCGCTCCGTCAGAAATCACTTGCTCGATATGCAACAAGCCGGTCGATCTTCAAACAGCGAAGATTGATGATAAAGGTAAAGCAGTTCATGCCGAATGCTACTTCCTGACTGTGGTGAAAATACACCGCACTCAACCGACTACCCGCCCGCCCACCGTTTGAAGGATTCCACTGAATGTGCGCTATCGTACAAAAGTGAGCAATATTGCTCAGACAGACGGCGTAGCCCCTTTGTAGTGTGAACTACAGTGCTCCAGGATTGCCCTCTCCCAGGAGGCAGAATGTCCATCTCCCCCTCTCAAAATTTCTCAAAAGATCAAGCGGAATCTCAGTGGAGTCCAGAGTGCGTCATCTGCAAGAAATCCGTGAAGCTAGAAGACAGCAAGGCCGATGAGTATGGACAAGCCATTCACGGAGAGTGCTACGCTGCGAAGCTCGCCTCGGACCGTGGCCAATGATAAACACAGAACGGCAGAAGCGAATCGACGATTTGTGCAAGCTAATCGGGGAGGAAGAGGATCATAGCAAGATGACGGAGTTAGCGCGTGAGTTAGACGAACTGCTCGAAGCTAAAGCAAAGCTGCCAACATCCCACAATTTGAGAAAAAACTTGCGCTAATGTTTCCCGTGCCGTTTCCGTGCCGTTAACACGGAATTGCGTGTAACTAGCCGCGTAAGATGCACTCTGCCGCGATCTAAGTTATTGAAACTACATTTGGGTGTCTATTCGACCCCCACTCGCTTCCGCCATTTTTTGCCGACATAAACGTGGCGAATTGCCATCGTTATACTGGTCTGCGCTGGAAATCGCAGTCAATCGTCGCTCACAGAGCCAACTCGCCTCCTTAACTGCTATAATCATTACTGGGGCGGTTACGTTTCTCTCCTCTTTCAGGTCTTCTGACCTAAGCCAGTCCATCTGAAGTTCGTCCACCTTAGGCTTTTCTGCGAGGGAGTGGTCTGCCCATTCCGTTTGGTGCAGGACCTCGCCAAGAAGGGTCGCTCTTATGAACGCACCCAGGATTTTCCTCGGTCTGCTGATCGTGTTGTTCACGATCCTGCTGCTCCGCTGGATGCGCAAGCTGAGACCGGAGATCGCCGAGTCTCAAGCACAAAGGATGTGCCCTTCTTGCGGATTGATCACTCCTCGATTAAAGGCAAGTTGCCTGGAGTGTGGCAAGCCCTTTACCGCGGTGGTGTATTCGACGTCAAAGAAGTGAACCGCCGCTGTGTTCACGTTGTCCCAGAAAGGACTTAAGAAAATGAAAAACATCAAATTTATTGTGAAAGTGAACCGAGGTACTCGCATCCCGGAATACGTGCAGCGGTCCGATTCGACCCCAATCCACATGACGACCGACCGTAAGCTGGCACAAGTTATGGGGAGATACACTGCCGAAGACGCTGTCAAATCCCTGCAAAACTCCCGGTGCATCCCCGAGTTGGAGTCGGTGCAGGTGACTGCGAGCTGACGAGTCCAAGCACACCACGAAAGCACAACGATCATATTTAAAGGAGTACGCACATGAAACAGACAAGCTCCGCAGCCCTTCCACGTCAAACAACAAACGCGACGAAATCCGCACCCGACCTTCAAGAGCAAATTCGTCTTCGCGCCTATGGACTGTACGAGCAACGTGGGCGAGAAGGAAACGAGCTAGATGATTGGCTGCAGGCGGAATCGGATGTGACTCAACCGAAGTTTAAGACAGTCGTTCCTTAACCGTCCTTTCGGAAGAGTTCCTCTGGACTAACGACTGTGGACGGCTACCCCGTCAGTGCCAAGGCATAGCACGCAAGGGCCATTTTCCTCCGCCTCGGCAGGTCCTATCCTTGTTCTTGAGCAGCACTTGGGGGAGGGCTGATCAACGAACGTCCCGTGACTCAAGCCGAGTCCGGGGCGTTTCGTTTTGCGCTCGAATCTTTCCCTCATTTCTGAGCTGCAACTCGCCGAACCTAGCCTCCCCAAGCGGTATACTCGCCCTCGACCCATGGCCAACATCCTCTACGGCGTTAACGGCGAAGGCGCAGGCCATTCCACCCGCGCCAAAGAAGTCCTCTCCCATCTCATCGCCCAGGGACACTCCGTTCACGTCGCGACTTTCGACCGCGGCCTGCAAACGTTGGAGCCACAGTTCGACGTCACCGAGATTTACGGCTTCCACTTCGCCTACGTCAACAATCGTGTCCGCTACAAACGTACTATCGCCAAGAACCTGCTCACAGTCCCGCAAGCCGCCCGGAGCCTCTCCCTCTTGAAGCATTTGGTGGACGAATGGAAGACCGACCTGATCATCACTGACTTCGAGCCGCTCACCTGTCACCTCGGACACAAGAAACGCCTTCCAGTCATCTCCATCGATAACCAGCACTGCCTCACCAACACAGCCGTTTCTTATCCCAGAAAATATCGCGCTGATGCCGCCGCGGCCAAGCTCGTAACCCGCCTGATGACCCCGCACGCCAACGCTTATCTCGTAATTTCCTTTTTCACCGCGCCCATCCGCAAGCGCAACACGTTCTTGTTCCCCCGCTTCTGAGGCAGGAAATCCTTAACGCCACTCCCACGCAACGTGACCATGTCCTCGTCTACGTGACTTCCACCGCACCCGAACTGGCAAAATTGCTGACTTCCGTCCGATGCCGCTTCATCGCGTACGGCTTCGGCCGCGAAGGTGAAGAGAAGAACATCGTTTATAAGAAGCCTTCCAGCGACGGTTTCTTCGCCGACCTGACCAGCGCCCGTGCCATTGTCGCCAACTCCGGATTTTCCCTCGTCACCGAGGCCCTGCATCTGGGCAAGCCCTATCTGGCCGTCCCGGTAAGCCATCAGTTCGAGCAGATCTTCAATGCCTATTGGCTGGAAAAATCCGGCTACGGCGCGTACTGGGAGGATCTGAACAAAGAGCGAGTCGAGTCATTCTTATACAATTTGCCGATCTATCGCGAAACGCTCACCAAATATTCCCGGCAAGGCAACAAAGCCCTCCTCGAGAAACTGGACACCCTGATCGCCGGCTTTAGCTCTGCCTAACCCAAGCATTACAGGTGCGATCTCCGCTTCCTCTGCGACTCCTTCGCGCTCTCTGCGGTTAAAAGCTTTTGCCTTTGCCAGCGGTACGAACGTAACCTCCAATCGCCTCGACGTCGCGATATCATAATTTGGCAAAGCCTGTCACAACGGATTCAACGGCAATGTCTATCCATCGGCGAGTTTTATTATTGATTGTGGCCAGCATTCTCGTGTGCGCCTGCGCCGTTTACACTCAGGATTCGCAATCCCTGGGAAACGCCGCCCGCCAGGCCCGTCTCGAGAAGCAGCAGAAAGATGCGAAAGCCAAAGCCGCCCCCGCGACCTCGAAGGATGCTCAACCACCTAAGCCACCCAAAAAAATCGTCACCAACGAAGACATTCCTGAACACGTCGGATCGACCCTTACCTCCGCCCACACGCCTCGCACTCCAGCTTATGGACCTCCCAGCTACGGATCGCAAACCGCCATTGCCGATCAGTTGAAGTCCACGATCGAGGCACAAAAAGCCGGCATCGTTTCCCTGCAGAAGAATATCGAGACCCTTACCCAATCCCTCGAGCACCCCGAAACCTGTCTCACCGACTGCGCCCAAAAGAATGAAAGCCAAAGAGCGAAGGGCATGCAGTTGGAAGCCATGAAAGTTCAACTGGACCAGCAGCAAAAGCGCCTGGAAGACTTGCAGGAGTTAATCCGCAAACAAGGTTTCGGCAGCGCCGTCTACGACCCCTAGGTAATTTCGTAATCGCGTTAATTAAAAACTGAATAAACGTGGGCTACAAATTACACAATTACGCAATTCCACAATTACTCAATTTTTCACATTCCCAAAAACCGCCCCCGCATGCGAAATTAGTTCATGTCTCTAGCCGTTCGTCCTTCCCCCATTCATTCCGTAGGCGTCTACACCTCCAAGCCCATCCGCAAGGGAACTCGCGTGGTCGAGTACGACGGTGAACGCATTACCACCGAGGAAGCTGACCGCCGCTACGAAGGCATCTCCCGCACTTATCTCTATGGACTGGACGATGGCAAAACCGTGATCGACGGCCATGGCCTGGGCGCTTACCTGAATCATTCCTGCAATCCCAACTGCGAGGTCGACGAAATTAAAGGCCGCGTCTGGATCTTCGCCATCCGCGACATCGCCGCCGGCGAAGAACTCGTCTGGGACTACAACCTCTACGACGACGATGACCCCGCCCCCTGCCACTGCGGCTCCCCCAAATGCCGCGGCACCATGTATTCCAAAGAATGGATGGCAAAAATACGCCGTCGCGAAGCCCGAAAGAAGAAGAGACAATCCGCAGTCGTACAAAAAAGCAAGACCAGGAAGAATAGACCGAGCCGCGAAGCAGCCGCATAAATCCCAACGTAAAGACCTAGCTCGCTACATCTCTCTAGCCACCCGCGCCCCGGATGACAGCGCCCCTGCCCCCGCTGCGAAGGGCGAAAGACCTGCTACGCAGGCTCCGCAGGAACAACCGCCGGCGCTTTCCCTCGCTCGCGCCATCCCTCAATAATCAAATACAGCACCGGAATAAAAAACAAATTCAATACCGTCGACATAATCATGCCGCCAAACACAGTCGTCCCCACCGAATGCCGCCCATTCTCGCCCGCCCCCGTGGCCACCACCAGCGGCACCACCCCGAGAATAAACGCCAGCGAAGTCATCAGGATCGGGCGCAACCGAATCGTCGCCCCCTGCACCGCCGCCTCTATGAGCGGGATCCCGCGCCCGCGCAGTTGCTCCGCAAACTCCACAATCAAAATCGCATTCTTGCTCGACAATCCGACCAGCATCACCAACCCGACCTGGCAGAACACATCATTCTGCAATCCCCGCATCCACTGCGCCCCCAACGCTCCTAGCAGCGCCATGGGTACGGCGAGCAAAACAATGAACGGCAGCACAAA
The DNA here is from genome assembly GCA_963733795.1 of uncultured Acidobacteriaceae bacterium. Lineage (GTDB taxonomy): Bacteria > Acidobacteriota > Terriglobia > Terriglobales > Acidobacteriaceae > Sulfotelmatobacter. Next base: position 613,944 of record CAVTED010000004.1, read on the forward strand.
ACTTTCATACTGCGCCGATAGCGTGAGATAAACCACCAGCGTACCCAGAGCGAATAAAATCAGCGACGTCCCGCCCGCCGCCAATTCCTCCAGCGACAGCCCCGTCCAGCTATACGAAAATCCCTGCGGCATCTTCGTGGCCAAATTTTCCATGGCCGCAATCGCCTGGCCAGAACTGTATCCCGGCGCAGGCGAGCCATCGATTTCCGCCGACCGGAAAAGATTGTAGTGGCTGATCACCTGCGGCGTCGTGGTCTGGGTAATGCTGATCAAATTCTCGAGCGGCACCATGGCCCCGCTGTCCGAGCGCACGTAGAACCGCTTCATGTCGTCCGCCCGCGCCCGGAACTGCTTGTCGGCCTGGATGTAAACCCGATACGACCGGTTGTTGAAATCGAAATCGTTCACGTACGCCGAGCCCATGTACACGCCCAGCGTATCCGTGATTTGCGACAGCGGCACGTGCACGCTCTTCGCTTTCTCGCGGTCAATGGTCACCAGATATTGCGGATCGTTCGCGGTGAACGATGTGAACAGCCGGGTCAATTCCTTGCGTTGCGCTGCTTGCTGCATCAGGCTTCCTGCCGTTGCCGCCAGTTCCTCCAATTTGTGCGCAGCCTGATCCTGCACCACGAACTGGAATCCGCCAAATTGTCCGAGTCCCTGAATCGGCGGCGGCAGCGTGGGAAAGACGATGGCTCCCGAGACCCCGAACATCCGTGGACGAATGCGATTGATAATCGCAGTCGCGCTATGCGCGTCCCCTTTGCGCAGGGAATAGCGCTTTAACGGCACAAAAATCAGTCCCTGATTTGCCGCCGCTCCTGCGAAACTGAAGCCCGCGATCGAAAATGTTCCCTCCAGTTCCGGTTCATTTGCGAGCATTCCCGCCACTTGCTTGCCGATCGCCTTCGTATACTCCAGCGATGCTCCCGATGGCGCCTGAATCACAATAATGAAATAGCCCTGATCTTCATCCGGCACGAATCCCGTCGGCACGCGCGTAAACACAAAATACGTGAGACCCAGGCCAGCGAAAAACAGCACCGCCATCGCCAGTTTGTATTCCAGCACGTGATGCAGCAGGGCACGGTACCCACGGGTGAGTACAACGACGCCGTCGTCGAACTTTTGCAGCCACCACCATTTTTTCCGGTGGGGACCGCTCAGAAAAATTGCCGCCAGCACCGGAGCCAGGGTAAGCGCGTTGAAGGCGGAAATGGCAATGGAAAATGCGATGGTCAGCGCAAACTGGCGGAACAGAATGCCAGTGGTCCCGGGAAAGAACGCAACCGGCACAAACACGGCACAGAGCACCAGCGAGGTGGCGATGACGGCGCTGGTAATCTCCGCGGTGGCTGCCGCTGCCGCTTTGTGGGAGTCGTGTTCGCCCTCGGTGATATGCCGTTCAATGTTTTCAATCACGACGATCGCGTCGTCGACAACCAGCCCGGTGGCGAGCGTGATGCCGAACAGCGTCAGCGTGTTGATGGAGAAGCCGAGTAACTTCACAAACACGAACGTGCCGATCAGCGAAACCGGGGTGGCGATGAAGTGAATCATGGTCGTTCGCCAGTCGCCGAGAAAGATAAAGATCACCAGAATGACCAGCAGGATCGCCGAACCTACCGTATAAACCACATCCCGGATCGATTCCCCGACCGCGTCCGTCGTATCAAACGCAACCTTGTAGTGCATTCCCGGAGGAAAGTTTTTCGACAGCCGCTCCAGTTCGGCAATCGCTCGCCGGTCCACATCGAGCGCGTTCGCGGTGGAGAGCTGCGTCACGGCCAGGCCCATTGCATCCTGCCCATTGAATTGCACATCGTTGGCATAACTCTCGGCGCCCAACTCGGAGTGCCCCACATCTTTCAGCCGAACCAGCGTGCCATCGGCGTTCGTCTTCAGAATGATGTTGTCGAACTGCGCCGGCTCGCTTAACCGGCCCACCACCCGCACGCTCACCTGATACTGCTGTCCCTCGATTGCTGGCTGCTGGCCGACCTGCCCAGCCGCGACTTCCACGTTCTGTTCCGACAGCGCGCTCACCACATCGGTCGCCGTTAGCCCACGCCCCGCCAGCCGCCCCGGATCCAGCCACAACCGCATCGAGTACTTGCGTTCGCCGAAAATAATTACGTCGGCAACGCCCGGAATGCGCTTGAGCGAATCCCGCACATACACGTCGAGATAATTGCTGACGAACAACGTGGAATATTTGTTGTTGTCTGCGAAGACGGCCGCGCCAAACACAAAGTTCTGCGAAGTTTTCGCCGTCGTAATACCCACGGCCTTGACTGCGGCGGGCAGCCGCCCTTGCGCCGTGTTCACGCGATTCTGAATGTCGACCGTGGCCAGATCCGGATTGCGGTTCAAATCGAACGTCGCGACCACGCTGCTGGTTCCATCGTTGCCGCTCGTGGAAGTGATGTACTTCATCCCTTCCGCGCCATTGATCTGCTGTTCGATGGGAATCGTTACCGCGCTTTCCACGGTCTGCGCGCTGGCCCCAATGTAAACGCTGGTAACGCCCACCTGAGGCGGCGCCAGATTCGGGAACTGCGCAATCGGCAGCGTCGGCAACACAGCCGCCCCCGCCAGAACGATCAGCAGCGCGCACACCGTGGCAAACACCGGACGCTGAATGAAGAAGTTGACAAACATGAAGAATCCCCGTGTGCAGCTTTCGCCGCTCAGTGGTGAACTAGTTGTAGTGAAAACGGCTTCCGGCTTCCGCTATCCGGCTTCCGGTTGACGAACCGCAGGATGCAATCTCAATTGCTGTCGGTGAAGTTTCGAATCGTAACCAGCCGGACGCCGGACGCCGAGAGCCGGACGCCGGCCTAACTCATAGGAATCACCGGCGCACCGTCCCGCAGAAATTGTGTCCCGGAAATAATTACTTTGTCCCCGGCCTTGATGCCGTCCTGCACCTCGTAGTCGTTGCCGACCGTCTGTCCGATGGTCAGAGGTTTCTGCCGTGCCACAAACGATCCCCCGGCCTGCGCCTCCGCCACGAACGCAAAATATTGGCCCGCCAGCCGCGAAACCGCGAGAATCGGCACTTCCGGGTTGCGATGTGTTCCCCACACCACGCGCGCCCGAACGAACTGCAACTGCCGCAGCGCATCATTCCCGTTGGCAATTCGAGCCTTCACCAGCACGGTCTGCGTCGTGGTATCGACCTGCGGAGAAATGAAGCTAATCCGCGATTCGGCGACTACCTTGTCCTCGCCGTCGAGCACCTGCACCGGCAGATTCATCTTGAGCTTCGCCGAGTGCTCGATCGGCACATACACGTACGCCTCCAGGCTTCCCGGCTGGTCGACCGTGGTTAACACCGTTGTTACCGTGACCCGGTCTCCTACCCGCACCGGAATATCTCCCACCACGCCAGCCCGCGGCGCGACGACTTTATAGTAATGCAGCTGCACCTGCTGCTCGCGGACGTTCGCATCGAGCGCATCCATCTGCGCCTGAGCCGCGTCCAGAGCCGCCTTCGCCTGATCCAAATCCTGTTTGCTCACCACGCCCGCGGAAGACAGTCCCATGGTACGGTCATATTGTTTTTTCGCCCAGCTCAGATTCGCCTCTTGCGCCGCCCGCGCGCTCTCCTGGCTTTTCACCGTCGCCTGTTGCTTGAGCGGATCAATCTCAATCAAGGCGCTCCCCGCCGCGACCCGCTCGCCCGAGTGCACAAAAATCTGAACCACTTGCCCCTCAACCTGCGGCATAATCACCGCCGAGTCCCGCGACCTCAGCGTAGCCACGTACTCCGACGCGTCGTCGACCGGCACCGCCTTCGCCTCTAATACCTTCACCGGCATTCCGGCCGGACCTCCGGCGTGGGCATTCTGTGCCGCTTTTCCTGAGCACCCCAGCGTGATCGCGCTGGCTGCCAACCCCGCCGCCAGCAAGCCCTTCAGCACACACTCTTGAAAGTTATTCGCCATGAATTAAGAAGTCTCTCTTCTCTGTTGCGACTGTAAATCTGCCACTGTAAGCGAGACGCCCGAGCATCCTTGGTCTCAAATATAAACGCGAAACACCGCGGTACACCATAACCTCGGCCGGAAATCCCACCCGCAACCGTAGAAAGAAGTTCCCTCTACGGGAATGCCTTTGTTCTTCTCGGCGATCTCCGCGAGCCTCGGCGTCCCTCTGCAGTTAAAAACTCTAACCTCAGCGACATTCACCGAAGTAGACTTCGGCCTACTTCTTCACCGCAATACCCAACTCCCGCAACTGCCGCTCGCTCACGGGCGTCGGCGCGTCCACCATCAAATCCACCGCACGCGCCGTCTTGGGGAAGGGAATTACTTCCCGCAAACTTTCAGCTCCAGCCAGAATCATCACAATGCGATCCAGTCCCAGCGCAATCCCCCCATGCGGAGGCGTGCCATACTCCAGCGCCTCGAGAAAAAATCCAAAGCGCGACTTCGCTTCTTCTTCCGTCATTCCCAACGCGCGAAAAATCTTGCGCTGAATATCCTGACGGTGAATACGTATCGAGCCCGACCCCAGTTCCGTGCCGTTCAACACCACGTCATAAGCCAACGCCCGCACCGCGCTCAACGGCGATTGCGGATCGTTCACCGACTCCACTCCTGCCTCCAGCAAACTCATGTCCTGATCATGCGGCGAGGTAAACGGATGATGCGCCGCCATCCACTGCTTCTCGCCCTCATCCCATTCAAACATAGGAAAATTCGTAACCCACAAAAACCGAAAGTCTTTCGCCGGATCGCCAGACTTCTTGAAAATGCCGTGCCGTTCCGCATACTTCTGCGCCAACGCCAGCCGCAGCAGCCCCGCCGACGCATAAATAGCCAGCTCCGACGGCGTAACCTTGCGATGCGTAGGCATCGTCGTCTGCGGCCCCGCCTGCGCCGATCCCGCCACCAGCACGATCAGATCGCCTTCCTCCATTCCTACCTTTTTCGCGATCGCGGCGGCAGCCTCGGGAAACTTGTTGCCAATGCGCTTGAAGTCTTCGAAGACTTTTGCGCCACTCTTGGCATGGAACATCGGCTTGATGTCATCGCGTTCCTTGCGCGAAAGTTCGCCGACCTTTGGAGTGCGAATCGCAATCACCGGCAGGTTCGCATTGATCGCCAGCTCCTGCCGATTCTCCGCCGTAAAACACTCCCGCACCTCGGTGAATGCCGGCAGCCGCAAATCCGGCTTGTCGATCCCATACAGCCGGATCGCCTCGTCATAGTCCATCCGCGGAAACGGTGTCTTGATCGTGCTCCCCGCAGCCTGAAACGCCGCGGTCAGAAATCCCTCCACCTCTTCCCACACCCGCTCCGGCTGCGGATACGACATCTCCAGATCGATCTGCGTAAATTCCGGTTGCCGGTCGGCGCGCAAGTCTTCGTCCCGAAAGCAGCGCACAATCTGGAAATATTTATCGAATCCCGAAATCATCAGAATCTGCTTAAACAATTGCGGCGACTGCGGCAGCGCATAAAACGTCCCCGGCTGCACCCGGCTCGGCACCAGATAATCGCGGGCCCCCTCCGGCGTAGACCGCGTCATGAACGGAGTCTCAATCTCAAAAAATCCCTGCGCCGAAAGATAATCGCGAATCGCTTTCGCAACTTTGTGACGCATCTCAATGTTGAACTGCATCACCTCGCGCCGCAGGTCGATATAGCGATACTTCAGCCGCGTCTCCTCATTCGTAAGCGCCGTGTCCGACGGCAAGAACGGCGGCAGCTTCGACTCGTTCAAAATACGAATCTCCTGCGCAACCAGCTCCACTTCCCCCGTAGGAATATTTCTGTTCACCGTATCCGCGTCGCGCAATTTCACCGAACCGATTACCGCGATCACATACTCGTTACGCACGGTGTTCGCCTTGTCATGGGCAGCCGCGTCCAGTTCGCGATTGAGCACTACTTGCGTCACTCCTGTCCGGTCGCGCAAATCAATAAAGATCAGGTTCCCCAAGTCGCGCCGACGGTTCACCCATCCCATGAGCACGGCTTTCTTGCCGGCATCGGACGCGCGCGGCGTCCCGCACATATGAGTCCGTCGAAGATCTCCTAAGAAATCGAGCAAAGCGTTTCCCTAACAGTGAGAATGCGGCAGGTCTGCCGAAACCAAAGATTATAAACGCTCCTCACTCAAGGCTGATTTGCTGAGGGGATTGGTCGAAGATTGGATTGCTTAAGATTGGATTGCTTAAGACTAGAGCTTGGAGAACAGGACTTCTACGCCTCAAACCGGTGAACCGGCGACACGCGATTATCTTCCCGCACCCTTCTTCTTCTCCAGCGCCGCATAAATCGCCGGATCCGTGCATATCTCGTAATACGACCGCTCGGTCCAGCCCTTCACCGAAAAATCTGCCGGGTCGATCCGCGGAATCCGGCTCTCCCTCACCACAATCTTGCGGAAGATATCCCGGTCTACCGGAACGGTGGCGGTGAAGAGTTTGTAGTCTCCTTTATCCGATACGGCCAACGCCGCCGGCAAGCGCACCTTCAGCGGCTCGAGCGTGATCTCCTGCTGCAACTTGCGGAAGGCGGTTTCATTCATGCGGATCCCGCCGAGGTTATAGCTCAGAATCACATCTTCCGGGTTCCCGTTCTCGTCCAGTTCGGCCGCCTGAAACGCATACACGTGGAACGGCCCGGCCTGCGGCTCCATCACCTTTCGCGCCTTCTTGTTGCACGACGAAAGCCGGTCGCTCTCGTTCAGCGCCTCGGAAATCATGATCTGATGTTCGCCGTCCATCAGATACAGCGGCGCCGACTCCTGCGAAGTAATCCCAATGCCGAGTTCCAGCTGTGGCATGCCCGATCGCTGCATCAGCTCGTTATACCCGCGCACAATTTCGATGATCTCCCGGGCCAGCACGCACATACGGCTCACTGCCAAGCCTGGCTCCCCTTCGCGCTCCAGAATGGCCAGAATAATGGCGTCGCCTTCCAGAAACACTTTCTGCGCGCCATACTTCTCCAGCAGCTTGTTCACCGGATCGTAAAAATTCAAACTGAAGTACGAAGCCGGATTCAATCCCTTCTCCATCATCGTCCGCGTCAGCCGCGTCGAATCGCGCACATCCGCTTTCATCACCACATGGCGCAATACTCGTTCCGCCGCCGTCTCCGCTTGTTCTTCCGGAAGCAAAAACTCATAGAGTGTTCCGTTGACCCGCGATAGTTCCTGCAGCCGTTCGTTTCCCGCCAGGTTTACGGAATCCAAAGCGGCGTTCACTACCTCCAGCCGCCGCAAATCGCGATGGTAATGAAAGAAATCTCCCAGAAACCGCGCCGCCACCTTCGCCCGCTCCGCCCCGCGGCAACTCGCAACTTTCGCCACCGCCGCATACAAGCTGTTCGGCGAAAGTTTCCCGTGCTCCTGAATCATGCGCTCCACTCGATCGCATTCCGTCCTGTCGATGAGGGCGTTTTTTAACTGCTGAGGATTGATTCGCGGCGCATATTCGCTCAACAGCGGCACCACGTGATACGAGGCAATCACGTTCTCCATCACCTGCTGATCTTCCAGCAGCCGTACCCACGCTGCCAACCGCTCCTGTTGCGCCGCTCCCTCAGCCGAATCTTCTGGCGTTCCCGTTCCCACCAGCTCCCGCGCGTTCTCCGGAACGTTCATCCAGGAGTCCAAAGCTTCCGCGCTTACTTCTTCTCCATAGATCGCACGCAGGAAACCCGACGCAATCTCGCGCATCCGGCCGTAGCGATCCGGATCGCGATCCCAATTCCCCATCATTACGTAATGCTCAGCGCACAGGTAGTCATCCCGGCCGTCCTCGGAAAACAGCAGCCGATTCAGAAACAGAGGATAAGTGAAAAAGCTTCCGTCGCTGGTCTCTTCGCCAAATAAAGACCGCCGCGTGCGCGCCAGCGTGCTCTTCTCTACTTCGCGCAGAGTCTCAAAGATTTCCTGCCCGGTCTTGCGCAGAATAATCCTCTTCCGAACCTGGAACGCGGCCAGGCGTTCGCGGTACTCATGCGCCCGCTCCTGCCGCATGTTGTCGTAGCTTTTCACCTGTACGCGGCACCGCTCCAACACCTGCAAAAACTGCTGATTCATCTCCGTGCGCACGAATTTGGTAACTGCCAGCCGCGCCAGCAGGTCCACTGACAGCCGCGATTCTTTCTTTGCGCGATTCAGCGACCCCACCTGCAATTCGGCCAGCGCCGATTTCCACCCGCTGGGATCGTTCTTCTGTTGCGCCGCTTTCCCCGCCTGATTCCGCATCCAAGCCGGCCCTGGCGTCGATCGCAACGGCTCCGCCGACAACACCGCATCCAACTCGCCGTGCCGCGCAATCAACCGGGCAATCTGCGCCCGCCCTAACTCCACAAATCGCGGACTCAGCACCACATCGTGCCGCAAGTTGTCGACTCCGACACTGAGTCCTTCCAGCACGATGGAAGGAGTCGACGCAGCCAGCTTCGGCACCGTCGGCTTATCCGGCGCTCCGCCCAGTCGAAAAATAGGAATTCGCGGCATCCTAATCAGGAGTCTCTTTGGAAGTTGCTGATTTCAAAAGAACAGGTCGAGGTTAGCACGCAGGGAAGCACCGCTAAAGTTACCTAGGTTACTCGCTGAATTTAGCGATGCAGAAAAAAGCTGAAATGCCCACGTGGGGGACCGCCGCCCCGGCTGGCGACTGGTTGAAGCCCCGGCGATTAGGGATTGCTACGTGCCACAAATTTGTGGCACAATAAGCAGGATGCCCTCGGTCAACATCCGCGAATTGCGCGACACTCGCCGCCTCAAGGCTTGGCTTCGGTCCGGAAAAACGGTAGAACTGCGCGAGCGCAGCGAAGTGATCGCCCGCATCGTCCCCGCGCATGCGCAGGCGCCCCATGAGCATTGGCCCGACTTTACCAGCCGCCGCCAGAAGATTTTCGGAAAGCGGGTCCTATCGGGAGCGGACCTTCTAATCGAGGAGCGCGGGCGCTTCTGAGCATCTACGCCGATACCAGTTTCTTCGTTTCACTCTATCTGCCGGACCGCTACTCGGCACTGGCAGAAAAGCGTATGACATCCAAGCCGCAGCTTTGGCTTACTCCACTCCACATCGCGGAATGGACTCACGCCGTCTCGCAACATGTTTTCCGCAAGGAGATTTCCCTGCAAGAGGCCCGGCAAACACACAATGCGTGGGGACAAGACCAAGCAAGCCCCTTGTGGCTGCAAACAGAATTGCCAGAATCAGTCTGGGAAACTTGTGCAGATCTGGCGCGAAAGCATGGACCCAAACTAGGTATTCGTACCCTCGACAGCCTTCACGTGGCCGCCGCGCTCGAGCTAGCAGCCAAGGCCTTCTGGACTTTCGATGAGCGTCAGGCCAAGCTTGCCGACGAAGTAGGATTAAAGACGTCCTGATACCTAGGCGCGAGGGCTAGGCACTCGATACGCACTGTCATGCAGAGAGAAGCGGTGAGGGGAGCGAAGCGACCCTCGCCTCGCAGTCGAAGCATCCCTACCAAACCACGAAATCCTTGTCCTGGAAACAAGCCTCACGCGTGCGCCACGCCCTCGAAACGCACGCATCACCCAGCACCGCGCTACTGGCTCTTCTCCCGCGCCGCCTCAAACTCATCGCCCTTCTGCCACCCAATCAACTTCGGCAAACTCGCGGCCTCCCAACCCAACGCAAATCCAAACCGCGCCATCGCCGAGTCCCCCACAAAATCCATCTCCGGGTGGTATTCATCGCTCGGCTGGTGATAATGCTTCTCGACGTAATCGCGCTCCTGCTCCAGCCCCCAAGCCTCAGGGTGTCCCTTGTACTTCATCCCCTCGTTAATCGAAAATGCCGGAATCCCCACCCGAGCCATGCTGAAGTGATCCGAGCGGTAAAAATGTCCCGCCTCCGGCCGCGCATCCGGACGAATCGCCAGCCGAAACTCCTTCGCCGTCGCCTCCACTGCCGGATAGAACGTCGTCCGCTCCGCTCCCGAGACCTCCACTTCCTCCGGCGCTCCCAGCGGCTTCACATCGTCATAATTCAAATCCAGCGCAATCTTTCCCGCCGCAATCGGCGGATGCTTCCCTAGATACTCCGACCCCAGCAGCCCCTGCTCTTCCGCCGTCACCGCCGCAAACAGGATCGAACGTCGAGGCCTCTGCGCAGCCGTGCCGAAAGCTCTGGCCAACTCGATCAGAATGCCGCATCCCGTAGCGTTGTCCTCAGCGCCGTTGAAAATGTTGTCTCCCGGCATGTCAGGACGAATGCCGAAATGATCGTAGTGCGCCGTATACATCACCGCCTCGGCAGCCATCTTTCGATCCGATCCCGGCAAGATCGCCACCACGTTGTTCGACTCGAAATGCCGAACCTTGCTCACCATATGCGCCCGAAGCTTGGCCCGCAGATTCACCGGACGAAACTCCCGCGACTGCGCCTCCTGCATCATCTTGTCCAGATCCATCCCCGACCCTGATGCCAGCCGCTTCGCCACATCCAACTGCACCCACGACGCCACCTTCAGCGCCGGCCCTTCGAGCTTCAAAAACGACTTCTCCCCTGAATTAGAATTCCGCACCACTTCCCACGGATAGCTCGCCATCTGCGTCTGATGGATTAGAATCACGCCCACCGCGCCCTTCCGCGCCGCCTCTTCATACTTGTAAGTCCAGCGCCCGTAGTAGGTCAGCGCCTTGCCCTTAAAAAATTTAGGATCGTCCGATGGCGGCTCGTTCACCAGCATCAGCAGAACTTTCCCCCGCACGTCCTGCCCTTTGTAGTCGTCCCAGTTGTACTCCGGAGCCTCAATTCCATATCCCACAAAGACGATCTCGGCATCGAGATCCGACTGCGCCTGCTGCGTCTGGTCGTAAGCCACATATTCATCGAGAGGCTTTAGATTCATCGTCTCGCCCTGCTTCGGCACCAGAGAAAACTGCGTCTCGGCCAAAGTCGTGATCCCCACCAGCGGCACCTTCTGCATGAATGTTCCGTGATCGCCCGCCGGCTTCAGCCCATACTCGGCAAACTGCGTGGCAATATATTCCGCAGCAATGTCACCCCCGCGCTGCCCCGTCCCCCGCCCCTCCAGCAGATCGTGCGACAAATAGCGCACATGCCAGCGAATATGCTCCGGCGTAATCGTCTCCAGCGCCACAAAGGCCGGCCCCGGAAGCCTCACCGAAGGCGCGTTCTTAGCCCCCTTCGAACCCCCAGCTGCACCCTCCGCCGCCCACACTGCCACGCCAACGCACACGATCAAACAGGCCGCAATAATCCTCAGTATTCCTCGCATAACCGGTCTCTCCCCCAACAAAGCGGCGCGCCAGCCGGGAAGCTCTTTTCTTGTATAGGTCTAGCAGGATTGTAAAGGACCGTCTCGCCGCGGTTGCATGAGAAGTGGCTCAACCCGCTGCACGAGAGTGCACTCACTATGGAGCAAAGTAGCTCAGGGGGGTTCGCGTGTCTGTGTTGGGAGGGACGCCCTCGCACGTCTGCCGAGCGGAAGCTCGGCGCTTTTGATTCCGCCAGACCGGCGGCTAATTCTTCGACCCTCAACCCGCCTGGAAATCCCGTACATCCTCGCCCGGCCTGAACATCACCGCCGGCGCCATCCTCCCCGCCTCCGCCATCCGCCGACTAATGTCCTCGAAATCGGCCTTCATCCACCCCACGCTGGAAACCTCAATATTCCCGTCCTGCGCGACATAAAAGATAGAAGGGACATTGGTCAACCCATAAGCATTCGACACAACATAAGACGGCGGATCATCCAGCAGCACCGGAAACGTAATCCCAAACTCTTTCATAAACGCGGCAGTCTCCTTCGCGTCATTCTGCGAAACCCCTATCAAGGAAACGGTCCTTCGCAGTCCCGCGCCCGTGGAAGCGCCGATAGAAGAATGGTTCGCGGAAGAGCCGCCGGCAGAAGAGCGGCCGGCAGAAGAGCCGCCCATAGAAGAGGCGCCGATGGAAGGGTTGTCCGTGGAAGAGCGGCCCTTCAGGGCCGCGTCACCGTCCCGGTCCGAAGCGGGCTTTAGCCCCTGAAGTTCGCGTCCCCCCGTCGAGTCCCCGTAAGCCCGATGCAATCGCTCCAGAAATGGAAACGCATACTGGCAAGTCGGACATGACGCTTTAAAAAATGCCAGCACGACAGCCCCGCGCGAGAGTTCCTCGCTCAAAGAAAACGTTCTCCCATCCAACGTCGGTAACTTAAAATCAGGAGCCTTCGCTCCCACCACCAATGCCGCCATCGTCCACCCTCGAGTTCTTCCTTTTAGGATATCGCGCAGCCAGCGCATCTCGCTCCTTTTGGCTGCTTTTGCCTTAGATGCCGGCAGCGACCCGCATGGTTCAAGTACCAAAATGGCTCAGGCCCTAAAGTCGATGCGAGCTGCATCTCCAAAGGTAGAGGCATTTCGCGGAGCGCCTCCGGAACGGGCCGGGATAGGCAGGGTCGACACACAGGCACACCAGCCCGGCAGTAATCGTGATGTGATCTTGCAATTGAACCACTTGAGGTCCCGGGTGCGCCTCAAACTCTGCCGCTCCATGACTCGTAGCCGTACCACCCTCTGGCGTGGTCACACCTTCCGCAGGCAGCACGAAACTATAGGTCAATAAGTAAGCCGTCGCCGCTTGACTGCACCCGTGACACTGGTACTGCGATCTCTGTGCGCTCTCAAGGGCAGCCCAACTCAACATGGGATGCCCACTGATCACTTCGGCTGAGTCGACGCTCCCATCGGCGCGGACCCAAACTTGAACCTTCACATCCCCCGCGATCCGCGCCTGCCGCGCCAGCGGAGGATAAACTGGCGGCGACAACTTGGACAAAATAACCCCGGACCGTGCCGCGTCTTCAGACGCCAGGATTTGCGCGAAGCCGTTCTGGGAGCCAACGAAGAACCCCCCGGACAAAGCGCCGGCTAGCAGGAGCAGCAACCAATATTTCATGCGCCTGAGTTTAGACCTGACCGCTGTGCACGGCAATGATCCCCGCCTTCCGCAAAATCTTCCGCGCCAGTCCTGTAAGCGCAACCCGCCCCAACCCTCCGACTGCAATCCATTCACCCCGAGGTTCCAACGGCGCATGCATTCGCCACACCCGCACCTTATAATCCGTCACCGTAATCGAATGCCGCAGCGTGAGGTAAGGCTCCGGAGGCACGGCGGCGTCTCCATTCCCACCAGCCTTGTCATTCCGACGGCTCGCAAGGCGAGCCGGAGGAATCCGCTTTTCCCCTGCACCTATCACCCCCGCCACCTCCGGCAATTCCCACATCCCCGCCATCAGCCGCGCATCCCGCGCCCGCCGTACCAGCAACACAGCGTCTTCGCGATAGTCCAGCGCATAATGAATCTCGCGCTTCTTCTTCCGCGCCACCGTCGCTGCCCCTGCCAACTCCCCACGCGTAGCACATGACTCGATCACCGGGCAAGTCAAACACGCCGGCGCTCTCGGCGTACACACCGTTGCCCCCAACTCCATCATCGCCTGATTGAAATCCCCAGGACGCTCCCGATCCAGCAACCCCTCCGCCGCAATCCAAAATTCCCCGCCGCTCTTCCGCCGCCCCAAAACCCGCTCCAGCACCCGTTCCACGTTCCCGTCCACCACCGCCACAGATTGCCCAAACGCAATGCTGGCAATCGCCGCCGCCGTATACCGCCCCACCCCGGGCAGATCTCGCAATCCTTCAACCGTCGCCGGAAACGCCCCGCGCCGCGCCACCACCTTCGCCGCCGCATGCAACATGCGCGCCCGCCGGTAATATCCCAGCCCGCTCCACGCCGCCAGCACCGAAGCCTCCCGCGCCCTAGCCAGCTTCTCCACTGTCGGAAACCGCCGCAAAAATTCGTGATAATGCGCAATCACCGCCGCCACCCGAGTCTGCTGCAGCATAATCTCCGACACCCAAACCCGATACGGATCGCGGCTTTCCCTCCACGGCAAATCGCGCGCGTGGCGGTCATACCATACCAACAACTGCATGCGGAACCTCTGCTCTCGCAAATCGCTATTGGACATAGCTTCGCTGCAATTCATCGCCGAAGCCCGCGTTTAAACACGGAGAATATAATCCGGGGCGTCATCCTGTCCGTAGCCGCTTTTCAGGCGGAAGGGATCTCGAGCAGATCGGCAACAGGAGTAATCGTAACTGAGCCGCGACCCTGGTAGCATGAACCACCAAAATTCTCCCACTCTCCATTGACCCCGCCCTCAGCTCACGAAATAATAGTTGAACCTGGCAATCCGAAACAGCGTGACTCATTCACGCCGCGTAATCGCGACAAGCGAGGAGAATCATGACCGACTTCAACCGCAAGGTCGAAGACGCCTCGGCCCGCGTCAGCCAAACCATCGGCAACGCCGCCGAGCGCCTGGAAAAAGAGATTCCCGAATTCATCAAATATCTCAACGACGAAGTCGTCCCCGCGGTGCGCACCCATTCCACCAAAGCCCTGCGTGTGGCCTCGAAAAAACTCACCGAATTCGCCGATTACATGGAGCAGCACCAGCACCCGCCCAAGTGATGCCGTCAAGAATCGCACGCACCCCGCGCCACGCTCCCTTCATCGACGTCATCGTGCGATTTTTTGTTCTGATCGCAATTCTTTTTCTAAGCGCCTGCGCTCATCCCAAACCAGCGCAAGTGAATCTGCCCGCGCCTCCGCCGCCCCCAGAGTCGACCGAACCCAAGGAGTCCATCCCAGCCGCAAACCTTCCGCCCGCCAAAGCTGCCCCCAAGCCCCGCGAACCCAAGCCCAGTGAAAATGCCAACGGCAACGCCGAAGCCGATCTCGCCGAGCCCACTCTCCCCGCCGATGCCCATCCCATCGCCACCGAAACCGGACTCGCCAGCTGGTACGGACCTCCCTACCACAACCGCCGCGGGTCGAACGGCGAAATCTACAACATGCACGCCATGACCGCCGCCCACCGCACCTACCCCCTGGGTTCCATCGTGCGCGTCACCAACGTAAAGACCGGCTCGACCGCACTCGTCCGCATCACCGACCGCGGTCCCTTCATTCCCGGACGCGTCGTCGATCTCTCCCTCGCCGCCGCCAAAAAACTCGACGTCTACCAGCCCGGCGTCGCCCAGGTGAAAGTAGAATTGATGCAGTCCGCCGCATCCGCCCAGACGCCCGGAAAATGGGCCGTCCAAATCGGCGGATTCCCCCACCAACCCGCCGCCACCAAATTCGCCGACCACCTCAAACGCCGCTACCACACCGCCCAAGTCCTCTGCTTCGCAAGCCCCGCCGGCGATTGGTGGATCCGCATCCGCGTCCTCGACGACGACCACGCCCGCGCCCAGAAACTCGCCGCCGAAACCCAAACCCCCCAAGGCTCCGTCTTCCTGGTGCGCCTCGACTAGTGCTCGTGTGGCGCGGGCGCCCCCGCCCGCGTGCCTTTGACTTTCATTCGGCCACAACAAACCGGGAGAGCACCACCGTCAGTGGTGCCATAAACACCCGCAAATGATTCGCCCCTCCAGCTGCTGAGGCCGCCTTCGCTCGCCGGACAATTCCTAGCCGCGATATTATCGTTTCGGAATGTGAGCAAAGAAAGGTGAACAAAGAATGACCGATCCCAACTGTCTCTTCTGCCGCATCCTCCGCGGTGAAATCCCCGCCAAAAAAATCCACGAAGACGACCACGTCTTCGCTTTCGAAGACATCAACCCCCAAGCCCCCACCCACGTTCTCATCATTCCCAAAAAACATTTTGCGGGACTAAAAGAAGCCCAGGCCGCCGACGCCGAAATCATCGGCCGCTGCCATCTTGCCGCCGCCCAAATCGCCCGCCAGCGCAACATCGAGCAGGGATACCGCACCGTCCTCAACGTCGGCCCCGGCGCCGGCCAATCCGTCTTCCACCTCCACGTCCACCTCCTCGGCGGCCGCCCTCTGTCCTGGCCCCCAGGATAGCCTCGTGCGGAGCGGGCACTCCCGCCCGCCGCTCTTGATTTTCGTTGAAACAACCAAGGACGTGAAGGCACGACATCAGCCGCTGCGGAAAAAGTCTCCGCAACCGGTTATCGTGATGAAAAATCTGTTTGTGTGGGAACGGAACTTGACCCGATGATCGAGCATGACTCGCTCGTTCTTGGCGCGAAGCCTTTGCAGATAGAACTGCCCCGACCTAAGTCGAAGCCGCAGAAATTTTGCTGGATGGGGAAGCCGAACCCTACTGCACCGTCGGCTCCACATCCTCCGGCGCTCCGTGCCTGCGCAACAACTGTGGAAGGTTCTGCGAAAATGCCGACCGCGGCAGCACCATATCGCACCCTACTTCATGCGCCTTCTGCTTTAGGTCTCCCTGCACGTGCGACAGGAATCCGATAATCGACGTCCCCTTCTTCAGCTTGCTCTTCAGCTTCGGAATCAACGTCAGCGGTTTCACGCTGGCCAGATTCAAATCGAAAATAATCAGGGACGGCTTCTCCTCGCCATTTTGTTCCATGCGATCCATCAAATCCTTGTCCGTCTTCACGAACTCAACTTTCACGTTGAGCTTGCGCGCCGTCTCCTGGATCTTCGCCATAAAAAACAGATCTTCAATAAAGGCGAAAATGCGCGAGGTCGCATCGCCATTCACCGGCAATGGCTCCGGCTCCGGTTGCGCGTATTGCGCCGCAAACCCCGGCCTCTGCCGCCCGCCCTTGTGCCCATTGTTATTGTTGCCGGCCAAAGCCGCCCGGTAGCTGTGATCCATGGGCGCCGTATAAATGCCGTCTTTGTTTTCCCGGCTCAAACCTGGTCCCGGCCGTTGTCCGCGCTGATTGTGGGGACGGCGTCCGCGCCGCCTTCTTCTTCCCCCTCCACCGCCGCCGGAAGGTCTTCCTGGTCCTGCGTTCATAGTCCTCTCAAGCTGTTGCTTATTGGTTGCAGAATTTTACAGAATTTCGAATGGCCCGCCAGCCGCGCACTCCCGGCGCATTCGCACAGAGTTCCGCCAAACATAGCGAACCGGATCTACGCAGTTGCCGGTGGCGACTGGACACACATAATCTGGACACACATACTCTGGACACGCTATGGAACGAACCCCAACTCTTGAACACGAACTAGCTTCGCGAATGAAAAACTTCCTAATTTCTATCGATTTCGTTTATCGGATCCGTTAATGGCGCCGCCTCGGATCGGCTGGCGCGGAAGGCCTACGCGGGAACGCGGCCTAAATGAGAACATCTTTATCGTACTCGTCCCGGTCCAACCGCGCAAGGCCCATACCACCCACCTTTTGCACAGGAGGACATGACTCTCCGATTCCCGTTCGCCCGAGCCGCAGCGCGGCGGAAGAATGCAGCCCACGGCTTGCCCTGAGCTCGTCGAAGGGGCCGCGGGCGAAAGAAAGTGCGACGCCGGGTGCCAGGGTGCCCCACTTCTCGCCTCTTTTGCGAGAAGTGGGGATTTCCTATGCGAGAAGCGGGATTTCCTACACCCTCTGCACCCCTCCCAACTCACGCAGCCCCGCCACAATCCTCCCTGACCACTGCGCCACCTCATCCTCCCGCAACGTCCTCTCCGCCGATTGAAACCGCACCCGCAACAACACCGAATATTTTCCGGGCCCAATCGACCCACCTCGAAAAATTTCCACCGGATGAAACTCCCGCAACTCCGGAATGTTCATGCCCGCCGCCGCTCTCCGCATCTCCTCAAATGAAACCGCATCGTCAAACACAAACGAAAAATCCCGCTCCACAGCCGGATATTTTCCCAGAGGCAAAAATTTCACCGGATGCAGTCCGATCCCGTACAGCGCCTCCAAATCAAACTCCGCCAGGTACACATCCTGCCGCAACTTCCGCGCCGCGGCGACTTCCAGATGAATCTGTCCAAACTGCGCCACCACTGCACCATTCACCACTGCCCGCGCCGACCGCCCCGGATGAAAATACTCAGCCGTCTCCCGGTCATACGTCGGCTCGCCGGCAAACGCCGCCAGCAAATTCTCCACGTCTCCCTTGAATCCACGAAACATTTCCCCAGCGACCGCATGCTCATCCTTGCTTACGTCGAGCGCGCCACCAACAGGCAACGCAGCCCTCACCGTCGCCGCTGTCGCCCCAAGACAAGCGCGCCTCGGTTCCACACCACCTTCACTCGATAACCCGTAAACGCTCCCCATCTCAAACAACCGCGCCTCAGCCACATCGCGATTCAAATTCCAGCCCAGCATGTCGAGCATCCCCGGAGCCAGCGACGTCCGCATCACCGACGCCTCCTCACTCAACGGGTTCTCCAACTCCAGCACGCGAGTAAGTTGGGAAGGGCCCGACTTCAGTCGGGCCACATCAACACCCTCTCCCAGGACTTTAGCCACTGAGGGAAAGCCGGAGCCCGACTCAAACCTCTCCGCATCGGCATGCGAAATAAACGTCAACGACACCGCCTCGTTATACCCGAGCGCCAGCGCCCGACCGCGGAAAGCCGCGTCCATGGCCGCATGCGGCAACTCCACCACCGCCCCGCTATAAGCCGGCAGCGTATTCGGAAACTTGTCATACCCGTGCAGCCGCGCAATCTCTTCGATCACATCAATTTCGCGCTCCACATCCAGACGCCAGCTGGGAATATGTACGCGAAACTGACTTTCATCCTGACCCTCCGGAATCAACGTAAAGCCCAAACGCTTGAGCAGCCTAAAAATCTCCCCCGAGTCGAGCCCTTCCCCCAGAATGCGCCGCACCTCGCTAATCCGCAGCACGACCGGGGCTTGATCCATTGGCCGCGACACCACATCCACCACATCGCCGACCAGATCCCCGCCGCCCGAATCGAGAATCATCCGCGCCACCAGATCGCACGATACCACGGTCGATTCAAAATCCGCCCCGCGCTCAAATCGATGCGATGCATCCGTATGCAGCCCATGCCGCCGCGCCATCCTCCGCACAATCCCCGGATCCCACCACGCCGACTCAATCACAACGTTCCGCGTCTTCTCGGTAATCATCGTGTCATACCCGCCCATCACCCCAGCCAGCCCCACAGGCTTTCGCGCGTCGCACACGACAAGATCCTGAGGAGTCAGCTTCCGCTCCACGCCGTCCAGAGTCCGAAGCGTCTCCCCCTCCCGCGCCTTCCGCACAATAATCCGCCCGCCCTCGAGAAGATCCATATCAAACACATGCGTAGGCTTCCCCATCTCCCAAAGCACATAATTAGTAGCGTCGACCGCATTCGAAATCGCCCGCTGATCCAGCAACGCCAGCCGATGCGCAAGTTTCTCCGGTGACGGTTTGATGCGAGTTCCGCGAATCACCCGCGCCGAAAATCGAGGGCAAAGCCCGGGCTCCTCGACCGTAATCGGAAACGCCGCATCAGTAATCGGAAATGCTGCATCGGATACCGTGGAAGAGCGGCCCTTAAGGGCCGCGTCAGCGTCGTGAAAATTAGAGGCTTTAGCCGCTGAGGTCCGCTTCGCCGCCGCGGAAGATTTCTTTGCAGCCGTGGAAGCGCCGCGCTTCAGCGCCGCGTCACCCGCCCCAGGAGAATCCGCGGCTTTAGCCGCAGCTGGAAGCTGAGAGCTGATAGCTGACAGCGCTTTCAACTCCACCCCATAAATCGCCGCCGCCTCCCGGGCCACCCCATAATGATTCATCGCATCCGGCCGATTCGTCCCAATCTCCATTTCAAATACAGTGTCAGGGCCGCTCCCGCTGATCCCTTCGACCGCAATCCCAACATTGGTCAAATCTTCAGCCAGCCGTCGGTCATCGACAGTCAACTCGACAAAGTCTCGAATCCAATCAGAAGAAAGTTTCATTTCGTAGCGCCAGCATCCCGCCGGCCTGTGCTCAAAAAAGCTCTGTCATCCTGAGGCGCGTTCTTTGCGCCGAAGGACCCCTTGCAATTCAGCACCGAAAACGGCGCATCAAGGAGTTCTCACGATGCCCGCGCCAGCTCGACTCAGCGGTACGTGACCGCGCCGTCATTTATCCATGCAATCCCCGCATCCCGGGCTGCAATGTGAATGAACGCACTCCACTCGTTTACCCAGAGACTGCGAAAGAACGCGTCGCCGGGAAGCGACTTCAGCAATTCAGGATCAAGGTTCTTGCTCATATCGCATCCGTCGATTCTCAAGTCGGAGGTCTTGAACGGATATCTCGGATCAGGAGGCTCCATTACCAGGAAGAGAAGTCCTGAGATCTGGATTCGGCCGTTCTTATACGCCTCTCGCCGTTCCGGTGGGTCGCTCGTGTTGCCGACCCATACTGCAACTTCTAACGTCACCTTCCGCTCTTCATAATCAACTGCGATGCGCTGGACCTCGGCATCGTGCAGCCCATTGGGCAAAGCATTTTCAAGCTCTTCTAAAGTCATTCGCCTCTTGTGTCCGAGCTAGAAGCTAGGAGCTAGCAGCTAGAAGCTTTCTACCCAAACTGCTGCAAAAACCGCACATCCCCCTGAAAAAACAACTGAATATCATCCACCCCATACTTCAACAGTGCCAATCGATCCACACCCATCCCAAAAGCAAACCCCGAAACTTTCCTCGGGTCATACCCATTGTCCTTCACAAACTCAAACACATTCGGATCCACCATCCCGCACCCCAGCACTTCAATCCACCCCGTCTGCTTGCAAGGACGGCAAGGCTCCGCCCCGCGTCTCCCGCTTCCACCGCAAATAAAACAAGTCACATATAACTCCGCGCTGGGCTCGGTAAACGGAAAAAACGAAGGCCGGAAATGCGTCTTCACTGACGACCCAAACAGCGCCTTCATGGCGTGATCCAGCGTCCCCTTCAAATCCCCAAATGTAATGTTGGTATCGACTGCGAGCCCTTCGATCTGATGAAACATCGGCGAATGACTCGCATCCGGAGGATCGTTGCGATGCACCGTCCCCGGAATCACAATGCGAAGCGGCGGCCGCATCTTCTCCATCGTGCGAATCTGCACCGGCGAAGTATGCGTGCGCAGCAGCAACCGCTCGCGCTGCGGCTTCTCCTGTTGCCCCGCGATGAACAAAGTATCCTGCGTATCCCGCGCCGGATGATTCGGCGGAAAATTCAGCGCTTCGAAGTTGTAATAATCCGTTTCGACAACAGGCCCCTCAGCCACGGAATATCCCAGCTTCTCGAAGACGGAAACAATCTCGCGCCAGGTCCGCATCACGGGATGCTCCGCCCCGATCGGCCGCCGTACTCCTGGAAGAGAAATGTCGACTTGCTCAGTGGCAAATGACGCCCCAGTAGCCGCAACGTGCGCACCGTCCACCAGTTCCTGAATTCGCGCCTTTAATTCATTGACGCTGATCCCGGCTTCGCGCTTCGCCTCTTTCGGCGCGCCCTTCAACCACAAATCATTTATCCGGGTAAGAATCCCGTTCTTTCGTCCGATCCACCGGTCGCGAAACGCCTTCAGCTCCGCTTCGCTGCGAACTTCAGCAGCCTCACGCGAGCAGGCGTCCGCACACTCGCCCGCCGCGCTTTGCAGAACCGCCGCCGAATAATCCGTAAGTTTGGGAACGGTATATACCAATGTCGTCAGCAACCCTCTAAAGATTTGTCATCCTGAGCGGAGTAAACCGATTCGCTCCGCGAATCGGTTTACTCAGTCGAAGGATCCCTATCAGCTAGAACTAGCCAGCAGCGTCGCAGGGAATTTCCACTCCAGTGCTGGGCGCTCCAAAAGGGATTCTGCGCTTCGCTCAGAACGACAAAGCTCAATGACAAAGCTCAATGATGACAAAAAGAAACCGGGTGCCCCGTCCTTGTCTCTCCGTTCTTTGGAGAGACAGAGCCTGCCCTGAGCGAAGTCGAAGGGGCGGGGACTGTGACTCTCAAGTAAACGAAATCGGAACGTGTGTGCGAGGCGGAAGCCCGAAGCCGAGAGCCGAAAGCCGTCCTACGCCGCTCCTTCAATCGCGCCCTTAGCCTGCGTCGCCAGACTCGAAAACCCCGCCGGATCCTTCACTGCCAGATCCGCCAGAATCTTGCGATCCAGTTCAATCCCCGCAACCTTCAGCCCGTGGATGAACTGGTTGTAGCTCATCCCATTCAGCTTGGCGGCCGCGCCGATGCGCACGATCCACAGCGACCGATACTGCCGCTTGCGCTGCTTGCGTCCGGAGTAGGCAAACTTCAGGCCGCGCTCGACGGCTTCTTTTGCCGAACGGTAAAGCTTCGATTTAGTAAGGAAATAACCGCTGGCGCGGTCCAGTATCTTCTTGCGTTTCGCACGACGTTTAGTCCCGCGCTTTACACGAGGCATTAGTATTCTCCTTTTTTATTTCCAACTACTGGCGGCTGGAGGCAAGGATGATTCGCCATGGCGGCAATCTCTCGGCCTCTTCACACACCTGAAGCAATGTTGATTTTTGATTGTTGATTGTTGATTAAAAACACGCCGCACGGTTTTCAATCAACAATCAACAATCATCACTCAAAAATGCTTCTTACTGATACGGAATCATGCGCCTGACCTTGCGCTTATCCCCGTCGCTCACCAGCGCCGGGGATCCCAGATTCCGCTTCCGTTTCTTGCTCTTCGACGTCAGAATATGCCGCAGGTGCGACCGCCCCCGCTTGATCTTCCCCGTCCCGGTTACCTTGAAGCGCTTGGCAGCGCCCTTGTGCGTTTTCAATTTCGGCATAAAGTCCTCAAGAACAGCTGTCAGCTTTCAGCCATCAGCTGTCAGTTAAAGTTCGCTCTCGCAATTCCACATGGACCGCCCAGATAAGACTGGCATTCCGAGCGCATCGAGAAATCTTACGACGCCGGCTTGGCAACCTGCGCCGCAGGCGCGCTAGGCGCACTCTGCGCCGCAGCTTTAAGTTTCTCTTCTTTGTGCTTCTCTTTCTCCCGCTCCTTCTCCGTCTTCTTCGGCGCCAATATCGCATGAAGAGTATTTCCTTCTTGGCGGGGGCGGAATTCTACGATGCTGTGGGGTTCTACGTCTTTGATCAGGCGCTCCAGGATTTGGCGGCCGAGGCCGGTTCTGGTCATTTCTCGTCCGCGGAAGAAGATGGTCGCTTTTACTTTGTCGCCTTCATCCAGAAAACGCAGCACGTGATTTTTTTTTGTTTCGTAATCGTGGTCGTCGACGTTGATGCGGAACTTGACCTCTTTTACGGTGATGGTTTTCTGGTGCTTCTTGGCTTCGCGCTCTTTCTTTTCCTGCTGGTAAAGATATTTCCCGTAGTCCATGATGCGGCAGACGGGAGGCTGCGCGGTGGGCGAAATTTCGACCAGATCCAGATTCTGTTCGCGGGCTTTTTTGATGGCCTCATAGGGCGGCATGATGCCAAGCTGCTGGCCATCGTCATCAATCACGCGGATTTCACGCGCCCGAATGCGATCGTTGGTGCGGATAAAACGCTTATCGATACAGTCCTCCGTGCTCTAAGCGACTGAGAATAAAGAATTATAGCATGAGGATTTCCAGCGGCGCCGGGGCTGGTTGGTTGATAATATTTTAAGTTGCCGGTTGGAGCGGAGCTGTCTAGCTTCGCTCGACTGGACAGAGGGCGGCTGTCCCGACGTTCGATCCCGAGGTTTAAGTCTCATGTGCAGAAATATCAAGACACTATTCAACTTCGATCCACCGGTAACCGACGACGAGGTGCGCGCGGCTTCGCTGCAATTCGTGCGAAAGATTACGGGCTTCAACAAGCCATCGAAGGCCAACGAAGATTCCTTCCTCGCGGCGGTAGAGCAAGTGGCGACGATTTCTATTGGGCTGTTGGGTTCTCTGGAAACCACGGCACCGCCCAAGAATCGAGAAGAGGAAGCCGCTAAAGCAAAAGCGCGGGCCGCCGAAAGGTTTGGGAGCTAAAGGAAAACCCTTAGGGCAAAGCCTCGGTTAGATACCCGACCTACGGTATGTGCGGTATCGTACATCTGCAAAAAATCAGTAATCATTCTGCGGAGCGCTCCCTGTTTTCCCTATGCCTTCGCGCCGCGTCGATGATCGAATCCGCCATCTCAGCAGTCGATTAACTGACGCTCCGCCGGAAGAGCTCGCCACCATCCTTCAGAAATTACTGTCAGCCATCCACGAAAAGATGGAGCGGTTGAGAGGCCTGGCGGCAAAACGATTCCTCGGCGGTGGGCATCCTTCCGAGAGGCGAACTTCAGCTCAGTAAAGCGAACGCGCTCCAGAAGACTCAAATCTATACAGTCGGCAAAGTCCTTTCTTTCACGGCATTTGCCTTGCCGTACGTAACCTATCCTACAGACAGTCCAGCGCTCGGGGGTTGACTCCCATATAACAGATGCGATAAATCTTTTTTCCGGTTAAGTCCTTTCCCCGAGGCGCCATGACCCCTGATGAAAGAGAACGCATGCACGCGCTATGTGAGCGGATTGCAAAAGAACAAGATCATGACAAGTTCGTAAAACTGGTGCAGGAACTCAACGATCTGCTGGACCACAAGGAGCAAAGGCTGGAAGATTCGTCAAAGCCATCGTGATGCGTGCGCGCGAGGAATTTCTGAGGGACGCTGCCCAAGGCCAAATCCTGTCAAGGGGGCAAAACCACTCGATTCCCTCTATCCCTGTGCAAGCGAAGCGAATATAAAGTTGCGAAATTTGCCGGTTCGCCTGGGTGAAATTGATAAAATAGAGATATAGACAAAATTTCTGAAGGAAACAGAGGCGCAGCCTGCGGGCATGCGCCTTTTGTGTTTCTGGGCAGAATCGAATGGGGAAAAAGGGGAATTTCGCGACTTATAAGCGGCGTGGGGAATGGGTGGAATTAGTTTTCATGATGAGGGCGGCGGAGTTGAAGTTCAACGTGTCCAAACCTTGGGGAGATTCGAGCCGGTACGATGTGTCGGTGGAGGATGGTGGACGGTTTCGGCGGGTGCAAGTGAAGTCGACGGACGTGCCGCGGGGAGACGGAGGATATGTTTGCTGTCTGAAAAGAACTGGAATCGACTACTACCGGATTGACGAAGTAGATTTTTTTGCGATCTATGTGCTGGAGAAGAAGACTTGGTTCATCCTTCCGGCGAGAGTGGTGCTGCGGTTGAAGAGCAATATTCGGGTGGCGCCGGGGATGAAGGAACAGAAATATGCGCGGTATGAGGAGGCTTGGCATTTGTTGCGGAGGAGTGGGAGGAAGGTGCGAGAGAACAAGTGATGGGAGGGAGATCAGAATCTATCCAAGCGGAGTCCTCGTTTCATAAAATTGGATTGAAGCGCTCTTCGTTCCTTCTGTGGTAGTGATCTCATTTTATGCTGAGCGTTTTCTTTTTTGATCCCTGACTTCGGATGGCGACTGTTTTCGGAGCGACTTCAGGAACGCGGATGCTTCTTCTTCGCTGCAATTTTTGCGGTCTGCCACGAGTTTTCTAGCTTGCTCTGGGGTTAATTTTACTAGCGTCGGGGGAGGGTAGGGCCTTTTCTTGTCTTCCGATTGCATTGTTCTTTATCACCAAACGGGAGGATTCTGTCATAGTTCCCATTCGACCTGGGTGCGACGCCGGAATTTGTTACGAAATCCGAACGTATGTAAATGTCATTTTCGATTCGGTACCGGGCAGCCGGGCGCTCGTTGCACCAAGGTAACTGGACCCATATCTCCTTGCCCACCAGAATAGTGGTTTATTCGCCATAGTCCAAATAGAAGAGGGCCCAAGGATAGCGAATACGGGTCTGGACATCACGGGGGCCGGACTCAGCGATCAGGAGTACCTGCCAAAAGGGGAACTAATAATGAGGGTCGAATGCCGTTTGCTCGGGATTCTCGCTGTCTCATGCTTGCTTGCGGTGGCCGCGGCATCTGAGGCCGTGCCTTCGGCTGCCACGAAGGCTGCAGTTGAGAAGAAGGGCTTTACCTTAACCGAAACATACGAAGGCAGCGGCAACAGTGACGGATTTATTACTGACATCGATTCGACGGTGGGCTACGTTTTCAATCGACACTTCTCCGTGAATATGGGCGTGCCATATCTGTTCGTTAGCCCATCTTCTTCAAAGACTGGCGCTAGTTCTACATCGGGCATGGGGAATCCCTCGTTAGGTTTCAAATATTCCACGAAGGGGCCGTTACTTGATTTCAGCACGGGCCTGAGCGGAGCGTTGCCTGTAGCGAGTTCCGCCAAGGGCTTGAGCACTGGCCGCGTCACATTTGACTGGGACAATCATTTCGCGCACGGCTTCGATCGCCTGACTCCGTTTCTTGATGTCGGCGTGGCCAACTCGGTTCCGGACACGCGCTTCCTGCAACGTGCCTATACTTCTCTCGGCACACTTGCGCACTTTGAGGGCGGCTCCGAGCTGGACCTGGGTAACAAGTTCAGTGTCAGTGCTTCCGGTTACTACATCCTTCCCTGGGGGACACAACAGATTTTCGTTCGTGGGAAGAAAACTTCCGCCAGTTCAATTAAAGGAGGCACGAGCCTGACACGGGACGACGGGATAAACGTCGGACTCGACTACGATCTCACGCGCTTTGTGGATTTAAACGCGGGCTACAGCCGCAGTGTATATAACGTCCTTAATACGGTTTCCTTTGGGATTGAGTTGAACCTCGGGTCGTTGCTCAGGAACGCCACCCGGTAAGTAGATATATAGCGCAATCGCCGATTCATAACCGGTATTTTGCGGGCAAAACAAGGGAGCCCCAAGACTCTCAAACGTGAATAAAATCCGTTTCCGTACAAGCCTAGAGCGCGACCCATCGACCTCACATACCCACGTCGATTTTGTGCTACGTATCTCGAATGGGTTGGTGATGACAGCAGGATCTAGCTACCGTGGCGCTGGCGGAGATCCTGCAGGGGCGAAAGCCCGCATTATTTTTGACACCGAGCGGCACGGCTGAAGCCGTGCCCTTCCCGCAATCATAGCGACTCCGAGATCGATGGGAGTCGCCTGAGACGATCGTCCCTGGTGCCCTTCATGACGATAAGAGAAATCCCCACTTCTCGCAAAGTCAGCGAGAAGTGGGGCACCCATTGTGTTGTTTGATACAGCGAGATCAAAAGGCTGGGTCAGACGCCAAGTCTGGTAGCTCCAGGTTGACGCTTTCAGTTCCCATCTTTCGGCTCAGCTTTCGGTTAGTAGATCATTTCGCGAACGGCGACGATTCTGTAGTTAAGCGCCTGGCTCATTTGAGTGGCCCAGCAACTGTCGTACTGAAATGCCATGGTGCCGCCGCCGCCCCAGTTCATGGAGGGGACGCCGGGAGCGCTCGATGCGGGGAGGGGTTGGCCGCTGGAGTTGTACAAGTTCGCCAGGAATAACGAACCGTCAACGACGCCGTTACCACCGCCGCTCTTGGTGACCGTTCCTTTGCCGATGACAAGAATGAGTCCGTTGTAGCTGGGAGCGCCGGTCATGTTCAGATTGCCTTCGACCAGCAGAATGCCCGATCCGGTGAAACTGCCGCTTATCGTCAGGTCCCCTGTCACCACATTGACGACCGGATTGGCTACCGTGCCGGGGTTCGTGATAGAGCTAGTGCTCCCATTGTAGGTGTTCGCGGGAAGAGCAATCGCGGTGACCTCGCTTACCAGCGTGTCTAAGCCCCCGACGGTGGTGAGCTGACCCAGGCCATTATTTTCGTTCGTAATGCTGGGAGTGACGACGTTGCCATTTCCGGTATAGCTGGCGGGCCGGCCGCTTACGTCGGCGGTCAGTGCGGTGACCGAGTTGGCGTCATAAGCGCCAATCGCGGGCTCATTGAACGCCGACGGGCAGGTAACGCCCGTGGGTCTCAACAAATTCCCGTTGCTGTTTTGGTCATTGCCGGTAACGGTAAATGCCGCCGATGCGGGGGCGCCGTAGACGGGATTCGGGCCATCGAAAATCATTGCTCCCGGAAGGTTAAAATTCAGCGCGGCGGCTTCGGCTTGCATTATGCGGCGTGAACCGCTCGGCGTCACCGCCAGCGTGGTCAACACATACACCGGTTCGTAACCCGAACCAAGCGCGGAGCAAGTCGCAAAGGGCGTGCCCACCAGTGGGGTCGTGATCTCGCCCGCGCCAGTCCAACAGGCAATATTAGTAGTGTCCAGGGCATTTCCGTCCACGGTGCTGGTGGCGGTGGTGCCGGAAGCGGTCTGGTTTGTTTTCAGGTTTACCCGAGTCCACTTCCAGGGTAACACCGGGTTGGCAGCATAGGCGGCGCTGGCGTTCGCTGTTGCATACCAGGAAGCGCCCCCGCCCGGAGCCGGCGGATTGTAGGTGCTACAGGTTGCAAGAGGACTGAGCCGCGCATATTCGCTGCAAACTTCTGTATCGGGATAAAAGGCGCCATTGGTGGTCCAAGGTCTATCGGTCTCGCCATTGCTAGGATTCAGTACGTACAAAGCTCCGTTATTTTGCCCCAGCAGCACGGTGGGAAGACTGGCGCTCAGGCTGTTGCTGGCAGCGGTTCGAAAGCGGTCGCGGACTTCCTCGATTCCGGCTTTCGAGGCGAACCATGCGGTCTGCTCATCTCGGAAATTAGCGCTGGTGTTGATCTCAGTATTGGTCAGCATGATCATTCCCGCGCCGATGGCGGTGATGAGCAGCAGAACAAAGATCGCGATCAGCAGTGCGATACCGCTTTCGGAATGTCGTTCGCGTTGCGTAGAGACTTGAGTCATAGTCGGTTTCCTCGATTAGCGGGTCATGGCCCCGGCCACCGGAAATTGCTAAGCAGACTAATGAAAATTGCGCGTAGACGCAGCTATCCCTTTTTGCACGGGGGCAACTATGCTGGTCTTTCCGAGGGGGACGAAAAGTTCAGATGCCCTTACAGGATAGCAATTGCAGGGGACCGGACTAGATAACGAGAGTTACGTTACGAGGTAACCTTGCAGATTGAGCCCAAGATGTCCCAATTGCTGGAGTCCACGGGCGGAAAAATTGAAGTGATTTGATTTCAATGCGTTGGCGAGATCGAGAAAAACGGGCTTAATACCCGCGCCCATTTACCGTTTTGTTTAAATATTTTTTGCGCGCCTTCGGTCGCAACCTTCGCGATTCACGGGGACATCTAAGCTTCAACTTTTCCGGCTCTCCCGCTTCGAGTCCCCGGCTTCCTGGTTCGTACCCACCTGCCTGGGGTACGCAACTCCGACTCCAACGCACGACCTAGCCAATAGTGTTACCAAAATCAAAATCTTAATCAGGAGAAGTCCAATGAATCAGATCAGCACAAAATTACGGATGACGACGTTGGCAGTTCTTTTCACTTTTTGCACGATGATGATGGCGAGCACGGGCGCCATGGCAGCACCGAAGACAGCCTCGGGGCAGAACAGCGCGCTCTTGCAGAGTAATGTGGCCGGTGGCTTATTGAGCGGCGTGGTCACGATCACGAACTTTGTGGTTCAAAACGGCCAAGCGGTAGCGCAGGGCGTTTTTAATGGCACATTTACGAATGCGGCGGGAGTGGTTACGACGCTGACCAATCAAGCCATCACTGCACCGCTGGCTAGCGCCTCGGCGAGTTGTCCTATTCTGAGTCTTACTCTCGGTCCGATCAATCTGGATATTTTGGGGCTGGTGGTTACGGTGCCCAATCCGATCGTGCTGAACATTACGGCTGTTCCGGGCGCGGGCAATCTGTTGGGCAATCTGTTGTGCGCTGTTTCGAACCTGCTGAATGGCGGCGGTCTGACTGGCATATTGGATACGCTGGTCGCTGACCTGAATTCAATTCTCGGAGCATTGTAAGGGCTTCAAGTCTTATAGGGAGAGCGTGCACAACGCTCTCCCTGTGAGAACTCTCGCGAGCTCCCTCTGACATTGTTTTCCCGGACATTGGTTCCTCTGATGTTGAAGAGCTGTAGGACGAAGGTTTCGTGGCGCGGTAGGGATGCTTCGACTGCCCGGGGAGGATCGCTTTGCTCTCCTCGCCGCTTCGCTCTGCATGACAAGTCTTTTTATCGGTTCTGGATTATGCGCGGCTTTGCTGGTCTATGGCTCCACGAATCTACTTTACGCACTATGAGGCTGCGCTTTGATGCGTGTCGTGTGGTTGTCCGACTAGGGATCCATCTACTGCATCTTCGATTTGCGCGCGGAGCCAGTGATTTGGGGCGTGGTGACCGCGGAGGCGGAGCTTCTGGTAGTTGTCGGTTAGGGCTTCGGTGAAGACGGGAGATTCCGCGGCGCGACTGGCGAATTCCGTGGCGCTGGCTTCGCGGGCAAGAGTGCCCGCGCCATAGGAGTTTAGGGTAATCGCTTCTACGTTCTGGCCGATGAAAGTGCGCATGAAGGCTAACTTTTTTTCGGCGGCTAATTCGCGGAGGATTTTGTTGCGGTCGCGGGCTAGGTGCACGGGGACTTGATTGGGCATCGACTCGGCTGGTGTTCCGGGGCGCGCGGAATAAGTGAAGACGTGGAGGTAGGTGAAGGGGAGATCTTCGATCAGGCGGCGGGTGGCTTCGAATTCGGCGGTGGTTTCGCCGGGGAATCCGACCATGACGTCGGCGCCGATGGCGGCGGTGGGCATGGCGGCGCGGATTTTTTCGATCTTCTCGCGATAGTGCCAGGGACGATATTTGCGATGCATACGGCGCAGCACGGCGTCGCTGCCGGATTGCAGCGGGACGTGGGCGTGCTTAGCTATGCGGGGTGAGGACGCGACCAGGAAAATTAATTCGTCGGTCCAGTCCATTGGCTCGACGGAGGAGATGCGGAGTTTTTCGAGGGTGGTATTGGCGAGAATGACGCGGATGAGGGTGGGCAGTCGTTGGTCGTTGGTCTTTGGACGTTGGCCAGACATACCGAGAACTGATCGCTGAGAGCTGACCTCGAGATCGCGTCCCCAGCGACCGAGATTGATTCCGCTGATCACTACTTCGCGGTAGCCGGAATTTACCAGGGCGTTTACTTCGACGAGAACTTGATCGATGGGAAGGGAGCGGCTTTGTCCGCGGACGGAAGGAATTACGCAGAAGGAGCAGCGGTTGTCGCAGCCGTCCTGGACTTTGAGGTTGGGACGGGTGCGGGCATTGGCGGCGTCGAAGACCGGGGCGGCCTGGAGTTCGGTGTGGGCGAAGATGTCGGAGACGAAGATCGGGTTTTCGGCTTCGGGCTTTCGGCTTCCGGGTGCGTGGATGAGCGTTGTTAGTGGGATGAAGGCTGCGGGCTGGGCGCCTGCAACACCTTCGCTTTTGGCAGCGCTCCAAGAGTTCGAATGCAAGCTGCTCTTTCGCCCGGCTGGGGCTGCCACGGTGGTGGCTTTTGCCCACGGCTTGCGCCGTGGGCTGCATTCTGTCGCCGCTTCGCGGCTTGCAGATTCGAGAGCGGAGGCGGAGAACCGGGTGACGATTTCTACGAGTTGGTGTTTGTGGGAGTTGCCGATAACTAGAGTGACCCCCGGGAGTGAGGCGATTTCGTTCGGGGCACGCTGGGCGTAGCAGCCCGTCACTACGATTTGGGCTTCCGGATTTTGGCGGCGGACGCGGCGGATGGCGGCGCGGGCGTCTTGATCGGCGGCGGCGGTGACTGTGCAAGTGTTCAACACGACGACCGAGGCTTGGGCTGACGTGGGGGCGCGGGAGAGGCCGCGTTGCTCAAACTGGCGTTCGAGGGCGGCGCCGTCGGCTTGCGTGGCGCGGCAGCCGAAGTTTTCTACGTAGTAGGTGGACACCTGGTTATGTTAGCGCACTGTGGCGGGGGCGTGGCGTTCTGCGCGACGAGATCGCATCCCTTCAAGAGGAACGACGACGGGGGAATCCCACTTCTCGCAAAGGAGGCGAGAAGTGGGATTCCCGGCATTCGTTTCAAAGACAAAGTCAAAGTCAAAGGCCGCGGGCAAGCGTCCCTTCGACTTCGCTCGGCAGGTCCGCGCTACATTGGCCCGCTATACCGCTCACGCCGTGGCTGCGGTTCTCCGCGACTGGAAACATTCTCGGCAGAAGACGGGGCGCCCTTGCGTGGGGCGGAAGGGGACGGTGGTTTGCTTTCCGCATCCCGAGCAGGTGGCCTGAGTCTCGACCTTGGTGTAGCGGTAGGGTTGTCCGGAAGCGGGGGGCGCGCCGAGGACAGAGACCCGCTTGGTCTTGCAGGCTTTGCAACGTTTGGGTTCGTTCTTGAATTGTTTGTCGTGAAAGAAAAGCTGTTCCCCGGCAGTGAAAATGAAATCACTTCCACAGTCGATACATTTCAGCACCTTGTCCTGAAATTCCATTGAGGATGGCTCCCTTCAGCCCTTTTCCGCGTGTCCACCCGCGGGGAAAGAACTGCGGTGGTACCGCGAAAAAACAGGTCGTGAAAAACTCCCCCTGTACAGCCCCTTGGACTCGGCCCGCCACGCACCCAGGTGGGGCGTGGGTACAAACTATCGTGCTTCTATGCCGGAAGAATGATGAGTATGAAATCCCTGCTGCAGCTCGAGAAGGTGGGGGCCAGATCGAGCAGAGCCGCCCCGGGAAGGAGCGGCCCTTTCCTGCGATACCTGCCTGCGTTAATCCTGTTCCTTGCGCGTTTTCTTGCGAGCACGCTTGCGAGCTAGAGCGGCCTTCACACGCTTTTTCTCGCCGGGCTTCAGGTAAAAGGAGTGGCGCTTGACCTCCTTGATAATGTCTTCCTGTTGCACCTTGCGCTTGAAGCGGCGCAGAGCGTTCTCGAGGGATTCACCCTCTTGAAGTCTTACTTCTGCCAAACTGACACACCCCCAAACCCGTCCGGTTGGACCGAATAGTTATTACAAGGAATTGGGGGCAAGTCAAGGGGAAGAGCGGAAATTTTGGGGAGTTTGCTTCCGAAAGGCGGAAGTTGGGTCATTTTGAGACGCGGGGGCGTGTCAGGAAACAGCAGGTCTCTCCGCTTCGGTCTAGATGACAAGGGTTTTCTTGGGGGATCGAGAGCTGCGTAAGAATACTTGAAGTCAAATCCACTGAAGTCAAAATCCCCACCCTGTCGCTAAGAGCGCGACAAGGGTGGGCACCCGGGCGCACGATATCACGTTACGGCATTGCGTCGAGGATCCTACGCTGGACAAGTTGGGTTGCGGTGGGTTACACGTGGGGGTCGAGGGGGAACCATGGCTAGATATGAAATTCAGAGTACGCGAGGTGCGCCGCCGCGGGGGGCTTATTCGCAGGGATGGCGGGCGGGAGATTTCATTTTTGTCACTGGCACTGGGCCGAGCGATCCGGTGAGTGGCGAACTGGTGGAAGACACGATTGAGCGGCAGACGGAACAGACCATTGACAACATGCTGGCCATTCTGGAAGCAGATGGGGCGTCGCTGAGCGATGTGGTGAAAGTTACGGTGCATCTTAGCGACACCGCGCTTTTTGCGCGGTATAACGTGGTGTATGCGCGGAGGTTTGCGAAGCCTTATCCCGTGCGGACTACGGTGGGGAGCGATTTGGGGCATTCGCCGGGGATGCTGGTGGAAATGGATTGCGTAGCGTATGTGGCGGGGAAAAAATCGAAGACCGCAAATAGGAAGCGATAACGGGGGGACGCTTCATTTGCGTGGGAGATCCCTCCCTTCGCCTGAAGTGCGGCTCCGGTCGGGATGACGCCATCCTTAAATGTCATTTAATTATCATCTCTCCACTTTAGCTTCATCTGCCGCGTAGAGACGAGGATTCGAGTTGCGAATGAAGCAGTGGGGCTTCGCGGCCGCGGGCTGAGACGGGTTCTGCCGATTGGATGATGCCGGTGCGCACGAGCAGCGCGTCGTTGAAATTGTTTACTGTAGGACAGATGTGGCGAGGGACGAGATAGAGCGGGTCGCCGATTTGCGGTGCACGTGCACCTTCTCTTACTGCCATGGGCAGATGCTCCTCGCTGGGGGGAAGCGGCGTGAGTTCGGGATGGCCGAGGACGAGGCAGGTGGGGATGCCGGCGTCGGCGGAAACGGTTTTGTGGCCGGCGTCGCAGGTGACGATGCCGGGGTGCGGGTGGCTTACTACGCGGGTCAATACCAGGGCCGCGGGGCGGTATCCGTATTTGGCGGGGAGTTGGTGCAGGCTGCTGGCGTCGCAATAAACGACGGTGCCGGGTGAGACGCGATGGATAAAGTTGCGGTGGCGAAAGCCTTCATAGCTCAGGGAGCAGGGGAAGGTGGGCGTCCCTGCGGTGATGATTTCCAGCGCGGGCATGGCAGAGCGCTCGAGTTCGCTGGCGATTTTCAGTAAATGGTCATATCCGCGATGGGCCGCGTGCGTGCGTTCAGGCTCGACGAGGCTTCCGTATTGGCCGTCGTAGTAATGGAGGCCGCGGAATTCGAGGCCGGCTGTAATTATGGCTTGCGCCACGGCGATAATTTTTGGAGTGTCGCTCTGGTCGATGCCAGTGCGGTTCATGCCGGTGTTAATGTCGAGAAAAATCCCTACGCGGCTTGTGCGCCACTGCTGAAGCTGCTCTTCACTTTCTACGAGAACGGAAATGCGGACATTGGGGAACTGCTGCGCCATTTCCTGCGCCCGGCGGGCGTTGGCCCCCATTGAGGGATAGGCAAGAAGCACGTCGGTTGCGCCGCTGCGGCAGGCTGTCAGCAGTTCTAGCGTGGTGGCGCATTTAAAATTTTGCACGCCGCGATCGAGGAGCATTTTAAGGGTATAGCTTAGCTTGGCGGTTTTGATGTGGGCGCGCCATCGGTTGGGGTCGCTGGAGAGCAAGGCCAGAGTGCGGTCGATGTTGTTGGCGATTTCTTCGGGATAGAGGAGTAATGCTGGGGTCAGGACGTCTTCGATTGCGGAGACGGCGTAGCGCTCGTCCAATTTCATTTCGTGCAGCATTGATTTCTTCGTGGCCATTGCGGATTGATGATAACCCGTCAGTGTGGGTGCCGCCAAAGATATCGAGGTTCGCTCGAGGGACAGCCGAGGGCGGGTGTCCCCACATGTGTGTCCGGATACGCTGCACGCGAAATCCCTCGCTGCGCCTGAAGAACGGCTCCGCTCGGGATGACGCCCTTTTGGTTGTATGGCTGACGGTGGCGATGGACGGACTACGTCGCTCGTTGATTGACGGACTACGTCGCTCAGAGTAGGCTCACGGAACTTCCGGTACGTTTCGAGGTGATATCTGGCGGAGCTAAGAGAGCGAGCGGATCTGGTGCGTGGGTTGGGGTTGTGGTCCGCGACGGCGATTGTCATTGGGGACACGATTGGGACCGGGGTTTTTCTGGTTACCAGCGATATGGCGCGAGCGGTGGGATCGGCGAGGCTCGTTTTTGTCGCTTGGATTGCCGGCGGTTTTATCGTGCTATGCGGGGCGTTTTGCTATGCGGAGTTGGGCGCGGCGTTTCCGAAGGCGGGCGGGCCATACGTTTATCTAAGTCGGGGACTCGGGCCGCTGTGGGGCTTTCTGTTTGGGTGGATGAGTTCGTTTCTGGAGCGGCCGGTGGCCATGGCGACGCTGGCTGCGGGGTTTCTGCGGTTCGCGGGATTTCTGTTTCCAGTTGTAGGCGCGCCGTTGTTTCGAGGACGTCTGGGAAGTTATGAGTTCGTGTTTACGGCCGCTCAACCGCTGGCGGCGATGGTGGTGTTGGTTGTAACCGCGATTAATTATTTGAGCGTGCGGATGGGCGGAGCGATTCAGGTGTTGCTGACGTGTTTGAAGATGGGAACGATTTTAGGGATTGTGATCGCGGGGATTTTATTTGGGGGCAAGCATGTGCTTGAAACTGCGCCGGTGATTGTGCCGCTCGGGTGGGCAACGATTGGAGCGGTGCTGACGGGGCTGGTTCCGGCGATGTGGGCTTACAACGGGTTCAATGATCTGGGGGACTTGGGCGAAGAAATTGTGCATCCGCAGAAAAATATTCCCGTCGCAATTATTTTGGGGCTGCTTACGGTGGGTGGATTGTATTTGCTGGCGAATGTGGTTTACTTCCACACTTTGCCGTTTGCGGAGATCGCTGCTTCGCAGCATGTGGCGTCGGATGTGGTGCAGTCGTTTGCGGGATCGCGCGGGGCGGCGTGGCTTACGGTGGCGATGGCCGTTTCGGCGTTGGGAGCGCTGCATGTGGTGGTGATGACTGGGGCGCGGATTCCGTTTGCGATGGCCCGGGACGGGGTGTTCTTTTCGTTTGCCCGGCGCGTTCAGCCGTCGTTTCGAACGCCGAGCGCGGCGTTGATTTTTCTGGGGTGCGTGGCGGCGTTGCTGGCGTTGACGGGGACGTTTGAAGAACTTTATTCGCTGTTTGTGTTTGCGGTGTGGATTTTTTTCGCGTTGACGGCGATTGCGGTGCTTCGTTTGCGTCGGACGGAACCGGAACTTTTGAGGCCTTATCGTGCCTGGGGGTATCCATGGACTCCGCTGATTTTCCTTTTTGCGGCCGTGGCTTTGACGATTAACTTGTGGATGGTTCGGCCGGTGAGGTCGTCGTTGGGACTACTGGTGATTGCGGCGGGGGTGCCGTTTTTTTATCGGTGGCGTCGGGCACGTTGACGATTCCAGGGTGCGCTTGTTCTTTCTTGGGGGAACTCGGGAAAGTCGAAAAATCAAAATCCCCAGCCTGTCTCTGCAAGAAACGCAGAGACAAGGCTGGGGCACCCGCAGCTTTTTCGAGGGGTAGGGATTCTTCGACTGCGCGAGCTCGTTCGAGCTCGCTTCGCTCAGAATGACAGGGTTTGAGTGATCCGCTCTATTCGGAAACAAGCGGTCCCTCCACCTCACTCGCTACGAACTTTGGGAGGGCGGAATGCGGGTGGCGCCGGCCAGCCACTCGGCCTGGCGGGGATCTCCATTATTCACGGCGTAGAGGACAAGTTCGACGCGGGTGGAGACGCCAAGTTTTTCGAATACGCGAAAAAGATATTTCTTGATGGTGTGCTCGCTGAGGTTGAGTTCGCGGGCAATCTGGCGGTTGCTGAGGCCTTCGGCGACCAGGGCCACGACTTGCTGCTCGCGAGGAGTGAGAAGACTGCCTCCGACCGAATTCAGCACGCGCAGCGAGGGCACTTCGGAGATGAGGTCCATCAGATAGTTGAGTTGTTCGGTGTTCGCCCAAATCTGTCCGGCGGCCACACGGAGGAGACACTTGCACAGCATGCGGAGGTTGGCTTCAGTGATGGAAAAGATGCCGCGGGCGCCGGAGCGGAACGCGCTGACCACCAGATCGCGGTCGCAGCGATCGACCAGGAGGAGCTTAGGGATCTCGGGATGGGAAAAATGAAAGCGGCGCAGGGTCGCCATGGTTTCGGGCGCACCGGCTGTCTGATTCGACGAAAGGACGGCGATCCGCGGAACTTTTGCAGAAATGGCTTGAAGGATGGAGACGGTTTCCATTTCACAAGTGTTGATATGAAATTCGGCGTGGCGACGCAGGGCGCTGTGCAGCAACTGAGCCTGCATACGGCTGGAGTCGGCGATGAGGACATCGATGGTGTCGGGAGGGACGGCGTACGTCAGATTGGTCAAACAGTCTCCTTAAAACATCAAAGAGAAACGGTGCGGCGATTCTAGGGAGAAGCAATTGGAGTTCACAAGGACATGGGTCACAAAATGTGGGTGCCGCTCTCAAAACGGGAATTGCGATTGCCGTGCGGCACAAATCTTGTGAACGAGTGAATTAGTGTGGAACGTCGGCCTGCCAGTTTCCGGTGAGACTGTCGGCGCGGAAGAGCGAACCAAGCCCCTGGCGGGCGTTTCCGTCGATCAGGCGGCCGATGAATGGGCTCCCAGTTGGGGAAATTCCCCAGGCTTTTGGCTCTACCCTGTGACATCACAAACATGCAAGTCTACTTTTGTAGGTACTCCTATTGGAGACGCACCCACCCTACCCTTTCCGCGCGGGCAACAGGAATCAATCTCTACAAGCCCTTGAGTTGATACGACGATTACTGCGGCCGGGCGTTTTTCCCAAAAGTGGAGAGCATTCCACTTTCGTGGACGGAACTTACTATGTCTTGCGGCGACGGCGCAGTGAGTTTAAGTTGCGCAGTGAGGCACGAGAACGAGAGGCGTTCAAGAAAAGATATGGCGCGAGAACAAATAAAGCGCCGTTTCACTTTCTTCCGATTCACTGCAATCGGGGTGCTGATTCTGCAGAGTTGTTCGACCGTTCTCGCGCAGAATGAGAGGAAAGACCTGGGCGGAAACAAAAATACTGCCCGAGCCAGCTTAACCGGAGCAGGAGCGGGGAGCAGCAGTAAAACGGCCGAAAAAACTGGAACAGCGGATGGCCAGGGAAACCTCTTACTCGGAGGCCAGCGCCATCCGCTGTACCGGTTACAACCCAGCGACGTGGTGGAGATCGATTTCGTCGTCGCGCCGGAGTTTAACCAAACCCTCACAATCCAGCCGGATGGCTACGTCATGTTGAAGGATGCCGGCATGGTGGAAGCGCAAGGTCTCAATATGGCGGAGTTCAGCGCAGCGGTGCAGAAGGCGTACCGGGGATATCTGCACGATCCGCAGGTGGCGGTGGTGCTGAAGGATTTTGAGCGGCCGTACTTCATCGTGGGCGGAGAAGTTGGAAAGCCAGGCAAGTACGAATTGCGCTCGGACACGACGGTGACGGAGGCGGTACAGATTGCTGGAGGACTTACCGAGCAGTCGAAGCATTCCCAGGTGGTGCTGTTTCGGCGGGTGAATGACGATCTGATGGAAACGCGTCTGCTCAATCTGAAAAAGATGCTGAAGGAGCGCAACCTCAAGGAGGATGCACATCTTCGGCCCGGGGATTTGATTTTTGTTCCGCAAAACTCGCTTTCAAAGATCGCGCGCTTTGTGAGCAAGCCTTCCGCCAGCATGTACCTGAACTCGACTCAGTTTTAGAAATGGATTTTCGCCGCATGTCAGACGAAGACGTAATTCGGGTGCGACAAGCGGAACCAGCGCCGACCCTTCGGGAGTTGGCCATGGTGCTGTTTCGCCGGCGGCGGGTCTTCCTTTGGGTTTCAGGTTTGGTGTTGGCGGCTGCGGTTCTGTATGCGTTTGCGGGGACAAGATATGAGGCCAAGATGAAAGTGTTAGTGAGACGTGGACGGGCCAATGCTCCGGTGACCGCGGAGGAGAACGCTCCGCTGGACCTGACGCGAATGGGGATTACGGAGGAGGAATTGAATTCCGAGGTGGAGTTGCTGCGGGACGAAGAGGTTTTACGCAGGGTTGTGTTGGAGACGGGGATCGGCGGGCGCGACTGGTTTCACTTTCTGCGGATGGGCGAGGGAAATGCAGAGCGCGTGGAGCGGGCGGCGCGCCGGCTGGCCACGAAGATGGAAGTGGAGCCAGTGAAGAAAACGAACCTGATTGCCATCAGCTATGCGGCGGACGATCCGCAGACCGCGGCGAAGGTATTGCAGTCTGTGGAGAAGGCGTACCTGGAGAAGCATATGGAGGTGCATCGCCCCAGCGGCGAGTATCGCTTCTTCGAGCGGCAGACGGACGAGTCGCGGAGGCAATTGGAAGACTCGAAGCGGAAGTTGCTGGATTTTATGGAGAGACAGGGTGCGGTAGCGGCGGCAGAGCAGCGCGACCTGGCGCTGCAAAAACTGAGCGACGTAGATGCCAGTTATCGCCAGACGAGAGTCGATCTGGTGGAAACGCAGGAGCGGGCGTGGGCATTGGAGAGCCAGTTGGAGAAGTTACCGGAGCGGACAACGACGCAGGTTCGCAGGGCAGATAACGCGGAACTGCTGAAGGCGTTGAAGTCGAGTCTGCTGGATCTGGAATTAAAGCGGACGGGATTGCTGACGAAGTTCGAGCCCAGCCATCGGCTGGTGCAGGAAGTTGAGCAGCAGATTGCGCAGGCGGAGGCCATGATCGCCGCTGAAAATGCGTTGCCGCTGAAGGACGAAACTACCGACAAGAATGAGCAGTACGAATGGGCGAAGTCCGAACTGCAAAAAACACAAGTGCAACTGAAGGCGCTGCAGGGCAGGGATAGTGCAAGCCGTGCGCAACTGGGCGCGTACCAGGCATTGGCGCAGCGACTGGGCGAGGATGCGATCACCCAGGATGATCTGCTGAGCTTACAGAAAGCCGCCGAGGATAACTATCTTCTATATGTGAAGAAGCAGGAAGAAGCGCGAATCGACGATGCCCTGGACGAGAGAGGCATTGTCAACGTGGCGATCGCCGAACATCCGGTGGCACCGGCTTTGCCGATGTGGTCTGCATGGACGGTGCTGGCGATTGGTTTGGCGGCGGCAGGCGCGGCGGGCACGGGCGCTGCCTTTACCGCGGACTATCTGGATACCGGCTTCCGCACACCGGACGATGTGCTGGGATATCTGAATACGCCAGTGTTGGCATCCCTGCCGCGAAGGCCATTGGGAAGGCTTCCAGCATGAGGGAAGCGCTCATGAGTTCCGGGCTTTTTGTCGCGCGGACGGCGGAGCGGGAGTGCGCGCGTCCAGAGGATAAGAATTCAAAGCAAGTGGAAGGATGGAATCCGGAAGACTTCGCCCGGGAGCAAATCCAAGGGCTGGTACGCCAAGTATTTTTTTCGAGTGCCGAGCGACCGGTACGGCAGGTTCTATTCAGCGCGGCTGAGGCGCAGACGGACGTGGAGAATCTCTGCTGGCGAGTCGGTGAAGCATTGTCCCTGGAGACCTCGGGCGACATCGCACTTGTGGGAGAGTATCCCCAGGCTCTGCGGGACGCAGGGAATCACGCGAAGGAAATGGAGAATTCTGTTGAAGAAAGTGGCCGGGGGGTGCGGCAGGCGGCAACGCGGGTTGGGCCCAAACTTTGGGTAGTGCCGCCGGCAGGAAAAGCGAAGGAGCAAGTTGCGACCGCCTTGTTGCGTTCGTACCTGGCGGGAATCCGCTCGCAATTTGAATACTCGATCGTGGTGGGACTGCCGGTTGCAGAGTCGAACGCCGCTACGGCGATGGCACAAGTTGCGGACGGGATTGTTCTGGTGTTGTCGGCGCATCACACGCGGCGAATCACGGCACGCAAGATGAAAGATAAGTTAGTGGGCGCCCAGGCGCGCCTCTTGGGAACGGTGTTGAGCGATCGGACTTTTCCCATTCCAGAGCGAATTTATCGGAGATTGTAAGGTACGGGCGACCTCGATTCAGGGTCACAGGGAATGGGTCAGATGTGTCTTCTGGTTTTCTTAATTCAAGGCAGGAACAAACACAGGTCGTGGACTGGGCCCGGCTGATTCCCGGAGGAACTTCGGAGTTTCGTACCGGAGAAAAAAAGCCGGCCCGGTCGGTCAGACTGGTCGCCTCCGAAAAGGTGTCAGAAATCACTGCTGTTGGGCACGCGGCGGAAAACGCAGGTAGTGTCCTCATTTCGTCGAGAAAAGCTTTTAATCGCGGAGTGCGCGAAGAGTTCGCAGAGGTCGCGAAGAAAAAAATATCGAGATTGGGACTCTGCCAGGACGCACGCGCGTTATTTTTATTTTTGCCGGGCCTGCTGGAGAGCCGCATATCTGCCAAAGGATTGCGCTCCGTGACGGCCGACTTTGGGTTGATCGCGCTGAATTGGCTGTTGATTGGGGCACTCCAAGTTCCGCTGCGAGGGTTATTTCCTGGCGTACGGGTCTTCGGATATGCCGCGGGAGCGCCCGCTCATCTGCTGGGTGTTGCTCTGCTGCAGGCTTCGCTGATTACTCTGCTGGGCTATGCCGAAGGACTCCACGTTGAAGACTGCGATCGCCGGGGACAGGCCCGCGTTCTCGGCAAATCCGTTTTGTGGGCGACTATTCTGCTGTGCTTTGCCTACGCCTTGCAGGGAGCTTCCTGGGCGACAAACGGGTTGTTCTGCGGAGCCAGCGTGTTGCACTTTGGCACGCTTTGGGCGTGGCGGAGGCAGAGCGCTCATGGGGAGCACGGCGAGCAGACTTCGGGCGAGGTGCGCAACGTTCTAATTGTGGGAGCGGGGAGCGTGGGGCTGAGCATAGCTTCGTATTTGAAGGGCCATCCCGGGGGACGAACGGTATGCGGTTTTCTGGATAACGATAGACCGCTGAGCGACAAGGTGATTGGGCGAGTGCACGATCTGGCACGACTGGCGCGGATGGGATTTGTGGACGAAGTGATCCTGGCGGCGCCGCACGATCGAGGCCTGATACGACAGGTGCTTCGCGAAGCGCGTCGTTTATGCCTGGACGTGGAAATTGTCCCGGATTTGTTCGGATGCAAGCCGGCTGGGATGGAAGTGATCCACGTCGGAGACTTGCGGATGATCTGCCTGCACGCGGAGCGCCTGCCTGTGGGCGGCCTGGCCCTGAAACGAGTGGTGGACGTGGTGGGAGCCGGGCTCGCGCTTGCGCTGCTTGCGCCGGCGCTGGCGGTGATTGCGGGGTTGATCAAGCTGCAA
The DNA here is from genome assembly GCA_963733795.1 of uncultured Acidobacteriaceae bacterium. GTDB lineage: Bacteria > Acidobacteriota > Terriglobia > Terriglobales > Acidobacteriaceae > Sulfotelmatobacter. The sequence continues at coordinate 656,061 of CAVTED010000004.1, forward strand.
TCGCCGGGACCGGCGTTCTATTGCGCACGGCGCGCCGGACGGAAGGGGCGACTGTTCCGCTGCTACAAATTTCGCACCATGGTGAGCAATGCGGACGCGTTGAAAGACCAACTTCGGCAGAGCAATCAGCGGTCGGGACCATTCTTCAAGATGGCGGACGATCCGAGAATTACGCGCCTGGGACGTTTTCTGCGGCGTTACAGCCTGGATGAACTTCCGCAGCTGGGGAACGTCCTGAAAGGGAACATGAGTTTAGTGGGACCTCGGCCGCATCCCATGGACGATGTTGCCGCTTACGAGATCGAGCATCTGGCGCGGCTTGACGTGACGCCCGGGATGACGGGGCTGTGGCAGGTTTCGGCACGCCGCGATCCGTCATTTCAGCGGGGTATGGAACTGGATCGGGAGTACATCCGGACCTGGAGCCTGAAATCGGATCTGCGAATTCTGTTGAGAACTTTCTGGGCCGTGGCGCAGGGGAGCGGAGACTGATGGAGTCGATCGCGCTAAACCGGGAACGGCAGGGGATCGCAGGCGATTTTCCAATTTGGGCAATCAGGGCAGCATTGCGTCCCATGCAAGTGTTGATGGCGGCGCCTTCGCTGCTATTTCTGGCCGCGCTGACGACCATGCTGCTGCGGCATCCGGATGTCGCATTCTATGAGATTGACCGCGTGGTGTTCGCGCTTCTGCTGATAGGCGTGGTGGGGCGGGCGATGGTCCTGCGGCAACGACTGTTGGTGGTGGAGCGGGCGACGTGGCCGATGATGGGGCTGACTGGGCTGGCGCTTGCTAGCGTAATTCGACAACCCTTCGACCACGAGACCTGGAGCCTGCTGGCGTCCAAGTTCATTGTTCCTTTCGCGCTTTTTCATTTGGCGGGGCTGGTATTCACGGAGGAGAGAAAGTTTCGGCAGTTTGAGGTGTTCGCAGTGATGGTGCTGGGCTATCTGAGCTTTACCGCCATCGCGTTCCTGTCGGGCGCGCACTCGTTGATCTTTCCCCGATTCATTCTGGATGAAAGCCTGGGATTTCACGCGGATCGGGCGCGAGGGCCGCTGCTGCAGGCGGTGGCCAATGGCGTCTCATTGAACGTGCTTGGATTGCTGGCTCTGCATGCGTACCAGCGAGGGAGCGTGCGAGGGGTAAAGATTGCGGTTTTGCTGGGATCGGTGCCGATTGCGATCCTGGCCACCATGACGCGAGCGGTCTGGTTGTCGTTTGCCGGAACCGTCATCGTTCTGATTGTTCTTTCGGATAGCCGAGTTTTGCGGCGCGCCTGCATGGGACTGGTTTTGATCGCGGCGGCAGGGTTGGCGGTGGTCCTAAGTTCGCATGACCTGCGCGTCTCGTTAAGCGATCGGCTGGAAGAACGCGGTCCGCTAGCGTATCGCGCCGCCGTCTATGCCGGCGGCTGGGACATGTTTTTGGGGCGTCCGCTGACCGGGTGGGGCTTCCACCGGATGCCGGCGGAGTTGCCGCGGCATGTCAGCGGGTACGAGGAAAGAGTTCTGTATCCGCACAACACCTACCTGGAAGTACTGGTGGAGTTTGGGGTGGTGGGGCTGGCGCTCTATCTTTGGCTGATGTGGGAGTTGTGGCGGCTGGGACGCGGCGCGATGCCGGCTGGAGAGGAAGACGGTTTTCTCGATTCGCAATTTCACCGCATGTGGCCGATTCTGCTGGCGGTCTATTGGGTGAACGCGGCGATGGTGGTGATGAGCTATCAATTCGTGAACGCGTTGCTGTTCACGATGGCCGGCATGCTGGCCGCGCAGCGGCGGAGAGCGGAGGCTTGCCGGTAATGCAGACCATCGCCTATCTCGCCAATCAGTTTCCGTCCGCGGTTGAACCTTATGTGGGCGAGGAGATCGCGGAGTTGCGTGGGCGGGGAGTTCAGGTGATTGCGGGTAGCGTGCGGACGCCGGCGGCGAACGAAGTTTCGGCGACCGAGTGCGCGCCCGAGATCGTGTTGCAGCCGCTAAAAGGAATCATTCTGCTGCGAGCAATCTGGCTCTGTGTGCGGCGGTGGAAACGGATCTCGCCGCTCATCGCGCGGGTCGTTTTCCGCGGCGCTGAGAGACCGCTGAACCGGATGAAAGCGCTGGTGCACACCGGGCTTGGAGCCTGCTACGCGGTGCTACTGGAAGGACGAGAGATGGAGCACATCCATGTTCATCATGGATATTTTGGATCGTGGATCGCCATGGTGGCGGCTCGTCTGCTAGGTGTGGGATTCAGTATGACACTCCACGGATCGGATTTGCTGCTGCATGGAACTTTTCTTGACGTGAAACTTCAGAGATGTGCGTTTTGCCTGACGGTCTCGGAATATAACCGCGCGTACATTCTGAAGCGTTATGCCATGGTGGACGCAGAGAAAGTAATCGTGTCGCGGCTTGGGGTGGAAGTGTCTCAGCCGACTGTCCTCCCGGCTCCGAAACTGAATAGGAAGGGTGTCCCGTTTACGTTCCTGGCGATTGGGCGTCTGCATCTGGTGAAGGATCACGCGTTTCTTATCCGGGCCTGCGCGCAACTTCAGCAGCGCGGGGTGTCCTTCGAGTGTTTGATTGCAGGCTCCGGGGGCGAGTGGCACAACCTTCAATCACTCATTCGAGAGTTTGGACTTGAAGACCGAGTCACTCTGCTGGGGCATGTAGCGCACTGGAACTTGGGTTCGTGGTATGACCGGGCCGACGTGGTTGTACTTACGAGCCGCAGCGAGGGGATACCGCTGGTGCTGATGGAGGCAATGGCGCGAGGCAAGATTGTGCTGGCGCCCGATATCACGGGAATTCCTGAACTCGTAATCACCGGCAAGACGGGCTTTCTGTACGAAGCTGGATCGCTCGATAAGTTTGTGGCTCGGCTGCTTTTCATTCGTTCGCTGATGCAGACGCCAGATGATTCCCATCTTCGTCCTTACATTTCTTCGGGAGCCGCACAACTGGATCGTGTAGGGCTTGCGGCTCATGCACATATTCTTCACAACTTCAACCGCAGGAGGAATCTGCAATTCTTCGGCGATCTGTTTCTGCGGCGGATCGCCTCGCAAGCAGAAAGCGGTGCTCATGAGAATTTTGTACTGCAACAAATATAACTATCCCTTCAGCGGGACCGAAGTCTACCTCTTCGAACTGATGCAATTGATGCGAGAGCGGGGCCATGAGGTCGCGCTATTTTCCATGGCCGATCCGCGCGGGGAGCCGACTCCCTTCGATCAGCACTTCGTGCCGCACATCGACTTCAAGGCCAGGCCGCGGTGGTGGAACAAGCCGCGGCAAGTGGGACACGCAATTTATTCGGCGGACGCGCGCAGGCGAATCCGCGCGATGATCGAGGAGTTCCGGCCGGATGTGGCGCATGTACGCAATATCTACCATCATTTATCGCCGTCGATTTTATGGGAGTTGAAAGCGCAGAACGTTCCCGTCGTGTATCACCTGAATGATTTCAAGCTGCTATGTCCGAGCTACAACCTGGTGTCGCAGGGGGAGACATGTGAGGCGTGCAAAGGGGGCGAGTTTTGGCATGCGATCGAGAAACGTTGTTATCCGGGCACTGGAGCGCTGGTGGCTTTGACCGCGGAGGCTTATGCACAGCGTTGGCTGGGCACATACGAGAAGTGCGTGGACCTGTTCCTGGCGCCCAGCCGGTTCGTGCGCGACAAGTTCGTGGACCATGGGTGGGACGGCGGAAAGTTTGCAGTGTTGGCGCATTTTCAGAAGGCTCACACATTGCGGAAGCTGGATGCGAAAGACGATAGGCCAGTGCTGTACTTCGGGAGGCTGTCGGCGGAGAAGGGTATCGCGGATTTGCTGCGAGCCATGCAAAAACTTCCGCAGCTGCGGTTGATGCTGGCAGGCGAGGGACCCCAGCGCGGAGAGTTGCAGAGATTGGCAAATTCGCTGGGTTTGTCCAACGTTGAGTTTGTAGGACAAGTAGGCGGAGAAGAACGGGATTTGCTGATTGCCAAGTCGTGCTTTACCGTCCTGCCTTCCCACGCTTACGAGACTTTGGGAAAGACCATCCTTGAATCGTATGCGGAGGGACGTGCGGTGGTGGCGTCGGATCTGGGTTCGAGGCGGGAGTTGGTTGAGCACGGTGAAACCGGAGTTCTATATCGTACCGGCGACGTGGATCAACTCGCCGCCGCCATTCAATCTCTCGCTTCAAAGCCGGAGTGGGCGGAGAAGATGGGGCACGCGGGATGGGAGATGGTGCGGCAGCGGCACACGCCCGAAGGGCACTATCAGAAATTGTTAAGTTTATATGAGGGCCTTGTCGCACAGAAAAAGACGCGAAGCCCGACACGACCCGAAACCCTGGAAGAGGTACCATCGAAACTATCGCGGCAAATATCGTCAGGAGCCAACCAGACTGCGATCGCGTCGAAGCAGGGACCAGCACTGCGGGTTGCCTTCATCGGCGGGCGCGGGGTGATTTCGAAGTATAGCGGGATTGAAACTTATTACGAGGAAGTCGGAAAACGGCTGGCGGAGATGGGGCATGAAGTCACGGTGTATTGCCGCAGCTACTTCACTCCGGCGGTTTCGAAATACAACGGCCTGCGATTGGTGCGACTGCCGACGATCCGGTCAAAGCATTTGGAAACCCTGGTGCACACGCTGCTGAGCACGACCCACGCCATGACCCAGCCGTATGACGTAGTTCATTATCATGCGCTGGGGCCGGCGCTGTTTTCGTTTTTCCCCCGGCTGTTGGGGAAAAAGACAGCCGTCACTGTGCAGGGGCTGGATTGGCAACGGAAAAAATGGGGTCGGGTTGCATCCGCAGTGCTGCGACTGGGTGAGCGAGCGTCGGGGTGTCTTCCCAATGCAACGATGGTGGTTTCGCAGGCTCTGCAACGACGCTACCGCGACGTTCATGGGATCGAAGCTCTTTATGTGGCGAATGGGGCGGTGCTGCGGGAACGCAGGGAGCCCAGGAAGATTCTGGAATGGGGACTCCATCCGGGGAAATATGTTCTGTTTCTGGGAAGATTGTCGCCCGAGAAAGGTTGCCATCTGCTGGTCGAAGCTTTCGAAAACGTTGAGACGGACGTGAAGCTGGTGATGGCCGGGGCATCGAGTTACTCCAACGAGTACATCCGGGATTTGCAGATACACGCCAGCCAACGCATCCGGATTCTCGACTGCACATCGGGCCAGACTCTGGATGAACTTCTCACCAATGCTATGTTATTTGTGCTGCCATCGGATCTGGAAGGGATGTCGCTGGCGTTGTTGGATGCCATGGGAGCAGGACTCTGCGTTCTGACCAGCGACATTCCAGAGAACCGCGAATTAGTGGACGGAGCAGGATTTACTTTCCAACGCGGGAGTGCTATCGATCTGGCAGACCGATTGCGTTTTCTGATTGCGAATCCAGCGGTGCGCGAAGCCGCAGGCAAGACGGCAAGAAGGCGAGTCGAGGAACAGTATCAGTGGCAGAAGATTGCCGGAGATATTGAGAAGGCATACTTTCAGCTGATGGGACGGGAGCTGCCGGATTCGCCCAGCAAGAAGCCCGCCACAAGCTTTGTGCGGGCAGAGGAGCGCGTAGGCTCGGAACGGAAAGCAGGATAGTTACCGGCCGCAGACAAAAAGAGATTATCGATGTCCGGCCAGAGGACGGGGCGAACCCCGTCCTTTTTTATTACAATCATGTTCTTGTCTTGCCAGGGCAGAGGTTCCGGCTACGAGCCTGAAGCGAGTCAAAATTACGAATGCGAAATACCATTCTTGTCACCGGCGGAGCAGGCTTCATCGGGTCCAACTTTGTCCTGCAGCAGATGCGGGACGAATCTGTCTCGATCGTAAATCTGGACAAACTGACGTATGCGGGGAACCTGCATAATCTGGAGAGCGTCGCAGCGGATCCTCGATATGAGTTCGTTCAGGGCGATATCGGCGATCGCGGCCTTGTCGGGCGACTTCTGGAAAAGCACCGGCCGAACGCAATTGTGCACTTTGCCGCGGAGAGTCATGTAGACCGCTCCATTCGAGGGCCGGAAGATTTCATTCGCACCAATGTGGACGGGACCTTCGCTTTGCTGGAAGAGATCCGAGCCTATTGGAACGCGCTTGAAGGCGAGACGCGAAAACAGTTCCGGTTCGTGCACGTTTCTACCGATGAAGTGTACGGTTCGCTCGGGCCGGACGATCCGCCGTTTTGCGAAACTACACCGTACGCTCCCAATAGTCCGTACGCCGCGTCGAAAGCCGCATCGGATCATCTGATACGCGCTTATCACCATACCTACGGGTTGCCGACACTCACGACGAATTGCTCGAATAACTACGGGCCCTATCAGTTTCCGGAGAAACTGATTCCGTTGATGATCGTGAACGCGCGTGATGGCAAGCCGCTGCCGGTTTATGGAGACGGAAAGAATGTCCGCGACTGGCTTTACGTGGAAGATCACTGCGAGGCGATCGCAACCGTGCTGCGCGGCGGGCGGCCGGGAGAGACATACAACATCGGCGGCTGGAATGAGATGCCGAACATTGAAATCGTGAAGACCATCTGCGATCTGGTGGATGAGATGGCGCCGCCGGGGCCAACCTCTCGACGGGAGCTAATTACTTTTGTGAAGGACCGGGCGGGCCATGATCGCCGTTACGCGATGGACGCGCGCAAGATCGAACGCGAGCTGGGATGGAAGCCGAAGGCAACATTTGAAAATGGGATTCGGAAAACGGTTCGCTGGTATCTTGAACATGAGGCGTGGCTGCGAGGCGTGACCAGCGGAAGCTATCGGCAGTGGGTGGCTACGCACTATTCCAGTTAGTTGCGCGGAAGTCCCCGCGATTTTCGATTCGCGAGTCGCAAGTTGCAATCGCCATAAAATAGAAAAGACCGATCAAATCATGACCGAAAGCACGCGGTACAAAGGGATTATTCTGGCGGGAGGGTCGGGGACGCGTCTGTATCCGGTGACGCAGGCGATGGGAAAGAGTTTGCTTCCCGTCTACAACAAGCCCATGATTTATTACCCGCTCTGCACCCTCATGTTGGCGGGAATCCGCGACATTCTGGTGATTTCGACTCCCGAAGATGTACCCAAGTTTCAGACCGTTCTGCGGGACGGCAGCCAGTACGGCATTCGTCTGCAATATCTGGTGCAAAACAAACCGGAGGGAATTGCGCAGGCATTTTTGTTGGGAGAAAAATTCCTGGATGGCGATCCCTGCGCGCTGATTCTGGGGGACAATATTTTTTACGGCCATGATTTGGCGAAAGATCTGCGAGAGGCGGCGAGCAAAGTGGAGGGCGCTCGAGTGTTCGCGTATCCGGTGCATGACCCGGAGCGCTACGGCGTGGTGGAGTTCGATGCGAACGGGCGCGCGTTGAGTATTGAGGAAAAGCCGAAACAGCCGAAATCGCGATATGCCGTCACCGGACTTTACTTTTACGATCACCGGGTTGTGGAGATTGCGAAGACGCTGAAACCGAGCGCGCGCGGCGAGCTTGAGATCACCGATGTGAACCGGGAGTACTTGAAAAACGGGCGTCTGGACGTTGTGGTGATGGGGCGAGGCATGGCGTGGCTGGATACGGGCACGCATGAATCATTGATGGATGCGGCGCTCTACATTCAGGCGATCGAAAAACGGCAGGGTTTGATGGTGGCGTGTCCGGAGGAGATCGCGTACCGCTCCGGCTATATTACGGCGGCCGAAGTTGAAAAGATCGGGAGCGCAATGAAAAACAGCAGCTACGGCGCGTATCTTCTCCAGCTTTTGCGGGAGAAGGTATTCTGAGGTGACAGCGGTTCCAGAGAGTCGAACAGCAATGAGTGCGATCCATAAAATTTCGACTTCTCTCCCGGATGTCGTCATTCTGGAGCCGCGCGTTTTTGCCGACGAGCGCGGATTTTTTCTGGAAAGCTATAACGAGAAGGCCTTTGCAGAACTCGGAATTGAGGAACGTTTTGTTCAGGACAACCATTCCAGTTCGCGAAGGAACGTCTTGCGCGGGCTGCATTATCAGATCGGACATGCTCAGGGAAAATTGGTGCGCGCGGTAGAGGGAGAGATTCTCGACGTCGCGGTAGACATGCGCCGGAGTTCTCCGACGTTCGGTGGATGGGAAGCGGTGCGCTTGTCAGGCGAGAACAAACGGATGTTGTGGATTCCGGCGGGCTTCGCACACGGGTTCCGCGTGATTTCGGAAAAGGCGCAGGTCTTGTACAAGGCGACCGATTATTATTCTCCGGAACACGAACGCACTGTGGCATGGAATGACCCGGATTTGAAGATCGACTGGGAACTCGATGGGCCGCCGATCGTCTCGCCAAAAGACGAGCGTGGCGTTACTCTTCGCGATGCGGAGACGTTCGAATAGGCGTAGAAAACTACTGAAATGAAAGCGATGATTTTTGGCGCCTCGGGGCTTCTGGGCAAGGAACTCCTCCGCGAATGGACCTCTGATGAGGTCATAGGACTTTCCTCTCGCGACATTGACATTCGCGATGCGGATAACGTGCAGGAGTTGGTGGAGACGATCCGGCCGGATTGGATTGTCTTGGCTGCCGCATATACCAACGTAGATGATTGCGAGAGTCATCCCGATCTGGCGTTTGCGGTGAACCGCGATGGGGCGGTGAATGTCGTTGTGGCCGCGAAACGGAGTGGCGCGAAGGTTTTGTTTCTCAGTTCCGATTACGTTTTCGATGGAAGAAAGACCTCGCCGTACGAAACGGGGGACGCGCGGAATCCGCAGAGTGTTTACGGGCGTTCCAAGGCAGAAGCGGAAGTTCAATTGCTGGAAGTGCTACCGGACTGCTGCATCGCGAGAACCTCGTGGTTGTTCGGAACGGCCGGAAAATGCTTTCCGGACACGATTCTGAAGCTGGCAGCGACCCGGCCGGTCTTGGACGTCGTCAGTGATCAGCGCGGATGCCCAACCTACGCCGTCGACCTGGCGAGGGCGATCATCGAATTGTGCCGCAAGCATGCCCACGGAATCGTGCATACGACAAACTCTGGAGATTGTTCGTGGTTTGAGTTTGCGCGCGAGATCATCAAAGGCGCTGGACTTGGCACCGAAGTGCGTCCGGTCAGCAGTCAGCAGATGGAGCGTCCCGCGCCGCGCCCGGCGTACTCTGTGCTATCGGCGAAGAGCTTGCAGCAGTATGGAATTGCCATGCCCACGTGGCAGGATGCATTAGAGAGATATTTGCGGGAACGAGAGAACTAAGCCTTTGCCACCGTTGCTTCTTCTGAGGCGACGCTGCTACGATGCCGCGTGGTGTGGCATTGAAATCCATCCTGAATTTCATCGACGGAAAGTACGTTCGCGGGAAGCGGGAATTTCCCGACGTGAATCCAGCGGACGGTAGCGTGATCGCTCAGGTCACTGAAGCGGACGACGGTCTTGTCCATGACGCTGTGCGGGCCGCTCGCAAAGCCTTGCGAGGAGAGTGGGGTCAGTTGTCGATTCCCGCACGCGCGGCTCGGCTGCATAAAGTGGCCGATGCGATCGAAGCACGTTTCGATTGCTTCGTCGCCGCCGAAGTTGCGGACACTGGCAAACCCGTGGCGTTGGCTACGAGGTTGGATGTTCCGCGAGCGGCGGCGAATTTTCGCGCGTTCGCCGACCTGATCAAGACGGCTGGTCTTGAATCCTTCCAGACGGAAACGCCAGACGGAAAGAGCGCACTGAACTATGCCGTTCGCAATCCGCTCGGAGTTGTAGGCATCATCACTCCGTGGAATCTTCCGCTCTTATTACTCACATGGAAATTGGCCCCGGCCCTGGCCTGCGGCAACACCGTGGTCGTAAAGCCTTCCGAGGAAACTCCCGCGACTGCGACCTTGCTTGCCGAGGTGATGAAGGAAGCTGGAATTCCTGACGGTGTTTACAACGTCGTCCACGGCTTCGGCCCCAACTCGGCGGGCGAGTTTCTTACGCAGCACCATGATGTGAACGGCGTGACCTTTACCGGCGAATCGCAGACTGGCGCGGCAATCATGAAGACGGTAGCGGCATCGGTAAAGCCAGTTTCTTTTGAGCTCGGCGGCAAGAATGCGGCCATCGTGTTCGCAGATTGCGACTTTGAAGACGCGATCCAGGGGATCAGTGACGCGGTATTCCTGAACACCGGACAAGTTTGTTTGTGCACCGAACGGGTTTACGTAGAGCGCACGATTCTTGCGCGGTTCGTCGAGGCGCTCCAGCGCAAAGCGGAGAGTCTCCGCGTTGGATCTCCACTGGAAAAAACGACGGACCTGGGGCCGCTGATTTCAGCACAGCATCGCGAGAAAGTGCTGGCTTATTATCGGCTGGCACGCGAAGAAGGCGCGACGGTGGTGACCGGAGGCGGCATTCCTGAGTTCGGCAATGCTCTCGACAACGGTTTTTATGTGCAACCGACGATCTATACTGGAATGCCGGAATCGGCGCGCTGCGTGAAGGAAGAAATCTTCGGGCCGGTGTGCCATGTCGCCGCTTTCGATACAGAAGAGCAAGCAGTCAGCATGGCGAACGATACGAAGTACGGACTGGCCGCCTCGATCTGGACGACGAACCTGAAGCGCGGCCATCGCGTAGCGCAGCAGATGAATGCCGGCATCACGTGGGTGAATTGCTGGTTCCTGCGAGACTTGCGAACGCCCTTTGGGGGCGTGGGACTCTCAGGAATCGGACGCGAAGGCGGCATGCATTCCTTGAATTTCTATTCGGAGCTGAACAATATTTGTATTCGGTTGTGATGCCTGAGCGCAGCGGCGTAAAAGCGTCATGAAGAGAGTCGAAAGCAAAGTTATTGAGGGCAAAGCAAGGCCCCGCGGCAAGTATCCGCATGTCAAGCGCGCGGGCGACTTCCTTTTCGTATCCGGAACGAGCTCCCGCCGCGGGGATGACACGATTGCCGGCGCGGAAGTCGACGAGGTAGGAACGATGCGTCTCGATATTCGAGAGCAGACGAAGGCTGTCATCGAGAATGTGCGCGACATTCTGGATAGTGTAGGCGCGCGACTCGAGAATGTCGTTGAGATAACGACCTACCTGGTAAATATGAACGATTTCGCGGGGTACAACGAGGTCTACGGCAAATACTTCGGCAACGATGGGCCTGCGCGTACGACTGTCGCCGTGCACCAATTGCCGCATCCGCATCTGCTTATCGAAATCCGGGCGATGGCCTACAAGCCGGACGAACAGGAGTCCTGAATGCCGTCCATCAAAGACCTCAGAGCGTTTAACTTTCAGGCGTGGATCGAACAGAACAAAGAAAAGTTCAAACCGCCCGTGGGGAATGCGCAGGTCTGGGAGGACGGCGAAATGATGGTGACCGTGGTGGGAGGCCCGAACCAACGGCGCGATTATCACGACGATCCTACGGAAGAATTTTTCTACCAGATGAAGGGCAACATTTTTGTTCGCATCATGGAGACTCCCGGCAAGCCGCCAATCGAAATTCCAATTCAAGAAGGCGAGATTTTTCTTCTTCCGAAACACATGCGACATTCCCCGCAGCGGCAGGCCGGGAGCATCGGCGTAGTCGTCGAGGTGCCGCGCCCGGAAGGCGTGGTGGATGGGTTCGAATGGTATTGCCAGAATTGTCATCAGTTGCTGCATCGGGCCGAAGTGAAGTTGAAGAGTATCGTGCGCGATCTGCCTCCCTTGTTTGATCAGTTTTACGGCAACGAAAATCTGCGCAAGTGTAAACACTGTGGCGCGGTTCATCCCGGCAAACAGTAATTCGGCAAACAGTAAAAATGTCAGTTATCGACATCCACAATCATTTCTTCCCGCGTGTATGGCCGGATCTGGCGGCGCGATACGGCAGTCCCAATTGGCCGTGGATCAAGCACACGGAACCGGGGAAGGCGGAAATCATGGTGGGCGACCGACTCTTTCGGCAGATTTATTCCGCGTGCTGGGACGCTGACGTGCGGCTCAACGAAATGGATCGGGACGGCGTCGAGATGCAGGTGCTTTCGGCTACGCCGGTGTTGTTCGGGTACGAGCGTCCGGTTGAGCATGCGTTGGATTGCGCGCGTCTGTTCAACGATGCGGCGCTGGAACTATGCGCGCAGGGCAAGGGCAGGCTGAAATCGTTGTGCCAGGTTCCCCTGCAGGATATCGACGCGTCGTGTAAAGAATTGAGCCAATGCGTTCGCGCCGGCCATCTGGGCGTGCAGATTGGTAATCATGTTGGAGAGAAAAACCTTGATGATCCGGGCATTGTAACGTTTCTGCATCACTGCGCGGATGAGGGCGCGGCGGTGCTGGTTCATCCCTGGGACATGCTGGCGCCGCAGCGTATGCCGAAGTACATGATGCCGTGGACCGTGGGGATGCCGGCGGAGACGCAACTTGGCATTGTCGCGATGATTCTGGGCGGTGCGTTCGACAAGTTGCCGACGAAGCTCCGTATCTGCTTTGCGCACGGGGGAGGAAGTTTTGCGTTTCTGTTGGGACGACTGGAAAATGCATGGCAGCATCATCCGGTGGCGCATGGTGTTTGCGAGTTGCCGCCCAGCCGCTACTTGAATCGCTTCTATGTGGATTCCGCGGTTTTTGAGGAGCGCGCTCTGCAGTTTCTGGTAGGAACGATGGGACCCACGCGCGTGTTGTTGGGCTCCGATTATCCGTTTCCTCTGGGCGAGCAGCGCGTAGGTTCGTTGATTCGATCGAGTAATTTGTCAGACGACGTGAAAGCGCTCGTGCTGGGCGGGAATGCGGTTTCGTTTCTTGGTCTGGAACCGAGGAGTCCGGCGCTTACGGAGGAAGTAAGGGCTTCAAGTGACGGAGTGGCGATCGTGCCGCGCGGCGAGCAGCTTACCTACAGTTCGTATCTCAAGGTTCCGGAACTGCTGCAGCTCCAACATCCACAGTCGTCGCCGGAGCATCACGATGAGTTGCTGTTCATCATCGTGCATCAGACCTACGAGTTATGGTTCAGGGAGTTGCTGCACGATCTGGATGCGGTAGTCGCAAATTTGCGGGCGGCGGGGACGAATCCAAAGTCGCGCGACGAAGTCTATGAAGCGGCACGACTGCTGCGACGCTGCACAGAAATTACCCGAGTGCTGGTGGAGCAGTTCACGATCCTCGAGACGATGCTGCCCACGCACTTTCTGGCGTTCCGTGGCAAGCTGGAGCCGGCCAGCGGATTTCAATCGGAACAGTTTCGCGAGCTGGAATTCCTGTGCGGCCTGAAGGACGAGAAGATGTTGCGCTATCACCGGCCCACTCCGGAAGCCCATGATCTGCTGCAGCGAAGGCTGCGCGAGCCTTCTCTGCACGATGTATTCTTTGACGCGTTGCGGGCGATGGGCAAGTTGCAGGTCGATAACGACTCAACCGAGCGTGAGCGATTCGACGCGCGGGCGCGAGCGATTCTCGCGCTCTATCGGGATGAACGCAGCCATCGCGATTGGATCGATGTGTGCGAACGGCTCACGGAGTTTGACGAACTGGTGGTGAGCTGGAGGCTTCGGCACATTCAACTGGTGGAGCGGGTGATTGGCGCGCGCATGGGAACCGGCGGAAGCGCGGGCTCGTCTTACCTGAAGCATACGCTGGACAAAAAGTTCTTTCCTGAATTATGGGAAGCGCGAACGCTTTTGACTGAATGAACCGTACAGGTTTCTCCGCAGATTGTCAGCCATCCTCGCTTGAGCATGACTCATAACGCCGAAACCATTTCGCTAATTGGCGCGGGACTCAATGGCCCATTGCTAGCGCTTGGTTTGGTGAAGCGCGGTTTCCGCGTTGAAATCTATGAAAGACGTCCGGATATGCGGCAAGTTCGAATCGGGGCAGGCCGGTCGATCAATCTGGCTTTGTCCACACGTGGCATCTACGCCCTGACCGAAGCTGGGCTCTGGGATGAGATGCGGGCGATCGTCATCCCGATGAAGGGACGGATGATGCATTCCGCCTCATCCGCGCTCACATTTCAGCCGTATGGAAAGGGTGAAGCGGAAGTCATCCATTCCATCTCCCGCGCCGAATTGAATATTGCGCTGATGAGTGGGGCCGAACGGCAGGGCGCGACGATTCACTTTCAACAACGGTGTACCGGAATCGACCTTAAGACTGGTAGTCTGCAATTCAAAGATGAGCGGAGCGGCGAGGAGCGAACGATCGAGTCGAGCGTTGTTATTGGTTGTGATGGGTCGGCGTCGGCGATTCGCAGCGAAATGCTTAAACTTAGCCGGTTCAACTTTTCGCAACAATATCTGGACTACGGCTACAAGGAACTCACAATTCCGGCCGGCCCAGATGGGAAACATGCCCTGGAGACGAATGCTCTTCACATCTGGCCGCGCGGCAACCACATGCTGATTGCGCTGCCCAACGTGGATGGAACATTCGCCTGCATTCTCTTTCTGCCGTTCGAGGGACTGGACAGCTTTACCCAATTGACCACGCCGTCGGCAGTGATCGAGTTCTTTCAGTCGCAGTTTCCCGATGCGATTCCGCTTATGCCCAACCTGACTGACAATTTGTTTGCCAATCCCACCGGTTCGATGGTGACGATCAAATGCTCGCCGTGGCATGTGGAAGGGCGAGCGCTTTTGCTCGGCGATTCGGCGCATGCGATTGTTCCTTTTTTCGGACAGGGCATCAATTGTGGGTTTGAAGACTGCACCTTTCTGCTGGCGTTGATCGACCAGTATGGGGCGGACTGGGACCGTGTTTTCAGAGAATTCGAAGACGCGCGAAAAATCAATACCGACGCTATTGCCGACCTGGCGGTCGAGAACTTTGTGGAGATGCGGGATCGTGTGGCCGACCCGCGATTCCTGTTTCGCAAGAAGGTCGAGCTGGAACTAGAAGCAAAGTATCCCCGGTTGTTTGTTCCGAAGTATGCCATGGTCACATTTCATCGAATTCCGTATGCGACGGCCCTGAAGCGCGGTCAGGTTCAGGACCTGATGCTGACGGAACTCTGTGACCGGATCGAGCGCATCGAAGATCTCGACTGGAACAAGGCCGACAAGTTGATCCGCGGCCAACTCACGCCCCTGGAGATGGTTTCGTGACGGTTCCACAGTTTCAGATGGGGGAGGAGTTTGCCGCTGCCATGGATGCCCGCGATCCTCTGGCGCACTTCCGGAGTCGCTTCTTCATTCCAAAAACAAAGACTGGGGATGACTGCATTTATCTGTGCGGGCACTCGCTCGGGCTGCAGCCGAAAACTGCGAGTGCGTATGTTGAGCAGGAACTGCGTGACTGGGCGGAATTGGGTGTGGACGGGCACTTCCACGCAAGCCATCCCTGGATGCCCTACCACCGGTTGCTGACGGAACAGATCGCGGCATTGGTCGGGGCGCATCCACCGGAAGTGGTGGTGATGAGCTCACTGACGGTGAACCTGCACTTGATGATGACGTCGTTCTATCGGCCCACGGCCGAGAGGCACAAGATTCTCGTGGAAGGCGGAGCTTTCCCCTCGGATCAGTATGCGGCGAAGTCACAAATTCGTTTTCATGGTTTTGATCCCGCTTCATCGCTGCTCGAACTCACGCCTCGCGAGGGCGAGACTTGCATGCGCGATGATGATATGGAAGCGCTGATCGAACGCGAAGGGGGCTCGATTGCGCTGATCCTCATTGGGGGAGTGAACTATGTCACGGGACAAGCGTTCGACATGGCGGAAATTACGAAAGCGGGACGGCGCAAGGGATGCATTGTGGGATTTGATTTGGCTCATGCCGCTGGAAACATACCGCTGCAGCTTCACGATTGGGGGCCGGACTTCGCAGTCTGGTGTAATTACAAATATCTGAATGGTGGCCCGGGATGCGTGGGAGGATGTTTTGTCCATGAGCGGCATGCGCGCGCGTGGGAATTGCCGCGCTTCGCTGGATGGTGGGGCCACGATGAGAAAACGCGGTTTGAGATGCGACCGGATTTTGATCCCATGGAGGGAGCAGAAGGCTGGCAATTGAGCAATCCGCCGATCCTAGCGTTAGCGGCCTTGCGGGCCTCGCTAGAGATTTTTTGCGAGGCTGGCCTGGAACGGTTGCGGTCTAAGAGCATGTCACTTACGGGGTATATGCAATTCTTGCTCGACCAACAGGATGCACACAAGTTTTCGCTCATCACCCCCGGCGAAGAGAATCGAAGAGGCGCCCAGCTATCGATCCGTTTGCCACGTGGTGGCCGCGTACTGTGCGACCAGCTGGCTGCGGCGGGAGTGATCGGGGACTGGCGCGAGCCGGACACCTTTCGGATTGCGGCAGTGCCTTTATACAACTCGTATCAGGATGTTTATCGTTTCGTGCAACGCTTTAGTGCCGCACTCTCGTAACTCCTTACTCTGTAGGCGGTTTCCCGGTTACCTCGGTAATAAGAGTAGGCGTTGCCGCGATCATACAATCTGCACTGTGGGGAAAACTCCGCTTCAGTACGCCCGCAGGTGGACGGCCTTGGTGTGCGCCGTGGTCGGCGTGCACGTTTTGCTATCGCTCCTGGCACCGCGCGGTTTTGCTCTCACAGCTTTTGGTGACATTCTTCAAAATATCATTCTGGTTTGTGCAACATTGGCCGTTCTTGCCAACGTGCGGAAGACATCCGGCAAGACTCGCCTATTCTGGGGACTTTTGGGTCTAGGTTTTGTAACATGGCTGGCTTCGCAACTCATGTGGACTTACCTGGAAGTGGGGGTGCGGCATGAGGCGCCCAATCCGTTTGTCGGGGATGTGATTCTATTTCTGCATATTGTTCCGATGATGGCCGCGGTAGCAGTCCAACCGCATGTTAAACCCGATAATCGCTCGCAGCGAGTCGGAACGCTTGACTTCGCGCTGCTGATTACGTGGTGGCTCTTCCTCTATCTCTTCGTCGTGATTCCCTGGCAGTATGTATATCCCAGCGAGTTGGTGTACGGCAGAAGTTTTGACCTGCTCTACGTGGCTGAAGAACTGGTGCTGGCGACCGGCTTGATGCTGGTATGGCGCCGGAGTCGCGGAGCCTGGCGAACCCTTTACTTCAATCTATTCGTCGCAACTTTGCTATATTGTGTCGCGTCGCTGATGGCCAGCGAGGCGATTGACCTGCATCTCTATTTCACGGGAAGTTTGTTCGATGTGCCGCTGGTAGCGGGAATGGTCTGGTTTGTGCGCTTTGGTTTCTTGCCGCGTGAAATCATGGCGCAGAATTCGTTCGAGGAAGTTCCCAGCCAGGGTTATGAAATTTGGAAAGCGCGACTAGCTATGGTCGCGGTGTTCATGACTCCGCTCATGATGGCCTGGGCACAATTTGGCGGAGGCGCGCCGCAGAGCATTCGCGACTATCGGTTGCTGCTAACCGTGGGCGTCATGCTGGTAATGGGGGCATTGGTTTTTGTACGGCAACATTTATTGGATCAGGAGTTATTGAGCCTGCTCCGACTATCGAAGCAAAACCTGGATGAGATGTGCCGCCTGAAGGATGAACTGGAAAATAAGGAACATTCGCTGCGCTGGCATAGTCTGGAATTGCAGCGTAAGAATTTGGAGCTGCAAGAAATCTCATTCACCGACGTGTTGACCGGAGTGTGGAACCGCCGCTATCTCGAAGAAATCCTGACGGCCGAGGCCGGCCAAGTCCTGCGAAATTACCAACGCGCGCGTGGCGGGGATGTCCGCAAGATGGATCATCGCGATCTCGTATTCATGATGGTCGATATGGACTTTTTCAAGGAAGTAAATGACCGGCATGGACATCCCGCCGGAGACCGGCTGCTGCAACTTGTGGCGCAAAGGCTCTCGACGGTTGTTCGCAAGTCCGATGTACTGGTGCGTTGGGGTGGAGAAGAGTTTCTGATCATGAGCCGTTCGGCCGATCCTTCGGGGATTCCGGCATTCTGCAGCCGCATTTTGGAGGTAGTGGCATCGGAACCCTTCGATCTTGGCCAGGAAATCCTGGTGAAAAAGACTTGCTCAGTAGGATGGGCCGCGTATCCCTGGAGTCGTAGCGCTTTCGAGGCGATCTGCGCCGAGGAATCCATTGCGTTGGCAGACGCGGCTCTTTACCGAGCCAAGGCTCTGGGGAGAAATCAAGGCGTGGGGATCGTGGCGACGGCCGCCGCGGGGAAAAATTCTGAGGCCATTAATCTAGTGGCAATACGAGAGGGAACTCCTCCGCTCGCACGTACGATAAGAACCGAGTGTCCTGGTCGAGAGACTCTTTCGCAAGGCGATTGTGAAACGCCGGAGCCGGTCAAGAAGTCCAGCCTCTAAGTTTTCTGCCACGCTCTGAAGGTTTCTCAGGCGCTTGACCTGTGGGAGCGCGTTGACTACATTGGGTAGCCGGGTTCACCCCCACTGGAACATAACTAATAATGAATGCAAAAACTCCTTCGCGCAAGACAGGCGGCCTTCGCCAGAAGGCACAACTGATGTCCGCATCTGAAATCGAGCGCACGCTGGTGCGGCTGGCTTACGAAATCGTGGAAAAGAATAGCGGCGTCGATGGCTTGGGATTAGTCGGAATTCGCCGCCGTGGAGTTCCCATTGCCGAACGACTGGGCAAGATCATTACGCGAATTGAGAGCGCGAAAGTGCCGGTGGGGACTTTGGATATCACGTTTTACCGCGACGATCTTTCGACACTCGGACCGAAGCCGGTGGTGCAGGAAAAAGAGATTGGATTTGAGATTGAGGACAAAAATATTGTGCTGGTCGATGATGTTCTCTTCACGGGTCGTACGACGCGTGCCGCGCTCGACGCGCTTTTTTCGCACGGCCGGCCGCGGCGCGTGCAACTGTGCGTGCTGATCGACCGCGGTCATCGCGAGATTCCCGTCGAAGCGACGTTCGTGGGCCGCAATGTGCAGACCACCGTGAACGAAGTGATTGAGGTGAAGCTGACGGAGATCGACGACGCCGAGAAGGTCCTGCTGATGGAAAAATAACGCAGTACAAAAAGTAAGAGTAAAGAACTAAGGACGGTGGAATCGACCCACCGTCCTTTTATTTTGAATGCGAGATCGAATGGTGTGGAGGGGGCACTCCTGCCCGCTTGCCTGCAGCAGCAATATACCGCGGGCTGCCCGCTCCACACCATCTCCGAGTCGCTAAGCGATTCTGGCGCAGACCGCCTTGGTTTGAGTGTAGAGGTTGAGGGCGTCGTGTCCCATCTCGCGTCCCCAGCCCGATTGTTTGTAGCCGCCGAAGGGCATGGCTGCATCGAAAATGTTGTAGCAGTTGATCCAGACGGTGCCAGCGCGAAGTTGCTCCGCCATACGATGTGCCTTGCCGATGTCGCGCGTCCAGACGGCAGCGGCCAGGCCATAGTCGCTGTCATTGGCGCGAGGAATGATTTCTTCCGGATCCGTAAACGGCATCGCCGTAACGACCGGCCCGAAGATTTCTTCCTGCACAACCTTCATGTTTTCTTGCGTGTTGACGAGCACGGTGGGTTCGACGAAGTATCCACGCTCGCCAGCCTTGTGGCCGCCGGCGACAGCCTTTGCGCCTTCGGAGAATCCAGATTCCAGGTATCCGCAAACACGATTCAGTTGTTCTTCTGAGACCAGGGGACCCATCTGCGTATCGGGATCAAGACCGGAGCCCACCTTGATTTTTCGGGCATGCTCCGCGACTCCTTCCACCACTTGATCGTAAACCGATTTCTCGACGTACAACCGCGAACCCGCGCAGCAGCACTGGCCATGGTTGAAAAAGATCGCGCTGGCGGAGCCGGGGATAGCGGTCTCGAGATCTGCGTCTTTAAAGACGACGTTCGGAGATTTGCCACCCAGTTCCAGAGAAACCTTCTTGAGATTTCCGGTGGCGGCGTGGACGATCAGCTTACCGACTTCGGTGGATCCGGTGAAGGCGATCTTGTCCACGTCGGGATGAGCGGCCAGCGCCGCCCCCGCCGTTTCGCCGTAACCGGGGACAATGTTGACCACGCCTTCGGGAAAGCCGGCCTCCATGATGAGTTCGCCGAGACGCAGCGCGGATAGCGGGGTTTGCTCCGCGGGCTTCAACACCACCGTGCAGCCCGTAGCCAACGCGGGACCGAGTTTCCACGCCGCCATGAGCAGCGGGAAGTTCCACGGAATAATTTGACCGACAACCCCGACCGGCTCTCGCAGTGTATATGCGAGATACTTTGCGCCGGGAGTGTACGGAACCGAGAGAGGAATGGTGTTGCCCTCGATCTTGGTCGCCCATCCTGCCATGTAGCGGAAGAGATCCACTGCGAGCGGAACGTCGGCGGCCTTGGCGATGCTAAGAGGCTTGCCATTGTCGAGGCTCTCGATGTAGCCAAACTCCTCGGTGTGCTGCTCTAACAGATCGGCGAGTTTCCAGACCAGGCGACCTCGTTCGGATGCACTCATCCGGCGCCATGGACCGTTGTCGAAGGCCCTGCGAGCCGCCTTTACAGCTTGATTGATGTCTTCGCGATCGCCTTCCGCGACCTGAGCCAAAACTTCGCCGGTGGCGGGATTGTAGGTGGGGAAAGTTTTTCCGGAAGCGGCATTGACCCACTTGCCGTTGATCAACATCTTCCGTGGTTTGTCGATGAACTCCGCGACTTGCGGATGAATTTGAGGGGAAACTGCGATACCCATAGGTCCTCCTTGATCAAACCGAAACGTGCAAGAAAGAAAGAAGCGGCGAAGCGGACCGAGGTATGCTAGCGCTGGGCTGGGACAAATGCAAATGGGACAAATGCAAATGTTCAAATGCAAATGGCGATCGGTCGCAGAACCGGCTATTCGCCGTACGGAACCCAGATATTTTTCACCTGAGTGGCGTGCTCCAGGAACCAGCGGCCTTCCGCCTGCTTGGGATT
This sequence comes from uncultured Acidobacteriaceae bacterium, assembly GCA_963733795.1. Taxonomy (GTDB): domain Bacteria; phylum Acidobacteriota; class Terriglobia; order Terriglobales; family Acidobacteriaceae; genus Sulfotelmatobacter. Next base: position 676,815 of record CAVTED010000004.1, read on the forward strand.
GAACCAGTCGATCACGCGACCTTCGTTGGTCCACACCTGTTTCAAGTTTCCAGTCGACATCGCTTTTGCGGCGGCCACGGTAGATTCGTCTCCATAACACCAAAGGCTGTCGACGTCATCATGCTCGGCAAGTGTCTTGAGCAGCTGCGAAGCGTAGCCTGTGACGATATTAATCGCGCCGCCGGGCAGATCACTGGTGTCGAAAAGCTGGTAGAGGTCGCCGGTGATCAGCGGATATCTCTCCGACGGAACGGCTATCACGGTGTTGCCGACTGCGAGTAGCGGCATCACCAGTGACAAGAAGCCCAGCAACGGCGCCTCCATGGGACAGATCACGCCAACAGTTCCAATCGGCTCGTTCATCGCGATTGCGATATTGCGGAACGGCGGATTGTGCACGGCGCCATCGAATTTATCGGCCCATGCGGCATAGGAAAAGATTCGCTCGATGCCAAGTTCGACTTCCGCCGCGGCTTGTTTTTCTCCGACGACCGCGGCGAGTCGTTGGCCGATTTCACCGCTGCGTTGCGCGAGATTCTCCGCGCAGTAATACAAAACCTGGGCACGATTGTGCGCTGTAGCCTTTGCCCAGGCTTCGGCCTTGCGCGCCGCCTCCACGGCATTGCGAATGTCTTTCCGAGTGCCCAGTGGAGCTTCGCCTAACAGGTGGCCATCCGGCGAGCGCACTTCCATGCTGTAACCGGAATCGGGACGGGCTTGCTTGCCGCCGATGTAGAGCTTTACGGTGCGGTCGATGGCAGGCCTGCTGGCATCGGGCTTCTCTTCGGTTTGTCCAGCTATTTGTCCGGCGAGTTGCACCGCGGAAGGAGAGTTCGCAGCCGGCAGGGCCGGTGCGTGCTTGAACCAAGTGGGCTCCATGTATTCGAGCAGGCCCTCTCTGCCGCCTTCCCGGCCGTAACCGCTCTCGCGATATCCGCCAAAGCCGCAGGCCGCGTCGAACAAATTTGTGCAATTCACCCATACCACGCCGGCCTTGAGTTGCGCGGCTACATGCAGCGCTACGTTGATGTTTTCGCTCCAAACGCACGACGCCAGGCCATAGACTGTATTGTTGGCCAACTCGACAGCTTCCTTCGGAGTGCGGAACGTCATCGCGGCAAGGACGGGGCCGAAGATTTCCTGCTGCGCGACAATCGACGTCGGGTGCACATTGCTCAGTAGTGTCGGCGGGAAATAGAACCCGCGCGAGGGCAACACAACTTGCGGTTGCCAGCAGGTTGCTCCTTCCGCGACTCCTTGCGCCACCAAGCGCTCGATGCGGTCCAGTTGCACGCGCGCAACGATGGCGCCAATGTCGATCGCTTTATCGAGCGGAGCGCCGATGCGGAGAGTGCTCATGCGGTCGCGAATCTTCGACATCAACGGCTCCGCGATGCTCTCCTGCATTAACAGACGAGAACCCGCGCAGCACACCTGCCCCTGATTGAACCAGATCCCATCGACCAGGCCTTCGACCGCGCTGTCGAGATCGGCATCTTCGAAGATGATGAATGGAGATTTCCCGCCGAGTTCAAGTGAAAGGCGCTTGTGGCTTCCGGCAGTGGCGCTGCGAATGGCGCGTCCGACCTCCGTCGATCCCGTGAACGCAATCTTATCGACATCGGGATGCTTCACCAGCGCTTCACCAGTCGAGCCATCGCCGGTCACGATATTGACGACTCCAGCGGGCAACCCCGCTTCCTGACATAGTTCCGCGAAGGCGAGCGCCGTGAGCGGCGTAAACTCGGCAGGTTTCAGGACCACCGTGTTTCCAGTGGCCAGTGCCGGCGCTATTTTCCACGCCAACATGAGAAGCGGAAAATTCCACGGAATAATCTGGCCCACTACGCCGCAAGGTTCGTACTGGGGAAATTCTTTGTCGAGCAATTGCGCCCAACCGGCGTGATAGTAGAAATGCCGCGCTACCAGCGGGATATCGATGTCGCGGCTCTCCCGGATGGGCTTGCCGTTGTCCATGGTTTCGAGAACCGCGAGCAGCCGGGAGTGTTTTTGCACGAGACGTGCGAGTGCGTAAAGATAACGCGCCCGCGCGTGCGGACTTAGCGCCCGCCATTTCGGGAAAGCGGCGCGGGCAGCCAGTACGGCTGCGTCGATGTCTGCAACGCCGCCTTGACCAACGACGGCCAGCTTCTCACCATTCGAGGGATCAAATGTGTCGAAATATTCTCCGGCCGCGGGTGGCTGCCACGCTCCGCCGATGAAAAGTCCAAAATGCCGCCCGTGGCGCTCCAGCCATGCTGCCGCCTCTTTTGGCTCTTCCAGAGCCGGCCCGTAGTCCATCGCAGCGAATTTTTCGGCAATACTCATCGACTCATTTGCTCGTTGAACTTTTCGCCTACGCAATTGGATGACGATACTCAGCCGAGTAGCGACCGGTCGCGTAATGTTCCAGTTGCCGCTCGATGTCTCCCAACAATCCGCTCGCGCCGAAGCGGAACATCTCCGCGCGCATCCATGACGAGCCGAGTTCTTCCTTTATCATGGCCAGCCAATCGATGGACTGCTTCGCCGTGCGAATCCCTCCCGCCGGCTTGAACCCGACCGCCATTCCGGTCTGCTGCGCGTACTCGCGGATGGCGCGAAGCATTACCAGGCTCACCGGTAGGGTAGCGTTCGTCGGTTCCTTGCCGGTCGACGTCTTGATAAAGTCCGCGCCTGCCATCATGGCGACAAAGCTGGCGCGCGCCACATTGCGCAATGTCAGTAGATCGCCGGTACCTAAAATAACCTTCATGTGCGCCGCACTACAGGCCTGCTTAAATGTCGCGACCTCATCGTAGAGGGCCTGCCAGCGTCCGCCGAAAACATGAGCACGAGTGATTACGACATCGATTTCATGAGCGCCTGCTTCCACCGATCGGCGGATTTCCGTGACGCGCTCGGCAAGGGGCGACAGCCCGGCGGGAAATCCGGTGGAGACGGCCGCAACGTGAACTCCGCTTCCCTCGAGCGCGCTCAGCGCGGTTTCAATGAAGGTGTGATACACGCATACAGCGCCCACCTTAATCCCCAATTCTTCGATTCCGAGTTTCTGTACGAGATCCTGCTGAAATGGTTGTCGCGCCTTTGCACACAAGCGCCGCACCCGTTCGTCAGTGTCATCGCCAGAGAGAGTGGTAAGGTCCATGCATGATATCGCACGCAATAGCCACGCGGCCTGCCATTCTTTCTTCACCGTGCGGCGGGCCACCTGTGTCTGGACTCGGCGCTCCACAGCACTCGTATTTACGCGAACCTCCTGCAGCCAATTCAAGTCGAGAGGAATACCGATGTTGGGAAGGAGCGCACGTCCGGCGAGCGTGGCAATCGCGTTCGAGGCGTGAAGGTCTGGAGACGTGATTGCGTTCTCAGACTTGCGTGCGAAGCGAGGATAATCGCGATCAAGGGACATGGCAACTTTGCCTTGTGTGGTTTCCGTGAGAACTAAGCGGCGCCCGTGAGACCTTTGAAGCCGGCTGCCCTAACCTCGAACGGATTCCTTGAATTGCAATTGTACGGCAGGCCCTCTTATCAAGGCGAATTCGATTGTCCTCCCGTTGTTCTCATTTCGAGCTGGGCGAAAATACCATGATTCTCAGCGAGGGTTTACAATGACGCACGATTCGGCGATCGCGGCCAGTTGCGCCCTTGCACTCCCCGTTACGTTTCGATTTGTCTATGTCTAAGAAGACAGTATCCGCCAACCTGCGAAAGAAGCTGGAGCAAGCGGCCATCAAGGTGATGAAGAACGCACACGCGCCCTACTCGAAATTCCATGTAGGCGCAGCAGTCCTGTTGACCAATGGCAAAATCTTTTCCGGATGCAATGTGGAGAATGCCTCCTATGGAATGACCAACTGCGCCGAGCGAACCGCAATTTTTTCCGCGGTCGCGCAGTTAGGCTCGAAGATTGAAATTCAGGCTGTAGCCGTCGCCAATGATCACGGGGTCGCGTGCTCGCCCTGCGGGGCCTGTCGCCAGGTGATTTACGAATTCGGTCCTGACGCTACGATTTTCTTCCAAGGTGCCACCGGCCCAAAGCAGGCGCACATCACCGAACTTCTGCCGGAAGGATTCCGCTTACAGTGAGCCAGAAGATTGCTCCGCCACAAACGTTTCGGGCGATTGATGTGATCCGCAAAAAGCGGGATGGCGTTGAGTTATCGCGGCACGAGATTGAAGGCTTGATCACCGCATATACCGAGGACAAAATTCCCGACTATCAAGTGTCGGCATGGCTGATGGCAGTGGTGCTGAAAGGGATGACGCGCGCAGAGACGGCCGCGCTCACGGATGCGATGCTGCACTCCGGCGAGGTGCTCGACCTTTCCTCGCTTCCGGCCAGGAAAGTCGACAAGCACTCCACCGGGGGAGTGGGCGATAAAACTTCTCTGGTGCTGGCTCCCCTGGCGGCCGCTGCTGGAATTGCGGTTCCCATGATCAGCGGGCGTGGACTAGGCCACACCGGCGGGACGCTCGACAAGTTGGAAGCCATCCCCGGATTCAACGTGAATCTTTCCGTGACAGAGTTCCGCCGCGTGCTCGAGAAATGTGGCTGCGCCATGATTGGGCAAACCGCAGAAATTGCCCCAGCAGATCGCAAGCTGTATGCACTCCGAGATGTGACGGGAACAGTGGAGAGCCCGTATCTAATTTGCGCGTCTATCATGAGCAAAAAACTGGCGGAAGGCATTGACGCGCTGGTGCTCGACGTGAAAACCGGCTCTGGCGCGTTCATGAAGAGCGAGAAAGACGCCGCCTTCCTCGCCGAGTTGATGGTTGAGACCGGAGAGCGAATGGGCAAGAAAGTAGTCGCGCTCATCACCGATATGGATCAGCCCTTGGGAAACAAGATCGGCAACGCGCTGGAGGTGGTCGAGGTTGTGGAAGTTTTGCGCGGCGGCGGGCCAGACGATTTGCGGGAGCTTTGCCTGGAGTTGGCGGGATGGATGCTGCATTTCGGCGACGTTTCGAAAACGGTTGCGGAAGGAAAGCAGCGGAGCGCGAACCTGATTTCTTCGGGCAAGGCTCTGGAAAAATTCCGGGAGATGGTGGAGTTGCAGGGCGGTGATGCGCGGGCCATCGACGATGCTAACAGGCTCCCCCGGGCGCAGCACACCCTGCAGGTTTCAAGCGCCAAGGCCGGATATGTGGCCTCGATGCAATGTGAACAGATTGGCACCGCGTGCGTGATTCTGGGCGGAGGCCGCGAGCGTAAGGAAGATTCCGTGGATCCGGCCGTCGGAATTGTTCTGCGCAAGAAAGTTGGAGATCGAGTTTCCGCGGACGAGCCGCTCGTAACGATTCACTACAATGCGGAGTCGAACGCCGCGCGGGCTCGGCAACTGATTGAGGCGAGTTGTGAAATAACGAACGCGGCGCCATTGACGAAAAGGCCCCTCATCCACCGAGTCATCGGCAAATCCGCGGAGAAAAACTGAATGGGACGATTCACAGGAATTCTTGGCCTGTTGACCATGCTCGGATTCGCTTATATCTTCTCCACGAATCGCCGTGCCATTCGCCTGAAAACCGTCGCGTGGGGCCTGGGCCTGCAGTTCGTGTTCGCGGTCTTCGTGTTGCGAATTGACGCGGGGCGGATTGTATTTCAGAAAGCCGGGGACGCCGTCACAAAGCTGTTGAGTTACGCGTACGCGGGTTCCCACTTCGTCTTCGGTGACCTTGCCAAGCCCGGATCGCAACTCGGATACTTCGCCTTTGGAGTGTTGCCGACCGTTATCTTCATCGCCGCTTTCTTCGCCGTGCTTTATCACTTCGGCATCATGCAAATCATCATTAAGGTTTTTGCCTGGGTCATGACCCGCGTGATGGGAGCGAGCGGCGCTGAATCGTTAAATGTGGCGGCGAGCATTTTTATGGGACAAACCGAAGCGCCGCTGACGATCCGCCCTTTTCTGCCGGACTTGACTCGCTCGGAACTGATGACCGTGATGACCAGCGGCATGGCGCATGTTTCGGGCGGAATTATGGCAGCTTATATATCTTTCGGTATTGACCCGAAACATCTGCTCAGCGCGGTGATCATGACAGCGCCGGGAACTTTGCTGATGGCGAAGATGCTGGTGCCGGAAACCGAGCAGGCACGAACTGCCGGACGAGTCGTCATGAGTGCCGAGGAGGAGAAGACGGAGAAAGAAGAGAATCTACTCGGCGCAATTTCCCGCGGGACGACTGATGGCTTACACCTGGCGCTCAACATTGCCGCGATGTTGATTTCGTTTCTCGCGCTGATTGCGCTCGTCAACGGAATCTTCGGCGGCATCCACAATCATTTCGGCTGGTTTCCACAGAGCCTGGAGCAGATTTTCGGAGTCATCTTCGCGCCGATAGCCTGGGTCATCGGCATTCCTAAACATGATTGCCTGATCGTGGGCAACCTCTTGGGCACGCGCATGGTCTTGAATGAATTGGTCGCATTTTCCATGCTGGGAGCGCAGAAAGCAGCGCTCGATCCGCGCTCGGTAACGATTGCAACATTTGCTCTTTGCGGTTTCGCGAATCTCAGTTCGATCGGAATTCAGATCGGCGGCATCGGCGCGCTTGCGCCGAACAAGAGAGGCGAACTGGCTCGACTCGGCGTCCGCGCGATGCTGGCAGGAACCATGGCCAATCTGATGTCGGCGTCAATCGCTGGCATGCTGCTTTAGATTGCCTGGGAAATAAATCAGGGTTCGCGCTCATCCGTTGGCGCGCGCCACCAGTAGAATCGCCAGTCCGTAGAAAACAAACATGAGCGCGAGATACAGCTTGGCGCGAGTTCCCGAACCCGCAAATTCTTTCCACGCCAAAACTCCCCACAGAGCTGCGACCATGGGGGCCGATTGTCCGATGGCATAGGAAATAGCTTGTCCCGTCAGTTTACCGGCGGTGAGATTGAATACCGTTCCCAAACCCCACACGGCACCGCCGATCAGTCCGAGGACATGTCCGGCAGGAGGCCCGCTGAAAAATCCGCTGAAACTGACGGGATCCCCTACCAGAGGCTTCTTCATGAAATAGATATTCCACACAAAACAGGAAAGCAGGGCTCCCAGAGTGAGGAATGTCGCCGCACTGTAAGGCGTCAGCGAGTGTCCACGGGTCATGGCATAGGTCATGAAGGGGCTCCACAGTCCCATCAGAGTTCCGGAGACCACACACAGAACGATGCTCTTGCGCGATGTACCTTGCCCGGAGCGGGCGAGGTTGCCGTAAGCTTTGCCATCGAGAATAACTGCGACCAGCGCGCAGACAACGCCACCGGCTAAAAGCAGGCCATTACCTTGAGGTTGCAGGATGAAGTTTAATACCACCCCTACGACCAGGGCGATTCCAATCGATACCGGGAAGGCGACCGCGAGCCCCGCCATGTCGATTGCCGCCACCAGCAACAAGTTCGCCAGATTGAAAATTGCTCCTCCTACCAGAGTCGAGACAATATTTGAAGTGTCCGCCGCCCGAACGTTATTTACGAAGCTGTTGGCGTCGTGGCCCGTGCTGCCCATGGTGAAGGCGAGGATCAGAGAAATCAGAAAAATTCCAATCGCGTAATCCCAATAAAAAAGTTCGAAGCGATAATTCTTGACGCCCTTATAAGTGTTGGCCCACGAGCCCCAGCAGATGGCGCTGGTGATCATCATTAACAGCGCTATCGTCAGACTCGGCGGCGTATACATCGTGGTCTCCCCTGGAAAGTTTGTAACTGTACTCTTCTTCGCTGTGAGTCACAAGTCGGACATGCGCGACAACGATCGCCGCCGAAGCAGATTCTGAACCGTCCTGCTATGCTACCGCCCGTGACCCGAACGTTTCTCATTGATACCGATACCGCCTCGGATGATGCCGTCGCGCTCATCATGGCTTTACGCGCGCCAGAGGTTCGAGTGGCTGCGATCACAGTGGTGGCCGGAAACGTTAATGTGCAGCAGGCGACGCGCAACGCTCTCTACACGGTCGAGCTTTGCAATTCGAATGTGCCTGTCTATTCAGGTGCGGAAAAGCCTCTCCTGCGAACTTACGAGAACGCGACCTGGTTTCACGGACGCGACGGGCTGGGCGATCACAACTATCCTGCGCCGCGCCAGTCTGCACAAAAACTGCACGCAGTAGATGCAATCCTCGAAACCATTGAGGCCAACCATGGGCTGGTTCTGGTCACGCTGGGTCCGCTGACGAACATTGCCCTGGCGCTTTCGAAGAAACCCGCGATCGCCGCTAACGTTAGCCGTTGCGTGGTGATGGGAGGGGCTCCGTGCTGCGAAGGCAACGTGACGCCTGCCGCAGAATACAACATCTGGGTCGATCCTGAAGCGGCGCGCATCGTCATGCACAGCGGTCTTCCCATAGAGCTAATCGGATGGCAGCTCTGCCGCGGAGACGCGGTGCTCGGCGAAGCTGACATCGAGCACGTTGAGGCCTTCAATACAAAACTCGCTCACTTCGCCATCGAGTGCAATAGTCACGCGCGCGAGGCGTACAGAATTCAAACAGGAGAGGATGGAATCTGCCTGCCAGACCCGGTCGCGATGTGTCTCGCCTTGGACCCAACGATCGGAACCGAGTGGAGCGAGCACTATCTCGACGTGGAAACTCAAAGCGAACTAACTCGTGGGATGACGATAGTCGACCGGCTGAATGTGGCGACAGATGAGCGCAACCGGGCTGTGTGGGCGTCGGCACTCGACCGACCTAAATCCAAAGTGTGCTGGACCATCGATAACGGACGGTGGAAAGAGGCGCTCTACACCGCTCTCCGCTAGAAAATTTCTAACCGTTTACCTGCGCATAGGTTGCCCGTCGCAAAAATTCCCCTTGCCCGGCCCGCCCCAGAAATTTGTCTCCCTCCACCACAACTCGTCCCCGTGACAAAACGACCTCGGGCATTCCCGTAACCTGAATACCTTCGAACATCGAATAATCGACGCGCATGTGGTGAGTCTTCGCGCTGATCGTGTGCTTGCGCTTGGGATCGAAAATCACGAGGTCGGCGTCGCTGCCAACAGCGATAGTTCCCTTGCGCGGATACAGCCCAAATAGTTTCGCCGGAGTAGTCGATGTCAGTTCTACGAACCGGTTCGCACTGAACCGTCCGCCGGCCACACCGCCCGAATAAATCAAACTCATACGATGCTCCACACCCGGACCTCCGTTTGGAATCTTCGTGAAATCGTCGCGCCCCAGTTCTTTTTGTTCCTTGAAACAAAATGGGCAATGGTCTGTGGAAACAACCTGCAAGTGATCTTGCTTTAGGCCATTCCACAGTTTTTCCTGGTTCCATTTCTCTCGTAGCGGCGGAGTGAAAACGTATTTCGCCGCTTCAAAACCCGGTGCATCCATATTCTCCAGCGAAAGGTATAAATACTGCGGGCAAGTCTCGGCGTAGACGGGAAGTCCACGATCACGGGCTTCGCGAACTTTTTCCAGCGCATCATTGCAACTCAAGTGGACAATGTAAATCGGCGCGCCCGCCATCTCCGCCAGCGCAATGGCGCGGCTTACGGCCTCTGCCTCCGCGGTTGTAGGGCGCGTCAGGGCATGATACTTCGGTGCCCGTTTGCCCTCCGCCAGAGCCTGCTGCACGATCACATCAATCGCGCTGCCGTTTTCGGCGTGCATGCAAACCAAGCCGCCGTTTTTTGACGTAGTCTGCAGCGCCTTGAAGATGCTGCCATCGTCGAGCATGAAGACGCCCGGATACGCCATGAAAAGTTTGAAGCTGGTTACGCCTTCATGGACGAGATCGTTCATTTCTCCAAGTTGGCCGCCCGAGACGTCGGTGACGATGCAGTGGAAAGCGTAATCGCAGGTAGCTTTGCTCGATGCCTTGCTCATCCAAGTGTCGAAAGCCTGCCGCAAGGGTTGGCCTTTATATTGAATCGCAAAGTCGATCAAGGTTGTTGTGCCGCCGAACGCGGCTGCTCGCGTGCCGGTTTCAAAGTCATCGGCACTGGTGGTGCCGCCGAAGGGCATGTCGAGGTGAGTATGCACGTCGATTCCGCCCGGCAGAACTAGTTTCCCCGATGCGTCGAGGATCTTTGTTGCGTTCTGGGCCGGAAGGTCAGTTCCGATCACCGTGATCTTCCCATTGGCGATGGCAACATCCGCCGTGTAGGTATCGGTCGCCGTCACCACGGAACCGTTTTTGATGATCGTGTCGAAACCCATCAAGTCCTCCTATCAGGCGGGCCGCCTCCGGCCCGAATGCGAGAAAGAATTCTATGCTACACTGCCGCACTTTACTTGTTTACAGCACTTGTTCACCGCACTTGTTCAAAATCATTTCTTATAGATTCTCCACGAAAGGACGGGCAATGCAGTTCGGCATCGCACTAAAACCCGACATCTCCATCGAACGGATCGTAAGCCTTACACGCCAGGCGGAGAACGCCGGATTCGAATATGGCTGGATTTTCGACTCTCACGTTTTGTGGAAGGAGCCCTATCCGCTGCTGACGCTGATGGCAACGAACACGCAGCGTATGCGATTGGGCACCTGCGTGACCAATCCCGCGACTCGCGATCTGACCGTGACTGCCAGCCTGTTCGCGACACTCAATCTAATCTCCGGTGGACGCATGGAACTCGGCATCGGCCGCGGCGACAGCTCACGCCGCGTGATGGGAAAGAAGCCGGTGAGTTGGTCGCAGTTGGAAGCGGCGGTGGCAGAGTTCCGCGATCTTACTTCCGGCAAGGAGGTGCAGCACGAGGGTCAGCCGACGCGCCTCAGTTGGGCAAAGGATTCTCCGCGAGTGTGGATTGCAGGCTACGGGCCGAAGGTGCTGCACATGGCCGGGCGAGTGGCTGACGGAGTCATTTTGCAGTTCGCCGATCCCGCATTAATCGCGTGGTGCATGAGTTTCGTGAAGGAAGGTGCTCGCGCGGCGGGTCGAGACTTGAGAAAGATCGAAGTGATGGCGGCCGCGCCCGTCTGGGTTTCGAATGATTTGAAGGTTGCTCGTGAACGGGTGCGCTGGTTTCCGGCGTTGGTCTCGAACCATGTGATGGACCTGATCCGGCAGCATAAGCCGGAAGATCTGCCTCCGGCTTTAACTTCGTTTGTGCAGGATCGCGGCAACTACGATTATCAGCATCATTGCGAAGTAGAGAGCGACAATGCCGACTTCGTTTCCGATGAAGTCGTGGATCGCTTCTGCCTGATCGGTCAGGCTGAGGTTCATCGCAAAAAGTTGCGCGAACTCGCAGATGTAGGCGTCACCCAGTTCAACATCTATCTGATGTGCGGGGATGAAGAGCAGACGCTCGATATATATGAGCGTGACGTGCTGCCTGAGTTCCTAAAAGCAAGCAACGATTAACCGGAATCAAGCGGCTTCCTGAGGAGGAGCGGTTTGACGTTGATACCTCATCAGCGCGTAATAAGCCAAAAACGAAACGGTGAAGCCCACAAACCACGAGTAGTCATACAGCGCGCGTACTGACGGAACCGCAAGTCCGGCGAGTGCCGTGCCTGCTCCCAGCGCCAGCGCAATCACCGCGCGCCAGTTGAATCCTCGCGAATATTCGTAGAGCCCGCCGCGAAGGTACAGGTCGTCCACGTGTAAGATTCGCCGCCGGATGATGAAGTAATCGCAGATCATGATTCCTGCGACCGGCCCGAGAAATGCCGCATAGCCTCCCAGCCAGCCGAGAATGAACGTCCTATAGTTAGAGAGCAGCTTCCACGGCATGAGCGCGATTCCCATGAAGCAGGTAATGACTCCGCCGATGCGAAAGCTGATCCCACGCGGCCACAGGTTGGAAAAGTCGTTGGCCGGCGAAACTACATTCGCCCCGATGTTGACATTGAGCGTAGCCAGCAGAATCGCCACCAGCGAGATCACAACTGCCACCGGCGAGTGAAAGCGGCTGAGAAGTTGTACGGGATCCCAGATAGCTGTTCCGTAGATCACCACCGTGGCCGATGTCACCACGATTCCGACGAAAGAGTACAGCGTCATGGTTGTGGGCAAGGCCAAAGCCTGCCCAACCACTTGCTCGCGCTGATTGCGCGCGAAGCGCGTGAAGTCGGGAATGTTCAGTGAAACGGTAGCCCAGAAGCCAACGGTCCCATTTAGCGCGGGGATCAGAAACTTTAGGAACTCGGGAAAAGTTTGAAACCGCGAAGGCACAGAGAACAGGGGACCGAAGCCGCCGGCCGCACGATAGGCCCACCCCAACAGCAACAATCCAACTCCAAGCAGGATCGGCGCACTGATTCCCTGCAAAATTCTGATGTACTCGATTCCCTTAAGCACGACTGCAAGATTGATCAGCCAGAAAAGAAAGAAGCAAATGGCGGTGCCATAAGGGAAGTTTCTCCAGGCGGGAGCGAGCGTCGCCACTAGCGTGCTGATCGCTTCGCCTCCGATCCATGCCTGAATGCCGAACCAACCGCAAGCGACCAGAGCACGCAAAACCGCGGCAATGTTCGCGCCCAGCACTCCGAACGAGGCGCGCGCCAGAACCGGAAACGGAATTCCATATTTCGCGCCCGGATGCGAATTCAGCAGCATTGGCGCCAACACAATCACGTTGCCAATAAAAATGGTCGCGACCGCCTGCTTCCAGTTCATTCCTCCCTGAATCAAACTTGCAGCCAGCATGTAGGTGAGAATATTCACCGACATCGAAATCCATAGGGCCGCGAAGTTGTACGTGCCCCAGGTTCGGCGCTCGGCAGTGGCGGGCGCGAGGTCTTCGTTATAGAGTGGGCTGGATTCGATTCGAGAGCGCAACTGCGGCGTGGTCGTCATCGGAGTGGCAGTGGCAGGATGCATTAGTCGGCGGCTGCGGAGCTTCCATGCGATGTCCCGCTCTGCGTCGTTAGCGGCCCGTAGCTATCCGGTCTGCGGTCACGGAAGAACTGCCAAACTTTGCGGACTTCGGCGATCATATCGAGATCGAGATCTGCGACCACGACTTCGTCTTTATCGCGGCTGGCCTGCGCGACGATCTTGCCTCGCGGATTGCAGAAATAACTTTTGCCGTAAAATTCGCCAATGCTCCACGGCTTCTCCGTTCCCACGCGATTGATCGCTCCCACAAAATAGCCGTTAGCGACGGCATGAGCGGGCTGCTCAAGTTCCCATAAATATTCTGAGAGCCCGGCGACAGTCGCGGAAGGATTGAACACGATCTCCGCGCCATTCAGTCCGAGGATGCGCGCGCCCTCGGGAAAGTGGCGGTCGTAGCAGATGTACACGCCCACGCGAGCATACTTGGTTTCAAAGACTGGATAACCGAGGTCGCCGGGAGTGAAGTAGAACTTCTCCCAGAATCCGGGATGGCAGTGCGGGATGTGATGCTTGCGATACTTGCCTAGATAGCGGCCGTCGGCGTCGATCACTGCAGCCGTATTGAAATAGACGCCCGGCATCTGCTCTTCGTAGACCGGAACCACCATCACCATGCGGTGCTTAGCTGCAACCTTTTGCATCAAACGCGTGGTCGGGCCGTTGGGCACACGCTCCGTCAGTTCGTACCAGCGCGCATTCTGCTCCGCGCAAAAATAAGGCCCGTAGAAAAGCTCCTGCAGGCAGAGAATTTGCGCCTTCTTGCGCGCGGCCTGCTCGATCAATTTCATGTGCTTGTCGATCATCGCTTTCCTGATCTGCGCGAGCGGGCGTTCGGTCGAGAGCGCATTGCTGGCTTGAATCAAGGCACAGCGGACATTGCGGGGCATTGCGTCCTCCAAAGCTAACTGTCGAGGAACGAAACTATAGCAGAAACGGAGGCTGCATCATCCCCACGGTTCGTGATTCCGCGCGTCCGGTTTGACACATTCTGCGCGGGCTGAATAGACTCGGCGTTCTGCAGCCTTCAGGAGAAAACGGCAAGGGATGGCAAAGCGTCCGCGAATTGCAGTGGTGGGCAGCGCCAACATCGATCTGACGACCTTCACGAAGCGGTTTCCGAAGCCAGGCGAAACCATCTTCGGGCAAAGATTCGATCTCGGCTTCGGCGGCAAGGGCGCGAACCAAGCTGTCGCGGCCCGCCTTTGTGGCGCCGATGTTTTTGTGATCGCACGCGTGGGTAGCGATCTGTTCGGTCCCGCCACGATTGAAAACTTCAGGAAGCAGGGAATCGATACCACTCATGTGAAGCAGGTTGAAGGACTGTCCAGCGGTGTCGCGCCGATCTTCGTCGAACCAAACGGCCAGAACCGAATTCTGGTGGTCAAAGGAGCGAACGACGCGCTGAAGCCGGCCGACGTCGATGCCGCTGCCGAAACGTTGAAAGCTGCCGACTGCATCGTGCTGCAGTTCGAGATTCCCGTGGAAACGGTTTACTACACAGTGCAATTTGCACGCCGCCACGGAATCCGCTGCATTCTCAATCCCGCGCCCGCGCAGCCGGTCGACCTGAAAGCGCTGCAAGATCTCGACTACCTCGTTCCCAACGAAAGTGAAGCCGAGTCCATCACGCGGCAGCCTGTGAAAAACGTGGAAGATGCCAGGAAGTGCGCCCAAAAATTAGTGGCGGGCGGCATTCGCCGCGTTATCATAACTTTGGGCGCGAATGGATCTTTTCTCGCCCGCCGTGATGACGGCCAGCACATGCCCCCCTTCGCAGTGAACAGCGTCGATAGCAGTGGCGCCGGGGACGCGTTCATTGGAAGCTTTGCAGTATTTCTCGCCGAAGGTGTTCCTGAAAAAGAGGCCGTTCGGCGCGCTAATCTCTATGCCGCGTTATCCACAACCGGCGTGGGAACGCAAAAATCTTTTTATGACCGCGCACACTTCGACGCCGAGCTGGCCGCAAGAATCTAAGGCAGTTGCCTCGTCCCGCTTCGGGACAGATTTTTCGCAATGAAACGATGCTAAAAAATGCCCCGAAGACCACCGTTTGCGATTCGAAAATTCTTGACTTGAGGGCAAGCGGCAATTTATAAGCGCTGTCTGCGGTCCCAGCGCCCCGAACTTCGTCTTGAAGTGAAGGGTCTTTCTCTCCGCGGTGCCAACACCGAAAGGGGCTCAAGAAATGTCGAGCCAGAAGACGCATCTCGCAGTGTATCTTGGTTCGCTGCTCTGTCTCTGCAGCCCGCTTCTGCACAGTCAGGCCACCGGGAGCTTTTCCGGCACGGTTTCCGACAACTCCGGCGCAGTAGTGTCAGGCGCCAAGGTTAGGGTCACTGCCCAAGCCACGAACATTTCTCGCGACGCCGTGACCGATGACACCGGACACTACCTCGTTCCCTTGCTCGGAGTTGCGGATTACACGGTGAGAGTCGAGGCCCCCGGGTTCAAAGCAGCTGAAGCGAAGGATGTCCGCTTGCAGATCGACGAACACCGCGAGCTCGATTTCAAACTCGTCCCCGCATCGGTGGCTACAAGCGTTGAAGTAAACGCGACCGAGGTCGCTGTGCAGACGACGAACCCGACGCTGGGGCAAGTGATCACTTCCGAGCAGGTGGCCGAGCTTCCGCTGAATGGCCGCGACTTTGTGCAGTTAGCCACATTGACCCCAGGGGTGACGCAGGAGACCAACCCGGCCAGCTTCTTTAATGGAGGCCCCAGCAGCGAAGTCTCTGCCCGCGGCACTTATTCGCTTTCAGTAGGTGGATCGCGTGCCCAGAGCACGGACTGGCTGCTCGACGGCAATGACAACAACGAGCTGACCGGAGGCGGTATCGCGATTCTGCCCTCGATCGATGCGATCCAGGAGTTCAAGGTTCTGACCTATAACTATTCCGCCGAATACGGTACGCGCGCAGGTCCGACGGTGTTGGTTACAACGAAATCAGGCACGAACCAACTGCACGGATCGCTGTTTGAATTCTTCCGAAACACGAAACTGGATGCGCGCAGTTACTTTGCCTCCACCAAAGAGCAATTCAACTTGAACCAGTTCGGCGGCGCATTAGGCGGAGCAATCAAAAAGGACAAGACCTTCTTCTTCCTCGACTATCAGGCGAAGAGGCAGCGGCACGGGATCCCGTTCACGGGCTTGATTCCCACGCCGGCGATGGTCAGCGGGGACTACCGCGCGGGTCCATTTGGCACTGGAATGGCGCTACTCAACAACCCATACGCAACCGCCGGCGATCCTGCCAATTTCCAATGTGTTCCGGGAACGCGAGAACCTTCCGACGCCGACACCAGAGCCGGTCAATGGGCACGGTGGCCAAGCTATCGGCACCGCATGCAACTACATTCCTCCAGCGCTGATCGACCCGACGGGCCAGAAGTTACTCCAGCTTTACCCTCAAAGCAACCCGAGCAACCAAGTCAACGCGCAGCTCGGCTACAACTACACGAACGTGCCCGTAAGAAGACTTAACGAAGGCGAGTTCGATATCCGCCTGGATCACAATTTTTCCAGTAAAGACTCGGTGTTCGCGCGTTTTAGCTACGATCAGGCGGTATCATTCGTTCCGGGCGGTTCTCCGGGTTTCGCCGAACAAGCCGCGTTCGCCAGCACTCAGAACATCACGAACCACGGACGAAACGTAGCATTGTCGGAAACCCACCTTTTTTCCGATAGAACCATTAACCAATTCAATGTCGGATTCAACCGGATATTCAACCACATCTTGTCCTTCGGCACAGGCACTTGCGAAGCCGCCAAAATTGGTATTCAAGGCGCGGATCTGGGCAAACAATGCGACAGCATTACCGGTTACCCGGCGAGTCTGAATCAGTCAACTAAAGACTGCGTAGGGTGCGGTTTGAGTTCGACTCAGTTAACTGGTTATTGGTCGGTGGGTGATCGCGGATTTTCACCTTTCCAGGGCGGCACCAACGTCTACTCCGTTTCGGATACTCTGGATATGATTCGCGGCAAGCACAACATCCGCGCCGGTGTCGGAATTCGGGCCAACCAGATGAATGTGCTCACGAATGGTTTTGGTGACGGTTTCTTCCTGATCTTTGGCAGCTACACCGGCGATGCTACGGCAGACGTGCTGCTCGGGCAGATCGGTGGCGCCATTCATGACCAGACATTCCTGGGCGCGACAACCGGCCGCCGCTGGAAGATGTTTCGCCCCTTCGTGCAGGACGACTGGCGAGTCACCAACAACTTGACCCTTCAATCTAGGACTTGCCTGGTCGCTGACCACACCCATCACAGAGGCCGAAGGTCGTCAGGCAAACTTCAATTTCAATACCGGACAGTACCTGGTGGCGGGCCCGCTCAGCGGTTGCACCGGTTGCATAAGCTCGGGCGGGAACGTGGGCGTCCAATTCGACAAGACCGCACTTGAACCACGCATTGGAGTGGCGTGGAAGCCGTGGGGAAGCCAGAACACCGCAATTCGCGCAGGTTACGCAATCTTCCACGATTCAGCGTGGAGCCAGGGCGCGCAGGGAACTTGGCAAAATCCGCCCTACTATGCCGAAGTCGACAATTTCCCCTTTTCGCCCTGCCCGCTTGGGAACGCCACATCGGCGACGCCACAGAATTGCGGGCTTCAACTTGGTTTTCTGCAGTCCAACCGGCAGCCGATTCTCGCTCCGCCTCCCCCGGCCAGTTTCACAGGCACTATTCAGTCACAGAATCTCAATTTCAAACAGGGCATGGTGCAGCAGTTTAATCTCAACGTCGAACACCAGTTGCCCGGCCAAATCGTCTTGACGGCTGGATACGCGGGGTCGCGCAGCACGCGCATTCTGGTGGATGGATTGAATGAAAACATTGGGTCCCCTACGGCGTGCGCCGGTGGTCCAAATGCCACTCCCGGCTACACCCTTGGTTGCGGCGCCGGTGGAGCATACTTCGCCGCGCCCTATGGCCCCTTCACCGCCGTCGATAACAACACTGACAACGGCCGAGCTCGTTACGATTCCCTACAGGTCAAGGCCGAGAAGAGCGCCCGCAATGGCCTTTACGCCTTGCTGAGCTATACCTATTCCCGTACTTTCGATTCCGGATTCCCCGACGGCCTCGGCACGCTCCCCGGCGCAATGTACTGGCCGCTGCCTGGAGCACAAAAAGCGGATTGGGGCCTGTCAGCGCTCAACCTCAACAATCAATTCACGGCCAGCGTTCTCTATGACCTGCCCTTTGGGAAAGGCAAGCATTTCGGTAGCGGCTGGAATGGAGCCGCCAATGCCGTGCTGGGAAACTGGAAAGTGAATGTCATCGAAAAGGCAATCTCCGGATTCCCTCTGTTCGTCGTCACTAGCAACAATCAATCCGGCGTGAACTTCATGTGGAATGGCAATGTGCTCAACCGTCCCGATGAAGTCGGAGATCCGAACCGCGGTGGCCCGGAAGCAGGAGGGACGAACTGTCCAGCTCAGGTTCATACCCTGGAGCACTGGTTCAATCCCTGCGCTTTCGCTGCGCCTGCAGCCGGAGAGCTCGGCGACGGACCCCGTGCCCCGGTGTACGGTCCACGATTCGTGAACACCGATTTCTCTGCGATTAAGGACTTTCCTTTAGGTTTCCGCGAAGGGATGAACCTCCAGTTCCGGGCCGAGTTTTTCAATCTGTTCAACCATCCGCATTTTTTCTTGCCCGGCAGCAGCGCCAGCTCGATGCAAGACTTCGCCAGCTCGTCGAGTTTCGGAGTCGTGAATGCCACTCTCAACGATCCGCGGTTTATTCAGTTCGCCCTGAAGTTGCTGTTCTAGCCTGGAGTCGCTGTTCCAGGATGCCCCGGCCCACAAAGTAGCAGCCTTAATCATCGGCAAACTGATCACGCCTCAGTTTGCCTTTCAGCGTCCATATTTGGCAGCGAAGTTGCAAACGGCATACAATGTTTACTACTCGCTTTTCCCCATATGTCTCCCACTCCAGACGATCTCACCACTGTAAAAGATGACATGGTCGCCTTCATCGAAGGCCACGGAATGCGCCGCTTCCACGGCTATGTGGATTACGACGAGGTGCAATGCGTGATGTGGGAGACGGGCGGCAATCCTGACGGCTGGAAAGATTTCGTTGAATTGGCCAAGGCGTCGGCCGCTCCTTTTCTTACCATGCACTCCTGGACGCTGGAGCGCACCGAACTGGATGAAATGGTGCAGCGCCTGACCAACTCTGAATTCACCGATGGGGACGACGTAGAGGACGCCCGCTGGCTCCGTGCCCACGTCGGACGCGTCGGATTTCTGCAGTTGGGTTGGGCCTACCAGGGATCGATGTTTCTCTGCGAAGTCAGCACCGAGTGGTACGAACGTTACCAGCACCTGCTCGAAGTATCCGACGAATTCGGCGGCCTCACCCTGGACGAACCCGACCAGGACGAAGAGAACTAACCTCCCTCAGCTCTGTACAAGTAGTAAACTTTGCTCTGTCATCGTGAGCCGAGCGAAAGCCTGCCCTGAGCGAAGTCGAAGGGGACCGATGCAATTTTCCATCGGATTGCACAGATCCTTCGTGCAGAAGGCGCGCTCAGGATGACAACTCTTCTGTATGCAGTGGATTCGAAAAGCAACAGATCAAAACGCGGTCGTATCCCTGATCGCAGGACTCCGCTCCAACCCGGCGCTGCGCGGTGTTGCATCCGCCCATATCATCGCTCCAATGCTCGTTCGCCGCGGCATCACTGATTCGGATTCGGCCACCAGCTTTCTCTCGCCTTCACTTTCTCATCTGCACGCACCAGAGCGCATGACCGGACTACGCGCCGCCATCGATCGCATCGACGCTGCCATCGAACGCAAAGAAACCATTCTGATTTACGGCGACTACGACGTCGACGGCACCATGGCCGTCATCATCCTGAAGACCGTGATCGAACTCTGCGGAGGTGCGGCCGACTTTCACGTCCCCCACCGCATTCGCGAAGGCTATGACATGCGCGACGATGTGATCGAGCGCGCCGCCGCGTCGGGTATTCGGCTGATCGTCAGCGTCGACATGGGCATCCGCGCCTTCGCCCCCGCCGAAACCGCGCAGCGACTCGGAGTCGACCTAATCGTTACCGACCACCACCTGCCCGGTCCTGATGGCGTGCCACGGGCGCTGGCCGTCCTGAATCCGAATCAAAATGGCTGCGAGTATCCCTACAAGCAGTTGTGTGGCGCCGGCGTCGCATTCAAGCTGGCGCAAGGATTGATGCAGCGCCGACTGGATGCCGGCCTTCAAAACAAGTTGCTGATGTCGTTCATAAAGGTGGTTGCGATTGCTACCATCGCCGATGCTGTCCCTCTAACGGGCGAGAATCGCGTCTTCGCGTCGTTGGGACTAGACGCGCTGGGCCGCGCCGTGAATCCCGGGCTCAAGGCTCTGCTGGAAGTCGCGCAGATTTCCACCAAGCGTCCGCCCACATCCGGCGAAGTAGGCTTCCGTATCGCTCCGCGCATCAACGCCGCCGGCCGCATGGACGTGGCTCGCGACGTGATCGAACTCTTCAGCGTGAAGAACACATCTCGCGCCCGCGAACTCGCCGCCAAGCTTGATCATCTCAATACCGACCGTCAGGAGGAAGAACGGAAAATCCTGCGCGCGGTGGAAGAGCGTTTCACCGGCGATCCCGCGCTGTGCGATTCCTACTGCATCGTGATCGATGGCGAAGGCTGGCACCGCGGCGTGATCGGCATCACCGCGACGCGGATCGTCGAGCGCTACAACCGCCCCACGGTGGTGATTTCGCGCGACGGAGAGGAGGCATTCGGTTCCGGCCGCTCGATTCGCGCCTTCCACCTGCTCGAAGCAATCGAGTCGTGCAGCCCTCTTTTTTCCCGCTACGGCGGCCACGCTCACGCCTGCGGATTCGCCATGCCTTCTGCCAACGTCTCCGATCTGCGGACGAAGCTGGATGCCTTTGCCCGCGCCCGCCTCACGCCCGCGGATTTCGATCCGAGTCTCGATCTCGATGCGGAACTTGATCTCGCTGAAGTCACGCCCGAGCTATTTCGATCACTTCAATTGCTCGAACCCTACGGCATGGGAAATCCCGAACCAATATTCGCGGCACGCGGCGTACAGTTAACCGCGACTCCGCGAATTCTGAAAGATAAGCACGTCAAGCTGAAGCTCAGGGCGGGCGCAATCGGAAACAATGTGGCATCCTGTGAAGTCGAGGAACTCTCCGCAGCCGCAATTCTGGCGACTCCGCGCTGCCATCCCGACGGTGCCACCATCCGGCGCAGCGAAAGAGCCGCAGCGGTCGCCGAAGGCTACGCGGGCGCCGTTCGGCTGGGAACTGACAACCGAGAACTGAGAACTAAAATTACCTTCGACGCACTGGGTTGGCATATGGCCGAACGCATGCAGCAGACCCCACTTCTAGCCGGCGATACCATCGACATCGCCTTCACCATCGGGAACAACGATCATCCCGAATACGGCGGCCTGGAACTCTCCCTCCGCGACTTCAAAATCCACTCTCATTGAAAAAATGCGTCGTCTCACCACAAATGATAGTGCCCGTCGCGCCGCGCCATCTCCACGCTAATGCCGAAAAGCTCTGTCAGTCGTTCGACGCGCAGTATCTCCTCTTTCGGCCCGTCGGCGACTACGCGCCCGCGGCTCATCAGCACCACACGCTGAATCTCCGGGACAATATCCGCCAATTCATGCGTCACCAGAATAATTGCCGTTCCAGAGTTCGCGAGCGCCCGCATCGTCTGCCGCAAGCTCTGCTGGGCGGCGAGGTCGAGAGAGTTGCACGGCTCATCGAAGAGCAAAGCGCCCGGCTTATGCACCAGGGCACGGGCGATGAGCACCCGCCGAGCCTCGCCTGACGACATCTCACAAACGGGACGCTCCGCCAGATACTCGATCCTCAACGCAGCCAGCGCTGCGTCGGCCAACTCGCGGTGTCTGGCATCAACAGCATGATTCGAAAAGACACTGATGCTGCTGAAGAAGCCCGACAGCACCACCTCCCGGCCGCAAGCGTCGCCGGTGCAGGAGAGCATTAGATCATTCGAGACGATTCCCAGCCGCGCACGCAGCGCGAATACGTCCCAACTCTCTTCTCCCAGGATGGAGATCGACGAATCCGCTCGCGCCACCGGATAGCACTCGCGCGTAATAGTCTTGATCAATGTAGACTTGCCGCAGCCATTGGGCCCGAGAATGGCAACGTGCTCCTCCGCGCCAATGCGAAGGCTGAAGTCATCCAGCGCGATCTTCTGACCCCGCATCACCCGCAGATTATGAAAGACCAGCAGAGGCGGCTTTAGTGCGACGTTCAGTTCCATTGCATCCAAGTGTAGATGAGGCCCAATCGACCTAAAACTGAGAACTGAGAACTGCGAACTGGTTTTGGCATTACACTGATCCCAGATGCCGCTTCAAGTCTACCGACTGCGCCGCCTGCTGGCTGCGACCGCCGTGCTGCTCACGCTGGTCGTCGCGGGGATGTACTTCTACGCGCGATCCCGGGCGACCAACGTGCTGAAGCAAATACCGGGCAAGATCGGATACGACATCAAGCAAACTGCCAGCGGCTTCCAATTTTCCAAGTCCGACGGCAAGCGCACGCTCTTCACCGTCCAGGCCAGCAACGTAAAACAATTCAAGCTCGACGGCAATGCCGAGTTGCACAACGTGAGCATCGTGCTCTATGGGCGTGATTCCTCGCGCTTCGACCAGATCTATGGCGACGATTTCGCGTTCAACCAGAAAACCGGAGACGTCATAGCCAAGGGCGACGTACAGATCGATCTCGTGGCCAACCCGGCGGGCCTAGCCAGTCCCGATCAAACTACGCCGAAAGAACTCAAGAACCCCATCCATCTGAAGACGCACGATCTGGTCTTCAACAAAGACAGCGGGAACGCGATGACCGCTGCCCGCGTCGAGTTTCAAACTCCGCAGGCCACCGGCTGGGCCGTGGGCGTGAAGTATGCGGGCAAGAGCAACACGCTAACCTTGTCTTCGCACATTCATTTGGTGCTGAACGCTCCGCACGCCGCCGTCATTGACGCGGAGCGCGGCACCATCACCAACGATCCGCGCGAGATCATCCTCGACCATCCTCGCCTCAGTCGCATCGATGGAACTGTGCAGTCCGATCGGGCAGTGTTCTACCTTGGCCGGGAGAATCAGGTGGAACGAGTTCTCGCCACAGGAAACGTGACCGCCGAGACGCGGACGCAGGACGCGAAACGCCAGGCCGTAGCCGCCAACCGGAATTCCGCGAAAGCGGATCAATCGACACCCTCGGAGATGCGCAGTCGTGCCGATCAGGCTGAGTTTCTTCTCCAGGGAAAGCAGAACCTGCTGCACACCGCAATCATGACCGGCAATGTCTACGTCGAGCAAACCGGGCCTCAGCCGGTGCAGGGCGAAGCCGCGCGCGTGGTCTTCGACTTTGCCGGCCAGAACGAGTTACAGAAAGTGCACGCCCTGGATGGAGTCCGCCTGAAGCAGAATGCGGTCGCCGAAAACAAGCCGGGGGCAAAAGGCATAGCCGCAGGTCCTCAGGATTTCGACCTTGCGGCAACCGCGATCGACTTTACGGTGGCGCAAGGGCACATTCTGGAACACGCCGTCACTTCCGGCGCCGCGCAGATCACAATCATTCAGGCTGGGCAGCCACAGGCGCAAGCGAGTCAAGCCAATCCGGCGTCCCAGCGTACAGTTGTTACGGCGGGCACGTTTCACGCGCAATTCGCATCTTCCGACGGACGAAATCACCTCGCCAGCATTCACGGCTCGCCCAACGCCCGGATCGTCAACTCGACTCCTGGCCAACCCGACCGCGTAAGCACGAGCGATTCCGTGGACGCCTCTTTCCTTCCCCAAGGCGGGATCGACTCCATCATTCAGCAAGACCACGTAGCCTATACGGACGGCCAGCAGCCCGAAAAGCGCATGCAGGCCTGGGCCGGCTCCGCGCGCTACACTCCTGCGGACCAAATGCTCGTCCTTAGCGGCAACCCGCGCGTGGCCAACGGCGGCATGGCGACGACCGCCAAAACCATCCGCATCAACCGCGCCACCGGGGATGCTTTGGCCCAGGGCGACGTCAAGAGCACTTACAGCGAACTTAAAGAGCAACCTGACGGGGCCCTGCTCGCGTCTTCTTCGCCGATTCACGTCACCGCTCAGAGCATGACCGCGAACAACAATCCCGGAATCGCTCTCTACACCGGAAACGCACGCCTCTGGCAGGACGCCAACATTATTGAAGCGCCCACCATTCAGTTCGACCGCGACCGCCGGTTCGTCACCGCCCAAGGACTGCCAACTCATCGCGTGCAAACAATTCTGGTTCCGGCTAGAAAGGTGGAAGCAGAAACGGCAGCTTCGGCAAAAAAATCTCTCGCAAAACGATCCAAGGATTCTTCTCTTGCTGGCTCAAGCCCGATTTCCATCACCGCGGCCAAATTGACTTACGCCGATTCCGAGCGCCGAGTGCACTACGAAGGCGGAGTGAGTGCCCAAAGTTCCGACTTTACCGCCTCTGCGCAGACAGTTGACGCCTACCTCCTATCGCGCACTCAAACCTCGAATAATCAATCCTTTGCCGGCCCCGGGCAGCTCGACCGCATGGTCGCTCAAGGCAATGTTGTGGTCCAGCAGTCCAAGCGGCGTGCTCAGGGCCAAAAGCTGGTCTACACTGCGGCCGACGACAAGTTCGTCCTCACCGGCGGACCGCCTAGCATTTTTGATGCCGAACAGGGCAAGATTACCGGGGTTTCGTTGACTTTCTTCAGAAGCGATGATAGGGTGCTCGTAGAAGGCGAAGCAAGTACTCCTGTGGTAACTCAGACGCGAGTGGCCCGATAAAAAAAGACAAATGGCAAGATAAATGCGTACCCTGGCCACCGAAGACATTGGCAAATCGTACCGTGGCCGCCGCGTTGTAAATGGTGTCAGCCTGACGGTTGAGCAGGGCGAAGTTGTTGGTTTGTTAGGCCCGAACGGCGCCGGCAAGACCACCACTTTTTACGCCATCGTTGGTCTGATCCCTCCCGATACTGGCCGCGTATTGTACGACGGCCAGGACATCACCGACGTTCCTATGTATCTTCGGGCCCGTCAGTATGGCATCAGTTATCTCCCTCAAGAAGCATCGGTCTTTCGCAAACTAACGGTAGAAGAGAATATCCTCGCGGTCTTGGAGGCGCAGCCCATGTCCTGGCACGAGCGCCGCGAAAAGATGGAAAAGTTTATTGATGAATTAGGACTGGAACACATCCGCCAGAATCGCGGATACGCCCTGTCCGGTGGGGAGCGCCGGCGCGTGGAAATTGCCCGCTGCCTGTGCATCAATCCCACATTCATATTGCTGGATGAACCGTTTTCCGGTATCGACCCGATCGCCGTGCTGGATTTGCAGAAAATAATCAGCAGCCTGCGCGCCAGCGGCATCGGAGTACTGATCACAGATCACAACGTCCGCGAAACACTTTCGGTGACTGACCGGGCTTATATCATCGACGACGGGAGAATTTTCCGTCATGGCCCGCCAGAGCAACTGGCCAGTGATCCGGAAGTGAGACGGGTCTATCTGGGAGAGAGTTTTTCGTTGGTATGAAGTTTCAAAGTTTCAGAGTTTCAAGGTTTCACCGCTAAAGCGGAAACCCTGGATCATTGAAACTTTGAAACTTTGAAACTTTGAACATGGTCCTCCTACAGCACAAACTCAGCGTAAAACTCTCCCAGCGCCAGATCCTCACCCCTGGCCTGGTGCAGATGGTCTCCGTCCTCGCGCTCAACAAACTTGAGCTCAAGGACATGATCAACGCCGAGATGGTCGAGAACCCGGTTCTCGAGGAGCTCGAAGAGTCCGTTCCGCTGCTCGACGAAGTCGGCAAAAAAGAAGAAGATCGCGAGCGCGCCGCTGTCGCCAGCAACGAAGAAAATCCCATCACCGCCGTCGAAAAGAAAGATCCCTTTGAAGAGATCGATTTCGGTTCTTTCTTCCAGGACTATCTCGATCCCGGCTACCGCACTCATGGCGAGATGGAGGATATCGAACGCCCATCATTCGAGAATTTTCTTTCCAAGCCGACAAATCTTACCGATCACCTGGCCTGGCAGTTGGGCGCGCTCAGCCTGCGCCGCAGAGTGCGCGAAGCCGCTGACCTGATCATCGGTAATTTGAACGAAGACGGATACCTGATCGCCAGTGACAATGAGTTGCTCGGCATTGCCCCTCCCGCGCCGCCGGAAGCCGACGCTCAAACTGCAAAAAATATCGTGAATGAGGCGCAAGCTTTGGGCCTGGCAGAGGTATCTGCAGAGGTGGGCTCAGAGGCGGAGGATTCTTCGCTCGGAGGAATTTCGGATGCGGCAGAAGTTGAGAATGACGCAGATCTCAACTCCAGTGACTCTGCCTACACCGAGAGCGCTGCGTCCCCTGCCGAGCCGCGCTCGGAAGCTTCATTCTCTTCTCGCACAGCCGATTCCGCCGCCGCAGTCGCCCCCGCGCGACAGGCCGCCCCACAGGCCGCCCCGATCTTCAAGCCAGGATTCAGCGCCGCCGATTTGCAGGAGGCTCTGGAAGTCGTACGCCAACTCGATCCTCCCGGCGTGGCCTGCCGCGACTTGCGGGATTGCCTGCTCCACCAACTCCGCTACCACCAGGCGCAGCTGGCGCTGCACAAGAACGGTAACGGCACTGAGCAAGTTCTAAAGGACGCCACCGCAGTCGTCGACCAGCATCTGCGCGGCGTGCAGAACCGGCAACACAAAGAAATTGCCAAAGCCATCGGCCGTCCCATCGAAGCGGTGCAAGCTGCGCTCGACTACATTCGCACCCTCGATCCGCGCCCCGGATTGCGCTACAACAAAGTGCAGGCGCGCCTGATCGAGCCCGACGTCGCGTTCGTCAAGCACGGCGACGAGTGGCTGGTCATCATGAACGACGAAGACCTGCCCCAGCTTCGCCTGAATCCGGCGTACAAGAAGCTCGCCACTCGCGACGGTACCAACGAAAAAACCACCCGCGACTACGTCAAAGAACGCTACAAGAGCGCGATCCAGCTAATCAAGAACATCGAGCAGCGCAAACAGACCATCACCAAAGTCTGCTATTGCATCGTCGCCCGCCAGCAGGATTTCCTCGAACGAGGAATCGATCAACTCAAACCCATGATGATCAAGGAGGTGGCCGAAGAAATCGGCGTGCATCCTTCCACGGTAAGCCGTGCCGTGGCCAACAAATACGCCCACACACCACAGGGCGTATTCGAGCTGCGATATTTCTTCAGCGAGAGCGTTCAGGGTCCCGAGGGCGGCGGCACATCGCTGCTCATCCTCAAACGCCGCGTCAAAAAGTTAATAGAAGAAGAAGATCCCAGCCGTCCGTTGACCGACGAGCAGATCACCCGCATCCTGCAATCGCAAGGCATCCAGGTGACCCGCCGCACGGTGGCCAAGTACCGCGAAGACATGCGCATCCCCAGCACGCACCAACGCCGGGTAAAAAAATAGCGCCGGGTCAAAAAATAACGAGTACCGCCGGCGTCTCGCCGGCTGTCGCGTGGGCGTCACGCCCACACTGTACGCAGTGCCCAATTGACTCGATAGCACGAATTCCTAGGAGGGGCGCTTCATGAACGTGGAATACACTGGCAGACACTACGTAATCACCTCCATCATCCGCAAAGAAGTAGAAACTGGCCTCACAAAAATCCGCAAAATTCTCGGCGACCGCTTTGAAACAAAGGTCATCCTGGCCGTCGAAAAGCACCGCCACAAGGCCGAAATCACCATCAGCCCGCGCAATGGCCCGCTCGTCGGCCTGGCTCAAGCCAAGGACATGAGCATCGCCGTCAACGAAGCTCTCGACCACCTCGAAAAACAGGCAGTGAAATATAAAACCCGCTGGCAATCGAAAAAGCGCTCCGCCCGCAAGAGCGAAGAAATCAAAAAGTGGAACGGCCATGCAACCAGCAGCGATGAAACTAATATTCAACCCCTAATCGGCCTCACGGAGAAAACCGCCATCCCCGTGATGGTGCACCGATATCCCGCCGTGGCCAAAACCACTGAAGTCCATCTGGTCCGCTCCGAAGAAGCCGTCGCCATGCGCCCCATGACCCTCGAAGAAGCGATCAAGGAAGCCCACTTCCGCGACCGCGACGTCTTCGTTTTCCGCGACCCCAAAGGCAAAGTCATGATCCTGCACCGCACCCGTGACGGAAAAATGGAGCTGATCGAAGCCCCGTAGGAACAGGCTTTCGAGCGTCTGCCGAATGTCCCTGTCATCCTGAGCGAAAGCGACCGATTCTCGAAGAGAATCAGCCGCGCAGTCGAAGGATCCCTTTCAAATCAGCAGCGCCCCGAGGCCCGAAAAAAGGAGTTTCGACCACACCAGCGCAACCGCGGCGAAAAAAATTTGCATTAGGAGTCCGAGGTCGGGCTAAATCAGGAACGAAAGCGCCTTAACACTGTTCCCCGGCTATGATTGCGAAGGAAGCATCGACTCCTGCCCATCGACACTATCAACCGGGCTTTGATCTGAATCCGCCGGAAACTCGATTCCGTACAAATACAGAGCGCGATGGCGCACAGTCGCGCACACTCTCATCAGACCGGTGCCTCGAGGCGGAAGAAATTCGACCTGAATTTGAGAGCCTAAAGGCAGATTTGCGATCGTAAACAGGCACATGCCGACATCGCTAATATTGACCCCAAGCGCTTCAATGAAGCCAGATTTGGTGAATACACGGACAGATGTGTTGAGCAACTGACGTTTTCGTCGGCGCCTGTCTTGCTTGAAATAGGGTCTGAGAAACATTGGCAGAAGCACGAGAACAAGGTACCGCATGCCGCCAGCCGGACCGAGATTACGAAAGGTGCAGTATTACTCCCTCGATGGACACATCGAGTTGTGAGTACCAGTTGATTCCATGACAATGTCGCCTTTCACGATCGCTGGATTCAGGCCAGCAACCTCAGTAATCTGTGTCCGACATTCCAGCTGGCACACAATTCTACGAACAGTCTGGTATGACCGTTTATGCCAAGAAAGGCTGCGGCTGCGCTGGTGATATGCGCAACCATGGCGAAAGTATTTGCAGATCATCCCAAAAAGGCGCAGAAGTCACAAAAAGCAGAAATCATGAAGCAGCTCTTGGCATTATCCGAGCACGAGAACAAGATTTCAGCAACGCCATCATCGGCCGATTGCGGGCGCCACTCTTGAACGAAGGCACCCGGCCTGGCAACGCCCCTCGAAAGACATCTACGAAGATTTCCCAACCGATTTGAGTGAAATGATTTAACAACCGTTGAACGCAACCCCTGCTCGGGAGACTCAATTCGCGAGCATGTGTAGAGCGACAATAACGAGGATGGCTCCCGCTATCAAAGTCAATACCGCCACGACTAACATTCCGCTATTTGCGCGAATCATCGCGAGCGCCTGCTTCGCGAGTTGCGGCAAACCGGCGTCTCGGCTCCAGTTCCGCGCGAACGTGATGCACCCTGTGACCAACACCCCTAACGGCAGAGCGATGAGAAGTATCCAGAGAGTCCATATCCGTTCCGCGTACCACATCACGATCTGCTGAGCCGCGTGCGCCGTTCCATCTTGCAGCGGCGATAAGTTCTGCACGACAAGCGACCCCATGAAGAGCAGGGCCGGAAAGATGAGAAATAGTTGCGTGGCGGCGACGAGACGTTCGCGGGCTCTCATAAGGATAACTTTATATCACAAAGTACATGACATTGCAATGTTAAGTGCACACACATGGAGAGCCGGTACAACAACGTGCCCGCGAGTTGGCCACGACGCCAGAGTTCGCTCATGTACAGCGGCAAAGAAAGAAAGTGAAAGCCTTGTTCGCGGAACTAAAGAATCAGATTGGGCTGCGTCGCCTGCGCCTGCGGAGATTGAAGTCGTGCGCGAGCAGTTCTTCCTGGCCGCGGCGGCCCAGAACATTAAGCGACTCGTGCGGTTCCTCAGCCAACCGACAAGACCTGTTCTGCCAGCCACCACTTAACCGAACTGAGGGAAAGGATAACTTGGCAGACGCAACTCGCAGCCAAGAAGACGCCCTATTGACGTACTTTTCAACAGCCACAAGGCGATTGCACTCAAAACCGCAATTGGCGGCGAAAGCACTGACCGTGTAGTGTGCGCGTCTCTAGCTGGTGCGGCCCCCGAGTTGCTGCTCTTTTTTAGCGCGTGCAAGGCTCAGCTGCTCGATTGCTGCTGCCATGCTGTTCCGAGCATCTTCCGCATAGTTTTTCAAAAGATCATCCGTCTGGAGCGGTAGAACCTCACCGAGACACTCTTCCAATCGTCCGACCAACCAGTCAATCAGTTGTATTGAACGGTCACCGCGCTGGACCGTGGGATCATCATTAGGAAATGCCATTTTCTGTCCCCCCGTGCAACGATAGCACCCAAGGCCCATCTTTTGCCCACGGACAGCGCTTAAAAAGTCGAAGAGGAGCAAGGATCAGCAGGGAGTAGCCGTCCGGATGGCGTTCAGCGCCGGAAAAACAGACTCATTCAGCGTGAGGAACTGCGCCGCTGGGGGCGTATAAAACCCTGCTTGCGCAGGCTCCTGGAGACGACAAATAAACTCCGCGACCCCGACCGATTGAATCGCGCACGGAGCGGCGGGACGCGCTAGAATGCTAAGGATCTTTGCCTGCCACTTTCGTCACTCCAGAAAAGGGGTGTCGCATGACTCCGGAAACACAACAGTCCGAATCCCCATACTGCGTGAGGATTGAGACCGAGACCGGCCAGTCCTCTACTGTTCCGATTGCCGTCTTGACCCCGAAGCAATTGGAAAGTTTTCTTCAGAGTGAGTTCAAGAGGTTGGCGCAAGAAGCAGGCGTAAAAGGCGCTCGTATTCATGTGGAGCGGGCGACAGCCGCTGACTACGAGCAGGTCCTCCGTGAGGTGACGGCGTGCCTGTCCTCTGCGAAGGCACGAGTCGCATGACTTGGGCCGCGAGCGATTGTACAAGTGAGCACGAAAAAACTATTTTGACTCGCGGTCGATGAGTGATATGGGGATTTTGCAACAGTTACGCTCGGTTGTTTTTGAATTCCGGGACTCTCTAGGCGTACGATGAGGGCTGTCGTGGATACGTGTTGACCCAAGATTCGCATGGAAACACAAGGCAGCATTCGAAATCAGCCACAATGGCCCTTCCGGACTGTCGTCATTTTGAGCCTGCCGACATTTGTGGCATTCCTCATTGTGCTCTCTGCGATGGTGCGCCCCAACGTATGGGTGTACTTATTGATTCCCCTTATGTTCGTCGCGCCAGTGGGTTTGATTATTGCAATCAGCATCGCTGTGGCACGACTTTTCCTGCATCATCAATTGTCCCGAGCCACTTGGATTGTTTTGGTGCTTGGTGTTTTTGCGGCAATGGCAGCAACAGGTCTCCTCCGACAGGCTGGCGTGACGGGACTCCATTAGCGTTCGTGCCAGCCAACTGTCCTCCATGAGTGATATGGGGATTTATCGCCAACCATCCGTCGGGCTGCCCTGAAAAGCGTTGTGGGACCTTAACCCTTGGCGATTTTCTTAATTCGCCAAAGTATCTTTCAAACTTTGCGTGGGAATGTCTACGTTGAAATAGGCAGTTACTTCGCGGCCCTTGTCGCTTATGTTTTTGCAAACCATGATGTCATACGCATGACCGTCCTTGTGGCTCAGGCTTTGTTTTGTCACCTGCATATTGCTGAACCGAAGAAAGGTATATTCCTCATGAAAGCACTGGTTAACCGGTCTTGAAAGTCCCGGACCGAGGTCATACTCGATTCAGTTTGACTCTCGTTGTTCAGTGCATTCATAATTCACTCTTACAACCAGGAGTGGAGACACAAAGGAGTTACGCGAATGTGGAAGAACCAGGATGATGCGGCAAGCATGCCCCGTGAGTTCGACTCGAAGCAGATGTCGGAGTCGCCCTCAGAAATGGAAGGCGAGGGGGTCTATCTCGATAACCTGTCGGAGCAAGGGAATTCCAAAGTCGGTCCGCAGAGGGTTTTTGCCGAAGCCCAACCATCGACGCCAGTAGGCATGGCGGCATACACGGAAGCGGTAAATGAGTTTACCAGGAACGCCACCGCTTTCATTGAACACGTTCCTCTTCTTACCAAGGCCCGGGGTGCGTATGACAACGCTATGAAGGCCAGCGCGGAAGTGCGCAAGGTCCTGGACAAGGGCGAGGAAGACCTTCGGGCACTTATGAACCACTTGGCACAAGTGCTCAACAGTAACGTGGTAATGGTCCCTCCCGACAAAAAGAGACCAGAGGCGACGCAACTCGAAACGATAAGAGGGGCCGACAAAGGCACCAGTGGTCTGAAAGCACTTCCATGAGAAGGTGTTGACTAGCTGTCGCGACACTCGTTGATACCCTCGCGTGCGACAACCACGCAGCCCTTCCTATCCTTTACCTGGCTCACGAGCCCTGCACCGCGCGCGCGCGGGCGGAGGCGGGGCCTAAACCAAACCCAAATCCCGGCGTTTACTGGTTTATCACTACGGAGTCCGGTTTCAAAACGCTCTACCTCCTAATCCCCGTTCTCAGTTTGACCCTCCGCCTGCAAGCCCTTAGACTGATGTAAGTTCTCCGCTTATTTTGTGGCCATCCTGCGGGAGGGATTCCTGAGTCGTTTCCTGGGTTGCGGATTTCGAGCTTGTCTTCGAGGTATGACGCTAGTGGCCGTGTTCGGGCTGCTGGCGCCGTTGTGCGCGGCGGACAACAATAATCGGATCACGTTGGACACCAACGAGACGCTTTTCGCCGTGCTAACGGCGATGAATAGCTGCGGCTACAACGTCGATCTGACGGTTTCCGATGCGCAGCGGCTCAATATCCGGGCCGAAGTGGAAAGAAATCTCCGAAACTCGGCGGATGCACAGACCGCCATGAACACGATGTGCGAATGGTATCTGGGCCACCAGGCGAAGGATCCAGCGCATGATCTTTCGCAGTACGTTTCGCTGGCACTATACCTGCAAGGGCCTCCGCACTTTCTTCCCCGAGGGAAGGAGGAAGACCTGCCGCCGGACGCGGCCCCGCTTGCGCCGCTCGGAGCCTTGCTGGAGCAGTTCTACGACAAGGCGCAATTGCATGCGATTTGGGAGCGGCACCGCGCGAACTATGCCGCGCTGGTGGAGCGCTATCACTTGCCGCTGGCGAAAATGGTGTTCGACACCGATATCTACTTGAAACTGCAATCGGGCGGATATCTGGGGCGCGCGTTCACGATTTATCTGGATTTCATGGGCGATCCCAATGAGGCCAACGCCCGCAACTACGGCAGCGATTACTACGTGGTGTTGTTTCCGTCGCCGGATCCGAATTCGGTCGATCCGCTGAAGATGCCGCAGATCCGGCACACCTACCTGCATTACCTGTTGGACCCGATGGCGGACAAACACTTCACTTCGATCAAGCGACTCGATCCGCTGCTGCAATCGGTGAAGCGGGCGCCGCTGGAGGAGAACTTCAAGCGCGACATTTCGCTGCTGGTCACGGAGTGCTTGGTGCGGGCCATTGAGATTCGCACGACCGGCACCAAGCAGACGGCGGAGGCCATGCGTCTGCAGGCCGTGGATGATGCGGTGAAACAAGGGTACATCTTGACGAAATATTTCTACACTTCGCTGCTGGCGTTCGAAAAAGATCCGGCGGGACTGCGCAGCGCGTATTCGGACATGCTGAACAATATCGATGTGCGGGCGCAGCAGAAGGCGGCGAACGAGGTGCAGTTTGCCCAGGTCACAGCGCCGGAGTTGGTGCAACTGTCGCGCATGGAAGACCGCCGGATGCTGGTGACGGCCGAGAAACGGCTGGCGGCGAACGATCCCAAGGGGGCGCAGGACCTGGCGCAGCAGGCTTTGGACCGCAAGATTGGGGATCAGGGGCGGGCTCTGTTTATTCTGGCGCAGGTGGCGGTCGCCAACAAAAATCGGGAAGGGGCGCTGGAAAATTTCCAGAAGGCGATCCAGGCGACAAAAGATCCCAAGGTGGTGGCGTGGTCGCACGTATACCTGGGAAGGATTTTGGATATGAAAGAGGACCGCGAGGCGGCGATGAATGAATACCGCGCGGCCTTGACGGTGGGAGCGGAACTGCCGGAAGTAAAGGCGGCGGCGGAGCGCGGACTGCAGCAGGCCTATGAGCCTCCGGCGAAGCCGCAATAAAGCTATCGGCCGTCAGCTATCAGCTGTCAGCTATCAGTAAAACCTGCCGAGGCTTCGGGTCACTACGATAAAATGCACGGTTGCCGTCCTTGCGGGTTGATTCGAAATCAGAAGCGTTGGAGTTTGAGGAGAAGGCATGAAGCGAGCAGCGATTGTTATCCCAGTTCTGGGCGCAATGCTGGGAGTGTGTGCCGGGAGTTTCGGGCAAGGTGATTCCAAGCCGGCAGCGCAGAACCCGCCGGCTGCGCAGTCTACGCCACCCGCACAAGCTGCGGGACAACCTGCTGGACAAGCCGCTGGACAAGCTGCGCCGGCGGGGAAGCGTCCACCCAAGGTCAACAGTCAAGAGGAATTCGCGGCTTACAAGGCGGCGGCAGCTTTAACGGATGCGGCTGCGGTGGAAAAGGCGGCGGACGACTTCGCTGCGAAATATCCGGACAGCGAGTTGCGGCCGCTGCTCTATCGGTCGGCGATGCAACGCTATCAAATGGCCAACAACGCGGACAAGATGTTGGAGATGGGCAAGAAGATCCTGGCGATTGATCCCGACGACCCAGAGGCGCTGGTCGCCATTGCGCAGGTGCTGGCGGAACGGACGCGCGATACCGATCTGGATCGGGACCAGCGTCTTGCTGAAGCGCGAAAAGATGCGGAGCGTTCGCTGTCGACGGTTGAGACCGACATTCCGACTTCGGGTTATCCCCCGGAGCAGTTGGCTTCCTATAAAGGATATTTGCGGTCGGAGGCGTATGCGGTTCTGGGGAAACTGTCGTCCGATGCGAAGAACTGGACGGACGCGGAGTCGGAACTGCGGAAGTCGATTGACGCATTTCCCCAGCAGGTGGACTCGATCGCGGTACTGCGGTTGGCGGTCGCTCTCGACATGCAGAATAAGATTCCGGAGGCTTTGAAATATGCCGATCAAGCGGTGGAACTGACGAAGGACCGTCCAGAGTCAGGAGCGGGCAAAGCGGCGCGCGATGAAAAAGATCGGCTGACTAAGTTGAATGTGGGCGCAGGTCCGGGACCGGCGCAGACTGCGACGCCTCCCAAGAACTAATTTGCGCACGACGCACTTGTTTATGTCCGCCAGGCCCTTGGCATGAAGGAACGGGAAATTACGGCGCTGGAAGAAGGGCTGGGCTACCATTTCCGGCGGCGGGCCGTCATTGAGCAAGCGGTCACGCACAGTTCACAGGCTCGGGAACAGGAAGCGCAACAAGCGGGCGAGAGCAAGTATAAAGTCAGCGACAACGAGCAGTTGGAATTTCTCGGAGATGCGGTACTGCAGCTGGTGACCAGCGAAGAACTCTTCCAGCGTTTCCCGCATTTTCGCGAAGGCGAGCTTTCGAAACTGCGGGCGCACCTGGTGAGCGAGCGGCATCTAATCCGAGTGGCGCAACAACTGGAATTAGGCCACTATCTTCGGCTAGGCCGCGGCGAAGAAAAGAGCGGAGGACGGAGCAAGACCGCAGTGTTGGTGGATGCGCTGGAGGCAATTCTAGCGGCGATTTATCTGGATGGCGGGCTGGAAGTGGCGCGAGCTTTTGTTCTGCGCAGCGTGATTGCCCCAGAACTGGAGCGCATGGAGCGCGCAGGCGGCACGCTGCCGGTGACGGATTTTAAATCCGCATTGCAGGAAGCGGTCCAGAGCCTGGGTTTGCCGCAACCCACTTACGTGCTGGTGGAGCAGGCGGGTCCGGAACATAGCAAGACATTTACGGTGGAGGCCCGTCTACACACCAAGAACGGCAAGGACGAGGAGTTTGTAGGCCGGGCTCAGGGCTCGACCAAGAAGACCGCCGAGCAGGATGCCGCGCGGCAGGTGCTGACCTTTTTGGCGTCCCGCCCGAAAGCTGGAGAAGCGACAGTCACGGCGCGGGCCGATCAGCCCAGGAACTCGCAGCCGATGAGTAAATAGCGGATCGATAGACGGCCGATCAGTAAATCGTCCGACAAGTTCGTCCACGGACTAAGTCGATTTCATGGATTTGTCAAACCAGCCTGTTGTTTCGCCGGAGCGCCCCCTGCTTGCGCCTGAGGAACCAATCGCTCCGCCAGGTGTTCCCGTCGTTTCGCAGGCGAGCGTGCCGGTTGCCGCGCCCCGGCGCCGCGTCGTGAGTAATCTGGGCAGCGACGTGATCAGCTCGATGCAGTCTTTGCTGGGCACCGTTGTGATCGCGATCTTCGTGATCACATTCATCGTGCAGGCGTTCCAGATTCCTTCGGAATCCATGGAGAATACGCTGTTGGTGGGCGATTACCTGCTGGTGAACAAGCTCTGTTACGGCGGTCATGGATTGGGTGATCACGTGATGCCGTATGAGAAGATCGCGCGCGGCGATATCATCGTGTTCCACTACCCGGTCGATCCCACGCAGCATTTTGTGAAGCGCGTGATCGGAGTACCGGGAGACCATCTGCGCATGATCAGCAAGCGGCTGTGGATCAATGGCAAGCTTTTGGACGAACCTTACGTGCGATTTCTGGAACCGCCGAATAATGCGTTCCGCGATAATTTTCCGCGCACCGATATTCCGGCCTTTGGGTTGGAAGGCAAGTGGTGGCTGGAGATGCGGAAACTGGTGGAGGACGGCCAGTTGATCGTTCCCCAGGGACATTACTTTGTGCTGGGTGACAACCGCGACGACAGCCAGGACAGCCGCTATTGGGGATTCGTGCCGCGAGAAAACATTATCGGTAAACCGCTGGTCATTTACTGGTCGGTGGACAACTGGGACAGGAATCCGTCGGGCTCGGTCGAAGGCAGGCTCTATCACCTGGCATATGCCATCACTCACTTCTTTCAGCTCACGCGCTGGAACCGCACCCTCCGACTGGTACACTAAATAATTCCATCGGCGGGCGAATTCGCGCGATCGTAAATTTCGGTTCATCTCGAAAGTCAAAGTGATTACAGAAAAAAAATTGGCGAAGAAAGAGAAAGAAATTGCCGTAGAAGACCGGGCGGCAAAAGAGAAAGAGCACGAGCAAGAAGAGGAGAAGCCCAAGGAATCTACGGTGGAGTTTCTCTCCTCGCTGGCCGCGGTGTTGGTGACCGGGCTGTTCATCATCACCTTTGTGGTGCAGGCGTTTGAGATTCCTTCGAGTTCCATGGAGAACACGCTGCTCATCGGCGACCACGTTTTCGTGAACCGCATTCAGTTTGCCCCCAGGAGTTCCTGGGTTGGGCCGCTGCTCCCCTATCGCGACGTGCGTTTTCGGGACATCATAGTGTTTCTGCACCCTGCCGAGCCGGGACTCTACGTGGTGAAGAGAGTGATTGGACTCCCGGGAGATCGCATCCATCTCAGGAACGGAGTGGTGTATCGCAACGGCGCGGCTTTGGACGAGCCGTATGTGCTGCACGACCGGGACACAATAGATCCTTACCGCAATAATTTTCCGGCCGTGCCGGCCGACGACGACCCCAACATCACCGTGAACTGGATGACGGATTTACCATCCTACATTCACGGTGAAGACATTGTGGTTCCCCCGAACCACTACTTCGCGATGGGCGACCACCGCGGGGTAAGTCTGGACAGCCGCTACTGGGGATTCATTCCGAAGGAAAACGTCATCGGTCGGCCGATGTTCATCTATTGGTCATTTGAGACTCCCGACAACCAGTATCTGAAGACGGCATGGAGCGATCGCATTTTGTTTCTGGGCAAAGTTGTCCTGCACTTTTTCGACGAGACGCGCTGGAATCGGACTCTCAAGTTTGTGAGATAAAGTAACGACTAGGCTCCTCGAGACTTTTCAGTAAGGGCGCGGTGAAGCTCTTCTCCTCCAAGCGGCGAATGGTTGTGGCGGCGGCATTGATCCTGCTGGCGCTTTTTTTGCTTCGCCCCGGCGGTTCCCGCTTGAAGTCGCGGATTACTCGCTCCATCAGCGCCGCCTTGGGCCGTCCCGTGGACATTGGTTCAGTTCATCTGCGGCTGCTGCCGTGGCCGGGATTCGATCTTCAGAACCTGGTGGTATACGACGATTCCGCTTTCGGCGCCGAGCCTATGCTGCGGGCCAGCGACGTGACGGCCGCACTTCGGCTGACTTCTCTGCTGCGCGGACGGTTGGAGATCGCGCGCCTGGATCTGACCGAGCCCAGTCTGAATCTGGTGCACGCGGAGAGCGGACGCTGGAACCTGGAAGCGCTGCTCGAACGCACGGCCCACACTCCGCTGGCTCCGACGGGAAAAGCCAAGTCGGAGCCACGTCCGGCATTTCCCTACATTGAAGCCTCGTCAGCGCGCATCAATTTCAAAAGCGGTAACGAGAAAAAACCCTATGCGCTGACCAATGCGGATTTTTCTTTGTGGCAGGATTCGGAAAACAGCTGGGGCGTGCGGTTGAAAGCGCAGCCGTTTCGCACTGACCTGAATTTGAACGACATCGGTCTGCTCCAGGTTAGCGGAACCTGGCAGCGCGCGGACGCCGTGCGCAATACTCCATTGCATGTGACCCTGGAATGGAGCCGCGCGCAACTCGGCCAGTTCACGAAATTGTTCACCGGCAACGACCAGGGTTGGCGGGGAGAAGTTCTGCTCGATGTGACGCTCGCGGGAACCCCGGCGGAACTGCAGATTATAAGCAATACCTCGATTCAGGATTTTCGGCGCTACGACATTGCGGCCGGCAAGGCGCTGCGTCTGGCGGCCCACTGCGACGCGGATTACAACTCACTCGATCACGAGTTCCATGAACTTCTCTGCAGCTCTCCAGTGGGAAGCGGGCTCATTTCGTTGAAGGGAACCATGGGCTTCCCCGGGAGTCACAACTATGAGCTCGTGCTCACAGCGGAAAATGTGCCTGCGAGTGCAGCCGTGATGCTGGCGCAGAGAGCAAAAAGCAATCTGCCTGAGGATCTGGTAGCGGGCGGAACTGTGCGCGGAACTTTCCGATTCGACGAGAAGTCCGGGACTGCAGCGCGTCAATTCCGGGGACGGGGAGAGATTGCCGGCTTCCGCCTGGACTCGGCCACCGATAGAGCCGAGATCGTTGCGGAGTCGCTACCGTTTCTGCTCACGGGCGGCGATTCGGCAGAAAACATCGCCCGGCGGCCGGCTCGCAAGGACAAGGATTTGTC
The DNA here is from genome assembly GCA_963733795.1 of uncultured Acidobacteriaceae bacterium. Taxonomy (GTDB): domain Bacteria; phylum Acidobacteriota; class Terriglobia; order Terriglobales; family Acidobacteriaceae; genus Sulfotelmatobacter. Next base: position 715,889 of record CAVTED010000004.1, read on the forward strand.
CGCAATTCGTTTCCCGGAAGGCGCACGCCTCGAGTTTGGGCCTTTTCCGGTTGGGGTTGGGCGCGTAGTGCCGGCAATGGCTCGAGGATGGTTCAACCGCAGCGGTTACAACATTTCGTTGGTGGGAGAAGCTGTGGTTCCAAAGGCTTTGCGCGTGGCGCGAATCGTAGGACTTCCCGCGTTGCAGTCGGTCACCACGGAAGGCACGGCTCAGGTTGATTTGCAAATCGCCGGATCGTGGGCGGGGCGCGGCAATGGCATCGCATCCGGATTCTCCGGCCCGCAGTTGACAGGAACGGCGAAGTTGCACAATGTCCGCATCGCGCTGCGCGGCGTCGGCGGTCCAATCGAAGTTTCTTCGGCTGACATGCAACTTTTGCACGACGAGGTGCGCGTCACGAACCTGAACGCGACCGCGGCCGGTACATCGTGGACCGGTTCGCTCGCCATGCCGCGCGGTTGCGGAACTCCTGACGCATGTCAGGTGCATTTCACCCTGAAGGCAAATCAGATCGCACTCGGCGATTTGAAAGAGTGGGTAAACCCCAGTCCCGAGGAACGGCCTTGGTATCTACTGGGCCAGCCGAACACGAAAACAGGGCCGTCCTTCCTGGCGAATTTGCGGGCATCCGGAGGCTTGACGGCGGATCGCCTGCAGATGCAAAACCTGGAGGCTACGGGAGTTTCGGCCAAGGTAAGTCTCGACGGCGGTAAATTGCAGGTGTCGGAGTTGACTGCGGATTTTCTAGGCGGCCAGCACCGCGGCGAATGGCAGGCAGACTTCAGCGTGAAGCCGGCCGTCTGCAAAGGCAGCGGACGACTGACCGCAATATCCCTAACCGACCTGGCGGATGCGATGAAAGATGGCTGGATCGCCGGAACTGCGGACGCGAGTTACGAGATAAAGAGCCCCTGCCCAACGGAGTTCTGGACGTCATTCTGGAACTCGGCCGAAGGCACGCTGCAGTTTGACATGCGGGATGGAACGTTGCCCCGCGTCTCACTCGGCGAGGACGCGGAGCCCACCAAGGTCACACGCTTCCTGGGACAGGCGCGATTGCACGCGGGCAAAATCGAAATCAAGGACGCCCGGCTGGACTCTACGGCTGGAAAATTCCGATTGACTGGAGCAGCCTCGCTAAAAGGCGAACTTGATTTCAAGCTGGCGAGAACGCCGAATGCGGCCTTGGTTTCTGGGTACACGGTCACTGGGACTCTGACTGATCCGCGCGTGATTCGGTTAAGCTCTCCTGAAACTCAAGCGAAGCTGAAACCATAGACCGCTACGCCACTAAATACCTAGGCGGTGGCGCGCAACTGGCGGTCAGCAGCCAGCATGTTAGTATCGAATTCAACGCTGCATGACACCTCGACATTTCATCCCTACAGGCGGATGTACGTCCTGCGGACGCGTCCTCGGTTTTGTCGATCCCGGTTTTGTCGAGCAATGACACCTTCATCCAAATCCCGCAAACGCGTGCTCAGTGGTATGCGCTCGACCGGCAAGCTGCACCTGGGCAACTATGTGGGCGCTCTGCAGAACTGGGTCCGCATGCAGGACGAATACGAATGCTTCTTCATGGTGGCCGACTGGCACGCGCTCACCACCGATTATGCCGACACGTCCCGCATCAAGGAGAACTCTCTCGAAGTCGTGCTCGACTGGCTAGCTGCCGGGCTCGATCCCGAGAGGTCGGTCATCTTTATCCAGTCGCATGTTCCGGCGCACGCCGAGTTGCACTTGCTGTTTTCCATGATTACGCCACTGGGTTGGCTGGAACGCGTGCCTACGTATAAAGAGCAGCGCGAAAATATCAAAGATAAAGATTTGGGGACGTACGGGTTCTTGGGATATCCCGTGCTGCAGGCAGCGGACATTCTGGTTTACAAGGCCGACTGCGTTCCCGTGGGCGAAGATCAGGTGGCGCATGTGGAATTGACACGAGAGGTCGCGCGGCGATTCAACGGATTCTATGGTGAGACGCGGCAAGTGTTTCCCGAGCCGCAGGCGCTGCTCACTCCGGCGGCGAAGCTAGCGGGTACCGACGGGCGCAAGATGTCGAAGTCGTACGGGAACACGGTGCTCCTGTCCGATCCCGAGTCGGTAGTGCGACAGAAGCTGAAGACGATGGTCACCGATCCCGCGCGTGTTCGCCGGTCCGATCCCGGCAATCCCGACGTCTGTCCGGTGGGTGATCTGCATAAGATCTTCAGCAGCAAGGATACGCTGGCCAAGGTGTATGAAGGTTGCCGGTCCGCCGGCATCGGCTGCATCGAGTGCAAGGGCTGGGCGGCGGATGCGCTGGTGGAGTTGCTGAACCCGATGCAGCAACGGCGCAAGAAATTCGAGGAGAATCCGCGGCTGGCTTGGGATATTCTGGAAGCGGGCACGGAGCGGGCGCGGAAGGCGGCCGGCGAAACTATGGCCGATGCGCGCGCCGCAATGGGAATGTCGCTAGAGCACGAGGCGCCGACGGCAGAGGGTTCGAAATAATCTATGGCAGAAGAGATCAGAATCGTTTCTCGCGATGATGCGGCGGCGCCCGGGTCTCCCGCGCTGATTGCGAACTCTACCGCCAGGTCCGACAAAGCTGCCACGAAAAAAGAAGAGAGCGATTCGCCGTTTGCCGTCGCGGTCACCGATGTCTACGAAGGCCCGCTCGACCTGCTGCTCGACCTGATCCGCAAGCAGGACATCGACATTTACGACATTCCCATCGCCCGGATCACGGCGCAGTATCTGGCGTATGTGGAAAAGATTCGCGAGCTCGATGTCAACGTTGCGGCCGAATTTATTTACATGGCGGCGGTGCTGATTCACATCAAGTCGAAGATGCTGCTGCCGCGCGATCCCGATGCGGCGGCGGAGGAGCAGGACGACCCGCGGAACGAACTGGTTAACCGCCTGCTGGAGCATGAAAAGTTTAAGTCCGCGGCGCAGATGCTTTTGCAGAAGCAGCAGATTGAAGATGCCGTGCTGTCGAATCCTTCGCTGAAGGAATTCATGGCGGCGGAAGGGACCGAGCCGGAATTTGCCGCCGATGTGATCGATCTGGTCAAGACGTTTCAGCAGGTGCTGGAGCGGGTGCGAACGCGCCCCGTACTCAATGTCGATGAGGAGACAGTAACGGTAGGCCAGATGATCGATTATTTGCGCCGGCGCCTCTCGCTGGAAGACCGGCCGATCCGGCTGAAGCAACTGCTCATGCGGATTCCGTCGCGGCACTCCCTGGTCTGCATGTTCCTGGCGCTCCTGGAAATGGTACGCTTGCAGGCGATCCAGGTGCGGCAGGAAAAAATATTTGGCGAGATCGCCATCCGCAAGCACACGCACTTCGACGAGATCATGAACGAGCAGTCGGCAGTGCGCGACGACTGGAGATGAAACTACAGTTCCCATCGGCCAGTTGCCGGTTGTCAGTAGGCACTGGAGGCTGACAACTGGCAACCGGCAACTGATTTTATGTCCCTCAAAGCCCAACTCGAAGCCATCATCTACGCGGCGGAGACGCCCATCACGCTGGAGCAGATGACCCTGCTCGTGAAGGAAAGCGTCATCGCCGAAGGCGCGGCGGACGACGCTGAGATGAAGTCGCGCGTGCGCTCGGCTTTGGAAGAACTGGTCGCGGAGTATGCTGCTCCCAGCCACGGCATTGAAGTTCGCCAGGTTGCCGGCGGATACCGTATGTCCACCAAGCCCGAGCAGCATGAAGTAGTGCGGGCGTTCGCAAAGAGCCTGAAGCCGCCAATCCGCCTCTCGTTGCCGGCGCTGGAGACCCTCGCCGTCATTGCCTACAAGCAGCCCGTCACCGTGCCCGAAATTAACGATATCCGCGGCGTCGATTCTGGCGGCGTGATCGGGACACTGCTTGATCGCAAGCTGATCACGACAGCCGGACGCAAGCAGGTCATCGGCCGCCCAATTCTCTATAAGACGACCAAGGAATTCCTGATGCGATTCGGGCTGAAAGATGTGAACGAGTTGCCCAGCATGGAGGAGTTCGAGAAGTTGGTCGCCGAATCGTTCCAGTCGGAACTGATTCCCGCAGAGAGTGCGGACGAAGCGAACAATGTCCACTCCACCGAGAGTGTATCTACTGAGGATTCGCCTGCATCTGCGAGTTTGCACGAAACCGAAAAAGCAGGCTGACGCCTTTGCTGCGAAGCTGCGTAAGAATGCTGCCACGGCCTGCCCTGAGCTTGTCGAAGTGGCGCATGCAGTGGGCTTGTTGCAAGAGATGAACGAGCCCCGAAGGGGCGAAAGAATAATTCCTACCCACACGTTGAAGAAACATTTGTTTCCACATCTGCGGGTTCGGATTTCATTATGTCGCTGGAACGCCTGCAAAAAATTATTGCCGCTGCCGGAGTCGCTTCGCGCCGCAAGGCTGAGCAACTGATCTCGTCCGGCCACGTTCAAGTGAACGGGACGGTGATCACCGAGCTCGGCAGCAAGGCCGATCCCGAAACCGATCACGTCCGCGTAAATGGAAAACTTCTTCACGGTGCCCAGCGCCACGTCTACCTCCTGCTCAATAAGCCCAAGGGTTTCGTCACTACCATGAGCGATCCGGAAAAGCGTCCGACGGTCATGGACCTGATTCGCGGCGTCAAAGGCCGCGTATATCCCATCGGGCGTCTGGACTATGCCAGCGAAGGCTTGCTGCTTCTGACCAACGATGGCGAACTCGCCCACAGCCTGATGAAGGCGGCGTCGCATGTGGCCAAGACTTACGTGGTCAAAGTTGCGGGCACGCCCAAGGAAGAAGCCATCGCCAAGCTGCGTGCCGGTGTTTCCATTGCCACCGACGACGGAAAACGCGTGAAGACTGGACCGGCGCTGGTGCGGGTGGTGAAAGAAGCGGCAAACCCATGGTATGAGATCACCCTGGTCGAGGGACGGAATCGCCAGATTCGGCGCATGTTTGAGGCGGTTGGACATCACGTGGAGAAAATCAAGCGGGTTCGCTATGGACCGCTGACGCTCGATGTTCCGCCGGGAAAATTTCGATCGCTTACGTTGAGGGAAGTGGAAAAATTGAAATCCGCCAGCAAGACCAGCGCAACGGCCAGTAAGAAGCCCACATAAGGCGCGGCGATCATGAGCCGATTTTCTGATCTGGTTTCGAAGCCGGCGCGCGATATGGCCGCCCATTTCCCGGCGCCGTCCCCAGGAAAAGATTCCGGGGAGACTCAGTCGCCACTCATCAAGCTCGACTCCAACGAAAATCCTTTTGGCCCGTCGCCGCTGGCGATCGAAGCCGTGCACTCGGCGCTGGCTGGGACGCACCTCTATCCCGACGACGACTGCGCAGAGTTGCGCGGCAAGCTGGCCGGCCATCACGCCGTGCCCACAGAACAAGTTCTGGTAACGGCGGGATCGACGGAAATGCTGGCATTGTTGTGCCAGACCCTGCTCGCGCCCGGCCTGAACGCCGTCACCAGCGAACGATCTTTCATTATTTACGGAATGGCGGTGCACGCCGCAGGAGCGCGGTTGATCCAGGCACCGATCCGTAAGCATACGGATGAATTCGATCTGGACGCGATCCGGGCTGCGATCACCCCGGATACGCGCATCGTTTTCCTGGCGAATCCCAACAATCCCACCGGGACCATGCTCGATGCCGCAGCCGTCGACCAGTTCCTCGCGAAAGTTCCCGGACATGTAGTCGTCGTCCTCGACGAAGCCTATTACGATTTCGCACTTCATTTCGCGGCACTGCGGAAGATTCAGTATTCACAGTCTCTCGAATACGTGCGGCAGGGCGCGAGCGTGATCGTGCTGCGAACGTTTTCCAAGGCGCATGGGCTGGCCGGGCTGCGCGTGGGATATGGCTTAGGTCCGGCGGAGCTTCTGGCGTATTGCGCGCGCATGCGCAATACGTACTCAGTGGCGTCCCTCTCCCAGGTGGCGGCTCTCGCTGCGCTCGACGACCACCACCATATTGCGCGAGTTGTTTCGAATAATGCCTCGCAGGCAAAGATTCTGACGGACGGGCTATTGGAACTGCGACATCGCGTGGTTCCCACCGCCGCAAACTTCGTTTATTGCGACGTCGGAGAAGAGGCTTCGGTGCTGGCGGGAGCTCTGCGCGGTGAGGGGATCAGCGTGCGTCCATTGAACGCATGGGGTGCGCCGAACTGCATTCGAGTAAGCATTGGCACACCCGAGCAGAACCAGATTTTTCTATCTGCCATGCGTAAGATTGCCGGAATCTAGCAGCAGATTGTGCCGTCAAAGCCGTCGGCCGTCTCAATCCCCGGTACCTGGCGCGGGACGTGACCCCTATAAGTGCTAAATTCAGAATTACTTCCGGGCTGCCAGTCACTCGACCACAACTGCCGTAGTGATTCCGCCTACCGGGCGCTCGCGTTGGCGGAATCCTTGCTGGTCGTAGAAGGAACGGATGTTGACTTTTGCTTGTCAACCCATTCGCGGGTGCGCTGATCGAGAACGTCCAGCGGAAGCGCGCCGCCGCCGAGGAGTTCATCGTGAAAGGCGCGAATGTCAAACTTCATGCCCAGCTGATCTTTCGCGTATTGGCGAAGCTTGAGAATTTCGAGCTGTCCGAGTTTGTAAGCGAGAGCCTGTCCGGGCCAGGCAATGTAACGGTCGACCTCGCTCTGAACATTGGGTTCATCCATCGCCGTGTAACGATGGAAGTAGTTCACCATCTGATCGCGGGACCAGCGCTTTTCGTGAACGCCGGTATCGACGACCAGTCGGATGGCACGCCACATCTCGTTTTCCAGTCGCCCATAGTCGCTATAAGGATCCTGATAGCGCCCCACCTCTTTGCCGAGGCGTTCTGAGTAAAGAGCCCACCCCTCAACGAAAGCTGTGTAGTCTTCGTACTTCCGGAATTGCGGCAGATCCACCAACTCCTGCGCCAGGGAAAGCTGGAGATGGTGTCCCGGGATTCCCTCGTGGTAAGCGATCGCCTCGACATTCAGCAAGAGGCGGTGCTCGGGATCCCATTCGTTGACGTTGATATGTCCTGGGCGTGAACCGTCTGCCGTGCCATCGGTGTAGTCGGCCGGGACAGCATTCCTGGAACGGGAAGCTTCCATGGGAATGACCGTGAGTTCGTTCTTGGGAAGACGGCCAAAGAGCTGGGGAAGTTCGGGTTCCATTTCGTGCACATATTTCGCATACAAGTCGAGCAACTGCTGGCCGGAAGTGGCATAGAAACGACGCTCGTTCTTGATGTGGTCGTTGAGGCTGGCCACGTCCTTGAAACCAAGCTTGTATGCAAGGGCGAGCATTTCTGCTTCGATCTCATCTACGTGGTTGAGGCCGAGATCGTGAATCTTATCGGGTGTCAGGTCGGTGGTGGTCATGCGGCGGATTTCGAGGCGATAGCGATCTGCGCCGTCCGGAAGAGACCAGATGCCGGGTTGGACTCGGCCCTTCGGAACGTATTCATCACGGACGAAGGCAGTGAATCGGACATAGGCGGGTAAGACAGATTCCTTGACTGCGGCAAGACCTGCCTCACGGAGACGCTTCTGATCGGAAGCGGCGATGTCCTTGGGAACATTTAGAAAAGGTTGGGCGAAGGAAGACTCTTCCGGCGATTGCGAGGCGATAGTCTCGCACTGATCCACGACTTTTTCCAGCAGGAAACGGGGCGGCATCAATTTGTCATCCATGCCTTTGCGCATCTGCACGGTGGTCTGATCCAGGACGCGAGATATTTGCCGGAGGCGGGAAATATAGTCTTCGTAGTCTTTGACGGACCGGAAGGAAAGCACGGTGACGAGGTCGGGCAACCAAATCTGGATGCCGTTCTGCTGGTCGACGGGCGTTTCCCAGGGTTTGAAGCGAGCATACTCCAATTGCATCTTGAGGTCGCGAACCATCAGAGTTTTGTTGAGGGCTTCCTGATCGGGAAAACCGGAAGTGTCGATGGCCTCGAAGCGAGCGAGGAATCTCTGAGTCTCCTGAAGATCCTTGTCGACGGCCTCCTGGGAGAGGTCGTCGAGTTTGTCGTTCCAGCGCTTGTCTCCCAGGAAGGAAGCTCTGACCGGACTGGTGCGCAGCCCATATTCCCACTGCTCTGCCAGAAGATCGTTGAGAGCCTTGCGTCGGCCTTCCACTGTGGAAACAGTCTGTGCCGTACCCAAACCACCACAAACTATGAGGACCAATACAGTCAGGCAAATTGGTTGTGCTGGTGAGGGCATCGGTCTCCTCCCGTGCAGTGCGATTGGACCCTTCGCCAAAAGGATGGACGCCACAGTCATCCTCGGTCGCAAAGAAGCGGCACGATGATACATTGTTCTCGCGCGTGGGCAAAATGTGAAACCATTTTGTTCTGCAGCAGCCGGGTCAACTTCTCAGAAGCGGACTTACGGCCCGATTCGTTGAGTTACGCAGAATGGATTGACAAGCTGGACGGAGCCGAATAAAGTTGGTCCAGTGCGCTAACAGGGCGTCTCCACCCGCGGCAAGGGAACATCCCACCTGTTTTCGTTTTTCAGGCGCGCCGTTACCTTCTTTCAGCCTGGTATCAGCGGGACTCAGGCAAATATGAAAGGAGGACTTGTGACCCCGTCGAAGTTTTTAGCCTCTCACTCATCCTTTGAATCCATCCGGAAGCAGGCAAAGAAACTGGCCCGCCAGGTGGCCGCTAACAACCCCGATGCTGTGGCCCGGATACACGCCCACCTACCAGTTCCAAACCTTCCTCTATCGCTGCGAGACGCCCAACTTGTGCTCGCCCGGGAATATGGGTTCGCAGGCTGGCAGGATCTTCGCGCGGCGGTGCTCCGCCAGGAAGGCAAGGGCCTGGAGTGGGCCGCCGCGGAGGCGGAGCGCGCCATCCACGACAACAGCGTCGAACGATTGACGCAGCTGGTTCGGGAGCATCCAGCGCTTCTATCGTGGCGCGGCGATTCCGGAGAATCGTTGCTCGGGTTTGCCGCCGGCTCGTTTGGCGACAGCGGCGATCCTTACCGGGAGCAGATGTTCACGCGCCTCGAATGCGCCGAGTTTCTCTTGGATGCTGGGGCTATTGCGAACCCAGCGATATGGGAGGACGCAATTCGCGCCCGCTCCAGGGGAGTATTGCAACTCCTTTCGCGGAAGGGTGTTCTCCCGCGCAGGCTCGATATTCTCGCCGCACTGGGTGACGAGGACGGCGTCGGCGATTGTCTTGAGTCAGCACGGACCCGCCCCGGTGCCGATGCTGCCGCGGTGATGCAGGCGTTCCTCTGTGCCTGCCGTTTTCAGCAGCGGGCGGTCGCCGCTCTCCTTCTCGACCGTTGTATCGAACTCGACCCGGCGCTAGGACGACAAGTGGAGAAGTGGCGTGGAAAAAGCGGGTTCATCGACTACCTAGCGGAACATGCCCAAGAGTACGGAGAGCCCTGGAAGGACGTGGTCAGCCCCTGGCAGACACTCGCCATGAACGAACTACTCACGGCGATGGATGAAGGCAACCTCCAGGAGTTCACCGTGTGGCTGCAGCGGGAACCGGATCTGCTCAGCGAATCCCAACTCGCCCGGCAAGTGGAAATCGTGGAGCATGCGGTCGTGAAGGATCGCGGTGCGTTCATCACCCGGCTGTTGGAGTTTCATCCCGCAGTAGAGGTGAGGCGCCCTCCTTCGTCCGCGCTGGTGTTCGCTCTGGAATATGGGAAGGCTCATCTCATTCCTCTGTTGACGCCGATTTGGCCGTTGCCCGACGATCTCTGCCATGCGGCCGGAGTAGGGGACTTTTCGCGAGTCAGGGGTTGGTTTGATGAGGCTGGCTGTCCGAGGTTGGGAAACCTCGCTCAGCATTACCCTGCCAACAACCCCTCCGTTTTGCGAAACCTGCATTGGACTCCCGCCACTGCCCAACAAGTTCTGGACGTAGCCCTGGCCTGGGCGTGCGTGAACCGGCGTTTTGAGATTGCGTCTTTCCTGCTGGAGCGCGGAGCCAACATCAATACGGACTGGAGCACGCATGAGCCAGCCAGCATCTTGCACGAATGCGCCATCCGCGGGAACTATGAAGCAGCGCGGTTTCTCATTGACCACGGCATCGATATGACGATTCGAGATTATCGATGGAACGCGGCCGCGGAAGGGTGGGCGCACCACGCTGCCAAGGACCAGAACATGGCGGAATTCCTGGCGCGCGCGGAGAGCGCCCGCAAAGTACAGTCCTTCTGAAAAAGGTCGGTCAGCGCGTGAAGCGCGGCAAACCTTGATCGAAGAGCGAAGAGCGAACCGATTTCTCCCTTCGAATCGAAATTTAAGTATAATCCGCCGATGCAAGGCATACCTTTGGAGCACAATTGCGCTCGGCTCGCTGGTGCTCATCTCGGCCCGCTCAATAGGAGGACAGGAAGTGAAATCTCCGCAACCTGAAAAGTCGCAGCCGCCGGTCAAAATGGAGCAGCGCGGGCGCATCCTTGGAATCGGCGGTGTCTTCTTCAAAACCGCTAATCGTGATCAGATGCGCGAATGGTATTCGAAGCATCTTGGACTCGCTGACAAAGGCCAGGGCGCGATGCTTCCGTGGCGCGAACACGACGACCCGCAAAAGGAACACGTTACGGTTTGGACTGTTTTTCCCAACTCCACCAAGTATTTCGATCCCAGCCCCGCACCGTTCATGATCAACTACATCGTGGACGATATGGATGCTTTGCTCGACCGCTTAAAACAAGAGGGAGTAAAGATTGACCCCAAACGAATGGATGAATCCTACGGTCGCTTTGCCTGGATCTATGATTCGGATGGGAATAAGATTGAGCTCTGGCAGCCGCTGCCCGCAAAGCCGTAAGGGCCTTCCACTGCACTTACTCCATGGGTTTTCTGTAGCACTGAAGGCCACAGTGGTAACCACGTCATCCCCGCCGAGCTGCCTCGATCGTGGCAATGTCGATCTTTTTCATCGGCATCATTGCCTCGAAGGCGCGCTTTGCCTCGCCGCCGCCAGCCGCTAGTGCCTCGGTTAGAGCTCGCGGGGTGATCTGCCAAGAGAGGCCCCAACGGTCCTTGCACCAACCGCACTGACTTTCCTAGCCGCCGTTGCCGACGATCGCGTTCCAGTAACGGTCCGTCTCTTCTGAGTCTCCGTCGCGATCTGGAAGGAAAAGGCCTCACTGTGCGCGAATGCAGGGCCGCCGTTGAGACCGAGACAGGGAATGCTCAGAACCTTGAACTCCACCGTCAGCACATCGCCCTTCTTGCCCCCCGGGTAGTCAGCGGGCGCTTTGTGAACAGCGGTCACTTCACTGTTCGGAAAGGTCGCCGCGTAGAAGCGGGCCGCATCCTGTGCATCCTTGTTGAACCAGAGGCAGATCGTATTTTTCGGCTTCAAAGTCATGAGGTTTCGCGTGGCTCCTTAGTGTGATGGAAGTCAGATGAAGGCAGCAGCGTGAAAGTTGCACGTGGGAGTTAGGAGATTGGGAGGTCGCATTCTCGGCGCGTGGAGTTGGAGACGGTTCCATCTGTTCCGAGGTTTTCTGATTAGACTTAGAATACCGCGAAAGTGTCCCGATGTCCGGGAGTCAAAAACTGGAGCAGCCCATGCCCATTGAAGACGAACAAATACGTGAAGCCCTGAATGCGCACTGGCACGCCTCTGCAGTCGGCGACGCCAACGCGGAACACGATATTTACGATGACGACGCCATTTGTGACTATCCCCAATCAGGCGAGCGAATCCTCGGGCGGCGCAATTTACAGGCCTTGCGGAGTCATCATCCCGGCAAGCCGTCCGGTTTCAACGTCAAGCGAATTCTAGGGAAAGGTGATCTCTGGATCACGGAATACACAATCACCTACCAAGGGCGGCCGGCATACACAGTGAGCATTATGGAATTCCGCAACGGCAAGGTCGTGCACGAGAGACAGTATTTCGCGGACCCCTTCGAGGCGCCGGCCTGGCGGAGCCAATGGGTTCAGCAGATCGCCTGACGCAGCCTTCCGTAAAGCAAAAATGCGCAACGTCGGCAGCACGGAAGTTCCCGCCCAGAGACCAGATCGGAAGGTCTGCCGCTAGCCGCACCGATCTTATGGGGTAACCCTTGGGGTAACCTCCAGCTTATAGGAGTCCCACCCATCGGTCGTCCATCCCAACCGTGCATTCTGATCTGCTGAAACTAAATCACTTACCGGCGGGAACTCTGGACACCCCGCCGGAGTCTATGTTGTGAGAGAGCCACGGCTTCGCCAGCAGTGTGCGGGACTTACCGGTTTGGCCGGACAGCAAATTTTCACGGCGCGGTAGGGTGGAAAATCCTATAATCAAGGGGACGCCGTTATGGCGGGAGCAACCACCTTGGGTGATCTGGCAAGTGCAATCGGAGCACGCTCGCACGAAGAAGCGGCTATCGTCGCGGAGCTGAAGGCCGGCTCGGAAACGGCTTATGCCTGGCTGATTGGCGAGTTTCAGCAGCCGGTTTATGGGCTGGTCTACCGCATCGTGAACGATCCGGCGGACGCGGCCGACACCACGCAGGACGTCTTTCTGAAAGTGTTTCGCGGCATGAACCATTTTCATGGAGGGTCGACCCTGAAGACCTGGATCTACCGCATCGCGCTGCATGAGGCGGCCAACCGGCGGCGCTGGTGGTTCCGGCACAAGGCGCGCGAGACATCGATTGAGCCGTCGGAATCTGGCGGTCCGAGCGCTGGCGAAAACGCGATGGAGGTGGCTCTTACCGATCACGCGGATTCTCCTTTCGACAGCGTCGCGCATCACGAAGTGCAGCGCCGGGTGGAAGTAGAGTTGAGGCACGTGCCTGAACCTTATCGCACCACGCTCATTCTGCGCGATCTGGAAGAAATGTCATATGAAGAGATTGCCGAGGTGTTGGAGATTTCTCTGGGAACGGTGAAATCGCGCCTCACACGCGGGAGGGACGCGCTGCGGCAACGGCTGGCGCCCTACGTGCGCGAGGTTGGGAATGAACTGGGATTGACCGCTCCGATGTCGGACTGTAAAGAATCTGATCGTCATCACAAAGAACAGCGAAGCTCGCGGTCGCAGGTGGCTGCAGGGGGTAGAAGGGTCGAGGTGATGCCATGAAGGGCACAGGGGAAATTCTTGAACTGCAGTGCCCGCAGGCGAGGCGGTTGTTCTCGCCGTATTTGGACGGAGCCGTGACGGGGACGGAGATGCTCGCGCTGCAGCAACACTGGTCGGATTGCGCGGCCTGCAACGATGAGTATCAGGGCTTGCGGCGGACCCAGCAACTGCTGGTAAGCATGGCCCGCCCCAAAGTGCCGGCAGATCTGGGTTTGAAGTTACGGCTGGCCATTTCGCGCGAAACCGAACAGGCCAAGCGCGGCCAGATCGAAGGACTCATGGTGCGTCTGGAGAATGCTCTGCACGCATTCATGGTTCCCGCGACAGCGGGATTCCTGAGCGCGCTGATTATTTTCGGCATTGCGATGGTGTATTTCGTGGCGCCGTCCTCCGTGGAAGCCGGAAACGACGTGCCGCTGGTCATGGTGAACACCGCGCCTCAGTTGGAGCAGAGCGCCTTTGGCATGACCCTGGACACGATCGACTCGGACTCGCTGGTGATTGAAGCTTATGTGGACGCTAACGGGCGCGTGCAGGATTACCGCATTCTTTCCGATCCGCAGGATTCCAAAGAAGTATTGCCGCAAGTAAAACGCATGCTGATCTTCACTACGTTTCGTCCGGCGCTCTCGATGGGCCGCCCCACGTCAAGCCGCGCGGTGCTCTCGTTCTCAAAAATCAGCGTACGTGGCTAATCCTGTAAGATCCTTCGTAGAGACGTTGCTCCGCAAAGTCTCTTTTTCCCATCGTCGATAAAGCGCGCCCTATTCATTCCGTCTTCTTCAGCCCTGCGTACTTCACAGCCAGAATCGATGTCACCGGACAGAACACTCGCGAACCATCCGATTCCGTCCAGCGTGCCCCGCTCCGAGAATCCCGCTGCTCAGCTTCCTTAGTTTTCCGAGCAGGAGTCTCCTCAGTCTCGGATTTCTCCCCGAGCTTGGGCTCCTGGAATTCGTAGACATCCAGTCCGAACGAAGACCTTCCGTCTCCCACAGTAGATACTTTGTGCCATCCATCGGCCAGTAAAACTTCTGAAATCTTTTCCACATCAATTTCAAGGCTCATCGTGACTTTCCTCGTCGCAACCTTCAGCCCGAGAGAAATCCTTCCCTCGCCAAACCAATTCTAGGATGCATTTCCGCAGAAGAAAGTCAGTATGATTCAGTTCGAAAAAAGTCAATTAGGAGCCGGATGCTCCCATGTCTCGCCTCTTTTGCGAGATATGGGAATCGGCACAAAACAGTACTCTCTATTTCGCCAACGCGCCCGCCGGAACCTCCAACTTCAACTCTTGCATGATGCGCGCCAACGCTACCAGCAAGGCTTCCGATCCCTTATCCAGTCCCAATGCTGCTTTATCCAGAAATGCGCAGGCACCATCCTGTTGCAGACGGACCGCGTTTTTCTGCGACAGGCCGGTAAACGCCACGACCGCGATCTCCGCCGTTGCCGGATCCTTCTTCAGGGCCTTCAATACGTCCGGTCCCGTCATCTTGGGCAACAGCATGTCCAACAGGATCACGTCCGGCTTTTCTTCACGCGCAATCTTCAACGCGTCCTCTCCATCTATCGCCGTGCTTACCTGGTAACCCGCCCGCGCCAGCGCCCGCTCCGTGGCCAGCCGCAGAAACTTGCTGTCATCTACCACCAGAATCTTGGTCATTCGAGCCACATCCTTCGTTAAATCATGCCGAATCCGCCCATCGCGGATTCCATTACCCGAGAAAGAGCCCCAGTTCTGATTCTGGCAACGTTCACATTGCTTATCGGCAAATTTCCGAAACGAACCAGCGGGAAACAGAAAGATCAACGGGATGAGAGTTTTCTCAGACCACGCGGCTCCTTCGCCAGCCCCGGCCACAGGGTTGCGTTGAGCCGCGAGAGCCTGGGGCGAGGATTACTGTCGAATGCGACGACTCTTCTCGGAAAAATTGGCCGAGCCCCGGAGCAGCGTTTTCACCGCTGCCCGGCAGGCCGAGCGCAGTTCCACCGCATGTTCTTCCGGGATCGCTTTCGACAGGAGCAGGCTTGCGGTTCCGTGCAGCGTGGCCCACAGCGCCAACGCCAATCGCGTATGCTGCTCGGGCGAGCCCCCCAGCTGTTTCGCCAGCTGCACTTCGATGAAGGCGAAGTTGGGCCTCGACTCCCGGAGCGGCCAGCGCCCTTCCTGATCCTTTCGGCAACAGTTCGTGCCCGTACGTATAAAACAATTTGTACTCATGAGGCAAGCGCAGCGCCTCCTCGATGTAGGACTCGGCCATTGCTTCCAGGTTTTCGCCTGCTTCAAAGCGTCTTCGCAATCGAGCTACCGTCCGCAGTAACAGAGCGCGGAGCAGGTCGCGCCTGTCTTTGAATCTGCGGTAAACCGCCGGCGTATTCGTCCCTGCCGCGCGCGCCACGGCTCTCATCGTCAGCGATTTCTCGCCTCCCCGCTTCCACAATGCCTGTGCGGCATTCAAAATGCGATCTTCAAGGTCCGGGTCCGGATGCCGCGGCATCGGTTTTTTCCCCTCGCTGGATTTCCTTTAGTTGTTATATTGACGCCGTAAACATAACCCTGGATATTGAATCATACTAGCTGTCTCCCAGTGGCGTTCCAGGTCTACATCATGAAAGGGCGGGTTCAAGCACGCAGAGCCTGGCAGCCCGCCCTTCAGGTTTCCCGTTTACTCACTTTTGCAAATCAATTCGTTGACAATGTTCACATAACGGCGTATAAATAACCTGTACCTGGGCCCCTCCTGCCGTACCCCTATTTCTGTGAATCATGGAGTGTGTTGTCAGATGTATTCGTACGAAAGTCCCGAGGATTGCCTCGCCATAGTGCAAATGAATGCCGAGCTCCAGCACGCTCAACTGGAGCTGCTAAGCGCCCATTGCGCCACCCACCAGCTTCGTCTCCACCATGACGCCGACGATCTCGCCCGCTTCGGGCGCCGCGACGTTCTGCGCAAGTCCGCGGAGGCCGCCAGCGCCCTGCACAGTTTTTACTCGGCGATTGAACAGAAGATTCCCCCATCCCCGCCCAGTCCTAACTTGCAGCTCACCAGCGCCCAGATCGCGCAGGCGGTCGAATATGTCTCCGCTTACTTGCGAGAGCAACGCGAGAACTATTTCACCGCGGCCCTCCCGCTCAGCAACCAGCACAAGGCCCGCATGTGGCCCTATTTTTCTGCAACCCTGCTCGACCAGCTCCGCTTCGTTGAACTGCACGGCCAGCGCATTTCCCCACCCTCGTTCTATGCCCAGGCCCGCGCTTTGGGATTCGAAAATCTTCCCGAAGTCACCCACATGGACTCGCTGACTTTTCTCGACATCGTGGTTTTCAACGATACGCTCAAGGAGCGTTCCCTGTTCCACGCTCTGGTGCACGCCGTCCAGTTTCAAGTCCTGGGCCTCGACCGCTACACCGAGCTCTTTGTACAAAGCTTCGTGAAGACGAAAGCCCATTTCAGCGTGCCGCTTGAGGCCCACGCCTTTGCCCTGGAGTCGAAGTTCATGCGCCCATCCGTGGAAAGGTTTTCTGTCGAGGATCACGTTCTGCTCTGGGTGAACGAAGGACGCTATTAACCGTGACGCACTGCGGGAAAGCCGCGCTCCCAGTTGCCCTCCCCATTACGCCAAAGGGGCGGCAGTAAGCCGCCGCAAGCGTGACCGAAAAGTTTTCACCCCCGTGCAATAAAAAATAAAAAAGAAGGGGCGGCTAAGTACCGCCCCTCAACACTTCCAAACGCGCACCCCCAGCGATGCCCGCTCCCACGCTTCAGACGCGGCTTTAGCCGCTGCGAGTAACGATCCCAAAACGCCCTGTTATCCTGAGCGAAGCATGTGGATTCGCCTTTCGAATCCGGATGCGCAGTCGAAGGATCCCTGCACTCCGTTCCTCCTTTCAGTCGCCTCGGGGAGTTCGACCGTAATGGGGGTTCGACGAGGAAACGAGACTGGGAAGCTGCACGAACTCACTGGTGCCGCCCCCGCCAGAGTGTTGGCGTTCGAAGGAAGCGCTATACCAAAGCAAACGGGGCGGCTTGCGCCGCCCAGAATCAGAGTCAAAAGCCGCGGGCAAGAGTGCCCGCTCCACACAAAACATCGCACGAACTACGTTCCTTCGCTCCAGCCCGCCAAATATTCTTCCTGCTCGGGGGTGAGCCGGTCGATCTTGATTCCCATCGATTCCAGCTTCAGCTTGGCTACGCGCTTGTCCAGTTCGTCGGGAACTTTGTAGACCGTCTTCTCGAGCTTCTTGCTGTTCTTTACCATGTACTCGACCGAGAGGGCCTGGTCGGCAAAGCTCATATCCATCACCGAAGCCGGATGCCCTTCCGCTGCGGCCAGGTTGATAAGGCGGCCTTCGCCCAGCAGGTTGATCTTGCGGCCATCTTTCAGCGAATACTCTTCGACGAAGGCGCGCGTGGTGCGCTTCGAAGATGACATCTTGTCGAGCGCAGGGATGTCGATCTCCACGTTGAAGTGCCCCGAGTTCGAGATGATCGCGCCATCCTTCATCAGGTCGAAGTGTTCTTTGGTGAGCACGCTCTTGTTGCCGGTGACAGTGCAAAACACGTCGCCCAGTTTTGCGGCTTCGGTCATCGACATCACGCGGAAACCGTCCATCACGGCCTCGAGTGCTTTTGTCGGATCGACCTCGGTGATGATCACTTCCGCGCCGTTACCGCGCGCGCGGCTGGCCAGTCCACGGCCGCACCAGCCGTAGCCGGCGACCACGAACTTGGATCCTGCCAGCAGGAAATTGGTAGCGCGGATAATGCCATCAATCGTTGACTGACCGGTCCCGTAACGGTTATCAAAAAGGTGCTTGGTGTCAGCGTCATTGACCGCGACGATGGGAAACTTCAGCACGCCTTCCTTGGCCATGGCCCGCAGGCGAATGACGCCAGTCGTGGTCTCTTCGGTTCCGCCGATCACGTCGTCGAGAGCGTCAGTCCGCTTGGTATGCAGAATCGTAACCAGGTCGGCGCCGTCGTCCATGGTGATGTGCGGCTTGTGATCGATGGCGGCCAGGATGTGGTTGTAGTAGGTGTCGTTGTCCTCGCCCTTGATGGCGTAGACGGGAATATTGTGATCGCGCACCAGGCTGGCGGCCACGTCATCTTGCGTTGACAGCGGATTCGAGGCGCACAACACGACTTCGGCGCCGCCATCGCGCAGGCAGATACCCAGATTCGCGGTCTCCGCCGTGACGTGCAGGCAAGCCGAAATCCGAATGCCTTTCAGCGGCTGATTCTTGATGAACTCTTTGCGAATGATCTGCAGCACTTTCATGGACTGATTCGCCCACTCAATGCGCTTCTTGCCCAAATCGGCCAGTTCTACGTTCTTAATATCGCAATTCACTGCTGCTGTTGACATGCTTCTCCTATGTGGCGCGCTAAAAGCGCAGAAAACCAATTTTGATTACCGATGAATAATTCCAACCGGGCCGGGTGCCCATCCTATCGCGTACTTTGCGATAGGGTGGGGATTTTGAACCTTATTTGCGAGCTGCTCCAACCGGTTCCCGCAAGCCCGCATCACTGGCCAGTTTGGCCGCTTTGTCGGTCGCTTCCCAAGTGAAGTCGGAGTCGCTGCGCCCAAAGTGGCCGTACGCCGCGGTCTTCTTGATAAATCGGCCGCCGCAGATTCAGCGAATCGATAATGCCGCGCGGCGTCAGCTTGAAGTGCGAGCGAATCAAATCCGGCATGATTTCGGGATTCACTTTCTCCGTACCGAACGTCTCAACCAGCACGCTGACCGGATCGGCCACGCCGATCGCATAGGCCAGTTGCACTTCGCAGCGTCCGGCCAGTCCGCCCGCGACCACGTTCTTGGCAATGTGACGCGCCATGTAAGCCGCCGAGCGGTCGACCTTCGTCGGATCTTTTCCGCTGAAGGCGCCGCCGCCATGGCGTCCCATGCCGCCATAGGTGTCGACGATAATCTTGCGACCGGTCAGTCCCGTGTCGCCCATGGGTCCGCCAATCACAAACCGTCCCGTGGGATTGATGTGATACTTCGTATCCTCATCCAGCAAGTGCGCCGGAATCACCGCCTGAATCACGTGCTTCAGAATCCCCGCGCGCAATTCGTCATTGGCGACAGTCTCCGAATGCTGCGTCGAGATCACGACCGCATCGACGCGAAGCACCTTGCCCTTCGCATCATATTCAACTGTAACTTGGGATTTTCCATCGGGACGAAGGAAAGGAAGTGTTCCATTCTTGCGAACCTGCGAGAGCCGCATGGTCAGCTTGTGCGCCAGAGAAATGGGAGTCGGCATCAACTCCGCATTCTCGTCGACCGCATACCCAAACATCATTCCCTGGTCGCCGGCGCCGCCGGTGTCTACGCCCATGGCGATGTCGCCGGACTGTTTGTTGATGCTGGAGATGACGGCACAGGTGTTGCAGTCGAAGCCGTGAAGGGCATTGTCATATCCGATGGACTGGACGGTGCCGCGAACCACTTGCTGGAAATCGACGTAGGCTTTGGTGGTGATTTCTCCGGCGATGACGACCAGGCCGGTGGCGGTAAGGGTTTCGCAGGCGACGCGGCTGAAGGAATCTTCGGCCAGGCAGGCGTCGAGGATTGCGTCGGAAATCTGGTCGGCGATTTTATCGGGATGGCCTTCGGTCACGGATTCAGAGGTAAATAAATAACGGTTCTTTGATGCCAAGTTGTGTGTCTCCTTCGTGCGTGCTGGTGCAGAATAAACTGTGACTCAATGTCTGGGGGGACCGGAAATCCACGGGGTCGCTGGGGGCGACACATCGAGAAGAAGTCCTAATAAGGCTATCAGAGGCCCTTCGGGCACGCAACGATTTTTGCCCTAAACGTCAGGAGAAGGATTCAATAGCTGAATTGAACGGGTGGACGGGATGAACTGGCGGTTCAGCGGTTTGTAGTTCGGATGGGGAGCTAACTATTTCTTGCAGCGGGAGTTAGGAGCTAGTGGATGAGACGTTGCTGGCAAGCGCGGGCGGGGGCGCCCGCGCCACCAGACTGTAGACGCAACTGCTACATGATCGCGGTTGGGGGGGCCGGCTCGTTGGGATCTCCTGCGGCCGATACCGGGAGAAACATCATTAACGCTGCCAATCCGGCAAGTACGATCATCCCTCCCACCAGGTAGGACGGATTGCTGAAGATTTGTGGGGGGTGGTTGGGCGCTCCCCAGCTGGGGACGAACTGCAGTCCGGCCCACACCAGGCCCAGTAAGGCTTCTCCGGCGATCAGGCCGGAAGCGACCAGCACGCCGGCATTTTCCACGCGAGCTTTCTGGGCGCTGTTGAAGCCGCGGCGGTCGGCGAGCCAGTCGCCAAGGGAGCGAATCACGCCGCCGACAAAAATTGCAAATGTCGTCCCGAAGGGCAGGTACATGCCGACCGCCACCAGCATGGGACTCTTCACCTGCATCATGATCATTGCGATCCCGAACAGGATTCCCACTACGACGAGCGGCCATGCCATATCGTGGCCCACGATGCCCAAGGCCAAAGTTGCCATCAGACCGGCTTGTGGCGCCGGAAGCTCCGGGCCGCCAAAACCCACGCCGCCCGCCTTGATGCTGCCCTCATGCAGCAGCATCAGCGGGAAGTACATGACCAGGCTGGCCACCACCACGGCGATCAGTTCCGCCGTCTGAATTTTCTGAGGCGTGCCTCCCAGGATGTAGCCGACCTTGAAATCCTGCAAAAGCTCGCCCGCCACGGCCGACGAAACGCAGACGACGGCCGCCACGCCCAAGACCGCCGCTACTCCTGACGTGCCGGAGACTCCGAGCGCAACCATGAGCAGTGCGGCGATCAGCAGGGTCGACAGGGTCAGGCCGGAGATCGGATTGTTCGACGAGCCGATGAATCCAACCAGATTGCCCGAAACCGTGGCGAAGAAAAATCCCACCAGAATCATTACTACGGCTGCCAGAATCGCGGGCCAAAACAATCCTGAAATTTTGATGTAGAGCAGGCACATCAGAACAAACATTCCGGCGATCAAACTGAAGACGATTTTCGAGCTCATGTAGCGTTCGGTACGAGCCAGCTTGGCCTGCTCGGCGGAGGTCTGGCGCAAGTCGGCGAATGCCTTGCCCAGCCCGGCAGTGAGGCTGTCGCGCATTTTGAACAGCGTGTACGCGGCGCCGACCAGCATTCCGCCGACGGCGATGGGACGCACAATGTAGCGCCAGACCGCATCCGCCATGGTGGCCCAGTTGTCGGGCGTGCCGGCGGGAATGTATGCCTTGAGTTGCGGCCCGAGAAAAAAGATGAACAATGGAACGAGCAGTCCCCAGGCCAGCACACTGCCCGCAAACTGGATCGATGCGAGTCTGACGCCGATGATGTAGCCGACGCCCAGATAAGCAGGACTCACGCTCGGCGCGGCGAACACGGTGGTTCCTCCGGTGGCGACTACATTCGTGCTTCCGGCCGTGCCCAGACGAACCTGGCTGTGTCCCAGATTGCCGACGCCCACGTGCAGGTCGGTGTCGGCGGCGAACAGCCCGAATTTTCCCAGGATGTAGACGATGCCGCCAAAGCCGATATTCCAGAAGAGATATTTCGCGGCCTGCGCGCCGCGCTGTCCCGCCTTGTGAATCTCCGATGCCGCCAGGGATTCGGGGAACGGCAGTTCGGGATCTTCCACCATCCCGCGTCGAACCAGAGAAATGAAGAGAACACCCAGAATGCTTCCCACCATGATCAGCGCTGTCGACTTCCAGTAGGCGTCGGCCGGGCGAAATGATGGCCAGGCTTTCGCCAGCAGGAACGCCGGCAGCGTGAAGATTGCGCCGGCGGCGACCGATTCGCCGATCGAGCCTGCGGTTCGGGCGATATTTTCTTCGAGCAGCGATCCCTTCCACGCCCGCATGGCCGCCATGGCAATCACCGCTGCCGGATAAGTTGCCGCAATCGTGATACCGGCTCGCAATCCCAGATAAGCATTGGCCGCGCCCAGCACGATGGTCATGAACAGTCCGAGCAAGATCGCCCGTAACGTGAACTCCTTCATCTCCATGGTTTCGGGAACAAACGGCACGTGCTTCTTGCCGGGCACGTTGGAGGCGGGGCTGCTCATGGGAGGAATCCTTTAGGCGTGAGATGAAAAGAGTTCGAAACAACGGAACGGCGCACGTTAGCATGCGGCAAGGCTGCATGACAAGTGCGAGCCGGGCACCCGCTCCCAGAGAATATTTCACTTTCGTCCGCCTCGTTCTGCGATCAGCCGCATCGCGGGTTCGCTTACCCAGGTGTGACCGTGGGAACCGGGACCGTGGAAGCGCTCGCCCCAGGAGAGCGGGGTCACGTCGCGGTATTCATGCATGGATTCATCGGGGACGAAGCGCAGGCGCTTGCGCAATGACGCGCGGGCGTTGGGATCGGCGCCATGATCGAGCAGCAGGCGGGCGAACTCGGCGTCACGCTGCCGGCCGCAGCGATAGCTTTGCGAGACGACGCAGCCGAACAGCGGTGTGTGGCCGCCGAAGCCGTCGGCGTCGATCTCGGCTTTGCGCGTTCACGTCGGCGCCATGTTCAATCAGCCAGCGCGCGATTTCGATCTCGTCGAAGTCGACGCACATGTGCAGCAGCGTTGTACCTGCAAGCGGTGTGCCGTGCAAAGCGAGAGAATGGTCGGCGTGGCATCCCAACTCTGGCGGATAGATTTCTTCATGCGAAAAAGTTCTATTCAGTAAGTTTCGGGTCGCGGCGCAGATGCGCTGCGAGTAAATCGATGCGGCCGCAATGCATCGCCATCGCGGGCGTGTCGGGAAGAGCAATGCCGCGTTCGGCTATCAGTTCAAGGCAGCGATGTTTTCCCTCCGGCCATCGGTTATAGGTTTGAAGAAGCAAAGCGACTGGTGCAAGGCGGTCGCCGTGCGCGTCGGCGAGTTCGGCGCCGAGTTCGAACAACAGCGCGAGCCCGTCGGGATTCAGCGTTTCACATGGGCCCATGACCAGTCCCGGAACCACCAGCGCGCCCATGGCGTGCAATCGCCGCGCGGTTTCGAGTTGGCCTTGCAGGCACGCTCGATCGAAGGCATGCTGCAAATCTTCGGCGCCCAGCTCGCGCAGCATTGCGATGATCGCATCCTGCCCAACGTTCGCGGCGTAGGACATGGGCGGACCCCAGTTACAGTCGGCCACGCCGCGCGCGCTTTCGTGCAGCAGTCGCGGATTTTTCTGGACTAGTTTGCGGACGGTGTCCACGTCGCCGCGCCAGATTGCGTCGGTCATCCGGCATGCGGTGACCAGTCGCGGCCAGCTCGGAAGCCCATAACTGCGCGCCAGCGTGGCTTGCACGTCGGCGAGTTTGGCGTCGGCGGGATCAATTTTCTTCGGGGATGATGCTTGCGCAGTTCCGCGATTGCGGCCGGATCACCCCGCTTCACTTCACGCAGCAAATCTTTGGCCTGGTGTTTGAGTTGATCGAGGTCAGGGCGAACCGGAAAGTGACGATCGTTGAACTTGCGAGCGGATTTACCAGCCGTTTCACGAGCCATGAACGGACCTCCTTCGTGGTCATGCCCGGGGTCCGCTGCAGCGGGCGAAAAGGAGGTTCGCGAGAACCTTGATCAGTCAATGTCGCTCAGGTGGACTCGGTCCTGTCCGCGGACGGGCGGCGTCCTGTACGCCGAAGGCTAGTATATCGCAATGTCCGGAGCGAATTTTTAAGGGAAAAGATAAACGGCAACGCCGAACGTGACACCCGTCATCTCAAACATGATTAGACTCCAAGTTAAGAGAAGGTCTCTCACATGAAACGCCGTGAATTTTTTAAAGCCGCCGCCATTTGTGGCGCGGCAAGCACGCTTCCTTCCGCCTTGTCTCAAGACAAATCCAGCGCAAAGCAGGAGAATGGATCCATGAATCAGATTCCATTGACTTCGTCCGCCGGGACTCGCAAGGGCGACATGCTATACCGCACGCTGGGCCGCACCGGAGAGAAAGTTTCAGCGATCGGAATGGGCGGCTTCCACATTGGGCATAAGGAGCTCTCCGA
The DNA here is from genome assembly GCA_963733795.1 of uncultured Acidobacteriaceae bacterium. Classification (GTDB taxonomy): domain Bacteria; phylum Acidobacteriota; class Terriglobia; order Terriglobales; family Acidobacteriaceae; genus Sulfotelmatobacter. The sequence continues at coordinate 739,925 of CAVTED010000004.1, forward strand.
CGACGACAGCATTCGCCTCATACGCTCCGCCATCGATCGCGGCATCACGTTCATGGATAACAGCTGGGACTACAACGAGGGCCAGAGCGAAATGCGGATGGGGAAGGCCTTGAAAGATGGATATCGCCAGAAAGTATTTCTGATGACGAAGATCGATGGCCGCACCAAAGAAGCCGCGGAGCGGCAGATCGAGACTTCTCTGGAGCGGCTGCAGACCGATCACATCGATCTGGTGCAGCATCATGAAATCATTCGCTTCGACGATCCTGACCGAATCTTTGCCGAAGGCGGGGCTAACGAAGCGCTTGTGGCCGCCAAGAAAGCCGGCAAGATTCGCTACATCGGATTCACCGGCCACAAAGATCCGCACATTCATTTGTATATGTTGAAAGTGGCCGCGGAGCACGGCTTTCACTTCGACACCGTGCAGATGCCGTTGAACGTGATGGATGCGCACTTCCGCAGTTTCGGGCAAATGGTTTTGCCGGAGTTGGTGAAGCAGGAAATCGGCGTGCTGGGCATGAAGTCGATGGGAGATGGCGTGATTTTGAAGAGCAAGACCGTCTCGCCGATCGAATGCCTGCACTATGCGCTGAGCCTGCCCACGTCAGTGGTGATTACGGGGATTGATAAGCCGGAGATTCTTGACCAGGCGTTTGAGGCAGCGAAGACTTTCCAGCCCATGAATCGGGAGCAGATTGCGCAGCTGCTGGCCAAGACGAAAGAAGTGGCGATGGCCGGAAAGTACGAATTGTTCAAGACCTCATCGCACTTCGACTCGACTGCGAAGCATCCGGACTGGCTGGGCGGGGAAACGCCGGAAGTGCAAAAGCTGGCTCCGAGCGCGTAACCGGCACACGGTCAAGCCCTTTCATTTGCTGCCAAAAGAAATGGGGCCGATGCGATAAGCTCATCGGTCCCAATTCTTGCGCGTAAGTCATCCAGCGTATCTTACCCATCGTATCTTAGCTCTTCGCGATCGCATCAAGGACAGCTGCAGCCGGTAATGACATCGGTGTCCAACGTGACCGCGCCGTTTCGGGCCAGCGCCCTGCCCTCCAGATTCACGCCGGTGGTTATTGTGATGGAGGTCAGCGCCAGGATATTTCCCTTGAACACAGAGTTTGTTCCCAGGGTCGCTGAGCTGCCGACCTGCCAGAAGACGTTGCAGGCCTTGGCGCCGTTGGCCAGGATTATCTTGCTGCCGCTGCCGGTGGTGAGCGTGGACGCGATCTGGAAAATAAAGACCGCATCCGGATTGCCCTGAGCGTCGAGAGTAAGGTCTCCGGAATTTGCCAGCGACGAAGTCGATGTATAGACACCGGTGGTGAGTGTCTTTCCAACCAAATCTCCAGATACTGCAGTACCGCCCGCTCGTCCCGCAGCATCGATATAGCCAGCGGTCAAGGCGGCCTGGGCCAGGGAGGCGGCGCCGTCGGCAATATGGGTTGTCCCGCCAACCAGCCCCGGCGGGAATCCAGTCACAGACGTGCCTGGACTTAATCCAACATCGCCGGAGACCGTAGTGGAGCCGGTGTTGGTGACGGTGGATCCAGCCAGGACCGAGAAGTTTCCCATGTTCGGACAAAGATTTACCGGCTGCGTTCCAGCGCCCTGGCACGGACCAGTTGTAAAAGTCTGTTGAATGGGTGCAACCGGAACTTCGCCCATGTCCTTGGCTCCGGCGGTGACCATAATTGTGTACTTCGTATTGGCTGCCAGGTTCGCCGTGGGCGTGAGAGTGGCTTTTTGAGTGACCACGTCATAGGTCACCGTGGCGGTCACGCCTACGATGAAGAATGTACTGGGATTGATGGTGAGCGAATCCATTTGCTCGTCAAAAGTGGCCACGATCTTCTGGTCCTGGGGTACGCAAGTGGCGCCTGCGGCAAGGTTCACGGCTGTAACGTAAGGGGCGGAAGTGTCGGTAGATAAGCGTGTAGTGAAGGAGAAGTCGTAGGGGGTGGCAAGCGGAGTTCCACTCAAGTCTTTGGCGCCAACCGTAATACTCGCGTTATACATTGCATTGGCGGTGAGGTCGGGGGAGGGTCTGAATCCGCCAATCTTGTTCGTTGCGTCGTAAGTGACCGTACCGGTAGCGCCCGCGATCAGAAAGGTACTCGCGTTGATGCTTGCCGGATCCATCGGCTGGTTGAACACCACCGCAATCTCACGGTTGGTGCCCACTCCGTCGCTTTGCGGGACTACCATCAATACTGTGGGAACATCGGTAGAAGCCGGTTGTTTGGCAACATTGCCACAGCTAATCAGAAAAGCCGCGATCAGAAAGGGGGTTGAGATCCTTGAGAAGCTGGCGGATTGTCATAAGATTCCTCACAGAACTTTGCGGGTGCGGACGTTGAGCTGGTGAGAGGCCGGACGAAAGATAGGCTGCCGCAATGAAAGTATTATGAAGGGATCTCTCCAGTTAAGCGATCGGCAAAGAAATACCCAGCGCGAGCCCAAGCTGTACGGGCACGATTGGAGACGAAGGCGTGTGGAACAAAAACTCGGGGCTCATCGGAGGCATGAGCTTCCGTATTTTCGTTTTTCAGATTAAGCGGTTCTAACCTAGGCTGTCTGTTCAGAATCGCTCACTTCGGGTCTTGCGATAACGACGATCAATTAGCTGCTTCGGCTAATGGGCAGAGCAACTGTTGGCTGTATATCGTTAAGATTTCCGGCAGCGGTCGAGGGACTTGATTCCTGGTGTAAAATAATTGCAATCAGTCTTCTCTTCGTAGTCTGTATTTTCTGAGGTGTAAGTATGAAAGACTCCTCCGATCGGCCCTGGGCTCAGCCGTACTTTTGCCGCGATTGCGGTAGCGAAGTTGGATTTCGCTCGCGACGCCGTACGTTGACCGAGCGTTATCATCCTGCCGCTGTTCCTTCTGAAGCCGGTGCGCTGCGGGGAATGTTTCCGGCGGGACTACCGGCTCATTTTCACTCCGGTGCGCGAGCGGCTGCCGGAGACTCCGAAGATCGTGCCCGCAAAAGTAGCGCCGACCTCCAATCGTAACGTTGCCTAGCGGCGGCGGTCGCCGCTATACTGCTGGGGTTGCGGTAAGCAAGAGCAAGAATCGCAGCAAAGACTGGCCGCGGCACGTTTGTGCGCGGGGATGAACGAGGAGGCCGTCTTCAGCAGTAGTGAGGACCAAATCCGGGCTAGCCATGCCAGCATTGCAGTAGCGGGGCATTCTATTGTTTCGCCAGAGCCTGTGGCCGGGCATTTGGCAGGATGGGCCCACCGATTCGGGGCCGGCCGATTTTGGTCAGGCAAAGTTGCTGAAAGTCTTTTCTCCGTTTTATTTCCTTCCGATTGCCGCATCTGCGGCGAGCCCCTTCTGAACATCTCGCGGCTCCCGGTCTGTCCCCATTGCCTCGCCAGTGCCCAGCCGGTCCGCGGCAAAGTTTGTTCTATTTGTGGGGACCGCGTGCTTTCCGCTTACGCAGAAAAAGATGCGCAAGGGTTGAGACGATGTCCCCTATGCCGGCGCGTTGGCCGTCCGTTTGCGCGGGCCGCGGCGTATGGCGGTTATGAGGGTACTCTGCGCGAACTGATTCATCTGCTGAAGTATAACGGCGTGCTTCCGGCGGCGAAAGTCTTAGGGGCTCATGCTGGCTGAGGCTTGGACGGCGCTGGAGCCCGAATTTGAGCGATTGACCTTTGAGCAGGCGCCAATCCTGGTGATTCCTGTGCCGCTATATAAGTCCAAGCGGCGCCAGCGCCGCTTCAATCAGGCGGAAGTGATTGCACGGGCGGCGCTGAAAGTTTATCCGGCACGCGAGCGTTTGCAAGTTGTCCACGGCCTTCTGTTGCGCACTCGCGACACTCTTTCTCAGATCAGTTTGAGCACCCATCAGCGCCGTGCCAACCTGCGCGGAGCCTTTGCCGTGGAGCGTGCCGCGGAAGTCACTGGCCGCGAGGTGATTCTGGTGGATGATGTGTACACCACCGGCGCCACGGCCACCGAATGCGCGAAGGTGCTGCGCCGCGCCGGAGCCTCGAAGGTGTGGGTCGCCACGGTGGCGCGCACCCTGAAACTGGCATCTAATTATGAGGACTTTCAGCCAGAGGGGAAGGGCGGGGAAGGAAAGTTTCAGAGTCAAGGTTTCAACGTTTCAAAGTGAAACCCACGACCTTGAAACATTGAAACTTTGAAGCTTTGAACTATGTCGCACAGGATGGATCACGATGCAGGCTCGCGGCATGCCGCCGGCCTGTTCTCGCCGGCGCCTACCCACCGGCCCGGGGACGGTCATGCTCTGCTCGCGCCCGTCCTTGTGTTGAACGCGTCTTATGAGCCCATCAACGTGTGCGCCGCGCGGCGGGCGCTGGTGCTTGTGCTCAAGGGCGTGGCTATGACCGAGGAAGAGAATGGACACTTTCTGCACTCGGCTCGCGTGGCCATGCGTCTGCCGTCGGTGATCCGGCTGCTGGAGTATCGCCGCATTCCGCATCAGAGCCGCGCGCTCTCGCGCAAGAACATTCTGCTGCGCGACCGCAATACTTGCCAATACTGCAGCACGGTGCTGCCGTCGAGCGAATTGACTCTCGACCACGTAGTCCCGCGCTCCCGCGGAGGCTCGTCCACCTGGGAAAATCTGGTCGCTTGCTGCCACTCCTGCAACCGCCGCAAAGGCAACCAACACCCCACCGAAGCCGGCATGAAGCTGATGCGCGAACCCCGCGCCTTCAACTTGCATACCAGCCGCCACATCATGCGATTGATGGGACGCTCGGATGATAAGTGGAGGAAGTATCTGTTCTACTGAGGTTTCAAGGTTCCAGAGTTTCAAGGTTTCAAAGTGGGACCGGGGTCACTCATTTCTGCTTTGAAACCTTGAAACTTTGCCACGTTGAAACCTAGTCTTATCCCGTGGCTCGCTCCTACCGAGAACTCCTGGTTTGGCAGAAAGCCAAGGCTTTTGCGGTGCAGATTTATCAGGCCACCGAGCAATTTCCAAGGGCTGAAATCTACGGCTTAACCTCTCAAATCAGAAGGGCCGCAGTATCGGTTGCGTCCAACATCGCAGAGGGCCAAGGCAGGCTTGCTTCGGGAGAGTTTCTTCATTTTCTAGGACAAGCCCGCGGCTCGCTGCTGGAACTCGATACTCAACTGGCTATCGCGCTGGATCTGAAATACCTTAAAACAGACCAACACGAAATCCTTGACCACGATGCCTATCAGGTCCTCGGTCTCTTGAATCGCCTGATCGAATCCCTGCGCAAGAAGCCTTGAAACCTTGAAACTCTGAAACCTTGAAACCTTATTTCTGATCCTTCTTCTCCTCCGGCTTCTGCTCCGGCGCTTTGTCGCTCTTGGGCACGACTTTGCCTTCGTAGAGAATCTTGGAGTTGGCGCCGAAGCGTTTGTAGTCTTCGTACTTCACGATTTCCTTGATGTGCACATCTTCCAGCTTGAAGTGCAGTTCGTCGTCGGCCTTGGTGTAGACCGGGAAACCAGTATTGGCCGTCGATCTGTTGCCGCCAGGTGGTGAACTTGGGAAATAGATTCTCCTGGTTGCCATGTTTCTCGCGGATGTCCGGGACGGTCTTGCCGTAGGTCTTCACGATCTGGAAATCGTGGTTGTCGACCCAGACGCGTCCCTGAAAGTAGCGCTTCTTGCCTTCGATCTTTTTGGGAGCGATGTCGAACACGTAGCAGTCCAATTCGTCTTCCTTCTGCTGGCCAACGTACAGAATGTTGTATTCGGGCAGATCTTCGGTCGGTCAGCACAAATGGCAAGCCGGTGGCGGATATCTTCGAAATCTTCCTGCGACATGAAGATCTTGCTCAAACTCGATTGCGGCGCGAAGACGACATTCTCGATGCGTTGGCCCTTGTCGTTGAACATCACGTCGAAGACTTCGTGATACTCGCCGTCTACCGTGCTCCCATCCACAGTCTGCACTTTCACGTCCTGTCGGTAGGTGTACTGATCGCGCGCCTTGGCAAACTCAGTTTCTTTGGCGGCAAAGCGCTTAATGATGTCCTCCGGCGTCGTGCCGGCAGGAGGAGTGTTCTCGAGCGGGCCTTCCTGGGCGCGCGCGGGCAAAGTCGCCACTCCGCAGACCAGAGTCGCCAAAAAGAGCAAGCAAGCGGGTACTGATTTCATATATCTAGTTTAACGAATTTCAGGCGGGAATGGAGCGAGGTCGTTGCTCGCCACGCCCCCAGCAGGGGGACATGGCAGGCCGGATCTTAAAGAGGCAGAGACCCCATAGAGGCAGGCACCGCGGCGACCCCGCCCTCCAACCCCTCTCCGCTCAGTGAGGCCGGAGGGAAGGGTGCTGCAGTTCTGCCACCCACTTGGATGCCTTCACGGAAAAGGGGTTGGTTAGGAAATCCCCATTTGAAACGAATCGTGGTTTTGGTGCCTCGTTATGCTCGGTGCCGGTACCCGCGCCCATTCGACTTGTGTCATCCAGAGAAGCGAAGGACCTATGCACTTCGCTGGCGGCACAAATGCATAGGTCCTTCGCGGCCAAGAACGCCGCTCAGGATGACAAGGGCGGCACGTGGCTGGAATTGGTGACACTCATACCACTCCTGGCTAAGGTCCCGCCATGCCGGATTTACAGACACGATAAGCGCAACCTTCCTGATCCGTAGCCAGCCCTTAATTCGCTTTTCGCGTTCAATCGCGTTACGAATATCTTCGAAGCGTTCGAAGTACACCAGGCAGTCGACTTTGTATTTCGCGGCGAAACCGGAGCCTGTACCCGTTTTGGGTTCCCGCACCCTGCGCACAAGGTTGTTCGTGACGCCGATGTAGAGCGTTTTGGACCGGTTCGTCATGATGTAGACAAAGTATGTTTTCGGTGTGTGCATATCGAGGTTGTCACGAACTGTAAGCATGGCAAAGCTGTAGCGACGTTGTCTGTGACGAATGAACATCTAAGCCAAAAAATCGCTTGTCATCTTGAGCGAAGCGAAAGATCTATGCACTTTTCTGGCAGCACGGAAAATGCATAGGTCCTTCGCGGCCAAGGACGCCACTCAGGATGACAGCGCTGGAGGCAGGGGTAGCCGGTAGTAGCTGGAAGTTCTGCCTGCTACACTCATTCGTTTGCAAGGAGTATTTTATGCGCCGACTTTTTCTGGCTCTTCTCGTTCTTGCGTTTGCCCTTCCCGCGCTCGCCCAGGCCAAGCATCCCTTCACCTTCGAAGACATGATGAAGCTGAAGCGCGTGGGCGAGCCGGAAGTTTCGCCGGACGGCAAGTGGGTGATCTTCAGCGTGGTCGATGTCGATCTGGAGGCGAACACGAAGATGCCGCATATCTGGATCGTGCCGACCGCCGGTGGTCAGGAGCGCGAGATTATCGCCGATCAGGATGCGGACCGTCCGCGCTGGGCGCCGGATGGGAAGCGGTTTGCCTTTCTCTCGACGAAAGAGGGCGGATCGCAGGTCTTGGATAGCTGACTTCGATGCTGCAACCGGCACCGTAAGAGGAGCCTACAAGTTGACCTCAATCGCGACCGAGGCACCGGTGGAAGTTTGGTCGCCGGATGGCAAGAACATTCTCTTTACCTCGGATGTATATCCCGAATGCGATGGAGCCCCAGCCGAAGAAACTGCTTGCAATGCAAAAAAATTGAAAGAAGCCGAGCAATCGAAAGTTAAGGCACAGATTTTTACCCATCTGCTCTATCGCCATTGGAACGCATACAAAGAGGGCAAGCGCAGCCACATCTTCGTAGTCGAAGTGGCCGGCGCGCCTACGGTCCGCCGTGATGCCGCGGGGAAAGAGTACGACAACCTCGGCTTCGCATCTCCGCCGGCGCTTCTCCGCGACCTCACGCCCGGCGACTACGACGCGCCCGTGTTCTCGCTCGGCGGGCAGGACGACTATGCCTTCTCGCCCGACGGGCAGGAGATTTGCTACACCTCGAATCACGACAAGAATCCGGCGGCTTCCACTAACAACGATCTGTGGATCGTTCCAATTAATCAAGGAGGCTTGGTTTCGGGAAACCGCGTGACCATGCTTCCGCCGCAGCCCAAGAACATCACCGCCGACAATCCCGCCAGCGACTCGACGCCGCTCTATTCGCCCGATGGCCGCTACATCGCCTACCGCGCCCAGCAGCGTCCGGGATACGAGAGCGACCGCTTCCGCTTGATGCTCTACGACCGCAAGACGGGAGAGAAGAAGAATCTGACCGAAGATTTCGATCATTGGGTCGGATCATTTGCCTGGGCGCCTGATTCGATCTACGCTGTACTTCTCTGCAGAGCAACTAGGCGAAAACCCGATTTTCAGGCTTGGCGATTTCGGAATCCGAACCGGTCACTGTTATCGGGGGATTCAACGACGATGTGTCAGTGGGCGCCGGACGGGAAAAGAATATTCTTCTCGCAGATGTCTCTCAGAGCGCCGAGTGAAATTCTCGGCGCAGAGCTCGTCGATGAAGTTCACTTGGTGCCGGCGGAGTCCAAAGGAGAGTGTAACTCCATCCCAGGAGGTAAAAGAGCTTGCGCCGTATCACATCGCCTTACTTATTTGAATGACGTTGTCCGCTCGGAAATCACAATGTCCGCTTACAATCCTTTTTGGTTCACCGGCGCGAACGGCGACAAGGTCGAAGGTTTTATCGTTAAGCCGCCAGAATTCGATGCCTCCAAGAAATATCCCGTGAAGTTCCTCATCCACGGCGGGCCGCAGGGCGCGTGGGGAGATGACTGGAGCTATCGCTGGAATCCCGAACTCTTTGCCGCCAACGGATACGTGGTGATCATGATCAACTTCCACGGCTCGACCGGCTACGGGCAGAAGTTCATCGACGCCATCAATGGCGACTGGGGCGGCGCTCCGTATGAAGATCTGATGAAGGGGCTCGACTATGCGGAAGAGCATTATGCTTTTATAGATAAGTCCCGGGAGTGCGCGCTGGGCGCCAGCTACGGCGGATACATGATCAACTGGATTCTCGGGCACACCGACCGCTTCAAGTGCCTGGTGTCGCACGATGGCATGTTCAACGCCGAGTCGGCGTGGGGCTCGACCGAAGAACTCTGGTTCAACGATTGGGAGTTCAAGGGCACACCTTACGACAATCGCGCGAGTTATCAAAAGTGGTCGCCGCACCAGTATGCCAAGAATTTCAAGACGCCGACGCTGGTCGTCCACGGCCAGCGCGATTATCGCCTCGATGTGAGTGAGGGCTTCCAGCTTTTCACCACGCTGCAGATGGAAGGCGTGCCCTCGAAGATGCTGTACTTTCCCGACGAGGGCCACTGGGTGCTGAAGCCCCAGAACTCGCGGCTGTGGTATCAGACAGTAAATGATTGGGTGGATCAGTGGACGAAGAAGTAACGGGCGTCGGACAGTCAGACCTCTTCTTCACCCACGCCTCCTTGCATCAATACCTTGCCGAGCTTCGCTGGGCGGCGAGTCGGGGTCCCGGAGGGACCGCTGAGAATAGCCCGCCCGTTCACGGGCGGGATGTGCGAGCCACTGAGTCGTGCCGTAGGCACGATTGAACCGTGACCACGAGTCTGTCGAGCGGAGTTAAGGCGTCCCTGCGGGACGCGATTCTTTGAGTTCTGCGGCGACCCGGCGTTGGAAACGCCGGGCTATTCTCAGGCGTCCCTCCGGGACGGATTGCGGGGCGTCCTCCTCGGAGATCCTCTAGATCGCTAAAATTTCGATCGCTGGAATTCGGCTAAGTCACTGCAGTTGTGGCTAAGTCGTTGAGTCTCCGTGCAAGTGATTGAAAATTCGAAAAAGAAGCGCAGGAGGCTCGAGGACGCGCAGATTTCTGACGGGCATCCTTTCCCCCGAGCGACTGGATCGATCGAGGTGCCAGGGCCGTTTCCGGCTCCGCAAAGGGTATTGTGCGCGACGATTCGAGTCGGCTATTCGCGGCACTGCCCAAATCGCCTATGTAAGTATCCTAATGTACGTACATTATGATAGTACGATGCCAGCGAAATCCCTCGACCTGAATCGCGGATCAATCATCTGCGTTCGGTTGTTCAGTTCTGTCTTCCTCGATCCAGATCGGACGGACAATGCGAATTGGAAGCTTCTCCACTGGGGGCGCTGTTCCTGTCGCTGGAGCGGGAAGCAATTGCAGCGGATAGTCGAGGTAGCCACTGATTCCGGCCGTGGCGGCAACGTTAACTTCCAGCGGGGCAGTGAAGCCACCAGCTGAGGGCGAGACGCTGGCCAGGCCATTGATGTCGGTGACGGCGTTGCTTTGACTCACCTGCAGGATCACGGGCATGGCGGGATTGGTGGGATTGGTTTCGCCGTTGCCGCCACCGGAAGATGCTCCGCCGGGCCGCAAGACTGTGGTTAGAAACGCTACGTTGGCGGCGATTACGGAGTTTGGCGGCGACGACAAATCCGTGACTCGCACTGTGACCGGCTGAAACGGTTGGCTGGTGGATACCTGACCGCTCCCGGCCACAGGCTGCAAAATCTGATTGGCGAGCGGCACCGGGTTGGCATAGATGGCCTGGCAGGGGACACTGCCGGGAGCGACACAGGCGCTCACCTGTACCAGCGCCGCGAATTGCGTGACGGTCAAGGTGACGGTGGCGTAGCCACTGGAACTGGTTTGGGTACTGGCCGCGCTGAGTGCTCCGGACCCGTTGACGACGGTGAAGTTCACCTGCGTGTTGTTCTGGGCTACGCCATTGCTGAGGACGCGCGCGGTCAAGGGAATACTTGCTGTGGCTCCTTGCGCAATCCAGAGGTATGGTGTCGAAACGCCAATGTCAGAAATCGTCTCGGTGGCATTGAGCGTAGTGCTCACCGCTTTCGAAGAGCCGTAGGATGCCGGAGCGAGAGTTGCCGTGATGGTTGCGACGCCGACAGCGGACGGAGTTAGCGAGGTCACGGCATCTCCGCTCTGATCGCTGGTGACCGAGCACGACGGTGTGCTGGCGCAGGCTGACAACTGCACGCCGTTGTTGGCGCTCCATGCGACAGTTGCCCCGCGGACCGGAGTCACACCATCGGCTGCCAGCACCCGCACCGTCACCGGATTCGTCGCCTGCGTGCCGACTGGGGTGGGCGGATTGAGTCCATTGCCCAGCAGGATGATGTTGTCGGTTGCGGCTGCTCCGTAGGTCAGCACGCCCGTCATGATGGAAGAAGCTCCGCTGACCGGATCGGCGATCGTGATGTTCTGCGTGCCATCGCTATGCGCGGGAGCGGCCAGCAGCATTTGGCTGCCGCTGACTGCGAGCTGGGTAGCTGTGGAGCTGCCTATGGCGGCGTTAAGTCCGGGAGCGAAGCCGGTGCCTTGCACGGTGATCACACCGCCATTCACTCCGATACGCGCGGGCGAGACGGAGTCCGCGTAGAGGATGTGGGCGTGATAGTGGTAGTCGGGGCGTCCGTCGCCGCGCACATCCGAGATTCCAATCAGGAAGTTGGACGAAATGGCGATCTGTGCATCCAGGCGCGTCATGCCGGGGACGACCTGATTGAATGGAGAAGTCGTGAAGGCCGGAGGCGGCGTGCCTTGCGGATCGGAGGCAGCCCACATGCCAATCACCGGTTGAACTTTGACCTGACTCGAGTTTCTAGTTTCATCGAGCGCGGTCACGGCCACTGACAAGGTGCGATTGGCTTGCGCGGGGAGAGTCAGATACGCCACGTTCCCATAGCTGCTCAGCGATCCGACCCAGTCGCCGCCTGGAGGAACCGCCGCAGGGTTTAACCAGGTGGATTGCGGCTGGGGCACAGGTTGGGCGCTGCTTGCCATCAAAATGTCTTGCTCCAGATCGTTGCTGGGAGCGACGGCCACAATGATGGGGACGAACGAACCCGAAGGCCCGACCGGGCCCGGAGAGTATGGACCGACGCCGGAGGACCAGGTGGGATCGAGGACTTCCACGCTCAACTGATATTGCGCGCTGGTGTTTGGGGAGTAGAGTCCGGAAAGGTCGAAGAATCCTTCTAGGCTTTGACTGGTCGATCCCCATTCGGCCAATGGATCTCCCAGCGCATCGTCGAAGCCGGTTATGGGATTGCCTGCGTTGCCGGTGTGCAGAGAGCCGGAAACCGACGCAGCGGCATACCTGCGCGATGGCAGACCAGTGACCGGATCAATCCAACGGGCCACTACGTTGACGCCTTGCATGGGCTGCGTCCGATTTCCATGAGAGTCGGTGAACCATACCGACCCATGGATGCGCGCTGTGGCCGTAGAAGAAATCTGCTTGCCGGGAAAGTTCGACTGATTCTGTGCGGTGACGGGGTAGAGACGCGAAAGCGAGGCGGCATCATCCATAGCCAACTGGGAAGGATTGGGATAACAGAGTGTAATGGGCACGCAATTTGGGGGATCGGAAAAATGCATTACGGGGAATCCTGCGTAATCGTCGGATGTGGGATGCGGCGTGGTAATTACGTTGGGATTGACCTGGGACCATCCGAGCCCCAGCACGCTGCCGATGACGCGTACCAGGCGATATTCGACGTCGGTGACCTGCGACGAATGCAGGACACACTGTCCGTTGATTACGATCAGGGCATGCTGGTAGGTGGCGAAAGCGCCGTAGTTATCGTTGCCTCCGAATACGGCGTTGGAGAAACATTGGGTTGAGGCGCCGGCGCCGCTTCCCATCAAGGCATCGGTCACGGAGCCGTCATAGTCGTAGACGATGCCGACGGGCGTGCCGGTAGCCGTCGATTGAATGTCGGCAGGCATGGAGATGGTGCCGTCCGCGTTGACTGTGACGTTGTTGCCGCTTACATCTTCGGCGAGCTGGCCGCCGCTCATGGCTGCAACCGCTGCTGTCGAGACCGAGGTCCATGGGCTGAATGCGCTGGCGACGAAACCATTGGCGGAGGCGTTGGGCAGGACTGGACTCAGATCGCCCTGATCGGTGAAATAGGTGATCTTTCCCTGCGGCCAAATCAGAGGCTGACCGGTGGTGGATGGATCGAAATAGACGGTGCCAGCGACCAGCTTGGGGCCACCGGCGCGGGACATCACGGTCACGAACAAAATTATCGCCGCCGCCAGAATCAGCCTCAGCAGAAATCGGTACGCGGCAAGTGATCGACTTGCTATGGCCAGCCGTTCGGACTGCACTCACTCCTCCAGACTGGCGCGACGCACGGCCATGGCGAAGTCGCCGAGACTTACGCGCGATTTGCCGCCCAGCAGCGGGTCTGCTCGAAAAGCCGAGAGATGTTGTGTCGAAAGCAAGACCCGGCCCCAGAGATCGACTGTGAAACGGCCCATCTCCCCGCCAACGCTGCTGGTGAGGCCTAGCTTGCTCGGGGGATAGAGAAAAAGAAGCACGCGCTCGCCGACCCGGTAACGCTGGCCGCCCGACCACAGGCCAATCCATTGCGAGATGGTCAAATCCTGGCCGGGAGTGGCTCCACGAATCGAGTTCTGAATATGAAACGTGATGGCGACGGTTTCCAGCGATTGACCGTGGTTCGCGGGACGGCGCGCGACGGCAGTTACAGTACCGAAAAAAATTGTGCCTGCGGCGCGAGCGATCAGGGGAAAGCCATTCGTTCCGGGTGGCGCTGTCGCCGGCAAGGGAAGCCGGAGCGAGTCGACAGTTTGTGGTAGAACGATGCGCGGTGAAAGCGGGAGCTCGAATTCGGGCGAAAGGATGCGGCGATCAGACTGACCGTTCAGCATGATGGGCGCCAGAATCAAGATCGACATCGCGAGCAGACACAGGGGATTGCTCCCATTCATGGGAAGACCTCAATGTGACATCTGCTCGGAGGAACACCGGGAAACAACTCAGCGTAATCCTTCGGGAGTTAAGAAAGCTGTGACGGATGTCACAACGGCCTGTGGATTACGAAGCGAAATCCCATAAAGCGCAAATAATCTCCAACGTACAGGGAGCCCGCAATTCAAGCTTTTCAGACCAAAGGATTTAATGATGGCCCTAACCTTTGCTGGAAAGGGCGCATCCAAGACTGAGAATATGCAGAAATTCAATCGCCGGGATGTTCTTAAACTGGGAGGCGCCGCGGCTATGGCGGAGCTGGCGTCTTTGGGTTTGCAGGGTTGCAGTGTTTCCAAGTTGGTTTCTTCCGTCGGGTCCGGTTGCGCCAAATTAACTGACATCGAACATGTGGTGATCCTGATTCAGGAAAACCGGTCTTTCGATCATTACTTCGGAAGCTACCGCGGGGTGCGAGGATTTTCCGATCAAAGCCCGGCTTTCCAGCAACCCGATCCCGCGAACACAACGAACTCGCCGGTGGGGACGCTCCTGCCATTTCACCTGGACACTTCGAAAGCGAATGCGGCTTGCACGCACGACATCAGCCACGACTGGGTGCCGCAGCATCAGAGCTGGGACAATGGGGCGATGGACGGCTTTGTAAGTTCGCGTCTGCCGATTGATGCCAACGACGCGGTATTGACCATGGGCTACTACACGCGCGCGGATATTCCCTATTACTACGGGCTGGCCGACGCGTTCACCCTCTGCGACAACTATTTTTGCTCGGTGATCGGGCCTACCGATCCCAATCGCCTGTACACCATGGCGGCCTCGCTTGATCCGGATGGAAAAAACGGTGGCCCGGTTTTGCAGACGATTGTCACCAACCGCGCGGCTTTTTATGGACGCCTGACCTATACGACCATGCCCGAGCAACTGCAGGCCAAGGGAATTTCCTGGAAGGTTTATTCGTCGCCGGATGAAACGATTCTTGGCGGGATTCTCTCCGACAACGTTTTGTCTTACTTTAGGAATTTTCAGGATCCGTCATCAGTGCTGCATCAGAATGCATTCGGGCCGCAGTTCCCGGTTGATTTTCTCGCCGATGTGGCTTCTGGGAATTTGCCTCAGGTTTCCTGGCTGATTGGGTCGATCCTGACTTCCGATCATCCCCCGGCGCCGTCACTGTTCGGGGAGAATATTCTTTCGCTGATTGTCGCTGCTCTGAGCGCGAATCCTGTGCAATGGGCGAAGACAGTTTTGTTTGTGACTTACGATGAGAATGGCGGATTCTTTGATCATGTCCCACCAGTGACCGCGCCCGCGGGCACGCCGGGCGAATATGTGACTGCGCCGGCAGTTCCCGACCCGACCGTGGTGGGCAGTCCGGCGATTGCCGGCCCGATTGGATTGGGATTTCGCGTGCCCATGCTGATCATCTCGCCATTCAGCCGCGGCGGATTGGTGTCGTCGGACCTTTTCGATCACACTTCGGTGTTGCGCTTCCTGGAAACTCGCTTTGGCGCCGAAGTGCCGAACCTGAGCGCCTGGCGCCGCGCCACGGTCGGCGATTTGACCAGCGCATTTAATTTCAAGAGCCCTGATCAGTCGATTCCGAATCTGCCGTCCACGCTTCCCGCCGATCCGCAGGCAATTGTGCAATGTGCGGCGAACCTGGCGGGAACCGTACCTTACGCAGTGCCCACTACGCAGAGTCTGCCAACTCAGGAATCCGGAACCCCGAACCGCCCCAGCGGAGCGTGCTAAAGAGCGGTTCCAGTCCTCGTAGCGCGGATTAATATCGCGGGCGCTACAATTTCGTGCGGAGGGCTGGCGGATGGCGGCGCACCCGCAGGCTGCAAGAGGCAGAAGTGTAAAGCAGCGAGGGCTGCGGCAACTCGCGCTCTCGCTGACTGTCGTTGCCGCGTTGCTGTTTCTTTCCGCGGGTTCGCTGCGGTACTGGCAGGGCTGGCTTTTTCTGATTCTGATGGCGGGATTCTGGATTTTCTTCTTCATCGATCTGCTCAAACATGATCCGAAGCTGCTGGAGCGGCGATTACAGAATGAGGAGAGCGCGCCCGTGCAAAGATTGTTTCAGAAGCTGCTGCTTGTGATTCTGTTGCCGGCGTTCGTGCTGGCTGGACTCGATTTTCGCTTTGGGTGGTCGCAGTCGCGGCTGCATGGAATGCCGGTGTGGCTGGTGTTGGTGGGCCAGGCGATGGCCGTGGCTGCATACTGGCTGGTGTTTTCGGTTATGAAGGCGAACAGCTTCGCTGGCAGCACGATTCGAGTGGAAGACGAGCAGCGAGTGATCGATAGCGGTCTCTACGCCATTGTTCGGCATCCCATGTATTTCGGCATGGCGCTGATGGTGCTGGGCACGCCCTTGGCGCTGGGATCGTACGTTGCCCTGCCGGTGTTCGCGTTATTCATCCCCTTACTGATCTTCCGCCTGACCCATGAAGAGAAATTTCTTCGTCACGCGCTGCCCGGCTACGCGGAGTACTGCGAGCGCGTCCGGTTTCGATTGATTCCATTCCTTTGGTGAGAACGTAGGCCGGGATTTGTCGTCCCTATTTAGCCCACGCCGGAACAAGCTGGGGCATGTTTGCCCATCTGTCGCGCGCAATGGGAGAATACCAACATATGCAAAAATCGTTCGGTATTGTGTTTCAACTATTTGTGGCTGCGATGATGCTTGCCGGGATCGCTTTCGCTCAGCAGACTCCGGCAAGTCCGCCTCAACCAAGTCAACCGGCGTCCGGCCAGGGTGCGTCCGCGCAAACTGCTCCGGCCAAGAAGGCGCAGACGTCAACCGCCAAGAAGGCTCCCGCTACCGGCAAAAGCGCAACCGCATTGACGCTCAAGACGCAGAAGGAAAAGGCGAGTTATGCCTTGGGAATGAAGATTGGCGGGGATCTGCGAAAGCAGGGCGTGAACGCGGCGGTGGATCCGGCGCTGGCGGCGCGCGGATTCAAAGACGCCTTAGCAGGTAACAAACTGCAACTGACCGACGACGAAATGCGCGCTGTGCTCGTGCAACTGCAGAACCAAGTCCGCGACAAGCAACAGGCTAAGGCGCACGAAGAAGGATCGGCGGCGCGGAAAGCTGGCGCGGATTTTCTGGCCGCCAACAAGAGCAAAGAGGGAGTAGTGACGCTGCCGAGCGGGCTGCAGTACAAAATCCTGAAGGAAGGCGTTGGCCCGAAACCCACTGCGGACGACACGGTTAGTTGCAATTATCGTGGGACGTTGCTCAACGGTAAAGAATTTGACAGCTCCTACAAACGCGGCGAGCCGACGTCGTTTCCGGTGAGCGGAGTGATCAAGGGCTGGACCGAAGCGCTGCAGTTAATGCCGGTGGGATCGAAATGGCAGTTGTTTATCCCTGCGGATATGGCGTATGGCGACCGGGGGGCCGGAGGGGACATTGGCCCGGGAGAGACGCTGATTTTTGAAGTGGAATTGTTATCGATTGGAGAGGCGAAGAAGTAGGAACAGCTGTCAGCTTTCAGCTCTCAGCTCAAGCTAGGAACTCTGTTTCGGATCGAGTCCACGGCCGTCTGTGAATTGCAGGCGGCCTCACTTTTGGCGATGAGGTTCGGATTGCCGATTGCCCGCGCGAGATCCATCGCTTCGCCGGGAGAACGGCTCAGCTCTGGATGATGCCTTCAGCGAGAGGGAGGCTCAAAGGGAAGCTCAATCAGAAGACGGCCTCAGCGCGACGGAAGCTCGGGCAACAGGTGTTCTTCGGCGGAAAGATTCGCGCCCGCGAGGAGCAACAAGCCCGAGAGGAATGCCCAGAACATCATGCTTACCGAGAGGGCGAAGGGGCCGTAAACTTCCTGGAAATTCAGCCAAGGGAGAGCCACGATGTAGGCATATTTCAACGCTTCCGAAAGCAGTCCCATGATGATGGCGGCGGGCAGGACGGCCCGCGCTGGGACTTTGCCGTTGGGCAGCAGCCAGTAGATCAGGAAGAAAATTGCGATGCTGGCGGCGATGGCGAAAACTTTCATCATCAGGAATCCCACCAGGCGCACCACGCCGCTGCCGTAGCCATGCAGCAGGAATTCCATAAACGAGACGGGACCGGCGGTGAGAGCAATCGAGAGCAAAGCCAGCACGCCGCAGGCAAATGCCAGACCGAGAGAGATCAATTGATTGCCCAGGTAGGAGCGATTGTTCTCGAAGCGCCAGATGCGATTGAGCGCAACTTCCAGCGGCAGAAAGATGCCTGACGATGTGACCAGCAGAATGATGAGGGAGACGAACTGGACGCGCTGCCGGGAGTTGACCATCGCGTTCAGATTGCGGATCACGAAGTCCTGCCCTGCGGGAAGATAGTCACGCAGCAGCTGCAGGACTACTTCGTACATGACGCGAGAGTGAAACACGCGGCGGATGATGGTCATCAGGAGGACGACGAAAGGGAAGAACGACAGAATGGAATTGGCCGCAACCGAAAAGGCGAAGGTGTGGACCTCGGTCCGCATCAGATATTTCACGGTCGAAAGAAACAGGCTCTTACGAGGGCGCGGGGTGGGCCGGATCGTACGCTGCCGTACGGTCTCCGCAGCCGCAAGCGTCGGAATGGGCGTGTTTGTCACTGAACAATTCATGGTACCAGAGCACAACAGGCGGACCGGAAAAGAGCGAGAACCTAAGTATTAGGCGCTGGTTACCGGCTATTTCTTTACCTTCGTTAAAGCTATTAACCCTTTTTCGCTAAGGACTTAGGGTCAAAGTACGATTTCTTTCTAATTTTTCTTGCGAATCGTTTTAATAGCCCTTATTATCGGTGGCTCAGTACCGGAATTGGTCCGGTGGTGAGACCAATCAGGTTGTGGAGTGGTTGACGTTTGCGGTGTGGTGGAAACGCGCCAAATTATCGGGCTCCGAACGTTCACACGGCGGAAACATACCGCGGTGAGGACTGAGGAGTCTTTCCTTTTTTGGAGTATTTCTTTCGCACGGGTAGACGCAACCGCAAGTTCTACCGGCATCTTTGAGGGGGGCTTCCAGACGACCGGAGCGACGATCAAGACGGCCGGAGAATATTCTTCGCGATTGTGAAAGGAGTAACTTGCCGTGAGAGAGAAAGGTACAGTGAAGTGGTTTAACGGGGCGAAGGGATATGGATTCATCCAGCGCTCCACGGGAGAAGATGTATTCGTGCACTTCTCCGCCATCCAGGAGAACGGTTATCGCACGCTCAATGAAGGTGAGACCGTGGAGTTTGATCTGCTAAAAGGCCCCAAAGGCTTCCAGGCGGCAAACGTCGTCCGCGCTTAGATTGCGAATTATTTCAGAACCCTCCCGTCCCCCAGCGGGAGGGTTTTTTGTTGGGTGGGCCAACTGCCGTTCCCCAGGCTCCTTCGAAGCCTGCCAAACCCCTGAACCGAAGGTGCATCTCACTTCAGGACACTTTCCTGGGACCTGAGAGCACCCCCGAGACCTGTCCTGCCTTATCAAGGCCCGATATAAGGAGGACTATGCGGTACCCTGCCCAAAGCTGCTTGTTGTTTCTTCTGTTTTGTCTGGTGGTTTTGCCGGCGGCGGGGCAAGAGGAGCGAGCAGCTTCGAACGTCAGTCGTAGCGAGGTTAGCCGGCAGAGACCGAACGTTCGGCTACTGACGCGCAGCCAAGGCCTCTCTATCGCGGATGTGGCAATGAATTCCCGTCCTCCAGTGAGAACGCGGTACGATTGCTCGCACTTTGTACACCGCCTCTATCAGAAAGCCGGTTTCCCTTATGAATATGCGCCTTCTTCCGCGCTGTATGCCGGGATCCCGGAATTTCGGCGTGTCGTCAGTCCTCAACCGGGCGACTTGGCGGTGTGGCCGGGGCATGCCGGAATAGTGATCAATCCAGCGCAGCATTCTTTCTTGAGCGCACTGCGTGCGGGACCGGGCGTCGATCGATACGATTCGCGTTACTGGCAACATCGGGGACGTCCGCGTTTCCTTCGGTATGTCCGACGAAACAGCGCAGACACGCCGCGGAATACGGTTATGCTCTCCCGTGCGCCGCTTCGCTAGGCATTTTCTTACTGGTACGTCATGCACGGCTTGAGGAGCAGGCAGGAATGCTTCGACTGCGCGGGGAGGATCGCTTCGCTCTCCTCGCCGCTTCGCTCTGCATGACAATTTTCTTTCTCGTTGGCGAAGCATCGCTACTTTCTTTGGCTTCAGCGCATTTCCAGCGAGACCAAATCACCGGCCTTCGCGCCGCTGGGTTTGTAGTTGACCGTGACTTGAAGGTCGCGCCAGTCGCAGGAAAAATCGTCGACGCCGATCAGGAGCACAGATTTGTAGTCGGCGGCGCGCAGTTTCAGAGTGGCATTGTCGGCGATAACGGTCAGGACGGCGGCGGGAGCGTGCGAGCAATCGACCGCGGCCAGGCGGCCTTTGAGGAATTTGGTGGGGCGCTTATCGTTCTCCTGATGCGGTTCGCCGGACGGATCTGAATTTTCGGCTGCTGCGCGTCTGACGGCGTCTTCTTCCAGAACATCGAATGGCGACTTCTGGGGCGCGAGTTTGGACTGCGCCGAGGCACCGCCGTTCACGGGAATACCATATTTGCGCTCCGTCCCGGCCTGCTCGCCTAGCTCGCGGGCGAGTGTGGCTATTTGAGGATCGTCGCTGGCTTTGAGCCGGTCCAGCAAGACGTTGGCCGCTTCCCATTTCTTGCTGGTCACATAAATCTGAGCCAGGTGGTAGACGTAGCGGTCATTTCTCGGACTCAGGCCGATCGCGGCGCGCTCGGCCTGCAGGGCGGCGGCCGGGCCTCCGCCGGTATTGCGGGCGACGGCTAGCAGATCGTAGGCGTCGGCCAGTTCGGGATACCATTCAAGAACTGAGCGAAGATCGAGCATCATGTTGGGCAGGCCCTGGATATCGGCGTGAGTGGCCTGCGCGCTGCGGTATTTCAGAACGGAGACGTAGTAGCGCAGCCACATGTCGCGGGGATTGAGGGCGGAGGCGTCGCGGATTTCGCTTGCGGCTTCCGCGAATTCGCCGTGTTGGATGTGGTCCCAGGCCAGGATGCGGTGGGCGAGCGGGTTGCCGATCGCATTGGTAGGGAGTTGTTCATTGTCTTCGTCTTCGCGGGGTTTCTTTGCTTGCTGTTTGGTTTCTAATTTTTTGTCGGCTAGGGTAGGAGCGGTGGCGAGATCCTGCAGTTCCTTCAGGCCGCGCTCGCGACGTTCAGGGATGCGGATCGCAACTTCGGAATAGAGCGCGCGGGCGTCGGCCTCAGGCAGGGGCTGGGATGTAATTGCTGAGTCCTCGGGGCCGACAGGGACGGGAAAGCGGTACGTCTGGCCGGCCGTTGCGCTCGCGGGGGCGGCGTTCGTACCGTTCTTGTGACCGGCGGTCAGCAACGCGCTTTGGCTTTTGAAGTAACTCTTCACTGCCTGCTCTAGCTGCGTAGAACTCATGCCGTAGGCTTTTTGAATGGCATCTTCCACAGGCGCATGTTCATTGAGGACGGCGTTGAAGTATGTTCCCGTGTCGGGCAGTTTCTGCTCGTGTAGCAGGTAGTGGATCACGATCCAGGACTCGGCGTGGAAGAGCAAGTTGCGTTCGCCTTGATCGCCAACTGATGCATCGTGCTTGATCGCGAAGAGCTCCGGCAACGAGAGCCAGGGTTGCGTGCCCAGCAATTCAGTAAAAGATGTGGATTGATGCGAATCGCGGTCGTTGCTCAGCGAACCGCGATTGGCAGAGAGACGGAGTCCGGGATCGGTGCCGAGTTCGACTTGTTTGTTGTCCACGCGAATGGAGCCGAAATATTCGGCGAGGCCTTCGTCGAACCATGCTTGAGCCGGGGGATAGTTGTAATTCAGCAGCATAGTCGCGAAGTCGTGTGCGACGGCGCGCCACGATTCTTCTTCGGACAAGTTCAGCACGATGAAGTCCTGATCGTCGCCGGGGAAAAAGAATCCGGGGACGTCGATGGGTTGGACATCGTTAGCTTGCCCTTGGGACTTTCCTTGGAGATGAATCAGAGGCGCGACCTGATAGTAGGACTTATCGTTGTCGAAGGCGAGGATAGTCAGCGGTACTGACTGGTGGAGGCGATCTTTTCCCAGCAGCGTGGCGAAAACGGCGCGCATCTGCTCGAAGCGTACGGCGACCTCGCGGCCTTTCTTGTCGCCGGCGTCGGTGATGACGGTGAAATGGACGGAGTGGATTTCCAGCCAGGGTGAGGGTTGAGCAGCGGCGACAGCGGAGTTGGAGCGCAGGAGAAGCCCGCACAGCGCGAGACAGAGCGAGATGGCGCGGGTGCGGCGCATTGTGCCTATGAGTGGAGAAAGGCTCACGGAAATGCTACCACGATGGTTCAGGCGAGTGTTTTTGTGGTGCCGCCGTCTCGGCGGCTGTCGCGGGGCGCATCTCGCCCCACCGGCGAGGGCAAGATGCCCCTTCGGCGGCGCTACAAAGGGGTCGCGCCGGTATAATCTCGAAATTCATGCTTGTCCGCCCGCGAAATGTAATTGGCATTGTTTGTCTGGCCGTGTCTCTGTCGGCGGCATCGTCCGCTGGCGCGGTTTTGGGAGCATCGTGGGACGGAGTGCTGCGGGACGGAGCAGGTAAGACCCTTGCCGATGCAGTCATCAGGCTGCACCCCACTTCTGGAGGTAGCGACTACACTTCGAAAACTGCGGCGAATGGCCGATTTGTCTTCGCCGGCATTGTCGCCGGCAACTACACGGTTTCGGTGAAGGTTGCGGCTAGGGAGTGGAAAACTGCGACTCCCGTAATGATTAAGGATTCGGCCAGCCTGACCGCCGCCCTACAACTGGCATTGGAAAGTCAGGAAGTCCGACTGGTTGCCTCTGGCGCTGAGGCTTCCGCGCAGGCTAGCGGGGGCGAACATCTTTCCAGCGCGGAGGTTTCGAGTCTGCCGCTGAATGCGCGCGACTTCAGCAAGTTGCTGCTGCTGGCAGCCGGGACGATGACCGATGCCAATGGCGCCGCGAATTTTACGCAGCAGTTTGCGGTGAATGGGCAGCGCGGCGTGGCAACCGTTTTTGCTACGGACGGCTTCGACACCACCGATCCGGAGATGGGAGGAGCGACGTTTTCCAACTTCAACGTGGATGCTATTCAGGAAGTGCAGGCCAATTCGGGAGTGATGGCGGCTGAGATTGGACACGGGGCCGCGAGTTTCACCAATGTTGTGACCAAGTCGGGAGTAAACCAGGTACACGGGAGCGTGTTCGAATTCCTGCGCAACGCGGCTTTCGATGCGCGCAATTATTTCGATTACAAAGATCCGACGGGCCGTCGGCGCATTCCTCCGTTTGTGCGCAATGAATTCGGATTCACCAATGGCGGGCCGGTAGTGCTCCCGGGAGTTTACGACGGGCGCAATCGGACGTTTTATTTTGGCGAGTACCAAGGGTTTCGCCAAGTGCTTGGCACTACGCAGGTGATTCCTGTGCCTACGGCGGCGGAGCGGCAGGGAATTGACACTACGACTTTTCCAGGCGACACGCTGACGGTGCCAGTCAATGCAGCCGTTTTGCCGGTGCTCAATCGGTATCCGCTGCCGAATCAACCTTCGGGAGCTTTTGGCGATCGCACGTATGCGGCCTCGTCTAAAGTTGTTACGCGCACCGATCAGTTCTCAGTGCGAATCGATCATCAGATTTCGAATAAAGCGTCGCTGGTCACGCGGTTCAGCCTCAATCAGGTGACGGGGCCGCTAACCAACCCCGATCAGACGGCGATCGATCCCAGCTTTGGGGTTCAGTTCTTCGATCACCAGCGGAATGCTGGCGTAAGGTATACGCGAACGATCTCGCCGCATCTGACCTCTGACACTTCTCTCAGCTACATTCGCAGCACGCCTTTTTTCCCGGCGATCAACCACACGCAGCCGGGGATTAGTTTCGGCGACGGTTTATTTCAGGCGTTCAATTTGCCGGCCGGTTCGATTTTCGGTTCGTACAGCAATCTTTATCAGTTCAAGCAGGACATGGCGCTGGTGCATGGGGTGCATGCTTTTAAGTGGGGAGTGGAGATACGGATAAATCGCGATTCCACGATCTTTGGGACGAATCCGAATGGAATTTATTCCTTTGGCGGAGGCACGGCTTATTCGCCGGTGTTAATCAAATCGGCGAGCGGAAAGCATGATATCCAGATCGGAGATCCGCTGCCGGATTCGCTGACCGGCCTGCTGACCGCGACGCCATTTTCCTACAACATTACCGCTGCCGCCAGTATTACCCCGGTAGGCGATAAGTTCGACGAAGCTGGGGTGCGGCGCGAGGCTTACAACGTTTATTTTCAGGATGCATGGAAGGCGACTGCCGCACCTCACCGTCAACTATGGATTGCGTTACGAAGTGAACAGCCGAATTCATGAGGCGACTAAGCGAACGTCAAGTCCTTTCTTTTTTCGGCCGGATGGCAAACCTACATCCTACGGGGATCGCAGCGCTACACAGATCGAGCTCATCAATCCTCAGCCGCCATACAAGCAGGACTGGAACGGCTGGGGACCGCGACTCGGACTGGACTACGGCGCCGGCAAGCGCACGGTGCTGCACGCTGCAGGCGCCATCACCACAATGATTCCCAACTTGTGGCAGGATAATTTTCTGACTGCCTCAATTCCGTTTGCGTTTTCTCCTTACATCACTGCTTTGCCGGGAGTTGCGGTTCCGTTTCACGATACATTCGTACCGTTGACTCTGCCCACGGCCTATACGGTGCAAGGACAGCCGATTTTCGCAACCGGCAGAATGCAGGACGTACCTGCCAATACGCGGATCGATCTGCCGCGCTTTCAGAGCGACTTGGATGCGCTCACTCCTGGCGATCAAGTGCAGTTGCTGACCATCGTCGGAATCGCGCAGAATTTCGGGAACGGTTATATCGGGAGTTGGACGGCAGGCATCGATCATGATTTCCGCGACGTGAAAGTCAACATCTCCTACGTGGCGACAGCTGGCATTCATTTGGCGAGAGTTTATTCGCCGAACAGTTACACCGGGGCCGACCCGGCGCACGCGCCATTCACGCAGTTCAACTCGACAGGGCAGGCCACGGGCGGACTCGGACTGGAGCAATTGATGACGAGCGGTTCGCATTCTACCTATCACTCGCTGCAATCGAGCGTGAGCAAGAATTCGGCGCGGGCAGGCTTGGGCCTGCAGGCGAGCTATACCTATTCCAAGTCAATTGACGACGTGAGCGCGGTGCTGGGCGGACTGTTTGGTTCGGCGGGAACGGTATTGCAAACTTTGCCGCAGGATCCGTGGAATCCATCGGCGGAAAAAGGTCCGTCGACGTTTGATGTGACTCACGTGTTTTCGGCAAGCGTGATCCAGTTGCTGCCGCTGGATCGAGTTGGCTTTCTGCGGCCGATAGGGAAACCGCTGACGACGGGCTGGCAGTTTCTGAACATCACGACGCTGACCACGGGATCGCCGTTCAGCGTGTATTCGGGGATTCAGCAGACGGGAGCCGGAGCCGGCGGCGCGGACCGCCGGATCTCATTTCGATGCCTCATTTTTCGACGAGCCGGCTGGTGCACGATGACTACTTCGGGCTGGGCACGAACAACGCTTCGTTCTTCAATATCCCGATTAACGTTCCGGGCGGAACGGGGCCGAATCATGGGCGATTCGGCGCACTGGGGCGGGACACGTTTCGCGGCCCGGCCTATCACGACTTTGATTTCGCGCTGGTCAAGGACACGCCCTTTGGACATCGCGGAAATGCGGAAATGGGTACGCTGGAATTTCGAGCGGAGTTCTTTAATCTATTCAACATTGTCAATTTCGGGCTGCCCTCGAACATTGTGCGCGGGAGCGGATTTGGCATTATCAGCAGGACCGCGGGGACGTCGCGGCAGATTCAGTTCTCGCTAAAGGTGATTTACTGAAGGGGGAGCATTGCCGCGCAGTCTTGGGCACCTCAGGCCGCTTGTTTTGAGGACGCCATTGCGAACTTCATCTGCCGTTGGGCTTTAAGCATCGCGGACTGGTGCAGCGCAGTATTTCGGTCCTCAGCCTCGATCACGGCGTTCAGTTCCGCTCCCAGAAGAATGACAAAGCCAGTGATATAAAGCCAAAGCAGCAGGATAATCACCGCGCCCAATGACCCGTAAGTCGCGCTATAGGAATTAAAAAAATGCAGGTAAACGCGGAATCCAGCCGAGGCAGCTAGCCAAAGGATGACTCCGAGAGCTGCCCCTGGGCTCACCCAATGCCAACTCGGGTTTGGCGCGTTTGGGCCGAAGTAATAGACCAGCGCAAATGATAAAAACATGGCGGCGAACAAGAACGGCCATTGCACGACAGACCAAGTCACGGTGAACAAATGTCCAAGTCCAAAGTGCGATGCCAAAGCTGTGCCAATTTTTCCGCCATAAAGAACCAGGACTACCGCGGAAATGATTAAGCCCGCCAGAGAGACAGTCAATCCGAGAACTGTAAGTTTTTGTTTCCACCAGGGGCGCGTCTCGGTGTACTGATAGACCACATTCAACGAAACCACGACCGCGCTGACTCCCGCAGAAGCAGCCCAGAGCGCTCCGAAAATGCCAGCCCCGATTTTTAAGGCACTGCTCGATTGGGCGGTTTGACCGACTACCTTGTGCATTAAGTCCGATGCCGAGCCCGGCGCCAAATGACTGAGAGCGGCGAATATGCTCTCTCGCAGTTCTGAGTGCGCTCCGGAAAAAATGCCGATCACAGACACAATGAAGAGCAACATGGGGAACAGAGCAAGAACGAAGTAATAGGATAAGGCGGCTCCGCGCGTGGAAAGTTCGTCTTCTCCAATCTTCTTGATCGCACGTTGTGTAACCAGGATGGGAGTGAGACCGCCAAATTTCCATAACGAGGGCATAAACGCCGATTAGGCCGCCCTCGCGCGTCGCGATCTAGAAGACGCCGAAGACTCCGTGAGTTCGCCCAGCAGGGTTAGCAGAGCGCCTTGAACCCGGAAGAATTTCGTTCCGTCGCGGTCTTCAAATGCCAAGGATTCCGGCATGGTGGCAACGATGGCAGCCAGTCCATAGTCCATTTCACGATGAGTTCGGAAGCTGATGAATTTTGTCACTCCACCGGGGTAATCGGTGAGCAACATGATAGCGAGTTCGGCGCCGCCGCAAATCAGAGACGCCATAGCCGCGCGCCGGTTGCGACGCCAAAACCAGGCCGTGGTTCCGAGGAATAATCCCACGCTTGCATAGTCGATCATGGCGTGGGCCTTCGGAGTGATCATCCGGGGAATGGGACTTGCCGCCATCTTCACTAATTTATTGAGCGCCGGCATGCTTAGTCTCCTTCTGGTGCTTAATGATTGCTGAACACGCCGGCGAATCCATAACCGGCAAGAAAAGCGATGGAAGACACTATCAGCGATGCAGCCACTAGATGTTCCCGCGCGTTGGTGCGAGGATCGAATTTCGCGCGGACAGCGTCTACCTTATCTTTCAACTCGCCGATGGTCTCGTGAACCTGGTTCCGTTGCTGAACAGCTTGAATCTCCAGATGATCGATCGGATTTGCGCTCATAAATGATCCTTTGCTTCGCGTTGAAGCCAAACCTTGTCACCTTTTAGTACTGCGAAAGTTCTTCTGGGCACAATGCCTTTGAGAGCAAATTCCCGTTTTGCGAAATATGCAGCGATACCACCCAGCATGGCCCACAGGATCGCGATGCCGAAAAATCCGAAAACCCAGCGATATGGATTATTCATGAAAACGGCGGCAATGACGGCCACCAATCCCATAGTCAGTAACACGTAAGCGGTGGCTAGGAGTACGACCGCGACGGCAGCCAGAATGGCTGCGATTTTCAGGAGTGCCCATTTTTGCTGAGATTCTACCTTTAAGAGTTGAAATCTGGTTTGAGTAAATTCCTTAATTTCTTCCTTGATATCGCCCACGACCTCTGCCAGCGTTCGGCCGTTCACTGCGCTATGCATTTCGATTCGCCCTCCACAAGCGCGTTGCAACTCCGGCGCAAGCGAAGATTCCGGCGAGGACCGCGAGAAGCTGGAGCGGCTTTTCTTCTCCAACCCGTTCGGCGCGGTATCTGAGGATATCCGCGCGTTCCGCCAGCAAGGATACAAACTCACGCGATTTCGCTACCGCCGTTCCCGCCGCAGTTCCCAGGGACTCAGCCGCCCGTTCTAGTTCTTTATTTATTGTGGGCTCGATCATCAATTGGTCGTCGGTGTTCAATCTTTCCATCGCGTGAGCCATAGCCATCCCTTCCTCAATTGAGTTGTCTTCGACCGACCCTTATCGAGCGGCGGAAGGTTTGTTCTCGGACGTCACTGTACCGGTGTAGCGCGACAGCGTCGCCAAAAACGGCTGACTCATGTGTGTGCGTCGCACCTTGCCTTCCAGAATGTCAGCGAACGGCACAAACTTTCCGTAAAGGATCCGGGTGTCATCCTTGTCCTGCGTCACCGACGCACCGTTCAAGTCGATTCCGGCGAACAGTCCGCGGCTTCTGGAATAGGTGAGAACTTCCGATTTCATCTTCCAGTCGGTATCGGCGCCAGCGTGACGGCCGACCGGACCGGCTGCGGCACAGGCGTCAGCCCCGATTTTGAACTTGCTGGCGAGCATATGCTGCATGCCCTGATCGTTCATGACGACCATCACCAGGTCCACGGCCTGACCTCCGAGTTGTAATCCCCAACTTCCGCCCGTGATGGTAATCGGAGCGATCGCGCTCCACCTGCCGTTTTCTGTGCGGCACGTGGCAACGCCCTTTCCGTGGTTCCCACCGAAGCCTATCGCGATCTTCACCATCGATGGAATTACCGCAATGCATTTCGCATCGCTCATGATCTTGTCTGGAATACCTTTGTCAGGCGTGGCCATGATCTCGTCCAGCACATGGGCCGCATTGTCGATCCTTTTCTCGACCTCGGACTTTTCCTTTTCCTGGTCCGCACTCCAGCCGATGCCGGCGAGTAACAAAACACTGCATAGCGCAAGGAAGGTTTTTGCACAGAAGGGGGTAGGTCGATTCATAAATCTCTCCCGGAGAACTATTGACAGAGTGAGCGCAAGCAAACACTAACTCGGTGCTACCCGGAGCCCTATCCGGTTCATGCTGTAACTATAGACAAAACATCCATCAGGGTGTAAACGACCGGTGCCGGAGACCGTAGAGGGACGGGATGCTTTTCTGGTGGAGGCGATGTGCCATTTTCCCGCGCCGTTCGGGACGGAGTTCCGAATTCAGCATTGTTCTTCATCAACGGCAGGTGTCTGTCGAACTGGAAACTCGGCGTTTGAGCATACACACCTGAAGAGCAAGATAAAGGCGGTGGGGCCGGCGGATTAGGCCGCCGAGTGCTGGTTCCTAGTGTACTGGTTCGTAGTGAATCTGAGGTGTGAGCACCGGAGCTGGGCGCTCCGTGGACAGCCGAGGGCGGCTGTCCCCACATAAAGCTGTACATAAATTAGTCGAATTAGTCGCCGCTGGCGTGGTTCTGAGTGGGTACTAATACCAGGCGTGGGCGAGCTGGCTGGGGCTGTGAGGGGCGGCCGAAGGTATGCAGAATGCCGATGACAGCGGCGTATGCGGCGAGGACGCCAAAACCAACTGAAGCAACAACAGTGGCGAACAGGATCATCGGGATAATCAACGAATTCACGGCATCAACCTTTTGACGAAGGGCTGTTATCAGATGCACGGCACGGAAATCCGTATACCTGAGTTTTTTTCTTTTTCGCAGCGGGAACCTTCAACGCTTCTCCAAATCTAACCGCGTTGACGCTCCGCGCTGTTGACGACTAAGATACGGAGTAGAGCTGTGCAATCCCACTTTCCAACAATTCTGGGTGCCTGTCGACATTACGGAAGGGACATAACCCTGGGCACATAATGGCCATTACCAAGATTTCTGTCCGGGGCGCCCGGCAACACAATCTGAAAAACATCGACGTGGAGATTCCGCGTAACACCCTTACGGTGGTTACCGGCCTGAGCGGTTCGGGGAAGTCTTCGCTCGCCTTCGACACTATTTACGCCGAGGGGCAGCGTCGCTACGTGGAGACGCTGTCCGCCTATGCGCGGCAGTTTCTGGATCAGATGGAGCGTCCGGATGTGGATGCGATTGATGGACTTAGCCCGTCAATCTCCATCGAGCAGAAGAGCACCAGCCGAAGTCCCCGTTCGACTGTGGGAACAATTACTGAGATCTACGATTATCTTCGACTTCTATTCGCCTCGATCGGTGTGCCGCATTGTCCCAAGTGCGGGCGAGCCATCAGCCGGCAGTCGGCTGATCAGATTGTCCAGCGGGTCATGGCTCTGAGTCCCGAAGACCGCGTGATGGTGATGGCGCCGATCGTGCGCGGACGCAAGGGTGAGTTCAAAAAAGAGATGGAGACGCTGGTCAAGCATGGCTACACGCGAGCGCGAATCGACGGCGAACTGGTCGGCTTGGACGATGACGTCGCCATCAATCTCGATAAGAGGAAGAATCACACGATTGAAGTCGTGATCGATCGCCTGCTGGTGAAGCCGGGAATCGAGCATCGCCTGGAAATGTCGGTCGGGCTGGCGATGAAGTTAGCCGGCGGACTGGTGCAGGTCGCGGTGGTGGGCGGGGACGAGCAGCTTTATTCGGAGAAGCTGGCATGCCCGGATTGCGGCATCAGCGTACCGCAGCTGGAGCCGCGCTCGTTTTCGTTTAACAGCCTGTATGGAGCTTGTCCGGAGTGTCACGGGCTGGGCAGCAAATACGATTTCGATCCGGCGAAGGTGATCACCGACTGGTCGAAGCCGCTGCTCGAGGGCGGGCTGGGTCCGGGATCGGCGTCGCAGAATCTGATTCATATGCTGCAGATTTCGGCGGCGGCGTATGGTATTAATTTGAGCACTCCATTCGAGAAGTTTTCGGAGAAGACGCAGGATTTTCTGCTGAACGGCGAGCCGGGGCGTGGCGGAAAGACCGGGTTTCACGGCATCTTCGGATATCTGAAGCAGAACCTGGAGGAGTCGACTTCGGAAGGCTACCGGGAGTGGCTCATGGATCACATGTCAGCCACGCAGTGTCCGGCGTGCCACGGCAAGCGACTGCGGCCGGAGAGTCTGGCGGTAAAGGTCAATGGGATGTCGATTGCCGAGTTCACGGCCATGCCCGTGGAGCGGTCGCTGGCGGTGGCGCAGGGCATTAAGCTGGCAGGGCGCGAGGCGGCGATTGCTGGGCGCGTCATGCACGAGATCGTGGAGCGGTTGCAGTTTTTGAACGCGGTGGGGCTCGGATATATTTCGCTTGATCGTTCGGCGGCGACTTTGTCGGGCGGGGAAGGGCAGCGCATTCGCCTGGCGACGCAGATTGGATCGAAATTGCGCGGTGTGTTGTATGTGCTGGACGAGCCGTCGATCGGACTACATCATCGCGACAACGGGCGGTTGTTGACCGCGCTCGAGAACTTACGCGATCTGGGCAACACCGTGCTTGTCGTAGAGCACGATGAAGAGACGATTCGGCGAGCGGATTACGTGGTGGACCTGGGACCTGGTGCGGGGCGGCATGGCGGGAGCCTGGTGTCGCACGGCACGCCGGAAGAGATTATGCGCGATCCCGATTCGCTGACCGGGGCGTATATATCAGGGCGGACATCGATTGAAATGCGGCCGGAGCGGCGGAAGGCGAATGGGGCGGCCCTGACGATTCTGGGTGCGAAGGAAAATAATCTCAAGAATCTGGATGTGACTTTTCCTCTGGGCGTGATGACGGTCGTGACAGGCGTCTCCGGTTCTGGCAAGTCGACGCTGGTTAATGACATTTTGTATCGTGCGCTGGCGCGGCAGCTTTACCGCTCGCGCGAGAGGGCCGGCGAGCACAAGGCGATTTCCGGCGCGGAAAATATCGATAAAGTCATTCGCATCGATCAGTCGCCGATCGGGCGGACGCCGCGTTCCAATCCGGCGACGTATACCGGAGTGTTCACTCAGATCCGCGATTTCTATGCCATGCTGCCGGAGTCGCGCGAACGCGGCTACAAAGCGGGACGGTTTTCGTTCAACGTTTCCGGCGGGCGTTGCGAGGCTTGCCAGGGCGAAGGGCAGCGCCGGATCGAGATGAATTTTCTGCCCGATGTGTACGTCCTGTGCGAGGTCTGCGGCGGGCGCCGCTACAATCACGAAACGCTGGCGGTGAAGTACAACGGGAATTCGATTGCGGATCTGCTGGAGATGCCAGTTTCCGATGCGCTGCCGATTCTGGAGAACATTCCGCAGGTCAAACAGAAACTCCAGACGTTGGTCGATGTGGGGCTGGGCTACATCCATCTCGGACAGTCGGCAGTCACGCTCTCGGGGGGTGAAGCGCAGCGCATCAAACTGGCGCGCGAACTAAGCAAACGTCAAACGGGCAAGACGCTTTATCTGCTCGACGAGCCGACGACCGGACTGCACTTTGATGACGTGAAGAAGTTGCTCGACGTGCTGCACCGATTGACCGACCTGGGAAACTCGATCATCATCATCGAACACAATCTGGATGTGATTCGCAATGCGGATTGGATCATCGATCTCGGACCCGAGGGCGGCGAAGAAGGCGGCCGCATTGTGGCGCAGGGCACGCCGGAGACCGTGGCGCGGGTGAAGAAGTCATATACGGGGCAAGCGCTGGCGGGATATTTTGGAAAGGCAGTTGCCAGTTCCCGGTTGTCAGTTGTCAGTTGATGTTTCGGATCTCGATATGGTTCCCGTCGGTTACATGGCGAAGCTAATACAGAAGAAGCCCAACTGGCTGCAAGCTTCACAGGTAGAGGACATATATTCTGTGAGCAATTGCAATTGTCCGAATTTCGCCGACTACATCCCCTATTGGAAGCACAACGGTTATTGGTTCTTTGACTCGCCAGAGATCATAAAGACCGTCGCCAAGGAAAACTCAATTCAACTTAGCGGAACATCGCTGTTCTATTACGAGGCGCACGAGATGGAGTTTGACGGCAAGCGATGGCACGTTTGGTCGCCGGAGGCATCTTTCCCAACAAATGTAGTTCCGCCGACTAGAAAGCAACTTGAGGGTTTCGACATTGTCAATTTCACGGCCAGAACTTCGCCCGAATGCTCTGGTCTCTCATGCAGCAGCTTGGCGACTGAACTTCACACGAATGCTCACTGTCTGTTCAGCTCGTTTGATGAAGCAGAAAAATATTTGAGTGATGGCGCATTTGACGATTCTGAGCCAGGACCTTACCGAATATTTTCGGTGTATTCAATGGACTGGCCCCGCGAAGTGGGCAGCTAAGAAAGAGTCATTTTTGTCATCCTCCGACAATCCGCGGTTTGAGCCGCAGCCTTTAGTGAGCTCCGAGCCACAGGCGCCGATGCCGAGTGCCGCGGATCCGTACGCGCCGGCCGTGATTGCTCCTATTCCCGCATCACCGCCGCCCGTGGAGAATCCCGTTTGGGATGGGTGGGATGTGCTGATGATCGCAGGGCTGACAGTGGTCACGATGGTGGTGTTGCAGCTCGCGGTGCTGCTGGTCGCGCATCGGTTTTGGTACCCGCAGGAAAGCCTGGCCGACGTTTCGAAGAAATCAATTCTGCTGATTGCTTCCCAATTTCTGCTCTATATCCCGGTGGCCGCGTGCATGGTCGCGCTGGTCGAGGGAAAGTATCATGTGCGCTTCTGGCAGGCGATCCGCTGGAACTGGCCGCGGGGCGAATGGCGGCTGCTTGCGCTGGGAGCGGCGATGTTCTTCGTTCTGAGCCTGCTGCAGAGTGTATTGCCAATGCCGAAAGATACGCCCTTCGAGCATCTGTTCGATAGCCCGCGCGACGCTTATCTGTTGTCGATCATTGCCGTCACTCTTGGGCCGCTGATGGAGGAACTGTTCTTCCGCGGCTTCATGTATCCGGTGCTGGCGCGGCGGATGGGCGTGGCCTGGGGCATTGCGCTGACCGCGCTGCCCTTTGGGCTGATTCATCTGCCGCAATACGGGTGGGCGTGGGGAGCGGCGCTGATCATCTTTCTGGTGGGCGTAGTATGCGGCGTGGTGCGAGCTGTGACGCGTTCAGTCGGAGCTAGCTTCCTGGTGCATGCCGGCTTCAACGGCACGCAAATGCTGATTGCGGTAGTGATGACGCAAGGCTTCCGCCACATGCCGAAGGCGTTTGCAATCTGTTCACAGCAATGACGGGTGCGTCCTTCGGACGCTTTTGTTCCCGAACTGGCAAAACGCTGGGATTGGCTGTACGACGTAGAGGCCTTCGACGGTCTAAAGTCGGATTCGTCTTCGACAGACAGCCGAGACGGCTGTCGCTAGGGAAGCATCTCGCCGTATGAGAACTGGCGGGCAGGAGTGCCCGCCCTACACTACTTCGCTATTTCACCGTTACGGTCAGCAACTGGGCGCCGCTCACCACATAGTCCAACGGTGGCGTGGCCGTTTCGTCTACGCTGGATTCTCCGCTGACAATCATTTCCTGGTTGCCGCGCATGCCGTCCATGATGTTCATCACCGAAATCGGCAGGGTGGGCATGACTTTGTCGGCGACGCGGGCTTCCGGGTCGGCTTCGAGCAGGGAAACGTAGAGGCGATTGTTGGTGTGCTCTTTGTTGAGCAGCGCGATGGTGGAGGCGAGATCGAGCTTGCGGCCGAACGCTGCATTAGACCGGCCGACATGGTCGAGCGTTTCGCCATCGCTCACTAGGATGCGCAGGGTTCCTTTGCTGGCCGAGGTGGGAATCTTCACCGGAATCTGGTGCACCACGCGCTCGCCGCGATAAGGAGCGAGCACGGTTTCCACGATGATTTCATCGCCGGGTCGGACTTCGCTCACATCGGTGCGAGCGCTCTCCAGTCGCGCCCAGCGGCGCTCCCGTACGAGGTCGAAGTCGAGCTTCACGCTATTCACCGCGGGAGCGTTGTAAGGATTATCGTAGATGCGGCCAAAGCGCTCGCCCAAAGACAAGGCGGCGGCCATGGCGGCGGGCTGGCCGTTATCCGCGGGAACGAACATGTTCCTGAGCCCAACCTCGGGGAAGCCTTTCACGTCGATGCTTCCGTTCAGCCGATACGTGATTTCTTCGCCGTATTCATTAACGCCATGTAGCGCATTAAAGACCGTGGCCATGATAGCCACCGGACTGAGGCGGGGATTGTTCAACACTTCATAATGGAATTCTTTGGTGCCGCTGCCGCCGTGCAGGGTCAACGTCACGGGAATCATATCTGGCTGTTTGTTGAAGACGCCGAGAATTCCGGTGTGACGATCCTGCACAAAGACTCCCGCGCGCTCGGTCGTGTTGACGATCTTAAAGGCGTTCAACGGCGAGGGCAGCGTGGCCAGCACTTCGGCCTTGTTCATCGGCAGATCGACCGAGCCGAACTGCAGCAGAGGATGTCCGCAGGCCAGCAGACGCTGGGGATCGATATAAGTGACGGTGCAGGTGGCGGCGATATCCATATCGCCGCGAACCAGAATCGCGCTTACCGCCGAACCGGCTTCGAGCGGTTCCGGCTGTTTTGCTTCGCTGACCGAGCCCGCACCCATCACGGGAATGACTCCCGCGGAGGCGAACTGTCCCGCGAAGCGGCGCATAGTTTCTTCGGAAAATCCGTTGAAGACCAGCGGCGTATCGATAGGCTTCAGATAACTGGCGAACACTTGCGTCGAGTCCGCGGTTGTGGAAGTCGCCTGCGCGGGATCAGAAAATGTGGCGCCATCGCCGGGGGCAGCGGTTTTTCCCGCGGCATTCGATATGCCGGGCCTGGTTGCCGCGGCTTCTTCCGCCGGCGACTTGTCGAGCGCGTTGATTTCGAGCATGTCGGCGATCGGGGTCACGCCCGCGATCGGTTCCTTCGAGAACTCGCCAATGCGGAAGGCAAGCGCTCCCGCCAGTTTGCCGTCGAGATATACCGGGCTCCCGCTCATGCCGGCAACGACACCGGTATATTCCACCTTCTTCCCGTGCAGGCGGATAAGGATAATGTCGCCCTTGGGGCCATTGGTATTGCGCAGAACGCCCAAAACTTCGACATCCATGGACTCGGGCTTAACACCCTCGAAAACCGTAAGGGCATAGCCGCGCATGCCAGCATGGATCTGGTCCACCGAAATGGTGGGCTGCGAGGCTTGGGCCGCAAGGATAATTGTGGATAGGGTAGACCTAAGACCAGAAACGCAAGAACTGCCTTTTTCATTTAAAGCCCCGAGGCGGGATCCGCCAACTGGACCCCATTACAAATTAGACTCATATCAACCGCGACACGTTGCCCGGAGGGGACGATCTGGGACCCGGCAAAACATCCCAATTGCCTAACCTTGCGTCTATACTAGCACAGAGGTTTTACGGGTTGAACATGTTTAGACATTACAAAAGTAAGGCCTTACCATACAAAAAACAGCACCAAAACAAGACCGGTTCAGGGCTAAATCTGGTAATCTTGTTGGCTCTGCTTTGTGTTGCCCTGCCGCTCGCGGCGCAAGATCAACAGGGGCAAACTCCAGCGGCTCAGACACCCTCGCAGTCACCGTCTCAAACTCCCGACCCGGACAGGCCTAAGCAGGATGTCCCTGCCGAAGCCGGTGGCCCTACCGACAACGTGGGGCCGTATGCCGTTCCCAAGAAGAAGACCGAAGACGCGCCCCCACCCCCGCCGGTCGTTCCGAAAAAGGCCGAAGACATTCCCGACTATTCGCTCAAGGTGAACGTCCCGCTGGTGAATGTGGACGTGCTGGTCACGACTAAAGACGGCCAGTTCGTTCCCGGGCTGAAGCAGGACAATTTCCGCATTATGGAAGACGGCGTCCCCCAGAACGTGACCCACTTCACGGTATCGAAGGCGCCGATCACCGCCGTACTATTGGTGGAATTCGCGTCGACTAATTATGTGTTTATGATTCAGGCCCTGCAGGCTTCCTATGCCTTCGCCAACACTTTGAAGAAGGAAGATTGGGTGGCCGTAGCGTACTACGACATGCAGCCGCACATCCTGGTCGACTTCACCCAGGACAAGAAAGCTATCTACGGGGCGCTGAACCAGTTGCGCATTCCGGGCTTCTCGGAGACGAATCTTTTCGACGCTTTGTACGACACGCTAGACCGCCTCGACCGCGTGGAAGGGAAGAAGTACGTGGTCCTGGTGACGACCGGCATCGATTCGTTCAGCAAACTCACGCTGGACAAGATCATGAAGAAGATCAAGGACACGAAGGATGTCACCATCTTCCCCATCAGCGTGGGGTTCATCGTGCGCGAGTATTGCGAGACCCATCCTGGGGGATGCCGCAACGCGCATGGCATGGGCATCCCGGTGACGAACATGGACTATCTGCAGGGCGACAACGAGATGCGAACCTTCGCCGCCATGACCGGCGGCCGCGCCTACTTTCCTCGTTTTGAGGGGGAACTTCCGGAACTATTCGGCGATATCTCCAACGACATTCGCAACCAATACACGATTTCCTATTCGCCCACGAACTCCAAGCTCGATGGAACATATCGCAAGCTGAAAGTGCAGTTGGTGGCGCCCGGTGGCGGGCCTTTACAGGTGAAAGACCAGAAGGGCAAGAACGTGAAAGTCGAAGTGGTGTCGCGCGATGGATACACCGCGAAACATACGGTGGATTAGCTTCGATCTCAGGCCGCGGGCGACAGGTCAGGACTCCTTCTTGATATTGATGCGGTCGGCATCGACCAGCAAACGTCTCATCGTCCGAAGAAGAGATTTTCTCTGCTCCGGGTCTTTGGTGCCTTTAAGCTGCGAGAGAGTTTCCTCAAGTTGTTTTGATACCTTGTCGAAGTCAGGTTCGGCCATAGGAAGAATGCGATAGAGTGCTACAGCCCTCTGTTCGATACCATACATATTTTTATGTAAGGGAAATTGTGTATGCGGGCTTATCCTGGCGTCCTAAGACCGTGCATTAGACCGTGCATTCTTCCGCACCTTAAAATCCGGTGTATGAAGGTGCCAGTATTGCTCGGGACCGCACTTTGCATGCTCACGGTCTTTACGACGCTTGCCCAAGCGGCACCTCAAGTCCGAGCGGCGCCAACGAACTCCGCAGACGTGCAGATGCACTCCTATCTGGCCCAGGCCACCGATGCAATGCATCGAGGGGATCTGGTGTCCGCCGCTGAGAATTTTCGGCGCGCCTTGAAGATTGATCCCCATTCCCTTGCCGCTCTAAACAATCTCGGGATTGTGCTTTCCCGCGAGGGTAAGCCCGCCGAGGCGATTCCTTTTTACCAGGAGGCGCTGAAGGTCCGTGCCGGGGATCCGGCGACCCAACGCAACCTTGCCGTCGCCTATTTCAAAGCCCAGCATTATCGCTCCGCGTGGAGCCTGCTGCAGCCCATGGCGGTGAGTAATCCCAAAGATTTTCAGATTCTCGATTTGTCCGGCCTGTGCCTGTTTGCGCTCGATCGCTACGCGGAAGCTGCGCAGTACCTGGAGCGGGCCAATCAGGCAGACCCGTCCGACCTGGAGACTCTCGATATTCTCGGTAAAGCATACCTGCACATACAGGACTACAAAGCCCTGACCAGCGTGTTTGCCCGCATCATGAAGTTGAATCCGAATTCCGCGACCGCTCACATCATGATGGGCACGGCTTACGACCAGATGTCGAATCGCGCCGACGCCATCAAGGAATATCAGGCGGCAGAACAGGCCGACCCGAACTTCATGGGAGTGCACTCCGGCCTGGGCTATCTCTATTGGCGGCAAGGCGACAGCGATCTCGCCGAAAAAGAAATGCGAGCCGAGCTCGAGCACTTTCCCAACGATCCAGTGGCGAATTGCATCCTCGGACAAATTCTGCTGAACAACTCCCAACTCGACGATGCTGAAACCCACTTCCGCGCCGCACTCAAAGCGAATCCTCGCTATGGGGAAGCGTTGTTCGGCCTAGGCAAAACTGAGATTGCCAAGAATCAACCTGCCGACGCGATTGAACCGCTGCGCAAAGCGGTGCAACTCGATCCTAACTATGCCGAGGCCCATTTCGTTCTAGGCACGGCCCTGCGAAAGTCAGGACACGCCGCCGAGGGAACGCGCGAACAGAAAATCTCGCTTGCCCTGCAAGAAAAGAGGCGGGCGG
This sequence comes from uncultured Acidobacteriaceae bacterium, assembly GCA_963733795.1. Lineage (GTDB taxonomy): Bacteria > Acidobacteriota > Terriglobia > Terriglobales > Acidobacteriaceae > Sulfotelmatobacter. The sequence continues at coordinate 778,667 of CAVTED010000004.1, forward strand.
CGGCGATTGAGAAAACTGAGAGCCAGTGAACTGAGCAGTAGTCCAGAATTTCCTCGCCGCAAGAAAAAGCGCACGCCATTTATGGCGTGCGCTTGAAAACGCTGATTTGGCTAACCGTTAGAAGTTAATCTTGGCTCCGATTTGCACGTTGCGCGGATCGTGCCAGGCGGTTACCGCACCGAAGTTGGAATCTCCAACGTTGGTGTCAATTCCGCTGGGGTTGCCGTGATTGAACGTGTTGAAGGTTTCGAGACGGAGTTGCAAGCCGGCCCGTTCGGCAAATCTGAAGTTCTTGATGAGCGACATATCCCAGACCTGAATACCAGGACCCAGAATTGCGCCCGGACGAGAACTGCCGAAGTGTCCTATGGCTTCCGTGAAGGCTGCGGTGTTGAAGAACTCAGCAGCGGTCTTCGGTCCATGGGGATTTCCGATCTGGTCGGGACGAATGTAGACTGTCTCGCCCGGTCGGGTCATGCCCAAGCCTCCGGGGTAAGTCGGGCATGAAGTTGTGGTTGCGCTAATGGTGCACGAGATCGTGGAGTTCGGAGTCGTTACCAGAGCCCATGGATCGTTGCTCTGCGTCATGATCTGCGACTGACCGGATTGGATGGTTGTGATGCCCGAGAACTCCCAGCCACCGAGGACCTGACCCACCAACCCTCTCTGGTTTCGGTAGAACGGCAGATCGTATACGTAGCTGAGAACAAGCATCTGCGGCGTATTCAGCACCGACGGTCCATAGCTCTGCTTCAGGTCGTATGTGTCGTACGCCGACAATCCCCGGTCATAGGGATTCGTCGTGAGCAGTTTTGACCAGGTATAGCCAAGTTCCAGAGTCAATCCACGGCTAAAGCGCCGGTTCAACGACACCTGCAGCGAATTGTAGTTACTGGTGTAAACCGTGGCGCGGTCGTTGATGGCTCCGTATCCGAGATATGGACGTATCGCATTTACGTCTGTCCCTGGGGCAGCAGCGAGACGCGCAGCGACAGTGGGCTGATTGAGATCAATGTCCCCCAGCAGGTGCGTACCTTTGGTGCCCACGTACGCTACCTCCAGCACGGTGTTCGGCATGATCTCGTGCTGCACCGAGAGGTTGTAGTCCAGATAGCTCGGAACCTTGAAGGCGGGCGATCCGGTAATAGTCAGGGCATTCGGGCCTAGCGGTGCAGCTCCCGCCTGCCCGGCTCCAAGCGGATTATCGAATAGATTCTTATTCGAGCTAGAGGTATTAAGGGTTGTGTCGGTCTGCACCAGCGGCGGGTCGCCGAATGCATTCTGCTCCCAAATGCCGTTCAGTGAGCGGTCATAGAAGACTCCGAGCCCGGCTCGCACAGCCCACTTGCCGTTTCCGAAAGGATCGTAAGCTATTCCGAGACGTGGACCCCAGTTGTTGTTCGAACTGGGGTTAACGGTCGCTCCGTAAGGAGAACAAGTCACAAGCGGAGCGGGAACGGCCTGGGCTGCGGCACAAGCCGCGCCTTTCGGAAAGATCAAACCGTTGGCGTAAGTCGCGGCATTGTTCCCAAGGGCCATGCTGCCCGTGGCGGGGTCGATGACCGGTGCATTGGCCGGGTTGAATAGGCTGGGCACGAAGTTAACCAATGTGTTGTTGCTGTCGGTAGGTGAAGGGAAGTAGCTGTATCGAATGCCCGCATTCACCGTTAGCTTGCGAGTTACCTTCCAGTCATCCTGCACATAAAATTCGAAGTTTACGTACTTGAGATGCGGGATCGTGTCCTTGTTTGGTTGGCTGTATTGGTCGGCTTGTCCGAGCAGGAAGTTCGCGAAGGCATCGTTCCCGTTGCCGGGTGTGAAGCTAAAGCTTGCTGCTCCAGCCGAGGCGTTTTCGGTTTTCTGCATCCACATCGAGGTAAAGCCCAGCCGCACGGTGTGATTGCCGTGCTGGATGGAAAGATTGTCAAATATGTTCTTGTCAATATTCCGTTCGAAATAAGGGGCGCTGCCGTTCCCTAAGCCGGTGTATCCAGTAATGCTGACGTTGGGCGCGCGACCGTTCGGGTCCTGGTACTTCGTATTGTTCGTAAGCTTGCTAAGAAATGCCGGCGAGTTTGCGATCGCACCGGTAAGATTGGAATTGATTGCGCCCCACGCATCCACGTATTCAATTTCGTTTACCACTTTGGGGGAGATGTTTATGGTCGCGTTGACGACCAGATTGCGTCCGGGCGCGTTCAGCGAAGTGTTTTCAACGCCAGGATAGTTTCCGCCACCCCAGAGCGAGAAAGGTTCGTTCTGCGGCACGACATCTTCCATGTAGCGGCCAAATAGACGGACCTTGTCGCCGATGTTCTGATCCAGTCGAATAATGTCCTGCCGGAAATTATTCAGCTGGCTGTAATTCGTGATCAATTGGTTTCCCGCCGCGTTATTGGCAGGGTTAGGCAGCATGAAAGCGTTTAGGTAAGCGGCCGAATTCTGGCTAACGCACCCCGCCGTTGTTAAGCTAATCGTAGAAGTCTGTGGAGTAGCGGAAGTTTTCTGAGTCGGACTGGGAGCCGTACTTGTGACGCAACCGGCTGGCGCACTGGGCGAAAATACCGAAGCCGGATTTACATACAGATTGTAATTGGCGTCCCCTTTTGTGGTATCCAGTATCCATGGGAAAACGCCTCCCATTTGTCCCGTTGTCGGCACATTAATGTCATTCGTGCCCGGCGTACTCGCTTTGCGCCACTCTTCCGACCAGAAAAAGAACGTCTTATTCTTTACAGGGTGGAAGAACTTCGGGATAAACAGCGGACCGCCCAGAGTAAACCCGTAATCGTTGTAGCGTTCGATAGGAACCGTGTTGCTGGCCGACAGCGGATTGCCCGCTGCGATCGAGGCCCGGCCGCCAAATGTATTCGCGTTGTAGTAATTGTTGCGGTTGAACTCGTAGGCGCCGCCGTGGAACTGGTTGGTCCCGGTCTTGGTCGCGACCACAATCTGGCCGCCGCCGCTACGTCCGAATGCCGCGTCATAGTTGCTGCGCTCCAGCGTGAACTCCTGGATGGCGTCAATGCTCGGGGTATTCAGCAAAGTCCCGTTGGAGCCGCTGTCGTTGATGTCGGCTCCGTCGACCGTGTAGTTGTTCGCGCCGGTGCGCGCGCCGTTCACCGATATTGAGGTGTTGTTGGCGAGACCGAAGCCGACCTTGTCCGGCAACTGGTTGGCGACGCCGGGTTGCAACAGGATGAGCTGCTCAAAGTTTCGGTTGTTGAGCGCCAGCTCTCGAACCTGGTCGCCGGTCACCGTGCCAGACTCTTCGGCGGTCGTGGTCTGGATAGGCGTGTTCTCGGCGGTTACTTCGATGGTCTGACTGACCTGTCCCGCGTTCAATTGCACGTCGAGCGTGTGCTTCTCGGCGACGTTGAGGATTACGTCCTTCGCCACGTAGGTCTGGAAGCCGGCGTTGTTTACCGTCACCGTGTAGCGTCCCGCGGGCAGGTTCGTGATGTTGAAACTCCCGCTGCTGCTGGTGGTGACGTTGCGAACGTCAGCGCCGGTTTCGGTGCTGTGAACCACGACGGTCGCGCCCGACACGACGGCGCCGCTGGCATCGGTGACGGTGCCGGTGAGCGTTGCGGCCAGTTCCTGAGCGGGGCTCGCGGCCGAGAGGCCGAGAACAACCAGGGACAAAATCACAAGGGACGAAAGAGCGGCTCGCCGCAGATTCTCAACACACGCTGATAGCTTCATCGCACAGCCTCCTAAGAACACTTCCATCGGTTAACCGACAGGCGCCGAAAAAATGTTCTAATACAATCCGACTATGCTATATAGCACGCAGAGGATCATGGTCAAGAAGAAAATGCATTAATTTCTAAAAAAACGCCAAACGCGTCTTTCCAAGCCGCTCTATATCACCTGGCTAGCTCCCTGGAGCCGAAAATATAGACGAATTGTTGCAGGCCTTTTGAGATTAAGGTTCCCATAACCTGTGATTTCAAGCGAAATCGCGTTTATGAATTCCGCAGAAAAGCCAAACCCGCCCGAACGGCGAAAAGAAAAAAATGATGTGCTCTATAGCAAAAACAAATCCCTGCCCGCGTCGATCAACCTGGGACCAATACACTTTGCCCTTTACATAGAGGTGTAATTAAGCTATATAGCACAAGGAAGGGCGGATGCGGTCAGCGTCCTGCCCAATCGATGGGTGACACTCAGCGCCGCGGTCCGGCCCGGAAAGCGATTCATGGCGGGAAATCATCGTAACGGTACGCCGGTCTACAAGAAGATTCAGAACGCCATTCGCAAACGGATCGAGTCTTCCGAACTGTCCCCCGGCGACCTGGTCGCTTCAGAACGCGAACTGGCTCGAACCCATAAGGTCAGCCTTATGACCGCGCGCCATGCTCTTGCCGGCCTGGAGCGCGAGGGCGTAGTCGAACGCCGGCGCGGTGCGGGCACGTTCGTAGCCGCCCCCAAGATCCACTTCAATAAGCTGATGAGCTACTCCGAGCACATGTCCAGCCGCGGACTCAGCCCCCGGTCGCGAGTGCTGGTGTCAAAGATCATCGAACATGAGCCGGAAGTAGCGGCTCGACTCGGATTACCCGCGACCAGCGCCCTGGTCAAGATTGAACGCCTGCGCGAGACCGGCGACGACCCCTTCGCCCTGGAAACATGCTACCTCCCGGCCGGCGAGTTTGCCGGATTAGTGAAAGCTCCCCTGGGCAGGGTTTCCCTGTTTGCGACCCTGGAGCACGACTATGGCGTCGATCTCGCCTATGCCGACGAGGAAGTCGATGCCACCGCGGCTGAGGCGAGCATTGCCGAATTGCTGGGCGTGCCGCGCGGAGCCTCTGTGCTGCGCATTCGCCAGGTGATTTACTCGTCCAAGGGAAAAGCTACCATCTATGGAGTCGGCTTCTATCGCTCCGAGCGCCACACCCTGTTCATCCGCCGCTTTCGGTAGCTCCAATCGTTTCCCGGACGCCGCCGCGGGCAGTGTTCGTTGCGTCAGTAGGAACCCGTAACTACGGCGTCTTCTGGATAACCCGGCATGCCAAACTCGGGAACGTCGAGTCCTTCCTCTTCCGATTCGGGCGCTACGCGCATGCTCTTCACCTTATTCACAATCCCAAAAACTACGAACGTTGCTCCAAAAGCCCAGACTGCGTACAAACTCGCTCCCATCAGCTGAACCCAGAACTGCCGAATATCGCCATGAATCAGTCCGGTGACTCCTTGGCCCGCGTGGCCCAGGTAATTCGCCGCGCCCACTCCGTTCCAGCCGGAGCCGTAAGTGCCGTCCGCAAAAATACCCACGCTGACGGCTCCCAGCCAGCCGCAAAAGCCGTGCACCGAAACTGCTCCGCAAGGATCGTCGATCTTTAGCACACGTTCGTTGAACAGCACACCGCCGCAAACCACACAGCCAGCCAGCACTCCGATGATCACCGCTGAAGTTGGAGACACAAAGGCGCAAGGGGCGGTAATCGCAACCAATCCGGCCAGCATTCCGTTACAAGCCATCGTGATGTCGGGCTTGCCGAACACGAAATACCAGATGAGCATCGCGGCTGCCGAACCCGCGACCGCTGCGAGATTGGTATTCAAGGCCACGACTGATATGCGAAGGTCGGTGGCTCCCAGCGTGGAGCCGGGATTGAATCCCATCCAACCAAAGAGCAGAATAAACGTGCCGCTCACGACGTAGACAATATTATGAGCGGGAAAGGCGCGAATCTTCCCACCCGGACCAAACTTTCCCAGACGCGGCCCCAAAATGATGGCGAGGGCCATGGCACAGAACCCGCCCACAGCATGCACCACCGTAGACCCGGCAAAGTCGACATAGCCGTGGCCGAGATTCATGGTCGATCCCAGCTGCGAGAGCCAGCCACCGCCCCAGGTCCAGCAACCGGATATTGGATAGAGGATCGCGCCGATGAAAAGTTCACACAGAAGAAACGCCCAAAAGCTGATGCGTTCGCAAATGGCGCCGACGATAATGTATCCGGCCGTCTCCATGAACACGACTTCAAACAGCGCCAGGCAGTTGCTGCCGCTGTCGTAAGCCGGGCCCAGGAAAAAAAATCCTTTCCCGCCGACGAATCCCCATTGACCGCTGCCGATCAGAAAATGATTCAGCGTGGGCACTCCGCCCAGATTGGTGGGCGCGGCATTGATTGCGACCGCGCCAAACTGGAATGCATATCCGACGGCGTAGTAGGCAAGGAAGGCGAAGACATAGGCGGCGAAGTTCAGCATCATGAGATGCGCCGCATTCTTCTTCTGCACCAGTCCGCAGGTGAGCAGGGCAAATCCCGCCTGCATGAACAGGACGAGATAGCCCGTGTTCAGCGTCCATGCGAAGTTGGTCGCCACCCGAACATGTCCCACGCTGTCGGCCAGTTTTACTGCGAGCGGTTCTTTGGCAGCTTGAGCCTGGAAGTCGTCGAACGCCTTTTTGTTTTGGATATAGTCTGGAGCTGTCTTATCGAGAGGTTCGGGAACAACAAAGGGATTGCCGGCGGCATCGACGGCAGTCGTCTTATCCCCGGTCGCCGTGCCGGCTGGATCCGGCTTAGCCCCATCGTCGGCAAAACTGAGAGCAGATAACCCGGCCAACATTCCTGCCAGCACAACGACCATGGCGCTGGCTGCCAAAACTGAATCGCGCAGAGAGCTTCTCCCTGCTCGTTTGCTCATCTTAGGATGCTCCTGTTTAATGAGTGACAATATGTCGCGAGCAAATTCAGCGATCGCGCCTGCCGATCAATCTGACCGCCGGCGCAGGCCCCTCCGGTCCCGCGCCGACAATCCGCAGAGCGAACCAGCTGGAATCAATGCGCCGACAATAAATGCGGTAATTCTGTCCGTCCAATACAAATTTCTTATAGCAACCATCAGAAAAGTGTCGTCCCGGCGGCGCGAGATTAGGGGCCACGGTGCCCGATCTTCCCGACATTATTCTCTGTCAATTCCTGATATTCTCGCGGACCGGGGACGCGCGCGGTCCACTACTGGAGCAGGGAAATCGATTAAAATGTTGGGCCTTCCCAGGGAAAATGATTGACGGTAAGCAGCCTTTATTCTGCATGGCATTGAGGGCGAAAAATGCCGATGAACTCAGGCGAACTCGCGAAGCGCTTCGAAAAACGATTCGCCGATCATCCCAGAATCTTTCGTGCCCCCGGACGCGTAAACCTCATCGGCGAACATACCGACTACAATGACGGCTTCGTCCTGCCCGCCGCCGTCGCCTTCTCCACATATGTAGCGGTCGCAAAGCGTTCGGATCATAAACTGCTGATTCACTCCGAAGAAATCCCGGGCAGTTTCGAGTTCGATATTCGGCATCTGCCCGAGCAGCGCACCGGGGCGTGGTGTGATTACGTGCTGGGTGTTGCCAGCGTCCTTCATCAGCGCGGACATAAACTTGGTGGCGCGAACCTGCTGGTCCACGGCGAAGTCCCGATTGGCGCGGGACTAAGTTCATCCGCAGCCCTTGAAGTAGCCTCCGCCTTGGCCCTGATGAGTATGGAGGACAAGCAGTTGCCATTGCCCGAGGTCGCTCAACTCTGCCGCCAAGCCGAGAACAGTTTCGTTGGCGCCCGCGTTGGAATCATGGACCAGTTCGTCTCCTGCATGGGAAAAGCCGGCCATGCCCTTCTTCTCGATTGCCGCTCGCTCGAGTTTCAGTTTGTTCCCATTCCCGCAGGCATTCGCCTGGTGGTTTGCAACACCATGGTGAAGCACGAACTGGCTTCAGGGGCCTACAATACCCGGAGCGAAGAATGCGAAGAAGGAGTGAGATTTTTTCAGAAGTGGAATCCCAGAATCCATGCCTTGCGGGACGTGTCGGTGGAACTGGTCGAACGGCACGTTCAAGAGCTGGCCGCTATCATCGCCAAGCGCTCTACCCACGTCGTCCGCGAGAACCAACGGACGCTCGACGCGGCCCGCGCGCTTACCACAGGCGATCTGGATCGAATGAAGAAGTTGATGCGCGATTCGCATGCCAGCCTGCGCGACCTCTACGAGGTCAGTTGCAGGGAACTCGACATCATGGTCGACGCAGCCGAAGGCTTGCCGGGCTATTGCGGTGGCCGCATGACCGGAGGCGGGTTCGGAGGGTGCACGGTCAATCTCGTGCGTGAAGAAAATGCGGCCGACTTCGCGCAAGCAATTGCCGAACGCTATCGGCAGAGTACCGGGATTAACCCTGACGTATACCTTTGCACCGCCGAAGATGGCGCCGGAGAGATTACCTAGAGCCTGACGGGTCTCCAACTGATTGCTCTCCGCCATTCGGCGCCCACTCTTGAAGCTTGACCAGCCAATTCGCGGGCTCCGGCAGAATCGCGAACTTGGGCAGTTCTCCGCGGACCATCGCCACCTCATCGCAGCAATGAAACCGCGGACAAGCGTGGCAGTCTTTGTAGATCTTGTCAGGAAGATCCTCGCGCTGCGCCACTGAAAATCCCTGACCCGCGAAGAAATCCGGCTTGCGGGTGAACAGGCAAATGCAATCCACGCGATGTCGCTTGGCCTCAGCCAGCAGCGTTTTGACCAGCCGTCCGCCTCCGCCTTTGCCCTGAGCCCAGGGCGCGACCGTGATCGAGCGAATTTCCGCCAGGTGGGTGCCATAGAGATGCAACGCGCCGCAGCCGATGATGCGCCCATCATCTTCGAGAACCACGAAGTCTCTGACGTTCTCGCAAATTTCCGGCAGAGTCCGCGGCAGCAGCGTGCCGTCGCCCGAGTATGCCGCGATCAGTTCGTGAATGTCTTGTGCGTCGGGCAGAATTGCTTTACGCGTGCGCATGGGCCTCCTCGCGAAGAGATTCGATCCTCTTTCTAGTGGCATTGATCACTTGCCGCACCCGGCTTGGCGCCGTGCCTCCCGGAACATCGTGGAGGGCGAGCACGGAAGCCAGCTTCAGCGCTTCATAAAAATCCTGATCGAAGGCTGGACTGAGCGATCGCAGTTCGTCGAGCGGCAAGTCCTGAAGTTCACAGCTGCGCTCAATACACATCTGTACTGCCTTGCCGATCCGCTCATGCGCCAGGCGTGACGGCACGCCGCGCTTCACCAGATAGGTGGCGCCTGCCCACGCGTTCATAAATCCCGATTGCGCCGCCTGCTGCATGCGCTCGTGATTGAATGCCACTGCCTTCATCCATCCCGCGACCAGCGGCAACATTTGTAAAAGCGTGTCCGAAGAGTTGAAGACCGGCTCCTGCGTTTCCTGCAAGTCCTTGTTATACGCAAGCGGCAAACCCTTAACCGCGACCATCAGAGAGATCGCATTTCCAAGAATTCGCCCGCTCTTGCCACGCATCAACTCGAGCAGATCGGGATTTTTCTTCTGCGGCATCGCACTGCTACCGGTGGAGTAAGCCTCGGGCAGAGCCAGGAAGCTGTATTCCTGCGAAGAAAATAAAATCATCTCCTCCGCCCAGCGGCTCAGATGCAGCGCGAGCAGCGAAAGCGCATTGACAAACTCAAGCGCAAAGTCCCGATCGCTCGTGGCGTCGATACTGTTGGCGGTCGCTCCATCGAAATCGAGATTGCCAGCCATCAACGAACGATCGAGCGACAGCGTCGCGCCCGCCACAGATCCCGATCCCAGCGGACACGAGTTAAGCCGCTTCCGGCAATCTGCCAGCCGCTCCGCATCCCGCAAAAACATTTCGACATATGCGAGCAGCCAATGTCCGACCAGAACCGGCTCAGCTCTCTGCAGATGCGTGTACGCGGGCATGGCTGCGTCCCCAGCCTTCTCCGCACGGTCGGTCAGCACGGTACATAGTTCCGCGAGCTCCAGCCGCAACTGATCGATGCTCGCCCTGACGTACAGCCGCAGGTCGGTCGCAATCTGCTCGTTGCGGCTGCGTCCGCTATGCAGCTTGTAACCCGTCTCGCCGATCAGCGCGACCAGTTGCTTTTCCACGAAATGATGAACGTCTTCCGCCGCATCGTCGTCAAGAAATGCGGGCGATGCCGCCGCCTTCTCGCCGATTTGTTTCAGCCCCTGGAGAATGTTGATCAGTTCGTCAGACGACAGAATGCCGGCATTCTTCAGCGCCCGCGCGTGTGCGCCGCTGGCCGCAACTTCGTAAGCGAGCAATCGCCGATCGAAGCCGAACGATCGCTGCCAGCGTTCGAATTCAGGATCCAGCGGCTGCCGGAACCTTCCCGACCACATCTTCATCGTGTGACCTCCACACGAGTGCGGGCCCGCGATCGAGATGGCAATCCCAGAATGCGAATGAAGCCGGCCGCATCCTTCTGGTCATAACTGTCCCCCATGGTGAACGACGAAAGATCGGTGCGGTAAAGCGAGTGCTCGGACTCACGACTGACGACCGACACATTTCCCTTGTACAGCGACAGCGTGACGCTGCCCGTCATCTCCTTCTGCGTGCTCTCGACAAAAGCATCCAGCGCCTCCCGCAGCGGCGTGAACCACAGCCCGAAGTAAACCAGTTCCGCATACTTCAGCCCAATATGCTGCTTGAAGTGCGCAACCTCGCGCTCCAAACACAACGCTTCCAACTCGCCGTGAGCCGCGATCAGCAGCGTTCCGCCGGGAGTCTCGTAACATCCCCGCGACTTGATTCCGACGAACCGGTTTTCGACGATGTCCGCGCGTCCAATCGCATTTCGCGCGCCAATTTCGTTCAGCAATTCCACCAGCGATATCGGCTCCATCTTCATTCCATTCACCGAAACAGGCACGCCCTGCGCGAAGCCGATGCGCACCTGCTCTTCTTTGTCCGGCGCTTCCTGCGGCGAGCGCGTGATCTGCCAGGTAGTCGGCAAAGGCGCGTTTCCTGCATCTTCCAATTCGCCGCCTTCATGGCTGATGTGCCACAGGTTGCGATCGCGGCTGTGAATTTTCTCGCGGCTCGCGGCCACTGGAATGCCATGCTGCTCGGCGTAGTCCAGGCAGTCTTCGCGCGACTTCAACGTCCACTCCCGCCAAGGCGCAATGATTTTCAACTCCGGAGCCAGCGCCTGGTAAGTCAATTCAAACCGCACCTGATCGTTGCCCTTCCCTGTGCATCCATGTGCCACCGCCGTCGCGCCTTCGCGCAACGCCACTTCCACCTGATGTTTCGCAATTACCGGACGCGCCAGCGAAGTTCCCAGCAGATACTTGTGTTCGTAAACGGCTCCAGCCTTCAACGCGGGGAATACGTACTCGGTCAGAAATTCTTCGCGTAGATCTTCCACGATCACTTTGCTGGCGCCGGTTTTATAGGCTTTCTCGACCACAGCATCAATGTCGTCTCCCTGGCCAACGTCGCCGACCATGGCGATGACATCGTAGGAATAATTCTCCTTCAACCAGGGAATGATGATTGATGTATCCAATCCACCGGAATAAGCCAGCACAACTTTTTCAGGCATGAGCGCTCCTCACGGGCAGGCGCACGGCGCCGCCCAGCAATAAATAAAGAATGGATTTCTGCGCGTGCAGACGATTTTCCGCCTGCTCGAAGATGACGGAGTTTTCCGAGTCCATCACCTCGTCAGTGACCTCCTCGCCGCGATGCGCCGGCAGGCAATGCATGAACGCCGCAGCCGGCGCGGCTTCCGCCATGAGTTCCCGATTCACCCGATAAGGACGGAATATTTCGGCCCGCTGTGTAGCTTCGTGCTCCTGACCCATGCTCGCCCATGCGTCGGTATAAACCGCGTCCACCCCCGCGACGGCCGCATGGGGATCGGTCAGCAATTCGATTCGAGCCCCCGTCTGTTTCGCGATTTTCCGCGCGTCGGCCGCAATCTGCGCATTCGGCGCATATCCCTTCGGGGCAGCAATCCGGATCGAAGACCCCAGGCACGCGCAAGTCAGCATAAGCGAATGCGCCACGTTATTGCCGTCTCCAACATAGGCCAGCGTGATCTCCTTCAAATCGCCGAACCGCTCCTGCAGCGTGAAATAATCCGCCAGCGCCTGGCACGGATGCTCCAGATCGCTCAACGCGTTAATCACCGGGATCGAGGCATGACGTGCCATACCCTCGATGGTTTCCTGCGCAAACGTGCGCAGCACGATGACATCCACCCAGCGCTCGAGATTATGCGCTATGTCGCTGAGCGTCTCGCGAGCGTCCAACCGGCTTTGCGACTGGTCGACGAACATTGCCGTGCCGCCCAAGCTGGTCATCCCGGCCTCGAACGTAAGCCGCGTACGGAGCGAAGGCTTCTCGAAAAACATCACCATCTGTTTTCCCGCCAACGACCGTTGAAACACGGAAGGCCGGGATTTCATCAGTTCCGCCAGATGAAGCACCGCCTCAACTCCCTGCGGTCCCAGATCGCGCGTAGATACTAAATCCGGGCACCAGAATGTCCCAGGAAATGTCGCCGGCACCGCCGTCGCTCTGCTTTGCAATGGACTGTTCAACTCTTGCTCCTGTCTTGAAGCCCTATATCGAGATTGATAAACTCCACGCTCACGCGCAGGTGACCTCTGTCCCACAATTTAATTTCGTGTGGTAGAACTCCGGCAAAGCCTCAGCTTCCGCCGCCGGCAATATCCGCACTCGGCCAACTCCCTGCTTCAACGCTTGTCTACAAGCTTCCAGCTTGGGCAACATGCCTCCGCTGATAATGGATCCCTCTACCAGATCCTGCGCCTGCTTGGTGCTGAGCCACGGAATCACGGCCCCTTCCGCGTCTTTCACTCCCGGCACATCCGTGAGGAAAATCAGCGCGTTCGCGTGGCACGCCGCGGCGCAAGCGGCCGCCATCTCGTCTGCATTCACGTTGTAATATTCGCCGTCCGCTCCCAGCGCGAGCGACGCGAGAACCGGAATGCCTCCCTGCTGCCACAACGCTTCAATCCAGCAAGGCTCCGCGAAACAAATCTCGCCCACAAATCCCACATCATTTCCGCGAATATGCTTCCGCCGAGCCCGAAAGCTCATACCGTCACCGCCGCAGAATCCAACCGCCGGCATTCCCGCGGCTTGAATTGCGGCCACGACTTTCTTGTTAACCATCCCGCCCAGCACCATCAGCGCGACATCGCGAGTCTCGGCATCGGTGACCCGAAGTCCGCTGATGAATTCGCTTTGCTTGCCAAGTTGCTTCAGCATCCGCGTCAGGGCCCCGCCGCCGCCATGCACCACGGCCACGCGATGCCCGTCCTGCGCCAGCTCCGCAATCGCCCGCGCGCACTTGCGCAAGGTTGCGGCATCCTCCAGCGCGGCTCCTCCGATTTTGATCACGATTGTCACTGCAGTCCCTCGTCTTCGGCCCATCCATACATCAGATTCATGTTCTGCACCGCTTGTCCCGCCGCGCCTTTAAGAAGGTTGTCGATGCAGGAGATCAGCACCAGCCGCCGCCCATCCTCGGCCAGGCAAAATCCCACGTCGCAATAGTTCGTTTGCAGGGAAAACTGCACCTGCGGAAGCTTCGGAGTTTGAAACACCCGCACCCACCGCTTGGCCGAATAAAAATTCCGAAAACACGATTCCACTTCCAGCGGCGTCATCTCCCGGTTGAGATGCAAATAGATCGTCGATAAAATCCCCCGCGGAATCGGAAGCAGGTGCGGCGTAAAGATCAACTCCTGCGCGCCGAGATCCAGTTGTTCCACCATCTCGCCCACGTGCCGGTGGTTGAACACCGAATACGCGGACAGGTTGTCGGCCACCGAAACAAAATGCGTCTTAGCTGTCGGCTCCTTACCCGCTCCCGACGCACCGGACTTGGAATCGGACACGATTCCATGATTCCGATCGACCACTCCAGCCTTGAGCAGCGGCGCCAAAGCCAGAATCACCGACGTCGCGTAGCATCCCGGATTCGCCACCAGCGCGGCGTTCGCCACGCGGTCGCCATTTAATTCGGGAAGCCCGTAAACCGCTTTCTTCGTCAATTCCGCCGCAGTGACCGCATCCGAGTCCTGAAAGTTATAAATCGCGCGATGCTGTTCCTTTTTCAACCGCCAGGCCCCGCTCAGATCGATGACGCGCAAACCCTGAGCCAGCGCTTCCGGTACAAGCGTGCGCGAAGCCTCGTGCGGCGTCGCCAGAAACAGCAACTCGATGCCCCGTTGCTTGATCGCGGGCCACGACAGCGAATGCAGCGGATACCCGCCGTTGCCGGAAAGAACCGGAAACACGTCCGCTAAATCCAGCGCGCTGCCTTGGTCCGCGGCCCGCCGCAGCAGAAATGGTTTTTCCAGCCGGGGATGACGCAGAAGAATCCGCGTGAGCTCCAGGCCGGAGTATCCGGTCGCGCCCAACACCGCGGTTTTAAGTTTCGCCGTCATCTTCTTAATACCTGTTGCTAACTCAGCATCTCCTCAAGCCGGCCCGCCAGTTTCCGTGCCCCATCCTTATCCGGACAAACGATGAGAATCGTGTCGTCGCCGGCAATCGTGCCCACCACCTCGGTCCAATCCGTTTCATCCAGAGCCGCCGCCACCGGCTGCGCGCTACCCACAATCGTTTTGATGACCAACTGGTTCTGCGCGGAGCGGATATCGAGCACAAACTCCCGCACCAGACGCGACACCGGAGGCAGCGCAATCCCCGCCCCGCCGTCACCGTGGGGTACGGAATAACCATGAGACGTTTTGCTCAGATTCAAATCGCGGATGTCGCGCGACAGTGTCGCCTGCCCAACCTTGAATCCGCGCTTGCGCAGAAGCCGCTGAAGATCCTCCTGACTGGCGATGGATCCGTGCTTCAGCACATCCAGAACCGCCCGTTGGCGCAAGAGTTTTATTCATCATGAATAAATATGCACACTAATGCATAAATATGTTCCTATCTTACGAGCCTCAGCCCAGATGTCAAGAGGAAATCCCCGTAGTCGTTACTTTCGCGCCCCTGAAAAAACCTGCGAGAATGCAGCCCTGATAAACTACTTCGCGGTCACGAGTAGCGCCGCCCTCCCGGCGGCTGTCCAGTGGGCGTTCTCGCCTACTTCGCCGGGAGCGGCAAGATTGCTCGCGCTTCGCTGCCCGGGAACACGAATGAATCCGAAACCCACGCTCACCGCCGAACTGGTCGCCGAATTTCTCGGCACCTTCGTCCTCATCCTGCTGGGCAACGGAGTTGTCGCCATGGTCGTTCTGTTTCCCACGAAGAACCCCGGCGAGACCATTCACGGCGGCTACACCAACATCACTCTGTGCTGGGGACTCGCGGTGACCATGGGCGTTTATATCGCCGGAAAAATTTCCGGAGCGCATCTGAATCCCGCGGTCACCTTAGCTCTCGCCGTCTTTCGCGGCTTTTCCTGGCGCAAAGTGCTTCCTTATTTCATCGTTCAAACCGCTGGAGCATTCCTCGCCTCCGCCCTGGTTTATTGGAACTATCTTGCCCGCATTTCAGGCAGGCCGATCCGCAACTGGATCACACCGCCGGAGTCTTCACCACTTTTCCAGCTTTCCCCGCCCTGCCGCAGGCGGGCTTTCTCGACCAATTCATAGGTACCGCCTTGTTGGTTCTTTTAATTTTGGCCATCGTCGACGAATTCAACGCGCCGCCGGGAGCGAACCTCGCTCCCTTGCTGATCGGATTGGTCGTGGTTGCCATCGGCATGAGTTTCGGCGGCATGCACGGCTATGCCATCAATCCCGCCCGCGACTTCGGTCCGCGCCTCTTCACCGTGGTCGCGGGCTTTCGCAACAACGGCCTCACCGACGGTACTCGCGTGTGGTGGATTCCCGTCGTCGCCCCTTTACTGGGAGGTTTGGCCGGCGCAGCCATCTACGACTTTGGAATCCGGCGCTTCCTGCGCCCATCGTAATGGGCAGCTTAGTGACCGTAGAAAACGGCTTTGTCATACTGAGCGAAGCGAAGGACCTATGTAATTGCCAGCGCCATCACAAGGTCTTCGGTTTCGTTGACCATGAAACTCCATAGTATCCTTGGGAGCGCGAACAACCCAGCTCGCTGATCGAAAAGTTTTGGGGTGAACCGTGAAATATGTTCTAGCGCTCGATCAGGGGACCACGAGCTCGCGAGCGCTGCTGTTTGATCAGCAGGGAACTATTCGCGCGATCGCGCAACGCGAATTTGCTCAGATCTTTCCCCATCCCGGCTGGGTCGAGCACAATCCCGAGCAGATCGCATCCTCCCAGATCGCGGTCGCTTTCGAGGCACTAGCCAAGGCCAGCGCGCGACCGGGCGAGGTGGCGGCGATTGGCATCGCCAATCAGCGTGAGACCACGATTGTATGGAACCGCGAAACTGGAGAACCTGTTTACAACGCCATCGTCTGGCAAGACCGTCGCACCGCCGACTTCTGCGAGCGCCTGCGCAGCGAAGGTCATTCACCTTTGATTCAGCAGCGCACTGGCCTGCTGATCGATTCCTATTTCTCCGCCAGCAAAATTTCCTGGATTCTAGACAACGTTCCCGCCGCGCGCAGTCAGGCTGAAACCGGCAAGTTAGCGTTCGGCACAGTCGATAGCTGGCTACTCTGGAAGTTAACGGGCGGCCGAGTGCATGCGACCGACGCCAGCAACGCCTCGCGCACCATGCTCTTCAACATCCATACCGGGGCCTGGGACCACGAACTTCTCGATCTGTTTCGCGTCCCGCTCTCGATGATGCCAACGGTGCGTTCATCGAGTGAGATCTACGGTGAAGTGAGCGCGGCGGAAGGACTGAATAACATTTCGCTCGCCGGCATTGCAGGCGATCAGCAAGCGGCATTGTTCGGCCAGCGCTGCACGCGCCCCGGCCTAACCAAGAACACCTACGGCACCGGATGTTTCATGCTGCAAAACACCGGCGATCGCGCGGTGCCATCCTCCAACCGGCTGCTCACCACCGTTGCCTGGAAAATAAAAGATGTAACCGAGTACGCCCTCGAAGGCAGCGTCTTCGTTGGTGGTGCGGTTGTGCAGTGGCTGCGCGACGGCTTGGGCTTGATTCGACAGTCGAATGAAGTCGAGGCTCTGGCCAAGTCTGTATCTGACAATGGCGGCGTCTTTTTCGTTCCCGCTTTCGTTGGACTAGGCGCGCCCCATTGGGATTCCTACGCACGAGGCTCCATCTTCGGACTCACCCGCGGAACCACCGCCGGTCACCTGGCTCGCGCCGCGCTGGAGAGCATTGCCTATCAAGTTGCGGATTTGCTCGACGCCATGCGCCTCGATTCCGGCGCATTCGTGCCCGAACTCCGTGTGGACGGCGGAGCGGCGGCCAACGACAGCCTCATGCAATTTCAGTCCGACATTCTGGGCGTCCCGGTCGTCCGGCCAGCCGTGACGGAAACCACGGCGTTGGGAGCTGCCTACCTCGCCGGCTTCGCCGTTGGAGTTTGGAAAACGGATCTCGACACTTCCGCTTCATCCAATGACCGCCGCTTCGAGCCGCAAATGCCCGCATCGCAAGCGCGCGTCTTGCGAAACCGTTGGAACGAAGCCATTTCGCGCTCGAAAAACTGGGAGGCGTGAGTTTGAGTAGCGGCCCGGGCCCCGCGGGTCGGAATATATAAAAGAGGGCGGCCGTCAAAGATTAAGTTGCAAGAATCTCCATTCGACGGGGGTCAACACCTTTCATCTTTGGCCATTTCAAGTGCTGAGCCTGAAACTGGTACCATCTTCCTAGATGCTCGCGTAGCGACAGCCGCCTCGGCCGTCCGCCGGGCGCAGGCCGCAGAGTCGTACGCACGCGAAGCGAAGCATGAAAGCCGCAGTCCTCACCTCGCCGAAACCAGTATCGCAACGCCCACTCCAAATCAGTGACGTCGCAGATCCTCAAATCAGGCTTGGGCACGTTCTGCTGCGAGTGCGAGCCTGTGGCGTTTGCCGCACCGATCTGCATATCGTGGAAGGCGATCTATCCCCAAAGCAGCCCAGCATGATTCCCGGCCATCAGATTGTCGGTGAAGTGGTCGGCGGCGCTACAAAAGAAATTCCTCTCGGCTCACGTGTCGGCGTCTGCTGGCTCGGAGGGACCGATGGCACCTGCTCCTACTGTAGACGCGGCCAGGAAAATCTATGCGACTCGCCAACCTTCACGGGCTACAACGTCCCCGGCGGATACGCGGAATTTGCTGTAGCCCGTGCAGACTTTGTCTTTCCGCTGCCCGCTGCGCTCGACGATCTGCACGCCGCCCCGCTCCTCTGCGCCGGCATCATTGGCTTCCGCAGTCTGCGGGTGGCCGGTGTCGAGCCTGGCGAGCGCGTGGGATTGTTTGGCTTCGGCGCCTCCGCCCATCTTGCCATCGCTGTTCTGCGCGCATGGAAGTGCGACGTATATGTTTCCACTCGCGGAAAGTCTCACCGCGATCTGGCCGCGTCGCTCGGCGCAGTCTGGGTGGGCAGTGAGACCGAGAGGCCGCCAATGGAACTCGACCGTGCCGTCACTTTCGCTCCTAGCGGCGACGTAGTGATCGCCGCGCTGTCGAGCCTGCTCAAGGGCGGCGTGGTGGCCATCAATGCGATTCACCTGGATCCATTCCCCAATTCGATTACGACCGCCTCTTGTGGGGCGAACGCCAACTGCGCAGCGTCGCCAACATGACCCGTGAGGACGCTCGGGATTTTCTGGCGCTGGCCGCGGAGATCTGCCTGAAGCCGAAAGTGACCGTGTTCCCTCTCGATAAGGCGAATGAAGCCTTGATCGCCGTGAAGAACGACGCGGTGGATGGCGCGGCCGTGATTGTACCGTAGATTTAAGGTCAGCGTCCCACCTTAATCGCAAACAGCGCGGTTAGGAGGGGCACCCACCCGAACACATGACATCCGTGATCTACAATCGATCTCTCCGACAACATGGCCGAACCTATGACTCAAATTCACTGCGCCGCTCTGCTGTTCGACATGGACGGAGTCCTCATCGACTCCACTCCCGCGGTGGCGCGGGTGTGGCGACGCTGGGCTATCGAGCACGGGTTTAATCCGGAAGAAGTGGTAGCTCGCGCCCACGGACGTCCCAGCCTCATCACCGTCCGCGAGTATCTCCCGAACGCCAATTATGAAGCTGAGAACCGCGAAGTCGAGCGCCGCGAAATCGAAGATCTTGATGGCATCGTTCCATTGCCCGGCGCGCTGGAGTTGCTGGGCTGCCTCCCCGAGGACCGCTGGACAATCGTTACCTCATGTACGCGCGCCCTTGCCGAAGTTCGGCTCAAAGCCGCAGGCCTGCCGTTGCCCCGAAAATTAATCACATCCAACGACATCACCCAAGGCAAGCCGCATCCGGAGCCCTATCTCAAAGGCGCTTCGGTTCTCGGATTTCCCCCGGCGGACTGTATCGTTCTCGAAGATGCACCTGCCGGAGTCCGCGCCGGCAAAGCGGCGGGGGCGAGAGTCATCGCATTCAGAACTACGGTCCAGGAATCCGCGCTGCGGGAAGCCGGCGCCGATTGGATTTTGAACAATTGCGCCGACATCGCCTTGCTGGACCCTGGCAAAGACTTGAACCTGGACCTAAAGGAAGCTAGGGGCACGCCCCCCGACCGCGCGCATTCTTACCGATAGATATAGGCCGCTCTACCAAATTTTCCGTATCGTAAATCGACCTTGCCAGGCGTAGAGTACGTGCTATCACTCTGGGAATTTGGTTCGAAAGAGAGATCACACTATGAAACACAAGCTATTGATTTTTCTTACAGGTTTGCTTGCACTTGCCACAACGGGCGTCGCCCAGGACACTCAACCTTCCTCCAAGGCCGAGGAGCGGATTATCAAAGAAGTGCGCCACGAACTGCTCATGCTGCCCTACTTCGGCGTCTTCGACTATATCGCCTTCAAAGTAGAAGGTCCTGCCGTCACCTTGATTGGCCAGGTCGTGCGGCCCGTGCTGAAATCCGACGCCGAAAATGCCATCAAACATATTGAAGGCGTCGAGAAAGTCGTGAATCAGATTGAGGTTCTTCCTCCGTCTTCCATGGACGACCGCCTGCGTCTCGAACTCTACCGCGCCATTTACGGTTATCCCGCGCTCGAGAAGTATGCACTCGGGGTGCAGAAGCCGATCCGCATTATCGTGAAGAACGGCCACGTGTCGCTGGAAGGAGTGGTGGACAGCGAAGCGGATAAGAATTTGGCCGGCCTCCGCGCCAACGGCGTGTCCGGCATTTTTTCGGTGAACAACAATCTGCAAGTGTCTAAATCGTAGGTGAAACTGAACTTGCGCGAGAGGACGCGTGCCCGCTTCCTCTTTTTGTCTTTATTTCTGTCACCGGATTTTTGTCACCGGCAGCCCCTTAAATTCTGAAGAGTAGTGTCGGCGTCACAACCGCCCCATGTGAGGACAGCCGCCCAAGCCTGTCCTGAGCGAAGTCGAAGGGCCTGTCCGGTCGAGCGAAGCTCGACAGCCTTCTTCCCCCGCGTATAATGCTTCGGGATTCGACTTCCGCCTCGAAGCGGAGCGATCGGAGGAATGCAATCATGAGTTTGCATGCCGTAAACCGCCGCAGGTTTCTTGAAACCGCCGCCACCGTTACCGCCGCCACTTTATTAACCAGCCGCCTGGGTTGGGCCGCCGCCGAACACAAAATCGAAAAAATCGGCCTGCAACTCTACACCGTGCGCGATCTGATGAAAGGCGACTTCGACGGAACCATCGCCAAGGTCGCCCAGATCGGCTACAAAGAAGTGGAATTCGCGGGATACTTCGGCCACACCGGCCAGCAAGTCCGGGCTGCGTGCGAGAAGAACGGTCTCTCTCCGGTCTCAACCCACGTGCAATATGACGAACTCGACGACAAGTTCGCCTCCGTCATCGAAACTTCCAAGGTCATCGGATTGAAGTACATTGTCTGCCCCTGGATTCCTGAAAACCAGCGCGATTGGAAGAAGGCGGCCGAGAAATTCAACCACTGCGGAGAGCAGACCAAAAAGGCCGGCATGCAGTTCGCCTATCACAACCACTGGTTCGAATTTCTTCCCGTCGATGGCAAACTTCCCTACGATGAACTTCTCAAAGAATGCGACGCGAGCCTGGTGAAGATGGAAATGGATTTGTGCTGGATCACCGCGGCCGGAGGCGATCCGCTCAAATACTTTGCGCGTTACCCCGGTCGCTTCCCACTGGTTCACGTCAAGGACCTCAAGAAACTTCCGCCCGTCACCACCGGCGGCGGGCAGAACTTCGGCGACACGGTGGACCTGACCTCGGTCGGCGACGGCATTATCGACTGGAAGAAAATCTTCGCGCACTCGGAACAGGCCGGGATCAAGCACTACATCGTCGAGCATGACAAACCCGAGAACCCATTCGAGAGCATCACCAAGAGCCACGAGTACCTCGAGAAGTTGCGCTGGTAGCTGTCAGCAGGAACGGATTTTAGGACGCTCCAATTCCAAGGGAGATCCATGCAGGTTCGGCGCACGCCCAAAACCTATGACGTTTGCATCATCGGCTCTGGCGCCTCGGGAGGCACGGCGGCCAAAGTGCTCACCGAGGGCGGTCTGAGTGTTGCGCTGCTCGAGGCCGGGCCTCCACTCGTTCCCGAAAGAGACTATAAGGAGCACGTCTGGCCTTACGACCTGCCCCATCGTGGCGCTGGTGTCGGAGGCCGGGCTCGACAGGGGTTGGAAGATGAATTCCTCGCTCCCAACGGCGCGTGGGAAATCGAAGGCGAGCCCTACGTTGCCGCTCCCGGTTCAAAGTTCCGCTGGTTCCGTTCCCGCATCGTCGGTGGACGCACCAACCACTGGGGGCGCATCGCCCTGCGCATGGCTCCCGTGGATTTCAAGGTGCGCTCTCATGACGGCATGGGCGATGACTGGCCCATAAGCTACGACGACGTCGCGCCCTACTACGACAAAGTCGAGTTCTATATCGGAGTCTTTGGGACGAAAGAAAATATTCCCAGCGCGCCGGATGGAATTTTCCTGCCGCCGCCCAAGCCGCGATGCACCGAAACCATTATCAAGAAGGCCTGCGACCATCTTAAGATTCTTTGTGTGCCTTCGCGGCTGGCGATCTTGACCAAGCCTCTCAACGGCCGCGCCGCCTGCCATTACTGCGCGCAATGCGGACGCGGTTGCATCACCGCTTCGAACTTCAGTTCGAGCCAGGTGATGATTCCGCCCGCGGAGAAGACCGGACGCTTAACTTTAATTACTGGCGCAATGGCGCGCGAGCTGGTCGTAAACAAAGACGGCAAGGTGGAGGCGGTTTCTTACGTCGATAAGGCGAGTCGCGAAGAGAAGCGCATTCACGCGCGGGCTTTCATCGTGGCGGCCAGCACTTGCGAATCGGCGCGGCTGCTGTTGAATTCACGGTCCACGCTGTTTCCCGACGGACTGGCTAATTCCTCCGGCGTGGTCGGCCGCAATCTGATGGACACGGTGGGCAGCGATGGCGGCGGCTACTTCGAAACGCTGGAGCAGATGCCGGCGCACAATCACGATGGCGTCGGCGGCATGCACATGTATTTGCCGTGGTGGAAATTCGACCGCAAGAATGAATTCCTGCGTGGTTACCACACCGAATTCGGCGGAGGGCGCGGCATGCCCGGCGTCGGGGACTGGGATGACCTGTGCGATGAATTTGAGGGTTACGGTTCCGCGCTGAAGCAGGAGTGCAAGAAAAAATACGGAACGTACATTGGATTCGCCGGCCGCGGCGAAATGATCCCCAACGAAAACTGTTATTGCGAAATCGATCCTGCCGCCGTCGATCAGTGGGGTATTCCGGTGCTTCGCTTTCACTGGAAGTGGAGCGACAACGAAATCAAAATGGCGAAGGACATGCAGGAAACCTACCGCGAAATCGTGGAGGCGGCGGGCGGAGTCTACATTCCGCCCAAGGGTTCGGCTGAAACGAATCCTTATGGGATCGCCGATGGCGGCGTGATCATCCACGAAGTGGGCGCGGTGCGCATGGGAGAGCGCGCCTCGACGTCCGCTGTGAACCAATACTGCCAGGCGCATGATGTGAAGAATTTATTTGTGACCGACGGCGCCTGCTTCGTCACCAACGCCGACAAGAATCCCACGCTGACGATTATGGCGCTAACCTGGCGCGCCTCGGATTACTTGCTGGATCAGGCGAAGAAAGGAAATCTGTAGCCGGAAGCCGCCCATGCCCATTTCACGACGCGACATTCTCAAAACACTCACGCTTGCCGCCGTCGGCGGATCAGTATTGCGTGTGATTCCTTTGGAAGCGGCCGAATACGCTCACCGCATGGTGCGCGCGGCGAGAGCCGCGGCGGCCGATCAAGCCTATGCACCCAAGTTTTTTTCCGCTCACGCTTATAAGACGCTGCAAACCCTCTGCGGGACCATCATTCCTTCCGACGAAGAGGGGAAGGGCGCGATCGAGGCTGGCGCGCCCGAGTTCATCGATCTGATCACCAGCGAAAACAAGGACTATCAGGTCGCTCTCGGCGGCGGTCTCATGTGGCTCGACAACACTTGTGTGGATCGCTACGGCAAAGTTTATCTCGATTGCACACCGGCGCAGCAGAAGGAAATTCTCGACCTAATCGCGTACAGCAAGAATGCGAAACAAGATCCCAGCCTGGGGCAAGGCATAGAGTTCTTCGCCTTTTTGCGCAAGCTCACCGCCGACGGTTATTTCACCAGCGAAATCGGAATCGAGTATCTCGGCTACATCGGCAACACATTCCTCAAAGAATTTCCCGGTTGCCCTCCCGTGCCCGGCCTGTAAATCCAGATTGTGGGGTACAGAGGACGTGGACAGCCAATGTAGAGCGGACACCCTTCCCGCTGCTTTTGACTTTGGTTTTAGCTGGCGATTTGTCAACCACTGATCGCTCTCACCTTTGTTCGGAACCAAGGGTCATTGCGTTCGGCACGGAAGTTGGGCTGGCTCGAATCTTCGTACCGTATCAACGAATTCATTCGTCGGAGCAGTCTCATTGAGCAGGTCCGAACTGACTCCTCTAAGGTATTGGTTGAAAAACGCTCGAACGTAGCTCCTCACCGTTGCGAGAATCGCAGCACGCTTTTCCGCATCGGAACGGTCGTGGGCCCCGAGCAACGGCAAATCGCTGAAGTCCATGTGCGAGACTTTCCCGCTCCGCAGTCTCACGCGATAGCTGCCTTTTCCCGTATTTCGCAACGCAGCTTCCTCATCCGCATCCAACCTTCTGACAAGCGCCTCGATGCGCTGGCGCGGCATTTGCATCTGGGCGACTTGCTCTTCAGTCAGCGGACGAGTTGGCGGGTCGTGCAGAATGAGCATGAACGCTTGGTCCATGGCCCACCCGCGATCATCCAGAAACAAAGGCCTTTTTGCCACGACACCGTCTTCGTCCAGGCATGCCTTGAAACGTCGGTCGAGTTGGCACGCATGCGCTGCCGCAATCCCACCAAACGAATGGCCGAACGCGCCAACACGCGTTAGGTCAAGGTGGCCAGCAAATGGCAAAGCAGAGGAGCCTGCCGTATTAGCTCTCGTCAATTCGTCTAAAACGAATCGAACATCGTTAGCATGCCACTCTAGTTGATTGAGGTTCGCTTCGCCTTCGACAGATGGCGTCGTGGGCCAGCGTTTGTCCGAATAAGCGATCCGCCTGCCATCAGGAAAAAGGGTCACGATGGCGTCATAAGGATGTGAGATCCCAGCTACGACATAGCCGTGGCTAGCGAGGTCCTCAAGTTGTGCAGCGTAAACCTCACGAACCATACCGCCGCCTGGCGAGAAAATCAGCACGGGGCTTCGCTTGACAGAACGGGCATAAGGCGCGGAGACAAAAGCCTGGGTTTTTACTCCCTGCCTAAGAGTTTCGGATGCCTCGCGGAAAAAATTTTGGAAGCCGTCTGTACCCATCGCCCTTTCATACGCTGCCGCGTCCAGATAATTAGCAGGAGCGGCGTTGGATGGTTCCGCCGGATACCTGATGTCCACCATCAACTCACGCGGCTCGCGATTTGGCGAAAGGGGCTCGACGCGTGATTCATCCGTCCAATGTACTGTTGTCTTCCCCACATTGAACGGACCCGTCGGAAGGGGGAGAGCCCCGAGTGCCGGGCTTTTTGTGGAATCAGTTGCAGGTGTGGCAGGAAGAGCGGTTTGACATAGGAAACAGATCGCAGCAAGCGCCAAGAACTCACAAGCTCTCCCACATAACGTCATGTAACCCCACAAACCGGAACGCCAGTCAATTTACGATACGAGGCGGCGGGGTTAATTGTTCACAGTTTGCCCGGTGGTTTGCGCTCTAAACATCGGTTATATTAGCGGGGAGTGATAGGGTCAATCCGTGTGCTGGCATCTCCCGGGTCTACTTATCTCCCACAAAACAAGCCACATCCAGCACTGTGGAATTAGTCCAAATTAGCATATAATATTGTCCAGTAATGGAGTAACCGCATGAACGCTCTGGCTGCCTTGCCCGACATCGGTCTCGACCTTCGCAAGCTGCCCGACTTAGCGGACGCAGGCACTCGAGCGCGCCTCAGTCCGGCGGCAATCTCCGCATTCTTCGCCATCGTCGAGAAGTGGGAACTGCGCAACGAAGATGCAATGGCGCTGCTCGGTGGAGCTTCTCACGGCCGCTATTACGAGCTGAAAAAGACTCGCAAGGGACTGCTTTCGCAGGATGAACTCACACGCATCTCGCTCCTAATCGGCATCTTCAAGGCGCTGAATATTCTTTTCAGCCAGCGGCTGGCCAACCAGTGGACCTCGCGTCCCAATTCGAACCCCATGTTCAACAATGCGCCGCCTATGGAATTGCTGGTGCGTGGCGGAGTGCCCGGGATGATCGGCGTGCGCCGCCTGCTCGATCATCGTCGCGGCGGCAAATAACTCTCAAGACGACGCTTGTGCTCGGAACCACTCTCATCGATCAGCGCGATACCCATCGCCTGATTCCCGCTCAATTCGCCGATGACGGCGCCTCGGTGCTCACGCGCCTCACCCATGATCCTAAGATGCTGGAAGGCATCTTTGAACTCGACAACGCGACGAACGATCGGCTGCTGGCTGAATCGAGACTCGCGCCCGGAATTGACGAAAGGGAACTGGTCTTCGGAATCCCCTCGTATCGAATTATCAATGCGGCTTTTTGCCATCCCTCGCCGCTGGGATCGCGCTTCAATTCCGCGGATCGCGGCGCCTGGTACGCGTCGTTCGAGTTGGAAACTTCGCAGGCGGAGGTCGCCTATCACCGCCGGTTGTGGCTCCAGGAGACCGAGTGGGAGGAAGAGGACGTTGCCGACTACCTGGATTATCTCGCGGACTTTCGCGCGGAGTTTCACGATCTTCGTAGTACAGATCTTCGCCGTACAAGTCGGCGCTCGGAATATGCCGAGTGTCTTTCGCCTACGAGTTACGCGGCGTCGCAGGCGCTCGCCAGCCAGTTGCTTGAGTTGGGCTCGGCTGGCATCGTCTATCCTTGCGTCCGCCTCGCAGGAGGAACCTGCATCGCGTGTTTTCGGCCGGTGCTGGTTACGAATGTGCGCCTGGGCAGCGTCTTTACATTCACATTTCCGGACTCTCGCACTCCCCCCACCATTCGCCGCGCCTAGAGGATCCGGTCGTTATGCTTTTCCGAATGGCGCTTCCAGCGACAACGGCTTTGGTGTGAACAACTCCGCGCCGTTTTCCATGATGTGCATGTCGTCTTCAATGCGAATGCCGAATTCGCCGCGAATATAAATTCCCGGCTCATTGCTGGTAGTCATGTTCGCCTGTAGCTTAGTCGGATTGCCGCGGACGAGATAGGGCCACTCGTGGCCATCCATGCCCATGCCGTGGCCGAGGCGGTGAGTGAAGTATTTGTAGTCGGGACCATAGCCTCCGTCGGTGACCACTTTGCGGGCCGCGGCATCGATCGCGCCGCATTCCACGCCCGGCCGCGCCGCCGCCAACGCCGCCGACTGCGCGCGCAACACGATTTCGAAAACTTTGTTCATTTTGTCGGAGGCTTTTCCAAGTACATAAGTGCGCGTGATGTCCGACTGGTATCCTTCCACCGCGCATCCGCCATCCATGAGAACAATGGTGCCTTCATGCACTACCTGCGGCGTTACCGAGCCGTGAGGAAATGCCGAGAACTCGCCCACCTGCACGTCGGCGCCTCCGGTGAAGCCCAGGCGGTCGTGTGCTTTCCGCACGAGATCCTCCAGCTGTGGTTGCGTCATTCCATCTTTCACTGCCAGATATGCGGCTTCGTAAGCGGCGAGTGTGACTTGCGCGGCCAGCCGCATTAACGCGATTTCGTGCGCGCTCTTGATCATGCGGCAGCCGGCGGTTACCGGAGTCGCGCTGCTGATCGTCGCCTGCGATGCGGCTTTGGCAATGCCATCGGCAAAGACGAAGCGCATCGTTTCATCGAGACCCAGCCTGCCGCTGGAGATGCCGCGATCCTTCAATCCTTGTGCGATGCGCTGGTATGGGCTCTCGTCTTCCTGCCACACGCGAAGATCAGCCCGCTCGCCCTCGGGCGCGTTGGCAATCTGTTCCCGCGCGCGTCCTTCTTCGAATGCCGGGCACACGTAGAATGCCGCGCCTTTGGCGGGAAGCACCAGCGCGAAGGTGCGCTCTCCACCCCACCAGCGGATGCCGGTGAAGTATCGCAACGACGTGCCTTCCATTAGCACGATGGCGTCGAGCGCGTTCTCGCTCATCAGTTGGCGAGCGCGCTCCTGGCGTTCGAGGCGCTCGTCGCGCGAAATCGGAGTAGCCTCGCTCTTCCGCGATTTCAGTTTTGCGAGCGAGGGCGGCAGGGACGCCTCGTCCGTATCCTCGGCCGCAGCAGCGTTCACCAGCGAAGCGGATGCCACTGCCAACCCTGCCGTCGCACCGCTCACTTCCAAAAATCGTCGCCGCGAGATCATGAATCCTCCAAAGATTGAGAAAAATAGTCCGGCCATTATAGGGGGATTTGCGATTTCAGAGTTCGAATTGGGTCAAAGCGCGACGGTGGCATAATCAAAGGGCAAATCTCGAAGCGGCGGCCGCTTTCTATCTTTAACCCTGGTGACATAAAATCGGCTCACGTCTGGGAAACGGGAACGAACTGCACTGGCTCTATCGCACCATCGAAACGAGTGAGAAAAAACTATGTCACAGAGCGCGCACAATCGAGTTGCAGAACTACATAACCTCGCGGCCCACAACCACCAGGCGGCCGCTGTCGCCCACGGTAAAGGAGATCATTTAACCGCTCATGAACTCAGCAAGCAGGCCCTCGAACACGCGATGAATGCCCACAAGCTCAGCCAAGAGCTCGTCACAGCGTCGCAGAGTCAGACAAAGTCCAAGGGAGGTACTAGCCCAACCTAGGTCGGGGCAGTGGCCGTGCCGTCTGGATTGGGGCCGATGCGAATGGCAGGCTCAAACGTCCACGACGCTTCGCACCAGCTCAAAAGCCTCGGCAGCCCGGCAACCCACGACCGTGCCCCAGCGACGCGCTACCAGCTCTAACCCTTCCAGCGAGCGCGGATGCGGGAAAGCCAGCACTTCAGTTTCATAGCAAGCCATGGCGCGTTTCTTGGTTTCGATCGTGGACTCGATGTTGAAAAAAGTGTTTGGTTCGAAGCCAGGCCTCATGCGATGAAACGACCAGTCGGTTGAAGAAGGAATTTCAAACGCGTACAGGTTCCGAACGCAGTGCCCTTCGACGGGGCGAGTCGCGGTTAGGACCGCGCGATGCGTGACGCGGTGGTCCACGTTGAGATCGGCGAAACCGTGCGTGAAAATGGTGTCTGGAGAATGCCTCTGAATCAGATCCTCCACGACTTTAACCACGTCGAGAATGGGCAGCGTATCGAAACGATTGTCAGGCAACTCGTATACGAAGAGATCTTCGACGCCGACCACTTCGGCAGCCCGCCGGCTGTGCTCGCGCAACTTGCACAGCAACGCCGGGTCGGTTTCTGCCCGAGTCCGAGAGCGAGAGGTCATGCCTTCGCCCAGGATAGCGATTTTCACGTCATGACCTTCGGCGCGCAGGCGCGCCATCGTTCCGCCGCAGCCGAGAATTTCGTCGTCCGGGTGGGCAGCGATTACCAGGACGCTGCCAAAGTGGGCAGTCAGGGTTGCTTTTGAGGCCAGCATACTTCCTCTCCGCCGTCGCCGCATTGCCGCTGAATAACTTCAGTGGCCAAGAGCGAGCCTCGGAGACAACAGGGTCCATCTAGCCTATCAGTTGCTAGGCGTCAATGGGTTAGAAGGGGTCGACCTGGGGGAAATGGATTTTCAGCTTATAGCAAACGTAAAGAATCAGAATTGCGCCCAGCGTGGAAAAAATGAGGCCGGCGGGATGATAACGCTCATTGGCCGGGCGCGAAAACATATGGGTCACGGCGCCGCCGAGAATCGATCCGACGATGCCGAGCACGATCGTCCAGAAGATCGTCATGTGCACGTGCATCACCGATTTCGCGATCACCCCCGAGATGAGCCCGATGAGTACGTACCAGATCAAGTGAAACATTCGTTTCCTCCAGAGTCTGCCATCAGAGCGTCGTCGAGTATACCCCACGAGTTTGGCCTTGGCCAGAGGGTGCCCCCTGTCTCACCTCCTTTGCAAGACCTAGGAAGTCGCACAGCGCCACTTGTTTGTTCAGCCGGACCCTGCAATCTGGCAAAACAAAATAGGCGCTGCGCGATTGCCCGTTGCAGAATTCGCCGGCTAACACTAGAATTCGCCCGGCAAATCAGTCCCACAAAGAATCGGTCCCACACAAAATCAGTCTCACCCTTTGTTCAATGGAGGCAACATGAAAGTAAAAACGAGTGTATTGACGCTGGCATTGTGCTTTGCAGCCAGCGCAGTCTGTTTCGCCAGCGACACCCAAATGGGTACCTGGAAGTTGAATGAATCTAAGTCGAAGGTGGCCGCGGGTATGCCGAAGAACAACACAATCGTCTTTGAGGCTGCCGGTGACAGCGTAAAAGTCACCATCGATGGCACGACCGCCGACGGGAAGCCCATGCATAGCGAGTGGACCGGTAAGCTCGACGGCAAAGACTATCCGGTCACCGGCGATCCGAGTTCTGATATGCGGTCGTACAAGCAGATTGACGATCACACGCTGGTGGTTAATATCAAGAATGGCGGCAAGGTCACCATCACCGGCCGGGTTGTGGTGTCAGCGGACGGCAAGACCCGCACGGTCACCACCAGCGGAACCGATCCGCAAGGCAAGAAAGTCAAAGGCTCCACGGTCTACGACAAGCAGGGACGTGGCTGTAAAACACAAGGTCCTTCCATTCGGTTTCCCGACGGGAGGGCCTTGTTTTAATAGCCACGTTTGGTAGCCACGCCGCTCGGCGGCGGCGCCTTCTATATTCAAAATTTGACCTAACTTCGGCTGCGGACGCTATCCGGAAACCTTTACGCCTCCAAGCCTAGGATTTTACGAACGGCTGGGATTTCGTCGGGTCGCGGAGCACCGTGAACCGACGACGAATCGAGAGTATGTGATCATGCGAAGAGGCAGCTAGCGAGTCTCTTCAATAAATTCAGGCGCCGGAAAACCGGCGCCTGTTTCAAACAAGGCGAGGTCTTAGGGACACGGTGTGGCCGCCTGCGGAAGAGCGGCGGTGTTCGGATAACTGAATGCCCCTCCGATGGCGTTCGAAGGGTTGCCTATCTCAAACCATTGCAGCAACGCCTCAGTCTGGGGGTGGTATGTATATACTTCATTTCGTTCACGGGTCACAACAGGCACTGTGGTAGTGGAAAGCACTTCCACGGGATCGCCGGTTTCGAGGTTAGCCTGGCATTGCCCCGGTTGACCTGGAAACTGCCAGGTGGGCACGATGTTGTATCCAAAGGGATCGTTTAACGCTTCGGATGTCTCGTGCGACAAGCCGGTCACATCCTGAAGTCCGCCCCTGAAGATACCTGGGGATATCCAACTGGCATAAGCGTAAATCCACCGGGCCTCGGGGTTTGTCGTGGGATCGAAAATGTATTCGTGGAAACCGAGAACGCAGCAGTTCGTATCTCCCTGTTCATCGATCACAGAGTACAAGTACGTGTTGGGATAGGCATGGTAGTTGATCGCGTCGGTGGTAAAGTAGCCGCCGTTGATGTCATTCACGGCCTGGTTGAAGTCAAGCAGGTTGAACAGCAGGTCGAGCATAATTACGACGGTGCTGCCATCCGGCGCGGTGATCGTCTGGTAGCCCGGTACCGTGAGGATCGTGCCGTCGTTAAATTGAACCTGGACGGTTGCCGGTACCTGGATGGTCGCGCGATTGACGATCATCGCATTCAACCGCGTGTGCCAGCTGGGATCCATCATGTTGTAAAATTCAGCCCGCTGTACCGCATCCCCGAACTGCGTGTGACCTACGGAATAACTGGAGTCGCGGAAGTTGGGAGAGTCCTCAGTCAGGTCCTCAAACGGTGCGAAAGGCACGGTGGCCAGAACGTTGCCGTCCTGATTGAGCAGTTGCACCGAAACCGTAGTGATCTTAGCCGGAATCACGGTGGTGCCACCCAGCAGCGGATTGTTTCCGATCATGATGTAAGGCGATGTAGTTGTGTACCCGTCACTGCTTTGAAAAAAGTCGATGGACGGGGACGTAGAGTTGAACGCGCCAACAAATGTCGGTACCGTGTCCAACCCGCGGATGCTCGGGGAGTTGTTTCCCGGATGCCGATTGGCGGGGTTATGTGAGCCACCGCCATTGCCATCGTTGACGAACATGCCTCGCGTGCTGGTCACGCCTTTGGGCAGTACTAACCGAATCGAAGAACTCGGCAGCTGCACCGCGTTGATGTTGATTTTCGGCATTCTGACGTATCCCGGTTTCATGGCCTTGAGGTCTAGTTTCGGAAACGGAGTCTGGCAATAACTGGTTGCTGCAGTGCCCAGCAGAAACACGCTGCATACTGAGACGAAGCGTACAAAAGCTCTCATGGAAATTTCTCCTACCTTCGCAGGGCAGATTTAGAGGTTCAGAGCCCGGACGGACAATACACCTACTCTGGGCTTGAGTACACAGAAAAACTTGGAAGGGACCTGCTGCCGTGTCGCCAGCTGGGGCTGGTGACAAAAAAAGCATCAGAGTAGGTAAAAGATTGCATAGTCTCGCTTAAGCCAAGAGAGAGAGATGGTAGGTATTTCGTACCGACTGAACTTGGGAACCCGCCTCGTAGCTGAGGTTAGATCGCCGTCGGACTCATCGACTTTTCACAAACTCCACCACCTCGCGCTCGGCCCAGCGGCCATCGTCAGAAGGATCGTTATTACGTCCGCCATTATTTCCGCCATTGCGTTCGCCTAGAAATGCGCAGTGGCCGCCGTCGTTCGTCTCCACATAAGTGATTTTCGGATTCTCCGCAATGCGCCGCAACGTTCTCGGCTGCATGCGGATGAAGGGATCGTTCGCCGCGTGAATGATCAGCGTGGGCACCGCAATCCGGTCGACCACGTTGGCCGCGGCCGCCCGCGCATAATAATCGTCGGCGCCTGTAAATCCGCAGTAGAACGCGGTGATGCGGTCGTCGAACATGCGCAGACTGGAAATGCCGCGTAGCCGCGAAACATCGAACTTACCGGGAAACAGCCGCGCCTTGGTCCGCAACCTGCGGAACAATTGCAGCAAAAAGTAATACTCGTAAATGCGGTTGCGCGGCTCGTGCAGCGCGTCCGCCGACGCTGCCAAATCGATAGCCGGACAAACTGCGGCCACGGCGCGGAATTGGGGCGGTCCCGCGCTACCCCACTCTCCGGCCAGTTTTAGCACCAGGTTCCCGCCCATGGAAAACCCGATTAGCGCGAAGCGGGAGACTCCATCGTTCTCAAGCACGCTGCGGACGACGGCCGCGACATCTCCCGACAGGCTCGAGTTGTAGAGCGTGGGCGCGCACGCGTCCATCCCACCGCAGTTGCGCTGGTTCATGAGCACGACGTTCATCCCCGCCGCCAGCCCATTTCGCGTTACGCCCAGCATGTACTGCGAATCCGAAGACCCTTCCAGACCGTGGACCACGATCAGCGTCAGGGCCGATTGCCGACTCGACTCCGCTTGCCAATAGCACCAGCAGCGAATCTTGATCCCAGGCTCGACTTCGACCAGCCGTTCTTCCGGCACCGGCAGCCGAATTTTTCGCGGCAGCAGAAAGCTGGCGATGGTTTGCACGTGTCCCCCGCCCAGCCAGCGCCGCGCCCGAAACGCAGCCCGAGCCGCCCACGGCCCTGCCAAGCTTGAGGGGGAGGAATCCAGAGCTGGAGAATCTGTCCGAGAAACTGGAATCCGGGAATCTGGAACTTGCGAAGTCTCCATGAATTGATTCTAATAGGTTCCGGAGTGAGCCGTTCCTCAAGTGACCCATTCTGGAGTGACCCATGCCGATCTTCGAATACATCTGCAAGGAATGCCATCATCAGTTTGAAACGCTGCTCTACGGCAAGGAAAAAGCCGAGTGTCCGAAGTGTCACGCCACCCGGCTGGAACCGCAGCTCTCGGTTTTTGCGGTCTCGGCCAAGGGCTCGACGGCTTCACCATCTGGCGCAAGCGCCGAGAGTGGCGCCTGTGGTTCCTGCGGCGATCCTCGCGGCCCAGGCGCGTGCTCCCTTGGCGATATGAATTAAGCCGGAAAATTCTGTAAATATCCACCCTCCTGGCAAAAACTGTCTAGAATTGACCATCTTCCGTCCAAAAAGTGCTGTATCAAAATAGGAATGAAAGTCACACTGAGACAGGCCCAATCGGTACGTTGCGCCACCTGTGGCGCCAAGCCCGGAGAGAGATGTGAACTCAGCAGCGGCCAACCCCGCACTGAACCCCATCGCGATCGCCGTCTGACCGCATCTGACCTCGAGCTAACTCCGAAAATACGAAATCACAGCAAGCACTGACGACATTATCCTTAGGCGCCAGTCTGCACGTGCCAGTCTGCCCCTGTGAGCTATGTTGCTCAGACATCCAATTCTCGACCTGTCATTCTTTACTCTGCTGAGTGTGTAGATAGAGCGGCGACCGCCAATTCGCAGCTTTCATTCTCAGGTCGCAACGGCGGGGAAGCAAATTTCGACTCGCGCGACCCCTATTCAGCAGTTCATTGGCATTCTTGTCCGTGGTCCGCGGAACTCTATGGAATCACGCCGCGACCCGAACCATTGTCGAACCAATACTGAACGGCCTCCAGGTGGCCTCTCTCTCCCCGCAACTCGAAAGGTCGACGACTATGCCTTTGATTCAAATACTGGAAGTTCTGATTGTGGTAGGCGTACTGCTGTGGTTGGTGAATCGGTTTATCCCCATGCAGGGCTCGATCAAGTCCATCTTGAATGGCGTGGTGGTGATTGCGGTGGTTCTTTGGCTGCTGAATATTTTTGGGCTCTTTCACTCCATCTCCAACATCCACGTTGGAAAAGGCTGAGATTAAAAGCCCATCAAAATATTGGCGAGACCAAGAAAAAGCAAGCTCGAAATTAGCAGTAACACGGCAGACGTCTGCCAGAGGAGATACCTTGAAACGAAAGCTGTTGTTCACTCTACCCATCGTGTTGAGCTTGGCCGCGTTGGCTCAAGCTGCCACTCAAACCGAACGAAGAGTCGATTCTTCGAGTCCGATGTATACCTTCCGGGTCACGGTAACCAGCCGAAGCGTGCAGGCGGTCAACTATAAGCATCGCAGCGGAGCCACGAAGTTAGATTTCGCCGGCACCGACCTGATGCCTTCCGCCCGCGGCGAAGCCAGGATAAACAGTAAGCGCGGAGCTATCGAGATCGAAGCGGAATTTTCCGGCCTGGAGAAGCCCACCAGCTTCGGCGGCGAGTACCTGACTTACATTTTGTGGGCGATTTCGCCTGAGGGCAGGGCAGCGAACCTGGGCGAAGTGCTGGTCGGCGGGACCAAAAGCAAGTTGAACGTGACCACGGATTTTCAGGCATTCGCGCTGATCGTAACCGCGGAACCTTACTACGCGGTGCGGCAGCCCAGCAACGTGGTCGTCATGGAGAACGTGGTCCGCCCCGACACCAAGGGAACCACCGAGGCCGTGAATGCGAAGTATGAACTCATGGAGCGCGGCGGTTACATTCCCTCGGGCTACAAGTTCGATCCCGTGGTGCTGAACACCAGGTTGCCTTTGGAGTTCTTCGAAGCTCGCAACGCCTTGCGCATTGCAGAGTCCGAGGGAGCCGAGCGCTACGCACCCGACAGCTATCGGCACGCAGTCAAGTTGATGGACGAAGTGGACGCGGACGCAACCCAGAAACACATGGAGAGGAAGCCTCTGATCGCTGTATCTCGCGAAGCGGTGCAGACCGCCGAGGACGCGCGCGAAATCGCCGTCAAGAAGATGGACGAGGAGCGCCTGGGCAACGAACGCCAGGCTTCTGCGGACTCGCTCTCCCAATCGCGAGCTGAGACGAACGACGCCACCCGGCAGAAGGAACATGCGCAATCCGATCAAGCCCGAGCCGAGAACGGCAGGCGCCAGGCGGAATCGGATGCGGATAGATCCCGCGCCGATGCGGCGAACTCACAGTCTGCGGCCCTCCAGGCTCGGAGTGACGCTGATAATGCAAGGTCAGACAGCATTCAAGCCCGCAACGACGCTACCGACGCGCAATCGGCAACGGCCCGAGCCAGATCCGATATGGCGGACAACCAGGCCGCTTCAGCCACCGCACTTTCCGCGGCCCAGGCCGATGCCGACCGATCGCGCCTTGACGCACAAAGAGCTAATTTGAGCGCGCAACAGGCGGACGCCGACAAAGCAGCCATGCGCACTAAATTGTCGGAGCAATTGAATTCGATTCTTCAGACTCGCGACAGCGCGCGTGGGCTCATCGTTAGCATGTCGGATGTGTTGTTCGACACCGGACAGTATTCGCTAAAGCCGGGCGCACGCGAGAAGCTGGCCAAGGTCGCCGGCATCCTGCTGGCTTATCCGGGATTGAACATTGAAGTCGGCGGCTACACCGATAACGTCGGCGGCGATTCGATGAATCAAACCTTGTCCGAAAATCGTGCCGGAGCAGTGCGGGACTACCTGGTGCAAGAAGGAGTCTTGAGGAATTCGGTTTCGGCACGAGGCTTTGGCAACACCATGCCAGTCTCCTCGAACGACAATGCGGCGGGACGGCAGGAAAATCGCCGAGTGGAACTCGTTGTATCCGGGGAAGCCATCGGCAGCCCGGTCAATGCCACCACAGGAAGTCTGCGTTAAAGCAAACGGTCGAAGGTGATCGCTTCCCTCTGATGTCGGCGCGAGTCTCTTTAACGGAACTCGCGCCGATTCTTTTCGACAACTTCTCCCATTTCCGGCCAGGTCTCTTTTTGCTGAGCAGTTTTGATCATAAAAAAAACGGCCGAAAGCCTATAACCAAAGCTGACTCTCCCTCGTACCGAGCCGCGGAGCGCGGCCTGGAGGATGAGGAGGTAAATTTATGAAAATAACTGGAATCATCAACACAGCAATGCTGTCGTTGCTTCTCGGAATCGCGGGCTCTGCCTATGCACAGCACGAGGGCGAAAAACAGGACCATCCTAAACAGCAAGAGACCCAGCCCGCGCAAGCGAAGCCCGCACCGCAGCATACTCAGCGGCCGCAACAGAATCGGCAGCAACCGCACGCCCAGCCACAGCAGAGGCCGCAACCCGCTCAGCAACAGAGCAGACAACAGCAAGCGCGATCCGCACAGCAGCAGGCTCAGCAGCAACCTCAGCAAAATCGGCAGCAACAGCGCACTCAGCAACCGCAGAGGCAGCAACCCTCGCAACAGAGCAGACAGGGACAAGCGCGGCCCGCACAGCAGCAGCCGCAACAAAATCGCCAGCAACAGCACGCCCAACAACAGCAGAGGCAGCAGCCAAACCAGCAACAGGGCAGGCAGGGGCAAGCCAGGCCCGAGCAGCAACATGCCCAGCAGCAACGCGGGAACGGCCGACCGCAACGCACTCAGGAACAACAGCGCGTTCAGCGCAGCGCATGGGACGGGCATCGCTCACAACACTGGGATACGGATCATCGCAACTGGCAACAACGCGGCGGCTACCGCGGCTACCGCATTCCTGACGGCCGCTTCCGCGGATACTTTGGGTCGGGCCACGGGTTCCGTATCGGCGGCCTGCCCTTCCTGGTTGTCGGCGGATATCCCCGCTTCCAATACGACGGGTACTGGTTGAGCCTGGTTGATCCATGGCCCGAATCTTGGGGGGATGACTGGTACGACAATGACGACGTTTACGTCGCTTACGACAACGGCTACTACTTGTACAACCGCAGATATCCCGGGACAGGAATTGCGATCAGCATTTCAATGTAACGATTCCCAGGGAGAGAGCTGCAGTGGTTATCAAGTCTCAATAGTCAAATCTTGCGATAAAAGCCAAAGGAGAAAGCCATGCTCGGAACGATCTTAATCGTGATCCTGATTCTAGCCCTCATGGGCGCTCTGCCCCGCTGGGGGCACAGCAAAGATTGGGGCTATGCCCCAACCGGAGGAGTGGGCGTGATTCTGGTGATTGTGATCGTGCTTCTGGTTCTCGGGCGCATTTGAAATATGTGGGATACCTCCATCTCGTCAGACGCTGACGCCGGGAGTTGGCGAATGCTGGCTCTGCGGGCCGTTACTGTGCTGCTTCTGGTGCTGATGTCCTGCAGTCGATCGTCTGCGTACTCGGTTCTGACTCACGAAGAAATTGTCGACCTGCTGTGGACGGATAAGATCCAGCCGCTGCTCCTGAAGCGTTTTCCCGAGCTTACGCCGGATCAACTCACCGAGGCACACGCCTACGCTTACGGAGGCGCGGTCATCCAGGATCTGGGCTACTACCCGTTCGGAAGCAGGGAGTTCAGCGATCTGGTGCACTATGTCCGCAGCGGAGATTTTGTTCGCGAGCTCCTGCTCGAAAGCCAGAATGCCAACGAATATGCCTTCGCGCTGGGGGCGCTGTCGCATTATGCCGCCGACGTCGCCGGTCACCCCGCGGTCAACCGGTCAGTCGCCATCGCGTATCCCAAGCTCCAGGCCAAGTATGGCAAGTCGGTCCGATACGCGCAAGACAAGACCGCGCATTTGAAAACCGAGTTTGGCTTCGACATGGTGCAGGTCGCAAAGAATCGTTATGCCTCGCAGCAGTACCACGCCTTCATCGGATTCCAGGTGTCCAAGCCCTTGCTTGAGCGTGTATTCCCGGTGGTGTATGGAATGGAATTGAAAGACGTGCTCACCCACGAGGATATCGCAGTGGGCTCGTATCGTTTCTCGGTCAGCCGCATGATCCCGAGAATGACCCAGGTCGCGCTGCAAACCCACAAGAAGGACCTGATGAGCGAGACTCCCAATTTCGCGAAGCGAAAATTTCTCTACCGGCTTTCGCGGTCCGATTATGAAAAGGAATGGGGCAAGGATTATGTGAAGCCTGGAGTCGGCACCCGTATCCTGTCCACGCTGCTGCGCTATATGCCGAAAATCGGTCCGTTCAAGGCCATGGCATTCAATAACCCGACCCCGCAAACGGAAGATTTGTATTTCAAGAGCATCAACACGACCGTCGATCAATATCGGGCATATCTCATAGCGGTAGGCACGGATTCGCTCACTCTTCCCAATCGCGATTTCGACACCGGCAACATGACCAAGGCGGCGGAATATACGCTGACCGATGACACCTACGCGAAGTTGCTGTCCCAGCTTTCCGACCGGAAATTTAACCTGACCTCGCCGGAACTGCGCGCGAACCTGCTGGATTTTTATTCCGATCTTTCCGCTCCCAACAGTACGAAGAGCGATGCCGTGCGCTGGCGCAATGTGCTGGCCGCCCTCGACCAACTCAAGCTCATCAGTCCGGCGCCGGTGGTTGCCGCGGGAGCGGCGCAATAATTTCCCCGCACTTCGCGGTCGGCCGACGCCGTGCAATTAGAAGGAAAAGACAATGGCTGAAATCGTGTGGACCGTTAAAGACTTAGCCGAAGCCCTGAAGCGCTTTCCGCCAGACGCGAAGGTTTATTACGAGATGGGGCCGAATGGCGCGGGAACTATAGGCAAAGCGCGATACGTGAGAGCCTGCGCCGTCGGCAACGACATGTGCGTGCTGCTCGATCGCTAGCCCGTCGCCCCGGACTCATTTTTCTACGTCGTCGAGAAGCGAACGCAGTTTCCCCGAGCGGGAGGGATGGCGCAGTTTGCGCAGGGCTTTGGCTTCGATCTGGCGAATGCGTTCCCGGGTTACGTCGAATGACTGGCCAACTTCTTCCAGCGTATGTTCGGAACCATCATCCATGCCAAAGCGCATACGGATGATTTTCTCTTCGCGCGGACTGAGCGTGCGCAGCACGTGCGCGGTGCGTTCCTTCAGATTCACGTTCAAAACTGCTTCGGCAGGAGACATCTTGGTGCGATCCTCGATTAGGTCGCCGAGATGCGAATCGCCCTCTTCGCCAATGGGAGTCTCCAGAGAAATCGGCACGCGCATGATCTTCCGCACCTTGCGCACCATGGCTTCCGGGATGTCCATCTGCTTGGCAATTTCCGCAGACGTGGGTTCATGCCCCGAGGCCTGCACCAGTTGCCGCGAAGTCCGAATCAGCTTGTTCACCACTTCGATCATATGTACCGGCAGCCGGATGGTACGCGCCTGATCGGCGATTGCCCGACTGATGGCCTGACGTATCCACCAGGTGGCGTAGGTGGAAAACTTATAGCCACGCCGGTATTCGAACTTATCGACAGCTTTCATCAAGCCGACATTGCCTTCCTGAATCAAGTCGAGGAACTGCAGGCCGCGATTGCCATATTTCTTGGCGATCGAAACCACCAGGCGCAGGTTGGCCTCGATCAGTTCGCGCTTGGCCTGCTCGGCATTCATGTCGCCCTGGATCATTCTGCGCTGCGTGCGCTGCAGATCCGAGAACGTCATTCCCGCTTCTTCCTCGAGCCTTTTTATTTCCATTCGATGCTGGCGCTGCGCCGAATGGTAAGTCTTCTTGAGTTCCTCGCTGCGAGTCGCCTTGACCTTAGCTTCCAGGCTAATCACCTCGCGTTCCAGCGAGCGCATGAGTTCGATGGTCTTATTCACCCGCTCGATCAAACGCTTGCGCTCTGCGTGGTTCAGGCCAAGATTCCGGATGATCAGCGATATCCGGACCATCTCGCGGCTTAAATGTCCGCGGCAACGGCGGTATTCGCGAGGCTTCTTCTTCGCCGACAGCGTCGACAGCCGATCCGCCAGCCGCAACGCCGCTTTATAATGCTTATTCAGTTGGTCGATGCGGCCGGTGACCTCTTCGACACGCTGCTGCAAAATCTCGTCGGTAATCTCTTCTTCATCAATGACTACCGTGTCTTTGATCGAGCGCAAGCCGCGTTTTAGATCTTCGCCAATAGCCAAAACCTGCTGGATCACAATGGCCGACCGCGACAGGGCTTTCATCGAAGTGACTTGACCGCGCTCAATGCGCTTGGCAATCTCGACTTCCTCTTCCCGCGTCAGTAAGGGCGAGGCGCCCATCTCGCGCAGGTATACGCGCACCGGATCACTGGTCGACTCCGCGGCGCCTGGGGTCAGGTCCAGCTCGACTTCGTCGCTATCCCGCGAAATCCGTTGCTCCAGCGCGGAGTAAGGCGAATGCGGCTCTTCGACCACGTCCAGCCCCCGCGTGCCAATGGAGCTGATCATGTCGTCGACGTCCTGGGGGGAATGCACGTCTTGCGGAAGCAGTTCGTTCACCTCGTCGTCCGTTACGTCCGCCTTTGTGTTTTGTAGCATCGATCGATTCTTAATGTCGCCCGTCGCCAAGTAAAGTGCCTCTTCGTCCTGTGTTCTGTAAGCGGTGCCTCTGTATGGGGAGAAGAGAACTTGGCGTACCGTCGCAAGTTCAACAGAAAGCGTGGATTGAACCTATATTGATGCTAGCACAGGCGTCGAAGCTTCTTAAAAAATACCGTTGTTACAACCGAAAAAGATGAGGTTTTTCGGGCATCCGTGCTTCTATTGGGGGCTGTCGTTGCGCGCAGGTGGAATCGCCGTCGCTTCGGCCGGCGTCAGGCGCGAGAGATCGCAGTAGCCGGAGCCCTTCAAGCATGCCGCATAGTTTCGCTGGTGTTCGGCCTTTTTTAGCGCCCCAGCTTCCGCCGCGGTAAGCGCCGAATAGTCGCAGGTTTCGAGGCCGTCCTTGCATTCGGAGAAATTCCGCTGGTGCTCGGCAGTCGCCACTCCTCGAGCTTCCGGCCGCGTGAGCCGGGAGTGGTCGCAGTCGCCCCAGCCATCGCTGCAATTGGAAAGGTTACGCTGCTGTTGCGCCGACCTCACTCCAGTCGCTTCCGCCGCGGTCAGCTTTGAGGAATCGCAGGAGTCTACGCCATCCCTGCAGTCGGACACGTTCTGCTGGCGCCTCGCGCTCGCCACCTG
The DNA here is from genome assembly GCA_963733795.1 of uncultured Acidobacteriaceae bacterium. Lineage (GTDB taxonomy): Bacteria > Acidobacteriota > Terriglobia > Terriglobales > Acidobacteriaceae > Sulfotelmatobacter. Next base: position 819,876 of record CAVTED010000004.1, read on the forward strand.
ATTCGCTTCGGAAGCACTCAGCTTGACGCCGTCGCACGGCCCTAAGCCATCCTTGCAATCCGAAAAGTTACGCTCATGCTCGGCGACGACTACTCCGTGCGCTTCGGACGGGGTCAATCGCGAATGATCGCAGGACGTGAATCCGTCAGTACAGTCGGAAACATTGCGCTTGTGGTCCGCTACGGCGAGCGCAATCGCCTCCTGCGAAGTAAGTTTCGAGCGGTCGCAAGCCTGCGAACCGTTCCTGCAATCGGACACGTTGCGCTGATGCTCGGAGCTATTCAGGTCGGCTTGCGCCAACAGGGAAAACTCGCAGGTCTCCCAGCCATTGGTGCAGACCACCAGGCGATCGCTGAGTTCCGCTGCTCCGGGTGATTTTTGCTCCGCTCTGCCGGGCGCCGGCAATCTTGGGGGAACCGTTTTGGAGGCTTCACAAGCGTGCAAGCCCGCGTTGCAGGCCGCAAGGCTGTCACGCGCGTCCGGCGCCTGGCCGAACGCAAAGGCAGACAACAAAGCGATGCAGAACACTTGCAACCAGGGGAAATTTTGGAGGAGAAGCTTCATGTTTTTGCCGCCTTTTCGGAAGCTGAATACGCCTGCGCAGCGGGAAATTGCTCGGAACGAACTCTGACCGGGACCAGCGCCCGATCCCGGTCAGCAGAACGCCGAAGGAATTATTTCCTGTTTTCTATTTCCTGTCTTCGTCCACTTCAGCGATGTGAGCTTGTTGGCCTGCCTCGGACACCGCTCTCACGAACGCCTCACCGCTTCTCGGCGTCGATACGCGGCCCGAAAGGATGGAGCGAAATTCCATGTGCTTGCCGTAAATGGCGCGGGTAGAGTCATTATCCTGCTCCACCACCGCACCTTCGAGCGTCAGACCAGCGAACACTCCATGGGAGCGTGAGTAGGTCAGCACTTCAGTATTCATCTTCCAATCAGTTCCCGCGGAGGCATGGCGTCCAACCGGACCGGCGGCCACGGAACCTTCACCCGTAAGCTCAAACTTGCTGGATAGCAGATGCTGCAGGCCGTGGTCGTTCATGACCAGCATGACCAGGTCCACATCTTCAATACCGATCTGCAATCCCCAACTTCCACCGCCAACGCTGACAAACGCAGGCGCGCTCCAGCCATCCGCGGTGCGGCACGAGGCCACGCCGCGTCCGTGCTTGCCGCCAAAAATGAAGCCGCCTTTGATCAAGTTAGGCACTACGAGGATGCACTTCGAACCGTTTAACACTTCTTCCGGGATTCCTTTATCCGGAGTCCCCATCACCGCGTGCAGAACTTCCACCGCCGATTGCAGGCGGTCGACCGAGTCCTCGCGGCTCGATTTTGCCCAGGCGAGCGATCCAAACAGGCCCATGAATCCCATCAATAGCACTGCCATTGCTCTTTTCATATTTTTCCTTTGATCTGCCACGATTTGATCGGCCACTAATCGGCCACTAAGAGAAGAGAACTTCAGATGGGCTGACTTAGCTCAGGGACCTGAAAGAGAGAGAGAAGGTGCTCGTCTCTAGCATTATGATGGCTTAGCACTGCAGGAATAGCTGATCTGAATTGCTCACTCGCAGGCGGCAACCCAGGGAAGTTCCATTCCGGCATAGGTAAGCTCCATGGCAAAAGCGAGCAATCTTGCACAGAACGCAGGTCCGTGCTGTGTCATCGTAGTCTGGTTCGAGTAGAAACGCGGAATCGCCAACATGTCTTTTTCCCCGCACCCGCTTCTTGCCAGCCTGCGCAGTCTGCGCGCCTACCTGAGCGCTTCCCTAAGGAAGTTTCTGAAGATGGAAGCCCACGCAGGCGATTTTACGTCCCAGCGAATGTGCCCCTTTTGTGGGCTGGTCACCCCGCGCCACGAACGATCATGCCTGGAGTGTGGCCGCGCTTTCAAAACAGCCTGAGCTTCGGGTAACAGCCTAGAACTATTGGTGTGCAGCTTCGCCCAGCGGCGACCTCGCCTCTGCTCCTCAAAACTGCACGGTGCCATCCAGAATGTCCTTCCAAAGTTCCGCCGAGAACGGACTGGCCTGATTGCCGGGGACCGCCGCAATCTGGTTCGACCGCATCGCCCGCTTGCCACGGCGTGTCTCGCCGAGCCGTTCTTGCATGGTTCGAGCCCCGAGTGCGGAACGGTCCTGTCGGGCTTTCGTGGTCAGCAGGAAATGCAACGCCGCCCACACAAAATGCGGCCCGTCTGATTTATCCACCAGCGTATCCACCGACTTTAACGCCTCATGAGGCAAACCCAGCGGGTCGGCCACCATCACGACGGGAAGGTGCGGCCGTATGTGTTTGATTTCGTCCGCCACGATGGCGCCGTCCAACAGTCCAAGATAATATTCCAGAACCACGGCGTCGACGGTCTGGGTCATCAAGAGCCGCAGGCCCTCGCAACCGCTGGTTGCGGTGACCACGCCGTATCCCTTCTCGTTAAACAAGGTCAACTGCGGGGGATCACGGTGAATGAACAAAACGGTGGCGTTGGCGTTGCCGGCCATGCTCACGTATATATAGGCTCAGGCTTCGCAGTTCTGTTCATAATTGCTCACCTAAAGAAACGGCGAGCGCATAGCGACTGAGCAATTGTGAGCAGACGGCCCCAACGTTAAGCGCCTAGCCTGTCTCTAAAGAAGCGGTACTTCACTTGCAAAGGAACCACAAAATGAAGAAGCAGTACCTTCACCTCTCGGTTTACCGTTGCGACCAGTGCCAGGGACCCGTCGTAAGCGGTTTGCTGGCCGTGCGCGAAAACGAAATATCACGCGAGACCGAGAAGCAGGAAGTTGGGGCGATCTGCATCTCGTGCGGCCACCGGCAAAGCAAAGTAACCGCGCCCGGTGTCGCCCGTCACTTTCCGCCCGCCGAATGGCAAGGTCCCGTTTCCACGGATCTGATGAGCCGCGAGCTGGCGAAGGTCGAAATGCTAGCCACCCGCGATTGAAGCCCGCAAATGCTCTTAGTCGTGCGAGCAGTTGTCCCAGCGGGATTACGAGGTACTCTCAACAACATTAGAACTTCCCCGATTGTCCGTACGAAGTTGTTCTGCCGTATAAGAATTTCCGCAGGTGCTGCATCTCCACTTCGCGTTGGGCTTCGCCATAATTCCCGCAATCGGACTTCCCCGTCCACTTTCGCTGGGACGGAATGCCATCACCAGATCGCCGCCGCATTCCAGGCATTGTCGCTTCCGCATAGTGTATTGTTACTGCGACACTAAAGATTCTCTGGTCACAATTGAACATTCTTAGATATTCATATTAGACATTCAGAGGGGAATAAATTTCTGAATATGGCGTGTCGACGAAGCGCTCTTTGCGTTCGGCAGGCCCGAAAACGACCAAAAACCATGTCTGTACAAAACTGAACACTTTTCAAAAATTGTCTGCGTTATTGTGAATCCAACCATGAAAATATCTTTCCTCGCGGTTGGCACCCTGTCGCTTCTCATCGGTTTGGAAGCCATGCCAGTTGCAGCCGAGCCACTCGATCCGCCTGCCGCCAGTCCTGTGCCGCTCCTCAGCGCAGACGAAATCGTACGCCGGCTGGTGGAGAGAAATCTGGAACGCGCCCGCGCCCTGGAGGCCTACGAGGGAACTCGAGTCTACCGCCTGGAATACCGCGGCTTTCCCGGCTTCCGGAGCGCGGAGATGACCGTGGACGTAAAGTACCGTTCTCCCGGAACCAAGGATTTCACCATACGCTCCGAAAAAGGTTCGCGGCTGATCATCGAGAGAATATTCAAACGAGTTCTCGATACCGAGAAAGAGTCGCTCAGTGAACAGAACCAGAGCCGCGTAGCCCTGAATCAGGACAACTACGAATTTACTCTGGACGGATGCGAGAGCACGCCCGCTGGTCTCTTTTACGTTCTTTCGGTCGAGCCTCGAACCGATAACAAGCTTTTATATCGCGGCCGGATTTGGGTGGATGCGCAGGACTTCGCGGTGGCGCGCATTGAGGCGGCTCCCGCGAAAAATCCGTCGTTCTGGACGAAAGAAACAAAAATCGAACAGGTCTATGCGAAAGTGGGCAGTTTCTGGCTTCCTTTGTCCAATCGAAGCAGCAGCGATATTCGGCTGGGAGGGCACGCCTCCTTCACCATCGATTATCAGGACTACCGGATCACGGCTGCCAGGGCTGTGCGCCGGCAGGGCGAACTCGCGGGATTTCGCTAGCGTATAATTTGGATGAAAGGCGAACGGTCAATCAGGCCGGACGCAACCCACTAATCGTGTAGAACCACATTCAGCAGGGAACTGTGAACCTGCAGTCCGCCTTCTTCCCCGCCGGCATAGTGAATGAATCCCAGCTTGCGGAAACGGTTCATGAAAAAACTGACTCGCGAACGAGTAGTGCCGACCATTTCTGCGAGGGTCTCCTGGCTGATTTTAGGCACCACGGATTCCGGAACACCTTCCTTGCCAAAATGAGCCAGCATGAGCAGCACGCGGGCAAGTCGCTTTTCGCTGGAATTGAATAACTGGTCGACCAAATCCTCTTCATAACGGATGTTGCGCGCCAGCAAATACGCCACGAACATGTCGGAGAATGCATGCTCGCGATGAAGGGCGCTCATCATTGCTTTCTTATCGATGCGCAGCAGCGAACAATCCGTCATGGATACGGCCGAACCCATGCGCAGAGCCTGTCCCGCCAATGAGCCTTCCCCAAAAAAATTGCCCTCGCTCAGGATGCCGATGGTCGCTTCCTTGCCGGTCTTGGAGACGACCGTGAGCCTGACTTTGCCCTTTTGAATGTAGAAGACCGCGTCCGCGGCGTCTCCCTGAGTGAAGATCCCGTGCTTCTTGGAAACCGTCAGGTTCTTCCGGCCGTCTCCGATAGTTGCTAGGAAGGTGGTGGGATCGAACTCACGAATTTTTTTGGCCGCAATTGCCATGTCTTGACTCGCATCTGGCTGAAAAGCTTACCCGACGGTTCGGTGAGAATTAGGACGCTATGGGCAACTGGGACACTATAAAAGCAAGTTTACCAGAGATCTCAGTACGGTAGTGTACAAAAGTGATCACTTTTGTTACAGTCCCATCCCTGGGCATTTTGGATAGGGAGTTTTAGTCCCCTTATGGGCCCAGACGGAACAGCATGGCCCGGCCTCGACTGGTGGGACCTTCCAAGGCGAGCGCCTTCGGAATTATTATTTCCGTGTCTTCGGGGTCAGTGTAATCAGGTAGCGCATCACGTACAACCCCTTCGCGCTGTGAGTCCCGGCGCTGAATCTTCTGACTCCGAGGAACTGGGATATGTAGCATTCTTCATGGATGGCCTGCCCATACTCGTTGGCTTTGCTCTCTTCAAGCTTCACGGATTCTCTACAGATAACGCAGTGAGCTTCGAATAGATGGTCGCGTTGCTGAACTCTAATCATTTAGTGCCTCCTGGGAGAGGACAATGTTTAGCTTAGTCTCAGTCATTTTTAATGTATGAGCAATGGGGCTCACTTCTGTGCAAAAGCCCATTTCTCCACCGATCTATAAATGAGAGCAGTTCCTCAAGAATCCCCTCTATGGGCTCGTCGAAAAATAGCATCTTCGCGGTTCTTTCCAGCGAGCGAGCTACATTGCTCAGACCTGAACCTGAGGCGCGACTAATGTATGGATTGTCCTCTTCCCAGGAGGTGGTCGAATGTCTCATGTTCAGTCCCAAGGCCAGTGGCGTCCCGAGTGTGTGATCTGTAAAGAATCCGTGCCGCTTGAAGAGTGTAAAGTGGATGAGTACGGGAAGGCCGTTCACGAAGAGTGCTACGTCTCCAAGCTCACCAGACCGCCAAACGGCCGAGGTGTCGCCGCATAAGACCTTGCGGGTTTGAGCACGTTACAACGCAGATAGAGCGCACTGCCGGCTAGGAAAAGAAACCCGGCTTTTGTAAAAGTTCGTATATCGGTAGGGCGCCAAGCTGACAATCGTTAACCTCTTTGGTAAGCTGTGAGCGTTAATCCCCCTCAGGCCCCAAGCAAGTCACGAGGTGTCTTATGTCGAGCGCCACTCGGCCACACTTCAGTTGTTCGATATGTAACCAGCCGCTTGATCTGGAAACAGCGAAGGTGGATGACAAAGGAAAACCAGTACACGCTGAGTGCTACGTCTTGAGCGTGGCCCTGAAACCGCCGTCTCCGCCCGCCAGCCGACCCCCTGTTCCGTAGGCAACGGCATGCCAGGGGATCGCAACCCCCGCTGACCGATTGATTTTTAAATTGGTCGGGGCGATAGGATTTGAACCTACGACCCCCTGCGCCCAAGGCAGGTGCGCTACCAGGCTGCGCTACGCCCCGACATGACTAGCAGAATTGATTCTAAAGTACTTTCCAGCGCCGTTACCATCGCGAACCACGATTTTTTCCCTCAACCGTGCCAAAACCGTGCCAATTTCGTGCTCATTGCACGGTGACCATGCCAGAAGGCGCACCTGCTTTTTCAGCGGGCATCTCGTTGGCATGGCGGTTTAGCTTCTCCAGAGCCTCGCGCTTCATCTGCAATTTCATCTGCGAATACTTCTTGAAGACTTGCGCGTCTCCCTGGCGAAGCATTTGAGTTACCCACTCGTCGGTCACGCCACCGGCGCTGAGTCGTGTGGCATAGGTCGAGCGGAGGTCGTAAAGGCGAAAACGCCGGATAATCCAGGAGCCAGACGAAAATCAAATCCACAACAGCGTCCCCATCCCTCCGCTCGCGCCAGCCCCGTTGCCGGAGTTTGCGACCAGAACCAAGCAGCGAGCCAGGCCGATCCAACAGAACCGGTTCGTAATCATCGGCGCAGGCACGATCGTGACGGCGCTCCTGATCTTCGTGGCTATCTCTATGCCACATAGAGGTGGGCCAGAGATGGCTAAAAATCGCGGCGCGACCTCGAAAGACGAGCCGGCCGTGGAAACCAGCAACGAAAGCAACGACAAGAGTCTGTTCCCGATCACTGATTCCGGGTGCCCCGTCGCAAAGCAAGAGCACCGAGGTTTTCTGAACGAACGCGATCTGCAGCGAACTGTAATTCATTCGGCAACGAATACTTCGCAGAAAGGACAAACAAATAGGGCGGGGACATTGGGTTCGATACCACCGCAATATATCGTCACCGAGCCTTGGGTCGGTTACCGATTATGTGATCCGGAGAATCCGGTCTACCCCGCGGCGTAGTCCAACTAACTCACCCGCACGAAGCAGGCTTTTCTCATACCTTGCTGAAGCATCCACGCCATCTCAATCCTGCCGCCATAACAAACCTGATCAAAGCTAATCAAATTATGAATCAGGTCTTCACGAATTGTTCATGGCCTGCGTTGTATTGTCCAAGCCAACCGATTGACGTTGTAGCTGTCGTGACGCATTGCTCTCAAAGCAACGCAGATAAGTATGAGACCACTCGGGCTTCGGCGATCTTTATGAATTCTTGCCGAACTCTTTACGCAATTTTTATGACTTTGATGATGCAATCTCTGAGATCGCGAAAGAAGTGTCGGGAAAGAGTCGCTTACACCGGGCGCAGACGTGACAGCGATTGCTCCCGCGCAATGCAATCCAACCCTGGAACAACCGGAGATCGGTGCCATGATGACCGTCGATATTAGATTGTGCAGAGCCTTACAATCCGCAGCTTGGCCAGTTGCGCTAATTCTCACCTTAGCTACCGTTCCCACCCAGCGCTGTGCTGCGCAGACGCAGGCTTCCGCTCCGACAGATGTGGCAGCGCTGCATGGTTCCGATTCAGATAAAGCGGTTCGCGCTGGGGACGAAACGGACAATTCGGCTGGAAAGACAGCCCCGGCACCGGCCACACTCGACCCGGGAATATCACCGGCCGTGGCGAAGCAGTTAGCGGCGATGCAGGCAGAGATAGAAGAGCTCAAGGCGGAACTAAAGGGCCGAACCTCTGCTGCAGCCGCTCCGGCCGCTCCAACCATTGCATCAACGCCGACTGCGGCACCCGCTGCAGTTGCGGAGCCAAAAACCGTTGAGTCCGCATCGCTGAGCGCAGCCAATGGTGCGCCACAGGTACGTTCAGGCCTGCCGGAAAAGCCAAAGCCGACAGACCCGTTCGCCTATGCCGACTGGACCTGGCTGAACGGTAACCCGCGCAACAAAGATGCGGTGTGGGATTCGAAATTCTTCACTCCTGAAATCCGCATGGACGTTCATTACGTCATGGATCTCAATCATCCGAAAGACGACACCATGGGTGGCTCGACCGAAATTTTCCGCTCCAATGAAATTCAGGTGGAGCAAATCAGCTTTGGCGGCAACTTCCACTGGCAGAATGTTAACGCCCGCATCCTGACCATGAACGGAATGTTCGGCGTCACTACGCCACGGAATGATGCCAGTGCGGGACGCGGCCAATGGGACCTTCGGGGCGCGTACAAATACGTTTCCGAGGCCAACGCCGGTTATCACTTCGACGTGAACCACGGGTTGAATATCGACGCAGGAATTTTCGTTTCCTACATCGGTCTGTTCAGTTACTACAATTTCGATAACTGGACTTACCAGCCCTCCTATGTATCCTCCAACACACCCTGGTTTTTCAATGGTGTACGAATTCAGTGGTTCCCAACCGACAAACTGAAGATTGAGCCCTGGATCATCAACGGCTGGCAATCTTACGGGAGACTGGGCAGCAAACCTGGTTTGGGTGGGCAGATCCTATATCGGCCAATGCCGTGGCTATCGCTCGTCTTCAACAACTACGGCATGGGTGAAGATACGCTGGGCAATGGAGACGGCCAATTTGGACGCTCGCGGATCCACACCGACGACAGCGTGGAAGTCAAATATTACGATCACCCAGAAAAGTTGTTAGACAAGATGGCTTTCTCTCTCACTGGAGACCTCGGCTGCGAGTACGGCGGACACGGATCGTTCGTCAGCGCACAGGGTCGAACCATCAATAACAACGTGAATTGCCACCACAATACGGCTACGAGCAGCAAGCAGACCTTCGCCGGGTGGATGCTCTATAACCGATGGTGGTTTAAGAAAGATTTGTATGGGATCACTCTCGGCGGCGGAGCGATGGCCAATCCGGGCCGCTACCTGACCCTGCTGCCACCGATCAATGGAGCCGATGCTATCACCGGCTCGCCGTATTTCACGCAGAACCCCGGGGATCCGTACAAAGCCTGGGACGCTTCGCTCACCTTCGACTGGATGCCCAGGCAGTACATCACTTTCCGCGCAGAGTACGGGTATCGCCACGCCAATGTGCCTTACTGGACGGGGCGCGGAGGAATCACACCCGGAGACAACTTGACTCCCAGCACGGTTCCTAATCCATCGGCGGGGTCTGTAGTGGGAAGCACCACGTTCGTGCCCGGCCCCGTGCTGTCTGCCACACCGGGCTTCACCTGTGTGGCTGGAGCCACGGGTTTCTGCCCCGATCTGCGAAAAGATGAACCCAGCTTGAGGTACGCGATCATGGTGAAGTTCTAACTTAGGCGACGAACGAGACGAGACGACGACATGGGCGACTTGAACCGGAGCAGCGTGCGACAGTTTGTTTTACACCCGAGCCCGCTCCGTTTTTTCTTTGCCCTCTGTTTCGCCGCACTGTTGTCGCTGGTAGGCTGCAGCGCGCATGCCGACCCCGCCGCCGAGGCACCGCCCCCCGCAAACATCGTTCCTGGAGCCGACCCGGCGCTGTTCACCGTGGATCATCCCGAGCAATTTCCGGTCGTGGCGGCGGTTGAGCGTCCTACCACCTCAGAGTTAGTGGTTACGGGGACGGTCACTCCCGATATCGCGCGCAACGTGCCAGTGGTCTCGCTCGCCTCCGGGCGAGTCGTGGCCATTCACGCGCGACTCGGCGACACCGTGCAAAAAGGTCAGCTGCTGCTAACCATTCGAAGTGACGATGTCGCGGGAGGGTTCGACGCTTATCGCAAGGCCGTCGCCGATGAGCTTCTCGCGCGAAAGCAGTTAAATCGAGCTGTGGACTTGTATGCCCACGGCGCTATTGCGCAGCAAGACCTGGAGGTCGCGCAAGACGCGGCAGATGACGCCAAGGTCACCCTTGGAACTGCCACCGAGCATCTTCGCCTGCTGGGTAACGATCCCGACAAACCCATGGGTATCGTCGACATCGTTGCCCCCACGACCGGCGTGATCACCGATCAGCAAGTAACCAACGCGGCGACCGTGCAGGCGTATTCATCCCCTAGCCCATTTACGATCTCCGATATTTCGTCCGTCTGGATTGTCTGCGACGTCTACGAGAATGACCTGCCGAACGTCCAGCTCGGCGATACGGCAGAGATCACCCTAAACGCGTATCCCGATCGACCTTTCAAGGGAAAGGTCAGCAACCTTGGCGCCGTCCTCGATCCCAGTATTCGCACGGCCAAGGTGCGCATCGAAGTGCAGAATCCCGGAATTTTGCGGCTCGGTATGTTCGCGAAGGCGACATTCCGCGGTCAAGCCACGGAGATGCACACCATCGTCCCTGCATCGGCGGTGCTACGGATGCACGATCGCGATTTCGTCTTCGTTCCTGTGACCGACAAGAAGTTTCGCCGCGTCGAAGTCGTGAGCGGAGATGTTCTGACCGAAAATACAAATTTGCAGGAAATCAAATCTGGGCTCAAGCCAGGGCAGGAAGTGGTTACGAACGCGCTGGTGTTGGACCACGTCCTCGCTCAATAACGCATGAAGCCAGCATCTCCGGCCTCGCGAGTACGGCTCACGTCGGACATTCCAGAGCAGCGGCGCTCAAGGGCGGTGAAGCCGGTGCAGCGTCAAACAAGACAGGAAAAGGAATGATTCGGGCCTTCGTAGATTTTGCGCTCAACAACAAATTTGTTGTGCTGGCCATTGCCGTCCTGCTGGCCGGTTGGGGGGCCATATCGTTCCACAATTTGCCAGTCGAAGCCTATCCCGATATTGCCGACAACTACGTAACCGTTATTACGCAATGGCCGGGCCGCTCCGCAGAGGAAGTAGAACAGCAGGTCACGATCCCGATCGAGATCCAGATGTCGGGAATGCCGCACATGACCTTCCTGCGTTCCGAATCGATCTTCGGACTGTCGTTCGTGATCATGATCTTCGACGACAGCTCGGTCAACGACTGGAATCGCCAGAAAGTGCTCGAGAGGTTAACCCAGGTTAATCTTCCGCCAGGTCAAAACCTTCAGCCACAAATCGGCACCGACTGGAGCACTACGGGCCAGATCTACTGGTACACGTTGAGAAGCACGAATCCCCGTTATGACCTGATGGAACTTAGGTCGATCGAAGATTGGATTCTGCTCAAGCAGTTTAAGTCCGTTCCTAACGTTGTCGACGTCTCCGACTTCGGGGGAACGGTACGCGAGTATCAGGTGCGTGTCGATCCCAACAAGCTGGTCTCGTACGGATTAAGCATTGGCCAGGTCGAGCAGCAGCTCGCCAATAACAATATCAACGCCGGTGGCAGCTTCGTCGAAGTCGGGATGCAGCAGATGAACGTCCGTGCCCTCGGCCTCTTTACCCGGGTACGCGATATCGAAGACACCGTCCTGAAAACTCAAACCGGCACCGCGCTTCGGGTGAAAGATATTGCAGAAGTTACCCAGGGCCCCAAGATCCGTTTGGGACACATGGCGAGAGCCAATCACATGGAGGACGGGCGCATCATCGACGAACCCGACATCATCCAGGGTGCCGTGCTGATGCGCAAAGGTGCCGAAGAACAGCCCGCGCTCGACGCCATTCACAAGAAAGTGGACGAGCTTAACAACGGCCTGCTGCCCCCGGGCGTCAAGGTCGTTCCCATGCTAGACCGCAGCGATCTCCTCTATTTTACCCTGCACACGGTCATGCACAATCTGGCCGAAGGCATGATTCTGGTCAGCATAATCCTTTTCCTGTTTCTTTTGAACGTTCGAGCCGCTCTGATTGTCGCGCTGACAATTCCGTTCTCTCTACTCTTTGCCTCGATCTGGCTGGACTTGAGCCATATTCCTGCCAATCTTCTTTCGCTGGGCGCACTGGATTTTGGAATGGTGGTGGACGGCGCGGTTGTGATGGTCGAAAACATTGTCCGGCACATGAGCAGGCTGCACAACGGGTCGAGTTCCGGGGGTAAGAAACCGCCAGCGGAAGCGATTCGTGAAGCTGCCCACGAAGTGCAGCGGCCGGTTTTCTATGCGATCGCCATCATTATCACGGCGTACATGCCCATCTTCACGCTGCAACGCGTCGAGGGAAGGCTCTTCCGGCCCATGGCCTGGACCGTCGCACTCGCGCTGCTCGGCGCCATGACGTTTTCGGTTCTCATAGCGCCGGTACTTGCCGGCATTTTTTTCCGCAACGGCGTTCATGAACGGCGCAACCGCGTGATGGATTATCTGACGGAGCGTTACCGCGAACGTTTACGGTGGGCCGTCGGGCATCGCTGGATCATGGCTGGTGTCGGCATCGCCGCCCTGGCCGGAACGCTTTACTTAGGGTTCGGCGGCGTCATTGGCGCAGAGTTCTTGCCTCACCTCGACGAGGGCGCCATTTGGGCCCGCGGCACCCTGGCGAATAGTACAAGTCTCTCGGAAGGCGAAAAATTCACCACCAATGAACGTTACGTCTTCGCTTCCTTTCCGGAAGTGAAAACGGTGGTATCGGAGGTGGGCCGACCGGACGACGGAACCGATACCGGAGGATTCGGGAACACAGAATACTTTATCGACTTGAAACCGAAAGAGCAGTGGAGACATGTCTTCCACCGAAACAAGGAAGAACTGGTCGCCGCTATGAATCGCGCGGTGGAAAGATATCCGGGTGCGATCTGGAACTTCTCTCAGCCCATCGAAGACAACGTCGGAGAAACGATGACTGGCACCAAGGGTTCGCTTGCGCTCAAGATCTTTGGCGACGACCTGAAGACTCTGGAGCAGAAAGGCGAGGAAGTCACCGCCGTCATGTCGAATATCCCCGGCATGCATGACGTTAAACTCTTACGCGATTTCGGCCAGCCGAATCTCGACTTGACGATCGACCGTCGCCAGGCAGCTCGTTTCGGAATCAACGTTGCCGATATACAGGATGCCGTCCAGACTGCCGTGGGCGGTAACGCGGTGAGCCAGGTTCTGATTGGAGAGCAGCGCTACGACGTTGTAGTTCGCTACCAATCTCCCTTTCGGAACACTCAACAGGCTATCGAAAGAGTTCGTCTGCTCTCACCCACAGGTGAACGTGTGTCTCTGGCTCAATTAACCAGTGTGGAAGTCAAAGACGGCGCGTATGACATCTTTCGCGAGGGGAGTATTCGTTACGTAGCGGTGACGTTCAACGTCAGAGGACGCGATCTCGGCACCACCGTCGAACAGGCGATCAAACAGATCGGCGAAAAAGTGAAGTTGCCGCCGGGCTACAGTCTTGGCTGGTCGGGCGAATACGAGAGTGAAAAACGGGCGGAAGCGCGGCTGGCCCTGATCGTCCCCCTGACGATCCTCGTCATCTTCATCATTCTCTACACCATGTTTCGCTCCTACAAATGGGCGCTTCTCATTTTGTTGAACGTCGGCCTGGCTCGTGTTGGAGGCTTCCTCGCTCTGCTGCTCACTGGAACGTATCTCAGCGTCTCCTCGGGTGTGGGTATGCTCGCGCTGTTTGGCGTATCGGTGCAAACCGGCGTCATCATGCTCGAATACATCAACCAGCTTCGCGCGCGAGGCTACTCGATTCCGGACGCCGCGGTTGAAGGCGCGGTCCTCAGGCTCCGCCCCATTATGATGACCATGCTCGTAGCCACGCTCGGGCTTCTGCCCGCCGCCCTGTCCCACGACATTGGATCAGATTCGCAACGGCCTTTCGCAATCGTGATCGTCGGCGGACTGATTTCCGATCTGCTCCTGAGCATTGTCCTGCTGCCCACGTTTTATGCCTGGATTGCGCGAGATGGCGATCAACTTCCATTACCGGAGGCCGCCCTTGAATAGTCCTGCACTGTTCCGGAGGATCGGTACGAATGTAGTCGTGACCGCGATTCTAGCGTGCGCCTTGGCCAATCCGTTATTCTCGCAAAGCGCTGGACCGATAAGCATCACTCTCGATGAAGCCATCCAAATGGCGCTCCAGCACAATCACAACATGCTGGCGATTTTGACCACCATCCAGCAGGCCGAAGCCGAAGAGATCACTGCGAACCTGCGTCCCAATCCGACTCTGTTTGCTGACTGGGAATATTTGCCTCTTGGGTCGCCAGCGCATCAAAACCCAAACCTCTATCCAAATGTTTCTACGAACGATTATCTGAAGAACAACACGGAAGGCGATATCGGGCTTAGCTACCTGATCGAGCGTGGCAGGAAGCGACAACACCGGTTGCAGGCAGCGAAGGACATTACCGCGCAGACGCGCTCACTGGTTACCGACAATGAGCGCAGCCTTACCTTCAGCACGGCATCGCTCTTTGTGAACGTGCAGCTTGCCGAATCGACCATTGAACTCGCCGAGAAGGACTTGAAGAGTTTTCAGAAAACCGTCGACCTCAGCCAATTGCGGTACGACAAAGGCGCCATCAGCGAGGACGACTACCTTAAGATCAAACTCCAGCTGCTGCAGTTCGAGACCGACTATCAGCAGGCAGAGCTGGCTAAGGTTCAGGCACTGTCCGATCTTAGGCAGTTGCTCGGATACGAATCTGTCTCTGTCGACTACGACGTGGCAGGGCCATTCGACTATCAACCGCTGAAGGGCAATCTGGAGGACTTCCAATTGAAGGCCCTGCAGAATCGCCCTGATCTACGCGCAGCCCAGCAAGGCGTAACCGCGGCCAAGAGCCAGTACGAGTTACAAAAGGCGATTGGCAAGCAAGACGTTACCGCGCAGGGCAACTATTCGCACGTCAACGGGATTAATGCCGCTAACTTCCTGGGAAGCATCCCACTTCCAATTTTCAATCGCAACCAGGGCGAAATAGAGAGAACTCGCATCGCCATCACGCAAGCGAAAGAGCAGGAGAAGGCTACTAACGGGCAGGCCCTCACCGATGTGCGCGACGCCTATGAAGGATTGCGCGTGGGGGACCGGATCGTCCAACTCTACCGCTCGGGCTATCTCGACGTCGCACAAAAAGACCGCGATATCGCCGAGTACGCGTACCAGCGCGGCGCCGTGAGCCTGCTCGACTTTCTGGATGCCGAACGCAACTATCGCGCAACTCAGCTTGCCTATCGCCAGGCTCTGGCTTCATACTTGCTCGCCCTGGAGCAGTTGCGCCAGGCCGTGGGTACGAGGGCTTTGCCATGATTCGGCACCAAGCTTTACGTGCGCTTTCGTTAACGTCCCTATCGTGGCCATTGCAGCGGCCGCCCAAGGAGCGGGAACGTTGAACAAGCAAGACATCCGGAGCCGGATTGAACAACTCGGAATTATTCCCTCGATTCGCGTCTCGACATCGGACGATGCGCTTTTCGCTGCCGAGGCCATCGCCCGCGGCGGGATTCCCATTCTCGAAGTCCCCTTGACGGTGCCTGAGGCGATCAAAGTCATCGCGCAAGTGGTGCAGCATGCTCCCGATGTGATCGTTGGCGCCGGGAGTGTCCACGATGTTGAGACCGCGCGCCGCTGCCTCGACGCCGGAGCGAAATTTCTTTCTAGCGACGGTCTTGATCCAGACACGGTGAAGTTCGCCGTTGAGCAGAACGTTGTCGTGATCCCCGGCACCCTGACCCCGACCGGAGTCATCGCCGCGTGGAAGCTGGGCCCGGATTTCGTCAAGATTGTTCCCTGTGGACACATCGGAGGTGACAGTTACATCAAGGACCTCAAGGCGATGTTTCCCGACGTCCCGATGATCGCTGCCGGTGGCGTAAACCAGCGCACCGCATTCAGCTTCATCGCCGCTGGCGCAATTGCACTGGGGGTTGGCGGCGAACTGATCCCGAGAGAAGCCATTCGCCGCCGACAGCCAGATCGCATCGCGGAACTGGCGCGCCGCTTTCTGGAATCGGTCAGCAACGCTCGCGACCGCTGAACTCGTGTTCGCAGAAATACGGGCAAGGGCGGGGCCACGTTAGAGGAAGGCATTCCCCTCGCCCGGCTCTGAGCTGGGAAAGATGAGAGTCCTTTGTGAACCAATATATGGCGGTGCTGTCTGCGAGCGTAACGACCTTCGCTGCCACAAATATCGACGACGCGTTTCTGTTGACTCTGTTCTTCGCCCGCAGGATTCCGGCGCGGCGCATCGTAGCGGGCCAGTACGTGGGCTTTGCCGGCATCGTTGGCATCAGCCTGATCGGTGTCTGGGGCGCTCTCGCAATCCCGCATCGCTGGATTCACTTTCTCGGCCTGCTACCGCTCGCGATCGGCATTAAGCGCCTGTTGCAGGCGGGCCGCGCCACCGTAGAGGATCCTCGCGACAGCTCAGAGGGCCTCGCTGCCATCGCTTTCGTGACTTTGTCGAACGGAGCCGACAACATTAGCGTTTACGTGCCCTTCTTCGTCATCGCCCGAGCGAACCTGTGTCTGATCCTGAGCGTGTATGGCGCGCTCGTGGCTCTCTGGTGTTTCGTCGGCCGGTGGCTGGGGAACCACCCGCTCATTCTGCGCTCCGTCGACCAGTGGGGTCATTGGGTGGTGCCGCTGGTATTCGTTGGACTGGGGATTTATGTACTGAGTTCGTGAAAAAGCAGGCCAGTAATAGAAGAGAAGACACGGCCGCGCAACAGAGGAGGCCCACATGAAGCTGGTTCGATTTGAGGACATTAACGGCAGGGAAACATTCATCAATCCCGACCGCGTCAACCACGTCAGCGATTACAGCAGCGGCACAACAGAAATCAACTTTGGTGATAAGCAGGCGAGCGTCTTCGTCGCGGAGGAAGTGTCAGCAGTAGCTTCGACACTGCTGAAAGCAGCAACACCCAGTTGAATACTCGTTGCTTCACGATACAGATTCTGTGGCCGCAACTCAGGGACGCTGTTCCCGCACGACCACAGGCGGGTCCGGACTCGCCGAAAGCGGGCGAATACGGGCGTGAGGGTAAGCCCCCATGAGTGTGTTCTTTACGCCCTTTTTATGATCTGTTTATAACTTCTTTATCCGGTGGGTGGTGCAATGTGAGTAGCGACCTGCCGGAGGTACTATGCTCGAATCCATAATGATTGGTATTTGCTTATTTGCAGTCGTCTTCACCGCGATCTGCATTCGCCGGTTCCTCGGGGACTTAGAGCGTCACAAATACCGATAGTCTCAGTAACAGGAGACTAGAGTTACCCGTGACAAGCCCGGTCAAGGAGGGCATTTCCGCTTGGTGTTTTGTTGTAGTGACCTAGGAGATTCCCAATCACCGCCAGCGCCGATTGAAGGAGTCTGCGGCGCCGTCTGGACGAGCCGACCATGCCATGTAAGGATAGTGTCGGCGACAAGGCGGATGTCCTCTGCCTGCCCCGGTTGTTCGTAGCTGTGCCGCAAGGCTGGCATGCGCGAACTATAGACCCATACGGCGCATCAATAGCGCCGAAAGCGCGGTGTCTTTCTGGCTGCGGATGATAAGGCGCATGCCATAGAAGCGGTCGCTCTTTCACGGCGGTAACACGGGTTCAAATCCCGTCGGGGACGCCAACTCAACAGTTTAGGGGAGAAATGTCTACTCTCTATTTTAACAAGCGGATCGGAAACTTTGGGTTCCCTAACCTTATCCATGGACGGTCGATCAGAGGCTCCGAGAGCACACGGATTAGTTCATCCATCTGCTTGAGTTCTCTAAAGAGTTCGCGCTCGTTACTCCGACAGTCGAAGGGTGTCAATCGGCGCGGCCAGGGCGGCAGGTTGATTCCGACGGCTAGGGCAGTAAAGGAAATATCCGGGGAATGAGGGCACACTCTAAGGACTTGAATCAAGCGCCCCTCCGCAATCAAGCCCGGCAGAGTATCTTCCGTCACTGTTCCGATCCCTACACCTTCTAGGACCGCTTGGATAACCAGGTCTGCGTCGTCGAAGGACGCCGGGCCTTGGGGACTGACCATAAGCGCCTTTCGACCCTTCTTGAACTCCCACCGATAGAGACCGTTGCTGAGGCGAAAACCGATACAGGAGTGGTCTTTCAGATCTTGCGGATGTCGCGAGATGTTGTTTGATTGGAAATATTCCGGAGAGTCTGGGAATGGAACATCAATTCGGAACTGCCTCCAGGCAGGATGTGACACGAAGACTACCTTTCATTTCATTGCTTCGGTATTCACTTCCACCGTTTTGTTACGAAATCCGAACAAACGGTTCAAAGATGACTTAGGTAAGTAGAAGTTAAGTCTCGCCTGTGACAACCTTGCGTAACGTTATTGTAATGGGTGAAGTGAATGCCTTACACGTTACATCAGCCAGTCACTGGCACAATCTTAGTCGCGGATGACCAGGCCTCCAATCGCGAGCTACTGGAGGAATTGCTCACGGCGGAGGGATATAAGGTGGCCAGCGTGGCCAGCGGCGCAGCCGCATTGGAGCAGATGTCCATCGTTCCTATCGATCTGGTGCTCCTTGATGTAATGATGCCCGACCTTACGGGTTTCGCAGTTTGCGAGAAAATCAAGGCCAATCCCGACACCTATTTGATACCGGTGATCCTCGTGACCGCCCTGTCTGACAAACAAGACCGAATCGAAGGGATTCGAGCCGGGGCAGATGACTTCCTGACTAGGCCCGTTGACCGCACCGAATTGCTGGCGCGCGTACGCTCACTGCTCAGACTTAAGCTCCGGACTGATGAGCTGGAGCGGGCGGAATCAGTCTTGTTCACCCTTGCCCGGAGCATTGAAGGCAAAGATCCCTACACGCACGGTCACTGTGAACGGCTGGCGGATTACTCCGCTTCTCTGGGAGAACATCTCAAACTTTCGGAAGACCAGGTTACCGCTTTGCGACGCGCCGGCGTGGTTCACGATATCGGAAAGATTGCGATACCCGATTCGATTATTTTGAAACCGACCAGCCTCTCCCCAGACGAATGGAAACTCATGCGGGAGCATCCTGCGGTCGGGGAGCGTATCTGTGCGCCCTTAAAGTCCTTTCGATCAGTGCTGCCGATTATTCGCCACCACCACGAAAAGTTTGACGGCTCCGGCTATCCAGATGGGCTTGCGGGAGAAGCCATACCGATTACGGCCAGAGTGTTGCAGATCGTGGATGTGTACGATGCGCTGACGACCGTGAGGCCCTATAAGCCTGCTTTCTCCATCACCGACGCACTGCAGACGATGAAGATGGAAGTTGCCAAGGGATGGTGGGACCCCCACATTTTTGGTCTTTTCGAGCAGTTTGTCAGGAACGGTACGGCGAATTTTCTGTCGCGCGGCGCGGCAGCCAAGTGAGAACTTTGGAAAGTTGTTCAAAGATGACACCAGTCATGAATATGCGGCTACGTCCGATTACTGATGCCAGGAACGATGCTGCAGCGGTGGCGACCGCGCGGGGCGGAGTGGTATTTATGCGGCGATCTGTTCTCGCCCTGTCGATCGTGCTCACGGGCCTCCTCATCCCGACCCTCGCCGCTTCCCAAGAATACCAACCTAATGGTGAGCCCCTCAAACAGTTGAGTTTGGCAGAACTCGGCAATGTGGAAGTGACCACAGCGTCGAAGGAGCCGGAGAAGATCTTGAAGACCCCGGCGGCAATTTTCGTTCTCACTCAGGATGACATTCGCCGTTCCGGGGCCACCAGCATTCCGGATGTGCTGCGTCTTGTCCCGGGAGTGGAGGTAGCACGAATCAACTCCAATCAGTGGTCTGTGAACATTCGCGGCCTTGGTAGTGGTTTCTCAAAATCGGTGTTGGTATTGATTGACGGCCGGAGCGTCTATACACCCCTCTACGCCGGCGTGTACTGGGACGTACAGAATGTGTTGCTCGAGGATGTCGAGCGGATCGAAGTGATTCGGGGTCCCGGCGCAACGATCTGGGGATCGAACGCCGTCAATGGCGTGATCAACATCATCACCAAGAACGCTAAGAATACTCGCGGAACCTACGCATCCACCAGCGTCGGCAATGTTGACCAAAACCAAAGCGGGGTTCGCTACGGCGGCGCGCGTGGAAATAATCTTAACTATCGAGCGTACGCCATGGGATTTGGCCAAACCCCGGAATTCAACCCCGGTGGCGACAACTATGACGCCTGGCAACTAGGCCAAGCGGGTTTCCGAACCGACTCCCAGCTGACGGACCACGACACCCTCACAGTTCAGGGCGATCTCTATAAAGGAAACGTCGGGCAGCAAGTGAACATCGCCTATTATTCACCACCTTCTCAACGCACTGAAAACGCCACGCAAGACGTGTCGGGTGGCAATCTGTTGGGACGCTGGCGCCATGAACTTAATAATACGTCTGACATTCAGATCCAGGCTTATTATGACCGGACATATCGTATCGGACCACTACTGGGAGAAGCACGTAACACTTTTGATATTGACTTGATTCATCACTTCGTCCTCAAAGGCAATGAAATTATCTGGGGACTTGGAGCTCGATGGAGTCCCAGCGATTTCATCCAAACTGTCGCTACCCTCAACTTTCTGCCGCATCATCAAGACGACAAAATTTACAGTGCGTTTGTGCAGGACCAGATCGCAATTGTCCAAGATAAACTCTGGTTGACCCTGGGGTCGAAGTTTGAACACAACATCTTTACGGGCTGGGAGACTGAGCCGAGCGCACGTTTGTTGTGGACTCCGACTTCCCACCAGACGTTATGGGCAGCCGTGACACGCGCGGTACGCACGCCTTCCCGTATCGATGAGGACCTGCAACTGACCGCGCTGGTACAGGCAACCCCTCCAGTGTTTGCTTGTATTTGCGACAACGGCCAAGTCGCTTCGGAAACGCTGCTCGGCTACGAAGCCGGATATCGCAAGCTGGTGACGTCTAGCTTTTACTTGGACGTTGCAGCTTTCCATAATAAGTACAACGACCTCGTAAGTTATGGGGACGAGTCGACTTCGATCGTGGCATCGCCGCCTCCGCCGTACACTCTCATTTCACTCCGGGCAGTCAACGGTATTATGGGATCGACCAACGGGGGCGAAATCTCGCCAGACTGGAAAGTGAACCATTGGATGAATTTCAAGGCCACATATTCCTATGTGAGCCTGAATTTTCTGGATAAACCGACCCACACGAAAACCAGTCAGGTGTCTTCGTACGAGGGATCCAGTCCGCACAATGAGGCAACTGCACAGCTTCTGTTCCATCTGCCCAAAGCACTTGAGTTCGATCCTACTTATCGTTATGTGGGTGCGTTGCCGGCCCTAGGCGTGAATGCTTATCACACAGTAGATGCCCGGCTGGGTTGGCACTTTGCAAAGGAGTATGAGCTGTCCGTGACTGGACAGAATTTGTTCCAGCCCCGTCATGCCGAGTTCAGCCCTGTGCTCGTCGAGAGGAGCGCTTACGCGCAGATCACGTGGAGACGGACTGCGGATTGATATCAATGAAATATCTTCATGGTATAGACCGCGTGCGCCGCATTCCGCGTG
The DNA here is from genome assembly GCA_963733795.1 of uncultured Acidobacteriaceae bacterium. GTDB lineage: Bacteria > Acidobacteriota > Terriglobia > Terriglobales > Acidobacteriaceae > Sulfotelmatobacter. Next base: position 841,331 of record CAVTED010000004.1, read on the forward strand.
ATCAAGCGATGTGGCATGTGCTTCGCCTCCGTCCGTTGCTCACAGCTGTAGCTGCAGCATGGGCTTTCCTTGCTATTCCTGCCCTGCAGGCGCAGAATCCGAGGCCCACTGACTACGAAGTGAAAGCCGCTTACCTCTATAACTTTGGCCGATTCGTCGAATGGCCTGCCAAAGTGACGACTACCAGGAGTGACTCCTTTACCATTTGTGTCCTCGGCGAAGATCCCTTTGGACGCGCTCTGGATGTGACGCTTGCCGGCGAAATGATAGGAAACCAGAAAGTGGCGGCGAGGAGAATCTCAAGTCCAGGCGACTCAGTCGACTGCCGGATCTTGTTTATCAGTTCCTCGGAGGCCAATCGGCTCAACAAGATCATCGACGCCTTAGACAACAGCGCGGTCCTGACCGTCAGCGACATCCCGCAGTTTTCACGACGCCGGGGCATGATCCAGCTTGTACTGCAAGAGAATCGAATCCGTTTCGAGGTCAACCTGACCGCGACCCAGCATGCCGGCCTAACGCTGAGCTCTGAACTACTCAAGTTGGCGACTGCGGTGAGAAGGGACAGGGATTGACATACATGTTCGACATCCAAAATTATTCGATCTCCAAGAAACTTACCTGGATGAACATGCTGGTGAGCGGCGTGGCCCTGCTGTTAGCCTGCGCCTCCTTTGTTGCCTACGACCTATATACCTATCGAAACGTTATTGCGCACAATCTATCCACCGAAGCCCAGGTTATCGGATCCAATAGTGTTTCGGCACTTGTGTTCAACGATCCTGGTGCCGCCCAGAACACGCTATCCGCATTGAGCGCCTCCCCACACATACTCTACGCTGCGATTTACACTGCGGACGGCCATCAGTTCGCCGGATACTGGCGGGATGAAAGCGGGAAGGCTCTGCCGCTTATCGCCCTCCCCGCCGGTCAAACCCAGGCTCACTGGCTAGTGGACGGGCAGATAGCACTAGTCCAGTCGATCAGCTTCCAAGGCAAGCCGACGGGCTTTGTATACATACGGTCCGACTTGCAAGCCATTGACGAGCGCCTGAAGACCTACGCAGTGATCGCTGCTGCCGTGTTGTTGATTTCGCTGATCGTGGCGCTGGTGATTTCAAGAATATCTCAGCGTGTCATCTCCGAGCCCGTAATGAAGTTAGCCCAGACGGTCCGTATTGTGTCCCACGAGAAGAACTACTCGATCCGCGCCGCCACCACCACAAATCATGACGAAGTGTCGACCTTGATTGAATCGGTCAACGAGATGTTGGAGCAGATTCAGCAGCGTGATACGGCTCTGCAGAGGGCCCAAAATGAGTTGGAGCATCGGGTTCAAGAGCGTACGACCCAGCTTGCAGCCGCCAATAAGGAACTGGATCTTCGCAACCGCGAAGTCGAACGCGCCACCCGCTTGAAGAGTAAGTTTCTCGCCAGCATGAGCCACGAACTGCGGACCCCGCTTAACGCGATTGTGGGCTTTTCAGACTTGCTGGCAGAACAGACTGCAGGGGCACTCAACGACAAGCAAAAGCGCTTTGTCAATCACATTAAGCAAGGCTCGGCTCATTTATTGCAGTTGATTAACGACATCCTGGACCTGTCAAAGATCGAAGCCGGGCAGCTTGAACTGCGGAGTGAGAAATTCCAAATCAACGACGCTCTGCCGGAGGTCCTCTCAACCATCCGTCCGTTGGCCATGGCCAAACAGATCACAGTCCAAAACACGCTCGAAGCGGATTTGGCCATATATGCCGATCGGGTGCGCTTCAAACAGATCCTGTACAACCTTCTCAGTAATGCCGTGAAATTCACACCCAAGGACGGCAGAATCAGTCTCGAATGCGTGGAGCAAGGTGACTTCATCAGCATATCGGTGACCGATACGGGCATCGGAATCCGCGCCGAGGATCAGGGGATTATTTTCGAAGAGTTCCGCCAGGTTGAGGTCGGCAAGGATGCGACTCAGGAGGGTACGGGGTTGGGGCTCGCGATCACGAGGCGGCTGGTTGAACAGCAAGGCGGCAAAATCTCATTAGCCAGCGAACCCGGAAAGGGTAGCCGATTTACTTTTACCCTTCCGGCTGCGGTGGCAAAGACCAGGACAATAGCTACTCAAGCTGCAAGTGCGACAACCCAGAGCCGCGCCAGTGCCGGAGAAGTTCGCAAGCCACTCGTCCTGGTGGTCGATGACGAGGTTCCTGCTCGCGAACTGCTAGCGAGCTATCTGGATTCTGAATACCGTACCGTCTCGGCCGAATCGGGAGGCGAGGCGATAAAAAAAGCGCAGCAATTGCGCCCCGACGCCATTACGTTGGACGTGATGATGCCGGGCGGGAGCGGTTTCGAGACGCTGATGGCGTTGAGAAAGAATCCCGAGACGGCGGATATCCCAATCATCATGGTTTCGATCGTCGATCAGAAGCAGGTGGGCTTTGCTTTAGGTGCAGCCGACTATCTGATCAAGCCGATTCGCAAGTCGGTGTTGCTGGAGACTATTCGCAAGCATGTGCCCTATAAGGCCGATGATGATGCCGCGATCTTGCTGGTCGACGACGATCCCGGAACACTGGCACTGCTGGAAGTTACATTGCGCGCGGCCGGGTACGAGACCCAGAGCGTGCGCAGTGGTGCCAGGGCTCTGGAAGTGCTCTCTTCCAAGCTGATAAGTGCCGTGCTACTGGATTTGTTGATGCCGGGCATGGACGGATTCGAGGTCATCCGGCACGTCCGGAAAGAAGCCACATTGAGGGACCTGCCTATTCTTGTAATGACCGGCAAGAACCTGTCTGCCGAGGAGGCAGCGTTGCTTGGCCACGAAACCCAGGCGCTGTTGCGAAAGAACGGTTCCTGGCAGCAACAGCTCATCGTCGAGATTAACAGAGTGGTGGAGAGCCATAAGCTCGCCAAGTCTGCAGGACAATCATGAAGACGGTTCTGATTGCGGAAGACAATCCTACCAACCGCGAGTTGCTCCGGGAGTTGCTGGAGATCCGCGGATACAGGGTAGCGGAAGCATGCAATGGCCAGGAAGCAGTCGCGATGGTAGAGTTGTCGCCTCCTGACATACTCCTGCTCGACATTGGCATGCCGCTGCTGGACGGTTTTGGCGTAGTCCGCAAGCTTCGTGAGAATCCGCGATTCACCTCGCTGCCGGTCGTGGCGGTTACTGCCTATGCCATGCAGGGCGACCGCGAAAAAATCATGGATTCAGGTTTTGATGGCTACCTATCGAAGCCCGTTAATTCCGGTTCCCTTGTCCAGGAACTCGACCGCCTGCTGGCCAGGTAGCGAGCCACGGACTCAAGCTTTGCTAAAAGCAGATAGACGCGCGAGCCGCAGTTCGCTAAGGAGTAGAGAAACGTATCTTAGTTAGAGATAACCGGCGATCTAGCCGTCGATTTCGTCAACGTCCGAGATGAATTGGCGGATGGATTCCTGATGCTTGGCGCTCACGTTCGTGAACTGGATGCCCTGCCGTTTCTGATCCCCCCACACCACCGTCCCAGCCGCCTCTATCGCTACTCCGGAAATTGGCAGGCGAAATGAAAGTCGCACCGCATCTTTCGCCTGCAGACCGCCAATATCAACCTGGATCCCTCCCTGACTGAGGTTCCAGCTCACTCCATTCATCGTGTGTGAACCTACAGTACAAGTCACGTCGGTCTGCAGTGGAACGCGCGTGGACCTCCGGCGATTCTCCAGCATCCCGCCGCGCACGGTACGGAACAACTTGTTCAGTTTTTGCCGATCGATTGGCTTCTGCAAAAAGAACGTCGCTCCCACGCCAAACGCTTCTTGCATAGTCTCCCTTTCATCCTGACCCGTCACAATGATGATGGGAGTGGATTTGTTCCAGGAAGACTTCCGGATGCCTCGCGCCAGATCCAAGCCATTCAGCTTTGGCATTTCGAGATCAAGGAAAATGCCATCAAATTTCTCTTGGTTGACCCGGCGCGCCGCTTCTTCGCTGTCGCTTACTGGCCGCACATTTGCTTTAAGGGACCTGAATACTTCGGTCATCAATTCAAGGCTTGCAAGATCGTCTTCTACCACGAGCAGCTTAAGCTCTACCATGCATTCGATCTCCAGCTCGCCTCAACTATCGTGATCCCACACTTCTCGTTAGTTTTCCTTAATATTCTAACAGAGATGTTTACTACTTCTATTGTTGTTACGAAATCCGAACAACACCTTAGGAGGCCGGCCACACGCTAATAATAGACACATCGGCATCTGTCGGCAGTCCGCCCTGTCAACGAGTTACTTCACTCCTTGTTACGAATGTAACAGCGAGCACAACCAAAGTGGTGCATCGCCCAGTGTTTGAGTTCAGACTACTAACAACCCTGTGAATAACAATGGCTGTAGATGACATATATAGATATCTTCAAGGCGGAATACTGATGATAGCCAGATTGCTAATCGGGCTCTGGCTACTGTGCGCGTTGGCCAGCGCCCAGGAGTCAACTATAGCCTGGAAGGATCAGGTGCGAAGGTACGCAGAAGCCAAGGACTGGACTGCCGCAATGGGCATCGTGGATCGAGAGGTTGCTCGTACACCCGGGGACATGGATGTACGCGCATTTCGAGCGCGGGTGCTGACGTGGTCTGGCAGATACCCGGATGCTGAAAGCGAATACCAGAACATTCTTACTGCCGCTCCGAACGATCCTGATATCTGGTTGGGTTTAGCGGCCGTGTATTCGCGCGAAGGGCGAACCAATGAAGCGCTGCAAACTCTGGACCGCGCGGTAGAACTCGATCCGAAGCGTGGTGATATTCGGGTGGCGCGCGCCAGTGCATTGCGAGCGATCGGTTTGCAGGACGAAGCACGGCTGGAATTTAGCCGCGCACTTACTTTAGATCCGACGAACACGGAGGGACGCGCAGGCCTGGCTTCTTTGCGCGGTACGCTCAGTCACGAGCTTCGCGTGGGCGTAAACACTGATTTGTTTAACTTCACCGCAGCCAATCAGGACGAAGGGTTAACCGTAATTTCCAATTGGACACCGCATTGGACCACTACGGTCTCGGCCGACGGTTACCACTGGGACGGTACGGATGCAGAAAAGGCAGTGGCGAGCGTGACGAGGAAGTCGGCCCGATGGGGTGCGCTCACGGTCGGAGGAGCGGCAGCGCATGACAACGGCGTCATTCCGAAGGATGAAGGTTTCTTTGACTATGACCAGGGTTTCAAACTTCCTCGCACGACGTTCTTACATGGATTAGAAGTTGTATATGGCCAGCACTGGTATTGGTACAGCTCAGCGCGGATTCTGACTATTCACGAAATGACGCTGTTCTATTTGCCGCGGGACTGGACTTGGTCTCTGGGATTGACTGGAGCGCGAAGCCATTTCTCCGGGACGGGTTCGGAGTGGCGACCTTCGGGGATGACGCGCCTGGGTTTTCCCATTGCAGGCGTGGAAGACCACCGCCTTAGCGGAAATATTTTCTTCGCCGTCGGAACGGAAAACTTCGCGCAGGTCGATCAAATTGGAGAATTTTCCTCGCAAACATATGGGGGAGGCTTGCGTTTTCAACTTACCAACCGTCAGGACGTGACCGGATTCGGGGCTTATCAGATGCGATCGCAAGGCCGGACTGAATCAAGCTTTGGATTTACTTATGGACTCCGCTTTTAACACATTTCGCAAGCTTGGGCCGGCGGCCTTTGTCGTGAAGGCGATCATCTTTGTGGTCGTCGCCGACGTATTGCTGTTGGCATTTATTCTGCTTCGTCGAACTTATCGCAAGTGGTACTTCGCGAACCGCGACGCCCGTATGCTTGCGATCCGGCAAGAGTGGGACGCCCTGATTTCCGGCGAGATTCCCTACGCCACATGGCGTACAAAAACATCGGAGCGGCAGCTTATCGAGGCTCTGGTCCTGGATGCGTTCGAAGTCGCGAATCCGGAAGAATCAGCGCGGTTACTGAAATTCATGCGCGCCAGCGGCTTAGTCGAGAAACGTATTATGGAGGCGCGCCATCATCGGGGATGGCGGCGACATGCGGCACTGGTGGCACTTGCCCGAACGCGGGCGCCAGAGGGCATTCGAGCCCTTGCCGAGGGGCTGCGTGATCGCGATCCGGAAACCCGGCTGGCGGCACTACGCGGGCTCGGTCGGATGGCTTGTCCGGAGGCCGCGCAGGAAATCCTGAACTGGGTGGATGACGCCGGGCTGGTTGTACCGGCGCTTCCACTGCAAAGCGCGCTCATCCAGACTTGTGCCGAACGACCCCAAGGATTGCTGCCTCATTTACACCATGCCGACAAGAGTGTGCGCGAAGTGCTGGGACGTGTGATGGGCGAAGTAGCCACGCCTTCGCTCGGTTCCGAGTTGCTGCGGTTTGCCGACGATGATCTACCCGAGCTGCGGGCGGCGGCTGCACGCGGGCTTTCTTTCCTAAACCCCGGCGCCGCGGTCCAGGTTCTAAGTGAACTGGCAAAAGATCCTGTGTGGTTCGTGCGCCTGCGCGCAATTGTTAGCTTAGGCAGACTCTGCCACAGTACGGCCCTGCCTTTCTTGCTGCATGGATTGACGGACTCAAATCGCCTGGTACGCCTGCGCGCCGCTGAAGGGCTCGTAGATTTTAAAGCGCAATTGGTACAGGTTTTCGAGATGGTGGTCGCCTTACAAGACCAGTATGGTCTGCACGCTTATCTAACGGCCCTGGAGAACGCCGGTCTGCAAGCCAGTCTTATTGCAGGGATCAGGGACAACCCACTGGCCGGCAGGGAAACGATCGAGATGTTGCTTGAAGTGCTGCGGACAGGAAAAGTGTCTGCAGAGTCAAGTGCGCCCCTGGAAAACATTACCGCCAAGGCGGCAGCCGGATCATGATTCACTTTCTAGACTGGGCCAACCACGCACTTTTTTACTATTATCTCGCCTCCAATTTCGCATACCTGGCCATGCTCATCATCGCGCTGAGGACCAGCGCGGCGCACCTCCGGCGCCTCGAGAGCGTTCGTCTCGACTGGATCAAAGAGTCTCCCATGGTGCCTCCGATTACACTGCTGGTGCCCGCACATAACGAGGATAAGTTTATTTGCACGGCCGTGAGAAACCTGCTTGATCTGGACTATCCGGAACTGGAAATCATCGTCATCAATGATGGATCGTCGGATAACACGTTGCAGATCATGCAGCAGGAATTTCGCCTGCGCCTGGTGAGAGCGGTGTATATACCGCAAGCGCCAAGCGCTCCCGTCCGCGGTTTGTACCGAAGCGATGTCGACCTTCGCCTCCTGGTCGTAGACAAGGAGCCGGGCGGTAGCAAAGCGGATGCGGTAAACGCCGGGTTGAACGCAGCAACCTCACCCTATGTGTGCGTGGTCGATGGGGACTCCGTGCTCGAGCGCGACGCCCTGCTGCGGATCATGGTGCCTATCCTGGCTGACCCTGGCCGCGTCGTTGCCGCGGGAGGGATTATTCGGGTGCTTAACGGGTCAGAGATCGAGGGGGGGCGGATTCGCCGCGTTCGCCTGGCCAGAAAGAGCATCGAAGTTATCCAAGTCGTCGAATATTTGCGCGCTTTCTTGATTGGCCGGGAGGCATGGGCACGAGGCAACATGTTAATGATTGTGTCCGGAGCTTTCGGAGTGTTCCGAACCGATCTGGTACGCACAATAGGGGGCTACCGGTCCGCAGCAATCGGCGAGGATTTCGACCTGGTGGCGCGATTACACCGGCACTTACTCGAAAAGGCTGCAGACTACCGCATCGAGTTCGTTCCTGACCCCGTCTGTTGGACTGAAGTGCCTTCCGATCTGCGTTCCCTCGCAAGACAGCGGGCACGCTGGCACAAAGGCTTGCTGGACGTCTTGTGGCCGAACCGGGACATGCTCTTTCGTCCGCGCTATGGGCGTATCGGCAGTCTAGCTCTTCCGTATTTGTGGATTTTCGAACTGCTGGCCCCAGTCATCGAAATTACGGGCTTCGTGACGATCTTACTGGCTGCCATTTTTGGCGTCCTGAGCGGAACATTCTCCCTTCAGTTTGTGTTCTTCGCTTATGGGTTTGCGACGGTGATTTCCATCGGATCCGTGCTCCAAGAGGAACTCACTTACAAACGGTATAACGATTGGCAAGATGTGGTGCGACTGGTGAGTTACTGCTTCCTCGAACACTTTCCCTACCGGCAATTGCACATGGTATGGCGGCTGCAAGGCCTCTGGCAGTACTTGCGAGGCGACATGGCCTGGAGACCGCTGAAGCGCCAAGGCCAACAGCCAGCAAACGGAGACAAAGCAGGTCCATCTCCTCTCCCAGCCAGTTAGACACTCGCACTCTGAACCCCACTTACTTAGGTAGCGGAATACCGACGTTGGGGAACCACAGAGGCGCCTTCCGAATTGAGGGAAGAATCCTGCGGTTCTGGATATGGCAAACGGCGCGGCGAATCTCAAAGTCAACGAACAGGTCGCACATCCTGTGAAACAGCCACGGTAACAACATCGCGACCGCGTGCTTTGGACTCATAAAGGCATTCGTCCGCAATCTTAAGTAAATCGCGGGATGTTGAACCATGCTCCGGAAAGGCTGCCACGCCTACTGAGAGTGTGAGCTGCCCAAGAGTCTCCTTCTTATATTGCAACCGAAGGCTTTTCACTTCGGAACGCAGGGCATCCGCCCGAAGGGCCGCGTCCCGTGAAGATGCTTCAGGCAGAATAATAGCGAATTCTTCGCCGCCATAGCGACAGCATATATCGGTCGTGCAAAAAAAATTGCGAAAGAGATCGGCAAGGGATTGGAGCACCATGTCTCCGGCCTCATGGCCAAAACTATCATTGAATCTCTTGAAGTGGTCCAGGTCGAGGAAGAGAACGGCGACCGAGTGTTTCTTGCGACCAGCCAATTGCAGCTCTCTTTTGAGCGATTCTTCCAGGAATCGCCGGTTGAACAGCCGAGTCAGTGGATCACGAATTGCCTGCTCACGAAGGGTTTCGCGCAGCTGCAGGCTGGCCAGCGAGAGGGCGATTTGTGAAGCCGCGCTGATGGCGAGCCGCTGCCGGGAATCTCTAAACCTCTCTGTGCGAGAATCGTATCCGGCATCCCGTTCGCTATGGAATTCAAGATGTAAGACTCCGACCGTGTTCCCGTGGGCGATCATGGGCAGGCATAGATATTCGGAAGTTGTACTCTCGCTCAGGTGTTGGCACGTGATGCCATTTCCCGGATGCTCACTCCAGTGGGGCTGGCCACGACGGAGAGACCAGCATGCGTCGGGAGGAAATGTCGGCGCTAAGGCGTCTTTTTTCCCCCACCGAACTGCCGCCTCAATCAGATCGCGCGACGACTTGAACAAATAGAGCCCTCCGGAAGGAGCGTCGGGAAAGAGCCGCTGCACTGAGTTGGCAACGACTGCGCTGGCTTCCTTCACAGTCGCACTACACTCCAGCAAAGACCCCATTTCGTTCAGGGAGGTCATCTGTTCCGTGCGCAGTTCTAACTCCCTCACCAGTCGGCGAGAGACTCCGCGTGTTCCCGCTGTTCCTCGTTGGCCCTGATCTGCTGCGAAATGTCTTCATAGATCAAGTATGCGCCCCGTACCTCGTCACTGTGCTGCAGCGGAACACCATGTACCGCCAGATCAAGAATCCTTCCGTCCTTGCGTCGTTGTCGCACTATCCGGTGTAATGCGTTTCCGGCGAAGATCTGCGGGAGCAAGTGCTGAGAGTCCGTGACCTCTTCGCTCGGGATACCGATACTCGCAATGTCCATCGCCGTGAGTTCGCTCCGGTTGTACTGAAAGAGCTCTTCGAAGGCGACATTCGCCAGTTCGACCAAGCCCTGTCGATCAAGAACGACGATTCCTAACGGGCTATTCTGTATCAGAGAGTCTAAAAAAGTGGTTTGTTTATTCAGGTCAATTGTAAGCCGATGTCGCTCACTGACCTCGGATCCCACGATGAGTCCCACTGCGGACAGGACCAGCATCAACAGAGCGACCTTGGCGAACAGTAACTGGGTTGGAGGGAACAAATGCATCGCGACTACGATCCCAAAATTTAGCAGCAGCAGGCCGGTCACCGCGCGCCGGACTCCCTGACGCATCGCAATCCAGATGATGGGGATGAAACACAGATAAGAATGATCGTAACGTCCGTCTTTGGTTCCGAACATCACCCAGAGAACAGCTAACATCGTAAGACCCTGGGCACAGGTTTCGGCGATCGAATTAAAAGCGAAAGTTGTTCGGCCAGATCGTATCCTGGCTGGGGGAAGTTGGGAGGGCGTCGGCGAGAGCCACTCGCGAACATGCGGAAAGACGTGAACTAGAAGAAACGGTGCAATGCCGACCAATCCGATGGCGTCACCCAAAAACCACCCTAGAGCTGATGACTGGTATTCGCTCCCAACAATGCTGTGATCGGCGATCAGGCACGCGACGCCAATGATCGTTGCTCCTGCAGCCGCGGTCGCGCTTACCAAGACGTAGCGGACCACATCTCGTCGGCGGCGCAGTCCAATATCTATTTGCAGAGGACCGCGTAAGACGTATGCCGCAAGGCCATAGCAAGAAGCAATCCCCGCGGCGTCGACCGTGTTGCTAAAAGACAGCACTGGCTGGGCGTACATAAGCCGGCCAGCAAGCGCTGCGCAAAAACTAACCAGAACCGCGTACTGCGGACTGATTCCCAACAGGAGAGCCATGGCTAGCCCGACAGCCGGATACCACGCAACGAATCCGATACGCGAGAAGAAAACGACTTCGGGCCGGTTCAGCAGAAGGTAGACCAACGTAAAAAATAGGGAAACAAAAGCGTGGCGAATGATCGGGCGTCGCAAATGCATAGACATAACGTCAGGGCCCTGCGCGCTCTCTGACAGGACCCGGATGGTTCAAGTAGAGAGCAAGAGCCAGTACTCGCCGTAGCTGTTCTGTGTATTACAACCTCTAGGTGAACACGGCGAAAGTGATCCGTGTCACAATTCGAACGTTTCAGAGTTACCCAAGTAATCCACCTTGGCAAGACTCTACTATGAGTCGGTTCGGTCTGCTGGGGGAGAGCAGAGGTTAGCGAGGATCAAAACCGGAAGCGCTCCGCTTAGAGACCTCGGAGAGCAAGAAGACATTGCGCTCATGCTCAAGATCGGATGGAATAAGTGCCCGTATTGCGGTGATAGGGAAGTTTACCGCTCCCGCGGCGAAGCAGCAGGGGGATGTGTCAAGAGATTTTCAAAATGCAATCTATCAGATACGGTACAGAAGATAAAAACGAGATTATTTTAACTTGCGCGCCAAAGTCGTCGGGCCCCGCGGTCATGGGTGAATGCCTGGAGAGTCTCGTAACGGTTACATGGGGCTTAGGGGAAAAAGCGCTAGTTTTATGCCGAACGTTTCCGATCCGCTTCTTTTCCTTCTTGTTGCTTTGGACGGCGGAGGGAATCCAAAAAATTGGATGCTTCTTCTGCGGTCCAGTTCTTACGTTTTACCAGCATCTTTATGGCTTGCTCCCGGGTCAGTTCGGTTAGGGCGGGCGCGGAATAGGGCATTTTCTTACCTTTGGAATCGGGGTCCATCGTTCCTATCTCTCCGGGGAGGCTAAGTGGGATAAGAAGAAAAACGGTTAAGCTGTTTTCAAAATGTGCAACGCATTGTCACTGTTTTTCGACGCAAGACCGGTCGCCCGTGTGATCTCAGTGTGAGTACCGTAGCGAATCAGCCTAGGTGTCTCGTATTTCTTTTTCTGTTTTGGTTGCTCCTCGGGCAATTTCTCCTCGGATGGCTGCTCCATAGAAAGACACCTCCGCTTCTTCTAAATCCGAGCTTCATACTCTGGATGTGTCCTGTGCGTCTTTACTTCTGTTCCAACATTGCCTTGATGCCACCTGTGGAGATACCGCCGTCCACCAGCAGCGTTTGCCCGGTTACATAGCGGCTGGATTCTGCCGCGAGAAAAACTACCGCGGCGTCGAGATCGCGAAACTCGCCAGGCCGTTTGACGGGGATTCGGTCGCGCAGATATTCGACCCATTCTTTATTCTGGTACAGCACTTTGTTCTGCTCCGTGCAAAACCATCCTGGAGCAAGACAATTTACCGTGATCCCATGCTTGCCCCAATCATCCGCCAGGCTCATCGTCAACTGGCGAATCCCTCCACGACTGGCGCCGTAAGGGCCGAGGCCGGCGTAGCCGGCGACGCTGGTGACCGAGCCAATATTGATGATCCGCCCATACTTTCGTGGGACCATGCGACGCGCAACTTCTTGGGCAACGAAGAAGCTGCCGCGCAGGTTGGTGTCCAGCACAAGGTTCCAGTCGTCCCAAGTGACGTCCAACGCAGGTTTACGCACGTTGCAGCCGGCATTGTTCACCAGAATATCGAGGCGGCCGTAGAACGCTTCGGCGTCGGCCACCATGCGCTGAATGCTGTTCAGGTTGCGAACCTCAAGTACCAGCGAAAGGACGCGCCGGCCAGTGGCCTTGATCTCGCGTTCGAAGTCAGAGAGACGATAGGGATCGCGGCTGGTCACTACCAAGTCCGCGCCCGCCCTTGCCAGAGCTCGGGCCATGTGTTGTCCCAAACCCCGGCTCGCGCCGGTCACAATCGCAACCTGCCTGCTGAGATCGAAGAGATTACCGCTCATGATTGTTCTTTGCTACTTCTTCACTACTACTGTTCAATAATGTTGTTCAATAATTTGATTCACTCTGCCGCGCCCGGAGTGAGGACCACCTTCATCAGGTTCGGTTCGCGGGAATGGAGCCGCTCAAACCAGCGAGGCCCATCTTCGAGTGGCGCGACGGCTGTAATCAGCGGCTTGACTTGAATTCGTCCACTGCCCACTAGTTCGATCGCTTGAGGAAACTCTCCCGCGGAAGCGCAGGAACCTTGGAGACGTATCTGGCGCGTGACGACCTTTTGCAGAGGCAACTTCACCTCCGGTTCAATGTTGCCGACCAGCGTAAGGGTTCCTCCCTTGCGAACGCAATCAATCGCCGTTCGAACCGTTTCATTGAGGCCTACTGCTTCGCAGGCAACGTCAACGCCGCGTCCATGAGTAAGATCGGAGATGTGAGAAATCAACTTCGTTCCAGTGGCTAGTAAAGCGTCGCTCGCTCCCAGGTCGGTGGCCAATTTCAGCCGGGAGGCGTCGACATCCGCGACAAGAATGCGCGAGCAGCCGGCAACGCGAAGCGCCTGCAGCGTCAGCAGTCCAATCATTCCAGCACCGAGAACCAGCGCCGTCTGACCAGGAGCGATATTTGAAAGCGAAACGGCATGGAGTGCCACCGACACAGCCTCGAGCATCGCGGCCTCGGAGAACGATAAGCTCTCAGGCAAGCGATGAACGATGTGCTGCGGAACAATTACGAATTCGGCGAAGGCACCGGCGCAGCGATAGTCTGCGCACGAAACGCCCAGTACTTTGCGGTTGTCGCAGAGGTTGATTTCTCCCCGAACGCAGTAGTCGCACGCGCCGCAAGAAATCGTGGAATCGAAAGTTACGCGCTCGCCCACGGAAAAGTTTCGTACTCCTGCGCCCGTGGCAGTCACCGTTCCGGCCGCCTCGTGTCCCATCACAATGGGCGGTATGCGGCGGCCCGAGGAGCCGTCATAGCCGTGCACGTCGCTGCCGCAAATACCGCAGGCCGCGACGCGGACGAGAACGTCGTCCGGGCCCGGAACCGGGGGAGGCACATCCGCGATTTCCAGATGACGATAGCTCGAGAGCAAAAGCGCTTTCATGGTTGCTCCCTAGCTGAAAATGTTCGTGTCCAGAAACTGATTGCGGAATTTGCCCTGCGGATCGTAAGTCTTGCTCAATTGAACAAAGTCGGGCAACTTTTTATAAATGGATTTCAATTCTTTCGGAGGCGTGGTAAACAGTTTTCCCCAGTGTGGCCGGGCGTGGAATGGAGCCAATTCTTTTTCAATCACGGGCAACAGTTTGCTGACTGCAGGCCAGTCCGGCTTCCAGGTAAAGTGGATGGTCACGCAGGATTGCTCGTAACACGGACTCATCCATAAATGATCGGCGGCAATCGCGCGGATTTCCGAAATCATTAGGTGTGGACTGATCTGGTCACGCAATCGTTCGATCGCCAGAATTGCTTCCACCGCATGCTGACGCGGCACGAAGTATTCGGATTGCAACTCTTTCCCAGCGCTCGGGGTGAAGCCCATGCGAAAATGCGGCAATCGTTCGTACCAGGGGCCGGACACGCCCATCTGCTCCGTACAGTTCTCCGCGGAAAGTTCCGCAATCGGGTGAAGATTCTTGGTTGCTCGTTTCGCGCCGAAGAATTCCGGGGTCGCATCAAACGCTTGCCCTTTTTCCTCGCGGCTTTTGATCCACATTTCGTTAATGCGCTGCTTTTGCCAGTCGGTAAAAAGACTGACGCTATATGCGCTGGATTCAATCGCATCAAAGTGCTCTTTCATTGCGGAGAGTGGCAGGTTCTCATATACGTACTGCCGCATCGTGTATGTCGGCTGGATATCGAGTGTGACCTTGGTGATGACGCCGAGCGCACCCAGCCCCACTACGGCTCCGCGAAACTTCTCCCCCTCTTGCTGGCGCGATAGCTTGACCATTTCGCCAGCGGCCGTGACCATTTCAAGTGCCGAAACCGCGGTCGAAAGATTTCCATTCTTTTCGCCAGACCCATGGGTTGCGGTGCAGCACGCGCCAGTCACGGAAATATGCGGCAACGAGGCCAGGTTGTGCAGCGCAAAGCCCTTGCCATCAAGGTACGGGCAGAGTTGTCCATAGGTCATGCCTGCGTTGATGGTCACGGTGCGCGCGTCGGGATCCAGTGCAACCACCTCGTCCATCGACTTCAAGGATATAAGGCTATGCGTGCTGTCGGCGATGTTGTTGAAGCAGTGGCGTGTCCCCAACACTTTTAATTTGTTTTGTTTCCGAACGTAGCTTCGAATCTCACCGACGGACTTGGCGGAGTACAAATGGTCAGTTCCGTACTCGAGATTGCCCGCCCAGTTTTTTAGTTTGTCACCGGACGCCCACGTCACCAGAGGTGAAATGACGGGGCTTGCCATCAACGCAGCGAAGAGCCTGATAAAGGTCCTCTTATTCATGTTCATGGCTATAGTCCAAGTAGTTCTTCTTTAGTGGAAAGGACGGCGCGATTGTACACCTATTTCTTAAGTCTTCAGTACATCGCGCATGCTGCGGTCAGATTGCGTCATGAGCGTCTTAGCGCTGCAAGGTTCGTGTGAACCACTGGCTCAGCGATTTGATCACCCCTCGCTTTCCCGTCACAACGTCCTTCTTCCGACTGCTTAAAAATAATCACTACCTCTCCGAATTCGAGCGGCTATCCCCAGGTTCATGAATTTGACAAGAATGTGACGATTCCATGACAAGCGCGGCAGGGCGCGAACGTTAAGTTGTTCAACGACGTTGATTCCTCGAAACCGCAAGCCCGAGTATGACCGATCTTCAATTCCGGAGAAAGAGTCAGGGGGCGCAGTTTGGCGAGTTCTATCTGGATTTCCGCACCATGGAACTTTCTCGCGGCGATCAGACTGTCCGCCTGACTCTTCTGGAGTTCAAAGTGCTGAAGTTTTTAGTTTCCCGACCAAGAGTTGTCATTTCGCGGCAGAAGCTAATCAGTTCCGCGTGGCCGAAGCGAAAGCGCTCCAGTTACCGCACCGTGGACAATTGCATTGCGAAACTGCGACAGAAAATTGAAGGCAATCCCGACCGTCCCGTTTTCATCCGGACCGTCCAGGGAATGGGCTACAAGTTTGTTCCTCTTGAAGGATTGCATCCCCAGTGTACCCCCGGCTGAGTGAGGCGTATTGGAGACGAAATGGGAATCAGAACTACGAAGAAAATGGCGATGCAGTGGCTGATTCTGGCGACCATCTGTGCGTGCGCGCCGCTGGCGCATGGAATTCCCGCCTTCGCACGCAAATACGGTCTCCCATGCTCCGCCTGCCACGAGGCCTGGCCCATGCTCAACAATTTCGGCCAGACCTTTAAAGACAACGGATATCAGTTGGGCAACGGCCGGGACGCACCCGTGTACCAGGATCCTTCCTACTGGCCAATCATGTTTCGCACCACTCCGGTCTGGCACCGGGAAAGCAATAACCGGCAAGCGATCGACTTAGTTCCAGGAAACGCCGGCAGCGGTCAGTTCGAGTCGGTGGTGACCACGTCAGGATTCGATTTGGGAGGGGTTGACCTTATCACTGCCGGAACGCTCTACAAAAACATCTCATTTTTTATCCAACCGTTTATAGGAAACAACAACATTTTCCTCGAACAAGCGTGGGCGCGACTGGATAATCTTGCGGGATCTCGTTGGCTGAACCTGAAGCTTGGCAAGTTCGAATTGGATGAGCCAATCTCCCAAGAGCGCTCGCTCATACTCAATAATACCGGCGGCCTCTACTACAATTATCTTTTTACTCCTCCGGGCGATAACAATTTCTTCGGGGGAATTGCTTTTACTCAACTTGGCGTTGAACTGTTAGGGCACTCCGACAACGATGACACTCGGTATTCAGTCGCCGTAGTCAGCGACAGCAACGGCTCAACCGGCCTGCCGTCAAATCAGGCTTATGACGTCTACGCCAACTTCAACCAGTCGTTCGAGGCGCCCTGGTTTGGCAGGCAGCAGGTCGGGGTGTACGGATACTTCGGTGACTCCCCGACCTACTTCCAGACCAGCGGCGGAAATCCAATTCCGGGCACGGGCACGGGAAATCGCAGCTTTTACCGGCTCGGCGCGTATGGGCATTGGTACGTCAATAAATTCGATTTCTACACATTCTATCTGCACGGATACGACAATGTATTTCTAGGCAATTCTGTACCCTCCAACCAACCGGCGAGGTTGCCGGTGGGGGCGGTAGCTCCGGTATGGAATGGCGGTTTTGTCGAGGGCCATTACAATCCCACGCCGCGATGGATCGCCATCGGCAAATACGAACTCAATCGCGTGTCGCGAGAGGCAAATCCGAACATTCGAGGCAATTTGGGGAATCTCGACACCTGGACGGTCGGGTATCGCTGGTATCCCATCATGAGTCCGCGTGCCGGCCTGGCGTGGACCCAGGAATACTCCCGCATCATCAACGCCGGCACTGCACCTCTGTCGGGTAAAGACGACATCCGCAACAGTTTTCTGATGGGTTTCGATTTCGATTTCTGAGGAGGTCACCGCTGTGCGCAGGACAATCAAGGCAACTCGTGCGGCTGTGATTCTGATCTGCCTGTCGTGGTGCATCACCAGTGCCGCGCAGGATAGCCATATTGGAAACCTGGTGGGGAATGCTAAACGTGGAAAAGCGTTGTACGTGCGCTACTGCGTCTTCTGCCACGGACCCGACGGCGATGGCCGCGGAGAGAGCGCCCCCTATCTCGTTCCGAAGCCGCGCGACTTCACCAAAGCCGTATTCAAATGCCGATCCACGGCCAGCGGGAGCCTGCCGCTGGATAGTGATCTCTACGACACCATCACCCGGGGAATTCACGCCAGCGGGATGCCGTCATGGAAGCCGCTGCTGCGACAGGAGCGCGCCGACCTGGTTGCATATATAAAAACCTTTTCTTCCGCGTTCCAGGAAGAGAAGCCCGGCGAACCTGTGCCCATACCGGCTGAACCTCCCAACTCTGCCGAGAGCGTGAAGCGCGGCGCGGAACTCTTCCAGAGCATGAATTGCTGGTCCTGTCACGGCAAAGACGGGCGCGGCCATGGTCCGTCGGTTGCTTCGCTTACCGACAACCAGGGCAATCCCATTACACCTTTCGACTTTACTAGTGGAACGCGCTTCAAATGCGGGGAGACGAATCGGGATATGTTCCGCGACTTGCTCACTGGCCTCGACGGTACTCCGATGCCATCGTTCGCGGCCGCAATGACTCCGGACCAGAGATGGGACGTAATTCACTACATCCGCACTTTGAGTTCACCGAAGACACATTCAGCAGGGAAAAATGACTCCATACAGACAGTGAACTGAAACATCTCAGTGTCCGCATCGCGCCCTGCATCCTAAGTCAGCATCTTGTAATGCGCTGCCTTTTTCCACATTTAACAGCCCTGGGCATTCCCAGGGCGGAAAGTCGAATTTCATGAGAAAGAACTCTTACCTGTTGATTATTGCCGTTGGCACTATTGCCTTGTCAGTTCGGATGTCCGCTGGTCCTGCGGATTCGTCCCCTTCGTTAAAGGGTGCAGTGAAGTTCGAAGGCACCGCGCCCAAGCCTTCGCGCATTGACATGTCGCAGGATCCACTTTGCGCCAAGACACACTCGACTCCGGCCACCACGGAGGAAGTCGTTGTCGGCGCTGACGGCGGCCTGGCCAATGTCGTCGTCTATGTTTCCGATGGACTCGGCGCCCGAACCTTCCAACCTCCGCAGCAGCCGGCTGTCTTCGAGCAGAAGGGTTGCCAGTACAAGCCGCATGTGCTGGCCATGCAAGCCAATCAGAAGCTCGATGTGGTGAATAGCGACGAGACCACTCACAACATCCATCCCAGTCCAGCCAACAATCGAGAATGGAACATGACCCAGCCTCACGGGATCCCGCTGGAGCAGACCTTCGCGCGCGAGGAAATTGCCATCCCGGTGAAGTGCAATGTACATCCATGGATGCGCGGCTATATCGCAGTGTTCAAGCATCCATATTTCTCTGTGACCGACAAGAACGGCAGCTTCGACCTGAAAGACCTGCCGCCCGGCACCTACACGATTACCGCGTGGCAGGAGAAGCTGGGCACTCAAACTCAGAAGGTTACCATCGGAGCTGGCGAAGCGAAAACGTTGGACTTCACTTTCAAACAGTAATCGGCGGTACCGCGTTTGATAAAGGAGCTCACGACGTCACGCTCAGTGACTCGTGGGCTTGTCCTGTCAAGGAATGTACAGGGAACACACGCACCTTCGGCAGATTTCATTATGCGCGACATCCAGACTCGATCGAAACTCCAATGCTTTCGGACCGTTGATGATCTCTGGCAACGGCTGGCGATGAATATTCCCCAGGACAGGATGGAAAAAACACGGCCGGACGTCCCCTGAGGCTTCGATCACTGTCGAAACCCACGGGGCATTGCAGCGCGGGGCAACATTGTTGGACTGCCCAAGGTGGGCGCGGAAATGCTGAACAATGCGCCGTAATTTGCCAGGGCTCTCAACCACAAATTGAGAGTCCAGTTGGGCTCGCCGTTCCTCGATGAGCCGTTCGATTTCTAACTCGAGTGTGTCGATCTCCTCAGAAATCAAAGCAACGCGGTCGGCGCGATCAGGTCTCCATCCTTCGGAGCGGTTGAACGCTTCGGAAGTCAGGTCAGCCGCCAGAAATGAAACCGAGTTCAATCCAATTTGCTTCGCCGATGTCACGACCGCGCGTAGCGCATGATGATTTGCTTTTTGCACAGTGCAGCGTGCTCCAACCTGCATCTCAGGACGGAGATTGTGTAAGGCCGTAACCCCCTCCGCCAACTGCTCAAACGCATCGGGAACGCGGCGAATGCTGTTGTGAACCGCGGGCGGGCCATCGAGAGAGACGATGACGTCGTCGACGCTGTCAGTGATCGCCTGCGCTTGAGATTTCAACAACAAGCCAGCTGTGAGCAAGCTAACCCGGCTTCCCGTGGAACGAAGCATCTGCGCCAGGCAACTCCACTTCTCGTTCAACTGCGGCTCACCGCCGGAAAACACAAACCAGCGGACCCGCAGTTGTCGAAACGAACTTAGGTGTTGTTCGAGATCCTCCGGAGTGATTTCCTTGGCCTCACGAATTCGCCAGATGTCGCACATCACGCAGCGGCAATTGCACTGATTGTGCGGGAATATGACTACGACGGGCAGCGCACGAATCTGGTGGGCCGCCAGAGCAGCCGAGTCGTTAAAAGCCGTGATGGAGACCAGAGTGCTCATTGGTCAATCACACCGAAGCCGTGTCCGCGCGCTGCAAACGCACCAACACGTGATCTGCAAGCAGCCGGATGCCGGGAACCCGCCCCATCATCGAATCAGCCCGTTCACCAAGCTTGAACAAACGGGGATGACGCTGGGCCCAGAGTTCAACGTAGCTGGGAGGTACGGCAATCCCAACGCCTTTGACGGCTTTGAGCCGAAATTCTGGCGCAAACGTGCCCGCCAAGTGCTCCACTGAAGGGTAACGAACTCGCACGAATGCTCCATCCGCAAGTTTGGCGCTGACTCCATCCCGGTGCAGCCGCCGGAACGCTTTGGCCTGTTGTCCGTGGATGAGATACCAGACCATTTCCCACATGCAGCAGGGGCCCATCCAGCAGAGCAACGCGGTGGCGCCAGGCTTGAGCAGAGCGGCGAGATCGAGAGCCAGGCGTCGGAGATCACCGACACAATTCAGTACGCCAAAGTTGGAGAAGGCTCCGTCGAACAATTCGTTTCCTGACAGCGTCTCCGGCAGAGTTCCCGGCAAAGAGGCGATTTCTTCAGCGCGCAGCACCAGCGGCGTCACAAGTTTCTGCACTCCCTTTTCTTGAACTCTGCGCGTCGTGACATCAATCATCTGAGACGAACTGTCGCAGGCGATCACTCGAACCCCTCGTTGAGCTAGGAAGCACGCGTCTACGCCTGTGCCACACCCAATTTCCAAGGTCCGGTCTCCGGGATTGAATGCCTTCGCTAGCTCCTTCCACACCGCCGTGCGCTGAGCCCGGCCGATCTTCGACGAAGTGAAGGTCTCGTCGTAGCGAGCGGCCAGGGCATCAAACGGAGCAGCGCGAATTTGTTGCTGGGCGACGGACATTCGTCAAACCTCAACTTCGGAGATCGTCGCCTGCAGGCCAGCACGTGCCTCGGCAATTCCGCCTTGCAGTTGCGCAAGCGAGGCATCGTTCGCGTCCGCCTTCTGCATTAAACGGCTCAGCTCTACTTCACTTCGAAGCAGCTTGTCGGCAAACCGGTAAAACTGGCGCGAGTGACGATTGCGAACGCGAAACTCCCGGTCTGAACTGTCGCTCCACGGCTTAGCGCTTTCCACGCGATCTGAGACCTCGGAGAAATAGGGCGTGCCTTTGATGGGATATGCAACCGTAGTGAAGAAGATGTCGGGGTCGGTTTTCTTTACGTGTTCGACTGTGGCTTCAATGTCCGAGAGTTCTTCACCCTCGTACCCCCACATCAGGAACATTCCAGTTTGAATTCCCGCCGATCGGCACAGTGCTACGGCGCTGTGCACCTCTTCCACGGTTACGCCGCGCTCCATGGCATCGAGGATTCTTTGCGAGCCACTCTCGGAACCAATCCACACGCGGAAGCAGCCCATGTCGGCGAGCGTTTCCACGACTTTAAGGTTCAGCCGGTCGGCCCGGGAAATACATTCAAACGGCAATTTCACGCCGCGACGTTTTAACTCGGCCGCATATTGAAACAACCAACCGTGATGAATCGTAAAAACATCATCCGCCATCCACGCCATCTGCGGCTGGTAGCGGCCGATCAAAAATTCCAGTTCGTCGGCTACAGACGCGGGACTTCTGCGACGATGCGTTTTTCCAAAGACTTCATGGCTGCACCAGCGGCAATGATAAGGACAACCGCGCGCGGTGATCAGTGATACGGAACCCATGCCGTGGTGCTGCCGCCAAACTTCGACATAACGTGACATGTCGATCGATTCCCGGGCAGGCCATGGCTGAGCGTTAATGTCCTTGATCTGCTCTCGTGGTTTCGTCCGGACGATTGAGCCGTTCGGAGCCAAAAACGCAATTCCGGCAATGTCGTTTAACTTGTCGGACGCGTTCGAGTGCATCGCCGGCACCAATTCTTCCAGCGTAATTTCTCCCTCGCCGATGACCACCACGTCGGCCCCGGCCGCCAGGTATTCGTGAACATAAGCGCCCGGCTCCGGACCGCCGACTAGTGTTCGCCAGCCACATTCCTTCGCCATCCGAAGAATTTCGAGCACATTCGATCGCGTCATCAAGTTTGCGTAGACGCCAATAACCGACGGCGGACCTTTCCGTAACAGGTCCCATAACTCCTGACGCGATGAAAAAGTGGAATCAAAAACTTCCGCACTCAGGCCCTTCTCGCGCAAATGCGAGCAGATATACAGGATCCCTAACGGCGGATAGGGCTTCATGATCTGAAGTTCCTTGGGATCTTCGTAAAGGAAATAGCCGTGAGTGAGAAGTATGTCCATGTCTTTAAATCATGAGCATAAGCAAGATCAACTGGCAAGAACGTTAAGCAGTTCTTCGAAGCTGGTGGCATAAACCGGGGCTTGCAACTGCACCAACTGCTGCCCGGCAAAACTGTTTAACACCGTGGGCTTGGGATTCCGGCAAGTCTTTTCCAGTCGCATCACGCGCCGCCACAGGTCGTCAGGATCACTGTGGGTCTGCTGTCCATTCTGCGAACCCTGCGCCGCAAAATTCCAGGAGTCCACCTGGGCGTGCAAAGCGTCGTGCAGGGCGCGATAAAACTCGTTGGTGTACGCGCCCTGGAACATCATCGCCATGTCCTCGCTGTCGGACCAGTTCGTCTTGTCGCCCAGTTGTGCCTGCACGCGGTCGAAGAACTTGGTTCCGGGCAGGGGATACGAAACCGAAACTCCGATATCGTCGGGCCGAGTGTCTCGAACTAGTTTGATGGTGTCTTGAATGTCCTGCCAGGTTTCGCCCGTGTATCCGAATTGCAGGAAGTAGCAGGCGCGAATCCCTTCGCGCCGCAGATTTTCGCGGGCCCTGGCGACCTGGTCCACCCGGGTGCCCTTGTCCATAGCATCCAAAATCTTTTGCGAGCCGGACTCGACGCCCATCCACGCTTCCGCGCAACCCGCGCGGCGCAAGGAGCGCACGTTATCGGCCGTCATCAAATCCACGCGAGATTGCATCTTGAATGGGACTGCGGCGTCTAATCTTTCCACTTCTGCCGCTAGCTCGCGAACCCACTTTGGCCGCAGCCCAAAAATGTCATCCGCAAACCAAAGGTGATCAGCTCCGAAGTTGTATTTCAACTGCCGCATCTCTTCCGCGACCGATGCCGCGGAACGCATGGAGAATGAATCCCCATAGATCGGCTTCGCACACCAGTTACAACGGTAGGGACAACCCCGGCTGGCCACGATGTTCAGAGAAAAATATCCGTGCGCGGCCTTCCACGCATCCCGATACTGGTTGGTGTCAACCAGTTCGCGAGACGGGAACGGCAGTTGATCCAGGTCGCGCATTAATTCGCGCCGTCGTGTTCTCACCAGCTCTCCGCTGTCTTTATCGAGATACGCAAGGCCGGGGATGTGCTCCAGGGATTGTTCGTCTTCTAGAAGCTGTTTCTTTGGAAGCTGTTTCTTCAGAAGATGCGAGACCGTTTCCAGTAATGTCGCTTCGGCTTCGCCAAGCAGCACGCAATGGAAGCCTCGCTGCAAATAATCCTGGGCGTGATCGGATGCATCCGAGCCGTTCACCAGCACCGTAGCTCCGGCCCGTTGAGACGCCTCAAGAATTTGATAAGTGACTTCCCGCATGCGGGTCAGGCACATCTTGGAGAGAAAGTTAAAGTTGTCTTCAAAAACCACAACGATTCGCGGCCGATGGAGATCGAGTGCGCCCTGAAATCCTTCCTCCGGGTCGTTCAGCATAGTATCGAACACGGCTACCGATAGACCCGCGCTGCGCAGCAGCCCGGCGGCGTAGAGGGTGCCGAGCGGCGGATAAGGCTGCATTTTCCGCGTTTGTTTGCGGTCGTAATAGAGGTGGTACGAATGAGTCAATAGAACGTCAATCACGTCAGTTCGCCTCACAGTCGCTAGTGTCAGTCAACACACTTCCTGGGTTCGCTCCGCCAGAGGTTGCCCGGTCAACAGAGACCGTCGAGTAATCACTTTCTCGGCGGCCCGCGACAACCACAACTCCCATGGAAACGAGTACCGGCTTTTTCCAATACGCCAACGGACGGGCGCTCCCAAAAGACGCCGGACCCCGCGCCGTCCCCACGGGAGTTTTTTCGTCACCTTGCGAATCTGATTATTCAGAAGGAAATATTCCAGGCTGCGTCTCAACCTGCGCAGATCTTCCCCGCGCAACCAGGGCAGAACATTCGTTCCCAGCGCTAGCGTCTCCCACTCTTCCAGGGACTGTGGCTCGCGAACTCCCATTTCTTTGAGCTGCGGCCAGATCGGAATTCCAGGATAAGGCGTAAAAATGTTTGGGGAAAAAGTGACGTTCGAATATTCCCGGGCAATATCGCTCATGATGCGAAACGTCTGCTGGCGATGTGCCTCGGTCTCTCCGGGGTACCCTAGAATTATGTTGAACACCACATGAATGCCGGCGAGGTGAGTCTTGCGCGCCGTCTCTACCATCTGGTCCACATGCTGAAAACGTTTGTTCATCAGCGTCAGAACTTCCTGCGAGGCGGACTCGGTACCGAATCCAATGTGGTGCACGCCGCTCTCCGCTAGCAGGCGGACATCCTCCTCGCTCATCAACGCAAGGAAATCGGTGGATGTCTGGAAGTCCCACTGAAACTTGACGCCGCTTTCCACGATGCCCTTGGCAATGGCCACGGCGCGTTTCCGGTCGACCAGGAAATTGGAGTCGAAGAAAGGCACGTGCTCGATGTTGTAGCGAGGAACCAGATCACCCAGTTCATCTACCACGCGTTCCACGCGATAGGCGTTGAAGCGGCGCTTGTAGAAAACCTGGTCGGTACAGTAATTGCACTGGTAAGGGCAACCGACGCTGCTGGTATAGGCGAGCTGGCGAACGCCCGATGCGGCAGCGTAGATTCCAGGATCCGCGAGATGATACGCAGGAGCCGACAGGTCGTTGACGTTCGCCACCGGTCTTTCCGGCTCGTGAATGATTTTCCCGTCCCTGTCCTTGAATGAGAGGCCGCGCACGCCGTTCCAGTTTTGCCCCTTGGCGATTCGCTGCGCCAATTCGAGCAGGGTTAGCTCGCCTTGGCCTCGCACCACTGCGTCCACAAACGATTCATCCAGCGTTTGCTGAGTCGCTAAGCTGGCGTGCCAACCGCCAAATACGATCGGAATTTGCGGACGTAGCTTTTTGACCGCGCGCGAGACGCGAACCGCCGCTCCGATATGCGGCCCGGTCAATACAGAAATACCTAAGCAAAGCGCGTCTTCGGTCTCGCGAAGAATCGCTTGTTCGTAGTCGGGATGAATCAGGTTGTCGACGAGCTTGACTTCGAATCCAGCCTGCAATAACGGGGATGCCAGACAGAGCAGCGAAAGCGGCGCTCCCAAAGGCGGTCCGTCATACGGCGGATAGAACAACACGACTTTGTTGGGTTTACGCAAATCGCGTTCGCTTTCGAGAGTTCTGTAACAGAACTCTAGGTCGCGACGCCCCGTAGACTTGTCAGCAGATTGTCAATTTTGTGTCACTTCTGGACGGCTCTGGAACCTGCAGTTCGAAGATCGATTCGAACGAAATTCGTCAGTCTTAAAATTGCAGAACTTTGACAAATTGGAGACAAGTCGGAACGCCGCGATTGTTAGCGTCATGCCGTACTGCATTGCTCTTACAAGCCGACAGCTATGCCTGACTTTGCGATTCAGGTATGAGTGTTTCGCGATGATTCTTTTCTATAATCCGAAAGCGACAAAGCCCCGGAACCGGCGTTTCCCGTTGTCGGTTCTTGCGATCGCGGCGGTAGTGGAGGGCAAGGAAGACTATGCCATCGTCGATGGCAACCTGGATCCAAATCCCACCGAGAGTCTGATTGCGCTAATCAAAGAGCACCCGATTGAGCTCCTGGCCGTGACCGTGATGCCGGGTCCCCAGACGGTTGGCGCGGTGGCAAGCTGCAGGGAAATTCGTGCGCAGTTTCCCAAGCTGCCGATTGTCTGGGGCGGCTATTTCGCCTCCAACTACACGGCCGCCGCGCTCAACGCAGGCTATGTGGATTATGCGGTTCGCGGCCAGGGAGAAAAAACTTTCCTGGAATTGCTTGACGCAATCCGCGGCCATCGCGATCTCAAAGACATCCCCGGCCTGTCCTACAAGACCGCGGACGGGACGCCACGCCACAATCCTGAGCGACCGATGGGCGGCCTGAACGATTTCCCGTGGTATCCCTATCATCGCCTCCCGGTGGAGAAATATCTGCTTCCGACTTTTTTAGGCCGGCGCACCGCGGTTCATCAGGCAAGTATTGGTTGTCCTTATCGTTGCAATTTCTGCGGCGTGGTCACATTTTCTGGAAGCCGAGAAAAAATGGAATCGCCGTCCCGCACTGAGGCCATGCTGCGGCATCTGGTGCGGACTTACGGAGTCGATGCTGTCCAGTTCTACGACAACAACTTTTTTCTCCGGGAAGATCACACCCGCGAACTGGCCGACCGGCTTGCACCCCTCAATCTGCGCTGGTGGTGCGAAGGACGATCCGACGTCATGATGAAATATTCGGACGCCACCCTGGAGGCATTGCGCAGGGCCGGCTGCACCATGATCTTTTTCGGCGCCGAATCCGGCTCCAACGAAGTGCTCAAGGAGATGAATAAAGATCTCCGCGCCGAAGACACGCTGGCTCTGGCTTCGCGTATACGCGAGTTTGGCATTGTTCCCGAGTTCTCCATCATTTTCGGAAATCCGAAAGATCCCGAAGGTGACACCCGCGAATGCATCGGATTTATCAGACAGCTGAAGCGCCTGAATCCAGATGCCGAGATCATTGTCGAGCATTACACACCGGTTCCCCAACGCGCTCGTATGTACGGCGAGGTGGAAGACAAGGTCAGTTTCCCGACTACGCCGGATGAGTGGGCCACGGACCACTGGCAGCGTTTCGCCACGCAGAAAGATCCGCAAACGCCCTGGCTTCGGCCCACTACCAAACAATTGATCGACAATTTTGAGCTGGTCGTTTCGTCTCGCTGGCCGACGATTCAGGACATTCGCCTGCCGCATTGGGGCCGATTAACCCTGAAGGCGATGAGCAGTTGGCGCTATCGCCTCGGAGTTTACGGCGCGCCCTGGGAATTGAAATGGATGCAGCAAGCGATCGAACTGCGAAAGCCCAAGGCAGAGAGCTTGTGAATAGCGACGCACCGGTATCGGTTTCTGTCGCCGAGGGCTATGAGCGTTGGGCTCCTACCTACGACGATGCCCCCAACCCGCTCCTGGCGCGAGAACAACGTCAGCTCCTGCCTCTGCTTACGGACTTGCACGGCAAGCACGTCCTCGATTTGGCGTGTGGCACCGGCCGGTGGCTGGAGACGCTCATGCGGCAAGGCGGAGAGCTTGGCGTCGGAATCGATTGCTCAATCGCAATGCTGCGCGTCGCTGCGAGAAAGAGTTGCATCACGGGGCGGCTCGCCCGCGGGACCTGCGATAACCTGCCGTTTCGTGGCGGCGTTTTCGATCTTGCGATCTGCTCGTTTGCCTTAGGGCATGTGGAAGATTTGCGAGCGACTGTTTTCGAACTGGCACGAGTAACAAAACCTCAAGCCGACATTTTTGTTAGCGATCTTCATCCGGAAGCTTATGCGCGCGGCTGGCGGGCCGGCTTTCGCGACCGGCACGAGGCCCTTGAAATCGAATCGCTGCCTCGGGAAGCCGAAGAGATCGCTCGGCCTTTTTGTGCCAACGGCTTCGAGAGCCTGGCGAACATGGCTCTTTGCCTTGGCGAGCCAGAGAAGCCGATCTTTGCGCGAGCCGGCAAGGAACAGATATTCGCAGAAGCTTGCCAATCTCCCGCAATCCTCATCTGCCACTTTAAACGCGGACCAGACCATTTCACGGCGTCGCGATCTCTGTCCCGCGAGGCTCTTCAGTGAGACGAAATCCGGGACAAGAAATTGTTGAGTTCTTAAGCTTTTCGCCAGCTTCAGGGGATGACCTCTCCAGGCTCAGGAATTTTCGTCAGCGCGACTGGAAGCAGGGTCTGAGGTGGCTGGACGACGCAGGCCTGGCATTCTACTTCTTGCGGAAACTTAAGGACACGAATGCAGGGGACGCGGTTCCAGCCTGGGTGAAGAACCGTCTCGAACAAAGCTTCGCCGACAACCAGCAGCGTGTCGGCGAGATGTCGCGCCGATTCGATTCTCTGAACAGGAAGTTCAATGACGCTGGGGTCCGGTATGTCGTGTTGAAGGGCCTCTCTCTCGTTCCAGAATACTGCCCGGATGCGAATCTCCGTCATCAGGGCGACTTCGATTACCTGGTGGACGACCATTCACTCTCAACGGCACAGCGGATCGTGGTCGGTTCCGGATATAAGCCGAAGCCGTCCACTTCCAGCCAGGAATATGTTTTCGTTTCGCAGGGGACAGGCGTCGCGACACGTAGCCCTGAACAATACTCTGCGCGAGCGCCTCACGCCGTGGAGTTGCATCTGGATATCTGGGACAGCGAGCAGCATGGGCTGCCTTCAATGCCAGGTTTGTTCTCTGTAGACCGAACCAGAATTCATCAGTGCGACGGGCTCACTTTTCCCGGACTCGCCGACGAGGACGCGTTTCTGCTTCAGGTGTTGCACGCCTGCCATCACCTGTTCACTTATTGGATAAGAATGTCAAGCCTGTTTGAGATCGGTTTCTTTCTGAATCAGCGTGGTTCTGACGCGTCGCTATGGAAGCGGGTTGAGCAGCGCGTCGGCGAAAACTTAATGTTGAGGGAGTTCGTCGTAGTAGTGACGGAGTTGGTGGCGAAGCTTTTTGCCGCGCCCATTCCGCAACTGGTTCGCGCCTGGAGTAATCACATTCGACAAGCAACTCGAGTATGGATTGAAAGATACGCACTGCATTGCGCATTCTCTGAGATCCCATCCTACGAGCTGTGCTTCTTGCCTAAGGCCAAGCTCGTTCTCTTTCTCCAGCAGCAATATGAGAGCACGGGCGTGCGAGAACGCCCGGCGCGGAATCGGCTGACAAAGTTTCCCCGCCTTTCGAGCATGGCATCGTCGATAAAAGAAAGGCCTTCGCTGGTCCTGAGCCCAGCCTGGTGGAAACGCCAGCTTTTCATTCGGCGAAGCCTCTTTCACACTTTAGCTGGGCTGCGCTACCTGTGCGAGATCCCGCGCTGGCGCTGGCTGAACCGGACGAAAATGCGGCCGGCATCGCCGATTCTGTGACTCACTAAGATGACAGTGTGACGCAATGCCAGGCGAGGCCGACTTTGACACAGATTTAACAATTCCGAGACAAAACTCTGGCAAGCGATTGTTACTTTGTAGCCATAGATTCAACCCAAGTTCTTTATTCACGGTTCGTCGAAACGCATTCGTATGAAATCGTCAAAAAAAATCGTATTCTTCGTCGCCTCGTTCTCCAGCATCGAGGCTACCGCGCCGCTCGGCATCCTCGCCATTTCAACTCCGTTGTTGAACGCGGGATACGACGTGCGCATCATCGACGCATCGATCGCGCCTGACTACAAGAAGCGGATTCTGGAAGAAGTGAAAGACGCGCTCTGTCTCGGTATATCGCTGGTGACCGGCCCCATGATTCGCGAAACCGTCGACGTGGCCAAGGCGATCAAGAAATGGGATCCCGACTTCCCAATAATTTTGGGCGGCTGGCACCCTTCTTTGCTGCCGACTCAGACTCTTGAGGCCCCCTACGTCGACATCGTGATCCGCGCCCAAGGGGAGGAGAGCATGCTGGCAGTGGCCAATCGCTTGCGAGACGACGCTCCTCTCGATGACGTGCTGGGCGTGGGATTCAAGCGCGACGGGAAGCTTATTTTCACTCCCGAACGTCCTCTCAAACGCCTCGAGGACATGCCCGCCAAAGCCTATCAACTGGCGGACTTCGACGCCTACGAAAAAATTTGCGGACGCCGCTGGGCCATGTATGTTTCCAGCCTTGCCTGCCCCTTCAACTGCGCCTATTGCACCAACGCCGGAGTCTACGGACGAAAGTGGAATGCTCTCCCGGTCGAGCAAGTAGTTGCGGAGACGATCGAGTTGACGCGGCGCTACCGGCTCGAACTGCTGTGGATGGCGGACGACAACTTCCTGGTCGATCTGGATCGATCGCTCAAGATCGCCGAAGGCCTGATCAAGGGAGGCGGAACTTTCAAGTGGAGCGTTCAAGCCACAACCAATCTTACCGCCCGGCTCAGTGTCAGCGAGTTGACTCTGCTCCGCCGTTCGGGGCTGCATCAGATTTGTCAGGGGATCGAAACAGCCTCTCCTACCGTGATGAAGCTAATGAACAAAGATTTCCAAGTTCTCGGCGATATCTATCAATCCACCGAACGCTGCATCAACGCGGGCGTTATCCCATCGTTCAATATTATTTTTGGCTTTCCCGGAGAAGGGCCGAAAGAGCGCCGAGAGACCGTCAACTTCATGATGGATATCTGCCGCAAGTTTCCCGGCGCGGAATTCTGGACAAACATCTTTACGCCGTATCCGGGTTCGCCAATTTTTTCCCAGACCGCGAAGCTGGGCATCGAAGTGCCGAAAACCCTCGAAGGTTGGGCGGACTTTTTCCCGCGTTACACCGTTTTGCCCTGGCTCAAAGGCAGCGATCATCAGCGCGTTCAAACCATGCGAGACTATCTGCGCATCGCGTTCGATCGCGAACCCATCGCCACCACCGGCCATGGCCGATTTGCCAAGGCCATTCAGCACCTCACTGCCTACCCGGCAAGGGTGCGACTGAATTACGATTTCTATAGCTTTCCGGTCGAGCTGTGGATCAATCGCCAACTGAAAAACATTGTGAAATTGCCCAAGCCCAGCATCGATGCGAAAAGATTGCAGCCGGAAACCGCCCCGAGCTAAAGGTAAAGAGCCGCAGGCTGCGACCCTCGTCCCATGAGCACAAATTCTCTTTCCACCAATCCTACTGCCCCGCCGCGCGAGGCACTTCAGGCTGTGTGCTCAGCTGCACGGTCACGCGTGGCCGGTTTGTTACAAAGATATTCTTGGCTGCCGGCGACGGCCACCTCGCTTAGTTGTTTAGGTCTGGTGGCCGCGCTCACCATCGGCTTGAGTCTTAGCTATAAGGTGTTGTGCGTGGCGGCGCTCGGCGTGACTTCGTTCGTTTGGGGATATTGGAAACAAGCTACTCGCCGACGGTTGTTCCCGCCGCTGGCTCACCTGCATCGCAGGCAATATGCCGCGACTTGGGATCAATTGGCATCCTCTCGGGAAGAAGCTTGCGCCGCGGCAGCGGGCCGCAAGAAGGACGAGGCGGAATTCAGAATGTCGGCCGCCGCCACCGTGCAGAACCTCCTGGAATTTGCTCACGTTCGAGCAAGCGACCAAGTTCTGGAGGTGGGCTGTGGCGTTGGTCGAATCGGCGAAGCCCTACGGGAACATTGCTCTACCTGGACAGGAGCGGATATCTCGGCAAAGATGCTAAGCCACGCTTCAGAGAGACTAAAAGGGATTCGCAACATCGGCTTAGTTCGACTAGGCAATGTCGGCCTCTCCGAATTCGAAAGCCGGTCCTTCGATGTTGTGTACTTCACGAACATGCTGATGCACCTGGACGAAATGGATCGTTGGCAATACGTCGAAGAAACGTTTCGCGTGCTCCGTCCCGGCGGGCGCATTTTCATGGATATAATCGACATTGAATCCGAACCCGGGTGGACTATGTTCACCCACGATGTTGCCCGTTACAAACATTTGGAGCGCCCGCCCTATATGCCCAGATTCTCGACAGCCTCGGAACTGTCGCGGTACGTCGAGAGAGCAGGGTTTGGTCAAGCTCACACGCATCGCCGCCCGCCGCTCGTCATTGTGACCGGAATCAGGGCCGTATGAGACTAAGGCTAATGCCCGTCTTCGCAAAGCCTTGGACGAGATCAGTGCTCAACGCGTAACTTGGCCAGCGCGGTCATTCCGAGACCGCGGCCGCAGTCCGTCGCGTAGACAAGGCCTTGGGAGTCGCCAGTCCATGCGGGGCTGACACAATTGCATTCGCCCTCCGTGAGTTTGGTCTGCTGGCCTGTTTTCAAGTCCAGCCAATGAAGTTGCCAATACCCTCTATGTTCACAGGAGAATGCCAACCATCTTCCATCTGGCGAGACTGCAGGATAGCGCGCCGAGCAACCTGGAAGCCTCATTTGCTCGATCGCGCCCGAGGCCGAGTCAACAAGATAGAAGCGGAAGCGGCCGTCTCGGCGCGAGCTGAAAACGATTCGATGGTCGGGAAAGAAAGCGGCTTCCCGCACGTCATAGTCGGAGCCGGCGAGCTGGCGATCAATGCTTCCGTGCTGGCTTTGAAGTGGGTGAACCCACAGACTGTTTCGACCTCCGTCCTCGCGAATGAAAGCCAGCCATTCGCCATCCGAAGATACGACCGGTTCTTCGGCATCTTCAACTTCAAGCGCTGTGTCGACGGCTGAATCAGTAGGGTCGGTTGGAAAGCGGACGATTCGTGACCCGGTTCGCGTAGCTACCTCGACCCAGATTACGTCCCCAGCACTGGCTGCTGCTGGATGGTAGGAATCGTTACCCAAGTAAAACGGGTGGACTGAACCTGTCCGATATTCTTGGGCTGCGTAGGCGTCCTGGACCGCGGTATGCCGGTGCGTCACCAACGTGGTATAGAGCACACCACGGCTTGTAACGACCGGGTCTGCCGCCATCACCGAACCAGGGACGGTGAGTAGTCGCGCAGCGTAGTTTTGAAAGTGTCCTCTCAGGTGGTAAAGGTTCTCCGCAAAACCTCCGAGCGACAACAGAAGGACCGCAGCGGCGGCGAGCTTTAGATTGTTCAACCTTGATCGTCCGTCGGCAAATTCCGACGACGATGTGAACAACAGCCACAACAGCAGCCCTGCGAAGATCATCATGAAGAATAATCGAGGGAAAAACAGAACACTCTTCCAGCCCGCGGGATCGTATTGGTACAAGCGGTTGTAGGGTAAACATATAAAAATGTAGACCAGCGTGACCATAGCGGCTTTGGTCATTTCGTTGCGCGCAATCAGGTAGTCGACCACAAGTACCACAGACAGGATCAAAGCCACGAAGTGATAGGTAAGCGGCTCGGAGGATAGCAGCAGAAGCAAAAACAGGTAACCTCCCCATTCCAGTTTTTTACGGTTCTGGTCGCTACGGTTGGAAGCGATTCCCCAGAGAAACGCCACCAAGATAATCCCATTCATCACTGACTGAAGAAAGGCATAGAGCGAAGGCCAGTGTACGATGGGCGATGGGTTCAACTCCGGCTCAGCGATGAGGAGTCGGTGGAGCAACGCGTTCAGCGAGTCCCAGCCGACATTGTAGGGATCGATGTTTTCTCCTCGTAGGCCCCAGGGAAGGACCTCTCGCGAATAGGTAAATAACGAGTCAGCGCCGAAAAGATAAATCCAGGCAAGCCCTACTGCTGCCATTCCGACAGCCAGGCCTAACAGCGCGCGCCACTTTTTCCTGACCAGGAAATAAAGCAGGAAGAGAGCCGGATAAATCTTCATCGCCGCTGCAGCGGCGAGAGTCAGGCCGCACCAGAAGTGCCGGTCTTCGAAATACAACGCGGCGGCGGCCGTCAGCAATAAGAGCACGACCAGATGCATCTGCCCTACGACAAAATGCATATGAAGAGGATTGGTGGCTAACAGCATCAGCACCGCAATCTGGATCCACTTCAATGCGGTGATGCGCTTCAGCAGAGCAACGACGAACAACAGTACTGTGATATTCACGATCAGCCAGTAGCGGTGAACTTGAAGAATGGGAAGAGAAGATAAAGGCGCTAACAGAAGCGCGGAGATCGGCGTGGAGGGTATGAAGCCGACCAGATGCGGACCGATGTCCGAATGATCCTCCTGCCGCTGCAGCCAAATCCATTGGTACACTCGCTCGACGGAGCGATGCTCGCGGTAAAGCCGCGCGACCAGGTAATAATTGGGTATATCCGTACCATAGCGGTGCCAGGCAGGAACGATTGTCTTGCCAATAAACAGGAATATCAACAGACCAAACAAAACGGTTTGGCTTCGCGCATTCCAGATGAAGTCAAGATTGAACTTCTTCGATGTTTTCTTGAGGAGAAAGGCCATTCTATGCTTCACTGATAAGCGACGTTGTGCATACAGCGTCATGACGCTGAAAATGCCAAGCCAGCGGCCCATAATCGCCAAGAGTATTTCGGCGGAGGACTGCACGGCTTTTTTTTCCGCCCGTTCCGGTGGTGCGCTCAATCTTAAGGCTGGCGCGCGAGCTGATTCGGCATTGAAGCGATATCTGATTCACGTCGACACCTGGCAAAACAAACGGAACTCTTCAGGTTAATAGACTCCAGGAATTACCTTGGTCGTTGAGCGCGCGTATGCCTCATAGTGCAGCCCGAATAATTTTCGCAAATGCTTTTCCTCCGCCGCGATCTTGTTTAGAAGGAGCAGCCCCCAGGCGATCATCAGCGCCCACCCAAAAAGGCTGGCAAATATCAGCGCCATCGCTACCTTTCCAACAATTGCGGCCGCATACCGTGGATGGCGAACGAACCGGTAGGGACCCCGGTTCATCGGCACTTGGGATTGTTCACGTTGATTGAAGTACTTGGCGAGACAATGGTCCGTCCACATCTGCCAGATTGTGACCGCGAGATACAGAGCTATTCCGAGGCCCTGGAGAGCGGGGTGCGCCAGCTCCCGAGAGCCCAGGTGCCAGTGGCCGTAGTCCAGGAAGACAAGCAAATCGAGACCCATCAATACCATTACCCATTGTGATCCCGCACGATCGGAACTTGCACCCCACCA
The DNA here is from genome assembly GCA_963733795.1 of uncultured Acidobacteriaceae bacterium. GTDB lineage: Bacteria > Acidobacteriota > Terriglobia > Terriglobales > Acidobacteriaceae > Sulfotelmatobacter. The sequence continues at coordinate 875,957 of CAVTED010000004.1, forward strand.
TTCTTGGCGTAGCTGCTGGGACCGAAAGGCGCCAAGACTGGAAGCAATAGAATGCAGTGACCCGGTCAGCCGCAACGCAAAATAGCTTCCTGCGAACCAGTCAACTCGCAGCCAACGGTCGGGCCCATTCCATTGAACCAGGCAGGCGGCGGCTACAACTAGGTACGCCAAAGAATACGCCAGTGTCTTCACCAGGGCTCGCCTCATCGCAGGATTCTTTCGATAAAATCCGCCGCAGTCTTCGGATCACTCCCATATTGCAGATGGTAAGCCGGTTGTTCAGCGAGGCGCAGTAACGCTTCGGTGATGTTCGCTTCAAATCGTGGATCTTCGTCGAACAGCATGGAATCGCGCAATCGTGAAAACGTATCTTCTCCGCCGATCTCTGTTAGCCGGGTTTCACGGCTGACACCGCGGTCCAAAAAAAGACTGCAAACAGGAACGACGGGTCTTGCCTGGCGCGCCTGCAAGGGGCTCTTGTCGAAGTAATAAAACGAAACGTCAGCATATGCGGATCGGCGAGCTGACCGACGCAATTCTGGCAAGAAATCAAGGGTGTCAGGGCGGAAAACAGCAGGGAGGTAGTCACCCCATACGCCGAAAACGTTACGATTCATCTCCAAGAACACAACCTGATCGGCGTGAAATTCCATGCCCAGTTTCGTGGCAAGATAGCAAGCGGTGGTCTTGCCTGAGTTGGGCGGACCAAAGACCAGGACGCTGCGATCGTTCAAACCCACGCAGCCTCCGGACAGGGCGACTAATCCCAGGCTCGCGGCGCTCATGCAGAACAAAATGTCGAGTGGCGGACGATGTCTGAGTCGTGGATCGTCCTGAAAGAAAAAGTCGGACAGAAAGCCAATTGCCTCACGAGTCTCCAGGTCGACTGCCAGAAAACTGTTTTGGCCGATGTTGACGTACTGAAGTCCAGGATCTGAAAAGGCCGAGACTTGCACGGCCGTGGATTGAGACTTCCTGTCTGGCTCGGATATCAGACGCCAGGTAAATTCAGGAACGCCCGGATTTCCGTTTTGATAGCGCTCGAAAAACTTCCACGCAAGTTCGAGGACACCTTCGTCGTTCGTCTCGATGCGCACGGTCCGCCCCATCAGTTGCAGGTTCGAGGCAAGCGGCGTCGAGCTGAAACGGCGCAACGGATCCGGTCGCGTCTGAGCACGCATACCGTGGCGAAGCGACTGGGAGCGGTCCTTCGCTCCGTCCCGCCGCGCGAATTTTACCGCAGTCTCTATGTTGTCCTACCTTGCCGGCGATACTCAGAGTTGTTCGACTCAAGACTGCTTAACTGTAAACCGCGTGACTCAGAACTGTTTAAGAATGACGCGGCAAGTTGCTCTGCAATCGCTTGCGGCCGCCCGCCGTATCGCAAGCGCCAACACGGAAGCGCCAACAGGCTATCTAGAGTCTTCTCTTGTTTCTCGACAGCCGCGGGATCTTCCGCCAGCAAGTCAAGTTCAATTCTGGACTTAATCTCCCTTGCCCTCATTGGGGCCAAGTGAAAACCCAGGCTTTCCTGCCTCTCGAGAAAAACAATTGCTTTTGGTTCACACGCCGCCAAACCGTTTTTCCGGAAGTGCCGGCCAGGTTCGCAATAAAAAACGGTTTCTCCGTTTTGCATATCGGTCGGTTCTCGATCGCGAAGCTCGTCAAACCAGACTGCCGCCTCGCGCCTGAGCTTCAGGGGACGCGGCAGTCCATACGCCAGGACTCTGTCCTGCGTGAGCGAACAGTGCTTGAGCGAACAGAAGGTTCGGTCATCCGAAAGCAATCTAAAGCTAGCCTCCATCAAGGCCAGCGCAAGAGTCGACTTGCCGGAACGCGACGGCCCCATCAACACCAGACCGTCCTGTTCTCTGGCCACGCAAGAGGCGTGCAGCTCCACTATGCCAAGGGAACCGGCCAGGATTGAAATCAACATCGGAAAAATTATGGTGTTCCAATATCTGCCGTCGCCGGCCATACCGGGTGAAAATCGTCCAATCAGCCGTCGATTACGGAGATCCACAAGCATGGAAGATTTCGCATCCAGTCCCACGAACACGAGGTGGCCTAGTCCTCGGAGATGGGGCTTAGGCCACGGAGGTCGCGCCGCATCAGTCTCGTCAACCCAGAAGCGTAGTGAGAAATCGGACGCGCCAGCGGCCGCTTCAGCGGGCAGGAAACTTCCCCTCGCGGCTGCCAGCAGTTTGTCGCAATTCGTCGACAGGCTGAAAACCGTCCCAGCGGCTGTGTAATGCTCACAAAGATGTGTTTCGGCGTGCTGATGTAGGAAGTCTCGGGAGTGCATAAGGAGTCGCGATACGGGCCCTGCAAAGACCTGCAACCCTCCGATGAATCATCGTAATCTTCGTCAAATCGGGCTGGAATCTTGTCACCTTCTTGTCAAGAAGTTGTAAAGCTTTTTTCGAAAAAGATCGGCGAGACCCGAGAGCGTTACTAGCCGATGCCCTGCCCAGAGCGGCCTCGGGTATAATTTTCGACCAGTATGCAGAAGCGTCGTTACGCGCTGGTGGCGTATCTGAAAAATCCGGCTGGAGAGTTCGTCGAGAACCTGCGCCGCGAATTGCATCCTGATCTTCCGCACCTGGCGGCCCACCTGAGCATTCTGCCGCCGCGTCCGCTGCAGGGCACGGAGAGTTCCGCGCTGCATATCCTGGACCGCATCTGCGGCAAGGAAGAACCGTTCGAAGTGACCTTGGGCGACGTGGAGACGTTTGTCCCGGTAACCCCTACCGTGTACATCCGCGTGCAGGGCGCCGCCACCCGGATGAGCGAACTGCACAGCAAGCTGAATACCGAAGCCTTGGCGTTCGAGGAACAGTGGCCTTACACTCCGCACTTGACCATCGCAAAAATGAGCGGCGAGCAGCCCGCCCAGATGGCTTTCGAGATGGCGCGCGAGCGCTGGCACCGCTATTCGGGCAGCCGCCGCATCCTATTGGAAAAGCTGACCTTTGTGCGGGAAGACGACGAAAATTGTTGGATTGATCTGGCGGCAGTTCCCCTCGGTGGCCGCCTGGTTTCGCGATAAAGTTTTGCATAAACTCCGGTAACAAGCCTCCCGGTTACCCCATCCAGTTACTCCCGACGAGCCAGGCGACTTTAAGTACATCTCCCTCCCGTGTGTTGAAAATACTGGGACGCGGCTGTAGATAAAGAGTAGGTCAAGCTTCCGCCAATCCCGTCAAACACCACTTGTGGCGCGGGTTTCCGGTTCAGCAGGGAGAGCAAATGCAGATCGGCGTTTACGGGTCGGGATATCTTGGGACAGTGATTTCGGCCTGCCTGGCGGATTTTGGCACCCCAGTTTCCTGCTGTCATCCCGACCGGTCGCGCATGGTGGAGATGGCCCAGGGCAACGTCCCGTTCTTCGAAAAGAATCTGAAAGAAATCATCCGGCGTAACGTTCGCTCCGGTCGGCTGTCTTACTCTACCGACATTGAAACTTTTGCCCGCAGAACACACGTGATTTTCCTGGCCGAAGACAAAGCGGAGGGTTTGGCCGACATTGCCTTGCGGATTACGCGGCTGGCGTCCAAGCCTCCGATTCTGTCGATTGTGACTCCGGTTCCGGTGGGCACGGCGAGCAAGCTTGAGCAGGCCATTAAAGACGCCGGATTGCAGGCGACGATCGTGTCGCAACCGATGTTCTTCACCGATGGGTGCGCGGTCGAGGACTTCAACTGGCCCGACCGGATTATTCTGGGATCGACTTCGCAGGAAGCCATTCACATGCTGAAGCAGATTTTTCATCCGCTGGTGATGCGTGGTGTCCCGGTGATTGTGACCAACCAGGCGACTGCGGAACTGGTTCGCGAAGCGGCGACCGCGTTTGTGGCGACAAAAATTTCCTTCATCAATGAAGTGGCCGCGCTTTGCGAACGCGTGGATGCGGATGCGGTGAACCTGGCTTTGGCTCTTGGTCTCGACAAGAAGATCGCCCCGCGCTGCCTGCAGCCGGGAGCGGGCATGGGCGGGGTGTTCGCCGAATCGGATATGGATTCGCTGGTGGAATTGGCGCAGTCGCACGGCGTGCCGCTGAAAGTGCTGGGCGCCGCGCGCGAGGTGAACACTTATCTCGCCGAGCGGCTGGTCGATAAAATTTCGCTGGTGCTGAATTCCGTCGAGAACAAGGAAGTTGGCATCCTGGGGCTGGCGTTCAAGCCGAATACGAATTCGGTGGCGGGATCGTCGTCGATACGGCTGGCGGAGAATCTAGTCTCGAAGGGCGCGCATGTTCGCGCCTACGATCCCGTGGCGATTCCCGAAGCCAAGATTCGGCTCAACGGATCGGTGCGCTATTGCGACTCGGCCTATGCGGCTGCGGAAGGATCCGAGGCGCTTGTCGTGGGCACGGGCTGGCCGGAGTTCCGGGCGCTCGATTTCGACCGCATCAAGACCTTGGTGAAGAAGCCGCTCATCATTGACACAAAAAATTTGCTGGACTCGACCCGGCTGCGCGCACTGGGATTTGAATACGTCGGAGTCGGGCGCGGGTAGCGGCAGTTGTGCGCGTGGTTAGAGAGACGTTGCAAGAAACGTGTCTACGGACTACGCTCGAAAACGCCTATCTTACTTCGGCAGTGAACACTCGCGTCCATTCGTGGCCTTTCACTTCGAAGGCCTTTGGCGGAATCGTGCCTGCGGGTGATACCTCATTCACGTGTATTCGTATGCCTAGATTTCCGTCCTTCAGCACGTCGATGCGATGGGCTATCTTCACTCCGGAGAAATCTTCAAACTCGGAACGCTGTGTTTCGATTCCGTTGAAGTATGTCTTGATCAATATTCCAGCGTCGTCGAACCAATAGCCCCTTGCTTGCTCCGGATCCAATCTCCCTTCTGGACTTTCATATCCAGCAAGCACGCGCACAGTACGAAAACCGTTAACTGTGTCACTTTTGATCCTCCAGTCCGACTCCACAAATGTGTCAATCGCCGGAATAGGCTCCAGCACTTTCATCACCAGGCGCAACAAGGCCGCATCCTCTCCATCTGCGAACTGGTAAGTCTTGTCCCCATTCCTCGACCTCACATACCGACTCTTTGCAAACGACACCTCGCGACGCCACTGCGTATCACTCAACCAAGTGTCCTCATAATGCCCCTGAGAAATGGCTCCGTCACGGGCTTTAGCCTCGAACTCTGCACGCAGCACATACTGGGTTCCATTTCCAAAAGCCGGGAAACTAACGTGTCTGCCGTGGTCGAAGTAGGTGCGAGCACTATCAAACGCTTCCGTTCCCAACGGGCGCACTGTCTTGAAGGGGATCGTGAGTTGCGACATCACCTGAACGGGCATTCCGTCCAAGAGAAAAGGTTTGAAGCGCATGGCGCTGATTGCTTGCCTGCCAGACTCATTTACACCTGAGTTCTCCGAAACCAACGTTCCGATCTGCCTCACCTTCCCCTCACGATCAACCACTATCTCACTTGTTACGTTTCCTTCCAGCGGTCCGTCTTGAAGCGGTGACCAAGACACGGGCTCGCTTGGCAGCAGATTTTTTCTCAGTGAGGTTTCGTCGATCAATACCGTATGCAGCGGTTGGGCGTCGCCGTCTTTCCCTGTCGTGTCGAAGAAACCTGCTGGAATCACTCCCAAGTCTTCGAGCGTCGTTACTTTTGCAGTCACCTGAGGCGAACCTACATTTACCGTCCGTGCGATCATTCGTCCGTGAAAGTCAGCATAATCCTTGAACTCTGCACCCCATCCTAAACCGCCTGCATAAAGCAGCAACGCGGTGCCGTTCTGCAGAGCAACCCATGACCTAAGAATGTTGTGGACCTCAGGCGTTCCGCTTGCAGTAGTCCAGCTTAAGTTCGTCGTCGGCCCCATTCGCCGTGTCTCCGCTCGAACGGCTTGTTCGAGAACTTCATTGAGTAGCGGTACCGGCCTAATCAGTTCTTCAGCTGTCTGCTGTAACCATTGAGGAAAATAATCTCCCTCATTCTTTTGCCAGTCGTGGACGCCATCGGAGATTTCAATTTGATGAAACTCCGATGAACGGACCTCTCTCTTCCAGCGTGTCGGCGATGCCCACCAGATTTCCACTTCACCCGCTCGGCCAGATTCCTTATCCCGCTCAAAGCTCGGTGCCAGTAGCGCCCTTAGATGGAACGCTTTTGTTCCCGGCTGGTCGAGTGTGCTACGCTCAACTGCCTTCTTGATCTCTTTGCGTAAGTTTTCGGCGTGACCTACTGTCGGCCATACCGTCGTGGCTGCAAGGGCTGCGACCCACCATTGCCGTCTCATAGGCAGAACTGTACACAAAGGAGGGGAAAAGGCCAAGCTGGATGCCGACGGATTCGCTGGCTATGTCGCAAGGCACATCTTTTGTGTTTTCTGAAATGGTCGACGTTTCCGATGTCCCTTCCTTCTCTAACTTGTTTCCGCTTCGTTCGGCCTTGCGTGGTGTTAATAGCTGGGGAGCGATCACTCCCACCACGGGCGCCAGCCCTGGGTCATCCAGGGTGACCTGTCTGGTAAGCGCCCGCACAAGATGTCCCGCATCGTCACTCCCGAAGGTGCGTACACGGGTCCGCGAGGTGTCTAGAACTGCGCGGCTGAACATCTCGGCCTGCAGTTTCGAAATTAGCGGGAATAGAAATCTCAGTCACGGTCGTTCGTCACATCCGTAAATTTTTATCTGTGGAAAACGTGCGGCTCATTGCGTGTTCTTGGCGAGCTTGTGGATCAAAAGCATTTGACCGCTGAGAACGCGAAGGATTCGCAGAGGTCGCAGAGCAGGTCTTTTCGGGTAAGGATGGTTCTCACATGTTCGTTCGATTCGGCTTGTTCTCAAGAGGAAGCTCTGACGGCGCGAGACTGCAATTGCTATAATCAACACGGTGGTGGGAATAGCTCAACTGGCAGAGCACCGGACTGTGGCTCCGACGGTTGCGGGTTCGATTCCCGTTTCCCACCCCAGATTTTCAACAGCCTTCCCTGGCTGACGCCAAATGTGGCATGATTCCTTCGGGCGTGGCGAGCCATTCGAGCGTACGATTACGACCCCGTAGCTCAATTGGATAGAGCATCAGTCTTCGGAACTGAGGGTTGGGGGTTCAAGCCCCTCCGGGGTCGCCACATTGCGCTACACGCCTGGCGGCGTTTATTTCAGTTTCACGAAGAGCAGCACAAAGATTGCCCAGACGCCGACCGTCAGGGGGAACTGCACTAAAGAGGCGTCGCGCAGCGCATTTCCTCTGGGCAGGGCAAACGTCGCCAGCAACATGGCAAGCGCGGTGAGTACTCCAAGCATCAATCTGCTTTTCCAATTCATGATGTTCGTCCTCCCTTTTCCGTTTTCCGTTGGGCTTCGAACATAGCGGGGATTGTTCCTGCTTGCGACGCTGAACCGCAATCGCCGTCGTCCCTTACTTTGTCAGCGCTCGGACGTGCCCCTCTTAACTTCTTAATCGACTTCTTAATCGCCGCCAAGGCAGTACGCTTCTCAGGGTTCTCTCTGTTGGTTATCCTTCACGATGTCGTGGCGGGGAACGAGGGTCTTTTTAAGGAAGCTGTAAATCTTGCTCAGCTCCCAGAAGATCAAAACCAGCAGGATCGCGATTACGAACAACAGAAATAGAACATTCATCGGGTAGCTCTCTGCTTAGAAGGAATTGTAAGGCTGAGGCATTCTACCCTTGTTCGTCAAGCTTTGGGAAAGAAGTACGGTTGTTCGCGCCGGGAGAGAAGCATTGGCACGGGGCTACGCCGAACGACGGCCATGACTCACATAGCAATTCAGGAACGATTCGACGGCAAGGTCGTGGATTGGATCGAGCAATGGGTCGGTTTGAGATTCTCCCTGTTGGTAGAGGAAATTCATCCCGGAGATGGGTTTGGGCGATGAGATGGGTTTTGGTGGCTCTAGTCATAGCACATCGAACAGTTGGCGCAAAATCGCGATAGAACTCATTGACCGTTGAAGTGGTTTTGAGCGTAAATGCTGTTTGCATCAGTTGGGCTGTTGAATCTCCCCTATGTCAGACTGATCCGAGCCTAGAATCGGAACACAAGACCGGTTGACAGCCTCACATTCTTGGTATGCCCACCTGCCTGAGCAGGAAGGTAAATCCAATCGGATTGAAAGATCCGATAGGCAATGTGCTTGTCAACCCTCAGGTCCACGCCGCCACCAAGCATCATGGCAAAACCATTCACTGAGAGATCTCCCCTGCACTGACTGGGATCTCCGCCAACGGAACACGCGGTCGGGATGGAGTGGGCTCCGCCGAATAGCGCGTGGGTAAACAGCTTTATCTTACTGCTGGAATTCCAGGAAGCGACCGGGCCGAAGGTGTAGGTGTAAGCATGAAAGGGGCCGCCTTTGGTATTGGTTTTGTAGCTGCCGCTGAAGTCGGCGGCAACGCCGAGGTGCTGGCTAAAGTTGACGGTCGCAGAGGCGTTCCAGCCGTTGCTGTTGGCACTGTCGCCGAAGCTGTCGATGTTACTGTCATGCAGGTATTGATAGCCCCCAAACACTTCTATTTTTGGATTATCCTGCGCCGACATCGGAAGCGCGAGAAGAGTTGGGAGAACAATCAACACGAGAAACTTTCGCATACCCTCTCCTGTGGGAAATTGAACGCGGCCAATCCGGTTCGATGCAGAACCGGTTCGGCGGTATGCCCGCCGTCTCCGTCTTGGCGAACCAGTCCGTCGAGGTAGTAAAAGGAGGCTCGCTCGGCTACTTGGATGTTGACTCGCTCGTGGGATCACTGAAAGGGAGATCCTGGCTCGTTCTTAGGTGAAGATCGTTGATGCTTAGGGAATAGCTGGGGTCGAACGGATCGTTCCATACTTTGCCGTTCCGCAGCTTTTGTATTTGTCCGTCCGCCGTGAATAACCAGTCCGTGATTTAGAACTAGGTCTGCACTGAATATGCTCCGCCCTCGGATTGTTGTTGTAACTCATTCAAGGCGTGGCCGAGGGCGGTTCGAGGCTAGTGAACCAGAGCTCCGTACACAATCTCGCGCAGCCCTCGCCGATACGGGCCTGCCTCCACGAAGGGCATTTGCAGCATCATCAGCGCGTATAACTTCTCCTGCGGATCGATCCAGAAATAAGTCCCCGCGGCTCCCGCCCAGAAATAGTCTCCGACCGAACCGGAGACTGGAGAGTGCCCGGCCTGAGTGCGAACCGCGAAGCCAAGGCCGAAGCTCTGTCCCAACTCCGGGACCGGTGTGAGATCCTGCGTGGCTTGCAGCATTCCAACGCGCGCCGCACCGGGAGGCACTTGATCGGAGGTCATGACCGCCAACGTCTTCGGCGACAGCAGGCGAACGCCGTCCAGTTCGCCTCCGTTCACCAGCATCTGGCAGAAGCGCGCGTAATCCGATGCCGTCGAGAGCATGCCACCGCCGCCGGAAAACCATTTCACTTTCTCTTTGGTGAAGTCTCCGACTTTGCCAAACTCAGGCGGCTTGCCGGTGGCGGGGTCCACTTGCGGGCCGGCCATGCGCAAAGCTTGCGATGGAGTGAGATAAAACGCGGTGTCGTGCATGCCCAGTGGATTGGTGATGCGCTCCTGGATGAACCGGTCGAATGGCATTCCGGAAGCCACTTCTACGATTCGCCCGAGCACATCCACCGACATGCCATATTCCCAAACCGTTCCCGGCTGATGGGCAAGCGGCAACTTCGATAACTTCGTCACGAACTCGGCCAGCGTCTGGCCGCTATCAAACAGGTTGGCCTGATTATAGGCCTGATGGACCAGCGAGTTTCCGAATGGCCCATACACGATGCCCGATGTGTGGCGCAGCAAATCCTGTACGGTCATGGGGCGCACGGGGGCCTCAAGCGAGAGCGCGGGCTTTCCGCCAGCGGGGTCCATTTTCTCGACGCCGACTTTGACATCCTTGAATTCGGGCAGGTACTGCGCAACTGGGGCCATCACATCGATCTTGCCTTCTTCCGCAAGCATCATCACGGCGACGGTCGCGATCGGTTTGGTCATGGAGAAGATGCGAAACAGGGCGTCCGTCTTCATCGGAGTTTTCTTTTCACGATCCTGATAGCCGATCGCCTGGCGGTAAACAACCTTGCCGTTGCGAGCGACCAGCAGCACGGCTCCCGGAATCTCTCCCTTGTCGACTGCGCTCTGGAAAAACTGTGTAATGCGTGCTAATCGTTCCGCCGAGAAGCCCGCGTCTTCGGGGCGACTCAACTTCGCCGAGTCCAGCGCTAGGGCGGAAATAACACAGCAGAGAAAAAGACAGAGAGTCAGTGTTCGCCGATGCCAGTTCATTCGGGTCCTCCCGATTCATTGCGAGTGGGCATTTTACTCTAACGAATAAGTCCGAATCGTTGCGCAGGCTGAGTCTTGACTCAGAAATCGTTGACTCAGAAATCTAGCCGCACGCCCAGCTGCGCGGCGAACGGAATTCCCACGGTTGTTCCCGGACCAAAGAAGTCTCCCAGGCCGCCGGCGGGGATCTCGAGTTGCCGCAGGCTGGTGATGGGCTGGAGTTGGTTGCAGGTGGGGAAGTCGAGGCAGATGTTGGTGGCGTTGCCGGATGTAATGTCGCTCTGCGGAAGCGGCAGCAGGCTGATATTTCCGACATAGTTCGCGCCGGGGTTGTTGCGGTTGAACAGGTTGAAGAACTCGGCGAAGGGGCGAACTTCAACACGCTCTCCGAACTTGAAGGCACGAGTCACGCGCAGATCCATTTGGATGTAAGGCGTGCCGCGGAAGGCGTCGAGAGCGGTAGGAGCTCCGTTCACCGAAATGCGCTGGCTGTTGTCGGCCGTAGTGATGGTGAATGGCCGGGCGGACTCGGCTTGAAACAGGGTGCTCAATTCGAAACCGCCGGGAATGTAGACCGTGCCCGCAAGCACGAAACGATGGCGAACATCTTCGCCGGACGGCCCGTAGTCGCCGGGGCCGAACGGGTTTAGGGGATTGCAAACTCCGTTCACGTAGTCGAATAATTCGCCGAGCACGCATCCCCAGGTTTGCGCCTTGGAAAAAGTGTAGTTTGCGACCAGGTTGAAACGCTTCGACACGTTGCCCTGCAGGTGAAGCAGCACGGCGTTGTAGCTGGAGCGATTGTCGGAGCGGAAAACCTGAGCGGAAAATGGATACGCGCGATAGGAATGATTTCCTTCTTCGTGGGTATAGTCCGCGCTCGCGGACCAATTGGAATTGAAGGCGTGCTCGACGCCGGCGGTGGCGTGCAGCGCGTACGGAGTTTTGTAATTCGGATCGATCAGCGCCGCGGGAGGGTTCGGGCCTCCGTTCACCGCCTGGAAGGCCGCCGCCCATCCGTTCTGCGCAAGGTCGTTGTAGAAAAGCCCGAAGCCGGTGCGGATCATTGTGCGGCCGCTCGCTCCCGGCGAATAGGCAAGTCCGATTCGGGGGCCAAATTGTTTGCGATCATCTTGCGGCGCTCGCTCTGGAAGTCCGAATGACGGGAGGAGCGAGAACGACGGATTCGAAGTTTGATCGTGTCCCGAGGCGAGGAAGAGGCCGAAAGTAGTCTGCCAGCGCAGCCCGTAGTTCAGGGTGAGATGGCGCGAAAGACGCCAAGAATCCTGCGCGTAAAGTGCGAGGCGCTGGATATTTTGGGAGAAACTTCCGCCGCGGGCAGGAGTGGTGGCGGCTCCGTTTGCGTAGTCGAGAGGGAACTGGGCGAGGTTCGCGACATTCAAGGTGTAGAACGTGGGATCGTTGGGAAACGAATACAGCGTTTCCTGATTTCCGGGAAACGCTCCGGCCAGCACAGGCTCGTGAATGAAATTAACTCCGAACTTGAAGGAATGGTCGCCGGTGGCGTGGCCAAGGTCGTAGCGAAGCTGATATTTTTCCTGATTGCGCAGCGAAGGAAATAAAGTGATGGGCGTGGCGAACTGGTTGTCACCGTAGGTCTCGAAGCCGGAGACGGTCAGTGTCGTGGAACTGAATGGAAAGGCGAGGGCGAAGCCCAGCGTGGAATTGCGCGTCTGGGTCAGGTGCAGCAGGCTGGCGTCGAATACGAACGTGCCCAGCCATGTTGGACTGAAGGCATAGGTGTTGCCGATCACGCCGTTCCAGTAATTATTGTGCGTGGTCAGTCCGGTGGAAGGAAGAGTGGCCTGCGCGACTAAGGCGTTGTGGGTCAGATAACTGTCTTCCGAGGCGCGTAGGAACCACTGCGATTTTGTCGACTGCGCCCAGTCGAAACGCAGCGATCCCGGGTAGTCACGAAACGGAATCGGCACACTACGCGGAACCGTGATCGAGGGTACGCCGGGAATCAGGCCATCGGCTGCGATTTGAGCCAGCGCATTAAACTGCGCGAGGCTGTTGGGGCTGTAGGCAATGCTGGCATTCTCGTGGACATATTCGAATGCGGTGAAGAACCAGATCTTGTCGTGCGCGATGGGGCCGCCGAGTGTCCCGACATAATTTTGCCGTGAGAAGGGTTGCTTGGGATTGGGCGTGGGATTCTCAATTGGGAAGCGTGCGTTGAGAGCTGCCGCGCGCTCGTAAAACGCTGCAGTGCCGTGCCAGTCGTTGGTGCCGCGTTTGGTGGTGATGACGACCGATCCTGCCGTGGTGCCGCCGGTGTCAGCGTCTTCGTTGGCGGTGCGCACGGCGAATTCCTGAATTGCGTCCGGGGAAAAATTCTGCAGGAATCCGCCAATCCAGTCGTCGGAATTGTCGCCGCCGTCGACGGAGAGGTCATTGTTCAGTCCCGAACTTCCTCCGGTGGAGACGGCGGTGATTCGCGCTTTCGTGGGATCGGAAGGTTCCACCGGTTCGGTGCCTGGAGCAAGATACGCAATGTTGGCGAAGCTGCGGGTGGCGAGGGGAAGCGTCTGCAAATCCTGGCTGGTGATCACACCCTGATGTACGACACTGACCAGGTCGATGGGCTGGGTCGTGATCGAAGAATTCTGGCCCAGCACCGATACTGTTTCTGCCGGGGCGGCCGGCTGCAGCGTGACAGTGACTTCGCGCACCGAACTGACGGCGATAGAAACACTCGCTTGCGCCGGGACGAATCCGGTTGCGCTCACGGTCATGTGGTATGAGCCGGGGAGAAGGTCATCCAGACGAAACTCGCCGCGGTCTTCGCTGGTAGCCTCACGTTGCATCCGCGAATCGACCGATTGAACGACGATGCTGGCCGAGGGAATGCGAGCGCCGGTGGCGTCCTGCACCGCGCCGCGTAGCGAGCCGCGCGGGTTCTGGGCGTGAAGAAGGGCCGCCAACACAATCGAAAACAGTGCGGCGAGAAGCGACTTCCGGTACAAGTCTTTACTCTCTCCTCTCTTACACGCCGAGCTTATCAGGCAGGGCCTCTTTGCGTCCTTGGCGAATTCTTTGCCTAATCTGCAGTTTGAGATTCTTGCAAAAAAGATTTTAGTCGCAGAGGACGCGAAGAAAAGCCGCGGAGTACGCCGAGCAGGGCACAATCTAGTCCGACCACTTCTGCGGGGTGCGGTCCCAGCGGTGCTTTTTCAATTCTGCCAGCAAAGTTTTGTCGAGAGGGCCGGCGTCGCTTGCCGCAATGTTTTGGCGAACGTGTTCCGGTTTGCGCATGCCGGCGATCGTCGTGCTCACGGCCGGATGCGACAGGATGAAGCGCAGCGCCATCTCCGGCAGCGTCATTCCTGCGGGAAGAATTTGTTTCAGTTTGTCCACGCGCTTGATGGTCTTGGCCAAATTCTCCGGACCGAAATATCCCGCACGCCAGTCGCCTTTGGGAAAGCGGGTTTCGAGGGTCATCTTGCCGCCCAGGCTGCCTTCATCGAGCGGGACGCGGGCGATTACGCCTACGTTGAGTTCCTGGCAGACGGGGAAGAGTTCGTCTTCCGGCGCCTGATCGAAGATGTTGTAGATCACCTGGACGGTATCCACCAAGCCGGTGCGCACGGCCTTGATGCCATTCTCCGGCTGCCAGCGATTGATGCTCAGGCCGAAGAAGCGAATCGTCTTGTCGCGCTTTAGTTTTTCCACGGTCGAGCGGAACTCAGGTTCCGTGGTCCAGGTGTCGTCCCAGACGTGGAACTGCAGCAGGTCGATGGTATCCACGCGCAACTCTTTGCGGATGAGGTCGGCATACTTGAAAACGTGCTGTGCGGAGAAAACGTCGCTGTACTTATATTCGGGCAGGGCTGGCCAGCGCTCATTGGCCGGAGGAATCTTGGACGCGGCGTAGAGCCGTTTCTTGGAGTTGCGCTCCATGATTTCGCCCAGCAGTGCGTCGCTCTTGCCTTCGCCATAGGCCCATGCGGTGTCGAAAAAATTGCAGCCCTGGTCGACGGCGAGCTGCATGGCGGCCAGCGACTCCTGATCGTTGGAGCCGCTCCATCCGCTCATGCCCCAGAGTCCGTGGGCGATGTCGCCGACTTCGAAACCGGTACGGCCGAGCTTGCGGTATTTCATGAGGGCATCCTTTTGGGATGAGTCTGCGCTTCCGGGGAGGCTGGAAGCGGACTCATCAGGATAAATGAAGGTCTGGGGTCCGCCCAATCTGCATCATTGGAAGTACTTCGCGGGGAAGCCGGGCCGGTCTGCGCGGGACATCCCTCCCTTCGCCTGAAGAACGGCTCCGGCCGGAATGACTCCGTTCAAACGATGAGCGCGAGCTACGTGCGGGTTTTTCGATAGGAGTCATTCAAATTTTGGGGGCTCCGATAAAGGCCTGCAGGTGTTTAATGAAGCTAGAGCATTAACGATGGAGGTCGCTCCAATGAAATCCGATTATCCGTATAACTCAATGCCTCGAAAGAATGAGGAGCTAAATGCGCCGGCGCCGTCCCGGTTTATCGACGAGAAGATTTCGGACGAGTCGGGCGCGGAAACCAAGTCTGACAGCGCGCTCGCGCCGGCTGGTCTCAACAATCCCTTCTGGAATTAACCTCTCTGGAATTAACCTCGGCTAGCGCCGGTTCGTCGCAGCTCAGAATTAGCGTGACGGCCGGCGCTCAATTTTTGTCCGCGATCCTACCGCAGAATTGGTAAGCAGAGGCACGGCCGAATCGAGAAATCCAGCCCGGCCATTTCTTCCAAGGCCGGACGCAGTGTCGAATCGCGGCAGGGTTCCAGGGTAATCACGAACGGCAACGAGGCCTTGTCGAATCCCGGCTTCTGCAATAGAGAGTCGATGTTCAAATGATGGGCCGCCATGATTTGAGCGAGCCGCGCTACGATCCCGGGTTGGTCGCGGACAAAAAAACGCAGGTACCAGGGAGTTTCGAAATCACTACTAATCCGTGGTGTAGGGATTTCTGGCGTAGAGACGTAGCTTGCTACGTCTCTCTTGCCCGCGCCCGAACTCAAGTTTTGCGCAACAAACATCAAGTCAGAAACGACAGCTACTGCGGTGGGATCGCCGCCAGCGCCGGCGCCGAGAAATGCCATGTCGCCGCCATACTGGCCAGAAGTGAGGACGAGGTTGAGATTTTTTTGCACACGCCCAAACGGCGACTCGATTGGGACCAGGCAGGGGCCGACTTCAGCGAACAAAATCTTTTCTTTCCCGTCGTCTTTCAGGACGGCGCGGGAAATCTGGCGGATGGTGCAGCCCAGTTCCGCGGCGTAGTCGAAGTCAACCGCATCGATGGAGCGAATGGTGCGGGCTCTGATGGATTCGGGCGCAACCCGAGCATGCAATCCAGCGAGCGCTAGAATGGCCAGCTTGGCGCGCGCGTCGCCGCCATCCAAATCTTCGGAGGCGTCGGCCTCCGCGTATCCGCGTGCCTGCGCTTCTTCCAGCGCTTCACTGAACGGAATTCTGGAGCTCTCGATTCGGCTCAGGATGTAGTTGCACGTCCCGTTGAGAATCCCGGCAATGCCATGTAGCCGATCTCCGCACAAGCCAGTGTGCAAGGCGGGAAGGACCGGAACCCCTCCGGCGACGGAAGCGCCGAATTCGAGCTGGCATCCCTTGTTGCGGGCCAGTTGCAGAAGATCGGAGCCGTGGCGCGCGATTAGCTGCTTGTTTGCCGTTACCACCGACTTCCCCGACTCGAGAGCGCTGCGGACAATCTTCCCGGCAGGATCGAGTCCGCCGATCAGCTCGATCACGATGTCGACATCTGATTTCAGGACGGACTCGATGTCGTCGGTCCAGATCACATCGCTCGGAACCCAGGACTGTTTCTTTCTTTCCACATTGCGGTTGCAGATGTGGGTGAGCCGCAGAGATCTCTCGGCGTTCTCGCACAGAATCGTTGCCACGGCCCGGCCCACGGTTCCAAAACCGATCAAAGCGACGCGGCAGGCGCAGCTTCGTTCCTGGATCTGGTGTGCACCGGCTTTCGCCGCCAATTTAGAGATATGCTTCGGCAAGGAATCAGTCTCGTCAGGATGGAAATTCTTATCATACGTGCGACCTGCGTTCTCGGAAACTGCAAACGACCTCCTCCGGGCGGCTGTGGAGGCGGAAGCAGCATCAAAGTTGGTAATATGGTGCCTGCCTGCTGCGAGTGCAATCCCGGCGGGAGCATCGCGGACACGGTCTTTCAGAAGCGCCTCTGGTTGCCGCGGTATGGGCCGAGCGCGACGGTCCGCCATCACACCGGCAGCGGGAGGAGAATGAATGAGTCGAAAGTTCGCGAGGGTTTCGGAGTTCAGGGTCGTTTTGGCGGTGATGGCGGTAACGATTCTGGCCGGAGCCGCAGTCGTTCATGCCCAGCAAACTCCTGAGCAATCGTCGTCGAGCCCTCCGTCGAGCCCCCCGTCGAGCACCCAGCAACCTGCGGCCCAGCAGCAACCTAGTACCCAGCAATCCGGCAACCAGCAGACTAGTACCCAGCAGACCAGCAATCAGGAGGCTTCTCCCGAAGAGATAGGACCGGTGCGTAAGCCGAAAGTCAAAGGCTATAAAAACTGGTCCTTCAACGTTGGCGGAGGAGGAAGTCTGACGAACGGCGCTACGGGGAATTTTGTCCGGGGCGGCGGCGGGATCGCCGCTGCCGGCGTGGCTCGCAATACCAGCAAATATTTTGGATTGCGATTCGATTTCCAGTTTGACAACCTGCCCTTACGCACTTCAGCGCTGGAACAGGCCCAGGCAACGAGCGCGACCAGCCATGTTTACGCTTTCAACCTCGATCCCATCATCAACATTCCAGTCACGTCACTGTGGAGTGGATACATCGTGGTCGGCGGCAGTTTCTTCCATCGCTCGGGAAAGCTGGATTCTTCGACCGCTATTCCGGGATCGGCTTGCAACGCCTTTTTCACTTGGTGGGGCAACTGCTTCAATGCCAGCCTTCCGCTGAACAGGAATTTTGTTTCCACCAGCCAGAACGAGTGGGGTGAAAACTTCGGCGGAGGCATCGCGCGCAAGATCCACGGGAACGTCGAGATTTACGGGGAATTCCGCTATCTGCATGGAACGCACAGTGGGGTCACCACCGATTTGCGGCCGATTACCCTGGGCGTGCGCTGGTAACGGACTGATCTAGAAGCTGCGGTATTGTTTTGCGGTGGACGCACCGAGCGCGAGACGCGCTTGGGACAGCCGGCAGAGCCTGCCCTGAGCGAATTCGAAGGGATGCCGGCGCTACTTTATCTCGGCGCTACTTATTTCAGAGTCTCTGCGGGAACCCGGATCGATTGCGCGAGATCATTGAGGAACAGCGCGGCCCTTGCGCCATCGACGACGCGATGATCGCAGGAGAGGGTGAGCGTCATCATGGGACGTACTGCGGGGTGGCCGTTCACGGCGACGATACGATTTGCGATGCTGCCGACGGCGAGAATCGCGGCTTGCGGCGGGGTGATGATCGCGCTGAACTGATCGACCTGATACATGCCGAGATTGCTGATGGTGAAGGTCGCATCGGCAATGTCCGCTGGCCGCAGTTTGCCTGCGCGTGCGCGCTCGGCCACTTCCAGACGGAGCTTCGAGATTTCACCCAGGCTTGCGGCATGCGCGTTGGGAATCACGGCTGCGACGACACCGTCATTCACCGCAATGGCGATTCCCATATTTACGTGATCGTGCAGGTGAATTCCTTCGGCGCTCCAACTCGCATTTAATCGGGGATGCTTCAACAACACGCGGGCGGTAAGTGCCACGAGCAAATCCGTGTGGGTGATGCGGGCCTGATGCGAATGTTCGATCTGGGAGACGATGCGCTCGCGATATTCCTTCAGCGCGGTCGCCTCGATCTCGCGGGTTAGGAAGAAGTGAGGAACGGTGATCCAGCTCTGCGTGGTGCGCTCCGCCATGATGCGGCCGAGAGTGGTGGGAATTTCGATGCGGCCGGATTTCTTCTCTGTCGTCGCGGGCGCTGAGGCCGCCGCTTGCACGTCCGAAGCGAGAATTTCACCCTCTGGCCCCGAACCGCTCACGGTCGAAAGATCTATGCCCAATTCTTTGGCGAGCC
Source organism: uncultured Acidobacteriaceae bacterium (assembly GCA_963733795.1). Classification (GTDB taxonomy): domain Bacteria; phylum Acidobacteriota; class Terriglobia; order Terriglobales; family Acidobacteriaceae; genus Sulfotelmatobacter. The sequence continues at coordinate 894,312 of CAVTED010000004.1, forward strand.
GGCGCGCTTTGGGAGAAATTCTTGCGCTCGGCGGCGGAGGCGAGCCGACTGGCGACTTTGAAGCGTGGGGGGAATCATGTTTCGCGTGCGATGCAGCCCTCGCGGCGGGAGGCGTTGAATCGACTTCGACCGGAGCGGCTTCGCCGGGTGCTACGATCCACGCGATGGTTTGTCCCACGGGAATATCTGCGCCGGCCGCGGCTTTGACGCCTGCGAGGATTCCGTCGGCGGGCGCTTCCACTTCGACGACGGCCTTGTCGGTTTCGATTTCGAGAAGCGGTTCGCCCCTGGTGACGTGGTCGCCTTCCTGCTTGCGCCAGGCGAGGAGCTTACCGGTTTCCTGCGCCATCTCAAGGGCGGGCATCACAACGCTGAAGGCCATAGTGGTTTCTAGTTCCGAAGAGTGGGCCCTACTCACAGAGTCAATACGCGGCTCCGGGCTTGCATACTTCACACTTGTCACCCACGGCTTTGCGCCCCTTCGACAAGCTCAGGGCAGGCTGTGGGCTGCATTCTTTCGCCGCTTCGCGGCTGCGCTGCGGTCAGTCCGGGACTCCTACCCGCTCCGTTTTTGCGCTGGTCTCGATCATCTCGAGCACGCGTTCGCTGGGTGAAGATTCGGATTCTCGCGTGGTTGGCAATGGGCCGCTCACGGTGTGGTAGTGAGCGCCGGCGACCAGAAGTTGTTCAGCGGGGAAGCGCGTGATGACTTCGTGTCCTGTCGCGGTGACCACAATTTCTTCTTCGATGCGCGCGGCGCTCCAACCGTCGGTGGACGGCCAGAATGTTTCGAGAGCAAAGACCATGCCGGGCTTGATTTCTACCGGATGCTCGAAGGAAACCAGGCGGCTGATCACGGGCTTCTCCCAGATCGCGAGTCCGATGCCGTGGCCGTATTGAAGCGCGAAGGCGGCTTCTTCGCTGGCGAAGCCGAAGTCTTGTGCCTTCGGCCAGACCGACGCGATTTCGGCGGTGGTGCGGCCAGGGCGCACCAGTTCAATGGCGGCGTCGAGATAATCGCGGCAGCGTTTGTAGGCGTCAACCATGGCGTGCGAGGCGTAGCCGACCGTGAAGCAGCGATAGTAGCAGGTGCGATATCCCATGTAGGAGTGCAGAATGTCGTAGTAGACGGGATCCCCGGGACGCAGCACGCGATCGGAAAATACGTGCGGATGTGGATTGCAGCGCTCGCCGGAAATTGCGTTCACCGCCTCGACATATTCTGAACCGAGATCGTAGAGAACTTTGCTGACCAGGCCAACGGCTTCGTTCTCGCGGAGGCCTGGTTTCATGGCGCGGTAGAGTTCGTCGTAGGCCGCGTCGACCATCATGGCGGAAGTGTTGAGCAGGGAGATTTCGTCCTGCGTTTTGATAACGCGGGCTTCGGACATCAGTTGCTGGCCGTCGACAACTTCGATGCCTTCGCGCTGGAGAGCGAACAATACCGGGAGTTCGATGATGTCGATGCCGACCGGCTCTTTGTGCAGGCCGCGCATTTCGAGTTCAATACGAATTTTTTTCGCGACGTCTTCGGCGCGTCCCATCTCGGGGCTCATGGCGCCGCGCAGCATGGAAATTCCCGCGCGGGAACGGTCGCCCAGCCAGGGGCAATTCAGCTGGTGATGCCTGGCGGCGGATCCGAAGTCCCACAAGATGGGCTCGTCATTTTGCGGCAGTAGGGTGAAGCGATTGGCTTTGTCTTGCGCCCAGGTGCCGATGTGGGTGGAGGTTAGGTAGCGCACGTTGTTCATGTCGAAGCAGAGGAGCGAGCCCATGGACGACTGTTTGAGCAGGTCTTTCGCTTTCTGTAGGCGCTCGCGGCGGAGGCGGTCGAAGTCGATGCGTTGTTCCCAATCTACCGCCATGGTTCCGTGCGTTTTGAGTCCCATAAATAGCTCCTGCTCTTGGCTCTGAGCTTTTAGCTCAAGCCAACACGTTCTAGAGACGTTGCTTGCAACGTCTCTACGATTTGTTGCATATCGCTCGGGCGGTTTCTACTACTGTTTCTTCTGTTGGCACTGTCACATCTTCGAGCGGCGGTGAGAACGGGATTGGCACGTGCATCGCGCCCATTCTTTTTACCGGCGCATCCAGATCGTAGAAGGCGCCTTCGGCGATTACTGCCGCGAGTTCGGCCGTCACTCCGTAGCGGCCGTAGCCTTCGTCGAGCACGATGACGCGCGAAGTTTTCTTCGCTGAGTCGATGATCGCCTTTTCGTCCAGCGGCCACGTCGTGCGCGGATCGACCACTTCAGCACTGATGCCTTCTTTTTCCAGCATATTTGCCGCGCCCAGCGCTACTTGCACCATGCTGCTGGTGGCTACCAGTGTAATGTCGTCCCCGACTCGCTTGACATCGGCCACGCCCAGAGGGATCGTGTAATCTTCCGCGGGAACCGGGCCCTTCAGCTTGTACATCATTTTATCTTCGAAGAAGACTACCGGATTCTCGTCGCGGATGGCGGTCTTGAGCAAACCCTTCGCGTCATAGGGGGTCGATGGCAGTACGACCTTCAATCCCGGTACGTGGCTGAACCAGGCGTGCAGCGATTGCGAATGCTGCGCTGCTGAGCGGCGGGTCGCGCCCAGCGTGGTCCGCATGACCATGGGGACTTTCCAGTGGCCACCCGACATGTAGTGGGCTTTCGCGGCCTGGTTCACCATCTGGTCCATGGTCAGCGTGAGGAAATCGCCGAACATGATATCGACCACGGGCCGCAGGCCGGTCATGGCTGCGCCGACTCCAACTCCGGTGAAGCCCGCTTCGGAAATCGGCGTGTCGAGCACGCGGTCGGCGCCGAATTCTTCTACTAATCCGGAGAGGACTTTGAACGGCGTGCCGGCTTCGGCCACGTCTTCGCCGAAGATGCAGACGCGCGAATCGCGGCGCATCTCTTCGGCGAGCGCTTCCTTCACCGCCTGCGCAAATGTGAGTTCACGCTCTGGCATAAAAACGTTCAGGCATAGACGTCCTGCTCCACTTGGTCGACGCTGGGATACGGCGACGCAATGGCGAACTTCACCGCAGCTTCCATCTCGGCGCGAGCCTCGGCGGCGATCCGATCGAGTTCCGCTGTGTCAGCATATGCCTGCGCGAGCAGCCACTTTGCATGCAGCTGGATGGGATCGCGCTCGGTCTTCCATTTCTGCTCTTCCTGCTTGGTGCGGTAGTATTCGCGATTGATGTCGCCCACATGATGGCCGCTGTAACGGTAGGTATCGACCTGCAGGAATGCCGGGCCCTCGCCGGCGCGGGCTCGCTTCACCAGGCGCCCTGCGACTTCGTTTACCGCACGCACGTCCTGGCCGTCCGCCTTCGCGCCTTCCAGTCCGAAGGCAGCGGCGCGTCCTAGAATCGTACCGGCGGTCGTCTCCGAAAAGTGGGTGTACTCGCAGTAAAGATTGTTTTCGCAAACGTAGATTACGGGGAGCTTCCAGAGTTGCGCCAGGTTCATGACTTCATAGAGCGAACCCTGTCCGAGAGCGCCTTCGCCGAAAAAACAGACAGCCACGCGCCCGTTGCCCTGGCGCTTGGCGGCAAAAGCTGCGCCGGTGGCGATGCCTACGCTGCCGCCGACGATGGCGTTCGCGCCGAGGTTGCCGGTGGCGGGATCGGCAATGTGCATCGATCCGCCTTTGCCGCGGCAATAGCCGGCTTCCTTGCCCAGCAACTCGGCAAACATGCGGTCAGGGGAGGCGCCCTTGGCGAGACAATGTCCGTGACCGCGGTGGGTGCTGGTGATGTAATCGTCAATGTTAAGCGCTTCGCAGATGCCTACTGCGACGGCCTCTTCGCCGCTGTAAAGATGTGCCAGGCCCGGCATGAGCGCACGGGTGTAGAGTTCGTTCACCTGCTCTTCGAACAGGCGAATCCTCACCATCTGGCGGTAGGCCCGCAGCCACCGGTCTTTCTCTGTGTCTTTCTCGGTCTCTGTCTTTTTGTTTGTCTCGCTTCCAACCGCACGCCCGACATCCGGCCTGGAAGTTGTGGTGTTCACTTCTTACCTCCTGCGTGGAAATTGATTGGTGTCGTTACTCCCGACATGGCGGCCAGCACATCGAACATGCAGGCGAAATCATATTTCGCCAAGCCCATGCCGCGAGCCGCCGTTAGAATTTCATTGCTGGCGGCAGTCGTGGGCAGCGGCACGTCGAGTTGGCGGCCCAGATCCATCGCCAGCACCATATCTTTCTGCATCATATTCACGTCGAACCAGGCTTCTTCCGGCTGTTGCAGGACGAACGGGCCGCGGTATTGAATCATGGGCGACGCGACGGCGCTGTGGGTCAGCACATCGACTGCGACCTCGCGAGCGATGCCGCTCTTTTCCGCCAGCAGCACGCCTTCGGAGAAGGCCAGCATCTGTACCGCCAGGCTCAGATTGGTTGCGATTTTCATGGAGAGCGCCAAGCCGTTGTCGCCCACATAAGTAACTTTGGGGCCGATATCGAGCAGCAGCGGCTTGATCTTGTCGAATGTTTCTTTGCGACCGCCAACCATCACCGACAACTTTCCTTCCTGCAAAGTGATCACGCTGCCCGAAACCGGGGAGTCGACCATGTCCGCGCCGGCGGCGCGAACTTTCGCAGCCAAAGCGCGGCTCACTGCCGGACTCACCGTGCTCATGTCGATGAATATCTTTCCCGCACTCAACCCCGCCAGCAGCCCGTCAGGACCCTCGGTGATCGCCTGGATCGCCGCGGCGTTCGTGACCATTGCGAAGGTGTAATCCGCGGCGCTCGCGACGGCGCGCGGCGAGTCGGCCCACTGCATTCCTTTCTTTTCCAACCACTGTGCCTTGGCGCGGGTGCGGTTGTAGCCGGTCACAGTGTGACCCTTGCTGATCAGCCGATTCACCATCTGGCTGCCCATCACGCCCAGGCCGATAAAGCCTACTTTCGCCATCCGCTACCGCCTTCCGATCTTTTCTCGAACTTTTCTCGAACTTTTCTCGAACTTCTCTCGATCTTCTCCCGATCTTCGCAATAAATCTCTAAGTGCGTTCTTATCGCGCACTCGGCTTGCCCGGAGCGCGTTTGCCGGGGACCACCTGGCTATCATCGCGAACCTGGCCGAGATGCGCCCGCATGGCTTCACGCGCGCTCTCGGCGTCGCGCCGCTCGATAGCATCCAGAATGCGCTTGTGATAAATCTGGCCGCGTTCCGGTCCGCCGGGAACTCGGAAGATGCGCAGGCGCTGCTGCCGCAGCAGTCCCACGATGGAATCGAGCAGAGAAAGAATGAGTGGATTGGCCGCGCCCTCCGCCAGTGCCAGATGAAAATCAAGATCCGCTTCGATGTAGGTGTCTGGATTTTTGTCGGCGCGGTCCATGGCGGCGACAGCGTCCCGCATGGTCGCCAATTCCGGTTCCTGAATGCGCGCCGCTGCCATGGCGGCAATTTCAGGCTCAAGGATGGCGCGCAGTTCCGCCAGATGAGTCGATCCCTCCGGCTGACCGATCTTCGCCATCAAGTCGAAGGACTGGCGCACCGCCTGCGTGGTGCCATCGGTGATGAAGGTGCCGCGTCCCGAATATGCTTCGACTAATCCTTTTTCGCGCAGGGCCTTTACCGCTTCGCGCACGGCGGTGCGGCTCACGCCGAAACGTTGAGCCAGGTCGCGTTCGGCAGGCAGTTGATCGCCTGCCTTGAGATCGCCTTTGACAATGGAATCTTCGATTTGCTGAACGATTTGCTCGTAGAGACGCGAGGTTCGAACCAGCTTGTACGCCACGTTGCCCTCCGCACGGGGAGAAACGAAGCCAGCCGGGATGCCAGCTATGGTCTGGCTACTATACCGCATCTCCACGCGGGTTGGAGTCGGTTGTTCGGTAGCGGACATAGCTGGCCTATCGGTATAGTGGTATGACCAATCCAATTTACTATGCGGCCTGAAATCGCGCAAGCCCGCGCTCGCGTGGTTTTCAGCATTTATGGGGTTGCCGGTTTATGGACTTCCGCATTTCCCTCGGGAGGAGTAAGTTGCCAGAGTTATCCAAAAGATCAATTTGCTTGACACGGTTTCTTCGATAGTGGTATGGCTGTCGGACCGGAACCACGGAGGGCTTTATGCTATCCCGCAGGGTTGGTGCTGCCTCGTGTGCAGAGGTTCGCGTGGACGCGGATATTCAGGCAGACGTTCAGACGATTAGAGCTCGCGGTCGCCGGAAGACTGGTTTCAAGATCAAGATACTCTCCGCGACCTGTGCTCTTCTTCTCTGTGTGTCGGCGCTGGCGCAATCGACCACGGGACGCATTCTGGGTACGTTGACCGATCAGAGCGGAGCCGCCGTCGCGGGAGCGACCGTCGTAATCACGGATGTCCAGCGGGGGACTTCGCGATCTTTAAATACGGATGACTCCGGCGCCTATGCGGCCCCCGACCTGCCGCCCGGAAGCTACAAGATCCACGTCGAGGCGAGGGGCTTCAAGAGTGTGGAACGCCCCAACGTGCAGATTGAAGTCGCCACCGACGTGCGCGCGAATTTCTCCTTACAGCCGGGTCAAGTGAGCGAGACCGTGACCATCACGGAAGATGTTCCCCTGGTCAATACCACCTCCGCTACTTTGGGCGGCACACTCAGCAACAAGGAGATCAACGACCTGCCGCTGAACGGGCGCAATTATGAGAACCTGCTGCAACTGCGTCCGGGGGTGATGCGTTATCCCGGAGGCGGTTTTTCGACGACCAGCACCGACGGCTTGCGAGCCGAAGACAATGCTTACTTCGTCGAAGGACTGTTTAACAGCGAACCGTTTTCGGGTCAGGGCATTATCAACGGCGCAGGCATTGCTGGAGATTCCGCGACTATCCTGCCCATCGATGCGATTCAGGAGTTCAATGTTCAGGAAAATCCGCCCGCGGAATATGGTTGGAAACCAGGAGCGATTATCAATGTTGGATTGAAGTCGGGAACGAACTCGCTGCACGGCACAGCATTTGCATTCGGCCGCGACGGAGTCATGGACGCCCGCAATTACTTTAACGCCTCACCTGCACCGAAAACGGACCGCACTCTGGAACAGTTTGGCGGCAGTTTCGGCGGAGCGATTATTAAAGACAAGGCATTCTTCTTTGGCGCTTACGAAGGGCAGCGCTACGACGTGGGAAATTCCTATACGGTGAGCACACCGTCGATGCTGGCGCTGCCCACGCCGGCGACACCCAACTGCACTACGGTGGCCGGCGATTGCGGCAACAGTATTCCGAATGCGATTGCGGATCTGGTGGCCAATGGCGTCCCAATCAGTGCGGCCAGTCAGCAGATCTCGGGATGCACGGTGGCGGGCTCATCGGTCACGTGTAAGGGTACAGGCTTTCCCATCAACAATACTCAGAGCATCAGCATCGTGCAGGGTTTTCCCAATAATGTAGGAGTCGACAACGCGCTCGGGAAACTGGATTACAACTTCAACCAGCGCAACAGCGTCAGCGGAATGTATTTCTATGGAAACAACTCGGGAACGGTGGAAGATTTTCCGGAGTTGCAGTCCCAGTGGCGATCTAAGATCCACACCCGAGCGCAGGTAGTCGGAGGCAGCTGGATTTTTACGCCCGGCACCCGCTGGGTGAACGAAGCTCGCTTTGGCTACAACCGCCTCTATCAACCGACGCTACCCGGGGATCTCGGAACACCAGCGTCGGGCTACGGTCTGAATACGGGCGTGAGCGGTCCCTTCACCGGAGGGCTGCCGCGCATTGGCTTTGCCGGAGCGTTTGTCCCCGGCCTCGGCGCTTTCAAGTGGCCAAAGTTTCAAGGGCCGGACTCCATCACGCAGTTCATCGATCACATTTCTTATACGTCCGGCAAGCATTCGTTGAAATTTGGCGGCGAACTTCACCGCAACGACGTGAATGGCGGCGCCTTCGGCAATGCCAGAGGCAGCATTACATTCCTGGGCGGGGTGGCGTTGGCTGCTTCAACACCTCTAGAGGACTTTTTCGCCGGAGACCCGTTCAAGGCGTCGGTGCAAGTAGGGAATCCCAGCCGGCAAATTCATAACTGGGCGTATGGCGCGTTTTTGCAGGACGACTGGCGAGCGACCCGCAATCTCACGTTGAACCTTGGGCTGCGTTATGAATACAGCTCGGTGATTAAGGAAGCTCACAACCTGCTGGGTAATTTCGATCCCAACTCAACCACCGGATTAATTCAAGCCGGAATGCACGGCGTAAATGGTCCGTATAATCCCGATCACAAAAATTTTGCTCCGCGCTTCGGCTTTGCCTGGGACGTAACCGGAATGGGAAATACGGTTTTACGGGGCGGAGCGAGCCTGGTTTATGAAACCATAAACTGGGAAGCGCTGCTGGCTTTTAACAACGCGTTTGGTCTTTCCAACGTTCCCACGGGGGCCATCATCGACGCGGCGGGCGATACGGCCGGCGGAACTATCACGGCGGGCAATCTGGCGATCCCTCCCGGCATGCCGCAGTGGGACAGCGGCGTACCGATCTATGGAGCCAATGTGAGCACCGCCACGCTCAATTGCTTCAATAATCCTTGTCCCATCATGAGCGTGTCCCGGAATATCACCACTCCGTACGTCTGGAACTGGACGCTCAACCTGCAACACGCATTCACTCCAAATCTCTCCATGGAAATTGCATACGTCGGAAATCACGGCTCGAATCTGACCGGGATTCGGGACATTAACCAGCCTCCTGTCGGAACGGACTACTCCACCGCGTGTGTGACCGACCCAAACTGCGATCAGGATGCTCGACCGTACAATACCAAGTTTCCTTACTTGAGCAATATCTTCCAGATGGGAAACGTCTACCGATCCAACTACAACGGACTGCAAATCACTTTGAATTCGCGCAATTACCACGGCCTGAGCATGGTAGCCGGTTACACCTACGCCCACGCTCTCGACGACGTGGGCGCGAACTGGGATTTCGGATATGGCGCTGGTCTGCCGGAGGACTCATACAATGTCGGACGGGAATACGCGAACAGCGACTTTGACATTCGACATCGTCTGACACTCTCGCTCACTTATGCGATTCCCGGCCACACAGGTTCCTGGCAGATGCTGGAGGGCTGGGAGATTAACTCGATCGTCAGTCTGCAGAGTCCGCAACTCTGGGGGCCGATCGATCTGGGGACCGATGCGGCGGGAACTGGACCGCTACCGGTGAGTCCGCCGGCGAGCGCTCCCATTCGCTGGAGCTTTTATGGCAAGCCGTCCGACTTCAAATCGGGGCCGACGCCGATTCCGTTTTTCCCGGGCGCATCGAATGCAACCTGTGTTGCGCGGGCATTGGCTGTAGATGGGGGAACTCCAGGAACGTCCACCGCATCTCTGACCTCGTTCGGTTGTTATGCCAAGGGGAACTCGATCATGATTCCGCCACCCCTGGGACAATTTGGGAACATGCCGCGCAATCTTTTTCCTGACTCCGGCTTCAGGAACTTCGATTTCTCGATAGCCAAGAACTGGCACTTCGGGGAAAAAGTTCGCGCACAATTCCGGGCTGAGTTCTTCAACATTCTCAACCATCCCAACTTTGCCAATCCCTACGGCGGCCAGAACGGATTCGGCTTGAACGATCCTTCGGTGCAACCGTTCGGCTGCGGCTGTGCCACGCCAGACGTAGCCGCGGCGAATCCCGTGATCGGCTCGGGCGGAAGCAGGGCTGTTCAATTGGGCTTGAAATTTACGTTTTAGACCGAATCATTTTCTTTGCGTCCCTTGGTTACCAAAGGGGGTTACGGCATTCATTTCCGCCAGCTATAATGAATCAGTAATGTTGACGGGTCTTGATGCTGCGCAACCCTCCCAATTCGTGTCAGCCCGATTCGTACCGGCCCAATTCGCATTTGCCAGAGTGTTGGCTGCGCCATCTGGTGTGTCCGCGGCGCTATCGGGCGAATTTGCCTTCGCGATTGCGTCCCAGCCTGTTTGGTAGCGACTAAGTCTTAAATCCTCCATTTGATTCGCCTCGGTCTGCGTGTGTCCGAACCAGGATCCTGCGTGACGAGGTTGCATTTCCTGACAACTGGCGGGTGCTTACCAACTCCCGCTGACGGAGGATTCCATGACCCTTGAAACTATGACCAAGACTACGACCACTCCGAAAAATCCCGCTGCGAGCGGTCCCAAGATCAAAACTGCCCTGCCGGGACCGAATGCCAAGCGCGTGCTCGAGGGCGACGAGAAATTCATTTCGCCGTCCTACACCCGTTCCTACCCGCTGGTCGCGCAGAGCGGGCGCGGCATCGTCATTACCGACGTCGACGGCAATGAGTTCTATGATTTTTCCGCCGGCATCGCCGTGACTTCGACCGGCCATTGCCATCCCCGAGTGGTTGCCGCCATTCAGAAACAGGCCGGCGAACTGATTCACATGTCGGGCACGGATTTCTATTACGAGAGCATGGTGGAACTGGCGGCGCGGCTATCGAAGATCGCGCCTATGCCGGGTCCGCATCGGATTTACTACGGGAACTCCGGTGCGGAGGCCGTCGAGTGCGCGCTGAAGTTGGCGCGCTATCACACCAAGCGGCAGAATGTGATCGCATTTCTCGGGGCATTTCACGGACGTACCATGGGAGCGCTTTCGCTGACCGCGTCCAAGCCCCAGCAGCGGCGGCGGTTTAGTCCGCTGGTTCCGGGCGTGACGCATGTTCGTTATCCCGACGTTTACCGCGGCGCCTCCAATCCCGAGGATGCGGACAGTTTTGCGCTGGGCTGTGCCCGATTCATCGAAGAAAAGCTGTTCAAGACCACGCTCGCGCCGGAGGAAGTGGCGGCGATCTTCGTCGAGCCGGTTCAGGGCGAGGGCGGCTATGTTGTGGCGCCGAAGATCTTCATGCAGGAGTTGCGGCGCATCTGCGATCGTCACGGCATCTTGCTGGTGGTGGACGAAGTGCAGAGCGGCATTGGACGCACGGGGAGGTGGTTTGCAGTTGAGCACACTGGCGTCGAGCCTGACATGGTCTGCATGGCGAAGGGGATTGCCTCGGGCATGCCGCTTGGTGTCACCATGACTCGCGCGGAAATTATGGATTGGGTGCCGGGATCGCACGCGTCGACCTTTGGCGGCAATCCAATTTGCATTGCGGCGGCACTGGCCACGCTCGATGTGATCGAGAAAGATCATCTGCTGGAGAATTCAGCCAGCGTAGGCAATCACATGATGAAGCGGATGGTTGACTGGCCTGCGAAGCTGAAGCTGGTGGGGGACGTGCGCGGCCGCGGGCTGATGATCGGCGTCGACATCGTCAAGGACAAGGCCACCAAGGAGTACGCGCACGCGGAGCGCGACCGCATCGTCGAAATGGCATTCGAACATGGGGTGCTATTCCTGGGTTGCGGGCCGAGCACGGTGCGGATATGTCCGGCGTTGGTGGTCACGAAGGAAGAGGCGGATGTTGCGGTCGATGTGCTGGAGAAGTGCATCTCGGCGGTGGGCGAGTCCAGTGGCATCCTGAAATGAGCCCTAATTCACCACGGAGGCATGGAGAGGATCATTCTCGATTGTCATTCTTTGTGGTTCTGTGCCTCTGTGGTGAAAGAAGCCGCGAGCGTTGTCCACGTCATCGTTCCCGATCCGGGAAAGATCGACCTTAATCGTGTCGGCGTGTTGGCAGATCACATCTTTCTTCCGGACAGCAAGGTATTCTCTGTCCTATGCTTCCCGCCGTTTTTACGCGAACCATCATTCATGGGTTGGATTGGGTTGCGGCTCGGCTGCTTCCGGCTGATCCGCGGCCGATGCACCAGCGCACTGGGACGCGGGGCGAGGAGGACGCGTACTTTCACCTGCGGAAGCTGGGATATGCAATCGTCGCGCGCAATTTTCGTTCGCCGCGCTGCCGCGGTGAGATCGACCTGATTGGCTGGGACGATGATGTTCTTTGTTTCATTGAAGTGAAGACTCGGACCTCGCGCGACGTGAAGCCGGCCGAGGCAGCCGTGGACCGGCACAAACGGCGTGAAGTGGCCGAAGTGGCGCGGGAATACCGGAGACCGCTTCCGCCCTCCTGCCAATGGAGATTCGATATTGTGAGCGTATACTATGAATATCCGGGTTCCCGCCCGCAGTTTGAAGTATTTCGCAACGCTTCCTTGTCGGGATAAAATATTAGTTTGCATGAGTGCATGGAAAGGATTCAGTATTGCCTGAGCTGAGAAAAGATCCGATTGTGGGCCGGTGGGTGATTATTTCGACGGATCGGGCGAAGCGCCCAACCGATTTTGTCCGCGAAAATATGAAAATCAAGGGCGGATTCTGCCCCTTTGATTATGGAAACGAGAGCAAGACGCCTCCCGAGATTCAAGCCTATCGCCCGAACCCAAACGGCGGACAACCGTCCCAGCGCGATACTCCGGGATGGACCGTGCGCGTGGTGCCCAATAAGTTTCCCGCCTTAGGTATCGAAGGCACGCTGAACCGCCAGGCGGAAGGCATGTTCGATCGCATGAACGGAATCGGAGCCCACGAGGTCATCATTGAGACGCCCGATCATACGGCCAGCCTCGCGACACTGCCTCCGAAACGCATTGAAGATATCCTGTGGACGTTTCGCGATCGCATTCTTGATCTGAAAAAAGATCGCCGTTTCAAGTACATCCTCATCTTCAAGAATCACGGGGAAGCGGCCGGAGCGTCGCTGGAGCATGCGCACTCGCAGCTTATTGCGCTGCCGATCCTGCCCATCAACGTGACGCAGGAACTGGAAGGCGCCAAACAGTATTTCCTGTATAAGGAACGCTGCGTGTTCTGCGACATCATTCGGCAGGAGATGGACGGCGGCACGCGGGTGGTGGCGGAAAACGAGAACTTTGTCACGCTGGCGCCCTATGCCCCGCGCTTTCCCTTCGAGACCTGGATTCTGCCCAAACAGCATGAATCGGCGTTTGAGAACTCGTCATCGCATATGTTCGAGAACCTGGCGCGCGCTTTGAAAGACTTGCTGGGCCGGGCTGATCGGGTGCTGGACAATCCTCCGTACAACCTGGTGATTCACAGTTCGCCCGCGCAAGATCCGACCAACGACCACTATCACTGGCACATTGAGTTCATGCCCAAGCTGACTAAGACCGCCGGATTCGAATGGGGCACCGGCTTCTACATTAATCCCACTCCGCCAGAAGAGGCGGCGAAGTTTCTGCGCGAAGCGAATGTGGAAGAACCCGCGCCAGTCGCTGCTATCTAGGACAGACTACTCACTGTATAAAATTTGTCATCCCGAGCGGTAGCGGGGGATCCGGGTTTTTCCTCTGCCGGCAAGAACCCGGGTTTCCTCGCTTCGCTCGGAATGACAATTCCTTTAGTGCGAATTCTAGTTGGCGTGTAAATTTCGGTTTGGCAGTCTAGCGTAGGCGAAAAATTAGGGCACGGCAAGCGCCGTGCCCTTCTGAATTGGACCGTAGAGAGAGAAGAGCCGGCGATTTCTCGCTGCCCTTTATGTTGGTAGGATAGGGCGATTCGTACCGGCTGGTTGTCACGAAGTTGTAAAAATGTTGCGAAGTGGATTGCAGTTAGATCCTGGCAGGATAGATCAGCCTGGTGCGCGATCAGCCTTGTGTACGGTCCTGCACTACTTCATGCCACGCCATCTGGATCGCTTCCAGCTTGCCTTCATTCGAGGCCTTGGGATCGCCGGCAAAGTCGGGCAACTCGGTGACGTAGCGGTGCAGGTCGGTAAAACGCACGGCCAGCGGATCGAGCGTGGGGTGAGTTTCGGACAGCAATATGCCGAGGTCTTCGGCGTCGTCCCAGGTCAGTTTCTTCGCCATCCTCAGTGCTCCTCAGAGTTCCAAGTTTCAAAGTTTCAGGCTTTCAAGTTTCAGAGATAAGAGCGCGATCTCGGACTGACCTTGAAACCTTGCAACTCTGAAACGTTGAAACGTTTTCTTAGTGCTCTTCCGAGACGTAGTTGCGATTCCAGGCGGGAATCTCGACGACTACCTTGCCGGGCTTGACGATTTGCGCCTGGCAGCCGAGACGCGAGTTTAGCTGGAGATCGGCGGCCATGTCCAACCGGTCGGCCTCGTCGTCGTCCATTGCGGAAAGATTCTCGGCGCCTTCTTTCACCCAAATGTGACAGGTGGTGCAGGCGCAGTTGCCGCCGCAGGCGTGGTCGAGCGTGACGCCGAAATTCAGCGCAACGTCGAGCAGTGACTGCTCTTTGCCGTGGTCTTCATAGGGCAGTTTTCCGTTTTCGAACTGCACCGTCTTGCCTTCCGGCAGGAATGTGACCTGCACCGTGTTTTCACCGGGAGCGTCTTCGGTCAATGTACCCGCTCCTTGTGTTTTTCCTTCAGCCATATGTTCCTCAATCTCTCAATGAATCTTGATACTGTCATTCTGAGGGGAGTGGATGTCGCGCGAAGCGCGAAATCCACGCAGTCGAAAGATCCCTAGCAGCGCCACACTTTGTACGAGTGCTGGGATCCTTCGACTCCACGCGGCTTCGCATTCGCGAAGTCGCACTCCGCTCAGGATCACAATTTGCGGCGACACCATATTCATTCGAATTCCGCTTTCGCCATGGGATGCGGGGCGGTCGGGGCTTCGCCGAGGTCCGTCTCGTCCATGTTTTTGCCTTTCAGCGCCGTCGAGACGGCGGTATCCATCATCAGTTCGGCCAGGCGCGTGGTGCCTTGATTTAGCGCGTCGATGGCTTTGCGGATTTCCTGATAGTCCTCTTCGGCATTCACCGCGGCCAGCGCTTTTTCCATTTTCGCGATCTGCTTCTTTTCGTTCGGTCGTGAGTTGTCCCCAAGCCGCGCTTTTCTTGCCTTTTTCCAGAGCTGCGAGGATGGTGGCAGTCTCGCTGCGCGCTTCGATAAGCTGACGCCGCCGGAAATCTTCTTCGGCATTGTCGAACGAATCGAGAATCATGCCCTCGACCTGCTCGTCGGTCAGACCGTAGCTGGGCTGCACTTGAATCTCGGCCTCTTTGCCGCTACGCTGCTCGCGCGCGGAGACGTGCAGAATGCCATTGGCGTCAATCAGAAACTTTACTTCGACGCGGGGAATTCCGGCGGCCATTCCGGGAATGCCTTTGAGATCGAAGCGGGCGAGAGAGCGGCAGTCCTTGGCCAGTTCGCGTTCCCCCTGCAAGACGTGAATCGCAACGTTGGCCTGTCCGTCGACCTGCGTGGTGTAGAACTGGGTGGCCGAAGCGGGGATAGTCGAGTTTCGCAAAATGATCTTGTCGGTGACGCCGCCAGCCACTTCGATGCCAAGCGACAGAGGAGTCACGTCCAGCAGCAGCATGTTTTCCGTAGCTTCGGAGCCGCCACCGAGAATGTTGGCTTGCACGGCCGCGCCCAGAGCGACGACTTCGTCGGGATTCAAGCCGGTGTGCGGCTCACGGTGGAACAGTTCTTTCACCAACGAGCGGACTTTCGGAATGCGCGTGGAACCGCCGACGAGCACGACTTCGTCAATCTGTTCGGGTTTCAGTTCGGCATCTTTCAGCGCCTGCTTGCAAGGCCCGACAGTGCGATCGATGATGGGCTGAATCAGTTGTTCGTACTGCTCGCGGGTAATTTCTCGCTGGTAGAGCAGGCCGCCGGGCAATTCAATGTCCAGCTTGATCGAGGGCTGGGACGAGAGTGCGATTTTGGCTTCGATGACTGCTTTGCGGATCGCCTGCACGGCTTCGGCATTGCGGCGAAGGTCGAGACCGAGGTCGCCGCGAATATCGTCAAGCGCGACGGTGATGAGCAGATTGTCGATGTCGTCTCCGCCGAGGTGCGTATCGCCGTTGGTGGCGATGACTTCGAAAATTCCGTCGTGCAGTTTCAGAATCGAAATGTCGAAGGTGCCGCCGCCAAGGTCGTAGACGGCGACGATGCCGTTCTGCTTCTTGTCGAGGCCGTAGGCGAGCGACGCGGCAGTTGGCTCGTTCACCAGGCGAAGCACTTCGAGGCCGGCGATGCGGCCGGCATCTTTCGTGGCTTGGCGCTGCGCGTCGTTGAAATATGCGGGAACTGTGATGACTGTTTTCGTGACCGGGCCGCCGAAGAATCGTTCCGCGCTGCGCTTGAGTTGGCGAAGAATGAGCGCGGAAATTTCCGGCGGAGTGAAAGTTTTGTCGCCCAGCTTGATGCGAAGCACTTCTCCGGGCTGCATGTCTTCAGCCAGGCGAAAAGGGAAGAGTTTCAACTCTTCCTCAATGTCTTCTACACCACGTCCCATCAGGCGTTTGATCGAGTAGACGGCGCGTTCAGGCGTTTCGATAAGAGAATTGCGAGCGGCATTGCCCACGACGGGCTGGTTGTTCGCGTCCAGCGCGACTACCGAGGGAAGCAGATTCAGACCATCGTCGCCGGGAATTACGACAGGGGTATCCCCTTGCATGAACGCCACCAGAGAATTGGTGGTGCCCAGGTCGATCCCGACAATGCGATCCGTGGCCATGATTGCTACTCTTCCAGCGCCAAGTTCACGTCTCTTACTAAGTTGCGTATGTAATTGCGGCGGTTCAGCACGTCTACCATTTTGCCGCACTCCTGCCTGCGTTCTTCCTCTGAGACGGGCTGACCGTTCTGATCACGCTGGATCATTCCATCCCACATCTTCCAGCGAACCTCTAACTCCTGCAGCAGTGCCTCATGCTTGGCTTCGAGCGACTGTTTCTGCTTTCCAATTTCTGCGATCAGCGCAGGATCGTCTTCGCCAATCTTCTTACTCATGCGCAGCTCCTCGAGCTGCATGTTCAGTTCGAAGACCTCTTCGAGCAAATCCGGGGGAACGATCTGTTTCTTGGTTTCTCCAGTGGCGCGGGCCTGCTCGGTTGCGCTTTTCGACTGCTCTTCCAGTTCCACGCCTTCGAGGTGCAGCAAATATTGCGTACGCTTGATCGGATCTTTCAGCGTGCGGTAGGCGTCGTTGAGCAGGGAACTTTGCTCCAGACTCCACTCTTGTTCGCGGCTGGCGGCGCCGGCATTCAGATCCGGATGGAGCCTTCGGCTCAAGTCGTAAAAATCCCTCTCCAATGCCGAGACGTTGACATTCAGCTTCCGCGGGCAGTCCGAAAAACGAGAAATAGTCGACGGGAACGGGCGGCTGCACTTTACCGCAGGACTCGCAGAAGTGCGCGGCGCGCATGGAGCCGCACGACCAGCAGGAATGAGTCTCCTGCGGCAGAGGCTTGGTGCCGATCACGGTGAGTGCGGAGTTGGTCAATTCTCTTTCCTCGTCAATTCTCTTTACTAGCAAACTTGCAACGCTGATGGCAGCGGCACCGGATCTGCCTGGCGGAGTATCGTTCGCGGGCAGCATTCGCGGGTGTGGGGCGCCCGCGCCCACGGGCATCAGGCGGAGAACGACGTGCCGCAGCCGCACGACTTCGAGGCCTGGGGATTCACGAAGACGAAACCCTGTTGCATCAGCGTTTCCTGATAATCAAGGGTCATGCCGTGCAGGTAGATGAACGACTTCGGGTCCACGAAGACGCGCACATCGCTGAACTGGAAGATGCGATCCCGTTCGCGCGGTTGCGTGTCGAAACGGATGTTGTAGCTCAGGCCGGAACATCCGCCGCCTTGTACGCCGAGCCGCAGGCCGCCCTGCTCAGGCGAAATGCCTTCCTTAGACATGGCGCTGCGCACCTTCGTCAAGGCTTTCTCGGTCACGAGAATTCCTTTGGCGGGAGCCTGCGCGGGTTTTTGTTCAGTTGCCGTGGTCATATTCAGCTACGCGTCTTGAGTTACGAGCCTTGAGCAATCACGCTGCGAGGAGTCATAACTCGCAACTCTTAGCTCGAAGCTCGCGGCTCAAACCTATTTTGCTTCGGCGGCGACTGGAGTGGATACTTCCTGCTTCTTCTTCCAGTCCCCGATCGCGGCGCGGATGGCGTCCTCGGCTAGCACTGAACAGTGGATTTTAACCGGGGGAAGCGAAAGCTCCTTCACGATGTCCATGTTCTTGATGGCGAGAGCTTCGTCTACAGTTTTACCCTTGACCCACTCGGTGGCGAGCGAGGACGAAGCGATAGCCGAGCCGCAGCCGAAGGTCTTGAACTTGGCGTCTTCAATGACGTTGGTTTCGCGATTGACCTTGATCTGCAGCTTCATGACGTCGCCGCATTCGGGTGCCCCGACCAGGCCGGTGCCCACGTCGGAACTCTGTTTGTCCATGGAGCCGACGTTGCGGGGATTGTTGTAGTGATCGATGACCTTATCGCTGTATGACATTTTTTTCTCCAGGTTTCAATGTTTCAAAGTTTCCAAGGTTTCAATGACTCAGGCTCCAGAGCTTCAAGGACTTTGCAACCTTGAAACTCTGAAACCTTGAAACCTGCTTTACTCTCCTGCCCACTTCACATCTTTCAGATTAATTCCTTCTTTCGCCATCTCGTAGAGCGGAGAAAGTTCGCGCAGACGCTCGACCGTTTCGATGACGCGATCCGCCACGTAGTCGACTTCGGCTTCGGTGTTGAAGCGGCCGATTCCGAAACGAATCGAACTGTGCGCCAGGTCGTCGCCCGTGCCAAGAGCTTTCAATACATAAGATGGTTCGAGCGTCGCGGAGGTGCACGCTGAACCGCTGGAAACGGCGATGTCGTTAATGCCCATCAGAAGCGACTCGCCTTCCACATAGGCGAAGCTGATATTCAGGTTGCCCGGGAGGCGATGATCCATCGAGCCGTTGATGTAGGACTCATCGAGACGGTTCATGATGCGATCGCGCAGGCGATTGCGCAGGCCCGCCAGCTTACAGGATTCCTGCGGCATTTCTTCCTGCGCAATAGCACAAGCCTTTCCCAGTCCCACGATGCCCGGAACGTTCAAGGTTCCGGAGCGCATGCCGCGCTCGTGGCCGCCGCCATCGATGATCGCGGAAATCTGCACTCGCGGATTCTTGCGGCGGACGTACAAGGCGCCAACGCCTTTCGGACCATACATCTTATGGCCGGAAATGGAGGCCAAGTCGATGTTCTGCTTGATTACGTCCACCGGCACTTTGCCGACCGCCTGGGTCGCGTCGGTATGGAAGATCACGCCGCGCTCGCGGCATAGCTTGCCGATTTCCGCGACCGGCTGCAGCACGCCGATTTCGTTGTTCGCGTACATAATCGTCACCAGGATCGTCTTGTCATCCATGGCGCGCTTCAGATCGTCGAGATCGACCAGGCCGTCTTTCTGGACGGGCATGTAGGTGACGCGGTAGCCATATTTCTCGAGGCGCTTACAGGTGTCGAGCACAGCCTTGTGTTCGGTGACCGCGGTGATGATGTGGTTGCCTTTCTCGCGATACATCTCGGCCACGCCCTTAATGGCGAGGTTGTCGCTCTCGGTGGCGCCCGAGGTGAAGATAATCTCTTTCGTGGTCGCGCCAATCAGCTTGGCGATTTGCTCGCGCGCCGTTTCCACGCCTTCTTCCGCAGCCCACCCGAACGAGTGATTGCGGCTGGCGGAATTGCCGAATTTTTCCATGAAGTAGGGAAGCATCTCTTCCAGCACCCGCGGGTCCATGGGGGTGGTGGCATGGTTGTCCATATAAATGGGCAGCTTCACACCCTTCGCGTCGGGGTGGTGCGCCTGTGTATTTGCCTGGGGGATCTTGACGTCCGTGCTCATGGTTTGCCTCTCCTACCTCGACTGATCTCTTTTCCCTTTTGATTTAACTCTCAGTTAATTCTTGCCCAATTAACCTCTTGGATGAATCTTGCCCTGTCAAAGGCTCAAGTGATGGTGACTAAATCTGCCGTTTTGGAGGTGGTGCTGATTTCCTCCGGCTCCTCGCGCATGTGCGAAATCTTAATGCGCTTTAACACGGCTTCTATACTCTCGTTCACCTTGCGAAGCGGTTCGCGGATATTACAACGGTCGGTCTGGTCGCATTCTCCGCGCACTGTGACGCACGAGGTGATAAACAGCGGGCCATCGATAGCCTGAATCACCTCAAAGGCCGAGATCGTGTGGGCGGCTCGCGCCAGCGTATAGCCGCCATTCGTCCCATGTTGCGACTGCAACAGGCCAGCCTTGGCCAGTCGCTGCAGAATCTTCGCCAGCGCCTCTGGCGGGATGCCGTAGGCATCGGCCACGTCTTTCGCGCTGCGGGAGCCTTCGCTTGAGTGCTCCGCGAGATGCTTCATCGCCATCAACGCGTAATCGGCTTTTTTGGTCAGCTTCAGCACTGGTAGCCTGTGTAAAACCCAAACCGGGGGCCGGGCATAAATCCGACCTTTTCCGTCGTAATTCATTTTACGTCACCTCTAGCGTCTTGAGCAAGCCCATGCAGTGAGGTGTCAGCAGAAGCATTTAGAGGTAAGTATTGTGGGCTTAACGGTTTAGGCTAGACGACAATTTTAGTCGGATTTAAGTGGCGGAAGACTGGGCGGCAAGCGAAATTGC
This sequence comes from uncultured Acidobacteriaceae bacterium, assembly GCA_963733795.1. GTDB lineage: Bacteria > Acidobacteriota > Terriglobia > Terriglobales > Acidobacteriaceae > Sulfotelmatobacter. Next base: position 914,641 of record CAVTED010000004.1, read on the forward strand.
CGTTTTGGCCTAGTCACAACTTCACGACGCCGTAACTCTTAGGGACTTGACAACCGGCAAACCGAGGCTAAAATACCGTGAAATTCCGGCGCAATTCCCCTCCGCCTGTTTGTTTGGAGACCTTCCGGATTTTATGACCCCAAAGTCGACCTCTCCCTCAAGCCGTGACATGAAGCAGCCTTGTAAGCACCCACAAGTGCAAATTGTGAGCCGCGACGAGGATTCTGAGTTCGTCGAGTGCAAGGAGTGCGGCGAAATCTTCGAGTCCAGCGAATTTAAAGACATGAATATCGAAGAGCGCGCTCAGGAAACCGAGATCTAACTTGCTATTTTGGGCTCGTCGCCTGACGAAGGTAACCTCCGCCCGCGCTTTCAGCTTGCTCCGCCCCAATCTTCCTGCTAGTGTCCGACCCGGAGGCGTGTGACTATGAGGTCCCCGTCGCTTGTGCCCAAGGTGGCTCTGGTGGTCGACGACTCCATGCTGATGCGCTATGCCGTGTGCCACTTGCTGGAGCAGCGCGGATTTGCAGTCGAGTCTGCCAGTAATGGCGAAGAAGCCCTGGAAGTTCTTACCCGCGTGCAACCGGCATTGATTATCACCGACATGGTGATGCCGAAGATGTCGGGAACTGAATTCATCACTGCTGTGAAAAGCAAGCCGGAAACGGAGAAAGTTCCTATCATTATCGTCGCCTACAAGACTGGCGGTTTCGACCAGTCCGAGAAGCGCGCCAACTTCTCCATCTACAAGGACATCGACATTGAGGCCCAGCTTGCGAAGGCCCTGGATGCGGTGTTGGGCGAGGCGGACCAGCCGCAGCGGACCGGAATTGGGCGAGTCGAGGCAGCGGTCTCACCGCAAGAGTAGACCAGCCTCAGCCGAGAAATCCATCGGAGCGAAATCCTTCAACAGAAATTTTGGATAAGCCGCTGCGGCGATCATAGCGGCATTGTCCGTCGACAGTGGACGAGAGGGAAAGTACACAGGCAGACCGTCCTTTGCGCCCTCGCGTTCAAAAGTCTGTCTTAATTCCTGATTTGCGGCAACACCTCCGGTGACGAAGAGCGTCGCCACATCATGGGCGCGCGCGGCCGCGAGAGTCTTTCCCACCAGATCTTCGACGATCGCGCGCTGAAAAGATGCGATCAGGTCGAGCGTGAGCTTGTCGCAGTTCGCCAGATAGTCTTCCAGTTTAGGTTTCACGAGATTCGCCACGACCTTGCGGCGCGCTTCCACCGACGTGTGCATGCCGTGCGTTTCCACGTAGCGCAAGATCGCCGTCTTGATGCCGCTGTAAGAAAAATCAAAGCGAGGTCGGATATCGTCGTTCGCTTCCACGCTGTTGCCATCGTTCCTGCCGCGGCGATCGCGATGTTTGATCTGCGCTGGCGGAAATTTCACGGCTCGCGGGTCGCCGCGCGGAGCGAGCCGGTCAATTGCCGGGCCGCCGGGATATCCCAGGCCTAAGAGTTTGGCAACTTTATCGAAAGCTTCGCCGGCTGCGTCGTCGCGGGTGTGGCCGATGTTTTCGTAGGTCCAGGAAGCGCCTTTTTGCGCAGCTAAGTACAGATGGGTGTGTCCGCCGGAGACTACCAGGGCCAGCACCGGGAATTGCAGTTCGTGGTTGCCCTTTTGCCGCTCCTCGAGCAAAACAGCATGAATGTGACCTTCGAGATGGTTCACTGCAATCAACGGCTTGTCGAGCGCGAAGGCCAACGCTTTGGCGTAGCTGATTCCCACCAGCAACGCTCCGGCGAGGCCGGGGCCTTGCGTGACGGCGATTGCATCGACGGAGTTATAAGTGTGTTTGGCTTCGGCTAGAGCCTGGCGCACCACGGGCACGATAGCGCGCAGATGCTCCCGCGAAGCCAGTTCGGGGACGACACCGCCATAGGGCTGATGGGTCGCGATCTGCGAGGCGACGACATTTGAGATCAGCTGTTCGCCTGAGCGCACCACCGCAGCCGCGGTTTCGTCGCAGGAACTCTCGATGCCGAGGATATAGGCGTCAGCCATGTAGCTCGTTCTCCAGTTTATCGTTTTCCAGACGCGATTGACTGGAACGCATTCAGCAGCCAGCTAAATTTTGTGACAACGTCAGCGGTATCATTGATCAGTTTTCCTGTCATCGCCATGTTAAAGGACTTCGCTACCACGATTGTGCAAACCCTGCGCCAGGAGGGCTTTCAGGCCTACTTCGTCGGCGGGTGCGTGCGCGATCTTTTGCTCGGGCGCGAGCCCAAGGATTACGACGTGGCCACCGACGCGACGCCGGAACAGGTCACGGGCATCTTTCCCGAAACGTATGCTGTGGGAGCGCAGTTCGGCGTCGTGCTCGTGCCTGCGCCGGAGGACGACAAGGCAGGCGCCGTGTCTGCGGATTTCTCTTCGAAGGGTCAAGCGGTCGAGGTGGCGACTTTCCGCAGCGATATCGGATATTCCGACGGCCGCCATCCCGACGAAGTGCGTTTCAGCCGCGATCCGCGGCAGGATGTCGCACGCCGCGATTTCACCATCAATGGCATGCTGCTCGATCCCGTAAGCAGCGAGGTGCTCGATTTTGTGGGCGGACGCAAGGATCTGGAGGCGGGAATCATCCGCACGATCGGCGATCCTGAGCAACGATTCGATGAAGATAAGCTGCGCATGCTGCGCGTGGCGCGCTTTGCGGCGCGGTTTGAGTACTCGATAGAACCGGCCACATTTGCTGCAATGCAGAAACTTGCTGAGCAGATCAAGGTCGTATCGCATGAGCGGGTCCGCGACGAATTAACCCGCATGTTGACCGAAGGGCATGCCCGGCGCGCGCTCTTCCTGCTGGATGAGAGCGGTTTGCTGAAGCAGGTTTTGCCCGAAATTTCGGCGATGAAAGGAGTTGAGCAGCCGCCGGAATTCCATCCCGAGGGCGACGTGTTTGTACACACGCTGCTTCTTCTGGATAATCTACCGAGTCCTTGCCCGATGACTCTGGCCTGGGGAGCGCTGCTGCACGATGTCGGCAAGCCTGCGACGTTTCGGGTGGCGCCGGATCGCATCCGTTTCGACAGCCACGTCGAGGTCGGCGTGAAGATGGCGGAAGCAATCTGCCGGCGGCTGCGATTTTCTAACGCCCAGACTGAGCAGATTCTCGCCCTGGTCGATAATCACATGCGTTTTGGTCACGTGGGCCGAATGAAGGAATCCACGCTGAAGCGATTTCTGCGTATGCCTGCGTTTGATGAGCATCTTGCATTGCACCGTGCTGACTGTCTGGCCAGCCACGGCGATCTGAGCACGTATGAATTTATCGACCAGAAGCGTGGGGAGATTCCCGCGGAGAAGATGCGGCCTTCTCCATTGGTCACGGGCGATGACCTGATTGCTGCGGGCCACGTCCCCGGGCCAAGATTCCGTGAAATCCTGAGCGCGGTAGAAGACGCGCAGCTCGAGGGGCGATTGCCGTCGCGTGACGCGGCGCTGGAATTCGTACGCCGTGAATTCCCGGCGTGAGGTTGCGCAGTCCCGCGTCCTGCCTCGCGAGTGCTAAAATTGAAGCTCTCTCAGATGATCTTGTAGCGCTGGATGAGACAAGGATTGTGAGCTTGGAGCGGGCGGGTTCAGGGCTGGAAAAAATTGTAGCTCAGTCGTTGCGGCTGGCGCCGCCGTCGCAAGCTCCGCTCATGGCGTGGCCGGTGGTCTGCGGCTCTGCGGTTGCCGAGCGCACGCGGGCGCTATGTTTTGAGGATGGAGTATTGCGCGTGGAAGTCGCCGGCCAGCGATGGAAGGCGGAACTCCAGTCTCTGGCGCCACGATACCTGGCAGCAATTAACCGATATACGACCGAGGCGGTTCGCAGAATCGAGTTCGTGCTGGCGCGTCCGGAAAGTACAGACAAGACCCTCCGCTAGATTTCGGCCCTGGTTATTCCGTGAGTCAGAAATATGAAAGTTACAGAGAAAGACGTTGCCTACGTCGCCGACCTGGCCAATCTTGAACTCACGGACGAAGAGCGCGCGGGAATGATGCGCGATCTGAATTCCATTCTCGAATACATCGACCGCCTCAATGAACTCGACACGTCGGACGTGCCCGCAATGGCGCAGGTTTCCGATCGCTATGGAGTGGATGAAGCGAAGCAGGGAAGCGCACGGTTCGCCTATGCGACGCGAGAGGATATTCTCGAGGGACTGCGCAAGTCGTTGCCTCATGAAGAGGCGCTGGCGAACGCGCCGGACGCGGATGAAGATTTCTTCAGAGTCCCCAAAGTAATTGAGCGATAAAGCGAATCGCAACCTCACAAAAATCAAATGGATCTGAAGTCACTCACCATCGACGCCGCCCGCACCGCTGTGCAGGAACGCAAGGCGACGGCGCTCGCGCTGGCGGAGGCGCACTACGCCCGCATCAAGCAGGAGGACGGCCAGATTGGCGCATTCCTAACCTTGTCGAGAGAGCGCGCCCTCGAACAGGCGGACCGCATTGACCGAATGGCGGCGGAAGGAAAGGATCTGCCGCCTTTGGGTGGAGTGCCGGTCGGAATCAAAGATGTAATGAGCACCCGCGGAGTGCGAACGACTGCCGGATCGAGGAGTCTGGAAAAGTACATTCCGCCATACGACTGCACGGCGATTGCACGTCTGGAAGCGGCGGGCGCAGTTGTGCTCGGCAAGACGAACTGTGACGAGTTCGCCATGGGCTCGTCGAATGAAAACTCCGCCTATCATCCGGTGCGCAATCCGCGTGATCTGAGCCGCGTGCCCGGAGGGTCTTCGGGCGGCTCGGCGGCGGCGGTTGCCGCCGATATGGCGGTCGTCGCGCTGGGTTCGGACACGGGCGGATCGATCCGCCAGCCGGCATCGTTCTGCGGGGTGGTGGGATTAATGCCGACCTACGGCCGCGTGTCCCGCTACGGACTGATTGCGTTCGCGTCGTCGCTCGACCACATTGGGCCGCTGTCGAAGACCGTGAAGGACGCCGCGATTATGCTGCGTACGATTGCAGGACGCGATCCCATGGATTCCACTTCTGCTGATGTCCCGGTACCGGACTACGTTGCGGAGCTGGAGAAGCCCATCCGCGGAACGAAGCTGGGTGTGGCGAAGGAATATTTCGGCGAAGGACTGGACGACGAAGTTCGGCAGGCGGTGGAGACGGCGATCGACAGATTGAAGAGACTGGGCTGCGAGATTGTGCCCGTTTCGTTGCCGCACACGCCCTATGCGATCCCCACGTATTACATTATTGCGACGGCGGAAGCTTCGTCGAATCTGGCGCGCTACGACGGAGTGCGCTACGGCCATCGGGCTCGCGGCGTGAAGACGTTGTCGGAAATGTACCGTCGCAGCCGGGACGAGGGCTTCGGCGCCGAGGTGAAGCGGCGCATCATGCTCGGCACTTACGCCTTGAGCGCGGGCTATTACGATGCCTACTATTTGAAGGCGCAGAAAGTGCGAACGCTGCTGACTCGCGATTTCGCGGAAGCTTTCAGGAAGGTCGATGCGATTGTGACTCCGACCAGTCCAACGGCGGCATTCCGGCTGGGCGAAAAGTCAAACGATCCGCTCGCGATGTATCTCGCCGATATCTACACGGTGACCGCGGATTTGGCGGGGATTCCGGGAATATCGGTGCCTTGCGGCGAAACGAAAGAGAAGTTGCCGATCGGGCTACAGATTCTGGGCAAGCATTTTGACGAAGCGACAATTCTGCAGGTGGCGCACGCCTACGAGCAGGGTTGAAGGTATTATTCGGCTGGCCTGTAATAGCAGTTCCCGGCGCATGCCCGGCACAGAATTTTTCCCTCGCGCCGCACTTCTCTGCGGAAGTTGATTCCCTCACCGCAGGTCTCGCACACCACACGCTCGCCTTTGTATCCCGGGAATTCTTCGGGCTGCAAGTCGACTTTCACCCACTGCGAGGTAAAAAGGTTTTCGTCTGAGATTTCGCGGTAGGCCAGCATTTGCTGCTGGTTCTTGTCTGCGATTTCGGGATGGAGCTCGCGCGCCAAAGCTTTCGATGATTCCTTCGCCGCGATGCGGACCGCTTTGCCGCTGTTCACGTCCACGAATGTGGCGGCAACCTTGCCCCAGTCGCGAAACTTCAGCGCACGCTTGCCCAGGCGGCATCCGGTGACCACGGCGACCGCGTCGGTTGCGCAGCGATCGATTTCGACGAACGTGACGAGGCGCTTTCTGTCTTTACCTCGAGGATCGTCAATGCCAAGTTTCTGCAGGCCTAACATCGCGAGACGTACGCCGAGAACTTGCCCGGCACAGAGGTGCCCGTGGGCCTGCTCAGCGTCGCGAAGATATTCGTCGAGGGAGTTCACAAATTCAGCTCTCAGCTATTAGCCATCAGCTTTCAGCTTAACATCCCACGTGCGTGAAATTCAGCGTCCGCACGCGTTCATTTCCGGCGCCAGCGGATACCCTCTTTAGTGATTTCCACCAGGATGCCTGCATTGGCCAGTTCCGCGCGGATTGAGTCGGAGGTTTTGAAGTCTCGGGCGGTGCGGGCTGTCTTCATCGCTTCTATCTTCTTTTCGATGTCGACATCGGCCAATTGTCCTGACTCAACCGTTTCGCGCAATCCACTGCTGACGTCTTTGTCGCGGCCTTCCGTCGGAGCCCAATCGAAAACTCGCTGCATCTTCGGGCCATCATCGTCATCGAGCACGGCAAAGACTTCGTCGAATTTGGCTAACGCATTGAGGAGCGGCTGGACATCGTCTTTCTTGATTCCGCCTGTATCGAACGCGGCGTTCGCCTGCCGCACCATCTCGAAGATCGCGGCTTGCGCCTGCGCGGTGTTGAGGTCATCGTCAAGTGCGGCCTTCATGCGTTCGACGGTGTCCGCCGCCAGCGACTGCATCTCGGAACTCGACCCCGTAGTGAAATTCCCGGCGCTCAGGCGCAACCGAAAGTTTCGTAGACGTTCCACCGACACTGCGGCCTGCTTTAGCCCATCGAAGGTAAAGTTCAGCTGATTCCTGTAGGGAACTGAGGCGAGCAGGTAGCGGATCGAGGATGGCTTATGCCCTTTGAGAACCAAGTCGCGGAGCGTGAAGAAATTTCCCAGACTCTTCGACATCTTCTCGCCCTCCACCAACAGGAAGCGCGCATGAAACCAGAAATGCGCGAAAGGCTTGCCGGTGAAGGATTCTGACTGCGCGATTTCATTTTCGTGATGAGGGAAAATCAGATCCTCGCCGCCCGCGTGCAGGTCGAAAGTTTCTCCGAGTTCCCCCATGGACATGACAGAGCATTCCAGATGCCAGCCCGGCCGGCCCGGCCCAATCGCGGTATCCCACGAGGCTTCGCCCGGCTTGGGCGCCTTCCACATCGCGAAGTCGCGTGCGCTGTCTTTGTCATATTCGTCGACATCGACGCGGGCGCCATCCCGCATGTTGCTGAAATCTTTTTTTGAGAGTTTGCCATACTGCGGAAATTTGGCGATGCGGAAGTAATACGACCCGTCTTCGGTGCGGTAGGCAAAGCCTCTTTCCACCAGTTTTGCAACGAAGTCGGCCATTTCCGGAATGTGCTCGGTTGCCCGCACCAGCGTGGGCTCCTCGATACCGATCATGGCGGCATCTTCCAGAAATGCTTTCTCGTACTTCGCGGTGTACTGCTGCACGCTGAGCCCGTCGCGCGCCGCGAAGCGGATTATCTTGTCGTCCACGTCTGTGATGTTCATGACATGGCGCACTTTGTATCCGCTCTGTCGGAGGAATCTGCGCAGAATGTCCACAGCAACGAAGGTTCGGAAGTTGCCAATATGTCCGTAATCGTAGACGGTGGGGCCGCAGGCGTACATGCGGACTTCATGATCGACAAGCGGACGGAACTCTTCGATCTCTGACGACAGGGTATTAAAAAGATGAAGCGCCATAGAAAAGTGCGATTACGAAGAAACGAACTAAGATTCTAGGGTCGGGCACAGAGTGGGTCAAATCGCCGTCAGGCAGCGGGACTTCGGGCCGGTGGTAAAGCATGCGTATGTTCGCGCAAACGCTGCTGCACCAGGATGACGTAATGCAATGCCGAGATAATGGTGAAGAAGAAAGTAGCCCGCAGGAACTCCGTGCGTGCAATCCATATTCCGCGCAATGGACGAATCTGAAACAGAAGAACGAAAAAAACGGCGCCGATCTGCGAGAAAGTGTTGGCCTTGCCAAAGATGCTGGGACGAAAATCCCGCAGCCCGGCAATGGCGAATAAGACCGCACTGGCCGCAAGAATCGAGATGTCGCGACTGAAGACCACCACGGTGAACTTCCACGGGATCTTGCGCAAGATGGAGAGTACCAGGAAGATTGTGCTCAACAGAAGCTTGTCAGCAATCGGATCCAGATACTGTCCCAGAAGAGTCTGTTGATGAAGAGTGCGGGCCAGCAGGCCGTCCAGGCCATCGCTAAATCCGGCTGCCACGAAGAGCACCAGCGCCCACAGGTAGTGCCCGTCGACCAGATAGATCACGATGAACGGAACAAAAATCATCCGCAGCAGGGTGAGTTGATTGGGAGCGGTGAAAACTTGCGAGAGTTTCACGCACGCTCCTTCGCAGCCCGCGATCCGGAGTTGTGAAGTGCGTTGACCGTGCCGCCTTGTTCCCCGGTGGACGGAGCGAGGGCCGCGGATGGCTCCAGTCCGGTCTTAGCGAGGAAGCGCTGCGAGAGAGAAGGCAGACTCCCATCGGGCAGGTCCAGTTCGACGCGCTCGAGTCGATGCATGGGAAAGAAAACCACGGCGGGAGTGAACGGCTCGCCGTCCCGCACCATCACGGCGAGATCCTCGAATGAGGCGAGTTCGACTCCGCTCAGACTCAGCCCTTCAGTCGCAAGAGCCAGGATCATTCCCCAGAACTTTTCCCGTGGATTGGACAGAGTTGCAATCACGACCGCGCCGGGCGCAAACGGCGCACGCGAGTTGAGCCCGACTGAACTACCGGCGGAGGAGCGATTTTCCACCGTACGATTGTCGCCGGGAAAAGCGGGCATTGCAAATCTACCGGCGCAGGACGAATCGTAAGACGAAACGAGGTGCGAATCGAAGGCGAATTCGACTCCACTCTCAACCGCGAACTCCGGTATGCTTGGCGGACATGCAACCAGCGCCTGCAACTCCGGTGATTGAATTCCGCGATATCTCCTACCGCATAGCGGACACGCAGGTGCTTTCCGGATTCAATCTGCAAGTGCAGAACGGTGAGACCTTCGTTCTGTTGGGACGCAGCGGCTCGGGCAAGACTACATCGCTGAAACTGGTCAATCGCCTGCTGACGCCTTCTTCCGGCGAAATTCAGGTGAACGGTGTATCCAACGCGGAAGTCGACCTTATTCGGCTGCGTCGTGGCATCGGCTATGTGATCCAGGATGTCGGCCTGTTTCCACATTTCACCATTGAGCGAAATATTGGGCTGGTTCCGAAGATTGAAGGATGGCCGCAAGAGCGGATTCGCAGGCGCGTCCAAGAGTTGCTGCAGATGGTCGGGCTTGCACCAGAGATCGCGACTCGGTATCCGCATCAGCTTTCCGGCGGTCAGCGGCAGCGGGTGGGCGTGGCGCGGGCGTTGGCCGCAGATCCGGAGATACTTCTGATGGACGAACCGTTTGGCGCGCTCGATCCGCTTACGCGCGACGAGTTGCAACGCGAATTCCTTTTGCTGCAGCAAAGGCTCCACAAGACGGTGCTTTTTGTCACACACGATCTGCGTGAAGCTCTGCGGCTCGGATCCCGCATTGCATTGATGGAGGCCGGGCGACTGGTAACCGTCCTTGCGCCAGACGAGTTTCTGCGCTCCACCAATTCATTGGCCGCTGCCTATGTGAGAGCCTTCGGCGGAGATTTGGAGTCGGCGGCCAAACGAGGCCCTTCATGAATGTCTTTCGATTCATTCTGCAGAATCACGATCAAGTGCTCGAACTTACCGTGGAGCATCTTCGGCTGGTCGGCCTCTCCACGCTATTCGCGATGCTGAGTGGCATTCCGCTGGGCATTTTCATTGCGCATCAACCGCGGTTCAACAAACCGGTGTTGGCGAGCGCCAATATCATCCAGACCATCCCCAGCCTGGCGCTCTTTGGATTTTTGCTGGCGGTGCCGTGGCTGGGTGATCGCGCCGACCGGCTTGCGATCCTGGCACTCACACTTTATGCATTGCTGCCCATCATCAGAAATACCTACACCGGGATTCGCGGAGTCGATCCCGCGGTAACGGAAGCGGGACGTGGCATGGGCCTTACCGAATCTCAGCTTCTGTTTCAAGTGGAACTGCCACTGGCAGTGAGTGTGATTCTCTCTGGCGTGCGAGTGGCTGTCGTGATTTCCGTGGGCCTGGCCACGATCGCCGCTGCGATTGGGGCTGGAGGCCTGGGAGAATTCATCTTTCGCGGCTTGGCCATGGTGGACGACAGAGTTATTCTCGCCGGAGCTATTCCAGCCGCGCTTATGGCGCTGCTAGCCGATTTTAGTGTGGGATGGCTGGAGAGGCGGCTGCAGCCGCAATGAAGAGTCTTTGCATTTCTGTTCTGGCTGTCGTCGCGTTGCTGCTGCCTTCGTGTTTGCCGTCGTACTCCCATCGCATCGTGGTTGGTTCCAAGAATTTCACCGAGTCACTTTTGTTAGGCGAGATCGTGGCGCAAATGATCGAGGCCCACAGCAATTTGAAAGTGGATCGACGTTTCTATCTGGCCGGAACATATATCTGCCAGCAGGCGATTCTGGCCGGGCGAATTGACGCGTATCCGGAATATACGGGCACTGCTCTGACCGCAATTCTCAAGCAGAATGCCAGCAGCGATAAGCAAGAGGTTTATCAGCGGGTGAAGAGTGAATATGAACGCCGCTTCGGTCTGACCCTGGGCCCGGCCTTCGGCTTCAACGATACTTTTGCGATGGAGATCCGCGGCGAAGATGCGCGCCGCCTCAACCTCAAAACCTTGTCGCAGGCCGCCACGTTCGCTCCGCAATGGCGCGCCGGGTTCGGCTATGAGTTCATGGAGCGGCCGGATGGATATCGAGGCTTGGCCGCAACGTATGGACTGCACTTCGCGGAACCGCCCCGCATCATGGATTTGGGCCTACTCACGCGGGCGTTGAAAGATCGCCAGATCGACTTGGCCGGCGGCAACACTACAGATGGACTCATTCCGGCTCTGGGCTTCCTCGTGCTGGAAGACGATCGCCATTATTTTCCTCCCTATGAGGCGGTGCCGGTAATACGCCAGCAGACTCTGCAGCAACATCCGGAGCTGGAGAAAATATTTGCCCAATTGGCGAAAACAATTTCCGATGAGGAGATGCAGATGCTGAATTATGCGGTGGATGGCCAGCGCCGCGACGCGAAAGAAGTAGTTCACGAATTTCTAAGGAACAAGAAGCTTATCCAGTGAATATGTGTGGCTGGAACTTGCGATCAGACTTGCAGCGTTCCCCGCAGCGTGAGCACTGCGTTGCCTTTAATAATGACGCGATCTCCGGCCATTTCGCACCAAAGTTCGCCGCCGCGTTCCGATAATTGGCGCGCATAAAGTTGCGTCTTGCCCAGCCGCTCGGTCCAGTAGGGCGTCAGCGCGCAATGGGACGATCCCGTGACGGGGTCCTCAAGGATGCCGTAGCTGGGCGCAAAATAACGCGACACGAAATCACTCTCTTCTCCGGGTGCCGTCACGGCGACAACGAACGGATGAAGCTGTTCCAGTCGCGCGAAATCAGGACGGATATTTTGGATCGCAGCCTGGTTTTCGTATACCGCAATGTAGGTGTCATTCGCTTCCAGCAAGTTGGATGGATGCGACGCTGTCCCCAGACCCTGATTGAGCGCTTCCGGTGAATATGTGCAAGCCTTTGCGAACATTGCAGGGAAATCCATTGCCAGTTTTTCACCCTCCTTGCTGACAGTCAAAGCCCCGCTGAGGCGCGTCTCGAACCGAACCGTTTGGAGACCGGCTTGCAACAGGTTCAATATGACGTGAGCCGATGCCAGGGTTGCGTGGCCGCACAGGCGAACCTCGCAACGCGGCGTAAACCATCGCAGGTCGTAATGTTTGACGCCAGGTTCACCCCGGGGCACGAAAAAGGCGGTCTCTGAAAGATTATTCTCGGCGGCGACCTTGAGCAGCAACTCGTCATCTAACCATTCTTGAAGAGGGCAGACTGCGGCGGGATTGCCGCGGAACGGCTGATCGGTGAAGGCGTCAACGTGAAATAGAGGAATCCGCATCTTCGTAATTGTCATTGTCATTTTACTTTGCGAAGGCCCTAAAACCGGGCGAGGATTTTGAGAGTCCAAGTTCACCGGGAACTCGTCCAATTCATACAGCGGGAGGCCTAATGCTGGTAGCTCAGGGAGAGATCGCAGGCCGTCGTCAACTGCTGGAGCGGGTCTCTGATGCTCGATCGCGAAGTGACGCACTTTTCAAAATCGTACGAGAGAAGTTCCTTTACGAACGGCCCATTCCCGAGCGCCACCGCATAATCTTTTACGTAGGGCATCTTGAGGCGTTTGACTGGAATCTGCTGCACGAAAATGTGCTGGGTCTGAAGAGTTTTCATCCCGAGTTTGATCGCCTGTTTGCATTCGGCATCGATCCGGTCGGCGGCGGATTGCCTTCGGACCAGCCTTCGGACTGGCCGTCTCTCGAAGCTGTGCGCGATTACGTAAGCAGAATTCGTGCGGCTCTCGACGAGAAACTGGTGGACGGAAGTCTGGAATTATACGGGGAGGGCCGTGACGGTTTTCCACTCGACACTCTGCTTAACGTTGCCATCGAGCATCGGCTGATGCATGTCGAGACGCTGGCTTACATGCTGCATCAGTTGCCGCTCGATCGAAAAGTATCTCCAGGAAATTCATCGCATCTCGCAACCGCACCTGTGACTCATCGGATGATTGACATTCCGGCGGGTGCAGCAACTCTGGGCCTTCCGCGCCCGGGCGAAGCTTTCGGTTGGGACAATGAGTTCGAAGCCCACGGAGTGCAGGTGCCGGCGTTTGAGATTGATCAGTATGAGGTGACGAACCGGCAATACCTCGAATTCATGGCGGACGGCGGCTATGAAACGCGCGCGTACTGGAGCGATGACGACTGGACCTGGAAAGCTGCGCACGGCGTCTCGCATCCCGTGTTCTGGACTGAGGCGTCAAGCGGCTGGCTTTATCGCGCGATGTTCGAAGAACTCCCCCTGCCTCTGGATTGGCCGGTCTACGTGAGTCACGCGGAAGCCATGGCGTACGCGCGCTGGGCAGGGAAGTCGCTGCCGACAGAAGAGCAATGGCACCGTGCAGCCTACGGGGGAAAGGATGGAAGCGAAAGCTATTACCCCTGGGGCGACGAGCTCTCGAATCCGAGTCTCGGCAACTTTGATTTCAGCCGTTGGAATCCCACGCCCGTAAACGCCTTTCCTGCGGGACGCAGCGCTTTCGGCGTACAGGATTTGGTGGGCAACGGGTGGGAGTGGACTTCTACTCCTTTCGCTCCCTTTCCTGGGTTTGAGCCGTTCCCGTTCTACCCAGGCTATTCGGCTAATTTTTTCGATGGCAAACATTTTGTGATGAAGGGCGGTTCGCCGCGCACTGCCGCGTGCATGCTGCGGCCTACGTTTCGCAACTGGTTTCAAGCGCATTACCAATATGTGTACGCAGGATTTCGCTGTGTGAATCACCGATCTTGATTTCTGGGTCCAAGGAGTTCGCCATGCTCGTTCATGCCATTCCCAGCAATGTCTCATACGATTTCGCCGCCGACGTTCGCGACGGGCTTACCCGTACCGGCCAAAAGGAGCTTCCCTCCAAGTATCTGTATGACGATGTGGGCTCGGCGCTGTTTGAAGTGATCAGCCGTCTGCCGCAGTACGGGCTCACTCGCGCCGACGAGCGTCTGCTGCGACGGCACGCCAATGAGATTGTCGACCTGCTCGCTGGATCTGTAGCGGTCGCGGAACTGGGAAGTGGCAGCGGCAAGAAGACCCGCTGGCTCCTGGAAGCGTTCTGTCGGCGGCAGCGCACGTCCTACTATCCGGTCGAAATATCACGCACGGCGCTGATGATGTGCGAGCGTGAACTGAGCGACATCGATGCCATCAGCATCGTCGGATTTGAACGCGAATATCTGGACGGACTGCTGGAAGTGGCGTCATACCGCAAAAGCGGTCAGCGCCTGTTCGTGCTGTTCCTGGGCAGCACGATTGGAAACTTCGACCGTCCGGCAGGGGTGAAATTTCTGGGCTCGGTCCGAAGCATTCTTCAGCCCGGCGACTCGCTCCTTCTAGGAGCAGACTTGGAAAAGCCGACTGCACAATTGCTCGGAGCCTACGACGACGAACTCGGGGTGACTGCGGCGTTCAATCTCAACCTGCTGGCCCGCACGAATCGCGAACTCGGCGCCGACTTCGATTTGCGCGAGTTCGATCATGTGGCAAAAATCAACCCGATCGCACGCAGCGTCGAGATGCACCTGCAATCCAAACGAAAGCAGACCGTGAATATCCCGCGGGCAGAAGTCTCTGTCGAGTTTCAAGAAGGAGAAACGATTTGGACGGAGAGCAGTCACAAATATTCCGCCGAAGAGATTGTCGAGACGTCGCGCGATGCTGGATTCCGCTGCGAGCGACAGTGGATCGACGAGCGCTGGCCTTTTTCGGAGAATCTGCTGATCGCCGAATAACCAAGCCGGGCACTCGCCGCCTCTTTTCGCAACCTCTGGAGTGGTGCCCTTTTCAAAACCCGTCCCTCCCAAAAGACTATTACTTCCTGAAACTGTGTGTCTTTCGCAATGGTGGCAGTATCTGCTACTCTGCGTTTTCTGTTTTGGGAGGAAACAAAGGAATGCCATCGTACAAGATGTTGGTGTCTGGTTTCGCAGCAATATTGTTCTGCCTCAGTTTGACGGTGTCGGCGGCCGATAAGAAATCCAAAGACGTGAAAGCCGAGGAGACGAACAAGCCTTCGTACGAACTTGCTCAGCCGGCGACCGAGAATCTGGATTACGCGATGTATCAACGCATACGCGACGAGGGGCTGGCGCACTCGCATGTGATGGAGTTTGCCTCCGGACTGATGGACGGGATTGGGCCGCGGCTTACGGGGTCTCCGAACCTGAAGCGGGCAAATGAGTGGACGCGCGATCAGTTCACCGCCATGGGATGCAGCAACGCGCACTTGGAAGATTGGGGCGAATTTGGTATGGGCTGGCGGCAACTCAATACCTGGGTGCGGATGTCGGAGCCCGACACGGCGATGTTCATTGCGCAGGCACTGCCCTGGTCGGCATCGAGCAAAGGGCCTGTCCATGGCCGCGCGGTTTGGGTGAATGCGAAGGATGAGAAGGAGCTGGAAAAATATAAGGGCAAGCTGGAGGGCAAAATTGTTTTCTTCGGCGAAATGCGCGAGGTAAAGCCCGTCGACAAGGCGCTGTTCGAGCGGCGAGACGAGGCCAATCTTAAGCAGACTGCGGAATATCCCGTTCACGTTGGGGAGCAGGAGGATTTTTTCCAGAGTTTTATCAAGCGGCTGGAATTCCGCGAGAAGGCGGGACAATTCTTTGTCGCCGAGCATGCCGCCGGGATCGTGGTTCCGAGCCGAGATGGACGGAATAATGGAGGATCGGGCGGAACGATTTTTGACGATGGCGGATCAGGGATGGGCTGGTTCACTTACAAGCGCGAGCACGCCGAAGGCCTGCCGATTGTGGTGATGGCGATTGAGAGCTATGGCCGGGTGTACCGGTTGCTGAAGGCGAACGTGCCGGTCACGGTCGAGATGGATGTGGAGACGGAATTTACGGGCGATCATGAACACGGCTTCGACACGATAGGGAAATTCCCGGCACCGATCCTAAGCTGAAAGATGAAGTGGTGATGGTGGGCGGCCACCTGGATTCGTGGGCTTCGGCGACCGGCGCGACTGACAATGGCGCTGGAACCGTGGTGGCGATGGAAGTGATGCGCATCCTGAACACATTGCACGTGCAGCCGAGGCGGACGATCCGCGTCGGTTTATGGACCGGGGAAGAGCAGGGCGAGTTCGGTTCGTATGGATATGTAAAGCAGCATTTTGGATACGTACCGCTTTCGACTGCGCCTGACCAGATGAAACTCCCGGACTTTTTGCGCAAGCCCTCGGGGCCGCTGCAGGTGAAACCGGAGCAACAGAAAATTTCGGGATACTTCAATCTCGACAATGGCACGGGAAAAATTCGTGGCGTTTATCTGCAGGAGAATGCCTCGGTTGCTCCTATCTTTCAGCAGTGGATCGCGCCTCTGCAGGACCTGGGCGTGAGCACGCTGACGATGAGGAATACGGGCGGAACCGATCACGAGGCGTTCGATTCGGTGGGAGTTCCGGGATTCCAGTTTATTCAGGACATGCTCGACTACGGATCGCGCACGCATCACTCCAACATGGATACTTATGAGCGGCTGCAGGCGGATGATCTGGCGCAGGCGGCGGTGGTGGAGGCAATCTTCGTTTACAACACGGCGATGCGGGAACAGATGTTGCCGCGCAAGCCCTTGCCGCGTCCGGAACTGGAGGAGCAGCGCAAGGCTCCGCTGAAGAAGGTGATGCCGGGAGCGGAGGCGGCGGCGGAGGAGATGAAGAAGCCGGAGAATTAAGCGGCGCGATGAAAGGAGCGCCGTCGACTCGGCAGCAGGGAGCCTGGCCTGAGCGATGTAGAAGGGCGGGGCGTCCGCGCCCGCTGTCTCGAGATAGGCGACTGCGCGGGCGGGGACGCCGGCGCTACTTTTTTTGACTGGCGCTGGCGCTGAATCCCATTTGCACGTTGAAACCTTCCTGGTTTAGCCTCGTCTAACGCGATAACCTCCGCTCTGGAGTTTTCCAATGGCTGCGATTCATTTGGTGATCAACAACAGTCCACACGAGGTGGATGTTGCTTCCGACATGCCTCTGTTGTGGGTGCTGCGCGACAAACTCAATCTGACCGGCACGAAGTATGGCTGCGGGATGGGACTGTGCGGGGCGTGCACGGTTCATCTGGATGGCGAGGCTGTGCGTGCGTGCCAGACTCCCGTTTCTTCCGTCGGGGCGAAAAAGATTACGACAATCGAGGGGCTGTCGGCGGACAACACACATCCGGTGCAACGGGCATGGATCGCCGAGCAGGTGCCGCAGTGCGGATATTGCCAGTCGGGGCAGATCATGTCGGCGGCGGCGCTACTGGCGAAGATCCCGAAGCCTAGCGACGATCAGATTGATGCGGCGATGGGCGGGAATTTGTGCCGGTGCGGCATGTATGGACGAATTCGGCGAGCGATTCATCGTGCCAGTGGTGATGCGTCCGCTACTAACGCTGGGAAGGGAGCATAGCCATGGCTATCAGCCGCCGACAATTCGTGGTGGGAGGAGCAGTCGCCGGCGCGGGAGCTTTGGTGATCGGCGTGCGGCTTTCGGGACATCTGGTGCGGGCGCAGGAGTCCGATCCGGGGGCGAAAAAGGCTGCGCCGAATCCGTTTGACGCTTATGTGCATGTGAAGCCGGACGGGCACATCTCGCTGATCGTCGCGAAGTCGGAGATGGGGCAGGGAATCAAGACCGGGCTGGCGATGATTCTCGCGGAAGAGGCTGAGGTCGATTTCAATTCGGTGAGCGTGGAGCAGGCGGAGACGCGGCCGGATATTTATGCGCACATGGGGACGGGCGGGAGCGGCAGCACGCTGGAGAATTTCACGCCGCTGCGCCAGGCGGGCGCGACGGTGCGCGAGTTGATGATCACGGCGGCGGCGGCTAGATGGAATGTGCCACGCTCAGAATGCGAAGCCAGAAAGGGCGTCGTGCTTCACCAGGATTCTTCGCGTAAGGCCAGCTACGGAGAACTGGTGGAAGCGGCGGCGAAATTGCCGCGACCCGATCCGGAGAAGGTCGAACTGAAAGACGAAAATGATTTTCAGCTGATCGGGCATGCCACGCCTCGTGTGGATATTCCTTCGAAGGTCAATGGCAGCGCACAGTTCGGCATTGATGTGCGGGTTCCGGAAATGGTGTTTGCGGTAGTGGCGCGGTGTCCGACGTTTGGAGGCAAGGCGGCGCACTTCGATGCGGGCAAGGCCAAGGCGATTCCGGGAGTGCTCGATGTTTTTGAAATCCCTGCGCTCGGAGCCGACAAATTTACTGCCGGAGGCGTGGTCGTAGTGGCCGATTCCACCTGGGCCGCGATGAAGGGGCGGGAGGCGCTCGCGATCACCTGGGATCACGGTGCGGCGGTTTCGGAATCGAGCGAGGGGATGCGTTCGGCGTTGCAAAGCGCGGCGAAGAAATCCGGCAAGCGCATGCGCAACGACGGCGATGTCGATGCCGCGCTTTCGAATGGCGCGAAGAAAGTCGAGGCGGTGTACGAGATGCCTTTGCTGGCGCATGCGACCATGGAGCCGATGAACATCACGGCGCATGTGCGCGGCAGTGATGCGGAAGTGTGGGCGCCGACGCAGTCGCCGGATTGGGTGCAGGGCACGGTGGCTTCGGTGCTGGGACTCAAACCCGACAAGGTTGTCGTGCATACGACGCTGATGGGCGGCGGATTCGGGCGGCGCTATATGGCCGACTTCCCTGCGGAAGTAGCGCAGATCGCGAAGGTTGTCGGAAAGCCGGTGCAGTTGGTGTGGACGCGCGAAGATGACATGACGCATGACTTCTACCGGCCGGCCACTTGCCATCGCCTGCAGGGCGCGGTGGATGCGCAGGGGCGTCCGGTGGCGTGGTTTCATACATTAGCTTCGACCTCGATCCGCGGGTATTGGGATCCGAAGGCCGATCCCGCCGAGGGTGAATCGGGCGGGGCGCGGCAAATGCCTTACGCAATTGCCAACGTGCGGCTGGAATTCAACGGGGTGGCCAGCGCGGTGCCACGCGCGTGGTGGCGGTCGGTTGAACATTCCTTCAACGGTTTTGCGGTGGAAAGTTTCATCGACGAACTGGCAGCGGCAGCGGGCCAGGATCCAGCGCAGTTCCGTAGAAGTTTGCTGGTGAAACCACCGAACTGGAAGCCGAGATTCGAATACGATCCGGATCCTGCCCGTCTTCTTGGGGTCTTGAACCTGGTGGCAGAAAAGTCAGGTTGGGCGAATCCTTTGCCCAAAGGCAAGGGCCGAGGCATTGCCTGCTACCATTCCTTCGGAAGTTATTTTGCCGAAGTGGCGGAAGTGACGGTCAAGGGTAGCGAGTTCAAGATCGATCGCATTGTGGCTGCGGTGGATTGCGGGCAGATCGTGAATCCGGAGTCCGTGCGTTCGCAGACCGAAGGCGCGATTATTTATGGATTGAGCGCGGCGCTGAAAAATGAGATCACCATCAAGAACGGGGCAGTCGAGCAGACTAATTTTGATGGATACGATCCGCTTCGGATTAACGAGGCTCCGCCGATCGAGGTGCATTTGGTCACGAGCAAGGAAGATCCAGGCGGAATGGGAGAACCGGCTTTGCCGCCAATAGCGCCGGCGGTGGCGAATGCGATTTTTGCGGCGTCAGGGCAGCGGTTGCGGAAGATGCCATTTCAGTTGAAGACAGCGTGACGCGTCTGCCCTCGCGGATACTGGGGGTGTCTTCGCGAACTCTGCGCATTCTTCGCGGACTCTGCGATTAAAAGCTTTTGACCGCTGAGGAATCGCGGAGGTCGCAAAGAAAACCTGAGAGGAGTGCAGACCGCCGGGGTCTGCTAAAAAGAAACGCCGCCGAATTCTCGGCGGCTCTTACTTCGAAGTTCAAACTTCATTCTTCAAGCCCGGCTTACCGTGGCGCTTCCTCCAGCAGACCCTGCTCCAGTTTTTCCTGGCATTCGATGCAGTGGCGGGTCCAGGGGACGGCTTCGAGCCGCTTGGCGTTGATCTCTTTGCCGCAGTGGATGCATTCGCCGAAGCTGCCTTCGCGGATGCGGACGAGAGCCCGGTCCACCATCTGGAGGAGTTGGCGCTCGTTATTGCTTTGGCTGAACAGGAATTCCTTGGTGTAGGAACTGGCGGCGCGGTCTGCGATGTCCTGCGCCGTATCCTCGTCCGCGGAGCGGCCGTCGGCCTGGGTACGATTTACCGTGCGACGCAATTCCTGCTGCCGGGTCTCCAGGCGTTTTTTAAATGATTCCAGCTTCTTCTTATCCATAAGTCACTTTTACTCGATTAATCCTCAATAAATTGGCATATCAAACTTTGAGGACGCCCTCTCCGGGGCGTCCCTGGCAATAAGGCCAAACGAAGATGATAAGCGCCTAAATTAAGATGCGTCAACCGCCGCGAAGGCTGCAAGGGGACTCCGCAACGCCCAAGCAGGGCATAACGAACCATCGTAGAGGAAACCCAGTAAACGCTCGGCCCTCGCTCAGTTGTTTCTCGCGAGGACAAGGAGTGATGTGTAGAGACGTAGCTTGCTATCTCGGCCGGAGGCGCTCCGAATGATGGTGAGAGAGACGTTGTAAGCGACGTCTCTACGAGAGATGGATTTATCTCGGCAGCGGATCCTTCATGCTGGCAAGTGCATATCCCATGACGGCCATGGCGGCGGCGTTCTCGCGTAATTCGGCGGGAACGATTTTGTCGAGCGTGTCGGCGGCGCTGTGATGATAGTTGAAGTAAGTGCGGCCGTCCTGCAGAATGCCGAGCGCGGGAACGCCAGCCTCTGACATAGCAGCGATGTCGGCGCCGGGCGCATAACTTGTGGGCATCGCGACATTGCCTCCGAAGCTTTGCAGGACTGCAAGTACGGGACGCAAAAGTTCTGCGGCGTGCGGAGTCATTCTGATGTCGAAGCCCAGAGGGTGGGCTGCGCCGGAATCACTTTCGATCGCGGCCACGTAGTTCGGGAATTCAGGGGAATGATCCTTGGTATAGGCCTGGCTGCCGGCGCCGCCATTTTCTTCGTCCATCCAGGCAATCACTCGCAGCGTGCGCCTGGGGCGCAGGTGGATTTTCTGCAGAATCTCGGCCGCTTCCATCGCGATCACGACTCCGGCGGCATCGTCGATGGCGCCCGTGCCCAGGTCCCAGGAATCAAGGTGTCCGGAGACGACGACGAATTGCTCGGGATGCTCGCTGCCCTTCAGGTCGGCGATGACGTTGTAGCTGGTGGCGTCGGGCAACTTCTGCGGCGTGAGCGTGAGATGCATGCGGACTTTACCTTGCGTGGAAAGATGGGCGATCAGGTCGGCGTCTTCCGCAGTGACGGCGCCGGCGGGAATGCCTGCCGGAAGACTGAAGCCGGTGTGTGGGAGGCGGAAGTCGGCGCCGCCGACCGAGCGAACCAGAGCGGCCACCGCACCCAGATCGGCCGCCGCCTTGGCACCGGCAGCGCGATAACGCACGGCCTCGCCGTAGGCCATGAATGCCATCCCAGCGGCGGCCTTCTGTTTGTCGAAGAGTTCATTGAAGAGGACGATTTTTCCGGCGACCTGGTCGCGGCCGAGAGCGTTGAGTTCATCGAAATTATTGACGACGACCACATCGGCCATGATGCCATTCGCAGGCGTTGACGTGCTTCCACCTAGCGCGGTGAGAACGACCTTCTGCGTAGTGCCGGCGGCCTGGCCTGCGTATTCGGTCAGTTCCGCGGTTTCCGCGCCCCGCACCCAGTGCGGAACTTTTACTTCCTCGAGGTGGACGTCCAATCCGAGTTCGCGCATTTGGGCGGCGACGTAATCGACTGCGGCTTTGGCTTGCAGAGATCCGCTGGGGCGCGGGCCGATATTCTCGGTCAGATGAGCGATCTGGCGATAGGCGTAATCGTCAGACAACGCGGCGGCCTTGATCGCGGAAAGCTCTTCCAGCAATCGCGGCGGGAAGTTGGCTTGCTCAGCCGGGGATAACTCGGGCTGCGCCGCGAACGGCATGGGCGACCCATTGGGCCGCTGATTCTGGGCACTTGCGATGTTAAAGAAAATCAAAACGAATAGAACGATAAAGCAAAACTTCGCCGGAGTGAGCGGAGAGGCAGAATGGTTTGTGGTCATGGCCGATGGTCAGTGTATCCGACAGTCGCAAGAGAACGAAACAGACCCAACTGTTTTCCCGGCCTGACTGCCCGTGAGGGTAATCGCGGTAAGTGATCACGAAGAGTTAGAAACATCGATGTTTCAGACGAGAGTTTTGGTACCTGTCATTCTTTCATGGTTTTGTAACATGCCATTCATCAAGAAATAATATTCCTGTCACCATTCAGGAAATAAGACCTGCTATCTGTTCTGAGTGGCACGATGGCTTCCGCTGCAGCTTGGGGCAGCTGAGACGGTTCCAGCGTATGCCGCCAATCCTTACATTTGGAGATATCAATGTCGAAGTTAAAATTCTTCCGCACGCTGGGCCTATTCGCGCTCCTGACCACCTTCACTAGCTTCAACGCCAGCGCGCAGCAGATCAAAACGGTCTTCGTGATTGCGATGGAAAATCACAACTGGACTCAACCTGTCCAGCTTCCCGGAAGCATCCAGCAGATTTATCAGAATCCGAACGCGCCATTCATTAACAGTCTGGTGAACGGGACTGCATTCACTACGGTGAATGGTTCCACAATCGACATCAGCGAGCAGGTTGCCTACGCCAGCGCTTACCACAACGTTCTGGCTACTCCCAGCGGAAATAACCCGCATATTCATCCTTCCGAACCCAATTACCTGTGGGCGGAAGCCGGCACCAATTTTGGTGTTTTGAACGACAACGACCCTTTCGCTGCGAGCGGCGGGACAAACCAGAACACTACCCAGCACTTGGTCACTTTTCTGACGCAGGCGGGCAAAACCTGGAAGTCGTATCAGGAGGACATCGACCTTACTTCTAGTGGTGGGCTACTCACGAACGTGCCTCTGCCGCAGAATGAGTGGACCGTTCCGCTGGCCAGCTTCTCGGGGAACTTCGCCCCCGGAAGCTTCAATGCATACAACGGTTCCACTCAATTCAATTACGCCGCCAAGCATAATCCCATGGTGTTCTTTACCGACAGCAATGGCGGCAACGACTCGACTCCCGCGAATCCGTTATCCAAACAATATGCGCCACTGCAGCAATTGGCGATCGATTTGGCCAATGGCAGCGTAGCGGACTACAACTGGATCACCCCCGATCAATACAACGACATGCACACCGCGCTGAAGGGCGGCTACAGAGGGCTGACCGGAGATGCGGCCAACATCCGGCAAGGCGACGATTTCCTGAGCCAGGTCATACCCGTAATCATGGCTTCGGACGCCTACAAGAACCACGGCGCGATCATCATCTGGTTCGACGAATCCGAATCGGACGGCGTCGCAGGCGATAACGGGGACGACTTTAATCACACCGTTGGCGAGATTGTCATCTCGTCCCGCGCTCACAAGAACGTGGATGGCCTGCCCTACGCGAGTCCGGTCAACTTTACTCATTCTTCCGACCTGAAAACCATGCAGGAAATCTTCCGGACGGGAGGACCGTTACTGGGTGATGCGGTCAATGCCACTGATCTGAGCGACTTGTTCGATCCGGGCGCCGTTCCGAAAAAGCCGTAACGAACCCGCTCGAAACAGCATGTTTCGCTAGTTAGAACTCACGGCGCGGAGATCAACACCCCGATCTCTGCGCCGTGCCATTTTGGGCTTGGGTGCCGCGACCCTTCGACACATTGCTCGAATCCGTTGGCTTCCCTAAGCTTGGAAAGCAGCATCCAAAGGCTTCCATGACAAGGATAGAAATGGTCCTGAAATCCAAGCTGTGTCTCGTGGTTGTTCTCTTTTGTGTGAGTATCTGCGGTTCAGCGGCTGTAGCCCAGGCGCAGGATGGCAGCGGAAATTTGGCGGACAGTCCGTCGGCGGCACGCGCTGCCAAACATGCGAATGATCCGGGAGGAGAGCGGGAGGTCACCTTTCGCTCTTTACCGAAGGATTTTCTTCACGATCAAAAAACGATCTGGACGTTTCCCGCTCAATTGGCCAAAGGACGATATTGGTTGCCCACGGTTGCCATCGTAGGCGGGACCACGGGACTCATATACGCCGATCCGCATGCCATGCCGTATTTTCGTTCGCACGCGAGGAATCTCGACGATATCAACGATGTCTTTGATTCGTACATTACTACCGGGGAAGTAGTGTCGGTGCCGGTGGCGCTTATGATTGCCGGCTACGCGCGGCATGACTCGTATCAGGTGAGTACGGCGCTGCTGGCGGGGGAAGCTTACGCTGACAGCGCCATCGTCGACCTTGCCATGAAAGCGGTAACGCGGAGAAAACGGCCCATTGACGTGGCCAGCACCGGGTCTTTCAACGATACGTTCTTTAGTGGGGGGAAGTCGCCGTTCAAAGGCAGCGCGTTCCCCTCCGGACATGCGGCCGCGGTTTTTTCTGTCGCCACAGTGGTGGCAAGCCGGTATCACAATCATCGCTGGGTTCCGATTCTGTCATACGCTTTCGCAACCGCCGTCAGCTGTTCTCGCATTACAACGCTGGCGCATTTTCCGTCGGACGTGTTTCTCGGAGCGGCTCTCGGTTACACGATTACACGCTATGGAACGTTGGGTCCTCGCTGAAGACTCTTCCTCTATTTGGCGAGGGCACCTCATTCATAGCGTAGCGCCACCAACGGACTTACGCGGGCCGCGCGGTGGGCCGGGAACCAGCAAGCCAGGAACCCGGTAATCAGAAGCAGAACGGGAACGCAGGTCAACGTCCACGGGTCGTAGGCCGAGACTCCCCAGAGCTGCGTCGCGAGGACTCGCCCTAAGGCAAGACTGACGATCAGCCCGACCCCGACGCCGATGGCGACGAGCCGGAGGCCCATGCGAATCACCATATTCAAGACATCAGAGCCTTGTGCGCCGAGTGCCATGCGAATACCGATTTCCTGGGTACGTCGAGCCGTCGTATAGGAAAGCACGCTGTAAACCCCGATCGTGACGAGGATCAGCCCGATTGAACCGAAGATGATCATCAGCATGAATCCGAATCGCGGTCCGGCATAAGAGAACTGGCTGATGTAGCCCTCGAGCGTTCCGGTGAGCGTAAGGGCGACGTTGGAGTCTGTGGCCCACACTTCATGGCGGACAGCCTTCAGCATGGAGAGCGGTTCCTGAGCGGTGCGAACCAGGATGCCGCGAAATGCCGATCCTGTGACGGTGTAGGGGATCCAGATCTCCGGCCCGGGAGGATCCTGCAGCCCGCGGTTGTTGACGTCGGCGACTACGCCAATGATCTCGAAGGTCGGATCCGGCACCTTGTCTTCAAATTCGGCGAGTTGCGAGATGCGAACCTGCCGTCCGATGGGATTTTCTCCAGGCAAATATTTCTTCAAAAAAGTTTGGTTCACGACCGCTAGTTTGCGCGCTCCCGCAACCTCGGCCTCGGTGAAAGTTCGGCCGGTGAGAAGTTGAATCCTGAGAACCTGGAAATATCCTTCGCTGCAGAGTTGGAAGATGGACTCCCATTTCTCGGAATGGGTCTTTCCGGGAACTTCGATTTCGCTGGGAATGCCGCCATAGGGCGGAAGCGTGCTGGTCTCGGTGACAGCAACAACACCCGGCAGCGCTTTCAGGCGCAGCAATAAAGGCCGGTAAAAACCGGCGATTTGATCCGCAGTCTTGTAGCGATCCACGGGAAGCGGAAGCCGGGCTGACATCACGTGATCAGGTCGAAATCCGAGATGGATTTCGCGAAGAGCGACAAAACTCCGCATCAAAAGCCCGGCGGCCACCAAGAGCGTGAGCGACAGAGCAACTTCCAGAATTACCACTGCATTGCGGAGTTTTCCGTGGCGAAAGCCGCCGCTGAGGCCTTTGCCGGAATCGCGCAAGGGCTCGTTCAAGTCTTTTCGGGCTGCCTTGAGCGCGGGGAGCAGGCCAAAAGTGAGAGCCGTCAGGACGGCTACGGCGAGAGTAAACATCAGCACCGGCGCGTTCAGGCGAATGACTGACTCCGCTGGGATAGTATCCTGCGGCATGAGGCCGACGATGAATTTCAAACCACCCCAAGCCAGCAAAGCTCCCAGTATTGCGCCGCCCAGAGCCAGAATCAGACTCTCAACCAGGAGCTGGCGGATCAAGCGGCTGCGGCTCGCGCCCAGCGCGGAGCGAATGGCAAATTCTTTCTCGCGGGTGGTGGCCCTGGCTAGAAGAAGATTGGCGACGTTTCCGCACCCGATCAGCAGCAGCAGCCCAACGGCAGCGAGAACTATATAGAGCGTGGTGCGGAAGCGCCCTACGACCAGATCGGTCAGCGATTGAATCTCAACCGTAAAATGCTTCGGGTAGTCCTTGGGATAGATTGTGGCCAGCCGGTTGGCCACGACCGTTACGTCCGCGACGGCTTCCTTCTGCGACACTCCAGGCTTCAGATGTCCCATGAAGAACCAGTAACGGTTGAAAGCTCCGGCACGGACATTCTTCTGAACGGCAGGGCTAGGCTTGTCGGGAATCCATAACTCGGCGTCGCCCCATCCGAAGCGCGGCGGCATGATGCCGACCAGAATCCGCGCCGTACCGTTCAAAATAAACGACTGATTCAGAATCTTGGGATCGGCGGCAAATTCGTTGACCCAGGTCTTGTAGCGCAACACGAATACCGGAGGCGAGCCAGGTTCGTAGTCCGCAGGCTGCATCGCCCGGCCAAGAAGGGGAGCCACGCCCAGAAATTCAAAAGTGCCAGGCGTTACATAATTTCCGCGCAACAGTTGGGTGCCTTCGCCGGAGCGGTAGAGGACGTCCAGGCTGTCATTGGCGATCACGCGATCAAAGACGTGATTCTGCGCTACGTAATCCAGGAATTCGGGACCGGTAAAACCGCCGCGCCCACCCGGCTCGTTGCGTTCCGTGTCGTGGATTTGAATGGACATGTAACGTTGGGAACCCGGATAGGGAAACGGTTCCATGACGATGTTTTCCAGAATGCTGAAGATAGCCGTGGATGCTCCGATCCCCAACGCCAGCGTGAGCACCGCGACCACAGCGAAGCCCGGAGCCTTGACCAAATTCCGCAGAGCATAGCGAATATCCTGACGTAGCGTTTCCATGTTGTCCTCGTCTCGCGTTCTCGACCCATGTTGTGGTTCAGCTCACCGTCGCGTAGCGCTATTTTTCCACCCGATGCAAGATGGCAGGCGTTTAGCTGGGCAATCCTTAATTTCAAGGTACGCATCGAAACCACAATTTGTTCGACGTGCCGGAAGTCTCGTCGATAGGTGGCCAAATCGATGCCTGGCAAAAAACAGGCCAAAAAAATGGCCCCATCGCTGGGGCCACATTTCAAGAGGCTACGGATTGGGTGGGTGATGTCAGGAAAGGCGATACAAGATGCCGTTCCGCCAGCCGGAACGGTTCGGGAAGTGACGCGGAGAAAAAGTGAAGGTCATGGTGCTGAGTTTGCGGCCTCTTTGTTGCCCAGAAAAAGTGCATTTGCCGCGCCAAAGTAAGAAGACTGTGCGACCTAGGGCGTCGGAGAGTATAAGTAGCTGATCGTTAACGACTTAGTTTGAACGTGGGCGTTAGGCTCGGGCAGGCGTGCAAATCATCGACCAAATCAGGAGTGCAGAACAATGCATATTCAATGCACTCCCGTACTAAACCTCTCTCGTATCGAACCCAGTAAACCGCAAGCCCATGGCGGGTTGTGGCTAGCCATGGGCTTGCGGTTTGCGCTTGAAATTTAAAGATCTAGCTGTTGCCGGCGACGGTGCGCAGCTTCCCCGGTAGAAAGTGATAGGGAGGCCAAGGACCGCTGATCGCGACTTCGCAGTTCTTCAACTGCTTGGCGGCGGTGGTATACCGGTTCTGATACTTTTCTACACTCTTCGAGTCGATCAGGTGGGCGATGTCGATTAACATGCCCTCGGGCGCGACCTTCTTGCAACTGATTTCTTCTTCCAGCGGGTTGAAGAGCTTGTGGACCTGGACGGAGAGAGCCCGGGCCTTGGTCTGGCGTTCCCGCTCCCGGGAGGCTTTTACCTTCAGCTTGGACAGGTAGTCGCCGCCGACAGTGTCGGGGAGTTCGATATCGATCATGGCTTCCCGCAGGGAGCCATCCCGAACGACCAATTTGATGTGCATTTCGGACTTTCCGCGCAGCTTGGCGACGCTCACGCCAAAAGCCCGCCGGTTGACCCGGACGGCTTGGCGGAGAGCATCATCGCTGTCGAAGATTGTGCCGAACTTGAAGGGTAGGACAGTGGAATTACGGAAACAGTTGCTGACCACGCGAGCATGTTCAATCGCGGATTTCTGGTCAAGTTCCCCCGCTGTGTGGTCGTATTCGCTGACAATGACCGCGAATTCACCACTCGGGTAGCTCAGAACCGCAGCGCCGTTCACTCCTTGAACGCCCTCTAGCAGGAAAGGGCGGCGAGTGCGGGTTCCATTGGGTAGGGTTTGGTGCTCAGTCAGACAATACGCGTACCACGCCATAGTGAACTCTCCGAACCGGTAGAGGCGGACCGGGCCACCTCTCGTCGAGTTGTTAGCCAAAGCTTATGTTGCAGTGGTTGGAACGGGCGGTACCTGGGTGTTAACTATCGAGAATGCTGCATGTCCGCATCCCCTATTTGCATATTACTTTGTGCAGACATGAAAATGCAACTTTTTCTTCGCGACGTGCATCGAAGACCGTCATTTTCCCGCGGCTGTCCGGCTCGCGCGCTCTTGTGATGGGAGGAGTAACCGACCGAGGATCTTTAACCCAACGTTAGAACGTTCGGATACTAGCTGCCCTTAGTTATTGAAATCACGGGATTTACCAGCCTTGACTTTCAAGGAAGAGAACGGCAACGCGGTGATCGTCCAGCCGACTCAAGGATTTCTGAAGCGGACGATAAGGTAAGCAGCGACTGACGCAATCGTGAAGCCGAGACTTGAAACCGTGACAGTTGGAATCCAGAAGAAAACGACCCTCAACGCCTCGTTGTCGAGTCGACTGGCCGTGAAGAATATTGCGAACAACGCAATTACCAACGTCCAAAATAGAGGCGAAAACATACTCTCCATAAGTGAACCTGCGAACACAGCCACTCCCGTGGCCTTTGACCCGTTAATTCCTTTCAGCAGTGACCAAGGCCCCGGCGCAAGCTCCGCGATGATTATTGCGGCAAGTAAGCTGAGGATGCCTCTGATGTAAGACATAACGTTGGAGAAGAATTATACGAACCGGCCCGACAGTATCATGCGGGCTCCCGATCCAACGACAATGCGATAACTGTTACGAAATCAGGACAGGATCGCGCCGCGCTGCAGTTCATTTCGCTGCTGTTGCGCGCGAGGTTCGCTCTTGCAGGGCTAACAGAACCACGCGCAGCATTTCATCCCAGGGGGCGGGTTTGCCGGTCCAGATTTCAAACTGCCGGGCCGCCTGATGCACGAACATTTCGATTCCCGGAATGATCTGCGCGCCGCGCTCTTTGGCCACTTTCAGGAAGCGGGTTTCGGGCGGATCGTAAATCATATCAAAGACATAGCGGGCATTGATCTCTTGCTCCAGAAGCGGAGATTCGCGCTGGTTGCCCATGCCAATCGGAGTGGCGTTGATGATGACGTCGAAGGCCAGCTTCTTGAGATCAGGGCGTTTGACGATGCGGGCTCGAGCCTGGTGGGCCAGTTTCTTGGCCGGAGCGGGAGTGCGGTTCAAAATGTAAACTTCCGATCCTCTTTCCTTCAGGCCAAAGACGGCCGCGCGGGCTGCTCCTCCGGCCCCGATCACCAGAATTCGGGCGCCTTCGAGAGTGTTCAGACGGCGCTCCAGGGGGCGAACGATTCCGGCGGCGTCGGTATTGAAGCCGTAGAGCTTGCCGTCCTGGGCTCGCACGACCGTGTTGCAGGCGCCGATCTTTGTGGTGTGAGCGTCCGTATTGTCGAGGTGCGGGAGGATGGCTTCCTTGTAGGGCATGGTCACGCTAATGCCATGGATGGGAATCTCACGCACGCAAGTGAGGAGATCTTTTAGCGCCTTGGCGTGGAGCGCCAGATACACGGCATTCACGTTTTCACGGCGAAATGCGGCATTCATGATCGCCGGGGAGAGCGAGTGGGCGATGGGATCGCCGACGACTCCGTAGACTCGGGTGGCTACATCAACCTGCTCGATGCGATAGACACTGCGCAGCTCTTGCGCGGTCACCTGGCCGGGAGCAGTCTCTTCGCCGGCGCTGGCGGAGGCGAAAGTGAAGACGCTGCCTGCGCGCACGCCGAGAACGCGGCTGATGATGCCTTGTTCGCCCATGCACATGCCGACCAGGGAGTGCCGATCACCCTCGCGAGCGAGAAATTTGATCATGGTGACGTTGTCGGCCAGAGTGGTCGCGGTGGTCACGATTTTGTAGAAGTCGGCAGGATGGACCAGCATTTTTTTCAAGGTCTCATCCAACTTCTTGGTCGCGCGAAAATCATGAAAGGAAAGGATCAGCGCAGCCCTGGTACGGAGCTTTTGTAGTTGTTCCGGCTTGCATTTGCTGGCGGTCTGGAGTTCAACGTCGACTAACTGGCATCCCGCAGCCGCAGCCTTGCCGAGAACGTCCAACTGAGAGACGCTTGAACCACGGAATTTTCCTCCATTGGCAACTCGGCGGCAGGTGGCGATGACAAATGTTCCGGGGTGGGATTCCAGGAAGCGTTTGATTCGGGGAAGTGCCAGGATGGGCTTGGAAAGATAGTCTAACCTGAACTCCAGAAACGAGTTATCCCGAGCGAGCAGCTCGGCTTTTTCGGCCATTTCATCGGCATCGGAGCCAATGACTGCCACGCAAACTCGCGGCAGTCGCAGGGGTAGAAGACGCGGCGCGTAAGGGGGAGCGGGGCTCATCTTTCAAATTAAGTACTTGGTTTGGGGCGCACAGCGAATGACGGCGAATTATTACAGGGCCTTAATTGCTTATGCAACAACGGATTCGTAGTCCTTCCAGAAAAAGCGAAAAACTTCCGCTCCAGGGTGCCCAACACCCTCGTAACCTTGACCCACTCTTACCCTATTGTTACCTTCCGACTGAAGCCTTTTCTTTTCCGGCATTTAACTAGTATTTAACCAGGGGGGACGCATGGCAGTCCTTACCCGGAGGTAACATGAAGAAAACAGGACTGTTTGTGTTGTTGCTTGCGACGGCCGTTTGGGCGCAAAGTGGCCCAGACGCCAATTCCGCAGATGCGCCCCAGGGGACTTCGCCGACAACGGCTAGCTTCCCGACTATGCGCGTTCAGACGCCCACCTACGCCGACCTGTATTGCGCTGGATTCATCAGCAAACAGACGCTGCCGGACGCGAACTACGTTGCCGGGGGCTTGCAAACGCCCACCACGACGAAATTCACGCGTGGCGACATCATCTATCTTCATGGGAGCGGATATAGCGCCGGGGCCGAGTACGAGATTGTGCGCGCTTTACGCGATGTCAACGAATATGAGATGTATCCCGGTCAAAGGAAACTGTTGAAAGCGACCGGGCAGGCTTATCAGGAAATCGGACGCGTGAAAGTGATTGACACGCGCCACCGGACCGCGATCGCACAGATCGAGTATTCCTGCGACGGCGCCAACCCTGGCGATACAGCTATTCCATTTGCGGAAAAGCAGGCCGTGACTTTCCATGAGCCAATCCATTTTGATCGCTTCCTGCCTTCCGGCAACAGAGTATCGGGCCGGATTGTGATGGGCAAAGATTTCGACTCAGTTCTGGGCACGGGGCATAAGCTCTATCTCAACCTCGGAGCGAACCAGGGAGTGAAGATCGGCGACTTCTTCCGCGCAGTGCGCAGCTATGACGCGGACCTGAACGACCCGGTGGATTCGCTGTCGTTCAAGGCGGCGATTGCTGAAGATACTCAGCTGAAGACGCCCTCGGTCGATCCCGCCATGTTTACTAAGGGGAACGGCCCAGTGATTCATGTGCGCGATCTGCCGCGAAGAGCCGTAGGCGAGATCGTGATCATTAGCGTGACCAACACCACCGCGACCGGAATGGTCGTCTTCGCTCTCGAAGACATACATGCCGGGGATAGAGTGGAACTGGATCAGGTGCAGTAAATCTCTTAATTTTCGAGTAGATCAGAGCCGGGGACGGGAAACCGTCCCCGGTTTTGTTTTGCGACGCATAGGATTTGCCTCACACAAACAGGTGTGTAACAATCTACACATGGCTACCAACCTGGCGATCGACGACAAGCTAATCGAGGAAGCACGGAAGACCGGCGGTCATCGCACCAAGAAAGAAGCGGTGACGACCGCGCTGCAAGAATATATCCAGCGTCACAAACAGCGACGAATTCTGGCCGCCTTCGGGACCTTTGATTTCGACCCAACCTACGATTACAAAGCTGAGCGGCGCCGCAAGCGTGTATGAGTATCCTGGTCGATACACCGGTGTGGTCCTTGGCTTTGCGGAGAAGGTCCGCGGATCTCGCACAGAGCGAACGCCGTGCTATGCAGCTTCTGTATCAGATTGTGGACGATGGTAGAGCTCAGCTTCTCGGTTCGGTCCGCCAAGAACTGCTCTCCGGTCTGCGTGAGCCCGCTCAATTCCGCCGGCTGCGCGATTACCTGCGAGACTTCCCCGATACTATGCTGGCCATCGAAGATTACGAAGAAGCCGCGCGCGCCAGTAATGAATGTCGCAAGGCCGGCATCGCGAGCACGCCGGTGGACATGCTGATTTGCGCGGTCGGCCTCCATCATGATTGGCAGATTTTCAGTACGGATCGCGATTTCAGCCACTACGCCGCAGTGCTTCCCATCCAGTTATTTTCGCAATCGTAAGATCAGGGCCCTCGACGTGCGCCCGTCGTTTCTCCGAAAACTTCGGCAGTAAACGCCTCAATCGTTGCGCCGTTCTTCCACGCATCCAAAGGCAGGCCAGCTTTGCGGCAGGTCTGTTCCAGGAAGGTTGTGCGGTCCCAGTTATGCTCGACGGGCACCTGGGGCAGAAGCAGGCCGCGATTTCCTGCCATGCTGATGAGCAGGCCGTGACGCCCGATTTCGATTGCTTCAATGGAAATCGGTTGCGGCGGGGAAAGGATGCTGAGCTCGATTTCCAGTGGGGAAGCCTCGAGCAGCGTAACGGGAGGGAAGCGCGCGTCTTCGAAGGCCGCGGCCCGAGCGGTGTCTGCGACTGCGCGATAAACGGAGCTCACCGGCAGAACATAACCGACACATCCTCGCAACTCGCCGTCCAAGTGAAGCGTGGTGAATGCCCCGCGGGGTTCCGCGAGATGTGCCGTTGGTGGATCGAGCGGGATGTCGCGCCCTTCGATCGCGGAGAGAATCGACTCGCGGGCGAGGCGCAAAAGTATGGTGCGTTCGCCCGGTGAGAACTCGCCATCAGAAAGTTGGCCGGAACTTTCGGCCATCGGACTAGATCGTAGTAGCGACATCGCGGTCCGCCTGCGGCGGGGGCACGGGTTTTCTACGCCGGCTTAGGATGAAGGCGCGGCGGCGGCGCTTTACTACGCGCCGATCAATCTTCGACCAGAAGGCGACAAAATAGTCGATCGCCGAGGCCAGGGAGACAAACACGGTGAACCAGATGGCGACATAGGCGATCCAGTGAATGGGAAAGATGTAGTGGCCGTACACCGGCAATTCTTTCCAGCGGTGATCGAGAATAACCGCAACCACGGAAACAATCTGCACCACCATTTTGAACTTGCCCAGATCGCTGGCTTCGATCGTGAATCCCTCGGAAGCGGCAATGGAACGAAGACCGCTGACCAGGAATTCGCGTCCGATCACGATTACAGCGATCCAGGCTGGGACGAGGCTGGGATTCAGCTGTACGAGCGTGATGAACGCGGCCGCGATGAGGAGCTTGTCGGCCAGCGGGTCGAGCAAAATTCCCATGGTGGTGATCTGGCCGCGCTTGCGCGCGAGATAGCCGTCAATGCCGTCGGTCATGGAGGCGGCGATGAACAGCGCCGAGGCCAGCAATTCCCTCTCGCCGCTCACGCTACTGAAACGGCTGCTGGCAAGAATCCACATCAGCAAAGGGATGCTGAAGATCCGGATCAGCGTGATGGAGTTGGGCAGATTCACACTTCGAGGTGTCCGATGGCCAGCCGGAATCCAGTTTTGATTATCCTCCACCGCAGGGGGGAACGCAATGGACGAACCACTTTGGTAGAGATGTAGCTTTAACGTCTCTGCCGGAAGCGGTAAGCATCGTGGTGTCGGCAGAGACGATGCAAGCAACGTCTCTACGCGACACGATTATTCGGGGAAAAATAGTTTATTTCGCGGCGGGCGCCATCTTATCGGCTTTGGGTTGCTTGGCGATGATCTGATCCTTGATCTTGTCGTAGGTAGCCTGGGGAACGATCTTTTTACGCACGAGATCGGTTTTGACGCGGTAGGGGCGGCCGTCGATGATCTTCTGCGAATAGGCGTCGCCGATGCCGGGAAGCTGCTTGAGTTGGTCTTTCGTGGCGGTGTTGATATCGAGTTTATCGCCCGCCATTGGGGACTGGTCCGCGTTCATCTCGGGAACGCTTCCGGTTTCGCGGGCCTGCGCAACATTGAGTTGGGGCTGGCTGATGGCAAGAGCAACTGCAAACACAACGGTGAGAACTAGAATCCCAAGCTTCTTCATAATTCTTCATTCCTCCTAGGCGTAAATGCCACGCTGGCGGATAGTGTACGCCACGCGGTCAATGGCCAGCATGTAAGCGGCGATGCGGTTGTTGACCCGGTGAGTTTCAGCATAGCGAACCACATCTTCGAAGGATGACTTCATGATGGCGTCGAGCTGCTCGTTGACCACCGACTCTTTCCAGAAGTAGCCCTGGCGGTCTTGAACCCATTCGAAATAGGAAGTGGTCACGCCGCCGGCATTGGCCAGAATATCGGGGATTACGAAGACGCCTTTATCACCCAGGATATCGTCCGCAGCAGAAGTGGTGGGACCATTTGCTCCTTCCGCAAGAATGCGGCACTTCACGCGGTTGGCGTTGCGGCTGGTGATGACGTTTTCGGTGGCAGCGGGAATAAGGATCTCGCAGTCTTCGACCAGCAGGTCGGCTGCATCGCATTTCTCGGCGCCGGCGAATCCGTGGACGGTCTCGTGTTTCTGGCGATAGTCCGCCAGCGCTTTTACATCAATACCGTTTTTGTTGTGCAAGCCGCCGCCGACTTCGGCGATGCCGATTACTTTATAGCCTGCCTGATGCATCAGAACAGCGGCATTCGACCCTACATTGCCGAAGCCCTGAATAATGACGCGGGTAGTTTCGCGATTCAGACCCAGCTTCTGGCAGGCTTCGTCGCACACGATCATCACGCCGCGGCCGGTGGCTTCGCGGCGTCCGCGCGATCCGCCTATATTGATCGGCTTGCCAGTTACTACCGCTGTAACGGTCTGGCGCATGTGCATGGAATAGGTGTCCATCATCCACGCCATGATTTGTTCGTTGGTGTTCACGTCGGGGGCGGGAACGTCTTTTTCCGGGCCGATGAATTCGATCAGCTCGGAGGTGTAGCGGCGGGTCATGCGCTCGACTTCGCCCATCGACATTTTGTGGGGATCGCAGATCACGCCGCCCTTGGCTCCGCCGAAGGGAATGTTGACCACGGCGCATTTCCAGGTCATCCAGCTGGCGAGGGCGCGAACTTCATCGAGCGTAACGTCGGGCGCGTAGCGGATGCCGCCCTTGGCCGGGCCGCGCGCGATGGAATGCTGTACGCGGAAGCCGGTGAAGACTTCGAGGTGCCCGTCATCCATCTGCACGGGGATGTAGACCGTAAGTTCGCGGTTGGGATAGCGCAGCACGCGCCACAAGCCTTCGTCGAGGTTGAGTTTCTGGGCAGCCAGGTCAAAACGCGCCCGCTGCGACTCCCACGGATTGCTTTCTTTGTCCACCTGCGGGGGCGTCATAATCGTCGTCATAAAAATAATCTCCGGAATAATTGCAGGGGTGCTGCGGGCCGACGCCGGACGGTTTCCGGTGGAGGCGGGCAAACGTTCAGAGTATATGAGGGCCGATGGTTGGGAAGCAAGGCGAGGAGGGCCGGGGTGTGTGCCAACTTCCGAATGCCGACTCCGGGAGTCACAGCGTTAGACTTTGCGAATCAGTTTTATATTCCATACGACTGTTATCCGGCGTAGAATCTGCCTTCACGCGAATTGAATGCGAATCCAGTCCGAGTACCAGGGCTGTGTCTTAGTGTCCGAGTTTGCCATACCGATGTCCGGAAACGAACAGCCCGGACTAATACATCGCCTATTAAGTCGTTTACAATGTGACGCTTTGTATTGGCAAGGGTGATGCTGATACACCGACAGAGGGCAAGAACATGTCATTCGTTCGCGATTTGAGAGTTGCAGCTCACTCGTTGATTCGGACTCCAGGGCTGGCAATCGCCGTGGTTCTCACACTGGCGCTCGGCATCGGCGCGAACGCTGCCATTTTCACGCTGGTGCGCGGAGTGCTGCTCAAGCCGCTGGTCAATCGCGACGAGGACCGGCTGATCTATATCCGACAGAGCGCCCTCGGCAGAGGCGAAGAAAACGCTGCATTTTCCGTACCCGAGATACAGGACTTGCGTGCGAGCGTGAAAACCCTGAGCGCGTTTGGCGACTTCTCCGCCATGGATTTCACCATGATCGGCCTCGGTGAGCCTCGTTCCATTCGAGGCGGCGTGGTCAGCGGCTCGTATTTCGACGTGATGGGCCTTCGTCCCGTACTCGGTCGCCTGATCGGACCTCAAGATGACGGTCCCAATGCTGCCGGCGTCGTCGTTCTCACGTACCGTTTCTGGACGACCACTCTTCACAAGGATCCCTCGGTCCTCGGCAAAACGCTTCGCCTCGGTAGCATCGGTGATCGCTCTGCGACAGTCATTGGCGTGCTCGAGCCTTGCGTCCCATATCCCCAAGATACCGAAATCATCGCCAACATCGTCACCAGCCCGCATCATCTTTCCGCAACCATGGTCACGGGCCGCATCCATCGCATGACTGAGCTTTTCGGCCGTCTGGCTCCGGGAGCTACCCTCGATCAGGCTCGCGCTGAGTTGAGCTCCGTTTACTCCGCGATGAAGAAGGACCACCCCGAAGCTTACGCGCAGGAAGCGAACTTCCATATCGGAGCCAAGTTGCTTCGTGACGAGATAACGTCGGGCGCCCGGACCGTGCTGCTGGTGCTGCTCGCGGCATCAGGGCTGGTCTTCATCATCGCGTGTTCCAATGTCGCCAACTTGATTCTGGCACGGACGGTTCGCCGCGAAGGCGAACTGGCGGTCCGCGTGGCTCTGGGTGCAAGTAAGGGCGCGTTGCGCCGCATGCTGTTGGCCGAGAGCCTTCTGCTCTGCGGCGCTGGCGCCGCGCTCGGTGTACTGAGCGCGCAGCCGATGGTGGCCGTTCTCGCGCGCTACGCCTCGCGCTTCTCCATCCGAGCGCTTGACTTCAGAGTCGACTCGAGCTTGCTTTGGGTCGGAGCGGCGCTGGCTGTCGTCGCCGCGGTGATTCTCGCCTTCGTCCCGCGCCTGCCCTCTTCCGGCACGTCCGGCTCCGGCACGTCCGGCAAGCCAAGTGGACTGGGCCTATCCAGCGGAAGTGCGCGGATCACCGGCAGCACGAGCCGCCGCCAGCGGATCTTCGCGGTGACGCAAATCGCCGCGTCGTTCGTGTTGGTGGCCGGCGCAAGTACGTTGATTACTACGCTGATCGCACTACAAAGGACGCAGACCGGTCTCGATATGCAGCACGTCCTGGCTGTCGATGTTCCTGCCATGTCCCATGGCAAGACGCCGCAGCAGGTCGGCGATTTCTACAAGGAAGCGATCCTTCGCATTGATGCCCTGCCAGGCGTGACCAAGACCGCGTTCGGCGACACCGTTCCATGGCGCGATGGCGACCCCACGGGTGTCGGTCTCCAATTCTCCGCCGACGGACACGTACATGCCGCCGGAGTAGAGGATCCCAGGGCGGAGTCGCGTTCAATCTCTCCCGGTTTTTTTGCGGCGCTTGGCGTTCCTATCATTGCCGGCCGCGATTTCAATGCCCTCGATAATAAAAATAATGAAGAGCCTGTCGTGATCGTCAGCGAGACTCTCGCACGGCGGATGTTCCCCAACCAGGATGCGGTCAATCGGCATGTCTATTGGACCGATCCCGTGCTGCAATTCGCCACCGGGAGCGATCTCGAAAAAGCGCGCATGATGGCGCCGCACCGCATCATCGGCGTGACCGCCGACATTGACGACCAACACGTCGTTCCTGAACCCACGCCCACGATCTACAGCTCTTTTGACGAAGGTGCAATTTTTGGCGGTCGTCTCTTCATTCACACGACTGCAAATCCCTATCCGCTGGTCCCGTCGGTCACCCGCATTATTCGCGACATGTCCGCCGATCAGCCCATTGAGCGTGCCGCCACTCTCGAAGACATTCGGGCAGAAGTGCTCACGCCGGATCGCTTAAACTCGCTGGTATTCGGCGTATTCGCGGCTGTCGCGTTGGCGATCGCCGTGGTGGGCGTCGCGGGGGTTCTGGCGTTTTCGGTGAGCGCGCGGACGCGGGAATTCGGCATCCGCCTGGCTCTCGGTTCGGAGCCGCAGCGACTCCTCAAGGGCGTGATCGCAGAGGGCACGGTGATTGCTGCAGCGGGCGTCCTCGCAGGCGCGGCATTCGGGTTCGTGCTGGCGCGTTTGGCGAGTAGGTATTTTCTGGAGGTCAAGATGCCGGGCGCATCGCCTGTATTTGTCTCTGCGTTCGTGCTGATGGCGGTCGCGGTTATCGCATCGGCGCTGCCCGCGGCACGTGCCGCGCGCGTCGATGTGATGCAAGCGCTGCGCTCCGAATGACCGTCGTACGGTGGATTACTGACTGGCAGCTTACTCCAGAGTCTGTTTAGAGTAAGCCCAAGAGGTAATGCGCCATCCTGCTTGGGTACGTTTGAACGCCACTGCGAAGGAGGCGGACTCCTTAACGGATTTCCCGTTCTGTTTGTAGGTGTATGTCATCGGAGCCACGAAATACGCTCTGTCCCCAGTAACGTCCACTGTCCACGGCTTCCCCAGTGTGGCGTCCCCTTCTGTAATTCCGCTCTTCTCGTCGTATGCGAGCAGTCCCTTCCACCAATCGGCGCACACCGTTGGGCCATGCCACACGTGCGGCGGAAATTCGTCGAGGATCGACACCTCTGGGTCGCACATTGCGATGGCTGTCTGTATCTTGTCTGTCTCTAAGTTAGAGAGATAACGGTTCACAGCATCCACAACCTCAGTCTTATCAGAGGCGAATGTGAGTGGAGAACTGATAGCGACCGCTAGTGCAACCATCAAAGTCACTGTTAAGCGGTTAACGTTCACAGTTGCCTCCAGATTGTTTGGGGGAGTATACGCACGAGAATGGTGAGCAGCAATCGGACAAATGATGGCTGGCGAAAATAGGTGAGCACTAACGACTGAGTAGGGGCGGTCCTTATTCTGATCGTGTCACGGGCAAATCGGAGGTGACCTTGCCCACTTCGGGTTTGCCGACCAACCGGTTACGCCAACGGCCTAAAATCCAAATGCGGCACAGTGGTTCGGGATCGTTCTGCTGTCTGGTCAATTGTGATCAGTCCGAAAGTCTGCTTTCATTCGATACTGATGACAGCCTTTGGTGTGAAAGTTCCGTGATCGATCGCTTCGATTTGAAGTTGTCTTTTAAGCTTTCCTCGTACCGAGCAGGCGTACATGTCGCTACCGAATATTCTGTCCCCAAAACCCGTCCTGGAGGTTGTTGGTTCCCGCTTGCCGGGACAGATGGCGTTGCCGGCTCGTGCGAGATTGAAAGCTAAGCTTTCGCTACCTAGCCGCATCGCGGTGATCGGGAATTATCTTCCACGGCATTGCGGCATCGCCACCTTCACCACCGACCTGTGCGAGGCCATATCCGCGGAGTACGGAACTGCCCGACTGATGGCCTTGCCGGTCAATGATACCGAACAAGGTTACGACTATCCCGCGCGTGTGCGATGGTCGCTCGCTCAGGACGATCCAACTTCCTATCAGCAGGCTGCCGAATTCCTGAACTTCAACAATATCGACATGGTTTGCCTGCAGCACGAATATGGAATCTTCGGCGGGCCGGCTGGAAGCCATATCCTGCAACTGCTGCGCGGGCTGAAGATGCCGGTGGTGACCACGCTGCACACGGTTCTGCGCGAGCCTAATCCCGATCAGCTTATGGTCATGCAAGAAATCGCGGACCTTTCTGATCGTCTTATCGTCATGAGCCAGCTCTCTGGGCAAATGCTGCAGGAAATCTTCAGCGTGCCAGGCAGCAAGATCGACATGGTTCCTCACGGGGTCCCAGACTTGCCCTTTCTCGATCCTAATTTTTTCAAAGACAGGTTCGGAGTCGAAGGCAAGGCGGTTCTGCTGACGTTCGGCTTGCTCTCGCCGAACAAGGGAATTGAAAACGTCATTCAGGCTTTGCCGCAGATACTCTCAAAACATAAGAATGTCGTTTATATCGTTGCGGGCGCGACGCATCCGCATGTTCTCCGCCGCGAGGGCGACAGGTACCGAGATAGCCTGAAAGCGTTGGCGAAGGAAGTGGGAGTGCAGTCGCAAGTGATCTTCCACAACCGCTTTGCCAGCCCTGAAGAAATGGCC
Organism: uncultured Acidobacteriaceae bacterium; assembly: GCA_963733795.1. GTDB lineage: Bacteria > Acidobacteriota > Terriglobia > Terriglobales > Acidobacteriaceae > Sulfotelmatobacter. The sequence goes on from CAVTED010000004.1 coordinate 955,133, forward strand.
GAATTCATCGGCGCAGCGGATATTTACATCACTCCGTATCGCCATGAAGCCCAGGTCGTTTCCGGCACGCTGGCCTATGCTCTGGGAGCGGGCAAGGCGATTATCTCGACTCCGTATTGGCATGCGATTGAATTGTTAGACGACCGGCGGGGAGCGCTGGTTCCCTTCGAAAACTCGGAGGCAATCGCGCAGAAGACGGTCGAGCTGCTGGATACTCCGGCGATACGCCATGCCATGCGCAAGCGCGCTTACGTGTTCGCGCGCGCCATGACTTGGAAAACGGTGGCGCAGGGGTACATGGAAAGTTTTTCTCGGGTGCGCAACGATCGCATGGAGACTCCGCGGGTTCAGTTCTCAGCGCGTACGACGGAGAAGTCGCTGAATCAACTGCCGACGCTGAATCTCGATCACGTGAACGCGCTCACCGACGACACCGGGATGCTGCAGCACGCGATCTTTACCATTCCCAATCGCGCCGAGGGATACGCCACCGACGACAACGCGCGCGCCCTCATTTTTACGGTATTGTTGGAGCAGTTAGGCATTGAACAGTTCGCACAAGCCGAGGCGGTTAATCCTGATTGGCCTTTCCGGTATCTGGCATTTCTCGATCACGCCTTCAATCCCGAGAAGCAGAGGTTCCGAAACTTCCTTGGCTACGATCACCGTTGGACGGAAGAGCAGGGCTCCGAAGATTCTCACGGTCGCGCGCTGTGGGCTCTCGGGACTCTGCTTGCGCGGTCGACAAATCGTGGCTTAAGGGGCGCCGCCGGACGCTTGTTCGAGATATCGCTCACATCCATTGTTGAGTTCCACAGTCCGCGGGCCTGGGCCTACGCTTTGCTCGGAATTCAGGAATATCTGCATGCTTATCCCGGCGACCGCGACGCGCAGCGCATCCGATTGGCGCTGGCCCAAAGGCTGCTCGATTTGTATGACGCGGTTCGGCGCATGCGCTGGAAATGGTTTGAAGATGTTGTCGCCTACGGAAATGCCAGACTGCCTCAAGCCATGCTTCTGGTGGGGTCGGCGTGTGCGGATGATCGAATGGTTTCCGCCGGCCTGGAATCGCTGGATTGGCTCATGGAACAGCAACGCTGCGAAATCAATGGGCACTTTGTCCCCATCGGATCACAAGGTTTCTATCGACAGGGTGAGGAAAAGGCCCGCTTCGATCAACAGCCGATCGAGGCCGCAGGCGCGGTTTCGGCATGTCTCCAGGCGTACCTGGTTACGGGCGACAGCCGTTGGCGCAAGGAAGCGTGGTCGGCGTTCAACTGGTTTCTTGGCGACAACGATCTACAGCTCTCTCTTTATGATTCCGTCACTGGCGGGTGCCGCGACGGCCTTCATCCCGACCGCGCGAATGAGAACCAGGGCGCGGAATCAACGCTATCGTTCCTCATGGCACTGCTGGAAATGCGCGCCCTGCAACAGTCGGAACCCAAGGAGATTCTGCCGTGACCATCGCACAAAAACCTGTGAGCACTGTTAGTACCAGCTTCGAGGCGTTGCTGCTTCGCCATCCGTCCAACCCGATCCTTACCAGCAAGGATTGGCCGTACTCAATCAACAGTGTGTTCAATCCCGGGGCGACCCTGCTCGCGGACGGTTCAACGTTACTGCTTTGTAGAATCGAGGATCGCCGCGGGTTATCGCATCTGTCTGCCGCGCGATCGGTGAACGGCGTCGACGGATGGCAGATCGATAGCGACTCCAACATTGATGCCCAACCCAAAAGACTTTCCCGAGGAAATCTGGGGCATCGAGGATCCACGCATTACGTTCGTGCCCGAACTGCAGCAATACGTCGTCACTTATACGTCCTATTCGCGCGGCGGCCCCGGCGTATCGCTGGCTCTCACTAAAGAGTTCCGAACCTTCGAGCGTTACGGCGTGATAATGCCGCCGGACGACAAGGACTCCGCGCTCTTGCCGCGGCGAATCGATGGGCATTGGGCGCTGATTCACCGGCCTGCGACCAACCTGGGCGCGCACATGTGGATTTCCTACTCTCCGGACTTGCGGCACTGGGGCCGGCACCGGCTTATGCTGGAAGCCCGCCGGGGCGCGTGGTGGGACGCTAACAAGATTGGTTTGTCGCCGCCGCCAATTGAGACTTCGCGGGGATGGCTCGTCATTTATCACGGAGTGCGGCACACGCCGTCGGGCTGCCTGTATCGATTGGGTCTGGCCCTGTTCGAGCTCGAAAACCCGGCGAAGTGTCTACTGCGCGGAGACTCCTGGATCTTTGGGCCGGAGGCGGAGTACGAGGTCCATGGCGATGTCGACGATGTCGTATTCCCTTGCGGCTATACTATGGCGCCCGATGGCGATACTCTCAACATCTACTACGGAGCCGCGGATTGCTCGATCGCTTTGGCTCGGGCCAGCGTGCGCTCATTACTCAATTGGCTCGATGAGAATGGAAGTTGCGAGCGCCGGCAGCGTGCGCAGGATTTATGAAACTATTTGTTTATACCAGGATTTATGAAACCAGGGCAGGGAAATCCAGCTCGATGCCAGGATCAGGGGTCCGATTTTCCACATCTTTCAGCAGTTTTTCATGAACAATTCAACTCTCCGTAACCTACTGGTGACCAGGCTTTCCATACCATCGGGGCCGAGGTCACTATGAAAAAGAAACTTGTTTTACTGTCACCCTCGCGGCTGCCTGTTTGGCCGGTACCGCAATCGCCCACGATAACGATAATAAGGACAATGACCATCACCATGGTCGCATCAAGCACGTTCTGTTAATCAGCGTCGACGGAATGCACGCGGTTGACTTCGCAAACTGTGCCAACGGAATTAGCACGGTCAACAATGGCGCACCTTATTGCCCGGCGCTGGCTGCTCTTGGCAAGACCGGTATCAACTACGTCGCCGCCAGTACCTCAAAGCCGTCGGATTCCTTCCCTGGCCTGACCGCAATCGTTACCGGCGGAAGCCCGGCGCTAACCGGCGTCTATTACGACGTTGCGTATTCCCGCAATCTGGACGGACCCAAGGTGCAGACCGGCAACGGAAATGGCCCCGGTCCCTGCAGCGCGGGTGCGAAACCCACCGGTTTTACGACTGAGTATGAAGAAGGGATCGACAAAAATCAGGCTCTGGTAAACGGTGGCGCTCCTGGCGCTTCCCTCACAGATGGCGGCATCGCTTCGATCGATCCCAACAAGCTGCCTCAGGATCCAGCCAATGGGTGCAACCCGGTATTCCCGTGGCAGTTCGTCCGTACCAACAGCATCTTTACCGTTATCCATCAGGCCGGCGGAGTTACGGCATGGTCGGACAAGCACCCAGCGTATTCTTCCGTTTCCGCGCCCATCGGTCCGGCGGCTCTTGATGATTTCTACGCGCCGGAAATCAATTCCAACGTAGTTCCTCTTCCTATGGTCACAACTCCCACAGGCATTAATTGTGCGACCGTCCCCGATCCCAATTCGGACCTGACGGCGTGGACCAACAGCTTCCAAAACATTCAGTGTTACGACCAATTGAAAGTCAATGCGGTGCTCAACTGGATAGATGGCAAGACGCACCTTGGCACTGGAACCTTGAGAGGGCACTCCGAACATCTTCGGCATGAACTTTCAAGCGGTCAGCGTCGGCCAAAAGCTGATTGAGGCCAGCAATAGCACTACCGGCGGGTATCTGGATGCTGCGGGGACTCCCAGTGCGGCGCTGTTGAGCGAATTCAAGTTCGTGGACGACTCGATCGCTGCATTCGTCGAGCGGGCTGAAGAGACAAGGGTCTTTATGATTCGACCCTGATCGTCATCACTGCGAAACACGGCCAGTCGCCCATCGATCCGGCTCGCTACGTCCCTCAGACCCGCGCCGGCATCGGCACTTCACCCGCAACACTGCTTGCCACGGCGGGCTTTATTCCAGACTCGGAGTCTCCTCTCGGTAACGGCATTGGACCGACGGAAGATGACGTCTCGCTGCTCTGGCTGAAGAGTGCCTCCGAAACAGACGACGCCGTCGCAATTCTGGAAAACAATGCGGGTCCCTCGGGAATCGCGCTAGGGCAGCTCTTCTACGGCCCATCGCTCGCGATCAACTACAACGATCCTACCGTAGACCCGCGCACACCGGACATCATCGTGACCCCGAACGTTGGGGTTACGTATTCCGGAAGCCATGCGAAACAGGCCGAGCACGGCGGGTTCGCGCATGACGACACCAATGTAATAATGCTGCTGTCCAATCCCGGCTTCCATGCCGACACGGTCCGAACCTCAGTGGGTACGGTCCAAGTGGCGCCTACGATTCTCCAAGCCCTGGGCATCGATCCTTCAGCTCTTACGCAGTTCGTGTTGAGGGAACGAGCGTGCTGCCGGCGGTCCAACTGCAAGGAAGACCGTCAGTAACAGCCCGAATCAATCACAGGGGCGCTCCTTTGCGGGCGTCCCTTTTCTGTTGGAATCTGTCGAAAGCCGCGAAAGCCGTGGTGGCTTCAGCGTATGATGATGGCGGCATCGGAACTAAAAGGGCTCTCACTGCGCTGTAATAATCGCCTCCTGGCGACGTCTTCCATTCAGCGTTGAACTTGACCGCGAAAGGACATGAGGTTCGTCGAATGATCCGGCCTGAGACGTTGCTCCAGGACCTGCGCTACGGAGTGCGGATGCTCTTCCGCAATGCAGGATTCACCGCCGTATCGGTTCTAGCGCTTGCCCTCGGTATTGGTGTCAACACGGGAACCTTCACCGCATATAAAGCGCTCGTGAGACGGTCTCTCGACGCGCGCGATCCGGGCAGAATGGCGAACATCATGCTGATCCTTCAGTCGGGTGCCGAATCTTCCTGGTTCAGCTATCCGGACTACGAAGCTTATCGGGATCATGTCCACACCTGCTCCGATGTCATTGCTATGTTTATCGATCGAGTGACTCTTACCGACGCGGGCGGCATCGTCAGCGAACGCACTGCCGCTGCTGGATCTCTGTTTGGCAGATTGGGGATACTGCCTCCGGCCGCCGGCAATGCGGAGTTGGCCAGCACCTTCGTCGTTTCGGAAAACTACTTTTCAGTTCTCGGAGTGGCGCCTCTGCGCGGCCGCAGTTTTGAATCCATAACTCCTTCCGAACTGGCGGCTTCGCCCGCGGTTCTCATCAGTGAGAACTACTGGCAGAAGCGGTTTGCCGGCGATCCCGCGATGCTGGGTAAAACTGTCCGCCTAAATGGCGCGCCATTCACCATCGTGGGAATTACGCCCCATGATTTCGTCGGCACCGGCATAAGCGCGCCAGATTTCTGGCTGCCGCTCAGCCTTCAGCCGCTGGTTCATCCTGACTCTAACCTGCTTCGTGACCGCGAAAAACTGACCTTGCGGATGTTCGGCCGACTCGCGCCCGGCGTCGATCTGAACCAGGCGCAGGCCGAGATGACACTGATTGCCTCTCACCTCCGCAGTTTGCACGATCCCAAGTCGGAGTTGAGCAGACCCGTTACCGCACTACTTTCGCGGGGATCTCCGTTGCCGGGTAGCAAGCTGCCGGGCTCGCTGAAGTTCACCGTGGTACTCATTATGATCGCTTCCGGCATGGTGCTGGTGATTGCCTGCGCCAATGTTGCCAGCCTTCAACTGGCGCGGGCTACAGCTCGCCAAAACGAGCTGAGCATGCGACTCTCGTTGGGAGCGAGCCGGGGACGCGTCATACGGCAATTGCTGACGGAGAGTACATTGCTTGGTCTGCTCGCCGGCCTGATCGCGTTGCCTCTCACGTGGGCGCTAATGAAGGCGGGGGCGACTATGTTCAGGGAAGCCTTCCCCGCCGATCTGGGCACGATCGTCCTGCACGTAAGCCCCGACCTCGAAGTTTTTGGCTACGTTCTGGCAATTTCCGGATTCGCAGGCCTGGTGTTTGGCCTTGCTCCGGCGGTGGAAAGCTCCAGATCGGCACTGTTCTCGGCAATCAGGAGAAATGTGGGGAGTTCACCGATTCGCAGTCGCCGCCTTCGGGAGATCTCCTCGTTGCTTCTCAGGTCGCCCTCTCACTAGTGCTCATGATCGCGGGAAGCATGTTGATTCGCAGCTCGCTGCATGCCCTTGAGGCGGCTACCGGCTACGACGGCAAACACGTCGTCGATCTTGATTTCCGGTTTCCCGAAGGCTCGAGGTATAACGCAGATCGGAGGCTTGCTCTCATCCGCGAACTTCGCAACCGTCTCGCTGTCCTGCCCGGTGTAACAGCCATCACCAGTGCTCGCGCGCCCGACGACAATAACGTTCGAGCAGCCGCCGTCTCGCTTAACGGCGAAGAGCCTTCGTCCAGGAATAGGCAGGGCGTTGTCTATTACACCTGGGTTCAAGCAAACTACTTCCCGACCCTCGGCATTCTGCTGCTAGCCGGCAGAGGCTTTCAATCGCAGAGCGGACAGCCCGAGCATTCGGTTATTCTGAGCGAATCAGCGGCGAGACAGCTCTGGCCCGGGCGAAAAGCAATCGGGCGTAGCCTTCGTTTGCGCACAGACGGGCAGTTCCACTCCAATGGTGAACTTCTACCTGACGGTCCAACTTGGCAGGTTATCGGCGTGGCTGGCGACACGCGCGGGGTTGAGTTCGACGGCAGCGACTCCGCACAGGTCTATCTGCCATTACCCGAAGACCGGCTGCGGGACTATCCCATCCTCATCCGGACACAGCCTGACCCGATGTTTGTTGAGAGCGCGATTGACTCGGTTGTCTCGTCTGTTGATCCTGACCTGGTGGCATCCACTTCCACTCTTGAAGAGATGCTTCGGCAAACGCCGCCTTTCATTGGGGCCGCCTTCGCTGCCGCTATTGCGATTGCGGTGAGCTTATTCGGACTTCTATTGGCTGCAATGGGTATTTATGGCACCGTGAGCTACATGGTCGTTCTGCGCACACGCGAAGTAGGTATCCGCATGGCAATTGGCGCCCAGAAACGCGACATTTTCGGGCTCATAATGCGCCAAGGCACGCGGCCCGTTTTTGCCGGATTGATAGTCGGGATGCTTCTCGCGGTGGAAGCCTCACACCTGCTGCGCGGCGTGCTCTACGGACTTAACACTGTCGACAGTGTCTCGTTCCTTGGGGCCTCTTGCGTATTTCTGACCGTCGCGCTGCTGGCCACCTTGCCGCCCTCCCAGCGTGCCACGCGAGTCAATCCGATAGTGGCACTACGATACGAATGAAACGCAGTCGCTACTGCGGTTGCAGTGCCCGTCACTTCCTCGCAACCGATGCTCCGACGAAATCCTAATGACGAGAGACTACAGAACGATTTCCATGCCCTCGGCGGCGGCACGGATTTTGGGATAGTAGTTGCGGGCGTCCTTTACTACTTTGTCCACGATGGCATCGGTGTGGTCGGGGTCGTGATGGTAGAGGATCAATTCTTTGGCGCCGCTTTCCATGACTATGTTGACGGCTTCGCGCCAGTGGCTGTGTCCCCAGCCGCGGCGGCGGGCTTCATATTCTTCGGGAAGATATTGTGCGTCGTAGATGAGGATGTCGGCGCCTTCTGCAAGTTTGCGCACGGCTTTGTCGAATTTTGGGTCGCCGGGTTCATTGTCGGTGGCATAGACCAGTACGCCCTCCTTGGTCTCGACGCGAAACCCCATGCAGCCTTGCGGATGGTTGAGCCACGCGGTTTTGATCTGAATGCTCTCGCCCATGGGCATGCATCCGTTTTCAATGTTGTAGAAATCGCGCTTGGCGCCCTTCATGTAGTCCACGCTGACGGGGAAATACGGAGAGGCCATCTGCTCGCCAAATACCTGTTTCAAACTCCGGGTGCGGCTCGACGAGTGGAAGGAAAACTGGCTGTTGGCGCTGGTATAAAGCGGGCGAAAAAACGGCATGCCCTGAATATGGTCCCAGTGAAAATGAGAGACGAAAACATGCGCGGAGAAAGGGCGGTCGCCAAACTCCCGCTCGAGTTCCTGCCCCAGCACGCGGAATCCGGTGCCGCAGTCGAAGATATAGATTTGGTCTCCCAGACGCACCTCGACGCAGGAGGTGTTGCCCCCATAGCGCAGGTTCTCGGCCTGTGGAGTGGGCGTGGAGCCGCGTACGCCCCAAAACTTAATTCGCATAATATCTGATCGTGTTTAGTCTACGTGTTCCGGCACACAATTTCCAAGATGTTCATAATACTTGGGATATCCAGATTTTAGCGGTTGTGTAGGGCTCAACAAGTGACCAAAGTTTTCCCAATTCCGAAGGGACCGACTAGTAGCCGTTCATGGCCGGCGTTGAGCGCGGAAGTTTCCATCAAAGATGAGAGCCGTGCCTCTCCCCGTGCCGTCCTTCTCAAATTCCACGGTTGGACCTTCTATCATGAAAAACCTGGTCGCGCTTTCGGGTAGCAGTTCGATCTTGTCGCGACCGCGAACCTGCCCATAGAGCTTTCCCTCTTCCATCGTGATAGTCGCATAGACGCCGGGCGCCATTTCGTATTGCCCCACGAACTGCTTGAGATCCTCCGGCCTGATTTCGACAATCTCTTTTTCGACGACTTGAAAATCAGGCCAGTCATAGGCTGCAGCGATGCTGTACAGCAGTTCGTCCGCGAGTTCGCCTCCGCGATCCGCATTGGTGAGGATGACTGCTCCTTGGCCGCGGCTGGCATAAGCAAATAGCACGGCCTTGTAACCGGGAGTGGAACCGTCATGACGGAACGCGAGGTTATCTCCCGAGCCCTGCAGTTGAACGCCCAGCCCCCAGCGGTCGTTCTGCCTGGTTAACATTTGTTTCGCCAGCGGTGGCGAAAGAAAGCTGCCCTTGGCTCCGCGGAACGAACGCTGAATCGCGATCACTGCCAGAGCCAGATCGGACGCGGTCGTCCACAACCCGCCCTCGGGTGCGCCCACGACGCGCCATTTGCCGTCTTCCACTACGCCATCCGCGGTGTGGCCGAAGGCGATGTTTTTCGGCGCAGAGTCCGGGGTGAAAGCTTGAAACGTGCTGTGGGTCACGTGAAGCGGCTTGAACACGAGCTCTTCCGCACTTTCGGGAAAGTTCTTGCCGGTCGTGTCGGAGATCAGTTGTCCCAGGATCAGATAGCCGCCATTGGAATACCGGAAACCCGAACCCGGAGTGCCATCGACCTGCACCGGTTTATTTTGTGCCGGCGGTTCGCCCTTCAATCGCTGCAACAGGGTCGGCAACGGGCTGGCCGGAGCCAGCGCCGACTCGCCCGGCGGCCAGTTAATAGCGGCGTTGTGGCTGAGTAGTTCGTCGATCGTGACCATGTCTCCGGAAGAATTGGGGAGCTTCCAGCCATGAAGTCTTTCGCTGACGTCGTCCTTCAGGCCAAGGTCTTTGAGTTGCACGAGTCGAAGTGTCGCCAGAGCAGTGATGACTTTGCTGACGGACGCAGCCTGGAAGAGCGTCTCGGTATCCGCCAGATCGGGAGGGCCTGCTTGCTTCCAGCCATAAGTTCTGGCCCATTCCAGCGCTCCGTTGTTGATGACGGCTAAGCTGACGGAGGGCACGTGATAATGCACCATCCGTTGCGAAATCGTCCAGTGCGAAAGTGGCCGGCCCTTGATGTGAACTCGCTCGGTGAGTCCAGTCTCCACTTTTTCTTGTTGAGCGCTCACCGAGGTCTTGTCGTTCGTTCTGGACGCCTGCGCCAGCAATCGCGTGGTGCCGAGGCTCAAAGAAATCAGAGCGATGCTGGTGGCAAAAGCCGCAGTGGGACGAACCACAGTAGTCTTCACAGCTAAAAGTCCTCGGATCGCCGATACCCGAAGAGAGTATATCGACGATTAGCAAGCGGCCTATCAGGATCTTCCATTACGCGGCGTTGCCGAAAAATGCGTGAAGGTTCTGCTCTGTTCCACCCTTCCCCTATAATAAAAAACCCACGAGTTCGATGTATTTGCACCTGAGTGCCAGTTTTCTCGGACCCAAAAACGATGTTGCAACCGGATTTCAAACAGTTCGCCCAGTTAGCCCGAGAGGTCACGCTCGTTCCCGTGGTGAAGTCCGTCAGCGCCGATTTGCTGACTCCGGTTTCCGCGTTTTTAGCGATTGCGGAACAAGAACCGTACGCATTCTTGCTGGAGTCCGTCGAGCGCGGCGAGCAGATTGGACGCTATACGTTCCTGGGCGCGCGCCCCTACATGCGCGTGAAAGCGCGCGAGGGAACTGTGGAGATCGAACGTGGTCGGCAGCGTGAAGTCGTCAAGCAAAGCATTTTCCAGGTTGTAAAGCGATTGCTGCAGGAGCATCGTCCCGCAAGCATTCCTGGATTGCCACCCTTCACCGCGGGGGCGGTTGGATATTTTGCCTATGATGTGGTGCGCCAGTTGGAAAAAATTGGCGAGCACGCCCAGGATGATTTGAAGCTGCCCGACGCCGAACTAATGTTCTTTGATCGACTGCTGGCGTTTGATCACTTGCGGCACCAGATTCATATCGTTGCCGCCGCCGATGTTGCGCGCGAGAATCCGCGCCGCGCCTATGACCGCGCGCTGCGAGACATCGCCGCGTTGGAGCGGAAATTGGCGGCGGGACTCAGCTCGGCGCTTTGGCGCAAGACAGCAAAAGTAAAAACGAGCAAGCTCAAAGTGCATGCCGGCACAAAGCGCGCAACATTTCTGCGCAGCGTGGAACGCTGCAAGGAATACATCGCCGCGGGCGACATTTTCCAGGTCGTGCTCTCGCAGAGGCTCGACTTCCCTCCGGAGGTCGCGCCCTTTGATTTGTATCGCTCGCTGCGACAGGTAAACCCCTCCCCCTATCTTTATTTTCTCAGAATGGACGACACGCACATTCTGGGCTCGTCTCCCGAAATGCTGGTGCGAGTGACCGGAAGAAAATTGGAATACCGGCCGATTGCGGGGACGCATCCGCGTGGGCGCGACGAAGCCGAAGACCTGCGCCTCGAACAGCAGATGCGCACCGACGAAAAAGAACGCGCCGAGCACGTCATGCTGGTCGACCTCGGCCGCAACGACTTAGGACGCGTGAGCGAATATGGCTCGGTGAAGGTGAAAGATTTGATGTATGTAGAGCGATATTCCCACGTGATGCACCTGGTCTCAGCGCTGGAAGGCACGTTGTGCAAGGATCTGGACGCACTCGACGCCTTTGCCGCATGTTTCCCCGCGGGAACGTTGAGCGGTGCTCCAAAGGTGCGAGCGATGCAGATTATCGAAGAACTAGAACCCACGCGGCGCGGCATTTATGGAGGGTCGGTGCTCTATGCGGATTTTGCGGGCAATCTGGATTCGTGCATCGGGATTCGCACGCTGCTCATGCAGGGCAAGAAAGCATATCTGCAGGCGGGTGCCGGAATTGTCGCGGACTCCGATCCGGCCAGTGAGTTTCAGGAGTCGATGAATAAAGCGCAGGCGGTGCTGCGGGCGGTAGAGAAGGCGCGAAGCAGAGATCGATGATCAGTGGCCAGTAACGAGAATCAATGGTGGGTGGCGGAGTCTGATCAAGACCCTACTTGTGGCTGGGCAACGAGTTCAGAAGACCATTGAGAATCCTGCCAACCTCGGCCGGTGCGGCCATTTCTGACTTCGGGCACTAGACTGATCACTGATCACTGCCGTAGAAAGTTTGCCACGAGTTTCTTGCCCGCATCTGTCAACACGCTCTCCGGATGGAATTGCACTCCCTCAACCGGGAAGCGGCGATGGCGCAGGCCCATGATGGTGCGGGTGCCGTCTTTTTCTGTGGTCCAGGCGCTGACTTCCAATTCGGCGGGGAAATCTTTTTCCTCGACGATGAGCGAATGATAGCGCGTTGCCGTCATGGGCATGGGAAGACCTTGAAAGACAGTTTTGTTGTCGTGTACGACGGCGCTGGTCTTGCCGTGCATAAGATGCGGGGCGCGCACGACGCGTCCACCGAAGGCTTCGCCAATGGCCTGATGTCCCAGGCAGACTCCGAGCACAGGAACTTTCCCAGCGAAGTGAAGGATCAGATCGATGCTGATGCCTGCCTCATGCGGCGTGCATGGCCCAGGAGAGATGACGATGCGTTCCGGCCGCAGCTTCTCAACCTGGCTCACCGTGACGTGATCGTTGCGCCGGACCTCGACTTTGGCCCCCAGTTCGCCGATGTACTGGACCAGGTTGTAGGTGAAGGAATCGTAGTTGTCGAGTACGAAAATCAAGCGTTTAGCGGCTCCCGATATCAACTAAGAAGAGGTATTTCAGATTGCCATTTCAGATTCGAGATTGCAGATTGAAGATTGTTGACCCGCGCGGTTTCAAATCTGCGGTCGGCAATCTGCAATCTACAATCTAAAAATCTACAATCTAAAATCTACAGTCTAAAATCGTGCTTCTCCCCCCAAAGGGCCATCTGCTTACCCAACGGTGGTATTGACCGTTGCACCGTCGCAGGGCATTCTCATTGATTATTGCAGATGGATTGTTAGAGATGATAGGCGTCACCTGGAGGATGCATGGCTGAGTCCCAGCAGGAGAAGCGGGCGGCACGGCGCTTCCCGCTTCGCGTACCGGTCACGGTCGATCATGACAACGCCGTCCATGCTGCTCAGATTCGCGACGTCAGCGCGCGTGGCATTTCGTTTTACCTCGATTCCAACGTTACCCAGGGATCGCCCATAGGATTTACCCTGACACTCCCGCCCGAGATCACGCTTACCGAAAGCATCCGCGTGCAATGCAAAGGCCGAGTCGTGCGCGTGGAAGATGGAACTGGAAACGGCAAACTGGCTGTCGCCGCGGTCATTGAAGAATACGAGTTTCTGCCGGAAGCCTAGAGGCGGACCTCAGACCTCGTGCCTTAGACCTCAGACTTCGCTTTCCGTGCCAATCTTTTGGCGCCGGGACGGCGGCCAACTTTGCAACGTCGATCCCGAGAAAACTGAGGTCTGACGTGAGGCCCAAGGTCTGACGTCCGACGCCGCTTCTAGTTACTTCTCTCCTGTCCACCGCAGGTGATATGTTTCCTTCAGGCTTCCAGCGAGGATTCTTTGCCGCGACGTGCGTTCAAATCTGCGTGCATGGTTACAGTGTCGGCGCTGATCGTTGCCCGGACCGTCGCCCAAACTTTTGGTCCGCCGCCTCTGGTGAGAAGCGTTCGCATCATTCATGAACGCGGCGTTCCGGTGGTGGAAATTCTATCCAGCGGCCCCGTCATTCCTGAAATACAGAGACTCGATTCGCCGCCGCGCCTGGTCATCGATCTGCCTAACTCGCGCCTTGGATTGATGCAGAAGCGGATCGCGATTCAAAAGGAAAATATCCTTGCCATCCGTGTCGAGCAATACCAGCAGAAGCCGCCGGTGACTCGCATCGTTCTGGATTTGCTCGCGCCCTATGGCTACTCGTGGGATGGAGCGGGTACTCGCCTGCTGGTACGTCTCAAGCCGGCCGAGGACGCGAATGCGAGTAAGAAGTCGTCACCGCAACTGCCGACCGAGCCAGGCATGTCACTGGGGGCCGCCCCGGCGGTGGTTCCCGTGACAGGCGGCGCTGGAGCCATGGTGACGGCGGGAAGCCGCATCGGTTCCGGTTCGACGATTACGGCCGGCTCCGAGACGGCGATCCTGCGTTTGTCTCGCGGAGGAGAACTTCTCGTGTGCCCCGGAACGACGGTCTCGGTAACGCCCTCGCAAACCAGGCGTGACCTGATGCTCGGCCTGAGCAGCGGCGCGCTCGAAGCGCACTATACCCTGCGCGCATCGGCCGACACCGTGCTTACTCCGGACTTCCGCATCCTGTTTGCAGGTCCAGGAGAATTCCACTTCGCCATCAGTGCCGACCCGCACGGCAACACCTGCGTTCGCGCGTTGAAAGGAAATACTTCTTCGGCGATCGTCTCTGAACTGATAGGAGACCGGATTTATCAGGTGCGACCTACCGAGCAGGCGGTGTTTCACTCGGGACAAATCGACAAGGTCGACACCAACGTTCCGCTGGAGTGCGGCTGTGCTGCGCCGTCGCCGCTGATGCGGGCTCAGGCTCCTTTTGCTCCGAATGTGCCGGAGTCGGAACTGCCCGCCAAGGCACGCATCGGGGGCGGTGAGGCGGCGGTTGCATCCGCGACAAACGGTTCGTTGAGTACAACCAATGCGAACACCACTCTGTCGAACGGGCCGGAAACAGCGACGCTGCCGGCTTCTCAACCGAATGACACACACATGCAGATCGATACGTCCCTGGTGTTTACACCGAAGAGCCGGGCGGCGGCCATGGCATCCCCGCCGCCGTTACAGGCCGCCAAAGATTTGCCGGTGGAAGGGTCCCCGGCCCGCCAGGTGCATCTCGATGCGGTGATCGAATCTCAGCCCGTGGGGAAGAAGCCGGAACACCGCGGCTTCTTCCGGAGAGTCAAAGGAATGTTCTCTGCCATTTTCGGATAGAACTTCTTCATAAAGTCTCCTGTCCAGAAATCCTTTTCATGCGTCCCTGCGTCTTACGGCAAGTCGGGGCTGAGATCGTTCCCAGAAAACTCGTCGGCAGGAGGCATGCAATGACCGCTGCATCTCCCGGACCGGGCCCGAATATCTTTTCCTTCCTTTCGGGGCAAAACGACGGACTGGACCGCGCCCGGCGCGAGACTTTCTTGTTCTCTTTGCTGGGACAGGCTGCGATCGTGGGCGTGCTCATCTACTTCACGAGCTGTGTGATCCGAAGCACCCCAGCAATCGTCAGCCGCTTACCGAGATTCAACGAGCTACCTTTAGTGTTCTCCGGGCACGGCGGCGGAGGCGGTGGAAACCATGACCCACTTCCGGCTTCGCGGGGCAATCTCCCCAAGGCTTCGCTCGATCCTCAACTCGCGCCGCCGACCGTGATTCTGCCGAAAGAACCTCCGAAGCTTGCGGTGGAAGAAACGGTGCGCGTGGCGCCGAGTATCGAATTGCCGCAGGTCGGGCAGGTCGGCGATCCGCTGTCTGAGTTTTCGCGGGTGCTATCCAACGGACCAGGCGGTCCCGGAGGAATCGGACCCGGGTGCTGCGATGGCGTCGGACCGTCAACAGGGCCGGGATTCGGCCCCGGTCCTGCGGGAATTTATCCGGCAGGAAAGATGGGCGTGACGGTCCCGCAAGTGATTTTTAATCCCGAGCCGAGTTTTTCCGACGAAGCGCGCAAGGCTAAGGCGCAGGGGATTGTGATGCTCCTATTGGTAGTAGGAAAGGATGGGCTGCCGCACGACATTCGCGTCGGGCAGAGCCTGGGAATGGGTCTGGACGAGAAGGCGATCGAAGCTGTCCACCGCTGGCGCTTCCGTCCGGCCACTCTTAATGGCCAACCTGTAGCAACGCAAATTGCGGTTCAGGTCGATTTTCGTTTGTATTGAAACTGAAAACGTCGGACCTCAGACTTCGGACCTCAGCCGTTTTGAGGTCTGACGCCCGAGGTCCGAGGTCTGGTGTCTGACGCCCGTTCTCCTTACTTTCGGGTGATGACGCGGCGCAGGGGTTCTACTCTTTCCCTTAAGTCATCCGCCAAGTCCGCGCCCCGGGCAGCGGCGTCCCGGACATGGTCACTGGCAACTTTCACGCGGTCTTTGGCTTCGTCAGCCCAATCCTCTAAAGTTTCTCTGGCGTCTTTGTAGCCGCGTTGCAGGTCGCGGCGCATTTGCTTGCCTGTCTTAGGCGCGAGCAACAGCGCGGCGAAAGCGCCGGCGCCAAGCCCTATCAAAAGAAACGTGACTGCAGTACCGAGGCTGTTGCTCTCTGATGATTCGTAATTTCCACTTCGCATAATGAAGACCTCAATTTTCCGCCCGGAAATTGATCGGGCATATTGGCGAAAGCTGCGCCGAGATTCGGCCAAGACTGATTCTAGTCCTGCAGCGCGTACTCGGCGAACCCAAAACGGAAGGGATGGATTGCGCTCACCTTCGATGAGTTCTTAGTCGGGAAGGTTTCTTTTCCGGCGCAACTGAGTGTAAAATAATATTTTAGCCCTCGTGGCTGCGGAATTTGTGGCCTGCCCCGCCTTCCGCCGGCTTCACACAGCGCAATCGTACAAGGAGAGTTTTTCAAGCGATGTCGATCCCTGCCACCCAGCTTCGTCCTGGCATGATCATCAAGCACAACAATGATCTGCACTCCGTCTTCAGCGTCGAGCACCGCACGCCCGGCAACCTGCGCGCCTTCATTCAAGCCAAGCTGCGTAATCTGCGCACCGGCGCCATGTTTGAGCACCGCTTCCGCTCGCCCGACCCCATCGAGAAGGTCAACGTGGACGAAGTCGAAATGCAGTTTCTCTACGCCGACGGCGACAGTTATTACTTCATGGACACCACCAACTACGAGCAGACTCACCTCAGCAAGGAAATTCTGGGCGACGCCGTCGATTACCTGATTGCCAACCTCGAAATCAAAGTCGAATTTTTCGATGGCAAGGCGGTCGGCATCGAGTTGCCCCAGACCGTGATTCTGACCGTAGTCGAGACGGAGCCCGGACTGAAGAGCGCCACCGCTTCCAGCGTAACCAAGGCAGCGAAGACCGAAACCGGGCTGGTGGTGCAGGTCCCGCCCTTCATCAACGAAGGCGAGAAAATCAAAGTCGATACGTCGGAAGGCGCGTACCTGTCCCGCGCGTAAAAGTACAATTGTCATCCTGAGCGCAGCGAGGACGTCGCAAAGCGACGCTCTCGCGGAGTCGAGGGATTCCTACTCTATAGAAAGTCACGGAAGTGCGGCAAGCGGCACCGGCGGAATTTTGAGATTATAGGGATCCTTCGACTACGAATCAGCTTCGCGTTCGCGAAACCGATTCTCCGCTCAGGATGACATTTTCAGTAATGACTCTCACTGAAAAGCCGGTTGACGCGCGGCGCTTCATCGTCCGCGGACGCGTGCAGGGCGTCGGCTTCCGCTGGTTTGTGGAGCGCGAGGCGCACATCCTCGGCATCGCCGGATGGGTGCGCAATAATCACGATGGCAGCGTAGAAGTTCTGGCCCAGGGCAGTCGCGACCAGCTCTCGGGATTGCACTCCCGCCTGCGCGAAGGTCCACGTGCGGCGCGCGTGGATGCGGTCGAAGTATCCGACGCACCTCCAGTTCCCGGACTGAATTCATTTCGCATCGAAGGAGCGTGGTAAATGCCGTCGTCTCTCGTCCCGGCCATGGATTCGGACCACTTAAAGAAACTCATTCGTGAGATTCCCGATTTCCCCAAGAAGGGGATTCTGTTTTACGACATCACCACTCTGCTGAAAGACAAGACCGGGTTCGCCACGCTGATCGACAAACTCTCCGAGCATTACATCTCGCAAGACATTGACCTGGTGTTGGGCATGGAAGCGCGCGGATTTATTTTTGCCCCGGCGCTGGCTTATCGTTTGAACGCCGGGTTCGTCCCCGTGCGCAAGCCGGGCAAGCTTCCCGCCGAATGCGTGAAGTACGATTACGCCCTCGAATACGGAACCAACTCATTAGAGATTCACAGAGACGCGATTCAGAAAGGCCAGCGCGTCCTGATCGTGGACGACCTGCTGGCCACCGGAGGCACCGCCGAGGCTACCGCCAAGCTTGCAGAAATGCTGGGCGCCAAGATCGCTGGCTTGGGTTTTGTGGTGGAACTGGAATTCCTGAAAGGCCGCGACAAACTGAAGGGGTACGACGTGATGTCGCTGCTGCGGTATGACAAGTAGGCGTCACGCCAAATAAAGGACAGGCAGGCGCCAACGTGCCTAGCCTCGGATGTTTGACGATATCGAAACCTTCTAACGCAAGAAGCGCGCTAGAATCAGGACAACTCCGGCCCAGACGCTTGCGCTGAAGGCAACCGATAATCCCAATCCTAAAATTCTACCGTTTCGTTCGCTGCGTTCGAGTTCCGCTTCCTCTTCCAGCAATGTCAGCGAAAACTCTCGCGAACTTCCAACTGATGCGCCCCAGGAATCCTGGAACATGGAATTCTGAATCGCGGTTCTAGCCCGTATCACGCCGGTGCTTGCTTGGGGGGAAAGCTGCAAGACTTTGTAGCTCAATGAAGCACCTCCTCGGATTCGATTTCATTTCAAGGGCCGATCTTAATCTCGGCCCTAGTTGCTCAATATGAGGCCCTTCCTTTCCAGGGGGTTGCCGGGTCTGTGTATTGCTTGAAGATTCCAATCGTCGGCCGAGTCTCTTGAGTGACGTGCCGTACTCTTTGGAATTGATGCGCCAAATTCTACTCTCCGCCCAAGGCTTGTGTATACAGGAAAACCCTGAGGCCGAGTTACGTGTTCAATTCACGGTCAATGACAAATGCGACTCCTTGGATATGTAGCCCTTCCGCCGGAACCAGTCCTCCATGGCGTCCCGGAGTTGGTCCACGGGTACGCTGGAACCGATTTCCATTTGCCCGTCCGAGAGTGGAAGGGTGTCGTCGAATACGGTGGCATTGGTGAAGTTGCGCATGGAAAAACTGTCGAGCCACTTCAGCGGGCAGGGAAGTCTGCGGCCGCCGGCTTCATACTCCACGCGAATCTTGCGGGCGAACATGGTGTGATCGATGACGATTGATTGATGATGATCAAGACCCACAAGCCACTCGGGGGTAAGGTTTTCAATCAACAATCAGAAATCATCAATCAACAATAAGCTTATCTCTGCTTCTTCGGTCCCGCTGCCTTCACTTCCGGCGGTGCGTCGAAGTTCTCGAAATTCTTGGCGAAGCGGTTGCGCAAGTCTTCCGCGGCTTTATCGTAGGCGACTTTATCCGGCCACGCATTCCGCGGATTCAAAATGTATGCAGGCACGGCGTCGCAGGCCTTGGGGATGCTGAAACCAAATGTTGGCTCAATCTCAAATTCTTCTCGAATCAATTCGCCTTCGACGGCCGCGTCGACCATGGCGCGGGTGTAAGGAATAGCCATGCGCTTGCCTACGCCGTACGGACCGCCCTGCCAGCCGGTATTTACCAGCCAGCATTGGGCGCTGTGCTCGCGCAAGCGCCGCCCCAGCATTTCTGCATAGGTCTTCGGAGGCAGCGGAAGGAATGGCGATCCGAAGCAGGTGGAGAATGTGGCCGTGGGTTCTTTCACGCCGGTCTCGGTTCCCGCAACCTTCGCAGTATATCCCGAGAGGAAGTGATACATGGCCTGCTCCGGCGTCAGCTTCGAAATCGGAGGAAGGACGCCAAAGGCATCCGCAGTGAGAAAGACGATATTCCTGGGATGCCCGCCGATGCCTGGGATAACGGCGTTCTCGATGAAATCTACGGGATAGGCGGCGCGAGTATTCTCCGTCTTGCTGTCGTCGTTGTAGTCGGGAATACGGGTGTGGGCATCGAGAGTGACATTCTCCAGCACGCAGCCGAAGCGGAGCGCGTTCCAGATCTGCGGCTCATTCTGTTTCGAAAGTTTGATGCATTTCGCGTAGCATCCGCCCTCAAAGTTGAACACGCCGTCGGTGCTCCACCCATGCTCGTCGTCTCCGATCAAATCGCGCGAGGGATCGGCCGACAGCGTGGTTTTGCCGGTCCCCGAAAGCCCGAAGAAGAGCGCACTCACCCCATCGTGTCCAACATTCGCCGAGCAGTGCATAGGGAAGACGTTGCGTGGAGGCAACAGGAAGTTCATGACGCTGAAGATGGACTTTTTCATCTCCCCCGCGTAGGAAGTTCCTCCGATCAGCACGGTGCGGCGTGTGAAGTTCAGCAGGATGAAGACTTCCGACGCCACGCCGTCGCGTTGGGGATCGGCCTTGAATTCAGGAGCCGCGATGACGGTGAATTCGGGCTGGTGATGCTGGAGTTCCTGAGCTGTCGGCCGCAAGAATAACTGGCGCACAAACAGGTTATGCCAGGCATATTCGTTCACGATGCGGATCGGCAAACGGTATGCGGGATCAGCGCCGCAGAAAAGATCCTGCACAAAAAGTTCCCGCCCGCGCAGATGTTCCATCACCCGGCCATAGAGTGCGTCAAACTTATCCGGCTCGATGGGCGCATTTACTGCGCCCCAGGCGACGGTGTTCGCCGTAGTCTCATCTTTCACAATGAACTTGTCTTTGGGCGACCGCCCGGTGCGATTGGTGTAGCCGACGAGAGTTCCATTGGCCGCCAACTTCGCTTCGTTGCGCCGGATGGAGTGCTCCACCAGCAGTGCCGGAGAAAGATTAAAGTGGGTCCGGCCTTCACTCAGCAACTCGGCGAGGTCGCTGACGTGCATCGTGGTCGCCATGAGAACTCCTGAATAAGTGCAGAAAAAGCGTCACAAAACCGCAAACACACTATTTTCCCTCAAAACTCATCGCGCTGCCAAATGTCATGGAATTGTTTTCTGCGATATCCCCCACCCCCTGAAAGGCGGCTGCGGTCAGGATGTCGCCCATCATGGAGTGATGGAAGAAAGCACCGGATTGTATTAATCCGAGGTTTTATAGTCGCAAGCCTTGCGGCAGTCTTCGCAATACATGAGCCCGTCGTCACAAACTCGGATGTTCGTCACGGCCTGGCAGAGGCAGCAGAATTTTTCACAATCGCACGAACCTTCGGCCTGGTCGCACTGTGCGCAGCGATACTTGGCGGAACCGGTTCCCGTACTCATAGAAAGAATGTAGCGCGCTTGGGCCACCGGCGCGAAATGACCTTGGTAATCGCCGCAACGTAGCAAACAGAGCGTACTACCGCAACGCCCGGTTTCTCCGTGGCCTATAATTCTCAGCAATGACCTTCCAACATCTGCTGGATGGCGCCGAGGTTCTCGCCCAGAATGGGGACCCTAGCGTCAATGGTGTGGAATACGATTCGCGGCGGGTCAAGCCAGGAGCCGTTTTTGTCGCCATTCACGGGGAAATGTCCGACGGCAACCGTTTCATCGATCAGGCGATCCAGGCCGGAGCGGTCGCGGTGGTCACCGATTCACCCGCCGAGAAGCCTCGCGAAGCCGTGGCTTGGGCCGTGGTCCCGCATGGGCGTCGGGCTCTGGCCCGCTTGAGCGCAAATTTCTATAAACGTCCCGCCGAGCGGATTGCAATCACCGGAATTACCGGCACGAATGGGAAGAGCACGACCGCGTTTCTGGTCGAATCGATCCTGACCGCTGCCGGGCGCAAGAGCGCCCTGATCGGAACGATCGAATATCATGTGGCCGGCCACATCTATCCCGCTCCCCATACCACGCCCGAAGCGCTCGAACTTTCCCGGCTATTGAATGAGGCGCTGGGATTGGGCGCGACCGACGCAGTCATGGAAGTTTCCTCGCATGCGCTCGCCCAGGAACGCGTTTTCGGCGTGCCGTTCGACGTCGCGGTGTTTACCAACCTGACCCGCGATCATCTTGATTATCACAAGACAATGGACGAATACTTCGCCGCCAAGCGAGTCCTGTTCGAGGGCTGTGGCACCGACGCGCCGCGTGCCGCCGTAACCAACCTGGACGACGAGTATGGCGCGAAGCTGGCTGGGTTCTGTCGCAAGCACAGCGCTGTTATGCTGACTTATGGTTGGGAGCGCGGTGATTTCCACGCCGAGAACGTGGACATCAGTCCCCGCGGCACACGCTTCGACATGGTCACGCCGCGACTGAAAGACAAGATTGCCATCTTCTCTCCGCTGATTGGCCGCGTGAATGTCTACAACGTTCTGGCGGCGGCGGCCGCATGTTATGCACGCGGGTGCGAATCGCAGGCGATTTCCCACGGCGTCGAGTCGCTCACCCACGTTCCGGGAAGATTTGAACGCGTTGATTGTGGCCAGCCGTTTACCGTCGTCGTCGACTACGCTCACACCGACGACGCTCTGCGCAATCTGACAGCGCTCGCTCGCGAATTCGTGTCGCGCGTCAGGAGACTCCGGCCGAGTCCTGACCGTGTTCGGCTGTGGAGGCGATCGCGATCGGATCAAGCGTCCGCTTATGGGCGAGGCCGCCGGACGCGGCAGCGATTTTGTGGTACTCACTTCCGACAATCCCCGCAGCGAGGATCCGTGCGCAATCATCAATGACGCATTGGTGGGGCTGCAGAAGACTGGCGTAAGGTACAGCGTCGAACCCGACCGCCGCAAAGCGATTGCGCTCGCGTTCGCAGAAGCGCGTCCCGGAGATATTGTGCTGATCGCGGGCAAAGGACACGAAAAGATGCAAGTCATGCGCGAGGGATCATTTCCCTTCGACGATGTCGACGTGGCTCGCCAGTCTCTGCGCGCGTCAGGCTTCGAATGTGAACCAGCCCGTAGCGCAGGCAACCACGCATGAAGCTGCCGCTGGCGAAAATTGCCGAGTTCATATCTGCAGCGCCCTCCGCCACATCCCGCGTAGGGACAGCCGCCTCGGCCGTCCTTCCCCCTGACCTGCGCGATGAAATCGCGCAAGGCTATTCCATCGACTCGCGAACGGTTAGACAAGGCGAACTGTTCTTCGCAGTCAAAGGCGAACATCTCGATGGTCACGACTTTGTGGACGCCGCTCTGGAGAAAGGAGCTGCAGCAGCGGTCGTCCGAAAAGATCAGCAACACCGCTATCCGGATGAAAGCAACCTGCTGGTGGTCGACGATACGCTAGCAGCGCTGCAAACACTTGCCACTGCAGTACGAAAGTTGTGGGGCAAGCCGCTTGTAGGCATTACCGGTTCCGCAGGGAAGACCACGACCAAGGAGGCGATCGCTCATGTCCTGGCCGCGCGCTTCCGCGTGCTAAAGTCCGAAGGCAATTTCAATAATCATTTCGGACTGCCGCTCATGCTCCTCAAGCTGGAACCGGAGCACGACGTAGCCGTTATCGAAATGGGTATGTCGCATGCCGGGGAGATTCGCGCGCTCGCTAAGATCGCGCGGCCCGAGATTGGTGTGGTCACCAACGTCGCCCCGGTGCACCTCGAGTTTTTCGATTCTCTCGCCGGAATTGCGCGAGCAAAGTATGAACTGATTGAGTCGCTCCCCGCCGGCGGAACCGCCGTGCTCAATGCCGACGACGAGTATGTTTCGCAATTCGGACGCGACTTCAAAGGCAGGGTCGTGACTTATGGAACGCGCGCGACAGCCGATGTACGCTCCGAGAATATTCAAACTCGCGGCGCGGAAGGCTCGGAGTTTGATGTGGTCATGCGAGGCGCTCGCGAGCCTGCGCACCTGCCCCTGGTTGGAGAACACAACATTCTTAACGCTCTGGCTGCAGTGGCTGTTGGGGTTGCTCGCGGCCTCACGCCTTCGGAAGCAGTCGGCTCGCTGGCGACTCTCGCGCCGCCTGACAAACGCGGGCAGGTTCTCCAACTGGGTAACATCACGGTCATCAACGATTGCTACAATTCCAATCCGAAGGCGCTCAACGCAATGGTCGATGCCTTGGCCGCGATGAAAGCGGCGCGCCGCATTGTGGTGGCGGGAGAAATGCTTGAGCTCGGTCCGGCAGCAGAGCAGATGCACCGCGCCGCCGGTGAACATATCGGCGAAAGGAAAATCGATGTTCTGCTAGGCGTTCGCGGAATGGCGCAGGCCATGGTCGACGGCGCGCGGCCCGCGGGAACGGAAGCCGAATTTGTGGCGACCCCCGAAGAAGCCGGAGGGTGGTTGGCGCGTGAAACTCGAGATGGCGACGTCGTCCTGCTGAAGGCTTCTCGTGGAGTGAAGCTGGAGAAGGCTCTCGAAACCTGGAAGACGCTGCGCGACATTAAGAATTGAAATTGCGAAAGATGGAGGCTGATTGCTCTACTGGCTGTTGTTCGTCAAACTGCAACACTATGTTGCGCCCTTCCGCATTTTTCGTTACGTCACCTTCCGCACGGCATTCGCCAGCCTCACTGCCCTGTTTACTGCCCTGATCGTGGGCCCCCTGGTTATCGGTCGCCTGCGCGAATTCCAGATTGGACAATACATTCGCGAAGAGGGCCCGAAGGCTCATCAGAAAAAAGCCGGCACGCCTACCATGGGAGGCCTCCTGATCGTCATCGCGATCGTTGTCCCCACGCTGCTGTGGGCGGACCTGAGCAACCGCTTCGTGTGGATTGCCGTGTTCTCCACCTGCGCGTTCGCGGCCATCGGATTCACCGACGATTACACCAAAGTGACGCGCCGCCGAAACCTCGGCCTGACGTCTCGCGCCAAATTAGGATTGCAGATCGCCACCAGCATCGTGATCGCCTCAATGCTGATCGCCATGCAGACCTATAATCTCTATTCCACCAAGCTGATCGTGCCGTTCTTCAAGCAATTCCACCCTGATTTGGTGGTGCAGAGTCTGGAGCGCTTTCCGCATGTGTGGTTCCTGGCGTTTCTTCCCTTCATTGCCTTCGTCGCCTTCGTGATCGTGGGTGCGAGCAACGCAGTGAATCTTACGGATGGTCTCGACGGGCTGGCCATCGGATGCACCGTAATTGCCGCGGCAGCTCTCGCGGTCCTCACTTACGTCAGCGGCCACGCAACTTTCGCGACTTATCTGGAATTGCAGCGCATGCCGCAGGTCGCGGAATTGACCATTTTTTGCGGCGCGATGGTAGGGTCATCCATTGGATTCCTGTGGTACAACGCGCATCCCGCAGAGGTCTTCATGGGCGACGTAGGATCGCTGGCCCTGGGCGGCGCGATTGGCACGGTCGCGGTTATGATCAAACAAGAGTTGCTGCTGCCGTTCATCGGCGGAATATTTGTGATCGAAGCGATCTCGGTGATCCTGCAGGTCGGTTCCTATAAGTTGCGCAAGAAGCGCATCTTCAAGATGGCGCCGCTGCATCACCATTTCGAACTGCTGGGTTGGTCGGAGTCGAAGATTATTGTGCGCTTCTGGATCGCATCGCTGGTATTCGCGCTGTTCGCCCTGACGACACTGAAATTAAGATAGAAAAGTTTCAACGTTTCAAGGTTTCAGAGGAAATCCCTGAAAGCGCAAAGCATTGAAACTTGAAACTTTGAAGCCTTCTTCTTCATGGATCTCAACGGAAAACGCGTGCTAGTAGTCGGGCTCGGCAAGTCCGGCGTGGCGTCGGCGCTGTTTCTGAAGGCGCATGGGGCGCAGGTGACCGTCTCCGACATCAAGAGTGGCGACGAATTGCGCAACGAGATTCCCGTGCTGCTCGATCATGGCATTACCGTTGAGACCGGTGGCCACGGCGACCGCACCTTTCGTGGGCAGGATCTGATTGTCGTCAGCCCCGGGATTCCCGTCGATGCCCCGCCGTTGGTGCAGGCGCGCGCCGTGGGCGACGCCGTGATCGGGGAGATCGAACTCGCCGCGCAGTTCCTCCCCGGACCCATTGTCGCCATCACCGGCTCGAATGGCAAGACCACGACCACGACACTCACCGGCGAAATCATGACCGCCGCAGGTTTTCCAGCACTTGTAGGCGGCAACATCGGGACGCCCGCGATCTCTCTAGCCGAGCGAGCCCAGCCCGAAACCGTGATTGTGCTTGAAATTTCGAGTTTTCAACTGGAAACGATTCGAACTTTCCGCCCGAAAGTCGCAGTCATACTCAATGTCACGCCCGACCATCTCGATCGCCATCGAACCTTCGAAGCTTATGTCGATGCCAAGGCGCGCATCTTTGAAAACCAGCAGGCGAGCGACTTCGCCGTGCTTAATGCCGACGACCCGACCTGTGTAGCAATGGCTTCGCGGACGCGCGCACAAGTTTTTTGGTTCAGCCGTCAGAAAGAAGTCGAGCAAGGCGCATGGGTCCGCGACGGCAACATCGTATTCCGCGGCTTTAAAAGCCAACAGCGCGAGATCATGCAGGTTTCCGAAATTCCACTGAAAGGCGCGCACAATCTTGAGAACGTGCTGGCCGCGCTCTGCGCCGGCGTTCTGATGGGATGCGCTCCCGACAAGATTCGCCAGGCGGTGCGCGACTTTAAGGCAGTCGAGCACCGCCTGGAATTCGTAGCTACGATTCGCGGCGTGGATTATTACAACGACTCCAAGGCCACCAATGTGGATGCGACCATCAAGGCGCTCGAGTCATTCCCAGCGAACATCCACTTGATTCTGGGCGGCAAAGATAAAGGCAGCGACTACACGGTTCTCAACGAACTGCTTCGCCAGCGGGTGAAGCGCGTCTACACTATCGGCGCGGCAGCAGCGAAGATTGAGTCGCAGGTTAAAAACGTTGAAGTGGTGCACGCAGAGACGCTAGAGAATGCGATTCGCAAGGCGAGTGCCGTGGCGCAGCCCGGCGACGTGGTACTTCTGGCTCCCGCGTGCGCCAGCTTCGATCAATTCAAGAACTACGAGCACCGCGGGAAGGCGTTTAAAGAAATCGTGCGCGGGTTAGCAGTAGAGAACTCGTAGCGTTGCTGACATCGACTGCCCGAACCAAAACAATCAACAAGCAAAATTCAACAATCAACAATTCGTTCTCCGCGTCCCCATGTCTCCGTGGTGAAATGAATTCCCATGGCAAAGCGGGTGAGCGTCGACCGTTGGTTATTTACCGTGACCATGCTGCTGGTATTCGTCGGGCTGGTGATGGTGTTCTCGGCTTCGGCGGTCATGGCCCGGGAGCGCTTCGGCTCTCCGTATGCCTTTCTATCGAAGCAGTTGATGTGGGCAGTGGCCGGACTCTTCGGCATGGTAGTCGCCATGCGCGTCGACTATCGGCGCTATAAGCATCCGGCGCTGGTGTTTTCGCTGATGGGGTTCACGACTCTGTTGCTGATCTCCGTCTTTTTCCTTGACCGTTCGCACAACACGCATCGCTGGATTCATGCCGGCGGTTTTTCGTTCCAGCCCTCGGAGTTGGCCAAGCCGGTGCTGATTCTTTTTCTCGCATATTTTCTGGAGAATCGAGCCAAGACTATCGATGACGTGCGCAACACGTTGCTGCCGGCGGCCGCGCCCGTGCTGATGTTCTCTGGGACTCATAGTGCTGCGAGCCGGATCTGGGAACCGCGATTGCCTGCGCCGGAATCGCCGCCTGCATCCTCTACGTGGCCGGGATGCGCATGCGCTATTTCGCCTACACGTTTGCGGCGTCCCTGGTGCCGTTATATTTTCTGATTTTTCACGTCAGCTTTCGACGCGCCCGCATTCTCGCATTTCTGAATCCCTACGCCGACAGCCAGAAGACCGGCTTCCACATCATTCAGTCGCTGATTGCCGTAGGCACTGGCGGGATAACCGGGACGGGCCTGATGGAAGGTAAGCAAAAACTGTTCTACCTTCCGGAGCCACACACAGATTTTATTTTCGCCGTGACCGCGGAAGAACTGGGCCTGGTCGGCGCCATGTTCGTGGTCACATTGTTCGCCATCTTCCTGTGGCGTGGAATGCGCGCTTCGTGGCGCACTGAAGATGTCTTCGGCCGATACCTTGCGGTGGGAATCACCAGCATGGTCGTGCTCCAGGCATTCATCAACATCAGCGTCGTGCTGGGCATGATGCCGACCAAGGGCATTCCGCTGCCGCTGGTGTCCTATGGCGGATCGTCGTTGTTCGTGACCCTTGCCTGCGTCGGCGTGCTGCTGAACATTACCAAGCAGGCGGAGTGACAACGGCAATTGTTGAGTGCTGATTTTTGATTGTTGATTAACTGCTCTTACCAGAGTCCGCGCCTCGCTCGGTTTTCAATCAAGAATCAGCAATCAAAAATCAACAATCATTTATAGTCACTTCATGCGCGCAATCCTGGCGGGCGGTGGCACCGGCGGACACGTGATTCCCGCGCTGGCCATCGCCAATCAACTCAAGAAAAGTTACGACGCTGAAGTGCTGTTCATCGGGACCGCGCGCGGCATCGAGAACCGCCTGGTGCCCGCCGCTGGATTTCCCCTGCAACTGGTGCGCGTGGGCGCGTTGAAAAACGTCAGCCTGACGACTCGGCTGAAGACGGCCTTCGATTTGCCGCGCGCGGTTTGGGATGCCGGCCGCATGCTGAATCAGTTCGCGCCCGACGTGGTGATCGGCGTCGGCGGATATGCTTCAGGCCCCGCGATGCTGGCGGCTGTCGTCAAACATATTCCAACGCTGGCGTTCGAGCCCAACGTGGTGCCGGGATTTGCCAATCGCATGGTCGCGCGATTTGTTTCAGGCGCGGCGGTGCACTTCGAGGAAACGGCGAAATATTTTCGTCATGCCGAAGTCACGGGCGTGCCGGTGCGCCAGGCGTTTTTTGAAATCGCTCCCAAGCGCGGCGGCACTCCGACTCTGCTGGTGTTCGGCGGAAGCCAGGGCGCGCACGCCATCAACGATGCGATGATTCGCTGCTTGCCGTTCTGCAACGCGAGGCTCCGGGGATTCACATCATTCACCAGACCGGCGAGCGTGACTATAATGACGCGCTGGCGGCTTATCAAAGCTTGGGTGAGTCCGCAGAAGTATTTAAGTTCATCGACGATATGCCGGCGGCGTTTGCGCGCGCCGATTTAGTCGTATGCCGGTCGGGCGCGAGCACGGTCGCCGAAATTGCGGCGGCGGGAAAGCCGGCAGTCTTTGTTCCTTTCCCGCGCGCCGCCGACGATCATCAACGCGTCAATGCCGAAGCCCTGGCGCGGCACGGAGCCGCGGTGGTGGTGGAGGAATCGAAGCTGGAAGGCGTCTGGCTGGCCGAAACGATCGCTGCGCTGCTGCAAGACTCGCAGCGCTTGCAGCGAATGAGCCAGGCCGCGCGCGAGTTGGCGCATCCCAACGCCGCGCGGGATATCGCGGCGATGGCGGCGCGGGTAGCGGGAATCGAGGCACGTAGCCACGGATGCGTACAGCGAATTCTCCGACGGGGTCGAAGTGCTACGTTGGAGTGAAAGGGATCTTCGGCTTTATCCGTGTGAATCCGCGTAATCCGTGGCCAGGAAGTACAATATATGTTTGCCAAAATCCAGCGCATCCATTTCGTAGGCATCGGCGGCATCGGCATGAGCGGCATTGCCGAGGTGCTGCTCAATCTCGGCTACAAAGTTTCCGGCTCGGACCTGAAGAGTTCCTCCGTGACCCAGCGATTGGCCGGTCTCGGGCGCGTCGATGTTTGAAGGACATCGATCGGAAAACATTGCCGGAGCCGAAGTAGTGGTGACCAGTTCAGCGATTTCCGTGGAGAATCCCGAAGTCGCCGAAGCCCACAGCGCTGCACATTCCCGTGATTCAGCGCGCGGAAATGCTGGCCGAGTTGATGCGACTGAAATACGGCATCGCCATCGCCGGCATGCACGGCAAGACGACCACGACCTCCATGGTCGCCGCAGTACTGGCCGCGGGCGGCCTCGATCCCACCGTGGTGGTCGGCGGACGCGTCGACGCCATGGGATCGAATGCCCGTCTGGGAAAGTCGCAATACCTGGTGGCCGAGGCCGACGAGAGCGACCGCTCGTTTCTGAAGTTGTCGCCCAATTTTGTCGGTCGTGACCAACATCGACCGCGAGCACATGGACACCTACCGCAACATGCGCGACGTGAAAAAAACATTTCTTGACTTCATGGACCGCGTGCCCTTTTACGGAATGATCGTCGCCTGCAACGACGATCCGCTGCTGCGGCGTCTTTTGCCCGATGTCCAGCGCCGTACCGTAACCTACGGAACCAGGCGCGGCTCCGACTTTCTGATCAAGCTGTCTGAGCCAATGGAGCGTAAAGATAAAGATCAAGACCCTCTCCCTGTCGCAGAGGACGCGACAAGGATGGGGCACCCGCTCAGCCGCTTCCGCGTACGCTATCGAAAAAACGATCTCGGCGAGTTCACGCTGCACGTGCCCGGCGTGCACAACGTGCTGAATGCGACGGCGGCGATTGCCGTCGGCGTGGGTCTGGATGTCGCCGTGGACTCAATTCGCACCGCGCTCGACCAGTTCCGCGGCGTCGACCGCCGGTTCCAGTTGCGCGGCCGCGCGGCCGGCGTGAGCGTCATCGACGATTACGGCCACCATCCTACCGAGATCAAGGCCACGCTGGCGGCGGCGCGGCAGTGCGGCTTTCGCAAGATTCACGTCATCTTCCAGCCCCATCGCTATACCCGCACCCGCGATCTGATCGAGGAATTCACTACCGCGTTCGGCGACGCCGATTCGCTCTTCGTCCTCGACATCTACGCCGCAAGCGAGAAGCCCATCGAAGGCATCACCGGCGAAATTCTGGCGCAGCGCATTCGGGAGAAAACCGCGAAGAATGGCCGCTACGTAAGCTCCCCCGCCGAAGCCGTGGATGCAGCCGCAGCGGTCGCCCAAGATGGCGACATGATCCTGACCTTGGGCGCCGGCAGCGTCTCGCAGTTCGGGCCGATGATTCTAGACAAACTGAAGCAACGGGAGGCCGCGCATGTGGGACAACCAGCTCAAGTCCAGATGCTCCGTACGCTTGGATGCGATCGCCTCATTCTCGCCTTGCGACGACGTGCGCTCGCGACAGCAGTCGCCCAGCGCCATCTCGCGGCGAAGTCTGACGCCCCTGGAAGGCGATTATGTAAGCCGCGATTTCCATTTCAAGTCAGGCGAGACTCTTCCCGAACTCCGCCTGCATTACATGACCTTTGGCAAGCCCGAACGCGATGCTAAGGGGAAAGTGACCAACGCCGTGCTCATCCTTCACGGCACTGGCGGCTCGGGACGACAGTTCCTTGCTCCGCAATTTGCGGACGTGTCTGTTTGGCCCCGGTCAACTGCTCGACACGAGCCGATATTTCATCATCCTTCCCGACAACATCGGTCACGGAAAATCGAGCAAGCCGAGCGACGGCATGCACGCCCACTTTCCTCAGTACGACTACGACGACATGGTGGCGGCGCAGCATGAACTGCTGGAGAAAGGATTGAGCGTCAACCATCTCCGCCTGATTCTGGGCACGTCGATGGGCTGCATGCACGCCTGGGTCTGGGGCGAAACCTATCCCGACTTCATGGATGCGCTGATGCCGCTGGCTTGCCTGCCCGTGCAAATCGCCGGACGGAATCGCCTATGGCGCGAGATGGTCATCGAAGGCATCCGTCAGGATCCTGATTGGAAGAACGGCGACTACACAGCCGAGCCGCGCGCGGCATTGCAGATCGGAGCAGATTTCCTGCTGATCGCCGGGAGCGCGCCGCTGCCGATGCAGAAAAATCTCCCCACGCGCGATGCCGCCGACAAATACCTCGAAGATTCCATGAAGCGCATCACCGCGACACTGGATGCCAATGACCTCCTCTACGCCGTCAGCGCCTCGCGCAATTACGATCCTTCGGCGCGGCTGGAAACGATCAAGGTCCCGGTTATGTTCGTGAATTCCGCCGATGATTTCATCAATCCCCCGGAATTGGGAATAGCAGAGCGCGAGATCAAGCGGGTAAAGAACGGCCATTTTGTGTTGATCCCTGTCTCCGAGCAGACCCACGGCCACGGCACGCACACCTGGGCCGCGCTGTGGCAACAGTATTTGAAGGAACTGCTGGTGACTGCATCACACTGACGGTACAGGCCTAACGCAGGCCTTGCCACTTGATCAGTTTCCCTGGGAACTTTCCTGTCCTCCGGCTCGTATCTTCCCTTGCTAACGGATTGAATCGCCCTTCGTCTATTCATTCATAAGGGGTTAAGCCTATGAAAGCAAATCAAGCATGGGGATGGCTGGTGGCAGGAGTACTGGCAGCCGGTTTGAACGCAAACTATTACGATGGCGGCTTTCAGTGGGCCCACCGCATTGCGGATCGGGTCGAGCAGAATGCAGACGCCGTGCTAGCCCTGGCCTCGGGACAGGCCGACCAATTCCTGACCGAAGCACGTATGCAGACCGCGCGCAATCACGGTGGTTCTTGCCCGTTGTCCGCCACTCTCGCGCGGGTCCAGACACGGATCGCGCGTGCCCAGGCGGGATTCGATCGTTTCGAAGCCATGTCGGACAGGCAAGAAGCTCAATTTGCGAAGCTCGAGGCGAATCGGTCCCGCATGAAAGGCGAGATCGCAATAAACCCCGTCCAGGTTCGCATGGCAATGGCCGCTTTCGCTCCAGTCGTACTCCGGTCTATTCCCAGTCCTGTAGTTTGTCCCCGCGTGCGCGTGAACATTCCGCAGATGCCGATGATGAAATTGCCTCCGATGCCGGTGGTCCACATCGAGACCGCGAGTGCCGGTCCGGTCTAACCCAAACTAACTAAAGTTTGGCAGTCTGCTTCTCTGGCTTCCAGGCAGACAGCGGATTCCTCCGCCTCCGTTACGCTCAGCGTCGGAATGACAAATTACTCAGGCGGTCGTGCCCAACCGGGTTCCTCTCTGTGCAAATCCCCTAACTTTTTGTCTATCTCAATTCGAGAAATGCAGCTATATTGAAAAAGCTCAGCGATTCCTTGGCGACAACTGACCTGGACTGATGGCGCGGAAATCCAGCGGCACCATCTTGCAGGAAGAGTTGTACCCACCCAGCGCCCAGCCTGTGCGCGAGGAGCTCGACGACGCGCGCCTGGTCGACCTGGATGTAGCCGAGGAATCTCCCTTCCTGCGCGGGCAAAAGCGTGTCTCCGCCCGCCGCAGTTCAATTCCAAAGAAAACTGCCAGCCGGCTGATGTGGGCCTGCCTCGCCGTCGCAATTCTCTGCGTCGCCGCAATCGCTTGCCGCCGCTCTGTACGAATACGGCGAGCGCTCCTGGCGCTTCCGCGTGGAGTCGAGCGACAACATCGAAGTCACCGGAATGCAGAACGTGACCAAGGCGCAAATCATGGAAGTGATGGGCGCCGATATCGGACGCAACATTTTCTTCATTCCCGCTGGCTCAGCAGAAAGCGCAACTCGAACAGATTCCGTGGGTCGAGTCGGCCAGCGTGATGCGCTTCGTGCCCAACCGTCTGAGTGTCGAAATCCACGAGCGCACGCCCATCGCTTTTGCTCGCGTAGGCCCGCGAATTTCTCTGATCGATGCGGGCGGAACTCTGATGGAGCTGCCGCAAAAACACAAATATTCCTTCCCCGTAATTCTCGGAATGAATCCCGGCGAGCCGCTTTCCACGCGCGCCCCGCGCATGAAGGCATACAACGAACTGGTGCAAGATCTCGATTCCGGAGGCGCTCGCTACTCTCAGGATCTGAGCGAAGTGGATCTCGGCGATCTTGAGAACCTAAAGGTCCGGGTGAACGATCCGGCGGGCGACGTGTTGGTCGAACTCGGTTCCTCGGATTTCCTGAAGCGCTACAAAACCTACGTCAGCCACGTGCGGGAGTGGCGGCAGCAATTCCAGAAGCTGGAGTCGGTGAACTTGCGCTACGACAATCAGGTGATCGTCAATCCTGAAATAGAAGGAAAGCCCCGGCAGTCCGCGCTGTCACCCTCGGCGGCGAGGGCGGCGGCAGCCGCGGGCGTGAAGCCGGCAGCGCTGATCACGCGCATGAGTCCTCACGACCGCGTCGCTCCCAAGCCCGCGTTTGAGTTGACCGAGAAAAAACTTGAGTCGGCGGCTGCGAAGAAGCCGGTGGCGAAAGCGAAGATCAGGAAGGCAAAGGCGGGCAAAAGTGGGAGCTCGAAGAAAGCGGCGGCGAAAGCCTCCGCTTCGGGGCCTAAGGCGGCAGCAGCCACAGCGCATGTCACAACCCACAAGCCGGAGGCCAGGAAGCAATCCATCCTCCGTCGGCGGTCGCGTTCGACAACCGCATCCGACGATCCCGAAACCGAGTCCGGCAATCGCCAAACAGCAATCCAGCGCGAGTTCAGATTGATTGAGGTCTTATCGAAAACGAATTATCGGGAATGAGTTTATCGAGAATAAGTTTATCGCCAACGGGGAATTCATAAGCGATGGGGAATCAGCAGGGAAGTTTTCTAACCGCGATTGACGTAGGCAGCGCCAAGACCTGCGCGCTGATGGCGGAGTTCACCGACAGCGGCCTGCGCTATCGCGGACACGGCGTGGCCGAATCGCGCGGCTCGCGCAAAGGCGTCATCGTTGAACTCGACAAAGCTGTAGCGGCGATTCAGAAAGCGGTCGAGGCCGCCGAAGACACCGCGGGCGCGGCCGTGGAACAAGCCATCGTTGGCATCGGCGGGGTGCATATCCGCGGCATCAGCAGTCACGGCGGCATCAGCCTGGGCACGCGTCCGCGAGAGATTGGACGGGACGAGATCAAGCAGGCGGTCGACCGGGCCCGCGCCATTCCACTGCCCAACGATCGCGAGATTCTGCACCTGCTGCCGCAGGAATTCATTCTCGACGATCAGTCCGGAGTGCACGATCCGCTCGGCATGATGGCGGCGCGTCTGGAAGTTCGCGTTCACATGGTGACGGTTGCAACCAGCGCCACGCAAAACGTGATCACCGCCGTCAACAAAGCTGGAGTCCATGTCGACGACACCGTATTCGAACCGCTGGCGGCAGCCGATTCGGTGCTGCGCAACGACGAACGTGAAATGGGAGTTTGCCTGGCGGACATCGGCGCCGGCTCGACCGAGATTATTGTTTTTCAGCAAGGCGCCGTCATTCACACAGCCGTGATTCCTGTGGGCGGCGATCATTTCACCAGCGATTTGTCGGTAGGCCTGTGCACGCCGCTCGCGGAAGCGGAAAAGATCAAGAAGATTTATGGCAACGCTATCGTGACCTTGATTCCGGAAGGGAACGAAGTAGAGGTGCCATCCGTCGGCGATCGTCCATCAAGGCTGCTGCGCCAACGTCTGGTCGCCGAAATCCTGGAGCCGCGCGCGCGCGAGCTGTTTGAAATGATGCGCGAGACTCTGCGCCACAGCGGCATGTTCGATGTGTGCCTGGCTGGCATCGTGCTCACGGGAGGAGCCTCGCGGTTACCGGGAATTTTCGACGTCGCCGAGTCAGTGCTGCGCCGGTCAGTGCGACTCTCATGGCCCGCCCCGCTCGCCAAGATGCCCTCAACATTATCCGAGCCCGAGTTCGCCACAATCCTGGGCATGGTGAACTACGGCCAGCGCGCGAGGATTGCGAGAGGCTTACAGGAAGATCGATGGGGATCAAGATTGAAAGCGTTATTGGTCGGAAAGGGAGCGTAAGGCAAGGTTTCAAAAGTTTCAACGTTTCAAGGTTTCAAAGACCTTGAAACCCTGAAACCTTGAAACTTTGAAACTTCGTACAAGGTGGACAAAATGAAAAACGATTCCGGCATTCGCATCAGCTTCAACGAAGAGGCCCGCAACGACGCCAAGATTAAAGTCATCGGCGTCGGGGGCGGCGGTGGCAACGCAGTGAACCGCATGATCGATGCCGGCGTGGAGGGCATCGAGTTCATCGTCGCCAACACCGACCTGCAGGCGCTTCGCATGTCACACGCGCCCGTGAAGCTGCAACTCGGCGTCAAGCTGACGAATGGCCTGGGCGCGGGGGCGAATCCGGAAGTCGGCCGCAAAGCCGCGCTCGAAGATTCCGACAAAATCATCGAAGCCCTCGAAGGCGCCGACATGGTCTTCGTCACCACCGGCCTGGGCGGCGGCACCGGCACCGGAGCCGCCCCCATCATCGCCTCCCTGGCCTGCGAAATGGGCGCGCTCACGGTCGCAGTTGTCACCAAACCCTTTTCTTTTGAAGGGAAACGCCGCATGCAGCAAGCCGAGCGCGGCATCGCCGAACTGATGGAGTCGGTCGACACCACCATCGTGATCCCCAACGAAAAACTTCTCGCTGTCGCCGAAGACGCCGGTTTCTTCGAATCGTTCCGCATCGCCGACGACATTCTTCGCCAGGGCGTGCAGGGCATCTCCGACATCATTACCATCCCCGGCATCATCAACCGCGACTTCGCCGACGTGAAGACCATCATGGCCCGCATGGGATACGCCGTCATGGGCACCGCCTCCGCCAGCGGCGGTAAGCGCACCATCGAGGCCGCACAGAAGGCGATTGCATCTCCGCTGCTCGAGGCCGGGGCGATCGACGGCGCGCGCGGCATCCTCATCAACATCACCGGTTCCGCATCGCTCAAGCTGGCCGAAGTGCAGCAGGCGTGCTCGATCATTCAGGGCGCCGCGCACGAAGACGCCAACATCATCTTCGGCGCCGTGCTGGACGAAAAGATGAAGGATTCGGTGAAGATTACCGTCATCGCCACCGGTTTCCGCGAAGCGCCTTGCGCGCCGGCCCCGTTCGCAGGAAATCCGCACCTCATTCGCCGCTGCGCACGAGGACGCCATGGAATTCCCCGAGGAGCGCGGATCACACGATCCCAAGCCTGAGCCCACGGCCAAAGCACATCATGGGGAGCGCAGTGTCGGAGCGCCGGCTATGGCCGAGGACAGCGTTTACGCGGACCATGTGCTACCAGTCCCGATGCACGCCTCCGATCGTGTGGCCGGCGATGTGATTTCGCTGGACACCATGCGCGACAATCTGCGCGGTGCGATCGTCACGAACTTCGAGCAGGACGATCTCGACGTTCCCGCGTTTCTGCGCAAGCGCAACGAAGTGATGTGATGAAGTGATGGGATGTCGAAGGCTTTTGCGTGTGACAATTTGCTCCCGTAGCGAATGCCGC
Organism: uncultured Acidobacteriaceae bacterium; assembly: GCA_963733795.1. Lineage (GTDB taxonomy): Bacteria > Acidobacteriota > Terriglobia > Terriglobales > Acidobacteriaceae > Sulfotelmatobacter. The sequence continues at coordinate 991,354 of CAVTED010000004.1, forward strand.
GAGTCGTACAAAACGCTTTCACATAAGGGGAAGTATCTTTCCAGTAACTAGGTAATGCGTTACCGGAAGGGTCTGGCCCCGGTAATCTATGCTATCTCTTTATTTCATAATAAGTTGTAGGAGTAACCAGATTAATCAGCAGCCAAACTTTTCCGTTGCCAGCAACCGGCTAAGTCTCGTACTATCACCGAAGTCGAGTAGTGGCGGCGGGTTACTGCTGGTTGGCACGGTTCGTGCATCGAATTAGCAAGGCGTCCGGGGAGCGAAAACAAACAAGATGTTCACAGGAAAGAGCCTTCTTCGTCTATTACTGGCCCTGAGCGCTTGTTTGCCGCTGGCGGGCATGAGTTGGGCGGCGCACATCAATACCAGCACGCATCCGCAGACCAAGTCTAAGACGCCTGCCAGGAAAGATCAGCGAGAGCCAGCGCACTCGCCGCCGCATGCGCCACTTGGCGCGCAGTCGCGGCGCCACCCTCACCCACGCTTCAGTCTCCACGCGCCGTCGCCGGTATTACGAACGCTTTCATATGAGTTCGTTCGCCGAAGACATTGCCTCCGGTGACCTTACGGCTGGCGAAGATCCGGTGGTACGTCAGGCCGCGATTGACGCGCTTGGCAACATGAACGGCACAGTCGTCGCGATCGAACCCACCAGCGGACGCGTGCTGGCGATGGTGAACCAGAAACTGGCGCTTTCGAGCGGCGCGCAACCCTGCTCCACTATTAAACTTTCCGTGGCTCTCGCGGCGCTGAGCGAAGGCCTGGTTTCCAAAGAAACCGAGGTGGCTCTCGGCGGCCGCAGCCGCATGAATCTGACCACCGCGCTCGCCCATTCCAACAACGCTTATTTCGAAGCGCTCGGACGCAAACTCGGTTTTGAGAAAGTCGCCTACTACGCCCACGAATTCGGGCTGGGCGAACTTGCGGGATATGACATTCCCGGCGAAGAAATGGGCAGCTATCCCGACGAAGCGATTCCCGAAAAGCTCGGCGGCGTGGGCAAAATGTGCTCCTTCGGCGAAGGCGTCTCCATGACCCCGCTGCAACTGGGCGCGATGGTCTCGGCGATTGCCAACGGCGGCACGCTCTACTATCTGCAGCATCCCGCCACTCCGGAAGAGGTGGCGGGATTTCAGCCGCGCGTCAAGCGCCAGCTCGATATCGCCCCGCTCATTCCCGAACTTTCCGATGGCATGGCCGGAGCGGTGCAATACGGCACCGCCCGCAGCCTGCGCCTGAACTTCAACGAAGAAGAAATTCTGGGCAAGACCGGAACCTGCTCCCACGACGGAACCCGCTTCGGCTGGTTCGCCTCCTATGCCAATACCAGCGTTGGCCGCGTTGTAGTCGTCGTCTTCCTGCAGGGTGGACGCCCCACCTTCGGTCCCAAAGCCGCGGAAATTGCCGGACGCATGTATCGCAACATGTACGATCACAATTTCTTCATCGCTACCCACGGCTGGCCTGCCGACGCCGCCGCGGTAAAGCCGGTCAGCACACCCGTAATCTTATTCCCACTCTCTTCGTAGAGACGTAGCTCCGCTGCGTCTCTCTTTTTGTTTCAAGCGCTAAATTGCCGCAGCTTGCAGGCCTTGCGATTTTCCGCATTTCTACGCAGGTAATTCCCAACCCCCACCGCCCACTTCTGAGTTTCTTATCGATATCTAATAAGAGAAATGCCTACCCTGCCGATGTGCTCTGAAGGGACGCGCGGACGCGGGAAATTCACGTCTATCTGTCCGTCTCCCAAGTGCCGTAAAGCAAGGCAGGGAGGACTCTACGTCCGGACCGTTGATTATTCACGGAAGTTACGACTACAGGCTGGTAGCGCTTTCCGTCGCGCTGGCGATGGTCGCTGCTTATACCGCGCTTGATCTGGCTGGCCGCGTGACCGCGGCACGGGGCCACGCGAAATGGTTTTGGCTGGCCGGCGGCGCGACGTCCATGGGGCTCGGAATCTGGTCCATGCATTACATCGGAATGCTGGCCTTCAGCTTGCCCGTGCCGGTTCTTTACCACTATCCAACCGTAATTCTCTCACTGCTGGCGGCGATCGCGGCCTCCGCCGTCGCCCTCTTTACCGTCAGCCGCGAGCGCATGCGTCTCGGTTCTTTGCTGGCCGGCGGCGTGGTCATGGGCGGAGGCATCGCGGCCATGCATTACATCGGTATGACGGCCATGCGCTCGCCGGCGAAAGCCGAGTATCGCCCAGTTCCTTTCGGCGTGTCGGTGGCACTGGCGGTCGGCATCTCGCTGGCCGCGTTGGTCCTGGCATTTCAGGTGCGCCACGAACAGAAGACCACGCCACGCAAACTCCTCAGCGCCCTGGTCATGGGCAGCGCGATTCCCCTCATGCACTACACAGGGATGTGGGCGGTGAGATTTTACGTGTCCACCATTCCTTTCAACGTCCAGTCCACCGTGCGGATTTCTTCTCTCGGCATTGTGGCCATTACCGGGACCAGTTTTCTGGTGATGACAGCTGGCTCTTGCGACCGCACTTCTCGATCGCATACTGGCAATGCAGGCGACCGTCGTCAACTCCGCGCGCGACGCTGAAGCCCGCCTGCGTATGCTGGCCGAGGCAATTCCGCAGATCGTATGGACTGCGAATCCCCAAGGGGCTGTCGACTACTGCAATCAGCGCTGGTACGAACTGACGGGCCTCAACGAAGAACAAACCCTCGGAGCGGGCTGGTCCAATGGACTCCATCCCGACGATCGGCCCGTCGCCTGGCGCAATTGGGAAAAGGTTCTTCTCACCGGCCAGCCTTTCGAAATGGAGTACCGCCTGCTCACTGCCGCGGGAAGTTTTCGTTGGCACCTGGTTCGCGCACTTCCAATGCGGGATATTGACGGCATCATCGTGAAATGGTTCGGGGCCTGTACCGACATCGACGATCAGATGCGGCACCAGGAAGTTCTGGAGGACCAGATCAAGCAACATACCGCAGCGCTCATGGACGCCAATACCCGTTTGCAATTGGAAATGCGCGAGCGGGCGCAGGCGCAGCAAGAACTGAACCAGCAAAGCGAGCGCATGGTGCTGGACCTGACCAAGCGCTCCAATCGAGCCATTAATCTTGCGAAGATGGCCGAAATGCTGCAGAGTTGCGCCGCTGTGGCCGACGCCTGCTCCGTTGTTGCAGTCATGGCGCCTAAGGTATTTCCCGAACTCCGCGGTGCCCTGCTGCTGTTCAGTTCATCGCGAGAAAGCACTCGAGCCTTGCGCAACTTGGTCGGATTGCGACTTAGGTGGAACTGCATTCCAACCTCACGACTGCTGGGCCCTGCGTACCGGGCACACTCACGTGGTCTCTAGTCGGCGACCGCACGGCCGCTGCAGCCACGCGGCTGGTCTGCAGTCGTCATACTTCTGCGTGCCGCTGCTGGCGCACGGCGAGGCCATCGGAATTTTGCACTTCCAACTGATCGGGCCGGGCGATCCCACCGAGCCGATCTTATTAGTGGCCGCTACATTCGCCGAGCAGGTGGTACTGTCTGTGGCCAACATCCGGCTGCGCGAAGCTCTGCGAAATCAGTCCGTCCGCGATCCTTTAACGGGTCTCTACAACCGCCGCTATCTGGAAGAAATTATGGAACGGGAGACCCGGCGGGCGGTGCGCTCCGAGCAAGGCTTGGGCCTTCTGATGCTCGATCTCGACGATTTCAAGAAATTCAACGACACCTTCGGTCATGACGCGGGCGATACGGTCTTGCGCGAGAGCGCTTCCTTCCTGTTGAGGAGTGTTCGGGTGGAAGATGTGGTTTGCCGCTTCGGCGGCGAAGAGTTTGTCGTCGTCTTGCCCATGGCAAGCCTGGAAGTAACCCAGGCTCGCGCCGAACGAATTCGTAGCCGGCTTCGCGAGTTGGCAGTGACGCATCACGGGCAGGCGCTCGGAGCAATTACTGTTTCGATCGGCGTGGCAGAACTTCCTCAGCACGGCACCACCTCGAAGGAGCTGCTAGAGTCCGCCGATGCCGCGCTCTACCGCGCGAAGCGGGAAGGCCGAGACCGTGTGGTGGTCGCAGCCATGCGTGTACCCTCCGAAATGAAACTCACATAGCGCCGTTCAAGTAGCGCCATTCAAAGTAGCGCCGGCGCCCCCGCCGGCTGTCGCGGGGGCATCCTGCCCGCGCGTGCTGGAAGTGAAGCGCAGCTGCCGCAGCATGTCTCTGCGTCCTCCGCGGCCCTTCTCAGCGAACTCTGCGGCTAAAAGCTTTCTATCGGTGCAAAGCAAAGACTTTAACCGCTAAGAACGCAAAGAAAAGCCGCAGAGATCGCAAAGCAAAACGCCCATCCTCATGGCTGGGCGATGTAATTCTCAAACACTCGAAACCGGAAAAACTCAGCTGCGCTGCCCGCGCCCCTTGCTCTCATCGCTTGCGATGACACCGTCTTTAATGTGAATAACCCGGTGCGCGTATTCCGCGATATCGCCTTCGTGCGTGACCAGAATGATCGTATTACCCTCCGCATGCAGCCGGTCAAACAACGCCATGATTTCCACGCCTGTTTGCGAATCCAGATTGCCGGTAGGTTCGTCCGCCAGAATGATCGAGGGCTTGTTCACGAGTGCGCGCGCAATGGCGACGCGCTGCCGCTGTCCGCCCGAGAGTTCATTCGGCTTATGGCTCATGCGGGCTTCCATGCCCACGGCCGCCAGCGACGCCTTGGCGCGCTCCATCCGCTCCTCGGTAGGAATTCCGGCATAAATCAAGGGCAATTCCACGTTGTGCAGCGCGGTCGCCCGGGCCAGCAGGTTGAACGTCTGAAATACGAATCCGATTTCCTTGTTGCGGATGCGCGCCAGTTCGTCGTCATCCAGTTCGCTGACCAGTTGGCTGTTCAGCCAGTACTTTCCCTGCGAAGGCGTATCCAGGCAGCCAATCAGATTCATCAGCGTCGACTTGCCCGAACCCGATGGTCCCATGATGGCGACGTATTCGTTGCGCTGGATGCGCAGATTCACTCCGCGCAGCGCGTGCACCTGCTGCTCCGATCCCATATCGTATGTTTTCCAAAGATCTTCGGCCGCAATCATGCAAGATTCCGGCGGCGCTAGGTTCGCGATGTTGGGCATGCTGATGACTTCTGCGGTTGCCATGTTTTTCTCCTGGTCCGATGCCACTGACCTCTCCCGATCGTTGGATTCAGTACGTCCGCCTGCAGGCTCCGTTTTCCGAGACTCGTTGTTCTAAGTTCTAAACTAAATTACCGGGGTCGAGACCTTTTCGGCTTTCCCTTTTGGACGTACCACTCCGGCTAAGGTTATGACTCTTCGTCTTGTTTTTTGGGAACCGAGTTGTCGATCTTCACGCTGCTGCCCGGACGCAATGTCCGCAAAACCTTGTAACTCCCCGTAATCACCTCGTCCCCGTCTTTCAGCCCGTCCAGCACTTCAATATCGGTCGTGCCGGTGATTCCCGTCGAGACTGGAACGAAGACCGCTTTCTTATTGCGGATGACGAACACCCCCTGCACGTCATCCTCTTTCTTTCCCTTGGATGCGACTTCCTTGGGTACAGGTGCCGCCGCGTGCACCGAACCCGGCGGATTATTCTGCTGCTCAATTTGGGCCTTGCTCCGCAAGGTCAGGGCCTGGATCGGCAGGGCGAGCGCGTTGCTGCGGGTTGCTGTCGTAATCTTGGCCGTGGTGGAAAGTCCCGGCCTCAAATCCATTGGCGCATCCTGCAGGTTGACCACAACTTTGAAGTCTTTGGCCTCTTCGCTGGCGGTCGCCTGCTGCGACGTAGAGACTCCGCTGGACCGGACGATCGCGTTGTCCCCAATTTCAGAAACCGTGCCATGAAAAATCTTCTTAGGAATGGCGTCGATGGTCACTTCGGCAGGCTGGCCCAGGTGCACATTCACAATATCGGTTTCGTCCACCTTCACTTCAGCGGTAATGACCGACATGTCGGCAATCGTCATCAGCGTGCTGCCCGGCGCGTTCTGGATGCCCATTACCACCGTCTCGCCCTCGCGCACCGGCAGGTTCGTGACCACACCATCGTAGGGAGCGTTGTAACTCGTCTTCTGTAGCACATCGGTCACGCGAGTCAAATTCGCGCGGTTCTGGGTGATGTGCCTGTTAGCCGAATCCGTCTGCGCTTTGGCCTGCGCGACGCGAGACTGCGCCTGTACCAATCCCGCATCCGCGGTTGCCCATGCATTTCTGCGGCTGTCGAAATCAGACTTGGCGATCAGGCCGTCTTTGAACAGACTCTGCGCGCGTTCCCAGTCCATCTTGTTGCGTTCATAGTCGGCCTGGGCGCGCAGCAGATCGGCCTGCGCCGTTTTGAGATTGGCGTCCGCCGCCAGCGCGTCCGTCTGCGCCGCCTGTAGAGAGGCTTCGTTGGCGTTCACATCCGCCGATGACTGAACGTTTTCCAGTTGCGCCAACAATTGACCCTTCTTCACATGGTCGCCCTCCTTCACATAAAGGTGGGTGATCTTGCCAAACGCGTTTGCCCCGACATTGACGTAATTCTTCGGTTTGATCTCACCCGAAGCGCTCACTACCGTTGCCAGATCCTGCCGCTGCACTTTCCCGGTCTGTACGGTCGTCACGTTCTTGCTGCTCTGATGAACGGTGAAGCCGACAATAATTGCGAGTAGAACTACGATGCCGGCGCCGATTGCAATCTTTTTCCAAAGTTTCATAACTCCTGCCACCATCCGGGCAATTTATTTCCCGCTGAGGGCCAAGTCCTCTTAACAGCTATATTTGCGAAAAATGGCCTCCGCAGCCTCGGGTAGGGTGACGGGCACACACCGTCTGTTACGATCCTGGCGCTCAGAAAGTTCCCGACAGGAATAAATAACGGAGGAGTGCCCGATACCCGTTGCGCGTGGGAAATAGCTACCGCTACCGGAACCGGGATCATTATAGCCCGACCGCCCGCTTCAGCTGCCACGGATTTACACCACGCTCGGGCAACTCGGAGCAACCTCCCCAGCCTCTAAAGTAGACGGGTGTGGTTTAATCGGTTCTCCGGGCACGACTTAACCTTGCTTTCACACGACGAACAGGCCTAAAATAGGCAGACTAGTTGTCAGCAGGAGTCCCTCTCATGTTCCGGGTAGTGTCATATCAAGCTGTTCTCCGAACTCTGTTCGTGTCTGCGGGTCTGTTGGTTGCTGGCGCCGCCGCGCAACAACCGGATCAGAAGCCTGCCGACAATTCCGCCACCCCGCAAAGCCAGGTGCCAAGCGTTGTGCAGGAGTCCTCGACTGCGAAACCTGCTCCCGACGCCGTAGATCCCCTCAAGCGCCCCACCAACGAGAAGCAGAAAAAGAAAAACGAGCGGGCACTCAAACAGGAATTAAGCCGTCCTTATAAAAAGTGGTTGGAAGAAGATGTCGTCTGGATCATCACCGACGAAGAACGCGCCGCCTTCAAGCAGCTCTCCAACGACGAAGAGCGCGATAATTTCATTGAGGCCTTCTGGCAGCGCCGCGACCCCACCCCCGATACCGAAGAGAACGAATACAAAGAGGAGCACTATCAACGCATCGCCTATGCCAACGAACACTTTGCGGCAGGCGTCCCAGGCTGGAAAACCGATCGCGGCCGCATGTATATCGTTTTTGGCAAGCCCGATGAAGTCGATTCCCACCCTTCCGGCGGAAGCTACCAGCGCCCCATGGAAGAAGGCGGCGGCGAGACTTCGACCTTCCCCTTTGAAGACTGGCGCTATCGCTACATCGAAGGCATCGGCCAGGAAGTCATCATCGAGTTTGTCGACACTTGTATGTGTGGCGAATATCACATGACCTTGGATCGCTCCGAAAAAGACGCGCTCCTCCAAACGCCGAACGCGGGGCTCACTCTTTACGAGCAGATGGGGATGGCCAACAAGTCTCAGCGCTTCTCCGGGAACGGACTGGAGCGTCTGGGCGCTGGTCCTGAGAGCTCTATGCTGCAGACCAAGGAGTTCGATCGCCTGGAGCAGTTCGCCAAACTGCAAGCCGCTCCCAAAGTGAAATTCGCGGATCTCGAGGAGGAAGTCAACTCCAAGATGATCCTGAACCCCATGCCGTTCGATGTGCGCGCCGACTTCGTGAAAGTGACCAGCGACACCGTGCTGGTGCCCATCGCGATTCAGATGAAGAATCGCGACATCACATTCGTTAATAAAGACGGCATTCAGCGCGGAACGGTCAATGTTTTCGGTCGCTTGACCACGCTAACCGGCAAGGTTGTCCAGACCTTCGAAGACACAGTTCAAGTCGACGTCCCGGCTGAACTTCTCCCTCGCACTGCGGAGAACGCATCTATTTACACCAAGGCATTACCGCTGCGTCCGGGGCTGTACAAACTCTACGTCGCGGTGAAAGATGTGAACGGCGACCGCAAAGGCATTTGGAGCCGCAGCATCAAAGTTCCGGAATTTTCCGATGACAAACTGTCTACGTCGAGTCTGGTAGTCGCCGACGTGATGGAGCCAGTTCCCACCAAGGATATCGGCACCGGCAACTTTGTTATTGGCACCACCAAAGTCCGGCCGCGTGTGGCGCCAGCCAACGGCAAGCCGGCGCTGTTCAAAAGGGATAAAGATCCTAAACTGAATTTCTGGATGCAGGTCTATAATCTCGGCGTGGACGAGAAAACGCACAAGCCTTCTGCCACGTTCGAATACGACATCACCAATCTTGCAACCAACAAGCAGGTAGTTCAGAAGACCGAGACCACCGATACCATGGGCAACATCGGCGAGCAGGTGACACTGCAGAAATCTATCGTAGCTGCCAACCTGCAGCCCGGAACTTACAAGATCGAAATCAAGGTCAACGACAACATCTCGAAACAAACGGTGAATCCATCGGCATTGTTTGCCGTGGAGTAAACGAGTAAGAATTAAGAATAACGAGTTAACTCCCTGCGGTTCCCCCAGGGGGTGGGTGGAATGAGACTGCGAAAGCTGAGAGTGCGTCATCTCGGAACTTGGGTAATCCTGGTTGGGTTGTCGCTTCCTGTCTGGGCCGCCGAGCAGCCCGGAGCGATCTCGGGATACGTTCGTAATAACTCCGGCATTCCCCAGATGGGCGCCGTGGTGCAGATTCTCGGCGCCGCCAATCGCGGCCTGACCGTCTTTACCGACGGAGCCGGTTACTACACCGCGACCGGACTGCTGCCCGGTTTCTACACACTGAAAGTCACCGCACCTTCCTTCCTCCCCGCGTTGCGCGAAAAAGTTGGACTCCACGCGGGCGCCAGCCTCAACGTGAACGTTACCCTGAGCACGCTTCTGGGCGTGATGCAGCTCGGTCCTATCCGTCCTCTTCCCGACGAAGATGACTGGAAGTGGACTCTGCGCTCGGTGGCGAACCGCCCCATACTGCGCGTCTTTGACGATCCTATTTCCAACGGTGTCAGCGAACCACCCGAGAAGCAAACCCACGAGTTGAGCGGCAGTCTCTCCTTCCTCGCGGGCTCAGCCGCTGGGGGCTACGGTACCGGTTCCGACATGAGCACCGGCTTCACTCTGGAGCGCTCAATCTTTGCCGAAGGACATCTCTCCTTCAGCGGTGACGTCGGTTACGGCAGCACCCTCCCGGCAGGCGTGTTGCGCACCACGTATTCCAGTCGTCTGCCCGATGGCTCCACGCCAACTATCGGATTGACCGTACGCCGCTTCTCTCCGTCCGACCCGAACCTGCATAATGCCGCCCTGCAATCGCTGGCACTTTCCGCGAGCGACGACTTCACCGTCGCCGACGTGGTGGAACTAAAATTCGGCAGCGAGCTCCAAACCGTCCAGTTCCTCGGCCACGCCACCGCCTTTCGCCCCTACGGTTCCGCGCATCTGCATTTGTCACCCAATACGGTCCTCGAATACGACTACGCCACCTCTCGTCCGGACCTGCGCACCGAGAAGGGTTTCGATTCCTCGCCCGCTGATCTCAGTGAATCCAATCCGCGAGTCAGTTTACTGGCTTTTGCTCCCAAGATCGAGAGCGCTCATCATCACGAGTTAAGCGTGTCCCGGCGCATAGGAAAGAACAATCTGCAGGTCGCCGCTTACTCCGACCGCGTTGTGGATCCCGCGCTTCTCGGCACCGGCGAAGTCACCTCTGCCGGCGGATTCCTGTTGCCCGACGTCTCCTCAGGAACCTTCACCTATGCCGGCAAAAAGCTCGACACCAACGGCCTTCGCGTCGTTCTGCAGCACAAGTTCTCCGACGACCTCACCGCCACCCTCGACTACGCCTTCGGCGGCGTGGTTGATCTATCGAAGCCCGATGTAACTCTGAGGCAAGCGCACGAATATCTCGGCACCGAGCGCCGCCAAGCCATCGCCGCCAAGTTCAGCGGAACCGCTCCGCACACTCACACTCGCTGGATCGCCTCCTACCGCTGGATCAACGGCTCTGCCCTCACTCCCGTAGACATGTTCAACGCATCGCCCGGCCAAAGCGAGCCTTTCCTGAATATCTTCCTCCGCCAGCCAATCCCCAGCCTGGGCGGCCACATGGAAGCTATCATCGATGTGCGCAATCTCCTGGCGGAAGGCTACGTCCCCGTCCTCGGTCGCGACGGCCAGACGGTCTATCTAGTTCAATCCGCCCGCTGCGTCCGCGGCGGCGTCTCCTTCACCTTCTAAGGGTCTACCCTTTCTCGTTCAATCCACACCGGCGAAAGCTTTTGCATTCAAAGTTTTAACCGGCATCATCGGAAAAATTGATTTCCACTGCGACCCCAGAGAATGAGGTTCGAACGAGCCATACCTGTTTTCATATTTTCAATACAGTAAAGTCCGTATTTTGGTATCCCTATAGCATCAGCTATTTTGCAAGTTATTGAAATACATAACCTTACACAACTGCGGCTTTGGCTGGAAAAATGCCCAGTCATCTTTACATCGATACTTCAAGCTCGGGGCGAACGCTCAGCCCAAATCGACTTCCCAGTGAGGGCGACAATGGAGATGCATATGCGACGTTGGTTCGGTCTTATTCTTGCAACCATGCTGATTGCGGCGAGCGCCTACGGCCAGACCTTCCGTGGTGCGATTAACGGTACCGTGAGCGATCCTTCAGGCGCGGTGGTCACGGGAGCCAGCGTGAAGGCCACCAACACAGCCACCGGTGTGACTCTCAATACGGTCACAACGAGCGACGGACAGTTCTCCTTCCAGGATTTGCCGCTGGGAACATACAAAATTGAAGTATCGGCGGCCGGGTTTCGCGCCACAGCCATCGATAATGTCATGGTTACGGCCGGAGGTGCCTACACCTTACCCGTAAAGCTTTCTCCGGGGGCAACTGGCACCACCCTTGTAGAAGTGTCAGCGGCAGCCTTGACGCTTGATACCACGACGGCGGCACAAGACAATACGATTCCTACACAGGCAATTGCCGATGTGCCCATGAACGGGCGCGACTTTACGCAATTCATAGCGGTTCAGCCCGGTTATGGAGGTTACTCCGTCGGTGGCTTCGGGTCGCTCAACGGAACCCGCGCTAACCAGATGAATTGGCAGATCGACGGAGTCGACAACAACGATTTCTGGCACAACATCCCCGCCGTCAATCAAGGCGGTGTCTCGGGAATCGCCGGCGTCGTGATGCCCTTGGATGCGGTCGACGAGTTTTCCGCCCAAACTCAGTCCAACGCCGAAGGCGGCCGCAACGCCGGTGGCATCGTCAACGTCGTACTCAAGGCAGGCACGAACCAGCTGCATGGCTCGGCGTATTATTTCAACCGCAATGAGGCCTTCGGATCTGCCTCTCCTTTCACGCCGACCGGTGTGAAGAAGCCGGAACTGCGCAACGAGAACTATGGACTCAGCGTGGGTGGTCCGATCATCAAGGACAAAACCTTCTGGTTCGTGGCTTTTGAGAAACAGCAGTACATTATTGGTCTGTCCGGCATCGCCACCGAACCCTCAGTCGCCTATCAGAACAACGCATTGGCCTTGCTGTCCGCTGCTGGGATTCCGGAAAGTCCGATTTCAAAACAGCTCATCGCAAACCTCTGGCCGAGTACCATTAACAATCTGCCCGCGACAATTGGGAATTTTTTCAGCCCGGTTGCATCGACCGGCTATAGCTACAATGGCGTGATCAAACTGGATCACAACTTTACTCAGAAGCATCACCTGTCGGGCCGCTGGTTTGGAGGTCAAGGAAGCCAGACCGCTCCCCTCGGCGGCAGTCCGGCGTTGGCAACCGCGAGCTCGAACCTGTCGTACTACTTCGAGAAGGCGCCGATTCACGTCTATAACTACGCCCTCACTCTGAATTCTGTGTTGACGCCGAAAATGACAAACCAGATTCTCTTCGGTGTGAACTACTTTAATCAGGTCTTCAACGACGCCAACCACAGCTTCGATACTCACTCCTACGGCCTGTACTTGAGTCCCGACACGCTGATCCATGGACAGCCGATACTAGGCGCTCCCAACATCACCATCGGGGGCTTCGAACAGGTGGGAATCACGCCCCCCGAAGGACGAAACGATATTACCGGCATGTTGGCCGACATCGTCTCCTACAACGTGGGCAAGCATCAGTTTCGTTTCGGTGGCGAAATGCGCCAGGGGCATGTGGACGAATTTTATTTTCGCCATTCCTTGGGAAGTTTTAGTTTCGACGGATCTCAAGGCCCTTGGGCTCATAATTGCGCCGCTAACGACCAGGTTTGCGCCAACACCATTGCTCTCGCCGATTTTCTTGCTGGGAACGTCGCAAGCTCTTCCATCGCAGTCGGCAATGCGGAACGCAAGGTTGTAGTCAACGGCGTCGATTTCTTTGGGCAAGATGCGTGGCAGCTGACGCGGAGACTGAACGTGAACTTGGGACTACGCTGGGACTATTACGGCCCACTGCATAACGGAAGCAAGGATCTGGCCGTCTTTGTCCCCGGTAAGGGCATGGTTGTGCAGGGCAACGGCATCAGTTCGATCTTCCAGCCTGACCGGAATAACTTCGCCCCACGTTTTGGTTTTTCCTATCAACCGACTCAGAAAGAGGATCTGGTCGTTCGCGGCGGCATCGGCGTCTTCTACGATCAGATCAATATGAATCCCTTCCTCGACTATCGTCCCACCAACGGAGGCTCGGACGGTTTAGAGGACAACCCCGCCGGACCTTCTCCGGTTTCTGTTTATAACTCGAATACGACCGGTCAGAGTGCGTACCGCTGGCAGCCCAATACCTATATCTTTCCGGGAGTTGCAACCTGCGTGTCTGGAAACAACGCCGCCAATCCCACGGATTGTCTCAACCCGGCGACTAACACCCCCCTGGACTTCAGCGTCTTTTCCGTCAACCAGAACTTTCGCACCCCTTACTTTTTTAACTACAACCTCAACGTGCAGAAGAGCCTGGGCAACGCCGCCGTGGCGCAGGTGGGCTACGTAGGCAGCACCGCGCGGAAACTGTCGGTAATGCTGGACGTTAACCAGATCCCGGGGACGCTGACCGATGGTAACGTCAACTTCGCTACGCAATACCCGAATTTCTCCTGTTCGACTTGCTCCATCAACCAACTCAACAGCGTTGGGACCTCCAACTACAATGCACTGCAAGCCACCCTGCGCATGCGCTCCTGGCACGGATTTACCTCGCAGTTTGCCTACACCTGGGCGCACGAACTGGACGAAGTCAGCGAATACCGCGGTCCATTGCCGCTGGACAGCAACTTCCTGAAGGCTGAGTACGGCAACGGCGATTTCGATACCCGCAACAATTTCTCGGCGTTCTTCACCTACGATATTCCGGGATCTTCCTACGGTCCGAAAATCTTGACTCATGGCTGGCAGGTCTCAGGCCTCATGACGTTCCACGGAGGCCAACCCCTGAGCGAGATCCGTCCGGGTTTAAATCAGATTGCTGACCCGTTTGCCGGCGTATCCCATGCATTCTCCAAGAGCGGCGTGACCTGGTACAACCCTGCGGCATATTGTTCACCCTCACCCACGTGCCTGCCGAATACACTGCTGGGCACTGTGGCTCGCAACGCAATTTATGGTCCCGGTTTCGCCGACGTGGATCTGTCGGTCTTTAAGAATATTTCCGTGACCGAACGCGTAAGAGTGCAACTTCGAGCCGAGATGTTTAATCTCTTCAACCGAATCAACCTGGCCTCGGGTCCTGGCGCCACGAGTGCCGGTGTCGTCAGCGACACCATCGGCGACTTCAACGGAGCGCCCGGCATCGGCCCCGGTGAAGCCTTCAACCTGCAACTTGCTGCGAAGATCATCTTTTGACGTCGTTTCAAACCTTGAGCCCCTGCCGGCCCCGGCAGGGGCCTTTTTCTGCGTATCGACTCCTTCCACCCCGAGAGAGCGAAAATTGTTTTGGGAGGGCGCGGCTTCAGTGGTCGCGAAAAAAGTCGATTTTGCGTTGGTTTTGAAAGGCGCGGCCACAAGGCGCGCCGTAAGTGGTCCAACTCACTGACGGCTTTTTTCGCAGAGGCTTCCCATTTCCTCAGTTCTGAAACGTATTGCACGATTCGACAGTGCCGCCGCTATAGCCTCGCTGAAACCATTCGGTTCTCTGCGCCGAACTTCCGTGTGTGAAGGTTTCAGGATTGACGTGGCCGGTGCTCATGCGCTGCAATCGATCGTCACCCACCGCAGCGGCCGCCTTAAGAGCGGAATCGATATCACCCACTTCCAGCAGGTGGCGTTGGTCCGTGCTGTGTGCCCAGACGCCGGCGAAACAGTCCGCCTGCAACTCTAACCGCACGGATATGGCCTTTGCCGATCGTGGATTCCGCTCCTGCGCCGCTTGCGCCTTTGCTTCAATCCCCAGCAACTTCTGCACGTGATGTCCAACTTCGTGAGCCAACACGTAGGCTTGCGCAAATTCTCCAGGGGCGGCAAAGCGCCGCTTCAGTTCGTCAAAAAATTCGAGATCTATGTAAACCTTCTCATCCTGCGGACAATAAAACGGCCCAGTAGCCGCTTGCGCCATGCCGCAGCGCGAGTCGATCGAATTGCGAAACAGGACCAGCTTGGCGTGACGATAGTGCACGCCCTCCGAATCCATGATTTTCGTCCACGTGGCCTGAGTGTCGTTGAGGACGAAGGTCACGAACTGAACCAGCGGCTTCTCTGACTCGTCCAGTTGCCGGTTCGCCTCCGATCCGCCGGGTCGATCTTGCTGGGTGACCGCAGTGGGAGAACCTGCCGAACCGATGCCAAGCAGCGCAAAGAAATTTCGGTGAAAAATCAGGCTGAGGACAAAAACAATAATGATCCCGCCAATACCCAGGTGAATTCCGCCAAACTGCATCCCGCCACCATCTTCGTCGCGACGATCCTCTACATCGTCACTGCTGCCGCCCGGACTCCATCGCATCGAAATTGACCTCGGAAGAATATTTGTGCCGAGCCGCGAACGCCGCCTCCTAATTCATTACGCGCAGAGAACCAGCTCTGCCATACGGATAAACCTCCATAATTTGCGCGATGTCTGCGTATTCCTTTGAAAGCAAGAGGCTTTGGCCACGCCGCAAGTCCTTCAGAATGAGCAGTATTAGGTGCCGTGATGCCCGCACCCGGCAAACAATTTCCCGCACATTTTAGGCGTCCGATCTACGTCTTTCGTCACCTCCTCGTTCGATTACTCCGATGTTACCCTCTTCCTCGTAATCCCCCCACTAACTCTGTCCCGGAGACCTCTGGATGCGCCGCACTTTTCTTATGGATGTTCTTTCTGCTAAAGCTCGCTCAGTTAACGTTCGCTATCTTAAGAATTGTTCGCACAACACATTCTGCATGTTGGCGCTGGCTCTTTTTCTGGCCGCGCCGCTTTACGCGCACCACCTGAAAAAGGGTGAATCCACTACGCTGCCCGTCACGACCACGTCCCCCAAAGCCCGCGAACTTTACGAAAAGGGAATGGCTGACTACGAAAATCTCTATCTGGAGCGCTGCAACGACGATTGGCGCGCGGCTGTGAAAGAAGATCCCAACCTCGCGGTGGCTTGGGCGTGGATCGCGTTCAACAGCAGTAATCCCAAGGAAGTAAGTGAGGCTCGCGCCAGGGCCAAGCAACTTGCGCCCAAGGCTACAGCTGGCGAGCAGTTGATGGTTGCCTGGATTTCCAAAGTGCAGGAAGGCGACTTCCTCGGCGGTATCACCGCCATGAACGACATGCTCGAGATCTACCCGCATGACAAACACCTGCTCTATCTCGCGGGCAATTGGCTGATGGGCGAAAACGGCGACGACCAGGCGCAGCGCTTCTTCGAGAAAGCCCTCGCCCTCGACAAGAACTTCCCCGCCGCGTTGAATGATCTCGCCTACGTCGACGCCCGCAACCGGCACTTTGCCAAGGCGTTCGCGGCCATGGATCGCTACGTCGCGCTGCTTCCCAAAGAGCCCAATCCGCAGGATTCTTACGGAGAACTACTGCGCATGGCAGGCAACTTCGAAGGTTCGCTCACCCACTACCGCGCCGCGCTCCGGATCGATCCCGACTTCGTAACCTCGCAACTCGGTCTCGGCGACACCTACGCTCTCATGGGCAATCAGGAACAGGCCCGCGTCGAATATGACAAGGCCCTCCGTTTCGCCCACAACGAAGCCGACCGCCTCACCTACAGCATGCAGAGGGCGATGACCTTCGTGCGCGAGGGAAATTACTCTCAGGCCGACAAGGATCTGCAGGAAATCGCCGAGACGGCTCATGCTAAAGAGCAGGATCTGCAAGAAGCCCAGGCGCTTCGCCAAATGGCGGAGTATCAGAGCGACGACAGCGTTGTTCTGAAGCACTTGAAGCTGGCTGAAGAAGCTCTCAGCCACGATGCAAGTATCTCCATCTCGGACCGCGACGAAGAGAGGTCGCGCATCCTCCGCAACCGCGCCGTACGAGCCGCACGCTCGGGCGACCAGGCGCTGGCGGATCAGTCACTGCAACAACTCGAGGCTCTGGCCAACGGCAGCCGCAACCGCGTGATTCAGAGTTCTTACCATGGCGCTGCTGGAACTCTGCTGATGGATCAGAAGAAATACCCGGACGCGATTGTGCACCTGGAAGAGGATCAGGACAATCCCTTCACCATGGAATTATTGGTGCAGGCCTATTATCAAACCGCCCAAACCGATAAGCTTCACGAAGTAGAGGCAAAGCTGCGCGGCACCAACGTGCCCACCATGGAACAAGCTTTGGTAGTCCCGGCCATCCGCGCCAAACGTCCAGTCATCTAGCATGTAGCGACAGTCGCCTCGGCTGTCCAGCGATGCCGAATGCAGACTGTTCGCGAAGGCGCGGCTTCAGCCGTGCCGCAACGAATCACAAATGACGCTGGCTTTTAAGCCCCTGTGGACTCGCGACCCGGAGCGCCGGAGCCTGTAACTCCTCGTGCAATCCGCGGCATTGGTGTACAGTAGTTGGGCACTTCGCCCATGAAGGTTGATGCCGAGCGCCGCTCCGGAAGAAGAATCCCAGCGCGGGTTCCCACGCGCCTCCGCACTGCTGACGGCGCCGATCAGACCGCGCAGACCCGCGACGTGAGTTCCAACGGAGTTTTCCTCTACACCAAGTCCCGCATGGAGAAGGGAACGGACGTTGAACTGGTCCTGATTCTCCCTCCCGAACTCACCTCCGGTGAAAAGTGCTGGGTCTGTTGCCAAGCGACAATTGTCAGGGTAGAGGAAGACGGATCCGAATTCGGGGTGGCCGCCCAGATCCGCCGCATGGACATCCTCCCCGAAGTCGCAATCTGAGGGAGCGCTGTGCGGCGCTCGCGTGAGGTTTCAGGCCGCTCGACTGTCTGAGATTTTCCGAGGAACATACCGCCTAGTGGAGGACAAGCGGCGGCGATTCGATAATATATTCGCAATCCCTTAGCTCCGTCGTAATAAAAAAAGGCTTCCCATTTGTATGGCGCTCCTGCAATAATGGCGGCCCTAGAATTACTCTGGCCAATTTAATTTCAGGTTCCGAGGCGGGCCCAGGTATGTTGATTGAAAAACTGGCGGCCGGGGTGGTACAGGTTCGTACACCCATTGGTCCGCGTTATGTGATGCCATCATTCCTTCAGCGGGTATATTTGGTTTGGATGTTCCGCAATTTCCCTATTCTCCCTCATGCCGTGCTCAATCGACGGCAGCAACGCCTGATCGATCGCATGTGCAGCGAGCAGCGTTTCGCCTCCATGGCCTACGCTGACGGCATGGATGAAGCGCCGGTGATCGGCACCGTCGAGCACCGTCCACCCATCGCAGCCGACCTGTCCCCCAAAGGCGCCGTGACCCGCGACTCAGGACGCCTGGCAGCCGAAATCCGCCAACGTTCATAAGTTGGTTTAGCGTTGCAGGAGCGGGACACAACCGCCGGGGCGTATCTTTGAGAACGCTGCGTTCCGCGTTGTGTTTTCGGATTCTTTGGGCAACCATCACTGTGGCGCGGGCGCCCGTGCAATCCACGGTAACAATCGCGCCACCATCTTCAGGCGCGCCGTGCTCTTAGGCATTAATCCACCCGATTTACAGAGTCATCCCGAATCTTCGGGGCGCGGCGCCGCAAGAAGCCAGCGATGCTATAATTTCGGTTCGTCCTACCAGCCAAATCCCCACCGTGGGCGCGTAGCTCAATTGGCAGAGCAACTGACTCTTAATCAGTAGGTTGAAGGTTCGATTCCTTCCGCGCTCACCACTCCTTTTCAGGGGAGGCAATCTCGGTGGTCGTGCTCAAAATGCCCAGCGCAGGGAAAATGTCGCATTGTTGGCGTGAAAATAGCGGGGATCGGTCGGTCCTACGAATGATTTCTCCCCATATTGATAGTAATTCTACCCCATCCGATAGGTCAGGTTGTGACCAATGTCAACGCTCACATTGGCGAGGGGTTGGTGATAATTGTATTGGAGTGAGCCGAAAGGCTGCAGAGCGTTGAACTGCGGTGTCTGGCCGCCAACACTGGTGATACTGTAGCCCACCTGCGTCGTAATGCGAGCTTGCGGCTTAAACATAACCGATGCCATGGCGTAGCGCGTATTGCTGGTGTAATAGCCATTGGTGAGCAACGGGTTCTTGCTGTCGTTGTAGCCGTTCACGGTGCAATTTCCCGCGTTCGCTACCACAGAGAGTGAACTGTCGGAGTCATTAAGCAAATGAGGGCATTCTGCTGAGTGTCGTTGTAGTTGTAAGCGAAATCGAACCCGAGCCGCTCACGCGGCGTAAGGTTTGCCGTGAATCCATAGTTGCGATTTGTGGGCACGATAATCAGTCAAAGCGTCGCCGTTCGAAGCTTGCCAGAGATTGATGGAAGCACCGAGCAATTGTCTTGGATGCGGTAACGGGATTCCTTGCGCGGTCCGATGCGCACGAGCGCATCGTCGTTGTTGGTATGTTCCCAGTCGAAGTTGAAACGCAAATTCTTCGTAGGTCTTGCCCAGAATGCGAGCAGGGGCGTGTACTCGTGGATGACCACTCGGTCCTGGTCTCCAGTCGTGAAGTCGAGGATGTAATGAAAGACCTTGTCGCCATATCTGAATCCGATGCGGCCGCCAAAGTGCTTCGAGGCGTCCCACACGAAATCGATCTGGTTTCCTTTCCAACTCTGGTTGAATGACAATTGGCTGGAGGTGTCGGTTGTGCTCGGTGTGGTTCCACTGATTGGAGTGAGCAAGGAACACGTTGAATATTAATGCATGTCCAGTCGGTTTCGATGGAACTAAAGCTCTCCGGGATTCGGTAACTCCAGAACCGAAATGTATCGACGATTCGGAAATGCTCTGACAGGTGCAAGGTGGCATTGAAATCGGCCACATTTGAGATTTGGGTCGCCTGACCGGGACACGTGACCGTCTCCTGGCGGATATCAGAGCGCTGCATGAGCCCGTTGAAAAATTATCAGCAACGTCGAGTGACGGACAGCATCAGCCACGCACGTATTTGTTGAACCAGTCGATCGTGCGTTGCCAGGCCAGATCGGCCGCGGCTTTGTTATACCGTTCCGGCGTTGCGTCGCAATTGAAGCCATGCACGGCGCCCGGGTAAATATAGCCTTCGTGCGGAACGTGCGCCGCGTTCAGGGCCTGGTCGTAAGCCGGCCAGGTTGCTACCAGTCGCGTATCGAGCTCCCCGTGATGCACCAGGATCGCCGCCTTAATTTTGGGGATGTCCTCTGGCGCGGGAGGACCGCCATAGAAGGGCGCTGCAGCAGCCAGGTCGGCTCCCAGCCGCACGGCTAGCATGTTGGCGGTCGAGCCCCCGTAGCAGAAGCCGGTAGCGCCGATCTTTCCCGTGCAGTCAGGGCGCGACTTCAACCACATGGCCGCGGCTACCATATCCTCAGACATCTTGCTCTTGTCGATCTTGTTGAACATCTGGCCGCCCTTATAGTCGTCGCCAGGATAACCGCCCTGAGATGTAAGTCCGTCCGGCGCAAATGCCATGAAGTTGGCCAGGGCAAACCGCCGCGCGATGTCCTCGATATGCGGGTTCAGACCCCGATTTTCATGGATCACGATTATGCCGGGCAACTTCGTTACCGTCTGGGAGCGGGTGTCGGCGCTGATAGGACGCACAAGATATCCCTTGATGCTTCCGTTGCCCTTCGGGGAGGGCACAGTCTCGTAAGCGGCCTTGATCCGGTCATCGGTGCGGGATACCTGCTGGCCCAGCGCATAATTCGGCATCAATGCATTGCTAACCGTGGCTGCCGCCAGACCGCCCGCCAGTCGCCGCACTCCCTCTATAAAGGCGCGGCGACTAATCTCACCGTGAATGAAATCGTTGTAGAGCTCGATGGCTTCACGCGGCAATTTGGGTTCAGTCGGTCTCATTGGTTGACTCCCGCCGGGATAATACCATCTGTTCCTGGCCGCGACCTTTTCCATATCCCTCTTAGGCATCCACCGTGAGATAGACCGGTTCTAGGGCGCCAATCTTGGACACCCGGCTTGAGACGACTTAGGGCAGGGGCATAACGTAAAGATTGCGCTGAATCGTGCGGCGACCGAACGCATAAACGTTCGGTGACGGACCGGGAGCAAACTCCTCCGCCTGGCTCGCCTGCGGTACGACAGCCGCTACTTTTGCGACCGAACGGTGCGTACTCGACAGGTTCCCGACTTACGTCTGGATGTTGGCTAACGCCAAGCGTTCCTTTGAGGGCCGTTCACCACCTTACATTCATCGTTGAAGATCATGGGGCGCCGTGGCTTAGTTTCGTAAGCCGGCCAGTGAGGGCAGATCCGCGCGGTGCAGAATAACGGCCGCACCTGTGTAGTACGGCCCGGAGGGGAGCGTTACGGATTGGGTTAGTTCGAGGCGCCACGCCCCGTGGCGGCCTCGAATTTCTCTAGGTTAGAAGCGAACGCGAGCGCCCAGCTCGATCTGCCGGTTGCCGCCGGGTTGCTCCTGCGCTGAGCCGTTATTCAGAGCGCCGAAACCGGACGGGCCTTCGAACAGACCCACCCCGGCGTTGCCATCCGGATCCAGGAATTGATTGTGGTTGAAAACGTTAGCAAACACGCCTTGGAATTCCAGGCTAACACTCTCCGTCACCCGGAAGTTCTTCTTGATGCTGAAGTCCATATTCCAGTAGGGCAGCCCAGTGAGTATGCCCGTGCCACCGTCACGGTTATCTAACCCCAGAATCGGATTACGGAAGCTGTTAATCGCTGCCGTGCCGTTCGCGAAGAAATTGACCGGCAGCCCGCTTGAGGGCTGGTTGTAGTAGGCGTGACCGGATTTGACGGCTCCAATCGGCACCGCGTTTTCTTCTCCAAAGAAGTTGCTGTTATCCCCGGCGCCGTATTCTTGACCACCTCCGGTCGTGGTCAGAACCTCGACCGGAGCGCCGCTCCCCGTAGTGAAGATAGACGAGAACGTCCACCCGCCCAGCGCCCGTCCCATGAGTCCGTGCTGCCCCTTATAGAAGGGCGGCTGGTACACAAAGAACGTGTTGTAGACGAACTTGCGGTTAAAGGTCTGTAGGCCGTACATCGTATAGGGGTTGAAGACATCGTCCGGAGTGAATTCACTGGTGGCTTGGACCAGCGCCGCCGTTCCCAGGGCCTTGGACCAGGTGAAGTTTGACTGCATCGTCAATCCCCTCCAGTCCGCCATCTTTACGGAGGCGAAGCCGCCGTTGTAGTTTCCGAAGCCTGTGCTGGCGTTAACACCAATGCCCGACGTCATCTGGGGTCCCAAAGGCCCAGTGGTTGTGTTCATCATGCTGTGCGGGAAGTTGAACGCGCCGCTGTCCAAATCACTCCACAGGCTCCACACTTGAGCATTAGCGAGATTGCCGCCTTCGTTCTTCACCACGGCGGCGGTGCAGTTTCCGGGTGTGCAGTATCCAGTGCCGGCCAGCGCTGTTTCGAAAAACGGTTGCGCCGTGACAGCGGATGCGTTCTGCGCGCAACCGCCACCAGCCAGCCCCGCAATACCTCCGCAGTATTGCAGCACCACATTCTTGTAGGCTTGAGCAAACTGCTGCCCGCCCATCGTCATCATGTAGGGCACCGCGTTCAGGTTGAGGGGTTGGTATTCGTGGGTGATTCTACGCCCGATGTAGCCCAGTTCCAATGTAACCTTGCGAGACAACTGGCGTTGAATGGTCAAGTCGAACGAGTCCACCACGTTGGGCCGGAAATTTGGATCCAGGGTCTCGGCGGTGGCGGCCGAAATGGCATTATATCCGGGGAAGTCCGGCTGGGGCAGCGTCGCACTGGGCAGCTGCAGTGGGGCAGTCAGGCCATCCACGCCAATGCGGAAAGCGGTCGCCGGCGTGGCTGTGTGTTCTGACGCGCCGCAGGTGCCGTTACTCAAGCCACTACCGACGCACTGCACCGGCTGCATGAGGCCCGTGCCCAGCAGCGGCACCAGCACCAAGTCCACTCCGTTCAAGCGCCCGAAGACGCGGCCATAGCCGCCGCGAATTACTGTATCTTCATGACCGAATATCTTCCCGCCCAGCGAATCGCTGTCGAAGTGCGGGTTCCAGGCCACAGCGACGCGCGGACTGAACGAGCCGTAATACGGGTTGTAAGGGTATTTCAGCCCATTCTCGGTATTGCCCACCAGGGCAAAACCGATCTCGGGATTGTAGACTTGCCCCTGCAACGCGGCACGCCTCCGGTTCGCCAGGTAGGATGCAGCCGAGATTAGCTGGTCGGACTGATCCACCAACTCAACCTGCTTGCCCGTCGCTTCCACCGGCGGCATCTCGAGCGTCCAGCCCAAGCCGTAAGTTATGGTGAACGTCGGCTTCATGTGCCAGGTGTCGCTAAAATACACGTTGTAATAAGGAATGGTGCTCTTGTCGAATGCCGGCGTCAGTGGAGGATTCAAAGCCAGATTTGAGCCACTCCGGGTATAGACGGTCTGGGCGATGGAAACGATGCCCAGCGCCGCCGCAGTAAGGGCGGGGCAGTTGGGAATATTGGGATCGTTGCAAATCGATATATTGGACGCGAGTTCCGATCCGGCGGCTCCGTAGCCCAACTCATACACCGGTTGGTAGTTAATGCCGCCGCCATTATCGGTGCGCGTATGGTAGTCCCAGTTGTGCTGATAGGTGCCGCCGAACTGGAACAGGTGGTTGCCTTTCAACATGGAAATGTCATCGCGAACCATCTGATCGTGCCCATCCCAGATACGGTTGCGGATGTTCTGCGTGTTTACGTTGTAGGGCCCCAAATCCTGGTTTTCGCCGCCGGGTTGGCCGCTAAAGATTTCAAGGGCTCCACCCAACGTGGCGGTCTGCGGGGTAGCTCCTTGGCGGGCATAGGCCCACCAGTTCCGCAAAAAGCTATAGTGGAAGTCGTTGGTGGTGTTGGTGCTGATGTTGGTGGTCAGCCCCGCTACGAGGAGGTGGGACTGCAGCGGACCCTTGGCTATGGAAGCCGGGACACCCTTCGTGTCGCCGGGGAAGAAGCCGCCAATATCGATCTGATTATCGTTGTTCGTGGTCAGCTTGTTCCACCGATAGGTCGACATGAAGTGCCACTTGGCCCCGAAATCGTGGTCCACGCGCCCCACGGCGAAGTTGCTGGTGGTAGGCAGGGAAACGTTGGCCGTGAAGCCCAGGATGTTGGCCGAGTCGCAGAGGTTCTGCGTGCAGGCCGCATTCGACTGGGGTTCGTAGGTCTTCCATATCTGCTGAACCAAGGGGTTGATTCCAATCCCACGCGGATCGGCGCTCAGCAGGCTGAAAATCTGGCCCGTGGTGGGGTCCGTTATGTTCCCCGCTATCAACGCCGGCGAGGGAACGTTCTTATTGATGGTCTCGGAGTTGGGGAAGCGGAACCCCTCGTAATTGGCGAAGAAATAAGTCTTGCCGCCAAGAATCTTTTTCGAGATAAGCGGCCCGCCGATCGCCCCGCCGAAGCGGCTGTAATGGAAGCTGGGCAGCGGAACGTGGTTGTAGTCATTCTGCCAGCTGTTCGATGACCAGTTGTTATCCTTGTAATATTCGTATCCCGTGCCGTGCCAGGCATTGGTTCCGCGCTTGGTGACCACCTTCACTTCGGCGCCGGCGGAACTGTTGAAATCGGCGGTCTGGCCCGCCGTGTTTGTCTTGAACTCCTCGACGCTGTCCTGCGGCGTGGGCAGCACGCCTGTGGGCCCGCCCACCCCTGCTCCCAGGTTATTTTGCGTGGCCACACCGCCGGTCGGGTCGCCCGCCATGCTGGCAAAGTACACGTTCTGGCTGCCGTCCATGTCGCTGCTATTGTTGCCGCCATCCAGCGAGAAGTAACTCTGATCGACCACCGCGCCCGCCACGCTGCCATCGGGACTCACGCCCGGCTGCAACTCGACGAATGAGCTTACGTCGCGGCCCAGGCTCGGCAGGTTGTCCAAGGTGAGACTGGTAATGGTGTTGCCGACGGTAGCGTTCATGGTCTGCAGTTCATTGCCAACAGAAGTCACCTCCACAACAACATTCGATCCTCCAACCTGCAGAGACAGATTGAGCGTGAGGCTGGCCCCGACTTTCACCTCCTGGTTCTCAGTCTTGGTGGTTGCAAATCCCACTTTGCTGGCTGTAATGCTGTAGATGCCCGGGTTAACGTCGACATAGATGTACCGCCCAGACGCGTTGGTCGTCGTGGTGTGCGGAGTATTGGTCGCAATGTCAGTTAGCGTCACCACCGCGCCTGCTACCAGCGCGCCCGTTGGATCAGTTACGGAGCCAGCGACCGAGCCGGTTGAGGTTGACTGCGCCCACGCAGGCAGAGAGCTGCCCACACAAATCACCAAAAGCAGAACCAGAGCCAACTTCACGCTTCGGATGTACATTGCCTCCTCCAACCGAAAGATTGAGTTTCGCGACTGACCAGGAAAAAATGGATGAGTCGCTAAACACTTCCACTATGTTGAGTGTTTGCAATTGGCGACCCACACCGGAGTCATCGAGTTTTCAGTCGGTTACAGCAATGATCGAATCTGAAGTTATGAAATGCCGGATGCCAACTAACCAGCCTCACGGCGTTTGTCCTGCGCGTGAAGTTGCGTTTCTGTAAGACTGTGACGGCTGCTTGTAGGCCTACACCAAACAGGAGAGGAATTTCAAAAAATCCCGATCTCCAGAGATTCCTTTCGAGCTTGACTCTAGTTGTCCGAAGATACATACTGGTCGGTATGTTGAAGGTTCAACGAAAGCGCGGGACAGCCACATCACGCGATCCAGCGCGCACGCGGCAGCGCTTATTGAGAGCCGCCTTTCAAGAGATGTACCTCTCAGGGTTTCGGAGCGCTGACCTGAACGCAATTCTGGCAGCTGCTGGCGTCACCAAGGGTGCCTTGTACCACCACTTCGAGAACAAGGAAGCCCTTGGTTATGCAGTCGTGGATGAGATCATTGCAAGTATTACCCGCGAAAAATGGGCGTGGCCCTTGCAGAACGCGGAGAATCCCATCGATGCCTTGGCCGGCATGGTTCAGTTCACATCGTTTAGGCAAGAAGATGTTGAGCGCGGCTGTCCGCTGAATAACCTGTCGCAAGAGATGTCTCCCCTTGATGAGGGGTTCCGAAGAAGGACAGCGAAAGTTTTTAAGGAATGGCACGATGCAATCGCAGTCGCATTGAGGCGGGGACAAAAACTTGGCCAGGTGCGGAGGGACGTAGACGCCGACGAAACGGCTACGTTCCTGATTGCCGCATACGAAGGGTTGACCTCCTTAGCCAAAAATTCTCAGGATGTACGGGTGCTGCAAGCAGGGCAAAAAAGCGTGCTCCATCATTTGGAGTCGCTTCGCGGGAGACGCGGCCTGACTAAGCGACGGCGAGTCAAAGCTGGCTAGCCCGGGGAGGGATTGCGAAGTGCTCATAACATCCATACCGGTATGTACGGATTGCCTAAATTCACAGGAGGAACCAATGAACCAAAAGATCTTAAAAATGATCGCATTGGGAGTCTTTGCGCTGGTCATCGTGCTCGGCGAGTGCTGGCAAGCGCAAGCACAGGACCCAAAAACACCGTACCCGAGCATGGCTTCGCTTGATCAGTATCTAATGGTGGATCGAAACGCCGAGATTGCCTTGGCTCGTAGCGCGGCGCCCGAGGCAATCTCACGCGATGCCGATGTCCTCGTCCTTGGACGGCATGGCTATGAAACCGCAGTCAAAGGCAAGAATGGTTTCGTATGCGCTGTGGAGCGAGGGTGGATGAGCCCGTTCGATGGTGAATTTTCTGTCAATTTTTGGAACCCTAAGATTCGAGGTCCGATCTGTTTCAATCCGCCCGCTGTCCGCTCCATCCTGCCGTTGACCTATAAAAGGACGGAGATGGTATTGGCCGGTCAATCCAGAGCCCAGATCATTGACGGCATCAAGGTATTCATGAAGCAAGAGCTCCCGCCCCTGGAGCCCGGAGCCATGTCCTACATGATGTCGAAAGACCAGTACCTTGTCGATGACGAGCACCATAACTGGATGGCTCACTTGATGTTTTACACCCCAGTCATGGACCGGGCGGTTTGGGGCGCAGATCTGCCCAACTCGCCCGTCATGCTGGGTCCACAGTTTGGAGGCGATCCGGAACCAATCGACGTATTCATGGTTCCCGCGGGCTGGTGGTCGGATGGAACGGCGGACCCAGTCAGGGTCAGGTAGGGACACACCTCGATGCGAAAGGACGGGCCGATGTTTCCCAACGAGGGAGCGGAATGAACGGCGAGTGGAAGCCGGTTGACGGCCATGAAGGTCACGATGGACTTCGGCACACGAGCAGTAACGAAACGGCAATGGGGGTCTTTTTGGATAACGGCGATCCGCATATTCGTGAAGTCGTACCCCAGAAACGGACGCTTGCCATGGGGAAGTCTGCGCGGATTGCGATCAGAGCCAAGGGGAGAATTCTCTTCATCGATGCGGTGGACGTTATCGCGGTGGAAGCCAAAGGAAACTATGTCTTGTTGTTGCATAGTTCAAGTTCGCACATGCTGCGAGAGTCTATCTCGACCATGGAGGAAAAGCTCAATCTGCACGGGTTTGTGCGAATTCATCGATCGGTATTGGTGAACGCGGCGCTGGTGGAAGAGATTCATCCATTGTCCACGGGCGAGTATGTGCTCCGCATGCGGGGAGGAAGGGAGTTCACAGTCACTCGCACTTACAAGAAGAATCTGCAACTCCTGGCGCAGTTGTGGATCGGCACGGAGGGTTTTGCTGCCGAGTAGACGAAGAAGTGTGCTAAATCTGCACGACCTCATGCAAGGGGCTCAGGTCGCTGTCCGGCTGACTCACTGCACGAGTACATGCTATCCATCGCTGGAGTTTTCTAACGGGTTCCGGTTACAGGGCGCGGCGGCGCATTCTTCACGTATTTATCAAACCAGCGAAGCATCTCGTAAACCATCTGTTCGTTCGACTCCATTGCTGTATACAAGTGTGGCTCGTGCGGGAGCACCACCAGGCGAGCGGTACCGCCGTTGCCTCGAATTGCTTCGTAGAGTTTGTTGGATTGCAGTGGCGTAGTGCCAGGATTGGCGTCTTCCGCGCCGTGCATTAGGAGAAGAGGCGTCTTCAATTTGTCGGCGAAGAAAAATGGGGAAACCTTCAGATAGACATCCGCTGCCTCCCAGACCGATCGCCTTTCGTTCTGGAAGCCGAAAGGGGTGAGGGTCTTGTTAAAGGAACCGCTGGTGGCGACCCCGGCCCGGAACAAGGCGGAATGGGCCACCAGATTGGCGGTCATTAAAGCGCCATGGCTATGTCCGGTGACTCCGATGCGGTCGGGGTCGGCAACACCAAGCCGGACAGCCTCATCGACGGCGGCTTTAGCGTCTGCGACAAGCTGATCCAGATAGGTGTCGTAGGCTTTTTTGGGATCGCCGATGATGGGGAACGCGGCGTTGTCAATGATGGCGTAGCCGGCGAGGAGCAATAGTCTGTATCTTCGCAGCTGCGTGAAGGTTTCCTGCGAGCCTTCAACCTGGCCGGCTGTCGAAGCATCGGCGTAGTCGAGAGGATAAGCATAAAGAATGGTGGGGACACGGGTACCTTCTTGGTAGCCGGGCGGCGTGTAGAGCGTGAACGACAAGTCAAGGCCGTCGTCCCGCTTGTACTTCACCAGCCGCTTCTTGATGGCGCGGACCGCCGGTGTGGGATCGGGAATGTGGGTGATGGTTACGCTGGTTGAAGCGAATCTCGCTTCACCGGGAAGCGCGTCGAGGGATTTTCCGAGAGTTCGCCGAAACGCATTGGGCGGGTCGGCCGGGGATTGATGCCAGGTGAGGAAGGTCTGCGGATCGGACCCGGTAAAGGAAAGAAATCGTTCGTAGGAAGTCTTGTCGCAGCGAAACAGACGTTCGGATTCGAGCGTCGTGAGATTGAGCCGATCGAGGAACGGCCGATCGCCATCGGGCGAAGCGCCGATGCCTCCCAGGTAGATCGAATCACCGTCCTTGCGAATTATCCAGGAACCGTTCGCCAGCTGGCGTCTGACGGGAGCACCGGGGTTCTTGTACTTTTCGTCAGTCGAGAGATCCCAGAGCAAACGAGGTTTTTGTTGCGGGTCATCAACATTGATGAGGAAGCTTTTTCTCCAGTGCCGGTTGTTATCGTACTCGGTCAAGAGAGCAACGTTCGGTTGGTCGCTCCAGGAGAAGTCGACATAACGCTGCTTGGTGCGAGTGATTTCCACGGGAGACCCAGTGAATGGCGCCTTCAAAAGCATGATCTTGTCACGAAACGGAACGTTCACATTCCAGTCGCCGCCATCAAGCGCTTCTGCCCAGACGAGCGTCGCCGGATCGGTAGCCCGCCACGAAAAATCGCGTGGACCCAGCGGAACGCCTCGGATGGGAACGCGATCCGCCAGTGGAAGCGAGGCGATGGCATGGGTGAGCACGCGCGAGGGCTGGGATACGTCCCATACTTCAACTTCCTTCGGGAAGCGATCGTAAGTTGTCAGGTAGGAATACGGCTTGTGGATGGCGCTAACGAGAATGTGCTGACCGTCGGGCGCAGGATCGAGCGATTCGTAATTTCCCGTCTTTCCAATGGGAGTGATCGTCCCGGTGGACACATTGATCAAGGCGAGTTGCGAAGCCGCGAAGAAATCGAAGACATCCTCGTCGTGCGTGTTGCCGAGGGTGTCCCGGTTTTCGTAGGTACTACTCTGTCCTTTCGCACCTTCGGTCTCCTGAATGCTCGGGCCAATCGGGGCGACTGGTGCGGGCGGCGGCTCTCCCATACCATTCGGCACGAGCTTCACCAAAAGCGTTTTCTGGTCCGGCATCCATTTCATCTCGTCGTCGAACATGGGGTTGAGGCGGACTTCGGGTATGCGATGCACTTCGCCGGTCCGGGCGTCGCCGATCCAGACTTCGACCGACTTGAGAGCGATGTTCACAAACGCGAATCGTTTTCCGTCGGCGGTCCACATTGGTTCGCCGGGGCACGCGGCTGACGGAAGTGCGACATGAGTTTCCGCACCGTCAGCGATATGCACCAGGTCGAAGTTCGTGGCGCAAGGTGTGATGCCGTACCCGCCCGGAGTATCGTGCTTGCTGTGATTACTGGGCTCGACGCGCGCTCCTGCAAGGCGCAAGAAAGGTGTTGCTACCCGGGAAATCGGCGGGTAATCCTGCCAGGACACCAGCAGAATTGTGTCGTGAGTCGGGCTCACCATGGGAATTGGGGGTGAGGGCGCATGCATCACATCCAAAATGTCTTTCGGCGGTTGGTTATATCCCGATGCATGTTCGACCGGCTTCGCGGGAGCCACAGTCCCTTTCGAAAGGGATGAGTTCGACTGCGCCGCCATGGGAGCGTGCGCCGGGCATACGACGAACGCTCCGGCTAAAAGATACTTCAAGGCATTCCGGACTGGCATAAATCTTCTCCGCTTCATTCCGCAACAAAACCGATCAACGAGACGATGTCATCCGGTAGAACTTCAGAACGACAAATCGTTGGGGTTGATATCTTCG
The DNA here is from genome assembly GCA_963733795.1 of uncultured Acidobacteriaceae bacterium. Lineage (GTDB taxonomy): Bacteria > Acidobacteriota > Terriglobia > Terriglobales > Acidobacteriaceae > Sulfotelmatobacter. The sequence goes on from CAVTED010000004.1 coordinate 1,021,712, forward strand.
GCGTTGTAAACAATGTTCACCTTCTCGACGATGCGGTGGTCGCGAGATGATCTAGCCGATCATCAGCGGCAAATCTTACGTGGGCGAAACGGTCAAGTCAATGACGAGTGCAGAGTTGGAAAGCATTTTTGCGTAACATCGGCATAGCGCTCATTGACGATGCGAATTACTGTTCCTCGGACACTTCGCCGTTAGCAAAGGCAAAGGCGCTAGGAGAATCAAAGCTGTGTGTGTGAGACTAGCCGAGGCCCCTTTCTAACCCAAATCTAATGCGACACTAAGGAGTTCTAGAGCGGCCTTGAGTTGTGTCCGATAAGGATGTGCGGATTTCGCTCCCTGTGACTTCGCGGCGCCCGCTTAGGATGCCATCAGGAATAACCACCACCACCCAAGGAGTCTTCGCCAAGACTACATGGGCGTGCCAGACGGCCTCGCGTACACCTCCAGAAGTGAGATTGATCTCCTGCTTACCTGGTTCTTTTACTGTGAGATTGTCGCTGCGTATCGTGAACGTGTGACGGCCAGCGCCTTCGGCCGAGACTCGCAGTACGACTTCATTGTGACCGAGATTCTGAGATGTCACTTTGAAATCGAGCACGCGGTCAGGACGCAGATCGACATTATAGAATCCGCCTGGGAGGACGGTAACGCTCGTGTGCGCCGAACCCTGCCGCACTTCGTAGTGACCTTCCGGCAGATGGACATTGAATTCGCCATCACGCGAATTCGCAGGCGCGACTGTCACCTGACCATTCTTTTCGTGAAACTCCACCGGCTCGCGGCTCGCGGGATTGGCCGTTCCTCTGCACCGTGGCCGGCACGCTGATGTTCTCCATCAGCCATATCCATTGCCCTACCGGTTGAGTCCAGACCTCTTTATAGGTCCAGCAAATCTGGTTGGGCCAGTAAGGGACGTCGTCGAAACCTTTGGTTTCGATCCCGACAGGAAGCGCGCCAACCATTTGGCCAGAGCGGACGCTGTACAGCGGGGTCCAGTCGTATCCCTCGCCGTACATCACACTGGCGGCGAAGGGATTGCGGCCGACTAACCATTGAGCCTGTTTCTGCGCCAGATCTTCGGCTTCCAGATCGCCTCGCAACTGTCCCGCCGCCGATAGCGCTTTGGCTTCCGAAAGCAGAACGCTGGAGTTGCCACGAAAATCAAACCACACGGGAAATCTGCGCAGATAGTTTTCGCCACCCAGCGGAATTCCGCGCCGCACTTCTTGCACGTAGGCATCGCGGTCGGCTGCCCGAAGCGGGGTCCAATTCTTGGATTCGGGGATGAGCCGCGCTTCGCTCTCCCGATATACAGCCGCCGGCAAAACCGCATAAGGCTCATCGACGGCGGCGGCCGACTTCAGATAATACTGAGAGTGCAAGACGACTGCCGAATACCACTTCATCCACTTCTCATGGTCCGGAAAAGCTTCGCACAAGTCGGATGAGACGCAATGATCGGTTCCTGCTCCTGACCGATGTGAAAGCGATGAAAAAGATTTTCTCGCTTCGGGCTCGTGTAAAAATAACCGGTCAACGGAATCGTCCAGGCTGCAGCGTGCGCTCCTGAGAACTGAGCACCTGATCGCCCAAGACAATGGCTTCCTGTGCGTAACGATCGTCTCCCGTCGCCAGGTAAAGCTCGACCGATGCGACCACGCCAAATGAGATGCGTTCTAATTCGTCCTGTGCTCCATAGACTTCAGCGAGGGGAGGCGCCGTCTTCAGCCCTTCGACCGCATACTTCCAGTCTTCTTCCGCAATCATCAGGCTACGGTTCGCCAACTCCGGATCGGTATCCTTCAATACACGTGCCGCTAAAGCTTCCACTCCACTTACGCGAAAGTTCCATTCCGGGTTATTGACGGCTTGTCCGAAGCGATCATCGGACGTGCCCATAATTCCATCGGTCCAGTAACTCACCAATTGGCCGGTGCTGCGATAGCCGTCGCCAAATCGCGTTTTGAGCACCCAATTCAAGCCCCAGCGCGCTTCTTCCAGCAAACGATGGGAAAGAATCGGTTCTTCGCCGTGCCGCTCCAGACTGTCCGCAAGCGACAACAAGGCATACACCATTCCCGGCGTGTTTCCGGTCGCAGTAAGATCCCCGGCATCGTGGTATCCACCATTGACCACGATGCGCTTGTCATCATGAATCGTGTAGATATCCTGATGACACCTGCCGTGAATGCCCGGAATTTCGGTTCCGCAGCGCTCGCTATACATGAAGTTGATCGCCTTCCAAATGCTGGCGAGCCAGGCATCATCTCCAATGCGAAACGAGCGCGTCGGCGTATCTCCGGCTTTGATCACGTACGTGCCGGGCTTACGGATTTCAGAAAAGTCCAGCAGTTGATACTTGCCCAACGGAGTGGTAGTTTGCTCGACCGGTTTGGTCAGAACGATCTGGCCGCTCTGTGCGTCAATCACAGAGAACTCGGGGGACCGTCAGATCGCTGGCGATCGCGGACTTGGACGAACCGGTGGTGTAGCCGCTGTGGCTGAAAGCGATCTTTCCGGACGCCACATCCCAGCCCTCCACGTGATCGGCTACCACGCTCTGTAATTCCAGCTGATCGATGTCCAGGATCGTCTGGTCGCCTGGGTCGGGAATTTTCTTGGGGAGACTGTAGGCGAATTCAAGAGCAGTGATGCGGTCGCGGTCGAGAGGAGCGATTTCCCACACCACATGGTTCCAGATGTGATTCTTGAGAATAATCGACTCGTGTCGGCCCTCGTTATATGGATCCGGCAACTTATGCGCGCCGTCATTGTGCAGGACCAGAGAACACGAGATGGCGGGCGCGCCGATGACATCCGCGTAGACCCAGAGAGAGATGCGGTTGTAGCGGCTCCAGTCTTCGCCGGAAAACTTTCTGGTCGCCACCAGATCTTCCCACTCCCCGCCGCCTTCAACGTGGGCGACATTGGTAGTAGAACGGATGCGCAGCGAATGCCGGCCATCTTTGGCGCGGACGTCGGTTAAAGTCATCTCCCCCGCGCCGGCGAACGACCAGGCGGATAGGTCTTCCATGCTGTCCAGCACACGCGAATCAAGGACCTTCTTATTCAGCCATCGGAATTCGGCGCCGTCTTCATACCTGGCCTGCATCGGCATCTCGGGAACGATTTGCTGTCCCGCGAGAGACACGCCAAAATAAAAGATGCTCAGGATCGTGCTGAAGCTGAACCGGCATGCCTTGCTCGAACAGTTACTCCATCTTGAGTTCATATCGGGCCCTTGTGCATCGTTGCCTGGACAGGCGTCCCAGCTGAGTGAAGCCGTTGCCATCATAAGCGGATAGCTGCCGCTGAATCTGCTGCCGCGATAATTTTCTGTTCGCCGGCCAATGACCCACACGTTGCATCAGCATCGTGCGGGCGAGTATATAACTCTAACCGCAAGGGCTCTAGCCCTAGAAGCAAAACCGGGCCGTATGAGATCCCGTTTCCACTGGATGCCGATCCTCGGCCACGGCAGACTCGCGCTACAGATTTCGCCGATTTCCAGTTGGACCTCGACACTTCGCCGGCATTATCATCTCAGGACGCTATGAATTCCTCAGCAGTCGTGAATATCGAGGATCTGCGCGTTCTGGCGCAACGCCGTCTTCCCAAGGCGGTGTTCGATTATTTGGATGGCGGCGCCGAAGCGGAATGCACATTGGCGGAAAACTGCCGGGTATTTCGCGATGTGCTGTTTCGTCCCCGCAGTGCGGTAGCCGTCGGCGATTGCGATTTGAAGACTCGAGTACTCGGCCAGGAACTTTCTTTTCCTGCTATGCTCGCGCCAGTCGGCTATAGCCGTTTGATGCATCCCGAGGGCGAAGTCGCCGCGGCTCGCGCGGCTGGAGAAGCCGGTACGGCTTACATCCTCTCTACTATCTCTGCTCACAAGTTGGAGAATGTTAAAGCGGCATCAGCGGGTCCGGTCTTTTATCAGTTATATTTGCTCGGGGGACGCGAGGCCGCGGAAGGCTCGATCGACCGGGCACGCCGCGCGGGATTTTCCGCATTAGTGATTACCGTCGACACTCCCGTCGCCGGATTGAGAGAGCGCGATCCCCGCAATGGGATGAAGGAACTTTTGGGTTCCTCGTGGTTGGCAAAAATTCCGTACTTGCGCGAGATTCTCGCGCATCCCGGATGGCTGGCGTCGTTTCTTCGGGACGGTGGCATGCCGAAGTTGGAGAACGTCGTAATCCCAGGCAAAGGACCCATGGAACTCCTCGACGTCAGCGCTGCGCTGGCCAGCACCACCGTGACTTGGGAAGACCTGCGCTGGATCCGCGAACTGTGGCCGGGGCCCATTGCCGTAAAGGGTCTCTTAACCGCAGACGATGCCAGACGCGCCCTCGACGAAGGCGCATCCGCGGTGGTGGTGTCCAACCACGGAGGCCGTCAACTCGATTCGGTTTTTCCTACCCTGCGCGCGCTTCCTGAAGTCGTCGCCGCCGTCGGAAGCCAGATCGAAGTTCTCATGGACGGCGGAGTCCGCCGTGGGGCCGACATTGTAAAAGCGCTTTGCCTGGGAGCACGCGCCGTTCTCGTGGGGCGCGCCTACGCTTACGGCCTCGCAGCTGGCGGGCAAGCCGGGGTCACTCGGGCCTTGGACATTTTGCGATCTGACGTCGAGCGCACTCTTCGACTGCTGGGCTGCCCTTCGATCGCAAGCCTCAATGCGTCCTATATTGAAGTGCCGCAGGCCTGGTCGATCCAGGGAGCAAACCACACCTCGTCCACCTTGCCATCGAGAGCGATCCGGTAAACGACACCAATCTAGGCGCCAGCGGGCATACTGTCCGTAATCGTTTCCGTCTTCGCGTCCCAGAAAACCTTCTTGCCTGACCAATAAGACTGCGCCGCCATCATGCACGCTACAGAATGCGCGAATCCCTCGTGCACGGTGGCATGAGGTTGCTGGCGCGAACGCATGCACTCAAACCAGTTCGCCATGTGTTCGGTTGTCAGGTCGCCAATCCCCTGAGGCGGCAGCTGAGTCTCCCCCGACAGCAGGACAAACTTAGACTCTCTCTTCTGGTCAATGTCAGCGTCGTCTTCGTGCGTGCCTTTCTCTTCAACCATTCGATAGCGCGGGCTGCCTTCGCCACCGTCGTTGAACAGGCTGGCCTTCTTGCCCATGTAGCGGGTAAAGCTGGGCGCGTCATTGCCGAAGCTGGTGGAATAGCTGACCAGGAAACCTTTCGGATATTCGAGCAAGGCCTGAAAGGTATCGGCGGTTTCGCGGCCGTCATGCCACGCGAAAACTCCTCCGTGAGATACAGCCGACTTCGGGAAACTATCATCCATGAACCAGTGCACCAGGTCGATCGCGTGGCTCATCCATTGATCGGGAATCCCGCTGGAGAATTCCTTATACAGACGAAACTCAAAATACATTTGCGGATCGAACGGACGCGCCGGCTTCGTCATCAGCCACTTGTTCCAATCCGTGTCCTGCTCTCGAATTTCCTTCACCTCCGGTCGTCCGCGCCACCTCGGACCATGATAGTTCCACACGATTTCAACCTTGCTCACATCGCCCAGCGCTCCGCTTCGCGCCACTTTTTGTGCAGCTCCGGGGTAAGGTTCACTGCGATGCTGGGTGCCGACCTGTACAATCGTTTTGGCTCGCAGCACGGCTTCGCGCGCGGCTTTTGCTTCAGTCAGTACATTTCCCATCGGCTTTTCGACATAAGTATCTTTGCCCGCCTCGGCCGCCATTTTCAGAAGCGGAGAGTGCGAATGCTCCGGAGTGGAAATCAAGACCCCATCGAGATCTTTCATGGCAAGCAGCTCTTCAACATGCTGCGCCGCCCGCGGCGCCCTCCCGTAATAACCCGCATTCGTACTTGCGGCTTTCTCTCGGTTCACCTTCCACAGGTCGCAGACCGCCGTCATCTCCACGTGATGACTGTCCTTCAACTTGGACGCGATCTGGTCAAGATCGCGACCGCGGCTACCCACGCCAATATGTCCGAGTGAAATGCGGTCGTTGGCCCCAACAATATTTCCGTAAGACAACGCGGTTCGAGGCAGCACGACGCCCCCGGCGATCACTGCAGCCGATTTACCCAGAAATGCCCGACGGTTGATCTGTGACTCACTCATGATTTGCTCCAGCATACGAATCGGTTCGATAGGCTAATTGTTTTCTTCGCGTTCTCCGCGCACTCTCCGCGACCTCTGCGATTAAAAGCTTTTGACCGCAGAGACCGCAAAGGAAACGCGAAGCTCGCAGAGAAAACATTTTCCGGCGCATCTTCTTCTATTAGAAATCTGAACGGGAGGGCAAACGCATCGTTCCTCCTGAGATCCAGCGGGCTGATGAAAACTAAGCCTGCGACAGAATGCCGAAAAGGCTAGGTTTTGCAAGAGCGCGGCTTTTTAGCCGCGCCGTGAAGGCTCCGCAAAAACAACAACCTCGTCAGCCGCGGAGACATATTCAATTGGGGAACGCATTCAGGCTACGTCGACTTAACGGTTTTCGAAGCTGGATCCCAGGCAACCGGCTTCTGCCGAAAATACGATTCGTTCGCCATGTGGCACGCAATGGCAGCGTGGTTGCCGAAAACCGCGTCCTCCGTAACCGGCTTGCGCGATTTCACCGACTGGAAAAATACGTTCAAGTGCGGAGTCATATCGTCCCAGTCATGTCCGTGGTACACCGTGTCGTCCTGGATTGGTTCTTTGCCCAGCGGCGGATCATGTTCCTCATGCCACCGCTTCACGTATTCTTGCCGCAGTTTCGCGGGGAACCCGGAACTGTAGTAGCTCGGGCTGGTATCGATACCAGCCTGCGGAGAATGCCGCAACTCGAACTCCCCGGCATCGAGTAGTCCCTTCGGCCCCATGAACCGCGCCAGTTCCGGCGTTTCGCATCCCAGGTCCAGCCGCACATAAACTGGGATGCCGTGATAGTCGAAAAGCACGGTGTGAAAGTCAGGCATATCGCGCCCGTCTTTGAAGCGAAAGATTCCGCCCATTGCAGTCGCGGAGCGCGGAATCTCGTTCCAGCCCAGCGTAACCAGCATGCCGCTGATCAGGTGCACCATTAAATCGCCCGCAACCCCCGTGCCGTAAGCGCGCCAGCAGCGCCAGCGCGCGAAATGCAAGGGGTTGAACGGAATCTTCGGAGCATCATTGAGCCACGTATTCCAGTCGAGCGTCTCCGGAGAAAGATCCGGCGGCGGCGGATACTCCCATGCCCCCGTAGGATCGTTGCGCCCTAGCGTGAGTTCCACCATTTCCACATCGCCGATCGCCCCACCGGCATAAAGTTCCCGAGCCTTGGCGCACAGCTCGGAACTCACACGCTGCGAGCCAATCTGCACGATACGATTATTTTTCTGCGCCGCCTCCACCATCGCCAACCCGTCCGCCACATTGTGCGACATCGGCTTCTCGCAATAAATATCCTTGCCCGCATTGCATGCGTCCACCACCACGCGCCGGTGCCAGTGATCCGGAACCGCGGCCACGATGCAGTCGATGTCCTTGCGATCGAGCAAATCCCGATAGTGGCGCGAAGTCGGAAGGCTTGGATTACCGGTAATTTCTTTGGCCAGCGTGTGACGCCCATCGTACAGGTCAGCAGCGCCGACGCACTCCACTCCGGGTATCGTGATCGCGTCCGTCAGCAGACCGGAACCTTGCATCCCGATCCCGATCATGCCAAAGCGAACTCGATCGCTGGGCGCCACGGCGCGAGGAAACGGTTTCGCTTCCAGTCGGACAGTCTTTGAAACCAGCAGCCCACCCGCGGCGGCCGCCGCACTTCCCTGCAGGAACGCCCGTCGCGAAAGAATGCGTTTCATGCCAATCCCCCTCTATTATCGATTTGTCATCCTGAGCAAGCGCACTTTGCGCAGCGAAGGATCTGCCTTCCTTACTTCTTCAGCGGCTTGATCGCGACTTCCTTAAAAAACACGATGTCGTTGTCGCTATGATTCTGCAAACCGAAATATCCGAAGTTCGGCCGCGGTCCGCGTTGCGGCTCGAAATCAAACTTGCGGTCCGGCACCGGATCGCCATCTTTATAGTCCGTGACTTTCACTCCATTCAGCATGACGATCGTGCGCGGCCCATCCAGCGTGATCTCCATCGTGTTCCATTCCGGCCCCGGTTTCCACGCCTTCGCCAGCGGCTTGGTGAGTGAATAGAGCATGCCGGTGGAATGATATTCGTCTTCTTTCGAGGTCTCGGGATGATTGTCGATCTGCACTTCGAATCCATAGTGCACCGGCATCCACTCCTCGCGCGGCTCCACCGGAATGCGAATGAACACTCCGGAATTGTCGTTCTCGTCGCGCATCCGGTAGACCACATGGATCACGCAATTACCGATTTTGCCGCCCGTCCAATAAAGCAGTCCCATGCCGCCATGGGTATGGATCAGGCCATCTTCCACCGTGTCGCCGCCCGGCCCCACATGTTTCCATCCCGTGAGATCTTTTCCGTTGAAAAGCTGCTGCCATTTGTCGGGATCGCCCTTACAAACGTTCTGATCTTCATCCGCAGCGAAGGCGAGCGTTACCAGAGCCATCATCGCAATAGTCGAAATAATAAATCGTTTCATCACCGGTAATCTCCTAGGTTCTTCTCTTTAACTATTCGTGGGACAGACCACCATACGCGCACCCACGCCCGGAATCAAATCCGAGCAATCAGTTTTTTTAATCGGAATATGTTTGTGGGGGTACGGCCAAAGCCAATGGCGCCCACACCGGAAAAACGAGGCGCCATTTTGCCGAAAAGAAAATCGTTTGGGCCGCCGGCTGCTACTCCATCTCCCGCGACCCGCCAAAGAATCGCATTCCCGCCGCCGCGCCCGAACCACCCTCCGCCTCGCGCTTTTTCCGCCACTCCGCTTCGGTGAGCACTGTGATCGCTTCCGCTTTTTTCTTCTTCAATCCCGCATTGATCCCCGGAAGTTCCTTCTGCGTCAGCTTCTGGAAATCCCCAATAACGTCCTCCAGTTCATGCGCCAAAGATTCTTCCCGCGCCGCCTGATATTCTCCCGGCCGCCCCTCATATCCATTCACTGTCCCGTACAGTTGTCCCAAAAGTTCGCGGATGCGCTCCTCTCCCGTGATCATGCCGCCTTCCTTCGTAGCCACAATCTTCGACCGCAATTCGTCGCACTTCGCCGCCAGGTCCTGCAACTGCTTCCGCAGTGGATCCTTCTCCGGCAACTTTGCCGCCCTCGCGTTGGCCGCGTTCCGCACTCCTTCAATCGCCTCGACCGAGTAAGTCATGTGTTCGATGGTGTGATAGATCTTCATCGTCAAATCGAACTGCGCTTTGCGATCTTCCAGCGAAAATTTCGCCCGAGGATCAAGCACCACATTCAACTGTTCGGTATAAACGTTGTCGCCCTTGATCATCTTCACGGTGTAGGTTCCCGGCACTACTCGTGGACCCTGCGCCGCCTCAAACAGCGCCGTCGCCGCCGGTGGCACAGCCGGAGCCTTTACCCGCATCGACCAACTCGCGCGGTTCAATCCACGATGCTTGCTGCCGGCGACGCTATCGACCAGTTTGCCGTTCTGATCCAGAATCTCAATCTTCAAATCGCCAAAAATGTGCCGCGCCCTCTGATAGTAAGAAATCTGCGCTTCTCCGGGCCGGCTGCGTCCGGTGAAGGTTTCGTCACCTTCAGCCCATCCGCCGAAAGTATCGAAGTACTGCACCGCCTTGCCCGGAATCAGCGTAGCTTCCTTCGACATCAAATCAGGAGTCAAAGCGCGTAGTGGAGAAATGTCGTCAATAATCCAGATTCCGCGCCCGTGCGTCGCTAGCACCAGATCGCTCTCCCGCGCCTGCACCGCAATGTCATCGACCGGCACGGACGGGAAGTTGCTCCCTTTATATTGTGCCCAGTGTTGGCCGCCATCGACCGAGATCCACAACCCAAATTCCGTTCCCAGGAAAAGCAGATTCGGATTCACTGAGTCTTCTTTGATCACGTGGGCAAATCCGCGAGTCCCGCTTTCCTGCGCCGGAAGTGCGGTCCAAGTCTTGCCGTAATCGGTCGTCTTGTAAGCGTACGGCTTCATGTCTCCGAACGTGTGCCGGTCGAACGTCGCATAGGCCGTGGCTTCGTCAAATCGGCTGGCCTCAACCGTCGACACCCAGGAATTCTTTCCCAGACCCGCGATGTTGCCCACCACATTTGTCCAGGTCTTGCCGCCATCGCGCGTAATCTGCAGATTTCCGTCGTCCGTTCCAGCCCAGATAATCTGCCCATTCTTCGGCGATTCCGAGATCGAATAAATCGTGGTATGCATTTCCGCCGAAGAATTGTCTACCGTCACACCGCCCGATTCTTCCTGCTTCTGCTTCTCCGGATCGTTGGTCGTCAGATCCGGTGAAATGCGATCCCACGACTGCCCGTGATCGCGCGAGCGAAACAGAAACTGCGCTCCGATATAAATCGTGCCTTTCTCATTAGGACTCATATGAATCGGACTGTTCCAGTTGAAACGCAGTTTCTTCTCGCCATAATTCGGCAACGGCTTGATCCCGCGAATTTCATGCGAATAGCGGTTGACGCGCCCGATTTCTCCGCCTTGCGCTTCCGCATAGATGTAGTTCGGATCGGACGTGTCTTCAAACATCCAGAAGCCGTCGCCGCCATACATGTTCTCCCATCGCGAGTTCGAAACGCCGCCCGGGTACGATGAGTCCCCAACCCACGAACTGTTGTCCTGCAGCCCGCCGTAAACGTGGTAAGGATCGGAATTGTCGGTGCTCACGTGATAGAACTGCGAAACCGGCAGGTTCATCTGATGTTTCCAGCGATTGCCGCCGTCCTCGCTGCGCCACAATCCGCCGTCGTCGCCCGCGATCACAATATTCGGATTCTTCGGATTGATCCACACATCGTGGAAATCGCCGTGGTCCGAACCAGAAACTGTGTTAAAAGTTTTTCCGCCATCCGTGCTGTATAGCAATATAAGATCGGGTTTAAAAATTTTGTTCTCGTCCTTGGGATCGACAATAAGATTGCCAAAATAAAACGGGCGCCACACCATGAAGTTGCTCGCGTCGAGCTTCGTCCAGTTCCCTCCGCCATCGTCTGAACGATAGAGTCCTCTTCCTTTTTCCGCCTCGATGTTGGCATAAACTACCTGCGGCTTCGAAGGCGCGACTGCTACGGCGACTCGTCCCCAAGGCTTCGCTGGCAGGCCTTTCGCGCTGCTGCCGGTGATTTCGCTCCAGTGGTCGCCACCGTCAGTTGACTTGAACAAACCACTACCCGGTCCGCCGGACCGGAACGTCCAACCCTGCCGCCGGAAATCCCACATCGCGGCGTACATTGTCTTCGGCTCCTGCCGGCTCATCGCCATCAGCGCGCAGCCCGACGATCCATTGGCGCCCGCCAAAACCTTTTTCCACGACTTACCACCGTCGGTCGTCTTGTAAACTCCGCGCTCATCGTTGTCATCCCACAAATGACCCATCGCGCAGACCAGCACATTGTTTCCATCTTTGGGATCGACCAGAATTTTAACAACGTGCTCGCTGTCTTTGAGTCCGACGTTGGTCCAGTTCTCTCCGCCGTCGGTAGACTTGTAAACGCCATCGCCTACCGAGACGCTATTTCTTACCCAACCCTCACCGCTGCCCACCCAAACCGTTTTCGAGTTCGATGGGTCAATAGCCACCGCGCCGATCGACTGCACACTCTCGCGATCGAACACCGACTTGTAAGTCGTCCCGCCATTCACTGACTTCCATACGCCGCCGCTGGCTGCGCCCACAAAAACGGTGATGCGTCCGTTCTCTTCCACCGCGTCCAGCGCGGCAATGCGGCCGCTCATGGTGGCCGAGCCGATATTGCGCGCTGGCAACCCGGAAACCGTTGCGGCGTCGAAGCGGTACGGCGCCTGCGCTGCGGCCTGCACAGGCGCGCACAGCATGGCAGCACCGAACAGCACAATCAGTCCACGAGAATTCCGAGCGGATGCTTTCATGTCACGAGTCCTCTTCCACGCAAATTTTTCGTTGTCTTCTTCATCCCGCGAATCAGTGAGCCAAATCAGTGAATCCCGACCAACCCGGACTTCTTTTCCTCAGTCCTCAGCGACTCGGGCAGCGCAAAGTCAGATTCTTGAAAAGCGACATTCACTTCAATCTTGTCAATCGTCATCGCTTGCGCCCCAGGGTTGTTCTTCGGTCCCTCGGAGATCGAGAAAGGATACATGACTCCGTCCACCGGCTTGTACGAACCCAGGTCAACCACTCGCTCTCTCACCGATCCTCGAATAAATTGCTGAATCTCTTGGCGGATCTCAAGATAGGTGTCGGGGTCGAGATAGTAATAAATGATGTCACCGTTTTTCAGCGTGACCTTGAGCCGCAGGGCGTCATCCCCATCCACCTCGGCGTGTCCCAGGTATTCGATCGTGTTGCCTTTCGCTGCGTAGTCCACGAGCGGGCCGTCAAAATCGGCGGCCAGAAGCAGATCCCGCAGGTTGTCCTCGCCCATCAGCTCCGGATCTTTACGTCCGCGAAAGGGTTGAGTCTGCCAGCCCTCCGAACCGTCGTACGCCTGCACCGCAGTCATCCCTTGCATAGAGAGATTTTGACGAACCAAGTCCGGCCGCATGTTCATTTGTCGGAAAGCAACCGTCGATCGGCGTCTGCCACCGCCTCTTACCTTGCCGGTCGTAAGCCGCGTCTTGGCAGATTTAATCTTGTCGAGCCCGCCTTTAGCCTGGATGTTCTTCTCGACAAGTTCCTGAGCGGTTTGAGCACACGCCAACACACTGAGGCTCGTGGCCAGAACCACAGCAATCACCGTGTGACGCATGACAACTCCTGTTCTCCAGCGAATCAGTGAGGTCGTTAGTGAATCCCGACCAACCCCGACTTCTTTTCTTCAGTTCTCAACGAAGCCGGTACAGCAAAGTCAGCCTTGTCGATTGGTATATTCACTTCGATCTTTTCGATGGTCGTACTCTGCGCCGCCGGATTCGCCCTTGTTCCCTGCGCAATCGAGTAGGGATACATGACGCCCGCGACCGGCTTGTACGAGCCCATGTCTATGACGCTCTCGCGCACCGAGCCGCGAATGAACTCCTGCACTTCCTTGCGAATTTCCAGAAAGCTATCGGGATCCAGATAGTAGTAAACGATGTCGCCATCTTTCAGCGTGACTTTCAAGCGCAACGCGTCATCGCCATCGACTACGTCGTGTCCCAGAAACTCCACGATGTTGCCCTTTTCTTTGTAATCCACCAGTGGCCCATCGAAGTCTGCGTCCAGCAGCAGATCCTTCAAATCGTCCTCTCCCATGAACTCAGGATCTTTATGTCCGCCGAATGGTTGAATTTGCCAACCAGTCGCCCCGTCATAGGCAGTGACAGCGGTCATACCCTGCAGCGTGAAGGTCTCCCGCACCAAATTCGGGCGCTCATTTTCCTGCATCGTTGCGGCGGTAAATCCACCTCCGCCGTTCAGCTTTCCTGTCATGCGGACGGTCTTGATCGCCTTGATCTTGTCCATTCCGCCCTTAGCTTGAATGTTCTTGTTAACCAGTTCTTCGGCGCTCTGCCCGCGGGCCAAAACACTCAGGCATGAAACCGCCGCCAGCACAATCACTGCGTGACGCATGGGAGGAAACTCCTGTTGTATGGAACTTGGATGGACTTGAACCCAGGAAATAAGACGCACAGTACTCTACCCGGAAATAGACGTTCTTGCCAAGCCTTGGTGAGCAAATTTGGTCAGCCACGCGGCTCACGTAGAGACAGCCGCCCCGGCTGTCCAGCCTGGGCCTGCCTGAGTCAGTCAGCGAGTCGAATGGGCGAAGCCCGCGAAACGGCTAAGGACCAGTTGCAGGAGCTTATTTCTGCGCAGTCTCGGCGGCGATTTTTTCGATCACCATCGCGGTTGAGCCGCCCCGCGCGTACGTCTTCCCGCTTGCGGTGACTCTCTGCCCCGCGAAGGGCAGCAACCTCTCATTCTGGCCGGTCGAAGGCGTGGTGTCGGCGATTGGCCAATAGATAGTTCCGTTATCCCCCAAGATCACTAGGGGTGATCCCGCCCTCGCGCAAGCCTGAGCGCACTGGGCACTGATGGGCTTCTTCAGATCCTTGGTAAACGCGCACGCAGAATCGAGGACATAGCCGTTCACTGAAATGAGTTTGCCGGCATCGCTTCCAGCGGCCACTAGCGCCGCGAAAAGGCAAACCGCAATCCCCCCTCTTAGTGATTTTTGAATACTCATTCTCGTAGCCTCTCTTCGAGTCTTGAATTCAGATTGAATCCCCCTGGTTAGGAAGCCTAAGTTAGCAGAAGAGAATCCCGGTGCAATAGTATGAATCATCTAGACTCGTCTCGATGTTTACAAGATTTTTTCGTACAGACGGTAACGTGCACCTGAAATCTACTTCGCTCGGAGCAGGCTCTCGGCTGTCCCTTCATGGGGAATCCCAAGAAGCGGGGAGCCCCGGGATTTCCCCGCAGCGCGTTGTCAGATTTTTTCGGATCTACGAAGATTGTCGTTGACACTACGAACGTCTTCGTAGTACGCTGCTTCCCATGAAGCAGACTCCGCACAAACCCACCGCTTCGGAGCTAGAAATTCTTCGCGTCTTGTGGAATCGCGGACCTTCGACTGTGCGCGAAGTCCACGAATCCCTGAGTGAGAAAAAAGATCTCGGCTACACGACGGTGCTCAAGCTTCTCCAGATCATGACCACAAAAGGCACGGTACGGCGAAACGAAACCCAGCGCGCGCACGTCTATGAGGCATGCTTGCCCGCGGAGCAGACCAAGCGGCAACTTGCCGGGGACATGCTGCAGCGAGTGTTCGAAGGTTCTGCAAGTCAGCTCATGCTGCATGCGCTCGCCGGCCGCAAGTCCTCTCCCGAAGAGATTAACGAGCTACGCCGTTTGCTGGACGACTATGAAAGGAGCCGGCGATGAACAGTCTGATGAATTTTGTTTCCCCCAGTGCGATGCAGTCTTTAGGATGGGCTCTGTTGCATTTCCTCTGGCAGGGAACCGCTCTCGCGGCGCTGGCTGCGGCTGCCATGGCATTGTGCCGACGCGCGTCAGCGCGCTATCTAATGGGCGTCGGTGCTCTGGTGCTGATGCTGCTGGCTCCGCTGGCAACTTTCTTGTTCTATGTGCAGCAACACGCAGCTGTGCCGGAAATCGCCAGATCCCCGCTCAGGGCTGCTTGGCCGATCCCGGCGAGCAAGACCGCTGTGAGTGCCTCGGTTCAATCTTCTTCCATTACGCCTTCTGTCGATGCGTTACCCTGGCTGGTTGAGGCGTGGCTTCTCGGCGTGGCTTTCTTCAGCCTTCGTTCTGCCGGCGGATTTTTGCTGCTGGAGCGCGAGCGGCGGAGACAATCGGTGGTGGTGAGTGATCGAGTGCTGGAAATCTGCTACTCGCTGCAAGATCGCTTCGGCCTCAATCGCGCAATTGATTATTGCGAATGCAAGTGGCTGCAAGCGCCTGCGGTGATTGGATGGTTTCGTCCGGTGGTGTTCTTGCCGGTCACAGCGCTGACTGGACTTTCTGAAGAACAGCTTGAGGCAATAATTGCTCACGAACTGGCGCATATCCAGCGGTTCGATCCCTTTGTGAACGTGTTCCAGGTTTGCGTAGAGACGCTGTTGTTTTACCATCCCGCGATCTGGTGGTTGAATAAACAAATTCGCGCGGAACGCGAGCATTGTTGCGATGACAGGGCAGTTGCCCTCTGCGGCAACGCCGTTGAATATGCGCGCGCTCTTACTCTGATGGAAGAATGGCGCTGCGCGCCTGCGTTCGCCATGGCCGCGAACCGCGGACCGCTCACCGAGCGTATCGTTCGCGTCCTCGGCCTGAAGACGCTTGGCGCGGGAATGCGCGGCATCGGCTTGACGGGCAGCGTTCTCTGTCTGACCGCCGCGCTGCTCGCCGGAAATGCGTTGCTGGCAATGGCGCATCCACGGCAGGCTCAGGCGGCTTGGGATTCGCAAGCGACTCCCAAGCCTGCGACTAACTCCTCGCAACAGCCTGCTGCGCGAACCATTCCAACTTCGAAGCCTTCGCCGTCGCATCCGCAAAGCGGCGAGTCAACCGCGAATTCTTCGTCTTCTTCTTCTGAGTCCGCTCCAGCCTCGTCCTCGGCGTCTTCCTACATCGACGGGATGAAAGCCGCGGGGCTCGGTGATCTCACCGTCGATCAACTCATCGCCATGAAGATTCAAGATGTCACGCCGGAATATGTCCGGGAACTTCAGGAACAGGGATTGCATCCTGACGTGAACAATCTGATTGCGATGCGTGTGCAAGGAATCACGCCTGAGTACGTTCGCGGATTGCACGCGTCGGGCCTCAATCCCGATCAGAACCAGATCATCGCATTGAAGGTACAAGGCGCGGACGGCGAGTATTACCGCGGACTCACGGAAGCGGGCATTCAGCCTGACGTGAATACGCTGATTGGGTTGAAGGTGCAGGGCG
Source organism: uncultured Acidobacteriaceae bacterium (assembly GCA_963733795.1). Classification (GTDB taxonomy): domain Bacteria; phylum Acidobacteriota; class Terriglobia; order Terriglobales; family Acidobacteriaceae; genus Sulfotelmatobacter. Next base: position 1,038,182 of record CAVTED010000004.1, read on the forward strand.
TAACTCCCGAATATGTCCGCGAACTCCGCGCTGCGGGCCTGACTGTGACTGCAGATCAGGTGATCGCCCTGAAGGTGCAGGATGTTTCTCCCGAATATTTGAAGGGATTGCACGAGCAGGGAATCGATCCGCGAGCGGACGATGCCATTGCCATGCGGATTCAAGGTGTGACTCCGGAATACGTTCGCGATATCCGCGCGCTCGGCCTGAAGCCATCTGCCAACGAACTTATCTCGATGCGCGTGCAGGACGTTACGCCGGAATACATCAAGGCGTTGCAAGCTGCGGGATATAAGTTTAGCGTCAACGACATCATCAGCGCCAAGGTGCAGGATGTTTCGCCTGAGTTTATCGAACGCGCGCAGAAGCATGGCTTCAAAGATCTGACTCTGCAAAAACTGATTCAGCTGCGGCAGCTGGGAATTCTGGATTCGAAGGCTGACCTCTAAAAGCACAACCACTCGAAAAGGAGATGATGTATGAGAATGCGCCGAACTCTCGCGTACCTGGTCTTCGTGTCTTGCGTTCTTCTGGTGGCGGTGAAGAATCGAGCTGCTGAAATTCGTAGCGGAGACTGGACCATCCGCAAATCCGACGATGCGGGCAAGGTGGAGTTCTCGCTGATCGAGCATCATCACGGCGGAACCTCAAGCCACGAGTCGGATTGGCCCGCGAGTTCGTTTCAGGGTGTGGACTTTTCGAAAGTGGGACGCCAGGACGTCCACTTCACCATTACTCGCGACGCGGGCAAGATCGAGTGCGAAGGATTCCTTGATAACGGGGAAGGCGCGGGCATTTTCCATTTTCAGCCGGATACGAATTATCCGCGCGAATTGAGCGGGCTGGGATTTTCCATCGACGACGAGAAACAGTTCAGCATGGCGGTGATGGACGTCAGCCTGGAATTTGCGCGGCAGATGAAGAACGAGCATCTCAGCGATCTTGACGCGGACAAGCTGATCGCGTTCCGAATCTTCGGCGTGGACGCCGCCTTCATTGAGGCATTGCGCGCAGAAGGATTGAAGATTTCCGACGCCGACAAACTTGTCGCCTTCCGCATTCATGGGGTGAGCCCGGAGATGGTGCGCAGCCTTCATCAGGCGGGTTATTCGCCGAATGAAGATTTGCTGATCGCCATGAGGATTCACGGCGCGACTCCGGAATGGATGGCCCAACTCAAGCAGCGCGGTTACGACCACATTGGCCTGGAGAAGCTGATTGCGTTTCGCATCCACGGCGTTTCGCCGGAGTTTATTCAGAAGCTGCAAGGGCTGGGATACTCGCATCCCGATCCGGATGAACTGATCGCGATGCGCATCCACAACGTGACGCCGGAATACATCAGCGACATGCGCGCGCGAGGAATTCACGACCTCAGCATCGATCAACTGGTCAGCATGAGGATTCACGGGATCGACTAGGCTCGTATTCGAAGAATCAGCAAGAAGGAGCCGCGCCATCCTTGCGCGGCTTCTTCTTGGATATGTTTCTCAGTTGGTGTGGCGCAAGGCCCCGTCTCTGCCGGCTCAGATTTGTCCCAGCCCGCCGTCTACATTGATTTCCACGCCGGTGATGTAGGACGCGTCCTGGGAGGCCAAAAACGCAACCGTGCCGGCCACTTCCTCGGGTTGTCCGAAGCGCTTCATGGGAACCTTGGAAATGATCTCCTTGGCGAATTCGTCGATGGCTTCCTGGGGCAGGCCGGTCTTGCCAAAGATCGGGGTAACGATCGGGCCTGGCGCCACCGCGTTTACACGGATGCCGCGGGCCGCCAGTTCCGCGGCTGTGGTTCGCGCCAATGAGCGCAGCGCCGCTTTGGTTGCCGAATATGCGCTGGTCCCCGCAGTGCCTTTCTGGTCAGCCACGCTGGTATTGACGATGATCGATGCACCGTCATTCAGAAACGGCAGCGCTTTCTGAATGGTGAAGTATGCTCCCTTGATGTTGATGTCGAACTGCTCGTCATACGTGCCTTCGGATGTTTCGGCGAAGGGCGCGAACTTCGCGACTCCAGCGTTCACGAACAAGACATCAATTTTGCCCAGCTTTTTCGACACCTGAGCATAAAGCTTGTCCACATCCGTGAGCTTGGAGACATCCGCCTGAACTGCCAACACGCCGTTGCCAATGGTCTTGACCGCTTCGTCCAGAGTTTGCTGGTTTCGGCCCGATATGGCTACTCTTGCGCCTTCGTCCTGCAGACGCTTGGCTGTCGCCAGGCCGATGCCGCTATTTCCACCAGTAACTACCGCTACTTTTCCTTCGAGTCTCTTCATAATCAGTCTCCTCAATCTCTATCGAATTGCCTGCCTGGTGCTGTTGGTGTATGCCAGCTGCCGGCATCAGTTCGATTGCATTTAGATACTTCGATGATCATCGAAGTAATTCGATGCGGGTTTCGCTAGCAATTATTTCGGGGAAAGGTCTGTATGGTGGCAGGACGATGATGCGGCTACACTGGGGACTCATGGACCGTTCTGAGGTTGGAAAAATATCGAAAGCCCTGGCCGACGAGACCCGCCTCAGGATCTTTGAGGCCATCTCGGCGCGCAGTCACATGAACTGTGGGGAAATCGTCTCCATGCGAGTCGTGACCCCGGCTACTGTTTCTCACCATCTCAAGATCTTGAACGAGGCGGGGCTAATCGAGTGCCGCCGCGAAGGCCAGTTCGTGTATAGCGAGGCTGTCCCTGAGACGATTGCGGCCTACACTCGAGAGCTTGCAAGAATCGCGCGCGGCAAGAAAGCAAACGCACATGCGCGAAGATAGACCGCAAAGTTTCCGGTGTTATTCTGCGGGACGAAGGCGAGTCGTCTCCGTAGGCAGGACGCAAGTCTGCGCCGCATCTCTCAAAGCTTCTTGCAGATCTTTTCCCAGAAGTGCGAGCTGTTCCTCGGTCATCAATTCCTGCAGGCGCTCAAAAAGTTGGCGTTCTTCCTTGCGGATGTGAGCGGACATATGTTCAGCGAATGCGGAGACATCGGCAGCCGCCATGGCGTGGGCTTCCGCTTTGGCAAAACTTTCGCGCAGCATGAAATGGTCGAGGAGGAGTTCCTCCACCAGCGGAACCAACGCGGGGAACGTTCGCGCCGCCGGGAACAGAACGCCTTCTTCCGCCGCGAAATGAATGCGAATTTCAGATTGAAAATGCTGCGCGATTTCCGCTTGCCAAGCCGCGAGATCGGCGTCGCCGACCGGCGATGCACGATCGATGCGGACACAGAGCACCAGGGCACGGCGGTGCTGATGAGAGAGCGGAATCAGATTTCGGTCGCGCAGCACGATGGGTGCCTCACGGTTTCGCTCCCGCCAGCCCGGGCAGGAACGGTTCTCCCTCCGCTTCCAGGCGGTCGACGGCGGGACGCACGGTCAGCCAGTCGGTGCGGACACGCTGCCACTCCTGGATCAGCATTCCGTTGGCTTCGAAGAAACTGCGGATGCGGTAACGCTCCCAGCCCGCGACTTCTTCGAGAATCGGCGCCAGCACCGCGAGTGCGCTGGTGCTAAGCACGGTGCGTTTCGCGATCTGCGATACGTCGGGCGACTCCGAGACGGCAATGGTGAGTCCGTCGCGCGAGTTGATGTGCAGCATGACGTGAATGTCGGAACTGCCGTCGCCTGTATAAATCACGTGATCGGGGCCGGCGACTTGCTGCAGAAGCAACTGGTTCAGGACAGCGACTTTCCCATAGCCGGCAGTGGCGCGCACGATGGTGTCGATCTCGCCCGAAGGTTTGTAGCGAAACTCGGTGCCGTAGATGTGATCGGGCGGAACAATGTCTTCCAGCGCCGAGAGAATGACCTCGACCGGCGCAGCCGATAAAACGTAGAAGTCGAACTGATGGCCGTCGATGCCTGCGTCGAGCAACTGGTAAAGCAGTTTGATGTCGCCCTTGAGACGAATCCGCTTGCCCACCTCGTGCAGATGTTCCTTGCGGACTTTGGCTTTGAACTCCGGATCATGCAGCAACAGGTAGGCGAGCTCCGCGCCTTGCTGCACCAGATTGATCTTGGCCATCCCCTTGGCTTTGCGTTCGAAGTCCTCGGTAGGAATGCCGACCAATTCGGCGAGCACGTAGCCGGAATCGTTGAAGGTGAGCGTCTGATCGAAATCGCTCGCGAAAATATAGCGTTTAAGAGGTTTATCTGCCATACCTATTCGATTCGCAGGCTCCGCCCACGCCCCATTAAAAGAATTGATTGGAATTATATGCCTGCCCGGTTAACTTGTTGTGAATAAAGACATGAGTTGCTGGCCGCACCAATTCTCGAGGAAGGTAAATTTGAACAAGATTAGCTAAACCCCTGCCGTGGGATCGGCCCCGCCCTTTATGAGCATTAAGACGAAGTGACCACAACTGGATTACTCTGGGTGTCGCACGTAAGAAGAAACAGAGGAGCGAACCGTCCGATGAGGGAGATCACGCTGAACGTGAACGGCAAGCAGCACACCCTGGCGGTGGATCCAGAAACTCCGCTGCTGTTTGTGCTGAGCGATGAGCTGGGGTTGCGCGGACCCCGATTCGGATGTGGCATGGCTCAGTGCGGAGCCTGCACGGTAGTCATGCGCGGACAAGTCGTGCGGTCCTGTGTCATGCCCGTGAAGGCAGTCGGTCAAGATGAAGTCACGACTCTGGAGGGCCTGGGGACGCCTGAAAAGCCTCATCCCATTCAGCAGGCGTTTGTCGACGAGGGCGCGGCCCAATGCGGATTTTGCCTCAGTGGCGTGATTCTGACGGCCAAGGCGGTTCTCGATGTAAATCCGGATGCCTCTGATCCGGAAATTCGGGATGCCCTGGGAGGCGTCTTGTGCCGCTGTTTCGCGCACACTCGCATGTTGCGGGCAATTCGAAAGTATGCGGAGGCAAGGCGAGCATGACGCATTCCCGCCGCGAGTTTCTGATTGGTTGTGGCGCCTTGATTGTAAGTTTCAGGGCCGGGGGGCTGTCCGCACAGGATCACGGACCGTTCGGCACCCACCCCTCGCACATTGATCCGGAGAAGCTCGATTCTTGGTTAACCGTCGGCGCCGACGGGATTGTCACCGCATATACGGGGAAATGCGATTTTGGGCAAGGAATTTTTACGGCTCAAACGCAGCTCATCGCGGAGGAGCTGTGCGTCCCGATTGCCCGCGTCAAACTCATTCAGTGCGATACGTCTGTCTGTCCGGATCAGGGAACCACGTCTGGAAGTCAATCGACTCCGACAAACTTTAACTCGGAAAATCTCGCGCTAGCCGCGGCCACTGCGCGGGAAGCCCTGTTGAGTCTCGCCGGCAAGAAATTAGGAGAGCCCGTTGAGCAACTCGCGCTCGCGGACGGAGTCATCATTGGCCAGACAGGACGCCGCGTCAGGTACGAGGAGCTTATTGGAAACCAGCATTTCAACCTCCCGCTGAGCGCCACCGCGAAGCGGCGATCTGCCGCAAGTTGGACGGTGCTGGGAAAACCGATTCCTTCGCTGGACAGAACCGCCCTGATGACTGGTCAGTTCGAGTTCGTTCATCACGTCCAGATCCCTGGGATGCTGCACGGACGAGTCGTGCGGCCTCCAGAGATGGGAGCGACGGTTGCGCATGTAGACGAACAATCGGTGCGAAGTATCTCAGGTGTGGTGAAGGTCGTGGTCCGCAAGGATTTTGTTGGCGTGGTCGCCGAAACGCAGCACGGGGCGGCATTGGCGGCCCGTCAGTTGGCGGTCAAGTGGAATCCCGGTCCGCAGCTCCCGCCACAGAATGGTTTCTTCGACTATCTCCAGAAGCAGCCTGCTCGCGACGCTCTCAGCGTTGACTCTCAGGATGTTGCGCAACAGCTCGGCGCCGCGAGCGGCGTCATTCGGGCAAGGTACACATATCCCTACCAAATGCATGGATCAGTGGGCGCATCGTGCGCGGTGGCCGACGTTAAGCCGGAGAGTGCAACGGTATGGTCGGCAACGCAATCGGCTTACCCAACCCGGAGCATCGTTGCCAAGCTTCTGGATATGCCGCTTGATAAAGTGCGGGTGATCTATGTGCGCGGATCGGGCTGCTATGGACTGAACGGCGCCGATGCGGTGTCTTTTGATGCGGCCATACTCTCGCAGGCGGTGGGAAAACCGGTACGGCTGCAGTTTTCCCGTCAGGACGAAATGATGTGGGAGAACTTCGGCGCCGCGTGCGTAGTCAAGCATCGTGCCGCTCTCGCACAGGATGGACGTATCGTCGCGTGGGATCGCGAGGACTGGGTCGCTTCGCGGGGCAATCGGCCGGGCTATGATCAGCCGGGAAATGTCATTACCGGTATGCTGTTGGGCCATGAACCTGAGCCGATTGAGCCACGCTCGGCCAAGCCGCCTGCAGGCAAATTGCGCAATCAAAGCAACACGGTTCCGCCCTACTTCGCAGGATGTGTCGGTGGCAGTTGTGGGGGCGGGGGAACCATCCGCAGTGAACGAGCCCTGACGCATACCGTGCGTTCCCCGTTCTTCACCGGTCCGCTCCGCTCACCGCTGCGAATTCAAAATACATTCGCCAACGAATGCTTCATGGACGAACTTTGCGCCCACGCAAAGAGTGATTCTGTGGCCTTCCGGCTGCAGCATTTGGAGAACCCACGCGTCATCGGCGTCCTTAAGGCTGCGGCCAAGGCAGCGAGCTGGCAGGCTCGCTCCGCGCCGCGTGCGGATATCTCGCGGGCGCACACGGTAAGCGGACGCGGTATCGCCTGCGTGGCGTATGAAGGAGACAACGGCTATGCTGCGCTGGTTGCCGACGTCGACGTAGATCTGGAAACTGGAACAGTCCGCCCGAAGCGCTTCGTAATTGCGTTAGACTGTGGTCCAATTTCGAACCCTGACGGTTTGCGAAACCAGACCGAAGGCGGCATCCTGCAGGGCATGAGCCGCGCCCTGGTGGAAGAAGTCACATGGGACGACAAGCGCGTGACCTCGGTCGATTGGGAGACCTATCATAGTTTGTATCTTGATTACGAGATGCCCGCGATAGAGACGGTTTCTGTGACGCCTCCCAATGTTCCCGCAACCGGGGCGGGAGAGACGGCGATTACAATCACTCCCGCTGCGATCGGAAACGCTATCTTCGACGCAACCGGGGGGCGCCTGCGGGACTTACCGTTTACTCCTGCGCGCGTGAAAGCTGCGCTGCTTGATCGTGCCCAGCAAGACGAGAAGGCGCAAGTATGAAGAATCGAAAATTCAGAGCGTCCCTCCTCGCTGTCGCGGCAGCGTATTGTTTCCTGTCGCTGCTGATCCTGCGGGTGGTCGTTCAGGGAGTGGAACATGCCGGCGCGCAAGTCACTTCGCAAGGCACTCATGAAGTGGTGCCGCGCGACCATATTGCCAACGATGTTGCCGGCGATGTTGTCGACAATGCTGCCGCCGCTGCCGCCTTCGAAGCAATCGTCCCGGTGCTCCGCCACCCTCGATGTATGAATTGCCACTCTAAGGGAGATTTCCCTCGTCAGGGGGACGACAGCCATCGCCACACCATGCAAATCCGTCGTGGACCAGACGGGCACGGCGTGAATGCCGTCCGATGCAGCAGCTGTCATCAGGACCACAATCTCGCGGGCTTGCATCTGCCCCCGGGTGCGCCCGATTGGCATCTGCCATCTTCGGCAATGCCGATGATTTGGGAGGGGCTCACGGACCATCAACTCTGCGAACTGCTCAAAGATCCCCAGCAGAACGGCCATCGCACATCTTCGCAGATCGTGGAGCATATGCACGCGCCGCTCGTGCTCTGGGGTTGGGCGCCTGGCGAGGGCCGTACCGCAGTTCCCACGCCTCAGCCGGAATTCTTAGCGAAGGTAGAAGAATGGGCTGCCAAAGGCGCCGCATGCCCGCTTGCTTCGAGCGCGAGGATGGTTTCCGGGCATTAGTATCCGCAGTGTTCGAACTGTGCACGTCGGTTTTCGCATCGCAAACCTCGGCGGCTCTTGAACGAGCGAATCGGCCGGCGTCTTCGTTTCTCTGGACGGACTTTCTGCGTGGCTCGCGATATTTTTGTATCCCGGGAACCCGTAAGTCCATCGGTATAGAATTCCGTTGCTGCGAATAACCGGCCAGACGAAGAAATCTTTCCCCCGCACTGCCGGCGCGAAAATTCGAAGCCAGGAGGGCTCCCGTGATGCTCAGTTGCGAATGCCGCCGCGTTTTCGTGTTGGCTGGAGTCTTGATTTGGGGAGCAGCAACATCGGTTGCCCAAACCGAAACAACAGCCGGTGAGGGCACTCCAGGCCCGTCCAGCCCAGGACAGTCTATCCCAGGCACAGGCGGAGTGAGCTCGTTCGCCGGCAGCGTTCCGGCAAAGCTGGTTCCGGGAGTGTTGCCGCTCTCGCTGCCGGACGCCATCAACCGCGGATTGAAGCAAAATCTCGGGCTGCTGCTTTCGCACGCGGACATCGGGTCGGCTCGGGGACAGCGTTGGGAGCAATTGAGCGCGCTCTTGCCGCACGTGACGGCAACGCCTTACGCGGAAGCTTCGAAAATTAATCTCGCCGAGCTCGGCCTGACGAGTTTTGGTGGAATCAGCCTTCCCAAGTCGGTGGGCCCGTTTTCTTACTTTGACGCGCGCGCCGCGGTAACCCAAACGCTATTCGATTGGAAGTCGATCAATGCGACTCGATCGGCGGGCCAAAGTCTGAAATCCGCCACTTACACTTTCAAGGACGCTCGGGATCTCGTCGTGCTCGCGGTGGGCTATGTTTACTTGCAGGCTATTGCCGATGAAGCCCGCATTGAAACGGCAGAAGCGCAGGTGAAGACGGCACAAACGCTCTACGACCAGGCGGCGGACCAGATCAATGCCGGCACTTCGCCGGACATCGACGGCCTGCGCACCAAGGTCGAGCTCCAAACACGGCAGCAACAGTTGATTCAGGCGAAGAACAACTTCGCCATCCAGAAGCTGACCGTGGCTCGCGTGATCGGCCTGGCTCCTGGCCAGGAATTTGAATTCACCGACAAGTCGCCGTACGCAGCCGCTGGAAAATATCACCGTCGACGAAGCTCTCGGCCGCGCCTACGCTTCGCGCTCCGATTATCAGGCGGCCATGACCGACGTGCGCGCAGCGCAGTTCTCCCGAAAGGCGGCGATGGCCGGCTATCTCCCATCACTTTCCTTTAACGCGGATTATGGTTTGGGAGGGTCGCATCCCTCCACGGCAACGACAGTGGCCGATGTACGCGGAACACTGTCGATTCCGATCTTTCAGGGTGGAAGCGTTCACGGCGATGTTTTACAGGCCGATGCCAGACTCGAGCAGAGCCGGGAGCGCCTCGAGAATTTGCGAGCGCAAATCGATTCCGATGTGCGTGCGGCGTTGCTGAATCTACAGTCTTCGGCGGATCAGGTGAACGTGGCGCGCAGCAACATTGATCTGGCAGAGGAGACGCTGACTCAGTCGCGCGATCGTTTCAGCGCAGGTGTTACCGATACCGTTGAGGTGGTGCAGTCGCAAGAGGCAGTCGCGAGCGCGCACGAACAATACATATCGAGTCTCTACAACTATAATTACGCCAAAATTTCGCTGGTTCGCGCTTTGGGCATCGCCGAGCAAGGCGTCAAGGAATTTTTCAGAGGGAAGTGAAGATGGCGGAAGAAAATCCACCCCATTCTGTGCCTGAGACCGACGATGAACTGTCGGCCGATCCGTCGCCCTTGGCGGACACGAACAGAGACCGCACCGCGCCGGTGCGCCGCGCTTCCAATCGCCGCCGAAACTATCATAATTCTGGTCGCGATCGTGGTGGTGCTGGTCGCCGGCGTATTCCTGTGGCGATACTTGAGCAGCTATGAATCGACTGACGACGCCCAGGCGGATGTTCATCTCTATCCCGGTCAGCGCGCGTGTTTCCGGCCATGTGGTGCGAGTCAACGTAGACGACAACCAGTGGGTGGAGAAAGGCACGGTGCTGGTCGAGATCGACCCGAAAGATTACGAGGTTGCGGTCGCGCAGGCGCAAGCCAATCTCGCCAATGCCGAAGCGACCGCGCAATCGCTGAATATCACCGTTCCCATCACTTCGGTGAACTCTTCGAGCCAACTCCGCTTCACGGCATCGGGTATCGAAGACGCGAACGCCGGAGTCGCCGCTGCCGAGAAGCAACTCACCGCCGCCCATGCTCAGCTGGAGGCGGCCGAGGCGAACGATGTGAAGGCGCAAGACGATCTCCACCGTTACAAGCTACTGGTCGACAAGCGGGAAGTATCGCCGCAAATCTACGATCAAGCCTTGGCCACTGCCAAATCCAGCACGGCGACCGTATCGGCAGCGCGCGCCAGTGAGTCCGCAGCCGAGCAATTCGTCCAGCAGGCGCGGAGCCGCCTGGCGCAAGCCAACGCCAACCACCAATACGCGGAGACCGGCCCACAGCAAGTGTCATCGACCAAAGCTCGGGTGCGGGCATTGATTGCGGATGTGGAGCAAAAGCGCGCGCTACTCGAACAGGCCCAACTCAATCTCGGATACACGAAAATCGTTGCTCCGGTCAGCGGTGAAGTGAATAAGACGGTGGTGGTCGGGATGAACGTTCAAGATGGCCAGCAACTGCTCACCGTGGTGCCTCTCGATGAAGTCTGGGTCACCGCCAATTTCAAAGAGACCCAGCTGAAGCGCATGCGGGTGGGGCAGCGGGCGGAAATCAAAGTGGATTCGAGCGGCCGCACTTTGAAAGGCCATGTGGACAGCATTGCGGGAGCAACCGGCCCGCTGTTTAGTTTGCTTCCGCCGGAGAATGCTACCGGAAACTACGTGAAAATTGTCCAGAGAATTCCGGTGAAGATCGTTCTCGATGCGGGAGAGAACAAGGATCGGCGGCTTCGACCGGGCATGAATGTAGTGCCGGACGTCTACCTCCAATAAGTTTCGCTGAAAGTTTTCTTGTATGAGTTCCGCGGCTCTTGCACTCGAACAGGAAGTTTGGCGGCCCAAGTACAATCCCTGGCTCATTGCCGTGGTCGTGGCCCTGGCCGCCTTCATGGAGGTTCTCGACACCAGCATTGCAAATGTGGCCCTGCCATACATGGCCGGGAATCTGGGCGCGAGCAACGACCAAAGCACGTGGGTGCTGACCTCTTATCTGGTCTCCAATGCCATCATCCTGCCGATTAGCGGATGGCTCGCGGGCGCCTTGGGACGCAAGCGGTTTTTCATGGCCTGTTTGAGTGTTTTTACTGTGAGTTCTTTGCTTTGTGGCATCGCGCCCAGTCTCGGGTTTCTTCTTTTCTTCCGGGTGCTGCAAGGCGCGGGCGGCGGCGGGCTGCAGCCGATGGCGCAGGCCATCCTAGCGGATACGTTTCCGCCGCAGCAGCGAGGCCTGGCGTTTGCGCTGTATGGCATCACCGCGATCATGGCGCCTACGATCGGACCAACTCTGGGCGGGTGGATCACCTTCAACTATTCCTGGCGGTGGATTTTTTTCATCAATCTGCCAGTCGGCGTGGCCACATGGTTTCTGGTGCGGCGCTTTGTCGAAGATCCTCCCTATTTAGCCCGCGTCAAAGCTGCCGGGGTCAAGTTGGACTACATTGGCATCGCTCTGCTGACGCTTGGTATTGGCGCGTTGCAGGTGCTTCTCGATAAGGGCCAGGAAGATGACTGGTTCGGGTCGCAATTCATTACGACCTTAGTTGTCGTCGCCACCGTCTGCCTGATTTCGCTGGTGATCTGGGAGTGGTATCAAAAAGCGCCGATCATCGACGTCCGAATGTTCAAGAGCTTTAACTTCGCGAGCTCGAGCCTGATGATGTTCACGCTGGGGATATTGCTTTTCAGCAGCCTGGTCCTGATGCCGCAATTCCTGCAGACGCTGGTGGGATACACGTCGCAACTAGCGGGGCTCGCGCTGTCGGCGGGAGGCTTTGTTTTGCTTCTAGAGATGCCGATCATGGGGCAACTGACAACGAAGATCCAGGCGCGCTATCTGATTGCCTTCGGCTGGCTCGCGCTATCCATCGCCATGTTTTATTCCACGAAGCGAATTGATTTGCAGATCAGTTTCAGCGCCGCCACCTGGCTGCGCATCGCACAGGTGATTGGCCTTGGGTTCTTGTTCGTTCCGATCACGCTGGTGGCTTACATCGGAATTGCGCCGGAGAAGAACAATGCGGTCGCTGGAATCGTCAATTTCATGCGCAATATGGGAAGCAGCGTGGGCACCTCCTTAGTCACCACATTAATTGCCCGGCGCTCGCAATTCCATCAGGAAAGGCTGGTGCAAAATGCCAGAGTCGACAATCCAAATTTTGTGAATGCAGCGAACGGCCTTGCCCAGCATCTGGCTACCTCCGGAGTGGGCAGGCACGAGGCACAAGCCACGGCTTACGCCAGGCTTTACCAATCCCTGCAAGCGCAAGCTGCAAGCCTGGCGTATATCGATACTTTTATGGTTCTTTGCGTGGGGGCAGCCATCATGTTCTGTCTGGCTTTTGTTTTGAAGAAAAACGATCCGGGCGCCGGTGGAGTCAGGGTAGCCGAGTAAGCAATCAATCTGATGTAATTCAGAGGAGCGCAAGAGTTAGAGAGTTCATGATAAAGATCATCACCATTGAACGCGAGTATGGAAGCGGGGGCGGCGAAATCGCTCAGCTGCTGGCCAAGCAGCTGGGCTGGAAACTTTGGGATCAGCTGCTGACGGAGGAGATCGCGCGGCTCGCCGAATGTCCCAAAGCAGTCGTCGAGGTTCGGGAGGAACGAACCGATCCCCTGTACTACCGGCTCTTCAAATCATTTTTGCGGGGAAGTTATGAAGGAAGCATCAATGCCCACAAGCTCAAGATGGTCGACAGTGAAAGCATTTTAAAGTTTACGGAACGGGTTGTGCAGCACGCGGCGAAAAGAGGAAACGCGGTCATCGTGGGACGTGGGTCGCAGCAGTTTCTCAAGGACCGCCAGGATACATTGCGTGTGTTTCTATACGCTCCGAGAGAAGATAAAGTGCGACGGCTGTTGGCTCGGGGCAAGAACGAGAAGGAAGCCGGGCAGCTCGTGGATACGGTCGATCGGGAACGCGTCGATTTTATTCAAAAGTATTTCCACGTTGAATGGCCGGACCGCCCGATTTATCACACCATGATCAACACTACGATCGGCGATGGAGCAGTGGTTCACATGATTCTGGATTTAATGAAATCCCTCGATCCTGAAAAAATCGTTTCCTGAGCGCTCGCGGATTATTCTCAAGCAAAAGCAATGGCTGACAAAGACCTTATACCTGCACCGCGAACGATTGAGATTCGTCCACTTGTTCCTGGCGACGACGCGACCGCGTTCCGTACTCTCAATGAAGAGTGGATCACCCGTCATTTCACCCTCGAGGCCAAGGACATCGAGACGCTCGGCGATCCGGAAAACTCGATCCTGCGCAACGGCGGTCACATTTTCATGGTCTATGCCGACAGCGAACCCGTCGCCTGTGTGGCGCTTATGCCCATGAGCAGTGGTGTTTATGAGCTTTCCAAGATGGCGGTATCACCGCATCTGCGCGGCCAGGGAATCGGCCGCCGCCTGCTTGAGCACGCCATCGCGCAGGCCAGGTTGATCGGCGCAAAATCCCTGTTCCTGGGCAGCAGCAGCAAACTTCCAAACGCTGTTCACCTTTACGAATCGGTTGGCTTCCGCCACGTGCCGCCCGAAACACTGCCGCCGATGCACTACACTCGCGCGAACGTGTTTATGGAAATGACTCTGTGATGCGTAGTTCTCGAACTGGTTAGGAGAAGTGGTCTTCTTCGATCGCCTTCAGGACAATGAGGCTGGCGTCATCCTGGAAATGTTCGCCAGTATGCTGCGATGCCGCGCGCATCAGTAGTGCCATTAAGTCCCCGGCGCTTGTATTCGGATTTTCGCGCGCGATACGGATCAGGCTACCTTCCCCGAACGATTCCTCATTCGCATTGCAGGCCTCGACCAATCCGTCGGTGAAAAGCAGCAGTTTGTCACCGCGTCTCATCTGCAGTTCGCTTTGCTCATAGAGCCACTGGGGGAACTGTCCCAGGACCGCTCCTGCGGCGTTTAGCTCCGTGGATGTGCCGTCCGCCCGGATCAACAATGGCGGGTTATGCCCCGCATTGCAATAGGTCAACCGATTGCTTACGCTGTCGAGCACAGCATAAAAAAATGAAATGAACTTTCCCACGGGCGTTAGATCACACAGGATGCGGTTGAGCCGGTGACACAGTTCACCCGGCGACAGCTTTTGCCAGATCAGCGGTTTGAGCGCAGCCTGCAGGGTGGACATCAGTAGAGCCGCCGGCATGCCCTTGCCCGCAACATCGGCTATGCAAAACACAGTGTGCCGTTCGCTGATGCGGACGACGCTGTAGTAGTCGCCGCCCACAAACCGCAACGGCTGTGTCATGGCGGCCATTTCGTAGCCGGGCACGGCAGGCAACTTCCTGGGCAGCAAGCTATCTTGAATCTCGCGCGCCGCCGACCGTTCTTCCTCGCGCAGACGTTGCGCCCGCCGCTGCGCCCGTGCCCGTGAAATCTGATCTTGCAACTTCTGTAGAAGCTCCCGATTCTCCCACGGCTTCTGGATGAAGTCTGATGCGCCCCGCCTCATCGCCTCGACGGCCAGGCCCACGGTGCTCCAGCCGGTCATCACCACCACCGGAAGCAGGCTGTCCATAGAATGAATTTCTGACAGCAGATCCAACCCTTCTCCACCCGCAGTGGTATCGCGCGTGTAGTTGAGATCCATGAGGACGGCGTCGAACGATCCTGTCTCCAGGGCCTGCAACACGCGGGCTGGATGCGTGACCGTCTCCGTCGCGAAACCGCCGCCGCTCAACAGCATTCGTAGGGCGTCCAGAACGTGCTTCTGATCGTCGGCAATTAGCACGCGGCCCTTCTCGGATAGCGTCACTGGATACTTTTCCCGCACTGCTACGGCGTCCATGAGTGAATCGATTGCATATGGGGAGCCAAACTCCCGCTTCATACAAGCTATTCATTTCAATGCGCAAAGGGAAAGTATCCGATAGTAGAAAAGCGGCGGCTTGTGCGCTTATGGAATCAGCTGTCCGGAAACGGACAAATGGGATCCAGCGGTGTCAACGCAGGGCGTGAATGCTGAGCCCGCTGATTCGGTTGGCTATGAGCTATGACCACTGCACTTCAGCACGCCCAGATACGCGCTCCAAGGACCAACTGCGTCGCGATACTGATACGCCATTACGCGGGAGAGTTGATGCAGATGAGTGAAGTCGTGAACCGCCCATGTCGCCAGCAGTTCCGATAGGGTCACCACACCCAGGTCTGGATGTTTGCCGCGCCGGGCGAAGTCTTCGGGCTGTAAATTCAGCGCTCGCAGCGCAACCAGACTCTCTTCTCGCAGGCGGGCGAACTCGTCCAAAAGTTGCGCGAGCGATTTCCCTTCGCTCTCTTTGAACTGCGCCAGGCGGTCGAAGGGATCGAATGGCCGCGCTTCTCCATTCTCCAAGATTATCCGCGCACGCGACATCCAGTCGGTGCGCTCGCCGTGGATCAGGTGGCCCACGATGTCGAACGCGCTCCAGGTATCTTTTCCATCCTTACTGCATCCTTCATTTCCACGCACCCAGGTGTCGGGCAGGCCGCGCAACAGAGCATCCAAGGTTGCGGGAGTGCGGCTGAGAACCGCGACAACCTCGGCCAATTTGAATTGTGATGAGGCTCGCATGCTTCGTAGATGCATGGCTTACCCTTTGGACTCACGCACCGGACTGGAATAGCCGCAAATCCTCGCTCTCAGTTCCGCGTCCGACTGTCCTTCGAGCTATCCCGAGACACATGTGACACTCGTGAAAGTGTCCTAAGAACACATCCGCGCCGGGGCAGCCGGCGCTACTCTCGATTCGTCTGAAGAACCCCTTCGATATGTTAGCGCGAGCGGAACCGTAGAGCCAAGGATGTCACTTATCCTTCGCCGGGAGAGTTGGTATGGTGACGACACCGTTTCGCGGAAACCATAAGAATATGAGCGTTGCGACAGGGATCGGAGCGGTGGTTCCCACGGCTACCGCCCTGCGCCCGGCGGTCTGGATCGTTCCCCGCAAGAAAGATCCGCGCCTACCTTTTGCCGGCATTCTCACAGCCTACGCGATTCTAGGATGCACGGTGTTGGGCTTCAATCGCACACCTGTGCAGATCCTGCTGACGGTCGCTGCCGGATGTCTTCTGGACATGGGGTTGCACTGGACATTCTGTAATCGCGAGCGGCTGGTGCCGTTGAGCGCCTACATCAGCATGATGTCGATCGGCCTGCTGCTGAATTATTCGCACAACTACTACCTGCTCTTTCTGCCGGTATTCTTCACCATCGTCTCCAAGTATGTGGTGACATTTCGCGGCCGGCACATTTTCAATCCGTCGCTGTTCGGGCTGGTGTGCGCGTTGGTTCTGGGTCACGGGCTGTACTCGTCTGCTCCGGCTTATCAATGGGGCGGCTCGTGGGCGCTGGTGGCTTTCATGATTACCGCAGCGTGCGCGCTGTTTCTGTTTCGAATTGGACGGACTGCGCTGATCGTTTCTTTTCTTGGCTTCTACGCGCTGCAAACCTTGCTGCGCGCTTATATTCTTCGCGACCATCTGCCGATGGAGACTCTCATGCTGGGCACGCTGACCTCGGCGCGCTTTTATTTGTTCACTTTCTACATGATGACCGACCCGAAGACTTCGCCTGCAGGCAAGTGGCAGCAAATCGGATGGAGCTTTGCCGTGGTTGTGGTCGATCTCTGGTTTCACACGCTAGAGTCCCTCAGCACGTTGTTCTACGCATTGTTTCTCGTTGCCACCGTGCGCTTTGTCTGGCTGCATGCTGTCGCCTTCTGGAAAGAACGCGGCGCACATCTGAAGCAGGCTTTCGATCTGCAACTCGCAGGGCGTGTCGCGGTTTGCGGAACGCTGGGCGCCGCTGGAGTCTTTGCCTACGCGCAAGTCATCCACCCACGTTTGACGATCAACAATCCGGGCTTTGAATTGGTGGAAGTGCCGCCGTCGGTTTCTGGAATCGATTCCCGGATGAGCGACGTGATGACCCGCATCGACCCGCGAGTGCAGCATTTCGCCAAGTGGCTGATGTCGATCGGCGACGCCATCGCGATCGGCGACTTCGACAACGACGGTTTGCCGGATATTTTTCTGACGAATCCGCTGAAGCGTCCTGAAGATCGCAATGCTCTTTACCGAAACCTGGGAAATTTTCATTTCGAGCGAGTCGATATTCCGGTTCTGCGAGAGATCAATCTGCATCCCGAAAAATATGGCTTCGCCAGCGGCGCAATTTTTGTCGATTACGACAACAGCGGCGCGCAGTCTCTGTTGCTGACTTTCGCGTATGGCAAGAATCGGCTGCTGAAGAACATGCTGCCAGTTACCGGTAAAGCGGAGTTTGTCGATGTCACCAACGAAGCCGGCATCGGCGATTACAGCACCTCTGTGGCCGCGACCTTCTTCGACTATGATCGCGACGGCAAACTCGATCTGCTCGTCGGCAATAGTTTTGCTCCTTATCTAAAGGACTATCCCACGCCGACTCGCTTAGACATCTTCAATCTTCCACAACCTCAATACGCAACCGACCGCCGCATGTTCCACTTCATGCACGAGAGCTGGAACAACGCGCAAAACGGCGGACCCAATGTGCTCTTTCACAATGCGGGCGCCGGCCATTTCGAAAAGATGGACATGGCCGCCATGGGTATGCCGCAAACCCATTTCACTCTGGCGGTTGCGACTGGCGACCTGAACGGCGACGGCTATACCGACTTATATTGCGCGAACGACTTTGGTCCCGACGATCTTTACTTGAATGACCAGGGCAAGCGCTTTGTTCACGTGCAGGGAAGAATGTTCGGAAGCATCGGCAAGGATACTTACAAAGGGATGAACGCTTCGATTGGCGACCTGGACAATCGAGGTCAACTCGACATTTATGTTTCGAACGTGCACGTGCCTTTGCAGGCCGAGGGCAGCCTGCTCTGGAAGACTTACCGCAACAATTCTTTTGTTCCCGATTTTCGCGACGAGGCCACCAGTCGAGGCCTGCTGAATGAAGGCGGCTTCGGCTGGGGCGCGGCGATGGGAGATTTGAATCTCGATGGCTGGCAGGATGTGGTGCAGGTCAACGGCATGGTCGACGACAGCCTTGACCGTCGATTCCCCAAGCCGAGGAGCTATTGGTACGCGGCCGAGAAGGTAATGCTGGCGCCGCCGAACGTGCACTCTTATGTGGATCGGTGGCCCGATCTGCGCGGCTACGAGATATTTGGCCACCAGGCGAATCGCGTCTACCTGTCGCGCGGTGACGAGACCAGCATGCAGTTTGTGGACGTCGCACCGCAGGTCGGGCTTACTCAGCTGGGAAACTCGCGCGGCGTGGCGCTCGCTGATTTCAACAATGAAGGCGTCCTGGATGTGGCCATCACTCATCAGTTCGGACGCCTGTCGCTCTACCGCAACACTCTGCACGAACAGGATCGCACCGAAGGCCGCGTTCATCACTGGATTGGTTTGGCGATGCAGGGCGACGGGCAGAAGATCAGCCGCGAGGCGGTCGGCACACAAGTCTTTGTGACTTATACGCAGAATGGCCGAAAGGTGCGCCAGATGCGTGAAGTGCAGATTGCAAACGGATTTTCCGCGCAGAATGACCGACGACTCTTGTTGGGGCTGGGTGATTACGAGGGGCCAGTGGAAATTGAGGTGGACTGGTACGGCGCGGAGACACAGATATACCGCGATCTTGCGCTGGATCACTACTACACGATTCGCTATCGAGCCGCGGCGCAGCTGGCGCAGAGGTGATTCTATGGGATTGAAAGACTACTGGTATATCGCCGCCGAGTCGCGCGAGTTGAAAGGCAAACCTGTAGCGGCTGCGCCGTTCGGTGAACCGATAGTGCTGTTCCGAACCGCCGACGGACAGGTTGCTGCGCTTGAAGATCGCTGCTCGCACCGCAACATGCCGCTGTCGATGGGCACAGTGTCGTCAGGTTGCGTAACGTGTCCTTACCATGGGTGGACGTTTGATGGTGCTGGCCGTTGCGTGCAGATTCCGTCTCTGGGCTCAACGCAGAGGCTGCCGAACCACGGAGTGCGAGCCTATCCGGTGCGCGAGCACGATGGATATGTGTGGGTGTATCCGGGCGAATCGATCCCTGAATCAGCGCCATTCCAGTTTCCTCACCGCGGCGAACGGGGTTGGACCAGCTTCCGCATGCGGACGCGCTTTCGCGCGCCCGTCGAAGCCTGCCTGGAGAATTTCCTGGACTGCCCGCACACGGTGTACGTGCATGGCGGCTGGTTTCGGAATCATGACACGCGCGAACTGTCGGCGACTGTGCGGTCCACCAGCGAATCTGTTGATGTAGAGTTCCGCGGCGAGCCCATCACGAAGAGTCTGGTGTCCAGGTTGTTCTTTCCGAATGGACGGGAACTCCGCCACACCGACCGGTTCCTGATGCCGAACATCAGCCGGGTCGACTACGATTTCGGCCCCGGCCGGCATTTCATCATCACATCGCAATGCACGCCGTTGAACGAATACGAGACGGATGTGCACACGGTGATCACGTTCAGTTTCGGTCGAATTGCACCACTGGTGCGGCTCTTGCTCGAACCGGTCTGTCGCAAGATCATCCGTCAGGATGTGGACGTTCTGGCTATGCAGAGCGAGCAGCTTCGCCGCTTCGGCGGTCCGCAGTTCTGCCACGTGGAAACGGATCTGCTGGGATTGAAAATTCAATCGATGCGGCGACGGGTCGAGCGATCGGAGCCAGCGGCAGAGACGACAAACCGGGAGCGGGAGATCACCATCTGTTTTTAGCCGATTTGCTTTGGCAAGAGATGGAACATTCATGAGAGAACCCGGCATTTACAGTCGCATCGTCTCCGTCACCGGGCTGGCGCCGTCTGACGCTCGCGCCATGTATGAAATCTTCGCGCGCCACTACGATTGCGTTTCGCTGGAACAGTTTCTGATAGACCTCTCTGAAAAAGATTGTGTGCTGATGCTGCGCAATGCCAACGACGCGATCTGCGGATTTTCAACACAAAAAGTTTTTCGCGTGACCGTGGGAGGCACTGCCGTTCGCGCCGTTTTCTCCGGCGACACCATCGTCGACCGTGCTTACTGGGGCGAACAGGAGTTGGGCCGTTGCTGGTGCCGGTACGTGAGTTCGGTTTATTGGGAAGAGCCGGACGTCCCGCTTTATTGGTTTCTGATCTCAAAAGGTTACCGGACCTATTTGTATCTACCGCTGTTCTTCGAATCGTTCTACCCCACCTGCGAGGCGCCGACGCCGACCTTCGAACAGAGGGTGCTCGACACGTTGGCAGCCGCGAAGTTTCCGAATCACTACCGGCCGGAAAGCGGCCTGATTGAATTCTCAGAGTCGCAAGGGCAGCTGAAACCTCATCTCGCGGAAACACCAGCCCGTCGGTTGCGCGATCCCCGCGTGCAGTTTTTCTTAAGGCGCAATCCTGCCTACGCAAGCGGGCATGAACTGGCATGTCTCGCAGAAATTTCGCCTTCGAACATGAAGCTCTTTGCCGGACGCATTCTGGGCCAGGCACAAGCGGCACCGGCCTTGCATCAAGGAGCCGACTGATGGGCAGCCCGCTGTTCTATCGCGCCCTGAACAGCCTGCCCCTGGCGGCATTTCGACGGGGCACGCGCCAGTTCGACTCAGCTCTGGCGAAGCCGGAGGAAGCGCAGCGAAGACTTTTGCTTGATCTCTTGAAGCAGAACCGGGCGAGCGCGTTCGGGAGGCAATGCGGATTCGAATCGATCCGCTGTGTTCGCGAATATCAGGAGCGCGTGCCGCTCACGACGTACGACGAACTGGCGCCATGGATCGAGCGCGTTCAATCAGGCGAACGCGAGGTCCTGACGAGCGAGCCTGTGCTCGCGTTCGAAAAGAGCAGCGGATCGGCGAGCGCCGCCAAATACATTCCCTATACGCAGACTCTGCGAAGTGAATTTCAATCGGCCTTGGCGCCGTGGATCACAGACATGCACCGTGCGTTCCCCCGCATTTCGCGAGGCTGTGCGTACTGGGTGGTGACACCGTTGTCGCGGGAGAGCGAAGTGGCAGGAGGCGGTATTCCCGTTGGATTCGAGAGCGACGCCGAATACTTCGGCCCCGTCCAGCAATGGATTCTCGGCAAAACTATGGCGGTGCCGCCCGACTTGGCGCGAGTGCCAGAGTTGGAAGACTGCATCTATCTCACGTTGCGCTTTTTGGTGCAGGCTCGTTCTCTGGCTTTCATTTCGGTTTGGAGCCCAAGTTTCCTGCTGATTCTTCTCGACCGGCTGCAACAGCACGGCGAACGGCTCGTGCGCGACCTGCGCAATGGAAACGCCGATGTCGAGAGCCGGATTTCGCCGAAGCTCACACGCCTTCTCGTACGAGATGCTCGCCAGGCGGAAAATCTGCGAGCCATGTTGCGACGCGGGCACATCGAAGCTGCAGGTCTGTGGCCCCAGCTGGCACTCATCAGTTGCTGGATCTCGGCAGCTTCTGCCGCCATGAAGCGCGAGATCGAGCAGAGATTTCCTGGCGTGGTCATTCAAGGGAAGGGCTTGCTGGCTACCGAGGGAGTCGTCTCGATTCCGATCGAGAAATACCACGCACCAGTCGCGGCCATCACCTCGCATTTTCTTGAGTTCCTCGATGAAGATTCTGGCGAATGCCGGCTGGTTGCGGAATTGGACGAAGGCCGCGAATACTCGATCGTTCTAACCACCGGCGGTGGGCTCTGGCGATATCGACTCCGCGATCGGGTTCGCGTGTTGGGCTTCGCAAAGAGAACGCCCCTGCTGGAATTCGTCGGCAAGGAAGACTGCGTCAGCGATCTTCGCGGTGAGAAGCTGAACGCCCTTTTTGTGGCGAACACGCTGGCCGAGTTCGACTGTTGTCGAATTGCGAGTTTCGCCATGCTAGCGCCTTCCGCGGCGGGCACTCCGCAGTACACGCTCTTCCTTGAAAGCGTTCATTGCGAGACTGATCTAGCTTTCCGGCTCGACGGGAGGCTGAAGGCGAATCCGCACTACGCATACTGCCGCAGAATCGGCCAACTCGGAGAGCTACGAATCTTTCGTATCAACCGGGATGCGCGGGATTCCTACGTCGATCATTGCGCAGCATTGGGACAACGGGCCGGAAGCGTGAAGATGACAGCACTCGACAGGCGCTTCGGATGGGAACATGTCTTCCGCGGGACTTACATGCAGGCCGGCATGACAGAGGTGTGCGCGTGATCGCTCCGGTTCTTCCGGTACTTCCATCCTGGCTTACATCGCGATTCGAGATCGCGCTTGCGACTGCGGCCGATGATTGCGAACTGCGGGATTTGTTGCGAAACAGTCCAGTCCCCGGACAAATCAGCGTGACCTTCGAGCGCGAGCCCAGCTTCTTCGATTCCTGCCGCATTCGGGGGGACTTCTTTGAGGCGGGTGTCGGACGCGATCGCAGAACGGGAAAAATCGTCGGATTGGGTACTCGCTCCATTGCACCGGGTTTCATTAACGGCGAAGCGACGCCGCTGGGTTATCTTGCCGATCTGCGTCTGGCGCAGCAGTATCGCGGCGGCGCGTTGATCGCCCGCGGCTATCGGTTCCTCCGCCAGTTACACGGGGACCGTAGAACTCGCCTCTACACGACTGTGATCTTCAGCGAAAATCACGCCGCACTTGCCACCATCGCCAGTGGACGCGCCGGGCTTCCGCGTTACCACGACCAGGGCATAATTCATTCTCCGGGCATCAATATTCGTCGCGCCCAGCCTGCCATCCGCGCCGGCTGCGAAATCGTTCGAGGCTCCGAAGATCTGCTGCCCGAAATTGTCGAATGTCTCAATCGCAACAATTCCCGACGCCAGTTCGCGCCGGTTCAGACGGTCGAAATGTTTCGCAATCGGTGGCGACATTTTCGGATTGAAGATTTCCACGTAGCTCTGCGCGGCAGTCGTGTAGTCGGCGTCGTCGGCTGCTGGGATCAGAGTTCTTTTAAACAGACCCGTGTCGCTGGTTATGGCTCGCGCCTGCGTTGGACGGTTCCGCTCGCAAATCTGGCACGTCCGCTCGCGAGAGCGCCGCGGTATCCAAGAGTCGGACAGGAATTTCCTTATTTCTATCTGGGTTTTATTGGCATCGACGGCGACGATCTACAAGTCTTTCGAGCTCTGCTGCGGAGCGCCTACAACGCCGCGGTTGGCTCCGGATATTTGTATGCCATTCTCGCTTTGCACGAGCGAGATCCACTCTTGCCCGCGCTGCGCGACTATTCCCTGACGCCATTTTCCGCGCGATTATTTTGTGTAACCTTTGACGACGGCGAAGATCTGGTTCGAGAACTCGACGGACGCGTGCCCTATTTGGAGGCGTCGGCTTTCTGATGAGTAGTTCCAGGCGAAGGCGAATTTCGTGGCCGCTCCGTTACACGGCGGATCTTCGCACGCTGATGTTTCTCGCTGTGTTCAACGTGCTGCTGGCGGTTCAGTGGCTGAACGTCGCCCGCGGCGCTGGTTTCGCGATTCCGACTTACGTTCTGGCGGTGGTGGCTCTGGTCGTAAAACACAATCACATGCACTCGCGCACCTTCCGTCGTCAAGGATTGAACAGCGCCTTCGAGCTGTGGCTCAGTGTTCTTACGGCCCATCCCTGTTCCGGCATTATCACCTCGCACAACGTACTGCATCATGGGAAAAACAATACTGATGCCGATTTTGTCCGTTGTTCGCTGGTGCGCTACCGTTCGAATCTGCTGAACTTTCTCGCATTCTTTTTTGCATCCGTAGTGACGATGCATCGCAACAAGCCGGCAGATCTTGACACCTGGCGCGAGGCGAGCCCGAGTATTTACCGGCAAGCCGTCGTCGAACGCGTTTGCACCTATGGGTTCATCTTCCTGCTCGTTTTGCTGGACTGGCGCGCCAGTTTGATTTATTGTCTTGGGCCCTGGCTGTTCGGACAGTGGTTTCTGGTCACCATCAATCTGCTGCAGCATCAGGATTGCGACTTCGAATCCCCGATTAATCACTCCCGCAACATTACCGGGCGCTTCACGAACTGGCTGTTGTTGAACAATGGCTATCACACAGCACACCACATGTTCCCCTCGGCTCACTGGAGCAAACTGCGGCTCATTCATGAACGCGTGATCGCACCGCAACTGAGTTCCGCTTTGAACGAGCGCTCGCTGTGGCTGTGCATATGGCGGCGATTCATTCTGGGCAAAGAATGGAAAGGAGCGCGAGCGTGAAGTCATCGCCACGGGCGCCCGGCCCGCGTTCGGGGCTTGGTATCGGCGAAGCGATCGCGTTCCGCCGAAGTCCGCTCACGTATTTGCAAGGGCTGGCCGCGAGCTACGGGGATGTTGTCCACTTCCGTCTGGGCTGGAGACACGCATTTCTACTGAACCATCCTGATCTGGTTCAGGAGTTCCTCGTCGTCCATGCTTCCAGGCAAGTTCGCGGGCCGGTGATGCAGCGAGGGCGCGCGGTGATGGGGGATGGACTGCTGACCAGCGAAGAGCCACTGCACGCAAGGCAGCGCCGCCTGATCCAGCCGGCGTTTCATCGCGACCGTATTGCGCATCACGCACAGGTCATGGGCGAATATTCGAGCAAGGCATGCAGGTTTTGGCGTGATGGTGAAACCATCGACCTGCGTAAAGAGATGATGCGACTTACGCTGGATATCCTCGGCAAGACTTTGTTCAACCAAAGAATCGAAGAAGACGCTGGAGAGATCGCTGACGCAGTTACGGAGTTGATGTCATTGGTCGACCTGGTCTTCGTGCCCTTTTCGCAGCACCTCATGCGGTTGCCCTTGCCCGGAATGCGGCGTCTGAAGCGAGTGCGCGAGCGATTCGATCGCCTGATTTATGGATTGATCCAGGACAGGATGCGCTCCGCAACCGACTGCAACGATCTTCTCTCGATGTTGCTTCACCATCAACTCAACGAAGGAAATCGCGAGCAAGCGATCCGTCAGGTTCGGGACGAGTGCCTGACGATCCTGCTGGCAGGGCATGAGACCATCGCCAATGCACTGACTTGCGCGCTCTTTCTTCTTGCGCAACATCCGGAATGCGCCAGCACGATTCGGGCCGAAATCGATCGCGTCGCCGGCCTCAGACATCTCCAGGGACAAGACTACGAACAGCTCAGCTTTACTCGTTGTGTATTTCTGGAGTCCATGCGTTTGTATCCGCCAGTTTGGATTCTCGGCCGGTCTCTCAAGCAATCTTGTTCGGTTGGCCCGTATACTGCGCCGCGAAATTCTATTCTGTTTGCGAGTCAGTATCTGCTTCATCGCGACCCGCGCTTTTTCGCCGAACCGGACGCATTCCATCCCGACCGGTTTCTAGGGAAGGGCAAAGAGCATCAGCCTGCATATTTTCCGTTTGGGATCGGCCCACGCCGCTGCATCGGAGAAGGATTCGCGTTGATGGAGGGAGTACTGGCGTTAGGCACGATTCTTCGGCATTGGGAAGTCGAGCTATTGCCGGAAACTAAACTTGTGCTCGACCCAAAAATCACGCTTCGACCAAAGTTCCCCGTCCTGGTTCGAGTGAAGGCGGCGCAGCAGTTCGATGGAACTAAGAACACTAAGAACAAAGAGCGGTGCGTGTCTGCAAGCGTGCCATCATGCGCGTGAGCTCCTCACCACCACAGCAGTTGCAACGCGATGATGGCGGCGCATTGGGTCACGAGGTACAGGTGAAAGTAGTTGCGGGCGCGGGACAATCCGAAGAATTGAAGCGTGGCAGAGTCGTAACGGAGGCGAATGAAAATTCGCAACACAACGAGGGATAACAAGGCAAAAAGAACCGCGCGGTAACGAACGGGGTCGTACACGGGGAGCAGGCCTGTGAGGCCGGCAAATACACCGAGCGCGCCCCACGGTCGCAGTATGGCGGTCAGCGGGGAATCTGCTGGAAAGCGCGCTCCGAACAAACGGTGGTAGAGGCCAGCCGCGCGCTTTGGAAATAGAACACCGGCCAGACCGGTGGTCAGATGGTCGGCGGCGAGCACTACCAGATTGAGGTTCGCGAGTGCGTGCCAAAGCTTCATAGTTTCCGGCGACTGCACGGCACGGAGGATTGTATTTGAAAGATTTGACTCAAGGGTCGGTACCGGGGAACCTGCTGCGAATGTCCGCGTTCCTCATGGCCAGCATGCTGGGGCAAGCGCTCTACTTGCTTGCGGATATGTACTGGGTCGGACGTCTCGGCAAGGAGTCTGTCGCCGCCGTGGGTCTCGCGGCGAACTTGATGGCCCTGACGCTGGCCCTCACACAGATGATGGGTGTGGGCACGACCACTCTCATTTCGCATGCTGCCGGCGTGAAGAATCAGGAACGAGCGCACCTGGTATTCAACCAGTCTTTTATTCTGTCCATTGTCGGGGGTGGAGCCCTCTGCCTCGTGGCTTTCTTGTTGCGGCATGCGTATTGCGCGGCGCTGGCGGCAAGTCCGGAAACGGTGCGACTCGGAACAATTTATCTCGCTTGGTTTATCCCTGCTTTGTTTCTGCAATTCCCGCTGATCTCGATGGGGGCCGCACTGCGCGGCGCCGGAGTCGTGAAGCCAACCGTCGCTGTGCTGGTACTGACCGTGCTGGTCAACCTCGTGCTGGCGCCTATCCTTATTTTTGGCTGGGGAACGGGACATCCGTTCGGAGTGCAAGGCGCGGCAATGGCAACATTTTTCGCGCTCGTGCTCGGCGTAGCGGGAATGTTTGGCTATTTTGTCGTTCGAGAAAAATACCTGGCCTTTGACGTTTCTGTAATGCGTCCTGATTTCGCATTGTGGCGCGAAGTGTTTCAGATTGGGCTGCCTGCTGGAGCGGAACTCGGAATCCTCGGCATCTATCTGATCATCGTCTACGCGGCGATTCGCCACTTTGGCGCTGCCGCCCAAGGTGGATTCGCCATCGGCGCTCGGATCATGCAGTCGCTCATTTTGCCTGCGGTTGCGGTGGGGATGGCGAACGCTCCCATCGTTGGGCAGAACTTCTCAGCCAAGCGAGCGACTCGGATCCGTGAGAGTTTCTGGGCCGCGTGCGGAGTGGGATCGGTGGTGATGTTGTTGCTGACCGTTCTTTGCCAGGCGAAAGCGCTTTCTCTCGTGAGTCTTTTCTCGAAGCAAGACGATGTGGTATCGATCGCCGCCGGGTATTTGCGATTGATCTCGCTAACCTTCTTGGCCACCGGCTTGATATTTGCATGCACCAGCGTTTTTCAAGGGCTGGGCAATACCCGGCCGCCGTTCCTAAGTTCAGTAATTCGCCTATTCGCATTCGCGGTACCAGTCTTATTGCTGGCGCGTCGACTTACACTGCAAGAGATCTGGATTATTTCCGCGGGATCAATCTGGGTACAAGCGATAGCCAATCTCTGGTTCTTGCGGAGGGAGTTCAGCATCAAGCTGCGCAGCCTCGCGCCAGAACTGAGTTCGGAGGAAGTTCTGCGCCCGGTGAGCTAAGGTCTCCATGTCAAACGCCCGGACATTCATCTGGCTATTGGTTTACGTGCAGGGCGGGTTCATTGCGCTCGACCTTTACGAACACTGGCGTTCGGCGCGAGGAACAAGTGGACGCGAAGTGATACGCGCGAATGGGGCAGTGATTTTCGCCGTGGGCGTGGCGTGCATCGGCTATTCCGCGATTCAGCTGGCGCTAGCCTCCGCGCTTCCGAGTATCGGCAAGCTCACGAATTTCGCGACTCGATTGACTGCGTCGCAGCCGTCGCCCCCCGACGCACGATGGATCGTTCCCGTGTTCGCCTTCGCTTTTGCCGTGGGCACTCTCTTCGATTATCTGGTGCATCGTTTCCTGCTGCATGGGCCGCTTTGGAGATTGCACGAGAATCATCACCTGCCGTCGGTCGTATCGAACGTCATGCCCGGAATTGCGGCTCGCCCCTTCGTGATCGTTCCGAACTTTCTGATTAACGCCGGCTCTTGCGCCGCGATTTTCGGCGTCGTCGAGTTCGTCGGACGTCCGCAGCTAATCTCGACGTTCATTCATTTGGTGCCTGCACTATTGTTGACGTTCAGCTTCGTCGCCTGTGCCAGCCATTCGAACTTTCTGCGCCGCTTCGATTGGGTCGAGACAGTTCTTCGCTCTTTGCTGCTTATCGGTCCGCGAGGGCACCTGCTGCATCACGCAGCCACGATCCAGGGAAACTACGGCAACTTCACTACGGTTTGGGATCGAGCCTTCGGCACCTACGTGGCCCCTCAAGAAGCGCGCGAAATTGAACTGGGCCTTGATTACGACCAGGATTTCCTCGGCGTCCTCACCGCTGGCCGATTCAAGCTGCCGCCTGCTTTGCGATCACGCTATCAGATAGGGCGGGTGTGCCGTCTGGACGAAAAGGACAGTCGTGCCACACAGTAACTTGCGCGGCACCACTCCAGTTTGTGCTGGCAATCGCTTCCGTTTTGACGCAGCATCGTAAGAAAGCTAAGGGAGCCACCACTATGAATCGCCACACTGGGATCAAGATTCTTGCTGGTTTCATGGGCGTCTACCACATTCTCATGGGGATTATTGGAATCGCTTCGGGCTCGTGGGCAGCATGGGGAGCCCATACTCTCTGGCACGCGAACGTCACGGTCGATCCGCAGTTCACGTATCTGGCAAAATTTCTGGGCGCTTACGTGGTTGCTTTTGGGGTGATGCTGCTCTTCATCGCTCTCGATCCGGTACGCTATGGAGCGCTCGTGTATCCCGCCGTCATCGTGGCAGTTCTCCGAATTGGGGAGCGGCTGATATTCGCCGACGAGTTGAAAAACGCTTTCGGCATCGGCATGAAACGTACCATTGGAACCATCGTTGTTGTGGGCGCGCTGAATCTGGCGCTGCTGGTGCTGAAGCCGCGCGAGACGTATTCGAGGTAGCGGACTTCGTGACTCGCATCGACTGACGCGGCCGTCCGTCTGACTTTCCATCCCGTTACATTCGCAGGGCAGAACTGCGCTCAATCCACCTCGGATATAATCAATGAATTCTCCTGCCTATGCGAACCCGGTTTGGCCCGTGGATCGGATTGCTTCTAGCCACAGTGGCGCCTGGTCAAACCGCGCTTCCCAAGCCGCAAAGCGCGCCATTGGCGGTCCCACAGTTTGAAGACATCGCGCAAAAGGCGGGCCTCACGGTTCCGCATATTTCTTCCGCGGACAAAAAATATATTGTCGAATCGATGAGTGGCGGCGTAGGCCTGATCGATTGCGATAACGATGGTAAGCTCGACATCATTACCGTGAACGGGTCGACAGTGGAACGATTTCGCCAAGGTGGTGATCCGCTGATCACGCTCTATCATCAGGATACCGATTCTAAGAATAATGACCTGAAGTTTACCGACATCACTAAGGGGGCTGGTCTCACGCGCAAGGGATGGGGCATGGGCGTTGCCGTCGCGGATTATGACAACGACGGATTGCAGGACATCTACGTCACGGGGTACGGAGGCAACGCGCTCTACCACAACCTGGGCGATTGCAAGTTTGAAGACGTGACCGAGAAGGCTGGAGTGGCGGGCGGCGGCTTCAGCACGGGCGCGGCGTGGGCTGACTACGATCGCGACGGCCGCGTCGATCTTTTCGTGTCGCGCTATGTGCATGTCGATATGCAGAAGCTGCCGGAGTTCGGCAACGATCCCCATTTCTGCCGCTTTAAGACTGTGATGGTGCAGTGTGGCCCGTGGGGTATGCCCGGCGAATCTGATTTGTTGTTTCACAACAAGGGCGACGGCACGTTTGAAGAAGTTTCCAAGAAAGCGGGGGTCGACGATCCCCATCATTATTACGGTCTGGGCGCGACTTGGGGAGACTATGACAACGACGGGTGGCCTGATCTTTACGTGGCCAACGATGCGGGCCCCAATTTTCTCTATCGCAACAAACACGACGGGACCTTCGAAGATATCGGCTTGCTTGGCGGTGTCGCCCTGAGCGGTGACGGCATGCAGCAGGGTTCCATGGGCGTGGCTTGGGGCGACTATCTGCATGAAGGCCGCTTGTCGATGGTCGTCACCAATTTTGTGGAGCAGGGAACTACGCTCTATCACAATTTGGGGAATGACAGCTTTGCGGACGTCAGCGTTCGGGCAAAAATTATGAAGCCCACATATCCCCTGGTGAGCTGGGGAACGTCCTTCTTCGATATGGATAACGATGGCTGGCTCGATATCTTTATCGCCAGTGGCCACGTCTATCCGCAGGTGGACACGATTCCCGGAGGCACGCAATACCGGCAACCGCTGGTGCTGCTCCGCAATCATCGCGACGGAACGTTCGAGGATGTGTCGTCGACTCTGGAGAAGCTGCCGCTGCAATCCAGGCGGGGCGTAGCTTTTGGCGATATCAATAACGATGGCAACGTCGACATGGTGATTCTGAATGTCGGTGAGCCGCCTTCGCTTCTGCTGAACCGCAACGACAGTCCGAATCATCGCGTGTTATTCAAGCTGGTGGGAACCAAAAGCAACAAAGCGGCGATCGGGGCGCGAGTGACGGTGAAGGCAGGCTCCCTGGTGCAAATGGACGAGGTGCGTGGTGGCGCGAGTTATATTTCACAGAATGATTTGCGGCTGCATTTTGGCCTGGGCTCGAATGACAAGATGAGCGAAGTCAGCATCCGCTGGCCGAACGGAGAGATCGAGGCTTTGCAAAACGTTCCGGCGGATTTCATCTATACCATCACCGAGGGGAAAGGGATTCAGCAGAAAGGAGCGTTGCCGCCATTGCCCCAACTCTGAATACTTTTCAGCGGGTGGCACGCACTATTCTAAGCAACCCTGTCCCTGCTCGGCTTTCATTGACTTGCCTGGTTTCGCAGACGTAGCATTCTGCTCTGGTCTCGACCAGACGATCTCCTAAGTATCGCGTCGTACTGAGATTGGGCGGCGCATTTCCGAGGAACTCCATGCCACATTCATTTTTCCAACGTAGAAGCGTCGCGGCGGTTTTTGCAGCCGTATCCATTACGCTAATCGCAAGCGTGCATGCGCAGAATTCGCCTGGCCCACAGCCCGTGCCGCCGCCTCCGCCCATCGTTGCGCCGGCCGACACGCCTTATCCCGGCACCATTTCATTGCTCGTCGATGTCACCGATGTCAACAGTCGCGTGCTGAAAGTGCATGAGATGATCCCGGTAAAAGGCCGCGACATCACGCTGCTTTATCCCGAGTGGCTTCCGGGGACGCACTCGCCTTCGAACCCCATCAGTGAACTTGCTGGCCTTATCATCACGGTGAATGGCAAACGCATTCCCTGGTTGCGCGACCGCGTCAACATGTATGCCTTCCATGTCGAGGCGCCGCGGGATGCGACGACGCTGGATGTAAGCTTCGTGTTCCTGGCTCCGCTGGATCCAAAACGAGGCCGCATTTCTTCGAAGTTCGCCGACATTACATGGAACAGTGTGCTTCTCTATCCCGCAGGATATTTCTCGCGGGATATCAAATTCGAACCTGCTCTCCGCTTGCCCGAAGAATGGAAGTTCGCCTGCTCTCTGGAGGTGAAATCGCAGGACGGCAACCTGGTTCACTTTAAAGACACGACGCTGAATACGCTGATCGACTCGCCGCTCTACGCGGGCGCCCACTTCAAGCGTGTTGATCTTTCTACCGGGCCGGACAATCCCGTGTACCTGGATATTTTCGCCGACAAGCCCGCCGATCTCGAAATCACTCCGGAAGAATTGCAATACCACAAGAACCTGGTGATCGAGGCGCAGAAGCTTTTTAAGTCGCGTCATTACGATCACTATGATTTTCTTTTTTCTGTCAGCGACATCGTGAGTGGCAAAGGGCTGGAACATCATCAATCGAGTGAGGACGGCAGTCGCGCCAATTACTTTACGGATTGGGGTGCAGGCGTTTCCGGACGAGCTCTTCTGCCCCATGAATATACCCATTCATGGAACGGCAAGTTCCGCCGCCCGGCGGACCTGTGGACGCCGAACTTCAACGTGCCGATGGGCAACGACCTGTTGTGGGTTTATGAGGGTTTGACCGACTATTACGGCAACGTTCTCACCGCGCGTTCAGGAATGCGGACTCCCGAACAAGCGCGCGATGTGTTCGCGCAGATCGCCGCCAGCTTCGAAATCAGCCCGGGGCGCAGCTGGCGATCTTTGGAAGACACTACCAAGCAGCCCATTATTTCATCTCACGGGGCCGTCCCGCAGACTTGGGCAAGCTGGGAGCGCGGGTACGACTATTATCCCGAGTCTGATCTGATCTGGCTCGATGCCGACACGAAGATCCGCGAGTTGAGCGATGGAAAGAAGTCGCTGGACGACTTCGCGAAGGCCTTCTTCGGGATCGACAATGGTAGCTACATAACCCTGACTTATACCCTTGAGGACCTGGTGAAATCGTTGAATGCGGTGCAGCCATTCGATTGGGCCGGATTCTTTCGCGCGCGGGTTTACGAGGTGAACCCGAAGGTTCCGGAGAACGGATTTACGCAGGGAGGCTATCGATTGGTTTACAACGACACCGAACCAGAATGGCTGAAGAAATCGGAAAGCGTTCGCGGCGCGAGTTTTGCTACCTCGCTGGGATTCTCGATAAGGTCAGAGAGCGCTGATTCCCATGGCAACCTCGATTCCGTTGGATGGGACAGTCTTGCCTTCAAGGCCGGCATACTGCCGGATATGCAACTGCAAGGCGTCAACGATCAGAAGTACACTGCGGCTGGCCTGCGCGAAACCATTCTTGCGGCGGAGAACAGTAAGGAACCGATCAAGCTCTTGTTCAAGCGCGGCGACGAGTTTGTCACCATCTCTCTGGATTATCACGGCGGAATGCGCTATCCGCATTTGGAGCGGGTGGAAGCGACGCCCGACCGGCTGGACGAAATATTCGCGCCGGCGAAATAGACGCCGATAAAACTTTGTGTTGTGAACCACTGGTAAGGAGCCGCTAGCTGCCCGCTTGGTTGTCGGCCAAGTTCCAGGGAGCAATGGAGCAGATAGGGGATTCAGCAGAAAGTAGCGCTGCCAGGTTTGTCGCAACGCCGCGATCAGCACAACGTGAATCGTGAGGGCTAGCCGGTCGTGTGTCTCTGTCGTTTGACGCAGAAAACCGATCAGTGAGGGCAATCGTAATTTCAGCAGCTATAGCCGTCCGCAAAGATTTTCGGCGGCCCCAATTTCTCTGCGCGGTGTCCAATAAGGACGATGCGAAACTCTTTGTTGACCCTCTCCATTGTCGTGATTCTCTTCGGCACGGTTGTCGTCGCGACAAGCAACGCCAGTGCCAAAACGCAACTCGTGGACAGAGTCGAGAACGCAATCCGCAGCACTGAGCCAGGGTGGCGTTGCACCAGGGCTATTTGGAATGCGCCGCCACCCCTCGTGCCTAGCCAAAAAACCCTCGTCGTTGAGGCATGGGATCACACTTCGGAAAGCGGCAAACGAGAAAGTGTCGAGGTGAGAATCTTCCAAGTCGATAACCGCACTGATGCCAAGATCTCCCTAAGCCCTGTTCGCGAAGGGAAAGTAGCAACAGGATGGAAGGTCGAACGGTTTAAGATTGGCGACGAAGGGTACTTGTCCACATTCCAGGGTGGCAAGCGATTCGAGATCCAATTCCGCAAGAGCAAGATTGTGGTAACAGTAAGCGGCGATTCATTTCCACTTGTGGACAGGTTCGCGCAGCGCGTCGCAGCCCAACTTGACATCACCATCCCGCACCGGAAATGACAGCTTGCTACAGGTTAGCGCAACTGCCGAAATCAGACGATAACACTTACTGAGCCCCGCCGAACGTCATCCTGTTATTCGATCCCCAGCTGCTCCTGAATCTGCTCCAGCGGCACACCCTTCGTTTCCGGAACCATCGTCTTCACCCAGATCAGTTGCAGAACCATCATGCCGGCGAAGAACGAGAAAACGTAGCCGGGCGGGAAGGCGGAGACCATCTTGGGGAAGAAAGTGGTGAGCGCGGCGGCGAAGATCCAGTGCGTGAAGCTGCCCAGCGTCTGGCCTTCCGCGCGATGGCGATTGGGAAATATTTCCGAGATAAAGACCCAAATGACCGCGCCTTGTCCAATGGCGTGCGCCGCAATAAACGCGAAGATGCAGACCGGTACGATGGAGAGATGATTTGTAAAAAAAGCCCAGGCGACCAGGCCGAGCGAGGCGATGTAGCCGAACGAGCCAATATAAAGCAGCGTTCGCCGTCCGAGCCGGTCGATCAGCCACAATCCGACAAACGTAAAAACTAGGTTCGTGACACCGATGCCGATCGATTGCAGCAGCGCGGCCTTTGCGGCGAGGCCGGTAAGCTCGAAGATGCGCGGCGCGAAGTACAGAATCGCGTTGATGCCGGACATCTGATTGAAAAAGGCGATCCAGATGGCGAGCAAGATCGGTTTGCGCAAGCGCATTGTCCAAAAATGTCCCGACGATGCTTGTTCTGACGAGGAAGCGATGATTGTGTCTGCCTCGACGGCGAGTTCGGCGGGCGAAGCCTCCGGCTCGATTCGTTTGAGGACTTCGAGACCCGCCTCGCGGTCGCCCCTTCTGCTCAGCAGCCACCGTGGACTCTCAGGCAGGCCAACGCACAGTGCAGCGTAGAGCAAAGACGGAAACGCGGCCACGCCGAGCATCCAGCGCCAGGCGTTGTCGCCGACGCCGGCGAGCAGCCAGTTGGAGACGAATGCGATCAGAATGCCAAAAACAATGTTGAACTGAAACATGCCGGCGAGGCGTCCGCGATACTTGGGCGGTGCGATCTCGGAAATGTACATGGGTGCAACTACGGTCGAGATGCCGATGCCCAGCCCGCCAACAACGCGGGCAACGATGAACGTGGCGACATTAGGTGCCAAGCCAGATCCCACTGCGCCGACAAAGTAAAGAACACCGATCCAAAGCAATGTAGCTTTGCGCCCGAAGCGATCCGCGGGCCAGCCCCCGAGTAGGGAACCGACAACGGTGCCATAAAGCGCCGACGCCATAGCAATGCCGTGCAGTCCGGGACTGAGTCCCCAAAGCGCCTGAATGGTTTTTTCCGCGCCGGAAATTACGACCGTATCGAAACCGAAGAGAAATCCGGCGAGAGCGGAGGTCAGGGACCAGAAGAAGATGCGACGATTCATAAGTGCGTAGGACGGATTCGGACCCTCAAACTAGTGTTGGGTCTTGGGTGTTAGGTCTTAGGATTCACGTTTTCACTGGAATCTGCGATT
The DNA here is from genome assembly GCA_963733795.1 of uncultured Acidobacteriaceae bacterium. GTDB lineage: Bacteria > Acidobacteriota > Terriglobia > Terriglobales > Acidobacteriaceae > Sulfotelmatobacter. Next base: position 1,073,387 of record CAVTED010000004.1, read on the forward strand.
GGCAGCCTAACACCCAAGACCCAAGACCTTTTTCGTCACCCTTTAGTCAGCGGATAACCCTTCTCGCGCCAGTCGCGGATACCGCCGTCCATGGAAATCACATTGGTGTAACCCATCTTCTGCAGGTTATCGGCGGCCAGGGCTGAACGGAAACCGCCGCCGCAATAGAGAATCATCTCCGCATTGAGTTCGGGCACGCGCGCTTCGATGTCGCGTTCGATGATGCCCTTGCCCAGATGAATGGCGCCGGGAAGATGATCTTTGGCGTACTCGCTTTCTTCGCGGACGTCGATGAGCAAAATTTTCTCGCCGCGATCGATCCTGGTTTTCACTGCGTCAACATTGGTTTCGCGCACGCGCTTCTTTGCGTCATCCACAATTTTCAGGAAGCGCGGAGGGTGCTTTTGGGCCATGAGCTCTCCTGGTGCCTTTAGCGGCGATCAACATCCTACCAAGGGCGGCAAGACTGCGCACGCTACAATCTTTCGTGCCCAGGGAAGGAGCTTTTCCACGCGGGCTGGATTTTAGCGCATGCGAAACCCAGGTCCCCTCGCGTTGCTCGGGTGACAGGTTTTTTCCTGAGTGGCGATTTTCATGGCTCAGCGGAATTCAGATCGCATCGACTCGACGCCGCGGGAGCGATCCACGCGGCGAATCGGCCTGGCGCGAGCTCTGTCGAAGCTGGGATATTGTTCGCGCTCGCGAGCGGCAGAGTTGATTCGTGCGGGACAGGTGCGGTTGAACGGGACAGTGCGCCGCGATCCGGAGACGCCGGTTCGCCTGGAGCGGGATCGCGTCGTGTTGGATGGGCGCAGCGTCGATGGGCGACCGAAAATTTATCTCATGATGAACAAGCCACGGGGAGTGGTGACGACGGCCTCCGACGAAAAAGGTCGGGAGACGGTTTACGCTGTGTTGGAGAAAACTGGGGAATCGCTTCCCTGGGTCGCGCCGGTCGGGCGGCTCGATAAGGCGAGTGAAGGATTGCTGTTGCTGACCAATGATTCCGAGTGGGGCGCAAAAATCGCCGCGCCCGAAACGCATCTGCCAAAAACCTATCATGTGCAGATTGCAACGCTGGCTGATGACAAACTCCTGCGTGCAATGGTGAGTGGCGTACCCGGTGAGGATGGAAACGTCCTTTGCGCGGCGCAGGCGCGGCTGCTGCGTTCGGGAAAGAAAAACTGCTGGCTTGAAATCGTTCTCGAAGAAGGCAAGAATCGGCACATTCGGCGCATGCTGGCGGCGCTCGGTGTCGAGGTGATGAGGCTGGTACGCGTGGCCATAGGACCGCTCCACTTGGGAAATGTAGCGAAGGGATCCTGTCGTTGTTTAAGCGCCGATGAAAAGGCGGCGTTAGATCGGGCGATGGCCCCTGCAGCGGCAAGACGACTGAAGTGACCGACTATCGGATAGCCCCAGCGGAATCCTCTGTGTTCCCCTGTGCCCTCTGTGGTTAAATCTTTAACGAATGAATCTGAAAATTTCAGCCGTTTTCTTCGCCGGAATTCTGGCCGCCCTTGGCATGTTTGCGCCCGCCTCACAGCAGAATCCCATTGAGGCAGCGCGCTTGAATAATCTCGGCTCCGCCTACATGAACCAGCAGCTTTTCGAGAAGGGATTGAAGGCCTTCCAGCAGGCGGCGGAGATCGATCCCAAACTCACGAGCGCGCGATTGAATCAGGGCATTGCACATCTTAACCTGCAGAAAGTGGATCAGGCCAAGGCCGCATTCGAAGATGCGCTCAAACAGGATCCCAGGAATCCGAACGCGTGGTATGGCCTGGGAATGCTCGCCAAGAACACGGGCGACGCGCAGGCAGCAATCGATGCATTCAAGCACGTCATTGAAATCGATCCGAACGACCCCGACACCTGGTATTTCCTGGGCACCGCATACGTGCAGGCCAAGCAGTTTCCGCAGGCCATTGAAGCCTTCGAGCACGCGCTTAAAATCAATCCGCTGCACGCGTCAGCGGAGTTTGGATTGTCGCGGGCGTATCAGCAATCTGGCGACGTCGAACACGCCCGCGAGCATCTGAAGAAATTCCAGTACATCACGCAGAACAAACTCGGCGCACCCATGAGTTTGGCCTACGGCGAGCAAGGCCAGTACTCAAGAGCGGTGGAATCGCCGCAGGCGGCGCTGAAAGCGCCGGCGCAGATCAAGGTGCGGTTTGTGGATATGACGAAGGAGGCGGGACTCGTGGCGAAGGCGACTACGAGCGACGCGAAGGATTTGGCTGGGTTCCTTGGACCTGGCGCCTGCTTCTTAGACTATGACGGCGACGGCAAGATCGACCTTTTCTTAGCTGGCAATGGCGCGCACGGGGGAGCGTCGCTCTATCACAATCTAGGTAAGGGCAAGTTTGAAGATGTCACGACAAAGGCGGGGCTTGATCCGAGCCTTCACGGAGTTGGCTGCGCCGCGGGTGACTACGATAATGATGGCGCGACAGACCTGGCTGTGAGCTTGAGCGGCTCGGTTCTCTTGCTGCACAACGAGAAGAACGGAACGTTCAAGGACGTGACCGACGCCGCGGGTATAAAAAGCCAGGTTCAAGACGCGGGACTTACGTTCGTTGATTACGATCACGACGGCGACATTGACCTGTTAATCACGGGCAACAGCGAGAGGCCTGGTGCGGTATCCAGAAAACCGATCGGGGCGAATGCGATGTGGCGTAATAACGGCAATGGTACGTTTACCGACGTCACTGAATCGGTGGGCCTCCGGGGTGAGACACCCAACATGTCTGCGATCGGTACCGATTTCAACAATGATCGCGCCGTGGACGTTGTGACCACTGGTCTTGGCAGCGGCCCGGGACTCCGTACAGAGGACAGTTACACGGGAACCGCGGTTTACCAGAACCCACGAGAAGGCGAGTTCATCAAACGTGAGCTTTGGTCTTCTGCAATGCCCTCCGAGACGACTGGCGTCACGGTGCTCGACTTCAATCACGATGGCTGGATGGACCTGGCTTTCACTCACACAGGCGCGCCTGGCCTTACGCTCTGGCGCAACAACCACGGCAAGAGTTTCGAACGCATTCCGATGCCCGAGACGAACTGGGTTCGCGCATACGGCGTGGCTGCGTTCGACTACGACAACGACGGTTGGGTCGATCTCGTCGCCGTCGGCGAGACGAAGGATGGCAAGGGCGAAGTAAGGCTATTCCGCAATCTCGGGCCCGACGGCTTCAAGGACGTTACTGCTGACGTTGGCCTCGACAAGATTCAGCTCAAAGAGCCGCGCGCCATTATCACCGGCGATTATGACGGCGACGGCGCTACCGATTTCCTCATCACGCAGAATCATGGGCCCGCGGTCCTGTTGCGCAATGAAGGCGGGAATCAGAATCACTGGCTGCGGCTTTCGCTGAAGGGACTGGCCGACAATAAATCCGCCATCGGCACCAAGGTCGAAGTTTTCTCCGGAGGGAACCGGCAGAAGTTTGAGATTGCGGGATCGAACGGCTACCTGGGACAGAATTCCACCGACATTGTCGTAGGGCTTGGCGATTCCAAAGACGCCGACATCGTGCGCATGCTGTGGCCGACGGGCGTGTTGGAAGATGAAATTCAGGTGGCGGGCGACAAGCAGCAGAACTTTCTTGAGATCGACCGGCGCGGCAGTTCGTGTCCGACGCTCTTTGTTTGGAATGGCGAGCGCTACGAATTCGTTGCGGACATGCTGGGGGCGGGCGTGGTGGGACACTGGGTTGGGCCGGGACAGCGCGACATCCCGCGGCCGGTGGAATACATCAAGATTGATCGAAGCATGATTCGTGAGAAAGAAACTCAAAATCCCCACTTCTCCCAAAATCAGGGAGAAGTGGGGCACCCGCTTGTGCCAACGACTAACGACCGACGACCAGCGACCACTCTGAGCTTCCGATTCATGGAGCCGCTGGAAGAAGCTGTCTATCTCGATCAGGTACGCTTGCTGGCCGTCGACCATCCGGCGGAACTTGACGTATACCCGAACGAGTATTTCGCGTCGAACCCGCCGTATCCGCCGTTCAAGGTTGTGGTGAGCCGCGACGCGCGTCCGCCGGCGGGAGCTTGGGACGAGCATGGACACGACGTTCTACCGGACTTGTTGGCGCATCGTTATTTCGGCGATTTCGCGGTGACCCAGTTTCTGGGATTCGCCAAGCCGCACACCTTGACTCTCGATCTAGGCGAGGCTTATCGCGGCGGGCCGCTTTGGCTGCTGCTGCATGGCGAGGTCGAATATTTTTCGGCGAACAGCATGTACGCGGCGTCGCAGGCGGGCGTGCAAGCGATTTCGCCGTATGTGGAAGCGTTGGGCGGGGATGGCAAGTGGAAACGCGTCGTGGATGATATGGGCCTTCCAGCCGGCGGTCCGCGCACGATGACCGCCGATCTTAGCGGGAAGCTTCCGGTGGGAACGCGGAGAATTCGCATCACGACGAATTTGCAGATTTATTGGGATAGCATTCTGATCGATCTGACCGCGCAAGCAGCTGTGCGCGAGATCCCTCGCCCCGCTGGAAAAACCGCCGGGCTTCGGGATGACGCCAATCACCGTATGGGGGCAACGGCCCAAAACTTACGTCTGACATCAGTGCCGCTGGTGCGGGCGGATCTTGAGTTTCACGGGTATCCGTTGAAGATCGAAGGCACGCCTCCGGGGAACGTGCAGTATGTTTACGAAAAGGCCAGCGCTACTGGGCCGTACACTCGTCCCACGGGGACTTACACGCGCTACGGTGATGTTCTGCCGCTGCTGACGGCAACTGATGACAAGTTGGCGGTGTTTGGCTCCGGCGATGAGGTGCAACTGGACTTCGATCCTGCGAACTTGCCTGCTCTTCCTAAAGGATGGGTGCGCGACTATTTCTTTGCCGCCAATGGCTACGAGAAAGACATGGATTTCTACGCGGCGGAAGGGAACTACGTGGCGCCGCTGCCATTTCTCAGCATGGGCGAATATCCTTACGCGCCGAAGAAGTCGTTCCCGCTCGATGATGCGCACGTGAATTATCTGCTCGAATACAACACACGGCAGATGTCGGGAAATGAGCAGCGCGGATATTGGTTTGATTACGGTCCGAAGTAAGCTTGATTTGCTTTGCGTTCTCAGCGGATTCTTTGCGATCTCTGCGATCAAAAGCTTTTAACCGCTGAGTTCGCCGAGAACTTCCGGAGAACGCAGAGTAATTCATTTTGGGCGGAACCAGAATTTGTTCCCGTTCCTACGGAGACGATTTAACATTGACAATTTCGTCCCGTCCATAATTCAATAGCCGGACCCATGGAAAATGGTTCCGCGCCGTCCTCTGCCGCGCCTCGGCTTCGCCGCACTTTAACCCTTTGGGATTTGATTTTCTACGGCATCGTTCTCATCCAGCCAATCGCGCCAGTTCCGTTGTATGGTGTGGCGCAGAAGCTTTCCGACGGGCACTTTGTCACTATCATTCTGATCGCGTTGTTCGCCATGCTCATCACTGCGGTGAGTTACGGACGCATGGGAGCGTTATATCCGACGGCTGGGTCGGCCTACACGTACGTCGGAAAGGGGCTCAATCCGCATCTCGGATTTCTGGCGGGCTGGGCCATGATCCTGGATTATCTCTTGCAGCCACTCATCAATACGGTGTGGATTTCGACCGCGCTGCATGAACGGTATTTGCCGCAGATTCCTTACATCGCATGGGCCCTGTTGATTGCCGGCATTATGACCGTGCTGAATCTGGCGGGAGTGAAGTCCTCAGCGCGCGCCAATAAAGTCTTGCTGGCCGTCATGTCGGTGGTCGTGGTGTTCTTTGTGTGGCTGGCGATTCGCTACCTGTGGCACGGGCAAGGCTGGGCTGGCCTGTTCTCGACCGAGCCATTCTATAACCCGAAGACTTTCAATGCGCACAAGATTCTGACCGCGACTTCATTCGCGGCGCTCACCTACATTGGTTTCGACGGCGTGACCACGCTCGCCGAGGACGTAGAGAATCCCAAGCGCAACGTTCTGCTGGCTGTGGTGCTGACTTGTATTTTTGCCGGCGTCTGCAGCGGCTTTGAAGCTTACCTGGGAGCGCGGGTATGGCCTGACTGGCGCTCGTTTCCGAACCTCGAGACCGCTTTCATGGATATTTGCAGTCGTGTGGGCGGCGTTTTTCTGTTCAATGCCATGGGCGCGATTCTGATCGTGGCGGCGTTCGGCAGTGGATTAACCGGCACTCTCGGCGCGGCGCGATTGTTGTTCGGCATGGGTCGAGACGGCGTTTTGCCGCGCAAGTTCTTCGGCTACCTGAGGCCCGGCACCAGCACTCCGACTTACAACGTTTTGCTGATTGGAGGTCTCGCGTTTATCGGTGCGGTGGCGCTCAACTATATTGGCAGCGCATACGAGCACGCGGGCGAATTACTGAACTTTGGCGCGTTTCTGGCGTTCATGGGCGTGAACTTTGCCTGCTTCTGGCAGTTCTCGGTGATCGCAAAAAAGACCGTTGCCGAACGGCATCTGTTGCGCGATACGATTCTGCCGATCATCGGTTTTCTCTTTTGTTTAGTGATCTGGGTCAATCTGAATGTCATCGCCAAGACGGTGGGCGGAATCTGGTTCGCGATTGGATTGCTTTACGTCGGCTACAAGACAAACTGGTTCCGGTCGGCCCCGGTGATGATTGATTTCGGCGACAGTTAAAGAAATTGTTGATTGTTGATTTTTGATTGCTGATTGAAAATCGTTTGGATTGCCAATGACGTTGATTTTGTTTTTCAATCAACAATCAGCAATTCCCCTGAGGTGCCTCATGCTCGGCTCTACGAACATCGTTGCTTTTGTTCCTACGAAAGATTCGGAGAAGGCGCGAGCGTTTTACGAGGGCGTGCTGGGACTGCGCTTCGTCAAGGATGACGGCTTCGCCCTGGTTTTGGATGCGAACGGAATTATGATCCGGGTCGCGAAGATGAAGGAGTTCACGCCCGCTCAGTCCACGATTTTAGGCTGGCAGGTTTCCGGGATTGAAAACGTCGTGCGGGAGCTTCAGAAAAGAGGAGTGCGCTTCGAGATTTTCGGATTCTTCAAGCAGGACGAACTCGGGATTTGGACCGCGCCGACTGGAGACAAAGTGGCTTGGTTCAAGGATCCCGACGGGAATATCCTCTCGGTTTCGCAACACGTTTAGCGGATTGGGTAATCTAGTAATTTGGTAATTGAGTAATTTGAAAACCGAAGGCTGACCTTGGGCTGCCTTTAAATTTCTAAATTTCTAAATTACTAAATTACCAAGTTTCTTTATTTCTGCTCTTTCCCTTTCTTGCAAAATCTAGAGGAAGTGATCACTCCCAACACTGGGCGCCAGCCTCGGGCTATCCGAGGTAGCCTATCTGAAGCGCCCTGATCAGATGCCCCTCTGTCCCTTGCTCGCATGGCAAGGTTGCGGGGACCGCGAGTTTCCTAGGACTGCGCGGTTTTGCATCCGGCACCTACGATGTCCACATTAGCAGGGTGGAATCCTCGGTAAAGGTTGTTCGTCACAATGGAAAAATAAAGTTGTGGAAAAGTCTGGGAGAAGGCGCCGGGCTGCGTCCGGCGGACAGCCGGGGGCGCCTGTACCCGCATAAACATTTGAGGGGATCGTCCCGGAGGGACGTTTGAAGATAGCCCGGCGTTTCTAACGCCGGGTCGTCGGCGAAATTGAAAAATCCGTGTCCCGTAGGGACGCTTGAAACGATCGCGGCCTGCGTGCGGTCCTTCAATCGTGCCTCCGGCACGGAATTCCTCCCTAACGGTCCGCGTCCCGCCAGTGAAACTGGCGGGCTACTATCGGTCGTCCCTCCGGGACTTATCTCGTTTCCCTCGCTGTGATTTATTCCACGTTCCAGCCGGTGACTTCTACTGCCGGCTTCGCAGCACCCATCTCGCTCGCGTGGTACGTTGCCGTGATTTCGCGTTTCTCCCCGGGCATCAGGGAAATGTAGTTGTCTTCCCAGACCACCGGAAGGATTTCTTCTCCCTTCATTCCTTTGTCGACTTTCAAGCGTACAAAGAAGGCGAGACTTTTGCTCGGATTCTGAAGAACTACGTGCGTGACTCCTTCTTCGCCTTTGCGTTCGCTGCGGTTGGTAATCTTCAATTTCACCTTCGGCAGTTGCGACAAAGCGGTGAAGTCGGCATAGGACGCCGTTGGCGTCATCCACCAGGTTGACTTGGCCCAGTCAAGAGTTTCGGGCTTGGTCGAGAGCCAATAGAAATTCGAGCCGACGAGCTTTCCGGTTGAATCCTCGAGGCGCAAAACGAGGAAATACGTGGGACTCAAATCCGTGACATCGGAGAACGTAAAAATCTTGGTGGTGCTGTCGGCGGCAGCGTCGACTGGATTTGATTGCGTGAACTTCTCGGTCATGTCGAGGTTGTAGATCTTCGTGGTGAGCTTCAGTCCCTTGGCGTCTTCGTATTGGCTGCTGACCACCCAGATGGAATGATCGTCATATCCGTAGATGGGATGCAGGGCTTCCATGGCGCGCTTGGCGCCGAAATATCCGCCACCGGGACGCAGGTAATAGTCGTAGAGGTGCCAGATCATGGACGGCCAGGCGTTGTTGAGCATCCACTGAATCACGCCCGTAGCCTGATATTTGTTCCGGCTGTAGGCCTCGTACATGGCGCGCACGCCTTCGTAGGTCTGCATTTGCGACTTGGTGGCGAAGTCTTCGACACTGTCGGATTTGCCGTAGCGGTTGGCGAGTGCTTCGCTGAATACGCCGATAGTTTTGAACTCGCCGCCGCCGGCGTGGTAATTCCACACGTCGTCGATGGGCCACATGTGGTCTTTACCCACCATGGCGCGAATGCTTTCGACCGGCGGAACGGCCGGTCCCATGCTGGTTTCCATGTTGAAGCCGTAACCGCCGCCACAGCCTCCGGGATTGCATTGCTTGCGTCCGGGTTGGCCCTCCAGCGTGTCGACTTCCCAGTAGCTGGGCGCGACATATTCATAGGGGCCCGTCATCTTGACCCCGCTGTCGCCGGTGACGCTGGTCCTCTTGCCCGTAGCCGATGAGACTACAGGATTGGGCCAGAACAATTCTTTCTCCACGTCGAGATACATCTGCTCCACGTCCGGCGGGGGCGGGTTGTCGCTGCCGTTGAGCCACATTACCAGGCTGGGGTGGCTGCGTAGGCGGTAGATCTGATCGCGCAGGGACTGCTTCGCGATTTCAAAATCCTGTGGTTGCCAGTGGGGCCAGCGCTCCCAGAAATCGCAGCAGCACCATCCCGCCATTACGAGAATCCCCTGGTGATCCGCGAGGTCGAAGAACTCCTGAGTCTCGAGTTTGCCCTCGAGGCGGATGGTGTTCAGGCCCATGTCGCGTACGTAGCGAAATTCGTCATGCAGGCGCCGCGAATTTTCACGCAGCATCAAGTCGGGCGTCCAGCCGCCGCCGCGAATCAGAATATTTTTTCCGTTGATGTGGAAGGCGCGTCCGCCGACCGAGTTGAAGTCTGACGTGATTTCACGAATGCCGAACTCGGTAGAGGAATGATCGCTGACCGCGCCATTGGCCTCGAACTCCATGCTGAGCGGATAGAGATTCGGCTTGCCCATCTGTGTCGGCCACCAGAGACGTGGATTCGCGAAGACGAGTTGCTGGAAGTTGTCGGGGGTGAAAGTGACGTCTTTCGTTTCGTTGGGTGCAAGTTCTACATCCTCTTCGAACTTGACCGCTTCGATCTGGCCTTTGAGTTTGCCCTTGACCGGCTGATCGCTGCCATTTTTCAGGTGTGCAGTTACGGTGAGCTGCGCGCTGTCGTTTGCCGGCGGATTCAGTTTCGACACAACCGTGGGATAGCGCAGGGCCACAGGGCCGCTGGTCGTGAGGTAAACTTCGCGCCACAGTCCCATGTTTTTGTCGGGAGGCGCGGGATTCCAATCGACGAAAGTGATGGCGAGATCGTGCTCGGTGGGGGCAAAGGCTTGAACCGCGAGGACGTTTTCCGCGCCGGGCTTGGCGGCGCCGGTAATGTTGAATTCATAAGTGCGCCAGGCTCCGGCCACGTCGTCCGACTTGGCGATCTGCTTTCCGTTCAGGAAAATGTTGGCCCGATAGTTGATGCCGTTAAATTTCAACCAGATTGTCTTGCCCTTGCAGGATGCCGGAACGGCGAACTGTTTCCGATACCACCACGACACTGCATAAGGGCTGTCGGCAGCCATGGCGATGTTGGAAAAATTCGCGCCGATGGGATAGGTGACCCCGGGAAAGTCGCGCAAGTTTGTGCCGAACAGAGGATCGGGAAACGTCTTGTCCTTGACCAGCGCAGCCACTACGGTCGTGGGCACGGTCACCTCATGCCATCCCCGGGTGGAAAATTGTCGCGTAGAGATGACTTCTCCCTTGGCTTCGACTTTGGCCGAGGTTTGCAGCGACCATCCGTCGTGCAGGACGAGTCTTACGTCGGCGGCACGGAGCGGTGCTTCGGTCTTTGCCCCGATCTTGCCTTGGACTCTGGCGGGTGGTGCCGTCCGTGTTTTGTCTTGCGCGAACAGGAACGAAGCCGGAAGGAATTGAGCCAGAACGATGAGAGTCAACGCAAGCCGCTTGCCTGAGTCCATGATGCTCCTGTAATGGGGTGGTAGTTGTAATTTATCAGTCGGGCAGGTTTTTTAGAAAATGCTCCGCAGAATGGATAACATTTATATTAATTCGTTTCAATAGCGGAGTTTGCGGGTGCGCGGGCGTCCGCCCCGAAGAAGGTTGTGTATTCATGATGGCGTCATCCTGACCGTAGCCATTTTTCAGGCCGAGGGAAGAGCCTGCCCTGAGCGAAGTCGAAGGGATCTTGCGCGGACTCGCATCGCGTCCGGTCAGATTCCACGCCCCATCCCCCGGGGCTGAATGGCACGGATTGGGACGACCCCTCGAAAAACAGGCTTCTACGGTCAAGAGTACCCGCTATCCACTCAAGCCATCCGGCAGATTCGGCTGGTTTATAATAGAGGATTCCGCTTTTAACTCTGGAGTGACAAGACATGATTCGATTTTTACAGACTCAAGGTCCGACCAAGAAGATCATCCTCAGCGGCATTCTGCTCGTGATTTGCGGTGCCATGGTAATCACATTTATTCCTGGAGGACTGACCTCGGAACTGACGGGCACGCCGGGCGCGGGCGTTGTGGCCAAAGTAAATGGAGATGACATCAAATCCGACGAAGTGCGCCAGACCGCCCGCCAAATGGCTCAGCAGGACGCGCAACGCTACGGCGAGATGGCCGCGAAGATCATGCCCTTTCTGATTCAGCAGGAGACCGCGCGCGCCGTAGATCAAATGATCAACCGCCAGGCGCTGTTGAGCGAAGCCGGGCGCATGGGCTTGCGAGTGACTCCCGCCGAAGTGAAGGACGAACTGCAGCACGGCCGCTATGCGGCAACTTTTTTCCCCGGTGGCAACTTCATCGGCCAGGTGGAATATGAAGACATGCTGCAGCGCGCGAACTTGACGCCCACCAAGTTTGAACAGGCGGTCGGCGACGATATTCTCTTGACCAAACTGCAGGCGCTCATTTCCGGCAGCGCCAACGTGAGCGACTCCGAAATCCACGATCAGTTTATTAAAGAAAATTCAAAAGTAAAATTCGATTACGCGGTGTTAAAGCAGGACGATTTGCGCAAAGGCCTGCACCCAACAGATGAGGAACTGAAGGCGTTTTACGAGAGCCACAAGGCGAGCTACGCGAACTCAGTTCCGGAAAAGCGCAAGGTCAAGTACGCGGTGGTTGAGACCGGCAAGGCCGCGGCCGATGTCCAAGTGACACCGGAAGAACTGCGGTCTTACTACGATCAGCACCGCGACCAGTATCGCTTGCCCGAGCAGGTGAAAGTCAGCCATATTCTCATCAAGACTCCGTTGCCAGGGGCCGATGGCAAAGTGGACGAGAAGGGCGTGGCCGAGGCGCAGCGCCGTGCCGAAGATTTGCTGAAGCAGTTGAAAAGCGGCGCCAAGCTCGAGGATCTGGCCAAGAAATATTCCGAAGATCCGGGCAGCGCGAAGCAGGGCGGATCGCTGGGCTGGATTGGCAAAGGCCAGACTGTGCCGGAGTTTGAAAAGACCGCGTTCTCGCTTCCCAAGGGGCAGACCAGCGATCTGGTGAAGAGCAGCTACGGCTTCCACATTATTCGCGTGGATGACAAGCAGGAAGCCCACACGAAATCTCTCGACGATGTGAAGGCCGAGATTGAGCCGGTCCTGAAGCACCAGAAAGGCCAACAGATCGCGCAGCAGAAGGCGGAGGCTTTGCTGAAGCAGGCTCGTGCACAGGGCCTGGACGCGGCCGCTGCGGCGCAGGGCGTTTCTGTAATCTCGTCGGATTATTTTGCCCGCAAGGACATGCTGCCGGGACTGGGCCCGGCGCCACAGTTTATGGACGCGGTGTTCGGCGCTACCGAAAAATCGCCGCCCGACGTGGCTCCCGCATCGCAGGGCATCGTGGTGTTTCAGTTGTTGGGAGTGAAGCCGGCCGCCACGCCAACCTTCGAAGAAATCCGCAGCCGGGTGGAAGAGGAATTTAAGAACGAACGCTCGTCGATTTTGCTCTCGCAAAAAATTCAAGAGTTGTCCGACCGCGCCAAGGCATCGCATGATTTGAAGCGCGTGGCGAAAGAAATGGGCGCGGCGGTTAAGACCAGCGACTTTGTTCTGCCTGACGCGCAGGTGCCCGAGGTCGGGTCGATGTCGGGACAGGCGGCGGTCGCATTCACCATGAAGCCGGGCGAGATCAGCGGTCCGATCAACAGTGGTGCGAACGCCGTGGTATTGCAGGTGATCGAGAACCGGCAGCCTTCCGAGGCGGAGTACGCCGCGAAGCGCGATCAGATTCGCGATCAACTGCTGCTGAGCAGGCAGCAGGAACGCTTCGGACTTTTCGTTTCCAGCCTGGTCGACGAGATGACCAGGGCGGGCAAGATCAAGAGAAACGAAGAAGAGATCAAGGCCTTGAGCCGCACCGGCAGCGAGCAGGGAATGTAACGCCAACATGCATTTTCCGCGCGCCGCAGGCATTTTGTTGCATCCCACGTCGTTGCCTTCGCGCGGCGGGATTGGCGATTTCGGGCCAGCCGCCTACGAGCTCGTAGATTTTCTCGCTTCCGCCCGCCAGGGTTTGTGGCAGGTTCTGCCGCTGGGGCCGCTCGGCTATGGCAACTCGCCCTATTCCTCCACGTCGGCTTTCGCCGGGAATCCCCTGCTGATCAGCCTGGAACGGCTGGCAGATCATGGCTGGATCGACCGAGCGAAACTCGATACGACTCACTCCACGCCAACTTCCAGCCTGGTCGAATACGACCGGGTCTTCCCGCAAAAGATGCCGCTGTTGTTTGAAGCTGCGCGGAACTTTGTGGGCTCGGCTTCGAGCGCTGCGTTGCGCCAGTTTGAAAGTTTCCGTGCGGAAAATGTTTGGTGGCTGGAGGACTTCGTACTGTTCGATGCTTTGCGCGCGCGCCGCAAGCTCGAAAGCTGGCACAAGTGGCCGCATGAACTGGCGCACCGTGAGCCGGCTGCTTTGGAGAAAGCGCGCAAGGAACTGGCCGACGATATCCTCGCTCGCAGCGCGTTGCAGTTCGCATTCTATGAACAATGGCGGGCGTTGCGGCGTTACTGCTCGGAGCGGGCGATACGCGTCGTGGGCGATGTCGCGATTTTCATGAACCACGACAGCGCCGATGTATGGACGCATCCGGAATTATTCCGCCTGAACCAGAATCTGGAGCCTGAGGTTGTGGCCGGAGTCCCTCCCGATTTTTTCAGCAAGACCGGACAGCGTTGGGGAAATCCGCTGTATCGGTGGGAGGTGATGAAAGAGAGCGGCTATCGATGGTGGATTCAACGCCTTCGCTGGGCGACGGAAAACTGCGATTACATCCGTCTCGATCACTTCCGCGGATTCGACCAGTTCTGGGAGATTCCCGCAGGTGAGGAGACGGCGGTGAATGGCCGCTGGGTGGACGGACCGCGGGATGACCTTTTCCAGAAGCTGCGCGAGGCTTTGGGCGGCCTGCCATTTTTTGCCGAAGACCTGGGCTACATCACGCCAGAGGTCCATGCGTTGCGGGAAAGATTGCAAATTCCGGGGATGTCGGTTCTGCAGTTCGGTTTCGGGGATGAAGGCGCGCACATCTATCTGCCGCATCGCGCCGAAGGAAAAGTCATTTACACCGGCACCCATGACAACGACACCGTGGCGGGGTGGTGGCAATCCGGCGCGGCTGAACATGAGCGCCGCAACGCCGAGGCTTATGTTGGACGCTGCGACGACGGCATCCATTGGGCATTTATCCGCGCGGCGCAATGCTCCACGGCGAGCCTCTCCATTATTCCATTGCAGGATGTGCTGGGGCTGGGCAGCGAGGCCCGCATGAACACTCCCAGTCTGAACGGCGGCAACTGGCGCTGGCGTTTCGGGCAGCAACAACTCACCCGCGAACTGGCCAGCAAACTGGCGCACCTCGCCGAATTGAGCGATCGTCTTCCCAAACCATTTGCAATGATTGCAGATGAGAGCTTTGCCGCGTGAACCTCGGAAATGTTTCGGGCTGAACCTGGAAGGAGAACCTTAGATGGTTTCCGCCGAATCACCCGCTTCACCCTTATCTCAAAAAACGGATCGAGATGTCCGGCGGCGTGGGCTGGAGTTGTTCTGCCTTTCATTCCTCGCTCTCTTTCTGGAATTGATGGTGATTCGCTGGGCGCCTGCGGTCGTAAGACTGATCGCTTATTACGCCAATCTGATATTGATCAGTTCTTTCCTCGGTCTGGGTGTCGGAGCGATTCTAGGCAAGAAAAGAAAGTCGCTCTTTGGATGGCTGCCAGCTCTGCTGCTGGTCAATGTTGTATGGCTGTTGATTGCCCATTTCATCACGCTGCCGACGACCGCTTCTGAGAGCAGGTTCTACACACCTACTCCTCAACTCGTGCGCTATGTAAGTCTGGTGGGTATCTTCATCACCAACGCAATCGTGTTCGTACCGCTGGGTCAGCGGATCGGATCGCTCTTTGAGGTTTTGCCACTGCTGATGGCTTACTCCTGGGACCTGGGCGGCAGCCTCGCGGGGACGCTGTGTTTCGGGGTTTTCTCGTTGAAGTACTTTTCGCCGACGCTTGGAATGGGATTCGTGGCTCTCGCGATTATTTTGTTTCTTCCGCGCGAGCAGTGGTTGCGATCAATCCCGATCCTGGTTCTGTCGCTGGCGGGAGTGTATTTTTCGGTTAGTCCGAGTGCGTTATGGTCACCTTACTATTACATCGTCGTGGTCTTGCAGGGCGACAAGCACGGGAATGCTCCCGTGCGAGAACCACAGCCGGGGCTGCGCACGATGCAGGATCCGCCCATCTACGATGTGAGGGTAAATCACTATTTTCTTCAGAGCGACGGGACATTCGACCCAAGCCGGTATTCTCCGCTGAAGAGAGCCGAGATTCTCGACGCGAGATTGCAATACGATCTGCCGTATGCGCTGGCTCCGGCCCACCGACGGGTGCTCATGTTAGGGGCAGGAGGAGGCACGGACACGCAGATTGCAGTGCTGAACGGAGCCGAACAGGTCGATGCGGTGGAAATCGACCCGATGTTAGTGAAGTTGTCTAACCGATTCAATGCTTCGGGAATTTACGAGAATCCGAAGGTTCGTGTCCACGTCGAGGATGCCCGAGCTTTTCTTCGGCGTTCAAGCGGCGGATACGACATGGTGGTCTTCGGCTTCTTAGACTCACAAACGCTATTTAGCTCAATGAGTAATATCCGCTTAGACGGCTATATCTACACCGTGCAGAGTATGCAGTCGGCTTTCCGGTTGCTGCACGACAACGGAGTATTGTCGCTTTCTTTCATGGCTGGGCACGAGTGGCTCGCCCGCAAGCTGGTGCGAATGGTGTCACTCGCCACGAACCAGATGCCGATTGTGTACGAGAGTCAGGGACAGGTGGTGATCTGCGCCTTCCGTGGTCAGCACCCAGACCCGCCCACGCAATACGGCCGATTCGTGCGCACAGTCTTCCCGGCAGGTGACGATTTATCCGAAGCCGTCGCTCCTACAGACGACTGGCCCTTTCTTTATCTTTCTCACAAAACCATCCCGGCTGACTACATGATCGTGATTGGAATCCTCCTGGCGATCACGATACCGGCGGTGTTCGTGCTGCGTGGCCGAGGATTCGGCATGAACGACGGTCACTTTCTCTTTCTCGGGCTGGGTTTTCTGCTGCTGGAGACGAAGAGCATCTCCGACTGTTCCCTCTACTTTGGCACTACCTGGTTTGTCACCCTGGTGGTTGTCGCGGGCGTTCTTCTGATGGTGTTGGCTGCCAATCTGGTGGCCATGCGCATGAGCGGTTTCCGGACATGGCTGTACGTGCCGCTGATCGCCACTCTGCTGCTGCTCTACTTCGTTAAGCGCGACTCGATTCTGGCGTTAAGTTTCGACCAGCGATTACTGTGGTCTCTTCTCGTGGTGCCCCTGCCGATCTTTTTTGCCGGCCTGATCTTCTCCACGACCTTCCGCCGAGCGTTGAACCCTTCCTCTTTCTTCGGAGCCAACCTAATCGGAGCCATGATCGGCGGATTCAGTGAGTACCTCAGCATGATCATGGGCAATCAAAACCTGATGTTTCTCATTATTGGAGCCTACCTGGTCAGTCTCGCTCTCCAAACGCGGATGCTCAAAACGCAGGGCCGTTCCGTCCTTGTTGGCGATTAAGCGGTTGGAGTAGAATGCCGCCTTCGGTTGTTGTGGGTACGGCTGTTCGATACATCCGGCTGAGGAACGCCATGTACAAGCCTCGTTAATTCGCCATCCTGATTTAGCCCCGTACGCCGGGCTCCCTTACTGATTTCATTGCACGTCTGAGCCAACGCTTTCGCGAGGCACCGCGAAAGTGGATGCGGAAAGTTAAAGGTTGTTATGGAAGCGATTTCTGTTGTTGCGGAGCCGCAAACTTCTTTGTGGGCCGCGCTGGTGGAGGCCGTGCGCGGGTCGCATCGCGACTACACGGCGGGGAGCCTGAACCGCGCAATCCTCCTGCTGGCAGTGCCCATGGTTTTGGAGATGGTGCTGGAGTCGTTGTTTGCTGTCGTCGACGTGTTCTGGGTGGGAAGGCTTGGGGCGAATGCCGTGGCTACCGTGGGTCTCACAGAATCGATGCTGAGCCTGGTGTTTGCGGTGGGGATGGGGCTCAGCCTGTCGACGACGGCGATGGTCGCGCGGCGCATTGGAGAGAAGGATCCGGAGGGCGCGGCGGTTGCTGCGGTGCAGGCAATTGCGCTGGGGATCATGGTTTCACTTGCCATTGGGCTGCCGTGCTTCTTGCTGGCTCCGCGGCTTTTGCGATTGATGGGGGCGTCTGCGGAGATTATTGCGGTGGGCAGCGGGTATACGAGGATTTGTCTGGGCGGCAGTTGTGCGGTGCTGTTGCTCTTTTTGAACAATGCGATCTTTCGCGGTGCTGGAGATGCGGCCATTGCGATGCGGCTGCTGTGGGTTTCGAACATCATCAATTTGATTCTCGATCCTTGCCTGATTTTTGGGGTGGGACCGTTTCCGCGGATGGGTGTGACGGGGGCGGCCCTGGCGACGTTGATCGGGCGCAGCATTGGCGTCATCTATCAATTCTACCGGCTGCTGAAGGGGACGGAGCGGATTCGCATTCTGACGCAGCAGCTTCATTTGCAATTCGATGTGCTGTGGCGGCTGGTGCGAGTTTCGTTGACCGGGATTTTGCAGTTTGCCATCGCGCACACCAGCTGGATCGGGCTGGTGCGGATTGTGAGCATTTTCGGGGCGGCGGCGCTGGCCGGATACACGATCGCGATTCGTATTGTCATCTTTGTGATTCTGCCTTCGTGGGGATTGAGCAATGCCGCGGCCACGCTAGTGGGACAGAACCTGGGGGCGGGCAAGCCGGAACGTGCGGAAACCGCGGTTTGGCGCACGGGACTTTATAACATGATTTTTCTCGGGACGGTGGGAGTGCTGTTCGTGATCTTCGCGGAGCCGGTGGTGCGGTTGTTTACGCACGACGCGGCGGTGTTGCCCTTGGCGGCGTCGTGTTTGCGGATTGTCAGTTGCGGCAACATTGGATACGCCTACGGCATGGTGATGCTGCAGGCGTTCAACGGGGCGGGCGACACCGTGACACCGACGATTGTTAATCTGTTTGGGTTCTGGGTGTTGGAAATTCCGCTGGCTTACTGGCTGTCGATTCGGATGCAAATGCAGTCGAAGGGGGCGTTCTGGGCGATCGTGGTCGCGGAGGGGGCGATTGCGGCGGCTAGCGCGATTTTGTTTCGGCAGGGGCGGTGGAAGCGGCAGAAGATTTGAGGGCGGTGGCGTTCAACCTGGAAGCCGCCTTTCAGGCCGCCTGACCGGGTCAAAGATCCGGTCCCCCACAAACACCCGGTCCCACACGTTCTATCTGGCGCGGGCCAGGACCAGGGTTACGTCGTCGGGTTGTTCGTTGTCGCCGATCCAGTCGTCGACTGCCATGGTTACGATCTGGCTGATTTGGGGCAGAGGCAGAGTCGCGATTGTCGCGGACCAGGTCGATCAGGCGCTGCTCGCCGAATTCGCCGAAATCGTTCTCCGGCTCGGTGACGCCGTCACTGTAGGCCAGAAAAATTTCGCCGGGATGCATTTCTACCGAGCCCTCGTCGTAGGTCATGTTGTCGAACAGGCCCACGACCGTGCCCCCGGCCTCGAGCCTGCGGATGGTGCCGTTTTTGCTGATCAGAATTGGGGGCAGGTGTCCGCCATTGCTGTAGGTGAGATGGTGGGAGCGTCCGTCGTAGATTCCCAGGAAAAGTGTGGCGTACTTTTCCGGCGGAGTGCTTTCGTAGAGTTGATGGTTGAGCAGGCTGAGCAGGGCTCCGGGAGAAACCTCGATGCCCTCGGGCCAGGGCGCCATGATGCGGCCCGATCCGGCCATTGCGCCCACCGCCACTGGTTCGCGCATCTGAGGAAGATTTTCCATGCTGTAGGCGCGGACTGCGGAGTGGATGGTCGCCATCAACAAAGCGGCCGAAATTCCTTTGCCGCTGATGTCGCCCACCGCGAGAATCAGTTTGTGAGAGCTGGCGGTAAGAAAGTCGTAGTAGTCTCCGCTGACGGTGCGGGCGGGGCGGCAGAATCCGTGGACCTCAAGCGATTCGAGTTCGGAAACCGGGCGCGGGAATAGCTGCGCCTGCACTTCCTGCGCGATGACGAGTTCGTTTTCCAGTCGCTGCTTTTCTTTCTGCTCCTGGATCAGCTTCTCGATGGAAGCGGTCATGGAGTTGAAGGAGATGGCAAGATCCGCGAGTTGATCGCTGGAGGTGACCGGGATGCGATGGCTGAAGTCGCCGCGATCGACGTGCTTGGTGGCCTCGTGCAGTTGCGCCACGGCGGCGGTTACGGTGCGGGTCATGCGGGTGCCGATGATGAGGGCGATCAGTTCGATGATGGCAAAGAAAATTCCTACGCCCAGGAGGATGTAGGCCACGCCCTGAACGAATTCTCCAAGCGCGGCAAACAGGTGACTGTACAAGGTCGAGGGACGAGTGCGAACTCTTACCAGCACCATGCGTTCCGGCTTGCCAGTGTTCCAGTTCACCGCCGAAAGGGAGGTGCCGGCGAGCGGGATCTCAAGATCGAAGTTGCCCGCCGGGAAGGGAACGGAGCCCACGGTAAAGGTTGATTGCGACACCCTGGTTTGTGACCCGCTGGGTTGCGATACTGGCCGGGTGGTTTGGCCTGCAGCGCTTGGTTGGTTCGAGCTGGCGACTCCACTGCTGTTTCCTGACGGAGTGACGGAGGCGGAGCTGCCAGCAGTCTTCGCGGCTGGCCCGTTGATCATGACACCAGAAGGGAAAACGGTGATTTCGCCGAGATCGGCCGCGATGGTGCCAACCAACTCTTTATCAAAGGGTTCGCTGGTAACAACGGTCAGCCTATTGGACCGAATCGGAAGCGAGGTGACGGCTCGCAAGTACAAACTGCCGCCGTCACGGACGATGTCGCGAAACCTGCCCTGCACAAAACGGGGAATCGTGAGAGACGAGCCCTTGAACTCGTTGCATAGCGGCAGGGGCTTGTCGCCATACCAGGCGCAGACCTGGCGCCGGCTCCAGGCGGGATCGCGTTTGCGCAAACCGGCAAGCGACTCGGCCGCGGGGTTGTCTCCGCGCTCCAGACGCGCTGCCAGTTCATTGCTCACGGCGGCATTGGCCGCCTCGAGACTTCGCAACTGAGAATCAATTTCTGAGGTGACGACGAACACGGCGAACTGTCCAGCCAGACCATAAAGCGTGATGAGGGCCATCGTGACCAGCAACACGGCGGGAATGACGCCGATAAAGACGTAGGTGACGATCAGACGATTGCGCAGCCGCCACAGGACTCGGCGCTTCAACCAGCGGAAGGCGAGAATGCAGAACAAGACGACGGCGAGGAAGGCGAGGAAGTCGATCCATCCGCCCAGGTGATCGCCCCAGCTGGGAGCGAACAGACCCAGGAATTGTTGCAGCGCGAACAGCACGGCGGCCATGGCCGCCAAATAGCAGGCCAGGCGCGCCATGCGGCCTTCGGGCCACAATCCGGCTTTGATCAGCCGGAGCCGCAATTCTGGATAGGACCATTGCATGTTGTTCGGTGCGACAGTATCGAAAATCAGGATCTATAGTCTTGGCGCTTGAGCTCTTAGCCAAAGCCGAATAGCTTCCAGCCGAAATTGCACGCCGCGCTCGCCGATCAGATCTCCGGATAAAGGTCGAAGAACGCTTCCAGGCTGGTGCGCAGTTGCTTTTCGATCTCTTCCTTGCTGCCTTCGAGCACGTGCATGGTGACGTGGGCTTCCCGTCCGTTCGCCAGCTTCACGGGGGCCTCACCCACTTCGACCACGTCCTCGGACGGCAGCAGCCTCATGCCATAAACCAGAGTCAGATTTGCCATGAGTTGATTTTACGACGTTCCGGGAGAGTCCCGCGAACTTCGCTGAGTTTTGGATTTAGGATTCGAGGCATTCTCATTTAGAATTCCGCCGTGCTCAGGATTCTCGTTTCTCCCACTCTGGATTAGTCTTCTCGCGCTGGCGTCCGCCGCAGGTTTTGGCGCAGGAACCGGCGGGCAACTCGCAGCCTCCAACCGCAGCCGCAGGTGAAGGTCAACATGCTGAACGTGTGTTCGCCTTCCGCTGAGGAGCAGAAGGAAATTGCGGCGGCGCTGGCGCGAGTTCCGAAGCAGCCATTATTCGGCACCGATTTTGAAGTTTCCCGCGGGCGCTCGACGTTGAGCGACATGCCGAACATCCTGCAGCCGGGACGAGTACGCATGTTGCCGGACGAAACGTCCGTGGCGAGTTATGTTCGGATTCGCCGCGAATTTTCGGTGCAGGCACTTTTTTCCAGCGTGCAGTATTCCTTCAGCAACGACGGGCAGAATATGGTGGAAACGCTGGTGCTGCATGTGCGCGATCCCAAGGATCTGATTCAGGTTTCGCTGGAGGACAGCGCTTCGTCGGTCACGAGTTCGGAAGCGATGCTCGGCTCGAACACTCCGGCCAGCCGAGTGCGGCTGGAACGCTTCGGCAAATCGTCGGTGGCGTTGGCGCGGTGTTTGGCTACCGAGGGCGGTCCGGCGCCGGATCAGAGCGCGTATGAGCCGCTGTTCCGCAGCGCGTCGGAGGTGCTGGCGAACTATCGCGCGCTGTTGGGCGTGAAAATAATTGTGCCCGAGGAGTTGGCGAAAATCAGCGGAGAGTCCAAAGGCTGAGTCTAAGCCGAAGCCGGTCTACAAAGGTCAAAGGGACCATGGCGAAACCGGTTCAGGAGAAGAAGTGAATCCAATATTTCTGCTCTTGCGTGTTTGCAACTGGATAGCGGCTTGCATCAAAAACTGAAATCAGCCATCTAATCTGCTGCTACACAACTATTCATGAGCGAAACTCGCGACGTAGTCATTATCGGGTCCGGATGCTCCGGGCACACTGCCGCTCTCTACGCGGCGCGGGCTAACCTGAAGCCGCTGGTCGTTGAAGGGCACGAGCCGGGCGGGCAGCTTTCGATGACCACGCTGGTCGAAAACTTTCCCGGATTTCCCGGAAGGAATTCTCGGGCCCGCAGCTGGTCGAGAACATGCGCAAGCAGGCCGAGCGCTTCGGCGCGGAATACCGCATGGCGCATCTGACCAGCGCCGATCTGAGCAAGCGGCCGTTTCTGCTGCATCTGGGCGTTCATCAAGTCCACGCGCAAACGTTGATCATTGCCAGCGGGGCTTCGGCGCGCTGGCTGGGGTTGCCGCACGAGCAGCAGCTCATTGGCCACGGAGTTTCATCGTGCGCGACCTGCGACGGCTTCTTTTTTTCGGGCAAGGAGATCGTCGTGGTCGGCGGCGGAGATTCCGCGATGGAGGAAGCGCTCTTTCTTACGCGCTTCGCGACCAAGGTGACGGTGATTCATCGTCGCGATGTGTTTCGCGCGTCGAAGATCATGCTGGAGCGGGCGCAGCATCACGAGAAGATTCAGTTCCTGCCCAACACGGTGGTGGAAGACGTTTACGACGTGCACCACAAGGAAGTCACCGGACTCAAGTTGCGCGATGTGAAGACCGGCAGGGTCTGGGATTTCCCCACCAGCGCGCTGTTTCTCGGCATCGGCCACGAGCCCAACGCGAAGATGTTTGCCGGCCAGCTCGACACCGATGCCGACGGCTATCTTAAGACCCACAACTATGTTTTCACGCGCGTGCACGGGGTTTACGCGTGCGGCGACGTGCAGGATCGCCGCTATCGCCAGGCCATTACCGCCGCGGGCACCGGTTGCATGGCCGCCATTGAAGTGGAGAAATTTCTGGAAGAGCAGGGCAAGTAATTCCAATCCACGACGTCGTAACGGTACTGGAAAAAATTCCCCACTTCTCGCAAAAGATGCGAGAAATGGGGCACCCGCTTTACGTTCGGATCCTGACTCTATCTGCTGCATCGCCGGTTTGTGATACAAATTTCTGTGGTCTTCCTACGAACTGCCGGCATTCCTTTCCTTAATCTTCCTGCCCCGGCGGGTATTTCATGCTGAGGGCGTTATTCGTCCATCTTTCTGAAAATCGTGCTCTGCGCAGTTTTGCCGAGCGGTCCGCGATTGGCCGCCGGGTTTCAGGCCGGTTCGTGGCCGGCACGGAGATTGCCGATGCAGTGCGCGTTACCCAGACCGTTAACCGCGCGGGGATGAGCGTCAGCATCGACAACCTGGGGGAGAACGTCACCAATCCCGACGAAGCCCGCCACAGCGCGCAACTCTATCACCAGATTCTCGATGCCATCGTTGCCAACCAGCTCAACGCCAACATCAGCCTGAAGCTGACGCATATGGGATTGGATATCGACGAGAAGATGGCGCGCGATCTGGTTTCGGGCCTGGTGGCCAGGGCGGCGTCCATGCAGCCGCCGGGATTTGTGCGCGTCGATATGGAAGGCTCTCCTTATACCCAGCGCACTCTGGACTTCGTTCACGAACTGCACCGCATGCCGGGGAATCAGAACAGCGTTGGCACCGTGATTCAGTCGTATTTGAAGCGCAGCGAGAGCGATGTCGAAAAGCTGCTGGCGGAAGGGATTCGCATCCGACTGTGCAAGGGCGCTTACAAGGAACCGGCGAGCATCGCGTTTGAAAGCAAAGCTGACGTGGATGCGAACTACGTCAAGCTGATGAAGATTCTGATGAAGAGCGGCATCTATCACGGGCTGGCGACGCACGACGAGAAGATCATTCGCGAGGCCCAGGCGTTTGCTACGCGGGAAAAGATTGCGCGGGATTCGTTCGAGTTCCAGATGCTCTACGGAATCCGGCGCGACCTGCAGCAGAGTCTGGTGCGCGAGGGCTGGCGCATGCGCGTCTATATTCCCTTCGGCACGGAGTGGTATCCATACTTTATGCGGCGGTTGGGGGAGCGTCCGGCGAATGTGTTCTTCATCGCGCGGAATCATGCTGAGGGCGTAAGCGGTGCGATTACTCCTTGCGGCCCGTTTTCTCCGCCTTCGGCTGGAGCCAGGGGCAGGCGGGTGGCACCGCGCATCATGTCGCGCTCCTGGTCGGAGAACATGATTTTGAAGCGGTCGGAGTTGATGACGGCCTCGCGCTGATCGGGCGGCATCGCTCGTAAGATCGCGCACGGCAGTGGTCACCATGCGCTGACGATCGGGCGGAAGTTGCCGCATTTGGCGAAAGATTTGCCGCGCCTGTTGTTTTTGCTCGGGAGTGAGATGTTCCCAGGTCTCCATGCGGTTCAGCATGCGCAATTGCTGTTGCGGCGGCAGATTGGAAAAGTGCTGCAATCGCTGGCGGAGCCGCTGCTGTCTCTCAGGAGGCAAGCTGCGGAACGCGGGATCGTTCTGCAAGGCGCGTTCCTGTTCTTCCGGAGACAAGTCTTTGTATCGACGAAGCCAGTCGCCGGCGTGGCCACGAACCGGCGGTGATCCCTGCGGTTGCCGCGGCGCTTGTGATCGTTGCGGCGGAGAAGCGGCGGCATGTCTTTGCTGAGGCGCGCGAAAAGCGCCGATGCCAGCGGCACTCTCCGAGGAGGCAGCATGCGAGGAAATAGACAAAGCGACCGAGGAAATAAATAGAGCGATCGCCAAACCGGCGGTCGCCAGCCGATCCACGCTGTGTCTTCCCTGCCGCATTTCCCCCGCCTTACACTTCGCCCCGTTCTGACAACAATCGCATTGACAACAATCGTTCCGATGACGATCGTTCGCGAACCGTCTACGGATTCGCCTCGACATTCTGCTGCAGATCGAGATCATCGAGCAACTCGAAATCCGAGTACATTTCGTGATTATTTTCCAGCGTCTGCAGATCGCCTACCGCAGTGCCCGGCGGTGCAGAAATGGAGATGGAAGCTTCCTGCCCGTGATTGGTAATCCCGCTCCTTCGTGTAAAGAACACGCCCGCGCCAACCCCCAGCAGCACCGTCAGCGCCGCTGCCAGTACCGGCCGCCGGAACCACTGGAACCAGCGCGCCTGCGGCTTAGCCATTTCTTCGCGCGTCATCTCTTCGCGCAATCGGGCCTGCAGGCGCACGTCGAAATACTGGGACGGCTCTGGAGCCTGCCATTCGTCGAGCAGCGCCATGGTCGAGCGCATTGCTTTCAATTGTTCCGCACACTGGCCGCAATCTTCCAGATGCTTGCCTTCGTCCGTTGTGGGCTCGCTGAATCCAGCCGCCACGTCGGGCATCCGTTCCCGAACTTCATCGCATTTCATAACCGCTTCCCCTTAATTCTTTTTCGCCAATGCCGCTCACAAAGAAACAATCAACCGCTAAACAAATTCTTTTAACTGTTCCCGCAAAGTCTCATAGGCCCGGAAGAGCAATGACTTGGTCGCCGACTCGCTCTTCTTCAAAACATCTGCAATCTGCTTATAGTCCATCTGCTGATACTTGTGCATGATTACCGCCAACTTCTGTTGCTCGGGCAGCGCCTCTACCTTACTGCGAATCGCCAACATTCGTTCGCGGCGCACCATGGCTTGTTCGGCGGTCAGCGTACTATCGGGCACCTCGAGCGTCGTGCCGGTCTCTTCATCCGGCTCGTCGAGGCTGACCGAAACCTCGGGACGCTCATGTCGCGTATCGCGCGCATGATTCACCGCCAGGTTGGTCGCGATACGATACAGCCAGGTGGTAAATTTAGCGCTCGCCTCATAGCTGGCGCGCGAGCGATACACGCGCAAAAAAACTTCCTGCGCCAGATCTTCGGCGGCCGCCGTGTTGCGCGCCATACGATACATGAAACTCACGATGGGCCGGCGATATTTCTGCACCAGATAGTCAAAGGCGGACTGATCGCCTGCCTTGACGCGCAGCATAATCTCGGCATCGGAATCCGCGCCGCCAGCCGCTGACGACAATGAAGCGGGGGACTGCGGCGCCGTCGCAGCCATCAGCATGCCCCGATCCAATGCGGCAGTGCTCACATTAGTTTCAACCCCCTCGGGCCCCAAAAGTTTCGCTTTCTGCGCCTCGGCGGAGGCCGGCGAACTCCCTGCGGATGAGGGAGATAGAGGCTGACGGGACGGCTTTGGGTCGCGCACCATACGAACGGGGAAGAACCAGCCAGAGCGCCGGCCTCGAAATCCGTATCCAGCGCCCGCCGCCGATTAGGCTACCACGGCTGATCTCCCCCGCGAAATCCTGGAAGTACAAGCAGACTCTTTGGGCGCTCCTTGGGCTGCGCGCCCAGGCTTCCTGAGCTATCGCAAAGTTGCATAATCCGCGGGCAAATGTTTGAATGAAATAACTCTCGCGGGGGCGCTTAACTCAGCGGTAGAGTGCCATCCTCACACGGTGGAAGTCATAGGTTCGAATCCTATAGCGCCCACCATCTTTTCAATGGGTTAACTGGACTCGCGCTCTGCTTGCGCTCCGTTGGGATGGAAAGCAAGCTAAGCTAACCTCGTTTGGGTGATCCCAGATGTAGTCCGCAAGTTCTTGCAGTAGTTGAGTCCGCCGTACATGGTCACACTCTTGTGCGAGATCCTCGGCTATGATCTGTCGATTTCGCTCGGACGGAAAACTAACTGTCTCCTCGCAGTTTGCAGTCATTGGCACACGACCTTTCCTTTATGTTAGCTCATTGTCGCTTGCCAGCAGATAGGGGGTTTACCGTAGCTGCGCCACAACCCAGGCAGATCACTCGCTATGCTGAGGGGCGGGAGGCTTGTTCCGTGCAGCCGCTAGTACGCGATTGATGTAACAGTGTTCGTGAACGACTTGGCCGTCCTCATCCGCGTTTCGGTCTTTTTCAAGCACGACCGGCTGCTTACATATCGCGCACGCAATTTCGGGACTCATGGGGAACCGGCCTCAGGGAGACCTTTCAACCTATAAGTTTAGTCCCGAATGTCCGTTAGCGTACATTATTATTTTTCGCTAAAAAGTGTGCCGAATTGACCAGTTTTGGATGATGCTTGCCGGGCAAAATCTTTTTGTTGAAACCTCAACTCACTTCGAAACAGATTCTCGTGGTCCCGTGCCCGACATGCGGCGCGGCTCCAGGTGAGAAATGTGAACTCAGCACGCGGCAACCTCGTTTCGAGCCACATCAGGCTCGCCGGTTGAACGCCTCCGATAAGGTTGATGGCAAATCCGCCCAGACTCGCCAGGAGTAGCGCAAGCTTGCAAAAGGTCTTGGCGAGTATTAACGGCCACAAGAAGCCCCTCTAAGGTAGACGCTTTCCCTATCTGCTAAGATTCGCGGCGGGCACCAGGAGCGCGAGGGGGTTGCACGTGTTTCGCTCCGAGCCGCCCTCTTCCCTCGTTTTGCGAGTTCGTTAACTGACTTGAGGTCCGATGTATACAGGAAAGAGCGTACTACGTACAGTGAAACCCCTACAGGAAAACCCTTGCAAGAGACGACCTCTCGTGTCATCATAATCATCAACGTCGTTGTCGTTCCTTTCCGCTCAAATCTCAGACGTTTCCCAAGGTGTTGACTATGACAACCCCTCACATGACCGAGCGTATGTTGGCTCTATGCACGTCGATAGTGGAAGAAAAAGACCCCGATAAATTCCTGCGCCTTGTTCTCGAACTGAATGATGCTTTTGAAAATGGGGGCGCAGGAGCTGCACACGCCCGGTCAACTACTGCGCGGCCCACCAGGGTGCGTAATATCTCGCCGCAAGGTTGACAAGGTTGGTTGCGCTTCTCTTTTGTTTTCTTGATCCCGTTGATCCGGTCACGCGGCCCTCTTCTTGGCAGCCTTGCCAACCACGAAGCAACATCATCTTTCTTGAAGCGCAAATTGCCGTTGCTCTTTAACACACGGAGAGGGTGTTTTTTCATCGCGCTCCAGGTGAGCGTGATTTGGGATCACGCCGGTTGCGGGTAGAATAACTTTTGCCGATACGGGCGCGTAGCTCAAACGGATAGAGCATCGGATTTCTAATCCGGCGGTTGCAGGTTCGAATCCTGCCGCGCCTACCAGACTTGCATTGCTTTGGCGCTGTCGGCGCTACTCCGTGGCGAATTTACATTCTGGGTTTGCGGTGTTCGCAGGTTGGGGTGTTCAGGCAGGAATCCGCCAGGCGGAGACGCTCGACTGGCTTGCCGCCGAGGATGTGCGATTCGATAATCTCCTCGACGTCGGCTTCGGTGACGTGTCCGTACCAGACCGCATCCGGGTAGATCACCAGGTTTGGACCGTGTTCGCACTGATCGAGGCAGCCGGACTGATTGACGCGAACTTTTCCCTTCAGCCCTCGCTCGGCTAGCTTTTGCTTGAAGAGCTTTTGTAGTTTGGCCTCCGCCTGGGGGTCGCAGCATCCGCGGGGATGGCCCACGGGGCGCTGGTTTCCGCAGACAAAAATGTGTTTTTCGAACTTGGGCATTCGTCTCCTTCAGAGGTCTCAGTTGATATTACTTGAGGCGGCCATCATGAACGCAGCGGAATCAGGCAAACGAACCTCATGTCAGGGCGGCCCACGCGCGAGATTCTTCACTCCGCCTGAAGAACGGCTGCGCTCAGAATGACGCCAATGAGCAGGGGCGCGAGAAACTCCTTCCCGGTCGAACCTGTGTGCGCGTTGCTATTCACCGCAGGGAAACGATAAGATAACTCGTACACGTCTTCTCCGCACCGATCCCCAGTAATTTTTTGATGGTTTAGTCCTTGCGGGCAAAGAGTGTGCGACGCGGGCGCAGCGCAGACATCTGCGTGCTTGAATCTTCCTGACGGAGCTGGCATTGAAAAAAGGCAGGACTGCGGTGATCGTGGGCGCCCAATGGGGCGATGAGGGCAAGGGGAAGATCGTCGACGTGTTGTCGGAGAACTTCTCGGTCGTGGCCCGCTACGCCGGAGGCCACAATGCCGGCCACACGGTCATCATCCGCGGCAAGAAGTTTATTCTGCAGCTGGTTCCGTGCGGTGTGTTGCGTGACGGTTGCCGCAGCGTGATTGGCAACGGCGTGGTGCTCGATCCGCTGGCGTTCTTGAAAGAAGCGGGCGCCTTGCGCGAGGCGGGAGTACACATTGACGGGCATCTTTTTGTTTCGAACCGCGCCCATGTGATCCTGCCGTATCACCGCATGATTGAACTGGCGGCGGAGAATGCGCCGGGACGAGTGAAGATTGGGACCACGTCGCGCGGCATTGGCCCCGCCTATGAAGACAAGATGGGGCGACGCGGGCTGCGTGTGGCGGATCTGCTGGATCTGCAGTTGCTCAAGACGCATATCGAAAATGCGGTGCGTGAGAAAAACATGATCGCGCACGCGCTCTTCAATTCCGAACCGCTCGATGCCGACAAGATGTATACCGAGTATGCGAAAGCGGCAGAAAAAATCGCGCCCTTCGTATGCGACACGGCCGTGCTCCTGAATCAGGCGCTGAATTATGGGGAATCGATTCTGTTTGAGGGCGCGCAGGGAACGATGCTCGACATCGACCACGGAACTTATCCGTTTGTGACATCTTCGAGCGCGACTTCGGGTGGCGCGGTCATTGGCACGGGAGTGGCCCCGAATGCCATCAATTCCGTAATCGCAATCACCAAGGCCTACTGTACTCGCGTTGGGGAGGGCCCGTTCCCCAGCGAAGATAAGGGCGAAGCCGGTGATAATCTGCGCAAACGCGGCAATGAATACGGCGCGGTGACGGGCCGTCCACGGCGTACAGGATGGCTTGATCTGCCGCTGCTGCGTTACTCGGGCATGATCAATGGCACCTCGTGGCTGGTGGTCACCAAGCTGGACGTACTGGATGAACTCGCCGAGATTCCGGTCTGCGTCGGATACAGAATCGACGGGAAGAATGCGAGCGACGCGCCCGCACAGGCCAGCGAGTACGAAAAGATCGAGTGCGTTTATAAAAAGCTGCCAGGATGGCGGACTTCGACGGAAGGCATCACCGACTACGAGAAGTTGCCCCAAGCGGCGCGGGAATATTTGGCATTCATCGAGCAAGAGGCCGGAGCCAAGGTTGGCATGATCTCGACCGGCCCGGACCGCAGCCATACCATTCTCGTGGATGAATTCGTTTCGGAGTTGAAGATGGCCGCGAAAAAAGCCTAGAATTGCTTCCCCGAACTACGAGCTAGCGGGGAGGAGCGAAACGATGGTGGTATTGGCAGTGACCTGGATGGCCAAAGTGGGGCATGAGGCCGAAGTTGCCGCGCTTTTTGAAAAGTTGACCGAACAGTCCCGCAAAGAGCCGGGATGTGCCATGTACCAGGTGCATCGGCATAAGACGGAGCCGCGCCGCTTCTTCATCTACGAGCAGTATAAAGATGACGCCGCGCTGGAGGCGCACCGCGGCGCGCCGCATTTTCTGCAACACGCCCGCAAAGATCTGCCCAAAGTTGCCGACAGGGTGGAAGGGCATTTGTTCGAGCCGCTGGGATAGTTTATGTGGCGCGGGCGCTCCCGCCCGCGTTTGTCTGTAAAACAATTTGTTCCGAGGAGTCGATCACTTTTCCTTATCGATCATCAACTCCCCGCCCGACGCGTAACTCTCGTTCGAGACCTCGTTGAACGTCACGATGATCCCTTCGCGCCGCGCTCCAGCTTCTTCCACCAGTGCATCGGTGATCCGTTTCGCGATCTTGCGCTTTTGATCGGCGGTACGGCCTTGCAGCATCGTGATCTGAACTACGGGCATAGGAGTAGTTCTCCGTTATCAGTTCTCACAAAACGGAGCTCGTTCCCAATGCTGAGAACTGAGAACCGGGAACTGAGAACTGAGAACTATTGTGCTAATTCGTATCCAGCGAAAAAGAAACTCAGTTCGAAGCGCGCCGTATCTTCCGCGTCAGAACCATGAATTGCGTTGTGCTCGATGTTGGTTGCCCACTTTTTGCGGATGGTGCCTTCCTCGGCGTTGGCCGGGTTGGTCGCGCCCATGAGCTTGCGCAGATCGGCGATGGCGTTTTCTTTTTCCAGGGCCAGCACTACAATCGGGCCGCTCGACATGAAGTCGGTGAGGGTGTTGAAAAATGGCCGGGCGGCATGCACGGCGTAGAACTGCTCGGCTTGATGCTTGGAGATTTCCAGCATCTTCATTGCAAGAATTCGGAAGCCATTTTTCTCGAACTGCTCGATGATGTCGCCCACGGCATTCTTGCGGACGGCGTCAGGTTTAACGATGGTGAAGGTGCGTTGCAGAGTTTTCATAAGTCGGTCGTTGGTCTCGTTGGTCGTTCGTCGTTGGCGCTGGTATGAGGTTGGTTACGAGCTGAATTTAGACGCTCACTCCGAGCGCGGCCGCCAGGGTCTCGCCGATCGCCGCAGGAGATTTGGCTACGCGAATCCCAGCCGCTTCCAATGCTTTCATCTTTTCCGCGGCGGTACCTTTGCCGCCGGAGATGATCGCTCCCGCGTGCCCCATGCGTCGTCCCGGCGGAGCGGTCTGCCCGGCGATGAAGCCTACGACCGCCTTCTTCATGTGAGCCTTCACAAACTCCGCGGCCGTTTCCTCGGCGTTGCCGCCGATTTCGCCGATCATGATTACCGCTTCCGTCTCAGGATCGCGATTGAACAAGTCCAGAGCATCGATAAAATTCGTGCCGATAATCGGGTCTCCGCCAATGCCGATGGCGGTCGACTGTCCGATGCCGCGCTGCGTAAGTTGATGCACCGCCTCGTAGGTTAACGTCCCCGAGCGCGAGACGATGCCGATCGATCCTTCTTTGTGAATCGACGCGGGCATGATGCCGATTTTGCATTTGCCCGGAGAAATAATTCCCGGGCAATTGGGCCCGATCAGCCGCGACTTCCGGTTCTGCAAGAATTCCCAGGCTTTCACCATGTCGAGCGTAGGAATACCCTCGGTAATGCAGACGATCAGATCAATTTCCGCGTCGGCCGCTTCCATGATGGCGTCGGCGGCGAACGGCGGAGGAACGAAGATTACCGTGGCGTTGGCGCCGGTCTTATCGGCGGCTTCGCGCATCGTGTTGAAAATCGGCCAGCCTTCGTGCGTGGACCCGCCCTTGCCCGGGGTGACGCCGCCAACAATTTGCGTGCCGTAAGCGGCGCTGGCTTTCGCATGAAAAGTGCCTTCGCGGCCGGTCAGGCCTTGCACAATGACTCGTGTATTTTTATTGACTAAGATTGCCATATACGAAAACCCTCGCACCCACTACCGGGGCTAAAGCCCGGACTAATTCGAGTCTTCTTACGCGGCCCTGAAAGGGCCGCTCTTCCACCCTTACCGCCATTCGGTTACGCCAAGCGTGCCTCGCGCGGCAGCGACCACTTTGTCGGCCGCATCCTTCATGGTGTCAGTGACCAGGAAGTTGAAGCCGGAGTTCATCAGGATTTTCTTTCCTTCGTCGACATTGGTTCCTTCCAGGCGCAACACAATCGGCAGCTTGATGTTCGTCTTGCGCGCGGCCTCGACCACGCCGGTTGCCAACGTGTCCACGCGCAGGATTCCGCCAAAGATATTGATCAGCACCGCCTTTACATTTTTATCGCTGAGCAGGATTTCGAAAGCGTGCGCAACTTGTTCGGAACTGGCTCCCCCACCCACGTCTAGAAAGTTGGCCGGCATCCCGCCGGAATATTTGATGATGTCCATGGTCGCCATGGCCAGGCCCGCGCCATTGACCATGCAGCCGACGTTGCCATCGAGCTTGATGTAGTTCAAGCTGTACTTCGAAGCTTCCACTTCCAGGGGATCTTCTTCGGTAATGTCGCGCAACTCGCGCAGATCGGAGTGGCGGAACAAGGCGTTGTCGTCGAAAGTGATCTTCGCGTCGAGAGCGAACAGCCGTCCATCGGTGGTGGTAATAAAAGGATTGATCTCGAGCAGCGAAGAATCGGTGTCGAGAAAAGCTTTATAGAGACTCGAGAGAAACTGCACGGCAGGATTGATCTGCTGCGGCTTCAGGCCGAGTTTGAATGCGATCTTTCGCGCTTGGAATGCCTCAAGACCCATGCCGGGATCGATGTGCTGCTTTAAAATCGCATCCGGATTTTCCGCCGCGACCTGCTCGATGTCCATCCCGCCCGCTGCCGACGCCATGAATACGGGCTTGCCCTCAGCGCGGTCCACTAGAACGCCGAGATAAAGTTCCTTCTCGATGGGCAGCGTTTCTTCGATAAGGAGGCGGCGCACAATGCGGCCTTCCGGACCGGTCTGGTGCGTCACTAGTTTCATGCCCAGCATCTTGGAAGCTAACGTGCCGGCTTCATTGACCGATTTAGCAATTTTCACGCCACCGCCTTTGCCCCGGCCCCCGGCGTGGATTTGCGCCTTGACCACCACTCCACTCGCGCCTGAATTGAACAATTCCCTGGCGACTGCCTCAGCCTCATCTTGCGAGGTGGCCATCGCCCCGCGCGGCACACTCACGCCGTACTTCTTAAGAATTGCTTTTGCCTGATACTCGTGGATTTTCATAAATAGAGCTCGTCAGTAACAATCGGAAGGAATCTGCTTGCGGCGACGCATTGTTGCAGCAAACTTTTAATTCTATAGAAGGGCATGGAATTAGGGCAAACATTGACCCGATCTTGATCGAGGTCTGCGACTTTCTGCGCGGCCTGCACATCCAAACGAACACATCCCAACGAATATCGGATGCGCTCTAGGATTGATGTAAGGAGGTTTCCCCAGTGAAGCTTATTTCACTGAATGTTGGGCGTCCGCGGCTTGTGGTTTACAACGGGAAGACGATCAACACTGGGGTCTTCAAGCAGCCAATATCGGGGCCCGCGCAGCTGCGCAGTTTGAACCTGGACGGCGACCGGCAGGCCGATCTCAGCGTACACGGTGGTATCTACAAGGCGGTCTACGCCTATCCCTCTGAACATTATTCGTTCTGGCGGCACGAGATTCCTGGCGTCGATCTGCCGTGGGGCATGTTTGGTGAAAACTTTACGACCGCCGGTTTGTCGGAAGACGAACTCCACGTCGGCGATCGCTTGCAAATTGGTTCGTCGATTGTGATGGTCCGGCAGCCACGGACCCCATGTTACAAATTGGCTGCCAAGTTTCAGCGCGATGACATGATCGAACGCTTTCTGCTGAGCGGCCGCAGCGGCTTTTATCTTTCGGTCGAACAAGAAGGATCGGTCGCAGCGGAAGATGCTTTCCAATTGCTTACTCGCAATCAGGACGGAATTACGATCTCTGAAATGAACCGCCTCTTTGTGCGGGAGAAATACAATCAGGATCTGCTTCGCAAGGCCGTTCACACGGCCGCTCTGCCGGAAAACTGGCGTGAATATTTCGCGGAACGATTAGGACAGACCGCTGTTACGACTAGTCCAATCTCGGAATCACGCTGAAGTCCGCTCATGCCGTACAATTCGCCCTGACTGTTTCTGTCTGACTGCTTCGACTCAAACAATGATCCTTGACGCCCTTCATCGTATTGCCAACCACGCTCAGCCGCTCGATCGCGCGCAGGCCCGGGCTGTCATGACGGAGGTGCTGGGGGGCAAATGCAGCGACGCGCAGATCGCTGCGCTCCTGATTGCTCTGCGCATGAAAGGCGAAACCGTCGAGGAGATCGTGGGCTTCGCCGAGGCGATTCGCGCGGCGGCGGCACCGTTGCCGGTCCGCGGAACTGAAGCGCTCGCGGTGAGCGGGACGGGACGCGATGCTCTCGTCGAAAAATCTCTGCTGGAGTCCTCTTTAATCGACACCAGCGGCACCGGCGGAGACGCCAGCGGCACCTTCAACATCTCCACGGCGACCGCGCTGGTGACAGCGGGAGCAGGCGTCCGCGTAGCCAAACACGGCAATCGCAGCATCAGTTCCAAGTGCGGTTCGGCTGATGTCGTCGAAGCTCTGGGCGTGAATATCCAACTTTCGCCGGAGCGTGCCGCGCAATGCCTGCGCGAAGTAGGCATTTGTTTTCTATACGCGCCGAACCTGCATCCCGCGATGAAGCAGGTGCAGACAGTGCGGCGCGAGCTGCGCATGCGTACGATGTTTAATCTGCTTGGCCCGCTCACCAATCCGGCACGCGCTTCTGGGCAAGTAGTGGGGGTGTATTCGCTGGAGCTCGTCGAGAAACTGGCCGAGGCGTTGAGTATGTTAGGTCTGCATCGGGCGCTGGTCGTGCATGGGCTCGACGGGCTCGATGAAATCACAATCACCGGCCCAACGCGCGTGGCTGAGGCTCGCGACGGCTCAGTGCGATCCTACGAAGTCGAACCGGAAGAGTTCGGCATGGCTCGCGCCACGCTGCAGGAAATTTCCGGCGGCGATGCCGTGGAAAATGCCGCCATTATTCGCGCCGTTCTTGGCGGGGAAGAGTCGCCGCGCCGCGACGTGGTGCTGCTCAATTCTGCAGCTGCGATGGTGGCTGCCGGTAGGGCGGATCGCATTGCAGAGGCAGTCCCGCTTGCCGCGCAATCAATCGATTCTGGCGCAGCAGCAGGGAAGCTGCAGGGACTGGCACGCTTTACTTCAGCCGGTTGATCGAGATTGGCACTTCCCAGCGTCTCGCTAGGAGATATATTCCCGGATGTACTCGTCCTGGGTATGCGCCAGTTGCCGCACGTCGCCATCGAAGATGACTTTGCCATCGCGAAGAATCAGGAAACTCATCGGCACATCGCAATATTGACCGCGCGGTAGCGCACGCATCTGGTTGGTCTGCGTGTCGAACTGGTGCGTAGCCATGGTGAAGGCGTCCTGCAGGCGATGCGTCACCAGCAAGGAACTGGTTTTGTAGACGTCGCGCTGCTTCATAATCAGTTCGATGATGGTGTTGGAAGTGATCGGATCGAGACCGCCCGTAGGCGAGTCGTAGAGAATCACCTCTGGCTCCGTGATGATAGCCCGTGCGATGGCCACCCGCCGCCGCATGCCGCCAGAAAGCTCGGAAGGAAACTTATCGATCGTTTGTTCTAACTCTACAAACCGCAGCGCTTCGCGGACGCGCCGTTCAATTTCCGCGGTCTCAACCCCGTGTTCTTCAAGCAGGCGATAAGCTACGTTCTCGCGGACCGTGAGCGAGTCGAACAGCGCGCTTTCCTGAAACACGATTCCGACCTTGGCGCGCAAGGCGAATAGGTCTTCCTCGCGCGCCTGGGTCACGTCTTTGCCCAGCACCAGGATTCGTCCGGAGTCCGGCTTAAGCAGGCCCAGAGCCAGCTTCAGGATCGTACTCTTGCCCGAACCGGCAACCCCGAACAAGGCTTTAGTCTCGCCGAAAGGCAGGCAGAATGACACTCCGCGCAGTACATGATTCTCCTCGAATGCAAGATGCACATCCTGGAACTCGATGGCGTGAGCGGCGGAATCGTGCCCGGCGTTAGAAGCTGAGTCGAGAGGCAAGGTGGGGGCGGACATGCGGCTATTTGTACGACAGCACGTTCATCAGGAATTGAGTGACAAAAAGGTCGACGACCACAATAAGAACGGAGGCCGCTACCACGGCCTGCGTGGTCGCGCGGCCCACCCCCTGTGTGCCTCCACGCGCCGTCATTCCGTAGTAGCAACCTACGGTTGAGATGATGAAGCCGAACATCACCGGCTTTACCAGACCCATGAAGACATCCTGAAACACCAGCGACTGCCACGCGTTGCTCCAGTACTGGCGGGCGTCGAGGTTCAGAAGAATTTTGGACACGACCAATCCGCCGGCAAGGCCGACAAAGTCCGACAAAATAGTCAGAAAAAATAACATGAACACTGTGGACACTACCCGGGGCGCAACCAGCTTTTTCATGGGGTCGGTGCCTAAAGCACGCATGGCATCGATCTGTTCCGTCACCACCATGGAACCGAGTTCGCTCGCCATCCCAGAGGCGTTGCGGCCCGCGACCATCAAGCCGGTGAGTACCGGTCCTAGTTCCCGCACCATCGAGAGCGACACCAACTGCCCGATTAGAGTAATGGAACCGAAGCGCTGCAACGTGTTCGCGCTCTGCACCGCCAGCACGGCGCCGGTGAAGAAGCCGGTGAGGACGACGATCGGCAGAGAACCCACTCCGATCAGGTCCGCCTGTTGAATCATATCCGCGAAATAAACCGGCTTGCGAAACAGGTTAGCCACGGACTGCGCCGTCATCACGGTGTAATCCTGAACCGCGAGAACTTTTTGCTTGGCGAACTCGGTGGGCGAGGTCAGTTCCATGCGATTCGGAAGGCCCAGGCGATCGCAGGCGCGAAGCACCGGCTTGACCGAACTATAGCAGAGAAAGCTGTCAGCTATCAGCCGTCAGCTTAAGATCTCAGCTTTCGGTACTTCTTTGTTCTGAGCAGCCTCGCGCCATGACAAGAGTCCCGACCCCGTACCTGTCATCCCGAGCAACGCGAGGGATCCTGGTTTTGACTGACAGCTGATAGCTGACGGCTGATAGCTCTCAGCTGCTTCTAAGCTATCCGCCCCTTTTTCTTTATCTCAATATTCAGCCGTCGGATTTTCTGGTTCAGCGTGGAGAGTGGCACATGGAAGCGCTCTGCGGCTTCGGTTTGATTCCAGTTGCAGCGTTCGAGCATGTCGGTGATGACGCGCCGCTCCACGTCTTCAACAATTTCGAATAATGACGCGTCGGATGGCGGGTCGTGCAGGGTGAGCGAGGAACCGCGTCCCATCATGGACTCGGGCAGAAGATCCATGCTGATCTCCGGTCCGGAAGAGAGCACGACGGCGCGTTCAATCACATTTTCAAGTTCGCGGACGTTTCCCGGCCAGGAATAAGCCATCAACGGCCGCAGCGCTTCTGGAGTGATGCGCGGCGCGGGGCGTCCATTTTCTTCCGCGTACTTCTTCAGAAAGAACTCCACTAATAACGGAATATCTTCCTTGCGCTGGCGCAACGGCGGTAGTTCGACGGTGATGACGTTCAGCCGATAGAAAAGATCTTCGCGGAAGCGGCCTTCGCGCACCATATGGCGCAAGTCGATGTTGGTGGCGGCGATGATGCGCACGTCGACCTGGAGCTCCGAAATTCCCCCAAGATGCATGAAGCGGCGATCCTGAAGGACACGAAGGATTTTCGCCTGGGTTTCCAGACCCATGGTGGCGATTTCGTCGAGAAAGAGCGTCCCTTTGTCGGCCACTTCGAACAGGCCTTTCTTCGAAGCGATAGCACTGGTGAACGCTCCCTTGACGTGGCCGAACAGAGTCGACTCCAGCAAATCCGTCGGCATGGAGCCGGTGTTGACCGGAACGAAAGGTTTGTCACGGCGCGGAGAGTTCAGATGAATCGCCTTCGCGATCACTTCCTTGCCGGTACCGCTTTCGCCCTGCAAGAGCACAGTCGAGCGACTGTTCGCGACCTGCGCGACCAGATCAAAAATCTTCAGCATGGGCTCGCTCTTGCCCACGATGTTTTCAAAGTTGTAGCGCTGTTTGAGCGCCCTCTTGAGCTGGACATTTTCTTCTTCCGCGCGCCGCCAGCCGACCGCAGCGCGCACATCGGCCAGAAGTTTTTCATTGTCCCAGGGCTTCTGTACGAAATTCGCAGCGCCTGACTGCATGGCGCGAACCGCATTCTCCACCGTGCCAAAGGCGGTAATCATGATGACGGGCAGCCGCGAGTCGTGGGAACGAATCTCGGAAAGAATTTCCATCCCGTTGCGCCCCGGCAAGGTGAGATCGAGCAGCACCAGATCAAACGGGCGGTCTGCCATTTGCGAGAGACCGTCCTCGCCCGTGACCGCCGTCTCGACTTCGAAGCCTTCCATCTCGAGCAGCGTTTGCAGAGACTCGCGAATCTCCGCCTCATCGTCGATGATGAGCACCGATCCTGTCGACGAGGGATTGCCGTTCACCGTTCCGCTCGTAATGACTGCCGCTTCAGACATGAACTCCCTTTCTGCTCAAGGGAAAGTCCAGAGCAAAAGTTGTCCCGGAACCCGGATTGCTCTCTACTCGAATCTTGCCCGCATGCTCCTGGATAATTCCATACGTGACGGAAAGCCCCAGACCGGTTCCGCGCTTTTGACCCTCTTTGGGTGCCGTTTTAGTGGTGAAAAACGGATCGTAAATGCGCTGGATGTGTTCGGGCGCGATGCCCGATCCGGTGTCGGAAACCC
The DNA here is from genome assembly GCA_963733795.1 of uncultured Acidobacteriaceae bacterium. Taxonomy (GTDB): domain Bacteria; phylum Acidobacteriota; class Terriglobia; order Terriglobales; family Acidobacteriaceae; genus Sulfotelmatobacter. The sequence continues at coordinate 1,112,380 of CAVTED010000004.1, forward strand.
GCACGCTGACTATCTCGCCGTTGGTCGTAGCCACATTCAACTTGCCTCCGCCCGGCATCGCGTCCTTGGCGTTGAGGAATAAATTCAGGAAGACCTGCTGCAGTCTTCCGGGATTCCCCTGGATCGGAGCGATCCCCGCCGTCAAGTCGGAGTGGACCTGGATCTTGGCAATCTTGAACTGGTGCTCGAGCAGCGCGAGCGTGTCGGTGATGACTTTGTTGATGTCGACGTCGGCGAACTCAGTGCCGCTGGTCCGGGAGAAGTTCAACAGATTGCTGACGATTTCCGAAGCGCGGAAAGTTTGACGCGTAATCTTCTCGAGTAATCCCGACTTCTGCGGGTCGCCCTGCAGTTGCTTGGCGAGCATTTGCGTATAGGACGAAATCACCGCCAGTGGCGTGTTGACTTCGTGCGCCACCCCGGCCGCCAGCAAGCCGATGGACGATAGTTTGTCGGCTTGCGAAAGCTGGCCTTCGAGTTCCACGCGTTCGGTAATGTCGTCCATGATCACAAGCCGCCCGATCACCTGAAATGTGCGCGTCACCAGCGGTGCAATAGCCACGTTGACAGTTCGAGTCTCGCCAGCCGGAGTCTGCAGGCGGAACTTGTACAGATTGTTGATGCCGGCATTCTGCCGTACGCGATAAAACTCTTCGACAAATTCCGTAGGGAAAACCGTCCGAAAAGGTTGCGTAATAGCCTGCCAGCGCGGCAGGGCATACATCACTTCCATCTGAGCATTCCAGCTCTCGATGCGGTCCTCCATGTCGAGTGCCATAATGCCCACGTTGATGGATTCCACGATGTTTTCGTTGAAGTCTTTGAGACGCTCGTACTCCGCCACCTTTTGCTGCAAAGACGCGTAGAGCCGGCTGTTCTGAATCGCGATACCGAGATAGCCCCCGAGAGTCTCGAGCAACTCCATGTCTTCGCTGGAAAGGTAGTCACCCTTGGTGGTCTTTCCTAAGCCGAGCACGGCAACGGTTTTCTGCTGAGCGCGGCAGGGAATGTAGTAGTTCAAGTCGAGACGAGCGATCGCATCCTGCGATCCCGCGGTCTCGCGCGGCACCTGGTGCGTGTTTTCAAAGAACATGTGGCCGGCAGGTTCGGGACGCGGAGCGCTCAGGAAGGTGAGATCGAGCTTGCCTATCGGATTCATGCCTACGGATTTGGAGAGGACGAACGGTTCCGCCTCGTCCCCCGAGCGCAGGAAAATTGCGATGCGGTCCACGGCCAAAGTGCGCGAAAGGCGGTCGAGGACGGCAGAGAGCAGCGCGTTCAAATCCATCTCAGAACCGAGCTCACGGCCAAATTCAATCAGCGTACGGCGATAGTCATAGACCGTGCGGTAGAAGGCCTGATCGACGTGATCCTGAATCCACTTGCGAACCGGGTCAAACAGTAGCGCGGTCACGACCACGGCCAGGATCAATCCCACGGGTCCCCGGCCCGGTTGCCGCATCTGGACCAGCGTGGCCACGCCCGCGACCAGAGCGAAATACAGTCCTACCACTGTCGCCGCGGCCAGAGTGTAAACCACACCCCGCTTGAAGATCAGGTCAACGTCCATCAGGCGATAGCGGAAGATGGCGTAACCGAATGTAAGCGGCAGTAATCCCAGCGACAGCACGGACAACTTCATTCCCGTGTCCGGGAGTGACCCCATTAAATAGGGAATCACGTAGAACAGAGTGTAGGGAACGATTGCGAGAATGGTTCCGCGCGTCACCCACTTCAGCTGCTGGCGCAGAATGGTCGTGCGGGCGAGACGATAGCTATCCCAGAGGACCCCCGCCGCCGCTACGAAAAGCAGCGCCCCATAGGCCATTTCCTGGCGGTCCATGTCCCAGCGCAGATGCCCACTCGCCTGCGCCAGGCGTAAGGCCATGATGTGCCGTCCCAGAAGCACGACCCCAGGTAAGTACGCAAGGGCCAGCAACCACGGACGCTGGCGAACAAATTGCCGCTTCTCGGGAAACGTCAGAACAAAGTGCAGGAACAAGGCCGGCTGCAAGACCCAGGCGACAATGTTGCTCCAGTAGATGGTCCAATCGAAGTCATTCAGCTTGCCGGTGTATTTGAACGAATACGCGACGAACGATACCAGGCAGAAAATATAGAAGTGGGTGGAACCGGGTGCTGTCCACCGTCGCAGCAGCACGTAGACGCCGATGCCCAAATAAATCAGGGCGATCAGGCGCAGCCAATTATTCAGGGAGCGATCGGCGGGAACCAGAATGACGTTGGAATCCAGCGTTACCGACTGGCGGATCAGCGAGTAGGTCGCCTTCGACCAGACGCCGGTGTTGTAGAGCTGCCGCACCAACCCTGGAGTAGTCTTAATTTCCTGGCCGTTGACGGAAAATAGCTGGTCGTCGATCTTGATGCCGGCTTTCGCCCCGGGCCCGGCGGGATCCACACGGTCGGCCACCAGGCGCCCGTTGTGTTCCACCCACCACACGCCATCGTCGGGAACCGCGGAGTCGCGTTCCTTCTCGAAATTGAAGCCCGCAAAAACCACCGCGGCAACGGTCAGCAGGAACAGAAGGATCGCGACAAATCGAGCTTGGCTTTCCCGATTCATGGTTTTCGAAACTGGCCCCGGACCCTTAGGAGACTGTACAGGCGTGGGAGAGGCATCCCGTTGATCTTGGATTAGCAACTTCGCTGCCACGTCGAGCCCCATTTTGGGACGGCTAAGTCCCGCAGATAACCGTACTTCCAAAATTATAGATGCATTTTCGAACGGTAACTATGTATTTCTGGATGTTTCTGTGAAATTCAGTATCTGATTGCCGCGGCAATTTCGAAGGGTCTATCTCTGAGATTTCTCCATAAGAACGCTACCGGAGAACGGACAGTCCTTTTAGCTTCGAGTATTCGCGTATGGTCGGCGCTTACGAGAAATTCACGGCGGAGACCGAGACGATTTAGCAATCCGTTGAAACTTTCCTTGAACGAATAGCTCTGATTCGAAACGTTGCCCAAACTTCGGACGATTGCCACTGGGTGGGTGGCCTTTGTCGGGTTTTGGGCTGGCGCAATTTGTCAAATCGAGGAGCTTTCCATGTTAAGGATGTCGCAAGTTGTCTTTTCCGCTGTGCTGGCTATGAGCGTGGTTCTGCCAGTCCGCAGCAATGCCCAAACCACCGGAGCAGGCGCCGTGTTCGTCATGACCAATGCGGCCGACCAGAACGAAATTATTGCTTACAAGCGAAATACGGATGGAGCGCTGGAGCGGGGTCGGGTTTTTCCAACCAATGGCCGCGGCAGTGGCGGAGTCACCGATCCTTTGGGCTCTCAGGGTTCTCTGACCCTTAGCCAGGATCACTCATTTCTATTTGCAGTAAATGCGGGCAGCGGCGATATCTCCGTGTTCAGAGTTCAGGGCTCTGATTTGTTTCTGACCGACAAGGAACCGTGCGGCGGAAGTGAACCGGTCGCCGTGGCGCAGCTCGGAAATCTCGTCTACGTAGTCAATGCTGGCGGTGCCAGCAACGTGGTTGGCTTCCATTTGGAAAAGGAAGGGAAGCTAAAGCCGATTCCCGATTCCATCGCTCTGCTTAGCACCGGTAACTCGGGTGCGTCATCGCTGTCCTTTAGCCCTGACGGTCAGTTCTTGCTCGTGACCGAAAAATTGACCAATAGCATCGATGCGTTTCACGTCCAGACTGACGGTACGTTGGCTCCAATTGTGGTGAATGCAAGTGCGGGGCCGGGTCTTTTTAGCGTCCTGTTTACGCCGAACGGGATTGCATTGGCGACAGAAACCGGACCGGCCGGTGGAACCAACGCGTCGGCCATCTCTTCTTATGCTGTGCTCGCCAATGGCACACTCTCCGCCATCAGCAGCAGCGTACCCACCTTGGGAGCGGCAACGTGCTGGCACGTGGTAACCCCTGACGGACACTTCGTATATACCTCGAATGCCGGTTCCAGCACCGTCTCTGGATTTGCGATCGGCGCAAAGGGAACCCTGACCCCGATCGCGGGCACGATCCTGGGAATTAATCCGACGCACAGCGGGAATCTCGATATCGCCATCAGCGCGAATGGGAAATTTCTTTACACGCTGAACTCAGGCACCGGCACAGTCGGCATCTTCGGAGTGAATGAAGATGGCACCCTTACTAATCTCGGGGACGCGGATGGACTGTCTGCGGCTGCGGGTTTCAACGGAATCGCAGCGATCTAAAGTCAACTTGAATGGCTGCACCGGTGAGTTGCGGACGGTGGTTCGCAACTCACTGGATTTTTCCATTTTGATCTAGAAGTAGATCTAGATAAACGTTGACGCCAAACTGCCACTAGCCCGCTTTGCGCTCGTTTTTTTCGGGATTTTCGGGTAAGGGCTCGTCATCCCACTCGAACGAGAGGGCCCGAGCGGTAGTCTCGATAGGTTCAAGTTCCGGAATGTCTTCGGCCACAGATGCGCCCAACTCCGCGAATTTCCGCGCCGAGACCAGCACGCGATTTTCCAGCGATCCGACCGCCTGATTGTAGGCCTCGACAGCTCGATCGAGATTGGTGCCGACGCCGGTAATGTGGCCGGCGAGTTTTCGCAGGCGGTCGTGCAGCTCTTTGCCTAGAATGCTGATCTGCTGCGCGTTACGCGCCAGTTTCTCCTGATTCCATCCATAGGCGACGGCCTTCAGCAACGCGATCAGCGTCGTTGGCGATGCGGGAATCACGCGCTGCAGGACGCCCTGTTCGATGAGGCCGGGATCCTGCTCGAGCGCGGCGCTGAAAAACGTTTCGCCGGGAAGGAACATCACCACGAACTCTGGCGTGGCTTCGAATTGCTCCCAATAATTTTTGCCGCTCAACGTCTTCATGTGATCGCGCACCTGCCGCGCGTGATTCGCCAGACAAGCGCGGCGCGCCTCTTCGTCTGTCGTTTCGAAGGCGTCGAGAAAGGCTTGCAGAGGAGTTTTCGCATCGACCACAACGTTTTTGCCGCCCGGCAACTTCACCACGAGATCGGGCCGTAGACGGCCTGTTTCGCCGGTTATAGTTTCCTGTTCGGCGAAATCGCAATAAGAAAGCATGCCCGCAATCTCGACCACGCGCCGCAGCTGGATTTCTCCCCATCGTCCTCGCACGTTCGGAGTCCGCAGGGCGCGGACCAGATTGCCCGTTTCTGATTGCAATTCTTTTTGCGTGGTAATCAGCGACTGAACCTGGGCCTTCAGATCGCCATAAGCCTCGCCGCGGGCAACTTCCATCTGCTGTATCTGCGCGTCCACTTTGCTCAGCGACTCCCGCACGGGAGTGACAAGATCGGCCACCGCTTTCTGGCGTGCGTCGAGATCGCCTTTGGCTTCGCTCTGAAAGCGCTTCAAGGTTTCCTGCGCGATCTGCAGGAAGGAAGAATTGTTGCTCTTCAGCGCGTCCGCAGCCAGCGCCTTGAAGGCGTTTTGCAGATCCGCGCCCGCGCGATCCCCAGCGTTGGTCAGCAACTCGATCTTTTCGTTGCTGGTCTTTCGTTCCGATTCCAGAGCGGATTCTAATCGGGCGCGGCTCTGGAGAAGTTCCCGCTGATCCTGCAAAAGCCGCGCCAGATCGGCCTTTGCAGCCGCTAATTCCTTGTCCGTCAAGGACAACCGAGCCTGCAGCGCCGCCGGACGCGAACGCAGCGCCAGCCATGCAAGCAGGACTCCGAACAACAGGCCAATGCCCCCGCTGATCCCTAGTTCCATAGACACCGGTAACTACTCGCCCTCATGTCTAACCCCTAGCCTAGCACCAGCCATAAAGTTTGCGCCTCAACGATGGAAAACCAAAACGGCTTGCGCGCAACTTCTTCCTCCGAAGCCGCTGGCGGGCAAGTTTAGTGTCCAGATTAATGCAAAGACTAAGGCCCAGATTAACGCAAAGACACGCCGGATTGCTGTTGGCATTCGCGGTCATCGTAGGCACCGCGATTGTGCGGCCCGCGGCCGCTTCTCCGGCGGAACGACCGGTAGCCCCAAGCGCCGCACAACGAGCCACTTTAAGGCCCGCAACCGCTGGATTTTCCTCTATTCCAATTGATCATGAAGATTTTCAGACCGAACAACGGCTGCTGACACTCGCCAATCAGTCGCGCCAACAAGCCGGAGCGCCGCCCCTCACGATGGATGCGGGACTTTCGCAAGCCGCTCGCCTTCACGCGCAGGCTATGGTGCAAGCCCGCCGGCTTTCCCATCAATTCGACGGTGAGCCCTCCCTCCCGCAACGCTTCGCGGCGGCCACGAGGCTTCAACTGGAGCAGGAGGGAGAAAACGTCGCGCTCGATTACGATGCCGAGCATGGGCATGAACACCTGATGCTTTCCCCTCCGCATCGCGCCAACCTGCTCAACCCAGCCTACAACGTGGTCGGACTGGGTGTGGTTCGCAGCGGAAATCAGATTTATATTGTCGAAGACTTTGGCAGCGCTCTCCCAAAGTACTCTCTCGCGCAAGTGAAACAGCAGGCTGCGACGGCCGTGAATCAGATGCGTCGCCAAGCCGGCCGATCCGAATTGCAGCGACGCGATTGGCGCGATGCCGACGCCACTGCCTGCTCCATGGCGCAAGCCGACAAACTTGGAATGCCGCCGGGAACGAAGCTTCCCGAAAGTGTCGCCGTGCTCACCTACACCAGTCTGCATCCGGAAGTAGTACCCGGCGGAGGCGCGCGCGCCGTGGCCGGCCGCGACCTCCGCAGTTTCTCGATTGGCGTTTGCTATGCCCGCACTCCCAGTTATCCCAGCGGCGCGTACTGGATTGTGCTGTCGCTGGAATAAGACCCTGTCTGTCCCCCACTCGATCGCACGCGCAAATGTGGAAGGCACGCCTGGCTCCCAGCCGCAAAGCGGCGAAAGAATGCAGCCCACAGCGCGAGCCGTGGGTGCGGAAGTAGAAAAGGCAAGCCCTGAAAGGGGCGAAAGAAAAGCCCCGACGCAGAGTCCTCAGGGAGCACGTCGCTCCTCTTAATCTCTTTGCAAAGAACTGTAAATTCGATGGCTTTTTCCCCGCGCATCAGCCAAGCTAGAGATACGTCGCCAGTTTGGTCAGGAGCCGATTGGCCCGATTGACGCGCGATCCTGGTGTATCCTTCCTTACTGGCGTTTCGCGGCGGCGCATGTGATCAGTCGGAGTTTTAAATTCATGATTCGCGGTGGGATTTCTTTCTCTTTCGCCAACACACTCCTTCTGGGATTTGCCCTGCTGACGTTTCCCCTGGCAGCCACCGCGCAGCGCCATGGCGGCGGCATCACCGGAGGAGGCGGCCTTTCCGGAAATAGCCGTCCCACCGGAGTCAAAGAAGACGACACTCTCAAAGATTTTCACCAGGCCATGGCGGTGCAGGCTACCAGCCAACAGACCGCAGAGTTTCAGGCGGCGATAAAAAGTACTGAGGAGGCGAAAACCCAAGTTCAAGTATTTCTCGACCAATTGCACAAGCCAGCCGGATCAGCGGAATCCGTTCCTCGCGAACCTGTACACCAGGCGCTGGAAAATGCGCGAAGCGCCAACAAGAAATTCCAACAAGGATTTTCCCCTGCGCAGAAATCCGGACTCAGAGATATCGCCAAGAAGCTGGCCAAAGCGGACTCCGATCTGGAACAAGAAGAGAAGAAGCTGAATCAGACCTTGGTATCGAAGGTTGCCGGTTCTGAACTTGCCGCGCGTGCCGAAAGTCTTGGCAAGGCTTTAACGGACTTCTACAACCAACAACTCGCGCTCGGAAGGGAAATGAGCATCACCCTCGCCAATGGCCACGATCTGGCTTTCAATCTTCCCTCGGCGAGCCATCCAGTCAGCATCGCAAATCAGACGATCGCGGTCCCGGTTTCGGGTGAACTAACGCAGATCTCGGCACAGGGCGGGCAGCGCACTTTCAAGCTGGAGATGACCGCAAATTTGACCGACCTGCAACAAAATATTACCGAACTCCTGCGGTCCCAGCTCGACACCTCGGACAACTGTGGCCAGCGGATCGCGATACAACAGGCTACGCTCGCGCCTTCCACTCCAGCCGGCCTCCTGATAGTCAAGTTGCATTTTGAGCGCTGGACCTGCTCGCAAATGTTTGGTAAGCAATCCTCCAATGAACTGGCAGAAGGCGATGGCATGGTTGAAATCAAGTTGACCGCGTCGGTGGAAAAGCCGGGCACATCGGCGGGCACATTAAAGATCGTGCCTGCGTTCGGCCGCATCGACGCCACTGGCATGATGGGCGAAGCGCTCCGCTCCGGATCCCTGGGCGAAAATCTGCGGAACGTGGCTGCACAGTCCGTTCTAACGGCAACGCAAACTGCTTCCGATTTCAAAACCACACTTCCACCGGCAGTGCAGAATTCCGCGGTGCTGCAAAGCGCCAGGTTTCAGGACACCGGCGTCGGCACGTTGACGCTTCTGCTGGAGGGCCAGATCGGAATCTCCAACGAGCAGGCGGACGCCTTGGCCAGTCAGCTCAATCAAGCCTTGTCCGCCCAAGGTACGCCGCCGCGATAGGCTTCGCCGACCATCGGGTCAGGATGTCCCTGTGCTACTCTGACCTTGCCCCTTCGTTCTCCGATTCCCTCCATGGGATCCTCAGCACAAGTCCGCTTGCCTCAGACCGCCCCGAACCGCGTTCGCATCGGCACGGCGGGATGGTCTTACAAAGACTGGGAGGGAATTTTTTATCCCTCGGGCATGCAGCACCGCAAGATGCATCCGCTGGAATATCTGGCGCGCTTCTTCGATACCACCGAAATCAATACTTCGTTCTACGGTCCCATCAAGGCCCAGTTGGCCAAAGTGTGGTGCCGCAAGGTTGTGGCGGTGAATCCCGACTTCCTATTTACCGCGAAGCTCTATCGCGCCTTCACTCACTCGCCCAATGCGGTAATGGAGCCCACCTCCGCCGCCAGCATTCGTCCCACCGACGAAGACGAATTCCGCACTCGCGAAGGTCTCGACGTCCTGGCCGGCGAGGGGCGGCTGGGCGCGCTGCTCATCCAGTTTCCGGTCTCGTTCAAGAACACTTCGCTGAACCGCGAATATCTCGACCGCCTGCTGCGCCAGTTCATCGAGTATCCCTGCGTGGTGGAAGTGCGCGACTCCAGTTGGGACAATGCCGAAACTCTCGCCGCCTTCGCGCAAAAGAACGTTGCCTTCTGCAACATCGATCAGCCAGTGCTCGGAAAGTCGCTTGCTCCTACGGAACACGTAACCGCGCCGATCGCCTACATCCGTCTGCATGGTCGCAACTACGATCAGTGGTTCGACTCCGATAATCGCAACGACCGCTACAACTATCTCTACAATGAAAGAGAACTGGAAGGCTGGAAGGCTCGCATCGAAAACGTCGCCGAGAAAGCACTGACCACCTACGTGATCACCAACAACCATTTCGAAAGCAAAGCCGGGGTCAATGCGCTGGAGTTGAAGGCGATGGTCACCCGCAAGCGAGTCGCGGCCCCGCCCACGCTGGTGCAGAAATATCCCGAACTGAGAAGATTCGCCGACCCCACCGAAGACCCCAATGGCGCGAATCAGCTTTCCCTACTGCCCTGACATGACCCGGAAAACGAGCCGGGTCGGGTGCCCCATGTCTCACCGATTTTGCGAGACGTGGGGATTTCGCCTGAAGCGCCCTTCAACTTGCCCACCCCTTCGCAAGCCCCCGAAGTCCGGTCAAATGAACAACCTTCCGACGCTGTCCTTTCGTGATGCTGCAGTCTCCACCGCCAAGCGTAATCATTAATCAGGCTTGGCCTAACCTTCTTTGGCCCAACTTTCTTTGGACTAACTATGGAATGCCCACATTGCCACAGGCAAACAAGCCTTCAATCAAAGAATTGCGGATCCTGCGGCAGTGTCATTCCGCCCGCTCAGTATTTGCTTGAGGAAGCGGGCCTAATCGAGCCCGCCTCCCCCAAGACAAACGCGCCGTCCAAGCAGGTGCGGCGAGACCAGAAAGACGAATCCTTTTACCGAATGGCAACCCTCGGCGATCGCTTGATCGCTTTTGCCCTCGACAGCACTTTCCTTTTCGGCGTGTTTGCAATCGTGGATGCCTGGGCCTTCATGCGCTGGGGCATTGTCGACGGAGCAGAACTGAAGTTGACCCTCGCCGCACTCCTGATTGCCCAATCTCTGAATACCGCGATTTTCTTTCTCTATCTCTGGCTGCTGGAAACGGCCTTCGGCGCCACCCTGGGCAAGGCGATGGTCGGCATCCGCGTTATCCGCACGACGGAGACCGACCGCCACCCGCTCGCGATTCTCGCCATCCGCAATCTCCTCCGCGTCGTGGACGGCCTCGGCTTCTACCTGGTCGGCGCCGCGGTTGCAGGTTGCTCCATTTTCCGTCGCCGCGTCGGAGACATGTGTGCAGGCACCGTCGTGATCGAAGAAGACTTCGGTTCCTGGATGAAGTTCGCCGCCATCGCCCTCTGGACGCTCGTTCTCGCGGCCGCCGTCTGGTCCGTCCCTCGCATCTGCCAGACCAACGCCGCGCTGCCGTCCCGTTACCTGAACCGGGTAGTTGTCCAGGTAGGTCGAAGCGAAAACTCTGCCTACTTCACCGTCGCAAATCTCCACGTAGAAATCCAGCTAACTTCGGGGCCGGTGCGGTAGCCTGTCACGGTCTTCCTCCCAGGTTTTCCCTGGGTTGGTATTGCTGGACCATGCAACGTTTTACAAGAGATCTCGATATCGTTCCAATGCAACGCGAACGAGCTGGCCGCGAGTACGTACCTCGGTCTTGGCGAAGAGTTGCTGTAGGGTATTCTTGACTGCGCTTTCAGAAATTTCCATGCGCGACGCAATTTCTTTATTGGCCAGACCCTGAACCACCAGCCGGAGTGCATCGAGTTCGCGATTGGTCAGCTGTGTCCGCTCTTGCTGATCCGAGCTGACCGAGTTGGTGGCAGAGGGGTGGGCCTGCTCTTCACTGACATCCGCGATGATTGCCGCTAGTTTAGGCGTCGTCCCATCCTTGTAGCTGGAGAACCACACGTCCGCCAGAAAAGTTTCGCCGTTGCCTCGGTGGCCCCGGCATTGCATCGCTGTCCTGAACTGCGGCCGATCTTCCCAGCGCAAAGCGTGGTGCAGTTCGGGCAGGAAGGCCGCGATCGGGTAGCCGATCAGCTGTCCGTCGCGAGGTGCCATGAGTTCAGTGGCAGCCCGGTTAGCCAATTCGATGAAGCCGCGCTCGTCGATGGTAACGATGGCCGCCGGACTGGTTTCCACCAGCACGCGCAAGCGCTCCTGGGACGACAGACTCAATCGCCGGTTACGCAGGACTTCAGACGTGAAGAGCCCGCAGCCGCATAGCGCCAGGGTCTCAAACATCAGACGAATCGTGGAGTCCGACGGGTCCAGGTTGCTAAAGCGCTCACTGAGCAGCGCACATCCAATCCCCAAAACAATGATTGCCCAGCGCGGGAGAAACCCGGCCGCCAGCATGATAGGGAACAAGTAAAGAAACCCAAGGGAGAAATAGGGCTTCGTCCACCAGTCCACAGCAGCGATGGCCAACACCGCAGTCCCGCTGGCGACCAAAACGCTGGTCCGGTTCCGCTGCTCCCAGATCCCTTCAAACATAAATATCGTTCGGATGTGGCCGCATTATTTCATTGTTGGGATCACCCAAGGAACCCAATCAAACGATTTACTCACAAGATTCGGTCTTCGGAAGCCAAAAGATTGGTAGCCCGTACAAAGGCGGCTTATTGGCGCGGACAGCGTGCTCTCCCAAGCCGGCAAGGCAAACATTAGTCCCGGCCCTGGGGATCGAAATATAACGGCGGCGAGACGTTTGAGTGCCTCGACCTCAGCCCTATTCGCGATAGAAAAGCCTCATGCCCCACCGGGACGCTGCGACTGAGTTCTTCGAGCCGGAGGCGACGCCCACAAGATGATCCGTTACCTGATTGATCTGGCGCTGAACAATCGCATCCTTGTATTGAGTCTCGCTGTCGTCCTGTTTACTTGGGGCATCGTTTCTTTCCGCAATCTTCCTATCGAAGCCTACCCAGACGTCGCCGACACCTACGTCCAAATTATTTCCCAATGGCCCGGCCATGCCGCGGAAGAGGTGGAACAGCAAATCACCGTGCCGCTTGAGGTCCAGTTGAACGGCGTATCCCACCTGACTCACCTGCGCTCGGTGTCACTGGCAGGACTTTCCGTAATCACCATCATTTACGACGATGATATCGCGACATTTACGGCGCGGCAGGAAGTGCTGGACCGGCTCGCGCAAGCCATCACGCCTCCGGGAGTAACCCCCGGTCTCGGTCCCGACTACAGTCCTACCGGCCAGATCATGTTTTACACGCTTCAGAGCACCAATCCCCAGTACGACACGATGGAGTTGAAGGCGCTGCAAGACTGGTTTGTGCTGAATCAGCTCAAGTCCGTGCCCAATGTCGTGGACGTGAATATCTTTGGCGGGCCGACACGCGAATATCAAGTGCAGATCGATCCCGGAAAGCTCGTGTCGTTTGGGCTTGCCTTAAGCTCGGTTGAACAGGCGCTCATCAACAACAACACCAACGCAGGTGGAGGATTCATCCAAAGGGGGCAGCAGGCGTTGAATGTCCGTGCCGTGGGTCTGATGCAAACCACGGATGACATCGCGGCCACCGTCGTTAAGGTCTCGAATGGCACGCCGGTTCGAGTTCGCGACCTCGGCACCGTTGTACAAGCACCTAAAGTGCGACTGGGACAGTTGGGGAAGGCTATCCGGCACGAAGACGGAACCATTGTTAACGACGGCGATGTGGTCGAGGGAATTGTCCTGCTCCGTAAAGGAGCCGAGGCGCAAGCGACGCTGGCAGCATTGCACGAAAAAATCGATCAATTGAACAATGGGCTGCTGCCGCCCGGAGTAAAGTTTGTATCCCATCTGGATCGCAGCGACTTGGTCAAATACACCAGTCACACCGTCCTGCGCAACTTAACTCACGGCGTGTTGCTCGTTACTTTAATCCTCTTTCTGTTCCTGGGAAATATTCGCGGCGCGCTCGTGGTTGCCATCACGATTCCGTTTGCCTTGCTGTTCGCCTCGATTCTGCTGGACTTAAATCACATTCCCGCAAACCTTCTCTCTCTGGGTGCGCTGGATTTCGGAATGATTGTGGATGGTGCAGTGGTGATGGTGGAGAACATCCTGCGCCACATCGAGTCCCACGTGAATCCACACCGGACGCTGATGCAAGTCGTAGGCGACGCCGCTCATGAGGTACAGCGTCCGGTATTTTTTGCCATTCTCGTCATTATTACGGCTTATCTACCCATCTTCACCTTGCAGCGCGTGGAAGGCAGGCTCTTTCACCCCATGGCGTGGACAGTTTCATTTGCCCTCTTGGGAGCGTTGCTTTTCTCGCTATTGATCGCCCCGGTGCTCAGTGGCTTCCTGTTCCAAGGCAAGATCAGGGAGTTACACAATCCGGTTTTCGATTTTCTATTGAAGAACTACCAGCGCGGCTTGGAATTTTGCCTTGACCATGCCCATGCCACGGTAGCAGCAGGGGGCGCGCTGGTGATTGTCATGCTCTCAGTCGGGTTCGGCGGACTCATCGGTTCTGAATTTCTTCCGCATCTGGATGAAGGTGCGATCTGGGTTCGCGGAACGCTGGCGCCCAGCACCGGCCCCGATGCGGGCATCGATCTGGCAAACAAGGCACGCCTGATCATGGCTGGGTTTCCGGAAGTCACGCAGGTGGTCAGCCAGGTGGGGCGACCGGACGACGGCAGCGATGCCAGCGGCTTCTATAACACGGAGTTCTTCGTTGACCTGCTGCCGCGAGACAAATGGCGAAAGGAGTATCTCACGAAGGATGAGCTGGTTGCGGCGATGGATGACGCCCTGAGCAAGTTGCCGGGCGTGATCTGGAATTTTTCTCAGCCGATCTCCGACAACGTAGAAGAAGCCGTCAGCGGCGTGAAAGGCGAATTGGCGGTTAAGCTCTTTGGCCGCGATTTGAAGACCCTGGAACAAAAGGCAGAAGAAATGCAAACCGTGATGAGGCAAATCCCGGGCATCGCCGACCTGGGAACGTTCGAGGTGCGCGGGCAGCCGAATGTGAATCTGGTAGTTGATCGCGCTGCTACCGACCGCTTCGGCATCAACGTCAGCGACATTCAGGATGCGGTGGAAACTGCGGTCGGCGGCAAAGCCGTGAGCCAGATCCTGATCGGCGAGCAACGTTTTGACTTGACCCTCCGCTACCAGCTGCAGTTCCGCACGACAGTGGAAGACCTCGCCCAAATTCGGATTCTTGCTCCCTCCGGAGAGCGCGTCGCGTTGAGCCAGGTCACCCACATCAGCCTCGATGACGGCGCTTCCACCATTTACCGCGAGGGCAACTCGCGCTACATCGCCATTAAGTACAGCGTGCGTGGCCGCGACCTGGGCAGCACGGTCCGGCAGGCGATTGATGAAGTCGCACATAAGCTCTCGTTTCCGCAAGGTTACCGCCTGGACTGGACGGGGGAATACGAGAGCCAGCAACGCGCGAACCGGCGGCTCGCGTTTATCGTGCCCATCACGCTGTTGCTGATGGCATTCATCCTTTATGCGGCATTCAGCTCGTGGAAGTGGGTCTTCCTCATTCTCGCCGTGGTCGCGCTTTCACCACTGGGCGGATTTCTGAGTCTGCTGCTTACCGGAACGCATTTCAGCGTATCATCCGGCCTCGGTTTTCTAGCATTGATCGGAGTGTCGGTCCAGACCGGCGTGATCATGGTGGAGTACATCAACCAGCTCAGAGTTCGCGGACGGACCGTGTGGCAAGCGGCCGAAGAAGGGGCCAGTCTGCGGCTGCGTCCGATCATGATGACGATGCTGGTCGCAACACTCGGCCTCCTGCCTGCCGCCATGTCGCACGATATTGGTTCCGATTCGCAGCGGCCTTTCGCCATTGTCATCGTGGGCGGTCTCACCTTCGAATTGCTGATCAGCGTATTCCTCTTGCCGGCGTTGTACTGCTGCGTTGCAGGTCCGGAGGACCGGCTCCCTCCGGCGGAGGCGCGGTTCATCGAGGAAGGAGAACATGTTGACTAAGGCGGGGCAAATTCGTTGCTGCCGAGTCTGTCGCGCGAAATATTCAACACCGGGGATGGCCATCCTTTGCGCTTTTTGCAAAGGGTAGGTATCCCAATCATGAATTTCTAAGGGATTCTTACTTCGATACGTGTCTAGCGATCAAGCCTTTTCCACAGCCTTCCACAGAAAAAAATCCATCCCTTGTGACGAACAACCTTGACCGAGGATACGGAACGCTCACAATAGAAGCGTGCGCAACCGAGTCAGCAACGACCTGACAGTTACGAGCGGAGCACTGGCTTGCCGGGACAGAGCGGAGGGGAAACGAAAAAACGACCGACTAACTCCTTATTCCGCAAGATTTTACCCCTAAGTCCTGCGTTCACAAGATTTTGCGAGCTTCGGGTGGTATCTCAGATGAGTAAGTGCAGCAGAATCAATAATTTCGCGGCTTCGGCCAAAAAAAATATAGGGGGCACCCGGCGTTTGGTCGCACCGGAGGGCTGTCTTGTTTACGCGACTCGCATCAAGCTCCGACGCCCGCGCGGTCGGCGACTCGCCGCTTGTTGTAACGCAGCGCAACGTTCATGTAGACATCGCCGAGGGAGGTTTCGAAGCAGATCATCAACGCTTCGGTATCTTCGCTGGTCTTGTCTCCCTCCTGCGCCGTAAGGAGGAGCGGGGGATGCACGCGGAAATGGAAACCCTGGTCGTTGAGCGCGGAGATGGCGTTGCCCACGACCTGGTTCGCGAGTTCGAAGATGGTTTCCTTGATCAGCGCGTCCGACTCGGGCAGAGCGGCGCCCGCGTAATGGCTCGCCACCTTCACTGCCGTCTGCGGATCGAGATCGAGAATGATCCGGCCCTCAATGTCGCCCGTGAGCGCGATCATCCCGGCCACGCCCCTGCGGCGGTAGGCGTTTTCTTCCATGGTGAGGTTTCCCACCTTGGTCGAGCCCTGCAAGCCTTGCGACAACACGGCATCCGCCGCATTGATGAAAGGCTGGATCAGTTCCATCTTCATCGGACTAGGCTCCCGCTCCGGCGGCGGCCACGACCGAACCGTCTTCGCCCATGACGTACTTGATGACTTCGTACAGCACTTCCGGTTTCACCGGCTTCTGCACGAAATGCCGCGCGCCCCGCTGCAGCGCGGCGACGATGTTCTCCTGGTACCCGACCGAGGAGACCATGACGATGCGCGCTTCGGGATGCTGTTGGACAATCCGTTCGGCCGCCTCGATCCCTTCCATCTGCGGCATGGTGATATCCATGAGCACGATGTCAGGATGGGTGCGCTCGAACTCGCTGATGGCAGTCAAGCCGTCCCCGGCTTCAGCCGCCACCTGCCCGCCGAACGTTTCAATCATGCGGGCCAGATTTTTGCGGGCAAACACGGAGTCGTCCACAATCAAATAGCGGACCGGCTGCCCGTCTTTGCTGCGTTTCACTGCTGCAAATTGCTCCATACACATCTCCCCTTCCTACTGCATATCATTCCCGGCTTGCCCATGCCAGATCACGCTGGTCATGAGTACCGTACCGTGCCGTCCCGATCTAGTTTCCCGCGCGAACTGCCCGGCCGGTGGATCCCGTCGATCCAGCGTTCCGTCCGCACAGCGACTGCAACGTCGCGCCCATCACATCCAATCCAACTACACGAATCGCATATCCTCGTTCGATCGCCGCTTTGGGCATGCCATAGACCACGCAGGACTCCTCGCTCTGCGCAATGGTCATGCCGCCTTCTTTTTTCACCGCTCCCAAACCCTCGGCGCCGTCATCGCCCATGCCCGTCATCAGCACGCCCACCGCTTGCGACCGGAATTCCGCGGCCACGCTTCGCAACAGGACATCCGCGCTGGGCCGGTGCCCGTTCACCCGCGGCTCATCGCCAAGGACGACAATATCTCCCAGCGGCAACCGCTTCACTTTCATGTGCCGGCTCCCCGGGCAAATCAGCACTCGCCCCGGCTGCAACACGTCGCCAGACTGCGCTTCTTTCACTCGCAGCGGGCATACTTCGTCCAGCCGCCGCGCGAACATGTCGGTAAATCCCTCGGGCATGTGCTGCACCACCACGATGGTTCCCGGAAAATCTCCGGGCAATTGCGATAGCACAAGTTCGAGGGCTTGGGGGCCTCCAGTGGAAACGCCGATCGCGACCACCTTGTTCGGAGCGGCGGAAGAGGCGGGCAATTTCTCCGGCTTGGGAGGAATCGCCGAACGCATGCGCGGCTTCAGCTTGGACTCGGCCGCCGCCTTGATCTTGGCGATCAATTCCCGGGCTGTTTCAGCCATGTGCGCGGAAGCGTCCTTGGGTTTGGGAACGAAGTCGAAGGCACCCAGGCCTAGCGCCTTCATGGTGACCGACGCGCCTTCGGTGCTGTGGGAGCTGAACACAATCACCGGCAAGGGATGCCGCCGCATGATTTCCTTCAGCGCTTCAATTCCGTTCATGCCCGGCATTTCCAGATCGAGCGTGACCACGCCGGGCTTCAACTCTTCGATTTTTTTCAGGCAGAAGGAACCATCCACCGCAGTTCCGACCACTTCGATGGATTCGTCCACGGCCAGCATCTGCGGAATCAGTTTGCGCATGAGCGCCGAATCGTCGACTACCAGCACGCGTATGGGATTTTTCTTCATGCCTGGCCTCCCGCAGCCGGAGTCAAGCCCGGGGATATGTTTGGAGACATACTTGAGGACATGGCCAGCCGCATGCGGTCGGTGGAGGTGAGCAGCAATCCCGAATTGGATTCGCCCCTTTGTTGCGGCCGCCAGCGCGCCACATGCTCGACTACCGCGGGCAAGTTCAAAATCAGCACCACACGGCCGTCGCCGAGAATGGAGGCGCCGGAAACCAGATCGGTGGAAAACGTCTGGTCATCCAGTGCTTTGATTACCAGTTCCTCTTCGCCTTCGAGGGCATCGACAATCAAACCGTATTTCCTTTCTCCTGCAGTAATAACGAGCACAAAGAGCTTGGCTTTTCGACCACCGTCACTGTCGGCTACGGGACGGCCCAACCGCAGCAACGGCAAAACCTGGTTGCGCAATTGCAGCACTTCGTAGTTGTCGACTTGGTGAACTTCGGTTTCGAAGGTTCGCGTAATCTCCAGCACCGCATTCAGCGGGATGGCATACAACCGCTGTTCGACCCAAAACAACAGCGCCTTAATGATGGCCAGAGTCAGAGGGAGCTTCATGCGGAATGTGCTGCCTTTTCCGGGGTGCGTCTCCACACTGATGGAAGCCTTCAACCGGTGCATAACGCTTTGCACCACGTCCATGCCGACGCCGCGGCCGGAGACTTCGGTTACCTCGTCGGCGGTGCTGAAGCCGGGGCGGAAAATGAACTCGAAGACCTCAGCGTCCGTGAGCCGAGTGACCTCTTCTGGCGTAGCCATGCCAAGCTCAATGGCCTTGGCGCGAATCTTCTGGGCGTCCATGCCGCGACCGTCGTCGGTGATTTCGACGACGACCTGATTGCCCTGATGGTATGCGTTCAAGCGGACGACTCCCTGGGCGGGCTTTCCCATTTTGCGGCGCTCGTCGGGAGGCTCAATGCCATGGCTCACCGCATTGCGCACGAGATGGGTGAGGGGCTCGGCGATGGCGTCAAGAATTCCTTTGTCGAGATCGGTGTCCTGCCCGCTGATATCGAGTTCGACTTCGCGCCCGCACTGATGGGCTACGTCGCGCACCATGCGGGGGAAGCGGCGGAACAACTGATCGACCGGCACCATGCGAATCTTCATGACCGAGCGCTGCAGATCGTTCAGCACCCGGGCCTGAAAGGCCATGGCGTCGGCAAATTTGCCGCGCAATGGCTCTTTCGGGAAGCGCTTGGAGAAATCGTTGAGCGCCTGCTGCAACATGGACTTGCCAATAATCAGTTCGCCAACCAGGTTGAGCACGCTGTCGATGCGGCCTGCGTCCACGCGCAAAATATTTTCCAGAATGTTCGGGGTAACGGCGGGTGCAGCTGCGGGCGTCGCAGCCGTAGCCTCAGCCGCCATACCCTCGTTCGTCGCAGCCTCGGGCACTGGAGGTTCAGCGGGCGGAACTTCGAACTTGCTGTCGGTCTGAGGCGCCTTCACCGCCGCCGCATCCAAGATCAACTCAATCCCAACTTCGCCGGTGATGGTTGGAATCCTGCACTTGGCCGCAATCTGCTCCGCAGACTGCACGCTGGCCAGAACGAACTCCACCTGCCTGGAGGCTGCCGGCGACTTGGCATCGGGCCGCACCGCAAGCACCGGGCCCATGACGCCGATGGCGTTGTGCACCAGTTGGCGCCCCGCAATCGGCATGGCGCAGTGCGGGTCGATCTTGACCGTTACGTGAAACACATCCTGGCCGCTGGCCTGGGCCTGGGTCATGGCCAGCTTTTCGTATTCCGTCCAGTGTGCGCCGGACTTATGCGGCTGTGGTGTTCGTGGCGCCGACGTTGTGGCTGCGGGCGTCTTGTCGACGGATTTCTTGCTGCGGCGGATTTTTCCGGTCGCTGGCGCGGCCGTCATCTGCTGGATTTTCTGGCTCAGAGTCTTGCTGGAGGGCGGCTTCTTCCCGCGGCGATAGGCCGCGATCATTTCCGCAAAAACGTCGGCAGCGGCAAAGGCGATTTCCGCCACGGCCGCCTGGGTGGCAGTCCCTTCGAGCGACAAGGCATCCTCGAACTGGTGCGCCAGTTCGCTCAACTCGCGCAAACCGCATGCCGCCGAGTCCCCTTTCAAGGTATGCACGGTCCGCCGGATCACGCGCACGATCTCCTCGTCACCGGGCTTTTTCTCCAGCTTCAACGCCTCATCGTTCAGCGCCTGCAGCAGTTCCTGCGAGGTCTCGAAAAAGAGCTCCCGCAGTTCCGCGCCCCGGTCATCGTGAGAATCTGTCATGCGCTAATCCTTATGCGTAAGCCCTGTGCGTTAATCCCTCACCTCGAGCCGCTGGTAGGCCGTTCCGCTATCCTTGTGCACCATCTGAAACTTGTTGGTGAGACCCAGAAGGCTTTCTGCATGGCCCACGAATAGATATCCGCCGGCATTCAGACAACGGTAGAACTTCTCGATCAGGCGCTTCTGCTCGGCCTCATCGAAGTACATCATCACGTTACGGCAGAAGATGACATCGTTGCGTTGCGGCAGGTACTCCGTTTTGAGATTGTGAAAATCGAAGTGCACCAGCTCTTTCAGCGGCTTCTTGACGGCGTAACGGTCGCCGGTTTTGTCGAAGTAGCGCAGGCGGTATCCATAGTCGACCATCGCCATCTGGTTCTCGCTATAAGTTCCGTCTTGCCCCGTCCGCAATACGGAGTAGCTGATGTCGCTGGCCAGCACCTCGAGCCGCCACGGGGGCGGGACCAGCGGCTTGGGCAATGGCGAATCCAGCGGCAATGGATTGCGCAGGTAGTAATAGGCCAGAGCATCGGTCACCAGCATGGCCAGGGTATAAGCTTCCTGACCGGTGGCGCATCCCGCGCTCCAGATGCGGATCGAATATTCGCGCCGCGCACTCTTATGCTTGAACAACTCTTCCATCACGGTTTTCTGAAACAGATCCAGTTGCGCCTTGTGGCGAAAAAAGCTGGTCTCGTTGACTGTGAGGTTTTCCAGCAGCTTGGCCAATTCGTCCTTGCCCTGGCTGCTGATGAGCAAGCGGTAGTACGAGTAAAAAGAGTCGAGCCGGCATTCCTTCAGGCGGCGCAGCAGGCGATCCTGAAGAAAGTGGGTGCGGCGCTCGTCGAAGTGCATGCCGCACTCCTGGTACACGAGCGTCTGCAACAACTTTAGTTCAGCTTCCGTCAGTATGGGAGCAGGTGCGGCTCCGGATGAGCTCATGTTATGTTCTCTTCAGATCTGCGGCGATCGATTCCGAAGTTTCAAGGTCTCAAAGTTTCAAAGACCAAATCTCCTGAGACACCGGGACCGACACTCTGTCACTTTGAAACCTCGAAACTCTGAAAACTCGAAACTCTGAAAACTTGAAACTTTGCTTTACCGCGCCGCTGCGCCCCGGAACTCGGCCTTGGGCGGTGTGTTCTTCTCGCTTGCCTCGGCCTGGATCTGCAGGCTGCCGGCCGCTAGGAGTTTGCTCATGTCGAGCAGGACCACCAGGCGTCCCGCTACTTTCGCCAACCCGGTGACACAGTTCAGGCCGCCCTCCTGAAAGACGGCCGGCGGAGGTTCCACGGCCTCGGCGGGAATCTTCAGTACCTCGCAGGCCGAATCCACAATCAGTCCTGCAAGCCGGCCCGCGTGTTCGACCACCAGGATGCGATTCTGCTTGCGCAGCGTGGCTTGCGGGTTTCCGAAACGCTTGCGCAGGTCCATGACCGACACGATTTTGCCGCGCAGGTTGATTACGCCCTCCAGATAGTCGGGCGCATCGGGCACCGCGGTAATTTCGGGCACGCGCACAATTTCGTGGAGCGAAGTGATGGGGACGCCGTAGGTCTCACGGCCCACTTTGAAGCCCACGATATGAAGTTCACGGTTCATAATCTTTGCACTTCTGGTTTCAGTTTTGCGTGGACGCTCAGAACTGTGATCCCGCCGAAGCACGGCGTGCATTGCGGCCGGCGGGTTCTCCGGCGGTTTGCGCCCGCGACGTTTCCCCGAGGGCGAAGCGGTCAATGAATTCGAGCAGGCCGCGCGACATCTTCGACATCTGCTCCGAAGATGCCGCCAGTTCGGTCGAACCCGAAGTGGATTGCTGCACCAGTTCACGCATTCGCTCCATGGCTTTAACTACGGCCTGCGCGCCGGAAGCCTGTTCTTCGACGGCCGAGTTGATTTCGTGGGTGATTTCGTTCAGCCGGGTGGTGGCGCGGGCGATCTGCGACGAGCCGTGGGATTGTTCGTTGGTGGCCGCACCGATTTCCTGCGCAAACTTGTAGACTTCGGTGACGACATTCGAAATCTTGCGTAGCGCGGCGTTGAGCTCTCCGCCCAGTTCCAGGCCTTCGTTCACGATGCTGGTGGAGCGGTCCATATTTTCGACTGCTTTGCGGGCTTCTTTCTGAATGCTTTGGATCAACTCGGAGATTTCTTTGGTAGACTGCGCCGATTTCTCGGCCAGCTTGCGGACTTCGTCGGCGACCACGGCAAATCCCAGGCCATGTTCTCCGGCGCGCGCGGCTTCAATGGCGGCGTTCAAGGCCAGCAGGTTGGTCTGCTCGGCGAGATCGTCGATGACTTCGATGATTTTTCCAATGTCGTCGGCGCGTTGTCCCAGCGCGCCAATGATCTGGCCCGAAGAAGTGATGGTGGTGTTGATGCGGTTCAGGCCGTCGGTGGCCTTCTCCATGGTTCCGATGCCGTTGTGCACTTCTTCGCGCGAGCGGTTGGAAATGTCGAGTAGGACTTTAGCCGTGTCGGCGACGCGTTGGATGGAGGCCACCATCTGATCGATGGAGGCGGAAGTTTCGCTGACGCTGGAGGCCTGCACTTGCGTGCTCTTCACCATGTTCTGCACGTTGACGCTCATCTCGTGCATGGTGCTGGTGACTTCGTCGATGGCGGAGGATGCTTGTAATCCAACCTTGGCGGCATCGTCGGATGCGCCTGCCACCTGGTTCGAAGCGCTGGCGACTTGAGACGAGGCGTCGCGCACGCTGCGCACCAGCCCGGCCAGTCCTTCCACCATGCGGGCGAAGGCATTGCCCAGCGTGTCATGCGACGACCGCGGCTTCACTTCGAGAGTCAGATCGCCTCCGGCGATGGATTCGGAAACACCCGCCATCTCCCTGAGGTAGGTCACCATCTTGTGGAAGGTGCGGGCCAGTTCGCCAATCTCATCGTCGCGGTTCAGGTCAATGTTGTGTTCCAGGTCGCCCGTGTTGCCGATTCCGCGGGCCACATTCATGAGGTCGTTGAGAGGGTGAGTGATCGATTTGGCGGTTCGATACGCGATCGCGACGCCCAAAGACAAGGCCAGCAAGGTGCTGATCAGCGAAACACCGATGGTCCAGTTAGCCGCGCTATCGTCCGACTTGCGGCGCTCATCGACCAGCTTGCGGTTCTCGCCATCGGCGACATCGAGCGAGTCGGTGGAGTTTTTCACCCAGGAAGAAGCGTCCTTTTGAAGATAGTAGATTTGCAGTTCGGCAACGGTTGCATTGCCCGAATCGACGTCTTTGCGCTTCTCGATCAAGGGCTGCGCGAATTCCTTGGCCCAGGCTTGTTCTAACTGCTGTACTTTGGCGAGCGCGTTTTTGACCTGGTCGAAGTTGGCCATGGTATTCGCCATGGTCTCGCCCTGTTCCAGTTTCTCGTTGAGGATGCGGAGGCCCTCATTCATGTGGTCCACTTCGCGGGTGTCGCCGCTCAACAGGTAATTGCTGAGGTAGAGACGGTTCTGCATCATCTGGGAGCGCACGGCATTGGTCGCATCCTTCAGGTCCAGGGACTGCTGCGCCGCCTTTTTGGTATCGTGCTCCCGCAACACTGCCGACCAGTTCACCAGGAACAACACCACCACCATGGTGAGAATGATGCCGAAATTCGTATATAACTTCTTGCCGATTGTCATCCCTATCTCCTCCGCAGCCAGCCGCCTACCGCGGTTCAAACTTGAAATCGATTACGCCCGAGGTCTCGGCCGATGCCGGTTCAAAGCGCCATTTTTTTGCGGCATCCAATGCCGCATTGGCCAACAGCGGGTGACCGCCCACGACGCGCGCACCCTTGACCGTGCCATTAGGGGACACCACCACCTCAATCTTGACCGTTCCCGCGAGTTTCATCTTCCGTGCCAGTTCCGGATATGTCGGCCACACTTTGCTTTTTGCCCGACGAACCATCTCTTCGCTTTGGGCTTGCTGCGCCTTCAAATACATCGGCCCCGCGGTCACTGCCAGGGTCAGAACGGCCAAGAACGCCGTCGCAGTTCGTTGAGACACAAATCCTCCTCGCTCGCGAGAAGCTAGTGACCGCGAGCGTGCAATGGCGGGGCCACCCCGACGCTGCCTAGAAAACGAAAGTAATGACTCCTATCACTAACTAAACAAAGTAGTTAATTTATAGAAGAGGGGGCCTTGCAAAGGGGGGTCTAGTGAGAGGCGTCTCATTCCCGAAGGTTCGCCGTCGGTTTCTCATTATGAGACAAAATCTCACGCGTGTCTCCGGATTTCACAGCAAGGCACCCCATCGCCCATTTCTCTTGACTCAAATTGAGATGACAGGTAGTTTCCCAATAGATTCAAGCACTTGTGAATCACGAACAATATTCTTCCAGTTTCGGCGAAGCATCGAACATTTCTGGACGGAGTCCGGCGGTTCCCTCGGAGAACAGTTTCATCGCGGGGTCGGAGGAAGCCTTTCAGAAGGTTCTTCTCCGTATTGCCGCGAAGGCGGCTGAACGACGGGGCGGCGATGCGCTGATCCAGTTTTTCTGTGAGACCGCTCGAGAATATTTTCGAGTGTCCGGCGTCTATTTCTGGCGCTGCCAGTTGGCCGACGAACTAGTGGGGGAGCAGGCGGACGGGAAACTGGCGGATCGCTTTGCCGGGCTGCGGCTGCGTGCGGACCAGAATGCCGTCGCTCCCGATGCGGTCCGGCAGCGGAGGACCGTCTTTGCCAATCACGTGACCTCCGCCGCTTTTTCGGCTGCGATGGAATTTGGGGCGTGTTCCCTGATGGCGACACCCCTAATGGTTTTCAACGAGGTCATCGGAGCCGCTACGTTCTTACATGATTCGCAAGACGACTTTTTCAACGAAGAGGTCGCCGCCAAGGCCACGATCCTGGCGGGCCAGTTGGGGAGTCTGCTGGAAGCGGCACGGTTGGGCGAAGCTTCGCGAGAGGAGTATCGTCGGGCCGAAATTCTGGCGGATGTGGCGCATGTTCTGCATGGAGCGCCCGATGTTTCCGCTGTAATCGAGGCGCTGGCGGACCGTTTGCGGCTGCTGCTCCGCACCAAGCTGGTTTGCGTTCTGTTGCGCCGTGAAGGACCGTTTGAATTGAAGGCGGTTTCCGCGGAAACCCCGCAACTAGCGACTTCAGCCCGCGCCCGTCACGATCGGCAAACCCTGCGTTTCGCGGCAGACCTGGCTCAACGCGCAGTGGCGGCGGGCGAGCCTATTACTCTCTCGATTGGCGCCGATGTGCACTCGCTGGGCAATCTGGTTTCCCCCGGAATGCTGATTGCCGCTCCCTTCCGCACGTCGCGCACCCAGGGCGCGATTCTGATCTATCCGCGCCAGGACGGAGTTTTCACGGTAGAGGAAAAGGCGCTGGTAGCCGCGATTGCGGGCTTCGGAGCGGTGGCTGTGGCCCATGCGGAACTTCACGCCACGGCGCATGCGCAGGCGCATGAACTCCACCAATTGCTCGAGATTTCTTCGGAGCTCAGCTCCAGCAGCGATCTCGATCATTTTCTGCAGGCATTCGTCATGCGTGCCAGCGATTTTCTTGGCTTTGGACGCTGCGTCATTGCGCTGCTGGAAGACGGCCAATTTCGGGTTCGTTATTCCGTAGAGAAAGGCGAGCCTCGGCGCCTGGATGTGCAGATGCCGGAAGGTGTAGCCACTCGCGCGTTGCGCGCCAAGGAAGTTTTCTGGACTGATGAGGCCAGCCGAACTCCCGGAATTAACCTGGATGTAGTTACAAAATATAAAGTGCACCAATTCCTGGCTGTGCCGCTGCTGGGCACCAGCGGCCGGGTGCAGGGGATGTTTGGGGTTCTCGATCGTCTCGACGGCACGGGAATTTCGCAGGAAGATATTCGGCGCGCCCGGGCGCTTTCGAATCAGGCAGCGGTGGTGCTGGAGGCGGCCAGTAATCTGCACCTTTCAGAGCAACATCGCCGCCGGGGCGAGGCTTTGATCGAACTGGCCCGGGAGATTGACGGCACCCTGCACCTGCCCGAGTTCGCGCGCCGGTTTGTCAGCCGGACTACGGAACTTACGGGCTTCCGCGGCGGTTTGCTGACCGTGTGGCAGGATGGGCACTGGCAGGTTGCGGCGTTGCAGAATGATGCATCGCAGACCCCCTCTTTCCAGACCTATGCTATGCCGAACCAAGCTACGCCGAATCCAGAAAAACCTTCCGTAGAGGTGTCGCCAGCGCTGGCATCTGCCGCAATGGGCCTCGCGATTACCGCTGCGGCGCTGGACGTAATATCTTCGCCGCCGAAGACCCAACCCAAGTCAATCCTGGAGCCTGGGTTGGATCGTTCGCTGGACGCGGCTCTGGGCGAGTTCGTGAACCGCCGCACGGAGACCGTGGTGTACGGTTCCGCGGAAGAAATGCTGGGCGCAGAGACTGCGTCGAGCCTGCAGTGGTCGGATTGTACGCTGGTGCGGCTTGCTGGAGCCGGCGGGGAATTGGCGGGAGTGCTCTGTCTTTCGGGGCGTTCGGCGGCTTTAGGACAGGAAGATCGCGTCTTTCTGGAAACCATGGCGGGTCACGCGGCGATGGCGCTGGGGAATGCGCGGCACTTTACGCGAATCGAGCAGGCAAATCGCCACTGGATGGAAATTTTCGACGCCATCACCGACTTTATTGTCGTGCACGACCAGACTGACAAAGTTCTGCGAGTGAATCGATCGCTGGCGGAGATGATTGGCGTGCCGGCAACAGAATTAATTGGCGTCAATATGCGGGCTCTGATGGCCCTGACTAGTGACGCCGCCTCCTACTCCTGCCCCTTCTGCCGCGCCATGGCCGATGCCTCGGACGAATTTGCCCACCCGGTGTTCGATCGAACCTATCTGGTTTCGACTTCGCGGGTGCATGGGCCGACGGACGAGGGTCTGCAAACCATCCACGTGTTGAAAGACATTTCCGACCGGCGCGAGGCCGAGCGCCGCTACCGCGAGCTCTTCGACAATATTCAGGAAGGCCTGTTCTTCAGCACGCCGGCCGGGCGTTTTATTGAAGTTAACGACGCCATGGTGCGAATGCTGGGATACAACAGCCGGGAAGAATTGCTGCAAATCGACATTCCCACGCAGCTCTATTTTTCGATCGAGCAGGGGGAGCAGTATGCGGACGTGATGAAAGAAAATGGTAGCCTGCGCAATTTCGAAGCGACGTTAAGGCGGAAGGACGGATCTCCGATTCATGTCCTGATCAATGCCTTTGGACTCTACGACAATTTGGGCCGCCTGCTGCAAATGCGGGGCTTGATGCTCGATGTGACCGGCCTCCGTACGTACCAATCCGAACTGCACCGGGAGCGGGACTTCTCCAGCAAGATTCTTAACAACACCCAGAGCCTGATTCTGGTGGCGGACACGGCCGGACTGATCAGCTACGCCAATCGCCGGTGGTACGATGCGGGCTTTCAGCAGCGGGATCTGCTGGGACATCCTTTGCTCGAACTGGCGGCCCCCACATATGTCCGGCCCTTGGCGGAGGCGCTTCAGCGCACTCTGAATAGCCAACCAGTCGACAACCTGGAATTGCAGCTGGTGCACGGCCACGGCGCGGCCGCGAAATTCTCAGCCAATCTGAGCCCCATGCGCGATGAGCAGGGCACAGTCACCAGCATCGTGCTCGTCCTTACCGATATTACGGACTCCGCTGTGTTACGAGACAAGTTGGTGCACACGGAGAAGATGGCTGCGGTCGGGCAACTGGTCTCCGGCGTCGCGCACGAAGTCAACAATCCGCTCACGGCGATTCTTGGCTTCGCCGATTTGCTGATGGAGAATCCCGATCTGCCCGAAAACGCCCGCAAAGACATGCGCGTGATTCTGCAGGAGGCGCAGCGCACCAAGCAGATCGTGCAGAACCTGCTCAGCTTCGCCCGCCAGATGCCGCCCCAGCGCAGCTCCGTGCAATTGAATTCGATTCTTCGCCGGACCGTCCAGTTGCGTTCCTATGACTTCAACAGCCACGGGGTTGACATCGTGGAACATCTCGATGAGGGGCTGCCCGAGGTCATGGGCGATGCGCACCAGTTGCAGCAGGTCTTTCTCAACATCCTCAACAATGCCTACGACGCAGTGCACGAGGTCGGCCGTTCCCCGCGCATCGAAATCATGTCCACCAAGACTGGCGATGCGGTTGAAGTTTCGTTCCGCGACAATGGGAATGGAATCACCGATCCGGATAAGATCTTTGACCCGTTTTTCACTACAAAAGAGATCGGGAAGGGAACCGGTCTGGGCCTCAGCATCTGTTACGGAATTCTGAAAGAGCACGGTGGCGAAATTCTTTGCCACAACAATGCCGGCGGACATGGCGCCACATTCATTGTCCGCCTGCCCGCAGCGCCCCACACCGCTTCTTTGAGCGTGGCCGCAGGAGTGATACAACCATGAGCCAACCAGCCTTCAAACCTCAATCTTTGCCCGTGTTGCTGATCGAAGATGAGCCCGCGGTCATGGCGTACGTGCAAGCTGCTCTGGAGCGCAGCGGATATCCCGTAGTCTGCTGCGAGTCTGGCGCGGATGCCCTCCGCCTGCTGGAACATGGCGAATATCTGGGCGTGGTGTCTGACATGCGCACCCCCGGAGGCGTGGACGGAGGGCAAGTGCATGCCTGGGTCGCGCGCCACCGTCCCGACCTGGCCTCGCGGATTATTTTTATTACCGGCGACATTGCCAACGAGGAAACTGTCGCCACCTTGCATCAAACCGGCGCCCCCTGCGTGGAGAAGCCTTTTCGCGTGCAACAATTTATCGATGTAGTTTCAAAGACTTTTGGGAAGGTCGAGTGAATACCCCGGGAAGTAAAGAAGATTTCCGCATTCGGTTACTGGTCGTTGACGACGAGCAGAGTATTCGCAAACTGTGCGTGACGGTCGGCGAGGCCCTGGGCTTCGTCTGCCTGGAAGCCGAGAGCGGGGAGTCGGCGCTGGCGCTGCTCGAAGAGCAGTCCGTCCACATGGTCCTCAGCGACATGGTGATGCCGCACATGTCCGGCCTGGAGTTTCTGGAAAAGGTAAAGAAGCTTCTGCCTCGGACCGAGATCGCGCTTATGACCGGGCACGGCTCCATCGAAACCGCGGTGCAAGCCATGAAGCTGGGCGCTTACGACTACATCACCAAACCGTTTTCTCCGCTGGAAGAACTGCGGCTGTTCCTGCGGCGCATGGCGGATAAAGTTCGCCTGGTGGAAGAAAATGAATTTCTTCGCCAGCGCATGGATTCGGAGACTGCGGTGCACGGCATCATCGGCTCCTCGACGCGGATCCAGGAAGTGTTGCGCATGGTCGCGCGCCTGAAGGACACGCGAACTCCGGTGCTGATCTACGGGGAAAGCGGGACGGGCAAAGAACTGGTGGCCCGCGCCATGCATTTCCGCGGCGCGTTTGGCGGCCGGCCTTTTGTCGCCGTGGACTGCGGATCGCTGGTGCCTACGCTAATCGAAAGCGAACTCTTCGGTTACGAGAAAGGCGCATTCACCGGGGCGCTGAAATCGAAGCAGGGATTGTTCCAGGCGGCCGATGGCGGAACGATTTTTCTGGACGAGGTTGGCGAACTGCCGCTGGAATTACAGGCCAAGCTACTGCGAGTCTTGCAGGAAAAAGAGGTTCGTCCCGTGGGCAGCAATCAAAGGATGAAGGTCGATGTCCGCGTGATTGCGGCGACGAATCGCGACCTGGAAGCGGCCTACAAAAACGGAACCTTCCGCAAAGATCTTTATTTTCGGCTCAATGTCGTAACCCTCTACGTTCCCGCGTTGCGCGAGCGCCGCAGCGATACGCCCATGCTGGTGCACTGGTTTCTCGACCGCTACGCCCCCGGCTCGGATTTGCACGTCACCAGCGCCGCCATGAAGGCTCTGATGGAATACGACTGGCCCGGCAACGTCCGCGAACTGGAGAACTGCGTGGAGCGCGCAGTCGCGCTGGGCAACGGACAGATCATCGACCTAAGTGACCTTCCTCCGTCGATTGCTTCCGGCATCGGCGTAGCGGAAAGCACTCCAGCCGACGGGCAAACAGTGCTGGATCGTGATATCCCGTCGAAGCGGGCCGTTCCCGAATCGTCGCGGGCATCGCTCTCCACGACGGATCTCGAAGACATCGAACGCGCCACCATCCAGCGCGTCTTCCAGCAAGTGAACGGAGACAAGGCCCTGGCGGGGCGCATGCTGGGCATCAGCCGAGCAACCTTGTACCGCAAGCTGAAGCGCTACAACATTGGCATGGGCTCGTCCGGGTCGGGATCGTCGAGCCATACGCTGCAGTAGTGCTAGCGAGGCTCAACTTTCGAAACTCGACGATAGGCACGGCTCGACGTGTCGGCATGGACGCAGATTTCCTACTTCTTATGCAAACGGAACTTCCTCACGGAGGTCAACGTATTGAAGAGTAACTCACCGGAGAAACCACGACTGTTCTCCAGCACGAGGATCGTCCATGGATGCTCTAAGGCAATGTCTCAAGTTTGCACTGCGCCAACTTTGGCGCAATCCCGGTTTCTCAGCGACCGTGATTCTTACGCTGGCGCTCTCCATCGGCGCCAACACCGCGATCTTTTCCATCGTGAATGCGCTCATGCTGAAGACCCTGCCTTACTCGCACCCCGAACGGATGGGCACGATTTACACACGGGTCAGCGGCTCCCGACCCTCCAATGAGCGGCACCAGCTGAATGGCGAGCAGTGGGAGTTGTTGCGCGACAATGTCCCCTCCCTGATATCGGCCGTTTCCAGTGGAGGAACTTCGGGGGTCAATCTTCAAGCGCGATCCCAGGTGCGGTATCTTCAGGCGGGACGGATCTCGGCTCACTACCTCGATGTGCTGGCGATCCATCCCGTCATCGGGCGCAATTTCTCGGAAAATGAAGATCGTCCGCACGGTCCCGCCTCAGCGATCCTAAGCTACGGTCTGTGGCGAAATACCTTCGGCTCAAACCCCAATATTTTGGGGCAGTCCATTTTGCTGAAAGGCGAACCGTACACCGTCATCGGCGTCCTCGGTGAAGGCGCCACTGCTCCTATCAACGCCGACCTGTATACGGCGATTCAGCCGAGCCGCGAGGGCGAAGGAGGCGGAACGAATTTTGAGGTCGTGACCCGACTACGGGATGGCGCCACCTGGCAGCAGGCGGATGCCGAGATCAACCGCGCCTGGTCTCTGCGTCCCCACCGCTATGAAGTAGAGAACAGCCCCGGCGCGCAGGTAACCTACTATTCCGTCCCGCTACAAAAGGGCGAGACGGCGAAACTGCGTCCCCAAGTTTTAGCGCTGATGCTGGCGGCCGGACTCATTCTGCTGATTGCCTGCGCCAATCTTGCCGGTCTGACGCTGGTACGCGTGCTGGGGCGCATGCCTGAAGTTGCAACTCGACTGGCACTCGGTGCTTCGCGCTGGCAGATTCAAAAGCAACTCTGGGTGGAAAATCTTTTGCTGGCATTCGTAGGCGGAGCGGCTGGCGTAGGCGTAGGTTTCGTCGCTCTGCGCGGATTGCTCGTGCTTTTGCCCGAGCACTTTCTGCCGGTCGCTGGCGTTCCCCTCGATGGTCGCGTTCTGGCCTTTTCGCTTCTCCTTTCTCTTCTCACCAGCGTCCTTTTTGGCATGCTTCCTGCCTTGGCAACGCGGAGGCTCGATCTGCGTACTGCTATCGCCAGTCGTGCGGCA
The DNA here is from genome assembly GCA_963733795.1 of uncultured Acidobacteriaceae bacterium. Taxonomy (GTDB): domain Bacteria; phylum Acidobacteriota; class Terriglobia; order Terriglobales; family Acidobacteriaceae; genus Sulfotelmatobacter. Next base: position 1,143,931 of record CAVTED010000004.1, read on the forward strand.
ATTGGCGGCGACCGTTTGCGCTTGCGGCAGGGGCTGATCGTGAGCGAGCTAGCCCTGACCGTAGTTTTGCTTGCCGGGGCGGGCCTGCTCATTCGAACACTCATCCACCTGGAAACGCTGCCATCATCGTTCAATCCCAACGGAGTGATGGTCGCTAAGGCCTCGCTCGATGACGCCCGCTTCCACGATCCCGCAGCCTTCAGAAAGCTATTGGACGAAAGCACGGCAGCCATGCGACAGATTCCAGGCGTGCAGAGCGCCGCCGTCGGATTGAGCCTGCCTTACGAGCGCACGCTAAACGACGGCGTTACCCTCAGCAGCGACGGCAAAGAGGCAGGACAGGAAGATGGAACAGATCTGGTCTACGTTACTCCTGGATATTTCGCGACGTTGCAGATGCCCGTGCTTGCGGGTCGCGATTTTACCGAAGCCGATGGCCCAACCGCGCAACACGTAGCCGTAGTGAATCGAGCATTTGCCCGAAAGTTCTATGCTGGCACGAATCCCGTAGGCCGCTTTATCAATAAAGACACAGTGATTGTTGGTGAAGTAGCGGATGTTTCGGTTTCCTCCGGTCTATACCAGGGCGCCCCGCTCATGAGTGAGCAGGCGATGTACATTCCCGCCGCCCAGGTCAACTCCCAGGCGCTCTCCTTGGTGCATGTGTGGTTTCAGCCGGATTGGATTGTCCGAAGCGCTGCTCCTTTAGAAGGATTGACCGCGCAGATGCAGCGCGCCTTGGCGAGTGCCGATCCCAACCTGCCTTTCTCGGGCTTCTATAGCATGCGCGACCTGCAGGCGAAGACCCTGGCGACGCAGCGTGTTGAAGTGGCGCTCCTGAGCGCGATGGCAGCTCTGGCTCTGCTGTTAAGCGCGGTCGGAATCTTCGCGCTCGTAGCTAATATCGTGGCTCACAAAACCCGCGAAATCGGTATACGCATCGCTCTGGGCTCTTCCATTCGTCAAGCCATCCTCCATATCGGAGGGCCGGGAGTGAGAGCATCGTCCCTGGGAATCGTTCTCGGTCTAGTTTTGTCGGGAGGAGCATTGCGAATTATGCAAGGCGTGCTCTACGGGGTGGACGTCTATGACATGCCTACAATTTTTTCCGTCGTGTTGCTACTGGCATCAGTGAGCCTCGTCGCTACGATTATGCCGACTCTGCGAATTGCGGGAATCGATCCCGCCAAGACATTAAGAGACGAGTAAAGCCGAGGACTCTCATCTTGAAAGTCTCTCCTCTCCAGTGGGGATTCCTGAGATTCCGTCTCATCCTGAGACATCAAACCCTCTCGCGCTGACGGATTGTTCAGAGAGTCCCACCTAACTCTCTGAAAATGCATTCACGTCAGTACTAGTCCTTCCGTTCTCGACGATGGCTTCTGTGTTGCTCCTCCTTTTGTGAACCGCAGAGTCTGGATTGGGGGAATATCTCGCTTGACGCAACAGGCCATAGCGACGGCACGCAACGCGCATGATGCCAGTACAGTGGCGGGACTCGCCCGTTTTTTTCCGGAAGCGTCACCGGTTCGCATGCGGTTGCAACTCGCGAGAATCATTCCTGGCAGCACACTTACGACCGCTCCTTTCACGGAAAGCATCGTCGCTGAATTCGGCACACCTCGCGAAGTTCTCTTTGAGTGCGACACGCCGTTGGAGTTCGGCGATGAGCTTCGCCTGCGAAATATCGACGATTCGTTCGACGTCATCGCTTCCGTCGTCGCCGTACAGTATCACCCTGGCAAAACCGTGGTGGCCGCCCGTTTTCGGCAAGAAGTGCCCAACTGGATCGTGAAATCATGACGCCTTCAACGCCGGTCGAGGATCTAGCAGCTCAATGGAAGTCCGCCCGCCAGTTATATCCAATTTATTTGGAGCTGGGTCGCGAGTTTGCCATCGAGGTGAAACCGTTTGCCGAGCTTGAGTCTGGCGCGGATGTGCCCGCGAAAGAAACGGTCGAACAGGCGAAACACTGGATGGAGGAAATGGACCAACACATCCAGGTGCACCAATTGCGCCAGTTCCTGCAAACCACCTCCTCGGTAAATCAAGAAGGACTGCTGGCCCTGGTGCAACACTTCCTGACGCACACGCTCAAAAGCGACGCCATGCGGGACAAGATTGATTTTCTGCTGGTGCAATATTTCAGCCAACTGGCGCCGACCGGTGTGAGCGACGCAGAGGTGGACCTCGCCTATGTGGAGCGGTCGCTGCAGCCGGTTTTAGGCGAAGTGGACCTGAAGCCTCCGGTTTGGTTGAACTCTCTGGACCGCGTGCTGGAGGCGGCACGACGCTGTCGTTCGCTGGATGAACTTCTGCACGGCGGTGTTCTGGAGCAGGGCCGCAAAGCCAAGGGACTGGCGGGGGATTTATTTTATCTGCCGGTCGCTCTGGTGGCTTTCACCCGCTTTGGATATCTCATGCGACGAGTTTTTTTTCGCCTGATGTTGGGCGACCTCAACACCATTCTTGAAGGCCTGACTGAACTCGAAGACAAAGGGATCGCAACGATAGACTGCCGGCGCGCGCAGTTTTCCGAGAAGGAACCGATCGTTCGCCTGCGCATGATCTGCCAGTCGTGGAAGGTGATGTTTCAGGCGGAATATTCTTCCGGACAACCGTTGCGCATGCTGGTGGACCTGCGCGCTTCGGTCAACCAGGCTCTGGGCCGCGGCGAGATCAACGAAGACCAAGCCAAATCCAAACCGAAGTTGGCCAGTGAAGGGAAGTCCGGAGTGCGACCAGCGGGCGCAGCCAAGGTTGGATCGTCTAAAGCAAAAGCGGTTGCTTCGGCCGCAACGGCAGGCGCGACGAAATCATTGGGAACATCTGCGGCGGCTGACGCTGCGGGGAAGCCAAGGGATGAGTCCTCTGCCTCAAGTTCGGAACCTCCGGAGTTCGAAATTTCAAACGCACCTGGCTGGGACCCGGATTCCGAGTCGCAAGCGGATGAGAAGAGTTGAACCGTTTCCAAGTTGGGCTCAGCGAAATGCCGGTTTCGAGGGAGAGAGGAAATTGGGAGTGGTAACACCGACCGTACTGATCATCTCCGACGACGTCGATTTCTCGCGGCGCATCACGGCCCATTGGCAGATGCAGCGCAGCGCTCCCGCGTTTACTGTCCTTAGCGGCGATTTGTGGCCGCGCTTCGCGGTGGATGTGTTTGACGTGGCCATCGTCGGGGACTTGCGGCGCGAACTTCTCTCGGTGGTGCTGGAGCCCCTCCATTCCACGGGACAACCGATTTTCTGCGTCTGCCAGGATGGTCCCACGGCACAACTGATACATGAGCGCTGGCCGCGAATTTGCGTTCTGCGGAGCGCTGAACCTTGGCTCGAGACTCTTGTGCTGGCGGGTAGCGAGGCGGTGCATCGTTCGCGAGCGGAATCTCGCGCACGCGCTGCGGAACTCGCTTGTGCCGCTCTCGATCGCCAGGCGATGCTGGGCCGCTACATGGTGGAAATGCGTCACAATCTGAACAACGCGCTTACGTCGGTGCTGGGAAATTCGGATTTGCTGTTGCTGGAGCCGGGCAGCCTATCGGCCCAGACTCGTGCCCAGATTGAAACCATTCGCAACATGACGCTGCGTATCCATGAAATCATGCAGCGTTTTTCGTCGTTGGAAAAAGAAATGAACGTTGTTGCGCAGCAGGCGGAACGAGATTCAGGCAAGTCGTATGCGGCGGCGGCCGCCGGCGATTGAGGTACGAGAATTCATCCTCTCCTCGTATCGCGCTGATCTCATACAACGTCGATCTCGGATGCGTTCACGCACGAAAGTTGGCGGGGAAGAAAATATGCACAGACTAATGGCGGGCGTCACGATTCTCGAGCACGAACTTTCCGAGTTGCGCCTGCTGGTCGAGCGCCAGACTGGAATACTCCTCGATTGTCCCAACAGCGCTTTGGCCGCTCACGTGGCCGAATACCTGGAGAATCAGGAATTGGAATCTTCCGCTGCCTTGATGGACCGGCTTCGGGCGGCGGATCAGGACCCCGCTATGCTGCCCACGTTCCTGGATGGCGTGCTCAACGTCAACACCGGCTTTTTCCGGCATCCCGGAGCCATGAACGCGCTGGCCCGGCAGGTCATCCCGCAACTTTACTCTCGCAAATCGGATGACGGATTTTGCACGCTTCGCATCTGGAGTGCGGGTTGCTCAACTGGCGAAGAAGCCTATTCGATTGCCATGGCTCTGTGCGACGCGATCCCTGGAGGAAATGGAAACAGCAACGGCGCGAGCAATGGGAACGCCAGCCGGGATGCCCGGGAAAAAAGCGTGGTCAGCCGCAACGGCGGCATTGCTGAGACTAGCGTGGCGGCTTGCGCGGGCCACAGCATGGCTGGCCAAAGCATGAAAGACTGGTCGATTCACATTGTCGGCAGCGATCTGCTGCCGTCCGCCATTGGAGTGGCCGAGCGCGGGCTCTATCCGCAATCCGCTCTGACGGGCCTGCCTCCGGCAGCGATTCGTGCCTGCTTCTCGAAAATCGGCAGCCCGAGCGGAGGCCAGAACGGTTCTCAGGAAGCGTTACAAAATCCAGCCAGCAACGGATCGGCGGGGAATCGATCGGTCAACGGATCAACGAACGTTACCCTCGCTCCAACCGGTGCCGCGCATCTGCTGGTGAAGCCAAGGCTTCGCAGCCTGGTCACCTTTAACACCATGAACCTGACCAAGCCGGTTTACATTGGCCGTTTCGACTGCATCTTCTGCATGGACGTCCTGCCCCATCTGTCGCGGGTCCAGCGCACAGCCCTACTGGAGCGCCTGCATCTATATCTCGAGCCCGGTGGATATCTTTTTCTCAGTCAGACTGAGAAGCTATCCGCCCCGAATCTGAACTTCCGGTCGGAGACCTTCGATGGCTATACATTCCACCGCAAACCACTGGCGGCTAGTGCGGCCTACGGACGTTAGCGTGCGAGGACGTTGCGATCGAGCAAATATAGGGCTAAAGGCAGCCGCGGAGAACATTTTTCGGATTACGCGGCGCATGATTTACCGACTCGCCCCGCATCACAATAATTCCACGCCTGCTTTCCTGCACGCGCGCCTCAAGTCTTGATCCAACGTAGCTAACGGGGCGCTATGGGTGCGGGCGAGGTCGAGATAAGCCGCGTCATAGGCGGTCAGCCCATGATCGCGACTGACGGAATTGACCCGGTCGAATACGGCTTCAGCAGGGAACTGCACCAGTGCAACCGGAACCGTGGCGAGATCGGAAAGGAAGGTTCGCACGCAGCGCGCGGAATGACCGAGGAGATTCTGGCTAACATCTTGAAAGATTAGGAGCGGCCAGCCCTCCCCGATGTGTTGGCGAGATCGAAGGACCTATTTCAGTCTTGGAGATATGCAGTCCGCCTGACCGAAGCCCTTACCATGTTCGCCAATTCCAATATTGCTTCCTGAGGTGCGCGGCTGAGGTGTTGAGGGTCGAGGCCACAATGCGTCTTTCCCCGGAAGAAGTGATACCGCTCGGCCCGCCCATTAGCGTTCACTGAGTCTGTTCACGCAAATAAAAACTCTTTCGTCCGCAACTCTTTGATCGTGTCCCTCAGCTTCGCCGCCTTCTCGAACTCAAACTTCTTGGCGGCTTCGCGCATGTCGCTTTCCAACTTGCCGATGTAGGCATCCACTTCTTCCTGGGTTTTGAACTCCGGCATGCCCTCGGACTCGCCCGCGGTCAGGTCGGCATAATCCGCGGCGACGATGCCGGCTAGCGTCATGTCCAGAGGACGCACAATTGATTCGGGAGTGATTCCATTTTCTTCGTTGTATGCCGTCTGAATGGCGCGGCGGCGCAGGGTCTCGTCGATGGCTCGCTTCATGGAATCGGTCATACGGTCTGCATAAAGGATTGCCCGGCCGTTCAGATGCCGGGCGCAGCGGCCAATCGTCTGGATCAGCGACCCCGTCGAGCGCAGGAATCCTTCCTTGTCTGCGTCGAGGATCGCCACCAGCGATACTTCCGGCAGGTCTAGTCCCTCGCGAAGCAGATTGATGCCGATCAATACATCGAACTCGCCTTTGCGCAGGTCACGCAATATCTTCACCCGCTCCAAAGTTTCGATTTCCGAGTGCATATAGCGGCACTTTACGCCGACTTCGGCATAGTACTCAGCCAGGTCTTCCGACATTCGCTTGGTCAAGGTCGTCACCAGCACGCGCTGCCCCAGTTCCGCCCGCGCGCGAATCTCGTGCAGCAGATCGTCAATCTGACCCTTCACTGGGCGTATTTCAACCTCCGGATCGATAAGTCCCGTCGGGCGGATGATCTGTTCCACCACCACGCCCGCCGACTTCGTCAACTCATAGGGTCCCGGGGTTGCCGAAACATAGATCAGCTGATTCGTGCGGTGCTCGAACTCTTCAAAGGTGAGCGGACGATTGTCCAGCGCCGACGGCATGCGGAAGCCGTACTCGACCAACGTTTCCTTGCGGGAACGATCGCCCGCATACATCCCGCGCAGCTGCGGCATCGTGCCGTGCGACTCGTCGATGAACATCAGAAAGTCCCGGGGAAAATAATCCAGCAAGGTTGGAGGAGGCTCGCCCGGCAGCCGTCCCGTAAAGTGCCGCGAATAATTCTCGATGCCGTGGCAGAAGCCCATAGCCTTGATCATTTCGAGATCAAACATGGTGCGCTGATGAATGCGTTGCGCCTCCACCAACCGCCCTTGCCTTTCCATTTCAACTTCCCACCACGCCAGCTCCTGCTTGATCGAGGCTACGGCCGAAGCCCGCGTCTCTTCTTTCATCACATAATGCGTCTTTGGATAAATCGGGAGCCGCATGTATTTCTGCTTCACCGTGCCGAACAGCGGATCGACCTGCGTGAGCGACGAAATTTCATCGCCCCACAACTCGATGCGGTACGCCATATCGTCGTAAGTAGGGAAGACCTCGATCACGTCGCCGCGCACGCGAAACGTGCCGCGCCGGAAATCACCGTTGGTGCGTTCGTAGAGAATGTCGACCAGCCGGCGGGTGATGTCCTCGCGCTTGATCTTCTGTCCTTTCTCCAGAAACATCATCATGCCGTAATAGGCTTCCGGAGAGCCCAGGCCGTAGATGCAGCTCACCGAAGCCACAATCAGCGCGTCGCGGCGTTCAAATAAAGATCGCGTGGCCGAGAGCCGCAGCTTGTCGAGTTCGTCGTTAATTGTCGCTTCTTTTTCGATGTAGAGGTCGGCGGCGGGGACGTAGGCCTCGGGCTGGTAGTAGTCGTAATACGAGACGAAATATTCGACTGCGTTGTGCGGGAAAAAGTTCTTGAACTCGTGATAAAGCTGCGCCGCCAGCGTCTTGTTGTGCGCCATGACCAGTGTGGGGCGGTTCGCTGCCTCAATCACCTTGGCCATGGTGTATGTTTTGCCCGATCCCGTTACGCCAAGCAAAACCTGATGCTGTTCGCGGTCATAGACTCCGCGGAGAAGCGATTCGATCGCGCGTCCCTGGTCACCCTGCGGCTTGTAACTAGAAACGAGTTTGAAATCCATGGAAGATAGCTCTTGGCTCTTAGCTCGCGCCGTTTGAACTCATGTGAGGACAGCGACCCTCGGCTGCCCGGTCCAGGAACTCGGTGTTCTCCTCGCCAGAGGCACTACAAGGGCCAATTTCGCCGACAGAGAATCTTCCTATTATAAACGCTTGAGCGGAACCGAAGAGCCGACTCCGAAACCGGGAGAGGAAAACAATCTCAAATAGAAGGTGCAGGATGAGAGACCGGATTTCTACTCCACGGCTGCCCGCAAATCCACCTTCTTGGTTGTAATGGTCAAATGAGTGGCAGGCAGCTTCGGCGGCGGCCAGTCTTCTGTGTACGCTTCCACCGTGATCGTCCCCGGAATCTTGCTTGCTTGCACAATCACTTGCGCCAGGCCGTTGAATAGACTGCGCTTCGGATCCTTGTCCGACTCCTGACAGTTAGGATCGCCATTGCCCACGCCAATCAGCGCACCTTCGCCCCTCACTTTGAAAGTAATCATATTATCGGCGGTGGGGATCGCGCGGCCCTCTTTGTCGAGCACTTCCACACGCAGGACAGCCACGTCTTCGCCATCGGCGTTAATCTCGGTCCGGTCAGGTGTCAGGCGGATCGATTCCGGCGCGCCTGTCGTCTCGCGCTTCTTTACCAGCACGACTTTGCCATCTTTCGTGCCGCGCGCCTCGAGCACTCCGGGCTCGTACTTCACTTTCCACTCGACATGCGTCAGCGGCAGAACTTTCTGCGAGCCGTAGCTTCTTCCGTTCAGAAAAAGCTCTACCGAATCGAGATTCGAGTGGACCCAAACGGAGATCGGTTCGCCTTCGCGCTGCTCCCAATTCCAGTGCGGAAACAGATGTAGCACCGGCTCCGAACCCCACCACGCTTTGTAATAATAAAAGTTGTCTTTGGGAAAGCCGCACATGTCTACGATGCCGAACTGCGAGTTGATCGACGGCCAGCCGTAGGGCGTGGGCTCTCCGCGGTAGTCGAAGCCGGTCCAGGCAAATCCTCCTGACAGCCACTCGCGTGCGGCATAGAACTTCCACCACTCCTCCGCGAGTTCCGCCCACGCGGGATGATTCGCGTCGTAGGCGCTGACCCAGTTGCGCAACTTGTCGGTTGAGTAAATGCCGCGAGTGGAAACCGTGCTGGCCGTTTCCGAACCTACACTAGCTTTTTTCGGATGTGCTTTGTGCCATGCGTCGGGCGCATTCAAGTTGTAGTTGAAGCCCATCACGTCCAGTGCGTCAGGAAAGTGCGAACCGAAACTTTCATTCACCGCTGACGTACAAAGGCGCGTGGGATCGAGTTCATGCGTGCGCGTTATCATGTCGGCAATTACCCGCGGGCCCTGCGGAGTTTTTTGCAGCGTCCCTTCCTCGTTGCCCATCGACCAGAGAATAATTGATGGCGAGTTGCGATAGCGCTTCACCATCAGCTCCAGTTGCTCCAAACCTTCGGAGTTGGAACTCATCAGTCGGGTCTCGCACATCATCATCATGCCGAGGCGGTCGCAGGCCTCGACCCACTCCGGCGTCGGCATATTGTGCGATGTCCGCACGGCATTGCCGCCCATGTCTTTCAGGATGCCGACGCGGTACCACTGCAAGCGGTCGGGAAGCGCCGCGCCCACGCCAGCGTGATCCTGATGGTTGCAGGTGCCTTTGATTTTCACTGACCTGCCATTGAGAAAAAATCCCTTGTCGGCATCGAACGCGATTGTGCGCACGCCAAAACTCAGGCGCTCAGCGTCGCGCGGCTTTCCGCCGGAATCAACCGTCACCACCGCCGAATACATGTTCGGTGTCTCCGGCGACCAAAAAGCAGGATTTGGCAAATTCGCGTTCGCGATGAAAGTGGCAGAGCCATCAGGAGTGACGGACTGCGGAGTGGCTTCTGCCGCGGCAACCGCTTTTCCGCCAGCGTCAAATATCTGCCAGCGCACGCGGCAATTCTCCGGCTGACGGCCTTCGTTTTGCACGGTCGTCCCCAGGCTCAGCGCAGCCGCGTTGTTTCTTACGGTGGTGCGAACGTAACTTTCCCAATGCCCGAGATGCAGCGCGTCGGTCTTAGTCAGCCACACATGCCGGTAGATGCCGGCGCCTTCGTAGAACCACCCGTCGCCGAAGCTGGCATCCATGCGCACCACCAGATAGTTCTTTCCCCCATAATTCAGAAAATCGGTTAAGTCGAACCGGAAAGGCGCGTAGCCATTGTCGTTGCGGCCCATGAAAGATCCGTTCAGGAAAACCAGCGCGTCGCGGAAGGCTCCGTCGAACTCCAGCACGACGCGCCGTCCGGCGTCTTCCTTTGGAACGTCGAACACGCGCCGGTACCAGCCCACGCTGGTCTCCGGATACCGTCGCCCCAGCGGCTTATAGCCGTGGCTTTGCTGTTCTTCGTCGCGCACAAACGGCAACTCGACTGCCCAGTCGTGCGGTAGATTGAGCGATCGCCATTGGGAGTCGTTAAACTTCCCCGTAGCAAATTCGAACTCGCCGGTCTTGGCGAAATCCCCCTGGCCCATGCCGAATCCAAGATCGCGCCGGGGATCGCTGCCGTGACCCTGAAAAAACTTCCAGCCAAAATCAAACAGCAAACGCTCTCGTGGACCCACCGCGGCCAGAGCCTCGGCTGAGGCTGCGCCAGGATAGGCCGCAAGCAACGCGTGAGCGCGGCCCACGGAACCGGCGCCTAGCGCAGCGGCAGAGAGGGCAAGACTGGAACGAAGCAGGTCGCGGCGGGTGAGTGAACGACTCCGAGAATCCATTCAGTGCCTCATGGGGACATCGAAATTGGAATTCATCCCTACGCGTCAGTCACCGCGAAAAAGCAAGGTGACGGCTTCGCCTGGGACATCGCATTATAGTCTTGGAGAGTCAAGGAAAACGACGGGCTCGTCTTCCCTAGAATTAAGCATGCAGATACAAAGGTCGAGATTATTCTTTTATTGTTCCTTTACTTCGCCCATCCCCACAATTTTCGACGACGTGCGGAACTTCTTGTAATCGCGATATTCCTGTTCGCCATCGAGGTTGAAGCCTTTGAACAGCGCGATCCGCGCGTCCAATTTGAAGGTCAAATGCCGCGGCAGCCAGACTTCGTCATTTACCCGCGTCTGTTCGAGCATGACACGCGTGCCCTTATGGATGCGCGCCAGCACCCATCCCACCGACACTGTGTCGATCGCTTCAATATCCATCTTTGCCAGTTGCAGATCGCCCTTGTCAATCCATACCCGGCCGTGAAACTTGGAGAGAAACTTCGAATCCTTCATGTGCGGCTCGAACCCCGGTCGCGGCTCGCCGTCGATCACCCAGGCCTCGCGCCCTCCTACTTCTTCCGTTCCTACCAGTTTAAAGTCGTAAGCGTCGGCCACCTCGCGCACGAACTTGCGTCCATCCTCGCGTTCCTTCACTTCTTTCTCTTCGCGCTTTCGGCGCGCATCGTCCGATTCGTTCTTGCGCTTATCGATGATTTTCTGGATTTTCTCTTCCTCCTTGGCTGCTTCCTTGGCATCGAGCGGCTTGTCGTCTTTTTCGATGAGCCGCTGCACCTGCTCGCCATAGATTTCCAGAATCTCGTAGGTCTTTACTTCGGTAGACTTGGTTTGCCCCTTGCCGTCGAGCTTGTGCTCGACCTCGCGATCCAGGTAGGTGTAGTCGCGCTGGTGCTTTTCGTTTTCGATGTCTTTGTCCGCGACTACACGAAACAACACCCGCATCTGCTCCTGCGACAGCGCGCCTTTTGCATCCGGAGTCAAATCGGGGACGGGAGCTGTTTTCGAAACCGGCGAGGGAGAGTCGCTACTTGCGGAGCCGGACGTAGAAATAGGCTGATCCTGCTGGCCGAACGCCAGCACGCCACACAAAAGTATAAACCAAGACAAGTGCCGTACTCGCATGCTCTACCTTAACGCATACGAGGAGAAGAAGTTTCGGTGAAGTCCGCAAGGTTTGCTGGCCTGCATCAATTGTCTATGCTGACGCTTCGGAGCCTAGCCAGGTGGCAGGATCGGGAAAGATGGGCAGTCCCATAGGGAATTTTCCACCGAAAGTTGGCGGCAGGTTTGCCCGATGATATCTTGTCCCGAACTTATTTCGACGAACTGAAAGCCGTAGCGGAACGCGTTCCGGTGGCGTACCACCGCGAGAACATCAACCTTCCCTAGCGCCAACGTGAACTCCAGACGAACCACTGCGCCGACCGAAACCTCCTCGCGCAGCATAGCGGAAATCCCCGATTCGCTGATGTCCACGCTATGGCCTTGAACCACTGGGCAGTCGCGCGGGTAGATTTGCATGTCCACTTCGAGCTTGAATCGAGCACGGCGGCGAGCGTCCAGAGATACAGAAGTCCACCTGGCTCCGCGTTGCGTCTCCACGCCCAATTCCAAGCTCCCGGACCAAGAATGATTCCGCGCCCTTCCGCCCACCCAGCCGCGCTTGAATTCGTCCACTAGCAGCGGCTAAGCACGACGGTCTTTCCTCGGCGGTCTTTACTTAGGGATCGGCAGACTGGCTCCGGAACTTTAGGGCCCTTTAGCATCAGTCTCTCTTGTGGGCTTTGCCCAGACACTCGGCCTGAAAAAGGCGCTCGTCTACGCGATGCAAGCGTTTTTCTTGTGCCTTAGTCATCAGCGAATAATGTTTGATGTCGAACAGGTGGTAGACGATGAACCATACGGGCTGATCTGTGTTCATCCAGTTCTGCCGGTCAAAGCGTTTGAGATTGACCGGCAGCCGAATAGCGCCGCAGGGTGCGCTCCCGCCGCAGATTGAAGTAGGCGTTGAAATAGCTCAACGCCAACTCGCGCAGTGTGCGATACACGGGTTCGCGCCAGCGGCAACCCGTGTAATTCGACTTGGCCACCGCGCCCCAGCACCCGTCGTCACGGTAAATGGCGATCACGTGGTCGGTGTCGTGCTCCGCTTCGAAATCCAGTAGCAGCGGGGGATATCCATTCGCCCGCAGTGCCGCCGCCGCAAAAATTGCGCCCTCCAGGCAGTGGGACGTCTCTTCGGCCAATACTTTGCGCGGAGACCACGCCGTGTCTTCCAAGTGATACGGCATGTCGTCCAGAAATTTCTGAATGCCGTAAGGATTTTTCATGCTACGCAGCTTGCGCAGCTCTTTTTTCGTGAATGTGTTCGCAGAGCCAGAGCGATCAGAGGTCATGGTTTGAAGTTCGGCGTAATTGGCTTGTAGAAGTGTAGCGAACTTCGCTAGTAGCTGGTCCGTGGAAGCCTCTCTCAGCGTTCTCAGCGGCTTTTTCTCCGCGTCCTCTGCGGTTCAAGCTTTGGACCTTGCCTCTGAAAAGATGACCCCTAACTCGTGCGCCGAGTCTACGAGGACGTCCGGCGAATCGTCCTCCAACGTTTGGGGAGCGAAGCCGTAGGTCACTCCGACCGTCCACAACCCAGCATTGCGTCCGGTGCGCACATCGACGTGAGAGTCGCCTACGATCACAGCCTGTTCGGGCGTCACCCCACTTTCTTCTACCAGTTTGCGCGCGCCTTCAGGGTCGGGTTTTTTCGTGCCGAAGCTGTTGCCGCCATAAACCTGTGAAAAGAACTTTCCCATCCCCAGGGCATCCACAATGGCCCGCGAAGGATTCACCGGCTTATTGGTAAGCACTGCCAGCTTGCGCGGAGTCCCGTTCGACGAGCCTTGAATTGCAGAAAGCGCCTGCGCAATTCCTGGATAGACGGTCGTGTGATCCAGTTTGTGCTCTCGATAATAAGAGAGGAAAAACTCCAACCCACGGCGTACGAGTGCCTCGTCAGCAGCCTCGGCCCCGAGAGCGCGCTGAATCAGAATCGGCGCGCCGTCCCCCACGTAGCTGGCAATCACGTCGTCCGGCAACTCCGGCCGCGCGATGTGACGCAACGCTGCATTGACGGAATGCACCAGATCGAGGCGCGAGTCAATCAGCGTCCCGTCGAGATCGAAGATCACGAGTCGAATCGATTGCGGATCAAAGGCGCGGCGGGTCCGGATCATCTTCTTCCAGAATAAAACACTCGCGACAATGCCGTCAGCATTCAGAGGAATGTGAATTGACGCGAATCCATGTTTCTAGTAATATAGAAATATGTCGATAGCCACAAGCAAGGCCCTTCCAGCCAGCAAGGCCAGCGAACGCGTCGCCAAATACGCCGACATGTTTTCCGCCATGGGAACCGAGCCTCGCCTGCGCATCATGCAATTGCTCCTCACAGCCCATCCCCACGGACTTGTCGTCGGCGACATTCAAGAGGAGCTCGGAATCCCCAACTCGACCCTCTCGCACCACTTGGACAAATTGCGGACGGAGGGTTTAGTTGGAGTACACAGGGAAGGCACTTTTCTGCGTTACACCGCCGACACCGCCGCGCTGCAGGAGTTGTTGCAATTCCTCTACGCCGAGTGCTGCACACGAAACAAAGCTGTCAAGCCAGACCAGATCGTACGAATCTGCAAATAGGAGAGTGGATCATGCATTCGCGAGCTGATGTCGACGTAGTCCCGCAGGGGTTAAAGCCAGCATCTCTATCGGCGTCTGGCGGCACGGCTGAAAGCCCTGCCCTTCTCAAAGCCGACTCTGCCGATATCAAAGACATCGTCAAACAGAAATATGGCGAGGCCGCCTTGCGCGTGAAGTCCGGAGGCAGTTCGTGTTGCGGCGGCGCCGCCGCAACCAGTTGCTGCGATCCCATCACCACGAATCTTTACGACGCATCGCAGGCGGGACAGATCCCCGAAGAGGCGCTCCTGGCCTCGCTCGGCTGCGGCAATCCGACGGCGGTCGCGCAACTTAATCCCGACGAGGTCGTCCTCGACCTCGGCTCCGGCGGAGGTATCGACGTGCTGCTTTCGGCGCGCCGCGTCGGCTCCACCGGCAAAGCCTACGGGCTCGACATGACCGACGAAATGCTCGCCCTGGCCAACGAAAACAAGCGCAAGGCAGCTATTGAGAATGTTGAGTTCCTGAAGGGCGAAATCGAGAACATCCCGCTGCCCGACAACTCGGTCGACGTAATCATCTCCAACTGCGTGATTAATCTTTCGGCCGACAAGGATAAAGTTCTGCGCGAAGCCTTCCGCGTGCTGAAACCCGGCGGACGCTTCGCCGTGTCGGATGTCGTGACCCGTGGCGAGATCCTGCCCGAAATTCGCCAGAGCATTCTTGCATGGGTAGGTTGCATCGCCGGCGCTCTCGAAGAGAACGATTACCGCAGCAAGCTGGTCGCCGCCGGCTTTAAGCAGATTGAGATCGAGCCCACACGCATCTATCGCACCGCGGACGCCCGCGAATTCCTCGCCGGGCAGGGAATCGACGTCGACGCGATCGCCCCACAGGTAGATGGAAGGTTCCTCAGCGCGTTCATCCGGGCCGTTAAACCTCGTGACACACAAGAGCCCTGCTGCGGCCCGACGTGCTGCAACTGAAATGCGCCAGGAGAACGGAATGAAGGCACACTACAACGTTCTATTTCTCTGCACTGGCAACTCGGCGCGCTCCATCATGGCCGAGGCCATCATGAATCAAAAAGGCCGACCGCACTTTGCCGTTTACAGCGCGGGCAGCCGTCCGACTGGAGCAGTTCGTCCCGAAGCGCTGCGGCAACTCGAATCGGCTCACCTGCCCACGACTGGTCTTCGCAGCAAGAGTTGGGACGAGTTCGCCCAGCCCGCCGCTCCCAAGCTCGATTTCGTTTTCACCGTCTGTGACAATGCCGCGAAGGAAGTTTGCCCCGTCTGGCCCGGCCAGCCGATGACCGCGCACTGGGGAGTCCCCGATCCGGCCGCTGTGCAGGGAACCACGGAGCAGATTCAAAAAGCTTTCCGGGAGGCATTCTTTCTACTGGAGCGGAGAATCAGCCTATTCCTATGCCTGCCCCTCTCCACCCTTGACCGCTTCTCGCTGCAAAAAGAAGTCGATACCATCGGAGAGCAATGACATTCAACCTGCGTCGGCGTTTAGCGGCAGAATTCTTCGGCACTGCATTTCTTCTGGCCGCGGTGGTGGGCTCCGGCATCATGGGTGAGCGCTTGTCCGGCGGCAATGTCGCAATGACCCTCCTGGCGAACTCGCTGGCGACGGGAGCGGCCTTGGTTGCTCTGATTCTTGCGCTGGGCCCGATCTCGGGCGCGCACTTCAATCCTGTGGTCACCCTCGCGGATGCGATGCAGGACGGCATCGCATGGCGCGAGTTGCCCGCTTACGTGAGCGCTCAAATCATTGGAGCGTTGGGTGGCGTCGCAGCGGCTCACTGGATGTTTGGCCTGCCTGTATTTTTCGCTTCCCATCACGCGAGACACGGCCCAGCCCTTCTCTGGAGCGAATTCATTGCCACCTTCGGTCTGCTCGCAGTGATCTGGGGATGCGCCCGCGCACGCTCGTCCGCCGTTGCGTTTGCCGTGGGCGCTTACATTACGGCAGCGTATTGGTTCACCGCTTCCACGTCTTTTGCCAATCCCGCGGTGACGCTGGCGCGCGCAGCCAGCGATACCTTCGCGGGCATTCGTCCTGTCGACGCCCCCGCCTTTATCGCTGCGCAACTGGCAGGCGCTGTAGCGGCCAGCTTAGGCTGTCGATGGTTGGCGCGGTCGGCGGCCCCTCACGCGCGCAAGGGTAAGGCCTGACCGGATCGCCGACCAGGAAAACTTCCGTACTTTTCCAACCCCCAGTTACCATTTACAATCCAACAGGTTTCAGCAGCCGCGTGGAATCCGAGCGGAGCTGAGAGGAATCTAACGCAGTAGGATCTAGGGACCCGGATGGCCACGACGAAGACCGACCCCAAGCTGGCCGTAACGGCCAACGGCGTCAAGAAGAGCAAGTTATATGAAGGACTTACGCGCGACCAGCTCATCCAGGCCTACCGCATCACCTACACCTCGCGACGCATCGACGACAAAGAAATCCTGCTGAAGCGCCAGCAAAAAATCTATTTCCAGATGTCCGGAGCGGGACATGAGGGCATTGGCGCCGCCGCCGGCCTGGCGCTGAAGCCGGGCTATGACTGGTTCTATCCCTATTATCGGGATCGTGCGTTATGTCTGGCGCTCGGCGTCAACCCGTATGACATGTTCCTCCAGGGCGTAGGCGCCGCAGACGATCCCAGTTCCGGCGGACGCCAGATGCCTTCGCACTGGAGCTACCCGAATCTGCATATTGTGACGCAGTCGTCGCCGACCGGTTCGCAGATTCTGCAAGCCATAGGCTGCGCTGAAGCTGGACGCTATCTGGCGCGGCATCCCAAGGCCGCGGAAATTCCAGATTCCAGTCTCAAGGACTATCGCCAGTTCAAGAATGTCACCTTCCAGGGCGATGAAGTCACCTACGTTTCCCTCGGCGACGGCACTTCCAGCGAAGGCGAATTCTGGGAGGCCATGAACGCCGCCGCACTGGGCAAGCTGCCGGTGATTTTCTGCGTGGAAGACAACGGCTACGCGATCTCAGTGCCCGTGGAAGTTCAGACGGCGGGCGGAAGCATTTCCCGCCTGGTCTCGGGGTTTCCCAACTTTCATTTCGAAGAAGTTGACGGCACCGATCCCGTGGCGAGCTACGCCGCATTCCAGCGAGCTGTTCGCTACTGCCGCGAAGGACACGGCCCTGCGTTCGTGCACGCGCACGTGATCCGTCCCTATTCCCACTCTCTGTCTGATGATGAACGTCTGTACCGCCCGGATGCCGAGCGCGAACGCGATGCCCAGCGCGATCCGGTTACGCGCACGCAAATGTTCTTGTTGCGCGAAGGCATACTCGACGAGAAAGGAATCAACCAGCTCGAAAAGGAAGTCGAAGCGGAGCTACAGATCGCTGTGGACAAGGCTCTGGAAGCGCTTCCGCCTGCGCCCGAAAGTGTTACAAAGTTTGTATATTCGCCCGATCTCGATCCCGCGTCGTCCACATTTGATACCCAGGCTGTGGTGCCGGAGCTTCCTGCCGACGGCAAGAAGTCGGCCGGCAAAACCATGGCCGACCTGATTACGACGACCCTGCGCGACGAAATGCAGCGCGACGAACGCATCGTGATCTTCGGCGAAGATGTCGCCGACTGCAGTCGCGAAGAATATTTGAAGCGCAAGCTGGTCAAAGGCAAAGGCGGAGTGTTCAAACTCACCTTCGGCTTGCAATGCGAATTTGGGAATGACCGCGTATTCAATTCTCCGCTCGCGGAAGCCGCGATCGTAGGGCGCGCCACCGGTATGGCGACCCGCGGGCTCAAGCCGGTCGTCGAAATTCAGTTCTTCGACTACATCTGGCCCGCGATGATGCAAATCCGCGACGAGCTCAGCGTCATCCGCTGGCGCTCTAACAACGGGTTTTCGTGCCCGGTGGTAATTCGTGTCGCGATCGGCGGATACCTGACCGGCGGAGCCATCTACCACTCGCAATGCGGGGAGAGCATCTTCACCCACATTCCCGGCCTGCGCGTGGTTTTTCCGTCGAACTCGCAAGATGCTGCGGGATTGTTGCGGACCGCCATCCGTTGCGACGATCCTGTGCTGTTTCTCGAACACAAGCGGCTCTATCGTGAATCTTATGGTCGCGCCGCTTATCCCGGCCCTGAATACATGATTCCGTTCGGCAAAGCGAAGGTTGTCCAGCCGGGCAGCGATCTGACGGTGATCACCTACGGAGCCGTAGTGCCCCGCGCGCTGCAAGCCGCGCAGAAACTGGATCGCGAGCAAGGCGTGAAAGTCGAACTGATCGACCTGCGCTGCCTGAATCCCTTCGACTGGGACACCATCGCTACGTCGGTGGCCAAGACAAATCGCGCGCTCGTCGCCTACGAAGACACGCTCAGTTGGGGTTACGGCGCCGAAATCGCCGCCCGCATCGCCGACCAGTTATTCGACAAGCTCGATGCCCCGGTCCGCCGCGTGGCCGCAAAAGATGTTTTTGTTGCCTACCAGCCCATTCTGGAAGATGCCATTCTTCCCCAGCCCAACGACCTGTTTCTGGCAATGAAGGAATTGGCGGAGTACTGAAGCGCCGTATTTGTGCCACGGACTCTGATGGATTTCCACGAATCAAAGGAAGCATTTTGATTTATCCGTGGTGATCAGTGCAGATCCGTGGCCAATTTCGGTTTTAAGCTGCTGCGGTTACGATCGCTTTGCCCACTAGCGAATCAAGATTGTCCGTTCCGGCAGGGAATGCTAGGCTCGAAGCAGTGGGTTCTGCCTCTGCCAATCCGTTGAAATCCAGCCTACCAGCGCCCCACCGGCTGGTGCAGTGGCTGCAATCGACCTCGGCGGAAGTCTGGGTTAAATTTCTGCTCGCTCTTGTGGGCCTGGGCCTGGCCTTCGCGACCGCTCTTTTTTCGACTGTCTCGCGTGACGCCGGCAACGTCTGGGCCACGGTGATTCTGGCCTCAACTTCGCTGGTGCTCGCGACCCTGGTTGGCCTGGTAACCGTGCCCTACCTCGCGCGCCGCGTGGCCGTTGAGCGCCTGCGCGAATCCTTCGACTACGACGTCACGAAGGCTGGCATCGTATACGCGCTAGTGACGCTGGTGATCGGCATCGCCGCGCTCAACACCGGCAACAATCTCCTCTACATCGTGGTCGCGGCCATGCTGGCGGCGATTCTGGTTTCCGGAGTCGTCTCCGCCTGGGTGCTGCGCTGGCTGGAACTCGATGTCCGCCTACCCGAGCACGTCTTCGCTGGCCGGCCGGTGGCGGGACGAATCGTAGTCCGCAATCCACGCCGGTTTCTGCCTTCCTTCTCGATTCGTGTGGTTTCCACGCGCAAGAAAAAAAAGAAGCCGAGCAAGCAATGGCGATGGGAGGCGACCACCTTCGCTTTCCCCTTCAACCGACCGTCGCATCAGCAGTGGCTGCGCTTGCCTGACCGCCGTCTGCGCCGCGTCCTCGTGGTTCCACCGCCTCCGGGAATCTTTCAGGGAATGGCATACTTTCCCTTCCTTCCGCCGCAGGCTGAGTTGTCGGCCGATCTGGAGCTAAGATTTGACCAGCGCGGCCGCTATCGCGAGGACAGCTTCGGTCTGGCCACTCGCTTTCCCTTCGCATTTCTCACCAAGACGCGGCACGTGTCGCTGCCCAGGGAGGTGCTGGTCTATCCTCGCATCGAGCCGACCGACGAATTCTTCGAAGTATTGCCGCTGGTGCGGGGTGAGTGGGAGAGTTTTGTCCGCGGCCGGGGCTCCGAACTCTACCGCATTCGCGAATACATGCCGGAAGACTCGGCCCGCCACGTCGACTGGAAGGCAACCGCGAAATCCGGCTCGCTGAAGGTTCGTGAGTTCGCGCGCGAAGACGAACGCAAATTGTGCATTGCTTTCGACAATCCCAAACCTGGATTGATTTCCGAACGGGCGTACGAGAAGGCGGTTGATCTCGCCGCTTCCCTGGCCTGGCACTTTTCCACTCAGGAAGCCGAATTGTCTTTCGTTGTCCCCGGACGTTCCCGCACTCGCGATCTTCACGAGTTCCTGGCATGGTTGGCGGTGATTGAGCCTGGTACGAGCGCAGCGGATGCCGGCGCGCCGGAAGCGAGGGAAAAAGACGAACTCGCCCGCCCCCCGGATGTATTGCTGGAAATGAACTTGGGAAGTTCGGATGCGTACAACATTGTGGTCACGGCTCGACCCCGCGGAAGCCTGCCCACGGCCCTGTGGAACTCTTCGTATTTTGTCTTCGCCAATGACGCCTAGCTCCTGAAAGCCGCGCCAAAGAAAGCTTTCCGATCGTGCCTCCGCCTGCTTGAACCGGCCCAATTTGGGCCGGATTTCCCTTACTCCCAACCTTTTTCCCTTTCCTAACATCTCCTTTCCGGCATATACTCGCGCCCCGGTAGATGCTTTTGGACAACTCGGATGTATGCCGGGAGGTGTCAAATGCGGATCTGCGATCTGATCAAGGATCAAAACACATTTCAAGCCGAACTGGGCCATACCGTGCTCGAGACCGTGCGTACCATGGTTGAGCACAACATCGGCGCGGTGCCCGTCCTGCACAACGGCAAACTGGTCGGGATTTTTTCCGAACGCGACCTGATGAAGCGCGTCGTAGCCGAAGCCCGGGATCCCCGCAGCACCTGCTTGGCTGAGGTCATGACCGACGACCCTCTTACCGTCAACATGAATGAGGATCTCGAAAACTGCATGGCCCTGATGCGGCGCCACAGCTTCCGCCATCTGCCCGTTTGCCACGAAGGGCAACTGCTAGGCATGGTGTCGCTCCGCGACATCCTGCTGCACGATTTAAGCGAGAAGGACGATGAGGTACGCATGATGCGCGCCTACATCCACTCCATGCCAGATGCCTAACTATCGGGCAAAGCCTTCATCCGCTGCACACCCGCCCAGTCATGCCGGCGTGTGCATTGTCCTAGCCTTCCGCCCCCTTTGCGCCACCTGATCTTTAAATCTTTACTCTGGAACAAAGGTTTGCCCGGCCCCTTTGTACTTTGGCACGAAGGTAACCTTGCGTCCGGGGTACCTCCAAGGGTAACGTTACTAGCAATTACTTCAGTCCATTGAACACCGGGTGGGGAACCGTTAACGTTGCTTGAACGAGCCTTTAGAAGTACCGTTGGAGTTGATGCGAAAGAGTGTTGGCCGTTCTAGCCCAATCCGTTATTAGATAGCGTTGTCGACGAGCGAGAAAGATGAACGAGAAGATTAGAGTTCTCTATTACGCGCTCTGGATCGCACATCCCGTCCTTCAGATCGGGATCGCTACGCTCATGTTTCACCGCGGGCTGCACCGCAAATTCAAGTTCTTCTTTGGCTACGTTCTTACCCAGCTGGTGACTTTTGCCGTAGTATTCCCCGTACTCTGGCACAATTATTCTGCGGCGTTTTACCTCTACTGGGTTTGCGATGCTCTGAGCGTGGCTTTCGGCTTTGCCGTGATTCACGAAGTCTTTGTGGACGTTTTCCGCTTGTTCCATACCCTGCGCGATCTCGGCACCGTGCTATTCAAATGGGCGGGCCTGGTCATGCTGCTGGTCGCTGGCGTGGTCTCAGTCTCCACCAATTCGTCGGAGATCGCGCCCTGGATGCAGGCCATTATCACATCGCAACGCTGCGTGCGGATCATCCAGGTAGGAATGGTTCTGTTCCTGCTTTTTTTTGCTCACTACGTGGGCATCAGCCGCCGTCAGCATAGCTTCGGCATCGCCCTTGGTTTTGGCTCCTTTGCCGTGATTGAACTCGTCCTGATATCTTCCTTTGTCGGCAAACATTTGGGCGACCCCACGACCATCAACATTCTCAACATGGCCGCCTACAACGGCAGCCTGATGGTATGGCTCGGCTACGTGGGCCTAAAGAGTCCGGCGCGCGATGTTTCATTGTCTCTTTTGCAGCCGCAGCGCTGGGAGCAAGGCCTATCCGATATTCATCACCCGCTTCCCCCCGACTCTCTCATCCCAATGTTTGAAGAGATGGTCGACCGCGCCCTTTCCCGCACCCACCTGGACGCATCTCCGTCCCG
Organism: uncultured Acidobacteriaceae bacterium; assembly: GCA_963733795.1. Lineage (GTDB taxonomy): Bacteria > Acidobacteriota > Terriglobia > Terriglobales > Acidobacteriaceae > Sulfotelmatobacter. The sequence continues at coordinate 1,165,884 of CAVTED010000004.1, forward strand.
TGAAACGGTGAACTCACATACTGCCGCGCGGAGCGCAGCCGCCGCAGGCGGTGGCTTCACGCTCCCGCCAGTGCACGTAAACTCCAAACCGTAAACCTGCTACGGCATCATCCCTCGGCTCATCCGGGATTCAATGTAGTGCCTACTCTGTTCGGAAATCGTAAACTGAAATCCCGGAGAGTTCGTTCTCCGCCTGCCCTTATTGTCAGGCAAAACAAATACCTCATGGATGTACTGTAAATTTAAGAAACTAAAAGAGTATTATATTTGACGTCCTGCGACGGGAACCGCCCCGCCGGGCTTCGGAGTCCCGCGGGATGAAAAATCTTGCGCACGTGGCTTGACACGTGCCCTATAATGCGGCTCCGCGAAGAAGTTCCGTTTCGGGAACTCTCTACACGCGGATAGGAGACGAACCCATGAAACGCACAATCAGGATTTTGATCCTGATGGTAGGACTAGTGGGCACATTCCTAGCAGTTGCCGTCCCACAGGTGCCAACCGCAGACGGCGGCCCGCTACTCTTGTGCCCACCCAAATCAACAACGTGCTCAACAACTATCCCGATGTAGTAGAACTCGGGGCAGCCTGTGACCGCAAGGTCACCAAAGTAACCTGCCGTAACTGTAACTTGGGCCGAGAAACAGGCTAGCAATCTTTGGGCTGGCGGGACTCATACTAACCCGCCAGCCCCACTTTTTTGTCCAGGCGTCGACGAAGGTGGCCTAGCTTTCCTGCAGTGTCTCTTCTAAAACTCTCCGCAACTCCGCCGTATCGGAAACCGGCGGTCGGCAGGCAAATCCCGAGCACAGCACCGCGAAAGATTTTCCTGAGCCTACATCCGGGAGATTAGGGATCGTTGCCGCCAGCGCGGGCGGAAGGTTTTCTGCGACCGCCTGATTGGCCGCGAACCGCAGCGTGCTTTTACTGAAGGCAAAAGGCGCAACTGCCGCCGCGTAGAGTTCTTCGGTGTTGTGTTCATCGCCGTCCTCGGCGATTACCACCACCTGCACCGGACTGTCTAATAAATGGAGGACCGCAATTCCATAGGTCGCAGCGAAGATTCCAAATTGCTCGGCGACGCCCGCGAACGTTTCCAGCGTAAGCTCCGCCTTGTCCCGGTATCCTGCGTCGCCGGTGTAGTGGTGCAATCGCACCAGAGCAATCGCCGCCATTGGATTCCCCGCTGGAGTCGGGGAATCCTGCAGCGGCTTGCGCCGCGTTGCCAGCACGCCCAGGGTTTTGCCTTCGGCGACGGGTTCGCTGTCGAAAAATCCCCCCGAAGTCGCATCATAAAACCGCTCAATCATCGCGTCTACAATCGCCCCGGCAAATTTGAAGTAACTGAGATCGGCAGTCGCCTCGTAAGCGTCAAAGCACGCTAACGCAGTGAAGGCATAATCCTCGAGCATTCCCGGAACCTCGCGATGCGAGGCCGCCGGGTCAGAATAAGCAACCACATGCAGCAGTGTGGCGCGGACCTGCCCTGAGCGGAAGTCGAAAGGGCCCCCGCCCGCAGCTTTCTCCCCGGATGCGGCCTTCCAGGCCTCCCCCAGCACGCGATCCAGGGATTTCAACGCAAATCGTCGTGCATCCGCGAGATTCAAAACCTTCGCCGCCTCCAGATAGGCCGAAACGCACAAGCTGTTCCATCCCACATAGACTGTTTTATCCACATACGGAGTCGGCCGCTGCAACCGCGCCGCATACAACTTTTTCCTGGCCGATGCCAGCAGTTCCTGAACGCATTCGGCCGTCAGGTTTATTCGCTCCGCAATCTCATCCTCGGAAGTCCGCACATACAAGACATTCTTCGCTGGGTTGTGATGCATCTCGCCAGCTTCATTGATGTCGTAATAAAGTGCCGCGATCCGCAACTCTTCGCCGGTCAATACCGCACGAGCTTCATCCAGCGTCCAGGTGAAATAATCGCCGTCATCGTCCATGGAAATATCGGCGTCCTGCGACGCGTAAAATCCGCCCCGTTCCCGGTCGCTCAACCACTCATCCATCCAGCGAATGATGTCGCGCGCCACGCCCGCAAAAAACTCTTCCCCCGTAGCCTGATACGCGTGCACATAATTCTTGAGAAGCTCCGAATTGTCGTAGCACATCTTTTCGAAGTGCGGCACCACCCAGCGCTCATCCACCGAATAGCGGTGAAACCCACCCGCCAGTTGGTCGTAGACCCCACCCCGAGCCATGTGCTCAAGCGTAGTGACTATCAACTCACGTAGCGGCAGCGAAGAATCCGGAGGCTCAGAAGAATCGGGAGGGTGCCCCATCCTATCGCGCTCTTTGCGATTGAGCCTGCCCTGAGCCTGCCGAAGGGGTGGGGATTTTGACTCATCAGCGCGAGCACTTCGTGCATACCGCTCAATCAACAAATCCAACGCCGAAGGATGCGGAAACTTAGGCGCGTGCCCGAACCCCCCATGCTCCCGATCAAACATCTTGAACGCCGATTCCTGAATCGCCTCGATGACACTCTCCGATACTCGCCCACTTCGCCCCGCAAACGATTCCGACTGCGCAATCGCACTCTCCACCATCTTCGCCTGCTCCACCACGTCGCCATGCTTCTCCGCATAAGCGTTGGCAATACTCAAGAGCACCCGCCGAAAGCTGGGACGCCCATATCCATCGCTGGGTGGAAAATAAGTCCCGCCATAAAACGGCTTCCCATCCGGCGTAAGAAACGCCGTGAGTGGCCACCCGCCCTGCCCACTCACCGCCTGCACCGCCGCCTGATACCGGCTGTCAATGTCCGGACGCTCGTCCCGATCCACCTTCACCGCGATGAAATGCTGATTCACAATCGCCGCAATCTCCGGATTGTCATACGATTCCCGATCCATCACATGGCACCAATGGCACCACACCGCTCCAATGTCCAGCAGCATCGGCTTATTAGCCGCCTGCGCCGCTGCAAACGCCTCCGCCCCCCACTCATGCCACTGAATCGGCTGGTGCATAGCAGACCGCAGATAAGCGGAAGAAGCGCGGGCGAGGGAGTTGAGGGTGGTGGTGGTCATAACTCCTTCAGTGTAAATGGCTCGGGTGGCGGGTCAACTGCCGCCAGAATAATTTAGCTTCGATCTTGAGCTCATGGCTTCCGGTGCGAAAAAACCTGCTTCAAGGATATTTTGATGGAAGCGGAACACGACGACTCCAGCATATTATGCATCGCCGGATTTATAGGCGAAGAAGATGCCTTCGTTGAACTGGACAGGAGGTTCGAAGCCGTTCTAGAGACAAACCATGCTGGCCGACGCGGCTGTCGGAATTTCACCTTGGTGGATTGCGTGCCCGGCGGAGGGAACTTCAAAACGGGCGGTTGGAGATACGCCGAGTGGCTTGCGGTGCATGGGACTAAAGCGCAGCAATTATCGAATCCAGCGACAGCGGCAAAAATCATGGGTGTGGGTGCCGCAGCGCTCACAAGCATATTTCGTGAAATCCCCTAAGCCATCGCGAAATCAGGTAGTGACAAGGTTTGATTTTCCTTGTCACTACCCGAAATCATCACCAACCTAAAACTTCACCATGATCGCGTACCTCAAGCTGGGTTCATCTTTTCGCAGATCGGGGCAGAAACCCGTGGCTCCAGCCACACAGGTGAAGCCCGGTGTGGCAGACAGCACGGGGCCGGGCACGAACGTAGTGCTTCCCACCACAGACCCCGCCGATGGATTAGGAACCGTGCTGGGAGTCAAGTTGTCTCCGGGTGTGATTCCTCCGCGCCCTGTCCAGTAAGGCACATTGGCGTGGCGATACCCGTACTCTGCGCGGAAAGTGATGTACTGCCTGGGCATCCAGTCAAAGGTGAGCGAAGCGTCCCAGGCTTTGTACGGATCCCCGGGGTTCTGCGTGAAATACGGCGAGCCGGTGATAGCATCGGCTCCATTGATCGGTGGCAGCAGGGTCAGGTAGCGGCCCGGATTGGCCATCGCTCCGCCGCCGAGAGTGATCCCATACAAATCTTTCTTAAACCACCATCGGTTATAGAGCATCCACCCGGCGAAGGTCTGCTTGCTGCTCGTAGCCGTATTGTGGTGGCAATTCACGTTGTTATTGATGGTTCGACCCTGTGCGCTGACGAACGATCCGTGTCCGCCGTACTCGCAGCCGAGGTCTCCAGTGAGAGAGAAAGCCATCTTGTCTAACAACTTTTCTGGGTGATCGTAATATTTGACTTCCACGCTGTCGTCGGTGTGGATCCGCGAGCGTCCAAATTGGCCGTCTCCATTGCCCAGCGTATCTTCACCCATGCCGTAGTTGTTGAAGACGAGCGATAGCCACGGCATTGGCCGATATAGGATCTGCCCACCCAAACCAGGTTTGCTGCCCAGTCTCCCGTAAGATTGCCAGCCGTTGATGATCCAGGGCTCAATCTTCAGTTTGTCGGTTGGGAACCACTGAATTCGTACACCATTGAAAAACCAGGGTGTGTTGGAGGATACATAGGAGGGCTGGTAAGTCCAGTTATCGAAATTGTAGTAACTGAACAGACCGATGTAGGAAACGAAAATTCCTGCGTCGATATTCAACCCGTGGTTCACGTCGAAGTGATAACCGGCGTTGGCCTCGGAAACGTATTTGTACGCGCCACGGAGATCCCATTGGCCGCGTCCCGCACTGGCATCATTCCGTGGCGTAGTGACGCCGAACATTCCGTTCATGGTCAGGATGCGGGCGTTAACATTCTGCCAGTGGAAGTTGCCGCCAAAGCTGATTTGCTCCACCTGAATTTCATTGGAGCGGAAAATTTCGGTCGATCCACCCATGGTGTCGTCTTTCGGATGATTGAGATCCATGACGTAATGAACGTCCATGCGGATTTCAGGAGTGAAGAATTTCGAATCCCACACCGCATCTTTGTTGCGCGGGTTACCGTTCAGCCAGGTCCAGTCGGCATAGGCGAACGGGTCTGTCGGCTTTGGCTTTTCCGGCAGGCCTGAACGTACCTGTGGCGCACCATTGGCTGCGCTCAGCGATGCGGCCTCGACGGTTTTTGGCTCTGCAACTGCAGCGGGTGCCGCAGTCGGCGTTGATGCAATGGTTGGAGCGGCCGGAGCGGCTGCAGCAGAGTTTCGGCCCTTTAGTTCCGCCTTGAGCTCTTCTATCTCTGCCTGCATCGCCGCTAACTGCTTCGCCACGGCCGGCGATATTCCCGGGTCGAGCGAGGGCGGTGCCGGGGCTGTCTTTCCAGCCGAATTGTCCGTTTCGTCCCCAGCGCGAACCGCTTTATCTGAATCGGAACCATGCAGCGCTGCCACATCTGTCGGAGCGGAAGCCTGCGTCTGCGCAGCACAGCGCTGGGTGGGAACGGTAGCTAAGGTGAGAATTAGCGCAACTGGCCAAGCTGCGGATTGTAAGGCTCTGCACAATCTAATATCGACGGTCATCATGGCACCGATCTCCGGTTGTTCCAGGGTTGGATTGCATTGCGTGGGAGCAATCGCTGTCACGTCTGCTCCGGCGTTGAGGTCGGGTAATGCAAGACTACATTGTTCAACTTTTATCCTTTCCAGAACGAAATAGTCAGGCCGCCAGCCACAATCAGGAACCCCCTACGAGCACAGGCGGGCTGATTGCCTGATGAAATCTCGCCCGGGCAACTATTTGCGCGATGACGAAGAAAAAGACCACGTACACGCCCAGCAGCTTTCCGAAATCCCACCCTGGCAAGTTCACCACCAGTCCGTAGGCAGAGAGAGTGGCCGCCCCTCCGGCCATGAAAATCCATCGCCATAAGCCAGACGAGCGATGGACCGCCGACTGGAAAAAAGCGTCTCCTAGTACTTCCAATGTTGCCGCAACTGCGAGTAAGAGGAAAGTTGTTTCCGGCGCAGTCAAGATCTGATCCAGAGATCGCATGGGTCACGTCCTTTTCCGTGCGAAATTGTAGCAACAGCGCCTCGGAGTATCCCGCTAGGGATCCTGGCTGTTTATTGAGTGCTGGCTCGTCTATTCGCAGGAAACTGCTGGTCCAGATCCAGGTTGAGTTCGAGCACATTGACTCGCGCCTCGCCCAGAATTCCTAGCTGTCTTCCCTCCGTGTGCGCAGCCACCAGCGCCCGCAACCGCTCGACCGTAGTTCCACGTTCCCTGGCGACACGAGACAATTGGAACTCGGCAGCCGCCGGCGTGATATGGGGATCGATGCCTGAGGCGGATGCGGTCACGAGATCAATCGGCACGGCAGCGCCCGGATGCTCCGCTTGAGCGCTGGCGACGTCGCCCTTCACTCGATCAATCAGCTTCTGGTTTGTCGGCCCCAGTTGTGAACCATTGGTATTGGCCGCGTCGTAGCCATTGCCTGCACTCGATGGTCGAGAATGAAAGTAAGCAGAGCCCGAGAATCCCTGGCCGATAATGCTGGATCCTACAGTCTTTCCATCCACCTGGATCAGTTGGCCGTTTGCTTTCTTGGGAAAGAGGACCTGAGCGATTCCCGTCACCACCAAGGGATAGATAATCCCCAGCAGGATCGTGGTCATGATCGTCATTAGCACCGCCGTAACTAGGTTCTTTTTCATTCTCAATTCCTCTACGCAAGCCCGATATTGGTAATGATGATGTCGATGAGCTTGATTCCGATGAATGGCACGACAATGCCGCCGAAGCCGTAAATCCACAGGTTGTTTCTAAGCATAGCGGCGGCGGCCATGGGCCGGTACTTGACGCCGCGCAGTGCCAGCGGGATCAGAGCAATGATGATCAGGGCGTTAAAGATGACCGCGGATAAGATCGCCGACTGCGGCGTCTGCAGATGCATTATGTTCAATGCATTGAGCACGGGGAAAGTGCCGGCAAACATTGCTGGGATGATGGCAAAGTATTTCGCGACATCGTTCGCAATCGAAAAAGTGGTGAGTGCCCCGCGCGTCATTAACAGCTGTTTACCGATTTCGACGATCTCGATGAGCTTGGTGGGGTTCGAATCCAAGTCCACCATGTTCCCGGCTTCTTTCGCGGCCTGCGTGCCGGTATTCATCGCGACTCCGACATCTGCTTGCGCCAGGGCCGGGGCATCGTTGGTGCCATCACCGGTCATCGCAACCAGTTTGCCGTCCGCCTGTTCTTTTTTGATCAGGTCCATTTTGTCTTGCGGGGTGGCCTGGGCCAGGAAGTCGTCAACCCCGGCTTCCTGCGCGATCGCGGCGGCCGTGAGCGGATTGTCGCCAGTGATCATGACGGTGCGAATCCCGATCGCTCGCAGTTGATCGAATCGTTCTCTCATCCCACCCTTCACGATGTCCTTCAGTTCAATGACGCCGAGGGCGCCGCGCCCCTTCTCGGCTACAACCAGGGGCGTACCTCCTGACCGTGAAATTTCTTCTACGGTGGCTTTCAGTTCGCTTGGCAATTTGTTTCCGTTCTGGGTTAGATATTTCGCGATGGCATCAGTTGCTCCCTTGCGAATCTCAAAGCCGTTCAGATCCACTCCGGACATCCTGGTCTGAGCGCTGAAGGGAACAAAGTGCGCGTCATGAGGTCCGAGTTCTCGTCCACGCAAGCCGTATTTCTCTTTAGCGAGCACGACGATCGATCGGCCTTCTGGAGTTTCGTCCGCCAAAGACGAGAGTTGCGCGGCATCCGCCAATTCCTGCTCGGTTACTCCGGGGGCGGGCACGAAGCGCGACGCCTGACGATTTCCCAGGGTGATGGTTCCAGTTTTATCCAGCAAGAGCGTGTTGACGTCGCCTGCCGCCTCCACAGCGCGGCCGGACATCGCTAGGACGTTGTGCTGCACCAGCCGATCCATCCCCGCGATTCCGATGGCGGAGAGCAATCCGCCAATGGTCGTGGGAATCAGGCAGACAAGCAGCGACACCAGAACGAATACGGTTTGCGGCGCACCCGAATAAATTGCGAACGGTTGCAGGGTCACGACCGCGAGCAGAAAGATGATCGTCAAGCCGGCCAGCAGGATGTTCAGTGCAATCTCGTTCGGCGTCTTCTGCCGCTCGGCGCCTTCCACCAGGGCGATCATCCGGTCCAGGAATGTTTCACCGGGATTGGAAGTGATCTTCACCTTAATCCGGTCCGACAAAACCCGAGTGCCGCCGGTAACCGCCGATCGATCACCCCCGGCCTCGCGAATCACTGGAGCCGACTCACCCGTGATTGCCGACTCATCCACCGAGGCTACCCCCTCGATAATTTCGCCGTCCGAAGGAATGAACTCCCCGGCCGAGACGAACACGAAGTCGCCGGCACGGAGCTTTGAACTTGCCACTTGTTCGGTCTGCGTGCCATCCGCGAGGATCCGGTTCGCCATGGTTTCCGAACGCGCCCGTCGCAGGGTCTCTGCCTGCGCTTTGCCACGGCCTTCGGCCATGGCTTCGGCAAAATTCGCGAACAGAACCGTGAACCACAACCACAGCGTGATCTGCAGATTGAACTTGAATGCCGAGCCGCCTCTGAACAGCAGGGCAGTGGTGATGACGCTTCCGATCTCCACCACGAACATGACGGGATTGCCCATCATCTTCCGCGGATTCAGCTTGAGAAAAGCATCTTTGATCGCATTCCGAACGATCTTCCACTCCCAGACTGCTTTCTTTCTGGGTTTCATCGGCGATTGCCCGAGCCGAACGGTTTGGGCCTGCGGAAGCGTTGCGGATTGTGTGGTCGTTGCCATATTTCGAATCCTCTAGAACGTCTTACCCGCCGCCAGGAGCAGGTGCTCGAGGATCGGGCCAAGGCTCAATGCCGGGAAAAATGTCAGCGCACCCACAATCAGGATCACGCCAATCAAGAGCACCGTGAACAGCGGAGTTGTCACCGGGAAAGTGCCCAGCGATGGCGGCACGTATTTCTTCTGAGCAAGGTTGCCCGCAATCGCCAGCATGGGAATCTTCATGAAGAACCGCCCCAGCAACATGGTGATGCCAATGGTGGTGTCGTACCACGCGTTGTTCGCGGTCAACCCGCCGAAAGCCGACCCGTTATTTCCCGCCGCTGAAACGAATGCGTAGAGGATCTCGCTAAACCCATGAGGCCCTGGATTCAAAATCCCACCTGTTCCGAAGGGTTTCACCACAGAGATTGCGGCAAAGGTCAAAATCACGAGAGGAAAGATGAGGACGAACAACATGGCCATTTTTACGTCGTAGGCTTCGATTTTCTTTCCCAGATACTCCGGCGTCCGCCCCACCATCAATCCTGCGATGAATACCGCCAGCACGACGTCGATCAACATTCCATACAGCCCAGAACCCACTCCGCCAAAGATCACTTCACTCATCATGATGTTGGCGAGCGGAATCATGCCTCCGAGAGGCATGTACGAATCGTGCCAGCTGTTAATAGCGCCGCAGCTGGCATCCGTGGTCACAGTGGCGAACAGCGCGCTATTGGCAATGCCGAAGCGGACCTCTTTGCCTTCCATGTTTCCGCCCGGCTGAAAGATGCCGGCCTTCTGATCAGTTCCAGCGAGCAATGGGTTTCCGCGGGCTTCGGCCCAATAGGCCACTGTGACACCCGCCAGAAACAGAATCACCATGGCAGCCCATACCGCCCAGCCATGGCGTTGCGACCCTGTCATCCGCCCTAAGGTGTAAGTCAGGCCGCTGCCGATAGTGAAAATGCAGAACAACTCGATGAGGTTCGTCAACGGTGTGGGATTCTCAAACGGATGCGAGCTGTTGGCATTGAAAAAGCCGCCGCCATTGGTGCCAAACTCTTTAATGATCTCCTGCGAAGCGACTGGGCCCTGCGCGATGGTTTGCTCCGTCACGGTGTCCATCACCGGCTTGCCGTGGCTATCGACGGCCGGTTTGCCGTCCGCACCGAGTTTTTGCACTTGCATGGGCTCGACCAGCTTCACCGTGTCGTAAGGCTTCAGGTTTTGGACGACGCCCTGCGACACCAATACCAGCGCGCCTACCACACAAAATGGCAGCAGCACCCACAGGGAACAGCGGACTAGGTCCACCCAAAAATTGCCAATCGTCTGCATCTGCCTGCGAGCGATGCCGCGCACAAACGCGATCGCCAGTGCGATACCCGTCGCGGCGGAAATAAAATTGTGATAGGCCAGCCCCGCCATCTGGGTGAAATAACTCATCGTCGTCTCACCCGAATAGACTTGCCAATTCGTATTCGTAGTGAAAGACGCAGCCGTATTGAAGGCCAAGTGAGCGGGAGCCACTGCTCCGAACTTCTGCGGGTTGAAGGGGAGGTGTCCCTGCAAGCGCTCCATCAAATAGAGCACCACCATCGAGACCATGCTGAACAGGAGCATCGAGATGGCGTACTCCGTCCAGCGCATCTCGTGATTTTCATCGACCCCCGTGGCGCGATAGAGAAGGCGCTCGACCGGCCTCAGCACGGGGTCCATGAACGTCTTCTCGCGGTTGAACACGCGCGCCATGAAGATGCCCATGGGCTTGGTAACGAGAAAGACCAGCACCAGGAACAGCAGGATTTGCAACCACCCGTTCGCAGTCATGTCAGAATTTCTCCGGACGCAGCAGCGCGTAAATCAAATACACCGTCGTTAGGACACTGACCGCAAGCATGATCATCGATTCGAGGCTCATGATTCTTCCCTCACTTCACCCGTTCACAGAAGTGGACGTAGGCGATCCCCACGCCGAAAAATGCGATTGTGACTAATATCCAAAAGATGTCTTGCATAGCGGTTCTCCAAAAAAACGTTCCAGACCATCCTTCATTAAAAATGGCGGAGCATAAAACTGGGCTAAAAAGTTTATAAAGAATTCGTAAAGATTTGGCGGGAATACCCACGAGGAGCGAGTCCTTCGATCGGTCACTGATTTGGACCTAGACTGCGAACGAAGAGCGCGGGTCGAATCGATAGATGACCCATGGTTCAGTTCGGAGATATTGGTTGCCGGCGGCCACTGCGTCGAGTTTCTTCCGAAGACTCAGCAATGCCTTTAGGAACTCGGTTTGATGGACTCCGTCGCTCGTCCAACTTGTCGCCAACACAGTGCGTGGAGTCACGCACCGCTGAGGATGACCGATCAGGTAGAGAAGCACATCGAATTCCTCATCCGTCAATGCCAACTCCTCGCCTCGCAAAGTGACGAAGCGCTCGGCCACCTCGACTCTAAAATCGCCTGTTTCGATTATCTGGGCCGAAGAGACGCCCTGTTCCGCGTTTCGTTCTTGCTCGATCGCTTTCCTGGCAAAAAGTTGCCTTAGATTCCAGCTTCCGGCCATCGGAATTCTCCAAACTCGCAACTAGCAGTGTTCAAACTTCCGGTTCATGCGCCCCATTCCGCTTCACCTGGTTTTGCAAAATATGGTTTTGCAAAATATTTCGTTCGATCCGCTGGTTCCCGGCCAGTGCCCGCCAGTTCCAGCAGCGCCAGGCGCGCAGCAGCAACCATACGGCCCTTTTCCTGCTGCGGAATTTCCTCCCAAGATTCAGCGTTCGGGTCGCTCGCGCACTGAAAATCCGGCGCGAGCGCCTGATGATAGTGGTGAAACAGCGCCGCCAATAGTTCCGGGGATACTTCTTGTATTGACATCAGATCCTGTCCTTTCCGAATTGCTCAAAAGTTCCATTCGGTTTGATTTCGATGCGCCGCATTACCAGTTGCGGGTTGCGTTTGTTTGTAGAGCGGAGCCGTTCGACTCGGGCTACCTCGTGGAAGCCGGGTCGCAAACGTTTACTGAATTCAATCAGACGAAGATTGCCTTCTTTGCAGAGCGCAAAGAGAAACCGCAAGTAAAAGACGACTCCTGCCGTACACAGCATCGTTATTACGGGCGTCAGCAACATCGCAATGACTCGCTTCGATTCCTGAGGCGCGATTACGCCGGAATCACTTTTGGTCCTTAGTCATTGGATACGAAAACTCCTAAATTTCGAATAAAAGGATCGTAAAGAGTTCGTAAAAGTGCGCCGTGCAAAACGATACCTACCTTAGGCAGGTGACGTGCCTGTTTTACCGTGAACGTAGCGCGCTAAAGGGAGGGGTTCGGTTTTCGGATGGTTCGTGCTTTGTGCTTCAGTTTCCCGCTTCGAAGCGGTATCCAATCCACGGTTCGGTGATGATGTAGCGCGGTGCAGTTTCGTCCACTTCAAGTTTCTTCCGCAGCCGCCCGATGCATACGCGCAGATATTCCGTCTGTTCTACGCTGTTCGGTCCCCAAACTGCCGAAAGTAAAGCGCGGTGTGTAACAACTTTGTCAGGATGCCTTACGAGGTACACCAGAACATCGAATTCTTTCGGAGTAAGATGCACCTCCTGCTTTCGCACTTCCACCCGCCGGCCTGGAATGTCGATATGAAAATCGCCGGCCTCGATGACAGGGGTCTCCGGCTGCTCCTCCGTATAAGTTCTGCGAAGGGCCGCTCGTACTCGCGCCAATAGCTCCTTTACGCTAAAAGGCTTTGTAACGTAGTCGTCTGCACCGGCATCGAGTGCCTCCACTTTAATTGTCTCTTCGCCCTTGACCGACAATACGATAATCGGAATACGAGACTGGCTTCGGACCTGCCGGCAAAGCTCCAGTCCGTCCATTTTGGGCATTCGCAAATCGGTAATGATTAAATCCGGAGCCCAGGTTTTCATCTCTAACAGAGCCTGCATGCCGTCGGCTGCAGTTCGAATTGCGTAGCCTTGAGCGGAGAGCGTGGTCTTGAGCACTCGCGTTATCTGCGCCTCGTCATCGACCACTAAAATGTTGTTCTTGCCGTCTGGATTGACCATTGGCCTCACTTCATTTCCTGCGTAACGATGTGGACATCGACTGGCGGAGCATCGCGCAAGAATCTGTGGATGGCCGAAAGATACAAATAGCGCTTCCATCCTTTCTGCGCCGAACGCCCGAACACCACCTGGGTGATGTGGTGCTCTCTTACGACCTTGGCGACTTCTTCCGCGACGTTCTTTCCCTTCGATCGGATCACTTTAGCGCCAAAATTTTCAGCGAATCGCAGATTTTGCGCCAGGCTGCGTTGATCCTGGGGATCGTCATCGGCGCCGACGTCGATGTAGAGGACGTATAATTCCGCGTCAATGCGCTGAGCCATCCGCCCGGCTCGCGCGATCAAGTATTGCGCTGCGGGACTGGAACTGACGCACACCGCAATTCGCTCTCGCAATGCTAGATTCTTGTTCAGCCCTTCGCGTTCCAGGTACGACTCAAGGCTACGATCGACGGCCCCGGCAACTTGCTGCAATGCCAGTTCGCGAAGAGCGATCAGGTTGCCCGGCCGAAAGAAGTGGCCCAGCGCCCGCTCCGCGCGGTCCAGAGGATAGATATCCCCGCGTCGCATGCGCGTTTGCAGCGCTTCCGGCGTCAAATCTGCGAGTACGATCTCGTTGACCTTCTTCATCACCCAGTCCGGAACCGTCTCTCTCACCTGTACTCCGGTGATGTTGAGCACCGTTGGAATCAGGCTTTCGATGTGTTGCACGTTCATGGTCGAAAGCACATCGATTTGCGCATCCAGCAAGTCCATTACATCCTGGTAACGCTTAGCGTGCTTGGCGCCTTCGATATTCGTGTGCGCCAGTTCGTCCACGAGAACAACCTGGGGTTTACGCGCCAGAATGGCGTCGAGATCCATCTCGTCAAAGGTTGCGCCCCTATATTGAATCTTGCGTCTCGGAACTGTTTCTAGTTTCGAAGACAACTCGGCAATTCCAGCACGTCCGTGAGTCTCCACCACTCCGATCACCACGTCCTCGCCGCGGCTATGGCGCCGGATGCCTTCACTGAGCATATTGAATGTTTTCCCCACGCCGGGTGCGTAGCCCAGGAAAAGCTTAAAAACGGGCTCTTTCTTCCGCGGCGTCGTTTCTTCCAGCCACTGCTCAGGTGTCTTCGGCATGCTTATGTATTATTCTCGGTGCTGTCCAGATTTCGAACGACTAGAATCCTCGCACGTGAAGCGCCCATTTAACAATCCGATCTTGCGCCTCTTCGCCTGCGTATTAATTGTCGCAGGCATCGTTCTCTTCTTCTCTCGCTGGCTGCACGTAAATCCGACGACTATTGGATTCAGCTTCTTGCTGGCCGTCTTGCTGATCTCTACTACCTGGGGCTTGCGCTACGCTACTTTCACAGCTATTCTCGCAACCGCAGCCTACAACTTCTTCTTCCTACCGCCACTTTTCAAGTTCACCATCGCCGATCCGCAAAACTGGATTGCGCTCTTTGCCTTCCTGGTCACCGCCGGCGTAGCCAGTCAACTGTCCGAGCGTGCGCGTCGCGGCACCGCCTATGCAGACCAGCGCAGGCATGAAGTTGAAAGGTTATACGCTTTTAGCCAACAGCTGTGGCTCAGCGAGAACGTCTTCGAATTGCTGAATGTCATCCCCAGGAGCGTCGTAGACTCCTTTGAACTCAGCGGCGCTGCCCTTTTTCTCGAAGGTAAGCAAGAGACATATTTTCTGGATGATCGCAGCCGAACGCTATTCCCCGCCGACCAACTGAAATCCATTAGTGACCGGGGTGAACCGGTTCTGGATCGTCAACAAAAGATCTGTTTCATGCCCGTACGCATGGGCGTGAGGTCTGTCGGTGCCCTGGGACTGTCGGGCTGCGATCTCTCGCGCGAAAGTCTCGAGGCCATTGGCAGTCTGGTTGCCATCGCCATTGAGCGCGCCAATACCGTGGAAAAACTCACCAAGAGTGAAGCGGCTCGCGAGAGCGATCGCCTGCGTTCCATCCTCCTGGATTCGATCACTCACGAATTCCGTACTCCATTAACGGCGATCAAAGCGTCGGCCGAAACGCTGCTCTCCGACGCTCATTTCGACAAACCGCAGAGAACAGACCTGCTCCAGGTGATCAATGAAGAGAGCGACCGTCTCAACCGTCTGGTAGGCGAAGCTGGAGAAGTTGCCCAGCTCGATGCCCATCAACTTCACTTTCAATTCGAACCACATGCGATCCGCGACGCGGTGGAGAATGCAGTCAAAAACACCCAGGCCAGCTTGCGAACTCATCCTGTCGAGATCTCAATTCCTCCGAATATCCCGCCTTTGCGAATGGACCTTGAGCGGATTACGGAGGTGATTTCTCAACTGTTGGACAATGCGGGAAGATACTCGCCGGGGGAGGCTCCGATTCACGTCACTGTGGAATTGCAGGACTCCGGGGTAATCACCAGCGTAGCCGATCAGGGTCCCGGCATTGATGAGATGGAACAAGAGATGATTTTCGAGAAATTCTATCGCGGACGAGATCAACGCATGTTGATGCCGGGTACTGGCATGGGACTCCCAATCGCGAAAGCCATCGTCGAACTGCACGGCGGCAAAATTGGAGTCGTCAGTCAGCTCGGCCGCGGCTCAGTCTTCTATTTTTCCTTGCCCGCAAAGTAGTTTCCTTACCTTTCCGACTGCGTACTCCAGCCTAAGGTTCGCCATTGACGTGTTTTCCCAAGGCCTATTCATACTGGCGTTTTAGGCAAAAAGAAAAAAGTTACAGAGCTAATTGCATGGCGAAAGGCAAACAAATAGCGGGGAAAGAAAGGTTGGTTGCGGGGGGTGGATTTGAACCACCGACCTTTGGGTTATGAGCCCAACGAGCTACCAGACTGCTCCACCCCGCAGTTCGATCATAGCAACCGCGCCGAGTGCCGTCAAACCTTGCGACAGATAGCATGGTTGTGCACAGCGAGCCTTCGAATGTCCAAATCGTGCAAGGTTGAGCATTTATAATTTTCAATTCATCGGGCGTCGAGACTGGGGTCCCGTCATGGCGGGATTTGCGAAAAACCGGCGCACCCAATCGAAAATCGCGGCATCCAACCCGTATTGTCGTGATTTTGTCCGAATGCGATGTCTCAGTTCGTGTAACCTCACCTGAGGTTATTGGGGAATAAGGAGAATAAATTATGGCGAAAAAAGAAGTCTCCGGCGCCCGTGAAACCACCATCAACGCACAGCCCCGCATTCACCAGCGTGCCGCTGAGATTCAAGCCTACGGCACGGTATCGCACGCCCTTCCGCTCGATTTGGAAGAGCCAGTGCGCCTGGAGATGACCGAGCAACTGAATCTTTTGCTCGCCGATTCCATGACCTTGCGCGACCTCTACAAAAAGTCACATTGGCAAGTGGCAGGGCCCACGTTCTATCAGCTTCATCTATTGTTCGACAAACACTTTGACGAGCAGGTGGAGATCGTCGACGAGATTGCCGAGCGCATCCAGTTGCTTGGCGGAATCTCGCTGGCCATGGCCGGCGACGTCGCCGAGACTACCCGCATCGAGCGCCCACCTCGCGGCAGGGAGGAAGTGCCCGTGCAGATCTCCCGCCTGCTCGATGCCCATCAGATCATTATCGGCCACTGCCGCCAGTTGGCGGCCCGCGCTTCCGAGCTTGGCGATGATGGCACCAATGATCTGGTTGTCAGTGACGTTCTACGCGCCAACGAACTCCAAGTCTGGTTCTTGAGCGAACATCTGGTGGACGCTCCGTTGGTGCGTGCCGAAGAGCCTCGCGCCCGAAAAGCCGGCTAAATTCCCGGCTTCAGCAAACGCCACGGGCCGCGTTTAGGATGCGGCCCGGTGCGCTCTTCTGTGCGCCCGAACCGCCTGCGACATATCTGTACTCGAAACTCCCAGCTTGTCGTGATCTCGCCGGTTCACTTTCATCTTTCGTATCTTTATGCTGTATGCTGGCGGGTCTTTAAAGGCAGCGTCCATGGAGTGTAATCATAGAGGGTAGTCATCATTTAAGCAGCGTGAATGAAGTTCCATTCCACAGCATGAACATGCAAGCTTCAATTGAGCAGATTCTGTCCTGCTATGACGACCGGGACCCGCTCGCGCGTGCCTCTACGATCCCAGCACCGTGGTATGTCGACCCGCGCATTGCGGAACTGGAGCGCCTCAACGTCTTTGGCAGAACATGGCAGCTCGCCGCTCGCACGGATCAGCTGCACCAGCCGGGAGAATTTGTTTCCACGCGTCTCGCCGGAGAGCCTGTCGTCATTGTTCGTGGAAACGACGGCGCGCTGCGCGCCTTCTATAACGTCTGCCGGCACCACGCAGCGGCGGTTGTCACGCAGTCTTGCGGTCAAACCGCGATGTTGCAGTGCCCTTACCACGGCTGGAAATACGGTCTGGACGGATCGCTTAAAGGCATGCCGGAATTCGACGGCGTCGAAAATTTCGATCGCGCTCAGAATGGTTTGCTCCCCATCCGCGTCGAAACCTGGGAGTGTTTCGTGTTCGTGAATCTCGATCCTCAGGCTGCGCCCTTGCAGGAATTTTTGGGCGGTCTTGTGAACCGCGTTGCTCCCCTCGGCATCAGCAAGCTGCATTACTTCGCCCGCAGGAGCTATGACATTCAGTGCAATTGGAAGGTCTACGTCGACAACTACCTCGACGGCGGATATCACGTACCCCACCTGCACAAGGGATTAAGCTCCGTGCTCGACTACAAGCAGTACACCATCGAGAACGAAGATCGCTACTGCCTGCAATCTAGTCCGATGGTTTCTTCGAACGAAGACGCCGCCACCGGAGCGACTCGCAAAGGCGATCGCGCCCGTTATTTCTGGCAATATCCTAACCTGATGATCAATTGCTACGAGGGATACATGGATACGAACTACGTGATCCCCGTGGACGCCGACCATTGCACTGTGATCTTCGATTTCTATTTCCATGACGTGAGTGATGCGTGCCGCGAATACAACAATGAGTCGGTAAACGTTGGCAGCCGGGTGCAGGACGAAGACCTGGGCATTTGCGAAGACGTACAGCGCGGCCTGAAGTCGCGGGCCTACGGAGCCGGCCGCCTCTCCGTGCGCCGCGAAGCCGGAGAGCATTTGTTTCACCGACTGCTCGCCGCCGATCTAAAGCGAAAAAAATTCGTAGAGACGTAGCTTGCTACGTATTCTTTCCCCGGCACACCCGTCGCTCAATCCTGTGGCTCCTGCTCGCGACGCATTGCCCGCAGATCAATCCCCAGTTGCTCCGCTTTCTTATACAGATGACTCCGTTCCAAACCCAGTGTCTTCGCCGCTAAGCTCATGTTCTGATGGCTCCGTTTCAGTTCGGCGAGAATCACCTCGCGTTCAAACGACTGCACCCGGTCAGCGAGCGCGCCGGAGCCAACCTCGCCACGCGCCAAAACTGCCCCAGCAGAAATCTTCGGCAGTGCCATTTGCACCGTTGCCAGATCCACTTGACCGTCCGTCGCCAGCAGCATGAGCCGCTCCACCATATTGCGCAATTCGCGAACATTGCCCGGCCATGAGTGGGACTGTAAAACTTGCATCGCTTCGTCGGTGAAGGGTATCGGCTTCCACCCGTTCTGCGCGCTGACTTGCGCGCCGAAATGCGCCACCAGAGCGGGGATATCGTCGGGCCGCTCGCGCAACGGCGGAAGCAGCAAGGGGAAAACGTGGATGCGATGAAATAAATCCTGCCGGAATTTCTCCTCGCGTACCCGCGCCTCCAGATCACGGTGCGTCGCCACCACCACGCGAACGTTGACCGTAACCGGCTTGTCGCCGCCGATGCGCTCTACCTCGCCTTCTTCGAGCACGCGCAACAGCTTGGCCTGCATGTTCAGCGGCATGTCGCCGATCTCGTCGAGAAAAATTGTTCCCTGATCGGCCTGCTCGAACTTACCGATATGTCGTCCGGACGCCCCAGTGAACGAACCCTTCTCGTGTCCGAAAAGTTCCGACTCGATCAACTCCGCCGGCACCGCCGCGCAATTCAAAGTCACGAACGGTCCGGAGGCGCGTGGGCTACGCTCGTGAATGGTTCGCGCCACCAGTTCCTTGCCGGTGCCGGTCTCACCAAAGATGCACACCCGGGACTCACTAGCGGCGACGCGCTCCACGTGCGCCATTACCCGCCGCATCGCTTCACCTTTCCAAACAATCTCGTGCTTGCCGAGTTGCTGCCGCAGTTGCCGGTTCTCGCGCTCCAAACGTTGCAGTTTGAGCGCATTGTCAACCGTAAGCATGAGTTTGTCGCTGGAGATCGGTTTCTCCAGGAAGTCGAGCGCGCCCAGTCGCGTGGCCTTCACCGCCATTTCGATATGCGCCTGCCCCGACATCATCACTACCGGCGCGGTCACTCCTTGGCTTTTCAATTCCTCCAGCAGGCTCAGGCCGTCCTTGCCCGGCATGACCACGTCAGAAAGAATGAGATCGAAGTTCTGTGCCTTCGCCAGTTCCAGAGCCTTGGCCGCGTTGTCGCAAACCGTGGCCTTGTGCCCAGCTAATCGGAAGGCGCGCGACAACGAAGCCAAGGTATTGGCTTCATCATCGACGATCAAAAGATGCGCTTTAACTGGCAATCATTCTCCCAGTGATTTCAGGAAACCTGGCCGGCGTGTTTTGAGGCTGGCGTTTTTTGCAATGCCTCAAGATTATCCGGCAGTTCGATCACGAATGTCGTTCCCCGCCCAGGCTCGCTCCGCACGCTGATTCTTCCCCCGTGATCGCTGACCACCGACTGCACAATGGCCAGGCCCAGCCCCGTCCCATGCTGCTTGCTGGTGTAATAAGGAGTAAAAATGCGTTCGCACTCTTCGCCTGTCATCCCGGTCCCGGTATCGCTGACTTCAATGATTACCTTTTCGTGGTCGCGCCTGGTTCGAAGGGTGAGCGTCCCGCCATTCGGCATCGCATCCATTGCATTGAGCACCAGATTCGACAGCGCCCGATGCAGCAAATCCGGATCGGCGGCAGTCGTCCCCAGATTCTCATCCAACTCCAGCTTGCAAGCGATCGCCTCCCGCCCCGGCGCCTGCAATTGCGCCTGAAACAGTTTCGCAACTCCGCGCAGAATCTCATTCACCTGCAACGCCTGCAATTGCGGAGGCGGCATCTTCGAAAACTCGCTGAAGCGGCCAATGATCGTTTTCAGGTTCGAGATCTCGGCGAGCAAAGTGCTTGAACTCTCGCGGAATACTTCATCGAACTGTTCGGGACTCTGCGCCCGAGCCCGCATCAGATTCTCAACGGTGAGTTGAAGAGGGAACAGAGGATTCTTCAACTCATGCGCCAGCCGGCGCGCCAGTTCACGCCAAGCCGCGACCCGCTCTGTCTGTACCAGGCGTTCTTTTTGCGCCAGCAATTCACTCGTCATCCGATTGAAGGACTCGGCAAGCTGCGCCACTTCATCGCTGCCGCGAACTTCGACGCGCGTGTCCCAATGTCCCGCACCAATATCGCGCGCTGCCCGAGCCAATTGTTCCACCGGACGCGTCACCCTGGCCGCCGCCCAACTGCTCAGCAGTATCGCCACGATGATTCCGCCGCCGCCCGCCAGCAGCGCCGACTCCCCGATTCGCCTCTTCAATTCAACGTAAGATCGCCGCGAATTTCCCACCAGCAGAATCGCCAGCAGAGGCGGATCTTTGCCTGGACGATCTTTGCCCGCACCTCGCAGTGGAATCGCATGAAACATCTCTTCGTCGGCCGGATCGGAAGACCACGAAACGGTCCCACTCATCTCCTGGTTATGCTGCTGCACCGATTCGATCAAGGCCGCGAGCTTGTCAGCCGGATGGGCAGCGTCGGCGCCGTTTCCCGAGCTAGAGGGATCAAGGAGCGAATTCGCCGAAAAATGTTCACTTCGATTCTGATACAGCAGAACACGCATCTCCGCCGGCAAATCCAGCGCGGAAAGAAAATTCTTGTCGAGCCGTAGCCCGCCAATCACATATACAGGATGGTCGCTCGCTCCGGCTGTCTGCACGGCAAAAAGCCCCAACGCGGTGGAATCCTGCAGTTCTTCTCGCTTCAGAAATGCGCCCTTACCGATCGAGGAAGACAAACTTTCAAAGGCCGTCTCGGGATAGCCGAACTTCGCCGGCCACTGCGCCGAAGAAATGATGGTGCCGCGCCCGTCCAGAAATTCCAGAAAATCGAGTTGGTGACTTTCAGCCATGGATTTTGCCAACTCAAAATATTCCGCCGAGTCCGCGGTACCGCTCGAAGAGGAACCGCTCAGCGCCGTACCTATCCGGCTAACCGGATCGGAGGAAGCGATGGCGTCCACTCGCCTTGCCACATCCTCGCCACGTCGCCTGAACTCACGCTGAAATTGCGCGATCAGTGCCGCGATGTGCTGATCTTCGGTCCTTGCGAACGCGTTGCGCGTCAGCGCCAGCACCAGCGATGCGACCGCTCCCACCGACAGGACGACAGTCAGAGCGAATATCCCCAGAAGTTTGCGGCGGAAAGTCATGTTTTACGAATCATGTTTTACGAATCATGTCTTGCGGATCATTGTCGGTCACTTGCCAGCCATGCGTCAGCTAAACTGAAACTCCCGTCGGGCCGCAGCGTCCAACTCTTCAAGCTCGTCGCAGACGCATACGACTCAGGCAGATGAAAAAGAGGGATCAGGCGCTGCGTCGCCAACATCCCCACTTCGGACGCATAAAGGTCCTCCACCCCGTCGTGGCTTTTTGCTGTAGGCAATCCGGCGAAGTTAGCTACATGTGCCAGCGCGATCCACGGATCAGTCGCTGCCAGCGGTATTCTCACCAGCCGCAACTCAGCTGCCGCACCCAGCGCGGGTTGCAGCAACAATCCGGCATCTCTGGCATTCAGCGCGATGCGCTCCGCCAACAAGCGGGCCAGCGGATCACTGCCATCGTATCCGAGATTCCATGTCGGCCCGCTGCGAACCTTTTCTCGTTCCTGGCGCGCTCGCGGTAAGTCCGCGTCAATGCGAAACACGAATCCGTACCCGCTCATCCAGTTCGGAAGAATTCCGCCGGTCGGCTGTCCCGCGCCCTGCAGCAGCACACTGCGGATGGATCCCCGCTCTACGCTCAGGGCCAACGCCTCCCGCAGAAGTTTCTCGTCCGCGGACGCCACGTCGCGAGTAAACAACAGCGCCAGCAATTCAATCGGTTCCGAACTCGTCAGCCGTCGCCTATCCTGCGAAACCCGCCGAGCCTGCTCCGGAGCCACGTCCACCAGATCCGCCTTTCCCAGTTCCAGCTCAGTCATCTGATCGCGAAAATTTTTTCCCATTTCAATCTCAATAGCGTCCAGAAACGGACGCCCCCGCCAGCAATCCTCCCACGCCGCCAGCGACAATGTTCTTCCCGGCTGCCAATCGACCACGTGAAACGGCCCAGTCCCACTCGGCTGGTTGTCAGTAGTTCTGTTCACAATCGCGTTCCTCGGCAACGCCAGCTCGGCCAATAAGTTCGGGTCGGAGCTGTCGATCACCACCGAATCTGCATCCGCAACCACTGTCCATGATGGATTGGCAGCGCGCAGCGAAGCAGCCGCAGTCTCAACGGTAAGCGGTGTGCCGTCATGAAACTTTACTCCGCGTCGTACGCGAAACTGCCAGCGCTTGTTGCCCGGCTGTATTTGCCAGCCCGCGGCCAGCGATGGCTGAACCCGTTCGTTCTCATCGACGGTCACCAGCGTGTCGAACATCAACATCGTCAGGTTGCGCCGGTCGAACGAATCCGCCTGCGCGCCGTCGTAGGAAACGTTCGCCGGATCCAGCGACGCAGGCGCAGCCCGCATGGCAACGTGCAGCACGCCTCCGTACTGCGGCCGCGTTTCGGCGCTCGCCGCCAGGCCCGCAACCATCATGCTACTGACTACAAACCACCGCCAGTCGAAACGCTTCATAATTTCCTGTCTCGCGATGTTTCACCACTGCGATCGCCGTATCGCCCTTCGCTTCCGTCCACAACGCGGTAATCATGCCCGAAAAATCAATGGCTGCGCTGACCGCCATGGGATCGCGATCCGGAAACTCGTACGCGCGTATCGAATCCCCGGTTCCTTCGTCAACATTCGTGTCAGGACTTGTAGCCAGCACTTGCCAACCGGCGCCGCATGATGTATTCACACTGGTCAGATCGCTGCCCCACGCGAACCTGCCTGCCTGATCGCTCACACCGTCGACCATGTGCACGTGACCATCCCCGGCCGCAAAGAGCCACAGTAGATATCTGTCGCGGGGCAGAAACGCAGCCGAATAAAACTTGGATACGGACGTGAACTTGCCTACGCCGGAAGTTAAAGCGCCGGTGAAGAAGTTGCGCGTCGGGGCGAAGAAAGCTCCCATCGGTGGGATAGAGGCTGAAGGCGGTGCACCCGGAAAGACGGCAAGGCTTCTACCACTCAATGCTGCAGGCACCAGCGGCCACGGATCATCGGCCTCGTGGCAATTCAGCGTAAGTGGCAAGGCCGCAGCGCTGCGGCAAATCACGCCCGGCAGATAAACATCCAGCAAATGATCTCTGCCGGGGATCAGCCGCCCGCGCAAATCCCGCGGCCACGCCCGCGCATGAGCGATGCCGAATGTCTGCTCCTGCTGCCACTTTCCCGCCTGCCAGCGGTAGAGCGCCACCTTCTCCGCATCGAGCACTGCGATGTGGGTTGGCGCGCCATTCTCTTCCAGAACCGCCACGTCAAGAATCGGATCAGCCTGTGTCCACAATGGAATCTTGCGCAAACTGAGCGGCGCCGACTCACGTCCCGATGCAGTGCCCTCGGGGCGTGGCACCGATACCATCGCCACAACGGCTGCGCCCGCGCCCTGCCGAATCTCCGCCACCCAAACATAGGACGCAGTATTCTCCGACAGGTAAATCGCAACCGTGGCCGCAGCCTGCTCCAATGTCACGAGCCGCAGGCCCACCCCTTCCAGTGCCGCACGCAGTCCGTTTTGAATAATTTCGTTATCGCGCTTGCTAAGGGACGAACGATTCTCGACCGTAAGAGCGACAGCACCCGGTCCACTCACGGCCACAATCTTCCGCGCCAGTTGCTGTTCCGGTTCGTTCCAATCCGCTGCTCGTGCTGCGACAGACGCCAGCAAAAAAGAAAGCAGCGCCACCGCACGGAGAATGTGTGCAAGGGGAGGCACGCGGCCGAATGGATTCGCGCTGAGGTTAGGGATACCCAAATTATAAGCCGCGCTACGCACACCCGAGGCCCTCCCCCCTGTACTGTTTGGACACCACCGACCCACGTAGCGACAGCCGCTTCGGCTGTCCAGACAGGGCGAAGCCGGCTGAACAACTACTGAGGTGCCGGGTGGATTTTGACGTCGCAATAACTGGAAATCTACCTCGGTTCCTGCTCCGCCTGTCCCGCCTGATTCGCCACACTCATGCTCCGCAACACATCATTCGCAAAGAAAAACTTCCCATCCGCCGGCACCATCATGATCTGGAGTTTGTCGGAGAGCCGCTCCGCCACGATCTTATTAATCAGCAGTGGATTCTGCTTCAAAATCGCCGCCTCACTGGACAACCGCTCCGCATCCGCAGCCGCCGTCACGCGAATACGATCCGCTTCCGCCGCCGACAGCAACTTCCTCCGTTCATTCTCAGCCTTGCTGTCAATCACCTTGGCCTGCGCCGCGGCCTCCGCATTTTGAATGGTCGCTTCCTTGCGCGCTTCCGCTTCCAGTTTGCTCTGCTGAATCTGCTTCTCCTTCAGCGGCAGCGTGTATTTCATCGCATCGGATTCACCCTTCGCCTGCAGCACGTGAACCTGCGCCTCGCCCTCAGCCTGCTTGATCTGCTGAACTTTCGTCGCCTCGGCTTCGAGTTCCGAGATGCGAACCTGTTTTTGCTTCAACTCCGTCTCCACACCCATGCGATCATTTTCCTGCTCTTTCAGCAGCAGAGTCTCCAGCCCTTCGGCGTACTGCTGCTGGCAACTGAATGTCCCGCAGCATCACCTCCTTCACCACGATTCCATCAGCCGCCAGCTTCTGCGTGATCATTCCCGCTGCCCGCTGCCGCACTTCTTCCCGCTTCGCCGAAAAAACATCGCGCACCGTATAGTTCGGAACCAGTTCCCGCCACACGCTGGCCACAACCGGAGGAACAATTTCCTTCTCCACCGGACGCGGCAGGTTGCTCTGAATGTAGTTCAGCCGTTTCGGATCGAGACGATAGCGCACGGTGATGGCAAGCCCAAGCGTCAGTCCCTCTTTCGCCTGCACGCCAAGCAATTGCGATTTCGCGGAGACGTTCGCCGCCGCGTTTTTTCCATCCTCGGAGAACCCGGTGCTGAAGACCTGATCCCGCGTATCGAACAGCGCCACATCCTCGACCAGCGGCGTCACAAAATGCGCGCCCGGATACAGCGTGCCCGGCTCCGTCCCACTCATTTCGCTGACACGCACTCCCGCCATGCCGCTCGGCACCACCACAATGCGAATGCCAGCAGAATCGGCCCCCACGCCAGCAGCCCCAACGCCACCGAAGTGCGCCAGCGCCATTGCGGCTGTACCGGCACCGTTCCCGCGCCGGGCGTCGCCTGCGCGCGCCGATACAGCAATTCGCGATACAGGTCATAACCCAAAATTCCTACAGCCACGAGAATCATCCCGAGGCCACCGGTAATCAGCAAGTACCTCAACGCCAGCATGGTCGTTCTCC
Source organism: uncultured Acidobacteriaceae bacterium (assembly GCA_963733795.1). GTDB lineage: Bacteria > Acidobacteriota > Terriglobia > Terriglobales > Acidobacteriaceae > Sulfotelmatobacter. The sequence goes on from CAVTED010000004.1 coordinate 1,191,236, forward strand.
TTTGCGAGTTTCCAACTCACCTCTTCTGCTCCGATTTCATCGCCACCGCCTGCTGAGAAAAAAACAGACGGAACACCTGCCCAAAGATGAATTCCTCCGCCAGCAACGCCACCGCCAGCGAGAAAACCATACCTCCCACCACCGCCAGGAATGTGATTGCCATCTGCATGATGTCCCTCCAGAAAACTTTGCCGCTTATGTCAAAGGCAATACTGGGGCCGAACCGTAACCGGTTGCGAATGAAGGCCGTCGGTACGTGGCGAGAGGATTGATTCAGTGTGCCTGCAGCCACAGTGTGGCGATCCGTAGACAATTCACGGAATCCCAACGGTGAAATGGGCCGAAGCTCGTAGAGACTAATTTAAGCAGGACGGGGCAGAAGTTGAAACTCCGGACCGGGTTTCTTGGCGAGATAACTTCCGGTTGGCCGACGACTCACCCACAATCCCGGTTGCCCAAAGAAAAATTGATCCGAGTCGGGCACGTTGCGCGGATTTGTTTCGGAACGAACCGGCAGGCGGGCGGCTCCCACTGCCGCGTATTCAGGACATAGTCGCAGCAGCGGTTTGTACCTCTCCGTCAAGAACCGGTTTCACTATTGGTAGAAGCAACGTGACCTCAAGCCCCCCTTCGGGATGGTTTCTCAATGAAAGTGAGCCGCCGTGTAGCCGGACCGCGCGATCTGCGATGGCCAGTCCAACCCCGGTACCTCCAGTTTCATTCGAGCGCGCAGGGTCTATCCGATAGAAGGGCAGTCGCAGCGAAGGAGATCTTGTCTTCCGGCACACCCGGCCCAAAATCTCTAACGGTAAGTTTTGCAGCAGTGTGCCTCCTTGCGCTGGCAGTCAAGCGTCACGACCACATCCGTTCCTGCATGAGTGTATCGAATTCCGTTTCTCACGACATTTTCAATCGCACTGGAAAGCAGCTCCGCATGTCGCATGAACTGTAACCCGGTCACCAATCGCCGCTCGGACATTGCATCCCCGGCTCCCGGCTTCGTACGCCGCATTGGAAACCACTTCCCGAACAATGTCGTCCAGTTGCACTATCCCGGTTCTGATCCCGGTGCCCTCCATCGCCTCCATGCGGGAGAGCTCCAACAACTGGCCGATCAGCCGATTCAGGCGTTCGGTCTCGCGCTCAATCCGTTCCACATGAACCATGCTTTGTTCGTTCGTGTCTTCGCGGAGCAACTCCAGGGCAACGCTGAGGCGGGAAAGCGGAGAACGAAGTTCGTGCGAGACATAGCGAATTAACTGGTTTTGCATTCCGATCAGGGATTCAATCTGGTCTGCCATGCGGTTAAAATCGTGAACCAATGCGAGTGACTTCATCGCCTTTGGTGGGCGGGCGCCTGCAATTCTGGGCTCGCGCTTTAAAGTTTCCCGAAGCCAATTCTTGCGCGGTGCGGCGGAGTTGTCCAATAGGGAGAACAAGAATCTTCGCGAGCAGAGCGCTAAGGATTCCGGAAAAAAGAATGGCCGCAAAAATTGCAAGCTCACCCTTAAAACGAAAAATCCACGGCGGAATCTGTGTGGTTTCCACGACGAAAATGAAGGGTGCGTTTTGATCAGGGTTGATGCGAACCGCCGCGATGATCTGGCCGTTCCGGCCGGGAGAGACTCCGCGCATAATTTCTACCACTCGTTTCAGGCCGAAGGGTTGAGATTTATCTGCAGCCCGCTGCACAGCCGGCGATACGGCCTCGCTGCACACTACGTGCCTGGTTGCATCGAACAGATGTGGAGTGACTTTATATATCCGTTCAAACCGGCTCAACAGAGGTTTGAGCTCGTTGCACTGCCCCGCCTGATAAGCCTCTTCCGCAGAGAAAGCCATCGAGGTCAGGGCTTTCTCGGATATCGGGTAGAGGGTGAAATCTTCGAGACTGCCCCTCATGGATACCAGAGCGGCTATGGTGAGAATCTCGATGATCCAGAACGTTACAAAGATTCTTATCCAAAAACTGCGCATGATCAGACGCTCCGCGTGTCAGCCAACTCGCTAGTGGAGAGAATGGCGAGTTGATAGCCCGTCGAGCGGACGGTCTTGATGCACGGATCGGCGCCCGCACCTTCGAGCTTTTTCCGCAACCGGCTGATGTGCATGTCGATGCTTCGGTCGAAGGGCTGGAGCCCACGCCCCAGTGCGGATCGTACCAAGTCTTCGCGGCTCACCACCTGGCCGGCAGATTCCAAGAGCGTTCTTAGCACTTCGAACTCAACCGTTGTAAGGATGATTGCGCGCCCGCGCCAACGCACCGAGCGCTCCGCGTTGTCCAGCGTGATTCCGTTGGCTTGCAATCCGAGTCTCGGGTGCTCTTTTGTCTTTTCTTCGTTGCACGGCACGAATTCGCGCCAGCAGTTCGCGGGGATTAAATGGCTTGGGAAGGTAATCATCGGCGCCCATCTCCAAACCGAGGATTCTGTCTATGTCCTCTCCGCGGGCGGTAAGCATGATTACATCCACTCGCGAGGTTTGACGCAATTCTCTCAGCACTTCAAATCCATCACGACCGGGCAGCATCACATCGAGCAGCACGAGCGTGTAGGGCTCTTTCTGAAGCTGTTGAAGACCTTTTTCGCCACTCAGTGCGACGTCAACCGTGACGCCCTGGCGGCGCAGGTATTCCTTCAGCATTCCTCCCAGCTCTGCGTCATCGTCAATGAGAAGTAGGCGATCCACAAGTTCCATTTTCACCCAAGTTACAGGCTCGGGACGTAACAAAATGTCACGAAATCGTGACGAATGCTTGCGTGCGGTGACAACTCGCGACAGTATTCCGGCCAATTCGGTGATGTTATTGATCGCACATGCGGAAGTCGAAATCCATTGCGAAGACGTTAACGCCATATGCGACTAGTGCAGATTTCTGTCGAATCTTTCATGCGGAGATGAGCAGCCTGTACCTGCTCTCGCTCTTGCTGACCGCAGACTGTGAAAAGGCCGAGAAGTGCTTTCTCCAGAGTTTGGAGGATTCTGCCGGAAGCACCTCCGTTTTCAAGGAATGGGCTCGCTCCTGGGCTCGCCGAATGATAATCCACAATGCCATACGCATGATCGACCCGCGACCGGCGGACGGGATCTCCATTCTGAATCCAGCCCGCGCGGTAGTGTGGCCAGCGTGCAGGCAAAGATTGCCGCAGTTGTTGACATCCCGGTGTTCGAGCGCTTTGTATTTGTCCTCTCGGTTTTCGAACGTTTCTCCGATCAGGACTGTTCCCTGATGCTGAACTGTTCTCGCCGCGAGGTAGCCGCGGGAAGGAATCCGCGTTGCGGCGGATCGCAAATTTGGGGAACTTCGAACGAGAGGAAATGAGAGTCGCAGGCCATCAGAGGCCGGGCTCAGTGGGTCGGCGCCATTCGTTTCATTCGAAACCAGCGTGAAAGTCGAAAGTTAAGAGTTGTAACCAAGTGTCACGGCACTGTGACCTATTTCTACATATCTTGACCCATTGTGAGCGCTCCTTCACGAATCCTGTGGTCTCATGAAAAAACTTTAGCTCGCAACTGCCGCAACGTCGCGGATTTGTGACTCCGATCCAAAATCGTTCCGCTTAGGAGACGTACTTGCGAAAACTATCCAGATACATTTTGATCTTGCTGGCGAGCGTTTTTCCGCTGTGTGCGCAAAGCGTTCTGCGCTCGACAACGACAGCGCAGAAGACTAGGACGGAAGGGTCGAGCAAACTCATCGAAAAATCGCTTCCCGACACACCCTCTGCAACCGCAGCACAAGGGGCCGAGGATCAAGGACAGGAGGGTGACGAGTCGAAAGGCCAGCAATCCGGAAATCAGAACTCGGAGCCGACTGTTCAGCCGAGCGCAGTGGACGCATTTAGCTTCGGACATCTGCCGATGAGCACGGACAAGGGGCCGATGACCGTCAGCGAGAAATTCAGTTATTTTGAAAAACCAGTATTTGGTCCGCGCGCGATCTTTACGACAGCCTTCCAGGCCGGGCTATCCATGGCCAATCCGCCCAGCCGATATCCGCGAGAATGGAGGAACGGTGCAGGCGCGTTTGGCCGCAATTACGGCAATGCTTATGCGCGCAATGCGGCAGAGAGTTTCGCGCGCTTTTCCGTCGACTCTTTGCTTCATGAAGATCCTCGCTATTCACGATCTACAAGCAAGTCGTTTCTGGGACGGTCGGCCCATGCCCTTACATTCACGTTCTTTGATAAGACTGATGGCGGGCATCGAACTCTTGCTTTCGGAAATGTCGTGGGGGCGGGCGCCGCCGGTTTCGTAGGCAACGCTTATCTTCCCGATGGCTGGAACAATACTACCCATGCGGGGCAGCGGAGCTTAACGGTCTTCACGGGTTTTGCCGCACAGAACCTCACCCAGGAATTTGCGCCGGAAATTGGACGGGCGTTCAAGTGGCTCCGCTTACCAAAGCTGCCGCTGCCACCGGTATGGTGGAAGCAGTAAGACCTGAGATATGAACAGTACCGTCCTAAATGTTGTTCAATTTAGTTTGTGCTCGCCCAGCGACGTGAACGCGTTAAGCGGGTTCCTAGCCGATGACGGGCCAACCGGAGGTAATTCTTAAATTAGCGTTGATAGAGCCGAGCTCCCGTTCCCTCTCGTTGACTTCCGTCGCTTCGCCCGCTATCGTCAGCCGCTATGAACGTCGTAAAAGCGACCCGCGCCTTCGAAGACTGGCTGACCCATCGCACGGATCTGGTCAAGAAAGATCTGCGCATCAAACACGCCAGCATGAAGGCCGCAGTCTTCCCCTTCTTGCGAGCCACTTTCTACCGCTGGGCACAAATCTGGCCGAAGGTCTGTCCTGAACTCGCCAAAGGACCGCAAGTGCTGGCGGTTGGCGACCTGCACGTGGAAAATTTCGGCACTTGGCGTGATGTGGAAGGCCGGCTCATCTGGGGCGTCAACGACTTCGACGAAACTCATCCCCTGTCTTATGCCAACGATCTCGTCCGCTTGGCCGTAAGTGCTCACCTTGCCTCAGAAGCTGGACACCTGCCGCTCAAGCACAAAGACATTTGCGACTCTCTTCTGGAGGGTTATCGCGAAAGCTTGCGTTCCGGTGGGATGCCCTTCGTGCTGGGCGAAAACCATGAATGGTTGCGGGAGATCGCAGAGAGTAAACTCCGCGATCCCGTCCACTTCTGGGCGAAAATGGACGCGCTCCCCACCATAAAAGGCGACGTCCCTGTCAGTGCGATCGACGCGCTGGAGCACCTGATGCCCGCCCGCGATTTGCTCTATCGCCTGGCTCGACGCGTCGCCGGCCTGGGAAGCCTCGGCCACGCACGCTACGTCGCCATCGCCGACTGGCATGGCGGCAGGATCGCCCGCGAAGCCAAAGCCCTGGTTTCCTCCGCCTGCTATTGGGCCAAGGACCACCAAGGCCCGCCCGAAATTCTGTATCAGGCGATCATCAGCCGGGCAGTGCGCTGTCTCGACCCCTTCGTCCAGTTGCGCGGACGCTGGATCGTGCGCCGACTCAGTCCACACTGCTCGCGCATCGAATTAGCCTCGCTTCGCGCCCCCGGCAAGGAATTGCGCCTGCTGCGCTCCATGGGATGGGAAACCGCAAACATCCATCTCGGCACCAGAAATGCCCGCAAGTCGATCCTCACCCACATGCAAAAACAAAAGGCAAAGTGGCTGCACCAGGCCGCCGAAGAAATGGTGAACGCAGTCCGCGAGGATTGGAACGTCTGGAGAAAAAATGGCTATCTATAAATGGCTATCTACAAAAGATAGATTCTGTAGAAGCGCGTAGCGCCGGCGTCCCGCCGGCTGTCCGGCGGGCGTCCCCGCCCGCCGCTCCTCCAATCTGCAAGCCCGCGCCGTTTTTTCCACACCCCGAACCACTCCCGCCACTTTCTCCCCCTCTCCCAATCTGTTTACCTTCTACACCACATGTTAAGAGCCATGTTACGAGCGAGGAATCAGCACTTATGTCAGGCAAGACCCTGTGCGGCAGTACCTTTAAAGACGTCAACTTCGTCCCTTTGCAATCCGCTGCCTTCTGCGTGCAATGTGAACTGATCAGCAACAACAGCAAGCCCTATTGCCTGGCCTGCGGAAGCCATGCGCTCCTGGGTCTCTCGCGTGTGCTCGGCGGATCGATGCGCAACCAGCCCACCGCCCATCTCATCATCGACCAGGAACTCAACAACCTGGTCTTCGACCTCCTCCGCTCCGTGCCCGATCCTGACGTTTTAAGCGTCGGCGACTACACACGCTCGCCGTCGCTGGCTCAGCGCAGCCAGCTTCGTGTCGCCAACGCGGCCCATCCCGCATCGGGTTTCCGTGCGGTCTCCCTGGGGGACGACATCGAGATCCATCCCGCGGACCTCGATCTGGAGCCGGCGATCAGCGCCATTACCCAGCGCGCCCAGCATTTGACCGGCGCAACCGGAGCGGCAATCGCCCTGCGAGCCGGGGACGAAATTGTCTGCCGCTCCCGAGCCGGACGTACCGCTCCTGACCTCGGCGTCCGTCTGCAAACCGACGCCGGCATCTCCGCGGAAGCCGTGCGCTCCGGCGAAATCATGCTCTGCCACGACGCCGAGCGCCACCCGCGCGTGGACCTCGCCAGCTGCCGCCGCCTCGGAGTCCGCTCGATTCTCGTTTCCCCCCTGCGCCACTATCGCCGCACGTTGGGCGTTTTCGAAGTATTGTCCTCATCCCCCGGAGCTTTCGACGAGAGCGACGTAGCCACCATGCAACTCCTTTCCAGCGTGATGGTGGCAGCCATCTCCCGCATCTCCACCCTCCGCCAAGCCCAACTCCTGCGCCGCTCCGGCTAACCCCCTCGTGTGGAGCGGGCACTCTTGCGAGCCAGGCCTTTTGCCGACGCAGGTAACCGACCCCCCTCGTCCTACTAATTTTCTTCCTTGCTTACTTTTCCCCAAACCCGCGCTAATATGGAGCCACAAGACTCGGGCCCTCCCCATGGCTGCCATGAACTCGGTATTGCGACCGATCTCACCCAACCGCCGCCGGCGTGTGCGACATAAAATCCAGACCCCGGCCTATGTCAGTTTCACCGCCGAATCCAAAAGCTCAATGCTCGATCTGCACGAGATCGTCGACATCAGCGAAGACGGCGTAGCCATTCAGTGTCATTCCCCGCTCGAAGTTGAAAAGAGCCTGAATCTCTGCCTGGATCTGGCCGACTGCGCGGAGTACATTTACACCACTGGGCAGGTAATCTGGTCGAATGCTGCGGGCCGCGCCGGTCTTCATTTCTCCGAACTCTCTCCCGAGTCCCTATCCCGCCTGCGGGAGTGGCTCTTCGTCAACGTGATGGCTGGAGTGGCCAATGGCGAGGCCATGATTGCCGCTCGTTCCGAAACACAAACAAAAGGGGAAGCCAAGAAAGACGAGGCCAAAGAAAATCTTTCGCCTGAAGCAGTCCCTCCGCGTCCCAACTACAGCGATACACTCGCGGCGGTCACCGCTGTCCAACGCCAGGTGGAGTCTCTCGGTTCCGATCTTGACGCGGCTCTGAAATTAGTCGCGGAACGCGCTCAAACCCTGGTTCGCGCCTCGGGCGCTGCCATCGCGCTGCAAGACGTCGATGCCGACCCCAAAGCCGCTTCGGATTTAATGGTTTGTCGCGCCAGTGCGGGCGTAGATGCTCCCCCCGTTGGCGCACGCTTGCAGGTGGGATCGGGATTTTCCGGGGAATGCGTGAAGACCGGAACCCTGCTCCGCTGCGACGACGCCGAAACCGACACCCGCGTGGATCGGGAAAGTTGCCGCGCCCTCGGCATTCGCTCCATGCTCGCCGCTCCGGTGCGCGTCGGCGAGAAGTCCATAGGAATTCTCGAAGTGTTCTCGGGTCAGGCGCACACCTTTTCCGACACCGACGGACAGGTCCTGCAGCGCCTGGCCGAAGCCGTGCTTGCGTCCGTTAACCGGGCCGCTCGATCCGAAGACCTGCCTCCGCTGGATCTCTCCGCCGCATTCGATCATTTCACTCCCTCCTCGGGAAGTTTGCTTTTCCCGGCCGCGCCCGATCCGGAAAAGAAAATGGAGGGTTCCGATGAGAAAATGTCCGGCGGAATCAGCCTCCCGCGTTCGCACCTGATTCTCCTGGTTTGTGTCGCCGCCGCTATTGCGATGGTTCTGGGTTACAACTTGGCTCCGTTCATCCAAAGCAAGCTGGAAGAACGCGGGCAAATCCCAATCCAGACGGTGCTGGCCTCGTCTCCCTCCCTGAAATCCCACACCGCCGAGCCTACTCTGCCCGCTCCAGTTTTCGACACCGGCTCCTTCGAACAATTGCGGCAGATGGCGCAGAATGGCGATCCCGTCGCCGAGAATTCCCTGGGCCTTCGTTATTTTCAGGGGGATGAACCCAACGGAATCAAGCGCGACGAGAAACAAGCCTTCCGCTGGTTCAGCCGCGCAGCCGAACATGGCAGCCTCGCCGCCCAGGCCAAATTGGGATTTCTCTACTGGGGCGGACGAGGCGTTTCCAAGGACGTGAATCAAGCCTACTTCTGGACTGTCATCGCCCGCACTCGCGGCGATGAACAGAATAAAGATCTCGCCGCAGTTCTAGCCTCTGGCATGACCCGCGAGCAAGCCGCAGCCATCGAACAACGAGCCGACTTGTGGCTCCAACAACACATGGCCAAGAAGCCCGCCGCAGGCCGCAAGAGTACAGTCGCGAAGTCCGATCCTTCGGATGCCCGATCCTAATGTCACCGGGTGCCCCACGCCAACATCGTGAGGATGCCCCATCCTAACATCGCGCTTTTTGCGATGTTAGGGTGGGGACTCTTTGACTCGGGGTAATGGGCTACTTTCATTTTGAGACGGCTGGCGAACGTGGCATACTGTGGCCTATGTCAAACGCAGAGTAAGAGTAGTGCATGGTTGCCTTGCCTCCCGATCCTTAGGAAACTCAACAGGTACGCATAGCAGGGGGGCCTAAGGAGGAAAGCTATGAAACACTTCATCCCTTCACTGCTCGTCCTAGCCTCTGTAGTGGCTGTCACTCAAGAACCACCCAAGCCGAGGGTCTCTGCTGACTTCGCGAAGGCTGCGAACTTGTCTCTCGTGACGATAAAGAACGGCAGCGCTCCTCGACTGCAAGAGGAAGCCATCAACGCTGCTGAAGCTGCTGCGCTTAGCCCGGAGGAGACACACGTCGTAGCTGTCATCAAGACTCTGGCGTCTCTACGGAATGCCCAGGTTCAAATAGCAGTTTTAGGCAGTACTAGACAAGAATCAAGCGGTGCTTTCGACCGGAGCCGTGACAATAAAGCTCGCGAGGGCTGGTGCCGGTCTGTAGGTTTCGACTCTGTTAAAGGCGGCCAGACTCCTTGCGGGTTGGCTTGGCAGGACCACAAGGAAGAGGGTGTCTCCGGACGAGGCACAGCTTGCGTAGCGAAGTTCAGCCGCGATTTGTGCAGGGAAGACGCACAGCCGAAGCCAGTCGGGATTCCAAGGTCGGACCTGGAAAAGACGGACGCCTGCATCGCTGCATGGAGGATCTCGCTGAGAAACCTTAGCTCAGAGCAGCCTCAGGAGTGCGAGGGATATGACCGGTGAGAACAGAACCCTCTCTCACTCCCCCGCGCTAAAATAATCTCAAGAGGTTCCGTGCCCACCCTGCGCGATGTCCTAAACGAGCGAGTCCGCGAAGCGGATTCCTCTCTCTACGAAAAACTCGAAAACAACCGCGTCCGCTGCTTCTCCTGCGGCCACTGCTGCCCCATCCCCGAAGGCCAGCCCGGCGTCTGCAAAGTCCGCTTCAACCGCGGCGGCACTCTCTTCGTCCCCTGGGGATACACCGCCGGAATGCAATGCGATCCCATCGAAAAGAAGCCGTTCTTCCACGCCCATCCCGGCGCTCTCGCCTACAGCTTCGGCATGCTGGGCTGCGATCTCCACTGCGGATACTGCCAGAACTGGGTCACGTCGCAGGCCCTGCGCGATCCCAACGCAGTCTCGCCTCCTCTGGAAGCCACTCCCGAAGCCCTGGTTCGCGATGCCCTCGACCAGGGCGCGAAGGTTCTCGTCAGCACCTACAATGAGCCGCTGATCACCAGCGAATGGGCTGTCGCCGTTTTCAAAGAAGCGAAAGCCGCCTGCCTACTCACCGGATTCGTTTCCAATGGCAACGGCACACCCCAGGTCCTCGACTACCTGCGCTCCTGGCTCGATCTCTACAAAGTGGATCTCAAAAGTTTCGACGACCGCCACTACCACGAACTCGGCGGCCGCATCGGCCCCATCCTCGACAGCATCCGCCGCATTCACCAGATGGGCTTGTGGCTCGAGATCGTCACCCTGCTCATCCCCGGCTTCAACGACTCCCCCGACGAACTTCGCCGCCTCACCGAATTCCTTGCCAACATCTCCCCCGACATTCCCTGGCACGTAACCGCATTCCACACCGATTACAAAATGCAGGGCGATGGCCAGCGCGACACGACCGCCGAAGACTTATTGCGCGCCGCCGAAATCGGCGAAGAAGCAGGCCTGCGCTACATCTACGCCGGCAACCTCCCCGGCATGGTCGGCCCCTGGGAAGATACCCGCTGCCCGCAATGCAGCGAAACCTTAATCAGCCGCTACGGATATTTCATCCAAGACTACCGCCTCACTCCCGAAGGCCGCTGCCCCCGCTGTTCCACCCCAATCCCCGGCCGCTGGCCCGCCCACTTCGAAGGCCAAATCACCTCCCGCCCTTTCGCCCCACACAAACGCTCCCGTTTATTTACAATCACAAGTCGTTAAGTGCACTGCGGTTTCGACAGCCGATGCGGTGGCGTCATCCTGACCGGAGCCGTTTTTCAGGCGGAGGGAAGGATCTCGCGCGCAGCCCAGTGTCTGTGGGACACCTCGGGACAATGTTGAACTTGAGGTTGCCGTTTTATGTGGGGACAGCCGCCCCCGGCTGTCCGCCGGGCGCAGTCCGGCAGCAATCTCAACCGGCCTGAATGCGAAAAATCTAGATGCGTAAATTACTAATCCTCGCCGTTTGCGCCACGCTCCCCCTCGCGCTATCATCCTGCTCCCCCCGCGACTTCCTCACCCGCCGCCTCGCCACCGACCTGATCTCCGCCACTCCGCAATTTCAAACGCCCCAACAATTCACCCTTCAAACCGGCACCGTCGCCAACAAAGACTACGGCTCCCCCGAATACATCGTCCTCCAACAGCACGGTTGGATCTCCGCCACCAAAGCCCCGTGCTCTCCAGGCCTGTCCCCGCCCTGCTGGGACGTTCTCCTCACCCCCTCCGGCGTGGAAACAGTTCGCGCCCTGGTCCCCGCCGACGAAGCCGACAAAGCCTTGCTCTTCATCCCCGTGGCAAAAAGGGAACTCTTAGGCGTGATCGGCATCAGCAAACAAGGCAACGCCGCCGATGTTGATTTCCTCTGGAAATGGGCGCCCATAAACGAAGTGGGCGCCGCGCTCTACTCCAGCGATCTTCATTACGTTTCTACCGTTGGGTTTCGCGTCTACGATGACGGCTGGCGCATCGCCCACAGCGCTTCCCGCTACGGCCAGTCCCTCGACGACGCCCTCAAGAACGCCGAGCCGACCCAGTGACCAGTTCCGTAAACACCGTTCGCTGTTCGGGGACAGTCTTGATGCCGCCTGCCGCTAGCTTCGCCGCACAGGGGGGATCCGTCAAAGTTACGTCTGAGAGTAAAACCTCAACTCCGTTATCCCCGCATCCTCACCGGAGGCTCTGTTGAATATTCGTGTGAAGACTCGTGGCGCGACCACTCCTGATCCCCCGACCCGCAGCCGTTTCCGCATGGGTCCAATTGTCTTAGGTCTCGCCGTGCTGGGCTCGGCAGCGATGCTGGACTACTATCTCGGGCTCTTCATGCCGCGCCTCATCCGGGCCCAGGCAGCCCACAACTTTGCCGGCGCCTATGCCTTCGGGCACGACTTCTACCCAGTCTGGCTGACATCGCACGAATGCATACCGGCCCGCTGTGATCCCTACAGTCCTGAGATGACCCGCAAGATTCAGCAAGGATTGTTTGGTCGAACCCTGGATTCAGAGATCTCTTCCGATCCGCCCCCGGACTATCGCACCTTCGTCTATCCTGCTTTCACGGATCTGTTATTTTGGCCCGCAGCTCAGTTTCCCTTCACCGCAGTGCGCCTGGTTGTCGCCGTCCTGCTGGTTGGTCTGACAATCGCCAGCGTCTTTTTGTGGATGCAAGCTCTTTCCCTGCGCCCCGCACCATCTTCGTTGGCTGCCATCGCTTTGCTCGTCGTATGCAGCTATCCGGTCCTCGAAGGTTTATATGCCGACCAATTGGGCCTGTTGGTCGGCTTCCTGCTCGCAGCCTCCCTCCTCGCTCTGCAACGTGGATGGCACCTGCTGGCTGGGATACTGATGTCCCTCACCACAATCAAGCCGCAGATGGGCATCCTCGCGATGGCTTATCTCCTCGTCTGGTCTTGGCATAATTGGCGAGAACGGGGCCGTTTCTGCATCGGACTGTGTTCGGCGATGCTGATCCTGATCGGTGCGGCAATGCTCATTTGGCCGCATTGGATCCAGTCGTGGGTCGGCGTTCTCCTCAGATACCCTAGCTACGCGAAGCCTCCCTTGGCGGGTGAGATGCTTTACTTAGGCCCGCACCTTGGTGGAACCGCTTCGCTGGCTGCCATTGGATTGCTACTGACTCTGGCACTGTCGTGGAAGAAGCGAAGCATGGACACCGGTTCCATCGAATTCTGGCTGGCTTTGAGTTCCGTGCTGTGCATCACTGCGGTTACATTACTTCCCAGTCAGGGCTTCCAGGACCATGTCATTCTCCTGCCAGGCATCTTTCTCGTTTCCTATCGGTGGAGGGAACTTCCGTCGACTCGGACTTACAGGGCTCTTCTAACCATCGGGGCCGCCGTTCTTCTGTGGCCATCGCTCGCCGCATTTAGCCTGATAGTGTTGCGACCAGTGCTCGCAGGCCACGTGTTTTACTCCAAAGCGGTCTTCGCCCTTCCCCTTCGTACGGCAGCGGTTCTTCCGTTCGTGCTGTTGGGAGTGCTGGCGTTGAGCCTTCGTCCCACATTTCGTGGTTCGCTCCAATCTGCACGTCTCGGCACTAACAAAGTTCGATAGAAGGACGGAGTACATGCAAAACATGTTCCGCGACGAACCCGCAGTTCACAAACTTGCGTTCAACGAATCCACCGTTGTATAACCCTTCTTCCCACGGAACCCTATGCGAATCCGGAAACCTCTCTGCATCGCAGCAATCGTCGCGACTTTCGCCCTTATCGCCGTAGCCCAAAACAAACCCAAACTTACGCTGGACGAGTTTTTCAACTCCGCCACCTTCCCCGCGCTCGAAATTTCTCCCGACGGCAGTTCCGTCGTCATCGAAACCGAGCGCGCCGACTGGGACCAGCAAATTTTCCGCAAAGATCTCTGGCTCTATCGCGACGACGGCAAAGCCGGATCCCTGATCCAGTTAACCCAGTCCGGCCATGACACCGAGCCCAAGTGGTCGCCCGACGGCCGCTGGATCGCCTTCCTCTCCGAACGCAAGCCAGCCGCCGATAAAGACGACAATGAAGACAACGATTCTGACTCCGAGTCGAAAGGCGAGCCCGCCCAGATTTTCCTGATCTCTCCCAACGGCGGCGAAGCCTTCCCCATCACGCAGGGCGAAGAAGAAGTTCACACCTTTTCCTGGTCAGCCGATTCGCAAACCATTTATTTTGCCACCCGCCAGCCCTGGACCAAGACGCAGAAAGAGCACTACAAGAAACAATGGAAAGACGTCGTCCAATACCGCACCGCCGAGCGCGGCGACACCATCTTCACGCTCGATGTTCCCGCCGCAATCGCCCGCCACGCGGCAGCACCCGCCAAAACCCACACCGATTCCGAAGTTCACAAAGAGACTGAGGATCTGACGCCGGGCGCGCTGCCCGTGACGATATCGCCGCTGCGAGTCGATCGTCTCTGCCTTTCCCCCGACGGTCGCAAACTTGCGTTTCTCACCAACGCCGTCAATCAGCGTCAGGAAAAAACTGAAGACGTAGAAATCTACGTCGTCGAGCCCCGCGCTCCTTCAGCCATCCAAAACTTTGTTCCCTCTCGCCGCATCACCCACAACCAAGCCGTTGAAACTTCGCCGCGCTGGGCCAGCGATTCCCGCCACATCTTCTTCACGGTTGAAATCGGCGATGTCACCGGTCCCTACCGCGACCTCCAGCCCCATCTCTACTGGGTCGACACAGAAAAGTCCGATTCAGAAACCGGGCAAGTAGAACGATGGTCCAAAGATTTCCTCGGCCCCATCGAACACTATGCTGTCACCCACGACAATGTCCTTGCTTCCGCACGCCTCGGCACAGAAGTGCAAATGTACGCAACCGCCAAACCCTCCGATGAACTCCATCGCATCAGCAACTGGCCCGGCACTTACGCCGAAATTTCCACCGCCACCCACTCCCCAAAAATCGCCTTCATCTACTCCTCACTCGGCAAGCCCGAAGAAATCTACCTAGCCGACAGCGCCGCTCAACTCGATCAAGCCCGTCCCATCACGTCCTTCAACCACCTCTTTACCGAACGCGATCTCCCTCAAGGCAAGCCATATAAATGGCAAGCCGACGACGGCACCACCGTCGAAGGCATGCTGATCTATCCCCCGGGAAAATTCGAAGCCAAACACCTACCGATGCTGACCCTGATTCACGGCGGCCCCGCCGACGCTGACGGCAACCACTTCGAAGCCGACTGGTACCAGTGGGCCGCGCTCGCCGCCACCAACGGATGGCTGGTCTTCGAGCCCAACTACCGCGGCTCCACCGGATACGGCGACAAATTCCTTACGCAAATCGTCCCGCAAATCGTCTCCCGCCCCGGCAAAGACATTCTCGAAGGCGTCGACGCCCTCATCAAAGACGGCATCGCCGATCCCGACCACCTCACCATCGCCGGCTACAGCTACGGTGGATACATGACCAACTGGCTCATCACCCAAACCACGCGCTTCAAAGCCGCTGTCACCGGCGCCGGCGCGGTCGAGCACATCGGCAATTGGGGCAACGACGACACCACCTACGACGACGCCTACTTCCTCGGCGGACGCCCCTGGGAAGCCCCCCAGCGCTATCACGACGAAGCCGCCATCTTCCAAATCGATAAAGTCAAAACCCCCACCCACATGGTCGCCGGCGCCAACGACATCCGCGTCGCCGTCATGGAAGACTATCTCCTCGAACACGCCCTCTACTCGCTAGGCATCCCCAACGCCCTGCTAGTCTTCCCCGGCGAAGGCCACAGCCTACGCAAAAATCCCTGGCACGGCAAAATCAAAGTCAGAGAAGAACTAAACTGGCTGCAAAAATACGGCGGCCTGCCAGCCGGAAACTGATTTTGACTCATGTGGGGACAGCCGCGCCCGGCTGTCCGCCCACAACCTTTGTCATGCTGAGCGCAGCAGTGCGATCGCGAAGCGATCTCACTGCGGAGTCGAAGCATCCCTACCCTCACCCCGCTCCATCCACGGATACCACTCTGCCGCTAAGTCTTTCCACTCCGGATTGCGGCGTTCGAACAAAGCGATTTTCGGGGGCGAAACCTGAACACTTACGCAGCTGCCAGCCGGGCAAAACGCTACTTTGCTCCGGGTTGATTGCGCGCAGCTTCGATCTCATCCACGATTTGATCGGCGTGGTACACCACACGCAGGCCTTCGATGAGTGCGCGACTGTCCACCGCCACGGCTCGATTCGACACCGGATCATAGCCGTGATCTCCACCCAGTGAAAATATGTTCCCATCGAAGATGAGCCCGACAATGTTGCCGTCCTGATCGATGACCGGGCTGCCGGAGTTGCCACCAATGATGTCATTGGTGGTGGACAGGTTCATCGGGATATTCATATTCAGCTTCGCCTTTGCCGCGACCCAGCTCGGCGGCATGGAAAACGGCGGCGCCCCGCTGGCGCGGTCAAAGAGTCCTCCCATGGTGGTGAAGGGTTGCACCCAATGTCCGCGCCCATCGTCGAAGCCTTTCACCGTCCCATAACTGAGGCGGGCAGTGAACGTTGCGTCGGGATCGAGACTGGTGCCGTAAACGGCAAACCGCATTTTGGCGATTCTTTGCGCAGCTTCGCGCTCCGGTGCATCGACCCTGGCCTCGTATTCCTTGCGACTCGCGCGCAGGTCAGGATCGATCAGGGTCGCGAACCGAACCATCGGATCGTTTGAGGCCGATACCGCCGCTTCGCCGCCGTCGAATAGAGCCTCTCGCACCTTGGGATCATCCAAATGCGTACCGGTCACGAGCCGATGAGCTAGTTGTTCTGGCGACTCATTGCCCAGTATCTTGCGCACAAACGGATCGTCGGGGCCAAGATCGCGCTGCACCGAAGTGAAAGCAAATCGAAGGCTGAGTTCTTCGAGATCTTTATAGACCGGAGTAGCGGCCGAGAGCTCCTGTTGGATGGTGACGAGTGACTGATCGGTGAACTCCGGCAAACGCTGTCCATTGGGTTTAGCTCGCTCGACTGGTGCCCGCACCAGCGTCAGCGCGTGACCCAGCATTCCCGAATTGAAGAAGAAATTATCGTCCAGTTCACTGTGATGCGCGAACAGCTTACCCCGCTCCGCCTGCACCTGAGCAATATCGTCCCACGCAGATGCGCCGGCCGCCAATTTCGGATTGGCCGCAACCGCCTTGCGCAGGCGCTGCTCGCGTTCCGTCAGCAGGCTAAAAAAATGCCGATCCATAAGCGCCTGCTGAATCCCTAACTCTGCCTTAAAATAATTCGCTACGAAAAACTCGCTTTCGTTGGCTTCTCTTGCATGTTCGGCGTCCGTAGTCATGAATTGTTCTAGCAGTCCCCGATACTCGGCGAGCCCAGGCATCAGCGCGGGCAGCTGTATGTCGCGTTCAAACTCTACCTGCGAGATCGTGAGTTCTCGGCTGGTGCCTCCAGGATTCCCGGAAACGAATACGAGTTCGCCATCCTTCGATCCGCTGGCGCTCCAATGCAAATAGTGTGGACTCTTTATTGGCTGACCACCTTCGTAGATTCGCAATAGACCGATGTCAAAATCGAAGCGCGGAAAATTGAAGTTATCGGGATCTCCGCCGAATTGTGCAATCGCAAACTCCGGTGCAAATACCAGCCGCACGTCGGTATAGCGTTTGTAGCGATACAGGTCGTAGACGCCGCCATGATAAAGCGACACCAGATCGCATCGCGTACTTGGATCCGAACCGCAGCTTTGCTGTAATTTGGCCGTTTCGGCGCGCAGAGCCGCATTGGCCGCCTCTCCGGTCTTGTCAGCGAGCGCCGCTTGCACGGAGTCCGACACGTCGCGAATCTCCAAAAGTTCGTCAATCTCGAATGCGGGACAGGCGCGCTCCTCCGCCGCTGTCCGGGCCATAAAGCCGCCTTCCGAGAGATCGAGCTGAGCTGTGGATAGCGCTTTCACACAATCCAGCACGCAGTGGTGATTCGTCATCACCAGCCCGTGCGGCGAGATAAACGAGGCGGAGCAGCCCCCCGCAATTCGCAAGGACGCCTCTCGAACATGATCAAGCCACGCCTGGGACGGTGCAAAGCCATATTTCCCCCCCACTGTTTTCGAGGGGAACTTGTCGAAGGTCCACATGCCTTCGTCCGCCTGGGCCATTGGCGACAAAGCAAGCTGAGTAAAAACAAGCTGAGTAAAAAGAAGAAGCGCGAGTAACACCCTCAATTTCATCTTTATTAGCATCTTCCCTCCAAAGCATGCGCGTTCCCGAGCGCGAATGTCGCGTTGCTGAACCGGACGAATCCGCCCGTGGAACGTCAAGCGCTGCACATCATGCGCTCCGGTTTTTAAACAGTCAAGCAGTTCGTAAGCCGAAACACCCGCAGGCTCATGGGCGGGTGGCCTGGGCTTTTAATCTCGCTGGCATAACTAAACACAAGTGGGTGCCCCGTCCTTCGCAAACTGCGCGAAGGACGGGGCATAGCCCCGACGCAAGTCCCGCGTAAGCGCGTGAAAAGCAAATCGAGTCGCTAACCGCGGGCATACTCGCCACCACAAACCTCTGTCATGCTGAGCGAAGCAGGGAGGACCGAGGTCCTCCCCGCGCAGTCGAAGCATCCCTATAATTTTCCCCGCGCTCCGTTGGTTGGGATTTTGACTTTGGCGGGGTGGCCCACCCCTCCCGTAAGGTTTCGTCCGTTCCGTTTCTGATGAGGGTGCCCCATCCTTGCGTTTGCAAGGGTGGGCAAGGTGAAGCTTGCCGCGGGAGTTTTGAATTTGCTTGACCCGTGACGCCAATCATTGACAATCTTTGCCAACAATCTCTAAACTAAAACTGAATCCAATCGGAACCGCCCATGACCCTGAACATCAATCTCACCCCGCAACTCGAAAAGCTCGTCCGCCAGAAAGTCGACTCCGGACGGTACAACTCCGCCAGCGAGGTTGTGCGCGAAGCATTGCGCCTCATGGAAAGGCAGAATGAGCTGCACGCCCTTCACCTTGAACGGCTCCGCCGCGACATCCAGGAAGGCCTCGACAGCGGCCCCGCGCGTCCATGGAGCGTGGACGAAATGAAGCGCCAAGGCCGAAAACGCCTTGCCGCTCGTAAAGCCGCCCAATAGATGCCGTCCATCGTCATACGCCCCAAGGCCGCTGACGATTTCGCCGAAATTTGGGCTTACATCGCCGAGGATAGTCCGCGCGAGGCGGACTCCTTCGCCTCCCTCGTTCAAAAAGAGCTCCGAATGCTCTTCGCGCCAACCCAGGATGGGACGCAAGAGAAGCGAGTTGCTCGCTGACTTGCGTAGCTTCCCGGTCGGAAGATACGTCATCTTCTACCTGCCACGCCCGCGCGGAATCGAGGTGGTCCGAGCGCTCCACGGCGCACGCGATCTGAAACCTCTTTTCGAACAAGACATTGAGTAGCGATTAGCGCGATTCACACGGTTAACCCCTATTTTTTTCCACAGCCCCGCGTGTGACGCGCAACCTTGACTGAGGATTTCAACCACGCCATCATGGCCCAGGTCGCGACAGTCTGGTCGAAACCAAACCGTCCGCGCCTAAATCCTTTGTTTCACGGATTTTGATATGTAACTTCTTTGCCATCCGGATTTTGCGGGGAATTTCGTGCTAACCCCATGATTCCTAAGATTCGGGGGGGGAGGGGGATACCCTCAAAATTGGCTCCGGTGCGTGAAGTCCGGGGGTAAGAAGAATGATGAGAAGAACGACGAGAAGACTGACGAGAATGAGGTGAGAAAAATATGGGCCTGGAAGATGTTCCAAGATGTCAGCATGTAAAGATGAATGGGACGCAGTGCGGGTCTCCGGCGCTGCGCCGCAGGCGGCACTGCTTTTTTCATGAGCGCATCCGGCGCGAGCGGGCGAAAATTGCGGCGGATCTCTCGGCGCAGCGTATGTTCGATTTGCCGCTGCTCGAAGACGCCAACTCCGTGCAGATGACGCTGATGAAAGTGATCCAGATGCTCGGCGCCGGCCGCCTGGACCACAAAACCGCCGGACTCATGCTCTACGCTCTGCAGACCGCCAGCGTCAACCTGCGCAATACGACCTTCGAAGTGAACGACGCCACCGACGTCGTGATCGACCGCGACGACGTGCATCGCACCAGCCTTGGCGGCCCGCAATGGTTCGAAGAAGATTTTGAAGCCGAGGACGGAAGCGACGAAGAAGCCGACGAAGAAGACAACGAAGAAGACAACGAAGAAGACGACGAAGAAGCCGAGGATGAGGATGATGTAGAGCACAAAAATGTCGTTGTCGCCGGGGAAGCGGACACCGTAGCCGCAAAGAAACAGGCCGCCGCTGTAACCCATCCCACGGCGGACGAAGCTCGAAAGCAAGAAGTTCGGAGAAACGTGCAGACCCTCGCCCGCAATTGGTTGCTAGAGGTAGCGAGCGAGAAGCCAGCGGACAGCTGAAAGCCGAGAGCTGACGGCTGAGAACTGAGAACTGAGAACTGAAAACTGAGAACTGAGAACTGAAAACTGAAAACTGAAAACTGAAAACTGAAAACTGAAAACTGAGCCCTACCTCGCCGCCATCTTTACCGCATGCGAACTAGCCGCATACCGCGCAATCCCGCGATACAGCGCCTCCGCGATCTGTTCGCGATAGCCGTCGCTGCGGAGTTTTTGTTCGTCGGTGGGGCTGCTGACGAAGGAGACTTCGGCCAGGATTCCCGGCATCGCGCTCTCGGTGAGCACGACGAACCCGGCTTCTTTAATGCCGCGATCACGCAGCCCGGGATTTTGTATCGAAAGCGTGCCATACAAAGACCGTTGCACGCTGGCCGCGAGACGCCGCGATTGCTCGATGCGCTCGTGCAAGTCGGCGGCCGAAAGCGAAGTTGTCACCGGAGTCTTTCCGCCGCCGCCGATCGTCACATGCGTGTCGACGTCTTTAGTTCCCGGCGCCGAAAAGAAATTTGTGTAGTACGTTTCCACGCCGCGCGCCGAAGGCAGATCGCTGTAGTTGGCATGCACCGAGACGAACAAGTCCGCCTGCGCCTGGTTGGCAATGCTGGCGCGTTCGTCGAGAGGAATGTAGTTGTCATCCTGACGGGTGTAAATCACTTCCATCCCCAACCGGCTTTCGAGCAGCTTGCCCAGGCGCTGCGCGATTTCGAGCACGAGATCTTTTTCCAGCAAGCCGCGACGCCCCACGGTTCCGAGATCCCAGCCCCCGTGTCCGGCATCGACCACGATACGCATCTTCGGCACGCGCGCCCGCAGCTGCAAATCTTCTTTCGTCGGCGGAGGAATCACGATCGCCAGTTGTTTCTTTTCCGGCGCTGCAGCGTTGGGGAACAGGTTCACCGCGGCTTTGGGAGTGGCGCCGACCTTGCGCACTTCCACCACCAACCGGTACGGATTGGGCTCGAGACTCACGGAGAAGGTTGAGTTGGCTTTGGTCTCGAGAACGACGCGCGTCATGCCAGCGACGGGCTGCGCCATGCGGATGCGGCTGACCAGGGTCTCGCCCACGTCCATCGATTTTCCAACCAGGTCGCTGGCGAGTTGAGTGTCGCGCAAATCGAAATAGATGCGATCAGGCCCAGCTAGGCGATGCGCCTCATACTGCACCTGATCTTGCAGATCGAGAACCACAGTGCTCGAGTCCGGCGACGACCAGTGGCGCACTCCGGTCACGCGCGGAAACTTCGACAACTCCTGCGCTGTGGCCGGCGAATTGTTCGGTTCGCCGCCATCGGGAAACGAGTCGGAAGTCGCGGAGGGGTTTGCGGAGGAAGTTGGGTTCTGAGCCGTAGTTGAATTCGCAGGCGCAGCGGGAGTATTCGAAGGAGCAGCCATCGCGTCTTTCTCGCGCTCCTCTTTGTCGCGCTCGTCGCCGGACGGTCGGGCTGCCATTTCGTCGGTGCGGATATTCTCGCCTTGAATCATCGCGCCACTCAACTGCGCCGTCTTCAGCTTCCACCAGACACCGCCCGCAAAGGCCGCGGCGATGACAACGCATACCAACAGGATCGTCGCCACCGGCCGATCCCTTGGCGTGTCAGGCTTCGCAACCGCGGTTTTTGTTTTGAGAGATGTAATATCGGTGGCGACTTTTGTTTCGACCTTGAAAGTCTTCTCTGACGCGGTTTTATTGAGAATCGCTGCCGCTGGAGCGGAATCGACTTTCACTGCGACCGGCTTGTGCTCAATCGTCTTATCCGTAAAGGTTTTTTCAACCGTCTTCTGGTCGACGACTTTCTGATCAACAATCTTCTGCTCAACGATTTTCTGATCGACGACCGAGGCAACCGGAACTGCCGGTGCAGACTGAACAATAGGCCGTGATACGATTACTGCCGACGGTTTCGCAGCAACCGAAGGGGTTTCCAGCTTGTTCGCCGCGGCCTTTGCCGACTCCGCGAAGCGGTCTTCATCCTCCGGCTTTAGCGCACCCAGCACTAGTTCGGCCAACAGGCTCAGGTTGCAAATATCGCTGTCGTTGAAACCGAAAGGCCAGGAGGAAAACGCCTCCAACACTCCGATCACACGCCGGCGTCCGCAGAGTGGGACCGCCACCATGGAACGCGCTCCCAGCTTGCGGCAGGCTTGCAGGTTCACGCGCGGATCGGTTTCAGTGTCGTCGCAGTTCACGACCTGAGCTGTCTTGAAGCAGGCCCCGGAGAACGCCGAATCGCGGTCAATGCGAGCGCCCAGATCGGGCCGGATTGTGCCTGCGGCGGCCCGCAGGACGATCTCACTATTCTGCGCCAGGGCAATGGCGAGACCATCCGCGCCGGTGATGGCTACGGCGCGTTCGGCGACCAGTTGCAACACTTCGTCGAGAACGAACTGCTCGTCTTGTTCAAACTCCGGTTGTTCAAACTCCGGCTTCTCAAACGCTGCGACTGGAGCGCCGGTATCGAAACTGTTGTGTCGCGCGGCTAACGCTCTTCGCCGGCGAACCTGGTCGTGTAGGGCCGAAAACGCCAGCAACGCCTGCAGTGCATCGTGCTGCGATGGTTTCGTGAGATGGTGCGAAGAATAATCGGAATGTCCAGAGGCGTTCTGCTCTCGCGGCCAGGCAGGCGCACCAGCTTCGGCAGACGAAGGGGTTACGTCCAAGTCCGGCTTGGTTGTGGTGGTTGCCATTAAGGTGGTTCACTTGTAAGTTATCGAGCTTTGCAGGGACTTTCAATTACCTAAATGTGCCCTCTTGGCCATGTACTTTGGTAAGGCAGCTTTTCGACAGTAGAGACGGTGCTTGCGGCCGGGCTCGCGCCACCCGTCGGGACGCCGCAGGCAGAGACGTAGCTAGCTACGTCTCGACGGACAGATTTTATTTTGAACCACTATGGTTACTAAGAAGGTACTTCCGGCTAGCGATAAGGATAAGATGGAGAAGTTAAGCCTCCGGCCGACCAGCGATTTCGCGGAGCATGTATGGATATAGGATTATCTGGCGCACGGCAAGCGCGGGTTCATCCCAGGCACGAATTGCACACTCTGACTTATGTCACGCTCGACCAGGCCAATGGCGGCATTGTTCGCGATATCAGTCATCAGGGCATTGGGGTGCAGATGGTGGCTGCGGCGCCTCCGGGGCAGCAATTGCGGGTGCGTTTTGAATTGAACCACCCACGTCTGCGCGTGGAAACGCTGGGCGAAGTGTCGTGGTCCAGGCGTTCCGGCCAATGCGGTATTCGTTTTCTCGACCTCTCGCCAAACATGGGCCGCCAGATCAACGAATGGATTTTCGGCAACCTGCTCGAAGAAGCCTCCAAGCATTGCGCGCAGGAAGGCTCCATTTTTGCGGGAACAATTTTTAGCGGAACAATGTTGGCCGCAACATCTGGGACCGTCGCGGTTCCGGATGCGGCCCACGAAGAGGATGGGTTGATGGTCTCTGCTGCAGCCCTCCCGGTCATCGAACTGCCGGCGAGCGCCGATCTTCCATCGCTGCAGGCCGCTAGCGAGCACTCTGGAGAGTCCCGACTCGACTGGCTTTTTCAACCTCTTTCCGGACGCGGACTCGTCTGGACTGTAAATACATTGGTGATCGTCGCGGCTTTGCTGCTGTTCGCGCTGATCTTTCTTTCGATTACTGGTGAACCGCCGCGCTGGCCGCTCACCACTGCGAGCGCAACCGCAATTTTTGTCGCCGCATTGTATTGGGGATTCTTTCGGCTGTTCGGAGGATTAACTCCCGGCGCAAGACTGGCGCGGATGGCGGGGTTGGACTTGGAAGAGAAAGAAGAGGCGGCGGATGTCCGCTTTCGCTAAAGACTTTGCCGTGGCATGCAAACCTTAGTTCGCAAAATCTGGCTCGCAAAGTTTAATTCGCAAGCTTCAGTTCGCAAAATACTGTTGCGCCAGCCACAGCTGCAGGGTTCGATGCTGTTGCGGTGCGAGTTTCACGAAGCGGATGCCCAGATTGCCGCGCCGGTCCTGCCATGCGATCTCAGCTTTGGCCTTCAATCCCGTCCTGGCGCCGGGCAGTTCGAATGAAACTTGCACTGCCTTCGTGGCCTCGGGGAGATCGCTCATGCGAAGCTGCATTCCACCCTGGCTCACATTGATCAGGCAGGCATCCATGGCTTTGCGTCCCTTGCAGGTCAACGAAACCGGCACTTCTAGGCCGGTGCGGTGATAGCGCAGGCGTCCGTCGAGAATCATATTGCGGGCCGCGGAGAGAGTGCGCACGGCCTGTTCCACGGAAATCGGTTTCTCGAAGGCAAACAGAGCGCCGGTCTCGTCCAGGTTCTGGTTGCCCGTGTTGGCACGGCTTCCCATAATGACCAGCGGAATGGTTTTCGGCTGTCCTTCCGCGCTTTGCAGTTCGCGGAGGAATTGCGAGCTGCCATTCAGATCGCAGTCCACGATGAGCGCGTCCGTTTTTGTCTTGATAAGCCGGGCCAGGGCCTGTTGCGGTTCTTTTTCTACGGCAACATCCATCTGCAGACCGCCGAGAATGCACTCCAGAACACTGACTTCCTGCCAATCGCGCGAAACCACCATCGAGGAAAGTGTCATGTCGTTACTCTAGCGACCGGCGTAATCGAGCCGTAGATAACTAACGTAACAGCGGATCACGGCCTCAGACTTCGGGCGTCGGGATGTCGGACCTCAGGGTTCGAGCGCTAAGCCTGCGGGGGGCCTCTGCCGGGATAGCTCTGGTGCCGCGACAGTGGGCCCAAGGTGGGTACGTCGCGCAGAGTTCGATGCGGGCTAATGAGTGTAATGGCGATTTCTCGTCAACTGACCCTCTCACGGTCGTCTTAAGAACCGAGAATAGGAAATGGGCAAACTCTGACGATGGGTGTAATCGCGAGCGCAGTTGGTTCTTTGCAATCGTCGAGGTTGAGCACACGGTCGGAATCTGACTGCGGCTCAAGCAGCGTTGTAGAGTTGCCGATGATTGCTGTAGAGGGCTGCTTCGTGAGAGTGAAAGTTCTGGTTTTGGTGTTCGTGAGCATGGCACGGTTGTGGGGATGGAGCCAGATCGATGACGACCAGGCCAGAATCTTGAACCTGGAAAATGCGTGGAATCAATCGGTGCAAACCAAAGACAAGGCAGGGCTCGACATGCTGTTGGCGCCGGAACTGGTCTACGTCGGTGTTGAGGGTAACCTGATGAGTAAGGCGGAGTATATGGCCAGCGTGGAGTCGCAGTTGGAGCATCCCGCACGAGTGGTGAGCGAATCCATGAGGGTGCATGTCTTCGGTGCGGCTGCCATCGTCGACGGCGTGTATCGAGAAAGTGGCATGAAGAAGGGGAAGCCGTATACGCTCCGGGCCCGCTTTATCGACATGTGGGTACGCCGCCGGGATAGTTGGGTGTGTATAGCCAGTGACGGGACGGTGATGGGGCCTTGATCGAAAATCGGGGACCATTCGAGTGGGACGAACATTTACGCACCGTTAGGAGGCGATGCGAGTGAAGATAATTTGTGTTCTGGCGCTGGCCGGTGCCTTGGCACTACCGCTGTCGGCTCAAGACAAGGACGACGAAGCCAAGGTCATTGCCATGGAGGGGGCGTGGAACCAGGCGTATAAATCTCGCGATGGCAAGGCACTGGGTACGATGTTTCATGATTCTATAGTGCTGGTCGACGACGACGGCAGGCTGCAATCAAAAAATGAATTTCTGACAGGAATCGATACGGCGAAGCCTTCCGCGAATCAACAAGGTAGTCCGGAGTCAATCAAAGTGCGCATCTTTGGCAACGTGGCAATCGCGACCGGCGTGTTTCGTCAAAGCGGCTTTGAAAACGGGAAAGCCTTTGTACGACGAGATCGCTTCGTCGATACCTGGATTCGCACTGGTAATTCATGGCAGTGCGTAGCCGCCTCGGCTACCGCGATCTTCTACTAGTTGCAAAGGGTGCTCCGAGCTAAAGTCTAAAGTCAAGTTGTCGAAATCAAGCCATTACGCTCATAATCATCACAATCCTGAAGGGGTCAGAAAGAACCAACCGATTCCTCCGAGGGTTCCGAGTGCAAACACAGTTTCGATGCTCCAACTTGCGCGCCGACGCCAAGGGCACACAAGTGCACCAGTTAAAGTGCATCAGTCAAATCGAGTGAGCATTGCTTCTTCCCTTCAGGTCTCTGACACTTAAGTCACACTATGTGATGTTATTCCTCTTAGTTTTCCGATCTTGTCGCGGAACCATGATGAGTTGTCAGTCCCGACCTTCCCGTTTCGGAACGCTGATCCCATTTGACCCTCTCGTGAGTTAAGAGTTGCACGCCGCGGAGCTAGTGAGCACTTCTGCACAGCAGTGCCGAAGGAAATCAGCGAGTCTAGAGTTTCTCGTCGATTCGATCTAGGTTCGATCTAGATCAAAGGGAACAATATGAGGGTTGCGATAAGCAGGTTACAAATACCTTAGTTACGGTACTTGCCAGTCTTGTCACAACGCCTTTGAATGGTGGGGACGCCTGTAAGTAGGAATAAACTCGCCATGAACTACACTAGGAGATTGATAAATGAACAAAATACTAGTTGTGTTGTTACTTGTAGCTATGGTCGCCTGCGGCGGAATCTCAACCTCAACCTCAACCCATCCCTCAAACCCTAACGGAAAAGGTCCTGCGCCGGTAGACCTTAAGTCAGCGTCTTCCTTTGCTGTCCTAACCAAGTCGGGAGTAACGGATGTTCCATCATCGGTAATTACGGGAGATGTAGGGGCAAGCCCGATCACAGGAGCATCTATCAACCTGACCTGCGCGGAGATAACCGGTAAGAGTTACTCCGTCGACGCAGCAGGCCCACTACCGTGCCGGATAACTAACGCTACTTTACTGACGGCCGCCGTCAAAGACATGATGACTGCATACACCAACGCGGCGGGGCGTACACTTCCAACAGCCACCAACCTGGGAGCTGGTGAGATCGGAGGGCTAACGATCGCTCCGGGTCTTTACAAATGGGGTACTGGTGTAAGCATATCAACGGACGTGACACTTTCCGGCGGTCCGAATGATGTCTGGATATTCCAGATAGCTCAAACCTTAGATCAGGCCAGCGCAACGAAGGTAGTCTTAAGCGGCGGCGCACAAGCTAAGAATATATTCTGGCAGTCCTTCGGAGATGTAACCATTCAGGCAAACGCTCAGTTCAATGGTGTTATTTTGTCTCAAACATCCATCAACCTGAAAACGGGAGCATCTGTGAACGGTCAGCTGTTAGCGCAGACCCAAGTCACTCTTCAACAAAATACGGTTACGCAGTAGTTGGTATACCATAGGTGGGCGATTGATGAAATCGCCCACCCGCTTGTTGGATATTGTTCCGCTCTGGAGCATTCTCGTCGCGATGGATGCCTACTGCTATCGCGCAGGGCAATCGAAATGGTCGTGATTCAACGACTGGGTTGTGAGTGTAATGGCGAGTTTTCGCCAACTACGAATGTCGTAACTGTTCATTGGCCGTATTGTTTTCGGGACCGAGACCCGGTTTCCACGCTATCAACAGACCAAAAGCAACCGCTAAGACTGTATCGACCAGCCACAAACGACCATGGAAGTAATACATGGCGAGCCCCCAGTTTCCGACTGAGGTCGCGCTTGCAAGGCGCATGATATGTCCGGCCTTCCATCGAGTAAAGGGTGTCGATTTCGACCCAACTCGCCGGGGCTTTGAAATACGACTCAGCTTCCTCTGGAAGGTAAATCCCACAACGGCAGACCAAGCTGCTCCCACAATTATCAGCAACTGCACGAGCCTGATTTCCCGGCCAGCAGGTTCAAGGCTTCCAAGCACACCAAGATGCAGGAGCAAAATGCACAGCACAATAAACAGCATGCAGCCGCCTTGGAAGAGACGAAGCTGGAGATCAGGTTTTGCCATTGTTTGAGTGTAGCGAAGTGGGCGAAGGCTCGCAGCGTAACTATTGTAACCAGGCCATTGCACTCATTAATTGTTTTTGAGCGTTATTGGGGATTTAACCCGAGATGTCCAGTGTTTAGTCGGTAGTAGAAAAGCAGGGATCCCTCGCAGCCGCCCTGCGCGTATTGCTTACCCACTTCGATCACAGAATGCCCAACCCGCCTGATTCCCGTTTATCGATTGATCAGTTTCTGCAGTCTTTCCGGATATCTTTCCCCTTGCACTGGGATCTTCGCCGCAGCGGTGTCGATTTGGCGGAGATCGTCGAGCGTAAGTTCGATGGCTGCGGCTCCGATGTTTTCTTCCAGACGATGCAGCTTCGTCGTACCCGGGATCGGGACGATCCACGGTTTCTGCGCCAGCAGCCAAGCCAGGGCGATCTGAGCGGGCGTCGCCTTTTTTCGTTCTGCCACCTTGCTCAGCAGATCAACCACGGCCTGATTCGCTTTCCGGGCCTCTGGGGTAAAGCGTGGGACGACATTGCGGAAGTCGGTCTTGTCGAATTTCGTTTCTTCGGTGATCTTGCCGGTGAGAAACCCTTTCCCTAAGGGGCTGAAGGGGACGAATCCGATCCCGAGTTCTCCGAGTGCCGGCAAAATTGTCTCCTCCGGCTCTCTCCACCAGAGTGAGTACTCGCTCTGGAGCGCCGTGACCGGCTGAACTGCGTGTGCGCGACGGATCGTCTGTACACCTGCTTCGGAAAGGCCGAAGTGTTTCACCTTGCCTTGGTGAATGAGATCCTTCACGGCTCCGGCGACGTCTTCGATGGGCACGTTCGGATCAACACGATGTTGATAGAACAGATCGATGACATCGGTCCTGAGCCGTTTGAGCGAGCCCTCGGCGACCTCCTTAATATGTTCCGGCCGACTGTTCAGGGCAGTCCACCCTGGGCCGCCCTGAGGATCAGGGGCAAAGCCGAACTTGGTTGCGATCGCCACCTGATCGCGGAATGGAGCGAGCGCTTCGCCGACAAGTTCTTCGTTGGTGAACGGACCGTAAACTTCGGCGGTATCGAAGAATGTGACGCCGCGTTCGACCGCTGACCGAATCAGCGCAATCATTTCCTTCTTGTCTGCAGGCGGGCCGAGGCCAAAGCTCATTCCCATACAGCCCAATCCGAGAGCCGAGACCTCTAAGTTGCTTTTTCCAAGTTTGCGCTTCTTCATTATTTTCCTCCGGATGCCTGGATTAGTTTCCCACAATTTCCAGCGGAAGGAGAAATTGGTTCGAAGGCGGGGAACTAAGAGTTACTCAGCTTCGTGTTAGCGGTTCCAGTGCGATCTTCCGATACAAGTGGGGCGGGTGCCTTGCCGGGAGGTAGTGTGAAACAAAATTTTGCGCCGCGCGGAGAGTTATTGTCAGCCCACATGCGGCCGCCGTGCGACTCAACGATGGAGCGGCTGATCCGCAGTCCCATACCCGTGCCGTGAGTCTTGGTGGTAAAGAATGCGTTAAAGATTTTGTCCGCCTGCTCGGGTGGAAGCCCCACGCCGGTATCGCTGACCGAAATCAGCACCTGACCATCTTCAGCGCGCTGCGACTGGATAGTCAGCTCTCGTGTTCCATCAGCAACCTTCATCGCGTCGATGCTGTTCATCAAGAGGTTCATCAGCACCTGTTGCAATTCCACGCGATCTCCCATGACCTGAGGCAGGTCTGCAGCGAGTTCCGTCCGAACGAATACGCCGAATTGAATTACCTCGCTGCGCAGGAGTAATACCATCTCTCGAACAATCTCGTTTAGATCGACCATCTCCCGCTGTGCCGTACCCTTCTTGAAGAGCAAGCGCACTCGCTTGACGATCTCGCCCGCCCGCCTTCCGTCTTGTACGATTCTTGATGCAGCCGCGCGTGCCTCCTCCAAATTGGGTTGATCGCGCGCGAGCCACCGCAAGCAAGTGTTGGCGTCTGTGATCGCCGCAGCAATCGGTTGATTCACTTCGTGCGCCAGGGAAGCGGTCAGCTCTCCCATGCTGCTCACTCGGTTGGCTCGTGTGAGATCGGCCTGCGCCAGGCGCAGTGCCTCCTCCGCCTGCTTTCGCTCTGCGATCTGGGCTTCGAGTTTCGCGTTAATCAAAGCCAGCTGCTCCGAACGTTGCTGGATGCTGTGCACGCGCACTCGGTAGATTCCCCAGAGCAATGCCAAGCACGCGCCTACGAACGACAAGCGGAACCAGGTGGTTTGGTAGTAGGCCGGGGCGATGGAGAAATCCAGGAATGTACCGGCCTCGTTCCACACTCCGCTGTTATTGCAGGCGCCCACGCGGAAGCGGTAGTGGCCTGGAGGAAGATTCGAGTATTTCGCCTCTCGGGTGTTGACGACCTCTTTCCAATCCGGATCCTGGCCCTCCAGCTTATAACGAAAACGAACTTTCTCCGGCGCGACGAAGCTGAGCGCCGTGTAATCGATGGTGAGATCGCGAACCAGCGGCGGCAGCTTCGGCTGCGAGGACGATGCATCGCCGGAAAAGTTCTGCCAATAGGTTTTGCGGTCCGCGGTAACCTGCTCGATGTGCACTGGCGGCGGAAGCTGGTTGACGGGCAGGTGACGCGGATCGAGGACGCTGACGCCGTCGAGCGGCAAGAACCACAATTTTCCATCCCCGGTCTTGGCGACAAGCGGTGTGTAGCCGGTAGTGAGGGCGCGGCTCCGCACTCCATCGGAACTGTCGAAAACCGTGTTCTGGATCGTCCGCTTTGGATCGGTGACCCACGCGTCCATCTCCGTTTGCGCAATGTGCACCAGGCCGCAGGCCGTGTACAGCCAGAATGAATGGGCGTCATCTTGCATCATCCAGAAAACCGTATCGCACGGCAATCCGTTCTGGCTGCTGAGGGTGGCGACCCGGCCATTTTTCACGCGGCTTAGCCCACCTTCGGTGGCGGCCCATAACGCACCATCGGAATCAAGGCTCAGGCTGGTGACAAGACCCTTACCTAATCCATCAAGGCCTGAATACGATTCGCGGACCTTGCCGTCTTTGAAATACGCCACGCCACCCTGTGAAAATCCGAGCCATAGGCCGCCGGGCACGGGCCCAGCGAATAGAGCCATAGCCCAGTCCTTTCGTCCCAACTCAGCCCAAGGGATCCGTTCGACCACCTTTCCTCCAAGCAAATGAAAAAGGCCCTGATGCTGGTCGCTTATCCAAAGGTTCCCGGAACTGTCCCCCGTTATGGAATGCAACTGTCCGCCAGGCGCGACTAATCCCAACACGGTTGTGACATGTCGTGGGTGGCCATTCTCGACTGGGGCAGGGTTGGTCTTTAAGGGAGTGAACCGGCCATTCTCGAAGTATGCGGCTCCATTCTCGGTGAACGCCCAAATGCGCCCGCCATCGTCCTGAAAGAGCGACTCCACACCGTCATCCGGCAATCCGCCATCGGCCACCTCGCGTACATTGAGTTCTCGTTCTTGTTCCTGTTCTTGTTTTGTGCGGTCGCTCCCGGCCTTTGCGCCTCGCTTACGGTAAATCGTGGTTTGCCCGTTATTCCATCTGTTCAAACCGTCAGGAGTGCCAAGCCAAACGCTGCCGTCCCTGGCCGCTAGAACGGACCAAACGATGGCATTCGACAAACCTTGCTTCGCGGAAATGGTGGGGACGGCGAAGTCGCGAAAGCGGTCGAGTCCATTCAGGGTGGCTACCCAAATATTGCCTTCACGATCTTCGAAGAGCTTATTAATGTAATCGCCGGAGAGACCGTCGGAATGCGTAAAACCATCTGTCCTTCCCTGGTGTACGTGCAACAGGCCCCGGTCCGGCGTTCCGATCCACAGACCGCCATTACGATCCCAGAGCAGTCTGGCCGCCTGGAATCGCGGCCTCATGCCCGGAAGCGAGTACGCCTCGGCCTTCCCGTCAACGAGCTTTTTGATTCCGTCCTGGGTGGCGATCAAGAGCGAGCCGTCGTCGCTCTCATTCAGAGTTTGGGAAGAGGTGCCGATCACCGAGTATTGCGTGGGATAGAGTTTGGGAGGACTAGGCTTCCATCTCCACAGGCCGGTCTGCGCTCCCGCCCAAAGGTTTCCCCGGGTGTCTTCATACAATGACGCTACCCACAGGCCGAGACGGCCGTCATCTCCGTAGCACTGGACGCTGCCACTCTGAATTGCGCATAGCTTTCCAATCGTACCCGCATACCCACCGGCCCATACCGTGCCTTCACGGTCCTCAAGGAGCGCATCCACAGTTTGTCCAGCAAGCTCCCGATACAGGGTCAGCTTGCCATCCTTCCAGCTTGCCAAGCCTTTGTAAGTTCCAATCCAGAGACGCCCATCATGTGCGGTGAGCAGGTTTCGAATGTAGCGGCTGGGGAGAGGCTCGCCCGCAGTCTGGTCCCATAGGACATTGCGAACGCCATCGAAGCGAAGCAAGCCGAATTCCGTGCCCAGCCAGAGATAACCGTCGGGTGTCTGAGCAATTGAGGTGACCCTGCCTTTGGAAAACCCTTCGCGGATCCTCCACGCTGTGTGCGCGTATTGACTCACGTCCAGCGCCGGGTCTAGCGCATACGCACAAGGAACCGCCAGGAGCATGGCGGCCGCCAGCGCACAGACCAGGAGCGCGGTACCCCATCGTCTTTCTTTGCGCGATTTCTCCATTTAGGACGAATCTTATTAGGACGAATCTTACTCCCTTTTCTTGCGGGAGGGCCCGTCCAGCCGCGGAGCATCGGTCACCAGTCACCAGCCACGCTGGTACTTATTTGCTCCGGTACCACTCCACTGTGCGGCGCAGGCCTTCTTCGAAATCGACTTTGGGTTTGTAGCCCAGCCCGGCTTCTGCCTTTGAGATGTCGGCGAGGGAGTGTTTTATGTCGCCGCCGCGCTCGGGGGCGTAGTTGGATTGTCCGGTATAGGAGGCCAGCTTCTGCAACATCTTAAAGGTTTCATTCAGGGTGACTCGGCGGCCAGTGGCGACGTTGAAGACCTGTCCTGCGGCTCGTCCCGCGGGCGCGGTGCAGGCGAGCAGGTTCGCGTCTACTGCGTTGTCAATGTAGGTGAAGTCGCGGCTCTGTTCGCCGTCGCCGAAGATGGTGGGCTGTTCGCCGCGCAGCATCTGGGTGATGAATTTCGCCAGCACGCCGGAATAGGGAGACGACGGATCCTGACGCGGGCCGAAGATGTTGAAATAACGCAGGGCGACGGTCTCGAGTCCGTAACAGCGGTAAAAGGAAATCAGGTAGTGCTCGCTCGCCAGCTTGGCGACGGCGTAGGGAGAAATGGGATCGGGCTTCATGGCTTCGTGCTTGGGCAAGGTGGGCGTGTCGCCGTAGGCAGAAGATGACGCCGCATAGACCACGCGTTTTACTTTTGCATCGCGTGCGGCCACCAGCACGTTGACCGTGCCATCGATGTTGGCCCGGTTGCTGCCCAGCGGGTCGAGCACTGATTTCGGTACGGAAGGAATCGCCGCCTGATGCAGGACGAAGTCCACTCCGGCGCAAGCTTTGTGCATTGCTCCAAGATCGAGAAGATCGGCTTCGCGGAAATCGATGCGATCTAATATTTCGGCGATGTTCTCCCGCTTGCCGGTGGAGAAATTGTCGATGCCACGCACCTGCTCGCCGCGCGCGAGCAATGCCCGCGCCAGCGACGATCCGATGAAACCACCAATGCCCGTGATGAGATATTGCGCCATCTTTTGATCATAACGAATGAAGCACGCTTCGGGCGTAAGAGAAATGGTTCCGGCGGGGGTTAAAAAGGGAATGCGCGAGAGACAGAACGTACTCTGAAGTGGCCGTGGGTCTAGGCTTTCACCGTCGAGTGCGAGTTCTGGCTCTTGCGGAGGATCCTGAAAAAGTCGTCGCGCAGCAACGCCTGTCGATTTTCGAAGAATTGAGCCAGGGCCCGCAAGGCGGAGGTAGGATCGGCGATTTGAGCCACCAGGCCTAACGTCCCGCTGGAAGCAAGCGACGAAGACATCCCATGTGGCGTACCCGCCTTTTGCCGGGAAATTTGGCTCAGCAAGTCTCGCAATCGCGCCACGTTGGCCTCTGACATTTCCTGGAAGGCAATGCCCATGCCGAGGAATGGATAGTTCACCCGCACCAGGCCTTCGGTCTCTACATGCACGCCGTTCGCGTCCAGTTTCATCTGCAAGATAGTACCCACCGCATAAGTGGCCTGTACCTCCATATAACACCCGTGGAGGCTCACGTCGCGGAAGGTGGCCCAAGTCCGCACATCGCGACCTTGTTCGCGCAGTTCTGCGTTGCCCTCGCACTTGTAGCGATGGCTACGCCGTTTTTCTGCGCCTTGGAAGCGTGCGCCGGGATCGCCTTCGGCGCCGCTAAAATCGGGACGCTCTTCATGGCGAGGTTCCACCACCGCCGCCACCGGACCGTCCGACTGTTTCAGCGCCGCCAAATAAGAGACGCTTTCGACTCTTTCCTCTGTCATGGTGCTCCCGATTCGGTTCCCAAGTTATCTAACTTCTCCTGCGCAATTCTTCTGGGCAGGCGAAGGGGCGGAGACTCTATTGTTTCTATCGGGAGGAAGAGGCGGAAACATTAGAGCCTGGCACGCGAATGTCGCTTTGATAAATTCTTAATGGAGAGTTGGGTCCGAAGAAGGTTCGGCCATCGTCGTGGGCTGCGCCGCCTGCCGAATTTCCTTCCACAGTTCCTCGCGACCGGCGCCGGTCTTAGCCGAGAAGGGAAGCAGACGAGCCGCAGGATACTCCTGGGTCAAGGTTCGCAGAGTATTGTGCAATTGATTGTTCGAGAGCCGGTCGCTCTTGGTGGCTACCAGCAGGAAGGTGCGTTGCGAGGCGCTGAGAAAGTCCAAGAGTTGACGGTCGCTTTGTTGCGGAGGGACGTTGGCATCGACTAAAACGATGCACAAGCCGAGGGTAGGACGGTCGTTGAGGTAGGGTTCGATGAATTTCGGCCATTCCTGCGAAATCTCGCGCGAAATCTTGGCGTACCCGTAGCCGGGGAGATCGGCGAAGATCAGTTCGGGGCGCGGCTTTCCGGGCCAGCGTATTTCGAAAAAATTGATGCTGCGGGTGCGTCCGGGAGTGGAACTGGTGCGCG
Organism: uncultured Acidobacteriaceae bacterium; assembly: GCA_963733795.1. GTDB lineage: Bacteria > Acidobacteriota > Terriglobia > Terriglobales > Acidobacteriaceae > Sulfotelmatobacter. The sequence goes on from CAVTED010000004.1 coordinate 1,226,132, forward strand.
CCAGCTTGGTGCCGACCAGCGAGTTGATCACGCTCGATTTGCCGACGTTGGAGCGGCCGAGGAAGGCGATCTCCGGCAGGCTGGGAGCAGGGAATTGCGCGGCATCGGTGGCCGCCGCCAGAAAGCGGGAGAGAACCCTCATGCTCAAGTTTGCAACGAGGGGAGGGAAGTTGGCAAGTTGGGAGTAATGATGTACAGATGTGTTTGGAAAGAAGATTTGTATCAGGCTATGCCTTCAGGCATAGCGCAAATGCTCGCTACTCAATCGCTCTTTCAGGCGCTGTTGTCATGCAGGCTTCGCCTCTGCCAGGACCGCAGCGGCTAAAGCCGGGTTCTTTGCCGAGCGCTGATATGGCACGCCTGAAGGCGTGCCCTGATACGAATCTTGATACGAATCCTCTTCGCGAATCTTTTTCTCAATCAGTCCCCACAACAGTTAACGCGTCGGTTCGCGGCGGAACTGTTTGCTTAGGGTGAGCACCTGATGCTGGTAGGACGATCCTATGTTCGTGCCGTAGATCTTGTCCGGGCGTGACAGGAGGTGCATATAGTTCAGGCGGCCGACGAGTTGTCCGTGTTCCATCAGGAAGGGAACTTCGTGGGCACGGACTTCTAGTACAGCGCGAGTTCCTTTAATTTCGCTGGAGCCGTAGCCGAAGCCGGGGTCGAAGAAGCCGGCATAGTGAATGCGAAATTCGCCGTCGGCGGGATCGAAGGGAACCATTTCGGCGGCGAAGTCGGGTGGGACGCGCACCCGCTCGCGGGAGGCGAGAATATAAAAGTCGCCGGGCTCGAGAATCAGGTTTTTGCTGGCGCCTTGGTGACGAACTTCCCAGAACTCCTCGGTGGGATAATGGCCGATCTTTTCCAGATCGATTACCGGGGCGTATCGCTTGGCTTTGTAGGCAATGATCTCGCCCGGTTCAGCGGCTTCGAGATTGACGGTGATTCGCAGGCCGCGCTGCAGTTGCGCCTTGCCGGGGCTGCTTTCGTCCATGTAGACGAGCGGTTCGTCATGATCTAAATCTTTGATCATGCGATCGCCCGATCGGGGACTGCCTTGCACGAAGCGCAGCTGGCTCAGCCGCATGCCCGCGCGAATGGCGACGGTGAAGGTGCGGGAAACAACTTCGGCATAGAGTTTGCCCTTATATCCCTGGGGAACGCTGTCGAACTCGGTGCCGTAGTCGGTGATGAGGCGGGTGAAAATGTCGAGACGGCCGGTCGTGCTCTTCGGGTTGGCCTTGCCGGAAATGTTTTCCGGGAGATTCAGTTCCTCCTGCAGAGGAATGATGTAGACGCAATCTTTTTCGAAAACCGGGGCGGCAGTCAGATCGACCCGCGCCATACGGAGATCTTTGATTTTCGATTCGACCGTGCTGTTCGGGCCCGGCAGAAAGCTTGCTCGCACCCGGTGCGCCATGTCGCCCAGGCGCAGGTCGAGACTCGCCGGCTGGATGTGCTCGGGCTCGATCGCGCGGCTCGCGCTAATGTGTCCGCGGGCGATCAGGTTGCTGATTTCCTGCGAGGGAAGGATTCCGGTCGTCCGTGGCTGTCCCGGTTCGATGGAGGGTTCCGGCCCGTCTTCGAAAAAAATCTGGCTTTGGTTCGATGTGGACATCTTTTAGGCCCTTGCCTGAATTCGGAATCGTGTGGCTGGGTGACTCTAGCAGTTTATTCGAAAACGGCAAGGAAGGTTGCTCTGTGTGGTTTAAGGGCTAAAGAGCATGCGTGAGAACGCTTAGGCGTCCTTCCGGGACGCGCTGATTTTCCACTTTACCCGGCGCTGGAAGCGCCGGGCTATTATCAGGCGCCCCGCTGGGGCGGAAGTCTTTGGGATCTCATTCTGATGCCGGGCGCTTTCAAAACTGCCTTCTACTGATGGGCAGTGGGACTGTCGCCCGTGCTGGAGGTCAGCGGCGCGATCGGTTGCTCGATTTCCGCATCCAGCTTGGGCAGCGGAGATTCCAGAGCGATCTGCAGGACCTGGTCCATGGTGTCGACGAAATGCAGCTTCATGGCGTTGCGCAGATTTTCCGGGACCTCGGCGACGTCTTTTTCATTGTCTTTAGGCAGGATCACTTCGAATAATCCCGCGCGGTGAGCGGCGAGCAATTTTTCTTTGAGACCGCCGATGGGAAGAACCTTGCCGCGCAGAGTGATCTCACCGGTCATCGCCAGATCGCGGCGCACTGGGATTTTACTCAGGGCACTGGAGATTGCAGTGGCTATGGTGATGCCGGCGGAGGGGCCGTCTTTCGGGATCGCGCCTTCAGGGACGTGCACGTGCAGATCGAGGTTGCGGTAGAAATCGCGGCTCAGGCCGAGGCGTTGCGCGCGCGAGCGCACATACGACATGGCGGCCTGCGCGGATTCCTGCATGACATCTCCGAGTTTGCCGGTCAGCGTCAGCTTGCCTTTGCCGTCAACCACGCTCGCCTCGGTGCTCAGGATCGAGCCGCCGACTTCGGTCCAGGCGAGGCCCGTAACCAATCCGACTTCGGACTTTTCATGCGCCAGCGTGTCGCGGAACTTGATGACGCCCAGGAAGTCGTTGACGTTTTCGCCGGTGACGACGACGGTATAGTTCGCGCCCTCTTTCACGACCTTGCGGGCGACTTTGCGGCAGACATTTCCGATTTCGCGCTCCAGGTTGCGGACTCCGGCTTCGCGAGTGTAGGAGCGGATGAGATTGGTGATGGCCTCGTCGGTGAACTTGATGTTCTTTTCCGACAGGCCCGCGGCCAGCATCTGCTTCTTGACCAGGAACTGTTTCGCGATCTCGACCTTTTCCTGCTCGGTGTAGCCGTGCAGGCGAAGCACTTCCATGCGGTCCTGCAGGGCTGCGGGAATGGTGTGCATCACGTTCGCTGTGGCGACGAAAAATACTTGCGAGAGATCGTATTCCACGTCGAGGTAGTGATCGACGAACATGAAGTTCTGTTCCGGGTCGAGCACTTCGAGGAGCGCGGCGGAGGGATCGCCGCGGAAGTCCATGGACATCTTGTCGACTTCATCGAGCATGAAGACGGGGTTCTTGGTGCCGGCCTTCTTCATCATTTGAATGATCTGGCCGGGAAGAGCGCCGATGTAGGTACGGCGGTGGCCCCGAATCTCAGCTTCGTCGCGTACGCCGCCGAGAGACATGCGGACGAATTTGCGGCCGGTGGCCTTGGCGATTGACATCCCCAGCGAAGTTTTGCCTACGCCCGGAGGGCCGACGAAGCAGAGGATGGAGCCCTTGGGATTTTTTACCAGTTGCCGTACGGCGAGAAATTCAAGGATGCGCTCCTTGATTTTCTCCAGACCGTAGTGATCTTCATTCAGAACTTTCTCGGCGCGGGAAATATTGCGGATTTCTTTGGAGCGCTTTTTCCACGGCACGGCCAGCAGCCAGTCCAGATAGTTGCGCGAAACCGTCGATTCGGCCGACATGGGGGGCATGGCTTCCAGTTTTTTCAATTCCTGCAGCGCCTTGTCTTTTACGTCTTTCGGCATGCCCGCGGATTCGATCTTCTTCTTCAGTTCGTCGAACTCGCTCTTCTCGCCGCGGCCCAGTTCTTTCTGGATGGCCTTAATCTTTTCGTTGAGGTAATACTCTTTTTGCGCCTTCTCCATCTGGCGCTTCACGCGCGACTGGATGGTGCGGTCAACGTTCAACTTTTCGATCTCGATATCGAGCACGTCGGCGATGCGGGTGAGGCGTTCGGCGGGATCGAAAATTTCCAGCAGTTCCTGCTTTTCCTCGATGGAGAGTTGCAGGTTGGCGGAGATCACGTCGGTGAGCTTGGCCGGGTCTTCCATGCGCACCGCCGAAATCATGGTCTCGTAATTCAACGCCTGGCAAAGCTTCACATACTGCTCAAAGAGAGTTGTTACCCTCTGCATGCCGGCTTCAAGGGCCTGGTTACCTTCGGTCGCGTAGCGCGCGACTCGAACCGTAGCCTGCATGAAGCCGTCGGTGTCGACCACCTGCAGAATCTTGCCGCGCTCCACGCCTTCAACCAGAACTTTAATGTTGCCGTCGGGCAGCTTCAGGCTCTGCACGATGTTGACGATCGTGCCTACCTGGTAGATCTCGTTGGCTTTGGGTTCGTCGATGGAGGCGTCGTGCTGGGTGGCGAGGAAGATCTTCTTGTCCGCCGCCAACGCCTCTTCCAGGGCCCGGACGCTGGACTCGCGGCCGACCACGAACGGCGTCATCATGAAGGGAAAGATGACCACGTCCCGAATGGGCATCATGGGCAACTTCTTGGATTCGAACTTTTCCTTGGATGTAGTCACTGAGTCTCCCTAGGATGACTGCCTTTAGATTCTACCGCGTTTCGGGCCGGATCGTTGCGTCTTTGGTCTTTAGTCGTTGGTCGTTGGCAAAGGCGCTTTGTCCCTGCCAGCGGTGAACGACGATGCCTACACTCGTTTGATCGTCGGTCTCAGGTCTTTGGTTGGTGGCAAATGCAATTTGATCTTGGCCAAAGACCAGCGACGAACGACCAACGACGGTGCCTACCCTGCTTTTTCCATCACTGTGGCGAACGAGGCGCTGCGCTTTTCCACCATCTCCCGCGTGACTTCGAACTCTTTTACTTTCTTCTGGCTGGGGAGGTTAAACATCAAGTCTAGCATGAGCTCTTCCAGAATCATGCGCAAGCCGCGTGCGCCAACCTTGCGCGCCATGGCCTGGCGGGCGATCGCTCGCAGAGCTTCCTCGTTGAACTTCAGGCGCACGTTCTCGAACTCAAACAGGCGCTGGTATTGCTTGACGATGGCATTCTTCGGGCGAGTCAGGATTTCGATGAGCGCGAACTCGTCGAGATCTTCCAGCATGCCGACCACGGGCAGACGGCCCACGAACTCTGGAATCAATCCAAATTTGATCAGGTCTTCCGGTTGGATTTCAGTCAACAATTCCTGGGTACGCTTTTTCGAACCGGCTGCATCGTCTTTTTCCGCGTCTTCGCCCCCGCGGAACCCCAGGGACTTTTTACCGATTCTGCGGGAAATGATCTTGTCGAGACCGACAAAGGCGCCGCCGCAGATGAACAAGATGTTCGTCGTGTCCACCGGCGTGAATTCCTGGTGGGGATGTTTGCGCCCGCCCTGCGGCGGAACGTTGGCGATCGTGCCTTCGAGAATCTTTAACAAGGCCTGCTGCACGCCTTCACCAGAAACGTCGCGAGTGATCGACGGATTTTCGTCTTTGCGCCCGATCTTGTCGACTTCATCGATGTAGATGATGCCGGTCTGGGTGCGGCTTACGTCGCCGTCGGCGGCCTGTAGCAGCTTGAGGATAATGTTCTCGACGTCTTCGCCAACATAGCCTGCTTCGGTGAGTGTGGTGGCGTCGACAATAGCGAAAGGCACGTCCAGCATGCGGGCCAGGGTCTGCGCCAAAAGCGTCTTGCCCGTCCCGGTCGGACCGATCAGCATGATATTCGACTTGCTGAGTTCGACGCCGTCGCCGGCTTTCTGCCGGTTCATGAAGATGCGCTTGTAGTGGTTGTAGACCGCGACTGCCAGTTTCTTCTTGGTCTGCTCCTGGCCGATTACGTATTCGTCGAGGAAGGTTTTAACTTCCTGGGGCTTGGGCAGTTGGTCGGGTTTGGCGGGCTGAGGAGTGGTGGTGCGGTCGTCTTCGAGGATGGAGTTGCAGACCGCCACGCACTCGTCGCAAATGTAAGCGCGCGGATAATCACTGGGCGAGGAAATCAGTTTGGCTACGGCGTCCTGCGACTTATGGCAGAACGAGCAGCGTAGAATCTCGTCGGAGCCCGACTTGGTTTTCACTCGGCTCTACTCCTTGAAGCTTATACGGCAAGAATGGGTCCCCAGCGTTCTTCAGCCCCTTCCGCCGTTCCGCCGTCGCCCGTGTTCCCTTAGGCGAAGGCAGATCATACAGCTTTTGCGGTCTTATAGATGATATCGTCTATGATTCCGTATTCCTTAGCCTGCTGCGCGTTCATGATGAAGTCGCGCTCCACATCCTTCTCTACCTTGTCGAGTTTCTGGCCGCTGTGCTTGGAGAGTAACTGGTTTGTAATCTCCCGCATACGCAGAATCTCTCGGGCGTGGATGTCAATGTCAGTGGCTTGTCCCGACAAGCCACCCATCGACGGCTGATGAATTAGAATCCGCGAATTAGGCAATGCCAATCTCTTTTTTGCTTCGCCCGATGCCAATAGTAACGCCGCCATGGAAGCGGCCTGGCCGACGCAGAGCGTCATCACGTCGTTCTTCACGTACTGCATGGTGTCATAAATCGCCATGCCGGCCGTGATGGAGCCGCCCGGTGAGTTGATGTAAAGCTGGATGTCTTTCTCGGGATCTTCCTGAGCCAGAAACAACATTTGGGCGATGACCAGGTTGGCGATGTTGTCGTCAATCGGAGTGCCGATGAAAATAATGTTATCGCGGAGCAGCCGGGAATAGATGTCGTAGGCGCGTTCGCCCCGACCGGTCTGCTCGATCACCATCGGAACCAGCATCATTTGAGGATCGTTCTTTGACGAATCGTTCTTCACATTCACCTGCCACACTCCGCCCCAATGCAACGCTTAGACTGCATGGGGAGGGTCGAAGAGGTCCGCGTCATCAGTGAGTGACTATTCGGACTGGTGGTACAAAAAGTCGAGGGTCTTTTCGCTGCGGATTCTGTTTCGGATTCTATCGAGGCCCCCATCCTGTGTCAAACGAGCGCGGACCGCTTCCGAAGTCTGTTTGGACTGCTTGGCCAGGGCTTCAATCTCGTGATTCAATTCGTCATCCCCAGCCTCGATTTTTTCCAGCTCCGCAACGCGTTCCAGTAACAACGACGACTTCACGTCCTGCACCGCCTGATCGCGCTGACCCGCCCGCAAGCGCGGCAGGTCCATTTTTTTCAGGTCCTCCATCTTCATGCCCTGCGCCGCCAGCGCGCGCAGGCCGCGTTCGAGGCGCAGATCGATCTGGCGATCAACCAGCGACTCCGGCACTTCAAAATCATTGCGCTTTACCAGTTCGGCCACCAGCTTGTCTTTGGCTTCGCGCTCGGCGTCGTGCTTACGTTCCGCTTGCATGTTTTCGCGAATCTGCGTGCGTACCTGATCGAGGCTGGTGAACTCGCCGAGCTCCTTGGCGAACTCGTCGTTCAACTCGGGAAGGCTTTTCTGCTTGATGGCATGAACCTTTACTTTATAGACGAATGTCTTTCCGGCTAACCGCTTGTCGGCGACGTCGTCGGCATAGCTCACTTCAAACTCGCGCTCGTCTCCTGCATTGGCCCCGCGCAGATTCTCGGTGAACTCCGGGACGGTGTTCTTGCCGCCGATTTCAATCAGAACTTCGTCCATGTGCACGGGCTGAGTTTTGTCGTCGCCATCTTTCGGCTTGCCGTCCATGGAAGCCTGCGCGAAATCGCCTTCGGCCAGCGGGCGTCCTTCCACCGAGGTATAGGTGGCGTGTTGCTCGCGAACGCTGTTCACTGCCGCTGCCACTTCTTCGTCTGTGACGACAATCTCGGGATGGTCGGCGCGAAGCTCTTTGTAGCCCTCGACCACGATCTCAGGCAGGATTTCGAAGCTGGCTTTGAAGCGCAGCGGCTCGCCATCCTGAATGTGGAGGTCGGTGACGCGGGGTTGGGAGACCGGAATCATCCCCTGCTTTTCCGCCTCTTTGCGGAAGTAACGCGGAACCAGGGCCTCAACCACGTCGCTCTTCAGGTCTTCCTTGAATCGTTGCTTGATGATGGACGAGGGGACATGTCCGGTACGGAAGCCGGGGAGCCGGGCCACCTTCTGATATTTCTGAACAATAATTTCCATCTCGCGAGTGACTTCCGCGGCCGGAATTTCAACCGAAATCTCGCGTTTGACGCCGTCTTTCTTGGTGTCGTTCGTGGCATCGACTGTTTCTGTGGGACTCACATTGACCCTTTCAACTTGACCTGCCACATTGGCCGGAGCGGCTCAGAGAGTGCGCCGTTCAACGCGGTTAATCTTGAGTGTAAAGACTAAATGAGAGTAGCGTCAAACGGGAGAACCGTCGTTGGTCGTTCGTCGTCAGTCGTTGGCCAAGAACTGGAATCGTAGAGACGTTGCTTGCAACGTCTTCTGCCGGACGGAGCCTCGAAACCGAGCATCGCGATGCCGCTGGCAGACGACGTAGCGAGCTACGTCTCTACGGCATGACCTGATGTGGTGTAATGAACGGGTGTCCTGGCTGACTGTTCTTAACCGCGAAGTCGAGGCTTGTACCCGCTGCCCGCGACTGGTGGCGTATCGCGAGGAAGTGGCTCGCGTCAAGCGGCGCGCTTATCTGAGTTGGGAATATTGGGGCAAGCCGGTGGCCGGCTTCGGAGATCCTGACGCGCGCGTGCTCATTATTGGTTTAGCCCCCGGAGCCCACGGCTCGAACCGCACTGGACGCCCGTTTACCGGCGATGCTTCCGGGAAGTTCATGTATCCCGTGTTGCACCAGACAGGATTTGCCAGCCAGCCCATGGCCACCGATCGCAACGACGGGATGGCGTTAACCGATCTTTACATTACGGCTGCAGTCCGCTGCGCTCCGCCGGACAACAAGCCGTTGCCCGAGGAACTTACCGCATGCGCCTCGTTTCTCGATCGCGAACTGGCGGGATTAAAGAATTTGAAAGTTGTGGTCGCCTTGGGCAAGATCGGCTTCGATGCTTACCTTAACTATCTGAAACGGCAGGGGGTCATCACGAGCAAGAAAAGCTATGTCTTTCAGCATGGCGCGAGCTACCGCATGCCCGACGGAAAGGTGCTGCTCGCGTCCTATCACCCCTCGAACCAGAACACCCAGACCGGCAAGCTTACGCGCGAAATGTTTGTAGAAATTTTCCAAGCCGCGGCAGGATTTGTCGACGGGTAGGCTGAGGCGATTTTGTGTGGGGCGGGCGCCCCCGCCCGCCAACTCCGTGAAATCAAGTGAAGGTTTCGGGGCGGACACCTGCTTCCTGCTCAAACATCAGAACCCGGTTGACTGAGGTTCCTACTTGGCCGGGGCGCTCGAAGCCGCAGCACAGCTCCACAACGATCTTCAGGAATTATGGAGCAAGGTGGCGCCGATGTCGTACGCGTTACACGAGCTAGAATTGCCGAAATCCACAGCCCTATGTGACATCTAACCTTGTGCCCCTTTTAAAAAAAGTCCATGATTGGCTTTGCGAAAGCAATCGCCGTGCTCTTGGGCTCGGCACCTAAGCTCTTTGAAATCTAGATTATGACCTCTAAGCCCTTTAGTCTGCGGATTTTGCCGGGAATTTCGCGCTAAAGTGATGATTCCAAAGATTGAGGGGGGGAGGGGGATATCCTGGGAGGTTCAGAAAAATTCCTAAAAGGAGAATAAAGTTCGAGGCTCCGAGGAACAATCTTCCGGCAGGCAAGAAATATTTCTGTCAGAGATTCGCCCTCAGAATCCACCCAACAGCGGCTTCGCAATCCTGCAGCACAAATCGAGCGCCTCCGCCAGCCGAGCTTCCCGTTCACGGATGATGTCTCGAAGGAACAGACATCCCGTGTCGCACTTGCAGCATCTTTCGACCATAAAGTACTCTGTGGTCTCGATCAGCCAAGAGGAAATTCCAATGAATCGGAAAACGGCAACGCTGTTCTTTGGAGTCGTACTGATCTGTCTAACCGGCGCCCAGCTTCCCGCGCAAGACGCCCAATCCACGCTCTCCGGCACAGTCACCGATTCTGGCGAAAAGGTCCTCCCCAACTGCAAGGTCACCCTGAAGAATTTGTCCACGGGCCAGTCGATCGAAACGCAGGCCGATGCCGCCGGCCTCTATAGCGTTTCGAATCTTCCATCCGGAGACTACGAAGTTTCTGCATCTGCCGAGGGAATGGTCGCTGGCCTCAACAAGGTTTCGCTGACCGCTCGAAGCCCGCAGACGCTGAATCTGATGTTAAGGTCTGCGCCAAGTCAGCAGTCGCCGGCGACACCGCCATCCGAAAATCTGCCGAACGCGCCCTCCACCGGTAAGACCCAGCCCTCGCTCGAGGACCTGGGATTCTCCAAGACCGAGACCCAAGCCAATGCGGCGCAGCAGGCCTTGCTCGACAAGCGCACACACATGCTGAAGATCCATCAACGCATGGGCCTGATCACTACCATCCCTATGGTCGCTTCGGTGATCACCTCGCTCAACGCAGGCGGCAAGAGCGAGGGCATGGCCTCCCGCGACCTGCATGTCGCTCTGGGCGCCGTCACCGGCGACCTGTATGGAATCACTGCCTATTATGCCATCCGCGCCCCCAAGATTCCTGGCACTGAAACCCGCGGTCCCATTCGCTTCCACAAGGCGATGGCCTGGATTCATGGTCCGGGAATGATCCTGACGCCGATCCTGGGCGCAATAGCCTTCAACCAGAAAAACAACGGAGAAAAGGTCCATGGCATCGCCGTCGCGCACAGCCCGGTAGCCATCGTTACCGTCGGAGCCTATGTCGCCGCGCTGTTGTCAGTCTCGGTAAAGTTCTGAACCGATTTTTATGAACAAGAAAATGCTACTGCTGTTTCTCCTGCTGGGTCTGCCCCGCCTTTTCGCGGCGGACCACCAGTGGGTGCTCAAGCAAAGCACGCTGACCTACCACGTCTCTCACCCCCTGCATCAAAGCGAGGGAGTGAGCCACGCGGCCCGCGGCAAAGGGATTTGTCACGAGGGACAATGCGATTTTCTGATCGCCGTTCCGGTAAAATCATTCGATTCCGGTGACAGCAACCGCGACCTGCACATGATCCAGGTCACGCGCGGTGCAGAATTTCCCATGGTCACAGTCCGCACCCGTCTTCCCGAGTCCGCGTCCGCCTCAGCCAATATCAAAGCGGATCTCGAGATTCAGTTTGCGGGCCAAACCGCCAAGTACGAGCAAATTCCCTTCCAAGTAGTGATGCAGGGAACTGAAACCCGGCTCACCGGAACCATTCCCGCAACCCTTGCCGACTTCAAAATCGACCCGCCATCCCTCTTGACCCTGCCGGTGAAGAATGAAATTCCAGTCCGTATAGAGATGACATGGACTCCACAGTGACACATGACAACTACTTCAACAGAAATGACAACCCAGATCAGCCCAACAGTTGCTTCGCGATCCGGCAGTACAAATCAATCGATTCCGCCAGTTGCCGCTTCTCGATGTACTCGCCGTCGGTATGCGCCACATGAATCGATCCCGGACCGAGCAGTAGTGGTTCGCCCCAGTTGGTGAGCTTTGGGATGTCTGTCGTGAACGCCGCAATCATCGTCGGCAATCCATCCACTGTGCGCAAGCGAAGAAACGGAAGCTCAAGTGGGAAAGTGACGTGCACTGTATCGCCCGCAGTCGAAACAATCTGTCGCCGCAATTCATTCGACGGACCAACCAGGCGGTAAAGCAAATCCGCGTGGGCATAATCGGGAATCACGTTGGGCGCGCGACCTCCTTCGATCAAACCAATGTTCATTGTGCAGGCACCAACTTCCGGATCGGAAGGCAGCGGCATCGCGCGCAAGCGTGTGAGCGCCGGAATCAACTTGTCGATCGCCGATTCTCCCAACTCCGGATACGCCGAGTGTGCCATTCGTCCGTTTGCAGTCAGCTCGACGCGCAAAGTTCCCTTCGACGCGAGCGCAAGACGATTCTCGGTCGGCTCGCCGTTGATCAGGAATCGGGATCGCGCGCATCGTCCGTTCGCTGCCCAGTCATTCGCTATTTGCGCGCCCAGGCTGTCGCGCTCTTCTCCCACCACAAACAAAAGCCCAACGTGAATGCCGGTTTGACGCAGTCGTTCGGCGGCCGCGACCTGCGCCGCGATGATGCCCTTGGCATCGCAAGATCCGCGGCCAACAATTCGCCCAGCATCTTCTGAGGACGGAATGAACGGAGGAACAGTATCCATGTGTGTGGAAAACACTACTGCAGGATGGGGATGTTCTGGCGAGGTCGCATACACGTTGAAGCGATCGCCCTCGACCGGCATCTTCAGGGTCTGATAGCCGAGTCGGCAAAGTTCTCCGTACAAATAATTGCCGACTGCGGCTTCGTTGCCACTGATGGACTCGATGTCCACCAGTTGCCGCGTAAGAGTTACAGCGTCCATGGAGGAGAGAATAGCAGAGAGCAAACAGACCTCGGACCTCAGGCCTCGGACCTCAGACCTCAGGACTTTCTGGTCGCCGCCGATTTCTTTTCTTCCACATTTACCGTGTAATCTGACGTTGTGATTCCCGCGAACTCATCCATCCGATCATTGTTTCTCGACGGCCCTGCTGGACGACTGGAAGCTCTGCTCAACGCAGGCGCGGAGAATGCAACTCACGCTGCAGTCGTTTGTCATCCGCATCCGCTGTTTGGTGGAACGCTGCACAATAAAGTGGTCTTCCATACCATGAAGGCGTTGAACAGCTTTGGTTTTCCCGTGTTGCGCTTCAACTTCCGTGGCACTGGCTTGAGCCATGGCGAACACGATCAAGGTGATGGGGAAGTCGAGGATGTTCGCGCCGCACTCGACTGGCTCGACGCCGAGTATCACCTGCCGCTTCTGTTTGCTGGGTTTTCGTTTGGCGCAGCAGTTGGACTGCGCGCGGCTTGCGCTGACGTTCGGGTTCGCGCGGTCATCGGTGTTGGAACGCCCGTAGGCTCGGTTGCGGCCGATACCGAAGAGCCACGCGTGTACACATTTGAGTTCATGCAGGATTGCGCCAAGCCCAAGTTGTTTGTGAGTGGAGCCCGCGATCAGTTCGGTTCGCGAGCGAAGCTGGCGGCGCTGCTTGCGTCCGTTCCCGAGCCGAAAAAGCTGGTGATGATCGAAGGCGCAGATCATTTCTTCGAAGGACGCTTGCGCGAACTGCGCGAAGCAATTGAAAACTTCGTTCGCGAGCGCGTGACCTTGTGATGCAATTGGGTCTCGACTTTCTTGGTGTCCTCCGCGAGCCTCAGCGCTCCCTGCGTCAATGCTTTTACCGCAAAGGTCGCAGAGAAGTCGCAGAGATTCGCGGAGCAAATCGTCTTTGCTATCGTCAGGCTGCTGACAGAAAGCGATCTTTATAATTCTCCGCATGTCTGACCTCGACCGCGAAGCCAAGTTCCACAGCATGCGTGATGCGGCGCGCAGAATTTTCCAGCATGCGCTTGCTGAGGCGTCGATCGGCAATGGTTTTGCGCGGCATGTTCACTGCGAGCGGGGAGTGTTACGTATCTGCGAGGATCTTTACCACCTGCATTCGTATTCGCGCGTGTTCGTCGTGTCGCTGGGCAAGGCTGGACACACCATGGTCGGAGCGCTGTCCGATCAAGTTGGAGCTTCCCTCGAAGGAATCGTTGCCAGTTCCGTCCAGCCTTCCACGCAGTTGCACGGCTTCCGGTATTTTCGCGGTGGACACCCCACGCCGAACGCGGAATCCATTCGAGCGGCGAGCGCAATGTTGCGCGCACTGAACACATTGCCGGCTTTGGCCTTGGTAATTTTCCTGCTCAGCGGCGGAGGCTCGTCGATTGTCGAGAAGCCGATCGACGACGAAGTGTCACTGGACGATCTTGTCGCCACGTATCGCGCGCTGGTGCTTTCCGGCGCGCCCATCGCGGAGATAAATACTGTGCGCAAGCATCTGTCGGCAGTGAAAGGCGGAAGGTTAGCGCAGGCAGCTTTTCCGGCGCAGCAAGTTTCGCTGCTGGTGTCCGATGTTCCTGACAACACGCCTGACGCGCTCGCTTCCGGCCCGACGATGCCCGATTCCACGACGGTCGAGGATTGTTACCGCATCGCGGAGAAGTACGAACTTCTGAAACAGTTTCCACAATCCGCGCGCGAATTGTTTGAGCGCCACGCTTTGGAAGAGACGCCGAAGTCCGACGATCCGGCCTTTCAGCGAGCGCGCTGGTGGCCCGTGCTGACCAATCAGACGGCAATTGACGAGGCCAGCATCGAAGCTGAGCGCGCGGGCTTCATCGTGCATGTGGACAACTCCTGCGACGATTGGGATTACGAGAAGGCCGCCGAGTATTTACTGCAGCGATTGCGCGACTTGAGGAAGCAGTGTTCTCCAGTGTGTTTGATTTCTGGAGGGGAAGTGACGGTGAAGGTTGCAAATGGCGGAGTTGGCGGACGCAATCAGCAGTTCGCGCTGGCGTGCGCGGAACAAATTGCGGACGAAAATATCACAGTGCTCAGTGCGGGAACGGACGGTGTGGACGGAAACAGTTCAGCAGCGGGAGCGGTTGTCGACGGTACGAGTCTCGATCGAGCGCGACATCTTGGGCTGGACGCTCGCACCGCGCTGGACAGGTTTGATGCGTACCCGTTTTTCAAATCGCTGGGCGATGTGGTCGAGACGGGACCGACCGGGAACAATTTGCGCGATCTCAGAATCCTGCTGGCTTACTGACTGAGCTTGCAGAACCGCCGGGCTTCGCCAAGGCGAGACAGCCGAAGCGGCTGTCTCCACGTGGGCATTCTTAATTGTCGAAATTGCTGACGCTGGGCAATGGCTATGCGGTTTTCTGCATCTCGGGTTTCATTTGTGCCATGGCGTCGTCCATGCTCCGCTTCATTTCGTCGCTCGACATATCCTTCGTGTGCGTTGCGATGGACCATTTGTGACCGAAGGGATCTTTCAGCTTGCCGTAGCGATCCCCCCAGAACTGGTCGGTCACCGGCATTTCGACCTGCGCGCCGGCTTTCACCGCACGATCGAAGGCGGCATCGACGCCATCGACATAGATGTGCAAGCCCATGCCAGCGCCGCCGCTGGTTTGCGGAGAGAGAGCGCCGTAGTCGGGGAATTCGTCGCTTAACATGATGATGGAGTCGCCGATCATTAACTCAGCGTGCATGACTTTGCCGTCCGGGCCTTTCATGACGCCCCGTTCTTTCGCGCCGAATGCCTCTTTGTAGAATTCGATGGCGCGAACTGCGTCACGGACGGTGAGAAATGGAGTGAGAGTGTGATAGCCCTCGGGAATTGGTTTTACAGACATAAGAACCTCCTATGCGGGAATTCGAGGAGGGAAGTTTACACCAGAATCCGAGGGACGGATTGTTAAAAGAGGATTACAGGGACGCCCAGGTCAAGAGGCTCGTAACCACAGAGGGTACTGAGCTGCCCGAGGAATTCGAAAGCTTGTCAGAAGAATCGAGTTATGCCTTCTTCCATCACGACCACGCGGTCTTTGGTGCCGGCGGAGCGGGCTTCTTGTTCCAACAATTGCAGGGGTTCGTCGACGGGTTCGTGGGAGAGGCGGAAAGTGCCGTAATGCATGGGAACCATCCAGCGGGATTTGAGATCGAGGAAGGCGCGCATGGCGTCGGCGGGATTGGTATGGACATTACGGAACTGGGCCGGATTGTAAGCACCGATTGGCAGTAAGGCGAGTTCTGGCGCAAGGCGTCGCCCAATCTCGGTGAAGCCCGGAAAGTAGGCAGTGTCGCCGGCGTGATAGACGGAGTGTTTGCCGGCTTTCAGGACAAAGCCGCCGTAGCCGCGGTGGGAATCTTTGAGAATGCGAGCGCCCCAGTGCCGCGAGGGGACATGTGTGATCGACAGGTTGCCGAGGCGGGAAGTCTTCCACCAGTCGAGTTCGATGATTTCGGAGAAGCCGAGATCGGAGACGAGATCGGAAACATGAGCTGGAATGATGATGGCGGGCGCAACGCCACGCGTCCG
This sequence comes from uncultured Acidobacteriaceae bacterium, assembly GCA_963733795.1. Lineage (GTDB taxonomy): Bacteria > Acidobacteriota > Terriglobia > Terriglobales > Acidobacteriaceae > Sulfotelmatobacter. The sequence continues at coordinate 1,241,778 of CAVTED010000004.1, forward strand.
CAGGTTGTTCGCCACAATGGCGCGCAGCGAGGGACGATGCAGGTGATCGAAGTGGGCATGCGAGACCAGCACCGCATCGAGGGCGGGAAGGTCGGCGATACGCAGGCCGGGACGGCGTAGGCGTTTCAATACGAAGAGCCAGCGCGCGAAGTTGGGATCGATGACGACACTCTTGCCGCCAATTTGCACGAAAAAGCTGGCGTGGCCAATGAAGGTGACACCAAGTTCTCCGTTGGTGGCGAGTCGCGGTTTGTGGGTTTGACCGCTGCGCGGAGTCACTGCCGAATGGCGCACCAAACGTCCGAACTGGGTGGCGCGCTTGCGAAGGGCCGGATTGCGAAGCGTTTGCTTAATCATTCTGCGCCAGAGCCTGGGGGCTGAATCGGAAGCAGCTCAAATTTTTATTCTAGTCCTGGTCTTATTCTAGTCTTGCCGGCTCGCGAGAGCAGAGTAATTAGAGCGATGCAGCGAATTTATTTACCCACGGTTCATCTTAGTTGAAAGAAAGGAATGGCGAGCTGCTTTTGAGTATTTTGGGTAGCGGCAGGCAGTCACCGGATTTCCGGTTATGTGGTGAGTAAGCAGCCGAGCTTTGCTCGGCCGGTCCGGGTCTGAGACCCGGACCCACACAAAAGCCTGATCAACACTTGCTTGACCTTGATGGAGATGGTCATATCTAATCCGAAGGCGTCTTATTAGGGTGTTCTTCAGACGAGGGAGAAGTTCGCATGCGAGTTGCGTTTGCGGGGCTGGGAATCATGGGACACGCCATGGCGACGAATCTGGTCAAGGCAGGTCACGAAGTCACGGTGTGGAATCGAACACCGGGCAAACTGGTGGAAGGCGCAGGAGTGGCGCCCACTCCCGCGGCGGCGGCGCAGGGCGCGGAAGTGGTTTGGATGTGCGTTTCGGACACGGATGCGGTGGAGAGCGTGATCTTCGGCGCGGATGGAGTCGAGGCTTCGTTCACGGAGGGCATGACGATTGCGGACTCGAGCACAATTTCTCCGTCGGCCACAGTGAAGTTCGCTGAGCGCGTGGTGACGAAAGGCGTGAGTTGGGTGGATGCACCGATGACAGGATCGAAGATTGGAGCGCGGGACGGGGCGCTAGTATTTATCGTAGGAGGGAGCGAGGCTGCAGTGGAGCGGCTCAAGCCTCTGTTTGCGGCGATGGGGAAGAAGATTTTCCGCATGGGCGAGACGGGCAAGGGACAGGCCACCAAGCTGGCCATGAATTTGCAGATTGCGCTGATCTTTGAAGGATTTGCCGAGGCGCTGACCCTGGCCACGAAACTGGGGGTAGACACGCAACAACTGTTATCGCTGATTGAGGCCACGATGGTGCGGTCGGGCGTAGTGGATTACAAGGGACCGTTTGTTCTGCAGCGCGATTTCACGCCCAACTTTCCGCTACGGCTAATGCATAAAGATATCCGCCTTACACTGGAGGCGGCGAAGGAAGCGCGGGTGAAGTTGCCGGCGCTGGAAACCGTGGAAGAGATCTATGAGATGGCGTCGGAAGAGGGAAATCAGGATCTGGACTATGCGGCTACGCTGATGCTGCTGGAGAAGTGGGCGGGTGTGCAGGTGAAGGGCAGAGCCGCGTAGTGCCCGCATTTCGAAGTCTGACGTCGGGCATCATACCGTTCCAGTGTTTGCGTCTCCCAAGACGCGACTTTCTTGCCTCTAAAACGAGGCTGAAATTCCCTATTCATTACCGCCGTAATCCCTGAAATCCCGCTATTACACAAGTATTACAGTCATCTCACCCATTCCCTTGGTACGGTAGACGTAGAGGCTGATCGAACTCAAACGACCACGAAATGGGGACCCTCTTGGATATGGAACTTCAGGATTTGGAACGACCACAAGCGGCGAAAGATGAAGTGAACTGGATCACGGCAGGATTCATGGCGGCATTTCACGTGGGAGCGATTGCCGCACTTTTCTTTTTTACATGGAAGGCATTGTTTGTCGCGATGTTTTTGTGGTGGGTTTCTGGCAGCCTGGGGATCGGGATGAGTTATCACCGGTTGCTGACGCATCGCGGTTTTAAGACTCCGAAGTGGGTGGAATATTTCCTGACGATCTGCGCCACGCTTGCGCTGGAAGGCGGGCCAATTTTCTGGGTGGCGACGCATCGCATTCATCATCAGCATTCGGACCAGGAAGGCGATCCGCATTCGCCGATCGACGGCAAGTGGTGGGCTCACATGGGATGGATCCTGATGGGCAAGTCCATGCACCACGACACGACTACTCTGGCGCGTTACGTCCCCGACCTGGCCAAGGACAAGTTTCATGTCTGGATTACGAAATATCATTATGTGCCCATGATTGTGCTGGGTGTGATCCTGCTGGCTATTGGCGGGCTGCCTTTCCTGATGTGGGGAATTTTCATGCGCACGGTGGTGGGATTGCACGCGACGTGGCTGGTGAATTCGGCGACGCATTCCTGGGGCACGCGGCGCTTCGCGACGCGCGATCTTTCGACGAACAGCTGGTGGGTGGCTTTGCTGACGTTCGGCGAAGGCTGGCACAACAATCATCATGCGCATCCGACGGCGGCGCAGCATGGCTTCAGGTGGTATGAAGTTGACGTGAACTGGTACGGGATTTGGGCGCTGAAGACGCTGGGCTTGGCCTGGGACATCAAGAGAGTGAAGTTGGCTGAAGTGGAGCGCGGGATAGTGCCCACGCCGAATGGGCGGTTGATCACGGCGGCCATGCCGGAAGTTTCGGTTGCGGGCGACTAGGCGGTCCGATCCGATACGGTTCTAGAAAATAAGCCCTGGGCCTTTGCGGCCAGGGCTTTTTCGTGGAGTGCAGCGCCTGAAGGCGCAATTCATGAGGACATTTACGGTATGCCTGAAGGCATACCCTGATACGAATCATGTGTGCTCCCAACCTGATACGAATCATGTGTGCTTCGCACACGATACGAGTCGTGCATTCTCCGCAACGTCGCTGGAGCGTCCTTGTCTTTCAGGCGCGGATGATCATCACTTCGGTCGACTTGATCAGGGCTGCGGCCGTTTGTCCCTTCTTCAGGTTCGTTTCACGTGCGGAACTGGCGGTGAGAATCGATAGGCTTGACTGCAGGTTGGGGTGGCTTTCTACTTACCTTCGCCGACGTCGAATCCGTATTTCCTCAGAGCCTCCGCGACTTCGGCGGTTTTGATGAATGATGAAAACTGCTTTGCCGTTTCCTTATTCTTTGACGAGCTAAGGATGACGCACGCCTGCTCGATGGGCGGATATTCACCATCCGGAATCTCAACGTACCGCCCTTTGTCTTTCATGTTCGGAGACAGAGCCAGAGACAGAGCCACTATTCCCACATCAGCCGAGCCCGACATGACGAACGAAGCAGTCTGGGAGATGTTTTCGCCCAGCACAAACTTGTCCTTCACTTTGTCATAGATACCCGCCTTCTGCATCGCAGTGACGGCGGCTTGGCCATACGGGGCATGCTGTGGATTCGCAACCGCAATCTTCTTGATGGAAGGGGTCAGCAGGGATTGCAGTCCGGAACTGAGATCTAACGCAGACTCCTTGGGCGCCCACACCACGATCTTCCCTCTGGCGTACTCGTAGTAGCTTCCCGGCTCCGTTAATCCTGCAATCTCCAACTTCTTCGCATAGTCGAGATTGGCCGAAAAAAACATGTCGAAGGGTGCGCCATTCTGAAGCTGTTGGAAGAAGTTGCCTGATGAGCCGTAAATCAGCTTCACTTCCTTACCTGTTTGCTTCTGAAATTTAGCTGCGACATCTTGCATCGCAAATTGCAGGTCGGCTGCGGCAGCCACCGTGATTGCCTGGGCTGCACAAAATTGACAGACCAACATGATCGCCAGAAGCGTAATCAGGTTCCGTGTCCGCTTGCTCAATCACGCCCTCCTATAACGTCTAAATCAGGGAATGCCAATCTCAGCCAGAAACAAGCTGCGGGGAACTATCGAAGAAGTCCAGTTGGGTGATGTCATGGCGCATGTGGTTATCCGGGTGCGTGACAATCTTATTGAGAGCGCCATCACACGGCGCAGTGCCGATGAGTTGAAGCTCAAGCAGGGCGACACGGTGTTTGCTGTTGTTAAAGCCACAGAGGTCATGATTCAGAGGATTGACTTCTTATTACTGCCTACTGCACATCCACAATTTTCAGCGTCGTGACTTGCCGCACCCAACGAGCCATTCTCTTTTCATCCGGGATAACGATCCGGTACGGCCCGGCTTTTGCATCCAGTGGTTTTCCGTCCTGCAAGAAGGCAAGAACAATCTGTTTGCCGGTAAAGTCGGGGTCAATCTCAGGAAGGGCGATGACGGCACTGTAGCGATCAGCAGCTTCTACGAGAAGACATGAAGCTAACCGCTTGCCTCGCATGGAGTGTCCGAACTCAACGCCCGCTTTTTCGAGAACTGTCTTCAGGGCCACGCCCTCGAATGTGGCGTTATTCTCTGATCCATGATTCTCTGATCCATGATTCTCTGATGCATGAGTCGCGACCTTGACGTGGGGCAAGGATTCTATGTCCGACCTCGCCAACACAGTCTGTTTTCCGCCCTCCGTTTGAATCGTGAGTTGCTGGCATTGCGCCAATGCGGCACTCAGCAGCAGAACGAGTAGGACGTGTGGAAAGGGTCGCTTTTTCATGAGTCACACCCGCAAGATCATTACTTCGGTAGCCTTTATGAGGGCCGCAGCAGTCTGTCCCCGCTTTAGCTGCATTTCTCTGGCAGAGCGTGCCGTGATGATGGACGTGATTTGCTGACCGCCGATCGAAACCCTGACCTCAGCCATCAAACCGCTAATCTGCACCGAGTCAATTCGTCCCACCAGCTGATTACGACCACTCACGTGCCGGATTTCTTCTTTGCGTTGCGGCTCGGTCTTGCCACGGGTTCTGAAAAGCAATCTGTCCACTTCGCTCTGCGGGATACGATGATGTCCTCCCACAGTCTGATTGCTTCGAATCTTCTTCTTGTAAATCCACTGCTTAATCGTTGGAAAGCTGATTCCCAGTTGCAAAGCTGCATCTCGAAGCTTCAGCAGTCCCTCGAGATTCCGTTCGGATTTGCGGTTCTTCTGCATCGGGACGCAATCGTAGCGACAACGAAGTTCTCCGTCAACTCAGTCGCATCCGCATCAGTATAGCCCACGAGTCTCCTCGCAAAAAGACTAAATCGTACAGTTATAGACAAAGGAATCGTATGTAATGTACACTTACGCGTTCTGTCCCAGCCGATTGATTTTTTGAGGTCGAAATGCGCAAGGCTTACCCATATATCTTTTTTATCGTTGTCGCGGCGGTTGGTTTTTTGCTTTCGGCATCCTTGATCTTTGCTCAAGAGAAAACGGCCGATCCCTGCACCAGCGGCCACGAGTTTGCCACCACCGATTGCACGCTGACCTGGCACGGCATCACAGTGTACGGCGCATATGACGTCGGCGTCGGCTGGGTAAGCCACGGCTTACCGGAAAACGGATATAACTATGAAGGCGCATCTCTGGTAAACCGAAACGGCTTTCAACATCGATTCCTTATCGCACCGAACAACCTGCAGCAGACGGGTCTGGGCATCAGGGGCAAGGAAGAGTTTCTGCCTAGCTGGTCCGTGGTGTTCAACGCTTCCACTGGCATCAATCCGCAGTCTGGCCTTCTCGCCAACGCGTCAGCCACTGACACTATCAACAACGGCCTTCCCAGAAAAAGCTATTCGTACGCAATTGACGGCGCCCGCGCTGGCCAACCCTTCAACGACGAAATCTATGCCGGTATATCGTCCGCGCATTTCGGCACGCTCACCTTCGGTCGTCAGCGCTCTCTTGGCACCGACGTGATGCTGCTTTACGATCCAGTCGGCGGCGGCTATGCCTTTTCGTACATCGGGTATAACGGCACGATGGCCGGCGGCGGCGACACCGAGAACACCCGTTGGGACGACGCCGTAAAATATCGCCTCGCCTATGGCCCGGTCCATTTCGGCGCGATGTATAAGTTCGCAGACGGTTCTGCCGGCTGCTACTCGGCCTCCGCAACCTGGACTGCCGCCAACTGTACGCCGGAATCGGCGCATAACAATGCCTACGGATTCGACCTCGGCGCAGGCTTCGGCAAGTTCTCCGTCGACGTCGTTCCCCAACATTACAACCAGGCGATCAGCGTATTGAATCCACTGCTGGGGCCTCAGAGTCCGACCCAGACATATCAGTCGACCACCGACAGCATCAATACAAATCCCATCACCGGGACCAATCTGATCGACACACACAACGCCGTAAATGGCATCGTGACCGACAACTTTGCAATTATGGCGGCTGCCAAGTATACGTGGGACCCGTTCAAGTTGTTTGCCGGCTACGAATACATCTGGCAGAACAACCCGTCGAACCCGTTGGGCGTTGGCGCCTCGGACCAGGGCGGTTACATCATGAGCGGGGTCGAAGACAAGAATCTTGATTCCGAAAAGTTGGTGCAGATCTGGTGGACGGGTGTGAAATTCACTTATCGCAGCAAGACTGACTTCACTTTTTCCTGGTATCAACAGCGGCAGAACGACTTCCGTGTTCCGCGCACCTGCTCGCCGGCAGCCGGTTTCCGAAGTTCCTGCGCTGGCACCCTCAACGAGGGATCATTCTATGTGGACCATCACTTCACCAAGCGTTTCGACGGTTTTGCCGGAATCGCGTATTCCTGGGTGAGTGGAGGTCTGGGCATCGCCATTCCTCATGGTCCCGGCGTCCCCTATAACTACAACAACAACTGTGCTCCGACAGTCGGTGGTCGTTTTACCTTCTAATCGTTTCCGCGGCGGGGTCAGTCGTGAGCCCAACCCACCCGGGCCAAACATCGATCTATCTGATGCCGGGCTTGGTGATCGCTAGATTTCGAATCAAGGAGGGTCTCTCGTTCACCGTAGGCGGATTCGACATCGCTGCCACGTCATTCCACCCCACCAACCACATCCTTATTTTCTTAGTACGTTTCCCGTTCTGAAGTACGACACTCTCGCCTGTACTTCCCAGCCTTTTGCAAGCGTGCAGCCTCGAACGCGGTAAAATCGGGCTGAGCTTTCATGCGCATCTCGAGCCGCCGCGGAACTATCGTCTTCTTTCTCTGCCTGGGCATTGGCCTGGTGGCGCTGGCGGTTGCCCTCAACGTCGGATGGATCATTCTCAACTGGCGCGAGGGCGTGCTGCTGTTTTTCGGCATCGTTTTCTTCGCGCTGATTATTGCGGGGATGGTAGTGAATACGATTTTTCTGGTGCGGGAGCTACGGCGCAGCGAACGTCATGACAGCTTTATCAACGCGGTGACCCATGAACTGAAGACGCCGGTGGCGTCAATTCGGCTGCACCTGGAAACCCTGCAGCGGCGTGAACTGCCGGAACAACAGAAGCAGGAGTTCTACCGGCTGATGCTCAGCGATACGGACCGGCTAACCGAGACTGTGGAACAGGTTCTGCGGGCGGGTCGGGCGGGCGACAAGAAAACCGGCCGGGAAAAAGCCGAAGTCGATTTCAGCCAACTAGTGCGCGAATGCATGGATGCCACGCGCTCGCGACATCACCTGCAACCCGAGGCCCTCCGTTACCAGGAGGCAATGAATAACGGGGATGGATTGCGAGTCCGGGGCAACGCCGAAGATCTGCGTACCGCGGTTTCCAATGTGCTCGACAATGCCGTGAAATACTCCGGAGACAAGGTAGACGTGCGGGTTCAGCTGGAAACACCGGATGAAAAACGCATTGTGCTTCGCGTTCAGGATCAGGGGGTGGGGATTCCTCCGGAAGATGTGAAACGGATATTCAAGCGCTTCTATCGCGTTACTCATCGTTCGCTGGCACATGTCAAGGGAACTGGGCTGGGACTGTTTATCGTCAAGGCGATCGCTCTCAAGCACGGCGGCAACGTTTTTGCAGAGAGTGCCGGGGAAGGTCAAGGAACCACGATCGTGCTGGAATTGCCCAGGTGGGGGGAATGAGCCGCGTTCTAGTGGTGGAAGACGAAGAACATCTGGCACAGGGCTTGCGCTTCAATCTCGAAGCCGAAGGGTATGCAGCGGAAGTGGTGGGTGATGGGGAAGCGGCCACCGATCGTCTGCTGGAAAAGAGGGAGAATTTTGACGCGGTGGTGCTCGACATTATGTTGCCGGGAAAGGATGGGTTCAGCGTGGTGTCGGAGTTGCGCGCCGCGCGGAATTATGTCCCGGTGCTGATGCTGACGGCGCGAGGGCGGCCGGAGGATGTGCTGAAGGGATTTGCATCCGGGGCTGACGATTACCTCGCGAAGCCCTTTGATCTTTCAATTTTGCTGGCGCGGTTGCAGGGGCTGCTGCGACGGAGCCAGTGGCAGCGCAGCGGTCAGGTGGCGGGTGCAAGCCCGCTGGATTCCAATGGCAGCGAAGACTTTGGAACGTTTTCATTTGATGGGAAGACCATCGACTTCGGTGCGTTGGAACTGCGATCGGGAGATACCACGATTCATTTGACGCTGATGGAGTCCGAATTGTTGCGGCATTTAGTGCGCAATGACGGGCACATTGTCTCGCGCAAGCAGATTTTGGAAGAAGTGTGGGGGCTGCACGAAGATACCGACACGCGCGCCATCGATAATTTTGTGGTGCGGTTGCGGCGCTACATCGAAGATGATCCGGCGAATCCGCGGCATTTGCTTACTGTGCGCGGCGTGGGGTATCGCTTTGTGGCTTCCTCTGAAAAAGAATAGAAGATTAGTCGGCAGAATTCACGCGCGGCACAGTTCGGCCACTAGCGTCTCCCGACGTTGAAGGGCGATTCCATCGAGGCGGCGTAGAGCTAGCAGATACAGTGGAATTGAGGCGGCCGCCAGCACAAGAAATAGTACGGTGGCGATCCAGAGATTTTTATAGAGTCGCGCGATAGTGAAGACCGCCACCCCCAAACCGACGGTTACGATCTGCGCGCCGAAGCTTGCCAGCACGGTTATTTGGGAGACGTTCTGGCGGCCAAAGGTTGAAAAGTCGCGTTTCTTCGGGGCATAGATCGAGAGCAGATTGCCGATGGTGAAGTTCAAGGGCACAGCGAACAGAAGTCCGGCCAGAGTCGCAATCGAAACAGCAAAGTGCGGAGTGCCGTAAAGATAGGAGACTGCGATCCAGGCAAAGGCGGTGTTGGCGAGAAGAATGCTGGCGTGGGTCAGGTTTTTTGCCAGCACGATCTGGCGGAAAGTTACAGGCGAGGCGTAGAAGAACTGGATACCGCCGCCATCGCCGCCGAAACTGTTGAATACCAGGTTGGTGAGGACGAGGATTGCGTAGGCCGCCGCTCCTGGGAATGCCATGTCCGGCGTGCGGCTGAAGGAACTGGAGTGCCGCAGGGAATTCATTGCGCCGAAGCGAAAGATCAGCAGCATAAAGATCGGCATGATCAGAGTGAGCAGCATCGGGCCGCTGCGCGCCAAATAGCGCATTTCCTTTTCAAATACGGCGGCGACCGATGGTGAAAATCCTGGCAGATTCCAACCTACTTGCAGGCCTTGGGCTCGCGCCACGGCGGGGCGCGCAGCCGCTTCGCTGAGGTTCTCCCCGCGAAATTGAGCGCGCAGTCGGACGTGTAGTAGCGCGGCAAGAGCCGTAATAAGCGCTGCCAGGAGAAACAGGGAAATCAATCCCAGCAGGAATTGCCCATGGGAAGTTTGCGCAATGGCGTTGGCGGCGAGGCCGGGCGGCAATACGGCTTGGACTTGTGTCCCGATCTCGACCGCGTGGCTGAACTCGGGGTGAGGTGCCCTGCCGAGGCGTCCCATCATGGGGCCGATCAGTTGAAAGCTGAGCATGGCCAGAATGAAAAGCACGCCCATGATTTCGCGGGTGCGGCGCTGCGCCAGCCAGCGCTCCAGCCACGCGAAGACCGTCTGCATCAGGACAAGGTTGAAAAGTGCGAAGGTCAGAAGGACGATCAGCGCCCAGGGAAATAACCCAGGGCGTGCGACCGTGGTACCCAGCAGAATTCCAAGCAAGCCCACAGAGCTGAGCGCGCTGGCCGGATCGAAAAAACCATAGGCCAGACGAATCAGAAAATATGAACGGTAGGTGAGCGGGAAGCGCAGCAACTCGGCCGAGTCAGGATTGTTGGTGAATGCGGTCGACATTACGGGAAAGAGTTGCCAGAAGAAAAAGACCGGCCAGAGCAAGAGTGCCAGGTATTCGGCGTTGTTTTGTGAGACGAAGTACCAGGAAAATCCGGTGGCGGCGATGAAGCCGCCGAGACCTCCGACGGCGAAGAAGAGGGTGATTAAAAGGCGCGAGGCCAGTTCCATTTTTCCGCGCATGCTGCGCAGGCTATTGACGAACAGGCGCCAGCGCAGATCGGCGATGGCGGTAAGCTGGGCGCGGCGATCGGTGGCAGTGGTCATTCTGTTTTAGCTTCTTATTTTGTTACCAACCACGAGAGCTCCTGCTCGGTGCGATGCGTTCCGCCGACGATGCGCAGGAAGAGTTGTTCCAGGGTCAGCTTTTCACCGGCGGGCGCTGTGCCATCGCCTGATGCGGCAGACGTTTGGGCTTCGACGCCCGCGCGCAATTCCTCGAGCGAGCCCTGAGCTACTAACCGTCCCTGATGAATGATGGCGACGTGGCTGCACAAGCGCTCCACGATTTCGAGCACGTGCGAGGTCAGAAAAATTGTGGCGCCGCGGGCGATCATGCCTTGCAGCATGGATTTCAGCGTGCCCGCGGCAATTGCGTCCACGCCTTCGAAGGGCTCATCGAGAAACAATACTTTTGGGCCGTGAATTACGGCGGCGGCAAGCGCCAGTTTCTTTTGCATGCCGTGAGAGTAGTCGGTGACTAGTTTTTTCGGCTGATCGGCGAGCTGCATAAATTCGAGCAGCTCGGCAGAGCGCTTGGCGGCAGTGTTGCGATCCAGGCCGTACATACGCCCGGCGAAACTGAGGAACTCGGCGCCAGTGAGGCGGCCGAACAGTGCCATGCCTTCGGGGACCACGCCGATCTGGCGTTTTACTTCTACGGGGTGAGTGTTGAGATCGAGGCCGAGGATCTCGATTCGTCCGGAGCTGGGCGCCAGCAGGCCGGTGAGCATTTTGATGGTGGTGGATTTGCCCGCGCCATTCGGGCCTAGAAAGCCGAAGAATTGCCCGGGTGCGACACGCAGATCGATGCCGTCGACGGCAATGAGTTCTCCGAAGCGGCGGGTGAGGGCTTGGGTGGAGATGGTGGGTGAGATATCCATCAATTTTCTGAATCTAGCACACTAAGCAAAGCGTGTGCGTTGGCGGAGGCCTCGGCAGGCGCGGTTCAACCGAGGAAGGCCGCGGAGTCTCTCTGCACGCGAGATCCCTCCCTGCGCCTGAAATGCGGCTCCGTTCGGGATGACTCCATCAGGATGACTGTATGAGATTGGAGTTGTCGTTACTGTTTCGGCGCTTCTTTTTTCTCCGGCGGCTTCTTCATGTCTTCGGTCCACGGGGGGACGATGCTGACGAAACGCGCATAGGCGATCGACTGACCGAGATGCTCGGCGGCGTGACGGACGATGAAGAGGAGGATTCCGCGCTGGGTATTTTTTCCGCCGAACCAATCCATGCTCTTGTCGAGGTCGGCGTCGGGCATGGCTGTGATCGCTTTCTTGGCATGGGCGAAGGAATCTTTGAGCGTGGCCATGACCTTCGCTTTATCGGTGGTCGACTTCTCGAGATTTTTCAGATCAAGTCCTGCGGGCGGAGGCGTGCCCACTAGCTTGTACAAGTTGAAGTTGGCGGCGCTGACATGCAGGAACACTTCGGCGAAGGAGCGCACATCGGGCGCGGGACGCCAGGTATATTTTTCGGCGGGAATGGCTTCGGCGAGGCGGGTGAATTTGTCTTCCTGAATCATGACCTCGGCCAACACCTCAGAGCGGTATCCGGTGACTCCGGGAGTTCCTTCTTTGTAGGGATTGACTTGCGCGGCGACATGAATTGCGCCTGCCATGAGCCCGAGTAAACAGAATGTGGAGAGAATGTGTTTCATGCAGGAGTCTCCTTTTTGAGCGCCATCAGTCTAGCGCGTCGCAAAAATATGTCTAGGACGAAATCACCGTTCCGACGCACGCAAGATCCTTCCCTTGAAAAGCGGCTGCGGTCAGGATGACGCCGATGGTGCGCTGATGGAAGTCCTTGCCCTCAGCGGAATCGAGTGGTGCGCCAGAGCGCGATGCCGCAGGTTGCCAGCAGGGCGAGCATGGCGATGGTAAGCGCAGCGGCCCAACCTGTGGCGATGTCGACGTGTGGAAACTTCGCAACGACGGCAAGCGCGGCGAAGAGACCGGTAGTGACGAGAATGAGCAGCCAATCGATAAATGTCCTGCCCGCACTGGCTCCGGGTGCTTCGCTTTGTCCCGGTTGGAGCTTCATTTCTCGGCCCTCCATTCCGGCGCTGACGTATTCGTCTTCGACGCCGTAGCGGTGGCCTTCGCGTTGTGCGGCATCCTGCCAGGAGGAATGCTCGCGCTCGGTGGGCGACGATAAAGCAATTGCGACTGCGCCCAATGCCATGAGCAGCGATCCTCCGGCAACTTGCGCGTAGATGGATTGGCTTGCGCCGCGCAGCTCGTGAAAAACCAGGATGCCCCAGAGCAGTCCCCAAAGTTGGTTGGTGTTGGAGAGGGGAATGCCGCGGCTGATGCCAACGTATTTCGTGGCGTATTGCTGGAACAAATCTCCGAGGACCCAGACGAAGCCTCCCAGCATCAGCCAGAACAAAACCGATTTAGCTCCAATGAGCTCGTGCCAGAGCGGTGTTGCGCCGCGGTACGAGACTGCGAGCACCGTCATGGTGGCAAGTTCTCCCACCGTGAAAAACGTGATGAAGGAGAGAGGATTCATGCCGGTGAGATAGGCCTTACGGTAGGGGATGTACATCGTTCCCCACAGAATGCCGGCGCCCAGCGCGGCCAAGATGCCGAGTGCGGCCTTGCCCGGCGCGGCCTGATGGGAAGATGCAATTGCCAGGAGCGTTGCTCCGGCGAACATGAACACGGCTCCGCCGAGAACGCCCAGCCAGCGCTTCCATCCGGCGTGGCGCAGTTCGTTGAAAAGCAGAAAGCCCCAGAAGATGCCGAGCAGGCTGTTCGTGTTCCACAAAGGAAACGCAATGCTCAAGCCGACGTTGCGGATGGCGTAAATGGTGAGCGTATTGGCGACGGCCCACATGCATCCGGCCAATACAGCCCAGACAATGAGGTGCGGGGCCTGGCGCACATCGTTGCGAATATGCGATGTGCCGCGAATCAAGGCGGGCACGCTCCAGCGTGCCAGGAAAACCCCGAATACCATGATGAGCGAGACGGTGATCGGCGAGATGTCCGGATTGACGAGCTTGATGGGAGCTTCGGCCCCCCCAAGCCAGGCTCCGGCGGCGAAGCCGCAAAAGATGCCAAGCGCCTGCAGGGAACGCAGGCGGGTCGCGTGCATAGGGCTCGGAACGATGGGCGCTACGGTCTGCACGCTTTCTGGAGGCGAGTTCAACGAAGCTTGTCCAGGAGCAAGAGACCGCCGATGAGGACGATCAGCGGAATCCAGAAGTGGAGGTCGGTGGCGATCGCGCGAAACCGATTCAGCGGAGGCGTGCATTCGGTTGGGGGTGACATTAGCTATCTCAGAAGGATTTGCTGGATGATTGCTGAACTTGCGGAGTCATCTTAGGGATATGCGGGGCGAGAGTCAATGTCTTCCAAAGAGCAGCTCGACGAGGTACACAGCTCAGAAACCTTCTTCCAACCCTTTCGCCTTCTGACATAAACTGTCGAGATTCGTTCCTGCAGGTGCCAAATGTCCCTTCGCAAAAAGAAGTGGCTGCTATCGCTCCCGATTGGGGTCGTCGCGTTGCTGCTCGCCCCGGTCTTCTTGCTAGTTAGAACCGCGTACCGGGACAGAAGTGTCATTGAAAAGCTTCCTCCTGGATATACAGACGATGTCAGTCGACTCGATAAGACCCAAATAGCAGGTATTTGGGACATTCCCAGCGATCCGGAAAGAGGTGAAAGAGAACTCCGCGAGCAGCTGCTAAAGGCGCAATCATCCGGCTTACGGGTGTCGATCGCGGGAGCGCGCCACAGTATGGGAGGCCAGACGATATATCCGGGAGGCATCGCGATCAATATGCTTCCCTTCAAGGGGATGAAGCTAGATGAAGGCAATAACTTGCTCCACGTGCAGGCAGGGGCAAAATGGGCCGACATCATTCCCTATCTCGACCGGCACGATCGCTCAGTTGCAGTGATGCAGTCCGATAATTCATTCACTGTAGGAGGTTCCCTAAGCGTTAATTGTCACGGCTGGCAGTATGGCCGACCGCCGATTGCTTCGACCGTCGAGTCCTTCCGCCTCATGAAGGCAGACGGATCGGTGGTGCGCTGCAGCCGCTCCGAGAATCGCGAACTCTTCTCGCTCGTCCTTGGAGGATATGGGCTGTTCGGGATCATCCTCGATGCCGATTTACGGGTTGTGGCCAACGAACGATTGAGACTTGAGCAATACGAAGTTCCTCTCGGAGGGGCCATTGAGTTGTTCGACCGCAAGCTCCGCCAAAAGCCGGATGTCGAGATGGCATACGCCAGAATGAATATCACTCCTCAGAAGATGTTTGATGAGGTTCTGGTGAACCTCTTTTACACAGAGCGAGGGCCAATTCCGCATCTTGCTGCTGCGGGGTCTCATTGGTTGCCACGACTGGTGTTTCGCGGCTCTGCGGGTAGCACATTTGGCAAGAAGATGCGCTGGTCGGCGGAAACGACCATACAACCTGAGCTCAGTGGCACGATATTTTCCCGGAACCAGTTGATGAACGACAGCGCCGAGTGGTACCTGGATCGTTCGGAGGACACGACAGATATCCTTCACGAATATTTTGTGGACCGGGAGAGCGCGGGTCGGTTCCTGGCCGCCGCACGAAAGATTATCCGGAAGCACAATGGGGACCTGCTAAATGTCACCGTGCGCGACGTGAGAACCGACAACGATACGTTTCTCAAGTATGCCAGTCAGAACATGCTCGCTTTTGTAATGTTTTTCAGTCAGCCGCGCACGGCAGCGGGGGACTCGAAGATGGAGGCTATGACCCGAGAACTAATCAACGCAGTTCTTGATGCCGGCGGGAGGTATTACTTACCCTATCGATTACATGCGACTCCATCTCAGTTTCGTCGTGCTTATCCTCAAGAGGATGAATTTTTCACGTTGAAGCGGCGTTACGATCCACAGGAGCTCTTTCAAAACGCGTTCTACCAGAAATATGGGGCGCAATCGGCAGATCATTCGATTGAGTAGCCTTCAAGGCTAAGCTCAGACAGTGAATCAAAATCGGCGCTACGAGCCTTTGGCGTCGCCGCCGACAGGGTCTCTGCATGAAAAACGCCCCGGCTTGACCGGGGCGGTTGGCAGAGCTGCAGCAATCTAGAACAAATTCCACAGGAACTGGTTGTAGACCTCGTGGTGGAACTGGACTTCCTGCGCCTTGATGAACGTGCCAAGGGCGCGGGGGCAGCGGTCGGCGGAGGCTTGCTTCAGGTCGGCGTAACGGCCTTTGACGTCTTCTCCGAGCAAGGTGTTGATCCACTCGGCCTTCTTGAAGTTCGCGAGGGCGTCGTAGATGTTGTCGGGGAGGTAGCGCTCGGCCTGGCGCAGGTTCTTGATCTTCGCGGTGTCGCCGTCGAGGCCGGTCTTGAAGATCGCGAGCATCACCATGTATGGATTGGCGTCCGGCGCGACTGAGCGGACTTCGACGCGCATGCTTTTCTCGTTGCCGATGGGGATGCGGATCATGGAGCCGCGATCGACCGCGCTTGCCTTGATCTGGTTGGGCGCTTCGAAATGCGGATCGAGGCGGCGATAGGCATTCACGCTGGGATTCAGCAGCAGGCAGATGTCGTTGCCATGGGTGAGGATGCGGTCGATGAAGGCCCATCCCATCTTGCTGAGCTTTTCTTCGCCCTTGGCGTCCCAGAACAAATTCTTGCCGTTTTCGCTGATGGAAACGTTGGTGTGCATGCCGCTGCCGTTCACGCCGATGACCGGCTTCGGCAGGAAAGACGCGGTGAGTCCCATGTTGGTGGCGACCTGGCGGCAGATCAGCTTATAGAGTTGGATCTGGTCGGCGGCGGCCACGACTTCTCCGTAGCCGTAGTTGATTTCAAACTGCGAGGGCGCGACTTCCGGATGATCCTTCTCGTTCTGGAAGCCCATCGCGCGCTGCACTTCCGCCGTGGTGTCAATAAAGGTGCGCAGCGGATCGCCGGGCAGGGAATGATAGTATCCGCCGGTGTTGACGTATTCGAACTTGCTGGTTTCGTGATAGTGGCGCTCGGCGTCGGGGCCCTTAAAGAGGAATCCTTCAATTTCGTTGGCGGCGTTGAGTGTGTAGCCTTTTTTCTTGTGGAGCTCTTCGGCGTAATTTTTGAGCACGCCGCGAATGTCGCCGGAATACGATGTTCCGCCCTTGTCGATGACCTCGCCGAAGACCAGCACCTTGCCGGAGCCGAAGACGTCGGCCGGAGCCCAGTAGAAGGCGCCCCAGTCGATGCCCAGGCGAAGATCGCTTTCGCGCTGCGCGGTGAAGCCGCGAATGGAGGAACCGTCGAAGGTGAGGTTGTCCCAGCTCTTGAGCAGGAACTTCTTGTCGTAGTCGAGCATGTGCAACCGGCCTTCGAGATCGCTGAAGAGCACGGTCACGGCCTTGATCCGCTTCTCGTCGGTCAGATACTTGAGGCGATCCTCCTGCACCTTGTGAGATGCGACGCGGTTCCTGCGCTGGTCTTTGGCCTTGATGTTGAGTTCTTCCAGTTCGTCGTATGAGAGCGCCAGGAAATTGCGCAGTTCAGTGGGCATGGATGTCCTTCATCTCCTTCGCGTAGAACCTTATGATTTGGCAAAACCGCACCGCCGGTACAGGGGAGTTGAAATGGCTGGTTTCAACACGCTGAGTCGGAACACGGAAGAATAGCGCGGGATCGGGTCGCTCGCCAATCGAAAAAGCTGATGAGCCGCATAAAAGAGATTTATTCGGAAGTGAGTTTGATTCTCGTTCACGATTTCGATGTCACTAGCGAGCCGGCCATCCAGACGTTCATAGGATTAAGTGCACCGCAGTCGAGGCACTTGGTCTGAGAGAATCGTTCGCCGCAGCGTGGACAGACAGCTCCGGTTTGAAACGTGTCGAATTGCTGGCCGCATTTTCCGCATCGCCAGAATTCGCCGACTGGTGGTGATGTCTTGCAGCTCGGGCAGGCGAGGCCATCGCGGCGCGGAAGACTTGCGAATTGCGACAACGCCTGCGCTTGTTTCAGTCCACGCCAGCAACTCATCAGCATGAATAGCGCGATCGCGCCCAACCAAACGTCTTGCCTCCACAGAGCCAGCCCGATGAAGACCGACGACGCCCAGCAGTCCGACGATCGCGGCCACCATCAGGCTGCGAGCGCGGCCCAGCACAAACCAGAGCAGGGAGCGAAGGATCTGGCCGCCATCAAGAGGATAGATTGGAAGGATGTTGAAAATCAGCAGGCCCAAGTTGATGAACGAGATGGCTCGCACTAATTGATAGAGATCGGGCATTGTTTCTGCCCACCCCGCAGACCGGCCTAGAGCGACAGCTACAAATAAAACTGGCAACAGCGCAACATTGACCAGCGGTCCGGCCGCGATGCTCCAAAGAGTGGCGCCGGGGCGCGGCGGAGGGTCTACATAGGCCACGCCGCCGAGCGGCCAGAGGACGATACGGTCGGCTCTGCCTCCGACTTGACGACACGCCAGGGCGTGTCCGAACTCGTGAATCATCACGATCAAGAACAGCGCCAGATATTCCAGCACGTTCCAGGTGACGGAAGAATAACTTCCTTTGCGCGTCTGAATTTCGTACGCTGCAACTAGAAACCAGGACCAGTGGAGGAACACGTCAATCCCGCTGAAGCGGAACAGGCGGATCGATCCTTGGCTTGCGCCGGGCATGGGGGCAGTTTAATTCATAATCCGGAGACACGTGTCGGCGGAAGGTAAAGATCCCCACCCTTCGACAAGCTCAGTGCAGGCTTTCTCGCAAGAAGATGCGAGAAATGGGGCACCCGGTTTTCCAAGGGTGTTAGCTACTGACGATGGGCTGTGGCGCCGGCGGCTAACTCGCGGAGGGTGGTAAGGAAGCCTGCGGCGGTTTTTGGATCGTAGAGGGAATCGAGTGAGATGGTGGCGGAGAATTGCGGAGATTCGGGGCGAAAGCGGACTTGCAGCACGTCTTGTTGACGCACGGTCATCAGAGTATTGAGTTCCGGGGTGGAATCCTGTTTCCAGTGAGTGCGAGTAGTCAGAACCACGGGGCCGGGTTCGTAGACATCCCAGTCGCGTTCGTCGCGACGTAGCGCGGTTACTCCGCGGCTGTGAGCGCACCAGCGATGGCGGACGACTTCAAGATGGAAATTGGGCGAGCCGCCGAGATCGGCCTCGAAAGTTAAGGTTTCTTTCTGTTTGTGCCAGCAGCTCAGCAGCCAGTGCACCGGCAGAGCGCGCGGGCGAAACTTCATGGTGACGTTCGCGTTTTCGAAATTGCGCGAGGGAAACTGCAGGCGGGCATGGAGACGATGACTGTTCAGCCAGCGCCAGTCGAGGATGCGTCCTTTGCCGGCGCACGCCGATTGAACCCAGCGTAGGGCCTCGGTTCCTTTGCGACGGTTGTAAGCGGCAAAGAGGAAGTACCATATCCCGAGAACCGCAACCGCGCCGACGACGTCGATGACTAGCAGGCGTCCCACCACGTCACACAGTCCTCTGATGCCGATGGTACGTCCGAGGTTGCGACCGAGGCAAGGGGACGACAAACCTCACGCATATTATTTTCTGCACTTTTATTTTCTGCAATTGTCTTGGGCTGTGGAAAACAGTGACACAACCGCAGGTCAGGTCTGGCATACCGTGCGTTACTCTGCCGGTTAGAATGTCGCTGTGGCCTTTGTCATCCGCGATTCTACGCCCGAGGACTTCGAAACGCTTTGGCGGATCGATCAGGAATGCTTTCCGCCGGGAATCTCCTATTCGAAGCAGGAACTCAAGTCGTACTTGAGCCGACGAGGGGCATTCACTCTGGTAGCCAGTCGCGCTGAGGAAAGCCACGTCGGAGGTTTCATCGTCGCGCATGGCGGCGGGACCGGACATGTCATCACCATCGACGTGACGAAGGCGGACCGACGCTCAGGCGTGGGGTCACTTTTGCTGCAGGCAGCCGAGGAGCGTCTACGCCTCGGGGGCTGCGACGCTGTAGGCTTGGAAACCGCCGTTGACAACCTTGCCGCCTTGGCCTTCTACAAGCGGCACGGCTACAGCGTAATTCGCACTTGGCCGCGCTATTATTCGAACGGAGTGGACGCGCTGGTGATGAGGAAAGAATTGTAGCGTCCACAGCCGCCGGGACGGCGGCGCCGCAGATTCAGCCTTAGGGGATTATCCAGATAACTTCTTATCCAGACAACTTCAATCAGGAAAGAAACGACGACATGAAGGTTGCTATCCAGGGGGAACTCGGATCATTCAGTCACCAAGCGGCGGAGCGGATGCTGCCGCGATGCACAGTCGTGCCTTGCGCGCGGTCGGTCGAGGTTTTCGATCGCGTTGAGGGTGGCTCGGTGGAAGCCGCCGTGATCCCCATCGAGAACACGCTGGCTGGAACCGTGGCGGAGCATGCCGATCTTATGCTCATGCGTGGAGTCTTCATTCAAGGTGAATATCTGCTACGAATCGAACACAATGTAATTGCGATGCCGGGAGTGCGGATCGGGTCGCTGCGGCGCGTTTTATCTCATCCGGTGGCGCTCGACCAGTGTCGGGACTTTTTTCGCAAGCATCCGAAAATTGAGGCAGTCCCGTTCTATGACACTGCAGGTAGCGTGAAGCATGTGATTGCCAATCAACTGAAAGATGCCGCTGGAATCGCGGGGCGGCAGGCCGCGCGCCAATACCTGGGGAGGATTCTTGAATCCGGCATTGAAGATGACAAGGGCAACTTCACCCGATTCTTTTTGATTCGCAAATTGGGAGGCGCGGCCGGAAAGAAGAAGGATTATCATCGGCTGATTCCTCGTGGCGCGAACAAGACTTCGATCGTATTCCAAGTGAAGAATGTGCCGGGCGCGCTCTTCAAGTCGCTAAGTGTGTTTGCGTTGCGGGATATCAGCTTGAGCAAGATCGAATCGCGGCCGATGCGTGGACGGCCGTGGGAGTACGTTTTCTACGTAGACTTTTTGTGCGCCGACGACGAACCGGCGCGCAACGCGCTCCGACACCTGGCTGAAGTCGCGGAGTTCGTAAAGGTCCTGGGGATTTATCCTGCTGCATGAAACGCTGGAGTTAAGAACGTAGTGGCGTGTGCAAGTTGGCTCTTCCCAATTTAGGGCTTGGCAAGAGTGACCCTTCGCGTTAGGCTCGGCACCTTAGGCACGTTCCACCCATGACGCGGAAGAATAGAATTCAACTCACCGGATCCTGGGCCCTCTGAAACCTTTCCCGGTGGAGTAACATCTAAACTTGAGCGAGTTACACTCAAGGAGACATAATGAGTCAGCAGATGCCCGTCGAGGGCACTCCTAAGAATAACGAAATAAAAGAACAAAAGGCTCTTCCCGTGCTCCCGGTACGGGACACCGTGCTGTTCCCTCACGCCGTTCTACCCTTGACGGTAGGGCGTGAAAGTTCCGTCCAACTGATTAATTCTCTTGGGGAAGACAAAACCATCATTGTCGTGGCTCAGCGCGAAGCGCGCGTCGATTCCCCGCAGCCGAGCGATCTTTATACGGTAGGAACGTCTGCCGTGGTGCACAAAGTAGTCAAGATGCCGAACCAGAGCTTGTTTGTGTTTGCCGAAGGCCTGGAACGAGTAAAGCTGGGCGAGTTCACCCAATTGGCGCCGTTCATGAACGCGCACTATTCTGTGCTGCCTGAAGGTACCACGCCTGTTGCCACCTCCGAGATCGAAGCTCTGCAACGCAATGTCCTGACGCTATTTCAGCAGATCGTGGCCGGATCGCCTACGCTGTCGGATGAACTTTCGACCGTCGCGATGAACATCGACGAACCGGGACGGTTGGTGGACTTCATCGCATCGTCGTTGCCATCGCTGTCAACGCCTGACAAGCAGGACACGCTGGAGACTCTCGACATCCACGTGCGTCTGGAAAAAATCAACCAGCATTTGGCCAAAGAACTTGAAGTCCAACAGCTGCGCAATAAGATTCAGAGCGAAGTTCAGGACCGCGTGCAGCAGACTCAGCGCGAATACTACCTGCGCGAGCAGATGAAGGCGATTCAGAAGGAACTGGGCGAGCAGGACGAAGGCCAGCGCGATGTCGAAGACCTGAAAAAGAAAATCGAAGAAGCGGGCATGCCCGACGAAGTCAAGAAAGAGGCGCTCAAGGAATTGGGCCGGCTTTCGCGCATGTCGCCGATGGCAGCCGACTATTCGCTGACCCGCAATTACATTGAATGGCTGGCCGTTTTGCCGTGGGCGAAAACTTCGGGACAGGAGATTGAGATTCCCAAGGCAAAAGAAATTCTCGATGCGGACCACTACGATCTGGAAAAAGTCAAAGACCGCATTCTCGACTACCTTTCCGTGCGGCGCCTGAAGCCGAACATGAAAGGCCCGATTCTTTGCTTTGTTGGCCCTCCGGGCGTGGGGAAAACTTCGCTGGGCAAGTCGATTGCGCGCGCGTTGGGCCGCAAGTTCGTGCGGCTTTCCCTCGGCGGCGTGCACGACGAAGCGGAAATTCGCGGACATCGCCGGACCTATATCGGAGCGCTGCCAGGGCAGATTATTCAAGGCATTCGGCGCGCGGAGACGAAAGATCCGGTCTTTATGCTCGACGAGATCGACAAGGTGGGGCGCGACTTCCGGGGTGATCCGGCTTCGGCGTTGCTCGAGGCCCTCGATCCGGAGCAGAACTCAACCTTCCGCGACAACTATCTGGACGTCACGTTCGACTTGTCGAAGGTTCTGTTCATCACGACCGCCAACATGCTCGACCCCATTGCCGAGCCTTTGCGCGACCGCATGGAGATCATCGAACTGCAGGGATACACGGAGGAAGAAAAAGTTCACATTGCGTTCCGGTATCTGATCCCGCGGCAGATTGACGAGAACGGCATCGCTGCAGAGCAAATTGAATTTCCCGAAGCCGGCGTACGCTATGTAATTCGCCACTATACGCGGGAAGCGGGTGTGCGCAGCCTGGAACGCACCATCGGCACGATTTGCCGGAAGCAAGCGCGGCGATTGGCTGAGGGCAAGACGGCAAAACTTGTCGTTAGCAAGGAAGTCATTCAGGAGTTTCTGGGTGGCATCAAGATCCGCAGCGAAGGCGAGATTGCGGAACGTACCGAACGGCCTGGCGTGGCCGTGGGCTTGGCCTGGACTCCCTCGGGCGGCGACGTGCTGTTCGTCGAAGCCAACGCCATGAAGGGCAAGGGCGGATTTACCATGACCGGACAGATTGGCCAGGTGATGCAGGAGTCGATGCAGGCGGCGTTGACCTGGGTGCGATCGAACGCGGACCGGCTTGGAGTTCCCGAGGACTTTTTCGCCAACCACGATCTACATATCCATGTACCGGCCGGGGCCATTCCTAAAGATGGTCCTTCGGCCGGAGTGACCATGGCTACGGCTCTGGTATCGCTGCTGACTAAGCGGCGCATCACGCCGTTGCTGGCGATGACCGGAGAGATCACGTTAAGCGGGAATGTTCTTCCCGTCGGCGGTATCAAAGAAAAAGTACTCGCCGCCAAGCGGGCCGGCGTGCGCGACGTAATTCTCCCTGCGGAAAACAAGATGAACGTCGAGGAGGATCTCTCGCCGGAACAACTCCAGAATCTTACGGTGCACTACGTGAAGACTATCGACGAGGCTTTGCAAGTCTCGCTGCCTGAGGTGGCGGGGGGGCCGGCAGCGAAGATACTCTCGACGCCTCCCAAGGATCCCAAGCAGGATTACAATCCTACGCAGCCGGTCAAGGAACCCGAAGGAGTTCGCGATAAAGTGCTCACGCAGGCCTGAAATTCGTCAGGAAAACCCAATGGCCAGCCTCGAACGGGGCTGGCCATTTCTTTTGTTGATCGGACGGGCGGAACCCAGGAAATGCTGCATCCTTGGGCACAGGGTAAACTGAATACGTGATCCGACTGCGAGTGCTATTCTTCGGCGTTCTGAAGGAGATGGTTGGGAAGTCGGTAGACCTGATCGACTTGGCGGACGGAGCTTCAGTCCGTGATGTGCTCGCAGTCTACGAATCGCAAAATCCGAGTTTGAAAGAGTCGCTGCCGTCGCTTGCCGTGGCGGTGAATCAGGAATATGCCGGTCCGGATACGAAGTTGAAGCCGAACGACGAGATTGCATTACTTCCCCCAGTGAGCGGGGGGGCGCCGGCGACTCGCCGGCGCTACGCTTCGATTGTCCGCGAGGCCATTGATACGCCGCAGAGTGTTGCCGGCCTCAAGCGCGGAGAGGATGGGGCCGCTCTGGCGTTCGAGGGCGTCGTGCGCAACCAGACGCGAAGCCGCAAGACGCTCTACCTCGACTACGAGGCCTACGAAGAGATGGCGCTGGAGCAGATGGAATCACTAGCCCGCCAGGCTCTTCAGCAATTCCAGATTCGCGACGTTGCCATCGTCCATCGGCTGGGGCGGCTCGAAATTGGCGAGACCAGCGTATTGATCGCGGTCACCTCCGCTCATCGCGCCGCCGCCTTTGACGCCTGCCGATGGCTTATCGATGCGCTGAAGCGCACCGTACCCATTTGGAAAAAGGAATACTTCGAGGATGGGGCGGTCTGGGCCGATGGGGAACCATTTCCGGCTGAAATTCCGCGCGCAAATTTGTGAGGCAGGCAGCCCGATAGGGCAAGCCGCATCTAACTGCACGAGTCTCAAGGCTGTTCGGGCGCGTGAAACGAAGAAATCTCTAACCGCAAAGTTCCCTGAGAAGAACCGCAGAGCAGGCAGAGAAAAACAGCTGTGCGGACTTCTGTTGGTAACGTCTTTGCGCTCTTCGTGGCCTTTCTCTGCGGCTAAGCTCTTTACTCGTTAAGGGCTTTGCTGAGCAGGAGTCGCCCGTACGCGCAACGGTATAATTCGACCACTCGATGAGAAAACTCGCTACGATCCTTCTGATTGGCTGGCTCGTTCCGCTCTGCAGCCTGGTGGCGCAGGAAACGACGAACCGGCCAAGTTCCAGCCAACAAAATCCCACCTCACAAAATCCCGCTCATTCCCAACGCCAGTCCGAACCCACAACCACTCTCCGTGTCGATGTCAACCTGGTTAACGTATTCGTAACCGTGACTGATTCGCACGGAGCTCCCGTCGGCGGGCTTAAGAAGGAAAACTTCGTTCTCAAGGAGGACGATCGCGAGCAGACCATTGCGGTCTTCGACAAGGAATCCGCCCTGCCGCTTTCGATCGCGCTCTCGATTGACACCAGTTTGAGCACGCGGCACGACTTGCCACTGGAACAGGCCTCGGCCAAACGATTCGCGCACGCCATCCTCCGTCCGGTTGACGCCGTATGCGTGTACGGATTCAGCGAAGTGGTGAATGAAAGCACGCGCGGATATACGGCGGATCTAAAACGCATTGACGAGGGCATTGACCATATTCGAGTGGGCGCAGCCACTGCGCTTTATGACGCGATTTATCTCGCCGCGCGCGCTCTCGACCACCGCAAGGGGCGAAAAGTCATCGTCCTGATCACAGACGGAGGCGACACCATCAGCAAAATCGATTACAAACAAGCGGTTCGCGCCGCGGAAGAGGCGGAAGCGATTGTTTACTCGATCATCATCGTCCCAATCGAGAGCAGTGCCGGACGCGAGACCGGCGGCGAGCACGCGCTCATCCAGCTTTCTGACGATACCGGGGGCAAATATTACTACGCGACCTCAACCGGGGATCTGGATGAAGCGTTTCGCAAAATCAGCGATGAACTGCGAACCCAATATCTATTGGCTTATTATCCCTCGCAGCGCACGTCGTTCTCCGAGTTCCGTCGCATCGAAGTGAAAGTAGCTGCTGTGCCGGAGGCTCCTGGCTATCATGTTCGCCATCGCGCCGGTTATTACACGGTCAAGTCTGAATTCTGAAGCTAGCAAACAATTAACAGCTTGAATCGGTTTCGATGGAACGAGTCCAGCGGGCTTTGCCACAAAGCGTCTGGATGTGTTTATCTGAGAGTCGGGATGATGTTGGGAAGAAAGGTGGACATGCTGAACCTTATTTGCGCCGCAAGCGGGCGACGTGACCTGCTGATTGTGATGACTCTTTGTGCGACTGTGCTCTTTCCCGTAAGGTTGCCGGCCCAGGCGACCCTTAGCACGGGGGCTATCCGGGGAATCGTGAGCAATCAGGCGGGCGGCGCATTAGCCGGCGCAAAAGTCACCATTAAAGATAAGGCTACGGACCGGGTGGTTGAGGTCGTGACTTCCGATGACGGGATTTTTCTGTCGGGGCCTCTGCAGCCGGGAGAGTACACTGTGCGCATCGAGGCTAATGGCTTCAAGACTGTTGAGTTTGCAATTCCGGCGCACGTGGGTGTGTTCTCCTCGAGAAACTTGCGGCTGGAGCCGGGGCAGGGACCGGGACAAATTCAGGAAGCGACTGCGTTCGTGAACCTTGAACAGGCCACTGTGCAGGGCGTGTTGAACACAGACCAGATTGAAAACCTTCCGGTCAACGGGCGGAACTTTCTGGATCTTGCGCAGCTTGAACCTGGCGTGCAGATCCAGGACGGAACTAATTTCGATCCCACGAAAGTGGGTTACTTTTCCGTCTCGTTCGGCAGTCGCTTCGGACGCTCGGCCCGCATTGAAGTCGATGGAGGTGACGTGAGTGATGAAACCGTCGGCACGACTACCGAAGATATCCCCGCCAGTGCGATACAGGAATTCTCCGTGGCCCAGTCGATGCTTGATCTTTCCACGGAATTGACGTCTTCCGGCGCGGTTAATGTGGTCACGAAAGCGGGAACCAATTCCTACCACGGCGAGGCTTTCGGTTTTCTTCGCGATCACGGAATCGCTTCCGCCAGCCTGCCGCATCCCACGTCGCTGTCCTCGCCTTATTTTCAGCGGAACCAGGAGGGCGTGAGCCTTGGCGGTCCAGTTCAGAAAGGCAAATTGTTTTTCTTCGGCGACGCAGAGCGGACACTTCAACATCTTCGCGCCCCAGTCCTGGAAGCGGCTCCGTTTTCTTTCTACTCCGGCTTTTTCCCCGCGCCCTTCACTGAGAATCAGGTTCTGGGCCGCCTGGATTATAGGTTGAACAAGACGGCAACGGTTTTCGGCCGGGTCAACTATTTCAATAATTCCACCGACGCAACATTCTTCCCCGGCAGCCTCCAGGTCTACGACAATCGGGACGTCACGCGGAACGCAATGGTGGGCGCCGACTTCAATCGTGGCAACATCAGCCACTCTATTCGTTTGTCGATTCTGAAGTTCCATAACCAGATCGCGGATGCTACAACCGGTACGAATCTTCCTTTTGCCAACTATCCCGTTAGCATCAATATTGGCAACTTCAGTGTGGGTCCAAACGCTCTGGCCCCGCAAAATACGCTGCAGTCCGATTATCAAGTGAAGTATGACGGCAGCAAGGCCATCGGAAAGCACGTTGTGCGCTTCGGCGTCAGTTGGAACCATATTCAGGGCGGCGGTTTCGCCGACTTCTACGGAACAACTCCGAACGTCTTCGGCAACGGCAAGCTTTATCCCGGTTGCACGGGGGCGAATACGTCCAAATGCCCGCTTGGTCCGCATGGCTCAACGGCATCGAACCCTCTGGATTACGAGATGGTGCAGGCCATCATCAGCAACGGCCAGGGTTTCTCGAGTGAGAAATCAGCTCTCGGATTTCCGGCCGGAGGATTGGGACCGGACAACCGTCTGGGACTGTACATTGGGGATTCCTGGAAGATACGCCCCAACGTGACACTCACCCCGGGACTGCGCTGGGAACGAGACACCGCCCGCACTGACAGCGATTTGCCCGCCATCGCCGCGATTAATGCAGCGTTCCCGGGCCTCGGCAGTCGGGTGCGGCAGCCGAATTCGAATTTTGCTCCGCAGTTGGGTCTTGCCTGGGATCCTTCGAAGAGTGGAAAAACTGTGGTTCGTCTCGGCGCGGGATTGTTCTATGAAAATGTGATCTTCAACAATCTCCTGTTCGATCGGCCGCTGCGGCTGCAGAATGGAGCGTTCTTGTACGCGCCGTCGGCGTGTTTGAATAGCCAGGCGCAGCCGATCGCTACGCCTGCGGGAGCGCTATCCAATCCCAACTCCAACTGCGTCGACAACGCCGGGGTTCCGCTTCCGATCTTTCAGGCAGCCCAAAACATAGCCACGTTGGAGAATTCACTGAAGGCAGCCTATCCGTTCAACTTGTCCTCGCCGAATGGAACCTATGCCGGCAGACTCATCAATGCTGGCGTCAACCTTCCCCTGGGTCTATTCGCTCCCAATTATCGAACTCCTCGCTCACTGCAGATGAACATCGGCATTCAGCACGAAATTCGCTCCGGCATGGTGTTGAGCCTGGACTTTTTGCGCAACGTGGAGACCCATGGACTGCTGGGGGTCGACGCGAATGACGTGGGCGATCCTCGCTACTTCAATCTTTCGTCCGCCCAGCAGGCCATTCAAAACACCATTACGGCGTGCGGAGCGAGTTCCCTTCAGGGCGCGATCAGCTCGTGTCCGGGATTGAACTCCGACCGGCCTAACATTGGAGCAACCATTTCCAACTTTACTGCTTTTGGTTTGGGCTCGGCGGAAGATACGGGCGGCAGCTGCATGGACGCACCGAATCCGCTTACTCGAGGGACCACTGCGTTGGGATACGCATGTGCCTTCTCCGGAAAGAACGGCAATTATGGGACGGCGAACTTTTTGCAGCCCGTCAGCCGTTCGGTTTACAACGCGGTGCAAATGAAGGTCGTGCAAAATGTTGCCAACCCAATCCGTTGGGTGCGAGCGGCGAATTTTCAGCTATCGTATTCGCTTTCTCGTTTCGTGAGTCCTCTGGCCTTCGCAGGAAACACTCCGCCGTCGAATCCGGTAGGCGCCAACGACCAGGACTTTGTGCTTCAGGCTGCGGACAACAACGATCCACTTCGCTTCACCGGTCCGTCGCTGCTGGATAGAACGCACCAAGTTTCTTTTGGAGGCGACTTCGATTTACCCGTAGGTTTCCGGCTGGGGATTATGGCTCATTTTTACAGCCCGCTCCCCAGTCCGGCCATTGTCGGAAGCAATGGAAGCGGGGGGCAGATTTTTCAAACCGACTTTACGGGAGGGGGCGTTTACAGCCAGCCTTTGCCGGGCACAAAGAACGGTTCATTCGGCCACGAGGTGAGCATCACTTCGCTGAATGAAGCCATCAGCAAGTACAACGCAACGACTGCAGGACAACCGACCCCCGCCGGACAGGTGCTGCTCAGCAACAACCTATTCACCGCGGCACAACTGGCGCAGATCGGGGCGGTCGCTCCACAGGTTGCCCTGGCCCCATCGGATCAGCTGATTTTCCCTTGGACGAAGTCAGTCGATTTGAAGGTGGCTTGGCCGCACAAGTTCAAAGAACGATTTACCATCGAACCGAGCGTTGCGTTTTACAACGTTTTCAACTTCGCAAACTTCAACCAGCCTCCCGCGGTGACGAACGGCTGGCTGACTTCGGGCAACGGTTCTATCAATAGCACGCACACGACATTGCAAAGTGGTGAAAACAACATCCAGAGCGATTTGTTTCGTGTGGGCACCGGCACGGGGGTATTTGGATTGGCTTCGCCGAGGGTCGCGGAATTCGCGCTGAAGGTTACTTTCTAGGGCGGTTGTTACGGCTTTCGAGAGGATTCCTGTGCCCGAGCTTTTCAGGGGTTCAATTCGTTGCGCAGACGCCTCGACAACTTTTCAATCTGCTTCAGTTTCTCGATTACATCTTTAGGCAGCATCCCTTTCCGAACGCTGGCTACGTCGGAGGGAATGGTTTGCGCGGTGCGGGCCAGGTCGTCAGCTTCCCTTTGCAGTTGCGCGAGATCCACATGCCTGGATGAAGCAGTTGGGACTTTGTCGGTGGTTGAGGAATCGAGAGTTTCTGGCGGCTTGGGAAAGTTGTTTCTCGTTTGCGGAGTTGCCAACGAGAGGAACAAAGCGAATACCAGAGTAAACAAAAACAATAAAGATTTGTGCACTGTGGGCCTCCAGTCGGAAGGTGACGAGCTAAGATTTTCAGGAATTGTACGCCGATTGTCCGGAAGTTCTCAGCATCGCGCATCCCCGGGCAAGGGGGCTTTGTGTACAATGCCAGCATGTCGTTCCGCGGTCCGCAAGGAAATCCAAATGCAGCCAAGCGTAGCCGCACTCCTCCTCCGGAGGACACGTTCGAAGAGGCTGCTTTCCTGAAAGCGCTTGGGGAGAAGCAAAAGCAGGTCTCGGTCAAGCTCATGGACGGCCAAGTCGTCCGTGGATGGATTGAGTATTACGATAGGAACATGGTGCGGTTAACGCGCGAAGACGCTCCCAATCTATTTATTTTCAAGCATGAGATCATGTACATCGCGGAGGATGGCGGAAGACGGAAATGATTCGCCTTCCGGCTTTCGGCTCTCGGCTTCCGGAAGCCGGGCAGCGAGAGCCTAAAGCCGATTCCGAATGCTAACCACGGCCCATCGTCCCGAAAGCTTTCTTCCTGCTATTTCCGCTATCGCTCGCGAGGCAGGTGCGCTACTGCTGTCTTATTTCCACCAGGGACTCAAGATTGAATACAAGGGCGACGCCGATCTGGTGACTGCGGCGGACCGGGCGGCGGAGACGCTGATCCGCGAGCGCATTACCAAACAATTTCCGTCGCACGATGTGCTGGGAGAGGAGCAGGGGCTGAACGATCAGGGCAGCGACTATCGCTGGTATGTCGATCCGCTCGACGGCACCACGAATTTTGCCCACGGGTATCCTGTGTTTGCCGTGTCGATGGCTCTGGAGCACCGGGGGCAGGAGCAGGCACGACGCATCGCCGGAGTTGTTTACGATCCCACGCGAGATGAACTTTTCACAGCCGAGCAGGGAAGAGGCGCCCACCTCAATGACAAGCCGATTCAGGTGTCCAAGGCCACGCAGTTGAAGGAATGCCTGGTGGCGACCGGTTTTCCCAGCCACAAGCGGCATAAGAATCCGAATATCTATTTCTACCATCAGATCACGCTGCGCACCCACGGAGTGCGGCGTGCCGGGTCGGCAGCGCTCGATTTGTGCAACGTGGCCAGCGGGCGCTTCGACGGCTTCTGGGAATTCAATCTCAATCCTTGGGACACGGCTGCGGGCGTGCTCATCGTGGAGGAGGCTGGCGGGAGAGTTAGTCGCTTCGACGGTTCTTCGTTTCGGCTCGATAGCAGTGAAACGCTGGCGTCCAACGGCTTGGTGCACGACGCTCTGGTGCACGAATTCCAGGAAATCTTTGCGGGACGGGGGCTGGTTCCACTGCCTGAGCCCACTGAATACAAGAAATACAAGAGATGACTGCCCGCTCCTCGCCAACCTTACCTTGTTACAATAAATAAGTGGGAATCCCGCTCCGCTCCGGGCGATGGTCAATTCTGGAACCCTCAGGTTTACCGTGATTAACTCTCTTCTAGAACGCAAAATCGAAAAGCGACCGGACAAAGTCCGGCTGCAGGGGCGCATTCTTTTTCTCACCGAGGATCCGGAACTCATCCGGCGGCAGCTGGCGGGCGAAGATCTGGCTTGGGATACGAAGAATCCGGCCAACAATCCAAAACTGCGCGACGACATTTCGACCGACGAAATTACTCCTGCGCACTATTGTTTTTATTTTGACGAAACCCTGGGCGAGATTCCGTATCTCGGATTGAAATGCGGCAGCGTGACGCCCATCGGCCGTGGCGATGTGAAGCGCGGCGGATTTGTGTGCGCGGTCAGCGGCAAGCGGCGCGGCAAGGGATCGAGCCGCGAGCAGTCTCCTTACGCCGAGATGTGCGCGGGCATTCAGGTTGTAATTGCCGAGAATATCGAACGCATCTACAAGCAGAATTGCCAGAACTTGGGGCTGCTGACTTCGACGAACTTTAAGCTGATCGACCGCATTCGCGCCGGTGAAGAAATTGCGCTGAGCGAATTTACCGCCGGCGAGGATGAGATTACCCGGCAGGTGATCGAATATGGCGGGCTGTTTCCATTTAATGTGGCGAGGATGCAGGGGAAAGTGTTTCTGCCGCCGATCGAAGACGCGGGCAAGAGTGCCCGCGCCACACGAGCCATGACGCTCGCCGAGAAAATCTTTGCTCGGCACATGATTAACGAAAAGGGTAAGGTCGGCGTGCCCTCCGTCAAGCCGGGCGACACCGGTTTTGCCGGCGCCGACCTCCGCTTCAGCCACGAGTACGTTACGCCCATGGCGGCGATTTTCTTCGAGCGCTATGTGGGCAAAGATGCCAAAGTCAACGATCCTTCCAGCATCATCTTTTTCCGCGACCACCTCACATTTCTCGACGAAGTGATTTCTGAGGAGAAAAAGAAACTCGGCCTGCTCGATCTGGCGACGCAACTCAAATTCAAGCAGCAGGATTTCGCGGCAAAGCAGGGAATCAAGCTGCATGGAGAGCTAAAAGACCGCAAGGGCTCGGAGGGAATCTGTCACTCGATCGTTCTCGAAAGTTATGCGTTGCCGGGGCAATTGAATATCGGCTCCGACTCGCACACGCCGCATGTAGGCGCGATTGGCTGCGTGGCTTTTGGCATCGGCACGACCGACGTTTTCAATTCCTGGATTACGAAAGACGTGCGGGTGAAAGTTCCCGAGTCGGTAAGGATTGTGATTCGCGGCAAGAAGCACTCCAACGTAACCGCAAAAGATTTCATCCTGAAGATTCTGAGCCTGGAATACGTGCGCAGCGGCAAGGCGCTGGCCAAGGTGATGGAGTATGCGGGCGAGGCAATCGAAGCCTTGAGCGTGGACGAGCGCGCCACCATGACGAATATGGCCGCTGAGATTGGCGGCTTCACGGGCATCGTCGCGCCTGACCAAAAGGCCGTCGACTTTCTGGTCGAGCGCCGCGGCATGGATCGCAAGAAAGCCGAAGGAATGATAGAAGGGCTCTACAGCGATCCCGGCGCCCAGTACGCGCATGTGATCGAACTCGACGCCGGAGAAATTACACCGATGGTAGCCACGCCCGGCGATCCGGGAAACGGCAAATATGTGCGCGAGTTAAACACGCCCGTGCCGGTCGAAATCGCCTACGGGGGCACCTGCACCGCAGGCAAGAACGAAGACATGGACATGTACGCGGCAGTGCTTGCCGATGCTCTCAAGAATGGCAAGAGCGTGGCCGCTTCGGTTAAGTTCTACATTCAGTTCGGGTCGCAGGAGACGCGGGAATATTGCCTGCGCAAAGGCTATATCGACGTCTTCCAGAAGGCGGGGGCGCAGGTGATCGAGCCCAGTTGCGGAGCATGCATCAACGCCGGACCGGGAGTTTCGACCCGTCCCGATCAGATCGTGATCAGCGCCCAGAACCGAAATTTCCCCGGCCGCAGCGGACCGGGACAGATGTATCTAGCCTCGCCGTTTACCGTCGCAGCGAGCGCGGTCGCGGGATACATCGTCGAATACGAGCCGAGTGAGAAGAAGGAATTGGTCGGGGCTTGAGCGTGGAGAAACTGAGGCACTCTTCGAGATTACTTTCGAATGCCTTTTTCCTGCCAAGGCCACCCGATGTCCCCCGTGACTAACTGACGGAACCCGAAAGGTGAACGCCAGTGACGCAACGCAAGAAGCCCGACGCTAAGAAATCCCATGGCGGTGTGAATGCGAGTGCGCCAATTGCGATATCGGAGCTCACGAACGCTGCGATTCACCCAAAATGCCTCATGCCAAAGTGGAAGGACATTCTGGGCCAAAGGTCTAAGCGCGAAAGTTAGCGCAGGTTCTTCTGAGCAAACTGACGAAATTGCAATTCAAATTCCTCGGGAGAATAGATGCCTTTCTGCACCAGCAACGTATTCATTGCATAAATCGTTGCCCGAAAGCGCTCTTCGCGAGAAAGCCTTTCCATAGCCTCGTCGAAGCTAATTAGCTCTTTACCTTGAGGTGCCGAGTGCTCGGACTGGTCAAAGCGCGTAGTGGCCATAAGATCTCCCAAGAACGATTCTACTCTGTCACACTTTTGCTTCACATCCCGTATTTCACAATTGAGTTGCTTGGTCCAGAAGCTCTGAAACTTTGTGCTAACCGTGAATCAAATAGATCGTCTCACCTGTGAGGAGTTCCTCGATGAATCGCTTCTCCGTGCTTCTTGTCATTTCCATCATCATAAGTTTCGCGTTCCTAGCGAATGGTTTGAGAACGAATTCCGCTCCGTACAATGTCGGTGCGCTGAATCCGTCCACGCCGATGCTCGAGCCGCGGTCGGGGCACACGGCGACGCTGCTGCCCGATGGCAGAGTTCTCATTGCGGGCGGGATGCGAGGGAATCAGGACTTCTACAAGTCGACTGAGCTCTACGATCCGGCTACGGGCAAATTTCAGCGCACGGGAGAGATGCACCAGCGGCGGGTGGGGCACATCGCTGTTTTACTGCGAACGGGAAAAGTATTGGTCGCTGGAGGATGGGTGGGCGACAGAGGGACCGATTCAGCGGAAGTGTACGACCCCGCCACTGGACAGTTCACGCTAATTGCGAAGATGACCAGTCCGCGGGGCAGGCCGATCGCAACCGTGCTAAGCAACGGCGACGTCCTCATCGCGGGCGGCGAAAAGCGAAACAACGAATCGTTGGCTTCGGCCGAGATATTCCACGTGAAGACGCTTTCGTTCGAGCCCTCCGGCTCCATGCAGCATGCGCGGGTTTCCCATACGGCGACGCTGCTCAATGACGGGCGAGTCCTGATTGCGGGTGGTTATGGCGACCGCGTTGCGTCCAGCGCAGAACTCTATGACCCTAAGACCGGCACCTTCGCGGAAACCGGCAGCATGGGCACGGCGCGCTGCAAGCATACTGCGGGCCTTTTGCGGGACGGGAGAGTTCTGATTGCGGGCGGCTCTGAATCCCGCGATTGGGGCCACAATCTGAACAGCGCAGAGATTTACGATCGCGGTCGGGCAAGTTCACGGCGGCATCGCCGATGAGCGACAGCCGTTTCAAGCTGCCGGATGAAGCCGTGCAATTGCCTTCCGGCAACCTGCTGATTGCAGGCGGAAGCAATCAAGTTGAAGTCTTTGATCCCTCCACCGGGAAGTTCATGGTTGCAACCGGTCAGATGAACGAACCGTGGCATTTTATGACTGAGACAAAGTTGCGCGATGGCAGCGTGTTCTTGGCCGGCGGGTATCCGAGCGGCCCCCAAGCCACCACGAGGACCTGGATTTACCGCCCCTAGGCGATCCTGTTCCGAACCCACGCAAGCTTCGTAAGTGGTTGAATTCAGCCGGGATGGCCGAAATGAGCCACTCCCAAACCCGCAACTTTTCGCCTTCCACAGCGTTCAAGTACATAGAGACCAGTGGCCAGTGGGAAGCTCAAGAGAGCCCACGCAAGACCACGGTTTTTGGAAGGTTTCCGGGTTCCGATCCGATACTCGGCGGGACTGGAGCCAAAGGGGTTCATATGCGTTATCTGAGATACGTTGCGTTGTTGGCGGTGCTGATGTTGCCGCTTGCTTATTCGCAGGCGCAGGTTCAAGCAGGAGTTGCGGTCGGGAACGACCAGGGTTATGCCGATCAGGGTTATGCCGATCAGGGTTATGACCAGGGCTATGCCGACCCAGGGCCGGGTTACGTGAATGGGCCTCCGGTCTGTCCCTACGGATACTATTCGTACTATCCCTATGCCTGTGCGCCTTACGGGTTTTACGGTCCGCAGTGGTTTGCGGGCGGAATATTCATTGGCGTAGGTCCCTGGTATCACTGGGGATGGGGCCATGGCGGCTACTACGGACGCGCCGGCTACTACGGACGCGGCTACTACGGCCGTGGTTTTGTGGGCGGACGCGGCTATGCGGGAGGTTATGCCCGCGGAAATTATGGGCGTGGCTATGCCGGTAACTACGCGCGAGGCGGCAATGCCCGCAGCTATGCCGGTGGCGGATCCCATGTCAGTGGCGGATTCCACGGTGGAGGCGGACACGGCGGCGGACGTCGCTAGCCGACGCTTCCTCTCATAGCGTACAACGGCTGGCAGCGATACGCGGCCAGCCGTTTTTTGTTCTTCTTCTTTTTTTTTCGTCCGTCGCGATTTCTCTCAATATCTTTCGTGAAGTCTTCAATCAGCGGTGCGCCCTATACCATCCGCCCGCATTCTTGCTAGAATGTCCGGTCACAAAACCGTTGCGGTAGTAAAATAATAGAAACGCAGAGACTCTCAGGAGACTGACACTTTTATGACTTACGTGATTGCTGAGCCGTGCATCGGCACCAAAGACACTGCATGCGTGGATGCGTGCCCGGTCGACTGCATTCATCCCAAGAAAGATGAGCCCGCTTACGCGACCGAGGAGTTGCTCTACATAGATCCAGTGGAGTGCATTGACTGCGGCGCTTGCGTTCCGGTGTGCCCGGTTTCGGCCATCTTCGCTCTCGACGATCTGCCGGAGAAGTGGAATGCTTTCACCGAGCGCAATGCGAAGTATTTCGGGCGGTAGGATAGCTTAGACTGTTCCCCCCAGGAATCGACTTTCTGAGGAGAACCTAGCACTCCGGAAGCCGATCGATCAGATTTCATCTGCCTTCTATTCATCTGCCTCCTAGAAGGACCCCGTTCTCAACGGGGTCATGCTTCTCTGCCCGCGCGTCAAGGCGAGAATAGATCTTCGGCCTTCCCTGGCGAAAAATTAATCCAGCGCACGCGGAATGTACCGCCTGGATCACTCCGATCACAGCAGAAAACCTCGGAATCTGCGAAAAATCAAAAAAAGAGCTTGACATTTAAATAGTGCTATAGTTAACTATATCAGTATATTTGATCGAAGAATTGCTCGCGTCGCGATCGACACGAGGCGATAGTACAGGGCTTGGACTGAAGAAAAGTGAATATCCGAGAAGAAGTTGAATATCAAGGAGAATGAAATGAAATCCCTTCGTTTTATGCTGGCTTTTGTTCTGATGTCGTTGTCCACCGTGGCTTTTGCGCAGTCTGACATGGAGAAGTCCAACGCACAGAAGTCCTCTGCTTCTGCCGTGCCGTCCGAGGCGCAGAAGTCGTTCGCAACCATGAAAAGCCTGGCGGGAGAGTGGGAAGGCCCCGTCGCTGTCCCGGAGATGCCGCAGATGTCAAACGGCAAGCCTCTCCACGTCTCGCTGCGCGTTACCTCAAGGGGGAACGCCCTTGTGCACGAGATGCAGGAAGCTGGAACGTTGTTGGATGCGACCAAGTACGACCATCCTGTCACGATGCTCTACGTGGACGGAGACCAGCTCACGCTGATTCACTATTGCGACGCCGGGAACCGGCCGCGTATGACCGGCAAGATGTCGCCCGATGGCAAGACGGTCGAGTTCGAGTTGAAGGACATCAGCGGGACCACGGAGGAGCATATGCACCATTCGGTGTTCACCATCATCGATGCCAACCATCACACGGAGGATTGGACGTTCATGATGAAGGACAAGCCGATCCACGCCCACTTCGATTTGCACCGGACGAAGTGAAGCGTGCGGCATCTCTAGTAAGGGCCATCTGGGAAAAAATCATGGACCGTGAGTGGAACGACAATCAGCCGATTTATCGCCAGCTTCGCGATCGTGTGGTCGCGATGATACTCGACGGCGTGCTCAAGGAAGGCGATCCGCTGCCGTCCGTGCGCAACGTTGCGGCGGAATATCGGGTGAATCACCTCACGGTTCTCAAGGGCTATCAACAACTGGTCGACGAGCAGTTGGTCGAAAGTAAGCGGGGTAGAGGCATGTTTATCAATGCCGGCGCGCGCAATTTGCTGCTACAGGGCGAACGCCAGAAGTTTCTTGCAGAAGAATGGCCCAGGGTTTACGCGACCATTCAGCGTCTCGGGTTGAAAGCGGAAGAACTCCTGAATGGCGACAAGATCCACGGACGGTTGTCCACCGGATCGTTACCTAGCGGGCCGTTATCCAGCGATCAGACGAGGGCTAAAAAGGAGGAGCGCTGAAGCCATGGCATGCATAGAAGCACGCGGCCTCCGCAAGGCCTTCGGCAAAACCATTGCGCTTGACGGCGTGAATCTGCGGGTTGAAGAGGGACGAATTCTCGGACTTATTGGTCCCAACGGCGCAGGCAAGACCACTGCGCTCAACGCGATCCTCGGCCTCACCCAGTATCAAGGAGAACTCAGAGTGCTAGGACGCGATCCCTGGAGCGAGCGCGATCGGCTGATGCTCGATGTTTGCTTCATCGCTGATGTCGCCGTGCTGCCGCGGTGGATGCGGGTTTCGCAGGCTATCGACTACGTGGCGGGCGTGCACCCGCGATTCGATCGGGCGAAGGCGGAAGGTTTTCTGGAGAAGACCGACATCCGCCGAGCCAGCAAGATCAGAGAATTATCGAAGGGCATGGTGACACAACTGCACCTCGCATTGGTGATGGCCATTGACGCGAGACTGCTGGTGCTCGACGAGCCGACGCTGGGCCTCGACATTTTGTATCGCAAACAGTTTTACGATTCGCTGCTGAACGACTACTACGATCGCAGCCGCACCATTGTGGTGACGACCCATCAGGTGGATGACATCCAAAACGTGCTCACCGATCTTATGTTCATCAACCGCGGCCGGATCGTACTCGATTGCAGCATGGAAGAATTCGAGTCGCGCTATCTGGAAGTGACGGTGCATCCCCAGCAGGTCGCCGCAGCGCGGGCGCTCAAGCCGATTCACGAACGCCAGGGCCTCGGCCGCAGCATCCTGTTATTCGATTTGAAGTCCAATCGCGTTGATCGCCAGCAAGTGGCTGCGCTTGGCGACGCGCGCACGCCCGGCATTGCCGACTTGTTCGTTGCCATGTTGGGGAGTACGCAGGGGAATACTCCGGTCGAAAACTCCGGCCAGGTACAAGGAGTGCCTAAATGAATACTGAATTGAACGCGGTGCCGGAGTCGCCACACTCGCAGGCTGCGGCGCCTGCGGTGATGTCAGAGACCCGGCCGATGTATTGGTCGGTACGGCGCGAATTATGGGAGAACCGCTCCATCCATATCGCGCCGCTCGCCGTTGCCGCCGTCTACCTGTTCGGCTTCTTGATCAGCCTGTTTTGGGTACCGCGCAGCATGCGCGGAATGGGGGCACACGAGTCTCTACCGCCTGTCAACGTGCTTGCTATGCCCTACAGTCACGCCTGGATGCTGATCATGATCATCTCGTTGCTTGTCGGGATCTTCTACTCGCTCGACGCGCTGCACAGCGAACGCCGCGATCGCAGCATCCTGTTCTGGAAGTCGCTGCCGGTTTCCGATCTTACGACCGTGCTCTCGAAGGCCAGTATTCCGCTCGTGATTCTGCCGCTGCTCACCTTCGCAATTACCGTTGCGTTGCAGCTGATCATGTTGCTGCTGAACGCAGCCGCCCGGCTGGTGAGCAGTTCGGGTACTGGCGTGCCGTGGGTTCCGCCGTTGTTCGAGATGGAATTGGTAACGCTCTACGCTACGGCCGTGATGACGCTCTGGCACGCGCCCATTTACGGCTGGTTTCTGCTGGTCTCAGGCTGGGCGCGGCGAGTTACATTTCTATGGGCAGTGTTACCGCCGCTGGCGGTTGCCGCCGTCGAGTACGTCGCCTTTCGCACTTCGTATGTGGGGTCCCTGCTGCACTATCGATTGGGTGGATTCACCGCGGCCGCTTTCGACCTCAAGGATAAGAATGGCGTCCCCATCGATGCGCACTTTATTCCCGTGGCACAACTCGCTCCAGGAAGGTTCCTGAGCAGCCCGAGTTTGTGGATCGGACTGGTGTTCGCTGCGATTTTTCTTGCCGCAGCGGTGCGGATGCGCCGCTATCGCGATCCGCTCTGATTTGCCTGGGCAAGCAAAGGAGGAACCATGCGCCTGCCCATGTCAGTTCTTCACATTGTCGCCGGCTATTGGAAGGAGAAACGAATATGAACACCGCTGAAATGAAGGAAAGGATTGCAGAATCGTCACCACGCTTCAAGTCCGGAATTACCGGCATCTTTTATTTGATCACCATACTGATGGGAGCAGTTGTTTTCTTCCTTCACGGCAGTATGGGATCGGCGGTCGACGTGATCGCGACCGCTTGCTATATAGCTGTGACGGCCCTTTTTTACGGCTTAAGCCGCTGAGCGGGAGCTTCTGTTTGCTCGCCGCAGTTGGAGCTGACGGCGTGAACGCTGAACCATGGCTGGAGCGAGCCGGCGTAGCGGGGGAATAGCGATCGCAGAGGGCGTTACGCACTTGATTCAATCGTTCGCGAATGAGGAAACAGTATGAGCGCTGCAGCAATAATGCGACGGGTTGCAGAAGTGTCGCCGCGTTTCAAGGCAAGGATGGCCGGAGTGCTTTTCTTGCTCAGCTTACTGGCGGCAGTATTCGGCGAGTTTTTGGTTCGCAGGTTTGAAATCGCAGCGGACCTTATCGCGGTCTCGGGCATGATCGCTGTAACGCTGCTCTTTTATGACATCTTTAAGCCGGTGAACAGGGGCCTCTCGTTGCTTGCGGCGTCATTTAACCTGGTGGGACTGACCTGCGGAGCTCTTCGATGGAATCCTCGGGGCGTGGACATGCCGGTGGTATTGAACGGATTCTATTGCTTCCTGATTGGCTATCTCATTTTGCGGTCCACCTTTCTGCCGCGAATTCTCGGCGCGTTGATGGCAATTGCCGGTTTGGGTTGGCTGACCTATCTGTCACCCCGGATCGCACACCAGCTGTCCCCCTACAATCTGGCCTTCGGCATCCTCGGGGAAGTATCGCTATTCCTGTGGCTCATGGTGATGGGCGTCAACGTTCAACGATGGAAGGAGCAGGTCGGCGCAACTGGGGAAGGATGATCGCCGGACGTGGTTGACATTCGATTCAATGACTCGCATTCAATTTTCAGGAGGAACCCATGGAACCACTTATTGCCATTAACCGCTCAACGATTGAATGTGCTTCGCTTTCGCCCACGGCTCCGATTTGGCAGGACGTTCTGGCCCAGGCAATTACCGGCGAACTGCTCGCCGCGATGAACTACACCTCACTCTCGGAGATATGTGACGATCCCGAAGAAGTAGCCGATGCATTGGAGCATGCGCAGATTGAACGCGGGCATGCGGCACGCTTCGCTGCCGAAGGCCGCAAGATTGGAGTGGAGTGCTCCAATAACGTCGACGCCAAGCATTGGAAGCGGCTCCGCGAGGCTTTCCTTGGTTGCATCACACAACGTGACTTTATTGGCTGCCTCATCATCCAGGAAATCATGCTGGAATCCTTCGCGGTTGCAAGCTATGCGCGCGTCGGGAGAGTGGCGCCGGGAAGTCTTGGCGAAACTTTTGCCCGCATTGCGGCAGAGGAAGAAGAACACGTCGATCACGCCATGGCGATTCTTCGATCCGAGCGTGCTCTGGACACGCAGCGCTTCGACGACAAGGTCCACCGTCTGGATCTCGATGTGATGACCACTCTCTCGAAGATGCTGGCGAAAGAATGCAAGGACGGGCATTGTGAAGTGTGTCACGGAAACTGTGTGAAGCCGTCACTATTCGAGGTCAGCTTAAGTGCAGCCGAGCTTCGCGGAGCCTCGCTGCAACAGTATCTGAAGACGCTGGACCTGCTGGGGATACCCGGGGAGGTCACACTCAGATGGGTGGCTCAGTTGCCGGTGTAGCGGAGCGAGAACCGATCAGCGAAGCGCCTGTTGAGCAGGTCGATTTCGCTCTGATCGGCCATCAGGAGAGTTGGAGAGCGGCTGCTGACGTGCTCGCTGTCCTGCGCGGAGCGGAGCGCGCGCGGTTGGAGGACGATGACGTCAGGGATATCCTTCCCTGGATTCCGCCCCGAGTAGTCTGCCATGTAGAGGTTGGATCGATTGTTGACGCAAAAGCGGGCGGCATCTTCATCGACTCCTTCATTCCTCCCGACCGTTTGGGAGCCGCCTATGTTCACGAGAACATCGCCCGCGTTCGCGCCGCGGCAGCTTGTGCGACCAAGGCTGGAGCGAAGATCGTGAGTCTCGGCGGATTTAGCTCCATTCTGATCGAGGGCAACTTCGATCAGCTTCCGGAAAGACACGATACGGTCTTCACGACAGGCAATACCTTGACTGTTGGTTTCATCGTTCAGGGCATCAAGAAGATGTGCGCGCTAGAAGGTCGGAACCTTCGCAAATCAAACTTGCTCATCGTGGGAGCGACCGGCGATGTGGGTTCCGGGTGCGCGCGTTGTTTGGCTCCTCTCGTGAAGCGCATGCTGCTGAGTGCACGCAACGTGGAACGTTTGCGCAAACTCGCAGCGGAGTTGCAAGCCGATGGAGTTCAAGTGGACATTGCGACGGATCTGCTCGCGTCCGATTCTGAGAACGATCCGCAGCGATTCTCCGCAGAGGCCGACCTCGTGATCTGCGCGGCGAGTCTCGCATCCCCTTCGCTCCTGTTAGGCCGCATCGCCCCCGACGCCATCGTTTGCGATGCGGGCTACCCGAAGAACTTGTCCCCAATCGCGCGCATGCCTGGCGTCAAAGTCTTCTTCGGAGGTCTGGGACAGGTCACTGGCGGATTAACGTTCGCGCCGGATCTTCATGGAATTCTGAATCGGCATCCCTTCCCGGATGTGGTCCATGGATGTCTGCTCGAAGGCATGGCTCTTGCTCTGGAGCGCCGGTTTGAATCTTTCTCCCAAGGAAGAGGATTCATTACTCCGGAGCGGGTCGCGGAGATGGAGACAATTGCCGCTCGGCACGGAATCTATCTCGCACCGCTCTACAACGCCGATGGACCGGTGGAGGACGGACATCACGCAAGAACAGATACAAGCGGCAAGTCCGCACGTCGTCACAGTATCAAGAATTCAACAGCCCAACTTTTCTAGGCGAAGAATCGAATTAAATATCCAGGACAACTACTCCCTTGGGCCGGCTGACACAAGGCAGCACGTATCCAGCATTCTTCTGCTCAGACGTCAGCCCTGCTTCGACGTCCATTTGAACTGCGCCGCTCAGGACTCGCGTAGCGCAGGTACCGCATTGGCCCAGACGGCAGCCATATGGAATTTGCACTCCGTTTCGCTCTGCCAAGTCCAGCAGCGTGCTGCTGGAGGAACCCTGACAAATTTTTTCAGAGTGAAGGAACACAACGGTTTCAACCGTGCGGGCTTCCGATGGACGAGACTGAACGGACGGTTGGCTGTCCCCAAAACTTTCCTGCAGGATCCGATCCTGATTTACGCCGAGGGTGGACAGAATCTGGCATGCGTTCTCCATGAATCCTTTGGGCCCACACAGAAAGAAAGATGATGACTCCAGATCGATAACGTGCTGGGAGATAAATTCCGCAGTCAGACGACCGCTGCGCCCCTTCCAGCTAGGGTCCGGTCGCGACAGGCACACTTCATATTTGAACTTGGGTAGAGACCTTCCAAGTCTGAGCAGTTCGTTTTCAAAAATAATATCCGCAGCCGTACGTACACAGTACAGCAGGGTCACCGCAGTAGTCAGTTTAAGATCATCGATATAACGCAACATCGAAATCATGGGCGTGATCCCACTTCCCGCCGCAATCAGAACCATGTTTTTGTGGAGTCTCTCATCAAAGTAAAAGTTGCCGTAAGGTCCGCTGCCTTCCACCATGAGACCGAGTTGCGCCCGCTCGTTGAGAAAAATTGATGCACATCCATTTTCCATGCGCTTGGGCGTAATCTCCACGTAGTCCTGATGGATGGGCGAGGAGGAAATGGTGTAAGACCGCGTGACTCGTCGACCATCAATGTTCCAATGGAAGGTCAGGAACTGCCCTGGCTTGGCACGAAACCGTCTTTCCTTTGGGACCTGGAAGCGCAGCGTCTTCGTATCGTGCGTCTGCTGCTCGATCTGTGCTAACAGAAGATTCATTGAATCCTTCGGGTTTCTGCGGTTGGTTAGTCTGGTTTCCGGCGGAGGGGTCTCCTGAGCGCGCGCTGAATCCACAAGAGCAGGCGACTGGCTCCTCTTTCTGAGCGCGAGTGCGCCTTGGACCAGGCACATTGCGACAATCAGACCGGTGATGAGTTTCAATCCGAGGCTTCCCGGCTTTGCCGAATGAAGAACTTCTGAAAACGTGGGAACCGAAACTACCACGAACGAAATTACAAAAATCGCTATGCCTAATGGCTTCAAAAATGAATGGCTCTGCCGATACCGGCGTGCGATCAAGATTTTCAAAGAAACCAGAGGTACGAGAGCCACCACAAGCATGATGTGCAGTAGCAGGTAGGTGGGGAGATGACCCGTAATTCCCACGCCGGCAAGCCTCTGACTCATGCTGTAGGCCATCAGACAGAACAGGATCACAAACAAGTACCCTCCGGTGCGGTGAGCGGCGACCAAGCGCGTTCTCGTCGCTGCCGTGCGCCTGGACTGTGATGCCTCAAGCATGACGACGACGTTGGCCGCTGCCAGCGCGACAAAGACGATGCCGGCCAGTATCGCCGAAATATTTAGCATGGCGGGCCTTCTGAGTCGCACTCCACGACGCCGGTGTCCTCTAGTCTGACTAAGTCAGGTTTCTTCAACGATGGCGGACCTTTGCTCTCTGTTGGTGTAACGGTTTCCACCACGATTTATTCCACAACGGGGATGGGACTTGGGTGTGGAGAAACTCTTGAGACATCAGGCGAGGCTACGGTTTGCGCTGAGGTGTTGGGCGGCGTTGCAAAGAAACTTCTAGAAGCATTCAGGCCCTACGGCCACGGCGGGCTTCACTTCGATCATCTGGGCAATGTCCGCCACGCGCCGGTACGACTCCAGCCTGTCTGCATGGTTATACGTATCAGTCACAATGATGACCTCGTCGGCCCCCGTATCAGACACCAGCGTTTGAATGCCGGCTTGTACGGTTGCATTCGATCCCACAATCGCCGCGCCCAGTTTGCTCTCCACCGCCGCGCGTTCCCAGTCCCGCCATAGCGGCTCCATGGAGTCTACTGGTGGCAACAACTCCACTGGCTGATTTCGAATCAATCGCAAAAAGCGCTGCTGTGGCGTCGTGAACAACCGTCGGGCTGCGGCGCCGGTTTCTGCGGCAATTACCTGCACCGCCACCATCAGATACGGCTTCCGCAATGCCTCGCTGGGTCGGAATTTCTCGCGGTACAGTTGCGCCGCCGCATACAAGTACTCGGGAGCAAAGTGGGCCGCGAATGCGAATGGCAGCCCCGACATTCCCGCCAGTTGGGCGCTGAAGCCGCTTGAACCCAGCAAGGTGATCGGCACATTGGTCCCCTGTCCGGGGATCGCTTTCACCACTTGCCCGGGCTTTTCGAGACCGAGGTAGCCGCGGAGCTCATCCAGCA
Organism: uncultured Acidobacteriaceae bacterium; assembly: GCA_963733795.1. Classification (GTDB taxonomy): domain Bacteria; phylum Acidobacteriota; class Terriglobia; order Terriglobales; family Acidobacteriaceae; genus Sulfotelmatobacter. The sequence goes on from CAVTED010000004.1 coordinate 1,286,301, forward strand.
GAGCCGGAAAATCCTCTCCGCTCTGCTTCGAATCCCGCCGCAGGGCCCGCATGGTTTGAAAGTCACCACCTGGAGCACGGCCGAGACCCAGATCGATTCGTCCCGGATACAGCGCCTCCAGCGTGCCAAACTGTTCGGCCACTACTAAAGGGGCATGATTCGGCAGCATCACTCCGCCGCTGCCCACACGAATCGCTTTTGTCGCTGCCGCCACATGCCCAATCAGAACCGGAGTGGCGGAGCAGGCCAATCCGGAAATAGAGTGATGTTCCGCCAGCCAGTAGCGCTTGTATCCCCACTGCTCCACCTGTTGCGCCAGATCAACCGACCTTGCGATGGCGCTGGCGGCGGACTCGCCGGTTCGCATACCTACAAGATCCAAGACCGAAACTGCTAATGCTTTGCCCATGCTGGATTGGATGATGATGGCGGAAAAGCGATGCGAGCCAGGCTTCGAGGACGGAGTCAGGCCGAACGCTGAAAGCAGCAGCTCAGGGAAAGATCGTCACCTTCGGCGTCACGCGGGGATGTATCGCTGTAGCCTCGCCGGTGTCGTCGATCACGTGGCTGATCGCGCCGTGCTCGCCCAGCGCCACCGTGATCATGTCGTGGAACTTAATCTCCGGGTTCTTCGGCGTTTCGATTGCCCGGGTCAGCACGACATCCGGATAAATGAAGACGCTATACACGCCCAGCCCCCACGCCTCATGACTCGTCACTCCATCCGCCACCTTGTATGAGGCCCAGCCATTGACTCCCGGCGCACTCGTATAGCTCGCCTGGTTTGGAGGATCGTAAGGAATCTCGGACTGATAAAAATACGTCCGCCCGCCGTTTCCATTCCACAGAACCTGGAACTGCTGATGATGTTCGACAAACAAGCCGTAGACCGTGACCTCATTTCCATTTACCACTAGTCCGTTCGCGCTGGTATTCAGATTCCATCCCACTCCGGCGCCGTGGTCCGCTCTCCAGATCCAGGTGTGATCGACCACTGTGTCGTTGCTGTTGATTCTCAGGTTGACTTTAGCCCGGCCCACTCCCGCGCCGCCCACGCGAAAGAAAACGTCGTGCAGCGTGATCGGATCTTTCGCATGACGCGCCCGGCTTCCCTCCGGGCCCACCTCCAGCAGCACCGGAGATTCGCTCGAACCCGCATCGAATAGCAGACCCGCAATCTCGATGCCGTCGGCATCGGCTGTGGTCACCGCCGCCGTGCCTTTCACCGGACGCAGCGTAGCGAAGCCCATCCCCAACACCACCGTATGCGGACGGGTCACTCGAATGGGAGCGGTCAGATCATAGATCCCCGGCGTCAGAATCAGGTTCTTGCCCTGGTCAAGTTGCGCGTTGATCGTCTCCGCTGTATCCATATCCGGGCGCGCAATATAAAACCGCGAAATTGGGATCGTCTCTCCCGGCGTTTCTTTCTCGCGCCAGGTGATGCCGACGCTGTTGCTGCGCAGCTGGGGAAGCCTCACACTGAATTCGCCAGCAGCATTTACTTGCAGGAACGGCTTCTCGCGTACCAGCGGCGTCTGCGCTATTGTCGTGTACGGCGGCGAAGGCCAGGCGCCATCCGGCGGATGCACTACGCCAACAAAAACCATATTCCAGTTCGAGCCGGTCCAACTCTTCCAATCGCAGTTGCGCGAAATCCATTGCTGCTGGCTGCCGGAGTCGACATTCCCGTCCACAAGCGAATCCGACATCCAACCGCCGCTGGCCCAGCCGCGATGCTGATGCAACACCAGATCGCCTCGCACATGCATGCGCCGAAGCGACACCGCTTGCGAAACCGCCCACTGCATCGTGCCGCCCGCCGGCGCTATCGAGACTCCTTCCGCAGCTCTCCAGAACGTAGTCGTCGCATTGTTGTTCTTATGGTTTGCGTCTGCATGCATGTTGCCCGCGATTCGCGTGGCGTCGGGCGAAGAGCCCAACCCCATCACCTCTGTGTAGAAGCCCACCGGCAAGTCCACGGAATAGCTTCCGGGCAGGAACAGCAGCGCATTCCGTTGCGTCCCAAACTCGTTGTGTTCCTGTATCGCGTACACCGCATCGATCTGCTTCTGGATCGCCTGCGATGACATCGACGGATCGAAGATGAGCACATTGGGCCCGAACTCCGGCTTCGCGCCCTTCGCAGCAAGCACCGGCAGAGCAACTGCCAACAGCGCGGATGCGAAGCCAGCCCGACTCAGAAGACGAATCGCGCGCCTACCAGACATAGGTCCCTACTGACTCCGCGGGCAGCGCGGTCTGGAAAACCTTCCCGTGATACTTCACCGCGAAGGACTTTGGAAAATTTCCCGTGTTTGAAACCACCAGCACGACCTTGCCCTCCGGAGTTAGAAAAGCGACGCTGGCCAATTGTTCCATCTCGCTCGAAGCCACCCGCACCGAGCCTGGCGGCACGAATTGTGAAAAATGCTGGACCACATAATAAGCAATGTTCTTGGTTACAGAATCGCCGTCCAGAGTAATTGCACCGGAACATCCAGTGCATCCTCCGTTGTTGGTGTGCGGCCCATTCTGCGGATCGGCCGCCAGATTCCACAGGAGCACGTTGCGGCTCCAGTTCCGAGTGGCGCCAATCATTACGCGCCGCACCGGCTCGGCAATTCCAAGCGGTCCATCGCCGCGCCTCGCTGTCACCGACTGTTCCGTCATATACAGATTCTTCTTCGGATACGCGTCATGCACCTGTGTCAAAACGCTCGCGTCGCCGCCATACAGGTGAAAGGCCGTGCCGTCGACGTACTTGCTCGCCGCCGGATCGCCCAGAATCGATAGCGGATATGACGGCACGTCCGGGTTGTGATCGTAAAGGAGAATCTTCGTACGGATTCCCGCCTTCTCAAACGCAGGCCCGAGATCTCGCGCGATGAACATGCCCTGTTCCTTCGCAAACATCGCCATGCTGGGAGTATTCTTCGGATTCAGCGGTTCATTCTCGACCGTGATTGCGTCAATGGCGATCCCCTCCGCGCGCATTCCCTCGATGTACTTCACAAAATACTTTGCGAAGGCGCCGTTATATTCAGGCTTGAGTTCGCCGCCCTTCACATCGCCGTTCGTCTTCATCCATGCTGGAGCAGACCACGGCGATCCCAAGATCTTGATCCCCGGCCGAATGTCCAGAATTTCCTTCAGCAGGGGAATCACGTCCGCGCGATCCGGCCCCAGGCTGAACTTCGTCATCTCGACATCGGTTTCGCCCAGCGGCAGGTCATCGTACGAGTACACACGTTCGTTCATGTCGGAGGCTCCGATGCTCACCCGCAGGTAGCTGACTCCGATCCCGTCGCCCGTGGTAAATAGTTCCTTCAGCAGGGCCGTCCGTCGCGCAGCGCTCATGCGCATCAGCAACTGCGCACTTCCTCCGGTCAGGGCAAAGCCAAAACCGTCCATAGTCTGGAAGTGCTGGGCATCGTCCACGGAAACCGCTGGCAGCTGACCTGGTTCCGAGGAGAAGTGCAGCGAGGCCGCCTGCGCTGTTACTACGTTAGTTCGGTCGGGTGTTGTGAGCCACAGCCGTGCCTCGTGTTCCTGTTGCGCGCTCGACGATAAGGAACAGAACAGGAGGGCACAAAACGAAAACAAGAACAATCTCAGCTTCATGAAAACTCCGAGGTACGAAGGACGCGTACTTTACTGGAAAGATGAGAGATCGCATTAACTAGGAAGCAACAACTGTGCCAGAATTTCGCCAACGATAAGAGCAGGGCAGCACCGCGCCTGTCAACCCCGGCCGGCGACCACGACAGCCTTTGCGTTGCTGGAGGCACTTCGGCTTTTTCCAGTGTCAAACAAAAAATCAATGATGAAGTTGAGTTATGCTGGATCGCAAACTTCGAGAGGGAGGTTTATGAAGCGAACCAGGACGAGCAGCCGCGCCTTCGCGGTAGCAATCGTCTTTCTGTGTATGGCGCAAGTGGGCATGGCGCAAGCCGTGTCATCGAAAACCGATGATGTAGAGGAACGCGTCGATTCGATTCTCGGCAAAATGACCATCGACGAAAAGATTGAGATCATCGGTGGTATCAACGACTTTTACACGCGCCCAATTCCTCGGCTGGGTATCCCATCTCTGCGAATGTCCGACGGGACCATGGGAGTGCACGACTACGGACTGACGACTGCATATCCTGCCGGTATCGCGCTGGCGGCCTCCTGGGATGTCGACGTGGCAGAACGTTTCGGCACGGCCATGGGCAAAGATGCCCGCGCCCGTGGGGTGAATTTCATTCTTGGTCCCGGCATGAATATTTACCGCGCCCCGATGAATGGCCGCAATTTCGAATACCTCGGGGAAGATCCGTTTCTGGCGTCGAGAATTGCAGTGTCGGTCATCACGGGCATCCAGGGACAAGGCGTGATTGCGACGGCCAAGCACTTTGCCGGGAACAACTCGGAATTTGCACGTATGACTCTCAGTTCTGATATTGACGAACGAACATTGCGCGAAATCTATTTGCCCGCATTTGAAGCGTCGGTCAAGGAGGCGCATGCGGGTGCGGTCATGGACGGCTACAACCTGGTCAATGGCACTTACATGACCCAGAACAACCATCTGAACAACGAAATTCTCAAGAAGGAATGGGGATTCGACGGCATCGTGATGTCGGATTGGGGAGCCACACACGACGGTGTTGCTGCCGCCAACGGAGGTCTTGATCTTGAAATGCCGGCTCCTACTTTCATGAATCGAGACACGCTGCTTCCAGCTCTCAATCAAGGCACGATACCCGTCGCAATTCTGGACGACAAAGTTAGAAGAATTCTCCGCAAAGCGATCGAGTTCGGGTTCTTCGACCGGCCGCAAAGTGATGCCGACATCCCCACTTACAGTCAGGAAGGTCGGCAAGTCGCGCTCGAAATGGCCAGGGACGGCATGGTTCTCCTCAAGAACTCTGCAAATCTGCTTCCCCTGAATGAAACTAAATTGAAGACCATTGCTGTAATTGGCCCCGATGCTTATCCCGCTGTAGTTGGCGGGGGCGGCAGCGCAGAAACCAAGCCATTCAACGCCGTGAGCTATCTGGAAGGCATCAGTAACCGCCTGGGAACGAAAGTCAAGGTGTTGTACGCGGTCGACGTTCCTCCTCTTGATGAAGTTTTTGAAAATTCCGAATTCTTCACTGCTCCCGGTGGCGAGAGCGGTCTAAAGGGAGAATATTTCAGCAATGAAGAATTGAAAGGAACGCCCAAGCTCGTTCGTACCGACAAGCATGTTCACTTCGATTGGGGAGAGGGAAGTTTTGCTCCGGGCGAACCGGTCGATCATTTCTCGGCGCGCTGGACAGGCTTTTTCGTGCCGAAAGTGACCGGGGATTATAAGTTCTTCACCTCCGCCGACGACGGCGTTCGGCTCTACGTGGGCGACGAGGTTGCGATCGATGACTGGCTGCCTCATTCTCAGACAATGGACACCGCTGCGCGACATCTCGAAGCTGGCCACGCGTACAAGATCCGCCTCGAATATTTCGAATCGGTGGGCAGCGCTATTGTTGGCTTCGGTGTGACTCGAGCCGAGGAGTTCATCGGCCGCGACACCAAGCCTATGGCGGCCAAGGCGGATGCGGTGATCATTTGCGTGGGATTCGATCCCAAGACGGAAGGCGAGGGTTTCGACCGAACCTTTCAGCTTCCGGGCGGACAAGACGAACTCATTCGCCAAATCAGCGCGGTAAACAAGAACGTGATCGTGGTGCTGACCGCCGGTGGGAACGTTGATATGACGGGATGGATCGACAGGGTTCCAGCCCTTTTGCACGCATGGTATCCGGGGCAGGAGGGCGGGACGGCCCTAGCGCAAATTCTTCTGGGAGATTACAGCCCCTCTGGGAAACTCCCCGCATCGTTTGAGCGCCGGTGGGAAGACAATCCTACCTTTCACAGCTATCACCCGGAAAAAGGCGGGAACCGGGTGGAGTATTCGGAAGGCATTTTTCTGGGATACCGGCACTTCGATCGCTCTGTGACGAAGCCGCTTTTCGCCTTCGGTTACGGTCTTTCCTACACGACCTTCGAATACGGAAATTTGTCGGTAACGCCGCGGAGTGGAAACTTGAACGAGCCTGTATCGGTTTCGTTCGATGTAAAAAACACAGGTCATCGTGAAGCAGCGGAGGTCGCGGAATTGTACGTCGGCGACTCCCATGCCAGCGTTCCCCGGCCAGTCAAGGAGTTGAAGGCGTTCGCAAAAGTAAATCTGAAGCCGGGCGAGACCCGACGCGTAACCCTCGCGCTCAAGCGCAGGGCTTTTTCTTTTTATGACATTCAGAAAAAAGACTGGAGCGCCGAACCTGGCGACTTCACCATCCTCGTCGGCGGTTCGTCGGACAAAATTCAACTGCAGGGCAAGTTCACTCTGACACGCTAGAAAAATTACTTCCAAGTAAAGGTGGCAAGAGCTCCCGCCGGCAACGTGTAATTGAAGGAGTCACCCTTGGAACTCACGGTGAAGGTTTCGGCGTTGCTGGCCGAGTTCAGTACCAGCAGGACAATCGATCCATCTGGATTTTGAAAAGCGACATCCTCGATGCTGCCGGCGCCGAAAGTGTTTGAATCGATCCGGTGCGCGCCCGGAAGGATAAACTTTCCCAGATGTCCGAGGACGTAGTATTCCACGTTAAAAGTGACGTTGGCCGGCGAAACGCTGTCGTCGATCGTCACTACACCTCGGCAGTTGGAGCACGTGCCATTCTTGGGACCGGAGTTCTGATCAAGGGCCAGATTCCAAAGGGAGACGCTCCGTGCCCAGTTGCGCGTGGCGCCGATCAGTAAGTGCTCGGCATTCCATACCAAATCGCCAGCGAAGGTCGATGACGTAATGCCGGAGCATTCCGTGAACCAAATGTCCTTGGCTGGGAATGCTGTTTCCACGGTCGATTGCGCGCTGGGATCGCCCGCGTAACAGTGAAACGAACTTCCTGCAACATACTGGGCGGCGGAACTGCCGAGCACAAACTCCGCATAGGAGGTGTTGTCCCAATTGTGTTCGTAGCCGAAGATCTTCACGCTGGAGAGTCCGGCGGCGCTGAGGGCAGGTCCGAGATTATTCGCGATAAAGCTTGCTTCGTCGCTCGCGGCCAGAGATTCGGAGGGGTATCCCGTAGTCGAATAGAGCGGTTCGTTCTGCACGGATAGAGCGTAGATGGGGACGCCCTGCTGCTGGTACGCCTGCACGAAATCGACGAAATATTGTGCCAGGCTGGGGAAATAAGCAGGGTTCGTGTTCCCGCCATTCATGGTTTGGGTGGTTTTCATCCAGGCGGGCGGACTCCAAGGTAGCGCGACAACCTTGATGTTCGGATTGATGGCGAGAGCCTGTTTCAGCAGTGGGATGATGTAAGCGCCATCGTGGGCCACAGAGAAGTTGGTGAGATTGGGATCGGTCTGCCCCGAGGGCACGTCGTCGTAACTATAGTTCCCGCTGGCCGAAAAGTCGGTTGCGCCCATGGGCTGGCGCAGAAAACTGATGCCGATGCCAGCGCCCGGGCTGAAGAGTTGTTGCATCAACGTCGTCTGTTGCGAAGGACTGAGCTCGTTCCATATCAACCAGGCGGAAGAATCGGTGAGGGAACCGCCAAACCCATCGATCTGCTGGTATTGCGTGGTGGCGTCCACGGTAACGACAAAACTGCTGGAACTACCGCCGCTTGCGAAGAAGACGGTGGGCTGCGCTTGCAACAGCATCGCCCCATTACCCGTAGTTTCAACGACTTGGGCAGGAGGCCCCGCAGCCACGGTTTGGGTGACCGAGCTAGATTTGGAGCAGCTATTCAGAAAAACGCAGGCGGCGGATACCCATAAAAAATGTAAGAATCTGCCTCTTTTGCGTAATCGGTGTATGTCTCTTCGCACCTCAGTTCGAACATCTCGAAAACTCATCGGTCCGTGTTTCCCCGAAGTAGATATTGCCGACCAGATGTCGTGAGTGTCAAATCAGCGTCGCCTCTCAGACATTTCTTGACAACGATTATCGGCGCATGATTTAATCCGCGCCAGTTGGGCATCGGGTTATTTAGAAAACCGATTTTCCCCTGCGTCGGCGAATCTTCAGATGGCTTTCCTGCGGGCTGAAAAAAACGGAAAAAAAGTAAGCATTTCTGGAGGAAGTTCCATGATGAACTTGAAGCGATTGGTCCTGCCCCTTCTTCTCGCCTTTGGAACCGGGGTATGCGTTGGGCAGAGCACAAACTCCGGCGACATTCGCGGCACCGTAACCGACCGCACGGGAGCCCTGATTCCCGACGTGACCGTCACGGTGATGAACGTCGATACGGGCGTATCGAAAGATTTCACCACCAATCAGGACGGTCTGTACGACACCATCTCGATCGTAACCGGCAACTACAAGGTCACTTCACGAAGGAAGGCTTTGAAAAGCTGGTGCGTGGCCCCATCACGCTGCAGGTCGGTTTCACGACGGTCAATGGCGCAGCTGAAGGTCGGCGCGGCGACGCAAACGGTCGAAGTAACCACGGATGTGCCCCTGCTGAAGACCGAGACCAGCGAACAGAGCACCACCCTCGAAGCGAAGTCCATGGAGCAACTGCCGCAGGTTGCAGGGGCGTCGGGAGTGAGCTGGGAAAACTTCATGATCCTGCTGCCCGGCGCCACGGGCACCCCTAGATCGGAACTCAAGGCTCGTCCAATCCGGGCCAGGAAGTAGCGATCAACGGCAACCTGCCTTACAGCAACATCCTTGCGGACGGAGCGTCCACCACGCTCTCGCATAGCCAGAATGCCAATCCCGCAGTCTTTGAGACCGTCTCCGAACTGCAGGTCAACACATCGTCATTTTCGGCCCAGTATGGCATCGGCGGAGCCATCTTCAACCAGATCACCAAGGGCGGCACCAACCAGTTTCACGGCGCGGCCTACGACTACTTTCAGAACGATGCGTTGACCGCGCAGTCCCTATCTGTTCGGTGCCACGGCTCAGCCGATCCCGCACTTGCGCTACAACAACTTCGGCTTCGCCATCGGCGGCCCGATTATGAAGAGGAAGATGTTCTTCTTCTTCGACTACGACCAGATCGTAGACCACGGCAACAATACCGCTACGAATAGCATCCCAACCACCGATGTCATGGCCGGAGACTTTACCGGCATGCAGAACATCTTCGACCCGACCACGCAGACAATGGCAGTCGACTCCAAGGGCAATCCTTACCCGGTGCGCAAGAGCTTTGCCAGTGAATATCGGCGATCGGAAATGCAATTCCCTCGACTCTGTTCGATCAGTTAGCCGCAAAGGTTCAGCAGTTCTACCCGACGCCGACAAACCATATCGCCGGAGGCTCGTTTGTCCCCTGGTCAGCTACGATCGGTCCGGAAGGGGAACTGCAAAACAACTTCCGCGCCAGCCTGCTGCAATCCACCCCGTACAGGAAATTCTTCGGTCGGCTGGACTACGACATCAAGTCGAATAACCGCATCACCATGTCCGACACGCAGAGCGACACTCCGGTCATGTATCCAAGCCGGTGTTCGCCTGTCCCGTGGGTTGCCAGACCGGCGACGTGGACAACAACAACGCCCAGATCACCGACGTGTGGAACATCAGTCCGCGAACCATCAACGAAGCCAGAATCGGTTTCACCGAGTCAGATGAACTTCTTTGCGGACCTCGCCCTGAACAAAGGCTATGCCAGCCAAGCTGGGCTGGCAGTTTGCCAAGGCGGATGACTTCCCGGCGATCAACTTCACCGGCACGTATCCCTATGCCTGGATCGATCCCGGCTCCAACTCCGTTTACAAAGAGTTCACCTGGGATCCCTCCGATGTCGTGACCATGATCCGCGGCAAACACATCCTTCACTTCGGCGGAGAACTGTTGGCCTACCAGAACGATTCCACGGCCTGGGGCAACACCAACGCCGGCACGCTCAATTCTCGGGCCAGTACACCCAGCAATGGACACTCGATCCACGAACGGCGTGGCTGCGCCAGTTCCGGAACGGGCATGGAATACGCAGACTTCCTGCTGGGCTACGCACAGAGTTGGAGCGCAAGCTGTCTCTCCCGAGTATGGTGCGCGCCTGAAGAGCCCGCAGATGTTCGTTCAGGACGATTGGAAGCTGCGCCCGAATCTTACCTTGAACCTTGGTCTCCGCTACCAGATCAACCATGGCTGGAACGAAGTCCACAACAATATGTCCAGCTTCGACCCCACGGTCATCAATCCGGCGACGAATACTCCGGGCGCATATTGGTATCGGCACGACGCACGCCAACGGCCGCACTGCCTTGCAGGCCAATACCTTCAACACCTGGCAGCCGCGCGTAGGCTTCGCCTGGGCACACGATCCCAAGACCACCCTTCGGGGCGGCTTCGGAGTCTACTCCTATACCTGGAGCCTGGATACTTACGGCGGCGACAACAGAACCTACGGAATGGGCGCCGCATTCGGTGCTTCCGGCAGCGACACCGACCAGACGAACGGCATCACTCCGGTCACGAAGCTTGGTGGAACCGGACGCACCGTCCTGCTTCCAACCGGTGACGTTCTGGCACGCCCCTGCCCTATACGGTGCCTCCACGGATCCCGACCCGTTTCAACGGCCAAGGCGTCGGCTACATCCAATACCACACCCCAGTTCCCAGGGATTCTGCAATGGAACGTCTCGGTTCAGCGCGCGCTCACGACGGATTTAGTGGCGGAGGTCGCTTACGTGGCGAGCCACGGATCGAACCTTAGCTTCCCAACCGATCTCAACCCGGTGCCTCAGAGCCTAACCTGTCGGCGAACGATTCGCCGGGAGGCCGCCCTATCCGAACTTCCAGGGCATCCGCGGCAGCACCAACAACGCCATCTCCAACTACAACTCGCTGCAGGCTTCCATCACCAAGCGCATGACCCGGTCTGAGCCTAAGCTTCAACTATGTGTGGTCGCATATGCTGGACGACTAGGATTCCTCGGGATGGGGAAGCCACTCCGGTCGCAGGATTATCAAATTGCAAGCGTATATAACCCCAGGGCCAATTACAGCAACTCCAACTTCGATGTCCGCAATGCCTTCAAAGGCTATGCGGTATATCAACTGCCCTTCGGCAGAGGCAAGCAGTTCCTGAACAGCAGCCGGTTGCTCGACGAGGCAGTTGGCGGCTGGCAGATTTCCGGCACGGTTGTTCTCCAGACCGGGAATCCCATTCACCGTTTACGGAAATCAGAACACCTACACGCAGGCAGGCACGCCGTTTCCAAACCGGAATCCCGGAGTCGCCCTTGTACCCATCCAATCGCAGCATCATACAATTGGTTTAACCCGGCGGCATTCACGGAGCCGGCCAACGGAACCTTCGGCAACGTGAGAAGGAATAGCCTCTATGGGCCGGGAATCAACACCTTCAATTTCTCCGCAGCCAAGGCGTTCACGATTCCGTGGAGGGAAGGCATCGGCATCCAGTTCCGCGCCGATGCGCAAAACGTGTTCAATCACCCCAGCTTCGGCCAATCCGAACAACACCAGCCTGAGCGGCGCTGCTGGCGTTGGCCAACCCTACTCCGGCACAAGCCCCCATCACGGCGTTAACAGTCGACGGGCGCAACCTGCAGCTTGGGCTGCGCGTGAGCTTCTAACCTGGGCAAGTTCGACCTGTAAAGAGACGGCGATTCGTCGCCGTCTCTTCTTTTTGCGTCATACTCATGTTGTGCCCCACTAAATATTGGGATGGTTCAGAATGATTGCGAAGCTTGGATTGGCCTCTGCCGGGTTCGTCCTGCTGCTGTGCGCTACGTTTTCTCTCTCTCAGGCAGCCGAAGACAAGCAGCAGGAGTTTGCCGCGCATATGCAAAAGGCGCACGGCTACCTCGACCAAAAACAGCCCGCCCTGGCGATTCCGGAGTTCCAGGCCGCGGTTGCCATCGATCCTGAAAATGTGGATGCGCAGGCGAACCTGGGCGTTCTGCTGTTCTTTCAGGGCAAAGCCGCCGATTCTATTCCTCACTTTCGCGCCGCGCTGGCTGCAGTGAAAGAAGAGCGGTCGCCCGGCCTGGCAAAGATTCAAGGACTGCTGGGAATGGCCGAGAGCCGCACGCTGGACTTTGCCGATGCGCGCAAGGATATGGAAGCGGCCTTCCCCGCGCTCCAGGACCCGCGCTTTCAGGTACAACTTGGTCTGGAGCTTGTCGGCCTCGATACGGAAAGCGGCGATCTGGACAAAGCCGCCTGCCGTGCTCGCGCAGTTGCGGAAGAGCCGACCCCGACAATCCGGAGGTGCTCTATGCCGCCTATCGCACCTATTCCGATCTGGCCGGCGAGTCGATGCTCGCGCTGTCGCTGGCTGCGCCGGACTCCGCGCAAATGCATCAGCTGTTGGCCCACGAAGACGCCCGGCAGGGAAACACCAACGGCGCGATCGCGCAATATCGCAAGGCAATTGCCATCGATCCGCATCTTCCGGGCGTTCATTTCGAATTGGCGGAACTGCTTCATACCTCGGCGGACGAAACCGTAAAGAAAGAGGCCGAACAGGAATACCACGCCGCGCTGCCTGGAAAATGCTCAGGATGAGAAATCGATCCTCAGGCTGGCGGAGATTGACGCGCAAAAGGGAAATACGCGAGCAGTCTTACAAGGAATACACGAAGGCCGTCGAGCTGCAGCCGGCCGACGCCGATGCAAAGCTGGGATTGGCCAAGACGTTGATCGAGATGAATCAGTCGGACAAGGCGCTGCCGCTGCTCGAAGAGACCGTGCAACTGGAGCCCACCAACGCCACCGCGCACTACCGCCTGGCGACGCTCTATCGGAAGATGGGGCGCGTGGACGATGCCAAGCGCGAGATGGAACTCTACAAGAAATTCAAGGAGATGAAAGAGAAGCTGCGGGCACTGTATAAAGAATTGCAGGTTCAACCCAAGGAAATTCGTGCGGACGAACAGGATCGAACCCTAGGATCGGAGCGCAGGACGCAGTTCGAGCTTTGAATGATGCCGGTTGCTTTTCTCCGATGGCTCTGTCGCTGCTTTTCGTCCTCCGCGTGGCGCGTGATGGCGCAGATGGGAACGCCCACTCCGCTGCCGCCTGCAGAGCGCCAAAAGGCGGAGGCTGAGAGCAAGGCAAGCGGCGCCGCTTGCCAACTATCCGCAGCTGGTGGACATCACGGCTTCCACCGGCATTCATTTCGAACACCTGTCGAGTCCCGAGGCAAAATACATTGCGGAGTCGATGAGCGGAGGAGTCGCGCTGATCGATTACGACCGCGATGGCTGGCCGGACATTTATTTCACGAATGCGCAGAGCGTGGAAATGGCTCTGCACGGCGTCAAAGCGCGCAGCGCCTTGTTTCACAACAATCACGACGGAACGTTTACCGATGTCACCGACAAGGCGGGAGTCGGCTATCCCTGCTGGGCGATGGGCGCCGTGGTGGGCGACTACAACAACGACGGCTGGCCTGATCTGCTGGTGACCTGTCTGGGTGGCGTGGTGCTCTATCGCAACAACGGCGACGGAACATTTACCGATGTGACCAAGGCCAGCGGACTTGCCGCCGATTCCGGCTGGGCGACGGGAGCGGCCTTTGGAGATTATGACGGCGATGGCTGGGCCGATCTTTTCATATCGCACTACGTGGATTTTCATCTGGACGATCTGCCCGCCTTCGGTTCCGGCAAATCGTGCAAGTATCTGGGACTCGACGTGCAGTGCGGTCCGCGCGGGCTGAAGGGATCTCCCGACAATCTCTACCACAACAACGGCGACGGAACATTTACCGATGTATCGAAGAAATCCGGAGTCGACGATCCCGAGCGCCGCTATGGCCTGACCGCCATCTGGTCGGATTTCGACAATGATGGAAAGCTCGATCTCTTTGTCACCAACGATGGCCAGGCGAACTATCTGTATCAGGGCGACGGCACGGGAAAATTCGAGGATGTCGCGCTGACTTCCGGCGTGGCGGCGAACGAGGACGGACTCGAACAGGCCAACATGGGAGTTGCGCTCGGCGACTATCTGCACACCGGGCGCATGTCTCTGTTGCTTTCGCATTTTGACAATGAGTACGCCGCCCTTTATCGCAACGACAGTGGAAACAACGATGGCGGGATGAACTTCACCGATACGTCGATCGCTTCGGGCATTGCCCGGGGCACGCAGGGATATGTGGGCTGGGGTGACGCTTTCGTCGACTTTGCCAACAATGGCTGGGAGGATTTCTTTCTGGTCAACGGACACGTCTATCCGCAGGTGGACAGCGCTCACACCGCTGCCAGATACCTGAGCCGAAGCTTCTGTTTGTTAATCAAAGAGACGGCAACTTCAGAAATGCCAGCAGGCTGGTTGGAGACGCGATCCAGATTCCCGCAGGTGAGCCGCGGGCTTGCCGTGGGCGATCTTTTCAACGACGGAAAGATGGAGGCGGTGATTGAAAACCTGGTGGGCAAGCCGATGATTCTGCGTCCCGAAGGAGGCCCGCAAAACCATTGGATCAGCTTTCAACTGGAAGGCGTAGGAATGAAGAGCAATCGCCTGGCCTTGAATGCGCGGGTGCGAGCCACGGCTGGAGACCTGGTGCAGACGAGGCGAAGTCTTCAGCGGCGGAAGCTATCTGTCGCAACACGATCTGCGCCTACACTTCGGACTGGGCAGCCATGAGCGGCTTGATCGGGCTGAAGTCTTGTGGCCGGATGGGAAAAAGGAAACGCTCACCAATCTGGCTGCCGACCGGTTTTATGTCGTGCGCGAAGGGCAAGGAGTAATCTCCAGCAAACCGCCCGAGCACCGCGTCAAGCTCCCCTAAGTATGAACATCGGCCCAGCAAATCGTCTCGGCGCGTTCTTCCTTTCGGCGGCGCTTCTCGCCGCAGGAGCCGCAGCGCGAGCGCAGAATACAAAGCCCGGCTCAGTCTCCCCTGACGCGGCAATTGCAGCAGGCACTGACCCTCGCCCAGCACGGTGATCGGCCGAAAGCAATGAATCTTGTTGTCCGATTGCTGGACCAGCATCCGGACTTTGCGCCCGCAATCAAGCTGAAAGCAATGCTGCTGGAGGAATCGGGCCGCCCCTCCGAAGCGGCGGCCGCCTATGAAGACGCTCTGAAACTCGCACCGAACGACGGAGATCTCCTGCTGAAAGTAGGCATCTACAAACTGGCCGCTGGGCAAAAAGAAGAAGCCATCAAGCTGCTGCAGCAGTGCATTCGGATCCTCGCCGGCGACGGAGACGCACAATATTATCTGGCACAGGCCTATCACCTGAACGGACAAGACGATCTGGCGCTACGCTCCATCCGGCAGAGCCTGAAGGCCGAGCCCGACAACATTTCGGTCTGGCAGAAATACGGAGAACTGCTCTGCGGCACCGGAGATTGCGCGGCCGGGCTGCGCTGGCTGCTCAAAGCGCAGCACTCCGACGCCACGCTGCCGCGGATTGACTATGACATTGCCGCGACGGATTACAAATTGATGGACCTTGCCGGTACTGCGCAATACGCCGCGCGCGCGATACTGTCGCAACCTAACGATCTGACTGCCTTGCAACTGCTGGCTACGGCCGATGTGAAGCTCGCCAAATGGCAAGAAGCCGGGAATGCGTTCGAACGCATCCTCACATTCAAGCCCGATGATGTGGAGGCCTTGGTGGGACTTGGCCAATGCGAAGTGGAACTGAAAAACTATCCGGTCGCAGTCGATAGATTGCAATCGGCGTTACGGCTGGACCCAACACGGCTCTTGGCGCATTTTTATCTGTCACGGGCGTTTGCCGCGATGGGCAGGACGGTGGAAGCCCAGCACGAGGCGGCTCTGCATCGGTTGATGATGGAGCAGATGACCTTCGTCCGCTCCCTGCAAAACGAGAGACGCGAAGATCCCATCCGGGCTCAGGCCCGGCAATTGCTCGTTGAACATCGCGAAGCCGACGCCTTGCAGCTGTACCGAGACCACTTCAAGGGAACTGCCGCCACTCGGGCGGATGCGTATGTATTTATTGGGAAACTATATCTCTTCCTGGGAGAGACGGAAGCTGGCCTGCGCAACCTTCGTCATGCGCTGGTAATTCAGCCCACCGTTCGCGGAGCTCATACCTACGAGGGAATCCTGGCGCTAAAACAGGGCGATCTAAGTACCGCCGAGAACGACTTTAAGGCGGAACTCGCAAATGATCCGAACTATCAGGTGGCGGTTGCCGAGATGGGCGAGGTTCGGTACCGCCAAGGGCTTTGGTCCGATGCGGCCGAGCAACTGGCGAAGTCGAGAACTACGACTCCCGAATTGCTTTACATGCTTTGCGATTCCTACTTCCATCTGGGAAAGGTCTCGGATGCCAACCTGACTGCGGAAACCGTGGCGGCGTATGGAAGAAAAGACCCCGAAGTCATGAAAGAACTGAACGAGCTTCTCATCCGCAACGGACAAAGGGAGTTGGCGCAGCATTTGTCGGCCAATCTCGCGCAAAAATAAGTTCAGTTCGGCTCATGGCGCACTTTCCGTCACGGTGAGAATCTGATCCGCCTTGACGTTTTTCAAAACCTGCTTGATGCCGGACGGCCAAGAGAGCTCAATGGCATCTACGATACCAGCCGAGCCCAGCCCGAAGTGTACTCTCTTATCGCTGGAGGAGTTGTAGCTCACTGCGGTTGTCGCCTGATTGTACTGGGTGCCCAGAGCCGTGATTATTTTAACTTTTGTTCCCAACCCGTCGCGATTGGATTTAACGCCGATCAGTTTCAGAATGATCCAGTGGTTTCCAGCGGGGGTGTGGTTCATCCAGATTTCGGGCAGGCCGTTTAGAACCGTGACAACTACATCGACCTTGCCGTCATTGTTGAGGTCGCCGAAGGCCGACCCTCGATGGGCGGCCGGAATTGAGAACGACGTTCCGGCTTTCGAACTCGCATCCTCAAAGGCCATATTGCCCTTGTTGCGAAACACTTGATTGGGAAGGGCAAAGGGCCGGTGGGCCAGTTCCATAGCATTGTCCAGAATGTCAGCATTGGCGGTGAATAGGTCCTTGTTCCCGTCGTTGTCGAAATCGAAAATCCCCGCCCCCCAAGCCGTCGAGCGGCTGGTCAGGACGCTCAATCCTGCCGTGCTGCTGACGTCCTGAAACTGACCATCCCCTGAATTCTTGTACAGAGGGAACCCTTCGCGAAACATTGCTGTTTCAAAAATATCCGGCTTTCCGTCGTTGTCAACATCCCGGAAATCCGCGCCCATGCCGGCGATGGCATTTCCGTATCCGTTGTAGGCCACTCCGGCGAGCATTGCGACGTTGCTAAAGGTTCCGTCTCCATTGTTGTGCAGAAGATAATTCTCGAAGGTATCGTTGGACACGAAAATATCGGTGAATCCATCGTTGTCATAATCTGCGAACGCTAAACCCATCCCTTTACCTACATACTGCGAAATGTGGGACTGTTCTGAGACATCGGTAAAAGTTCCGTCTCCGTTGTTGCGGTAGAGGATATTCGGCATTCCCAAGAAATCAACCGGGCTGCAGTAAGCTGGAAGTCCTTGCTGAATGCAGTGAGTCGCAGTCTTGATGTTGTAGTTAAGGTAATTCACTACAAAAAGATCGAGCCGCCCATCGTTGTTGTAATCGAACCATCCTGCCGCCACAGACCACGCCTTGCCGAGTTTGGGGATGATCCCTTCGACTCCCGCCTTATCGGTCACGTCGGTGAAAGTACCGTCGCCATTGTTGTGGAAAAGCTGGTTGCGGTTCACGCCGGTAACGTAAAGATCGACAAATCCATCATTATCGTAGTCACCGGCGGCCACTCCCATGGAATAGCCAGCGCCCGCCAAGCCGGCCTTCTCCGTCACATCCGTAAAAGTACCGTCCCCGTTGTTGCGGAACAATCGGTTTGAGTAACTGTCATCGATTTTCTTCAACGACGGAATGGACGCACCGTTGGTAAAGAAGATGTCTAGCAAACCGTCATTGTTGTAGTCAAAGAGCGCTACTCCGCCCGTCATGGTTTCAAACGTGTAGCGTTGGGGACTAATGCTGTTCTTGAGCTTGAACTTGATTTTGGATGTTTCGATGCTGTTCTCGAATTGGATTGTCGATGCCCACGGCGCCACCGCATTCGCAGACCCTTTTTCGGAAGCGGCTCGCCGAGGCTGGGCTGCCTGATGGGACGCGGGCCTTGGCACCGGCGAGGCCGGTGGAGCTTGGGCAGGCAGGGTGGGAGCGCTGCACATCAGGAAAAGAGTCAGGCGAGTAGCGAGAAGTCCGCCGGTTGTTCTTCTCGATCCGGCATCGGCGAATCGCAGGGCGGCCTCCACGCTGGGACGCTTGGCAAATAATTTCTCGGACTTACCGTTATCACAATCCAAATCCAAGCCCTGAATCCTTGGCATGCTACTTCATCAATTCATTGGCGTAACGGATAGGAATCGCCAAGTTCGAGCCGCCAAAATCACTCAGCATGGCGAAGTTCACACCAATTACCTTGCCATCGCGATTGAAGAGCGGTCCGCCGGAGCCCCCCGAGGTTGTGGCAGCGTCGTAAACAATTTTGTCCTTCAACACATCTCCGATATGTCCCTGGGTAGTGGTCGGGCGGATGAGACGCTGCGCTGCTAACCGCGAAACAACCTGGGTCACCTCGTGGGCGTTTTCCGCCACTCCTTTTGCGACGTCGGTGCCGGCGCGGGCGAGAATGCCGTCGATGCCCGCAGGGTACCCGATCAGGACGACCGCATCGCCGGTCACACTGGCGCCACTGCGATCATCGAGTTGAAGAAGCGTGATGTGAGGCGGTCCCGGATCCTGCAGCTTGAGAGTTGCCAGATCGGCATCGGGCGAAATCCGCTCAATCCTGGCCGCGATGCCTTCAGAAGCCCCGGGGAAATACGCGGTGTAAGACGTGGCGAACGCGACCGCGCCCCGCTCGAGAAGTTGCTTCATCTCCTCATCACTCCACCAAGGCTCGGCAACATGATGATTGGTGAGGAGACGACCGTTGCCGGCGACGAGAAATCCCGTGCCAAAGACGTCAATCTCCAGAGGCGGTCCGGTTCCCTCGGTATCGAGAGATACCATACCCTTGTCGTCCACTTGCGGCTTGCCGGTGGCGTCGGCGGAGTATCGAATTAACTGTCCGGAGTCGTGGTCTCGAAACTGCACCACTACGTGCAACAGGCAGATACTGGGCCCGTACGTGTGAACAATTGTTTCCGCGACCCGGCTCTCACTCTCAAGGCGGTTCAGGCGATTCTCAGTCTCCTGAAGCTGCCTTCTCAGGGAATCGTTATCGCCGTTCGCGGCTATCTTCTGGCGGATTTCTTTGGTTTGCGCCCTCAAAGAGTCGCGAGTTCCCGCAGCATCGCTTGCGGGCAGGGAGGCACGTGCCTGTTCGGCGCGGCGCAAGAGTTCTCCCTGTTGCAGGATTCCGCCATTCAGCCGTGCAATTTCCGCTTTGAGTTGGAGCGCATCCTTCCGGCTGCGCCGGTTCGAAATTACCGTTGTGAGCGCGGCCAGGACCACGGCGGCGCTAAGAACAAGAATCGCAGGCATCAGCCAGAAGCGCCGTCTGGCACTCGTGCCCCCACTCAAGGCTTCCACCGCAGTCTCTGCGAGGCGTTCTTTTTGCAATGCATCGTTCAGCTTTGCGGCGAGCTCCAGTTCTGGTTGTCGCTCGCGAAACTGCGTCCTGATCCTGGCGGCGAATTCTATCGGTTCAAACGGGAAGGAGATGACATCGTCCGCGCCCAGGTCCAGGGCGCGGGCGCGTTCCAGCGCGCCACCGTGGATGATCATCACAATCTTGAGGTTCCGCGGATCTGATCCCGTCTTGATTTGGCTGATAACACCGCAGCAGCTTAGATCGGACGGTGTTGCTTCTGTGATCAGGACTTCCGGAGAAAGAGCGAGGACCTCATCCACCGTCAGGCTCCCGCCTGTAGTGATCTCATATCCTCGACCCGATAAGGCCTGGTTTACCTCGCGAAAAGATTCTGTGCCAAGGTCAAGGAGAAGAATGCGCATTGTCGTCAACTTACCACAGAGTGGATTCGGCTTTCCTCAAACTCCAGCGCCGTCTCCTACATCCCTAATTCTCCAGCGGCGCCCGGAATTGCCACCTACGGGGACATTGTAGTGCTTCGAAGTGAATCCCGAGTACTAGCATTACCTGTTGCGATTAATGCCACGACACTAACGGACGACACGACGCCTGCCTCCAGCATCGTTCGTGCGAGCTTCTCACAATGCTTACAGCATTTGTAGAGAACGCTTACGCAATCTTTACAAATCTTTATCGTTCTCTTCCCGTTGCGAGTAATCCAACCCATATGAGAGAACCTTGTGGAGGGCATGCTTGTGATCGATGACGATGTTGAGATGTGCGGTATGCTCGCGGAATATCTTCAAGCGGAAGCATTTCAAGTCGAAACCGTCCACCATGGCAAGGACCTTCTTAAACGCGCATAGTCTGGGGAACACGTTCTTTTTCTGCTCAATATGATGCTCCCCAAGATCAATAGGGATCTAGGTTGGCGTTCGCAGAGATCCCTTCAGAATGCAGCCGGTCGTGCCATGTATCCCTTGAGTGCGGGAGTGGAAGGTCGATGCGACTTGAGGCCTGAAAGAGGTGCATATGCTGGAAAGCACAGTTAGCTTGCTGGACGGTCTATTCTCTAGCGCTGTAATTCTACTGACGGCTTTTTGTATTTTCGGCTCGATTGTTGCTTCCTTGCATGCAATCAAGCGGGGAGCCGCTTCTTCGGAAAGCAGTCAGGGAAAGTTTGTCGATGATATGCAACCGGTCGAAAGGCCTCTTGCAGATCAGGTTCTATCTGTTGAGGACGTTCTCAATCCGGTTGGCCCGAAGAAAGCCCAATCTAGTCCTGGGACGCCTCGGCATATTTATCGCGTAAACGAAAAGAAAGCCGTACGAGGATAAGCAAATCGGTGCTGATCAGTGGAATTGCCCAAACGGAAGGGCGGATGACACAAGAAGGCCTATCGCAATAGAAAGGGCTCGGGCCGGCGCACGTCAGTTCCCGGCATAATACCCATCTCTGGACATTCACCTTGTTACCGGGTCCGAGGGAATAGACTCGAGACCTGCCGCTTCTTCCATTCGCCGTAAAACAGCGGAGAAGTCCTCCTCCTCACCGACCGCCAATTCTTCGGAATTTACGTAAAACGCAGCTTCCGTCGCAGGCATCGAGACCTCTGCTTTTGCCGCCGCCTTCAGAATCAACTCAAAGTCTTTGTTCATCAAGCGCAGTGGGAACTGCGGACGGTAGTTGTAGACTGTTGCGCTCGCCAGCTTTCCCACGTGGGCCGGCGCGACCACTGCCGTCTCCGATAAGACCTGGAGCAACCGTTCACGATTGAGACCGATCCTCTCGCCAAGGACCACCGCCTCCGCAATTGCCTGCATGCCAACACCCAACAGGGTGTTGACGACTAACTTCATCGCGGTGCCAGAGCCCGGCCCACCCAGAAGAAAATACCGCTTTGCAATCGCTTGGAATATTGGCTCAGCGGCGCGGAACAATTCTGGGTTTCCGCCTACTAGCAGTGTCAGGAGGCCTTGCTCGGCGGCAGGAGTGCTGCCCGAGATGGCGACATCCAACACTTCAATGCCCCGCTGGGTTCCTAGGCTGTGCAATTCCCGTGAGCTCTCCGGAGAGATCGTGCTCATCTCCAGCACGATGGTTCCTGGCCGCGCTCCCGCAAGAATTCCCTCCTGCCCTGTATACACACTCCGAACTGCCTCATCATTGGTCAAGCAGGAGAGAACCACATCGGTGGCACGCGCCACTTCAAAAACATTCTTCGCACTGCTGCCGCCCTCGGCAGCGATGGCTTCCGCCTTTGCCGGATCTCGATCGTATACTTCAAGGTGGTATCCGTGATCAAGCAGACGTTGTGCGATGCGGCCTCCCATGTTGCCTAGGCCAATGAATCCGAGTTTCACTTGATTCGCAATAAGAAGTTTCATCAGGTCTCCGTTGTAACCGCTTACTCGACGGAAGCAAGTTCGTTGCCATCGCGTCAGATCACGTTCTTCAATGACTTGATCATTTGCGGCACTCTACGTGCCTCACGCTCCACACTGGAAGTGCGTCACGGGTCAACATTCACGTCAGTAATTCGACGCCTTTGTCTAAATATGGACACTCGAGAGAAGGATTCGCCTGCACTCCTGCCGCAGTCTTCTCGTTTCCAACTGGTAACTGTGTTTCAGAACTTGGTGCACAAGCGGCCACAAGCGGCCGTGTACCGAGACCCCTCCGAGTTCGGACCGTGGGACGCTGGGTCAGTTTGCCACAAAGTTTTCGAAGGCATATCTCGTTCCAGGGCGGATCTTTTTGGCATTCTTTGCATCTCTTCCTAGATCCTCTACAGTGTCTCAAGGTTGGTTTCTGGTCATCGAAGTGCAAAAAGGCGGAGGGCGAATGAGACGCGAAGCGACGGCCTTTGGCGACAGAGTTGCGGCAATGAAGGAGGTACAGCCCTTGAATGCCGTCCGCCAATTGCGAGTCCGCAGATTCCTCCCAGGGTTTCTCACGGTGTCGGCGAGGGCACTTGTCGTTTGGGTTGTCGTACTTCTTGGTCGCCCCTTGCTTCTCTCCGCACAGACGCTCCACTACGCCCAAGCTCCGAATGTGAGGAATGGAGAGAAGGTTTACAAGGGCGGCTGCATTGCGTGTCACGGGAGCGAGGGGAAGGGTGCTCCCGTGGCGAATACGGTTTTCGCGCGGCCGGATACGTTTCCGGACTTTACGGACTGTGCCGGGACGACGCCCGAGCCGAACGGCAATTGGAAGGCCGTGATTGTGCATGGCGGACCTTCGCGGGGGCTCTCGCAGATCATGCCTGCGTTTGGGGACCTCCTGACAGACGAGGAGATCAACGATGTCATCGCGTACATGCGCGGGTTCTGTAAAAATGTCCACCACGATCCGCTGGGCGAGCTGAATCTGCCGCGGGCATTGATTACGGAGAAGGCGTTTCCGGAGAACGAGATTGTGGTTTCTACGGCGGCGAGTGCATCAGGAGCGCCGGCGTGGACTACCGATATCATCGATGAACGCACGATCATCGATGCTCGGACCCAGCTTGAAACCGATGTTCCGGTGAATTATGCGGACCAGGCGCACAACTGGACCGAGGGTTTGGGCGACATCACGCTTGGCCTGAAGCGGGAGATGTTTTCCAGTCTGCGGACCGGTTCGATCCTGAGTCTCCAGGGCGGTATTTTGCTGCCGACCGGGGACAGCAAACGGGGATTCGGTGCCGGGACGACGCAGTTCGAGCCCTTTGCCGCCTTCGATCAGCTGTTCAAGGAGAATACGTTTTTGCAAACCCAGTTGGGGGCGGATCTCCCGGTGGATACAAGCGTGGCTCCGCGCAGCATGTTCTGGCGGGCGACAATAGGGCAGGCTATGGCCCAGGACCGCATGCTGGGACGGCTGTTTTCGCCCATGATCGAATTCTTAGCGGTGCGGGACTTCAGGCCGGGGGCGAGCACGAACTGGGATGTTCTGCCCGAGATGCAGATCACGGTAAGCAGGCGACAACACGTGCGCATCGGCTTTGGTGTGAGGGAGCCGTTCACGAATACAAGTGGACGAATGCCGCAGGTGCTGTTTTATATGCTGTGGGACCGGGCGGATGGGAAGTTATGGGAAGGTTGGCGATGAGACTCCGCTGGGTTAGTGCGGTGGTTCTAGGGATCGCGCTGATCGGGGTTGCTGCGATGCTGCGCGGCCAATCACAGACCGAGAACGCGAAGGGAGACAAAACGCCTCCCGGAACTTTTTTTCGGACATCGGAACGGTGTGTGGCTTGTCATAACGGGTTGACGACGAGTTCGGGCGAGGACGTTTCGATCGGCTTCGAGTGGCGCGCGAGCATCATGGCCAACGCGTCCCGCGATCCTTACTGGCAAGGAAGCGTGCGACGCGAGTCAACGGATCATCCCGAGTCGAAACAGGCGATCGAAGATGAATGCACGATCTGCCACATGCCGGCCGTACGGATGGCGGATCGTGATGCGGGGAAGCACACTCGGCTGTTTTCGCGCCTCCCGTTGCAGAAGTTTCCCAAGGGGGACCGCGCGGCCGCGGATGGAGTCACCTGCTCGGTGTGCCACCAGATTGAGAAGACGGGACTGGGAACGGACGCAACTTTCGTGGGAAATGTGGTGATAGCGAAACCGGTCCAGAACGATCTGCGGCCCGAGTATGGGCCCTTCGAGATCGACCAAGGACACGAGACAGTGATGCACTCCTCGACCGCGACATACGTTCCAACCAGAGGCGACCACATACGCGATGCCGGTCTTTGCGGGAGCTGCCATACGCTGATTACTTCCGCGCTAGGGCCGAAGGGTGAGAAACTGGCGAAGTTCCCGGAGCAGATGCCATACCAAGAGTGGCAGCATAGCGACTATGCGACCAGGCAAACCTGCCAGGATTGCCACATGCCGGTGGTGAACGAGCCTGTAGCGGTGACTTCGCTGTACGGCCCGCCGCGCGAAGGCATGCACCGGCACACATTTGTCGGATCGAATTTCGTCATGGAAGGAATGCTGCAGGACCATCGCGATGAACTGGCGACGGCGGCGCTGCCGGAGGAGATGGATGCGGCGATGAAGCGCACGACCGAGTTTTTAAGAACGCAGGCGGCGAAGGTGACAATTACCCGCGTGGATGCGACGACGAATGGGCTTGCCGTGGAGGTGCATGTCGAAAATCTGGGCGGGCATAAATTGCCTACGGCTTATCCTTCGCGGCGGGCGTGGCTGCATTTTGCGGTGAAGGACGGCAGCGGTCATGTGGTGTTCGAATCGGGTGCACTCAATCCGGATGGGTCGATTGTAGGCAACGACAATGACGAAGATCCTCTGAAGTTCGAGCCGCATTACCGCGAGATTACGAGTTCGCAGGAGGTGGAGATTTACGAACCTATCCTCAAGGATTCGGAGGGAAAGGTGACGACCGGGCTACTGCATGCTGTCGGTTACCTGAAGGACAATCGGCTGTTGCCGCATGGCTTCGATAAGACTACCGCCGAGAAGGACATCGCGGTGACTGGGGACGCGGCCAACGATCCGGGATTCACAGACCGTGGAAGCTCGGTGCGGTATTTGGTCTCGACCGGCAATGCGACGGGACCGTTCAGAGTTGAGGCAGAACTTTGGTTTCAACCCATCGGATTTCGGTGGGCGCATAATCTGGCGCCCTACCAAGCCGAAGAACCGCAGCGCATGGTGCAATATTACGAAGAAGCGGCCCGAAAGTCGGCCATGGTGCTGGCTAAGGCCGAGGCTACTCAGTAAGGATGTTCGCGGCTGCGTGGAGCGCAACGGTTTTCCACCGCCAATCAATCACGATGAATGTGTACGACGAAGCTATGTCGGAAGAGAAACGCAACGCCCATCATGGAGTGAT
Organism: uncultured Acidobacteriaceae bacterium; assembly: GCA_963733795.1. Classification (GTDB taxonomy): domain Bacteria; phylum Acidobacteriota; class Terriglobia; order Terriglobales; family Acidobacteriaceae; genus Sulfotelmatobacter. Next base: position 1,311,683 of record CAVTED010000004.1, read on the forward strand.
CCAGCGGCTTAACCGTAGCGCGCCAAAACCAGCAATTCCGCAAGCGGTTGATAAGGTTGGCGTCCCCTGCCAGCTGGTGCCAAGACGGCCATTCAGATTCCAGTAGATGTCCTCCTCATCGTTCGGAAGTGCACGGGCGTGTTTGCAATTTGCGAATGGATAACTCGCAAACCAGAAAAGCCTTCTTAATTGCCCAGTTGCCGACGACTCCCGCAGAAATTACTGAATGGGCTTTCAAGACTCATGTGAATGAGGTCCTTGGACTTGAAGATTCTCCTTGACAATCTCAAATTGACGAATATAGCTTTGGTTCGCACTTTGAACAATATCGTCTTCGCGGCCTAAAATTCGATTCGAATTCGGAGGCTTCAACATGATTCCACGACGAGTCATCAGGCCCCTCTTTAAGTTTGTGCTCGCCCTTTCCGTGCTCACCTTCTCCCCTTTACTTTTTGGACAGGCGGTCAACGGGACGCTACTGGGAACGGTGACTGACGCAAGCGGCGCGACCGTTGCCAATGCCAAGGTCACGGCCACGGAAACCACAACCGGTGCAATTCACGTGTCGGCAACGAATGATAGCGGGAACTACACCTTCCCCGATCTTCAACCCGGCATTTACACGGTGGAGACCGAAGCAAGGGGATTCAAGAAGTCAGCGCACCAGAATATCGAGCTTCTCAGCAACACGTCCATCCGCGTTGACCTTTCGCTTCAGGCCGGCGATGTGATGGAAACGGTTATTGTGACCGCAGCGCCTCCATTGCTGCAGACCGATCGTGCCGACATCAGCACCAAGATCGAAGGAGTGGATGTCGTCGAAATGCCACTGAGCAGCAATCGCAACTTCCAATCGCTACTCAACGTGGTTCCAGGTACTGCGCCCGCGGTTTTTCAGCACTCGCAGTTCTTCAATGCACAGAATTCCCTGCAAACAGAAGTCAATGGTTTGCCGCGGGAAGGGAACCTCTATCAGCTCGAGGGCATCGACGACGACGAGCGGACGGGCCTCTTGCAGATACTGATACCGCCAGCGGAGTCGATCCAGTCCGTCGACATTTCGACGAACAATTTCGAAGCGGAGTTGGGACGCGCAACCGGAGCTGTGACCAACGTGACTCTGAAGTCCGGCTCGAACGCCTTGCATGGTTCAGCGTTTGAGTTCATCCAGAACAATGCCGTCAACGCCCGTTCCTACTTCGGAGGCAAGCTTGGCCATCTCTCGTACAACTATTTTGGCGGCAGCGTCGGTGGCCCAATTCTGAAAGACAAGCTGTTCTTTTTCGGAGACTATCTTCGGTCTATCGATCACGAGGCTGTTTCAAGCACCAACACAATACCGGACGCGCGGTACTACACAGCCAACAGCAGCGGAAACATCGACTTGAGTGGCGCGCTGGTTGGCACAACCGGCCAGATCTACGATCCCGCCACCGGGGACGGAACTGCCGCGCACCCGCGCACGCCATTCGCCAACAATCAGATTCCGTTCAACAGGGTCAACCCCGTATCGCTGGCCATCCTACAGGGCATCAACGCTGCAGCCGCGAAGTACGGCACCCTGACCACCAAGCCGTTGTCGAATCCCTCAAACAACTACACCACGAAACTTCCATTCAACAAGACAACAGACAGCTTCGACACGAAGATCGATTTCGCACCCACTTCGAAGGATCGTCTGAGCGGGCGCTACAGCTTTCAGCGTGTTGTCACCTTTCAGCAGGCCGCCTTTGGATCATTTCTGGGTGGCCCTCAGGGAGGAGGTTTTGAAGGTACGGGGAAGCAAAGGTCCTACAGTACCGGCGTGAACTACGATCATGTCTTCTCGCCGACCTTCTTAACCGAGGCGCGCCTGGGTGTCGCCCATTTGCGGAATCAGGCGCAACCCAACGACTACGGCACGACCGACGCGACCGCCATCGGTATTCCCGGCGTGAACATTGCAGGACAGCCCTTCACCACCGGACAAGCTGCGGTAACCATTAACGGCGGGTTCACTAATCCTCTCATGGGCTATTCCGCATCCGAGCCGTGGATCAGAGCTGAGGCCAACATTGACTTCGTCAACAATTGGACCAAGATCGTCCGCAATCACACCTTTAAATTTGGCGCCGATCTTCGTCGTGTGCGCGACGACCTGCTTCAAGATCAGACTTTCAGTCCACGCGGTGCATTTACGTTCTCAGACGTTCAGACGTCAGAAGCGGGCGCCAAGACGAATATTGCCAACGACATTGCCAGCTTCCTTCTCGATCAGCCAAGCCAGGTCGGTCGCGACCTCAACACTTTCTTCCCGGCCTATCGCCAGTGGTGGTTCTTCGCCTTCGCGGGCGATAAATGGCAGGCTTCACCCAAGATGACCGTCGATCTTGGCCTTCGTTGGGAGTTCTATCCTCCGGCCACGCCCGCGCGCTCCGGCGGATTCTCAAATTACGACCCGGTCAATAACAACCTTGTTCTAGCCGGCCTGGGCGGGAACCCTTCGAATCTCGGCATGAAGACCCACTACACCTATTTTGCTCCGCGCACAGGAGTCTCGTACCGCCTGAAGAAGGATACCGTTGTTCGCGCCGGGTTCGGCATCAGCTACGCACCATTCCCGGATAACACGTATGCGTATAACTATCCGATTCGCGCGAACAACAGCTACCAGCCCGTAGGTGGCTCGGCCTTCACGCCTGCCGTTCTTGCTGACGGTGTGACCGTGGCGACCTTCCAGGCCGGCTTCCCGGCACCCGTTCCTGTTACGATTCCTTCCAATGGAATCATTCCAGCGAATACTCCCCAGCTCACGAGCCAGGTGTACACCTACATTCCCAAGACCTTTACCAATCCCTACGTCGAGTCCTGGAATGTCGCGGTGCAGCAGGCCTTCCGAGGCAATCTTTCGCTGCAAGTCGCCTACGTGGCCAACCATGGGGTTGATATCTCGGGCAATCAGAACATCAATCTGCCCAGCACCTACGGCGGGGGCGCGGCCTCGGATCCGGAGAATATTGCCTTCGGCCGCACCGCGGCAACCAACCAGTACTTCCTTGGCTTTTCTTCCAACTATCAGTCGCTTCAGGTCCAGCTCACAAAGCGCTACTCAAACGGATTATGGTTCACTTCGGCATTCACCTGGGGCAAGGGCCTGGGTTACATCAACGACGATGATGGGGCTCTGCAGTTTTTCATTAACTGGCGCAGAAACTATGGGCCGACGGATTTCGATCGTAAGTTGAATTTTGAAGAGACCGTCGCCTACGATTTGCCCTTTGGGCGCGGTCGTCCGTTTCTCAATTCGAATCGATTTGCGGACGCTGTTATTGGAGGATGGAGGATCTCCGGAATCATTTCGGTCGTTTCCGGGATACCCTTCACCGTTATTGCGAATGGCGGCACTCTGAATACCCCTGGAACGACGCAAACTGCGACACTAACCGGAAAGTTTCATGCTCTTCACGGTATAGGGCCCGGAGTGCAATGGTTTGACCCAACTGTGTTTTCCCAGCCCACGGGCTGCACGACGAAACCTTGCACGAACCCCGGCTTGGGTAATACCGGCAGAAACCAATTCCGCGGTCCCGGCTACATCCAGGACAACGTCTCCCTTGCCAAGAGCTTCCGTCTCTACCATGAGACGGCGCTGGAGGCACGGGTCGAAGCTTTCCAGTTAAGCAACACGCCGCAGTTTAACAACCCAAACGTGGGTAGCATTAGCGCCTCAAACTTCGGTCAAGTCACCAGCACCCTCGGCAGCGGCCAAGGTAGCGTGAACGGTATCGGAGGCGGGCGCTCGCTGCAGGGATCGCTAAGGGTCATATTTTAGCGACTGACATGGTCAGGGCGATCCACTCGGAGGAGTCATCGGCATCTCGGATGCGAAGTGTTCTGGTAAGGATGGGATTTGTGATCCACAAGTAATCGATGCAGGCTCGTGAGGTGGCTGAGATTCGCAGTGTGTAGATCGATGATGCAAAGTTGACTTGCTGATAGGATTTTGCGATTTCGTTACCCTTTTGAAGTTTTTTGATGGTCACTCTGGTGGCTGGCAATTCAACTCTGATTGAGGCGGAGGCAGCAGAAGAAAGATGCCGCTCGCGTTTCTTCACAAACGGTAATTTGAGCGCGTCGAATCGAATCGCCCGCCAGATCAATCGAAATCTCATCTTCAACCAGATCCGCACTAGGCGGCCGATTTCTCGTGCTGATTTGGCACGTGCTTCTGGCCTGCAACGGAGCACTGTTTCGCTCATCGTGGAGGAGCTTCTCGCCGAGCGCTGGATCATCGAGGGATCGATCGGAAAAAGTCCCCGCGGCAGAAAACCTACCTTTCTCGATCTCAATGGGCAGCGCGGCGTGCTCGCCTTAGACATACACCCTGCAGAGACCACCTTGGCTGTAATCGATCTGGGTGGAAAGATCCTTTCCGAAGACTCAGTCGGGCTTCCCGCGAATCCGCGAAAAGTAATCGGGACCATTCTTCGGGCAATTCGAAAAATGCTTGCCGCCCATCGGGGTCGTTCGTTCGAGGGCATTGGCATAAATCTTCCAGGTCGCTTTGATCCCCATCTTGGGAAGTCAATCTTTGCGCCCAATGTGGATTGGCCCATCGGACGCATCAAGTCGCGCGTCGAACAGGCCACCGGCCTGCCGGTGGTTGTCGATAACGTCGCCAATGCCTGCGCTTTATCTGAGGTCTGGTTCGGTTACTGCAACAGCATGAGTGACCTGGTTGTCGTCAACGTGTCTGAAGGCATTGGCACCGGAATCTTTGCCAACGGCCGTCTGCTGCGAGGTGAAGCCGGCGTTGCCGGCGAGTTCGGTCACGTACAGCTTGACCCTAATGGCTTGCGCTGCGGCTGTGGAGGCACAGGATGCTGGGAAACCGTAGCCTCAAATCGTGCCGGCATGCGTTATTACGAGGAAATCACAAACAAACGGTTGCTTTCTTTTGACGCACTTCTCAACTTGGCAAAAGCAGGCCACCCGGCTGCGAAAGAAGCTCTCTATGGAATGTGCAAGGCCCTAGGCCGTGGAATGCATATGATCGCGTTGGCTCTGGCACCAAGCGAAATCGTCCTCGTAGGTGACATTACAACACAATGGGGTTTGGCAGGTCCCGCGATTGAAGCCGAAATGCGCCGATACCCGCTGGTCAGAACTCCGAGGCTCCGGCCAGCTCAGGAGGGCAGCAAAGCACGCTTGCGCAGCGCCGTCGCATTGGTCATGAATGCGAATCAGCTATAAGATGCAGACCCTCTCCGGCCGTGCCCTGCTGCACGGTGTAAGCGAATGGATGTTGTAACAGGATTTTGCTCGCGAACAGGATCGTCTAAGTTTCACGAAGCCCGGGGCTCCGATTCTTGCGAGAGACTTCCTTCGAATACGCATAGATCAGGTGATGTACCTTCGGGTCGATGGCAATGCAAGTGCGTATGCGTTGTTCCAACGTTTCGTCCGATTGCGTCTGGCGTTCGTGTTGCCGCAGATGTTCTGCCCACGAATTGACCAGGAACGTCTCTAGAAAACGATTCGCGGTTTCCGTATCACGGAAAATCCCCCAGCGGTAGGCACCGTCGCGACGCCGGATGCGGGCGTATTCACTCATGGTCTGCACGAACTCTGCTTCGCGTTCTCGAATAACTTGGTATTCGACCGTAACCAGCACCGGACCCTGCCGAAGGTGAGCCTCAACTTCTTCGACCACAGTTGGCATGCGCCAATGGTTCCATGGGCTCAGATCGGCCGTCGAATCGGGAAGCTTTGCGAAGAGCACGAACAGTACACTCCCGATTGTTCCAATTCCGGCGTACACCAGTGCCGCTCGAATGTTGGCACGTTGAGCTACCGCGCCCCAAAAAGCGCTTCCCACCGCGAAGCTTCCCTGATAAACGAGAATGAAGATCGCAAGGACTCGGGCTCGTACCCAGTCCGCTGCCAGGTTCTGCACGAGAGCGTTGATCAGAGAAATGAAAATGACCCATGCCGCTCCCCCAATCAACATACTGAGGGAAAGCGTGCTCAACTTTTGTAAAGCACTCATGGTTATAAGCACCAGGCCGAAAATGACTACACCAGCCGAAACGACTACTTCCGTCGACCATCTTGCGCGAGCCCACTGCATGATGAAGGCACCGGCAATTGCCCCGAGTCCGAAGCATCCGAGCATCAGCCCATAACCCAGCGCGGTCTTGTTCACGATGCGCGCAACCGATGGCAACAAAGCAAAGAGCGCGCTGGAGAAAAACATGACTATGCCTGTCCGCAGCACAACCGTGAGGATCGCAGGCGAGTTTCGGACGTAGCGAATCACGGCGACGGTAGCACCCGCCAAGGTCTCCGGTGGCGCACTTCGCTTTCGCGTCTGTCTTTTCCACTTCGTAACAACCAGGATGACTCCAAAGAACGACGCAACGTTCGCCACAAATGCCGTGGCTACACCCGCGGCAGCTATAACGACCCCGGCAAGGGCCGGCCCAATCGCTCGTGCAAGATTGAATTCAATCCCGTTCAGCGCGGACGCCGCTGCAAGGTCGTCCTTGGGCACCAGTTCGGGCAGAATTGCCCGCCACGTTGGCGTTTCAAACGCATCTCCGGCCGAGAGGGCGAACGTCAATACCAGCAATAGCCAGGGTGACATGAGGCCGCTGATGGTCAAGACCGCCAGAAGCAAAGCCACTCCCATCATCCAAGACTCGGTGGCCAGAACCAGCTTGCGGCGATCGAAGATATCGCCGGCAGAACCCGCAGGAAGAGCCAGTAGAAAGAAGGGCAGCGAAGATGCGGTTTGCGTGAGCGCGACGTAGGCAGGGCCCGCGCCAAGTGACACCATCAACCATGCAGCGCCAACGCCCTGCATAAAAGTGCCGATATCGGAGATAACATCTGCGACCAACAGATGACGGAACGTAGGCACACGGAGCGGACGCCATAAACTTGATGCCCTTGGTCCCCTGGTTTCCGAAGTATCTGTCAATTGACCTTGTCCGCTCGTCTTGCTCTGTTCCATGCGATCAACTCAATGAAAGCAACCCTACATTTGAAGCGCACTCGCCTGCAAGCGCTCATCCGAATACTAAATGAATGGCCATTGTCGTAAGAGAATCGGACGCGGCTCAGTTCCGCTGTTCCTAGCGGCAACATCCTCCGACGCTGTGCCCGGCGGAGATTACGCAGCGAAATCCTTTACAGGCAGCGGTCGCTCTGCAACGCTCTGCATATGGAGCGCAGCAGTGTCAGGAGGAGGATTGGACTAAGGAAACCGACGCCGCTGGGTCGCTGGCTGGATGGGCTTTGGAGATACACCGTGTAATCCGACCGTGGGTGCATCTACCTGATTGGCCGCGAACCGGTGATGAGGATGTCCACGAGTCTCCTGGCGCTTTGCCGCCAGTCAGGACCGGACGCCACGTGGGAGACTCCGATCAGCGCGCGGAGCAGATCGAATGGCTCCAGATCCCTGCGTATGTCGCCGCTCTTGATTGCGCGCTTCACCAAAGAATCAATCGCTCCCTGCACCTGACTGCGTGAACCTTCATACAGCTTCGAAGGCCCTCCGACGAGCGAATTCAGAGCAGGGCCGATGATCTGCTTGGTCGCGATGTAGTCGATGAAAAGTAGCATCCATGCCCGCAAGGCCTCGATGGGCGGCAGCTTTTCGGAGAACTTCTTCTCGGCTGCGGCCAGTTTTTCCACCCCAGTCCGATAGACCGCTTCGATCAGTGCATCTCGCGTAGGAAAGTGGCGATAGAGAGTTCCCGCTCCAACGCCTGTCTCTTTAGCGATGTCGTCGAGGCTAGCGTTCGCCCCAGACCGGGTAAACGCCTCCTTCGCCACCTCCAGAATGCGCTCGCGGTTCCGCTGCGCATCGGTGCGCGGTTTTCGTGGGGTAATCCGCTGAGATTTGGTCGGCATAAAAAAAAGTTGCAACCGGAGGCAGTCTCCGGTTATCTTATCTATTGATTCGGAGACACTCTCCGTTTTAGTCGGGAACGCGGCGCCTGTCAATAGCAGTTCCCGGATTCTGCGGCTCGATCTCCGGCTTCCGAGAGGTGAGAAATATGAATCCACTCGCTCGTCATAAACCATCGAAGAATTCCAATGTTCCTTGCTCCGACCTCATGACGATGGGGGAGCGGGAGTTGTCAGCATTCTTCAAGGCCATCACCGAGTTGTTCGGGTCGGAGCAGGCGGAGCTCTCAGCCGAAGACTGGCTGCACGAGCTGATCGAGATCGATGGTCTGCCCGCTTCAACCCGCGAATGGCGATTGATTACTACGAAGGTTTTGGCTCGGCTCGCAGGTCGAGTGAGCGCTTCGTCCCCTATCGACTGAACCACAAATTGCTAAGGAGGTAAGAATATGCGTGTTTTCGTTACTGGCGCTACAGGCTTCATTGGTACAACGGTCGTCCGAGAACTGATCGATGCTGGTCATCGTGTGCTCGGTCTTGCGCGCTCGGCTGCGGGCGCCAAATCCCTTGTCGCGGCGGGAGCTGACGTACATCGCGGTTCGCTCGAAGATCTCGAAAGCCTTCGCAGCGGCGCAGCGGCAGCCGACGGAGTGATCCACACCGCATTTATCCACGATTTCTCAAACTATGGGCCTGCCGCCGAGGCGGATAGGCATGCCATCGAGACTCTCGGCGCCGCGCTCGCGGGCTCTGATCGCCCGTTCATCGTCACTTCCGGTACCTTGCTCGTTCAACGCCAAGGCTCGCTCGCCATAGAAGAGGATGTGCACAATCCCAGCTTCCCCCGCAAGTCGGAGGCGGCGGCGCTTGCGCTGGCAGCAGGCGGAGTCCGCGCATCTGTACTTCGGCTTCCGCCATCGGTCCACGGCAACGGTGATCACGGTTTGTGCCACACCTGATTAGCATTGCAAGAGAAAAGGGAGTTTCCGCGTATATAGGCGACGGGCTCAATCGCTGGCCCGCAGTGCATCGGCTCGATGCAGCTCATTTGTACCGGCTCGTGCTTGAGAAAGGTACTGTTGTTGGGGCGAGTTATCACGGCGTGGCAGACGAGGGCGTAATGACTCGGGAGATCGCTGAGGTCATCGGCCGACGATTGAACGTACCGGTCGTGAGCAAGTCCCGCGAGGAAGCAGCCGATCATTTTGGCTGGATCGCTCGCTTCTTTGGTATCGACGGTCCCGCCTCCAGTGCGCAAACGCGGGAACGCCTCGGATGGCGACCAGTTCAGCCGGGGCTCATTGCCGATCTCGATGCGGAGCACTATTTCGAGCACACAGAGGACACCGTGGTTTTGGGCAGTTAAGGCCAAGGCTGCAACCGAACAACTACGAAACGACGCTGCGGCACACGGCGGAAGGTTCGAACTGGTCGAACTCGATCGTGCCAGCTGCGCTGAAGGTTATGCCCCGATATTGTTTCCTCTATAGCAATCCCAGATGATCCGGGTACTTGGCCTGCAGCGCGCTGATCAGAAGTTCGAACTCGGGAAGACTTCGCAAACTTGCGAGGCTAGGATCTTTCAGGAAGTAAGGCCAGCAAGCGAAGCCGGTGCTGACGCTCCGCTCCAGCCACTCAAAAGCAGTTTCGCGCCTTCCCGTCAGCGCGAGCGTGCAGGCGATCTGATAGTACGTATGGTGCGAGTGCCCGAAGGATTTGGGGCTCGAACAGGCTCTGGTCACACATTCGATGGCCGCATCTCGATTCCCGACCAACGCGTGGAACAGGGCTTGTAAGCTGATGATGAGCGGTTCATTCGGCACGAGCTGCAGCGCTTCCTCCATCAGTCGGCTCGCCTCTTTCCAATCCCCGGTCATCATCGCCGGGTAGGGAGCAAAATAAAGCGCGTACTTGTTGCTGGGGCTCTCCCTCCGCCAGGTTTGAATCTGCTGACGCGCTAGGGTGTATTCCTGGCTCCAAACATAAACTTGTACGACGCTCGGGCTAACTGCCTTCCGAGGTTGAAAAGGCCGTCCTCTTTCAAACATTGCACGGGAGTGATCGAGCAGTCCTATATGTGCCAGGATGGTGCCCAAACGGTTGTAGGCATGCGGCAGATTGTTCTGCAGGGCCAGAGCCCGCTTGAGATCGGCAATCGCCTCCAGATGCTGGAAGTTCTTCGACGGTCCCCAGAGCAGAAAAGCCCGGGCGACATGGCCTTCGGGAAGATTCGCGTCAATTTCGAGCGCCCGCCGGCAGTGGAATTCGGCTTTCTCCAGCCACACGCTGGCCGGGTCGAATTCGAAATGCCGGGTGGTGCATGCAAATGAGAGGGTCGCGTGAGCGAGTGCAAACGTGGGATCACGAGTTACAGCATTGGTTAAATGGTGGCTCGCTTGATCCATCATGGACGCATCGCCGGAGGCGGTGATCCGATAGCCGCGCATGAATTCCGCATATGCCATCGCATCCCTGCTATAGCGTGGGCGCTGCTCGACCACCGCTGAACTATACGGCCGGTTCAGTGCGCGGCTGATCTGCTTCGCAATATCGCCTTCGAGACTTGCCAGGCGACCCATGTCAATGTCGCACTTCTTCGTGAAGCTGGGGCGCTGCAGGTAGGTGTCGAGCATCTCCAGCGAAATACGCCACTGCCCTTTTGACAACTGGATGGCGCCGTGTATGACAAATCGCACCCCGAGTCGAGAGGCGATTTCCGAAGGCGTTAGTTCAAGAGGCAGGTTTAGGACTGCCGAAGTGGGCAGCACGTCCACGCCCGATAGATTGCCGAGGAGTGAGACGAGTGCGTCGGCAAACCCGAGGCACAAGCCTTGGTCGTCCGCCGCTTTCTCCAGCAGCAACAGCGGCAGCACGGCGATGGAAGACCTCTCAAGCCATTCGCTCCCATCTTTCCGGGCCTCAGTGCGCACAGAGTTTCGTCCAGGGTCGGAGACCGGATATTTGGCATCGATCACCCGAACCGGGCCGACGAAGCGATATCCTTTGCCGACTACCGTTTCAAGAAAGCGCGGCTTATCGGCGTTGTCACCCAGCGCGCTGCGAAGCTTCCGTACAATGTTGTTGACGTTCTTTTCGGTATCGATAAAGAGGTCGGAGCGCCACAGCTTCTTGACGATGTCCTCCCGGTATACCATCTGCTCGCGACGCTCAAGCAGAAAGATCAGCAAGTCCAAAGGCTTCTTCTCGATCTTGATGCGCCGTCCGGAACGCCGCAGTTCGTAGCGCCCCAAATCGACTTCGACTTCGCCCGTACTCTGTTTTGAACGCCCCATGGAGAACTCTTGCCCAGCATTATCCAATAAAAATCAATAACTTGCCCCGATATAAGAAAAATATCTAAAGGCGATACCTGCTGGATTGTGAAGCGGTCCGACTCACGAGATCATGCCCCATCAAGAATCTCGGAGGAGACTCTCATGAAAAACAAACTGTTTATCACCCTGGTGATCGTTGGGACAGTGTGCGTTGCAGGCCAGTTGGTCACGATTGCTGCACATCCCGGTGCTCACGACAAAAACGCATTCACCCCAGACACAATTCAGTGGGGTCCGCCACCGCCTTTCGTCACCCCGGGCGCGCAACTCGCCGTGATCGAAGGCAATCCTGCTGCTTCCACCGGTGACTACACCGTTCGCCTGAAGATGCCGGACGGTTATCGCATTGCCCCCCACTGGCATCCCCAGCGCGAAAACGTCACGGTCATCTCAGGAACGTTCAAGGTCGGGATGGGAGACTCCTTTGACCAGGACAAGATGGGATCATTCCCCGCTGGCAGCTTTGCCTATCTCGATCCCGACATGCATCACTACGCGATGGCTTCCGGCGAAGTTATCGTGCAGGTCCACGGCAGAGCGCCCTTGCAGTTTAATTATGTCAATCCCGCGGACGACCCGAGCAAGAAGTAAATTCTTGGCCCCATAAATCGATTTGGAGGAAACCATGACCGTGGATACAAAAAAACTGGAGCAATTCTTAGGACAGTTTGTGAACGACCTGGGAGCCACCGTTCACGCCGGTATGGTCGTGATCGGAGACCGTCTTGGACTCTACAAGGCCCTCGCGGCCGGACCGCTCACTGCTGTGGAACTGGCAGCCATAACGCGTACAGACGAGCGTTACGTGCGCGAGTGGCTGTCTTCTCAGGCGGCAGGCGGTTACATCACTTACAACGCAGAGACTCAAAAGTTCGGGATGACTGAAGAGCAGGCGCTCACCCTGGCGAATGAAGACGGTCCGGCTTATTTACCCGGAGCGTTTGAACTTGCGTTGGGATCGCTGGCCGCTGTCCCGCGAATCACCGAGGCATTCCGTTCGGGCGCCGGCATGGGTTGGGGCGAGCACGAGGATCGGGTGTTTCATGGATGCGAGAAGTTCTTTCGTCCGGGCTACGCCGCGAATCTCGTCAGCTCCTGGATTCCGGCTCTCGATGGGGTCCAGCACAAACTCGCGCGCGGTGCGAAGGTGGCCGATGTGGGCTGCGGGAAAGGCTCTTCCACCATCCTGATGGCGAAAGCTTTCCCCAAGTCCCACATCTTCGGATTTGATTACCACGACCAGTCCATCGAAGCGGCGCGAGAATCCGCCAAGCGTCAGGGCGTGGCGGATCGTGTCACATTCGAAGTCGCGAAAGCCAAGGAGTTCCCCGGCAAAAACTATGACTTCGTCGCGGTCTTCGACTGCCTCCACGACATGGGAGACCCAGTCGGCGCCGCCGCCCACGTCCGCGCTGCCCTGAGCGACGACGGTTCCTGGATGATCGTCGAGCCGTTCGCGAATGACGACCTTCAAGACAATCTGAATCCCGTGGGGCGTGTCTACTATTCGTTCTCAACGTTGCTGTGCACGCCTTGCTCTCGATCGCAGGAAGTAGGGATGTGTCTGGGCGCTCAGGCAGGCGAGAAACAAATGCAGAAGGTCGTCACTTCTGCCGGCTTCAGCCGCTTCCGGCGGGCCACACAGACGCCGTTCAATCTGGTCTATGAGGCTAGGCCGTAACCGGCACAGACCGTCAATTGTTCATGGGGTGGGTCGACCGACTCAATGGACCGCTGTCGTGTCGGCTCACTCTCGAACGTCCTGGTCTCCCCTACACATGCGCCGACAGGACTGTGACTCGTGAGGGGAGGTTGCCGATCACTCGGAGTTACCTCTGCCGATCAGGATCAACTCTTAGTTGGGTAGTTTGCTCAGCGACAGGGTGGTACCAAGGCCGGCATAGAGATATCGATCACTGAAAGCCTTTCTGAGTGCGGTGAATGCGGGTTCCCCAGTGCAGTGGCCGGGTGCGATGTAGTCCACTTTGAACTGGTCATGGAGGGCTGCAACGATCCTATCAATGTCCGAGTCACCCGCCGTCACGAGATGAAACCCTCCGGCAATCAGATGAACGCGCGGATTAATCGTGCTCGCCGCTGCGACGATTTTGTCAATGCCAGGATGTGAGCAGCCAACCACGATCACAATGCCCTCGGGCGTATTGATCGCTAGCGACAACTCACGCAATTCAAGCGTTCCCGGCTTGTCCGACACCAACGCAATGAGGTGAATGTCAGGAGCGATTTCGGTGTTTCTGTCCACGAGTTGAAAGTTCGCCCCGGGCCAAGCCGACCCGAATCGCATGATGTCCGGCGGAGCGCCGTCGTAGTAACGCTGCTCAGGAGGCAGGGAGGCATCCTTCCGATAGAACGTGCTGGGCAGGTCCGCTCCATAGACGCCAAAGCCCTCTTTAGGGGCGTAGATTTTCACTGCTGGGTTCACCTTCAGAACGTAGGACAACCCTCCCATGTGATCCCCGTGGCGGTGCGACATCACGACGAAATCCAACCTCGAAAGATCGATGCCTTTCACTTGTGCATTGTGCGCAAGAATGTCTGGATTGTTGCCGGTGTCGAATAGGATCCGCTTTCCGCCGTATTCGACTAGAGCACCATAGCCCCAGTCCTTGTGCAGGTCGGAGGATTTGCCAAATGCATCGTACAAGACGGTAATTTGTGCTTGGGTAGGCGCAGCGGGAGGCATCGGAGCAGCGGAGAGAGTCGCTGCGCAAAACATTACAAGCAGAAATGATGCAGAATAGGAGATCAGGCCCGCGTCGCACCTCATTATTTCCTCCTCATGTGCACCAAAGTCACACCAAACCCGCGTGATCTGGTGTGAGTTGGAAAGTAATTACACTCCTGCAGAAACAGCCGGTCAAGACCGCGGAAGCGCAGCAATGGGCAGTCCCAGAGGCAGGAAATGGGCATGCCTGCTAAGTGACGGGCAAGTCTTCCCTAATCTTGTAAAGGAAGGCTGCTACCCATTCTCGTTCTTGTTGGGATGGGCAGCGTTTGCAGTGGTACGCGAGTGAGCAGATTGAAACGGCGGCGTTCCTGAAGGCAAATGATGTTCAGATCGAATCCTGGGGCCCGTTCGCGGAAGGCAAGAACAATATGTTCACCAATGAACTGCTGAGATCCATTGGTCAAAAACACAGAAAATCTGTGGCTCAGGTTGTCTTGCGTTGGCTAATGCAACGTGGCGTAGTCGCAATTCCGAAATCGGTTCGAAAAGAACGTATTGCTGGGAATTTCAACATCTTCGATTTTGAGCTCTCGACGCGAACGATATGGCGTCTATTGCAAGTTTGGACCAAAAAACCAGTGCTTTCTTCGATCATCGCGATCCAGAAAAAGTAAAATGGCTTGTAACGCGCTGAGTACAACGCCGCCGTTGAACAATGTTCAAGCGCCAGATGTGACAAGAGAACGTCTGAAGAAATGAAAAGCGAGGGCTATCAATCCTTTGGGTGGATATAGCCGATAGGATGGGCGCTTGTCGACAGTTGTGCGATTGACGACGAGAAGCCGACTTGTCATTAACTAATCGTGGTCAGTCGGCATCCAGCTAACTTCCGTGTAACCGATAACGGACCAGAATCGCCGGGACACGCTCAGAACTCCAGGCGTGCTTGAAACGCGATCATGCGTGGACTGCTATCCCCGCCCAGGCCGACGCCTAGCAGGCCGGTTGGCGGAGAAGTGGTGTACGTAAGCGCCCCAAACCCAGTCTGCGTGGAAGGTTTTCCGGGGATCCCCGCCAACGTCATGCCGGGAAGCCCAAAGTTCGGATGGTTGAATACATTGAAGAACTGAGCCTCTACTCTGAGCTTCACCCGCTCGCTCACCGGAATCCATTTTGTGAGATAGAAGTCATTCCAGACAAAATCGGGGCCACGCAGGGCGTTGCGGCCGAGGTTTCCGAATTGGCAATGCTGTGGGTCGTCGCCACCGGCGCACCGCCCAGTACTCGGATCAACGGCGGAAAGAAACGCGGCCGGATTGAGCCACTGGAGAGTGCCAGGTTGCGTCACACCAGCGATAGGATGATGTTCATAGAGCGGGACGCCCGTAACGACGCTTGCGAACTGCGGTCCGCTGCCCTGCACAACGCCGTTTCCGTTGGCCGAATAGGGTGTGCTCAGAACGGAGAACGGCACCCCGCTGTGCCAAAACATGGTTCCGGAGATTTGCCAGCCGTTGAGCGCCTGCGCCAACTGGCGATTCCGAACGCGGATTGGTAATTGATACACATATTGGGCACTCAGGTTGTGCCGGATGTCATAGTCGCACGGACCGTAGTCGCGGGCCAGTTCTCCCGGCAGCGGAGAAAGAATCCCTCCCGCAGAGAACTGAAGGAATCCTCCATTCGAAACCGTGTCCATGCAGCGGCTCCACGTGTAGTTGAATTGTCCTTGCAGACCGTGCCCCAGGCGCTTCATCGCGGTGAGTTGAAGGCCGTTGTAATGACTGTTCTCCCCAGTGGCGAGCTGGGTCACCGCGCTGAACCGTGGATCAGTCGGTTGCATGTAGGGGAATGGCGCAAAGCACCCCTGGCACACCGTCTGGTATCCATTCACTTGGGTTAGATAGGGCTGGTTCACAGCGCGTGTTCCCACATATCGCGCCAGCAAACTCGCGGTAGTTCCGAATTGATGTTCAATTCCCAAGCTCCACTCCATGAAGTACGGAGCATGCAGAGTGCCAGTGGGCACCGCTGTGATTGCGACGGGTGGGAGACACGTTGCCGGATCTGCCTGCGGGGATACGCACGAGAGCTGTCCTTGAGGGAATCTCGAACTAAATCTTTGATTTGCGGCGGCAGTTGCATCCACTGCACTGTTTGGCACTCCCGGAGCGATGGCAGTCCCGCCCACTGCACCCAGCAGACCTCCCTGGAAGGTTTTGTCGTAAGGAGGATTGGAGCCAATCAGGTCGGCCACACTGCCCGGCAAAATATCGCTGAAGATCCCGAACCCGACTCGCAGCACAGATTTTGGCTCGAACTGCCATGCGATCGCGGTCCGCGGCTGCAGAATCGCCAGCGGTGTGGACGAAAACAAATTGCCGAGATGAGTCTGGATGGCCGCATTCAGCGGCTGATTGACATCATGCGAGATCGAACTGAAAGAACCGCCAAGCCGAGCGATTTGATCGTGGGGATTGAGCGGGTTTGAGTTGAAGGTGTCGCGCACGCCGAATGTCCAGGTAAGCTCCCGCGTCACTTTCCAGGTGTCCTGGGCATATAGATCGAGATTGAGGAAGCGGAATGGTTCGTTCGCCGACAGGGGAAAAGTCTGGGTCGCAGTAGATGCCACTCCATAGATGAATTGCGGCAACGTCGTGTACGCCGCGGTTGGAACTGTGCCCTGCCCGAAGTCATAGTCATTCAAGCGAAAGATTCGGGTGTTCGTGCCAAACCGGAGTTCGTGAGCGCCATGGCTCCAAGCGAGGTTGTCATTGATGAAGAAGCGAGAAGCTCGCCTGCCTTGCACCCAGGTATTGTCGAGCCCTCCAATCGTGGTGAATGGCGCATTAGCACCACTGCCCTGCAACACGATCGGGAATGCCGAGAGAGTTTTCTGCAAGTTGGCAGGCCCAAACAAGCTTTCGTACCACGAAAACGCTGGATTGAAATAGTTCACCAGATTTTGTGAGAAGACATGGGTGTAGCCCGCTGCGAACGAGTAGAGAGGCTGGGGAGAGACCGCATCAAACAAAGAGTTGATGGGATCTGTGTAGGCAGCTTGAACGCCCGTGTCCGCCTGAAAACGAAACCAGGTCGTGTCTTTCTGGTTGATGTTGTAGTCGACGCGGACCGTCTGTACCTGTTCGTGGTCATCGCTGGAGTGCGACACGCTTTGCCGGTTCGCACAACCGTTTCCATTCGGTGGACTGCCCGAAGGCGTCGTGCCGTCGGAGTTCAAAGGACACCCGAGTACCGCGAGGGGCGTTCCATCGGTGTTTCCGTACAAGGCAAACATCTTTTGGTAGAACGCGACTGACCGCGGTGACGGTGCATAGGTTGATCCGGTTACCGAGTCCGTCCCACCCAGCGGGAGTTGCTGCAGCACGTACTGCTGGAACGCCGTGCTGGGAACCGTCGTGGGCGTCACGATGGGAAGCGCGATCCGAACCCATTCGCTGTCGAAGAAGAAGAAGAGCTTGTTGTGGGCAATCGGCCCGCCCAGACTGCCCCCAAAGTGATTTACGGTTGCTCCGGGCTTGTGATTCCCCGGCGTCGCATTGGTAAAGTAGTCCGCCGCATTGAACCGCGCCCCATTCCACAGTTCGTAGAGATTCCCGTGAAACTGATTTGAGCCTGACTTGGTGACGTAGTTGACCTGGGATGCTCCATACCGTCCTTGATCCACGGCATAGGACAGAGTATTGACCGTCACCTCTGAGATCGAATTCAGCCCCAGCACGAGATTGGTTGAGAGGCCGCTATTCAGGTTGGTGAGCGGGTCATTGGTCTCCAGCCCATCAACGATGTAACCGTTGGAGAGGGCCGGTAGGCCGTTGAATTCCACGTTGCCGTACCCATTTGTACCGCCAACAAAATCGTTGCCGCTGCCTGCCGTGTTGATCAGGGCGCCCGGAGCAAACTGCAGTGGGTAGGTGAGATCGCCGCCTGGATTGGGCAGATCCTCCAGGGCGGGCGCATTCAAGGTGGTGGATGTGTTGGCGTTTTCCGGATTGATGACAGGAGACTCGCTGCTGACCTCCACCGTCTCATGGGATCGGGCTACACCCAGTGTGAAATCCACGGTTTGCTTTTGACCGAGGGCCGAAACGACATTGTTGTTTTGTCGTGGCTCGAAACCAGACGCTTCCACCTTGACCGAGTAAGTACCGGGCTTTAGTTGGGGGAAGTTGAATCGGCCTGAGTCATCGGTCTTGGCGCTGCGTCTTAGTCCGGTCTCTGAGTTGGCGATCGTCACAAGGGCACCGGGCACGACGGCGTTAGTCGTATCACGAACTTGGCCGACGATGGCGCTGGTGGTCTCGCCCTGTGCCAGCGCTTGAGGCAGAGAAAGTGATGCCACAACCGCGAGAATGAGCACCTGTCGAACGAGGTGCGTCATGTCTTTAGACTCATTACGTTTTCCATCACAGGCCACGGAGAGATCTCGAGGTCAAGCCCCAGGTTGATTAACTAGTGATTATCTCACATAGTTAATCATAGTTAATCACAATAGGCAAGCTGACAACGGGATAAGTGCCAAATTGACATGGACGCTGATTGCGAGCGAGTGCCAGATCCTGGGTTGTGCTGCACGCCGGTCTTTCGTTAAACAATCCGAGCACGTATTGCAGTCTTGGCTTATATTCACCGGATGCGGGACGGCGATCGCACTAGCCTCGATCTCACGAGAGGGCCTAAGGCACCAGAATTCACTGCGATAGGCATTTTCTTGTTCTTTGGTGCCATCATGGCAAGTCTCGCCGCAATTACCTTCCTGTGGCGAGGCACGGCTCTTGATCGTCTCTGGACACTAAATCCGACAGCGTTCAAGCAGCTCGCGCCTCTGGGCCGTATCGTCGGGATTCTCTTCTTGGTGCTCGGCGCGGCCCTCATCACGGCAGGAATCGGGTGGTTTCGACGCCGCCTTTGGGGATGGAGAGTAGCGGTCGTAATCATCTCCATGCAGGTTCTAGGGGATGTCGTTAACTGCGTCAGAGGCGACTGGTTGCGCGGTGGAACTGGCGTCATCGTCGCCGGTGCACTATTGCTGTTTCTGTTGCAGCCAAGAATCAGAGCCGCATTTGCCTAGAATTTCTTTCGAAGAAATTCAAAAAGGCTGTAACCGATGAGCGCGGCGACCATGGCAATTCCAAAATTGGCAGCGGTAAAAACATCTGCGATTGCCAAAGCCACACCCCTCTTCTGCCCGATGCCTGAGCGCTCAAATTCTCCCATCAGAAGGTTGGAATAAAAGAGGAAGATGATAAATCCTATCTCGATAACCGCTCTCCAGACATTTTTCTTCATAGCACATACCAGCTCTATGGCAGAGCCCTCGGCGGGGGGCACGACCGCTCGTTCCTCTCGTGGAATACTAGCAAGCAATGACGAACATGGCGATTTTTCAATAGTCAGGACGCAGGACGCTTCCCATACAGCCATTCCAGCACAAACGCGACGCCGATGCCGGCGAGGAGAACTGGCCAGACCCAACGCGTGTCGAGGTGGACCATGCGCACGCCTGAAAGCAGAAACATGATGCCACCGATCAGAAATAGCGGACCAGTGATAGCACAGTGAAAAGAGCGATTTCTGTGCCAGTTCGCGAGGCAGCCAATGGCCATGGCAAAAAGGCACGCAGCCGTTGGCGATGCATGGAGAGGCCGCCAATAGATTCCTATGAGGCTCAGCACTCCCCACGCTATCAGCGAGACGATGAACCAGTAGCAGATCGACGCTGGCGAGCTACAACAAGCTCCCACTTGCTTTGTCATAGCGTTGGAATTTCCTTTCTGATCTCGACTCCATGCGCCTACGATTCTGAGAGCAACATCGTAGGCCATCTTCGTGCTAAACAGCTAGATATCGCTTTGAAAGTGATGTTCCGTCATTTCGTGTCACCACTGCAGCAGCGAATTCTTCTTGACTCTGGACATAACTCCAGGGTTTATCCTTCTAGATATGGCGGAAACCGTTCACATCGGTGAGGCCGCGAATGCGGCCGGCGTTAGCGTCGACACGATTCGCTTCTATCAAAGACTCGGACTCATCAAGAGTGCGGGTCGCAGCGCGGGCGGATATCGCTTGTTCGACGTGGGGCAGATTCGCGATCTTACATTTGTCCAACATGCCCAGGAACTGGGGTTCTCTCTTACTGAAATTAAGGAATTGCTGGCCTTGCGGCAAAAGCATCATGTTTGTTCCGACGTGCAATCCATGCTCAACCACAAGCTGGCGGCCGTTCGGGAGAAGATCAACGGTCTCTCCCGATTGGAAGCGGAGATTGCACACGCGCTTCGCAGTTGCAATCGCGAACTGCGTCTGAAACGGGAAATCAAGCATGAGGACTGTTGTCCGCTGCTCACGAAACTTGATCGACTGAACGGCTCCAAAGGCAACAAGCATGTCTCAAATAAAAGAAAACCAGGCGACAAGTAAATCCGGGTCGAGGAGCACCGCGGTTGCCAGTCTTGCCGCACTTGGCAGCGTGATCGCAGCGTCAAGCTGCTGCCTGCCGCTGCTGCCTTTTCTCTTTGCTGCCGGAGCAGCGGGCACCTCGGCCTTCGTCGCACAGTCGCGACCGTACCTGCTGGTTCTGTCGGTGCTGCTGATTGCCTTTGGCTTTTACAAGTCTGGCGAGCAAAGCAATGCAACTGCAAGCCCAGCCGGATCAGCACGTTTCTTTTGTGGTTCTCGGCATTTGTGGTGTTCATATTCATCTTCTTCCCTCAGGTGATTGCGAACCTTGTGGCCGATCTCTTAGCAGGTAAATCATGAGTCGAAAGCGAATCGTTCTTTTTGCGGTTCCTTTGGTGGCGTTTGGGGCCGTGTATTACTTCTACGGCGGACACTCGACACCCAAGGGCCAACCGCCTCTCGTCAGTTTTTCGTCGGGTGATCTGACTCCTCTGAAGACTGCGTTCAACGGCTCATCGGCCTCTGTCCGCGTCGTTCTAATGCTTTCACCCACGTGAGCCGTTTGCTTGCAGGGGGCCTCTGCAACGGGACAATTGCTGCGAGAGATCAACAGCCAAAACGTGCGGGTTTTCGTGATCTGGGAGCCGGTATTGCCGACCGATTTTGTCGCCCCTTCGACCGCTGCGCTTGCGCGCATTCCTGATCCGCGAGCGGCGCAGTATTGGGACAGAAAACGAGCGCTGTCTCATTTGCTAGGAGAACACAATCGCTCAAGCGTGGTATGGGACCACATCGCGGTATATCCGCCCGGTCAGTGTGGCAAGACGCTCCGCCCAAACCGATTTATTCTGACAATCCGGTTCGCGACGTGATTAGCGGAGCAAAGGAGTCGATCAACCGGTTACTGGCAGCCGGCACAACCCCTGCTGGAGACCCATGTTGCGAATAAACCACGATCTTCTTTGTCACTCTCCACACTCATCGATCAGTGACGAGATGCCGACTTTCAGGATTAGGCTCGGTCAGGGAGAGCTGTCTTTCTGAGGAGACAGCGAATGTATGCATGGCATCAAACACGACAGGGATGGAGGAATTACGTTTCGATGCAAAAGCGCAAACTCGGCAAAGATTTGACTGTCTCCGCTCTCGGCCTTGGCTGCATGAGCATGACTTCGGCTTACGGTCCTGCGGCAGACAAGAGCGAGATGATCCGCTTGATGCGCGCCGCCTACGACGAGGGCGTTACCCTCTTCGACACTGCTGAAGCATACGGGCCGTTCGCGAACGAAGAGCTTGTCGGCGAATCTCTGCAGCCTATCCGCGAAAACGTGGTGATTGCAACGAAGTTTGGTTTCGACATCGACCCGGAGACCGGCAAGCGAGGGCCTGGAACAAATAGCCGCCCCGAGCACATTGAGGCTGCCGCTAATACTTGCCTGAAGCGGCTACGCACCGACTACATTGATTTGTTTTATCAACACCGTGTTGACCCGGATGTGCCGATAGAAGACGTGGCCGGTGCGGTGAAGAAACTGATTGCCCAAGGCAAGGTAAGGAACTTTGGTCTTTCCGAAGCGGGCGTGGACACGGTCCGCAGAGCACATGCCGTACAAGCGGTTGCGGCGCTACAAAGCGAATACTCGTTGTTTTGGCGCGGGCCGGAAAGTGATGTGCTGCCCATCTGTGAGGAGCTCGGCATTGGATTTGTACCGTTCAGCCCGCTTGGTGCCGGATTTCTCACGGGCCAGATCGATGAAAACACCAAATTCGACCCGAGTGATTTCCGCAATCAGGTGCCTCGATTCTCGCCTGAGGCACGTAAAGCAAACATGGTGCTCGTCCACGCGGTGCAAGCGGCAGCAAAACGTAAGGGGGTGACTCCAGCCCAGATTGCCGTGGCCTGGTTGCTAGCGCAGAAGCCATGGATTGTGCCGATTCCAGGCACCACGAAGGTCGCCCGCATGGAAGAGAACCTTGGCGCGGTGAACGTCGAGCTTACAGAGGGCGAGTTGAAAGAAATCGAGAATGCAACATCTAAACTTTCACTCGAAGGCGCCCGCCTCCCCGAAGCCATGCTGAAGATGACTGGTCGCTAAATGCCTTTTTGCTCCTCAGTGAGCATTGCTCAGCCTCAATTAGTATCGAGAAACGCGCTTGCGTTCAGGAATGGAGTAGTTCCTTGTCGAGTTTGCCCAACCCGAGGCTAGCTGCCTCGGCGTGACATCCGTCAATTCCCTCCTCTCATGCCCCCCCTTCTCCACGGTTAGGACATCGCTGCAAGAAAGCAATAACCTCAAGCACGTGGCCCAATATTCATCGGCCGTTCTGAGCGCCTTTCGAACACAATTTGTGCCGAGACTATGCCCGCGAGGAGCAATTCCAAGGGCAAATCATCCTAGCCACAGAAAGGAAATCCATGCAGAACGGAAGCGTGATACGAGCGAAGAGGCAACGAGGATCCGATGTTTGGGAGTTCAGATGGCGCGAACCAGGTGCTGATGGCAAAACGCAGACATCGGAGGATGATTCTCGGGTCGATCGAACAACTGGCGGATGAAGCAGCTGCTCGTCAGGCAATTGCCCCATTACGGCTTGATCTCAATCATGGCGACGCTTGGCTTAAAACGAGATCAGCGGCAGTTTCGGAGCTCGCGGCTCATTATCGGGAGCGCGAGTCGCAACCCGATACGATCTGGAAAACACATTCGACCAAGGTCACGTACGAGGGTTATCTAAACAAGTGGAAACTACCGCGTTGGGGAAAATATCACTTGTCCGCGTCAATGCTGGGGAGGTTGAGCTTTGGTTGAGATGCTTGCCCCTTGCGAGGTCACGGATCGCAATCGTTACAGCTCGAAGGAAAGCTTTGGAAGTCTTATCGAACCCTTATCGAACCCTCGCGCAAGTGTTATTGCGCCTGGTTTCCGGATCGCCCGTCATCCGCCCGGAATCGAGGTCAAGTGCCAGGTTGCAACGGCTGGATTCTTTTGAAACCCGGATTCTTGCGATGTCGAGGTTGCTGGGGGGCTCCGAATAAACGCGGGGTAAGCTCAATCCACTCTGTAAACGCGGCCGGTTTGCGCCCCCAGGATTGCGCGTTTGTAGGCTTGTGCAACTTTCCATCCTTCGACCGGAATCACGCCGTGAAAGAACGAACCCATACTAGGTACGGATTCTTCTAGGATCGTGGGATTCACCAAATTGATACGCAATCCCTTGGGAAGTTCGATTGCGGTAGCCCGAACAAAACCTTCCAATGCGCCCGAGACGGTGGAAGCGGCGACACCGGCGAAGATCGGTTCGTCATTAAGAACGCCCGAAATCAAAGTGAATGATCCATTTTCTTTGATGAACGGGATCGCCTCCTGAACCAGGCTGATCTGACCCAGGAGCTTGCTTCCCAACGAGAACTGCCATTTTTCAGCGGTGAGCTCCGAAAGCGGAGCAAATGCGATTTCACCTGCTGCAATGGCCACGGCATCAAACGAGCCGACGGCTTGATAAAGCTTTCTGACACTTTCGCGGTTCTCGATCTCGACCCGGAAATCGCCGGATTTGCGTCCGACCTTGACTATCTCATGGCCAGCACCCGCTAATGCCTCTTGAACCAGTTCGCCGATCTTTCCGTTTGCACCAATCAAAATAATTTTCATAAACACTCCATTCTCGTTTCTGATCTCACGATTATTTGTTCACTTTCAATTTAGGGGGCCAATCCGCCAGTAGTGTCGAGCACTTGCCTAGTAACCCAGCGACCACCAGGTGACGCTAAAAAACTCCAAGGTAGTTGCTTGATAGGGCGGTCACTTTCTGTGGAGCAGATTTGATCGCGATACGTCGAACTAATTCTGTCTTCTGAGCATACGGTCGACCGATCGGCTCATTTGTTTCAAAATAAATCCAGGCGCCAAGCGACTCATCATTTTGAGCTGATTCGCCTGCCCTGGACGTATTTCAAATCGATCGGCTTGCATTCCTTTGACGGCGACTTTAACCATGTCTTCCACGTTCATGATAGAAACGCCTTTCATGTCTTCAGAATTAAAGGCACCCAAGAGTTCGGTCTGTGTCGCAGGCGGTGCTAGCTCAAATACCCTCACTTTGGTGTTTTCCAGTTGCACACGAAGAGACTCGGTGAACGAATGCAGACCGGCCTTGGTAGCGCAATAAACCGGTGTAATAGGCAATGGAACAAATGCCAATCCCGATGAAACGTTCATGATTGCCGCCTCTGATTTTGTTTTCAAAAGCGGCAAGAATTGTTTCACCATGCGAATCGGCCCGCTCAAATTGATTTCAATCTCGCGAGTGATGTCTTCGAGGCTTCCACCTTTGTCATGAACATTGATCTCACGCATGATGCCGGCGTTATTGATCAAAATGTTGAGCTCGGGAAATTGTTTGGTGACCTGTTCGTAAAGAATAGCGATCGCTTTCGGATCGGACACGTCACTTCGAAAGGTGTGAATGTTTGGAAAGGTCGCTTTCGCACGGTCCATCTTAGATTGATCGCGGCCGGTGATAAGGATCGTGTTACCAAGTGCAGTGAGTTGTTTGGTGAGTTCGTAACCGATGCCGCTGGCTCCGCCGGTAATCAAAATCGTATTGCTGGTGAGTTTCATAATTAAATACCCCGCATAAAAGACGGCCAACTTCCGAGCACTTCGGACACTATTGAATGGATAGCCGGATAGTCGAAATCTCCGCGTGGTCCCGACCCGGTAGACGGTTTCCAACCGCCGACTTCGGCGAGGAGGGCCGGTCGAGCCGGTCGACCAGGTCGGGATTGGCGATGTAGGATCGTCGAGCGCGACCTTTCCCTGAAGCTTCTTCATAGTGAAGTGCCGATCCTCCCTGGTTGCTCCATGACTGCGTGTCACAAGGTCCCGATCCAGTTCTTAAGCCTCTTTGCCTCCATCACCACCACCTCGGGGTCGTTGGTGCCGAGCGCAACAGCCGCCATACCCTGAAAGGCGGAGAACAAATGGACCGCGAGTTCTCGTGAATCCTTTTCATGGCCAACGGCCCGGAACTGCTCCTCAAGCCAACGCATGGGCTCATTGAAGAGCGCCGCGGATTTCTTCGCGAGAGCGCCGCCCTCTTTGCGCAACTCCGTGCACAGCCCGCCAAGAGCGCATCCTCCGCGCGCAAGTTGCTCCCGGTTCGCTTGGACGCTACCCACGAAAGCCAACAGCCGCTCCTTCGGAGAGCTCAAGCGGTTCCACTCCGCCCGGTCTGCGCGAAACTCCTCGAGGCGCCGCTCCAACACGGCTTCGGCGAGTTCTTCCTTGGTTTTGAAGTAGTAGTAGACATTGCCTACCGGGACGCGAGCCGCCTCGGCGATGTCCGCAAGACTCGTCTCTCGGAAACCGCGTCCATACGCCAGCTTCGTCGCAGTCTCAACCAACCGCGTTCTCTTGTCCGGTTGTGTCGTTCGCATATTTCTCGCACTCAGAGGAGTTAGTTATCTAACTAACTCACACCATAAACCTGACACACCCGTGTTGTCAACCCCCGCGACAGCGAACGATCTATTGTTTACCGATTCGCCAGAAACGGCTTTCGAGGACCGCAACCGGACTTCAGGGACCAATCGTCCGATTAGAGACCGCGAAGGGCTGTCATAAAGTTTTCGATCTTGCGGGTCGAGGAGGTTTTGCCGGCTTTGAGGTTGCTCTCAATGCATAATCCGGAGAAGAAAGACAGCACCATCTCTGCAATTGCGGAGGGAGCCATCTGGGGCTTTTCCGCCTCGATGTTCATGGCGAGAAGGTGCTGCAAGAGCGCTCGATTCTCCGTTACGACCCCGTAAGCCTCGTTCGGAAGGATAGCGAACTCGCGCATCGAGTTGACGGAAAGACATCCCTGCTGCTCCCCCTTGTTAAGAGGACCATTCTTGAGAAAAGTCTCGACGTTCTTCCAACCGAGAGGTTCCCTGGTGAGAAGCCCTCTTTTCTCTTGGCTCTTAAGATAGTGCCGAAGGCACGCTAGAAAAAGATCCTTCTTGTCTCGGAACTCCGTATACAGCCCTGACTTGTTCACTCCTGTGGCTCGTTCCAGGTCCTGAAGACTCGTGTCCGAAAACCCATGGCTCCAGAAGACAGGCATCGCCTTTTCCAGCACTTCCTCTCGACTGAAGTTCTTCGGGCGCCCCATGCACGTATTATCCAATAACAAACCAAATAGTTCAAAATCTCTGCATCCTCGCGATGCCTCCATCATCGTATAGAACCAAGCGGTTCAGAATAGCCTGGCGATACATCAGATAGTTGAACCCAGGCGAGAGAGGGTCGATGGCTACACTCCAAAACAAAACAGCTCCCGTAAGCGCCCCACCTATGCAGCGAGTTCATGTCATGTCGAATCAGCCACTTTTCACACCATATCGGATGGGAGACCTCGATCTTCCTAACCGCATCGTCATGGCGCCCCTCACCCGGATGCGCGCGCAGTCGCATGATCATGTGCCCACGACGTTGCAGGCAGAGTATTACGCGCAGCGTGCTTCGGCCGGACTGATCATCACCGAGGCCACCGCGATTAGTCCGGAAGGATTTGGCTGGGCCGATACACCCGGCCTCTGGACCCAGGAGCAGGTCCGCGGATGGCGACGTGTCACGGATGCCGTCCACGCGGCCGGCGGCCGCGTGATTGCACAACTGTGGCATACAGGGGCAATCTCGCATCCTGAACTACTGGCCGGCGCGCAGCCCGTGTCCGCCTCGAACGTCGATCCTCGGCAAGTGTCGTTCACCCGGACGGGAAGGAAGCCCACAGTAACACCGCGGCCTCTGACGAAGCGGGAGATTCAATCCACGGTTGCGGACTTCGCCCGAGCTGCGCGAAACGCCATGGAAGCCGGTTTCGATGGTGTCCAGATCCTTGCCAACTATCTTTATCTTATTTCCCAGTTTCTAAACGTCACCACCAACCTGCGTAAAGACGAATATGGCGGGAGTCTGGAAAATCGCTCGCGTTTTCTCTTCGAAGTAGTCGAGTCGGTCGTGGACGAGGTCGATGCACAACGGGTTGGAGTCAAAATCAGCCCAATGCACGAAGGCGGCGCATTTCAGGCTAACGACGAAACCCTGCCCGTCACCGAATACGCAATTCAGAAACTGAACGCCTACAATCTTTCGCATTTGTTGCTCATGGGGAATACCACCGATTTTTCCGGCACTCCACTTGAGAAATTGGCTGACGATGGTATGTTTCGGCATTTCCGCCCCCTGTTCAAAGGCGCTCTGATCGCGAACGTGAAGATGGACCGTGATCGCGGCAATCGCCTTATCGCGGAAGGTCTCGCAGATCTGGTGGCGTTCGGCCGTCCTTATATCGCAAATCCTGACCTGGTCCAGAGGTTTGCGGAGAATGCCCCTCTTGCCGAGGTCGATTGGGAAACCGTCTACGCCTCAGGGCCGCGTGGCTATTCCGATTACCCAACCTACCAATCATCGCAAGATAACCCCGGGAGCTGACCATGCCAAAGACAACACCCCAACAGAAAAAGGCGAATCCCTCTCAGAGCCTTCGATCCTCTTTCACGCAATATTCACCTACACACAGATTGGAGACATCATGAAACTCACTGGAAACACCATCTTCATTACTGGCGGCGGATCGGGCATTGGCCGCGCTCTGGCCGAAGCGCTGCACAAACGCGGGAACAAGGTAATCATCTCGGGTCGGCGCAAGGGCCATTTGGCCGCCGTCGTGACGGCCAATCCAGGCATCGAGGCGATCGCACTCGACATCGCCGATCCCGACAATATCAACAATGTAGCGAAGAAGCTGATTCAAGAGTATCCCGACCTGAATGTTCTCATCAACAACGCCGGGATCATGGAACCAGATCAGGCGGCTGGTGTCATCGACGATGGATTGCTTCTGTCGACTGTCACGACCAATCTTCTGGGCCCAATTCGGTTGACATCGGCTCTAGTGGATCAGCTGAAAGGGCGTCGTGGAGTAATTCTTTACAACACTTCGGTACTTGGGTTCGTGCCCTTGGCTGTGACGGCTGTCTACTCTGCTACCAAGGCTGCACTCCACTCCTATGCGTTGTCGCAACGCTTCCTGCTTCGCGACAGCGGTGTCAGAGTTCTTGAGATGGCGCCGCCATGGGTGCGCACAGAACTCATGAACAGCCAGGAAGCGGAGCAGGCAATGCCTCTCGACCAGTTCATCAACGAAACGTTGGACGTGCTGGCAACAGATGCTGATGAAATTCTTGTTGAAGCGGCGAAGCCTCTGCGGGCCAATCCTGGCCCCCGTGAGCATGCCTTGGTGAACGGGTTCAACGAGCAAATGCTGAAGCTATTCGCTCCGAGCCAAGCTTAACCGTGGCCGGGCCGCGTCTCATTTTTAGGCCGACTGAGAGCAAGGAAGAATGAGGAAAACTGCCGATGACCGAAACTAAGAAACTGCACGGAAAAGTAGCAGTCATTACTGGTGGCACAACCGGGATAGGCTTGGCTACAGCAAGGCTCTTCGTCAAGGAAGGGGCTTACGTATTCATCACCGGCCGTCGTCAGAAAGAACTCGACGAAGCCGTTAAGGCGATCGGCAGCAACGTCACTGGCATTCAGGGAGACATTGCCAAATTGACCGACCTTGACCGTCTCTACGAGGCCGTAAAGACGAAGGGGCGAATCGATGTCGTTTTCGCCAACGCCGGTGTGGCTGAATTTGCTCCATTGGGAAAGATTACGGAAGAGCATTTCGACAAGCTTTTCGACATCAACGTTAAGGGCACCCTGTTCACCGTGCAGAAAGCCTTGCCGCTGATGAACGATGGCGGCTCGATCATTCTCAATGGCTCAGTCGCAAGCGTGAAAGGTACGCCCGCCTTCGGTGTGTACGGCGCGACCAAGGCCGCCCTCCGTTCTTTCGTGCGGACCTGGACATTGGATCTCAAGGACCGCCATATTCGCTCAAACGTTATTAGCCCAGGTCCGACCGACACGCCAGCTATAGATGGCCAACCTGCGGATGCCATTGCACGGATTGTATCCACCATCCCAATGGGACGCGTGGGGGAACCCGATGAAATTGCCAAGGCGGCGCTGTTTCTAGCTTCGGATGATTCCAGTTTCGTCACTGGTATCGAACTGTTCGTTGATGGCGGAAGAGGACAAATATGATCGAGAACCGCTGCGCCGCCGCGCTACTTGAGCGGACTTCACAAACCCGCTCAAAACAAGAACGTCAAATATCTCTTTCCAAGAGAGGAAAACCAATGAGTAATTCAAATGCAGAGAAGAATAAGGCGATCGTACTGGAAGCATTCGATACCCTGTTCAATAAACGCAACTACTCGGCGGCGGAGCGGTTCTGGTCTCCCAACTACATTCAACACAGCGCCCATATCGAGCCGGGACGAGACGGGCTCTTCAATCTCATCAAGAGCCTTCCGCCAACGTTGAAGTATGAGCCTGGGGTGATTCTCGCAGATGACGACTACGTCATCGTTCATGGTCGGTTTTCCAACATCGGACTGCCGGTGAACTGGATCGCGGCGGACATCGTTCGCTTGAAGGATGGGACTCTCGTCGAACACTGGGATGTTATTCAGGACGAGGCGACGAGCAGCAATCCAAGAGCGGGAATCCGATGTTCGGCACCTTGTTCCTGAAATAAACACGAGCGGGACGGACTCGACAACTCTCTTCCTTCTCTGCATTTCCAAGGTTTCTATGGACAACCTGCTCAAACTCGCAATCGAAGCTCATGGTGGACTCGAACGTTGGCACCAGTTCAAGGTAGTAAGAGCCAACGTCTCGATCACGGGCGCAGTCTGGCACCTCAAGGGCCAGCCGGATGTGCTCAAGAATGTTCAGGTAGTTGCTCAACTCCATCGCCAACATTTGGTCACCCACCTTATTGGGAAAGACCGGCGAACGATATTCAGCACTGGCCAGGTCTCAATTGAATCAGAATCAGGAGTTGTCGAAGAAACCCGCGTAGATCCCATTACCTCGTTTCGAGGGCAGAGCCTCGATACCCCATGGGACAGCCTGCATGTAGCCTACTTTGCGAGCTACGCGCTATGGAGCTATTTCACCATTCCGTTCCTTTACACCTATCCCGGACTTATCAGCGAAGAGATTACCCCATGGCAAGAAGATGGTGAACAGTGGCGTCCCTTAAGGGTCACATTTCCCGATTCCATCGCCGGCCACACGCGGAATCAAATTTCGTATTTCGGTCCTGACGGATTGTTGCGGAGGCACGAATATACCGTAGATGTCCTTGGCAATGCTCCGGGACTCAACTACGCCTCCGACTACCGAACCACAAGCGGAATTGTGGTGCCACACAAGCGCCGAGTAGTTGCCTTTGACAGCGAAAAGCGAAAGGTAGCGGAGCCTCTGCTCGTCGCGATCGATATCCATGAGATCGATTTCAACTAGCTTCGCTGATTCAACCATTTTTATCTCCCGTGTTGTCGGCAAACCTGACCTTAAAGGATTGCGTCAGGCTTACCCGTCAACCGGGAGCAACGGCGATCAGCCCCCCTAAGCCACCTTATGCGTACCGAATCGCCTGATCGGCAGTATTGCCACGGATTTTGAGCAGGTCATGCCACGAGGTTGGTCCTTCGCTACCCGCGGCATAGTTGGGGAAGTCGGGTGGCGGTAATCGCGCCCACGCTTCTTCAATGGGCGTGATGATGCGCCACTCCGCCTCTACTTCGTCTCGGCGCGTAAATAGCGTTGCATCGCCACGCATTGAGTCGAGCAGCAAAGTTTCGTACGCAACTGGCCCCTTCGACGCAAAGCCCGCTTCATAAGAGAAGTTGGCCTGAACCGTCACCGTCCGCATCTGCGTTCCCGGTCGCTTCGCGTCGAATGCGATCGAAATTCCCTCGTCCGGCTGAATGCTAATTGTGATGACATTCGGGGCAATCACCGACGATGTGCTCGCAAACAAGGCCTGTGGCGTGGGTTTGAGATGCACGCGGATCTCGGTCAGGTTTCGTGCAAGACGCTTCCCAGTTCGGATGTAGAAAGGAACTCCAGCCCAACGCCAGTTCTCAATCTGAAACCTTACTGCCGCGTAGGTTTCTGTTACGGAGTTGCGATTCACGCCTGGCTCTTCCCGATAACCTGGTACTCGTTTCCCGTCAATTACGCCGGAACCATACTGCCCTCGAATGGTGAATCGTG
>CAVTED010000005.1:0-373563 GCA_963733795.1 uncultured Acidobacteriaceae bacterium
CGACGAACTTGGTGTCGCGTTCCGTCTCCTTCCGCTGCTCCCCGGCCAGAATCTCGTCAATCTTGCCCAATACGAATACGGCGCGGCGTCGATTGAACTTCGGCGGCATGGGCGGATTCCTAGTAATTAAGCTCGTCAAGCCAACCAAGATTGTCTGCTCCTGGGCGTCGCATCAGAGCGGCGTCGGCGATTTCTTTCTTTCCAAGACAAAGGCCCACATACGGACAGCTGCTACAGGGGTTTTGCGGAAAACGAATTCCACTGTGCGGCAGAAAGTCTGCCGACTCGATTCGGCGGATTGTGCTTTCGACCAAGTGGCCGAATTCCTGGCGCTGCTCGTCGGTTATGGTTGTACGCAGGTACTGAACTTCGACCAGACTCTTGCGCACAAAAACCACTTGGGCAACCTCCGAAATACCAGTCATCCACGAATAGCAGACCAGTTGGGGATCCAGAGCAAGCAGTCCCTCAGGCTCTTCCGGGTATCGGCTCGAAGACGTTTTCCACTCCAGCAGACAGCGCTTCCCGTCGAGCTTTCCCGATGGCGTCGACGTAGGCGACGAAGTCGCTGCTGCCAGCAACTTGTCGGGTGAATTTGACCTGCAGATTTGTTTGAGGTTTGCAGATCCGGACACGATCGTCCTGGCAGAACCGGGTCAACAGTGTGATTCCTTGGCGGAGCATGCGATCCCAAGAGTCTCGGTTGGAGTAGTGCAATTCCTGGTTCTGGCACCCGGACCATTCGGCGAACAGCACGGCTCCAGGATCTTCCCGGCGAAAGAGGGCACCCAATGCTCGTTCGAACGCGCGGCCGAAGAGCATTGCCGCCCGCGTGTCCTTCTCCTTCCAGCCATCGAGATAGCGATGACGGTAGCGCCGCGGGCAAGTCAAGTATTGGCTGATCTGCGTGTAGCTGTACGTCATTCAGGCCACCTGCGGATTGTCTAAGTTTGCCGGCGAAAGTTTTTCCCAACGATCGGAGGGAGCAAAGCCATCAAGTCGAAGCAACGAAGCGCCATTCAGTACGAGGCTGCTGATCTTGACCACGCCCTTCAGCCCGACGAGCTGCCGCTCGTCCACTTCGTCGCGTCCCAGGCAGTTCGGAGTCGTAGCCAAAGTCGCGGAGGAACCAGTTCAGCTTCCACAGCGCTTTCGGGCTGCAATAGAGTCGACTGGAAATGGATTGTCCGGCGAACCGGACGGGCTCCAGAATTGCCAATGTGAGCATGTAGTAGGGTTTCTGTGCCTGCCGACGAAACTGGGTTCGTTGTACTCGAACCAGAAAGACTCCGTCGGGCATCGGGTCCGAGGCACAGCGATCGGCAGCATGCAAACCACTGATCTGGCGCTTCATGCGGCACCTTCTTTCTGCCTGGGATAGCTGTTGAGCTGACAGAGCAGCGCATTACGGTCTTTCTCGGCCCAATCGGCCAGGTGCGCGACGAAATTCTCCACTTGGTCGCGAGTAGCATCGCGAAGGGTCTTGACCCCGCAGAAGTCGGTCGCATACGACTTGACCAGCGTGGCATCGAGCTGGTGCTGACGAATTAGCTGGCAGAGGCGGTCACGAACCTTCGGACCGCCGTTCCCATTTCCGTTGGCATGTTGCGGCGGGAGTTTCTTCGACTCTCGGGAGGTTTGCGGAGGATCGGCGAGGGACCCGATTTCCTCAACTGAACAGATGCCGATACCGTAGGCCTTGCGGAGAGCACGGTTGACCGCCCTGGTTTCCGCCACGCGCATTTCGGCGCCGTGAACCAGCGCTGAGACATTGGAAGGGTCGGCATCGCCGTACCCGACGAATCCACGACAGCGAGGCGATCGGTAGACCGTAGCTCGAAAAGCGAAACGACCAATTGCTTGATCCGATAGCTGACGAACTGGCTGGACCTGCATCCCAGAGCAATGGCAACGCTTGGCCAAGCGGATCAGCCCAGCGTGAGTCACATACCAGCCACCACTCAGTAGAAGAAGGTCTCCACACTTTAAAGAGAGCGAAAAGTTGCGGGTTAGCTCGCGTAATTGCTCCAGCAGTACAGGAGGTAAGGTCCGGGAGACAAAACGCTTCGCGAAACGTAAGTTTTCTCTCACGAGTGCTTGCTGACTCTTAGAGTTGCGAGGTTTCATGTGACTCCTTAGTGTTGACCACTGGGTACCATTGGTCAACATTGTGAACCTTTATTGGTACCCCGTCAAGGGGAGAAATGATTTGCGAGGTGTTTATGAAAGGTCTAGAATCCGCGCAAGTTATGACCGCCAAAGATGAACGGATTGGGTTCAGGATACCTAGCGAAGTCAAAGACGCCCTATTGCAGATTGCTAAGAAGGAAGGGAGAAGTTTGGCTCAAGTTTGCGAACTGCTTCTCAGAGGCGGAATTCACGAATACGAGAGAGAAGGAACCCGATATCTCCATCGTCTTGTGGCGCGGCCAAAGGAGAAGGACAAGTAGGCACATCAGGAAAAAGATAAGCGAAGGTTTGCCCGATCTTTCCGACAGCCACCCTGAGTGGTATTGCCGACACGAGACTCGAAAGGTTGCCCCAGACCCGTTCCAGGTGCTCCCAGGCGAGCGCCGCGAAACGCAACTCTGTAAACCATGTAATCTCGGCGGCGTACGAGAGCAAGTTTGCAGAGGAAATTTTTGCGGAGGGCAGAAAGAAGTTCCTCTTCCGACACATCCAGATTGCCATCCACATTCTCGAGCAGGGAACTAAGGCGCTTGTTGAAGATGCCGCGAATCGCGCCTTCGACAAGGTGGCGGTGCCAAAGGCGCCGGTGCTAGAGAGATCCTTCGCGCCGAAGCCGCGACCGAGAAAAACCTTAATCGAGCAACGGGAGTGGCTGGAACGTCTGCAGTGTCGCCGAAAGGTGGAAGCGGTTCCGCATTCCCTGGTTTGCCTGGCTCTTGAGTACTTCCGCCGCGACGAAGTCTTCGAATCGAGCGAGGGCGTGATTTCCGAGATTTCCTCAAATTGAAGCGAAATCAGCTTAGGTACCTTCCCTAAGACGCATCCGTCACTTGCAGAGATTTGCGTTCTCAGGGAACAAAGGGCGTAGTCGTCGCCAGCAAAACCTAAGAGCATCTGATAAACCCTCATTTCTCCAGCAACCCAATCGTCTCCCCCGCGGCTGCCGAAATGCTCGTGGTGGACTCCAGATTGGACATCGCACCAGAGAATTGGCATGCCAACCATCCGCGTGACTTGGACAGGCATTGACATGTGGATGACATGAAAGTATGCTTTGAACATGTCCAAGATGATTCAGCTTCGTAATGTACCCGATGCCCTACATCGTGGCCTGAAAGCTCGCGCTGCCATGGCAGGGATGTCGCTTTCGGACTATCTGTTAGCGGAGATCAAGGAAATCGCGGAGAGGCCAACGCTCGCAGAATTGCGGGAGCGGCTGCACAAACGTAAGCCGGTTTCAGCTCAGATCGATACCGCTCACCTGGTGCGAGAAGAGCGCGAGGCGCGATGATCGTCCTGGATGCGTCTGCCGCAGTTGACTGGCTTCTTCAGACATCAGCGGGGCAGAGCATCGAGAAGCGAATTTATTCGCGTAACGAAACTCTACACGCGCCTCACCTCCTAGATCTCGAGGTCACGCAGGTACTAAGGCGTCTCGCATTGCAAGGAGTGGTCCCGGTACTTCGTGCTGACGAGGCGGTCCGCGATCTGCTGGATCTTCGTATTACTCGGTATCCTCATGTCGTTTTCCTGCCTCGAATTTGGCAACTGCGTCACAATCTTTCTGCCTACGATGCTGCCTACATTGTGCTTGCCGAAAAACTCGGAGCGGCACTAGTTACACGGGATGGTCGACTCGCTTCTGCTTCGGGCCATGCCGCAGCCATCGAGCTCTTCTAATCCGACGAATCGTATACTCACCCGCGGATCGTCGATATTCGGCGAGGCGCAACTCGCTCCGAGGCCCTGATTCCTTACCACAGCGGACAATTTGCGTCTTCTGAAGGCAGGTTGTTTCTTCACCGCATGATGGTCGCACCACTATCAATCAGTGGAGGGGACAACCGTGGAACCGGCGGGGTAGAGTCCGAGGTGTGGCTGAGCGTGGCACGCCGAACACGGGGTAATGAGGTTCAATTCGGAATCGTCCCCCGTGGCTGCCGAAATGCTCGTGATGGACAGCAGAGTGGCATCGCACCAGACAATTGGCAATGCCAATCATCCCGTCATAGCGGCCTGCAGCTGCAAAAGCGGTACCCGCTTTGCTTCCGTTGGTTACCAAGGATTTCAGATTCTCGTTGGAAATCCTGAGCAGTCTCGCTGGATGTATCGACTCGAACGCCTGCAGCGACGCCGCAAGGGATAGCCCGTCCTGCATCCTGTGGATGTGCAGCTGACTCGATGCTACGTTGGTGCAGCTTTCGTGGTCAGAACACTTTCCGAGATCGGAGCGCCGCCGGCGGAGACAAGATATGCTACCCAAGAAGATACGGAGCGGAGGGTTTCGTAATGCCACTTCTGGCGGCGATTGCCCCATGATCAACACAATTGCTGTTACCGTTCCTGATGAGACTGCTGTCCGGCAATCCCTGCGCCACTGAAGCAGATCAGGCCGCTAGGCACTTTTGCAAAATGGAATCGAATCCTAGACGCGCGGGAGCTGGGGAAGGACGTCAAAATGCGCGTCACGGGCGAACAGGATAAGCGAATGTTGAAGGATGAGGGCTGCGATCCACATATCGTTCGTTGGGATGGGAGTGCCTTGCTTACGCAGTTGGCGGTAAATGGCAGCGTAATGATGCGTCGTCTGTTCATCGGCATAGAGTACACCGACGCCGGACTTCAGGAGAAAACGGCGCAAGACAGCTTCGTTGCGCGGTCCTTGGCTGCCCGCAGCAAATCCGGAGCGCAATTCTCCTAGGACGATGAATGGCAACCAGACTTCGTCGGCGAGTTCGACCGTCTCGACCACGGATACATTGCCCCGGCAAAGGTCGGTATATCGGTTTGTGTCGACCGCCAGCCTCACCTCCACATCTCTGTGTCAATGGTGTCCTGCGCGGCCAGTGCGCTATCGAAAGCAGGATCTTTGCGCCATGAGCCGGCTATGTCGCCCAGATCGCGCTGCCGGCCGCGCTCCCCACTAATCCCAGCACCGCGGGCCAGGGTTTCAATCGCTACTTCGTTCAGACTTTTGCCTTGTTCACGGGCAGTCCTGCGAAGCGCTTCGTCCAAAGTATCCGGCACGTTGCGAATAGTATATTGCATGCATGTATTGTAGGCAGTGTAGGCCTCAAATGCAAGCGCAGGGGAAGTTGTCGTGTCAGGCTCGGGCTTGCCGGTTTGGTTCGAGGCGGGTATGCGACCCGCCTCGAAGACCGAGGTAGCCATCCTTAGGCTGTTAAGGAACTGTCTCCTGTTTCGGGCAAAATGAAGACTACTTTTGTGCGCATCTTACCGCAGCCGCAGCCATAATCGTTACATAGACCCACCACTACGCATCGAGTACCGTCAGGAAGGGGGTGACCTGCGTCAAGGTGATCGGCGATTGCCATTTGCAGAGCTTCCAAATGGCTGGAGCCGATAGGAAAATATGCGTACAGGCTTTCGTCGACATAAATGGAAATGGCATATACGTTACTGAATCCAAAGGAGTTGTTAGCAGTCTTAACCATGTGGTCGAATCCTCTTTGTTGATGTTAGACGCAAGAAAAATCACGTTCTCTGGTGCTTTAATACTCAGAGCCGACGGTTACGCAGCTTTCGCGGAAAAATTATTTTCAATACTGCGTTCGGAAGTAAATGGACTAGCCATTCCATAACCGCTCAAGCAAACGGCTCCTTTCGTGCCGTACCGGCCCCTGTCGGCGCGTAGTCCAAGGATGGGTGTTCGTTATCGTTGGACGACCATCGCACCCTTCTCATCGCCGATCACGGTGGAAGACTGTTTGGTTGGGCCGGGATGATTTCAAGGTGGATACGCGGCTGCTGCGCCGCGGCCTGTTGGACAATGGGTACAGCGAGCTACCAATCATCAGCGACCACATCGTTGCAACCGAGAGTCTGCCACCGATTCATCGGGATCCTTTCGACAGGGTCTTAATGGCACGAGCGACCGTCAAGGGGATTACGCTGTTGACAGCCGATTCCTTGGTGTCGAAATGCCCAGGTCCCATCAGGAAAGTGTAGTGTCTGCGGTGGCTACCGATCTATGCGATGGGATGTCGAAAGTTCTGCCCCGCCCTTGTAATCGTGGTGTGAATCTCCCCCACCGTGAATACTCAGCCAGAGTAGACTCTCATCAGCTTTCGGGGCTACGGCTCGGGAATTTGAACGTTGGAAACGACGTTGGAATAGACGCTTTTTTCGTTACTCGAATTGAAGCCGTTGTTCCATAGCAGCAAGAGCTGCCGTTTGGGGGATGCCTCGGGAACTATTATCAGCTCTCTATTCTCGCGAATGATGGTAACTGATAATGAGAGCCAAAGAGTTAAACTGATGCTCGTGATTGATCAGGGGAACCTTCTTCGACGACACTTGTATTTCCTGTTCCTTGCGTTGGCTTCATCTTCTCTGTTTTGGGGAACCTTGCGAAGTCTGATTCGTTTCGCACTCACCCACGACTATGATTCCCACATCTTCTTGATCGTACCCATCAGTGCATATCTCATCTATCAAAGACAGCACGAGGCCGGCAGAACCAGGAGGTCCTGGATGCCGCCCGTCGCAGCTTGAAAAACGGCAGGGCAGAATGCTTAACAGTTGTCGGAAAGAAGCGCTAAGATGCTTACTGGGCGATGATTTCATTGACGGCGAAGCGACGTGCAGCATTCTTTGCGAATCGGGTTTCGTCGGCTCACTCGCAGGGACCGAGACGTGGCAAATCGCTCACTCCCATGAATGGCGAACTATCTCGGCGGCATTTGTACTTCTTTTTGTTTGTCCTGGGATCTTGTTTTGTGTTTTGGATACCACTCAGGAATTTGATCCGCTTCTCGCTGACACGGGATTATGCATCGCACATACTCTTGATCGCTCCGATCAGTGCATACCTCATCTACGTTCAACGACGTGAGGTTTTTTCGAAGGCGCAGTTCCATTTTTTCGCGGGTTCGAGTTTGTTCTTAGGAGGATTGATTCTAGGGTGGATGGGATATGTTAAATCGCATGTTGTTGACGATTTCCTTTCGGTAGAAATCCTTGGACTCGTCGTTCTCTGGATCGCCGCATTCATTCTCTTCTATGGGACGTCGGCGTACAGAGCAGCGCAGTTTCCTTTGTTATTTCTTCTGTTGCTGGTTCCGATCCCCGAGTTTTTGATTGATAGGGCTGTTTTTCTGCTGCAGGCGGGCTCGACTACAGTTGCTTACAGCCTGTTCCGACTTTTAAACGTGCCGGTGTTCGAACAAGGATTCATTCTTCGCCTTCCTACGCTTACGATCGAAGTGGCCAAGGAATGCAGTGGGATTCGCTCCAGCATCGTTCTACTGATCACGATCCTTCTGGTCGCTCAATTCGTCTTGCAATCAGCCTGGAGAAGGTCGCTTCTGGTTCTCTCAATTATTCCTGTCGTAGTTTTTAAAAATGGAGTGCGAATTGTTACGATTTCTATGCTGACCATGTATGTTAGCCGGCGTTTCCTACACGGCTGGCTTCATACCTCCGGAGGAATCGTTTTTTATCTGCTCGGTCTGCTTGCTCTGTTCCCGATTCTAGCTTTGCTAAAGCGAGGGGAGAGCCATGTCAGTCGGGATAAACTATCGGTATCCTCCCAGCGGAGCGTCTATTTCCGGGCTGTGAAGTGAGGAGGTAATGCTAAGTGGATTGGCTCTTTTTCAGCCATTTCGCGACCTCCTCGCGCCGCCCGAGCGAGCTTCGACGAGGTATGTAAGTTACTGATTCAGATAACGTTATCGGGTTCGCCATGATGTTGCAAACTCTTGCAACAGTTGCAAAAATTATCAGGCTTGACAGGATTACTGCGTGGACTACAGTAACACTGATAGTGTTGTAGGTATTAAGACCCGCTGCCCCCTCTGAAGGTCAGTCTGATATCTCAGAGAAGAGGTTAGATGCGCCACTGCAAGTTGTTTTTTGGATCCTTACTTCTGTTGCTTGTGCTTTTTGCTGCCAACACCGTGTTGGCCGATAGCGGCTCGGCCAGCTACACCCTAAATGTCGACTATTGCAGTTCCGGATGCCTGTTTGGCGGAACTGGCGGAACTGTCAACCTAAGTCAGGTAGGCACGACGCCCGGCGAAGTTCAGGTCAACGTCAGTTTGACCGGCGTGGATTTTCACGGTACAGGACTACAGTCATTCGTCTTTAACCTGACAGGTATCAGTGGAGCAGTCAGCATAACGGGAGAGAATTCTGGTTTCTCGCAGATAACTGGTCCGATCCATGAGGATGGCGCAGGTGTCTTTGGTTACGGTTTGAACTGCTCGAGTTGCGGTCCGCAACACAACGGCGTGGAAACCGCCACACTCACGTTTGATGTGTTTGCGAGCGGCTTGACAGTGAGCGACTTCAACAGTCTTTCCAGTGGCGGCAGCCCGAGTGCTTATTTCGCGGCGGCCGTTTTCAATACTTCGAATAATACCTGTACGGGTGAAATCGGCTCTAACGGCAGCAGTACGCCCGCCATCGGAGGCAGCAACACCGGCACAGGAACGTGCGGCTCCACTGCCGTTCCTGAACCTACGAGCCTGGCCTTGCTCGGCTGTTCTGGACTGATTGGATTGTGCCCGTTTGTCCGACGAAGGTTACGCGCCTAATGAGGAAAGGTCTCGGAGCCCGCCCCGCAAAGGGCGGGTTTTTTCGTTATGGGAGAAGGTGAACCGTGTCACAATAACCCTCTGTTTTCGAACAGCCTGAAGGAAAGAATCCTTCCACGCTGAACATGCCTCGAATGTGGTGCCGCGTCGAAATAAAATAACCTCATTGGATCTGAGATCTTTGGGGATCTGAGATCTTTTTTATTGAAGGGACATCATGCGTCTCGTTCGATCGATTGCGCTCCTCGTATTCATCATTCTGCTTATCGTGTATTCCGGTTGCGGCCGGGATCCCAATACAAAGAAACAGAAGTACTTCGAAAGCGGCAATCGGTATTTTGAAAAAGGGCAGTACCATGAGGCGTCCATCGAGTTCTTAAATGCCATTAAGGTAGATCCTAAGTTCGCGCAAGCTCATTACCAACTCGCCGAAACATACATTCGTTTACAGGCTTGGCCAGACGCCTATCACGAGCTAAAACATACGATCGATATCGATCCCGGTAATCGTAAAGCCGAGATCGAGACCGGTGATTTGCTCGTGGCGGCTCGCTTGTTTACGGAGGCGCAGGCAGTGGCCGACAGACTACTGCAGAAAGATCCGAACAACGCCGATGCTCATGCGCTGCAGGCAAGTCTGAATTTCGCTCAGGACAATCGTGATGCAGCCCTGCAAGAGCTACAAAAGGCGGTTGCACTCGACCCTAACCGGCCGGAGTTTTACGTTCAATTAGCGGCTGTTCAGAGCGCGAAGCACATGGATTCCGCAGAATCCAGCTTGCAAAAAGCCTTGGCAATAGATCCGAAGTTCAGTCCGGCCATGGAGTCGCTCGCGATTATCTACCAGAACAACGGCCGTAGTGGCGAGGCTGAGCATTTGCTGAAGGAAGCAATTGCACTAGATCTCCGAAATTTGAGGCCTCGTCAGCAACTGGCTCGGCTCTATTTGTCCGAGAATCGGAAGGCGGATGCAGAAGGCGTGATGGTTCAGGCGAAGAAAGATCTGAGCAACCAAGGAGACCTGTATCGTGTGCTCGCCGATTACTACGTTAGCATTGGCGATCTCGAAAAAGCTGCAGCGGAGTATGCGTCGATCTCGAGGGAACACCCGGAAGATCTCAAAACCAAGCAGGGCTATATTGATTTGCTCCTTCAGGAGAATAAGATCGAAGAAGCCAGTAAGCTAAATGATGAGATTCTGCACGCGGATCCGAGGGACACGAACGCTCAGCTGATTCGCGGCCGTATTTTGAACTTGAGGGGGCAATTCAGCGACGCGATCGCTGTTTTGCAAGTTGCACTAAAAGATGAGCCGAATGATGCTCGCGTCCATTACCAGCTTGGTTTAGCCCTTAGCAGAACAGGGAATCTTGGACGAGCCCAGCAGGAGTGGCGCGAGTCCGTCAAATTGGAACCGCACCTCGTCGATGCGCAATTGGCACTAGCGCAGGTTGCGCTCATACAAGGTGATCGTGATTTGCTTAGCGAGGCGGCAGAGCAGATCATCCAAAACCGCCCATCCGATCCACGCGGATATATTCTGCGAGCCGATGCCGAATCCGCTGCGGAGCAGGTGAAAACAGACATCAGCAAAGCCCTTGCAGTAGCCCCTCAAAGCCCGTATGGATATTTGGCAATGGGAGGATGGCTGGCTAAGCAAGCCAGATTCCTGGAGGCACAGAAATATTACGAACAAGCTCTCGACCGCGACCCGAATCAATTCGATGCGCTCAATGCGCTGGTAGCGGTATTCGTCCAGCAGAAACAGAACAGCAAAGCGGTGGAGCGGGTCAGGCAGCAAATCGCCAAAGCGCCAAGCAATGATGGCTTCTATGCTCTTCTGGGAGGATTGCAAGCTGCAGATAAAGATTTCGCAGGTGCCGAATCATCATTGCAAGAGGCGATAAGGTTGAACAAGAACAACTTGGGCGCGTTCCTTCTGTTAAGTAATGTGGAGCGCGCTCAGGGATCGACAGAAAAAGCGCTGGCGGTCGCTTACAGATCGATCGACGAAAATCCGAAGAATGTGGCAGGATATTTCCTTGCGGGATCGCTGGAAGAGTCTCGCGGAAACTGGCCGAAGGCCGAGGGGCTTTACCAGCAAGCGTTACAAGTCGAGCCGAATTATCCGCTAGCCGCCAACAATCTTGCTTATGGGATGCTAGAACACAATCAGAACACCGATATTGCCCTCTCTCTCGCTCAGATTGCCCGCCAAAGAATGCCAGATTCTCCCAGCGTAGCTGACACCTTGGCGTGGATTTATTGCCAAAAGGGCCGATATAGCTTTGCCGCCGATCTGCTGCAAGAAGCCTTGCAGAAAGTGCCTGACAGCGCCACCTACCACTACCACATTGGGATGGTTTATCAGAAGCAGAACAACACGGCAGCGGCGAGAAAACACTTGCAGCGCGCGTTGCAAATCGATCCAAACTCCCCCGATGCGGACAAGATTCGCCAGGCTCTTAACCAGATGAGCTAGCGAGTCGAGGGCGCAGCAAGCCCCACGGATATCTACGGGCTTTCACCTCAGACCATGAACTTAAGCGCCCATGTGCCGTTCGAAATCGCGACCGACAGCGTAGCCAACGCCGGTGGTCCTTCCAAGAGCCATCGAGATAAGATCCGCGCACCTGAGTCTTGGCTACGCGACAGGAGCCAGTGCAAGGCCAGCAGCCTGATAGCCGAGTGACGTCCCGTGGCTCTGGTGCGAAGTTTTCTGCACCGGTATCTCGAACGCCAGAAGCGGAGTTTGTAGCCCCGGCGTGCCAACAACCAAGCTCCTGTTAGTCCATTAGCCTGCCCAAACGGCTAGGCACCGATTTTGCAACAATCTTTGCTGGCCAGCAGGGAATCTGTGCGTGGCTACGCGCGCATTGCGAACTGAACGTCTGCTCGCAAACCAAGCATTGGCGCAGGCGGGAAGCCAGCACCCGAAAAGTCTTGCCGAGAACATCATTCGGTCCCTCGGAGGTCCTTGTAGTTCCTTCCATCATTTTTCGCACTTCTCCTCATCAGTTTTTTACGTCATTCACAGCTTACCTCGCACGCCGGTCCCTAGTGATGTGCGAGGCTCCTCAAGGGTTCACGCAAAAGTCGGAAGAGTTTCTGAATCGGATAAGGTTTGTGCAACACCGGCACGGGTGCTTGGAGATTTTCGGCGCTGGTGTGGATCGCCATCCGCTGCTTGGGATTTATCGCTAGAATCTCTCGCGCAAAGTCCAGCCCGTTCCTGATTCGCTCTGACGGAAGGAACAGATAGTCGCTTAGCACAAACTCCCAAGGACCATCGGTTTGGTAAATATGCAACCCTTGCTCACCCGACAGAGCGGTATCCACCGAGTATCCACGCTTCTCGAGCTGATCGGAACACCATCGCAGCTGACATTCGTCATCATCGACGAGCAAAATCCTCATTCATCCTCCTGAAAGAAGTCATTCAGTTCTTGCGCCAATTCTCGACCGAACACGAGCAGGGGACAGTGGGGAACAATGCACTGACTGTGGCGCCATACCATCTCGACAATCTGGGGGTCGGTGATCTGTTTCCGAGCTGACTGCTTCGC
This sequence comes from uncultured Acidobacteriaceae bacterium, assembly GCA_963733795.1. Classification (GTDB taxonomy): domain Bacteria; phylum Acidobacteriota; class Terriglobia; order Terriglobales; family Acidobacteriaceae; genus Sulfotelmatobacter. Next base: position 12,314 of record CAVTED010000005.1, read on the forward strand.
CTGGCCGGCTGCCAGTGCCAGAATTGCTCTTACCATTTGGCGCTTGCCGCGGTGGTCCAGTTGGGGACACAGAACATTCACGCAATGCAGCGCGGCCGAAACTCGCTCGTCCGCCACGGCCCTCGCGCTGCTGGTTCCCGTCCGCCGCCACCTAGTTCCTTTCATACGGCTATGGCGCCGGCGAAATACTGATGATTCTCGAACTGATATCCATTACGAGGTAGCCCGAGCCAGCGAATAATCGTGATCGTCCTGAGCTAAGGATACCGGCGTCGAGCCGAAATTAACTATTTTCGGCCGGAAATCTTTGGTACCTGCCAGGGCTGCTGGTTCCGGGCATCCCGGCTCTTGCAGGGCTGTCCTCCAGGCCTTTTCTTCGCGGTCAACTGGGCCCAGCACCGCCTGTACGGAGGCCCGCCTTGAAAGGGGCAGGCCCATCGACCTTCAAATGCTCCTGGTAAGGCCTTTGCCGGATACAAGGCCCTAGCATTTTGCTCAGGCCATTTTTCGAGCGGCAGGGACTACTTGGCTTTTGACGCTGAATTGTGGCCGCGGGAGCGCCGTCTCTAACCCAATCGAAGAGGACGGCCGAAAACGTCGGTCCACTCAGCTCAAAGAAACTATTTTCAGGAAATATCCAAACGATTCGTCCCTTTTTGAGTATTAGGCAGCATGCTGCCAATTCCGGCCCTCAAGGCCTAAGTTCGGCGGCAAATACAACTAGGAGATTTACATGAAACACAAGCACTACAACACTCTCATGGAGCACCCGCTCGGAACCAAAGCACTCCGAGCACTGCTTTACTCCGTGGGACTGCCCCGCACAGCCGAGGAGGAGCAGATTTTCGCCGACACGGCTCAAGCTTACGAAAAGATGGCTCCCCAAACTCAAGCCCAACACCTCTGGACACTGTTTCAATTGGACGAACTCTATCTCGGGACGGACGCATTCATTGTTGTCGCAAAAGTGATGTCGGAGCTTTATTACGAACGAGCCTACCTCACGCTTGAATTGGCGAAATCGGCGCATGGTTTGGCACAACCCGAAGACCGGTCGAAGGCATTCCGTAAGGCAGAGGAAGACGCACGGAAGTGTCGTCAGCACTTCCGTGAGCTGCTTCTTCTCACCCTGCGGGTGGCTGCAAAGCGTATTGAGGCTACCCTCATGGAATGCGCCGGGCAGAAGTAACTGCTTGAAAGTTAACTCCGGTGCGGTGCGCTTGCGCACCCACCGGCGCCCGCGCCGCTGAATCGTAACCTCCTCGTGCGTCAGGCACATTTCCGATTATCCTGGCTTCACTTACAACCTGTGGGTGTTCTCTGATCAACACCCGATCTTCGGGCGGTCGCGCGCCCGACCGCCTCAAGCGAATGTCGTCTCCTCCTCGCCTGATTCCGGCCGTTTCCCTTGGGCCTCGACCAAAATCGCGGTCCTCAGACAAGTCACCAGCAGAAAGGCCCGGCACCGAGGTCGGTGCAATCACTATCAAGCCAGACCAACCACGAACCGACAAGTTCGCCAATGAATGAAATTCTTTCGCTACAGGTCCCTAGTTGGGAGCTGCCACGGCCATTGGCTGTCGCAACCCTTCGATATCCATTCTCTAATGAGGAATCTATGACGACCAACAACCAGCTATTGTCCCGAGGTCGGTCTGCACGGGACACGAACGATGTCCCTGAGGTAAACGAACCTTGCGTGGAGGAACTAATCGCCGAAAAGCCAGTTTCACAGGCCAAACTAGAAGCCAACCGCCGCAACGCCCAAAAATCCACTGGGCCGAAAACGGCCGAGGGCAAAGCCCGCAGCCGCTGGAATGCCATGAAACATGGCATTCTCTCGAGCAAGCTGCTCGTATTTGATGACGAGCAGAGGGAAGCTTTTGACCAACTGCTCGAAAGCTTGTGGCGTGACCTGCGTCCGGCAACAACGTGCGAGCAAATCCTTGTCGAGAAAATCGCTATGAGCTACTGGCGCCTGCATATGGCCTATGGTTTTGAGGCCGAGCTTTCGACAACGCAGAGCCGATTCTTTCACACTTGCGACAAGACCGGACGCTACGCCAACACCATCCACCGCCAGTTGATGCAAGACATGCACGAACTCGAACGCTTACAGCGGCGCCGTTCTGGCGAGGCCGTGCCTGCCCCCATCAGCATGGATATCAACCTCAATCCTGACGAGGGCGACTCGAGGGACGAGCCGATCAGTAGCCCAAGCCGCACGCCCGGGACAGCGATGCCCGCCGCTTTGGCGGGAACAGGCCCAGCCGTCGAACAGGCCCCCCGGGGGAAGTGGAATTCCACGGAGCAGTTTTGGCCAAACGAAGCCACCGACGGCCACCAAGGCTGACATCAGTTAGGGGCTGTTACGAACAGATCCTCCTCGCCTCCCGGGATGCGAACTGCCCCGTTGCCGCCCAGCCGCGGTTCAAATTGGCGAAACAAACCCAATCCGATCGGATCGATGGAAGCGGGCCAGGCCGTGCTTAAGATTCCGCCCTCTGAATCGCTGACAACATCTTCGCCCGAACAGTACGGATGGGCCTGGGACAGCTATTTTGTCTACTCGAACTCTGGTATGAAACCCGTCCCCGACACAGACCCTTGGCGGCTGATTTGGGGCAAGATTAAGGGCGAGGAGAGAGGCCCTTCCGGAATAAGAAGTATGAGGAGTTCTTTGTCGGAACTGCGCAAGAATACAAAGAACAAGTGGAAAACGCGAAACCAAGGGTCGCCAAACGAGTCTCATTCTCCGGCATCGATTCCGTGATTTGTGTACCAGAAGAAAAACGGTGGCGCCTACGACCGGAGCCGCCAGCGCCACCGCTTTGTTAAGCCATGTTCTAACGAATTACTTACGCCCTTGCACCCATTGCTTTGACATTATTTTCCGGATTTAGGGATTGCACCCTCCGTCCGAAGTACAACCGGTACGAGCGATCTGGCGTACCTTCATGCTGCAAAATGGAGAATACACGGCCCTGGCCCTCGCGCGGATTGCACGCCAAAAGATGCCGGATTCTACCAGGGCCGCTGATACTCTGGCTTGGGTGTATTACCAGAAGGGACTGTATGGTCTGGCAGTTCCTCTCTTGCAAGAAGCAGTAGAGACGGCTCCCGACAATCCTACGTATCACTACCACTTGGGGATGGTATTTCAGAAACAATAAAGACGCTTCGCGAAAACAGTTGCAACGGGCGCTGCAACTCAACCCAAACTCTCCCGCAGCGGGTCAGATTCGCCAGGTTCTGAGCCAGATGAGTTAGGACTGCCGAAGAAGAGGCCAAATCTCTCGCCTAATCCGCTTGCAGATCACAGGTCCAGATACTATCCCGCGGGGTCGTAGTTCAGATTTTGCCCGAGCCATCGCTCCACTTCCAGAAGGCTCATTTTCTTGCGTTCGCTGTAGTCAGCGACCTGGTCGCGATCGATCTTTCCGAGGCTGAAGTATCGCGATTCCGGATGGGCAAAATAGAGGCCACTGACGCTCGATCCGGGCCACATCGCAAACGACTCGGTGATTACCATTCCGGTGTTCGCCTGCACATCGAGCAAACGCCACAGCGGACCCTTCTCTGTGTGGTCGGGGCACGCCGGGTAACCTGCGGCTGGCCTGATCCCGCGATACTTCTCTTGGATGAGATCTGCGTTGCTCAGGCCTTCTTTACAACCGTAACCCCATTCACATCGCACCCGCTTGTGCAGACATTCGGCGAAAGCTTCAGCCAGGCGATCTGCGATGGCCTCCGCCATAATCGCATTGTAGTCGTCGTGCTGGGCTCGGAACCCGTCGCACAGTTCCTTCAAGCCGATCCCGCTGGTTACCGCGAACGCACCGAGATGATCGGGCAAACCCGTCTCCTTCGGCGCGATGAAGTCCGCGAGAGATCGGCACGGCTCGCTGCCTTCTTTATTGGACTGCTGGCGAAGGAAGTGGAATCGTTCGAGGACCTTTTCGCGCGTGTTGTCCGTGTATAGCTCGACATCGTCGCCCACTGCATTAGCGGGAAACAAACCGTATACGCCCCGCGCTGTGATCAGGTTCTTCTCAATGATGACATCCAGAAGAGCGTTGGCTTCGGCGAAGATCTGACGCGCTTGCGCACCTTGTCTCTCGTCCTCGAGAATGCGCGGGTAAACGCCTTTCAACTCCCAGGTGTGGAAGAACGGCGTCCAGTCAATGAAATCGCGCAGCGTTGCCAACGGAAAGTTATCCAGCACACGCACGCCGGTAAACGAAGGCGTAGGCAGGTCTTCCGCCCGCCACGTGATCGGAGTGCGTCTTTTCCGCGCGGTTTCAAGGGAGACGACCGTCAGGCGCGGCGCGGAGTGGGACTTGCGCAGCGCCTCGTAGTCGGTACGATGCTGCGCCACGAACGCCGACTTGCCATCGTCGCTCAGAAGACTGGTCGTCACTGGCACCGCCCGGCTGGCATCCAGCACATGGATCACTGGCTCGCTGTAATTCGGTGCAATCTTAACAGCGGTGTGCGCACGGCTCGTAGTCGCCCCACCGATGAGCAGGGGCAACTTGAAGCCCTGACGCTCCATCTCGCGGGCCACGTGTACCATCTCGTCGAGAGACGGCGTGATCAGCCCGCTCAGTCCGATCATGTCCGCCTTTTCCGTCTTGGCGCGTTCGAGGATCTTTTCGCAGGGGACCATCACTCCCATATCGATCACCTCATAGTTATTGCAGGCGAGGACAACGCCTACGATATTTTTACCAATATCGTGAACGTCACCTTTGACCGTCGCCAGTACGATTTTTCCCTGCGCCTTGACTTCCTGGCCAGACGCAGCCATCGCGACTTTCTCGGCCTCCATGTATGGCGTCAGATGCGCCACCGCCTTCTTCATCACGCGGGCAGACTTGACCACCTGGGGCAAAAACATCTTCCCGGCTCCGAACAGATCTCCGACCACGCTCATGCCGGCCATCAGCGGGCCTTCGATCACCAATAATGGACGTCCCAGTTTGACGCGGGCTTCCTCAGCATCGGCTTCGATGTATGCGTCGATCCCCTTGACCAGTGCGTGAGAAAGACGCTCCTCAACCGTACCGTTGCGCCATTCTTCGGCCTTCTTTTCACTCGCCGCCGCGCTCACGCCCTTCAGGGTTTCGCCATACTCAACCAGTCGCTCGGTCGCATCGGGACGTCGGTTTAGCAGCACGTCCTCAACCAGCACCTTTAGCTCAGGATCAATCTCCTCGTAGACCTCGAGCATCCCGGCATTCACGATGCCCATGTCCATGCCAGCCGTGATGGCGTGATAAAGAAATGCGGAGTGCATGGCCTCGCGCACTTTGTTGTTGCCTCGGAAGCTGAACGAAATGTTCGAGACGCCGCCGCTGACTTTCGCGTGCGGCAGATTGGCTTTGATCCAGCGCGTGGCGTTGATGAAATCAACCGCGTAGTTGTTGTGCTCCTCCATGCCGGTGGCAACGGTGAGGATATTGGGATCGAAGATGATGTCTTCGGGCGGAAAACCGACCTCGCCGACCAGTATGCGGTAGGCCCGCTCGCAGACGCGGATCTTGTCCTCGTAAGTCGCCGCCTGCCCCTGTTCGTCGAAGGCCATCACCACGACGGCCGCGCCATATTTGAGGAGAGTGGCGGCGTTCTTGCGAAACTTATCTTCGCCTTCTTTCAGTGAAATCGAATTGACGATGCCTTTGCCCTGCAGGCACTTCAGCCCAGCCTCGATGACCTCCCATTTCGAGGAGTCCACCATAAAGGGCACCTTGGCAACTTCCGGCTCGCTCGCTAGCAACTGCAGAAAGCGGGTCATTGCCGTGACGCCATCGATCATGCCCTCGTCCATGCAGATGTCGAGGACATTGGCTCCGTTCTCGACCTGCTGCCGGGCTACGCTGACCGCTTCTTCATATTTGCCTTGCTTGATCAGCTTGGCGAACTTGGGCGAGCCGGCCACATTGGTCCGCTCACCGATCATGATGAAGACGCCGGACTGTTGGGTGAACGGCTGCGATCCCGAGAGACGGAGTGGCTTCGTCTTCGTGGGCTCGGCCGCGCTTGCGCCATCGGACACGCTCACGCTCGACTCTCAATCTCGGTTTGGCGAGCGAAGGATTCCTCAGCAGGCTGCGTCCCCCACTTTCGCGGGGGCTGGCCTTCGAGCGCTTTGGCGATAGCCGCGATGTGCTCGGGGGTGTTGCCGCAGCAGCCGCCGGCAATATTAATCAGCCCCGCCCGTGCAAAGTCGCCCAGATAGCGGGCCATGTCCTGAGGTCCCAGGTCGAATCCGGTCTCCGACAAGGGATTTGGCAGACCGGCATTCGGGTAGCAGGAGATCGCCACGTCCGCCTTCTCCGACAACTCCTCCAGAAATGGATACATTAGATCGGGGCCGAGAGAGCAGTTGAGGCCAACGGACAGCGGTTTCACGTGCTGCACTGCATTCCAGAATGCTTCGGTGGTTTGCGCTGAGATCATGGTCTCGCCGCCACGCCCCACGGCCGCCGAAATCATCACCGGCAGCTCCTTGCCATCTTGATCAAATACCTCACGGATGGCGACCAGTGCTGCCTTGGCGTTCAACGAATCAAAAATTGTCTCGACCAACAGCAGGTCTGCGCCGCCTGAGATGAGTGCGCGCACCTGCTGAGCGTAGGCGGTTTTGACCTGATCGAACGTGACCACGCGGAAGCCGGGATCGTCCGCATCGGGCGAGTTCGAAAGGGACACGGTCAGCGGCCCGATCGCGCCCGCCACGAACCGTTGACGCGAGGTTGAGGTCCCGACGCGATCCGCCCATTCACGGCACTGCCGCGCCGATTGCTCATTGATATCCCACGCCAGACTGCCAAGGAATGAATCGTCGATCACCTTTTGGTAAAACGCCTGATCCTTCCGGCCGCCATGCTCCCGAGGATCGTCAACAAAGAATTCGCTCTGCGTAATGCTGGTTGCGCCGAAGGTGTTTGTCTCGATGATGTCCGCTCCTGCCTCCAGAAACCGGCGGTGGATGTCACCGATCATCTCCGGCTTAGTCAGCGAGAAGAGGTCACCGTTATTCAGCAGACCCTTTTTCGAGTTCTTGAAGCGATCCCCGCGTATGTCCGCTTCCGTCATGCCGTAGGTGCGAATGGTAGTACCCATCGCTCCGTCGATGATGGCAATGCGGCTGTGGAGGATCTCTTCAAGCGGATGTTGATAAGCTCTCGTCATGTCTTTTTGATGCTGATGGGCTCGATTCCGAACCGAGGCACCCCTTTTAGTAATTATAGCGATACACGCGGCCCAACTCTGGCGCGTGAGATCACCGCTGATTCTAGGGACTTGACTACGAAGCTTTCCGCCGAGAATTGAAGAGTTCCTTTGGCCTCCTCGCCATGCGCTGATTAGAACGTGGCACTCAGACGGACGAAATAGCTTCTGGGAGGGGCGAGTGCGGTGCCCGAAAAGAGCCCGGCGAAGTCCAAGACGTTAAGACGATTATTCAGGTTTTCGGCGTCGGCTTGCAGGCTTAAAGAGCGTGCTTCTTTCTTGTAGAGTTCGGCGCCGGCGGATATATCCACCGACAAGGTGGGCCGAATTCGTCCGTCGCTGAAGTTTATCCGGTTGACCATCTGTTGGCCGTATTCGGCTAGGGCCTGGTCGTAGGTTCCTGTGAATTCGAAGGGCAAACCACTCCCGTATTCCGTTCCACCTGCAAACCACAACCGTGAGGTTACCTGATAACGAATGCGCACGCGCGCCGTGTTGCGCTGGTCTTGCGAGTCTGGGAAGTGGCCGCGGAGTTGAGTGGTGGCGTTAACGGCATCGTCTCCCACGAACAGGCCTCCGGTTACGGGAAACCAGGCGTTACCCACCATGTAGGAATAGCTGACGAAACCAGAAAACCGATTCCAGTTTGGCAATTCAACTTTGCCTTCGGCGCCGTAAATGACCGCTTTGCGGAATGCAATAGGAAAGCTGACCGCGGTGTTAAGGATTTGATCGTCATCGGCAAAATTATTTACGTAGCGGCGAAAATAGTTTGCGTCCAAGCGAAACTGGTTGAAAAAGCTTTTCGTGGCGCCGAATTCGAAGTAGTTCCCGTGAGAAGGTTCTACCGGCAGGCGGAGGACGTTGGGGTTGAGCACGGTAACCAGTGGCGAACTGGCGAGAAGAATATTTTCGAATGAGGGCGTCTGAAATACGCGATCGTACGAGGCGTGCACTACCAAGTTAGCCGACGAAAAATAACGTGCGACAGAAATGCGCGGGCTGAACGCGCTTTGATTTACAGCCAGCTGATAGTGGTCCCAGCGCATGCCAGCATTGATGGTCCATCTGCCGAAGTGAATAAGGTCTTGAATGAAAGCTGATTGTTCGAGATCGGGACGGCTACCGGTAAAGAAGAAAGTGGAGGGAGTGCCGGGATCGAAGGGGTAGTTAGGATCATTGGGATTTGCGGTAATGATGTCGCTGAAATGTTCGTGAAGAAAGAGATTGTCGAATTCGGCGCCTGCTTTCCATTCATGGCGACCGTGATGGATGGAGAGATCAGCGTTGAAATATACCTCCTTGAATTCATTGTGGAGAAAAGCGGCAATGGGCCACGCGCCATTGTTGGAGTTGAGATCGTCTGAGTTGTCGCGGACCATTCCCCGAATATTGGTCAGCACGTCGGGCGAAAAGATGTGCTGGTAAGAAGCGATACCCATGGTCTCGAAATTGCCAGCGGTCTGGAGTTGGGATGTTGCGCCTGGCGGATTCTGGAGTTGGGGGAACTGCTGGAGCTGCTGGTTGGGAATTTCGTAGCGCGCGAGCTCGTGGCGAACGCTGAGGTTGAGACGATCCGCGGCGCTGATGTCGCGGTCAAAACTCAAAGAGAAGTCCGCGGTTGTGCCCCGGTTGGTGTAGTTCTCGGGGACAACAGGATTAAGGTAACGTTCGGTCAGGTTGCCGGAGGCGCTGGCGCCGACGGTGTTGCGGCCCCAGGTGTCCTCGGCGCTGGCGAAGGCGCCGGCAGTGTCGAAGCTACCGCCGGAGAGAACGAACTCGCCGTGCAGACCAGGCCGGGAGTCGCGAAGCGTGTTGACCTCGACCACGCCGCCCATCTTGCGTCCGTATTCCGCGGGGATTCCGCCAGTGTAAATGGTGAGGGAATCAACCTCGTCGGCTTCAATTTCGGGACCAAAACTGGGCGAGCGATTGTCGGTCAGCGGAATACCGTCGATCACGAATTGAGTTTGATACTCCGAGCCACGTGGATGGAGAACAGCGTTGCCTTCATAGAGCCAGCCGGGCTGAGAGTTGATGAGATCCGGCAGAGAACGGCCCGGGAACGATGCGGCGCGATCGGTTATAGCTTTCGAGTCGAGATGGTTGATGGTGGTGGTGCGTTCGGGATCGATCAGCGTAGTTTCGGCTGTGACGTTCACCGCCGTGCTGAGGGCTGCGATGTTGAGTTTGACCACGTATTCGGTGGGAAGAGCGGAATGGATTTCGATCAGGCCGTCGTACGTAGAAAACGATTCGCGCTGGACCCGAAGCCGGTAGCGACCGAACGGAAGATTGCGGATGATGAAGTCTCCGGAATCGTCGGTGGAAAAGGAGCGATGAAACTGGATTGCGTCATTGGAGAGCTCGATGGAAGCTCCAACGGGAAGACTGTCGGGCCCGGTAATTTTGAGGCGAAGTTCTCCGGCGTTACTCTGCGCCAGAAGCGGAAGAGCGAGAAAGAGAATGCCGAACTGGAGCGCTGATCGCACAGCGTCGCGTGAAGGTCCATGCTATCAGTTCAACGATGCGGAATTTGAAGTTACGGAGCAGGAATTTGAACGTTGGAAACGATGTTCGAGTAGCCGCTTTCTTGGTTACTCGAATCGACTGCCGTCGTGGCGTAACAGTAGGCGGTGCCGTCTACTACTACGGAGTCTGCGTACGACGTACTCGTATTCAGCGCAGAGTTGATCTTGGAGAAAGATCCGCACGCGTTGGTGTAAACCGCGCGATAAATGTTGTAGCCGCTTATGTTCGATGACGTGCTTGCGGTCCACGACAGATCCACCGTGTGTATTGGCGCAGGCGTGCCAGTTCCGGTCAGGGCTTCCGTCGTCGTGGCAGGCTGAGCATTGCTGGTAAAGGTGAGGGTACCGCTCGACGCTCCCGATACCTGCGGGCTGAATGTGACCGTGAACGAGGCGCTCTGTCCCGCCAGGATGGTCAGCGGGAGTGAAAGGCCGCCCACGCTGAATGCCGAGTTGTTCGAGCTCGCGGCCGTGACCGTAACATTCGCGCCGCTGGCTGTCAGGCTTCCTGATGCTGTTCCGCTGGTCCCGACGACCACGCTGCCAAGACCAAGCGTGATGGGAGTAACGGTCAGCTGCCCAGCTGCCGCAGTGCCTGTTCCCGACAGTGGTATCGTCAGTGTCGGATTGGATGCGTTCGATGTGATGGTAACGTTCCCGCTTGCACTTGCCGCGGATTGTGGCGTAAACGTGACCGTGAAGCTCGCGCTCTGCCCGGCCGTTAGCGTGATAGGAGCGGTCATCCCACTCTGGCTGAACCCGGTACCGCTGATTCCGACTTGAGAAATCGTTACGCTGGAACCGCCGGTATTGGTCACGGTCTCTGCAAGAGACTGGTTGCTGCCGACGGTCACACTGCCGAAGCTGAGGCTGGTCGGATTCGATCCGAGTGTTCCCGGCGCAACTCCTGTGCCGGATCAACGGAATGGTCAGCGTCGGATTGGATGCGTTCGAAGTAATGGTGACATTGCCACTAACGCTTCCTGCAGATGCTGGTGTGAACGTGACCGTGAAGCTCGTGCTCTGGCCCGTCGTCAGCGTGACCGGAGCAGTGATCCCAGTCAACGTAAATCCGGTTCCGCTAATTCCGACTTGAGAAATCGTCACGCTGGAGCCACCGGTATTGGTCACCGTCTCCGACAGCGACTGATTGCTTCCCACCGTCACGCTGCCGAAGCTGAGACTGGCCGGATTCGACCCGAGCGCTCCCGGCGCAACTCCCGTACCGGTCAGCGGAATAGTCAGGGTCGGATTGGAGGCGTTCGAAGTGATTGTGACGTTGCCACTAACACTACCGGCCGAGACAGGCGTGAACGAGACCGTGAACGTCGCGCTCTGGCCCGCCGTCAGTGTCACCGGAGCAGTAATGCCGGTCACGCTGTATCCGCTGCCGCTAATGCCGACTTGCGAAATCGTTACGCTGGAGCCGCCGGTATTGGTCACCGTCTCTGACAATGACTGCTTGCTTCCTATGGTCACGCTGCCGAAGCTGAGACTGGCCGGATTTGATCCGAGTACCCCCGCCGCAACTCCGGTGCCAGACAACGGAATTGTCAGAGTCGGATTGGACCCGTTCGAAGTAATTGTGACATTCCCACTCGCACTCGCGGCCGACGCCGGCGCGAACGTGACACTGAAGGTTGCGCTCTGTCCGGCCGTCAGCGTGATCGGAGCTGTCATCCCACTCATGGTGTATCCAGTTCCGCTGATCCCGACCTGAGAAATCGTGACACTGGAGCCTCCAGTATTGGTCACCGTCTCCGAAAGAGACTGATTACTTCCTACGGTCACACTACCGAAGCTGAGACTGGTCGGATTTGATCCCAGTAACCCCGGTGCAATTCCCGTGCCTGACAAGGGGAGGATCAGGGTTGGATTGGGTGCGTTCGAGGTAATGGTCACGTTGCCGCTCGCAGTTGCGGCGGATTGTGGAGCGAACGTCACGTTGAAACTGGCGCTCTGCCCAGCCGTCAGTGTGATCGGAGCGGTGATCCCACTCATGGTGTATCCAGTTCCGCTGATCCCAACCTGAGAAATCGTGACACTGGAACCGCCAGTATTGGTCACCGTTTCTGACAGAGACTGATTGCTTCCTACCGTCACACTGCCGAAGCTGAGACTGGTCGGACTCGTGGTGAGTGCCCCCGGCGCGATTCCGGTGCCCGACAACGGGATAGTGAGCGTTGGCGTGGGTGCGTTCGAGGTGACGGTTACGTTGCCACTGACAGCTGCGGCCGACGCAGGGGTAAACGAAACCGTGAAGGTCGCGCTCTGCCCCGCCGTCAGCGTGACCGGAGCAGTGATCCCAATCAGGCTGAAGCCCGTCCCACTGATCCCGACCTGAGAAATGGTGACGCTCGAACCGCCCGTGTTGGTCACCGTCTCTGACAGAGACTGCTTGCTGCCCACCGTGACGCTGCCGAAACTGAGACCGGTCGGATTCGATCCGAGGGCCCCAGGTGTAACTCCCGTAGCCGACAACGGAATAGCCAGGGCCGGATTGGAAGCGTTCGAAGTAATTGTGACATTGCCAGTGACGCTCCCGGCTGACGCTGGCGTGAACGTGGCAGTGAAGGTCGCGCTCTGCCCGGTCGTTAGTGTTACTGGAGTGGTGATCCCGCTGAGGCTGAGCCCGGTTCCACTGATCCCGATCTGAGAAATCGTGACGCTGGAGCCACCGGTATTGGTGACCGTCTCTGACAGAGACTGACTGCTTCCTACCGTCACATTGCCGAAGCTGAGACTCGTGGGATTTGAACCGAGCGCCCCCGGCGTAACCCCCGTGCCCGACAGTGGAATGGTCAGAGTAGGATTGGAAGCGTTCGAAGTAATTGTGACGTTGCCAGTAACGCTCCCGGCTGACGCCGGTGTGAACGTGGCAGTGAAGGTCGCGCTCTGCCCGGTCGTCAGTGTTACTGGAGTGGTGATCCCGCTGAGGCTGAGCCCGGTTCCACTGATCCCGACCTGAGAAATCGTGACGCTGGAGCTGCCTGTGTTGGTGACTGTCTCCGAAAGAGACTGCTTACTGCCCACCGTGACGCTGCCGAAGCTAAGACTCGAGGGACTTGAACCGAGCGCCCCCGGTATGACTCCGACTCCCGACAACGGAACTGTCAGGGCGGGATTCGGGGCGTTCGAGTTGATCGTGACATTGCCAGTCGCACTTCCGGCCGATGGTGGCGTGAACGTGACACTAAAGCTCGCGCTCTGCCCAGCCGCCAGCGTCATTGGAGCTGTGATTCCACTTAAGGTGAAGCCCGTTCCGCTAATCCCGACCTGAGAAATCGTGACGCTCGAGCCACCGGTATTGGTGACCGTCTCTGACAGAGACTGATTGCTTCCCACGGTCACGCTGCCGAAGTTTTCGCTGGCTGAACTCAGCGCAAGCTGACCACTGGCTGCCACCCCCGTTCCGGTGAGCGAGAATGTAGCCGGGTTGTTAGCGGCATTGGTGTTAACGGAAACCGTGGCGCTGAAAGATCCGGCGGCATTGGGAGCGAATACAAGGGTAATGGGGACGCTTTGACCCACCAGAATCGCTATGGGAAGGGATGGCGCACTCAGCGAGAAATATTGGCTGGAAATCGAGGCGCTGCTGACCGTGATGGAGGCTGTGCCTGTATTCGACGCAGTTACAGTCAGCGTTTTGCTCGTCCCCGCCGCGACGCTGCCAAAGTCAAGGCTGGCGCTGCTCAGAGACAAAGTCCCGGACTGCACTTGCTGAGTGGCAGCAGATTGGCTTGAGCTGAAACCCTGGCAGGCAACCAGAGAAGCGAGGCTCGTTAGAAGAAGCAACGCGCCTGCGACTTGCACGAGATAGTTTGAGTGAATCGATTTCTTCGCCGTCTCTAGCATTGTCAGCCGTGGAACCGTAGCCCCAGGTTCCATGACTGTCAGTTCTGCGACTGTCTGCACCCGGGGGAGGGCTCATCACGAGTCTGGGGCTGCGTGCGGGATTGCGATAGATGTCCGAGGTACACTTCGCAGACCGCCAGAAGGCCAGTATGAAAAAGTACTTAGAACAGCTTCACTGGGATTGTAAGGAGAGGGTCTTAAGTGTTGCTCCGCCACGTCTTCAGCGCGGTGCAACCCAGCGAACGGCATTCGTATCAAACTTATTAGCAGTGAGTGTGGTCAATCTTGGTTGCTTGCTCACGGCCAATCCACTATGTTAAGAAATAGCTAGCCTTGTACGTCTGAAATGTCACGTCTCACCAATCTCGAAGGTCGATGGCGCTGTGTGATCGTCATTTTCGTTGCTGTGAGTGCGCTGACGGTGAGCGTTGCTACTCGGTACTGCTCCGCTTACAGTGGTTCATACTCAGCAAGAACCCTGCATAAACATTCATCCCCAGAGCAAAGCCGGCAGCGTCTCACCAAGAGTGCGGCCAACTGGATGCCTCAGGTCATCCAGTCCGGCGTCCTGCAGGCGCCCACTTCTTATCCTCGCATCGCCCCGGCGGGACCTCCGATACCCGGTATTGTTCTCGAAACCAGTCTGTACGATCGCCCGCCTCCTCCTCCTTTCTGCTGAAAGTTCCCCAGTTTTTTGCTTCGTAGATGTTGTTGCCATCGCTCCTTGCCATCAGAGAGTCCGCCTCATTGATGGGAATGAGAGACCCCGCGGTTTCCCATGCGGCAGGCGCAAAATGTGGCCGGGGGTCGAGGGCGGCTTCGGTGTAGCCTCCGTGAACATCTGTACAACTAAGGCTCTATATCGCGGCGAAATATCGAGATTTACGATTACAGTCCGGGGAGTAAGTTCGCTTATTCAGGGAAATCGTCGGTGTTCAATGGAAGTCGGATACTGAAAGGACGCGCACATGGCGCAGGCACCTCTGTTAACTGAGGGAGAGTTGGATGCTCTCCGGCAATTCGATACCTGCATGGTCGCGAACGCCGTCGAAACTTTTAACCTTCGGCTGCACAATACAGGATTCACTAACGCCAGCATTCACTGCATGTTTGAAGATGCGCCGCCGATGGTGGGTTATGCGGCAACGGCGCGGCTGCGCAGCGGCGAGCCGCCGATGGTAGGCAGCACGTTCCACGACCGGGGAAATTTCTGGAACAGCATTCTTGAGATTCCATCGCCGCGCATTCTCGTATTGGAAGACCAAGATAATCCGCCTGGCCGCGGGGCTTTTGTTGGAGATATGCACGCTGCCATCCTCAAGGCGCTGGGTTGCATCGGCTACCTGACCAACGGTGCGGTGCGAGAACTGCCTGCAGTTCGCGAGATGGGAGTGCAGCTGTTTGCCGGAAGCGTCGCCGTCTCGCACGCCTATGCCCACATTTTTGACATCGGGTCTGCAATTACCGTGGGCGGAATGGAAGTTAGCCCCGGCGACCTGCTGCATGGCGACCGTCACGGCGTTTTGATGATCCCGGCGAAGATTGCCGCTGCGGTGCCGGCGGCCGCGGCGGAAATTCAACGGGCAGAGCAAAAGGTGATCAACTTCTGCCGGTCCAGCGCTTTTTCGGTGGCGAAGGTGGGTGAGGTGATGAAAACGAAGCGCTAGGCCGGCAGGAGCGTGCCCAGGGCAGCAGGGAAGATTGGTGCACTACACGATGACTCAAAAACGCACAGTGTTCATCACGCAAGCCTGCAGGCGTAAGGCAGCGATTTTTTCCTTTGTTCCGGCCGTCATCGTTGCGCTCCTGTTCGTGTCTTCTTGTTCGGGCGACCGGAGCCGCCATGTTCAAGCCGGAGGACCAACCATTACTGTCGGAGTAACCAAGGTCGTGAAGAAGTCTCTGGGGCGGAAAATCACGCTCTCCTCCGAGTTAGTGCCGTTTCAAGAGATTGACGTTTACGCGAAGGAGTCCGGTTACGTCAAGAAGCTCATGGTGGATTATGGAACGCACGTCAAGGCCGGGCAGGTCATGGCCATTCTTGAGATTCCCGAGTTAGAGGCTCAACTGCAGGAAGATCAGGCGGAGATCAAGAATGCGTTCAATCAGGTAACGAGGGCACAGCACGAACTGGCGCGCTATCAGGCGCAATACAATGCCCTGCACCTTCAATACACACGGTTGAATGGAGTCTTTCAGAGCCAGCCGGGTATTGTGGCCCAACAGGAAGTGGACGACGCTCAGGGAAAAGACCTGGCGGCTTCGTCGCAGGTCGACGCCGGCCAGGCATCTCTGGAAGCCGCCCAGAGCCAGCTTGCGGTCGCGAAGGCGAAACTGGCGCGCGATCAGAGTCTTTTTGATTATTCCAGAATCACGGCGCCATTTGCCGGTGTGGTCACAGAACGATACGCCAATCTCGGAACGCTCATGCAAGGCGGGACAGGTTCCAGCACACAAGCCATACCGCTGGTGAAACTGTCAGAAGACGACCTGTTTCGCCTGGTCATTCCAGTTCCCGAAGCCTACGTTCGTTACATTCGAGTCGGCGACCCGGTGGATGTTCATGTTCCTTCGCTCGGCCGAACATTTCCCGGAAAGGTAGCGCGATTCTCGGTCGACGTGCAGCAGGATACGCGCACGATGCATACCGAGGTCGATGTCCTCAATCCGCAGCACGTTTTACTGCCCGGCCTCTACGCTGAGGCCGAGCTTCAGTTCGATCGGAAAGATGACATTCCTTCCGTTCCAGTGCAGGCCTTGAATCACGAAGGCGATAAGACAACTGTTCTTGTAGTGAGGTTTGACGGATCGCTGGAGCAGCGTTCCGTGCAGGTCGGACTCCAAACCAGTAGCGATGCCGAGATCGTTTCCGGACTAAACGCGGGAGAACAGGTTGTGATCAGCGACCGCAGCGGCTTGAGGCCGGGCCAAAAAGTTCACGCCCAGGCTGTCACGGAGCCCGAGTATCACGAGGGGGACACGCAGCAGTAGAGCCAGTTGGCCGGAACGAGCGAGTTCGCAGAGAGGTTCGCCGAGAGAAAGATTGGATAGGTTATGCCAGGTTTTTCAATTCGCAATCCCTATTTCATTGTTGTCATCTGTCTGACGCTCCTGGTCATAGGTGTAACCAGTGTCGCGCGCATGCCGGTCGATTTATTCCCACCAATTAATTTGCCGGAGGTGGTGGTGGCTACGTTTTATTCCGGCATGCCGCCAGAAGATATCGAAACCGATATCACCGACCCGCTCGAGCGTTTCTTTACCCTGGCTGCGGGCGTCGATCATTTTGAATCGCGATCGATGCTGGGCGTGAGCATCATCAAGGTCTACTTTCAGCCCGGGACAAGCCCAGACGCCGATGTCACCGAGCTTTCGAACCTGGCGCTCGCGGATTTGAAGCGGCTGCCTCCCGGCACCCTGCCTCCAGTAGTGCTGAAGTTTGACGCGTCCAGCTTGCCCGTGGCGTTGGTGACGGTGAAAGGCGAAGGTTTGAACGAAACTCAGCTTCACGACTATGCCCAGTTCCAGATCCGCAACCAGATTACGGTTGTGCCTGGATCTTCCATCCCCGGCGTGTTCGGCGGAATTTATCGCCAGATAATGGTCTACGTGGATCCGTACAAGTTGTCGTCCCGCCAGCTCAGCCTGATGGATGTGGTGAATGCAGTCAACAACTCCAATCTGATTCTGCCCGCAGGCGACGTGAAGATGGGACCGTACGACTATTTCGTGTACTCCAATAGCCTGGTCGACAGCATGAAACAGTTAGGCGAAGTTCCGCTCAAGATCAACGGCCATTCGTGGGTCACCGTAAACGATGTAGGCAAAGCCGAAGACGCTCACGGAATCCAGACAAATATTGTGCGCATCGACGGCCAGAAGTCGGCTTACATCCCCATCATGAAGCAGGGCGGCGACACCAACACCATAGCGGTCGTCGATGGAGTTAGAGAACTGATTAAACATCTGTACGACATCCCCAAGCAGATGGTCACCAGCGTCGTGTTTGACCAGTCGGTTTACGTGAAAGAGGCGATCGGTACGGTGCTACACGAGGGATTCTTAGGCTTGATTCTAACCAGCCTGATGATTCTGATTTTCCTGGGCAGCTTCCGCGCCACCTCGGCGGTTCTGCTCTCAATTCCATTGTCGGCACTGGCCGCGTTTGTAGTCTTGGCTCTGATGGGCGGCACGATCAACACCATGATTCTGGGAGGCATGGCCCTTGCATTCTCGCGCGTGATCGATAATTCGGTGATCTCGCTGGAAAACATCTACCGCCATTTGGAGATGGGAGCCGCGCCCATGATCGCCGCCGAAGTCGGCGGCTCGGAAGTGAGCCTGGCGGTGCTGGCGGCTACGCTGGTGGATGTAGTTGATTTCTTTCCGGTCGTGTTCCTCTACGGCGTGGCCAAGTTTCTTTTTTCTGCTTTAGCTCTGGCGTTCTGCCTCTCGCTGCTTGCTTCGTTTGTGGTGGCGATGACGGTAATCCCCCTATTTTGTTCGCGCTTTTTGAAGGCTGTTCCGCACACGCCCGGACACGAGCGCCAACCGGACTACGAGATTGAACCGACGGCAGCCGCCAGTAAGTCATGGATGGACAGGTTCAACGCACGCTTCAACCGGATGTTCAACAAGGTGCTGGATTATTACGAGTACTGGGTGAGGCGGGCTTTGCTGCGCCCGGGCCTTACGGTTTTGATTTTGAGCGGCGTCTTTGTGGCCAGCCTGCTGATCTATCCTCTGCTGGGCCTGGCGTTTTTTCCCAAGACCGATGCCGGCCAATTCACCATCAACCTGAAGGTTCCCACCGGCACCCGCATCGAGGTCACTGACCAATACGTCGCGAAGGTCGAAGACCTCATCCGCAACGCCATGGAAGGCAACGATCTCAGGAGAATCGTTTCCAATATTGGCGTAGTTCCCGATTTCTCTTCGCTCTACACCACTAATTCCGGCGCTTACACCGCGACGGTTCAGGTGCAGTTAAACCAGTCCCACCGCCTGAGCAGTTTCGAATATATGGACCGCGTGCAGCAGCGAATGGCCAAGCAGTTTCCCGATATTCGCACATTCTTCTCCAGCGGTTCGATGGTGGACGCCATTTTAAATTCGGGCATGCCGGCTCCAATCGATGTGCAGGTGAGCAGTTCCAATCTCGAACAGATCAACGGCATCGCGCAGAACCTGGCCGCCGAAATTCGTCAGGTTCATGGCGTAGGACAGGTATACATTCCACAAGACATGAACTATCCCGCTCTGCGTCTGGACGTCGACCGGGTGCACGCGGGCGAGTTGGGCTTGACGCAGAAGGATGTCGTGGACAACGTGATCACGGCGCTCAATTCAAACTACATGATCGCTCCCAATTACTGGGTCGATCGCAAAAGCGGCAACGACTACTACCTGACCGTCCAGTTCTTCGAGAAGGGCCAGGCCGCGATTCATAACATGACCGATCTTGGGCAGATTCCCTTGCGAGACCCCAATAAGAGCGCCGACCTGAACTGTGGGACAACTTCATCCCTGGGGCAGGCCCAGCCCTCCTGGTCTTGCGCCGCAGGTCGGGCGACCACCGTGCTCAACAATGTTGTTAGCGTGAGCCAAGTCCAGACTCCCACCGAGGTTGATCACTATCAGATACAGCGAGTGGTCGACATCTACGTGACCCCCACTGGAGAAGATCTGCAGCGTGTGACCAGTTCGATCCGAAATATTTTGGCTAGGACAGAAGTTCCTGGCAATGTGCGCGTCAATCTGCGCGGCATGGTACAGGGTATGGAGGCGTCGTTTAAGAGCTTCGCCTTCGGGTTTCTGATTTCGTTTCTGCTGCTGTTTCTGATCCTGACCGCTCAATTCAAGTCCTTCATCGACCCTTTCCTGATCATGCTGGCGATTCCCATGGGTTTCGTCGGTGTGTTGATCATCCTGCCGCTCACGGGCAGCACGTTGAATGTCATGTCGCTGATGGGTGTGCTGATGCTGGTCGGCATCGCCGACTCGAACAGCATTCTGATTGTCGATTTTGCTCACAATCTGGAGCGGCAAGGAATGTCCCCGGCCGACGCGGTAATTACCGCGTGCCGGGTGCGCCTTCGCCCCATTCTGATGACCTCGCTGGCTACCATCATCGGAATGATTCCTATGGCGTTGAAACTGGGGACTGGCGCGGAACAATACGCTCCCATGGCGAAGGCGATTATCGGAGGCTTGACGTCTTCAGTGGTGCTCACGATTTTCATCGTTCCCGCGGCGTATCTGCTGGTGTATGGAAAGCGGAATCCGCCAGCTGCGACAGCTCAGCCGATGGAGCCGACGGTATGAAGCCGCAAGATCCTCATCACAAGCCGCTGCTACTTCTTTGGGCATGTTTTTTGTGCGCACTTCTGGCCCCGCCGTGCTCGGCACAAATCTCCGACAAATCGCGGCCAACCGATAACCTGCCTTCGGCTCCGCAGCCACAATTTACCCAGAAGCCAGGGATCGTACTGCCTCCAGAAGCTGAGGTCGCGCTGGTGGCGAGACTCCAGGGTGATATGGGATCTCAAACGAACTCGTCTGTCGACCCAAAAACTAGGGAAGCCACACAGCCGGGGCAAGCGCCAGGTATTACAGTGCGCTTGACGCGTGTAGAAGCCGAGCAGTTGGCCCTCAAGAACAATCCCCGAATCCGTGTGGGACGTCTGCTCGCGTTAGCACAGCACCAGGTTTATCGCGAGACCCGCGCGGCGGAACTTCCCAATTTTAACGGCGCGATAACGGCGGTTGATGCCAATGAAGGCAGCCGCATTGGCGCTGGCGCGCTTACGGCATCTCGTCTGCTCGAGCATGCGGGGGCTGGCGTAACGCTCAGCCAGCTCATCACCGATTTTGGCCGAACCACCAACCTGGTGTCCTATTCAAAGCTCCTGGAGAAGGCCCAAAACGCCAACGCGCTGGCCACTACCGAAGACATTGTTCTCGCAACCGATCAGGCCTTTTACAACGCGCTGCAGGCGCAAGCGCTGCTCAAAGTCGCGCAGCAAACAGTGACCACTCGCGGCTCAGTGCAACATCAAATCGACGAATTGACGAAGAGCAAGCTGAAGTCGGGCTTGGATTTGTCTTTCGCTAACGTCAATCTTTCGCAAGCCAAGCTGCTGCGACTGGATGCGCAGAACAATGTCGATTCCACACTCGCCGTCCTGACAGCCGTACTTGGATTCGACAGGCTGGTCGGCTACGAATTAAGTGAAGAGAACACACAACTGCCGGCGCCGCCGCCAGATGTGGACGTGCTCGTCACTAACGCCATACAGCAACGCCCCGACCTGCAAGCGCTCACCTACGATCAACAGGCGGCCGAAAAGTTCCGTCGCGCCCAGCGCGACCAGCTCTTGCCGACCCTTAGCGCGCTGGGAATTGCAGGCGCGACTCCCGTGAGGCCGGACTGCTTTGGCGGCTGCTTCCCCAACTATTTTATTTCCAGCTGGTACGGCGCCATCGGCGTGAATATGAGCATTCCCATCTTTAATGGTTTTCTGTTCAGCGCTCAGGCTTCGGAAGCAAAATATCGGGCCCAGGCTGCCACGGAGAACACTCGGGATCTGCGCAATCAGGTGGTGCGCGACGTTCGCACGGCATGGTTGTCTGCGAATACGGCATTTCAGCGGGTCGGGGTGGCTGCCGAACTGGCCAAGGAGGCCGATTTAAGTTTGAATCTCGCGCAGGGACGTTATCAGCTTGGATTGGGCTCGATCGTGGAATTAAGTCAGGCGCAGTTGCAGCAGACCGACGCTGCCATCGGATATGTCAACGCGCAATACCAGTATCGCCTGGCTCTCTCAACCCTGAATTTCGAGATTGGAGTGCAGCCCTGAACGGTGGATGAGCGGACGATTGCAATGTAGTTTCATGAAGAGGAACGGCAGAAAAAATCAAGCATCCTCATTCACGACGCGTCGCGGATTGTTGCTTTCTTTTTATATCGGCGTATTCGTTGCTGTTATTTTTATTCTGGTCTACTACTTGTATATTTTGCCAATGCAGAAATCGTTAGAATAATCGCTGTGGTCGCGAGCTTTCGCTATGTTGCCCTTCGTCCTTTATTTCGTAACAGCCGTGGTCACCGGCTTCCACCTGTATACCTTGCTGTCATTCGCTGTCTACGGAGTTCCCGTTAATCTCTTGGAACTGCTCTCATTGCTGGGCTCGTTTTGCTTATTGATTGCAGCTTATGTGAGCCTGTTCCGGCCCCACGCTGCAGCGCGGTTGGCTCTTCTTGCTTGTCTCGTGATGTGGAGCTTCTACGCTCCAGCGATTGCGAAGATCGTGCGAACACGATTGGCTAAGCCGGCTGCGGTTCCAGGCATTGTAGTGAGGTGAATGTTGCGAGAGAGTCGTTGGGGGTGGTTGCAGTACCTCGTGATTTACATCCTGTCGTTATTCGTATGCTGGGCCTCTCTGGCTATCGCCCTCTCGGTGGGCGGTAAGTATCTCAGCGTTCTATCTTGGAATTTATTCGGCTTTGAGGAAGTCTGCCGGTACGTAGTAGGGCGTGTGTCAGGGCGGGAATTGACGCGAACCATCATGGGTCCTGCATCCTTTGCGGCAGCAGGGATTGCTGCCCCGTTCTTTACCGTAGCGACTGTACTTATCCGCTCACCCAAGCTACGGCCTGCAGGAATTGTCATCGCAATCGTTCTTGGCATTGCCACGCTAGTTTGGTTCCCAAATCCATGGGAGAACCTGTAGAGGACCAGGTTATAAATGTCGGCAACAAGGAGAGCCGTTCCCAAATCTTTTTCTCACCTCAAGAACAAAATCTAGATGATACTGCCCTATTTAGCCGCCATACTTCTGGCCCTAGCGACCGTATATTCAGCAATCGTAAGCTTTCGCCAAAAGCCCGAAGAAGAAAGAGCAGGCCCGAGTTGGCTTTTCCCCGATCGCACGAATCGGCCGGCTCGAATCTTCTTTGGCATCGCAATGCTCATACTTGTGATTGGTTCAGGGGTATGGTTCGGCACGAACGGTAGAAATTCGTCGCCACGCTCGTTTCGGTTCCTGATTCCTGAAGGTTACCGCGGCTGGGTGCGTGTAGAGTTCGAGATCCCCGGCATGCCGCCTTTGCCGACCGAAGCCGGCCTGACCGTAATCAAGATTCCGCCTTCTGGAATATTGAAAACGTCATCGCCGGAACAATATGGTTGGGCCAGGGACACCTATGTCTTCTACTCGAACGTTCACTCGAACGCGGGTGAGCAGCCCCTCCCCGACTTGGGTCCCGCGAGACTGGTCTGGGGCAAGATTAATGGAGAAGAGTCAAGCTCTTCCGGCGAACGAAAGTATGAAGAGTTTTTCGTCGGAACCGAGCAGCAGTATAAAGACCAGGTAGAGCAACCGAAGCCAAAAGCTCAGTAAGGGACGATCATTACCCGGCAGCGATTCCGTGACCCGCGAATCCCAAAAAAGAAAACGGCAGCGCGTCCTGAATCAGTCGCGCCACCGTTTCGATAGAATCAGCCTTCAATCGAACTTGTTACGCCCCAGCACCCATCGCTTTAACGTTAGGTTCCGGGCTCAGGGATTGCACCATCCGTCCAAAGTACAACCGGTACGAACGGTGGATCCCGTACATGACTGGGAAAACCGCGAGTGCCAGGCCCCATCCCAGGTGAGAACTTACCGCTTGCACCATGGTCGTGACTCCCGCGCTGACTACGTAGTAGGGAAACGAGAGATGCGCCAGTCCCAGCCAGATCTGGCCTGCCGCTTTACCCTCGCTCACAGCCACGATTGCGGCCACTGGAGCCGTCTGTCCAAGGAACAGGGTTGCGGTCGCCAGCACCAGGCCCAATGTGCTGGAACCCATGTGCATCCCGTGCAACCATTCGGCGTGGAATATCAGGCTCGCCAGGCAACTGGCGAAGGCCATCATGCTGAAGTTGAATGCCATCTGCTGCGGATTGAACTTCGCATTCTTTCGCGGCCAGCATTGCACCGCAGTGGAAACGCAGGTGATCACGATGGCTTCGGCGGCGCTTAGGCTTACTACCGCCGTCAGCAGGAAGGGCAAGTTGACCGACATGTTGCCGTTAACTCCCGGCAGTTTGACTTTCATGCGCGAGGTCACCGCCGCCAGTACCAGAACAGCCAGGGCAAAGTAGGTGTGCAATCCGTGGCTGACTAATCCCGCGTATCCCGCGGTGATCACTGCCGCTGCGATCATGGCGCCGATGAAGGTTTTGATTTGCCGTGTGTTGTTCATGATTCTTCTCCTTTCCGTGGATTCACACGGCTGCTATTGCTCGTCATCACCGGCATCAGTAAACGCACTGTTAGCATCCGAGACCGACGCACCCCAGACCACGCTAGTGGCTGTAGTGTTCAGGCCCGTGCTCGCACCCCAAACTATGCTGAACGCACTCAGCGTGTTATCGCTCCAGGGAAGCGAACAGCCCCAGACCACAGACGTGCCGTTTACCGTCGAGGCTCCCCATACCACCGACGCACCCCAGACCACCGAAGATCCCCAGACCACGGATGTTGAGGCAACGGTCGCGTTTCCTTCCACTAACGAAACCGTACGCGTCACCGGGTTATAAACTACGGACGGCGAAAGTGCGGAGCCGACCGTAGCGGGAGCCAGATCATGGTTGGCTATCGCCGCCTGCACATTCAGCAATCCCGATCCCACCGAAAACATGTCGTAGAAGTCGGTGAAATTCTTCGACAGATGCGGCACCCAGGCCGACGTAGAATTGAGTCCCATCTTGTACGCCGTCTTCATGAGCCGCGCCTTTACTTGATCGGGAGTGAGCGTGCTTTGTTCTTGCAGCAACAAAGCTGCCGCGCCCGCGACCGCAGGCGTCGCCATGCTGGTCCCGCTCAACGTGAAGTAATCATTATTGCCGTCGGTGCCCGTAACTAGTTCATTTGGATAGCCAGCTTCCAAGGTGGCTCCTGGGGCCGCCAGAGAAACAATGGCATTCCCTGGCGCCATGATGTCAGGTTTTACCACGTGATCGTAAGTCGTAGGTCCCTTTGAGCTAAAGCTCGCTTTGGTCTCAGCCGAGGGGTAAGGTGATCCGTTGCTCTTGGTCGCTCCGACCGTCAGCACGAAAGGATCGTTGCCCGGCGCGGTGACGGTTCCAAAGCCGTTGTTGCCGCCCACGTCCAGGCGCCCATAGTTTCCGGCGGCCACAACCACAACGATCCCGCTCTGCCACGCTGCTTCGACCGCCTGGCAAAGAGGATCCTGCGTGTAGCTCACCGGGATTCCGCGGCCCAGCGAGAGATTAATGACGCGGATGTTATAAGTGTTCTGCAATGCGATGGCTTGCTGAATGGCCGCGATCACCATGCTGTCAGTGCCGGAGCCGTTCGCGTCCAGCGCCCGCAGATCGATCAACTTCACCCCAGGCGCCACACCCGCGTACTCGCCACCGGACAAGGAACCGTTACCGCCGATGACTCCGGCGACGTGCGTACCGTGACCGTACAGGTCGTACTGCGCCCCGTTGGAGTTGGTGGTAGGAGTTCCCGTGAAGTCCTGGTGATAGACCACGCGCGATGTCCCGTCCGGATTCTGCAGATCGGGATGGCTGTCGTTGATACCGCTGTCGATTACCGCGACGCCAACGCCGGCGCCGTTGTATCCGGCGCTCCAGGCTGACTGAACCCCAGTAACATCGTTGGTGAGATCGTCCATTACATTCATGGGATGGTCGATCGTCACAGAGACTACCTCGGGATCCGACTCTAAAGCAGCCAAGGCGCTGACCGGAATCGTAAAGGCCGCGCTCTTAATCATGTGCAGCTTTGCCTGCAGCCGTCCGCCGCGTCCGCTCATGGTCGCGTAGTGCGCTGCTGTCGGCACCTGCCGGTACTGCACAATGACCTTCACCGTCTGGCCCTTTGCGGTTCCTTTATGGGCCTTGGCTAGGAGGTCGGAAAGTTCGGAAGCGATTCTTCCAGTGTTGCCGGCATTCGGGTTAACCCCGAACGCCATCCCCGTCGCCAAAAGCAGGATCATGCTCAGGCGCTTACCCCAGGCGGCGCTGTGTCGCTCTCCGCGCCCCTTCGGCTTGCGTAATTTCTGCTTATGCACCATGAATCTCACCCTTTCTTTCTCACGGGGGAAAGATCGCGCTTGTACCCACCCAGTGTGTTGCATGAGAGAGGCCAATCGTGACCGTGTAAGTGATTGGTTCTATTGAAGATGGGAGGGCTGATTTGAGAACTCTGAGCCACTGTGTCCCTCCAACGTGGGCGCGGGACACTTTGTCCCATTGTGGGACCAACGTGACTTCAGTCTTGGAAGCTAAATTACTGGTGCGGGAAACCATTCAGACCAGGTCCCGAAAACAAGAAGATAGAGTCTCACGATCTGGAATGGAACCTGACGCGGGCCGCAACCTGTTCTAGATCGCGGCTGCTTTGCCTGCGGCCATTCGCTGCAGCATCTTCGGCATCGCCGCCATCAATCGCTGGGTGTATTCGTGTCGCGGACTGGTCAGGACCTGCTCGGTGCTCCCGCTCTCCACGATCTGTCCTTCGTGCAGGATCGCAATTCGGTCGCAGATTCCCGCCACCGAAGCGAGATCGTGCGAGATATACAGGATTGCCATCCCGAAGCTGCGATTCAGTTCGCGAAACAGCGCCAGAATTTCTGATTGCGTGATTACATCGAGGGCACTCGTAGCCTCATCGGCGATCAGCAGCGCCGGACGATGCATCACCGCCATCGCAATCAAAACTCGCTGGGCCTGACCTACACTCATCTGCGAGGGGTACTTCCGCAGAAACTCGGCACTTGATGGGAGGCTTACGCTCTCCAGAGCCGACCGCATCGCAGCGTCACAATCGGCACTGGATCCCGCTGCATGCGCCCGCCACGCTTCCTTCAACTGAGTGCGAATCCTCAGTGCGGGATTCAGCGAGGACAGCGGACTCTGCAACACCAGCGCAATTTTTCGTCCGCGTAGATCACGCAGTTCGCGCTCGCGAACTTTCAACAGATCGCGACCGTCGAATTCGATGGTCCCTTCCGCCCGCGTAGTCTTCCGGTCTAGCAGCCCCAGGATCGCCATCGCCAGCGTGCTCTTGCCCGATCCGCTCTGTCCCACCAGTCCGAGAACCTCGCCCCGGCGGACTTCCAATGTAACCTCGTGCAAAACAGCCGGCCTATCTCCATAGCGCACGGAAACACGCGCGTCCAGAAGAACATCGGATGATTTGCTGTCCGGGATCTTCGGCGAGGTCATTGCTGTTTATTGCTGGAGATTTTATTCTCCGTCACGAAAAGCCGATCCACGTTCCAGTAAGTCTGCGGTACCAGAATCACCGGGCTGGCGCCCTGCACGCTCGACGCGACCGCCGACAGCGCATTCCGATTCACCAGATAGATGAACGGCGCCTGCTCGAGCACAATTTCCTGCACGCGGTCGAAACTCTCTTTCCGCTTCTTCGCATCCGCGGAGGACGCCTGCGCCCGCATAAGCTTGTCGATCTCCGCCTCCCACGCCGTTGCCGGCGTCTTTTCCTGCGGATTCCATTGGTGATTTTCCGATGAGCTCAGCCACACGTTCATCTGCTCGTTGGGATCGAGGCCCACATTCGTCAGCCCCAGCAGAATGGCCTCGTAATCAAACGTCTGCGTCATCCGCTCGATCAGGGAAGGGAAGTCGAGCGTCACCACATTGACGTGGATGCCGATCTTCTGCAGGTCTTCCTGAATCATCGTCGCCATGCGCTCGCGATACTTGTTCCCCGAGTTAGTAATGACGGAAAACACGACCGCATTTCCGTCTTTGTCTTTTAATACCCCATTCTCCAGCCGGAAGCCTTCGCCCTGCAGCGCTTTCAGCGCGGCATCCGGCGCATAAGTTTCGGCCTTCAGCCTGGAGTTAAACCAAAATTTATTTGCCGGTGACACAGGCCCGACTGCCGCCTGCGCGTGTCCGCGAAACACTATCCGGCTCAAATCTTCGCGGTTGATTGCCTGGGAGATCGCGCGCCTGAAAGCCGCTGACCGGAACCAGTTCTTCTTGTACTCTGGCAACGGCGCCTTCGCCACTTCGTTGAACCACATCTGTTCGCTATCGAGCGATCGCCCTGCATCGTGCACCAGTTGCGGAGAAGCGGCCGCCAGCTTGTCGAAGTATTCGCTATCGAGCGAATTGATGAGATCAACCTCGCCGCGCTTGAAGCGCAGCATCTCGACATCCCTGTTGGGCTGAATGTCCAACTGGATCGAATCCAGGTAAGGCAGCTTCCGTCCCTGCGCATCGGTCTTCCAGTAATTCGGATTGCGTTTCAGCAGGAGAGTCGCCCCCGGCTTGTAATCCGCCACCATGAACGGCCCCAGCACTGCCATTTCTTTTTTGGCGGAATGCGCCGAAAGAATCGCGACTTGATCAAATTGCCGGTCAAGGCCGGCCACCGCCGCCGGGAACGTGATCGAAATCTGTGTGGGAGAAATGATCTTCGTCTCCACATTGCCCGGCCCGGAGCGGAACGCATCTCCGGTCGGCGAATGCAGAGCTGGGTCCATCAGTCGCTGCACCGTGTACGCTACATCTTCCGCGGAAAACGGAGTCCCATCCGAGAACGAAACTCCGCTGCGCAATTTGAAAGTGATTTGCTTCCCATCCTTCGATACTTTCCATGACTGAGCCAATTCCGGCTCCAAAGCCTGGGTCTGCCGGTTCATTCGCGCCAGTACGCCCCCGGTCAAATACCGGACCGTCACAGAAGCATCGTCTTCCACCTTCAACGGATCAAATGTCTTGGGTTCGGAGCGCAGGCAAAATCGCAGTTCGCCCTGCGCCACGGCCGAGCCCGCCAAAATTCCCAGGCAGGCCATCGAAAAGACTACCGAGAGCACACTCACTTTCCCATTCACAGATCGCATCATTGCCAACCTTCCCTTGAGGTCCGTCACGCGGCCACCTCGTCTTGCTTCGTAAGCACAAGTTGAAACGATGTCACGACGATCACCAACAAAATCAGCGGTACAAACTTCCACGGCTCTTCGCCCACCGACACCAGCCCTTCCAATTCCTTCAACAGGCTTCCCCATGAAGGCATTGGCTCCGCCACGCCCAGTCCCAAAATTCCCAAATTCGCCTCGCTCAAAATGAACGCAGGAATCGAAATCCAGAACTGCGCGTAAAGCACCGGCTTTAGATTGGGCAACACATGTATCCAGAACAGGCGCGCGCCGCGGATTCCGGAAGCTCTCGCCTGCCGCACGAAATCCGACTCCCGCAAGGATCCCGCAGTCGAGCACAACACTCGAGCTGCACTCGTCCATCCCAGAAGCCCTAACATCAGAAACGTCACCAGCACCGAAGCCAGCGGCGAGACGTTCAACGGCATAAGCGCCCGAACTGTAATTAGTAAAAACAGCCACGGCAGCGACAAAAATAAATCCGTTACCGCCATCGCGCCCCGCGCCCATCGGCCACCCAGGTAGCCGCCCAGACCGCCCACGAGCGCAGCCATCAATGTCGAGAGCAATGCCGCAGCGGGGGCGAGGAGCAGCGAAATCCGCGTCCCATAGAGCACGCGCGCAAGCCGGTCCCGCCCAATCTCGTCCGTTCCCAGCCAGTGCTGTCGTGTCGGACTCGCATCGGCGGCTTCGCGATATTGTTTTGCGTAACCCGCCGGAGCCAACCAGTTGGCCGCCAGAGACACGCTAACGACGATCAGCAAAACCGCACACGCAAAGGCTCGCCAAAAATTCGTGTGCCGGGAGTTTATCGGCGAGATCCTCATGCTTCCTGCCCGCGAAGCATACTTCCGATTACATCTGCGCCGGAGTTGGCCAGCAAGGTTACGAGCGTCACTACTATCGTCAGATTCACGAGCAAGGGCAGATCGCGCGCCAGCGCCGCCTGCCACGCCAACTGCCCAACTCCGGCAAGCCCGCATAGCGCTTCTACCGGGATCGCCGCTCCCACCGCAATGCTCACCGATACTCCCGCCACCGCCAGCAACTGCGGCCCCGCGACCGGAACTACATGCCAAAACAGAATTCGCATCTCGCTCAAGCCCTTAGCCCGCGCCGTAACGATGTGAGGCAGGGAATATGCTTTCGCCAGCAAATTGCGCGCAAAGCGATACACCCGCGGAAAAACGATCAGCCCGATCGCCAACGCCCCCGGCACATTCCACAACACCGACAACAGCGCCAGCACCGCCGCCGGTATACAGAGAAACGTTCCGCTGATTACTGTCGTCAGGGCGTCATAAGCTGACACTCGCAACCAAGCCGCGCTCAACGCAAAAGCCATAGCCACAGCCCAACTCAGCAACAGCCCAATCCCCACCAACCGCAGCGTCAGCGGAGCCCGGTCCCGCAGCAGCAGGCTGACCGGCTGGCCCAATGAGAGCGAGGTTCCCAGGTTCCCATGCGCCGCGCGCTGCAAGGAATGAAAATAGAAACGAAAAATATTGTGCTGATCCACCCGCGCTTCGCGCCTTGCGCGAAGGCTTTCTGCGTTCAGATGCGGATCCAGCTGGGCCTCATCGACATCAAACCCCGGCGCCAGCCGCACCAGTGCCGCCGAGAGGAATCCTCCCAGCAGAACCGTTGCAACCATGGCGAGTCCGTGCCCCGCAATCTTCCGCGCTATTCTCCGTCCCTGCATGATCCATGGCCTCCTAATTCGCCGACGCTCCCGCGGTTTTGGTATCGCGCGCAATCGCCGCCGCATGATGGAGTTGCTTCATCGAATACATGCGGCGGTCTGCCTCCGCCAGCAGACGTTCCACATCGAATCCATCTTCCGGACAATAAGCCGTTCCCACACTCAGCGTAATCACATCCCGTCCGCACACGTGGCGTCCGGCCTCGATGGCCGCTTGATTCAGGCGGTCCGCCTTTTCCGTCGCCGCTTCGGGCGTCAACCCCGGAGCCGTAATCACGAATTCGTCGCCGCCCATACGCGCCACATAGTCGTATCCACGGCACACATCCTTCAGCCGCGTCGTAAACTCACGCAGAAGTTTGTCTCCCTCCAGGTGACCGAAAGAATCATTGATTTGCTTGAATCCATCGATGTCGCAGACCAGCACCGCCAGCGATGTCTTCATGCGCCGGCAGCGCGCCACTTCCTGCGCCAGATACATGAACAGCGAGCGCGCATTCGGCAGGCCGGTCAGATAATCGGTGGTCGCCGAACTCTCCGCCTGCTGATATTTCAGTGCGTTCTCCACCGACAGCGCGACCTTCGACGCTACCGCCAGCAGAATTCTCAAATGATCCGGCGTGAATGCATCCCGATTCGCCTGATACATTGCCAGCACTCCCACCACTCCGGTCAACCCTTCAAGAGGTACCACCAGCGCCGATTGCAGGGTGGTATGTTTTCCGGGATCGACCACATACCCCGCTTCCACCTGCGGATTCCCGTTTACGATCGGTTTGCAATTCTCCGCCACCCACCCGCACAATCCCTCCCCGACTTTAATTTTCAAAGACGACAACATGCGGAAGTTTTCGCCGCTCACCAACTCCGGCAGCAACCATCCATTCCGGTTCACAAACACGGCAATCGAATCGTAGGGAATCATTCGCCGCAGCCGCATCGAAAGCACCGACAGCGTTTCACTCAAACTGAGAGAGATACCCAGATCTTGGCTGAGCTCAAACATCGTCTGTGCTTCCTGGCGCGCCGATGCAATTGATGTCAGGAAGTCCGCGTTATCCGCCCCGCCGTGCGTAGGTTCGGTTCGTTCGAAGCCCGTCGCCGGCGCCAGCCCTCGTTCCACGCGCACCATCTTGGAAAGCCCATGGGGAGTAAGCGTGCCCTCCTCCGACATCTCCGCTACCGACATCTGCGCCATGCGCTCCAATTCCACATAGCGACTCTCCAGAATCGCGACCACCTTCGGATCGAACCAACTTCCTGCCATCTCTTTTACTTTTGTCATCGCCTCGCCCAGCGGCAACGCGGGCCGATATTGACGGTGAGAAGCCAGGGCGTCCAGACAATCCACGGCCGCCAGAATTCGCGCGCCAATCGGAATCTGTTCTCCGCTCAATCCCTCGGGATATCCCGTTCCGTCCCAGCGCTCATGGTGTGACCGGACGATCGGCGCCACCGGATACGGAAATGCCACCCGCTCCAGAATTTCCGCCCCCACCAGCGGATGCACCTTCATCTTTTCGAATTCTTCCGCCGTCAGCTTCCCCGGCTTGTTGATAATCTGTTCCGGCACGGCCAGTTTTCCGATGTCGTGCAGCAGAGCGGCCGCGCGCAACGCTTCGATCTCGCCGTCCGCCAGATGCAAATCCGTAGCCACCGCGACCGCATACGTTCGCACCCGTTGCAAGTGAGTGTGTGTCGTATGGTCCTTGGCCTCGATGGCCAGCGCCAGCGCCTCGATCGTGCGCATGTTCAGCGACGCGATTTGTTCCACGTGCCGCTTCTCAACTTCGACACGCTCTTTCTCCGCTTCCAGCCGCCCGAGATACAAGCGGTAGGATCGATACACCCAGTAAATCAGCGGCAATACCAGCAGCGACGTTTCCCATCCCGCCGACCGATTCACGATTCCCACCAGCCCTACCGCCGCCGCTCCCACCAGGTAATAGGGGAACGACCAGAAGTAGCACTCCGACCAGACTTTGCGGCTCGACTTCCCCTCCGTGAGCGCGATCACTATCGAGATCGGCAAAGTATTAGCGAAGAAAAAAACCAGCGCCGCCACCATCAGAAGGATAGGTTTGTTCGATCCGTATCGATCCGCCAGCCAGTGATAGCTGACGTAAGTAAGTGCGCTGGCATTGGCCATCATGCCGGCGACGTTGAACAGAACTTTGACCGGATCCAGCCGATTGCGCGCCTGCCACACGCTCTGCACCAGCGTCGCCGTGCAGCCGATAACCAGCGTTTCAGGAAGGCTCAACTCCAGCACGCCCAGCAGGATGAACAGGAAATTCACCGACATGGTGCCGTCGATCCCGGGCAGCTGCACTTTCAATCCCGACGCCAACACGGCGACCGCGAGGTAGCAAAAGAAGCGCAACAGATCCTGCGACTGCCAATGCAAGACGGCAAAACCCAGCGCCACCACGCCCAACGACGCGGTGACGCCGACGAATACCTTCGTCTGCATCGACAATCGTTCCGTCTCTGCCTGCATCGACACCCCGACTAGAGCCCGCCTGGCCCGAAATGCATCGTCCCCGGTTCGTCCTCGCCATCTGCAGCGAAGGCACAAAAACGTTCGTGCGCCGGCTTCTGCCCGCGCGTGGCACACCTCGTCGCAGCAGTCTCGTCATGGCACATACCAGCCCACTCCGAGCCTTGCCGGAATCCTATTGCAATGACTAGGTCTCCAGAAGCTTACTTAAGTAACCACTAAGAAGATTGCTGCTCTGTCTCTACGGTTTAGTCGGAATGGGTTTAGTCAACGCGAGATTCTCTTCACTCCACTCTCGCAGACGATAAGCTGTTACCTCCGTAATGCATTGCCGAACATGCTTCTCGGTTGAAGTGACGCCGTGTGTCAACATCGTCCCAAACGCAGATATGGCGAATCCACATCAGAATTCGGCGCAGATCTCGGGCCAGAGTTCTCAGCAAATTTCCGAGCAAAGCCCGAAGCGGCAAGAGCGCCTGAGCAGTTCCAGAATCGATGGCAATGGATCCCCTGCGTCCG
This sequence comes from uncultured Acidobacteriaceae bacterium, assembly GCA_963733795.1. GTDB lineage: Bacteria > Acidobacteriota > Terriglobia > Terriglobales > Acidobacteriaceae > Sulfotelmatobacter. The sequence continues at coordinate 45,592 of CAVTED010000005.1, forward strand.
TACATACCGAAATGGCCGTTTTCTCCACCGATCTGCGGGGGGAATTTCGAGCCTGCAATGCAGCCTTTAGCGAACTCCTTGGATATTCGTCACAGGAACTTCTTGGCCGTGATTTTTCGTCGCTCTTCGCCGCCACGGAAAAAATAAACGGCGGCGATCCATCTTTATTGCGCAAAGCAATTCTCGCGGTCGCTTCGACGCAAGGGGACTACGAGCACCACTTGTTGGCTCAACCCAAATCCGGCGCCAGTTTTGCCGTGCAGTTTTCCGCCACGCTGCTTCGCGATTCCGCTTCTAAGCCGACGGCTGTGATCGCTGTTGTCGTGCCCTTGGCGAAAACCGCCGGCAGTACCGCTCTTCCGGCAACTTCCGTCTCCCCCGGCGTGATTTCCCGCAAGGTCGATGACACACACTTCATTCTTGCCAGCCCCGTCATGCACAAGTTCATGAGCCTGGTCGATCGCGTCGCGGGTCACACAGAAACTGTGCTGATCACCGGCGAGACCGGCACGGGTAAAGAGTTAATCGCCCGCACTATTCATGAGTCTTCCCATCGTCGCAGCCGTCCCTGGGTCGATATCAACTGCGCCGCGCTGCCGGAAAATCTGGTGGAGAGCGAACTCTTCGGATACGAGAAAGGCGCCTTCAGCGGCGCCGATGCCTCCAAACCCGGCCTCTTCGAACTGGCCGACAAAGGTACTCTCTTCCTCGATGAAATCGGCGAACTGCAGCTACAGACTCAAGTGAAACTTCTGCGCGTGCTCGACGGCCAGCCTTTCTACCGTCTCGGCGGCCACCGCAAGATTCACGTGGATGTCCGCATTGTCGCGGCCACCAATCAGAATCTCGAAGCCATGGTCAAAGCAGGCCGCTTCCGCGAGGATCTTTTCCACCGTCTCGGCCAATTCCAGCTTCGCGTCCCCCCGCTGCGCGAGCGCCCTGAAGACATCGTTGCCCTGGCCGAACATTTCCTGCGCCTGAAAGCCCCGCGCAAGAATTTCTCATCGCAGGCGGTCTCTGCTCTGTTGTCGCACGGCTGGCCCGGCAACATTCGCGAGCTGCGTAACCTGGTCGCCCGAATGGCGATGGAATCGTCAGGTTCCGAAATCGACTTCTCCAGTCTCAGCGTCGCGCTCACCGGAGAACCGGCTGCACTCCGTCAGACCGCTTCCATGCCGGTCAGCAATCTCGACAGCATGGAAGAGCAAATGATCATCAAAGCGCTCGAGCGCACCGGCGGCCAGCGCACTCTTGCTGCCGAACAACTCGGCATCTCGCGCCGCACCCTCAGCCGCAAGCTCAAGGAATACAACATCAACTTCGCGCCCGGAGAAAGCACCGCCTCGCTGGGCTTCATCAGCAACGAGCAGCAGAAATTTTTTCGCGCCCGCGTTCAGACCACAGTTACTATCCGAAATTCGCAAGGAGAAGAAGTCCGCGTGCAGGGAGTCAACCTCAGCACCGGCGGCATGGGACTCGACGGCATCAAAGAGCCGCTCCGTTTCGCGGGATTGCTCGACGTGAGCTTTCTCCTCCCCGAAAGCGAAATCCTCTTCCAGGCCAAAGCCCGCCTGATGTGGATCGGCGACGAAGGCCGCGTCGGCATCCGCTTCGCCGTAATCGAACCCGCCCTCTTCGAAGAACTCCAACACTGGACCAATCGCAAAATGAAAGACGAAGGCTGGGAATTCCCGACGTAACGCTCTCTTTAATTCGACCGCGCTCCTCTTCGACAAACTTTCTACGAGCACGACGGGAAGGGCACGACTTCAGTGGTGCCGTAAAGCTCACCCGAGAATCCCGGCTTCAGCCGCTGAGGGCTGGCAGTTCGGCAGGTCTCCGGCACCGTAGTGGCGAGGGAGGCGTCGAGGCATGATCGACTTCTACCCCACGCGGGAAGGTCCGTGCGGTGTCGAATGAACATGGAATCTGGTTCGCAGTGGTCCCCTTTCGAAAACCGCAAAAGATGGGCAGCCTCAAGTCACGACGTTTCAGGCAAATAACAAAACCAAAGTTGGGCGAGCCCCCGAAAGGCTGGGCCACCCTGTGCGGTGTCAAACGAGAAGGCGGCCGCGAGATTGGCAACGCGCTCCTAAAGCGTGGGCCGCCCGACCGTTCGTCCATTACAGACGTACCAGTACGAACAGGTTCGCGCCAAGAAGAGCCCGATTACCCGCATGCTCGGCCACTTTTCGCGGACGATTATCTTCGCAGCACGAAAATGTGAACCTGTGCTGAGAACGTCGTCAACGATAACGACTGCGTTTGGTTTCGGCGTGGCCTTAGTCTCATCCAGCCGCAATAGCACGCTTCTCTCCCGTGGCGCTAGCCGCCACCCGAAATGGGAGGGACTGGTGCGCCCGCTCTGAACAACAAGTGCGCGTACGTCGGCAACTGGGAGCTTCTGAACGATTGCCTTTACGGAATCGCTTTCGCCGTGGGAAGGTGGCATTGGCACAAATGTATATTTCCGAGCCCACTCTCCTGGCAGCAGTGAGGCCAGTTGTTCGGTGGCCTTCAACACCGCCGTCTCGTCACGCTGCTTTAGCGAAATGACTAGCGGTTTCACTCCGCCTTGCTGGGGGCAGTCGTACGAGTTTGCGAAGTAACACTCGTCGGAGCTGTCCAAGTAAAGGTGTTCCCCCAGCAGAAATAAACGTGGCTCAATCCTTCTGAGTTCCGCTCTTTTTTCCATGGCGCCTCCAAAATTGCGTGGCTTCCTCAATCGAGTCACAGAACCCTAGGCCTACACGTTGCCAGGCTATGCAGCCGTCCAAGGCCCATCTGAGGATTCCGCTGAGTTCGTCGCGCAAATCGAGTTTCAGTTCCCGGTCGCAAGTATTTGTGAACGACCTGTCAAACGGAATTATTCGAAGTCTGCTCCAAGCGGCGTGATCATCTAGTCTGAGGGTCGGGATCCGGTTCATAGCGAGCCAGAGTTTGTGTGTGGGCTGGAACTCCTGGGCGTGCTCGTATAGCCGTCTAGCTCGTAGCTTGTCCCCTCCCGACACCCACTTGATGGTGGCCTCTGCAAACGCGCTGTTTATTAACGGCTCTTGTGCGCTCACGAATCGCCTACCGCGCATGTCAACGATGTCTTCTCTCAGCTTGCCGGCGCCCGATGTCAGAAAGGCATCCATTTCCGCTACGCCAGCGTACTCCCCAAGAAGATGATGTAGAACGCTAATTAGCGTGCTCTTACCGTTCCGCCCGTTCCCCACCAGAACGAACACACACTCCTCGCGTGTTTCCCCGGTGAGGGAATACCCCACGGCCCTCTGAAGGTACGGGATTATATCGGGATGTGGTTCAAAAACTTCCTTGAGGAATTTCTTCCATCGCGGGCACTCCGCGTTCGGGCTGTATTCGGCGCCTGCGATCTTTGTGAGCAGTTCCTGCGGTCGGTGCTCTCGGAGTATTCCAGGCCCCAACTCGATTGTCCCGTTGGATAGGTTCAGCACCCAGGGGAAACTGTCAAACTCTTCCGGAGTCACGGAAATGCGGGGGTCAGATTCGGCCATACGCAAGGCAGCGGTGATCTGCGCCGACCCCTCAGATCGATTCGCCCATTTTGTCAAGGCATCGGCTTGGCGGCGGGTGGCGTCCCAGTCGCCGTTGTCGGATTCAGCTCGGCTGAGGATCTGCACTCGCTCTTGGCGTATCGTCCGAGCGGTTTTCTTCGCAAGTTGCACAGCCGCTCCCCTATCCGCCGCCCACCCCACTGCGTTCCAGACGAACCACTGACGTTTAGGGGCACAGAAGCGCATGCAATCGCCGTGCTGATCTACGAGTCGTTCGGCGTTGCCGCAGTCTGTGAGCGGACGCATGGGGGAGGGGAGAATGTGACCTCCGCCGTGCTGCGGCGGTTCGGCGGGGAGATTCTGTCGCTTTTTTTCGATCATGCCTGGGATAACTGAGGGCCCAACCGCATCATCGCGGTTCGAATTGCCAGTCGCAAGTGCAGATGTCACATTGAGGCTGTGGAAAAGCCCGGAACGGGAATCTGCAATCGCAGTGGCGGGGGGGGCCGGGTCGCCGCTGCCCCACCCTTCGCGATTTTCGGAGGGCGGGATTTGGATCGAGACCCTTCCTCAGTTTTCCACAACCCAGTTTGTGACATCCAACCTTGACCTCAAAATTCAAAAAGCAGATCATGGCCGAGGCGGAGGCGATGCATGCAGAAATCGAGAGCCGACCCTAACCCCATTGTTATCAAGATTTTGACCTCTAACTCATTGCCGCTCAAGATTTTGCGGAGCATTTCTTGCTAACTCGATGATTCCAGAGATTCGGGGGGGAGGGGGGATACCCGAAACGGGTGCAAACCGATGGCATCCCCGAGAAAGCAGAACGAGGCACAATTCTGATTACGATCCTTTTCAGGAGTTATGCACCGTCAAGGTTTCGCCAGTTCGCGCAGGCGTTCGGCTGCGCTCTCGGCGGTGATGTCGCGTTGCGGTGTGCCGAGCATTTCAAAACCAACCATGAATTTGCGGATAGTCGCCGAGCGCAGCAGCGGCGGATAAAAATGCGCGTGGAAATGACATTCCGGATGATCGGTTCCAGGATGATCAATCCTCGGGTGATCGATGCCATCGGTCGGCGATTGATGGAAGCCCATCGAGTAAGGGAAGGGAACTCCGAACACGCGGTCGTAAGTGGAAGTCACGCGATGCAGAATATCGCTCAACCATCGGATTTCGTCGGACGCGAACTCATTCATGCTTCCGAAGTGTCGGTGACTACAAATCAGAATTTCAAACGGCCAAACCGCCCAGAAAGGCACGAGCGCGAGGAAATCATCGTTTTCATGAACAACTCGGACCTTCTGTTTCTGTTCCAAGGCAACGTAGTCGCAGAGAAGACAGCGGCCGTGCGACTTCAAATAAGCGCGCTGGGCTGCCAACTCTTTGGCCGGCGCCTCGGGAATCGAGAGAGTTGACCAGATCTGGCAGTGAGGATGCGGATTGCTGGCGCCCATCATAGCGCCGCGATTTTCAAAAATCTGGACGTAATTGATATTTTCCCGTTCGCCCAACTCCCGGAACTGCTCGATCCATGTGCGGACGACGAGCTCAATTTCTTTCAGACCCATCGTGGCGAGCGTGAGATCGTGACGCGGAGAAAAACAAATCACGCGGCAAATTCCAGGTTCCGCTTCGGCGACGAGCAGCCCCATGTCGTCGACGTCGATACGCGCGCGCGGGGTCCGAGATTTCAAGGCGGCGAAGTCATTGTCGAAAACGAACGTGGAGGAGTACGCGGGGTTTCGAATCCCGCCCGCCCGCAGGTTGCCGGGGCAAAGATAGCAGTTCGGATCGTAAGCCGGTTCCGACGCAGTAGGAAGTTTCGCGATTTCGCCTTGCCACGGACGCGTCGCGCGATGCGGCGAGACCAGCACCCACTCGTTGGTCAGGGCATTCAGCCGGCGATGAGGATCTTCCGTGAGTTTCAAATTGCGGCCTCGGGGCATTCTACGATGAGTGAGGGCGCAAAGGACGGAGAGACTTCTTAATTATGCAATGGCGAGTTGAGTCAGCTATGGCTTGAGCGAGTTGCCCATCATCAGGGCGAACAACAGAGGGAGATAAATCACTGTTGCCTGCAGCACGTGACGCGCGCGCATCTTCGACGGCGCACTGGCCAGCGGCAATTTCAGAAACGCGAGGCGAATCCCGAAGTAGAGAAGCGCGAATCCAAGAACGGCCGCGCCGACCAAATAGATTCTTCCTGCCATGCCCATGAAGCTGGGCAGAAGGCTGATGGGAATCAGAGCGACCGAGTAAATCAGAATGCGGCGAGCGGTCGAGCGGCCATCTTCTTCCACGACGGGCAACATCTTGACTCCGCCTTTCGCGTAGTCCTCGCGATACAACCATGCGATCGAAAAAAAATGGGGAAACTGCCACACGAAGAGGATCGCGAACAAAACCAGAGTGCCCCATTCCAGGCGGCCGCGAGCGGCGGTCCAGCCCAGCACTCCGGGCATCGCACCGGGAAAAGCTCCGACGAAGGTGCAAATCGGCGATATGCGTTTCAGCGGCGTGTAAGCGGCGAGGTACACGACCGAGGTCAGTAGAGTGAGCAGGCCGGTCAGAAGATTGGTAGATATGGCGAGGTAAATCGAGCCCCCGATGGTTGCCAGTATCCCAACCGTTGTGGCGTGGAATAAGCTCATGCGGCCAGCGGGAAGCGGGCGAAGCGCAGTGCGCCGCATGTATGCGTCTACGTCGCGCTCCATCACCTCGTTCAGCGCCGCAGTGCCGCTCGAAACGATGCCGATGCCAAACAGAGCGTGAAATAGTCCCCACGAGATCCAGGAAACGCCAGCCTGGTGCGCACCGAAGAAATAACCGCACCACGCAGTCATGATGATCAGGGAGGTGACTCGAAGCTTGGTCAGTTCGGCATAGTCGCGGAAAAGGGAAGTCGCCCGAATGCGGAGCGCAGAGAGAGGCAGTGTCATCGTGCTCATGATTTGGCCGTTAAAAGTTTCGTGAAAAACTCGTCCTGATTGTACCGAAAACCTCGTACGGACCCCGCTCCGTTACGTTGCCTTAGGATTGCATAGGTACTCTGATCAATTTTGAAAGTCAAGCGAAAACGAAATCATCCGCGTTGAATCAGGCTAACACACGCAACAACGTCGGCGCGAAACATGTCTAGGGAGTCGCTGAAGATCCCGAGGACTCAAAAGTTTCCGGCGGATCGAAAAAGCATTTGTGCCACAGGGCCGAGTCCGACAACGCGCCTGCCCGCCATTGCTGGAGCGCGGCCATGGTGGCGGCGATCATGCCTCCGTCGGCGGAATCAAAAATTATAACAATACCCGCCGGCGCCGAGGAGGTCTGCGCCATTTCTTTATAGTTTTTTTCCAGCAGAAATTTTGTGTATTCGAGCCGCGCGTTGGACCCCGCGTCTTTCACATTGTCGTCGGTCTTCTGCACGGAGATGATTTTTACGCTTTTGCTGCGGAGCGGCTCCCAGTCGCCGGGAAACGGCGCGGTTTCTTCCCGTTCGACGCGAAATAGATCCGCGACGGGCGTCAGGGTTGAAGCGGCAGCTGCACCGCTGTCCGCGATGCCATCCGGCATCTCGACACTAGTGCGCCAGATCCATCCCCGCGACAGGCCGGAAATGCGCACGTGCACCCAGTCTGCGTTGAAGTCGAGCAGTTCGAATTCATCGTGCATGCTGGCCAGAAACTGCGGCTTTGCATTCAGGCTCGGACTGGAAACTACAGGCGTGCCGGATTTCTTCACCGCTACCAGATTCTTGGGATGAGCCTGATTCTTGAGAGTCTCCTCCAGACTGTCGGCTTCGGCTTGCAACGCATGGTCAGACTTAGCGGCGTTCTGTGTAGCGCTCGGTCCATTTTTCGGTACTTCGGAGGCTCGCTCACGCTGTTGAGCTGCCAGGCCCTCGCTCAAGGAAGACGAAAAGGTTCGATCGGTTTCGGGGAATTTTGGAGCGGGAGCCGAGATCGTGGGCTCGGTACTCGCCGGGGATTCGGCTGTTGGCTTCGGTGTCGCGACCGACGCGGTTCGGTTGCTGTTCTCGGGCGCAACTTTGGCGAGTTGTTCCGCTAGTTGATCCAGGACATCGGCTTCGAGCCGGCCATTGGAGGTCAGCAACTGATATCCCGAGCGCGAAGCCACTGGATCGGCGTACCATGCCGTTACTTTTGTGCTAACCCGCACCAGCGATCCGCCAGACGGCGTTGAACTGACTTGGACTGTGGACTGGTAGTAGGCGCGCTGGTAACGGTCAAGCGAATGTTCCCCGGGCTTGGCGAATCCGTCCAACACCGGAAGGCGGCCGGCTAAATTGGCTTGCAAGGTGGCCAAAGCCTTGTCGACCGTTGCCTTGGATTGCGGAAAGCTGCGCTCGTTGGGATTAGTTTGCGCCGTCAGATTTGCGGCGAGAACAAAAGCAAAGCAGATACCGCACGCGAACTGAGTCGAGGCTCTTACCCAGTATCCAGTAAACCCACATCGGATTATCCGAGACCTCATGGCACCAGCTCCAGTTGATCGCGCAGGATCCATCCGTGCTGGCCTTCGTGCGTTTCCACGCCAAACCAGTAAGGGGTGGAGACCACGATAAGAACCTCGGTGCCGGCCGGGAGCGATTGCAGAGTGGCTGCAGTGTGGAAAGGGGCGGACTGAAGCGGCGCTCCCGGCGCCTTCACCAGTCGTTGCACTTGTCGCCTGAGGTCATGGACATGCTCCTCCAGAGTCTGAGGAGCAGCCTGCGGGGAGGATGTCTGGTCGCCAAGAGCAGGGACGGCGGGACTGGCAGAGTCCGCGACGGCTGCCTGGGGCACGGACGAAGAAACGTCAGGCAGCGGAGTGTTGTGCTCTTCCTTTCTTGCTGACTGCGCCTGCTTTTCCTTTTCTGCTTCGACGGTCTGGGCTTTCATCAGTTGCAAGGCGTCCAGGTGGTCGTGGATGTCCTTGTACTCGGCGCTTTCGACGGAACCGTTGGAAGCGTGGCTCACGTGGCGGAAATCCTCGACAAAACGCGCATCGATTCGAAGAACCGTGTTCTTGTCGCCCTGGGCCTGTATAACGTAGCGGACGGCCAGGGTTCCGACGTCACTGCTGTTCTTGAAATTCCGAGGGTCGAGTGCTTTTAGACGAACCTTGTAGAAGACCTTGCCTCCTTCGGTCCATTGCGGAAAAACCCGCGTGGAAGTCACTGGTGTTGCGTCGCTGATGTATTCGTCCTTGTTGTATTCCTTGGTTCCCCGGATGATTCCGTTCTGAATCACTTCCTGGACGACCTGGGAGACTTCGTTCTCGGGAAATGGAACGTTCACGATGAGACCCATACCATAAGGGGTGGCATCCTTTTCGCGGGCGAGAAGGGGCATTGTGGCCAGGCAGGTAACCAGGATTATCACGATTTTCCGCAACATGCCTCCCCTTTCTGGGCAGGAGCGGGCAAGCGCGTGCGGCGGCCTTTGCAAGATCACGAGAAAATTTCCCTTGGCCAAGAGTCTCAACTATGGCTTGGGAATGTCAACTGCGGTGCTTTCTTGGTAGTGTCCGAGAGAGCTTTTAACCGCGAAGTGCGCGAAGAATTCGCAGAGGTCACGAAGAAAACAAAATCGAGATATCGAGATTAGGACTTCTACCGCTTCCTTGACAATATAACGCCAAGATGCGCTCGGCTCACACCCGTAACGAAGGCCTGGTCTACGCCTTCCGGCACTCCTCTCATAGAAGCCTCAGAATTGTGGCTGCTTCCGTAAGACTCGGTCACGCCTCACTGCTTTCCGGTGCTGCGTTTTCGGCGAAATCCGATTGGGGTACGCGGTCGCACCAGGTGTGCACCGATGCTCAGACCGTTGGCGCCGCAGGGAAGAGAATACAAGCGGCGGAAGGCTGTGGATTTTACCTTGTAAAAAAATTGTCAAAAATAATTTTGGCAAAGCCCTTGAAAAAAACCGGGATGGCGTTGTAGGATTCCGCCGGTACGGTGGTAGGACCTTTTCAAGAAAAAACGATTTAGAGCTCTCAGCGGCTTACGCATGGGTAAGACCTGAGTGGACGGGTTCGTTCTAGTAGTGGGAACGCGGATTGGTTAAAAGCAGGATTTGCTAGGAGTCGGCATGCGAATGGGGATGAAGTTTCGCCTTTGTGGGACAACGCCATGGGCAAGACATTTCCTGGTGGCGGCGCTGGTTCTGGTTTTCCTAATGCTGAGCGGCAGCCAAAATGCGAACGCTCTTCCAGCCTTCGCCCGGAAGTACGGGCTTCGCTGCTCGGCGTGTCATGAGTCCTGGCCGATGCTGAACTATTTTGGCCAGAAATTCAAAGACAACGGCTACCAGCTCATGAACGACCGGGACGCACCGATCTGGCAAAATCCGGGGTACTGGCCGGTTACCTTCCGCATCACCCCGATTTGGCATCGGGTGAGCACGGGGAAGGTGGCGGTCGACGAAGGGACGGGAATCACGCGGATTACAACCTCGGGCTTCGATCTGAGCGGATTGGACTTCCACACCGGCGGAACGCTGGAAAAGAATTTCTCGTTTTACGTGCTGCCTTCCTCCGATAACACTGCCTCCTTCCACTTTGAGACAGTAATGGCACGGCTGGACAACTTGTTCGGCAGCCCCTGGCTCAACCTCAAGCTGGGTAAATTTGAACTCGACAACCTGCTTTCCGAAAAGCGAATCCTGACGCTAACCGGGAATGGCGGCATTTACCAGCTTTATCACTTCGTTCCAGTGGGCGACGGGAACATCTTCGGCCAGATGGGAGACAACCAACTTGGTATGGAGGTGATGGGGCACTCCTACAACGATCGCACCCGGTATTCGGCGGCACTTCTGAGCTCAACCGATGGAAACGTAGGACTGCCTTACGGCAATGCTTACACTGGATTCTTCACGGCAAGTCAGGCGTTCGATGCTGGGAAGATGGGGGTGGACCGAATCGGGGCCTACGCCATGATCGGAGAAGCTCCGACCTACTATCTCACGTCGGGCGCCGTGCCAATTCCAGGCTCTGGACTCAGCAACAAGTCGTTCCATCGCGAGGGTTTCGTCGGACAGTTCTATTTCGGCCAGCACTTCGATGTGCAAGTGGTGACGCAGCATGGCTGGGACAACGCTTGGTTCGGGCAGGGCTACGGAGACCTGATCGGGGGATCCGTCACCGGCAACAACCTACCGGGGACGACGCTTCCAGCCGGGTCGCAGGCGCCCACGTGGAACGGCGTTTTGGTGGAACCTCACTACGTGTACAGTCCGCAGCTAATTTTCATCGGGCGGTACGAAACGATTCGAATGTCGCGGCAGGCCACGCCCGGCAACCCGTCGAACCTGGGTAACATTTCGACCTATACGGCCGGGTTTCGGTACAACCCATTTATGACCAGCCGGGCGGGTTTTGCCTGGCACAATGAATACAACTGGCTGCACCAGGACGGCACCGGACCCCTGGTTGGGGCGAACGGCCTGAACGTAAATACCAGCGAACTGCTCACGGGATTCGACTTCGACTTTTAGAGAGGGATAGACATGCGGACCAGTTTGCGGAAGTGGACGCTGTTAGCGGGCGCAGTTGCGGTTTTGGCCCTCGGAATGCCTTCCTGGGCGCAACTCACGCAGTACGACCTGAACACGCGCATGGGCACGGAAAGCCATATCGGAAAGATAACCGGTCATGCCAAGGACGCAAAGTCAGACTATCGGCGTTACTGCGTAGGCTGTCATGGCGAATTGGGCGACGGGAATGGCGAGAATTTTCCCTGGGTTGACCCCAAGCCCCGCGATTTTCAATTGGGAGTATTCAAGTGCAGGTCGACTCCGACGGGAACGTTGCCCACTGACGACGACCTCTTCGACACTATCGCCCGCGGCTTGGATCGCTCGAATATGCCGCAATGGAGCACCTTCACCAAGCAGCAGCGTGCCGATCTGGTCGCCTGGGTAAAGCACTACTCTCCGCGATGGACTAGTGAAAAACCGGGAACGCCAATCCAAATTCCCCCTGAGCCAGAAGTTACCGCTGATCGCATTAAGGCGGGACGAGATGTATTTGCCCGCGTGCAGTGCTGGAAGTGCCACGGCGTACTCGGTCAAGCCAATGGTCCATCCGCCGCGACTCTTACCGATGATCTCGGCCGGCCGATCGCTGCCTTCAACTTTACCGAGGGCGCCCGGCCGAAATGCGGCGACACGGATCGCGATATCTACAGAATTTTCATGACCGGTTTGGACGGTACTCCCATGCCGTCATTTGCCGACAATATCAAGCCGGACGAGGCGTGGGACTTGGTTTTCTATCTGCGAACGTTGATGTCCCAGCCCAGCAAAGAGAAAGAGATGGCAAAAAAACTTGACCTGAAGCCGGTGAATCCCAATGCGCCAGCGGGGCAACAGTAGAGGCCATGATGTCATCGCAAGACAATGTCAACTCTGCGGTACTGTAAGGAGAGATTTTCAATGACGAAGCGAAATAAATTCGTAGTTGTACTATCCGCGGTGATTCTTATCTCCTGTGGCGCGCTATTTCTGGCCCAGAGGGTCAATGCTGCTGGCGAGGGAAAAATTACCGGGACGGTCAAACTGGATGGCCCAGCTCCTCACATGAGGGGCATCGATATGTCGAAAGACCCCTACTGCGTTAAGCAACATGCAAACAATCCCGCCCACCTGGAAACAGTGGTCGTGGGCGCAGAACGGTGGATTGGAGGGTGTGGTTCTCTACATCTCCGAAGGTTGGACAGGGAGTGCGCCGGTATCGACCGAAGTCCCGGTGTTCGATCAAAAGAACTGTATGTACACACCACACGTGCTGGCGCTCGACGCGGGCCAGACGTTCAAAGTGACGACCAGCGATCAGACCACGCATAACATTCACCCGCTGCCCAATCCGATGACGGGCAACATCCCGTGGAATCAGTCGCAACCACCGGGCGCCGCGCCGATCGAGAAGAGCTGGAAAAATCCGGAAGTGATCCCAGTGCAATGCAACATTCATCCGTGGATGCACGGCTGGCACGTGGTAGTAAAAGGCCCCTACGCGACTACGGATGCGAGTGGCAACTACACCATCAACAATGTGCCGCCGGGAAATTACACGGTGACGGCCTGGCATGAAGACAGCCCGAACCTAACGCAGACCACCCAAACGCAAAAGGTGACGGTTGCGGCAGGCAAGCCCGGGACCGCGGATTTCACCTTTAAGGCAAAGTAGTAAGCATTATCACGTTTAGCTCAACTGCATGTGGAATTGCCGCGGTCCCCACTGCGGCGATTCACAGGCAATGGTCCCAGCGAACCGGCCGACGAACCTGGCCGACCACCTGGCCAAAGGCGGAGCGATATGGCGAAGATATTCGCAGTGACGATCATTCTGATCGCGATCGGTTCGGCGATTCCCATCGTGATGCACACCTGGCATTTGCCGCAGGACATTTCCACTCACGGTCCATTGATTGACGAGCAATACTCCGACACGATGGCGGAGGCGGGCATTTCGTTCCTGGCCTCGCAATTCCTCCTGGCCTTCTTCATCTGGAAATTCTCCAACGTGAAACCCGGGACCAAGACCCGAAACTTTCCGGGTGGGGCGATGGGGCTAGTGATCGCGGCTTTCCTGCTGGTGGGGACCGAGGTTTTGGCGCTGGGTGTGTTCGGTGCGAAAGCCTGGGCCAGCGTGTATTTCACTCCTCCCGCGGCCAATGCCATGCCGATTCAGGTGCAGGCAGGGCAGTTTGCATTTTATTTCCGCTATCCCGGTCCGGACGGAAAGTTCGGACCGCTTCACGCCGATCAGATTAACGAGGCTAACGCCAACTTCTTTGGTCTTGATACGACTCACGACCAGGATTCCAAAGACGACATCGTGACCGCGGAGATGGCAATTCCAGTGAACCGCGAGATCCACCTACTGATGCATTCGAAAGATCTTGGACACTCCTTCTTCGTGCCGGAATTGCGCGTCCACCAGGACTTCGTTCCGGGGTTGGATCTGTCGATTCATTTCACGGCAACGAAAGTGGGAAAGTACGAAATCGTTTGTACGCAGCTTTGCGGCCTGGGGCATTACAACATGAAGGCATATTTAGAAGTAATGAGCCCGGAGGATTTCGACAACTGGCTTAAGCAACAGGCAGCATTGCAGTAGGAGTAGTCGATGCAGCGGGGGAACAGAGTTACGATCGCTCTTGAGAGGTGAGGGCAATGCACGATTCGTCGGCACACGCAACGCAACACGGGGCTCCTACCAGCTTCATCCGGAAGCACGTGTTCAGCCTTGATCACAAAGTCATCGGGAAGCAGTATTACGCGTTGGCCCTGCTAGCGGTTGTCTGGGGAATGGTGCTCTCCTGGCTGATGCGAATCCATCTGGGATGGACCAATTTTGCGATTCCTGGCCTGCACTTGCTTTCCGCCAACGGCGCTCCCGGCAATATCATGACCCCGGAGTATTACTTGCAGCTGATGACCATGCACGGAACGATCATGGTCTTCTTTGTACTCACTACCGCCCCGTTCGCCGCGTTCGGCAATTTCTTCTTGCCCATTCAGGTGGGGGCTGAAGATATGCCATTTCCGCATTTCAACATGATGTCGTTCTGGGTGACGTTCGTGGGCTTCCTGGTTTTAGTGTCGTCCTTCTTTGTCGGAGACGGGCCAACTCTGGGGGGATGGACACAGTACGCGCCGTTGAGCGCTGTGGGTTCCGTGGCAGGCCCAGGCGAGGGTCTGGGTGTGGTTCTTTGGGCGACGTCGATTGCTATTTTTTGCGTGGGCCAGTTGCTGGGTTCGCTGAACTTCATCACGACGACGCTCGATATGCGCACTAGAGGGATGTCCCTGATGCGGCTTCCGCTGACCGCATGGGCCTGGTTCATCACCTCGGTGATGGGCTTAACGGCGTTTGCCGTATTGATGCCGGCGTGTATCCTGCTCATTCTCGATCATGTCGCCGGAACCAGTTTCTTTGTACCGTCAAACCTGGTGATCAATAGCCAGCTGTTGCCGCATACCGGCGGATCGACGCTCCTTTGGCAGCATCTGTTCTGGTTTTTTGGACATCCTGAGGTTTACATCGCAATCGTGCCGGGGCTGGGTATTGTTTCGCACGTTCTGATTACCAACATGCGGAAGCCAATGCTCAGCCATCGGGTGCTGATTTATTCCATGGGAGCGCTGGCAGTGCTCAGCTACATGGTGTACGGACACCACATGTTCGTTAGCGGGATGAACCCGTTCTCCTCACTGGCATTCTCGTTTCCGACACTGGTGATCACGATTCCATCGACGATCGTGGTGTTGATCTGGCTGGGCAGCTTGTATGGCTCAAAGTTGCGAATCAACAGTGCATCGCTATTTGCGTTGGGATTTATTTCCATGTTTATCAGCGGCGGGGTGAGCGGTTTCTTTCTGGCGCAGCCTTCGATCGACATCATGCTGCACGCGACGTATTTCGTCGTCGGCCACTTCCACCTGGTGATGGCAGTCGCAGCCATTTTCGGCATCTTCTCCGGCACTTACTTCTGGTTCCCCAAGATGACCGGTCGCATGATGAACGAGACTTTGGGCAAGGTCCACTTCTGGCTGACCTTCGTGGGAACGTATTGCATCTTTATGCCGTTCCATTATCTGGGGATCGCTGGTAACGTCCGGCGCTATCAGGCGTTCACTGACGACTACTTGGTCCCACTTATCCCAGTGCATAAGTTCATCACGGTTGCCGCTTTACTCACCGGTCTCGCCCAGTTCATTTTCATTTACAACCTTATCTACAGCCGCTTCAAGGGAGCTCCGGCTCCGGATAATCCGTGGGAGGGAACTTCGCTGGAATGGAGTACGGCTACACCGCCGCCGCATAACAACTTCGGCGACAAGATGCCGGTGGTATATCACGATCCTTATCAGTACAGCATCGAGGGAGCCAGCAGCGAGTTTGTGATGCAGACCTCGCCCGAACAATTAAAGAGCCCGCACGAAGAGAAGTAGCCTTCGAGCAAGCTACATCGGTTTCACCAAGGGAGACTCGGCAGTATGGCTACAACGATTCAACAACCGCCAAAAATCGAGCCTGACTGGCAGCTCAGACACTCCGGCAATGGGGGCGGGCGGAATCTGGTTCCTGCCGACGGAGAGATGCGGAGGGTCAAGGACTATTCTCCACCTCCGGCGAGCACTGGCATATGGGTGGGCTTGGCGGCGATCACTATGAGCTTTGCCGCGCTCACCAGCGCGTTAATTGTTCGGCAGGGATCTGCGCTGGATTGGCGGCATTTTACTTTGCCGCCGGTGCTTTACCTGAACAGTTTGATCATCGTCGCTAGTAGCGTGACGCTGGAAATGTCGCGTCACAGGATTGCGACCTTCATGGGCGGCACGCGAGATCAGGCGGCTCGTCCGGTCCGCTGGCTTTATGTCACTCTTTGCCTCGGTTTGCTCTTTGTTGCCGGACAGACCTTTGCCTGGATGCAACTGAGGTCGCAGGGATTTGGACTGGCCAGCAATGTGAGCTATTCCTTTTTCTACGTGCTGACGGTAGCTCACGCCCTGCACGTATTCGGCGGACTCGGTGGCCTGGTTCGCGTGATTGAGAAACTGAATCATTCGGTGCTGCGACGGAGTACTTTGGACGCCACTTCACGCTACTGGCATTTCATGGGCGTGTTGTGGCTGTACCTGCTTTTGCTGCTTTGGATGAAGCTCTAACAAAGTCGAGGTAGGAGGCGCCGTGAGCCAGGCAGATCTAACGATCCACGATCATTCCGCTGTAATGGCGGAACCCACCTTTTCCGTACCCGCAAAAAAGATGGCGATGTGGTTGTTCATCATCGCCGACACGGCCACCTTTGCCGGATGTCTGGTAGCTTACGGTTTCTTACGCAACGGCACCCCGAATTGGCCAACTCCTTTCCGATTCTCACCCACCGTTCTGAATGCGATGGTCATGACCTTCATTCTGGTGAGCAGCAGTTTGACCATGCTCATCGGAATTCGGGCGGCCAGGGTGGGGGACAAGGCCGGAGCCTTCCGCTGGACCATGATTACCGCAGGCGGTGGCATTCTTTTTGCCGTCCTGCATCTTCGAGAATGGCTGGGAATGATCGACGAAGGGGCGACGTTGTTCCACAATCCCTGGGGTACGCCGCTGTTCGGTGCCTCATTCTTCAGCATTACCGGCTTGCATTTGTTGCATGTTCTGGGAGGAGTGGTCGCTCTCATCGCAGTAGGAATCCGCTACAAGGGCGGCCGGTACAAAGCCGACGATCTCGAAATCACGGGACTCTATTGGCACTTCGTCGACCTGGTATGGATGTTCGTCGTACCGTTTGTTTACCTGCTGAACGTCAGCCACTGAAGTTGAAGACAAAGGGAGAAAGTATATGGCTCAGACCGAAGAGCGCGTGAGCACTGGCGGAATCGGTAGATATCTTCTAGTCTATCTAGGCATCCTGATTCTGGCGGGTCTGCAATTCGTGATCGCCTATCAGCATATTGATGGCTCACAAATGTTCGCCAGGATGTTCCTGATCGCGCTTGCGGAAGCAGGGCTGGCGCTCATGTTTTTTATGCATCTCTGGGAAGAGAAGCGCGGATTGCTGCTTTTCGTGGCCCTCTTTACGATATTTGTGATCGCAGCCATGCAATATGGCTGGCCGGATAGTTTCCGGATGCTGGTGGGCGCGCCGGGCGCGTCTCAGTGAGGTTGATGGGGTGCAAATCAAAAAAATCCTGATGATCGCGGCGGTGCTGGCTGGCATTAGCATCTGGCTGACCCCAGTTCCCGCGCTCGCGCAGAGCTGTGCTCTTTGCTACACCCAAGCCGCAGCCTCGGGATCGAGAATGATTCAGGCCTTGAAGAGCGGGATACTGATCCTTATCGCCCCTCCCACGCTTGGATCCATTGGCGTGATTGTTGTCATGTATCGCAAGCGCAATCAGGTTCGGCGGACGGAGTCCGGTGCGGAATCCGGGCAAGACTGGTAAAGACGGCGACCACACAACTGATAGCAATCGGTTCCCCTGCAAAGTTTCAAGCCCCAGCTTCGCGAAGAAGTGAAGTCAGGTTTCCCGTGCAGTCTTCCTGTTTGTGTCACACCGGAAATCATCATTCGCTGTGTCGTCCTCACTTTGGGATAGGCTGCGCCCGCTAACGCTGGCGGTTGGCGTGGCGGCAACGCTATTGGCAGCGAGGACGGATTACGCGCAGGTGCAGGCGTCGGCGCCCGAAAGACGCTCGGAGGTTTTGCATGGCCTGCCGATTACAAAGTTCTATGACACTCCTGATCCATTACCCGCCGGCAAGCCAGGAGCTTTGATCCGCTCGGAAGAGTTTGACGAATACGAACTTCCCTTCTCAGTATCCGCAGTTCGCATCCTGTACCACTCACAATCCGCAACCGGCGACGATGTAGCCGCGTCCGGAGTCCTGTTGTTCCCCTACGATAAGAAACCGCCCCTGGGGGGCTGGCCGGTGATTGTGTGGGCACACAGTCCAGCCGGCGTCGCACGTGCGTGTGCTCCATCTCTAATGCGGAATCTAGGGCACGGGCCCGTCCTCGCGATGTATGTGAACCTGGGGTACGCTGTGGTCGTCCCAGATTACACGGGGTTGGGAACCAACTTCCCCAATGCGTTTTTGGACGGTCCATCCAACGCGACCGATGTCATCCATTCCGTCACGGCGGCCCGCGCCGCACTCCCACAGCTGGGGGCGAGATGGGTAGTTATGGGAGAGTCGGGGGGAGGGTTAACGGTTGTGGCAGTCGCGGAAAAAGAGAACGAAATTCGCGATTCGGGGTACCTCGGGGGTATCGCGATTTCGGATCTAGCCAGCGCAAGAGAAATCTACGGTTACGCCACTCCTGGTCCTTCCAGCGTAATGCTTACCTTTCTGGCGTATGGGATTAAAACGGTTTATCCGCAGTTCCAAATAACTGACATGCTTACAGAAAAGGCGCTAGCCCTCTATCGCGACATCGAGCAGACATGCTCGCAGGCAAGAACGATTCCCGCGTTGTCCCCTCTGCAAACGGTGAAGCCGCGCTGGGAAAGCAATGCCTTCGTCCGGCAGTACTTTGTCCGAAATGATCCTGGTGAGAGGCGAGCTTACGGTCCACTCCTGGTAATAAGCGGGAACGCAGATCAATCGAAGATGGCAACGACCACTCAAGCTATTACCCGTATGTGCAAACAGGGTGATCAGGTTCAGTGGGAACAATATCCCGATCCCGACCGGGGGAGCCTGCTTGGCGATTCTGTGAGGGACCAGATTGGATGGATTGAAGGTCGGTTTGGCGGTCGCCCGTATACGACGAACTGTCGTTGAACTGATCATTTTCTGTTTGTTTTCGGATCAACAAACATCTCTGACGATTTCCTCCCCACGTGGCATAATCTTCGGCAATATTTCCAACAGGTGCCAAACGATGCGACGATTGCTTCTTGCTTCTCTTTGCTTGTGTGTCTTCTTGTTCTTGCTGGTTCGCGCCGGTGCCGCGACGCCTGCCGGCAAATCGCTGCAGATTTACTTTATCGACGTGGAAGGCGGGCAGTCGACTCTGGTAGTTAGCCCGTCGGGAGAGTCGCTCCTCATCGATACAGGCTGGCCGGGCTATGAAGGCCGCGATGCCGACAGGATCTTGGCCGCCGCGCATCAGGCCGGAATCACGCAGCTCGATTATGTCCTGATTACCCACTATCATCGCGATCATGTTGGGGGAGTTCCACAGTTAGTGGAGGGAATCAAGGTTGGCACGTTTGTCGACCACGGGCCGAACCTCGAAGACTCGGCGGTAACGCGCACGGATTACGCTGCCTATGAAAAGGCCATTGCAGGTCATGCCCGTGTCACCGTAAAGCCGGGATGGGGGATCCCCATCAAAGGCATTGACGTGAAGGTGCTAAGCGCGGCCGGAGATCACATCACGAGTCCATTGCCGGGGGCGGGAGAAGCGAATTCATATTGTGCTTCCGAGCCCGCTGCAGAGGTGGACGCGACCGAGAACGCCCGCTCCGTGGGCGTTCTGATTACTTTCGGGCATTTCCGCTTTCTCGATCTCGGGGATCTCACCAAGAAGAAAGAGATTGAGCTGGCATGTCCCAACAACCTGCTTGGCGCAGTCGATCTTTTTCTAGTAACGCATCATGGCGCCGATCTTTCAAATGCGAAAGCGCTTGACTGGGCGCTGCATTCGCGAGTGGCGGTCATCGATAATGGTCCTCGCAAGGGATCGAGTCCGGCGGCGTGGCAGATCGTCCATGATTCTCCGGGGTTGGAAGACTTGTGGCAGCTTCACTACGCCGAGGAATCGGATAAAGCGCACAACGTCGAGCCGGATCACATCGCGAACGTGAAAGAAAACTGCGAGGGCAGATACATCAAAGTCACGGCGGAAGCGGAGGGAACGTTCACATTAACGAACGGTCGGACCGGGGGGCAGAAGACCTACGCCAAGAAATAGTAGCGCCCCGTCCAGACGGCTGTCCGTTCGCAAGGCTCAGGGAACCTTTGGGAGCGCCTGGCCTCCGACTGCGAAGGCAAGATGCCCCTTTCGGCAAGCTCAGGGCAGGCTTTCGCGACAGCCGGCAGGGTGCCGGCGCTACGGCTACAATCCCCTCCATGATCGTCATCGTGATGGGAGTAGTCGGGGCTGGCAAGACTACGATTGGGCGTCTGCTGGCCGAGGAACTGGTTTGGGATTTCGCCGACGCGGATGATTTTCATCCGCTGTCGAACGTGGAGAAGATTCGGCACGGCATCGCCCTTAGCGACGAAGATCGAAAGCCTTGGCTGGAAGCTCTTCGTCAAGCAATTGCCCAGTGGATCGCTGAGGGACGCAACGTCGTGCTGGCGTGTTCGGCCTTAAAACGTACCTACCGCCAGCAACTCCAGGTCGGGCAGGAAGTGCGGTTTGTATATCTGAAAGGAAGCGCGGACTTGATTGCGGAGCGTTTGCGTTCCCGCCACGGACACTTTGCCGACGCGCATATTCTGGCTAGCCAACTGGCTGATCTGGAAGAACCCGAGGCGGCGGTGACTGTCAACATCGCGGCGACGCCGGAACAGATCGTAGCTAAAATTCGAAAGCGACTCGACTTGGCGTAGAATCCTCGCACCATTATCAGTCGAACGATCTGGACCATAACTTGGAAACTGCTCCTGACCGCCTGGAATCCGCCGTCATCTCTCGACTCATGTGGCGGTTGATGCCGTTTCTCTTTCTGCTCTACATCGTCGCCTATCTCGATCGCATCAACGTCAGCTTCGCCGTGCTGCAGATGCGGGGCCAGCTTGGCCTCAGCGACCGTGTTTACGGCCGCGCGGCAGGAATGTTTTTCGCGGGATATTTTTTCTTTCAGCTTCCCAGCAATCTGGTGCTGGAGAAGTTCGGAGTCCGGCGCTGGATCTCAGGACTGATGATTACCTGGGGCGTGATTTCCTGCCTGATGATTTTCATTCGCGGCCCGATCAGCTTTTACGGGATGCGTTTCCTGCTGGGCGCCGCCGAGGCCGGCTTCTTTCCCGGCATGATCCTATATATGAAGCGCTGGTTTCCGGCCAACGCACGGGCACGGGCAGTGGCGTGGTTCATGATGGCGAATCCGATTGCGGGCATCGTCGGCAGTCCAGTGTCGGGCGCATTGCTTGGTATCAGCGGCCAGGGCCTCTCGGGATGGCAATGGATGTTCCTGATGGAAGGCATTCCGGCAATTCTTCTGGGAGCGGCCGTGTTTTGGGCGCTGGCGGATAATCCACGTGAGGCGCACTGGCTGAAAGGTGAGGAGCGGGTTTGGCTGCTGGAGAGGCTGGCTCTCGAACAGGAGGCGGAGGCATCCCTGAAAAAGGAAAATCTTTGGAGCGTTCTGATTAGTCCCCAGAATCTGGATGCTGTCGATGGTTTATTTTGGCGTCCCCACCACCATGTACGGAGTTACTTTGTGGCTCCCAAGCGTGATCCGATCGTTGTCGGGACTCAGTTATTTTATGACGGGACTGGTGTCTGCGCTTCCGTTTCTGGTAACAGCCATCGCAATGGTTTTTGTCGGCATGCACTCAGATCGCAAAGGAGAGCGCCGCTGGCATACGGCCGTCCCTGCCTTTGTTGGGGCCGGTGTCATAGGTCTGGCGGGTTACGGGGGTTCCGCAGTCTTAGTGGTGGCATGCATCGGCCTTGGCATGGCTTGTGCGGAGTCGATGGTCGGGCCTTTCTGGGCTATGGCAACTACGCGCATGGCAGGGCTTTCTGCGGCCGCGGGGATTGCAGTCATCAACTCAGTGGCGAATCTGGGTGGGTATTTCGGTCCCGACATTATTGGATTTTTTCGTAAAGCAAGCGGCGGATTTCGCGGCGGACTGCTGGCGATCGGGGCAACATTGGCTCTCAGCGGCGGAATCGCGTTGATTGTCGGGCGTGAGCCGAAGGCCGACGGAGCCGAACGATTGGTATAAGGACGCGCAAGGCCGCCAGCCTTCTAAGGTCCTTTTAACCAACTGGCGACGAACGACAGCTTCCGCTTCGCTCCATTGAGTCAATTGTTTACAATAGAAACTTCGCCTTACTGTCGTGGATGACTTAGTAGGGGAACGAACACCAATCTTGGAATCGACAAACCACAATTCAAGCACGGGCCCCACCGTCTACTGGCGGGTCGAGGGAAGCTTGCTCGATCTGACAGTAGTTAGGCCGGTGGCATTCTTTACCTGGAATGCGCAGACGTTCGCCGAGCGCTTCCGGCGGCGCGGCCTGATCTTCCTGATGGCGTTGCTGCGACCTTTTCTTTATTCCACGAACCGCAAGTTTGCTACGCGTGCGATCCACACGGTCTTGCGCGGAGTGACCTGTGACCGTCTGGATCTGCTTGGCGAAGAATTTTTTTTCTATAAGTTGAAGCCGCGCCTCAAAGAACGCGGTGTGCAGAAGGTGCAGGAGTTGGTGCAGTCTGGTGCAGATGTCGTGCTGGTCAGCCAAGGGTTGGAACACGTCATGCGTCCTCTTGCACAGCATCTCGGGGTCAAGCGAATTGTCGCAAACCGCCTCGAGTTTCGCGACGGGATGGCAACAGGAAGATTGCTCAACCCGGTGATTCGGCCGCGCGGTGCATTTGCACGGATTCGAGAAGAAAATCCCGACGGTCGCCGGGCCCCAAAAACCCTCGCGCGCCAGTTGAACATTTCCCTGGATGAGCTTAAGGCTGCTGTCATTCCTGCCCAGCGGTTGGAGGTCGCTCCGAGCCGGCCTATTGTCCATTTTGAGGGACAGCGGCAGACTCCTGGCTTTTCCGTTCGTAGGGCTTTTTCCGCAAAGCATGTAATGCTCATCGGGGTCACGGGATTTATTGGCAAGGTCTGGCTGGCGAATACGCTTTTAGACTTGCCCGACGTGAAAAAGATTTATCTATTGATCCGCCGGCAAAAGTCGAATCCGGCGGAGCGCCGCTTCGAAAAGATGATGGAAGACTCGCCCGTGTTCGATCCTCTTTTTGAGCGGCATGGGGACTGCCTGCCCAGTTTTCTGCTTGACAAAATGGAGGTCGTCGAAGGAGACGTCACCCAGCCGGGGCTCGGGCTTACTGCCGAAACCTCGCATCGCCTTCAGAAAAGCCTTGATCTGATCATTAACAGTTCGGGCCTGACCGACTTCAATCCTGACCTGCGCGACGCTCTTAAGACCAACACCGACGCCGCGGTCAATATTCTCGAGTTTGTGCGATCGGCCGATCACGCGGGGCTTCTGCACCTTTCTACGTGCTACGTGGCAGGGGAACAGGATGGTCGAGTCGGCGAAAAATTGACTCCAGACTACAATCCGCGCGGGCTTGCCGGTTTCGATGCGGAACAGGAATGGCGGTCGCTCCACCAATTTGTAAAGCAGGCTGAAGCTAAAGCCGAGAGCGAGGAGGTCACGGAGGAACTGCGGGCGCAGGCGCGCTCGAAGGAACATGCGGCGAAAGACTTGCACGGCGCGGCGCTGGAGAACCAGATACGTAAAAACCGGGTTCGCTGGCTGAGGAATTATCTGACTGAGGCGGGTACGCGGCGAGCTAAGGAACTGGGTTGGCCCAACACTTACACACTCACCAAGAGCCTGGCCGAATCACTAATCGCGAAACACGGCGCGGGTTTGCCGATTGCGGTAGTGCGTCCAGCGATTGTGGAAACCTCGGTCAGCAAGCCGTTCCCGGGGTGGAATGAAGGCATCAACACTTCTGCGTCGCTATCATATCTGCTGGGAACATATTTTCGGCAGTTACCCTCGAACAAAAGCAAACGGCTCGATATTGTCCCGGTGGACGCAGTTTGCAACGGCATGACCCTGATTGCCGCGGCAGTCATGGAACGAAGGCATGAGCCGCTCTACCAACTCGCGACTTCGGTGACGAATCCTTGCGACATGGGCCGGTCGATCGAATTGACCTCTCTGGCGCATCGTAAACACTATCGTGCTCAGGAAGGACTGGAATCGTGGCTTCGCCTGCGCTTCGACGCGATTCCGGTTTCGAAGACCCGGTATAACCGGATGTCTGCGCCCGCCCAGAAGGCAATTGTGAAGTCGATTCAGCGCATCATGTCGCCCTTGCCGCTCAAAAAGGCGCCGCTGGTAAAGGCTGAACGGACTCTGGAGCGCCTGGAAAAACTGATCGAACTCTTCGAGCCTTTCATTCTGCTGAACGAACATGATTTCATCGCGGAGAACATCGAGAAGCTGTCTTACGCGCTTGTACCCGAAGAAAAAGACGTTTTCGGCTACGACACGTGCTCGCTTGATTGGTGGGTGTACTGGATCAATATTCACATCCCGGCGCTGCGGCGCTGGACTTATCCTCTGATTGAAGGCCGGCCTCTGGAAGCGCGGCTTCCTCGCAGCTTTCAACTTGCGCCCGCAAACGGAGTTGCCGTGAAGACTGGGACCGACGGAGCCACGTGGCGATATTCCTGACCGGATCGACCGGATACATCGGCGCGCACGTTGCCGCCAATTTACTGGAAGGGCATGGCGCCGCTTTGAACGTGCTGGTGCGGGCGCGCGATCCCCAGGAAGCGCAGTTGCGGCTGTGGCGCGCGCTGCAATTGCATCTGGATTTCCCTCATTTCTACGAGCACCTGCAAACCAAGGTGCGCATCTTTTGCGGAGACTTGACTGCTTCCGGATTTGGCCTGGGACGCGATGAATATGACCGGCTGGTCCATACCACCGATTCCGTGATTCATTGCGCCGCGTCGCTGAACCGCAGGTCGGAGAAAAGCTGTTTGAACGTGAATTTGCGGGGTACCCTCGAAGTGCTAACGTTGGCGCGGCATGCCGAGCACTATCACGGCTTGCGACGCTTCAGCGAGGTCAGCACGGTGGCCGTGGCGGGTAAGCGCAGCAACGAGATCGTGACCGAAGATCGTTCCATCGAGTGGGATCGTTCCGACTACGATCCCTACGCGCGTACGAAAAAGTTTTGCGAGCACATGACGCGGGTGCTGTTGCCAGATACGCCGAAAACAGTTTTCCGCCCGAGCATTGTGCTGGGGGACAGCCGACATCCGGAAACAACCCAGTTCGAGATGGTGAAGGCGTTTGTATTTCTGGCAGGCCTGCCGGTGTTGCCCTTTCGCCCGACGGATAAGATCGACATTGTGAATGTGGATTTCGTCGCGGACGCGATCGCAACCTTGCATCAGAAGGATCAACCGAGGTACGACACGTATCATCTTTCTTCAGGCAACGGATCGCAGACGTTTCGGGAATTAACCACGGCGTTGGCAGCAGCACAGCAAAAGCGCAAGCCGGTGTTTCTTCCGTTTGCGGAAAAGCCGTTTTCCGGTTCGGTCAATTTTCTTTCCCACCGCACGGGTGCTATTGCCCACGGGGCTTCGCTGCTGAAAGTGTTCATGCCGTATCTGATGTGGAACACGGTGTTCGACAACACACGGGTGACCTCCGAGTTGGGACGGAAGCCGGTTCTGTTTTCGCAGTATAGTTATCCCCTCTTAAGGTTCAGCCGCGAGAACAATTTCCAGTACGACTACCAGCCCTGGCCCGCGGCTCGCGGAGGAACCGCCGCATGATGGACTTTATTCTGGAGGCGTGGGTCAGCAGCAACATCGAGCGCGCGAAAGCGCGATGGATGCTCGGGGGAGGCCGGCCCTGGCAGCCGGGCGAAAAGCTGAAGTTGCTCTTTGCTGGTTACAACGGCACCCGCAACATGGGATCGGATGTGCGCGTCGACGAAATGTTGCGCCAAATTCGACACATCCTGGGAGCGGAACGGGTCGAGTTTAGCGTGATGAGCCAAAACTTCGATTTCTCGAAAGGGTATTTCGAAGGAACGAAACAAGTTCATCTGCCGGATATCTTTCCGCCGTTCTTGTCGGACGAAGTTCCCAGACATCACGGTGTGGTGGCTTGCGAGGGTTCGATGTTTAAGAGCAAGTTTGCCAATGCTCTGACCACCATGATGATCGGTTCGCTCGGGATCGCCGCGGTGGAGAACAAACTTTCCGTCGGATATGGGGCAGAGGCCGGTCATATGGATCCTCTGGTCGCGAAAATGTGCGGCCGATACTGTAAGAATTCGCTGGTCATTACACGCAATGAAGAGTCGCGTACGGTATTGCGCGAGTTGGGCGTACCCACGGAACTGGGAACGGATACCGCGTGGACATTTGAGCCGCGGCCCGCCGAATACGGGCAAAGCATCTTGCGGCAGGTCGGCTGGGACGGGCGCACACCTGTTCTGGTGGTGTGCCCGATTAATCCGTTTGAGTGGCCGGTGAAAGCGTCGGTCGCAAAGTACGCGCTGCGTAGCCTTACGGGGGCATACAAGGACAGTCATTACCGCACGGTCTATTTTCACAACTCTGGACCCGCCGCAGACCGTGCCTACCAACATTATTTAAGTTCCATCAGCAACGCGGTTGATGCCTTCCGCAAGCAGCGAAATGTATTTGTCATCCTTGTGGCAACCGAGCGTCTGGACGCTCGTCCGGCGAACCGCATCTCTGAAAGACTCGGCGGAGTGCCGGTTTTGACCTCGGATCAATACAACATGTATGAACTGGTCAGCATTCTGCGCGCCTGTCAAATGATGGCGTCGTCCCGCTATCACGGCATTGTGACTTCAATGCCAGCGCTGGTTCCTTCAGCGGGGATCACGATGGATGAGCGCATTCGCAATCTGATGCGCGAGCGCGGCCACACGGAGTTGCTGATGAATGTCGATGATCCGGACTTAGAGCAGAAGTTGCTGGCAGCGCTCGAAATACTCGCCACGCAGGGCGAGCGTATCGCCGACGGCATCGCACGCACGGTGGTAAAGAATCTGAAAGTTATGGCGCGAATGGGTGTGTTCTTCGAAGAAGAAGTCCAGCGGCGATACCCGGAGTTCCCGACGCGCACCGGCGAATGGAGCTGGGAAGATTATCTGCCACCAATGAATGCGTCGCTTCGTCAGTTAGCAGCGGCGTACTGCTAAGGCCGTCGCGTTTTCGAAAACCATGCCATTTCTCGGCGAAATCTTTTCGCAACTCAAAGCGGCCGCGGGCACAACGGTGCTGCAAGAAATCCGCGATGGAAAAGTCACGGGAGTTACAGGGGGTGAACTCTTAGAATTGATTCGCCAGGCGCGAACATTCCTCGGCGCGAAGGGACTCAAGAAGGGCGACCGCTGTGGACTGCTGGGGGCGAACAGCATTCGCTGGATGGCGTTCGACCTGGCGGCGATGGCCGAAGGCCTGATTGTTGTTCCGCTATACTTCCGCCAGGCGCCGGCTGAGTTGGTCGCGATGATCGAAGACAGCACGCCGTCTCTAGTGTGCTGTGGCGATGCGGCCTTGCGCGACGTAATTCAGCAGAACTGGCCCACAACGCCGCCGCATTTTCTTTTTGATGAGGTCTTCGCTCAGAAGAGTGAAGCCGCGCTGGATCCCCCGCAGATCAGTGATTCCGATCCGGTGACCATCATTTACACTTCTGGCACTTCCGGTGAAGCTAAGGGCGTGGTGCTGACCGCGGCGAACGTTGGCTTCATGCTGGGTTGCACCTCGACTCGGCTCGATTTGCTGATGGCGGGGCGATCCGGACAGGACCGTATTTTCCATTACTTGCCGCTTAGTTTTTGCGCCTCTTGGATTGCGTTGCTGACTTTCCTGCTGCGCGGAAGCGTCGTGACTTTGAACACCGACTTGACGAAGATTCCCAATGACATGCCGGCGGCGGCCGCACACTATTGTTTGAACGTGCCGCAGTTACTTGAACGTATGCGACGTGGCGTGGATGAGCAGATTGCGCAAAAGGGCGGTGTGGCCCAGGCGATCTATTCAAGAGCCAAGGCTGCGTGGGCACGGCGGAAAGAAAAGCGCGTGCAACCCGGCGACGCCATCTGGCTGTGGATTGCCCGTACAGTCCTATTTCCCGCGGTCCGCAAAAAGATGGTAGGCAGCAGTCTGAAGGCTCTGATTTGTGGATCGGCCCCGCTCACTCCTGAAACGCAGGATTACTTCAGCATGCTGGGAATTCCCGTGCTGCAGGTTTACGGGCTAACCGAGACGACCGGAATTTGTACGATGGACGACCCCAACCAGGTCGTGCCAGGAGGTGTCGGACCAGCGATTCCCGGCATCGAGATGAAGCTCGGCGACAACGATGAAATCATCGTGCGAGGCTCAAACGTGTTTTCGGGCTACTGGAATCGACCGCAACAAACGGCCGAAGTTCTGCGCGACGGATGGTTTCATACCGGCGATCAGGGCGAAGTGGATTCTGCGGGGAACTGGCGGATCGTGGGGCGGATCAAGAATCTGATTGTTCTGGGCTCCGGCCACAAGATTGCGCCGGAAACTCTCGAAGAGGAGATTGCCCGCCATCTGCCCGGCGCGCAGCAAGTGGTTGTCGTCGGAAATGGCCGCGGGTTCCTTTCGGCGATTGTTACGGGGAGTGTGAGCGGGGAACAGGCGCAGGCGGCGCTCGATGCAGTCAATCTTCAGCTTCCGCACTATAAGCAAGTGCGGGCATTTTGCCTGCGGCATGAGCCCTTCTCTATCGAGAACGGGATGCTTACGGCCAACGGGAAGTTGAAGCGCGACTTGATTTCCGCCCGCATGAAGAGCGAGATCGAGAGGATGTACCAGGTGAAGCAAGCGGTCTAGTCGGTAAAGGAGTCTCTTGGGCGCCAACCAATTCCAAGGACAAGCGCTGTCGTGGCAGGTCCAGAGCGGAGTGATTGAAGTGGCGCTCCACCGCGAACCCTGCAACGAACTCGGGTCGCTGTCGCTCGGTGAATTGGAGGAATTCGCATCTGCGCTCGACCACTTGGAGAGGGATGCGCACGCGCTTATTCTGTACAGCGAGTTGAAGTGCGGGTTCTGCGCCGGGGCCGATCTGCGGGAGTTATACGAGCGCTCGCAAACGATGGAAAAATCCCACGCGGCCCGCGGCGTACGTGATTTCCTGGAGCGCATTCACCGCGTGTTGAATCGAATCGATGCAGCGCCCTTGACCACGATTGCCGCCGTCCATGGCGTCACTTTTGGTGGCGGGTTCGAACTTGCCTTGGTCTGCGATTTGATTATCGCCGACAAAATGGCACGCTTTTGTTTTCCGGAGCTGAGGCTGGGTTTGATTCCGGGATTCGGGGGAATCCCGCGCCTGAAAAGGGATCTGGGGAATGCCGTGGTCCGCGATCTGCTTTTAACCGGACGCAGTTTCAACGCAAACAAGGCGCAGCAGATAGGGCTAGTCAGTCAGGTGGTATCTGAAGGTGAGGCCTTACGCGGGGCTCGAGCCACCGCGGCCCAGCTAGGAAAGTTCGACCGGCAAACCGCAGTGGCGGCCAAGCAATTCATCAAGCCCATTCCGAACGAGGAACTCCAGAAGGAAATCGATATTTTTTGCGAATTGTTTTCGAAGCCCGCAGTGCAAGCCGGATTGAAGAAATTTGTAGAGAGCACCGACGCACAGCCCTATTTGCCCTAGTCGCAACTGGATTAGAATAACTTCCTATGGAAACCGCAGAGACGACGCTCGACGAAATACTGACGCTAGCTGCGGCACACTTTAAAGTGCCGCGCGAAAAACTCTCTCCCGACGAAGACTTCTTCAAAGCGCTCGGTATCGACAGTCTGCAGACCCTCGAGTTGCTCACGAAACTGGAAAATCATTTCCATGTGGAGTTGCCGGATTATGAACTGCAGGGCGTAACCGACTTTCGCACTCTGGCGACAAAGATTCAAGCCCGGTTATAGATGAGAATTCTATTGTTGATTGCTGATTTTTGATTGTTAATCGCCTGGGAACCCTGGTGCGGACATTCTGTCGGGTTACTAAATTAACAATCTACAATCAAGGATCAGCAATTTCCTTATGCTCGATCTCCAGCAATACACATGTCTAGGCGCGGCGTTGCGCGATGCCCTCGATCGCTTCCCCTCGGAAACCTGTCTGATCGAAGCCGACCGCGATCGCGAAAAAGTCCGCCTGACATATTCCGATTTCAAAGAGACCGCTCTGCCGCTGGCCCGGGCTCTGGAAGACGCCGATTACGATGCCGGCGAACGCGCCGCCATTATGATGACGAATCAGTCGAAATGGCTGATCTCGGCGTATGCGATCTTTTATTGCGGTGGTGTGTTGGTGCCGCTCGACTACAAGCTGAGTGCGACCGAGCATCTCCAACTGCTTGCGCATTCCAAAGCCAAAGTGCTGATTGTCGAGTACTACTTGTGGCGCGCGATCATGGAGGCGCCGGACTTCCAAAAAATTGCCACGAAGACTGTTCTGGTGACGGAAGCACCGCTGGGCGTGGAGTTGGCGGGCGCGTTTCGCTGGGAGGACTTCAAGCGAAAAGGGGCTCCCGACTTCGTCATGCGGCAGAAGGACGACGTCGCCTGCATCGTCTATTCCTCTGGAACCGGCGGACGGCCTAAAGGGTGCGTGCTCACCCACGAAAACTATCTGGAGCAGTGCCGGTCGTTGACTGCGTGGTATCCCTTCTGGCCGGGCGTGCGGTATTTGAGTATTCTGCCTACCAATCATGCGATCGATTTCATGGTGGGATTTATCGGTCCGTTCGTATGCGGAGCTTGTGTGGTGCATCTCCGCACGCTACGCCCGGAGTTCGTGCGCGATGCCTTTGTTCGCTATCGGATCACGTATGTAGCGCTGGTTCCAATGATCGTAAAGAATCTGGAGCGTGGTCTGCGCGCCAAGTTCGACGAGTTGCCCTCGTGGAAGCGAGCGTTTCTGAATGCCATGATTGCGATTAATCGAGCGCTCACCCGTCGGCGGCCGAAGGTGAGACTGAGCCGCATTTTGCTTTCCAGCGTGCACCGCGGATTCGGCGGAGAGTTGCTGGCGTTGATTACCGGTGGTGCGTTCATGGAGCCCTCCAGCATGCAGTTTCTCTACGATCTCGGCATTCCAGTGATCAATGGCTACGGGTTGACCGAGGCCTGCACCGCGCTCACGCTCAACGATCTCAAACCATTCCGCGCGGATACGGTCGGCAAGCCGCTGCCAGGAGTCGAATTGCGAATTCTGAATCCGGATGCCGAAGGAGTGGGCGAGGTGGCCGCGCGCAGCAAGACAGTGATGTCGCATTATCTCGACGATCCGGAACTCACGTTGGAAACGATCGTCGAGGGCTGGCTTTTGACGGGCGATCTGGGCCGCTTTGATCACGGTGGACACCTGCAGCTTCTTGGACGCAAGAAAAACATGATCGTGACCGAGGGCGGGAAAAACATCTATCCGGAAGATATTGAAACCGCTTTCGACGGGCTCCCGGTGAAAGAGTATTCCGTGTTTGCGGCCAATTACATCTGGCCCAAGAAAGAACTCAAGAAGGAAACTCTCGTCCTTATAGTGCGTCTGGAACAGAATCAAAAAATCGACAGCAAGTTGCTGGAAGAAATCGCCGCTAGAAATCGCCGCTTGCCCGATTTCAAGCGAGTCGGCGGATATTTGGTCTGGGAAAAAGATTTTCCGCGCACGGCTTCGATGAAGATCAAGCGACAAGTGCTGGCTGAGGAGATCGGTAAATCGATGGAGCGGTCGGCAATGGTGGGTCTCTAAGCGACTACTGAGTTGATTCTGCGCGACGTTTTCCATAGGAACAGTGGACTTCGACCTTGGGGCAAAACTATCTGGCGATCGTGAATCCGACTGCGGGAGGTGGACGAAGCCGCAAGGTGCTAGGCCCGGCACTGGAGCGCCTGCGGGCTGGCGGCATCGAGGTGCAGGTATCGGAGACGCGCTCTCCGGGAGAGGCGACGGAGATTGCCCGCGCTGCTTATAAGAATGGTGCGCGAAACTTCATTGCGGTTGGTGGCGACGGCACTTCTTACGAGATCGCGAACGGCTTGTATCCTCAGGCCCTCGACGGTGAGCGCCCAACCTTGGCATTCCTGCCGTTGGGCACAGGCAATTCCTTTCTGCGCGACTTCAGTCATCGCGGGGTGGAATACGGGATCGAATCACTTCTGGCTCACAGAAGCCGTGCCTGCGATGTGCTGCGCTTGCGCCATCGCACCGGGGTAATCTATTACCTCAACTTGTTGAGCATGGGTTTTACCGCGGACGTCGCCACGCTGCGAGCCAGGCGTTTCAGCGGTTGGGGAGAGTTCGGCTATCTCACGTCAATTTTTCTTACTCTTGCTCGATTCAATCGCCGTCCTTTCCCGGTTCGAGTCGAAGGCGCTGAAACCTTTGACAGCCGCCCTTGCCTCTTCCTCACCTTCAACAACAGCAAGTTCACTGGCGGAACGATGATGATTGCCCCACAGGCCGAGATCGACGATGGTCTGGTGGAATACGTTCGTTGGGGACCGATTGGTCGCTTGGGGCTAATTTGGAACTTGCCCCGGCTGTATGACGGCACGCATGTTCAGCATCCATTGGCCGAGCGCAAAGCGGTAAGGAGCGTCCAGTTCAACTTGCAGGCTCCCGCGGACGTCATGGTCGACGGAGAAGTGCTGACGCTGCATTGCGAGGAACTGGACGTGCTTCCCCGAGCACTCAACGTGGTGGCGTGATCCTGCTCCGTGTCAGCGCCGTGATATAAGGATGAATCATGTCTGATGAACGACGGAAAAGGCAAGAAGAGCGCGACGGCGGCGGGTCAAGCGACGCTAAAACGAAGAAGCTTCTGATTTATGGCGGCATCCTGATTCTTCTGGCAGGCGCATTCATCGGCGGTCGTTACTACCGCAATCACAAATACGATTCGTTTGCGAAGTGCCTGGCAGCGAAGCAGGCCAAGATGTATGGACTCTACTGGTGCCCGCATTGCATTGAACAGAAACAGATGTTTGGTGATGCCTTCCACTACGTCCCGTATATCGAGTGTGCGATCAAGGGCTCAAGAGAGGAGGCGGCTGAGTGTAAGGTTGCCGGGGTGAAATTGTTTCCCAGTTGGCAGTTTGGGATGGAGCCGCCGAAGGAAGGAGTTCTGTCCCTGGAAGCTTTAAGCGACAAGACTGGGTGCAGCCTGCCATGAGCGATCAGGGGCTCGTCCTGCTTTGGGGGCGTCCGTAGTGCCGCCGGCCAACCGTGTTCTCTTTGGAGTGATCGCCGTTCTGGCGCTGGCGGGTGTGATCGTGTCGGCGGTTTCGCTGCAGCGCCATTATGCAAAATCCGCGACCGCGTTCTGCGATTTCAGCCAAAAGTTCAGTTGCGACATCGTGAACCGCAGCGAGTATTCGACGCTGATGGGAGTTCCGGTTGCGGCCATTGGTGTTGCCGGGTACGGTGTGCTCTGTCTCTTATCCACTTTCTGGAGAATGCGGACAGAAACGCCAAACCGCCTTCTGGGAGCGGCTCTTGCAGGGTTAGCCTTTGCCCTTTACCTCACATACATCGAAGCGTACGAACTGATGACCTGGTGCATTTTGTGCCTTGTCTCTCTCGTCCTCATTTCTCTCATCAGCGTTCTCGCAATTGCAGTGAAACTGAAAAGCACCCGAGCGTAAAGCGCAACTGCCGTTGTAGTCTGATAGCAGCCTCTGGATGAACGAACTCCAACAAAATGAAAGCTCTGGACTTGCTTCGGGTGCAATCCGCGTGCAGGCGGCGACCGGAGACTTGCGCCTGCACGAATTTCACAGCCGCATTTTTCGGAACACGCGATTCCTGCGCGTTTGGCTGCCTCCGGGATATGACGATGTTGCGAACTCAAGCCGCCGTTACCCGGTGCTTTACATGAACGATGGACAGAATTTATTCGAAGCTTCGACCTCTTTTACGGGAGTGGAGTGGCAGGTAGATGAAACCAGCGACCGGTTGATTCGCGAAGGCGTAATTCCGCCCCTGATCATTGTGGGCATAGACAATGGGGGCGAAGGCCGCATGCGCGAATATATGCCGTACCGCTCGATGCAGCCCGCGATGCTCCGCGTGCAGAGAAGCCGCTACCCAAATTTTCTGCTTAAGGAAGTGATGCCCTTCGTCGCCAGAAACTACCGCGTGGCTACTGGACCGGAGA
This sequence comes from uncultured Acidobacteriaceae bacterium, assembly GCA_963733795.1. Lineage (GTDB taxonomy): Bacteria > Acidobacteriota > Terriglobia > Terriglobales > Acidobacteriaceae > Sulfotelmatobacter. Next base: position 79,553 of record CAVTED010000005.1, read on the forward strand.
ATACCGGGCTCGGCGGTTCTTCACTGGGCGCGCTGATTGCGCTTTACACCTCGTTGACCCGCCCTAATGTGGTTGGGCGACTGCTCCTGGAAAGTCCATCGTTATGGGCATCGAACCGACAGATCATCAAGGACAGCCGCGCAAATAAATGCTGGCCGGAACGGATTTTCCTGGCAACCGGGACCGCTGAGGCGGGGCGGAAGGATATAGATCAGAGCACGGTTGACGACGTGCGAGAACTGGCTGCGATCCTGCGTCGTGCGGGGTTGGACGACCGACGTCTCAGGTTCGTAGTCGACAACGGCGCCCCACACCACGAGGCGGCATGGGCGCGACGTTTTCCCGAGGCGCTGGCATTTTTGTTCGGCGAATCGGAATAGCGTTACGCACGCTCTCTGCTTGTTATGCTTTTGCGATCTTCTGTGCTGTATCTGCTTTGGTTGTCGCATCAGCAGCCGGCTCGCTTTCGCGGCAGATTTGCCAGATCACGTACAGCGCAGCGGCCATCGCCATCACTGAAAGCTGCACGTGCGTCCATCTCGCGAAAGGACCGATCAGCGGAAGCATGTACGTCAGATAAAGAAGAGTTCCCATCCTCTGAGTCAACGCTGTGGGGGGCTGCGCGAGGATCCAATCCGCGAGCAACAGAAAGGCGGGCGCCAAAATCACTAAATCGTAGACCGTGAGGTGCGGCGCCACGAGCACACTGGCGAAGAGCAGCGCCGAATACCGTAGTGACGGCGGCATGACCTGATTGCGTCTCCAACATGCGATCGTCAGTCCGAGCACAAAGACCGTGCTCAAGAGATATAAACTGAAGGAAAGTCCAGGCCAGGGTAAGAGCATCGACCAGAACGTTCGCAGGGCGTGGGTTTGGTAGAGCTTGGGCTCGAGCAGCGGCAACGTAGCACGCAGATTCCAGAGCATGCGAACCCAATGACGGAACGGCTCGATTCCATAATAGAGAACTCCCGCAGAGAGTTGACCAGCCGCCGAGATAGTCGCAGCCAATACTGTCTTCCATGCGCCGATTGATACAAACACGATGGCCGCGGAGACTCCCAACTGCGGTTTGAAAATCAGACAGCCGAGGACCAGACCAGCGAGGAATTCGCGCCGCTCACGCAGCAGAAAAAACATCAGTGTGAAGCAGGCCAGCGCAATGGCAGAGGTCTGGCCCCATGCGATCAGATGAAAGAAGGCTGGAAATGCTGCAGCCAGAATAACGACAGTTCCTCCATAGGGGCGAAGCCTCGCACATATTCGCCACAAGCTGTAGCAGCAGATGCCGTAAATAGCGGCGCTGCACCCCCACCACAAAATGAGCGCCCAGCCGTAAGAGAAACTAGCCAGCGGCGCAAAGAAGATCGAAACCTGCGGCGGATATAGAGGCAAATAGTGAACACCCGCAGCTTCGGGCACCCGCTGAGCCGCGAGAGTCGCCTGGGCCTCCATGTCGTACAAATCAGCGCCACGATGAGCTGCCGCAAGCGAGCCCAGAGTGTAGAGGTGTAGAAAGTCGGTGCCTTTCAGGTTTCCGTTGCGGTCCCGGAGACCCGGAGTGGCTACGTTCCACGCGTAGAACGACCATAAGCACACGGCAAGGATTGTCCCGTGAGCGCGAAGGCGCCTGACGGTGAGCCAGTTTGCCGGCTTGAGCTGATCTGGCACGGGTCTGCAATGATAACCGCTGCGCAGATTCGGGCCACTGAGTCACTTGCCGGAAGGGGCGGGAGCGACGGGTTCCAGCCGGGGTGGGACTTGATCGCCATTCAGCAGCCAAATGCGGCGGTTGCGGAAGTAGCGCACCAGTTCCTGGTTTTGGCTGTCGCCCATATCGCGGGCCCAGACAATTTTCGCGGCATCGATGTCAGCAGCGTTGTATACCCATTCGTGATCCACATCGTGGTTCACTCCATAAGTCGGCTGATATCGAACCAGGACCAGATGATCCCCCGGTTCGCGGGTGAGCTCTCTGATCATGTCCGCACGATCCAGATTTCCTCGCGGCCAAGCAGGTTCAATCGCAGTGTGGGTGATGGCGGCGCAGATGCGCAGGACCACCGTAGCGCAGCAGGTTACTACGATCATGCGAACGGCGGCAGTTCCTTCCCAGGAATGTCGTCCCCGCCAGAGACGCATATGCCGCATACATTGCAGGAGAATCAGGTAGAGAAGGGCGGTGGCAGGAGCGAAATAGTGTGGCAGGGTCCAAGTTTGGGGGATGAGTCCAGCGACGAATGCGGCGAGCGCCACCAGCGGAAAGCGCATGCGCCGGTCGCGCATTATCCACGGGAAGCCTAACAACGGGAGGCTCAATGCGGGACCAAGATAAAACTTCCAAAAGCCGGCCAATTTATCGCGAGTGCGACGGAGAGCTCCGCTGAACGTACGATTTTCCTCAAATTGCGTTAGCTCCCATCGGTAGAAATCGCGCATGACTTTGTGGTTGTAGGCTGGCTCGAGGCGTGGCGATTGCCAGAGGAAATAGGGTGCAGTTGCATAAGTCTCGCGGTTTACCTGATAAGTCATTCGAAACGCGCTGCCGGTCACGCGAGAATAGTAATAGCCGGTTGCCATGGCAGATACTCCCAGAAGCGTGACCAACGGGAGCAGAATGCTGGTCAGAATGCGTCGACTGAGTCCGGCCCGGAACAACCACGCGCACATGGCCGCTGCTACAGGAATACTCAGAACAAATCCTTCGTAAGGGCGGCTATTAGCAAGCAGGGCCACTCCAAGCGCCATAAGAATTGCGTCTCGCGCGCGGCCATGTTTCTGAATCCGAGGAAGTGCTCCCAGGACCAACGCGCCGCCCAGCGCCACGACCGACGCAGCCCAATATCCGTTTATCCAGTAGCTCAAGATGCCCAGCCGCAGCACTGCCAGTACTCCGCCGAGCAAAGCCCACTGCGGAGGCAGCCATCCCTGCAACATCCAGCACAGAGACGTGCACATCGCCGCTGTGACCAGCAATTGTCCGATCCAGGGATGCCCCAGCAATTGCCCAGCCGCCAGGACGAGTCCCTGCGCTGGCGGATACATGGACATGTAGGTTGGATGTTGGATAACGTGGAAGCTTTCAAAGTGAACCCACATCGGATGGGTAGGATTGGTTATTCTTCCATGAGCGAACGTATCCGCCGCGAGCAGGTAGCTGAACTCATCGTTCCATCGCGGTTGCGGAATTCCAAGTACCGGAATGAGAGCAACGCGCAACACGACCACGCTGGCTCCCACGGCAAACACGGCCAGTCCGCGCCGCCGCGCGAGGTGGCCGAAGGCTCGTTCCAACGATTGGAACGAAGACTGGCTGGATGAAGGCTTTCTGGATTGATTCTTTTCGCGCCGCTGCGACCGGAAGATCAACAAGGCGACAGCGCTCATCAGCAATAGTTCGATGATCGCAATCAACCAAGGCGCGACCCGCACGTAGAGGTTCTGCATCGTGGTGATGGACTCCCGCGCTACTTAGGACGCGAGACAAAAGAAAACCAAGTCGATTTGTCGGAGAGGCGTTATTTGGTTGCAGCTTCCTTAACGCCGATCTCTTCGAACAGGCCGTCTACGCTCTGAATCATTTCGTTGTCGACAACGCGATTCTTGGAGATTGCCTCTTTCAGCGAGATGGAAACAATCTTGTTCGACCGCAGGGCTGCCATGCAGCCAAACTCCCCGCGATGCACCATGTCGATCGCTCCCAGTCCGTAGCGCGTGGCCAGCACGCGGTCGAAAGCGCTGGGGGACCCGCCGCGCTGGATGTGGCCCAGGACTACGGCGCGCGTCTCGAACCCCGTCCTCTTCTCGATCTCACGCGCGACAACGTTCGCAATGCCACCGAGTTTCGCATGGCCAAATTCATCTTTGCCCATGTCCTGCAGAATGGGAGCCCCGGAGCCGGTATTGGAAGAAAACTTTGCGCCTTCCGCCACAACGACAATAGAAAAATAACGCCCCCGCTCATGGCGCTGGCGAATCGATTCCGCCACCTTGTCAATGTTGAACGGCCGCTCGGGGATCAGAATCACGTCGGCGCCGCCAGCGATGCCGCTATAGAGCGCGATCCAGCCCGCGTCGCGTCCCATTACTTCTACCACCATCACGCGGTTGTGAGCCTCAGCAGTCGTGTGAAGGCGGTCGATCGCTTCACACACCACATTGCAGGCGGTATCGAATCCGAACGTGTAGTCAGTTCCACCCAGATCGTTGTCGATGGTCTTGGGGACGCCGACTACGTGAAGGCCTTTTTCGTGAAGCTTCTGCGCGACCGACAGCGTATCGTCTCCGCCGATGGCGACCAGGGCGTCAATTTTGTGCTTGTCGATGGTGGCGATGCAGCGGTCGATTCCATCCGGGCGCTTCGACGGGTTCGTGCGCGAGGTGCGCAAAATTGTTCCACCACGAGGCAGGATTCCGCCCACCGAGTCCAGATTGAGCGGCATGATTTTGTCTTCGATCAGACCGCGCCAGCCCTCCATGAAACCGATGAACTCATCGTGATAATGAAACACGCCCTTGCGCACGACTGCGCGGATAACGGCGTTCAGCCCTGGGCAATCGCCCCCGCCAGTCAATATGCCAATTTTCATCGTCCGCTCCTATGCGACTCTGAGTTCCGAATGCAGCCCTCCGAATGCACCCCGGGTATAGCACTGCAAAGAATGCCCAAGAGCAAGGGTGAAAATCGGATGGAAAAAGATAGAGTAACACTAAAGCTACACGTGCTGAAACCGAAGAGCACTGCGACAAATCATCTAGGTCAGTACCAGCAAGTGCTGCAGCCCGGCGGATCCGCTCACTAGCATTAGCATTGATATTGCGCTACGCCGCAAGATTCGACACAATGCTCGACGGACATGAAGCCGTACACGAATTTGGAAACAGAAACAAATAAAACCGCGTCGATCTTGACCTGGGGAGCGGTGGCACTGCTCGGTGCCGGCGCAGTTGCCGTGGTGGCCGTCCGCCGTGGAGAACCGATTAACGCATTGTGGCTGGTTGTGGCTGCAGCTTGCTGCTATGCCCTCGGATATCGCTTTTACAGCAAATTCATTGCGGCAAAGATTCTCGCGGTTGACGCGCTTCGAGCCACCCCCGCGGAGAGGCTGGAAAATGGCCGCGATTTTTTGGTGACGAACAAATGGGTCGTGTTCGGCCATCACTTTGCCGCCATTGCCGGACCGGGGCCGTTGGTTGGCCCGGTGCTGGCCGCGCAATTTGGATATCTCCCCGGAACCCTGTGGGTGCTGGCCGGCGCCATCTTTGCCGGTTGCGTGCAAGATTTCGTGATTCTGCTTTTCTCCGTCCGCCGCGACGGCAAGTCGCTCACCGAAATGGCGAAGGAAGAAATCGGGCGCGTGGGAGGCTTTGTGGCGTACACAGCGGTGATCGCGATCCTTGTGATTCTGCTCGGCGTGGCGGCGCTGATTGTCGTCAATGCGCTGAAAGACAGTCCATGGGGAACGTTCACCATTGCGATGACGATTCCCATCGCTCTGCTGATGGGACTTTACCTTCGGAGAATTCGTCCGGGCAAAGTGCTGGAGGTTTCTGCCCTGGGTTTTGTTCTCGTGCTGCTTGCGATCTGGGGCGGCCAGTGGGCCTCGCAAAATCCGGCGATGGCGAGCGTGTTCTCGCTACGCGCGCCCACGCTGGCGATTCTCATCATCGTGTATGGATTCGCAGCCTCAGCTCTTCCCGTATGGCTGCTGCTGGCGCCGCGCGACTATCTCAGTACGTTCGTGAAGCTGGGGACGATTGCGCTTCTCGCCGTCGGTATTGTCGCGTTGCATCCCACGCTCCATATGCCCGCGCTCACTCGCTTCGTGGACGGGTCCGGACCGGTCTTTGCGGGAAAGATTTTTCCTTTCGCCTTCATTACTATTGCTTGCGGAGCCATCAGCGGCTTTCACGCCTTGATCTCGAGTGGGACCACGCCCAAATTGATCGCCCGCGAAACCCAAACTCGCATGGTAGGCTACGGAGCGATGATGGCTGAGTCCGCGGTTGCGGTCATGGCGGTCATCGCGGCCTGCGTGCTCCAGCCCGGCGTTTACTTTGCGATTAACAGTCCCGCGGGTATAGTCGGACAAACCGCTGCCGCTGCCACCGCGACCATCTCTTCCTGGGGATTTCCCGTCACTGCTTCTGAAATGCAAACTCTGGCCCAGGCCGTGGGCGAGCAAACTCTACTTAATCGCACGGGCGGCGCACCCGCATTCGCGGTGGGCATGGCGCACATCTTTTCGCAGAGCCTGGGCGGCGCTGCGGTGATGGCTTTGTGGTACCACTTCGCCGTCATGTTCGAGGCTTTATTCATTCTTACCGTTCTTGACGCCGGCACCCGCGTAGCCCGCTTCATGATTCAGGACGCCTTGGGGCACGTCTACAGACCGTTGGGACGAACCAGTTGGTATCCCTCGATTCTGGCGACCAGCGCGCTGGTTGTCTGCGCCTGGGGATTCTTCCTATGGCAAGGCGTAAAAGATCCGCTGGGCGGAATAAATTCGCTGTGGCCGCTGTTCGGTATCGCCAATCAATTACTGGCGACTGTGGCTCTGTGCGTGGCCACGACCATCATCATCAAGATGCACCGAACGCGCTATGCCGCAGTCACGCTCCTTCCATTGGCATGGCTGGTTGCCGTGACGTTCACCGCATCGTGGCACAAGATTTTCGATCCTAATCCGCGCGTCGGATTTCTGGCGCAGGCACGAGTCCTGGCGGCAGGTCCGGCTACCAATGCGACTGCGCGGCTCATTTTCAACAACCGGCTGGACGCTGCTGTAACCGCGATTCTCGTAGTGATGGTGGCTCTGGTGCTGATCGAATCCGTGCGACAGTGGATCGCGGTATTGAGCGGTAGGGAAGAGCCGCGGGTAAAGGAATCCCCGTTTGTAATGACGCGGCTGGCGGAGGAAAGAGGATGAGTCGCTTCTTCAAAGCAGCCCGAATTTTGCTCGCGACCCTGCGTGAAATTTTCGACGAGGCCGCCTATGAGCGTTTTCTGCGCCGGACGACGTGATATCGTCGAAATCCGCGTACGCGGACTTCTGGCGGGAGAGGGAATCAAGCCAGGCCCGGCGGTCTAGATGCTGTTGATGTCGTCGCAGCCGGAAGAAACTGTGGAGAACTGGCTTCGCGGGCAGGAGTGCCGCGCCACACGGGCCGCGCCGATCGACAGCGGGATCGCAGTTGAAGACTCTCACAGCTCCAAACGAGGTGACCAGGGCTATGCGAAGCAGATCGCTGTTGGCATTTTGTGTTGCCGTCCTATGTTTTGTTCCTCAAGCCCTGCCGCAAAGCAGCGAATCCGAAGGTCAGACCATGCGTCCGGTCATTCGCGGACGCCAGGCTGCTATTGCTTCCATGAAGGCGGAGGCCACGGAAGTCGCGCGCCGAATTCTCGCCACGGGCGGGAACGCATTCGACGCGGCGGTCGGCGGGCAAGCGGCGCTGGCGGTCACTGACTTTTCCTTGAACGGCGTCGGCAGCGATGCTGTCTTGCTTGTCTACAGCGCTCGCGAGAAGAAAGTATATTCAGTGAACGCCGAGCCACGCGCGCCCAAGCTGGCAACCATCGAGTGGTACGAGAAGAATAATGGCGGCAAGATTCCCGAGAGCGACGGCCTGCTCTCCGGCGGGCTGCCCGGCGTGGTCGACGCGTGGTATACGCTGCTCGACCGCTGGGGGACGATGAGTTTCGAGCAGGTGCTGCAGCCCGCCATTGAGCTGGCGGAGAGCGGCTTTCCGCTGAGTGAGTACGGCGCCTCCTACATTGCGGGATCGAAGAAGATTCTCAAGTATCCTTCGACCGTCAAGATCTATTTACCCAACGGCCGGCCTCCGAAAGCCGGCGAAATACTCAAGAATCCGGACCTGGCGCGCACGCTGAAAAAGCTGGTCGAGGCGGAAAAAGCGAATCAGGCCAAAGGCAGGCATGAGGCGCTGAAAGCGGCGCGCGACCGCTTCTACAAGGGTGATATTGCCAAGGACCTCGCCGCGTTCTCCGAGGCCAATGGCGGTCTGTTTCGCTACGAAGATTTCGCCGAATACACCGCGAAAGTCGAGACGCCAGTTTCCGTGGATTACCGTGGCTATCAGATTTACAAGAATCCATCGGCAAGCCAGGGCCCGACCGAACTCATCGCACTCAATCTTCTTGAAGGCTATGACCTGAAAGCGATGGGTCAAAACAGTGCGGATTTCCTGCATATCAGCGCAGAAGCGGTGAAACTTGCGATGGCCGATCGGGAAAAATATCTCGGCGACATGGATTTCATCAAGATTCCCTATGATGGTCTGCTCTCCAAGCAATACGCCCAGGAACGCAGAAAGCTCATCGATCCGGCGAAGGCATCGCTGGAGTTGCGTCCGGGCTTGCCCGAGAAATTCGTGGCGGACACGTCGGCGTTAGATCGCCCTTGGCACAAAGTCCTGGAGGGCGATGCCGGTCATGAAGGCGACACCAGCTACATTGCCGTCGATCGACAAAGATCGCAACATGGTCAGTTTCGAGCCGAGCCTGCACAGCCTGTTCGGCACTGGAGTTGTCATGGGAGATACGGGCATCATCTTCAATTGCCGGGGCGACTATTACTCCCTGGTTCGCGGTGAGGCCAACGCGCTCGAGCCTGGCAAACGGCCGCGCAGCACGCTGCAAAGCACATTGATCATGAAAGACGGTCAGCCTTACGCGATTCTGGGCAGCCCTGGTGGCGACGATCAGGTGATGCGCACCATGCAGACTCTGATCAACATGGTCGATTTCGGCATGAACATTCAGCAGGCCATCGAGGCTCCGCGCTGGTCGTCGCGCGCCTTTCCGGCATCGCCGTTTCCGCACACCATGTATCCCGGAGACCTGTCGGTGGAGGCGCGCATTCCGGAGACAACGCGGCAGGCGCTGATCGCCCGCGGACACAAGTTGCGCGTTGCACCTCCGTGGTCGCTAGGCTCGAACGCGGGAATCGTTATTGACCCGAACACAGGGGTTCTCAGCGCCGGAGCAGACCCTCGCGTTGACGCGTACGCCTGGGCATGGTGAAAGCAAAACTCAAAGTCCGCACCGCCTTTTATCAACGCGCTCCTCTTTGCGCTCTCTGCGGCCTTTCTTGCGATCTCCGCGGGTAAATGCTCTGCCCTTTCTGCGGAGCGATATCTGCCGGGCCATCTCTGCCGAGCCAAGTACAATTCTGCCTACTAGGGCCGTTGCCCTTTCCGCGATACACTGCACTCACATGCGAGTCCTGGGCATCGATTGCGGCGGGGCATACACCGGCTATGGCGTGGTCGAGATGCACGAAACCGGAAAGCTCTTGTGCCTGACTTGCGGCGCGATCAAACTCTCTGCGCGCGAAGCGTTGCCGCATCGCCTGTCCCGCATCTTTACCCAACTGGGAGAGATCATTGCGCGGCACCGGCCCGACGAGGTTGCGATTGAAGATGTGTTCTACGCTCTCAACGTGAAGTCGGCGCTCAAGCTGGGACAAGTCCGGGGAGTCGCCATGTTGGCCGCCGCCTCCGCGGGGCTGGAAGTCGCTGAATATTCGCCGCTGACGATCAAGTCGTCGGTAGTCGGTTATGGACGCGCAGAAAAGCAGCAGGTGCAGCACATGGTGACTCGTCTGCTTGAGCTCTCCGTTCCGCCCGAACCGATGGACGCTTCCGACGCCCTGGCCATTGCCATCTGCCATCTGCACACAGCCGGAACTCTCAGTCGGCAGCGTGCGGTGGCACGATGAAATTTATCACCCTTCGTTTCTGGCATAATTTCCTGTTCAGACTTGTGCGCGAGCCCACCGCAATCACGAATCTGAGGTCGACGATCGGAACCCCGCAGGCAAGAACGCATCGGGTGCTAGCGAAGCATCGTTTCAGCTGGTCTCTGGCTGCACTGGTTGCCTGCTTCGCCCTGCTTCATGCTCTTCCGCTTCGCGCAGCGGACCCAGCCAACGTGACCTTTTCGTTGGATTTTCCCGGCTCCGATCCGGACCACTATTCAATATCGGTGCGGTCCGACGGACACGCCCGCTACGAATGTTCGGCGAAAATCTCAACCGAATCCGACGACCGCGACAACTATCAGACCGAATTCACCTTTTCGGATGCGGCGCGCGCCCGCATCTTCGACCTGGCCGCACAGGCCCATTATTTCTCCAGCAAAATCGACTCCGGCAATCGTAAGCTGGCCAACACCGGCGCTAAGAAGTTGTCCTACAAAGACGGCCAGCGCGAGTTCACCGCGGCCTACAATTTTTCGCCGCAGCCTGCCGTTCAGCAATTGACCACTTTGTTTCAGAGCGTTTCGGCGACGCTCGAGTTCGGCCGGCATCTCGCCTACTATCACCGTTACCAGAAGCTTGCTCTCGACGATGAGTTGAAGCGAATGGAAGACAGGCCCGCCGAGGCGAACTCGTCGAACTGCAAGCCGCAAAGCCCGTTCTGCAGGAGATCTACGATGATAACTCGGTCATGAACGTGGTGCGGGCCCGGGCGCAGCGGATCATGGAAATAGGACTGGGCACACCGGCACAGCACTAAACGAGAAGCTGCGCCGGAAGAAACGCCGTGCAAAGGCCGTGGAAGGCGTCGAAAAACCAGGCTGGACCGTGTTCAGGTCTGGTGACCTAATTTTTACAACTGACAGCCCAGAACCGTGTTCTAATAGGCATCGGTGATCTTTGGAGGTTGCAATGTCCAAGCCCTCTCTGTCCCGTTACAACATGATTCTTCTCGCGGCCGCTGCTTGCGCGCTCCTGGCGCTGCCCGCTCTGGCCGATTCGCAGGCACGCATCGTTCGCCTCAGCGACGTGCAGGGTTCAGTTCAAATCGACAAGAACACAGGCTTGGGGTTTGAGAGCGCGTTCCTCAATCTCCCAATTACGCAAGGAGCGCAGATCCGGACGCACGACCGTGGCCGCGCGGAAATTGAATTCGAAGACGGCAGTACGCTGCGCTTGACTCCGAATACCACAGTCGAGTTCAGCACGCTCGGTTTGAGCGACTCCGGCAAGCGCATGTCGGTGATCAACCTCGTCGAGGGCATGGCGTACGTCAATTGGCTGGGCAAGAGCGGAGATCAATTCAGCCTGAATTTCTCTCGCGAGAAAATCGCACTGGACCACGCCGCGCATTTCCGAGTACAAACTTCGACGCAGATCGCCAAGCTGGCGGTCTTCAAAGGCGATGTTGACGTAGACGGCCCCGTCGGCAAAGTCACCGTCGAGAAAAAGAAAATGGCAAGCTTCGACGCGTCCGACGATGATAAATACACTCTCGCGAAGAACGTTGAAGAAGCTCCGCTCGACTCCTGGGATAAAGAAGCCAGCTCCTACCACGATCAGTACGCGAAAAACAATTCGTCCCCGTATGGATATGGTGCCAGCGACTTGAACTACTACGGCGCGTATTCCAACGTCCCCGGCTACGGCATGATGTGGCAGCCCTTCTTTACCGGGGTCGGATGGGATCCGTTCATGAATGGCGCATGGTCCTGGTATCCCGGCTACGGTTACATGTTCGCCTCGGCTTATCCCTGGGGATGGATGCCCTACCGCTACGGAAGCTGGATGTCGATCCCTGGAATGGGCTGGATGTGGCAGCCCGGCGGATAGAATAACTGGCTCACCGTGCCGCGCTTTGCCGGCACGCTACCCGCGAATTTCCATCCCCTGGTCGCACCAGCTGCAGGGACTGTGAAAACGGTGGTGGTCGGAAAAGTTGGAACGACTTCAGCTATGCTGCCTTCCCGCCTCGTGTTGAATGCCGGCTCGGCTGGCATGGGGATACCACGCGGTTCGCTCCAGAATCTCCACCAACTGAATCATCAGGTTGCCAAGTCCGGATTTGCCGAGGTGCAGGCAGCGCCACAGTTTTCCAGGACTTCGACCGGGAGTCCAGCCATGACGTCAGGCAGCAGCGCTTCGCGGAGCGCGATGTCGTCTCCGGCGCCGGCCCACAGCAGCGCGTCATCGTCGGGACACAGTTCCGGCTCCGGTGGCTCGCACCACTAGAATCAGCTGAGAAAACTCAGGGCGGCCCTCGGGCCGCCCTTTTTATTGGATCTGTAAAACAATCAATCCGGGGGATGGTGTTTATCGCCGCAGACTCACCGATGTGATCACCTTCTCGCACAATGATTCCAATTGTGCGGACCAGGCGTGGTCGGAACTGCAACTGACCGGCACAACTTTTCCCCAAGGCGTTAACATCAGGCCCAGCACGCCATGAATGTCAGCCAAATCACGTTGCGTGGCCCTGAACTCCGTAATCTGGCCCGGATATCCGTCCAGCGTGGCACCGTTGAAGTTCGTTCCGATGCCGGGTTTAGCCGCCATCCACACATAATTTTCCAGGTAATAGCTTGCCTGTTTCTTTAACTGCTCGTCATCGGTCAGGCCGGAAGCGCGGCTATCCAGCGCCGGACCAACGGCAACAGTAAGCAGAAGGTCTCCCGTCTTGGCTAGATATACAGTCCGCAACGGATTATCCTCGGAGACGTCAACTTCTCCCGGCAAGCCGACGGAGACGCTCGCGCAAAACCACGCATCCCGGCACAAGCCCTTCTCGTAGCGGGTGAACCCTGCAGGAGTAGCTACCAGCGAGTCGGAATCAACAACCAAGTGCGTTGATCTTTTCACCACTGAGGGCTTCGCCGCCAGAATCATCTGGTTGGGCAAAAGCGTCTTCGTCACCGGAAACGGCGTCGTCCCGGACGAAGGCTCCGGAGTTGCCTCGAACCGTTTCAAGGCCGACAGCCATTCCACGGAACGACGATCAGGCAGGAGCCGCGCCCGAGCTTCCTCCTGGAAGTGAAACGTCATGAACGGATAACGTCCGGGATTATCGGACCGCATGCTCGACAGGTCCGGCATGGGATTCTGTCCGTCGACGGGATCGTCCGGCTGGCTTGGGTCGTCTGGCGGATCAAAATCGTCGTAGGGCGAAGCCAGCGTCAGTTTATTGTCGATGATCTGCGAGCGATGCAGCCAAGCCACGTGATGCGTCGCCGGATCCAGCAGCAGGGAAACGTGCAGCACCGCGGCAACCGCGTTGTTACCCGCCGCCGGCACAGTGCGGCCGCCGCTGGCGGTGCCAACCGCCGGCAGGTCAACAGGTGAGAAGATGTATTGCGAGGTGACCCACGCACACGATCTCCCGTCTACGTGCACCAGATTTCTGAAACGCAAATCAGCCCCACTGAGTTCCAGATCTTTCAGAGCTCGGTCGCGGGAATACGCAAACTGCCCTCGCGGCTTCCAGGCGTCGCCTTCGGCCACCGGCCGCGGCGAAAACTCTGTCTGCAGCAGATCCTGCGTCACCTTCCGCAATAGATCGCCGCCGTCCCAATACTTGAAGTAGCCGTCGCTGATGTGGCCCAAGGCGGTTTCTCCGTGCGGTCCCACGCGAAACATCACGCTCGAAGATTCCAGCGCAGCCAGCCGCTTCTGAAAGTCCGGCGCGGAGAACAGGGCGCAGCGCGCGCTGGTTACGCGGGTATTGCTGTACGTGGCCTCGACTGGAATGTTGCCGTCTTTGTCCAGGTCCTCGGCGCGCAGAGTAACGATTGCGGCCAGTGCATAGTCACACGGGCCCCGCGGAGGGCTAAGAATTGCTCCACTCGCATCTGCAATCGGCAAGAACGATCCCGCCGCCTCGAGTTCGTAACGCAAAATCTCGCCCGGCTTTACCGTGGCTCGCAGCAAGAGTTTCTGTCGCCCCGGCGTTGTCGTCGCCTGCGCATGCAGGCGCACACCAGCCGGCCCAGCCAAAAGCAGCAGCAGAGCTGAGCTTGCCATCCCAAAGATAAAGATTGAGTGCAGTCGCTTCATGTGTCTTTACCGGGGATCATCCTGTTCTGGTGGATCGTCCGGCGGATCGGCCACTGGCGGATACACCTTACGGATGAAGGACGACTGCAGTTCCTGGTACCGCGCAGACTTCACAACCGCTTCGCAGATGCTGGTGCCTACGGCAGAGTCTTCTTCGCGAAACACGCACGCAAATCCAAAGTTGCCCTGGTTCGAACCGGCGATCACGCTCAAGCCGCGATATTTGAGGGTAGCGGTGGTGATTGTGAAGTGAGTGATCGTTCCGGTAGAGGAGTCGAGAGGAATGTGCTCATCGCGCAAAAGCTGTGCCGATTGCCCAAAGTATTCCGAACGGGCAAACCATCCCTGCAGAAACGCTCGCTTAAAGGCGTCGACATAGTACTTCGTTTCAATCGACTCGCCTGCATAGACACGGATCGCGCGACCTGCATCTTCCTCGTGGCCTAACACGGGAATCAGGACCGGCTTGGGCTCTTGCGCCGCACGGCTCCATTTCGGAGTCTTAGGAAGAGTGATAGAGAGTTCATAGCAAAGGGTGCTCTCACACAGGCGCATGCGCCAGACGCCGCCGCCATCGGGACCGTCGTCGTCTTCAGTGGCCGCTTTGCGAGCTGGCACGTGGTTTGCGGTCGAGCGTTGCTGTCGCGTTTTGCGGGCGACGTCGCCCAAAGATTGTCCCGGAGAAGACGATTCAAACTCTTGTCCTGAAGAGCCCTCCCCTAGGGCGAGCGCGCCGGCGCAAGAAATGAGAGCCATCAGCACGATACAAGATCGGTTTGGATTCGCCGGCTGTTTCATGGCAAGCGCAACGAATTCACCAAAGTCGTACACAGAAGCTCCGCCTCGGCAAAATGGTCTTCCGGCGCGGCGCATCCCAGCAGAAATTGCATTCCATAGTTCTCGATCAGGACTCGTTCCCCGATCCACCACGTTTTTGGATCGCGCTGGTAGCGGAAGCGCGTCATCAACGCGCGCCTGCCCTCAATGGTCAAATCTTGAGTGCTGGCGCTGTCCGGCTTCTCTCGCGTCCACCCGTTCGCGTTTGCCAGATCCCGGATGCGAATGTAATCCGGGTCGGTCGTTCCTCGATAAGGCGCCTCCACATCTGCCGGCCCTGCATATAACATGACCGTTTCGCCATTCCGCGTGGTCTTGAAGATATGCTGCCCGTTGAAACGCGACACCAACTCCGCCTTTTCGGGAATGATAATGGCCGCCTCGGAGCACAGCTGCGGGTTGACGCAATATTGGAGACTGAAGGACTGAAAGCCCTTCGGCGCCGAGCTTCCTTCTGCATTGTCAAGCGTGGCTTGCGCCTTGCCATGCGGAGCCTGTCGTGTTTTCCGCGCTAAGTCCGCCAACGATGGACCTAGCGGCGCAGACTCTGCGGACTCATCGCGCAGGCCTCGCCCCGAAGCGACCCTGGACTTTTTTTCAGGAATAGATGCCGGGTGCACGACGATGTCTTCCTTCAATTGGATCGAAGGGTAGATGATCTGATCGCACATCTGCTGCGTAATTGCCTCGTCGCGAAACCGAGTCTGAATCGCTGCATTCGTCTTTTTCACTTCGGCCCAGGAGGCATTGGGGTTGTTGCAAGTATGGTTGCCGTACTGATCCTTCGTAACGCACTGCAAATCGTCCGGGCTGACGCACATCACGGGAATCAGACTGTCCGAGGCGATTACGAACTCCATCGTGCCCCAAACTTCATGGCCTAGCAGATAAGGGGCGCCGTTCCATCGGCAACGTAAGGCTTTGCGGCCCGTTTTCATCATGGCGCATTGCGGCGCCTGCCCGTACTGGCTGGCGAACGCGCGCGCCAGGAATTCCAGGTGACCTTCGCTCAGATCGTCCTGGACCGGAATCGGATTCCCCGCCAGCACTTCTGTATTCGTGATTCCGAGCCGCGAGCCAAGCAGTACCGCGCCGCCGTCGTCGCGTCCCTCCAGACTGTAGGGGAACGGCACCAATACGCGATATTCGCCAGCGTCGTAGCTCTTGAAACCCGGAAGAGCGTTATCCGCGGCTTCCTGCTCTTGCTGCATCTCATCGACCAGCCCTTGCGCCTTGCCGCTCTTATCTGCAGGGGCTGTTGCATGCTGGGCGCGGCTTTGGCGGGCAACATCGCCCAAAGAATTCGGGCTATCGGAGTCTTGCGCCAACCCGGCGGCACTCACGCAGATCAGCGAGGCTACGGCCAATAGCGCGCGAATTGAAAGCAAACTCTTCATAGGGATTGGACGGGGCCTCAGTTCGACCCAGTACTAGCACTGGCCGATTGTGAAATGCTTTCTGGTGCGTCGAACTGGATCGGCGAGTTGTAATCGGAGAACGAAGATCGCGCCTGCTCCCAGTCGACGGTCATTTCATAGGGAAGATAATCCTTCAGACCAATGCACACTGTGTCGTGTTCAAGGCCGTTGGGCGCGCCTTTCATGGCGACCAGCCACTCGCGGCAACGCACTCCATTGACCGTTTTCTTGTCGCCTTTCTGCAGGATGCCGCGCTTAATCATCGTCGCAATCGGCGGCAGCAGGTTGCTGTCTGTGCCTTGAGCGAGGCTGCTGCAATACCACTTCGCCCCTCTGCCTCCGATTGCATACTTCGGTTTCGACCAGGAACCGTCACTCTGGCGGTCAAACTCCTGATTCGCCACGTGCAACTCGTCCTGGCTCATCCCCATCTGGGGACGCGAGCTATCCGACACGTGCCACTGATAGTGAAACAGGTCGCGGTTGCAATCGACCTCCCACAGCATCTCGTTGTGTTGAGTTCCAGGACTCGCTGCCAACGCCACGCGAAAGCTGTGAACCTGCTTCAACGCCTCGAGCGTTTTCTGGAATTCTTTTTCCCCGTTACCCGTCCCCAGATAGCTCGCCGCCCAGGCCACAATGGCCACGCCGACACCTAAACGCACTAGTACCCAAAACCAGTACCGATTCCCCATGATCGTTCTCTCCCGAGTAATCTCAGGTTAGGTTAATGGGCGCTTCGCACGACAGAAAGTTACCGATGTACTGAAGGGCACGCCCGGTTTCAGCCGTTATTCCACGCTTTTAGCGAGTTTTATCGAAATTGTCGCGACGCGTAGTTGGGAAAATCACGCGCGACAGATTGTCATCCTGAGTGGCGGATTGTGCCACGAAGGACCTGCAACCGTTGGGGATGGCATAGGTCCTTCGCTTCGCTCAGGACGACAGGGGCGTGGGGCCGTCTGCTCACAACACCACAACCCCCGCATACCCCACAACCATCTCCCGATCGCCAGAAATATCCCCCGAGGTCGCATACTTCACCAATTCGGCCGATTTCGCTCCTAGTTGCCGAGCCGCCGTCAACATCGCCACCGCCGGTCCGAAGCCGCACATGCTGATGTTCTGTTGCGTAACTACGTCGAAAAGCCCCCGCGGATCTAAACTTAGAATTCGTTCAATCGCCCGATGGTCTTTCCCTCGGGTCACGGCGTCGGACTCGTAATGATTCATGTCGCTCGAAGCCACGATTAAGACAGGATCCTCCTGCGCCGTGATGACATCGGCCAGGGCTTTGCCCAGCTGTTCCAGCACTTCGAATTGTCCGGTTCCGAGGGCGATGGGGACGAACTTGAGTTCCGGCTGACGCAGCATGAGGAAGGGAAGCTCGACTTCGGCAGCGTGCTCGGCGCGATGCGCGGCAGAGTCTTCCTGGAGCACTGGGAATCGAGTCTTCAACTCCGCTGCCAGTTCAGCATCGATCGCAGCTTGACCTAGCGGCGTTTGCCACGCTCCTTCACTCATGATGGCCAGCGCGAGCCCCATTCCCGTATGGTTGGGACACATCACGATGCAGCGCTTCGGCACTTCCACCCGCGCAAAAACTGCGCCCGCGACGTGCCCGGAATACATGTATCCCGCGTGGGGAGCGAGACACCCCAAAGCCCGCAGCGGAGTTTGATTGGTATCACTTGTCTGCGACAGATAGGCGAGCGCCTCGGCGCGCAAGTCGTCGGGATCGTCAGGATAGAAGCGCCCCGCTACTGCCGGACGACGCAGGATGCTCGTAGCCATGGCCGCTCCTTGAAGTTTGCTCGTAGCGGACGGATGAGGTAAATGCTACGACTCAGTCTGCGCCTGGCGCAAGGCGCGAAAAATCGCCGCGCTCTCTTCCAGACTCAGCGTCTCGGCCCGTGCTGTGGGTTTTACCTTGGATTCGGCCAAAGCACGTTTCAATACCGGCGCATCGTACTGCGCTTTCAAGTTATTCCACATTGTCTTGCGTTTCTGCCCAAACGAGAGTCGCAGAAAATCGATGAACGCCGTGCCGACCACGCCCAATCTTTCCTGCTGCGGGTCGATGGTCAATCGCAACACCGCCGAGTGCACCTTCGGCGGCGGCACAAACGCTCCGGGTGGCAAGGTGAACAGGTTTTCTACCCGAGCATAAAGTTGCGCCGTGGCTGCGAGCATTCCGTAATCGCGTCCCCCCGGCTTCGCCGCAATCCGGTCCGCAACCTCGCGCTGCACCATGATCACAATGCTGTCGAAATATTTCGCAAACTCAAACAGTCGCAACAAAATGTCGGACGTAATGTAATAAGGAAGATTGCCCACCACCTTTACCGGCTCCCGCTTGAGTTCAATGCCCGGTTGGCTGAGCCCAGGTTTCGGACCAAACAGCGAATCGAAATCGATTGACAGAACATCGGCCTCGATGATCTCCACATTGCGCACCATGCCGAACTTAAGCCGCAGTTGCGCCGCCAGCACCCGATCGAGTTCCACTGCGATCAGACGCCGCGCACGCCTTGCCAGCAGTGATGTCAGAATGCCCCGTCCCGGTCCGATCTCGAGCACCGTACCCTGAGCCACGTCCCCCAAAGCCTCGACCACACGACCGGCGTATTCGTCGCTGACCAGAAAATGCTGTCCCAATTTAGGTTTACTTTGCGGACGGCGAGTAGAGGCGACTTTTGGCACGTTGACCCTCTCTGCCTCGAGAAGTAGACTTGCAAGTTGGTCCTCGCATCCTAGCTGCTGGACCTCGTTGGTTCCGAGACACATTCATAATAGCGTGCGCCGCGAAAAACGTCCGCGCTTCTGGAGGTTCTGCACTCATGAACATCGTATTCGCCGCCTCGGAGGGCGTTCCATTTTCCAAGACTGGCGGATTGGCCGACGTTGTCGGCGCCCTGCCGCGCGCCCTTGCGGCCTTGGGCCATCAGGTCAGCGTCTACCTCCCACGCTATCGCCAGACTAAGCTCTCCGAGCCCGCCACGGTGGTTCGCAGCGTCACCGTGCCCTTCGACGACCAGTACCGTTTTGCTTCTGTGGTCAGCGGTGGAAGTCAGAACGGTGTGCGATTTTATTTCGTTGAGTATCCTCCGTATTTCGACCGCGAAGCCCTCTATGGCACGCCAGCCGGCGACTATCCCGATAATGCCGAGCGGTTCGCCTTGTTCTCCCGCACCATCCTTGAGGCCTCGAAGATATTAGGTGTTCCGCATATTTTTCACTGTCACGACTGGCAATCGGCCTTGATTCCCGTTCTACTCCGCACGGTCTACGCCGAGGATCCTGCCTTCCGCGATGTGGGGACAGTCTTCACCATCCACAACATGGGCTACCAGGGCTTGTTTCCGCCCGATACTCTCCCCTTGCTCATGCTGCCGTGGGATCTGTTTACTATGTCGAAGATGGAATTCTTCGGCCAGGTAAATTTTCTCAAGGGCGCGTTGACTTACTCCGACTTCATCACCACGGTCAGCCGTAAGTACAGCCAGGAGATTCAAACCGCCGAATACGGCTTCGGACTGGAAGGCGTGCTGCGCGACCGCGCCTCAACGGTGACTGGAATTCTCAATGGCGTCGACTACGACGAGTGGAGTCCGCAAACCGACAAGTTCATCATCGCCAAATATTCGCCGCAGGATCTCTCCGGCAAAGCCAAATGCAAACAGGATCTGTTGGCAGCCTTCGGCATTCCCACCGCCGACATCAAACTTCCGGTGATCGGAATAGTCTCCCGCTTCGCCGCGCAGAAAGGTTTCGATCTAATCGCGCAAATCGCGGACCGCCTGGCGCGTGAAGAGATGATCGTGGTGGCTCTCGGAACAGGCGACAAGCCCTATGAAGAAATGTTCCTGCGCCTCAACAAACAGTTCCCCAACAAGATTGCCGTCAAGGTCGCCTACGACAACGCGATCGCGCATAAGATCGAAGCGGGCGCCGACATGTTCCTGATGCCCTCGCGCTATGAACCCTGCGGCCTCAACCAGATTTATAGCCTGAAATACGGCACTGTCCCCGTGGTCCGCGCCACCGGCGGCCTCGACGACACCATCGAGCCCTGGGACGCCCGCACCGGGAAGGGAACCGGCTTCAAGTTCACCGAATACAACGGCGAATCGCTGCTGCTCACCGTCAAGCAAGCACTGACCGCTTATCGCGATCAAACCTCGTGGCAAGCGCTCATGCGCAACGGCATGAACAAAGATTTTTCCTGGAATGCCTCTGCTCGCGAATACGGCAAAATCTACGAGAAAGTGCGCCAGATGCGCGGAGCGCCGCTCACGCCAGCGCCGGAAAAGGTCTTGGCCGGCCTGTCGTCCTGAGCAGAGCCGGACGAATTGCGAAGCTGTTCGTCTGGGGCAGTCGAAGGAACCCTATCAAACTCGTCACGGCTGTCATAGCGAGGCACTCCTAGCAGGCCAACACTACCAGGCATGTTTCATGGCTTTGGCGAATTGTGGCGGGGGGAGCGTGTTCAGCACATCATCTTTGGTCAGCCAGGCGCGTCTCGCTTGGAGGACGCCGTAGCGGATCTTTTCCATGTGGGAGGTGTGGTGGGAGTCGGTGTTGATTACGATTTTCACGCCTTGCTGCTTGGCCTGGCGGAGGTGGACGTCGTTCAGGTCGAGGCGGTCGGGGTAGGAATTTAGTTCCATCGCGACTTTGTGTTTTGCGGCGGCCGTCAGGACGGCGTGCAGGTCGTAGGCGTAGGCGTCGCGGCGGAGTTGGATGCGGCCGGTGGGATGACCGATGAGGGAAGTGTTGGGATTGGAGATAGCTTTTAGCAGGCGGTCCGTCATCTTGGCGGGTTCCTGATTGAAGACGGAGTGGACGCTGGCGATGACGATGTCCATTTGCGCGAGCACGTCGTCGGAGAGATCGAGATTGCCGTCGGCCAGGATATCGACTTCGATACCGGCGAAGATGGTGATGCCTTCAATTTTGTTGCCGGCTTCGCGAATGCGCTGGATGTGAGCGACGGCGCGCTGGTCGTCGAGTCCGTTGGCGAAGGCCAGATTTTTGGAATGGTCAGTGATGGCCATGTATTTATAGCCGCGGGCCTTGGCGGCTTCGGCCATTTCTTCGATGGTGTTGTGCCCGTCGGTTTCGACGGTGTGAATGTGGACGTCGCCTCGAAGATCTTTCTGTGTGATGAGCTGGGGCAGGGTGTGGTCTTTGGCAAGATCGATTTCGCCGAGATTTTCACGCATCTCGGGGGGAATGTAGTCGAGGTTCAGCTTAGCGTAAATTTCTTCTTCTGTTTTTCCTGCGACCGGCGTGCCGCCGTCGAGCATGGCGAGACTGTATTCGTTCAAGGTGTATCCCAACTTTAGCGCGCGCTGGCGCAGTGCCACGTTATGGGCTTTCGATCCGGTGAAATACTGCATGGCGGCGCCGAACGATTCCGGCGGCAGAAGCCGAACGTCGACCTGCATGCCGCTGCGGAGATGGAAGCTGATTTTGTTGTCGCCGCTGGCGATGACATCCATTAGGGGCGGATATTGGGCAACGTAGGCGATGGCCTTTTGGCGGCCTTCTTCACTCGTGCAGGCCCCGCCGGTGACGAGGATGTCGAGATCGCCTACGGTTTCGCGGCCGCGGCGCAGCGATCCGGCGGGGGTGATCTTGTCGATGCCGGGATATTTTTCTAGATAGGCGGTGAGTTTTTCGGCTTCGAGTTCGGCGGTGTCGATCAGGAAGCGGCCGCCGATGCGGCGATAGTCTTCGATGGCTTTCAACAGCTTGGCTTCGTGCTTCTCGCCCATACGGGGCAGTTCGCGAATTTTTCCTTCGCGCGCCAGTTTTTCGACGCCGTCGATGTCGCAGATTTTGTAGGCGCTCCAGATCAAGGCGATAGTCTTCGGTCCGAGGCCCTGAATCTTCAGCAACTGCAGCATGGAGGGATGGTATTTCTCGAGCAACGTGGTTTGAATCGATAGCTTGCCATCCTTGAAAAGTTCCTGCAGATTCACGAGCATGCCCTTGCCGATGCCAGGGAGGGCGAGAACCTGCTTGGGATCTCCGATAAGCTCTTTGATCGGTTGTGATAAATTCTCGATGGCCTGCGCGGCGTTGCGGTAGGAACGGATGCGAAAGGAGTCCTGACCGTCGATTTCGAGCAGGTCGGCGGTTTCGTAGAGAATGTTGGCGATGGCCTTGTTGTCCACGGCTTAAAGATAAAACAAAATTGAAGGGCGGGGCCAGAGTGGTGCGGGTTATAGGGATCCCTTCGCCTTCGCTCAGGGCAGGCTCTTCGACGGCGGGAATTCTCGCTTCGCGCGAAATCCACTTCGCTCAGGATGACAACGCAGAGTGGTGAGAGTGCCGAGGATGACAATACGGCGATAAGAACGCGGCGGATTCGATCTTCACGCGGCGTACTTGGCGGCGCGGGCGTTTACCGCGGAGCGGAGAGTATGTTCGCGATGGCCAGTGCCGCTACGCAGCCTTGGTTACATTTGCAGCCTGGGGTCCTTTTTGACCCTCGGTGATTTCGAACTCCACGGGATCGCCTTCCTGGAGGCTTTTATATCCCTCAGAGCTAATCGCGCTGTAGTGAACAAATACATCGGGCCCGTCCGCGCGGCCGATGAAGCCGTACCCTTTTGCGTTATTGAACCACTTAACGGTTCCTTTCAAACGTTCCACGTCCCCCCTCTTTCTGCACGTCCTTTGAATGGGGGGTCCCAAGGACGTGCATCTCAATAATTTCCGCGAATTAAGATGCAAATTGGGGGCGGAAGGGTAGGCTGTCAAGCGACGAGAGCCTTCAAAAAAGTAAGAAAGACGACAGACTGCTCCGGGGCTTAGCGTGGGCGCCGGGCTGATTGGCTCTTCTTCGGCTTGGCGGTACGCGACATGTGGTCCAGCCATAACACGGAGGAAATGGTCTTGGCGTCCCGGATAGTCCCGCCGATGACCATGCGGACGGCTGCGGGAAGGGAAACGAGCCGCTTGTAGATGACTTCATCGTCCTCGGGCTGGGCCTTGCCTCCGCGGAGGCCGGTCGCGAGATAGACCGCCATGGTCTCGGCGACGAAGCCGGGGCTGGCAAAGAACTTCAGAATGCGGCGCCAGTGGCTGGCGGTGTATCCAGTTTCCTCGAGCAGTTCGCGCTTGGCGGCGTGGAGTTCGTGTTCGCCGGGATCGATGCGGCCAGCGGGGAGTTCCCAGAGAAAGTCGGCGGCGGCGTGGCGGTACTGTCGTTCCAGAAGAACGCGGGGGACGGATGTGGAGTCGTCGACCGCCAGTACCACGATAGAGCCTGAGTGATGGATGAGATCACGGCGGGCACGGACGCCATTGGGTTCCTCGACTTGGTCGGTGGTGACGGTGAAGACGGGGCCGCGATATACGGTTCGGGAGGAGATGATGCGTTCTTTGCGGCGGCTGCGGCGTGCGGGCCGGGCGGGAGATTTTGCCATGTAAACAATATAAAACAACAACGACCCCGGACTTCGGACCTCAGACTTCGCACCTCGGCTCCGTCATTGGCAAATAATTGGCAGAGGTCCGCGGTCTGAAGTCCGCATCTGGCGGTTCTGCTATGCTGCCGGGCATGGCTGGCAAGCCGTGCGTCGCGATCGTTGGGGCGGGGAATTTCGGGACGGCGCTGGCTGGGTCACTGGTACGGGCGGGCTACGTTATCGAGGCCGTGATTGTGCGCTCCGGCGGTGCCTCGCTGAAAAAAGGGCAGAGTTTAGCAAAGCAGGTTGGGGCGCGGGCATTAACTGATACGTCGGTTGGCAAAGCGGCTTTGCGGGCTGACTTGATTTGGTTCTGCGTGCCGGACGCAGAAATCGCGCCGGCGGCGCGGTCGCTGGCAGAGAAGTTGAAATGGAAGGGAAAGATCGCGCTGCATTCCAGCGGGGCGATTAGCAGCGATGAACTGGGACTGCTTCGGCGCCGCGGAGCGTTCGTCGCGTCGGTCCATCCGATGATGACGTTCGTGCGGGGCTTGCGACCGTCGCTGGCCGGCGTTGCTTTTGCAGTGGAGGGAGACGCGGCAGCGGAGCGGATGGCGCGTCGAGTCGTTAAAGACCTGGGCGGCCACTTCTATTCAATCCGAAAAAACGACAAGGCAGCTTATCACGCGTGGGGAACGTTTGCCTCGCCGCTTTTCACCGCGCTTCTGGCCACCACCGAACAGGTTGCGGCTCTCGTTGGAGTAAATCGAAGGGAAGCGAAGCGTCGAATGCTTCCCATCCTGCAGCAGACACTGGCGAACTATGCTGTTTTCGGCGCGGCTGGAGCGTTCAGCGGCCCGATCGTTCGCGGAGACGTGGATACGGTGAGGCGGCATCTGCGGGTGCTGCGGAAAGTACCAGCGGCGCAACAAGTTTACTCCGCTCTGGCCGGCGCGGCCTTGCGGTACCTGCCGGTCAAAAACAAAAAGGAACTCAAGCGAGTTCTCGGTTCCCCACGTTGATTCGTTTCGCGTAGGCGAGCAGAGCGACAACCGCGAAGGGAAGCGATGCCGCCGAACGAATGGGGAGAGAGAAAACTGCGGTCGAATTGAACGTCGCAGGCGTAAGCCAGGGCCGTAGCAAGATCAACGCGAAGGCAGATACCCAGGGCCAGAAAAGAACCACGCCGCCGATTGACAGCAGAATTCGAGAGACCTTTCCCGCATCGTACAGCTCATGGTGGTAGCGCAGGATCAGGAATATTCCGGGGAAAAGAATCACATCGTCATAAATGGCCTGCCCTGGAAGCAGGGTGATGGAAGTCACGGCGAGCAAAAGGCTCAAGGTCAACCAAAAATCAGGAGAGTCCACGCTCGCGCGTCGAGTTCGCCAGGCCAGTACCGCGGTCAGGCCCAGAACCGCCACGATGGCTACAGGACCTACGTATGCTCCCAAGCTTGCTCCGGGCAGGAACGTTACCAGCGGAGGGGTTGCATACCGGTGGTATCCCCACAGGACTTTCAGCCATTGTTCGATCCAATGCGGCCAGATCCAGAGCGATGCCATTATCAAAGACAACGTGGTGCCAAGAAAACCCGCTAGCAACGTAACGCGGGTGCGATTGGACAAGCTCCATACCAACAAGTAGGAAAGGGCGAGCAAGGTCATGTGTGGTTTGATCAGAGTCAGACCCATCAAGGTTCCGGCCAGCAGCAGCCGGTTTCGCCTGAGGGCCAGGGCGGCACCGGCCAACAAGAAGCCCACGATCAGTCCGGGTTGCGCGGCGAACGCAGCTTCCAAAACCTGATAGTTGCACAGTGAGAGCAGTATGAGCACCGCGAACCAGAGGGGATGGACGCGCCATTGCAGTGCGAGTATCCACAACCACAGGCTAACCCCCGTGAGAAAAGGCAGCACGACCGCGAGAACGATGCGAAGTTTTGGAAAATCTAGAGATGCGCTCGACCAGAAAAGAAGTTCAGTAAAAGCCGGATACGCAAACTGACGATAGTCGACTGAGGGATCGGCGGGATTTCGGGGATCGAGCGGACGTCCAAAGAGTCCGGTTTGAATCTCCCGCGTCATCTGGACGCTGTACAGATCGAGATGCTCGGCCCGCCACTGCCGCGCGGCGAGCCAGACCGGATAGAAATCGTCGCCGAAGGCATAGCCGTTTCCCAATCCTTTCGAGGTCCGAACCTGGATCACGCGAGGAATGAACAGACCAAGGTGGTAATAAACCATTGAGGCCGCGCCCAGTAGTGCGAGGCTGAAGGCTAGCGTGGCGTAGCGGTACGACCGAGTTCCAGAGTCAGAGGCAGCCATTCCCAAGAGTGAGTCAACGAATTAAAGCACGGCGATGGGATGCGAGCAAAGAGGCAGCGCATGCGATTTAGCTGTGAAGGGGAATTTCAGCTAGCCTACGTGAAAAGATGTCCTAACTTTTCTTTTTTGGTCTTTAGATATTCTTCGGCGTGGGGACTGGGAGTGACTTCGCAGGGAACGCGCTCGACAACCTGGACTCCGGCTTGTTCCAGAGCCGCCACTTTTTCGGGATTGTTTGACAACAGGCGCACGCGCGTGACTCCCAGTCCTTTGAGAATCTCGGCGGGAAGCGCGAAGTCGCGATAGTCGTTTTTGAAGCCCAGACGTTCGTTGGCCTGGACGGTGTCGAGCCCTGCATCTTGCAGCTCGTAGGCTTGCAGCTTGGCCATCAGGCCGATGCCGCGGCCTTCCTGCAGTTCATAGATCAGAATGCCGGCGCCTTCCTCGGCGATCATCGAGAGCGACAACTCTATTTGCTGGCGGCAATCGCAGCGCAAGGAATGAAAGACGTCGCCGGTCAGACATTGGGAGTGAATGCGCACCAGTGGCGGTGTGGACTTCACGTCGCCCATCACCAGCGCGACAGCTTCTTCTATGCGGCGATCGCCGTCCCATCCGGCGTGCCCGCGAAATCCGTAAATCCGGAACTTTCCCCAGCGCGTGGGAAAATCAGCGGAGGCAACCTGTTTTATCTCGTTCTTGTTCACTGTTCAATTATAGCGGCTGGCATGTGATTCGCGAGGCGGCTAACCTCTTGCCTTGAAGGGGAAGATGGCGTCCTGCTTGGACATGATGGCTGTGCCGTTGCGAGTTGCGGGACGAAAGTGCCAGTTCTCCAGCGCTGCCAGGCATTTGTCGTCAATGTCGGGGCCCAGGCTTTGCAGCACGGTTTTGCGGACGATTTCTCCGCGTTCGTCGATAGTGATTTCGATGATCTCATTGCCCGGAACGGCGGGCAGTTGCCAAGGGTAGATCATGGGATCGGAAGTCGCGACCGGGAGAGCGGGCCGGATCTCGTTTCCAGAGAAAGGCCCGTTGTTCAACGTTCCATAAAGCGCTCCCGCCTGTGCGCCGTGACCCAGCGCGGAAAGCGTTTGAGAGGTGGAGTTGTCGTGTTCGTTGGTACGGGCCAGCTGGTTATTGGGCGCTTGCAACTTTGGGGACTTTGATTGCGCTGTCCAGGTGAGTTTGTCATGGCTTAAGCGCTGATGACGGTAACGCTGCGTCGCCTGGTCGGAAGAACTCTGATTGCTGTCGTCGGGAGTCTTGCTTGGCCAGAAGAGCCGCGTCACGGACTTGCCGTTTTGGCCACTCGCGACGGAGTTTGCAGTGAGGAGTTGAGGTTCAGGTGTATGCAGCAGCCAGGCCAGGAGAATGCCATGGACGACCAGTGAGATGATCCTGAGCCAGCGTTGTCGCCGTGCGCTCGCGGGATTCAGTTGCGTGAACATCTGAGCATTCCGTGGCGAGCCGAGTTTCCTGCCGCCCAATGCTAGTTAGACGTAAGTCGAGATATTTCGTCAAGCGAATTCTGGGTGGGTAGTTACGAGCCGACCTGATTCTTGTGCTGAAGGCGGGCGTGGTGGTTGGTGCCGATTCTGGAACGCTGTTAAAATGGTCGAGCTGTCGATCATTTCATTGTCGGCAACTCACCCTCATATGGGGCTATAGCTCAGCTGGGAGAGCGCATCGTTCGCAACGATGAGGTCGTCGGTTCGATCCCGACTAGCTCCACCAAACTTCTCTCCATCGACTCCAGCGAATTGATTTCAGTCTGCATTGAACAATGCGCCGCCGCCGAAGGTCAAGCCAACCTTCGCGGTATGGCAGCCATCTCCCGGGCGATGCGGACCATCGATATGATTACTAAAACAACCGCTGTCAAGATCAAGGCCACGCGAACGTAATTTCCCATGGCCCACTGTGTCACCACCCGATCATAGTATTCAGGCGATTGCGTCAGTGGAGCGACAAACAGGATGTCGTTCCGGGGATAGTGAAATCGGAATGTGATCACGTCGGTTAAGATCAGAGCAGCCAGTGCTCCCACCAGCTTCCATCTCGTGCCAGGAACGGGATTCCAGTTGAACACTATCGCCAGCAGAAGAAAGAGTTGCGTGGCAGGTACGAGCACCCGGAAAAAGTTCCCCGGGTTCGTCGCATGATAGAAGCCGCGTGCATGTTCCAAAGAAGTGGGAGCGCCCATGTAATTCGGAGCGTCCACGACGTTCTGATAAACGCCCGTTCCCAGTAACATTGCTGACATAACCAACGCGATAGCCACTGATATGAGACGCACGTTCATTCGCGAATTTCTTTCATCCAGATCGTTTTGCTGTCTTGGCCGCCATCGAATATACAGCCAAATCCTCCCTGTGACAGTCCTTTCTTTCATTTTCCAAAGCCCAGCGATTTGGGAACACAGGAAGGCGCTCACGAAATCTCCGTTTCACCCTCCGCAGCCATTCCGAATATTTCCACTAATCAAGGACCCGCAAAAACAGGCCCTTCCGCGAGAGGGTTAAATTATTCTGTACACAAACAGTACGGGTGCTATTGAATTCGGGAGCGTGTTGGGTTGAGGGGGGAAGTGAAGAGACAGGTTCGGGACAGCAGGTCCGTAAAAGGCTCGATTACTCGGCGCCAGTTTCTGGGCCAAACTGCCGCGGAGCGATCAGCCGTTGACACTGATGAGTCGGAGATGAAACCATCGCCGCCGTCTGGTGAGGGATCATTTTGCGGAGTCTTAGACGATTCACGGTATTCATCTTTCTTCTGTTGACGCCAGGGGCATTCGCCGTGCCGGTTTATCTGCGCTGCGAATACCTGGAGAATCCTCTGGGGATGGACGCGGCCTCTCCTCATCTGTCGTGGCAGAGCGACAACAGCGAGCGCAATTGGATGCAGTCGGCTTATGAAGTCCTAGTAGCCGGCAGCGACGACAAGCTGCGGGCGGGCAATGCCGACATATGGGACAGTGGCAAAGTGAATTCCGCAGAGTCGGTTGGAATTGTCTATCACGGTCCGGCGCTGGAATCGCGCACGCGATATTACTGGAAGGTTCGGGTATGGGATGCGGGCGGACAGGTTTCCGAGTCAGTGGAGATGGCGTGGTGGGAGATGGGACTTCTTCGCGCGACCGACTGGAAGGCAAAGTGGATTCGCTGGAAGAATCCTGAGGATGACGCCGACCGGCGCGGGATTCGCTGGATCTGGGTTGCGGAGCAGGATGCTCTTGCGGTCGTGCCGAAGACGGCGGCCGCGTTCAGCGTCACCGTGAAACTTTCGGAAAAACCGAAAGAAGCCGTGTTACTGCTGGCGACGCGGGGGAACTTCGTCGCGAAAGTGAACGGCCATGAAGTTGGCGCTAAGAGCAGATGGATCACTTTCGATCGAAGAGATATTTCTGACCAGCTAGTCGTGGGTAAGAATTCGATCGAAGTGACGGTGACAGCTCCGGAGGCTAGTTCCCCCGGCGCTAAAACTACAATCGCTGCGCTGGCAGCCTTGATAAAGGTTACTCGCTCCAATGGTTCCACGATGCGCTTTCCAACCAATGAACATTGGAAGGCGAGTGTCGCTAACTTATCCCATTGGCAATCAGCGCGGGTGGTAGCGAACTTGGCCGATGAGCGGCTCGGAGACCCGGGGGCACTTCCGCAGGCTGCTGCATCCTTGAGGCGGACGCTTGCTCTAACAAAGACTGTACGACGAGCGAGACTCTATGTGACCGCTTTGGGCAGCTACCGCGTATTTTTGAATGGTAGCCCGGTTGGAAACGATGTACTGACACCGGATTTCACTGATTATCGGAAACGAGTGCTGTATCAGACCTACGATGTGACCAGCGCGTTGGTCAGCGGCAACAACATTATCGCCGCTCTGTTGGGCGATGGATGGGATGGCAGTGGTTTGACCTGGGTCGGAATGCACTTCTTCGCTCCACCGGACCGTTTCTTGGCACAACTCGAAATTGATTACGCCGATGGCAGTCATGACACTGTCATCAGTGATGACTCATGGAGAACGGCTTCATCAGCGATTCTTCGGTCCGATATTTATGGCGGGGAACTGTATGACGCGCGTCTGGAACAGGTGGGGTGGGAGAAGTCTGGATTCGACGACTCAAAGTGGAAGCCGGCGTTGGTCTCGGATGAGCCGGGGATTGCAGTGTCCAGCCAGATCGACGCGCCCGCGCGAGTGATCCTTACGCTAAAGCCGAAGAACTGTGCTCCACTCGCTAACGGGTCTTACATCTTCGACATGGGTCAGAACATGGTGGGGTGGGCCAGGTTAAAGGTGAAAGGCGCGTCTGGCACCAAAGTTCGGTTGCGTTTCGCCGAAGTTCTGAATGCGGATGGGACGATCTACACGGCTAATCTCCGGAATGCGGACGCTACCGATGTCTACATTTTGCGGGGCGGCGAGGAAGAAACTTTCTCTCCGCATTTTACTTTTCATGGTTTTAGATACGTGGAGGTGACGGGCTATCCAGGAATGCCGCCTCTGGACGCGATCGAAGGAGAGGTCGTCAGCAGCGTGAGCGGCGAGCCTGTAGCCAAATTGGAAACCTCAAGCGATCTGGTCAATCGGATGTGGTCGATTGGCATCTGGGGGCAGCGTGGAAATTTCCTGAGCATCCCAACGGACTGTCCGCAACGCGATGAACGTCTGGGATGGATGGGCGATGCGGGTGTTTTCTGGCGAACGGGAAGCTACAATTTCGATATCGCGGCTTTCTCACGGAAATTTATTCAAGATATTGTGGATGCGCAAACTCACACCGGGGCATTTACGAACGTCTCGCCTGACACGCTTCCCATGAGCGCGGGAGAAGCGGAGGATCCATCAGGATGGAACGTGGGAGCTCCTGGGTGGGGCGATGCGGGAATCATCGTTCCGTGGACGACGTGGATCCAGTACGGCGATGTGGCTGTTATCGAAGAGAACTGGGACGCGATGCAGCGCTGGATGAATTTTATCCAGAGCCGGAACCCTGACTTTCTGCGGAAGAACGGAGTTGGTCCGAACTTCGCCGACTGGCTGGCTCCCGATGAAAACACGAACAAAGATCTGCTGGCGACTGCGTACTGGGCTCTGATCGCCAACATGATGTCGCAGATGGCGCACGCTGCGGGCAAAGAGGCCGACTCGAAGCGCTATGACGTTATCGTGCAGAACATTCGCGCAGCTTTTCAGAAGGCCTACATCAAAGCGGACGGAGAGGTGGGACCCGGGACTCAGACTTCTTATGTCGTCGCGCTCTACACCAAGATGGCTCCTGAAGCGCTTGAACCTCGGTTGATCGACCGCCTGGTTAAAGATATTGAAGCGCGCAACTGGCATCTTTCGACCGGATTTCTCGGAACGCCGTTCCTACTTTTTACGCTGGCCGATCACGGACGTACGGATGTGGCTTATCGTCTGTTGCTGAATGAGACTTATCCATCGTGGGGGTACATGCTTTCCAAGGGCGCGACGACATGGTGGGAGAGGTGGAACGGGGACACTGGCGATCCTTCGATGAATTCTTATAATCACTATGTATTCGGGTCAGTCATTGCGTGGGTCTATCGTTACGCGGCCGGTATCGATACCACATTCGCTTCGCCGGGCTTCAAAGAGATCGTGGTTCATCCGCGTCTCGATGCGAGCATGACTTCGGCGCGGGCGGAATATGATTCCGTCTACGGCAAGATCGTAAGTGACTGGAAGGGAACTGCTGCGGGACCGTTTTCTTTGCGGGTCACGATCCCCGCGAACACTTCAGCAAAAGTCTTTTTGCCTGCAATTGCCGGGGCGCAGCTCACGGAGGATGGAAACGCAATGGAGGCGCAGGCGGAAAACGGATCTTATATCGTTCGAATCGGAGCCGGGTCGTACAGTTTCGAAGTGAAGTGATTCGCTCTGGGGGACGCTTGGGGGGAACAATGAAGAATCAGGTTCAGTCTCGTAAATTGATAGCGAGTTCGATTTCGCGACGCAAATTTCTCGGGCAAAGTGCCGCAGCGACGATTGGTTTTACGATCGTTCCACGACGGGTATTGGGCGGGACGGGATATGTTCCGCCCAGCGACAAAGTCAACGTCGCTTTCATCGGCGTCGGCGCGCAGGGTTTGCGGGTGATGCTTCATTTCTTGGCGGAGCCTGATGTGCAAGGTGTGGCGGTCTGCGACGTCAATAAATCCGGCGCGAATTATCCGCAGTGGGACACCCATGAGTTTTGTAACTCTGTGCGGAAGTTGTTGGGGGTGAATAGTGGATGGGACTGGCTCAGTCCCGATCAGCCCATTCAGCTGAGTCATTCTCTCGCCGTCACCAGCGGGGTTGCGGGGCGGGAGCCCGCGCAGAGAATCGTGGACGGGTATTACGGCAGCCAGCAGCGCTCGGGGCAATATCGCGGCTGCGCGGCTTACGTGGACTTCCGCGAGTTGCTGGAGAAACAGAAAGATCTTGATGCTGTCGTTGTTTGTACCACCGACAACCTGCATGCGGCCGTGTCGGCTGCGGCCATGAAGAAACGCAAGCATGTTTTTTGCCAGAAGCCATTGACCCACACGATCTATGAGGCGCGGCGCATTGCTGAAATAGCGCGTGAGACCGGCGTGGCGACGCAGATTGCGGTGGGGAACCAGGCGTCGGAGTCCACGCGTTTGCTTTGCGAGTGGATTTGGGACGGCGCGATTGGGCCGGTACGCGAGGTGATGAACTGGTCAAGTCGTCCGTTCTGGGCGCAAGGCGTGGAGCGGCCCAAAGAAACTGACGCCGTTCCCGAAGGTTTGGATTGGAACCTGTGGCTGGGACCGGCGCCGGAACGGCCATTCAACCACGCTTACTTGCCCTTTGTGTGGCGCGGGTGGACGGACTTTGGTTGCGGCGCGCTGGGCGACATGGGTTCTTACAGTTTCGATACAATCTTTCGCGTGTTGAAACTCGAGGCGCCGGTGAGCGTGGACGCCAGTTCCAGCGACCGCTACGAAGAGACGTATCCGCTGGCCTCCATTGTGCGCTACAACTTTCCTGCACGCAGCGAGATGCCTCCCGTGAAATTCACCTGGTATGACGGTGGGCTAAAGCCGCGGCGTCCGGATGAACTGGAGGACAATCGTCCGTTCAAGAACGATAAAGAAGAAGAGGACGAAGGGCTGCTGTTCGTGGGAGATCGCGGCAAAATTCTGTGCACCTTCAATGGGGGCAATCCGAAGATTATTCCCCAATCGAAGATGGACAGTTATAAACAGCCGCCAAAGACGCTGCCCAGGTCGCCAGGCAATGAGCGAGAATGGCTCGATGCCTGCAAGGGAGGGAAGGTGAAGCCCGGCGGGAATTTCGAATTCGAGGGGCTGGTCACCGAGACCTTGCTGCTGGGAAATGTGGCGTCGCGCATGGGGCAAAAACTTACCTGGGATCGCTCCAATTTGAGTGTGAACTTGGAGGTCGCGCAGAAATATGTTCGTCCGGAACGGCGTAGCGGATGGGAGCTGTAGCGAACTATCGTTAATTGTTCAACAGGAGGACTTAATGTCCACAATTTCAAGGAGAGAGTTTGTAAAGAGTGCGTCGACGTATGCTGCCGCTGCGGGCTTTCTTTCCGCGGGCGTGTTTGAGCTTCGCGGCAATCCGTTGGGCTTGCCGATTGGATGCCAGACGTGGCCGGTCAGGGACATGATTGCTAAGGACTTTCCGGGAACGATCAAGGTGCTTGCCGACGCCGGATTTCAGATGGTCGAGTTATGTTCCCCGGTAGGTTATGCGGATTCGGGCTTCGCAGGCCTTGCTAAATACAGCGGGACTGAGCTTCGCAAGATTTTGAGCGATGCAGGTGTGGGGTGTGTTAGTTCTCATTTTGGAATTTCGGAACTGCGGGAAAATCAGGAACGTGCCATTGCCTGGGCCAAGGACGTGGGCCTGACGCAAATGCTGGTGCCCAGCCTCGACGGGCCCAAGAATCCGACGATGGATGACGTGAAGCGCACGGCTGACGAATATAACAAAATTGCCGAGCGTGCCGCCAATGCGGGCATCCAGCAGGGCCTTCACAATGAAGACTTCGAGCTCTCAATGGTGGACGGAAAGCGGACCTATGACCTCTTGTTCGGACTGCTTGATCCGAAGCTGGTGAAATTTCAGTTTCAGGTTTCTACGATTAGCAAAGGCTACGACGCGGCCCAGTATTTTACGAAGTATCCTGGCCGTTTTATTTCGATGCACGCGCAAGGGTGGTCGGCGGAGACGAAGAAAGTCATGCCAGTTGGTCAAGACAGTCTGGATTGGAAGAAGATCTTTGCCGCGGCAAAAACTGGGGGCATCAAGAATTATTTTGTCGAGATGGATTTGGAGAAGATGAAGGCGAGTGTTCCGTATCTTCGCAAGTTGCAGGTTTGATGGGCTGGCATGGTACGGCCCGGGCGGCCCGCAGGGGCTAAAGCCCGGCATCATTTTCCGCGCGTCACGCGGCCCTGAAAGGGCCGCTCTTCCACGGTACTTTATGCGGCTGTCAAAGAGTCCGCGTAAGATCTTCAGGCGTTTTTCCCACCTTCCCGGGCGCTGGAAGCGTCGGGCTATTATCAGACGCGCGCTGGGGCGGAAGTCTTCGAGATTTCATTCCACGGCCTCGTCCGCATTCTGTCGCTCAAATTTGTTCGCTCTCAGGCAAAGCGACGGCGACTCTCTCCGCAACGGCTGAAGCCGGGCGCTGTCCAATCCCATTGAACTAGCTTGATTGTTTCTATTCCGAACGTCCCATCTCTCCCGGAAGGAGAAAAGAAAGGGGGTGAGTGAGCAACTTGCGTCCTACTTCGCGCAAGAAGCGGCGCGATTCCGCTTCTCCGATGTTGCGGGCGCGCACTGCGAGGAGAAAGCTCAATACGAATGACGTGAAGATATTCAAGATGCCGACGAGAGCAATACCTGAAAAGGCTAGAATGGCATCCTGCCAGTGCAGTTGGCCGTAGAGCCGGGAAGCGACCAGAGCATATCCAAGACTGGCGGCTGCAAGGGTGACGTGGCGGACTTCGAGAGGGACGCCGAAGAGTTCGAAAATAATGGGCACGGCGCCCAGCAGAAATCCCAGGACAATGTATCCGACCGAGCCGGGGGCGTGGTGTTTCACCCAGTTCGCGAGCTTTTCTGCCCTTCGTGGTCCAAGCTTGGCACGAATGCGAAGGCTGTTGGAAATGGCCGAGCCCATCCTATGGAGCGCGAGATAATTCGCGGTCGCACCCGTGGCCAGGGACGACAGCCAGAGAAAAACTCCGGTGATGATCGCGAAAGGAATCGTCATCGAGGTCAGCGGAAAGAGCATGCGAATGCCGTGTTCGGCCGCCGGCTCCGGCAGGAATGGATGTCCGCGAACAACGCAGTAAAGCCTGTCGATTGCGATGGACACCGGAACCGCCCCGATCAGATTGCTGATAGTTACGATGAATTGGGTCTTCGAAATAGCCTGCAGGCTGGCCATGTGATCTTTCGCGGGATCTTCCATGGCGTCAACGAGAGTAGCTGCGGTCACGGCGGGCATTTTGGAAGCGAGGAGAAATCCGCCGGCCTGCATCAGCAGGAAACTGGCAGCA
Source organism: uncultured Acidobacteriaceae bacterium (assembly GCA_963733795.1). Classification (GTDB taxonomy): domain Bacteria; phylum Acidobacteriota; class Terriglobia; order Terriglobales; family Acidobacteriaceae; genus Sulfotelmatobacter. Next base: position 114,958 of record CAVTED010000005.1, read on the forward strand.
TAGTTCAGCGAATGAGCAATAGCCAGGAGTAGAGGCGCATGAATGGCGGCTGCCAGGGAGTATTTGAAGAGCGCGGTGAAAGAAGTAATGACACCGGCGAGAACGGCGCCCATGCCCATCACGCTCCACTGCTCGGTATCTTTGGCGATGTAGTGTTTGCCGGCGCGCCCAGTTCTCTCGACGACGCTGCGGGCCAACCGGCGGGTAGTGGCACTGATCACAGTTCCGATGCGGCGCTGAGAGGCAAAACCATGGACTACGGTGACCGCGAGCTTGCGCGCGTCGGAATCGGGGCGCTCGAGGGTGATCACCTGTTGGATGCGGCCCAGGAGCGACCGCAGCAGGCGCACACGGAAGATAAGATTTGCAGAAGATCCCCGGTCCGCGAGTTGTTGATTCACCGTCTGCAACTGAGCTTCGCAGGCCGCTCGTTGTTCTTCCCAAAGATGGAAGTCTTCGGGATGCCGAACGACATGCTCAACGAGAGAGGGGAGATGAAAGAAGGCAGACTTGGTCATGTCCTCGTCGTCGGCGAACACGATCAGATCGCGCGACAGCGCAACATTGGTGGCGCGCAAGGCTAGAATCTTGCAGGATGCCAGAATGGAAAAAGTGGACGGCCGAAAAGTATCTGCCCAAGGAGCGACCAACTCGTCGGGCAGCGTAGCGACCCAACGCGCGTCGGATTCTTTGAGGTTCAAGGAATCCATGAGCACGTATAGATCGCCTTCCACTTCGTCCACGGGCAAGAGATGCCGGAGCGCCCGGGCCAGCAATTCTCGAACCAGGAAAGCCTCATCGGGCAATCCCGCTTCCGAGATGACGCGAACATAAGAATGGTGCGCCCAGAAATCGCGAAGCGTGGACCGAACGGACTCGCGGCAGGGATGGCGCTCAATGGCTGATGCCACTTCCGAGAGAGTTTCCGTTCGAAATTCGGGCGGAACATTCAGGATCATCCGCAGAAGGCCATACACACGGGTGGCGCGTTCCCGAGTAGAGAGGGACTCGAGGTTTGAGAGATTATCGATTGAAACGGGAATACGCGTCCACCTTTCCCAAGAAAGCGAATACGCCTATTAGAAGAAGGGTAACAGGTGCCTAGGATGATTGATATCGACGAGGCTCGAAGTCAATTTCGATAGTAAGTGCCGTGGTGAAGCAGAGTGTCAATTCCTTCCACGACGCAGTGGATGTTGCCTTTGTCGCACGCGCCGCGAATTCCTATCCTTTTGGCCTGGTCCGCCAGTTGGGGGGACATGTGCAGGGTCAGCATGAGAATGGGAATCTCAGGGGACTGCCGTCTGATTTCTTTTGCGGCATCCAAGCCGTTCATTCCAGGCATCTGGAAATCCAAAATGATTACATCCGGATCGGATTGCTGGGCTTTGCGTATCGCTTCTTTACCGTTAGTCGCCTCACAACATACCTTCCATGACTGGTGTTGTTCCAGGAGAGTTCGCAGGCAACGACGCATGAGCTGGCTGTCGTCTACGACGAGAATCCGTGCGGACGACGCCTTCCGCGATGCGTCCAAAACAGGCATACTTCAAACTACGAGTCGTGATTGGACATGTCTATACCCCGCATCGCGTAGGCTGATGGGGGTTTAACAGGCTTTCAGTCATTCTCCTAGCGGTTTCGGGGTAGTTTTGTTCGGATCGGGGGCCCTTTGAGAGCTAGTGGCCGGTGAAGAACTCCGTCATATCGGGCGCCGTGCCGGCCAGGCCGGGGAAGGTGGTAACGCCCGATGCGGCCAGCACGAGGCGCAGCGCACTTTGATGTTGGTAGAAGGTCGTGGACTGGAATCCCTTTTTGGCACTCGAACTGATGACGAGGGTCGCGACTTGTCCCCCGCCATGGTTGACATCGGCTGAATCGCCCTCATCAAAGGTAATAATGAGCAGACCGCTGGTCTGAAATGCGGAACTGGCGATCAGCGGCGCTATATTGGTTTGGAGCCAGGCGTCGGCTTCCGCAAGGGTGCCATCGTGCGCGTCGTCATTCAAGTTAGGGACGATGAATGAATACTGAGGCAGCGCATTATTGACGAGATCGGTCGCGAATTGCGTGAAAGGAACTATATTGGCCGCCTGTGAACTGCTATTCTGCACGTCCGACAAATAAGTAAATGGATTGTGATCCCGTACGTAAGGGCTGACATCTCCGCCAAGATAGCCGGGCGAGGGAAGAGATTCGGCGTAGGCCTTCCAAGTCTTACCTGCTTTCACCAGTTCACGAACCACGTTGTCGTCGCTGATGACGCCAGTAAAACCATCGTCGCTAGTCTCCACTTGGCCGGTCGTAAGCATTAGATAGTTCGGAATCGAAGGATGCGTATTTGCAAAATACTGCGTTGCCAGCCCGTATTGCGTGGCCAGACTGTTGAAGTAGGGCATGGACGAAGCTCCGATCACGTCGGAGTAGCTGTGATTTTCTTCTATGACAAGAATCACATGGCTGAAACTGGGCTGTCCCGCGGGGACGGGATTTTGAGGGTCACTGCTGCTACTGCTCGCGCCGCCGCATGCGAGCTGCAAGGCGGCCCAACTACCGAGGAGGAGCACTGCAAAAAAAGTTTTACATGGGGATACCGCTCGGGCCCTGTCGAACATAGAGGTTAGGATGTCGAGACACGGCCAGATGTTTGCAACAAATCACGCGAGCCAACTATTTGAGGCAGCTATTTTGAAACTTGCGCCGGATCTTTCGGTTTCGTGAGATCAAGTCCATATTGCGGATGCTGGTAAGTCCCTGTCATATGAATGGGAACGACCTCACCCTTCTTCTTTTTCTTGAAAAATGGGTCGATCGCTTTGAGGAGCACTGCTTTCATTCCGGTTGTGGTCTTGGAAATTTTTGTGTCGACGCGCATCCTGCCGTGCAAGTCGATCTTTTCGTTGAGAAGGTTGTAGGTGCCGTACATGCGCGCCTTGGCGCCGGGAATACCAAAGGAAAGGTCAGAGAATTTAGCGATACCGCCTTCCATCACGACTGTTCCCTTTAGATCGGTGACCACGGTTTCGGCGTCTTCCATTTTTTCGCCTCTCGCACCCGCGCTCAATTCGTTTACATTTTTCTGGGTTTCCGGTTTGGAGAAGTTTCCCTCGTCGATGCCAAAGGTGCCCTGGAGCTTGACGCGCTCGAGAAAACGTTCTTTCCCGGGTGGAATCTCCGCCTTCGCCTTGAGCGCGATCGCGCCGGACATGGGCGAGCGGGGAGCTTTGACAAACATGCCAAGAACATCTTCGATTCGTCCATGCCGGGATGTGAGATCGAGCAGGGCAGTCTTGCCTTTACGCCCTTGTACGCCTGCGATGCTGCCCTCGGCGATCAGACGGGTTCGCCCGAAATCGGCGTCCACGCGTTTCAGGAACGTGTCACCATGGATAGCGTCTACGTAGGCGCTGTATTGGGTCACGAGTTTGATTTTGTGACCGCCCGACTTCACTTCGAAGTCCGGAACGTACGTGCTGCCCGCAATGTCAATGTGCTTGAGAAGTCCGCCATATTTTCCTTTCGATGCGAGCATCCCAGCGATGCCTTGGAAAACGCTCAGGTCTGCCCCATCGAAAGTGTACTCACCGGAAATTGGAGTTTCTCCGGGATTGCCCTTGATCCATGCGCCGAACTTTCCACGGGTTGCGATTTCACCCGGAGGTTCGGGGTTGTGAAATTTCAAGTCATAAGCGATAGGGCGGCTCCATTCAACGTCGTGGAGTAGGCCTTGCTGCACTTCGAAGCGTACCGGCTTGTTCGATGGATCGTTGCGGGCGAACTCGACCACCGTTCCATTCGCTACAATTTCATCTACGACGAGATTGGAGTGCTGCGTCTTAAAAGTTACGTTGCTGCCGAACGGCTGAATAAACACATGACCGCCTTCGGCTGTGATACGCGGAACATGTTTGCTGATGATGCCCGAGTAGCTGCCTTGAATAGTCAGTTTGTCGATGGTAATGAGAGTCCAGTGGTCGGAACCATGATGAAATTCGATGTCCTCGAGAATGCATCCCGGCGAAGGAAAGTAAATACGGCGAGAACTTCGGATGGTGACAGTGCTGTCGCTCGCTTCCGCCAGATCTTCCACCACCGCCTTTTCGGTGAACGGCCAAATTCGGTCCCAGGAGCGGACCAGATAAGCCGCTATACAAATGACGCCGGCTGCAATGAGAAGAATGATTGTCTTACCGCGATGAGATTGGGGGGGAGATTTGAATGCCGTCTTGCCGACACCAGGGGGAGGAGCAGCGGTACTCGTGAGTGTGGGCGACGACATGAATCTTGGACTCCGAAACGCCTGTGAAATGTTGGAAACTGAATTGCCTCGGTCCTAACCGAGCCGCTAACCCTTCCTCCCCGATCTCGGTTTAGTTCTGATCGTTGCTCGTCGAGACGCGCTTCCAGACGCCGCGGCTCGCTTCTTTCGAGTGCCTTGACTCTTCTTGGGGACAGGATTCCGGCGGTTGCTGGCTGAGCTCTTCGGTCGCTGGTCCGAACCAGAATAGGATGATCCAGAATTGGCAGAGCGAGGACTGGTTGACCCTGCGCTAGCCCGGCCGGGCTCAATAGATTCCGCCTTCGACCTTGACTGTGATTCTCCGGCAGTCTGTTCCGCACTCAGCTTATGAGTCAGATTGGCCAGTGTTCCAGCGGCCTGTCCCAGCTTACGCGCCACGGTATTTAGCAAAGGTTCTTGCGAATCCAGTTTTCGAGTCATGAAACCTCCACGGTTTTCACACCCAACAGATTCTAATCTCTTGCTACGAACGAAGTCCCGGCACTCGGCCGGGACTCCCTGAACTTCGGCAGAACATCATTGCGCAGCGCTCAGTTGCGCTTAGTATTGGGTTAGTTGCGGGTGCCCTCGCGAGGGTTGGGCTGAAAGAAGCGCACAACGAGAACCTGCGTTTCTTTTGCAGAATCGGCGTGAGACTCCTTGCCCTGAAAAAAGCCGCACAACGTTGAGTTGTGCGGCCTGAGTGAGATGCGTTCCGAGGGTGGAACCAAACGAAGAACAAATCTTGTTATGAGATTGGCTGGCGGATCGCAGTGGACCCCTTCGCATCTCGTGACTAAGGGCGTGTTACGCGTAGATCGAGTGCCGCGAGAATGGCCCTTTGGTGGTGTTACGGGAGTAATCTTCCTGCGCGGTATGCAAACCTCTCCCGACAAGTTGTCGATGTGTCAAGTTCCTCACCTACTGACGAAGATATATTGTGCAAATGGCTGCACCGTCTGCTAGCATGTTCCCGATCAAAACACATATCTCCTTCGTTCTCATGAAGGATTAGGTAATTAGCAATGGCACTGGAACTGCATCCATGGTGCAAGAGAGTGTCTTCGGTCCCAGTCTCCCCCTCCGGACCTAACTGTCAAAGGCAGGACGAAGTTGTCGAATATACCTGAATCGGAAAGCGCCGAGATCATGATCCGGCGCCGTCCCACGCGGCGGCATCGACGAAATCGCGTCTTCCGGCGTGGGCTGCTGCTTGTCGTCACCGCGAGCCTGGCCTACGGGTTTGCCTCTATCGCGCTTCAGCATTTGAGTCCGTCGCTGTTCCGATCGTCCAAGCGCGACGGGACAGACCGCCATGCGATCGACCCCGGCCGCAATCTCCTTTTGTTGACGGAACAGGAGTCCATGCGCCAGATCGAGAACCGTCCTGTCTATCCCTATTCAGTTGTGTCCGGTGGAGTAAAGAGCGCGCGCGAATTGCATTGGATGGCACAACACGATCGAGTAGTCGCATCGCATTATGCGGGCTTCGATTACGATCACGCCCGCATCGTGCGGCTGCTTTTGAGCCGCACTGCCTATGTTTCTTACCGCATCGGCGACAAAGTTTACTTTACCCGGCACCGAGTCACTCTGAAACCAGGCGAGACGCTGATCACCGACGGCAAGATCACGGCGCGCACTCGTTGCGGCAATCGCGTTGAAGAAGCTCCACAGCAAACGACATCCACGTCAGAACCGCCGGCGGCAGCGTTCGACGAGCCCGCTTTCCCTTCAGGGATAGCCATGTCGAATCCGCCATTGCCATTCCACTCCTCATTGGTCAGCCGTTCTGGACCAGCGTTGCCACTGGGTTTGTACGATCCTTTCGTGAATGGAACTTGGGTTCCGATTACGCCGCCACCACTTCCCGGGGTTTGCGGTATCGGAAAGAAGCCAACCGGCACCCCTAATACCGGCACAAACGGCAAGGGACACCCATGCAACACTCCTGGCGGAGGCGGTGGAGGGGAAGTGCCTGAGCCGGGCACATGGCTGCTTTTCAGCTCTGGCTTGGCCGCAATCTACTGGAAGACACGCCAAAGGCTTGCACAGACTTAGACTGCAGAAAGTATTCAACGCAGCATGTCCCTATCACGCCTGCCCCGAACCTGCGGTTGTAACACCTACGTAAGTTCCATCGCCGACCGTCGCTGCTACAATCGCACTAGAACCCGCAAAAACAGTCCCAGGCGAAATTTGTGCACATATTCACGTCCAGGCTCTCGCGAACTCTCGTGAGTCGGCTGCTTCTTGTCGGCCTCTGTGGAGTCCTGACCTCGCCGTTGCTGTTGGCGCAGACTTCCGTTCGCAGCGTGAAGGTGCTTGGCGCCAGGGATGCGGTCGAAATTGAAGTGGAAGCTAGCGATCGAATTGTCCCGCAGACGCAGATCCTGACCGGTCCCGATCGGTTGGTCATCGATTTTCCGAATGCTGTTCCCAGCAATCAGTTGCGCAGCCAATCGGTGGATCGGGGTGAAGTGAAAGATGTGCGCATCGCCCTGTTTCAGGGCAAACCTCCGATCACGCGGATTGTGCTGGATTTGAAAAGCGCGCAGTCGTATCAGGTCTTTCCGTCGGGACGGACGGTCATCATTAAAGTGCTGGGCGGCGGTGCAGGCGATACTGCGGCGGACGCTGAAACTTCTGCTTCTGAACATTCGACTTCTGAACATTCTCCTTCTGAACCTTCTGCTCTTGAACCGGTAACGCGCCCCGGCCTGCTAGTTGCGAATTACGCGCCCGGAGCGGCACTGGCGAGCGTAGAAAGCGCCACCCAACCGAAGCTCGAGGTTTCCTTTCGCGATGGACTGTTGGGGATCAGGGCCAACATGGCAACGCTGTCGGAGGTTTTGTTCGCTGTGCAACAACGCACGGGCGCCGAGATTTCAATTGCCGCCGGCGCCGAACAGGAAAAAGTAGTCACGGATATCGCACCGGGGCCCGCGCCGGAAGTTCTGGCGAAGCTGCTGAATGGCTCCCGATTTAATTTTCTGATTCTGAGCGCGGCCAACGATCCGCAGCGATTGGATCGCGTGATTCTCAGCGCCCGCGCCGACGGTGGAGTTATGCCCTTGCCTCCGGTGGAGGTGCAAAACGCCAACGCGGATAACGACGATGCTTCCGCGCCTCCGCCCGTGCCACCGCAGCCGCCCAATCCGCCCGGAGCTCAGCTTGAAATGAAATCGCCGCCGGATCAGAACGCTCCCAACCAATAAGCTCGCTGCGCCTACTGCGGCGTGATCAAACGGATCGGCACGGGCGTTGAACCTGCGACGGGACTGCCAAGAGCAGGGTTGCCGTTGCCGCATCCTGCCACGTTGAGGACGACTACATCTACGTTTCCGTATTGGTCGACTCCATTGATGAAGACTTGCAGGAATCCTACGATCGTAACTGGGCTTGTTCCGGTGGCGGCGATCGGATTTGCAGGGTCGTAGATCGGTACGGAAACGATCGAAGTGCTGGTAGTGATGGGAGTAAGGTTAGCCAATCCTGGCAGAGGATTGCTGCTTCCCGCAAGGATTTGGAACGGGTAAGCCGTTGGCGCAGGATACGGATTGAGCGTGTCTTGGCCGGTTGGCTGTCCTCCGAGATTGGGGTTCGCGTTGCCCTCATGTAACAAAGCCATGACCCCATCAGTGGTATCGTTGGTGGCCCACGGGTTTTCACTTAAATCGACCATGTTCGGGCCGTTACCAATAGGAGAACCACTCGAGACTCCGCAATAATAAACTGTGGTCTGGTCGCAGCCAGCGATGGCTTGCTCATATAGGGATCCGCTCGCGACTGCACGGGGAACCGCTACCGAAGAATTTAGAGCCTGACCAGGGAGATACTCCAAATTCGGGATAGTGGGAATGTAGCTGCCGTTCGTCATATGGTTCGCTTGTATTCCTGCTGTGCGCGGCAAACAAGATGTCGTGGTGCGACGTTGACAGTCTGGTATGAGCAGAAACCTTTCTCCGATCACGCCGCCGGAGTTCGTCCCATTGAGCGAGATTCCTGGGTTCACGATATGGCCATCGCTGTTCCCAACAAAAGGTTGACAGTTATTTGTGCAGGCGATGGAGGTATTCAGCGGGTCCAGGTTGGGCACAATCCACGGCTTCACACATCTAGGCTGTACCGGGATTCCCGAATTAGAGGGATTAAAGACTTCGGCGGTGGCCGTTGCACTCACCGTATTTGCGGTTCTTCTCCAGATGCGCGAAAAAAAAGTGGGTAAACCGGTCTGCTGAATTTGGACCGTGACCATGGGGTTGACGGCGACGGAGTCAGGCAGCGAGGAGCAATCGGCGCTTGGACTGGCACCTGCGACGGAGTAGGTGACATTGACGGTCGCCGCGATGTTTCCGACCGAATTCTGCTTCCCGGTAGCCTGAGCCGTTAGGGTGGCAATGCCCGCAGGTCCACAGATTTGCCTCCACGAAGCGGCGCTATCGGGATCCGCGCCGGTGATGCCCGACATCGAAATCACTCGCGCTGCCGCTAATGCCGCAGAATCGGCGGATCGTTGGGCTTCCTCTTTTGCCAGATACAGGGTCACCACATCGATCGAGAGCGCGGCCATGGCGATGATGGCGACCATAGCCAGTGCTACGAGAATCATCGTAATCCCGCGTTCGCTTTTGCGTTCGGGTTGGGTAAAACGGAATCTATAAAGCGCAGGCATTTTCATCTTGATCTTAATTCTCGTTCATAGCTACGGCCGTGGCGCTGATCTCGGTGGGCAGGGCGACGGCGGAGCCCAGGAGGCTGGCCACGCGGCCGAATCTCCAGGGATATGGATATTGAATGCTCACGCAGGTGCCAATGACTGCGGTCTGACCGCCGGGAGCCTGTGAAATGCAACTCACCGACGGCAGGCCAGCTCCGGTCTGGGGGAAGTAGTATCCGCGATTAATAGTCAGGATTAGACCTGGCGTCACGCAACCGTTTCCGTTGGCCGTAAACTTCCATGTCAATCCAGTCGGAGCGCCAGTGGCCGCAATGCCACAGTCGTTAATGTTGTTGGTCGCCAGATAGTTCTTGACCGCCTGAAAAGTGTCGCTGACCGAGACGGGTAAGGCATTGCCCAGATCGCTGGCCGGCTCGGCGGCGGCGGCGCGGGCTGCATCGCGGGCGATATTGGTAAGCTTCTGTTTGAGCGTGAAGGCTCCGCTGAAATCGAAGATGCCCACTACGAAAACCATCATCAATGGCAGCGTTACTGCAAACTCCACCAACTGGGCGGCGCGATCCTCGCACCAGGGGAGATCGTCGAAACTCGCCCAGAACCGGCGAACCGCGGTCATTACTGGTTCTCCATGCGCGCGTGCGCCGAAGCTCTCAGCCAGATTTTCTGCTTGTTCAGCGAAGTGAAAGGCAACCAGAACTGGAAGGGATATCTGAAACTCACCGAGATACCGCACACCCCACCGGAGGTCGTTGTCAACTGCACCGGGCTCTGCACGCAGACCTTCCCGCTGGTGCTGCCGTCGCATCCAACGCTGGTGCCACCGCTGCAAGCATTAAAGGCGGGGACCGTAGAGGGATATTGTGCATTTCCCGGGTCGAGTTTTGCGGCCGCCATCGAGGCCTGTACGGCATTGAATGCATTCTGATTCTGTGAATTCGCGCCGGGAGTGCAGGTGGTGCAATAGGGTGCGGCTCCGGCGCGTGCGCCATCCTGCGCCGCCCGGGTGATGGTGCCGTAGATGCTGAAGGCCTGCCCGAACCAGAAAATTCCCAGCAGGATCATGAACATCAAGGGCAGGACGGCGGCGGCTTCCGCAATCTCGGCTCCGCTGCTTTCGGCGGCGAGCTTTCGAAGAATGGATTGCGATGACTTCAACGTCTTCACGCTACAACTCCGAGTTTCCAACAAATTCCATACAGCAGTACGGTGAATGCCAGCGCCACCCCGTAGGGAATTTTCAGCGAGTCCGGATTATCGAGCGAAACCTGGGTTCCCGGCAGCCGGAAGGTCACCAGCGAAATCAGAATGTGTCCGATGTTGCGGATGGTTTGACGCGTCCGCCGTTTGTAAATCACCAAAACCACCGCCATGATTCCCGCCACGAGAATCGATGCCAGCAACAGATCGACCAATAAGCTCGGACCCGTAAACGCCCCTAAAGCTCCGGCAAATTTCCAGTCGCCCGCACCCAGGCTGCGCAGCAGCACGAATGGTAACAGCAACGCCAATCCCAGGGCTGCGCCCAGCAGGGAAGCCTTCAGTCCCAGCCAACCGCTCAGGACTGTGTTCGCAATAATACCGATCAACAGTGCCGGTACGGTCAGCCAATTTGGGATACGCCGCCAGCGCAGGTCCGTCCCTCCGGCGGCGCCAGCCAGGATCATGGCACCTGCCAGCACCAGGGGTTTCAACTGAGCCTCAAGCTGGACCGGGCAGCGAACCACGATCCCGCGCTTCTCCCATGATATTGAAAAAGATCCATCGTGTGAGGTTCAGACTTGTGAACTTCGGAAATAGTGCGGGCAGATTGCTCTCCCAGGCGCTGCCGTTCTGCGCGAGATCCCTTCGGCTTCGCCCAGGGCAGGCCCTTCACTTCGCCTGAAGAACGGCTCCGGTCAGGATGACGCCGACGAGGAGATGAAATTTTTCGAGACTCTCAGACTGCACAACTACCCGGGACTCTACCGATTAAACGCTGGCGCCGCGTTGTGCTCGGCGACAATCTTTTTTGCGTTGTCCGCCAGGGCCTTCGCTTGCGGCAGCAACTCTAGACCTTTGACCACTTCCGGGTCGGACTCGGCGCGAACCTTCATGCCCTCATCCTGCCCAAAGGCATCGGTGAAGATTTCCGACTTGATGTTCGACTTGATCCAGTCATTGTTGTCGATCAGTTCCGCCTGGGTGTAAGGAATGGTGGCCTCGTCAAGAGACTTGCGGAACTCCTGCAGAGTTGCATCGTCAACTTCGAAGCCCTTCGTGGGTTTGTGGTTCACCACATAACGCTTGGCGAAGTTGAAGAACGCATAGTGCTGCAGCAGCGTGTCCTCGAAGTGATTGCTCTTTACTGGAGGAATGTTGACGTCCGGAGTAATGCCGCCGCCGCCGTAAACCGTGCGCCCGCTGTCGGTGAGCTTCACTTCGCGATTGGCCGTGTTGGAACTGTCGGCGCTGTCGCGGTTGTAGTAGTAGTCGTAGAGCGAGATGTTGCTGTAGTCGCGCTGGATCAACCGTCCGCTTGGAGTGTAGTAATGGGCCGTAGTCAGCGCCAGGCCGGTATTTTCCGACAGCGGATACACCGTCTGCACCAGGCCTTTGCCGAAGGTCACTTCGCCCGCGATCAAGCCGCGGTCGTGATCCTGAATCGCTCCCGAAACAATCTCCGCCGCCGAAGCGGTCTGCCGGTTGACCAGCACGACGATCGGATAATCCTTGCCGCCGTTGCCGTGCTGCGCCACGTAACGCTTCTCTGCAGAGGCGCGGCCATGGTGAGAGACGATGAGCTGTCCCTTCTTTAGGAATTTGTCGGCAACACCGACGCCTTCACTGAGCAATCCGCCGGGATTCGAGCGCAGGTCGAGGATCAGGCCCTTCAGATCGCCGAAAGAATCGAGCGCGTCCGAGACTTCATGCTCGGTCGTCTCGTTGAAGCCGTTGACGTGCATGTATCCCACGCCGGGTTTGATCAGGAAATGAACATCGACGCTGTAGCGCGGAATCTCGTCGCGGATCAGTGTGAACTCCATCGGCTTCTCGACGCCTTCGCGCGAGATGCTGATGTGAACCGTGGTTCCTTTGGGCCCCTTCAACAGATCGGCGACGTCGCCGGTGCTCATGTTCTCGGTCGACTTGCCGTCGACTGCGATAATCACGTCTCCGGGATGAATTCCGGCCTTATACGCGGGGGTGCCGGTGAAGGGATAGATCACGATAACTTTATTGTTGCGCGGACCGACGGTCATGCCCACGCCGTAGTACTTGCCGCGCTGGTCTTCGCGCATCAGCGCGTAGGATTTGGGATCGAAGAAATTCGAGTGCGGATCGAGCGCATGCAGCATGCCCGGGATCGCGCCGTTGTAGATGGCTTTGTCCGCATTCACCGGCTCGGCATAGTTGTCTTCAACCAGCGCGTACACGTCGGTGAACTGCTTCAGGCTGTCCTTAACCTCGGAGTCGCCGGTCATCGACGACTGCTGGCCGGAACGCTGGGCAAATAAAATTCCCAGGAAGCCGCAAGCAAGCAAGAAAAAAACTACCAGGAAGAGTGAACGGCGAGAACTACGAGCCATCTTGAATTCCTTCGTAGAGGGCTTACCTCCACCCAGCTACGGTGCTGAATCTAAACATTATACCATTACATGAGACGGCTCCGAAATGGGATTGTCACCCTTGGTAACCGCATTTCAAAGCCGCCTATTAATTCAGATGCAACCGCGGGTGGAATAGTTCCCGCCTAACGCATGTTACGACGTTTCGATCGGCTGGCGGAGAAACTCTTGGTAATGCTGAAGTTCCAAAATGGACGATTCGGAGACCAGAGGAAAGGGGATAGCGCGGCACTCCCGGGGAAGTTCCGCCGCGGTAAGAAGATCGCAGATTACGGCGGTGGTCTGCTTGAGCCCGCGCTGCCAGTGCGCTTCGCGGGCATCGCGGAAGATGAGGCTGTCGGGATGGAATCCGACCGCAGTCAATACGGCGCGCGCCAGCTTCAGAAATTCCGGCCACCGCGAGGCCACTCCAACCAGAGCAGCAGATGGTGCCGGGAGGTAGCCGGCGAGCGAGGCCGGTACCGACCGCACCTGCAGAGTCAGCAGGTCCGTGCCTGCCGGCAGTAGTTTCTGCACCGTCGACGCGCGATTCGGAAGCGCTACCGGGATCCCGCCTTCCGGAGATGTTGGACAATCCTGAGGACCGCACGACTCTACCGGAAAGCTTACGGCGCGGGCGATTTCGGCTGCCAGAATTCGGCGCAATTCTTCGTCAGGCTCAATCAGGAGAAAATGATCGGGCGGCTGCAACTCCAGCCACTGCTGCAGACGCGAACGCAGGACCGGCAGGGTGACGCCGAGTTTGCGCGCCGACCGGAAGAGTCGCGCAATCATTTGATCCACGGCCAGAGCCGGAGAGGGTGAAACCTCCGGCTTGCTGGCTCGAACGTAAACTCCGCTGCCGCGACGAAACTCCACCCAGCGTTCGCGCTCCAGTTCGCGGTACCCGGCGCTAATTGTGTTGGGATGCACCTGAAAGCGCCGCGCCAGATCGCGCGTGCTTGGCAGCCGTTGGCCCGGCGCGAGGTCGTCGCTCAGTATGCCGAGAACGACCTGCGTGACCAGTTGTTCGCGGATCGAAACCTCGCTGCCGCGGGCAAACCAGAATTGCATAGCGCAACATCTTAACCCGATCCTGTTAACGCGACCCTGCCTCGCGGACTTCAGCGGCCATCAGGCAGATCTTGTCATCGCACTGTCTCGCAATCATTGCTGCTTTTCCGGCTCCGGCAGTATGATGAACGGCATGAGCTTTTCCGAGACGATCTTCCTGTTCTTTTTGGCTCTCATCATCTTTGGGCCCAAGAAGTTGCCGGAGATCGCCCGCCAGGTCGGTAAGATGCTCAACGAATTCAAGCGCGCCTCGAACGAGTTCAAGGCGCAGATCGAGCAGGAGATTTCTCATCTGGAGGTCGAGAACCGACAGACGATTCTTCCGCCCAGTCCGACTCCGGAAGGCACCGCCAGTCGTACGTTGAATGCGGAACCGCCAGCGACTTTGGCTGCCCCCGCGGATGAACCCATTGCCAACCCTATGGAGTCTCCGGTTGCCACCGAGGCGGTCGCGTCGGACATTCCTGTCAATCCCGTCACTGCTTCCGATGAAGTAACGTCTGCCACCTCGCAGGAATCGCATGTCTGAATTCGCAGCCGCAACGGCTAGCGGCGATGTAGAAAAAGAGCCCATGCCTACCATGGGCTTTCTCGATCACCTCGAGGAGCTGCGCAAACGCCTCGTTTATGCCATTGTCTCGGTGGCAGTGGGTTTTGGCGTTTGCTGGGGATACCATGAACGGATCTATGCGGTCATGCAAAAGCCCATCATGGAGACCCTCAAGGCCAAGGGGTTGTCGGAGAAGCTTGTCTACCTTAATCCCACCGAGCCCTTCAACCTTTACTTGAAGGTTTCGGCTCTTGCGGGACTATTCCTGACATCGCCGTTCGTTCTCTACCAAGTGTGGATGTTCATTTCGCCCGGCCTCTACCGCCGCGAAAAACGTTACGCCGTGCCCTTTATGATTTCGACCATTGCACTCTTCACGTGCGGTGGATACTTCGGCTACAGGATCGTTTATCCCAGGGCGCTCGATTTCCTGATCGATTTCGGACGGCAGTTTCAGCCGATGATTACCATTGGCGAATATACCCAGCTCTTCCTGAGCATCGTTCTCGGGATGGGATTGATTTTCGAGATGCCGATCTTGATTTTTTTTCTGTCGCTGATGGGGATCGTGAGTCCCGCTTTCATGTGGAAGCATTTCCGTTACGCGATTCTGATCATTTTTGTGATCGCGGCAATCGTTACGCCGACTCCCGACATCGTAAACATGTGCATTTTCGCTGCTCCTATGCTGGCGCTGTACGTGTTCAGCATCGGCGTATCGTGGATGGTGCATCCAAAACAGCGGCAAGCGCGGAAAGAGAAGCAGGCGGAATAAATGGGATCGCGATCTTTATGGTGGATTCTGCTGGCGTGTGCTTTGGTGGTGCTGGCGTGTGACCGCGATAAGGATACGGCTCAGGGCCAGACGCCTCCCGCTTCTGCGGTTTCCGCTCCCGCGGACACAGCTGGACCCGCGCTCACCTTTCCACCTGACAGCGGTTCGCCGCCTGCGTTCGACGGCGACCGCGCTATGCAATATGTAAAAGAGATTGTGAGGTTCGGGCCGCGTCCGCTGGGCAGCGCCAATCACAAGAAGGTTGAGGAGTACATCGCGGCTCATCTCAAGGGCGATCAGGTCGAGGACGACATCTTCACCGCGGATACGCCGGAAGGAAAATTTCCGGTGCACAACATCATTGCTAAATATCCCGGCACGAAAGACGGGATCATCGTGGTCGCCAGCCACTACGATACGAACTACCCGCTGCGGAACACGTCCTATGTCGGCGCCAACGACGGTGCATCCTCCAGCGCGCTCTTGCTCGAATTGGCCAATCAGTTGCGCGGCAAGCCGCGCGATGGCTACAGCGTATGGCTAGTCTGGGACGATGCCGAAGAGGCGATGAAACCAGACGGCTCCGGCGGGCTTCCGAAGGAAATGCCGTTCGATGATGACAGCCTGTATGGCATCACACATGTGGCTGAGAAGTGGCAGGCCGACGGAACTCTGAAGAAGATCAAAGCCTTTCTGCTGGCTGACATGATTGGCGACGCCGATCTCAACATCGATCGCGATCTGAATTCCACGCCGTGGCTGGAGAATGTCGTCGGGGAAGCGGCCAAGCGACTGGGATATCAATCGCACTTTTTCGGGCACACCAATGAGGTAGGCGACGATCACATTCCGTTTATGAAGAGAGGCGTGCCCAGCGCCGATCTCATCGATTTTACTTACGGCTACAACAATGTTTTCTGGCACACGACCCAGGACACGGTCGATAAACTCAGCCCTCAGAGTCTGCAAATCGTTGGTAGCGTGATGCTCGAAACCATTCGTCTGCTCGACAGGATGGATCCACTTCCGCCGAAGTGATTACGGCAGCGCAAAGCTTTTGACCGCAGAGATCGCGAAGGCTGCGCCGAGAACGCAGAGAAGATCTTTTCTTTGCGCTGTTCGCGCGATAGGTGAGCGAGATTCCGTGCGCACGCTGGAGGATTGCACTTCCGTGGGGAGGTCGATTTTGCTATCGGATCAGGTGAATTCGCACGCCTAATTTTAGACTCTTCCATGCTCGGTCCGCTGTGTAAACGGGCGCCTGCAATGCGAGGCCGAGAGCCAGACACGCGCGGTCTCCGAGCGACAATCCGAAAGCACCAGTCTGGGCGATCATGCTGCCAGCCGCCTTCGCCTGCTCGGCGGTGAAGGGGATAACTTCTGCAACCGGAGTTAAAGTCGCCGCCCAGGCGTCGTCAGGCGCAAGGCCGCAGTCAACCAACTTACTTTGAACTTCCGCCAGGTTGACAGTGCTGCTTGCGGCGTTAGCCAGTAAGGTGGGAGTGAGCTTGTCCGCTCCGGGCTCGCCGCTAAGCACGGCGAGAAGCGCGGAAGCATCGAGCACGATCCTACTCACGCTTGGCAGCCTCGCGACGTTCGGCGATCAACTCGTCCACCAGCGAGACGCCGGGCTTCACGTATTTTCGTACGTGACGTTGAGCGCGCTCGAGACGCCGTTTAAGGGTCGTAATCCGCAATTCATCACCCTCAAGCCGCAAGATGACCTCATCGCCCAGGTTGATACCGAGCGCTTTGCGAAAGGGCGCGGGAATTACGACGCGCCCATTTTCATTGATGCGCAGCCGGGTTTCCGCCACCATGCCACACCTTCCCACAAAATGACATCATATCACATAAATATCATAAATGGACGACATGACAGACACTAATAAAGTGTCATTTGACGGCTCCCAGATCGCCAGCAGGCGTGGCATTCTCTGCCATGGACTTGGCACGCACCCGCCCTTCAACTTCGATCAAGATGATCCTGAATATGGTCGGAATTGGATTTAGAAAGAAATGAGCAATTCTGTCAGGAAAATCTGATCTTCCGGGGTCAGATTTTTGTCGAAGCTGGGCTCAGGCGAAGGCCGACTCCAATGTAGGAGCGCCCATCGACAGGCCGGACAGGAGGCGGCAATAACCGAACGGGTTTGGCAAAATGGAATGTGCTCATGCGGGTTTTTCATGTACAGAATCTCCCTGTTCCCGGTTGAACGGGTCGGGTACGAAGATCAATCTACTTCTTAGATCGGCAGTTTGGGGAGAGCAAACAGTGGGGGATCATGACCGAGGTAATGAACTGGCACGTACGTACAGCAACAAGGATTGCTACTTGGATTGAACTTCGACGGCTTCTGAGAGATTCACGGCGCGACCCGGGGAACTGCCTACTTGAATGGTGCGGCCGTGTTTCAGGTACGCGGCGATTACGGCGGGCTGGGACCAATCGAGATCCCATCCGTTTTCGATGGCCAGAACCGTGTAGGAACCGGGAACTACGTTGAGCAAACTGAAGGTGCCATCGAGGTCGCTCTGATCGCGGCGGAAAAGGTCGCGGTTGTTATCCGGATCTTTAGGGACCAGCACGACCATTGCTCCGGCGAAGGGTTTATTCCCGCGTTTCGCAATCCCTTCCACGTTTGAGCTCCCGCCCACCAGAGTTAGCGACACTGATAGTGAGGAACCCGGGGCTACGGTGATGGTGTGGCCAGAGACTTCGGCGCCTTCGGCGGAAATGCGCAAGACCGAATACGCCTTGAGGGATCCGAATACGAGCGGTTCATATCGTCCTGCAGGGATTTGCTGGAACTCGGCTTCTCCCTTGCTATTGATTTGCTGGCCGCCGGCCGTCGATTTGTGCGCCGAGCGCAAGACCACGAAGAGCCGCGGCGGTAGTGCGGTTTCGCCGTTCACTTGCACCGCGATTTTGACGGTGCTCAGAGCTTCGGCGGCAGAAGCATCGATTTCGTCGCCATTTTTGGCCAATTCGACTCCGTTCATTTGGATGCCGGACCCAGCTCCGTAGAAGTGGACGTTGTAGCGGCCGGCGGGAACTCCCGTAATTTCGACCAGCCCCGGCGACACCGTGTGAACAATGTCTGCTTGCAAGAACGTGGAACCGTCAAAAGCGGGTTGCTCGAGCCGGGGAAAAATGTCTCCCTTGTTGCCGTTGTTGGGCACACGGAAAAGAAGATGCAGAGCGGGAACGGGATTCAAGTGAATTTCGACTTGCAGGCGCTCGCCGCCGCGAATGGGGATGGGAGTGGCGCTGTCCGCGTCGGTGACGTCGGGGTAGTAGGTTACGGGATAGGCTACGTCGAGAGATCTATCTAAGCTGGGCCGGTCCAGAATTTCGGCCGGAGCCTGCGGCTCCGAGCCTGAATTCGTAGGCTCGGACATGGGATGCGTGGCGTACCAGGGCTTGGCGTTGGCGGACAGAAAGTAAGTGCCGGGCATGAGGGAGGACATCTCAAAGGCTCCCTGATCGTCGGTCTGAGCACCGTTAGCTTGGCGGATTTGATCGACGCCGCTAGTGTGATCGTTGTAGTAGAGGGTTACAGTGGCACGGCGGACCGGATCGCCGGCTTCGTCGAGGACTTTGCCGGTAATGATTGCCGCGGGCGCGAGGCGCAGGACGACAGATTCAGTCTCCAGGCCGGCGCCAGTCACAAGCGCGGTCGAAAACTGTTCATGCTGATTGTAGGAGGCGGAGATGAATCCGCGCTTCTCGCCGTGCAGATCGTACTTACCGGCGGGCACTCCTGTGAACTCAAACTTTCCGTCTTCCGCGGTGATCAGGGATTCGAATTTCTGCGGAGCTCTCGCGTCCCTCAGCGTGATACGGGTTCGGGCGAGAGGATGACCGTCGGTCTTACTGACGACCGTTCCGGCGATTCGGTATTTGCCAGCCGGAGTTGATGGTTGGGGAGCGTATGCCGTTTGCGCCGCGGGTTGGGTGGGCGCGACAAGCAGATGTAGAGGCATCACTAATAAAAACAACAACGGTCGCGCCGGGATTGAGTACTTCGACATGGTTCACTCGATGCCGGTAATCAGTTGCAATTGCACGCTGGCTTTCTGTCCAGCCGAGAGATGGACAACCTGACCTTTAGATTCATAAGCCCGCATGGCCTCGGCGTCACGATAGGGAAGATTTTGTTGCTGGCTCGCGAAGGCTAGTATGCGGTAGACCCCCGGGGGCATGGCGGTCGA
This sequence comes from uncultured Acidobacteriaceae bacterium, assembly GCA_963733795.1. Lineage (GTDB taxonomy): Bacteria > Acidobacteriota > Terriglobia > Terriglobales > Acidobacteriaceae > Sulfotelmatobacter. The sequence goes on from CAVTED010000005.1 coordinate 134,116, forward strand.
GTTGAACTTTCCGTCAGGCGATATCCAGATTTGTTGGAATAGTCCGGGGCTGTCAGGCGCCGGAACGCAATAGACCCAGGCCTTCGGCGACTGACGTGTGAAGGTCGAGGAACTTGCCTCCGTGATTGCTGGCGCAGTGATGCCGGCCACGGTGCCGTCGAGTTCAGCAGTGTCGTCACGCATGCTAATTTCGATGGGCGCGCTCGAACCGGGGGCGACGACCATGGGTTCACGCAACAGATCGACTCCGCCCATGTTGGCGGATGCTACATATCCCCGAGAAGAAGAGGCCCGTAACCAGTAACGACCGGGCGGGAGATTTTCGAGAACCAGGGAATCATCATTAGCGCTGGTCGGTGGACGCAGGGACGCTCCTCGACCACCGAAATCCTCCGCGGACTCGGTGTTTATGTTGAGATACTGGCGCGGCCCGTGCACCTGAAAAGAGCGCCTTCCGCTGTTCCAGGTCATTCCGCTATTCGAGTCGGTTGCCGTGAACTGTTCTGTAACATGCACAGGGATTGAACTATTTGGAAGAAGAGCCAGACCCGGGCCTTCGGCGGGCGCGCCATTGACTGTGAGACTTACCTGCCCGGAGGCCGAATCCAGGGCAGTAGTCGCTTCCACAAGATACTTTCCGTTCGGCAGCAGTCCTTCAATTCTTTGCTTTTCGGCGTTGTACCCGAGCGCATAACCGGAACCGCCGTGTCCCTGCACGGAAACGATGACATTGAGGTTCGCGTTCGGTCCGGGATTGGCGACGGGGATTTCGACCTCGAAGTAGGGCTGATGAGCGATGGGAATATCCGCCTGGACGGTTTGTCCGGCGGTAACTTGAACGGTGCCGGCCGCGGAATAGTCGGAGACGCCGGGAAAATAGACGGGGGGGAATCCGTACTGCTGACCGCCCGCACCGGTGATGGCGGGATCGTTATCCCGCAGTTCATTCGTCATCAACGTGTAGATTCCGGGCTGGAGTTCGGCAAATCGGAACTCGCCGTTGGAGTTGGCCTGGACGGAGCCTGCGGGCAGCCACTTGGGCATACCATCTTGCACCTGCCGGGAGAAAAGCTGCACATTGATGCCGGCCGCCGGATCGGTCCCGGAAGAAATGATGCGGCCTTTAATGAGTGCCTCCGGCAGCAGGGGAAGCACGATTTCCGCGCCCGGATTTGCTTCGATGGGAGGTTGACCATTGGGATGATCCAGGAAGCCGGGCTTGCGGGCCATTAGGACTGTGGGAGCGGAGATGTAACGTTGACCTCCGTTGGGACCGGATACGTTGTCGTTGGGGGCTTTGGGTAGAGCGAACTCGAAGTGGCCTTCGCCGTCGGTCAGCATTGCGAAGTGATTCCCGGGAGTGAAAACCAAGGCGCGTGAAATAGGAGCACCGGTCACGGAATTGACCACGGTGCCGCGGATGGTGCTCGGTTGGTCGTCCTGGAGGGCCTGCGTTTGCGCCAGGCAGACGCAGGCAGCTGCCACCAGAACGAGCGGAAGGAATACCGGGCCGCGCTGGACCGATGATCGGTCGGCTCTTTCTCTCTGCAAGGGCAGTTACTCCTGAGCGGCGGAACTCTGGTCGGTGGACTCGTTCTGCACTAATTTGATCGCTTTTCGGGTCGGCGTCAACCACAACGGGCTGCCCTGGTGATACGCGCGAGATCCCTCCCTCCGCCTGAAGAACGGCTCCGGTCGGGATGACGCCTTTAGAAAAGTAGTATCCACACTTTGCCCGTGAGTAATCTTGAGCTGGCTCGCGCAGTTGTGTACAGTCAGAACATTATCCTCATCATGAAATTTAAATCATACCGTTTCCAAGTTGGATGCACGCTCATCGTGCTCGCGCTGCTCTGCGTGCAAGGAATGGCTGAGGCGAAGCATTCGGCGACGCTCAGTCGGCTGGGCGGAGTCGATTCGATCATCGAGCAAGCGATTACGGATGCCAATATTCCCGGGGCTGTGCTGGTGGTGGGGCACGACGGGGCGGTGGTTTATCGCAAGGCTTATGGTCATCGCGCGCTAGAGCCCACGGTCGAAGCGATGACAGTTGACACGGTGTTCGATCTGGCGTCGCTCACCAAGGTGATTGCAACCACGACGGCGATGATGCAACTGTTCGAGCAGGGCAGGGTGCGGATGAATGATCCGGTGGCGAAGTATTTGCCGGAATTTGCGCAGAATGGCAAAGAAGACATCACCCTGCGGCAGTTGATGACGCACTATTCGGGGATGGCGCCCGATATTGAGTTAACGCCGGCGTTTGATTCAAAGGCGTCTGCGTATAGCCTGGCGTTTGCCGAGACGCCGGCGCAAGCGCCTGGTTCGGGATTCACCTACAGCGACACTAACTTCATCGTTCTGGGTGCGCTCGTCGAGAGGCTGTCAGGCGAGACGCTCGATGCGTACACGGAGCGCCATATTTTTGCTCCCCTCAAAATGACGCACACACGATTTTTGCCTCCGGCGGCGTGGCGGGCGAAGATCGCGCCTACGGAATATGACGAGAACGAACACATGCTGCGCGGGGTGGTGCATGATCCCAGGGCGCGGCGGATGGGCGGAGTGGCGGGACATGCGGGGCTGTTCTCGACGGCGGATGACCTGGCGAAGTTTGCGCAGGCGCTGCTGAGTGGGGGTGGAGGAATTCTGTCGGCGGACACCGTGGAGAAGATGACGTCGCCGGAGCAGCCTCCGCAGGCGCCCGTGCTGCGCGGGTTTGGGTGGGACATCGATTCTCCGTTCTCGTCGAATCGCGGCGATCTGCTGCCTGTGGGGTCGTTCGGGCACACGGGGTTTACAGGGACGTCGATGTGGATTGATGCCACGACGCAGACTTACATTATTTTGTTGACGAACTCGGTGCATCCGCGGGGGAAGGGAAATGCGGTTGGGCTGCGGTCGAAGGTGGCGACCGAAGTTGCGGCCGCACTGGCTTTGAATCCGTCGGAGAAAGAGGCGATGCGATGGAAGAGCATCACGGGTTACAACGAGGCGATGAGCGCGTCCCGGCACATGGGCACGCGGAATGGGACGGTGAAAAATGGGATCGATGTGCTGGAGGAGCATGGGTTTGATGTGCTGCAACCGGCCTCGGCGGATTCGGGGAAGAAACGTATTGGAGTAGTAACGAATCAGACGGGAATCGACGGCCAAGGCCAGCGGACGATTGATGTGCTGGCCAAGGCGCCGGGAGTTTCTCTGGAAGCGATTTTTAGTCCCGAGCACGGAGTGATGGGAACGTTGGATACTACCAGGGTCGGTAACTCCGTGGACGAAGCGACCGGCATTCCCGTGTACGGCGTGTATGGCGGAACGGATGCGGCACGGCGTCCGCCGGCGGATGTGATGAAGAGTCTGGATGCGGTGGTGTTCGACATTCAGGATGCGGGGGCGCGCTATTACACCTACGAGACTACGCTGGGATATTTTTTGGAAGGCGCTGCGGCGGCGGGAATTGAGTTGATTGTTCTTGACCGGCCCGATCCGGTGACGGGGTCTTTTGTGCAAGGTCCAGTGTCAGATGCTGGGAAGGAAAATTTTACGGACTATTGGACTGTGCCGGTGCGGCCGGGGATGACGATGGGCGAACTGGCCAAGATGTTTAATGCGGAACGGGACATCAACGCCAAGCTCACCGTAGTGCCGATGGAGGGTTGGCAGCGCGGGGACTGGTTCGATTCGACGGGGCTGGCGTGGGTGAATCCATCGCCGAATTTGCGCAGCGTGACCGAGGCGGCGCTGTATCCGGGTGTAGCGATTATTGAGTACACGAATGTTTCAGTGGGGCGCGGGACGGACACTCCGTTTGAGTTGCTGGGCGCGCCCTGGATGAAGAGCAAGGAACTGGCGGCGTATCTGAACGCACGCGGGATCGCGGGAGTTCGGTTCGTTCCAGTGACATTTACGCCGACTTCGAGCAATTACTCGGGACAGTTGTGCTCGGGAGTGAACATGGTGGTGACCGACCGAAACGGATTCGACGCACCGGAGTTGGGGATGGAGTTGGTGGCGGCATTGCGGAAGTTGTATCCGGCGGATTACAAGATCGAGCGCCTGCCCGAGTTGCTGATGAACCAGAACGCGTATGACGCTCTGCTGGCAGGGCAGGATCCGCGGAGGATTGCCCAGGATTGGCAGGAAGGGCTGCAGAAGTTTGTGAAGATCCGCGAAAAGTATTTGATTTACAAGTAGGGTGCTCAAGTTTCCGAGCAGCCGAAATCCCATTCGGCTCATCTGAGCATACAGTTATCGCGGCGATGGCTGCATTCACCGTTGGCCCATTGACCGCTGACCAAATTTGCCGTTGACCACCAGCATTTCCCCAGTTCCAGATTCGCTATATGCCTACAGCTATGCTCACACCGCACACCAGCCACCGAAACCCGACCGTTGCTTGGTTGGGTCCATTGTTTTCCTTGTGTTTGATCGCAAGCTATGCCGTTGCACAAAACGACGCTTCCGCGAAAGATGCAAAGCACCGCCATCCCGCTCCGGGCACGTCGTTCGTTCGATTTGGCAAGATCGACGAAGGCGTTTACAAGGGATCGAAGCCGAAAAAGGACGCCGACTTTCGCTACCTGCAGTCAAAAAACATCAAGACCATCATTGACCTGCAGTTCGTTCCCGTGCTGTACCGGATCGAGAAGGAAAAAGGGGAGAAATATGGGATGAGGGTGATTCCTATCACGATCAACGCGTCGCCGGTGTCGCCGTCACCGGCGCATGTGCGCCATGCTCTTTGTTTGCTGGCTGACAAACGCCTTCGGCCGATTTATTTTCACTGCGACATCGGCCGCGACAGAACCAGCTTGATCGCAACTTTGTACGAAGTCTACTTTCGCGGACTGCCGCCCGAGAAAGCCTTGCAAGAAATGAAACATTTTGGCTTCAAAGATGATTGGACACTACGGGGATTAAGGAACTATTTGCAGAAGCACGCGAGCTCTCAGTTTACGGCCGAGGCAAATTGCCCCTGATATCGCGCTCAGGCCAAGGAACTCGTCACGTCAGCTTGCCAAGGGTGAGAGGCCGGCGCGTTCCCAATGCTCCGCCTGACAGTTTGCAGCAAGCTCCGCGAAAGTAGTCCCCTCCGCAGCTTTGTACATACAGGGCTTACCCGATTTAGGAGGAATGTAAACGCGAGCTTCAGGTATAATTCCGCCACTCTGGGCGGGAAGTGTTGGATCGGGTTCACCTAGAAATCCAAGCACAGGGAATCGAAAAGGCACGAGCGGGCCGCGGGAGAAGAATACACACGTGTTCTTCTTCTCATCTGTTTTCGCCGGGCGTTGCCTTCTGGGGGATTATGTCGATGACGCGAATCCATCAGCAAGCGAGCAGCAGGCTGTTGTATCAGTTTTGCGTTCGATTTGTTCTTCGATTTGTGCAGGGAGCAGGGCGCGGGATTTGGGTGTTCGCAGTGTTGGCGCTCCTGGCCGCGTTGTCCACGGCGCAATCAACCAGCCAGCTGAATGGCAGCGTGTCCGATCCGTCGGGCGCGAGCGTTCCCGACGCGACGATCACTTTGACAGACGCAGCCACGGGACTGCAGCGGAGTACCACCAGCAACCGGGCAGGGCTCTATCAGTTCCTGGATGTGCCGCCGGGCGACTATCGGCTCGAGGCGACGGCCAGCGGTTTTGCGCGCTTTTCCGCGTCTGACGTTAAACTCGTTGTAAAGACGCCGTCTACTATAAACATAAAATTTCAGGTTGCGGGCGTAGCGGAATTGATAACGGTCGAAGGGCAGGCGCCGCTCATCAATCGCACCGACGCGTCGCTCGGGAACACGATCGAGGAAAACCAAATCGCGGAGTTGCCCATTGCCGACCGCAACGTGGTTTATCTCCTGAGCCTGCAGCCTGGAGTCGCGTATCTGGGGGGAGCCGCCGAGGCGAATCGAGACACGGACACGCGCAGCGGCGCGGTGAATGGCGTGCGCAGCGACCAATCGAATGTCACGCTCGACGGCATCGGGGTCAACGACCAGAATAATGGTTACGCTTTCACCAGTGTCCTGAATACGCCGCCCGATTCGGTCGAGGAATTCCGGGTCACCACCGCCAACTCCAATGCTGATTCCGGCTACTCCAGCGGTGGGCAGGTTGCGCTGGTCACCAAGAGCGGCACCAACGCCTTTCACGGATCGGCGTACGAGTACAACCGCAACACCATCTTCAGCGCTAACGATCCGTTCTTGAAGAATTCGCAGTTAACCAGTGGCCAATCCAACACGGCGCCGAAGCTCCTGCGCAACGTATTTGGCGTCGCGGTTGGCGGGCCGATCATGAAGAACCGTCTCTTCTTCTTCGCCAACTATGAAGGGCGGCGCGACGCCGAGGGCAGCAGCACACTGCGGACGGTCCCCAGTCCAACTCTAGCCGCAGGCGACCTCGTGTACTTGTGCCAGACTAATCTGGATGGCAGTCGGGACACAATTGATTGTCCTGGAGGTACTGTCAATGGTGTGACCGGCGTCACGCCAGGCTATTACGCGCTGGGCCCGACCCAGATTGAACAGATCGATCCCAAGGGAATCGGCAACAATCAGAATGTCCTGACCCTTCTCAACCAGTATCAACCGGCCAATGAAAATACGGCCGGAGATGGTTCGAATACACTAGGGTATCGCTTTTCCCCAAGCGTGAAACGCAGTTTCAACACCTACATTACGCGTCTCGATTACCACATCACGTCGAGCGGCTCGGAGACTCTGTTTGCGCGGGGAGAGATGCAAAACTTCAAGGAGCCGGGAGTTGAACAATTTCCCGGGGAGCCGGCAACCACGAACTTACTAGACGACAGCAAGGGTATCACCATTGGACTCACCTCACTCATGACCCCCAGGCTGATCAATGATTTTCACTGGGGCTTCGTCCGCCAAGGACAACAATATGGTGGTACCTCGGTGTATCCGGGCGTTTTTTTGAGTGGGATTGACAGCCTGCTTCCATTCACTCGGCCTACGACTGCTTTTGTGCCGGTCAACCAGTTGAGCGACAATTTGAGTTGGACTCACGGAAATCACACGTTTCAATTCGGTACCGACTTATTTCTGATTCGCAACAACCATCTCAGCTACTTGAATTCGTTCTCGGACGTTCAGACCAATGTGGTCTATCTCAACACGGGGGGAATCGCCAACACGAACAGCCCACTCGATCCGCACAACAACAAAATTCCCGGCACTAACAATTACTATCCGAAGGTGGATAGCAACTTCGGTCCGAATTACGATAACGCGATCGGCATCGTCATGGGCATTTTCTCTGAGGGGGACGGTATTTATAACTACGCGCGCAACGGCACGGCGCTTCCCCAAGGCCAGGCGATCAACCGCCGTTACGCCATCAATGACTACGAGTTCTTTGGCCAGGACAGCTGGCGAGTCAATCGCCGCTTGACCGTATCCTACGGTGTGCGGTGGGTGCTGGAAGCTCCACCCTACGAAACCAACGGCTTTCAGGTCGCACCCTGCGTGGAGGCGGCCAGCGGCGGCTGCACCAATCAAAACGTCGCCGACTGGTTCAACAAGAGCGCCCAACTCGCTACGGCTGGTCAACCGGCCAACAACGCCGGGGAAATTAGTTTCGTCCTGGGTGGGCCCAAGAATCACGGACCGGGCATGTGGAACTGGGACCACAAGGATTTTTCGCCGCGCATTGCCGTGGCCTGGGCGCCCGATACGGGCGAAGGTTGGGTCTCGAAGATTCTCGGAAAAAAGGACCAGTTCACGATCCGCGGTGGCTACAGCATTGTGTACGACCACTTCGGAGTAGCCGTGGTGAATAGCTTTGACCAGAATGGTTCTTTCGGCCTCTCCACGCGCCTCGGAAACTCCGCTGGTTCGGTGACGGCCGCCAACGCCCCCCGCTTTACCTGTCTCATTCCCGGGGCTGCCGGCCAGTCCTGCCTGCCTCCGGCGTGTCCGAGTTTGAACAACGCGGGGTGTTTGTTCGGCCCCCCGCCGGCGGGCGGTTTCCCTACTACCCCAAGCAACACCGCCTTTGCCATCAACTGGGGGCTTGACCAGACGGTGAAGACGCCTTATACGCACATGTTCAATTTCTCGCTGGCGCGCCAGATTACCTCCCGCTCGTCGCTCCAAGTTGCCTATGTGGGCAGTGTCGGTCGGCGGTTGCCGATGCAGGTGGATATGGGCATGCCCACGAACTTGAACGATCCGGGGAGCAACACCAGATATTTCCAGGCGGCTACTATGCTCTCCAAGTCCGCGGCGGCCGGCACAGACGTCAACTCAATCCAGCCGATTCCATTTTTCGAGAATCTCTTTCCCGCTTGGGCTGGGGCGGCGACGCAGAGCATACTCGCAAACGAAACTGACTCGTCGGGTAACCCGTACCCGCAGACTTGCGCTCCGGGCAACTTACCTGCAAATCCGACTGCCACACAAAACGTCTATCAAATCTGGAACTGCTACCCGCATAACGAAACCCTGACTTTGAAATATCTGGATTTGCCGAACAGCATCAACCAGTTCGGTACCGCACTGCCAAACAGCAAGCTCGGCCCGTATGCTTTCTATCACGACCAGTTCAGTTCGCTGTTCGCGTGGCGCAACATTGGGACTTCTGACTACAACGCGTTGCAGGTGTCCTACAATGCGCGCTGGGGAACCAACCTGCAAGGGCAGTTCAACTACACGTTTTCGAAATCGTTCGACGAAGCTTCCGCCGCGGCCCGAATCGGTCCGTATGAAGGAACCGGCGGAACGGGCAACGACTTGAACGGCGGCGGGATTGTCATTAATTCGTGGGATCCGCTGGCGTTGCGCGGGCTGTCCGATTTCAACGCCTACCACCAGATCAATGCCAACCTCGTCTATCAGCTTCCTTTCGGAAAAGGACAGCGGTTTCTCGGGGACGCAAGCCCGCTGCTCAACGAATTGGTGGGCGGCTGGCATGTCTCCGGGATTTTCCGCTTGACCAGCGGTTTCCCGATCACCATCGACAACGGCTTCACCTGGGCCACCAATTGGAACATCGAGGGCGATGCCGAGCCGAACGGTCCGCCTCCAAGGGCATCCAATCCCAAGAACGTCGTCGTGAATGGTGTGAGCGGCCCCGACATTTTCGCCGACCCGACCGCGGCGGAGGCAGCTTTCCGCCCAGAGTGGCCGGGCGAATCAGGGGTTCGCAATAGCGTCATCGGCGACGGCATGTTCGATATCGATACCGGAGTAAGCAAGAATTTCTCGCTGGGTGAGCAGCGGCGTCTGGAGTTCAGCTGGCAAGCCTTCAACGCCACTAACTCGGTGCGTTACGACGTGCGCGGCGCACAACCCTCACTCTCCTACGACCCATCGCAGTTCGGCAGATACAACTCAACGCTAACCACGCCTCGTTTTATGCAGTTCTCGTTGCGCTTCGCGTTCTGACGGAACTGGCGGCGCCGCGTAAGTCGTAACCGGCGGATTATAGTGATCGAGCGCCTACCCGAGTTGCTGATGAATGTGAGCGTGTATGACACGCTGGTGGCGGGGCAGGATCCGCGAGGAATCGCGCAGGATTGGCAGGAGGAGCTGCAGGAGTTTGTGAAGATGCGGGAGAAGTATTTGATTTATAACTAGGGGCGTCGGACGCGGTTGATGGTGTAGTGACGATTTTTCGCCAGTTAGTGTAACGGGGCTTTGGCTCTACTGGCCCAGAGCCGTTTCGGGATGTCGGTTTTCACGGAAAGAGATAAAGTCGGCGTCAATGCCGCCCTTCCACCTCGCTGCTACATTAAAGCAAATGACCAGCGCCATCGCCGTCAGCCATCCAGTTAGTGCATAACCGGCCACAGAGGCCAAAAAGAGCAGCACGTTATACACGGCGTCAGTAGTGCGCTGGAAATTGAAATTGAAATTGAAATAAACCATGGGCGCGACTATGCCGACAGGTAGAGTCAGGTAGGGAGCTTTGCTGAAACAGTATGCAATCCAGAATGACGCTCCGAATATTGCATAAATTGCGGCGACGACTCTGGCAATTGGCTGAATCCTCAAAGCCATGATTTTCATGTCAACACCCCCAGTATACGATGTGCAGAATAGTTTATGTAGTCAGGGCGATAGCGCTTATTAAGGCATTGCAGTCCGATCAAACCTTGATAGGATCAGTCCCAACAAAATGGACCGGAGGCCCTGCCAAACATGATCACTCGCCGCAGTTTCCTCATCGCCAGCGGACTTACCGCTCTCGCCTCAACTCGAGTGTTCGGCGCTAACGATACTTTGCGCATCGGAGTCATCGGAGCCGGGCACCGAATGAAGGGCCTCCTTGACGCGGCCGACAAGGTCGCCCCTTATCAGATTGTGGCCGTCAGCGACGTCTACGAGCCCAATCGCGATGCGGTTGTGCAACGCTCCAACGGGGTCGCCACGACTCACCTGGATTATCGTGACGTCTTAGCGAAAGATGTGGACGCGGTGATCATCGCGGCGCCGGACCACTGGCACGTTCGCATGGCGGTCGATGCGCTGGCCGCGGGCAAGGACGTCTATCTGGAAAAGCCGGTGACTCATACCATGGAAGAAGGCGCCACGCTTACGCGCGCGGTTCGGTCCAGCAAACAGATTTTGCAGTGCGGCATGCAGCAGCGCAGCTGGACTCATTTTCGCGACGCCGTCGATCTGATTCAGGCGGGCAGTCTGGGCAAGGTCGTGCAGGTGCGAACTTATTGGTGGCAGAACTATCAGAGAAACTGGCCGGCGAAGCCGATTGACGCACAGGCGCTCGATTGGAAGATGTGGCTCGGAGGCGCTCCCGAGCAGCCGTTCAGCGAAGAGAAATTTAATTACTGGCGCTGGTACTGGAATTTTGGCGGTGGCGCGATGACTGACCTATTCACCCATTGGATCGATGTGGTGCACTGGGCCATGAAATCCGATCAGCCGCGCCAGGCGCAGATGCTGGCCGACAAATATATTTTCGATCAATGGGATTGCCCGGACACCATCCAGGCTGCGTTTCGTTATCCGGGTTTTGATGTGGTGTACGAGGGCATGATGAATTCGTCCATCGACGATGGGGGCATTGAGTTTCGCGGAACGGAAGCGACATTAAAGATCGATCGCGGCGGCTTCACCGTGTATCGCGAAGGCGTGCCGAAGGAGCAGAATCCGGTTCTCAGCGAACATAGCTTCCGCGACGGCACCATTTCGCACATGGAGAATTTCTTCGAGTGCATCAAGACGCGTAAGGAGCCGAACGCGCCGGTAGAAACCGGAGTCGCAGCCGCGCGCGCGGGACATATTGGGAACTGGGCCTACCATCACGGTCAGGCGTGGCAGGTGAAGGGGTGATGGAATTGACGGCGCTGCTTGTCGCCCTACGGCGCTTTTAATTGCCCAACATTCGCGCAGTGTCGGGAAAACCAGATTCCTCCGCCGCTCGCGTTCGCTTGCGGGTCGGAATGACAAGTGCGGTGGTGGGCGGGCCGAGCCGAGCGAGTCGACTGGATAACTCCGGGTCGGGAGGGCTGCATCCTAGCGGCTGAGGCGTGATAATCTCTGTGGCTGAGTGAATGGGATGTGCGCCGAGGAGGTGTGGAATGCGCGAGCTATTCATGGTGGTTCTGGTTTCGGGGATGGCATTCGGTCAGGCCGCCGATTCGGCCAAGCCGGTGGATCCTCCGGGTCAGGCTGCTACTACGCCACAAACAAGTTCTGCACCTCGGGCGAAAGAGGCGAGTGCCGCTCCGGCTGGAGCGACTCCGGCGGAGGCGCAGGATCCGAATGCGGCGGTGATTCCAGCGGGAACGAAAATTCCTTTGTCTCTGGCGCAAGCCATCTCGACCAAGAATGCGCGCGAGGGCGATCCCGTTTATGCCTCGACGACATTTCCGTTTGTGGTGAACGATCGCATCCTGGTGCCGGCGGGGACTTACATTCAGGGAAAGATTTCTCGGGTGCAGCACGCCGGGCGGTCGAAGCAGCGGGCGGAGCTTCTGCTGCATTTTACTTCGATGATTTATCCCAGCGGCTACACCGTAATGCTGCCGGCGTCGGTGGAGAATACGCCGGGGGCCGATGACAACAGTGTGAAGGATAAGGAAGGGACGATCCAGGCGGACAAAGATACCGGGAAGAGGATCGAGGATGCCGCGAAGGGAGCCGCGGTTGGGGGCACCGTGGGGAGCATTGGCGGGCTGGCTGCCGGTGGTTATAACGGTGCGCGGTACGGAGGTCTTGCCGGGCTCGCGGGTGGAGTGGCGTGGGCATTGCTCAAGCATGGTCCGGATGTGAAGCTGCCAGTGGGGACTTCGATCGAGATGGAGATTCAGCGGCCGATCTCGGTGGATGCAACGCGCATCCAGGTGGCGCGGGCGGCGCGGTAGATTGGTGTCGTAGACCGGGTGCAGATGAGGACGACCGTGTTTAGGCGAGTTCGCCCCTTGCTCTTTCTTTCGTCCCTCCGGGGCTTGGATCGTCTACCTCCGGCCACCCACAGCTTACGCTGTGGGCTGTATTCTTTCGCCGCTCCGCGGCTTCGCATCATGCGGTCTTCTGTGGAGACCCGAATCACCCGACAAGAACCTGCCTGCTAGACTTCGTCCATGCAGCGAGCTGACGTGTCTGCGGTGCGGGGCATTCTGCAGCAGCTTTGCCCTCGATGCCGCGCGGGGAAAATCTTTCGCAAATCGGTGTGGCTGTTTCCGGGAATGTATGAGCGGTGCCCGGTGTGCGGATTGAAGTTTGAGCGCGAGAACGGATACTTCCTGGGAGCGATGTACATCGGCTACGGACTGGGCATCGGCGCAATTGCGGTGCTTGCGGCTCTGGTATGGACGGTATTGAAGTGGCCTCTGACGAAGAGCGTCGTCGCGGGAATCGTATTGTTTCTGCCCTTGGCACCTGTTCTGACCTGGATGGCGCGAGTGCTCTGGATCTATATGGATCAGGGGATTGATCCGGACCGCAGTTAAGTTATTTCCGGCTATGGGCTGGCGCATCAAGGCAGGTAACTTTCGTACCTGTGATTTGCGCGCCGGGTTCTTCTGGCTGCTATACAATCCGCGGTAGGTGTTCTTCGTGGTCCCAGGCGGAGGCGTTCAGTGGAATCTCTGAGCTTTGGTTTTGGCACAATCATCATCATCGTTGTTGCGATATACATTCTGAGTTCCATCAAGATTCTGGCCGAATACGAGCGCGGGGTGATCTTTCGGCTGGGACGGTTGTTGGCCACGGCGAAGGGGCCTGGCGTGACTCTGGTATTCGCGCCGATTGACCGCATCGTGCGCGTGTCGCTGCGACAGGAGGCGCTTGAGGTTCCGCCGCAGGACATCATTACCCGCGACAACGTCACGCTGAAAGTGAACGCCGTTATCTTTCTGCGCGTGATCGATCCGAACAAGGCGGTTGTCGAGGTTTCCAATTACGTGTATCAGACTTCGCAGTTCGCACAGACCACGCTACGATCGGTACTGGGCGAACAGGAGTTGGACGAACTGCTGTCACATCGGGAAAAAATCAATCTGCGGCTGCAAAGCATTCTTGATCAGCACACTTCCCCGTGGGGCGTGAAGGTTACCAACGTCGAGGTCAAGCAGGTAGACATGCCGGAATCGATGCTGCGCGCTATGGCGAAGCAGGCGGAAGCGGAACGCGAGAAGCGGTCGAAGATTATTCACGCGGAGGGCGAGTTCTCGGCGGCGCAGAGGCTGGTGGACGCAGCGCATCTGCTGGCTACCGAGCCCGTCAGCGTGCAGCTGCGTTATCTGCAGACACTAACCGAAATTGGCGTAGAGAAGAATACGACTGTGATTTTTCCCGTCCCGGTGGACTTTTTCTCGGGGCTGCAGAAATTGTTGGGAGGCGGGGACGGGGCGGCAAAGCCGAAGACTGCGTAAGAAGAAAAGTAGTTCGTGCGGCAAGAAATTTACTGGAGTTGCCTATGGCTTCTACACAAGATACGGAAATCACGCTGGGAACGGGCAAGTTGTTATTCCTGTTCTTTGGACTGGTCGGAATCTGCGCACTATTCTTCGCGGTGGGATATTCGCTGGGACGCAAGTCGGAGCCCGCGATCACCACTGCGAGCGCGGCCGCGTTCGCCGCAGGTCGTTCCGGGTACAACCAAAGCCAGCAGCGGATCGCCGGCCACGGCGCCCATGACGTTCTATAAGTCGGTGGAACAGAAGGACGCCAATCCTGAGTTAACGCCTGCGGTCGATGCGAAGACGGAACCGGCAGCGACAGCCCCCGCGGACTGCAGCTGCCGGCGCAAACGCCTCCGGCCGATGCCGCGGACCCAGCGACAACCTTGCCGTCGTCGGGTTATCTCGTGCAGGTAGCTGCGGTGAGTAAACAGGAAGATGGCGATGCGCTGGTGGACGCTCTCAAGAAGAAAGACTATCCCGCGTTTGTAGCGACATCCGTGCCAGCGGACAAGCTGTTTCATGTGCAGGTGGGGCCCTTTCCCGATATTAAGGATGCGGAGGCGATGCGGGCGCGGTTAATCGCCGATGGATATAGCCCGATTCTGAAGAAGTAACCGTGTCTCGCGCAAAAGCAGATTCCTCCGCCGCTCGCGTTCGCTCGCGAGTCGGAATGACAAAGCCACTATTACTACATTGACACCCATCGATTTCCGCGCTATTCCTAGTCCATCCATGTCTTCCAATGAAGCTTCCCTTGACCGCGCGCTCCATGCCATTGCCGATCCCACGCGACGGCGGATTCTGCAGGCTCTGAAACAAGGTGAATCAGAGGCCAAAGCGGCGGGGCATAAAGCGGGCGCCGTGGAACCTTGTTTATGCGCGGGCGATATTGAGGAGCGCGTTCGCCTTTCGCAGCCGACTATCTCTCATCACATGGGCATTTTGACGAAGGCTGGGTTGGTGGAGGCGACCAAGAAGGGACAGTGGCGCTGGTACCGGCGCGATGAGAAGGCGATTCGCGGGATGGTGAAGACATTGCGGAGCGGGAGTTCTAAGGACGTATTCGCGTTTCAGGCGTCTCTGCTAACTGAAGTCGGCCCTCTTTGTCACGATCCTGTTTCGGTTCATTCAAATTTCAGGGCGTGCCCAATGCCCATTTTTCCAAGTCTCCTGTCGAGCGCAGGACGCCAAGTTGGCTGCGTTCGAGTTCGAAGGTCACGTCCTGAAGGGCGATGAAGCGTTCGCTGGCTTGATAGCGGGCGTCCCCAGGTCGTGAAGCGTTGCCGTCCCGGCATCGATGCGAGTTTGGACTGCGGTTAGACTTTTCTCGGCGATTTCGTATTCCAGTTGGGCAACGTCGCGGGCAGCTTGCATTTGGGCGACGGAGCGCTGCAAACGCAAGGTTTCTTCCGCCAGCTGGTTGCGGGCGGCTTCCGCTTGTTTGGTCGCTTTCAAGGCGTCGGCGTCGGCGGCCTGGGCGCGGGAACGTTGGGAAGATTGAGCAGCGGGAATCGAATACTGGCGCCTATGGTTGCGTTGTTCTGCTGGAAGCTGCTGGTCACGCACAGAAACTCGCCGAGAGATGTGGTGCAGGGACGGGAAGGAATGTAGTAGTTCTGATAGTTATTGAATTTTGAGAGCAGGGCATATTGCGCGGCGAAATCGACGCTGGGCCAGAGAGAGCGATGTTCTCCCTGGGCTCGCAAGTACTGTGCGCGTGCGTGTTCAACGGCGGCTTGCACGGAGGGATTGGAAGTGGCGGCATCTTTCGCAGCCTCGTCGTTCGTCGTTGGAGTAGCGAGGCGGCGCAGGGATGGAGTCGGGGTCGGTCTGAATGTTTGCGGCGGCGAAGGCCGGTGAGTTTGGAGAGGTGTTCGCGCAGAACGTCGGCTGCACCTTGCGCCTCGGCGATGCGCTGGCGGACGCGCGCGGCGGAGAGGCGAGCCTTGAGGCCTTCGAGTTCGCTGTCGACGCCTTCTTTCACCCGATCGGCGACTGCAGCTTGCAGTTTATTGGCGTCGGCTTCCGTTTCCTGGAGACGGGTCAGGCGCTGTTCCCATTTGGCGAGTTCGGCATAACTTAGAGCGGCGTCTTGAATGATCTGGTTGCGCTGGTCTTTGGTCTTGAACGCAGCGACGGCGGAGTCGGCCTTCGCGGCGCGCTCGTAAGCGCGCAACGCGGGATTGAACAACGCGGATTGTGCGTTGACGTTGAACAGAGCGGGTGCTGATCCTTCCAGCGCGAGCGGAAAGCCATACGAATAGCCCAGACCTGCTCCGGTGGAAAGTTGAGGGATGTAATTGTTGTGCAGTTCGCGATAGCTGGCGGCGGCGTGCAGCTCGTCGGCTGCGGTGATGGCCGCACCGGTGGCGTGGCCCAAAGCCAGCTCGACGACGTGCTTGAGAGAGACAGGTTCGGCCACGCAGCGAAGCAGGAAGTAGAAGGAATGCCAGAATCCACTTTGCGGTGTGCTCACCGCGGCAAGAAGTTTTCATTGCGACCCTTTCCGAGCGATCTTTTTTGAACCATCTTTGCTGAACGATTTTTGTCTGAGCGAACTTTTCCCGGCGAATCCAGAAATGATTTCATGAACCATCGGATGCCGGCGAGATTTTAAATGTCGGACTGGGCAGAGGCACCACGAAGACGAAAACCGCGACATCTCGAAAGTCGGAAGACATGCGACTCATCCGCGAAGCGTCTCAAGGTTCAACCCGCTTCAAGTCTTCCTGAGCGCGAGTGTAAACGTGTACAGGGCGAGCGCAGCGCGATATTGTTCGGCGGCGGCGTGGCGGTCTCCCTGCTTTTCCAGCAACTGGCCCAGAAAATCGTGCGCTTTGAAGGCCGGACCTTCCTCTGCGGGAGAGGCAAGATAGCGGCGCAGCAGCCGGACCGCCAGCGGAATGATCGCGGTCGGTGTGAAGCAGAAGGCTGGCGGCGTCCATGAGCGAATCGGAACGGTCGACCGGGCTGGACTCCATGGTGCGAAGGGCTTGCTCCATTTCGTCCAGCCGCTTTGCGTGTGCCAGGAATTGGGCCAGGTGCAGCCAGTTCTGCGCCGTGCCGTGACTGGCTTCAATCGCGGCCCTGTATTCACGCTCGGCGGCGGCGATAGTCTTTGTTCTTTCCCGCAATGCGGGCCAGAACCCAGTGCGCCATCGCCGGATTGAATGCGAGCAATGCGTCGGCTTGCGCGCGGGCTTTGTCCTGCCCTCCGCCGACGATGGATGGAGCTTCGAGATAAAACTCGGCCAGATCGGTGCGCGCTTCCCAACTTCTGGGATCGAGTTCGACGGCGCGTTCGAACGAAATGCGAACTTTTTTCGCCAAGCCGGCGGCGGAGAGGAATCCGGCGCGGGCGGCTTTCTCTCCATAAATGCGGCCCAGCCAGAGATGGTAGAGACTTTTTTGAGGATCGAGTTTGATGGCGCGTTCGCAGGCGGGAATGCCGCGGTCCCACTCGTCCATCATGAAATAGGCGCGGCACAGCAGATTATAGGATTCGGCATCGGTGGCGGAGCGGCTGATCTGCTGCTCCAGATGTCTGAATGGCTTTGTCGACCTCGCCGGCGGCAAGAAGGTCTTTGGGGATACTGGCCGCGCGCGCGGGCTGCAGCAAAGCGGTGAGCAAAGCAAGAGCGAAAGCAAACATCGACCGAGCCGAAGATGCGAGTCGAACTGCATCGTGCAGCTCGCATGCCTTACGGAACCACCTTGACGGCAGCGCCATCGAACAGTGGTTTGGATTCTTCTGCGGGCAAGGCCACGACGTCGCCTGCGGAGAGTCCGGAGGTGATTTCGACCCGAGTCAGATTCTGCAGGGAAAATTCAATTGGCTGGCGCTTCACGTGATGGTCGACGATTTTGTAGACGTAAGGCTTGCTCTCATCGATGCGCAGAGCGTCGCGTTGCAGGGTGAGAACATTGCTGGTGCTCCGCGACCACGATGGTGACGCCAACGTTAATGTTGGGCAGCAGGCGGAGATCGCGATTGTCCACGATGCAAGTGGTCTCGCCGACATTTCTTGAGACACGAAGCTTCACCGTCGAGGGCACGGTGTTGACCGTGCCGGTCCAGGTGCGGCCGGGAAGCGCGTCCCAAATGATTTCGACTTTTTGTCCGACCTGGAGACGGCCCACATCGGGCTCGTCGACGAAGGCGCGAACCAGCATTCGGGAAAGATCGGCCTCCTGCAGCAGCAACTCGCCGGCTTGTACGAACGCTCCCTGCTTGACGGGAAGAGAATAGACCATGCCATCGAAGGGAGCGCGTACGCTGGATTTGAGCAGGGCGTCTTCGGCAGCGTCATAGGCGGCTTGGGCTTCGGCGCCCTGCGCTTCGATGCGCGCGGTTTCAGGTTTGGAGTAGCGGTCTTTCTGTTTTTGTTCGGCTAACGTAACGTCGGCCTGAGCGCGTTGCAGAGCATCTTCGGCCTGGTCGAACTTCGCCGGGGGATGCTGCGCCCTCCTGCTGCAAGCGGCGGAAAGCATCGAGATTGCGCTGGGCCGAGATCGCGCGCGCTGCGCGCTTTGACGAGTTGTGAATTCAAGGTCAGCACTTCTTCCTGAGTGCCTCCGCTCTGCAAGGGCGGACTGGTCGGCTTGCGCGGTTTTGACTTGAGCCTGGGCGCGGGCCGCCTGGGTGCGGATGTCGGCGTCGTCGAGTTGCAGCAGAAGTTGGCCTTTGCGCACGTGGTCGCCCTCCTTGACCAGCAGGCGCTTTACCGTGGTCGCGATGGGAGCGTGGGCTTCGAAGATTTTGAATGGGCTCAACCTTGCCGTTGGTAGAGACCAAACTGCGGATGGGACCGCGCTCGACGGTCGTGACCCGCACTTTCAAAGGAGTCTGGTGAAGATAGGAATACAGCAGCGCTAGGACCGCCAGCAGCGCGAACGCGGGCCATATCCACCGCCGGCGGGACGGCGTTTTCGAATTGTTCGTCGATGCCAACCGGTAAGCTTTCAGGGTGCGGCAGGAATAACTGTAAGTAGTAATTTACCATTCCGGAAGCCGCGACCGTGTCCGAAGCGGTTCCGGCATGGTATCTGGTTGGATGCGGGCCGCGCGACTTCGGGTGCACCGCTGGCCAAACGCTACAATAACGGCATGAGTAAATCGCCTCGTTATACGCCTGAGCACGCCGCTGCCGGCCTGGACACGAAGTTTCCCGAGATTGAGACCTGGCCCAATCAATTTCCCGGATACGAGATTGTGGTCGATGATCCGGAATTCACGTCGGTGTGTCCGAAGACCGGGTTGCCCGATTTTGGCGTGCTGGCCATTCGGTACATGCCGGATAAAAGCTGCCTGGAGTTGAAATCGCTGAAGGAGTATCTGCAGTGCTACCGGAATCTGGGGATTTTTCAGGAGAACGTCGTCAACCAGGTTCTGGAAGACGTAGTGAAGTGGGCGAAGCCGGTGTGGGCGGAAGTGAGAGGGGAGTTTCGTCCGCGGGGCGGGATTGCGACGACGATTGTGGCGAAGTGGCCGCGGCCGAAGGGGCGGCAAGACTGAGCCGCATGCTATATTCGCTCGACCTGTGGCTCAGACTGATCTCCAACCTCGCACCGCGCTGATTGTTCTAACGGCGCTCAATCTGCTCAATTATGCGGACCGCAATGTGCTGTTTGCGGTGCAGCCGCTGGTGCAGGATGAATTTCATCTCACCAATGCGCAGATCGGATATTTGACCAGCGCTTTTCTTGGTTTCTACATGATCGCGGCGCCGTTTGTGGGGCCGCTGGCGGACCGGTATTCGCGGAAGCTCATCATCGTGCTGGGCGCGCTGTTCTGGAGCGGGCTGACGCTGCTCACCGCGGTCACGCATACTTACACGGAATTGCTGATCCGGCACACGCTGGTGGGCGTGGGCGAGGCGACGTTCGTCACGATTGCGCCGACATTTGTGGCGGACCTGTTCGCGGAGAGAAAGCGCGGGCGCATTTTGGGAGTGTTTTATCTGGCGATTCCGGTGGGTTCGGCGGCGGGATATTTGCTGGGCGGATATCTGGCGCCGCATCACGGGTGGCGGTTTCCGTTTTACATTGCGGCGGCTCCGGGATTCGTGCTGGCGCTGGCGGTTCTTTTTCTGAAGGAGCCGGAGCGAGGACAGTTTGATTCGCTTGAAAGAAACGCCGGAACGCGGAACGATTCTGGGACTGGCGCGCAATCCGGCTTTCCTGACTTCGACCCTGGGCATGGCGGCAATGACTTTTTCCTTGGGCGGGATTCAGGTATGGATTCCGAAGTTTCTTTATAGCGAGCGCGGCTACACGCTGGAGGCGGCGAATCTTGCGTTCGGGATCATCATTGTGATCGACGGCATTGTCGCGGCGCTGGCGGGAGGATGGTTGGGCGATTATCTGCTGCCCCGAATGAAGGGTTCCTATTATCTGGTTTCGGCGGCAAGCATGTTGCTCGGAATGCCGGTCATGATTGTCGCGCTGTTTGTGAAAGGACCGCTGATGATACCCGCGATCGGGGTAGCAGCGTTTTTTCTGTTGCTCAATACCGCTCCGCTGAACGCGGCTGTGATCAATTCCGTGGGGGCGCACATTCGCGCCACCGCGCTGGCGGTGAACATTTTCATTATTCACATTCTGGGCGATGTGCCTTCGCCGACCATGATGGGATGGGTGGCGGATAAGCGATCGCTGCAGGCGGCGTTTATTTTGCCGGTGATCGCGATGGGGATTTCCTCTGCCATACTGTTTTATGGGATGAAGTTTGCGCCGCCGGTCGCGGTGGACGGCGCGCCGACGCAGCAGGGAAGACGTAAGGGTGATTTACTTTTATTGGATTGCGGGAACGATTCTGGCGCTGGCCTGGCTTTCCCGCATTGTGGATGCTGCGCTCGGCATGCCCAGCGTGGCGGATGTTTCCCGTCCGGAGTGGGATCGGAATCCTGTTTCGCCTGCGGGGAATCCTCGCGTGTCCATTATTGTTCCCGCCCGCAATGAAGAAGAGACCATTGAGCAGGCGCTGGAGACCCTGCTTGCGCTCGATTATGACAACTATGAAGTGATCGCAGTCAATGACCGGTCGACCGATTCGACGGGCGAGATTATGGAGAGGATGAGTCAAAATCCCCGCCCTGTCGACAAGCTCAAGCAGGCACTCGCGAAGACGAGAGAAACGGGGCACCCGTTCTCGATTTCCGCGTCGATTCATCACACGTGAACTGCCGCGTGGCTGGCTGGGAAAAACGCACGCTATGTGGACGGCGGCGAATGTGGCGACTGGCGACTGGTTGCTCTTTACCGATGCGGACGTGCTCTTCAAACCGGATTCGCTGCGGCGCGCTCTGGCTTATGCTGAGAGCGTTCCCGCGGATCATCTCGTGCTGTTTCCGCGGATGATCATGAAGCGGCCGGGCGAGTACATGATGATCGCGTTTTTCCAGACGATGTTTATGTTTGGGCACCGGCCGTGGAAAGTGGCCGATCCCAGCACCGACGATCACATGGGCGTGGGCGCGTTCAACCTGGTCCGGCGCCGGGTTTATGACGCGGTCGGGACGTATGCGGCGCTACGCATGGAAGTGCTCGACGACATGAAGCTGGGGAAGGTCGTGAAGAAGGCCGGCTTCGCGCAACGCAATGTGTTTGGCGGAGATTTGATTTCGCATCCGATGGGCCAAAGGGGCGATCGGGAGTAGTCAATAATTTGACCAAGAATTTTTTTGCGGTGCTGTCGTTTCAGTGGTGGCGCGCGGTGATTTCGGCTTTCGGGCTGGCGTTTCTGAATTTTGGGCCGTTTCTTGGCGTTTTTCTGGCGCACGGCTGGGCGCGCAGCGCCTTATGCGGTTGCGCTGACGTCTATGTTTTCGATTTACATCGGCATGTCGTGGCGGTCGGCGGTGCCGGCCTATTACTTCCTGCTGCATCCGGTGAGCACGGCGTTATTCATCTATACGCTTTTGCGGTCGATGATTCTCACCTTGTGGAATGACGGGATCGAGTGGCGCGGGACGAAATATCCGCTGGCGGAGTTGCGCAAGGGGATGGTGTGAGACACGCCAGAGCGAACCGTTAACTTGCACGTCTCAACTGGCGCGCTTGAGCCTTCGACCGAAAACCATTTCTCTTAATCGCAGCGCGTTCGCGGCGGCATAGCCAGCTTGATCATTATCGAAATACACATAGATTGCCTTGAGCTCTTTCGCCCAGGATTCTATCTGGCGCGCCCATTGAGATAATCGCTGCTCGCTGTAACTTCCTTGATATTTCCCGTTCTCGGGCCCATGCAGCCGCAAGTAGGTAAAGTCCGCCGTGGTGGAGAGAGGTGAGTGATATCCTGCGAGTTCGTAAATGCAGAATGCGGCGTTGAACTCCCGCAGAATCCCGCATACTTCGGAAGTCATCCAGGAAAGCTCGCGAAATTCGAAGGCATAGCGAATGTCGCGTGGCAGGATTTGAAGAAGATTCCGCAGACGCTCGGGGTTCACTCGCCACTTGGGTGGCAACTGAAACAGAACCGGGCCCAATTTATGACCCAGACGCGAGGCTCGAGGCAGCAGGTTGTCCACCGCGTTTTCCGGATCTTTCAACTTTTTGTTATGCGTGATGAAGCGGCTGGCTTTCACGGCAAACACAAAGCTTTCCGGGGTAGCGTCGCGCCAGCAGTCGAAAGCGGAAACCGGCGGGAGGCGGTAGAAGCTATTGTTCAATTCCACCGTATCGAAGTGTTGGGTATAAAAGTTAAGCATGGCGGACGCAGGCATCTTCTGCGGATAGAAAGGTCCTTTCCAGTGTTTGTAGTGGAAGCCAGAGGTGCCGATGCGAATGTCGCAGAGCATGCCGCGTAATGGATGTTTGGATGGAAGTCTAAGTTGCTTTCGCGCTGGGACCCACCCTGGAATGCAGGCTTACTCCGGCAGTTCGGGAGCTTCGACGTCTCCATAGGTGGCGGTCGCGTTCGGCGTGGCCTTGGCCTTTGCCGGTTTCTTGGCGGGGCGGAGGTGTCCAGCGCTGTAGTGGCCGCGATTCTCGACGTCGTAGTTCTTGGGCAGCGGAGGAATCATGGCGGCGCCTCCGCTGATCTGCCCGATGCGATCGAGGATGATTTCCGGCGCGGCCGTCGTAAAGTTTGACAGCTCCGTGGATTTCGATAGTGCGGCCGGCCAGGCGGCGAACGTCGCCTACATCTTTCAATCCCGAAGGGAAGACCACGACCGTGAAGGGGCAGGCCATTTGCTCTTCGCAGAAGTCAAGGAAGTGAACTCCTTTCGCTCCCACTTTTATCTTGAGCACTTTACCGGACACACATTGGATTTCGCCGATATGTGTTGCCGCTTCGCTAACTGGGATGCAATCGGAGGCGGAGAGAAGGTTTGGGGCCAGCAGCATTATCAGGATCATCAGCTCCGGGGGGACCGTGATTACACGCGTAGATCGCCACATACCTCGATCTTAAGAATGTCGCGGCGCAAAGTCTGGGAGGCAGCAAAATAATTCCGCGGGTCGTTCTAGAATGGAACTGATCGAAGGCGGTACCGAAATCGCAACCTAACGTTCGATTATGGGCAGGTGACGGCCGCTGAGGCCGTAATCATCTTCTTAAACGGCCAGGAACCACTGCGCGGGACGTTGGGATCGGAGGGCGCGAAAGCGATGACAGGAAGATAGGGTCCCGAACCGGTACAGTCTAACAGGAAAGGCTCAGCAGTCAGCTGATAGTCCAAGTTCCCTGGAGGTGGCGGCGCGAAAGGCCCCACAGACCAGGTGACCGGCAGCGGAGTTACCGTCGTCGGTGCGGCAGAGAAATGGCCGGTCGCCACGAATTCAATCTGCTGGCCGTTTGCGGTTTGAGTGACTGTTATGGATTGAAGCTGCCGGCCGCTTCCGCTTCCGCAGGAAAGGGTGAGGGGAGCGACAACTAGAAAGAGAAGGAGGAGGAGGAGAACTTCAGCCTTGTGCATGGCATCCTCTCTTCGCTCCATTCTAAACCGCGCAGTCAAGTAGGTTGGTCGCGGAGCCTGACCGCGAGGTGAAATCCCCACTTCTCGCAAAAGAGGCGAGAAATGGGGCACCCAACTTCACATCACGCCGGAAAATGTGCAGTGCTATTTGAACGACTTCACCGCGGCAGCTTCGTCATCTTTCACGTCGAAGACGGTGTAGAGCTTGGTGATCTGGAGCAGGTCGTTGACTTTTTTGGTGAGATTCAGCAGCTTGAGTTCGCCGCCCTGATTCTTGGTCGTGGTGAAAGCGCTGACCAGTTCGCCGATGCCTGAGCTGTCGATGTAGTTCACGTTCTGCAGGTTGAGAACAATCTTCTTATTTCCCTTGGCCAGGATATCGCGCACCGTGTCGCGAAGAATCACGCTGCCTTCGCCGAGAGTGATGCGGCCGCTGCAATCCACAATCGTAACTCCGTCGACCTGCCGACTGCTTACCTTCATGGTCACTGGGAAGCCTCCTTGGCGCCCGCGGATTTCCCGTGGACGTGCTTAATGAGTTTGAGTTCGGTGCCCGTTTTGGAAGGCCGGATCTCGACCACATCCATAAACGAACGCATAAGAAAAATTCCGCGCCCGGAAGTCTTGAGCAGATTCTCCGGGGCCAGCGGGTTGGGGATTTTATTCAAATCCATCCCTGGGCCTTGATCGCGAATAGTGACAATAAAGTCGTTCCCGATGCGTTCAAAGGCAAGCGTCACCTTCTTATCGGGAGCATAGGCATTGCCATGCAATACGGCGTTGACCGCGCCCTCGCGCACGGCCATCGAAATCTGCATCACTTCGTCGTCGGGGAAACCAAGCTCGGTGGCGATGATGGTGGCCTTCTCCTCCGCATTGTCGATCGTCTCCAATGAGGAGTCGAGCGTGTACGAGACCCGTTGCTCGGTCATGGCCATGGACGCAGTGTCACAGCGATTATAAGACCTGCACGGTGAATCTGCCTCCCGGGGGTCCGCAGCAGGCGCTCGCCAGTAGCGTTTACCGGCGAATGCGGTAGTTTGCCTGCCAGACGGGGAAGTTGTCAATGTGAGCTTGGATCGGGTAGACGCGTAATTTGAGAGTCTTGAAAAAACTTATCCAGTAGTAGAGTCATCCAGACCGCAGCCCTTCTCCATGCGGAGGAAGAACTTGCCCCGAGCGAAGCTGAAGGGATCTCGAGAGTAGACCGCGGATACTTCGCGGCAAGGGCTTATAATCTGGCGTCGTGACTTTGACACCCGCCCCAAACCTGAGAGTGCGCCTGCGAAGAATCTTCCTCGCCATAATTCTTACAGTAATCGGGGTGGCGGCCCTGGCGTATGGTCTGGACTATGCTGTTTTTCGGATGCGCGCGGCGATTCATCGGAATGCGTACGGCTCAGTTACGGTGAATCATTACTACGCGGTGCTGCAGAAAAACGGGAAGACGCAGTTCATTTTCGATCCACCACAGCTGCAAACATGCGTGAATGCTCTGTTTCCGCATCAGGGTTGGCTGCCCTGCTGGTACCTAAGCCGCCATCCAGACCAGCGAACAGATATTTGACTCTCCTGAGTGTTTTGTTTCTGTGAAGGCCCTCGCTTCGCGCCCCCGTGGGCTCACAAACAATTGTGGGACGGGCACGGTCGTTAACCGGCATTAGAGCCAGCCAGATTACGATTACCTAAGGCCCGGGGGCATTTGACAGTAAGGTCAGGGTCCCTTTGACACGTTTCCCGCCTTCACTACCTCTCGTATTTTTAAGTCTCCAAGTCTCGGCTTGAAAAATGGAGGGAAGAGTTATGTGCACTTGGAAAGCGATATTCACGGCAACTCTATTGGCCTCGATGAGCGCAGCCGGCCAGCAAGCAGCGGATTCACAACCCTCCGCACAGCCGAGTAGAACCAGCGAAGCGCAGTCCGGGCAACCATCCCATCAAGCTGCTGATACCACGGCGCCGCCAGTGGCAAAGTCGGTCCCGGCACCGCAACCAGCGGCTGCATCCGCTCCAACCACCGTGGACCAGGTCGAGAACTTGTTCATTGAGCGGGAGCACGCTCTGATCAAGATGCTCTCCAACAGCACTCCCATGGTTGAGACGTACGTGCAGAGTCTAACCGCCGATCCACAACTGGGTTTGGTACCCAGCGCGGATCACTATTTCCTCGGCCGCATGGATATGGGCGAAACGGCCGAGTGGAAACACTATCTGATTGAGGACAATTCGCACGCGCCGAACCGCTTGAGCGGAGGCTTGCAGAAGCTCTACAAGGTGCAGTATCAACCCATGGGCTTCTCCTCGATGGTTTATCCCGACCGCATCGACTTCGATCGGCAGCATTATGATTTTCGCTACGTGCGCCGCGAATTTCTGGGCGACGTGCGCTGCCTGGTGTTTGACGTCACCCCGAAGAAGGACGCTGGCAAAGGCCGCTTCATGGGTCACATCTGGGTGGAAGATCAGGTTTTCAATATCGTCCGCCTCAACGGAACCTACTCTCCGGCGCGGCGAAACTCGGCTTACTTCCGTATGGACAGCTGGCGCCTGAACCTGATCCCGAACTATTGGGTGCCCTCCTACATTTACATCGAGGGAGACGTCCTGGGCGGTCATATGAAGGAATCTTTCAAGGCGCAGACTCGCATCTGGGCATATGACGTCAAAAAAAGCAGCCAGGACGGCGAATTGACGCAGATCCGCGTGGATAGTGTGACGGACAGGAGTGCGACTGCGGAAGATGCGTCTCCCCTTCAAGCTCAGCGTTTATGGCAGCAGCAGGCGGAAGACGACGCAGTGGACGGCTTGACCAAGAGTGGATTGATCGCTCCCGCTGGCGACCTGGACCGGATTCTTCAGACGGTGGTAAACAACCTTGAGGTTACCAACAACATTGACCTGCCGGTACGCACACGCGTGCTGCTCACTGCACCCCTGGAAACCTTCAGCGTGGGCAACACCATCGTGATCAGCCGTGGGTTGGTGGACGTTCTACCAGATGAGGCCAGCTTGGCTGCGATGCTGGCGCACGAATTGGCACATATCATTCTGGGTCACAACATTGGTAGCAAGTTTGCGCTCAGGGATGAGACGAATCTGGCTTCGGTGCTTGCGCACGGGTTAGCACACATCGTGTCCCGTCATAATCTGGGCAGTGACTATGAATTCAACGATGACCCGACTTTTCAGAACATCATATTCAAACACAGCCCCGAAGAAGAACAAGCCGCCGACAAAGAGGCGATTGAGCTATTGAAGAACTCGCCTTACGCTCAGAAGCTGGACAATCTCGGCTTGTTCCTTAAGGCATTGCAGCTGCGGTCTCCGCAACTCACTGCGCTGCTGACCACGCATCTGGGCAATCCTCTGGCGGAAGGCGGAACCGTGAATCGGCTCTCCGCTTTGGCCAACCAGGGCCCGGCACTGGACAAGGCCAATCTGGATCAGATTGCGGCATTGCCGTTGGGCGGCCGCGTGAAGGTTAATCCTTGGGATGACTCGGCGGAAATGTTGAAAGCGGCTCCGGTCGCCATCACTTTTGCGCGCGACAAGATGCCGTTCGAAGTCACGCCTTTCTTCCCCCGCTTGACGCGCTACGGTTCCGCCGCTACGACTGCGGCTCTGACCACCGCAACAACTCAACAGTAGAGCGCATTCTCCGCGGACGCCACCGCAACCTTGGGTAGTGGCTACTTTCAAAGTAGCCCACTACCCAACCTTGGGACCCTGCGTATTTCCCCGAATTGCCATGGACTGGCTGTCCAGCGAACACGCCCATGCTTCGTGGCCATGTGAAGCACGTGGCGCGAATGGGTTGGTTGGCGGTCACGGTACTAGTCCCAGGCCGTATATGATTGCGTTTGCCGACAGCGCGCTGATGGGCATGGCGTTGACCAAGCACGCGACAGGCTAGAATGTTGGGTTAATGCAGGAATTGAATTCTGAGAGGAACTCATGTTCAAAATACTTGGTCATCAAGGATGCGGGCTCGGCCTCTTGTTGGCTTTGAGCTGCGCGACAATGGCGGCTGATTCCGGCCCATCCGACGTTCGGCTGCAGGAGGCCTATCGCTTCCAGCAAGGCGGTTGGACCTACGTGCATCTGCAGGGCTCGCCAGCGAATATCGGTTTTCAGCATGGCTATCTGCTCGCGCCGGAAATTGCCGATGCTTTTGCAGCGATCAAGATGTTCGATACGCATCAGACGCAGCGCGATTGGGAATTTTTCCGCACCACCGCGCGCCAGATGCTTTGGCCTCGCATCGACGCCGAATATCAGCAGGAGCTGCAAGGCATAGCCGACGGAGTGAAGGCGCACGGCGTCGATCTCGACGTATACGACATTGTGGCGCTCAACGCCTTTGAGGAGGTGCCGGATTACTACGTGCCATGGCTTAACAAGCAGCAGAAGCTTGCAAATGCGCCGAAGCTCCAGGCGCCCGGGAATTGCAGCGCATTTATTGCCACCGGAAGCATGACCAAAGATCATCAGATTGTGATTGCGCACAATAACTGGACGAGCTACCTGGCAGGCGAGCGCTGGGTCGTGATCTTCGACATCCAGCCAGAACATGGCAATCGAATTCTGATGGACGGCTTTCCGGGAGTGATCACCAGCGACGACGATTTTGGCGTGAATTCCGCCGGCATGATGATCACGGAAACTACCATCACCCAGTTTGAAGGATGGGATCCGAACGGGAAGCCGGAATTCATGCGTTCACGCAAGGCGCTGCAATATGCCAACAACATCGACGACTATGTGCGGATCATTAAAGAAGGCAATAACGGCGGCTACGCTAACGACTGGCTGATTGGCGACCGTAAGACCGGAGAGATCGCATATCTGGAGCTGGGGCTGAAGAACACTCCGCTGTGGCGCACCAGGGATGGATATTTCGTCAGCTCGAATTTTCCTCGGGATCCCAAACTCATCAAGGAAGAGACCAGCGGTTTCAATCCGGGCGATTCGTCGTCGTCGATGAATGCTCGACACCAACGCGCTGACGACTTCATGCAGGCATTGAAGGGGCAGATTGATGTCGGACTAGCAGAGCAGTTTCTATCCGACCACGTAGACCGCTACGAGAGAACGACCTTAGACAAGACAGTCGATCAGCCGAACGAGCGCACTCTGTGCGGCCACGTCGATAACTCTGCGCGCGGGGTGAAGGAATGGGACTGGGTTCCCTACAATCCCGGTGGCGCGGTGCAGGGCAAGGCGACAGACAGCGCGATGGCGGCGAAGATGACGTTTGTGGCGAGGGCGGGCCATCCCTGCGGCGCGGATTTTCTGGCCGCGGACTTTCTCGAGCGGCATCCGGAATTTGCCTGGCAGAAACCTCTGCTGCGCGATATGAAGGCGGGTCCGTGGACGGTATTTGCTGCGGGGCAGAAGGAAGGGCAGTCGAAGATGGGGCGGGATTAAAGGGAGGAGAGGGTAGGATTTGAACCCACGATACCCGTAAAGGTATGTCCGCTTTCGAGGCGGCCCATAATTCGTCGCCAGAATCGGTAAACCGGATCACAGACCATCCGAGGTTTGGACGGGCAGGCTGAGCCGGCTCAATGGTGAGATGGGCAGGAAAATTCGAAGCCAAGAGCTGTCCTGATAAAATAAACCAAACCGGTGGGCGCGGAGAGATGGCCGAGTGGCTGAAGGCGCGCGCCTCGAAAGCGTGTATACCTTAACGGGTATCGGGGGTTCGAATCCCTCTCTCTCCGCCATTTTTCCTACCGATAGCAACTCAGGGGGCATAAAGCCCGTGTTTCCAGGACCAAAAAATAACCCACTACTGGATACCTCGCTCAAGTAGCCCATCTCAGGCCTTCTCAATCGTCACTTTCTTCAGCACGACATCTTTATTCGGCCGATCCTGCCGATTGCGAGGCGCAGCCACGATCTTTTGCACCACATCCTGGCCCTCGACTACTTCGCCGAAAATGGTGTGCTTGCCGGTAAGCCAGGTCGTCGGCCCCAGAGTGATGAAGAATTGCGAGCCGTTGGTGTTGGGTCCGGCATTGGCCATCGCGAGCTTGCCCGGCTTGTCGAATTTGTGGGGTGATCCCTTGGTTTCGTCTTCGAATTGATAGCCCGGCCCGCCCGTGCCCGTGCCTTGCGGATCTCCACCCTGAATCATGAAGTCGGGAATCACGCGGTGAAAAATCGTCCCGTCGTACAGTCGGTCCTTCGACTTCTTGCGCGTCGAAGGGTGCGTCCATTCGCGCTTGCCTTCGGCGAGTTCCGCGAAGTTGGCGACGGTTTTGGGCGCTTCCTTTTCAAACAGCCGGCAAACAATGGTTCCTTCGCTGGTTTCAAACGTGGCGTACAGTCCAGGTTGGCGAGTCATGAGTTTCCTTTCAACGTCGGTAGCTTAGTATTCTTTTCATTTATGAGCGCAATCAAAGTTGTCATCCCGAGCAGCGCGAGGGACTTGGGTTCTTATCCGCACCGCCATTGACCGCCACAGGCAAGAACCCAGATCTCTCGCTTCGCTCGGGATGACAAACTTAATTGGGATGCGTTGAGGTTTTCGGCACCGGCGTCGCAGGTTTTTTTACCGCGCCGCCTGCCCCCGGTTTCGGACTATTCCCCGTGCTGCGCACAATACTGATGTGAATAATCTTCACCGGACGAAACGGTTTGTCATTCGTGGGATCAGTAGCCATGTGCGCGATCTGCTTCACCAGCACGACGGTAGCTTCGTCGCACTGGCCGAAGATGGTATAGCCGCCATTCAAGTGCGGGGTTGCAACCTCCGTGATGAAAAACTGTGAGCCGTTAGTGCCGGGCCCAGAGTTAGCGTAGGCCAAGCGGCCGGGCCGGTCGAACAACAGATCGGGAGACGCCTCGTTCTTGAATTGGTAACCCGGATCGCCGGTGCCATTTCCGGCGGGATCGCCGCCCTGAATCATGAAACCCGGAATCACACGATGAAAAATAGTCCCGTCATAGAGCGGGACCCCATGCTTTTTTGCGCCGCTGACCGGGTTCTTCCAGTCTTTGGTTCCGCTCGCTAAACCGATGAAGTTCTCCACACCAACTGGCGCCTTGTCGGGAAACAACGTGCAAGTCATTTTGCCCACAGAAGTGTTGATGATCGCAGTCGGTTTCGTCGCGGTATGAACCGGGGGTTTGGCCGCGCCGCTCGACTTGGCAGCTCCGCTCTGCGGGGTCGAACTCGACTGCCCCCACGCGGCCGCCGTTAGTAGCAATAAGATTGAGAATGCCCTGCACATGAGTGCTCCTTGCAAAAGGGAGATGTTGCCGTCAGTTCGGCGCAACGTTGCATTGTACGACACGGAACGCCAACATTTCCTGATCAGGAGTTGGAAATGCGTGTTCTACATGGGGGGACAGCCGCCCCTTCGACCAGCTCAGGGCAGGCTCTCGGTTGTCCACCGAGCGAAGCTCGGTGCACTTTCTATCTCGCGGCCCTCTGAGCCTGCATCTCCTGGCTCACTCGTTCTACCTGGCGAAAGACGCGCAGGAGATTCCCGCCAAGAATTTTGTGGATGTCGGTCGCGTTGTAGCCGCGATCGAGCAGCGACTGCGTAATCTTCGGAAGGTCGGCTGCGGAGTCGATGCCCTGCGGCGTCGCCCCGCTCACCCCGTCAAAATCGGAGCCAAGGCCGACGTGATCAACCCCCGCAATCTTCGCGATGTGATCGATATGATCGATCAGAGACTTCAGCGGCGGCCGCGGAATCTTGGCCATCCACTCGCGCTCGATCCGGTTGATCTCCACGTAGTTGACCGGCTTGCCCTCGGCTTTCAGTTGATCGGTATATCTTTGAATGGCGGCAGCTTGGTCCTTGGCCTGCGCCTCCATGGCCTTGCGGAAGTCGGCGTCGTCAAAGCCGCTGTAGAAATTCACCTGAACCACTCCGCCATTCTTGGCGACGGCACGCAGCATGTCGTCAGTCATGTTGCGCGGAGCATCGACCAGCGCACGCGCCGACGAGTGCGACGCGATCACCGGAGCCTTCGTCGTGGCGATGGCGTCCCAGAAGGTCTTATCCGCCACATGCGAAATGTCGACCATCATGCCCAGGCGATTCATTTCGAGTACCACCTGCTTGCCGAAGTCCGTCAGTCCGTTGTGGTGCTGCACTTTTGGATCGTCGATGTCTCCAGAGGAGTCGGCCCACTCGTTGGTGTTCGACCACGACAGCGTCATGTAGCGCACCCCGAGCCGGTAATAATCGCGCAGCAGGTGAATGTCATTCTCGATCGAGTGTCCGCCTTCAATTCCCATGAGAGCGGCAAGTTTGTGCTCGCGGTGCGCGCGCTCAATGTCGGCGACCGAGAATGCCATCAGCATGCGATCAGGATGGCGCGACGCCTGCTCGTAGACCGAATCGATGAGATCAAAGGTGTGGCGGGCGAATTGCCCTTGATTGGTCTCCGGTTCCACCCAGATGGAAAAGAACTCCGCGCCCAGATTCCCGCGGCGCGCTTTGTCGAGACTGATGTGGCCGATGTCTTTGGGGTCGGTCGAGCCGATGTCGAAACCTTCGTCCAGAAACCGCTGCGGGGTATCGGCATGGGTGTCGATGATGATGGCGGAGTTGTGAATCTGGCGCGCCCGCGCGCTAATGATCATGTCGGAACTGGTCGCGGATTGTTCTGGTGCCTGGGCCGCTGCTAGAGCGGGTATCAGCACTAAGACAGAAAGAAATCTGGTTAGCATAAGTGTTGCCCACGGTAAAAGTGCAGGCAGGCACGATTGTATAGTGAAGGCCCGCAGGATAACCAAGTGGTTAACTCCGTATGGCGTCATCCTGACTGGAGTCACTTTTCAGGCGAAAGGAAGGAGCTCGCGCGCAGACTGGTAACGCGTCCAGAGAAGCTCACACGCGAGATCCCTCGCCGCGTTGGTGAAAACGCGGGCCTTCGGGATGACGCCTTCATCAGATTAGTGCAAAGCACGGAGCGCCTGCTGCACACAAGCCTCCAGCGGCTGCTCCGTATCGATCACCGTCTTCCCATGAGTGATCGTCTCAAAGCGCCACTTCACTTCGAGATAAAGCTGGTAGTTGCGATTTGCGGCGGGATGGTCGCTCGTTTCAGCATCCCGCGCCAGTCTGCGGCGCGCCGTTTCTTCCGAGCAAACGCATTCAAGAATCCGCCAGGGCTGATGCCGGGAAACGGCCGCATTGACCACGTTATCAATTTGATAACGACGCGAGAACGGACGGCCGTCGAGAAAAACCCAGCGAGCCTTATCTCCCGACAAGAGATATCCCGCCGTCTCGAGCATAAGTTGCATGCAGAAATCGTCCTGTTTCGATGAGTATTCGATCTCTTCGGGCAGGAAGATGGCGTGGCGAATTTCGTCTTTGCCTAATACGCGTCCAAAAGTTCGTGTAGCCAGTTCGCGGGCGAGCGTGCTTTTACCCGTGCCCGGAAGGCCGGCCATCAAAACAATCATAAGAAGCAATCGTAAACGGATTTACTGCAGAAGATTCTTGAAACTTTGAAACCTTGAAACTCTGAAACCTTGAACGTCGACCAGCTTACCTGGTCCCCGCACCAAGGGCAATCTGTGTCTCCGGTGTTTCGCGGTCAGGATGCTCAAGTGGAACGATATCCTGCGTATGGCGCCACTCCGAGTAGTGACCGCTGACCATGATGTGGAATACCCACTGATGCCGCTCTTCTTCGGGTTCCACCAACCCAAGCGCCTTCATGTAAAAGAGATAGTGTTCCATCCAGCGAACCTGATCTTTGTTCATCCCGCGGCGTTGCAGGTCAACCGTCACTCCGGCGAGGTGCGAAGAGGCCGTATCACCGTCGGCAGGCGCGGCATTGCGATTGTGGCGGCGAAGTTTCTTCTGAACCTTGACCGTGCGCACCGCGGAGTTCACCTGAATCTGCTGGTGGAAGCGATGGTAATAAGCCTGGCTCAGATCATCGACAAAATCTAGCGTCCATTGGCGGCAGTAGCGCCGTGAAGGATCGAGCCTGGGATCAAAGCGCAGCATTTCCCCGGAACGAATTTCCAGCAGGGAACCGTCTGCCTTCAGGGCTTCAAGTTCGGTTTCGTCCTCGATCCGCGGCAGGTCCAGGCGATCGATCTCGGCGTTTTGGATGATCAGCGATTCGTGCGACGGCCGGAACATCGGATTCCACAACAGCCAGCGGAAGTGCCTGTGGCCATGGTGCTGCCGGATGGCGTGCCGCACGGCAAAAGCCGGGCTGCACAGTCCCACGCAGGCCAGGACCAACAAGAACGCGCTCGCGAATTGAAGTTTAACAGTGCGTTTCACGAAGTGGTGTCCATGTGGGGCGGGCACTCCTGCCCGCCAAGGCCGCTCCCACCAACCGTTGCTGCGCGAGTAGCGGTTATTTTAAGCCCTGCTGTCAAGCGGTCCAACTCGATCCTGCGACCGCGCCATTACCGGCGTACCCAAAACATACAGCTCACCTGATTACCGCTGCGCTGGTTACCGTGGGTTACCGGCGCACGCTGCGGATCATGATGACAACCTTCTAATGGCAAATTAGGGGCCATTCCGAGGAGACACGACGGCCAACTCATGTCTCACGCCAGCTACCACTTGGCGTGATTAGGATGATACTTGGGCGAGTCTGGTTGTGGCATTTCGCGGCAACGTGACAAAAATCAGCGCCGCAAGAGGTCACCCAGAGCCTGCTTCATGACTTGGCCGCCCACCTCGGAAATGGACTTTGTCAGCGGAATGTCCTTGGGACAAACCTCCACGCAGTTCTGGGCATAGCCGCATTCCTGTATGCCGCCGTCGCCCATTAGAGCCGCGAGACGCTCGCGTTGCAGCTCCTTGCCGGTGGGATGCGTGTTGAACAGCCGCACCTGCGCGATAGTGGCCGCGCCCACGAAGCCGGTGTCCTCATTGAACTGCGGGCAGGCTTCCATGCAGCAGCAGCAGGAGATGCAGCGCGAGATGGGATAAGCAACTTCCTGTTCTTCCGGCGAAACGCGCGGCCCGGGGCCAAGATCGTAGGTGCCGTCAATCGGCACCCAGGCCTTCACGGTTTTTAAATTTTCAAAAAGCACACTGCGGTCGGTGGCAAGATCGCGGACGACGGGGAACTTGGAAAAAGGTTCGAGGCGAATGGGCTGTTCGAGATTGTCGATCAGCGCCGAGCACGCCATGCGCGCGCGTCCGTTGATCAGCATGGCGCACGAGCCGCAGACTTCTTCCAGGCAGTTCGAGTCGTAGGTGATCGGCGTGGTCGCCTTGCCCGCGCGGGTGACCGGATTGGCGGCGATCTCCATCAGCGAGGAGATCACGTTCATGCCCGGATGATAGCCCAGTTCAAACTCCTCCCAGTATGACTTAGAGGTGGGAGTGTTTTGCCGCTTGATTTTGATGATGACGGATTTGTTAGCCATTAGCTTTTAGCCTTTAGCAATTAGCTTTGTCATCCTGAGCGAAGCGAAGGACCTATGCATTTTGTTGGCGGCGGCAGAGTGCATAGATCCTTCGCTTCGCTCAGGAAGACAACAAAAATCACAGGATGACAAAATAAATATCAATACTTCCTCGGACGCGGCTGAATCAGCGACGTGTCTACGGGCTCGAACTCAAACTTCGGTTCGTCCGCATCCGGAGCGAAATATGCCTTGGTGGTCTTCAGCCAGTTCTTGTCGTCGCGCTCGGGAAAGTCCGGCTTGTAATGCGCCCCGCGCGATTCATCCCTCAAAGCGGCGCCCTGTGCGATCACCCGCGCCAGTTGCAGCATGTTATAAAGCTGCCGCGCAAATACAATCGTCGTGTTCGCCCACTGCGTGCGATCGCTGAGGTTGATCTTGCGATAGCGCTCCAGCATCTCAACCAGCTTCGCATCGGTCTGCTGCAGATTTTTGTTGTAGCGGATGACCGTGCAATCCTTGGTCATCAGCTCGCCCAGTTCACGCCACAACTTGACTGGATTCTCCGTGCCGTCGGATTTCATCAGCGTGGCGTTGATTTCCTCCTGACGCTTCTGTTCGGCCGCAAAGCTTCCATTGCCGTCGCTCGCTCCCTGCAGATCCGCGCGCATACTTCACCGCGTTCGGCCCGGCGATGCCGCCGCCGTAGATGCACGACACCAGCGAGTTCGCTCCCAGCCGGTTGGCGCCGTGATATTGATATTCGCATTCGCCCGCCGCGAAGATGCCAGGAACGTTCGTGGCCTGCTTGAAATCGACCCACAGCCCGCCCATGGTGTAATGCATGCCGGGAAAGATTTTCATCGGCGTGTCGCGCGGATCGTCGCCCACAAATTTCTCGTAGATTTCGAGAATGCCTTCCAGCTTCTGATCGAGAATCTTGCGGTCGATGTGCGTCAGGTCGAGATACACCATCGGCTTGCCGTCGATGCCGAGGTTGTACTCGTACACCACTTTGAAAATCGCCCGCGTGGCCACGTCGCGCGGAACCAGGTTGCCGTACTTCGGATACCACTCTTCCAGAAAGTACCAACGCTCATTTTGTGGAATGGAATTGGGATCGCGCTTGTCGCCCGGCAGTCTTCGGCACCCACACCCGCCCGCCTTCGCCGCGCGCCGACTCCGACATCAGCCGCAACTTGTCTTCGCCAGGAATCGACGTGGGATGAACCTGGATGAATTCGCCGTTGGCGTAATAGCACCCTTGCTGGTAGAGAGCCGACTGCGCCGACCCCGTGCAAACCACCGAGTTCGTCGACTTCCCAAAGATCGCGCCAATGCCGCCGGTTGCAATAATGATGGCGTCGGCACGGAAACGTCCGCACTTCCATCGAGCGCAGGTCCATGGCGCAAACGCCGCGGCAGACGTTGTTATCATCGAGCACCGCCGAGAGGAACTCCCAGTGCTCGTACTTCTTCACCTTGCCTTCGGATTCGTAGCGCCGCACTTGCTCGTCGAGCGCGTACAGCAGTTGCTGTCCGGTAGTCGCGCCGGCGAACGCAGTGCGGTTGTAGAGCGTGCCGCCAAATCTGCGGAAGTCGAGCAATCCTTCCGGCGTGCGATTGAAAGGAACGCCCATGCGGTCGAGCAGGTCGATGATGCCCGGCGCGGCGTCGCACATGTCCTTGACTGGCGGCTGGTTTGCCAGAAAATCGCCGCCGTAGACGGTGTCGTCAAAATGTTTCCAGGTCGAGTCGCCTTCGCCCTTGAGATTTTTCGCGGCGTTAATCCCGCCCTGCGCGCACACCGAGTGCGACCGCTTCACCGGAACAATCGAGAACAGGTCGACGTTGGCGCCCATCTCCGCGATCTTGATCACCGCGGCCAGTCCGGCAAGTCCGCCGCCTACGACAATAATTTTGGGAGTCGCCATCTTATTGCACCGGCCTTCCGTGAGGTGCTGCCGGGTGGTCCTTGATCACAATTGTCATCGTTCCGGTGGGAGGCTCCTGAAAGCGTTCGCGGAAGGTGTACAAGCTCAGCAGTCCTAC
Source organism: uncultured Acidobacteriaceae bacterium (assembly GCA_963733795.1). Taxonomy (GTDB): domain Bacteria; phylum Acidobacteriota; class Terriglobia; order Terriglobales; family Acidobacteriaceae; genus Sulfotelmatobacter. The sequence continues at coordinate 171,328 of CAVTED010000005.1, forward strand.
GACGCTCAGCAGCATGAAGAATGCGAGGCAGAGCTTTAGAAGTCGCTGTTGTGCTTTGTCGCCAGAGACAATGCCCCACTTCGCTGCGAACAGCCATATGCCATAGGCGAAGTGCCACGACGCGCAGATCAGCCCGACTATGTAGAACGCGAGCAGCCACGGATTGTGAACTTCGGCCTGCACCTTGGCGAACGATGCCGCCGGATTCTCGTGCAGATCGTTTCCGGTAAAGCGCATGGTGTAGGTATGCCAGACGATGTAGACGAAGGCGATGCCGCCGGTCCAGCGCTGCGCGGTGTACATCCAGTTGCCGGTCCAGGGATAAGCGAGCGTGTTTCCGTCTCCGCGAAACCAGATATAGAAGCCGTAGAGCCCGTGAAACAAAATCGGCAGCCAGATGCCGAACAGCTCCAGAAAAAATACCAGCGGAAGATTCGCCAGAAAGCTGACCTGGCGCGCATAAGCGTCCGGCCCGCTGATGGCGGTGGAGTTGGAAATCAGAATATGCTCGAACAGAAACGCGCCCACCGGGATTATCCCCGAAAGGGAATGCAGCCGGCGCAAAACAAATGAATATCCCTGACCAGCGCGCAGCGGAGCTACCCCATGCGCGACAATTCTGGTTACCCTGGGAGCAGGAGAACTGGCTGACGCCACGTAACGCTCCTTATGAGTTCAGCTAATTTGTTTAAGAATGACGAAAGAACTTTTTATTATCGGGCGGCGAGCAGAAGTGAAGTCAAGGAAGGCAATGTGGAGCGGACACTCTCGTCCGCTGGTTTTGACTCTTGTTTTTCGCAATCTTCAAGGAAACCGTTCGCACCACTCCAGAAACTGCCGAAACGCCGCGCCGCGGTGGCTGTACCTCGCCTTCTCTTCAGCGCTGAGTTCGGCAAACGTTTTCTGAATCTGCGGAAAATAGAACAGTGGATCGTATCCGAAGCCGTTCGTGCCGCGCGGAGAATCGAGAATTACTCCCTCCGCCGTCCCGCGAAACGTAGCCAGTGTCTGCCCATCGCGCGCAGCAGCTAGCACGCACACGAATCGCCCCGTGCGCTTTTCTGGCGGAACTTTCCTCAGTTCTCGCAGAAGGCGCGCGTTGTTGGCGTCGTCATCCGTGTTCTCGTCGGCCAAATGAGGCTGGTCCGCGGCATAGCGGGCAGAGTGCACTCCCGGCGCTCCATTCAAGGCATCGACTTCAAGCCCGGAGTCGTCAGCCAGGACTATCTCTCCCGCCGCGTATCGGCTATATTGTTCCGCTTTCTTGCGTGCGTTCTCTTCAAACGTGAGCCCATCTTCCACTACTGGCGGAAGGGAAGCGAAGTTCGAAATGCAGTCTATTTCGATTCCTTTCGGTGCGGCCGCTCCGGCAAAGTCTCGCAGCTTACCGGGATTCGAAGTGGCGATAAGGATTCGTCGCATAATGACGGACAACTACTTTAACCACAGAGGGCACAGAGGTGCACTGAGGAAAATCTGGAACCTAGGCGGGACGCCGCCGTGCCCGCAGATTCCAGACGACGATCGACATCAGAGCTATCAAAGAGATCCATCCTCCCGCCGCTCGATCCCCGGTCCGCATGAAAGTGAGTTGGACGCGATTCATTCCAGTTTCCACTGGAACAAGCATCTGCCCTGTCTCTGTGCTCGCCGTCTGCACAACCCGGCCGTTCACTTCCGCCTGCCATGCCGGATAGCGAAACAGGCGCAGCGCCAACTGATCCGGTGCGGACATCTCCGCCGTAAACATTTTTGTCTCCGCGTCCCAGCGCGAGACTCGAATCGCCGCATGCGCCGAGCCGGCGACGGTCACGTTCCGCGCGTTCTTGTCTTTATCGTTATTGAGGGCTCCAACGTCGGCTCCCAGCGGCGTATACTCGTCGGTCCCCTCGTAACCGACGCCATCCTCCATATTGTCCTGCATCTCGCGGAGGTCGCCGCCATTGTCCCACCACGGCGGTTGAATGCGATGCCACGCCATCACAATCACCAGAATCGAAATCGCACACACGGCGCCCCGCCACCACCAGCGCCGTATTCCCGCCGCAAGGAATGCTGATGCACCGAACAGTGAAAAGATCGTGCTCAGGCATAGCAGCCAACGCCAAGGGAACTGCATGAATTGCATTTTCGGCAAAACTTTCCACAGCAGCGAAGATACCGGCAACATGAGAACGCTGCAGGCTCCGGCCCAACCGAGTAAAGCCTTCCAGAGTTCGCGCTGGATTTCACGCCATCCCCTGGTCATCCATCCTGCGGCAAAAATCACTACCATCTCCAAAACTGCGACCCAGCTGATGATGCGATTAAATTTGTCGTGATCGGCGTCCGCCGTGTGAATGAAAAGAAAGTTGTCCGCCGGACGCGATCCCGCTGACACGGCCTGCGCGATATCGATCCAGCGTTGTTCGTAAATTGCCGGCAACAAATAGAACGCCGACAACAATGCACCGAACACGACCGCGACGGCTCCCAGAAGAAGCAGGCGCGGCGATCGGCGCTGCCCAGCGAAAAACACGAGCAGTAGCGCCAGCGAATAGTGAATCATGACAGCCGCCGGAGCATTCGTCAGCCACGCCGCGGCCAGCACCAGCGCCAGCGGTATGATCGACCGGATAAAGACAGCTCGACGGCCTTGGTCCACGACCTTCAGCACGCAGAGCAACAATAAAGGCACCAGGCAACTGGCCAGCAGCTCTGCAAACGCACTACGCCAATACACAATCACCAGATGGTAAGGATTGGCGGCATAAAGCACCGCGGCGAAAATCGCATCACGGCGGTAGAGCCATCGCCGCGCCAGAAGAAACATCGACACGCCCGCCGCCACCAGCGCGATCCATATGTAAATCGCGGAAGCGACCGTCCACGGAAAAATCGTACTCAATAGGGCGCCGAGAGTCCATGACGCCGGCGGATAAAATACAAATCTCGGCTCGCCATAAGCAAAATGCGCCAGCGCCGCCCAGCGTGGATAAAAAATGCCCTGCTTCCATTGCGAGAGAACCTCAAGCCACGAGTAGAGATGAAACTCCAAATCGTGTCCCGACGGAGTGCCAAAAAAGAAGAAGGGAATTTCCACCCCGAAGGCCGTACTCGCGATCGCAAGCAGCGGTGTCCAAAGCAGCGACGACTCGCGCTCCGAATTGCTGCGTGTCTCCCCGAACGCCTGTTCCCGGGTGCTGTTCTTGCCCAGATTGATTCCCTCATTTCGCAGAAGTGACGACGGGCCAACCGAAAACTTCCTGACAGTCTACATTTAACCGAGACGTAACACGGCCGAAATTCCACTGTGGAGTTTCACTACCGAGCGTAGTGAAAGAGTGGGAGCGAAGAGTTGTTTGAGAAGGATTGGAGTAGAAACCTAAACCGAGGCTACATCTGCAGGATTACGCTGTTGCCGAAGCTCGGAGAGGAAGTCGCCTTGCTGCAACGTCGCGCCGCGACGCAGAAGTTCAAGCAACGCATCTTCCAACTCCTCGTTGGCCTCTGCCACTAGCTTGTCCGCCGATTCAAACTGGTTGAGATCGGCGACCAGCGCTCGCGGAGAAATAATCAATTCCGGCATGGCCGACGGACCTTGGCGCAGGAAGTGAATCAGGTTGGCCACCTGGGCGCGCTGCTCGGCGGTGCGGGAAGGGAACTCCACTCCCATGCCGTGGCCGGGATGGGCGACCCGAACCATGCCTTCGGTATGAACTTCCAGCGCTTCCGTTTTAAGACAAAGATCAATCAGGGCGCGTTCCGGGAAAGGAGCGTCGGTTTCAACGTAGCAGCCTCCAAGGCTCAGGTCGGTAAGCTTGCAGTGCGGCACAGCCTCGCTGGCCTCGGATCCAACGATGCTGGCAGCCGCTTGCAGCCAGGTCTTGAGTTTCGCACAGAAGGGCTCCGCCAAATCCAGGAAGCGAACTCCGGTCTGCCCGTTGGAATTGGCCCAGGCGACTTCCCCGCGTGCTTCAACCTCGAGTGTGCGATCCGGCAGCTGGAAGTGGAAAGCCAGCAGCGCTGCCCCCTCCAGCGGCTCTGCGGTAAGCACTTCCATGCCAGTTTCAGAAAGATCCAGCAAAATGCCATCTACTTTACGACTATCCGGCAGCGTGATCTCTACCGGCGCCTGTACTGGAACCCGGAACGCCCGGCGCCGTTCGCGGCTCAACAGAGCTGCGGCGGGACGCAACCCGGCTTTCGCGGCTTCCTCGGAAAGCGGCTTGTAAAGTACGAAATGGGCCCCGTCGGTGAGAATGTCGCGAACTCTGGTCGCATCCGCCACCAGGGCAATGCTTAACGGTTCAGTGCCCAGCTTCTTGGCCCGCTGAAGAACGTCCGCAGCGCCCTCGGGATCGTCAAAATCGACAATCAGCGCGGCAAACTTCTGCTGCTGAATTCGAGTCCTTGTGGTTTCCAGGTCGCTGCAGCGATCCAGCGCAATGCCAAAAGGAGGCAGGACTCTGCCCAGAACCTCAGCCGCCTGATCGTCGCTCGAAACCAGTAATGCCTGAAGAGTCATAAACCGTTCGGGTTGCGAATGCCCGTGGGGTTAGGGCCAGCGAGGAGCTGTGGGTCGCGCTGCCTTGGACGAAGCCGGGCTGCCTGTACCCGCGCCTGCCTTGGCCGCCATCGTGTCCCCAACGTTCAAAGTCTCGTCCACTTCGGCGAGCACGACGTTATCTTCATCGTCGTTCTCCGCCAGCAGTGGCGCTACTTCCCGCAATTTTTCCGCGGCTTGCTGGAGCATCTCGATCTGTTTGCCAAGTTGGGCGTACTTCGCCTGCTTCTGACGCAGGACCTCATGGATGTCTTTCATACAACCCCCTGTTGCCACTCTAAGGACGCCGTCGCCAAGGGGTCAACGGTAATCCCCGCAGGTCTATTACGTGGGTAATGGAGCTGGCCCGAAAAAGCACGAGAACGGTGCTCCGCCCTGAAGCAGTCAGTGGAACACGCTTGTATTCAGAAGGTTAGCGGGGAGGGCAGCAGGACGATTTTCTTTGCGGTCTCTGCGATTTCTTGGCGTACTCTGCGGTTAAGATCTTTAACCACAAAGTGCGCAACGAAGAGAGGCGAAGTTCGCCAAGTTGCGGTGCAACTTTCTTCAGGGCTGCCGGGCAGAGCGAAAGGATGCTTCAGCCCGTAAGCGAGGGCAGTTTGGCTGCCGAACCGAGCAAGAAAATAGTACCCACCACAATGCTGTAAGCGGAAGTCGCCAGGGTCAACGCGCGCAAGGCGTTCGGCTTGGCCAGCGTCGCCGAGAACAATCCCGCCGCGGTGGCGCACATCACTGTATTCATCACGATCAGACCCAGGATGAACATCAGCAGCCCCAGCAGTCCTGCTGCGGTTCCACCCAGATTGGCCGCCATCAGAAACAGCAGAATCTGCGTTGGAGTTTCAGCCCCCAGCCCGTGAATCACGCCCACCAGAAATGTCGAAGAAGTACCGTACCCGTTTCTGAAGACCTGCGGAGCTTCCACTCTAGTCCCGCCAAAAATCCGGCTCAGCCGCCAGTAAACCCACAACGCCCCGTTAATCAATAGCGTGATGCGGGTTCGAGGCCGCGCATGACTATGAGTTGAAGGCCGGAAGAATGTGCCGAGCACATAAATCCCCAATACCAGTAAAGTGATTCCCACGAGCCGTTCCGCCCAACGATCGCTGGCTGCCGGCAGAGAGAGACGGAAGAGTACCGCCGCCGAGCCCAGCACAGCCACAGTCGCCGCATGTCCCGCGACATAGAGCAAGCCGTAGCGCATGGCGTCGCGAGCCTTGCTCTGCACGCTGCTGATGTCGGTAATAGCCGCGATGTGATCGTAATCCAGCCCGTGCCGAAACCCCAGCACCGCCGCCGACAGCAAAGCCAGTCGTAGATTGACAGGATCGATCACAGAGAAAAGATCACGGAGAAAACGATCACAGAGAATCTCCGCCCCGCGGTCGGTCACCGGCGCGGTTGCGGACAGGACTGTCAGGCTAGCATACTCTCGCCGCTGCTAGTCTTTCTTGAGGACAGGTTCAGTCTTCGTGAGAGGTTGAGTGCCTGGCGAAGGCGCGAGCTTGGGGGAAGATACCGGCTTTGCAGCCGCTCCCGGACCAATCAACTCCCGCAGCCGCCGCGAGAGAATGCCGGCCAATGAATGATAAAAGCGGGAGCCCAGATGGGGAAAAAGCTCAAAGAGCGACAGCAGCGTTGGCCGATCCAGGTAGTACGCCTCCACCGCTGTTTTGGCGATCACCTCAGCCGTGGCCGGCAGCTCGTCGAGAAACGAAATCTCGCCGCAAACCTCGCCCGCGCTAACTTCCAACGACGTCCCTAGCGCCGCAATCTGGACGGAGGCCACACCGTTTAAAATCAAGTACAACCCGTGGGTTCGTTTACTTTTTTGGACAATGTTGCCGCCCGCCTTGAACTGCATGCGAACGGCTTTATCCACGATCAGAGCCCAATCATTCGGCGTCAAATACATCAGCCCATTCTTGGCGGCCGAGAGTACGGACACATCCTGATGCTGACTTGCAGTAGACATGGCACACGCCCCGATGGCCGGAGAGACTCTCCGGCCGCAACTGAACTGAATCGAGTTCCCAGAACGGATCGATGACGACAAACAACAGGGCCAACCTGAGATTATCAGAAACCCACGCTGAAAGGCATGCCAGCAGAATCGGCAAAGGCACCAAGGTAGTGCTGGGGTCTACGTCGGCGACACACCTAGGCTGTTCCGCGTTCGAATTGGACCGGATGAGGTTGAAACGGTCTTGCTTCGATTGACACAATGATTGTGGTGCGAATCTGAGGTGCTTGTTAATGCGCCTCTCCGAACGAACGAAGTAGGTCACTGACGCTTGTTTGCGGGACCTTCGCAAAACATTTGTTTGACAATTAAGTGACAACCCTGTTGCATCCCCTACCACGATCAGCGAGTCCAACTCTATATGGGAATTAGGAAAACAAAATCATCTGGATGCGGTCATGCGCGGTGTGTAAGGCGCTCCTGAAAAAACTGAGGTTGAGCGATTCTATTCGCTGTCAGTGCGGATGGGAGTGGCGCGGCCAGTTGAAATCGGTTGCTGCCCACTGGATGGAAAAAACAGACGACTTGGAGGACTGACCCGTGGCAAAGGTAATTGAGTTTTACATACCGATCAAGTTCGCGAAGCGCGTGAAGTGGCTTTCTCCGCAGCAAACGGGAAGGGTGATTGAGTTCCGTCTGCCGACGACGAAGTCCGCCTGAAGGCGAACCGATGATTGGTTCTTCGGGCCGAACTGCTTCTCGACGTAGTCACTCTCTAAATCGGAATTCAACTTGGCCCGAAAAGTGGGTGATGTGTTTCGCAGGTGGTTGATTATTTCGCTGTCGGACCTAATGGACCGAAAACGAAGGATGGAAACCTCTCGGCAAATGCCTGATAAGAATGGTGCGCCCTGAGAGATTCGAACTCCCGACCTTCTGGTTCGTAGCCAGACGCTCTATCCAACTGAGCTAAGGGCGCAATTTTTCAACTATACCGGACTCGAGGGCAGGAACGGACTGGCGTTCCCTCGTCGCCAATCGATCTCGACCTGCGGTGTAAATTCGGGACATGAAGGTACGGCAGAAAAATCATTGTAACGTCTCGACCTCCGAGCGGCAAGGCGACGGGTCGCTGAAGGCTTTTGGCTAAATCGCGAAAAACTCCATTTCCGAGGGCCAGCTTGGCCCTTGGCTTGCGAGAAAAACGCCGACGTAAATCTTTCCTCAGGGCGGGCAATTCCTACCGGGCTGGAAATATTCTCCCCTTTATTTTGAGGTATTTGCGGGACGGCACACCGCTTGCTTTAGGAAAGCCAGACGAAGTGGCGCGCAACGGGGTGCTTCAGAGAATAACTTCGGCCAGAGGTTTTCTGTGAGCACCCCTTGCTTTTTGTCTCCTAGACGCAGTCGAGCCTTCCCCTTAAACTTGAAAATTACCCACGGCTAAACGTCGTGGGTTTCTTATTTATGGGGACAAGCGAGAGAATCCTGTGTGAGTCATTTGCGGCCGCCCTCCATTGTTAAGTCATTCTCTGCCTTGACTTAGGTCAGGATCAACGGCTCCTGCACGTCCACTCCCGCATTCCGCAACAACCTGGCTACCCCGTCTTGTTTCAGCCGCGACGCGTCGAATTCCACTCGTACTGTGCCCTCTTTCTCATTGAACTCCACGCGCCGGATGCCATATACCTCACGCATCGCGTCAATCGCCCGCATTTCGTTCTCGCCGGGAATTGCGCTGTACCGGAAAACGATGTCCAGATAAGTCATGGGTTTTAAGCCTTCATTATGATGATTCGGACTTGCCGGCCGATCCCGCCGGATGAATCCACTATAGAGCATTCGCAATCAAACACGACAGCTTCCTTGCGAATGGGCAGACATGACGGCTTCAAATCCTACTACCGCTCTCGAGCGCGACCCGGTCTGCGGGATGAACGTCAATCCCGCCTCCGCCAGGCATGTCCACGAGCATGCCGGGAAAAAGTATTACTTTTGCTGTGCCTCGTGCGCAGAGAAATTCAAAAGCCAGCCCCAGACCTACGTGAATCGGCCAGCGCGATTCGCATCGAACCTGGTCATGCTGGAAAGCCCAGCGCCAGCGAGGTCTTCGGCATCATCTAGACCCGCGAGCGCACAATCAGCCGTGAGCCGATCCGCGCCAAATGCACCTGCGACAGAGTCGGCATACGTCTGCCCCATGTGTCCAGAGGTCCGCGAGAGCAAGCCGGGAGCCTGCCCATTCTGCGGCATGGCCCTGGAGCCAGACGTACCGGCCGCCGCTACGCGTACGGAATACACCTGCCCGATGCATCCCGAAATCGTTCGCGCGGAGCCAGGCGCCTGTCCCATCTGCGGCATGGCGTTAGAACCGCGCACGGTGACTGCAGCTGTTGAAGAAAATTCGGAATTGCTCCACATGACCCGACGCTTCTGGATCGGCGTCGTTCTAACCGCCCCGCTCCTGGCGATTGCCATGGGAAGCATGTTCTGGCCGCATGCGTTCATGCGCGCTCTAAACGGTCTGCCGCTGGGTCTTCCGTGGATAGAGTTCGCGCTATCCACTCCCGTGGTGCTGTGGTGCGGCCTCCCGTTCTTTCAACGTTTCTGGACGTCCTTGGTCAATCGCAGTCCCAACATGTTCACACTGATCGGCTTGGGGACAGGCGTGGCCTACATTTACAGCGTGGTCGCAACTGTCGCGCCGCAGATTTTTCCCCAGTCCCTGCGCGGCATGGGCGGGTATCCCGATGTCTACTTCGAAGCCGCCGCCGCCATCACCACGCTGGTCTTGCTCGGGCAGGTGATGGAACTCCGCGCCCGCAGCCGCACCAGCGCAGCCATTCGCGCCCTCCTCGATCTCAGTCCGAAAACTGCGCGCCTTGTCAGCACCGAGGGCACGGAAAAAGATATTTCATTGGAACAAGTTAAGCCGAACGACCATCTGCGTGTTCGTCCCGGAGAAAAAGTTCCCGTCGATGGTGTGGTGCTCGAAGGAAGCAGCGCCCTCAATGAGTCGATGATCACCGGCGAATCCATCCCGGTAGAAAAATCTCCCGGCAGTCAAGTGATAGGCGCAACCATCAACACGACAGGTTCTTTCGTGATGCGTGCCGAGCGCGTCGGCGCAGAAACGCTGCTGGCGCGAATTGTCCAGCTAGTTGGCCAGGCACAACGCAGCCGCGCTCCCATTCAGCGCCTTGCCGATCGCGTTGCCGCCTGGTTCGTGCCTGCGGTCGTCGGTATCGCTGCCGTGACTTTTGTTGCCTGGTTCCTGTTCGGTCCGCAGCCCAGGCTTGCGCACGCCTTAGTAAATGCGGTCGCAGTCTTGATCATAGCCTGCCCCTGCGCCCTGGGCCTCGCCACTCCCATGGCGATCATGGTCGGCACCGGCCGCGGTGCCCATGCCGGAGTTCTCATCAAGAACGCCGAGGCGCTCGAGACCTTGGAAAAAGTCGACACGCTGGTCGTCGACAAAACCGGCACGTTGACGGAAGGGAAGCCGCGTCTTTTCAGTGTTTCGAAAACTCTGGAAGATGATCCGGAACTTTTTCGACTTGCCGCCAGTATCGAGCGCGCCAGCGAGCATCCCTTGGGGGCCGCAATCGTCGAAGCGGCGGTCGAGCGCGGCTTGCGGCTCTCCCAGCCAGAGGAATTTCGCTCTGTCCCCGGAAAAGGAATTCAGGGCGTCGTAGACGGACGCAAGATTGCTGTGGGCAATCTTGCCCTGATGTCTGAACTCGGCTTGCCGCAAACCGGCTCCGGCTTCAGCTATGGGAGCGCGCTCGGCGGCACGCCCATTTTCGTGGCCATTGATGGCAAGTACATTGGCGATCTCACCGTCGCGGACCGATTAAAACCTTCCACGCCTGCTGCCCTGCGCGATCTCAAAGCTTACGGCATTCGAATTGTGATGCTAACCGGCGACAACAAGACCGTCGCCGCCGCAATCGCCCAAAAACTTGCCATCGATGAATTCGAAGCCGAGGTTCTGCCGGAAGGAAAGTTGGAAGTGATCCGCAAGCTCCAACAGCAGGGAAGAGTCGTCGCCATGGCCGGCGACGGCATCAACGACGCCCCCGCGCTCGCTCAAGCCGATGTCGGCATCGCCATGGGCACCGGCACCGACGTTGCCATGGAGAGCGGTGGCATCACGCTAGTCAAAGGCGATCTCTCGGGAATCCTGCGCGCCCGTAAGCTGAGCCAGGCCACCATGCGCAACATCCGCCAAAATCTTTTCTTTGCCTTCATCTACAATGCCATCGGAGTCCCCATCGCCGCAGGCGTGCTGTACCCCGTCTTCGGCCTGCTGCTCAGCCCCATCTTTGCCGCCGCCGCCATGAGCTTCAGCTCTGTGTCAGTAATCACCAACGCCATCCGCCTGCGCCATGTGAAGCTGTGAGCAAACGGGGCAGGGGAATGTGGGACGGACGCTCCCTTCGGCCAGTTCAGGGCAAGCTCTGTCCAGCGCCTTTGACGTTATTCCCGACATGGCATCGAATATCCAGCGAGTTGCTAGTTTTGCGAAGGCGTCTCGGCATGATCGATAACGAGAATCTCTACTGGGCCCCGTTGCGATTGCAGTTTCACCCCAAGCTGCTCCTGAATCGCGGTGAAGATCGTAGGACTGGGTGAGGCGGACCTGTCAGTTCTTTGCTGACAGTCTTCCGTCACCTTAGCCGCCGGAACTAGGCCCTCAGTCGTCGGCCACTGGAGCGTGAAATCATAGTGGCCCCGAAGCCCGGTCTTATCCAGAACGTTGCACCCCAAACGCTGCGACAGCGCCTGTGCAAGGGACGTGACAGAGACACCTTGACCCGCTAGCCAGGGCGATCACGATCCTGCGGAATCACGAGCCATCCTACGGCAGCACTCATCAGAGACAGGCCAGCGCAAATCAACATGACCGTTCGGAATCCAAATACAAATGCCTCCGCAATGGATTTCTCGACGGCACTTTTCGTACTGGGATCCAGACCAGCGGGCACCTGCAATCCGGCAAGCTTGATCTCGTTCGCTTGAATCTCCCGAACAACGTTAGGCGGCAACCCGAAGCGAGTGAGGCTTCGATTCAGGCGAGAGCTCAGGGCGCTCACCATCACTATCCCTAGAACCGCAACCGCAAGCACGCCGGCTACCCGAGCCACTGCATTGTTGATTCCGGAAGCGCTGCCGGCTCGGTCCTGACTTACCGAATTCATAACCACGGTGGTGAGCGGAGCTATGGTGACCGCCATTCCGAAGCCTAGAACGATGATTGCCGGAAAGAACGTTGTCCAATAGCTACCTCCAACCGAAGGCACCGCGAACAGAATGAAACCCACAGCGGCAATGAGAGGGCCAATGATCAGCGGAGGTCTTGCGCCATAGCGGGCGACGAGCCCACCCGACCAGCGCGAAAGAAAGAACATCAGCAGAATCAAGGGGAGGACGGCACCTCCGGCTGCTGTTGTCGAATATCCCTGGACTTGGATCAGGTTCAACGGGAACATGAAAAAGAAGGCTCCAATCGCTGCATACAGAGACAGCGTGAGCAGATTAGCGCCGCTGAAGCTGCGGGATTTGAACAATGCAAGGGGGAGCATCGGTGCAGCGGCGTTCGCTTCGACCAGAATGAACGCAACCAGACATCCGCAACCAACGACGAGACTCACCAACACCAGAGGACTTTTCCAACCCAGGCTGACCGAATCAATAAACCCGTAGACCAAACCACCCAATCCGAGCGTGGCAAGAATCGTTCCTAACCAATCGACCCCCTCGGCGGTCACGTTGCGGACCTCTGGTATCGACCAGAGCGAAATCGCGATAACGGCCGCCGCAAGCGGGAGATTGATGAAGAATACCCACCGCCAGGAAGCATGTTCAACCAGCCAGCCGCCAAGAACGGGCCCAACTGCGGTCGTGATCGCAGTAAAGCCAGACCATGTACCGATCGCCTGGCCCCGACTCTTCTCGTCGAAAGATGTGCTGATAATCGCAAGGCTGCCAGGCACCAGGAGTGCGGCACCCACACCTTGAATGCTCCTGGCGATGATTAATTGATGAATGTTCGAGGCGAGGCCACAGCCCGCGGAAGAAACGGCAAAAATCGCAACACCAACCACGAACACCAGACGGCGGCCAAACAGATCGCCCAGCGACCCGCCGACAAGAATCAGGGCACTCAGCAAGAGTCCGTAAGACTCGACTACCCATTGCACATCCACAACTGTTGCGTGAAAACTGGCTTGGAGCGCCGGCAGAGCGACATTGACAACGGTGCCATCAATGAAAGCCATGCTCGAACCGAGAATGGTCGCAGCGAGTATCCATGGTCGCGTTCGGTTTGCGACATAATCGCCGGGCTTTTTCATGCAGGCTATGGATGCCAATCAAGTGAATTCGGTTCCGAAGATGGGCGCAGCGGAGTGTGGAAGCCCGCGCGTGACATTCTCTTAAATAGGGTAATCCACAAGAGGAAAGCGGCCCGCGAGAGGCGTCTGAACTAGTTTACGTCCCTGCCGCAACGCTCATTGAGGCCTCCAGCGAAGTTATTCCTTCAGATCAACGTGCTGCACATTCTCGATCGCATGACCCAAAAACCGCTCGCCCAGTCGCCGAAACTTCTCCACCGAATCGGTAGCAAAGAACTTCAGCCTGGGAAGCGCACGCCGTTCTTCAGCACTTGCCTTCGCGGGCACCAACTGCCGAAGGCGCGAAGCCACGGCGCGGGCGGTGGACTCCGCCGAATCCACGATGCTCACGTGCCCCGGTGCCACCCGGCGCAGCAGCGGCTTGAGCAACGGATAATGCGTGCAGCCCAGGACCAACGTATCAGCATCGCGAAATCCATCCGCGAACGCCTCGTCTAAATAAATGCGCGCGACCTGCTCCGTAACTGAATGCTCGACCCATCCTTCTTCCACAAGCGGAACCAGGAGAGGACAAGCCTTCTCCCGCGCGCCCAGCCCACGAAGTTCGAGAGCCTTGCGATAAGCGTGGCTGCTGACCGTGGCCTCGGTTCCAATCACCACAACTTTCTGATTCTTGGAGGCGGCGACAGCAGCCTCCGCGCCCGGCTCAATTACGCCTACCACCGGGACGTGAGCGGCAGACCTGATGCGGTCAAACGCCAACGCCGTCGCCGTATTGCAAGCGATGACCAGCATCTGGGCGCCGTGCGATTCGAGATAGTGCGCCGCTTCCACCGCGTAGCGAGCCACGGTTTCAACCGATTTAGAGCCGTAGGGAAGGCGCGCCGTATCGCCAAAGTAGGCATAATCCGCGCTGGGAATGAGTTCAAGTAAAGCTTTAAGTACGGTAAGCCCGCCAAAACCAGAATCGAATACGCCGATGGTAGGACGGCGCGTGGTCAATCCGCCCCCCTCAAAGTAGCGGCGGCACCTTGCCGGCGATCGCGCGGGCGTCTCGCGCTCGCAGTGCTGAAACTACAGTAGCGGCGCACCGGCTCAGCGCTCATTCATCTCGTCCCGAGTGAACTTACGACCTGGGCTCACTGTCTCTCTTACTTCGGAAGTTGGCGTCTCCGCGCAGCATGCTCCCGGCGGAATCGGCGCCCCGTGCGGACAAGTTCTCGGATGACCCAGAAAGGTGCATATCTTGTCCGTCGCTTCCGGCGAAAGAATATGCTCGAACTTGCAGGCCTGCTGTTCGATCTCTGACTCGCTATCCATCGCCAGACTGTCGGTAAAAAGTCGCTCGGCTAAACGATGCCGACGGATAATGCTGCCCGCGCACTCGCGGCCGCGCGGCGTGAGCTCGACAATCAGCGTCCCATCGCCCGAAGACGCGGCCACCGGCTTCAACGCCTCGTGGCACGGATTCACAAACGGCTTGTGATCGTGGGGCTGCGGCGGGTGTGGAGCGGAAACCACCAGACCCATCTCGATCAGCTTTTCAACTGCCAAGCTGACGGGCAGCGCCCCGTGCACTTCCATGCGCTCGACCTCGGCAATCTCTCCATGCTCGGCCAGTACCCACAGCTCTTCCAGAACTTCGTCCAGTTGTTCCTCGTCGGCCATGGAGAAGACTTCCTGCGACGCGATCTTGCCATGATGCAGCTCAATCCGCCGGTCGGCCAGCCGCGCCACCACGGGATCGTGCGTAACCATCACGATGGTGCGTCCCTGCTGATGAAACTCGCGCAACAGTCGCAACACGATTTCTTCATTCACAGCATCCAGGTTCCCCGTCGGCTCATCGGCCAAGATAATTTTCGGGTCATTGATAAGGGCGCGCGCAATGCACACCCGCTGCTGCTCTCCGCCCGACAACTGCGACGGAAGATGATGAGCGCGATCACCCAGCCCAACTCGGGTCAGCGCTTCGACAGCTTCCTTTTCGTCGGTCATGCTGTGAAAGTATTGCGCCAGCATAACGTTCTCTACAGCCGTGAGAAAAGGAATCAGGTGAAACTGTTGAAAGATGAATCCGATTTTCTCTGCGCGCACGCGATTCAGTTCCGCGGCAGAGATTCCCGCCACATTCTGTCCATCGAGCCAGATCTCGCCCGACGAAGGCCGATCGAGACAGCCAATCAGATTCACCAGCGTCGATTTTCCCGAGCCCGACGGCCCCATGATCGAGAGCCACTCCCCCTGCGCCACGTGCAGAGAGATCTGGTCGAGAGCGTGAATATCGCTGGCCGCATCTTTGGCCTGCCCGCTCGCCATTTCTTTGGCGGGGTAGAGTTTGGTGACATCTTTGATCTGGATCATTTCACTCTCCCCTAAGAATACTCGCCGGCTGTACCCTGCGCAGCAGTGAGATCGGGAGGATGGCCGACAACAGGGTCACCGCCATGCTACCAGCCAAAACCACCGGGAGCACACTGAGACGCGGCATCACCGAAGCCTGAAAGTTAACCCGCCCGATCCAGACCGCGATGCCGACTCCGACAACGAATCCGATGAGAGCGCCAGCAGCCCCCAGGACCGCGGCCTCCGCTGCGAAAAATCCGTTAAGCAACCGCCCGGATGCTCCCAGAGCTTTCATGATAGCGAAATCGCGTCGCCGGTCGAACACCCACCCCATTAGCGTGGAAAGCACGCACAACGCCGCGGTCAGAATAATCAGCGCCGCCGAGGCCAACAGCGTAGAGCGAGTCTTGCCCAGCACGCGGGCCTCGCCCTCCATAATCTGCCGCACCGGCCGAACATCGCCAGACGGAATGGCCTGCCCCACTCGCTTCATAGCATCGGCCACTTCTTCGGGAGAGCCGCTCGCGGCAATTTCAATCGTCGAGGGCCGCACCCCGGTCCACATCACAAAATCGGCGAGCGAAATGTAAATGCGGCTATCCTCGGCTGCTCCCGTCTGCACCGTGCCCGCAGGACTTACGTGCAAAGTTCGTCCCTGAAAACTGAGATCGAACGCCTGATTTCTTGGAGCCACGGTCGGCAGTGCGCGAACGCCAATCAAGGCCTGCTGTGAAGTCGAGGGCCAGCTACTCACGGACCACCAGTGATCCAATTGACGCACGCGCTTGAAATCCGCGCCCACCACGACAGTCGGTTGCCCGTCGCCCACACGCGCGACGACAAGCCCAAAAGGCGCCGCAATTCCGCGTCCCGCCAGAACGGAATCCACGCGAGAGAGCGCATCCGGGGGCAGGGAAGCGCCGTCTCGTCCGACGACAATAATGTTTGCGCCATAATTGCGGAATTCCCGGCGCAGTTTCGCTTGCACATCCGCATAGAGATTAAGCATCGCCGTGGCCACAGCCGCCGCCACCACCATGGCAAACAATGCCGAAGCAGCGCGTCCTCGCCGCAGCACCGCCGCCCGCACCAGCATGCGCAGAAACATCGAAGTATGCGGGGCACGCATGCGGCTGGCTGCCAGGTCGCGCCCGGAAAAAGACCTCGGGGCGCTCATAATTCCCCCCGCAACGCGAACACCGGGTCCAACCTGACCGCCCGCCGTATGGCCGCAGCGCTGCCGGCGAAAGTTACAATCACCGCGATCGCCAAAATTACTGGCAGAAGCACCGGTGGAATGGAAATGTCCGAATTGAAGATTGAGTATCCAATCTGATGCGCCAACTTGCCGCCCACCACAAATCCAGCCAATCCCCCAATCAAAGCCAGCAGCGCAGCCTCCGCGAAAAAGATCGATGCAATGGCCAGCCTTCCCGCGCCCAGAGCCTTCATCAACCCAACCTCGGCCCGCCGTTCAAACATCGTGGTAGCCATCGCCGCTGACACCGCCAGCGCCGATGCAAAAAGCGCCGCCAGAGTAATCAAAAAGATGAGGCCTTCGATCCGGGTGAGCACCGCGCCCTCGTTTTGCGAGACCTGTCGAATCTGTTCGGCGTGCGCGTGCGGAATCGCCTCCGCCAACTGAAACGCAATCGACTGCGGATATGGCGAACAATACCACCGTTCGTAGATTGCTCCCGACAGACTCTTTGGATCGCGCCGCGCGAACGCGTCCTCCGGTTTGGTCAGCGCACTCACGTAAACGCGTCGCACTGCGTCAGGCTTGCCGAGGACCTCTTGCGCCAGAGCAAGCGGAGCGACGACCTCATCGTCTTCCGCTCCGCCGGTAGAAAGAATCCCGCTCACCTGCAATCGGCGCCCCGCGAGTGTAAGTTCGTCGCCGGACTTCTTGCCCAGAGTGCCTGCCAGCCTTTCCCCAAGCAAAACATTCCGCGACGAATCATCTGGCCACGCACCAGAAACTTTCCACCACAGATGCGTCGAGCGCACGCCGGTGATGAAGTTGTCCGTCCCAAAAGACATCGGCTTCGCAAAATATGTCCCGAGCAACGTGACGTCATGCCGCTTACCACCCTGTTCGACCGTGACGCTCACCGGAAGCATCGGCGAAAAGCCTGTAATGTTGTTGTGCCAGAAAATTCCCTTGATCTTAGGCAGATCCGCTTCACTGAGATACGCCCCGTCGGTCGGAGGTTTGAGGTTGACCCCGCCAATTTCCACATCCAGGGAATCTTCTTGCGGAGTAACGATGAGGTTGGCGCCGATGGTGCGCAGTTCGCGATTAATCTTGTCGCCAATATCGGTCGCCACGCCAATCATCGCTGTCGCCACCGTGACGCCCAGCGTGATGGCCGCGCCAGCCAGCAGCTTGCGTCGCTTCTGCCGCCGGAACGATTCGTAAACGAGACGGACGAACATCGCTTACTGTTGTGCGAACATCCGACGACCGCCGGCCGCCACGTCCGCCTCCTGAATGATGACTGCATCCGCCGTCTGGGTGGCCTTGAGCGGCACCGGATTGCATCCCCCCGGCTTGCCCACTGATTGCGGATTAATCGGCGCCGCGCAATTTTTGCAGACTACTCCATTGGGACCCTTGTAAAACCCGACCGATCCGCAAATCTCGCAGGCATCAAACACCGTGGCGACCGTGCCGTCCGGCTTCTTATAGAGCCAGAAGCGGATCGCCGTTCCGTTCGCCGTCCCCTGAAAGCGGTGCAGATCACCGTCCGCAACTTGAGCCAGTGGAATACTGAGCCGCCCGTTAGTGAACGTCACTTCGGTTGCCGGGGAAAGATTGGCGCTCTTGGCGTACACGAATTCCTCTGCCGTGATCAGTGCGATGAAGATGAATGAGAACGTGAGCACGGAGATCATCCACATACGTTCGCGACGGGCACTCCAGGCGGCCTTGCGGCGTTCCGCAGCCGAAGCACCGGCGGCCACCGGCTCGCGCCGCTTAGCCTCAAACAGAATCATCAAGGCGGCCAGCGCCGAAATCATTACAAAGAAGAACCAGTCGTTGCTGACAATCGGCCCGATGATCGCCATCTCGCGCTTCGAAGAAGCAATCACGCCGCTTTCCGAAAGCTCGTGCAGCCCGGAGATAACCAGCTGCGCCGCTACCAGGAACAGAATGGCAGTGGTAATACGAAAGAATTTTTGGAGATTAATGCGCACACTCCCTTTGACGAACATCACGCCAAAGGCAATGGCTGCCGCTACGCCCAGCAGCGTCCCCAAAAAACTCATCAGCTCAGTGGAGTTCAAGGAAACAGCAGAAAGAATCAGTACTGTCTCCGCGCCTTCCCGCAACACCATCAGAAAAATGAAGATGAACAGTCCAAACCAGCCGTCCTTGCCCGTCAGCAGCCCGACCTTGCCTTCGATCTCGCCCTTCATCTTTCGTCCCGTCTTCATCATGAAAATCACCATGGTGACGACGAAGAAGGCGGCCACGAGCATGATCCAGCCTTCAAACACATCTTCGTTCAAATGAGTCCGGGAGATGACCACCGCCACGCCGATGCTGCCAAGAAAAGCCGCAATCAGCGCCGCGTAGACAGTCTTGCGCAGTTCCTGACGCCCGATCTTGGTCAGATAAGCCAGAGTGATGCCGACGATGAGCGCCGCCTCAACCCCTTCGCGCAGCGTAACGATGAAAGCCTGTAGCATGGAATATCGTTTCTATGTTCGATTAGTGCGAACGGTCTTCGGAAGGGCACGGCTTCAGCCGTGCCGATACCTCCTGCGTAACATGCGGGCTTCAGCCCCTGAGGGAAGCTTGTCTGCCCATAAACTGTTCGCTGCCGAGGTTTCCGTGTTTCTGATTTTGAAAATGAATTTCAATTTCAACTTCAAGGATATCCCCGCCGCGCCAAAGGCGTCAATCCGCCGCCTTACAATGGGCTGTGATCAGGATCACGCTGCTAGAACCGCGTCCTGAATGGCTCCTTGGTGCAGAGAAGGGCTTAGGCCGTCGCATCTCGGCATAGCACCCTCCATCCATTTACTCCAAATGCGCACGTACAACCTGTGCTTTAATTGGGGAGATGTGAGCCACCGCAGAATTCTCCTCTCTATCTTCGCCTCTATCTTCGCCGTTCTCGCAACGGGATGACGTGGGCGTACCCGGTCCCAACTGTCTCTATTAAGAACCTTGTCGAGTTAGCCGATTTGATAATCGTAG
The DNA here is from genome assembly GCA_963733795.1 of uncultured Acidobacteriaceae bacterium. Taxonomy (GTDB): domain Bacteria; phylum Acidobacteriota; class Terriglobia; order Terriglobales; family Acidobacteriaceae; genus Sulfotelmatobacter. Next base: position 190,749 of record CAVTED010000005.1, read on the forward strand.
GAAAAGTGGAGCGCGTCCAGCAAACTGGAACGGGCGAGGTGACGTTCCGCGATCACACCTATAAGAGACTGGACTTTCGAGCTGAGATAACAGTCGATCAGACAATCAGAGGCGATCCTGCTCCATCCGAGTTTATTCTCAGCTATTCCACACCGTCCATGGACGGCGTCGGAAACGTGGCGGAAGGCGGCCTGCTCGCCGACACTTACAGAGTGGTATTCCTGAAGAAGACGCCGAAGGGCTATGCGTTCGCAAGCCCCTACTATGCTGCGCTTCCGGCAAGTCCCACGTCTTGTGGTCGGCAATGGGGAATCGACTTGGGTAACGATGCCTACCACGAGGTGTTACATAGGGTCTTGGATGTGCTCTGTACTCCTTCTGGAGTTGAAGAAAAGCGCCTAGCTGTGGGGACCCTCAATTGGGGCGAAGACTCTTCTGCAACTCCATTCCTAAACGCGGTGATGAGCCTGCCTGATGTGAAGGCCGACCCTGTACTGAGAACCTCAATCATTAGCGGTTTGTTGAAGTGGAAGGACCTGACCGTTTTGTCCTTAGCAGAGGACGAGCTCTTCCTGCCCTCCGGTCACACAGAAGGTTATTTGAAATCCAATCTGTTGCTCGCCGTCTCCAGCCTTGACCCTCAAATTTCTGTTCCGCTGCTTACGCGAGCACTAAAACTTCCGGAACCAGAAGCGAGAGTTGCCGCGGCCCGATTTCTCGAATATACAGACTCCAACACAGCGCTGGACGGACTCTTGACAGCTTTGGATGACACTGATCGAGACGTTCAATTTGCCGTCATGCAATCGCTCGGCAATCTCACAAACCAACACCAGTGGCGTCCTCAGACGACGGAGACAAATGCCGCGTGGTTTGGCTGTATCCAGCATTGGCGCGAATTTGGGATGCAACGCCGCACGCTCATGTCGTCACCCGCAAACTGAACAATGGCTATCAGTGAGTAGCAAAGTCTAGGATCGTGAAAGTTTCTGACGTAAAGAGGTGCTATTGGGGCTTATAGCTGTTTCAAGAACGCGTTAGCCTCCGCCACGCGCGGAAACAATTTCTCCTCCGCCTGAAACTCCGCCGAATGCACGCACCGTCGGCTCCCGCGCAGACGTACGGGATGCTTCAGATGCAGCATCTCGTGGTAGACGATGTACTCCAGCACATACGGTGGTACAGCAAAGTGATCAAAGATGCGGCTGATGATGATCGCGTTGTGCGCCGGATCGTAGTGCCCGAGGATGCGCCGGGTCCTGGTCTGGCTCCAGCTCATGCGCGGGCGCGCCATCAGTCCATAAAAAAAACGAGTGTTCAGTTCTTCGAAGACCGTGTCCAGGTCGTAGAAAGATCCGCGGGCCGGGCCTAGCCGTTTATGTCCGCGAATCTGCCGCACGAGATGGGCTCTGCGCACAATGTCCTGGCTGGCAACATATTTCCGATACCGCGTCGCCTGCCCGCGATCGATCGGCCGGCGGTACATCTTGGCCAGCAAAATATGCGCGATCGCCCGTAGAACCGCATCCGGAGCCCCTTCCAGCAGATCCGAAAGCCGAACCAGCAGCCGGCCATCGCGCAGCCGAATCGTATTATTAACGTTGGCGAAGGCAAAAAATTCAATCGTCAACTCGGGGATCAAAGCAGACGGCCGGAGTTCTCTATAGGATTCCTGGAAGATTTCGAGCAGCCCTTGGCGCACGGTGAGCCTAGATTAGCACGGGGCCCGGGCCTCGGACGTCAGACCTCAGCCACAGCGTTCGCGGCAGCCCCGAGACGGTTTTCGGAAGGGCCACGACTTCGGTCGTGCCAAAAGGCAGCTAACCGAGGATGGGCTTTAGCCCCTAAGGAGTGTTGTTCTTGGCCGAGGCCTGAGGTCCCAGGCCCCACCTCGTAATCCTCACTCCGGCTTCCCCCCATTCCTCGCACTCGAATTCGAATTCAATCTCTTATGCTTAGCCGCGTCTTCCTGATCCGCCAGCAGCTTGCGATGATCCTCCGCCGACGTGTCCACGGTCTCCAGCACATTGGTCAAAACAAACTCATACTGATGAGATTCCTCCGCCGGAATATCGGCGGCATCCTTCAGCGCCCGCAACTTGGCCTGAAACTCCGTGTCCGCGTCGATAATAATTTTCAGCGGCTTGCGGATGTCGTCCTTGCGATCGACGTAGGTGTCGATATTGTCGTTCAATTCGTCGTAGAGCAATTGAAAATCATCGAGCAAGTCATGCGTTTGCCGCGGCCGATCGTTTATTTTTGGATCGCTTCGCATCTGCTCCAGCTTCACCAGGCGCGCCCGTGCGAATTGAACGTAGAGTGTCAGCCGTTGTTTCGGTTCCCAACTGGCATCGCGAACCTGGTCAATCTCCGCTTGCGTAAGTGGCTCGCGATGGCGCTGAGCCTGCGCCACGCAGCAGCCAGCCACTATCAAAGCTATCCAGAAACCAGATCGAAGCAACGAAAGAGAGGCAGTCATTTCGCTCCTTTCGGAAACATGGCGAAAAGCAGATCATCGCGCACTCGCTGCAAACGATTGATGGCATCCCGCACCGGCGCCTGCTCGTCCCGGCCCAGGGTATGCAGCAGGTCCGTAAGCTTGCGCGTCATGCTGCGAGCCGCAATCTCAGTCTGCTTCTGATATTTACGCGACTGGATCGCATAGTCCCTGGCCAATTCTGAGAAAGACACCACGTCGGCCAATGCGGCCTGGCCCTTTTCGACCTCATTCGCCGCGTAGAGTTTGTCGGCCTCGCCCAGTTGTTTTTGAGCGATCTGCACACAAAGATGAGGCCGGTCCCCAACGCTCGCTGAGGCAAGCCGCGCTTTCAATTCGTCGATTGTAGGTTCGCCGCTGGGAGCGGCAGTCGCCGCCGCAACCATCGCGAACATCGCGATCGTTCCCCACAACCGAAATAAGTTCCGCACCCCAAGCATGGTCCCAGCCCCGCGGCGAATTATTTTTTCGGCTCGATGGCAATCAGCCGATGCTTCGCCTGCCACTCCTGATCAGGATACTTCCCATTGGCTGTGTTGAGGAAGAGCCGATAATTGGCCGCCGCCCTCTTCGTATCTTTGAGATGGTCGTAGGCCGAGGCCCGTAGGAAATAGGTGATCGGAATCTCCGGCAAATACTTCAAACGAGCATCGAGCGCCTTGATGGCCAGCGGGTAATCTTTGTTCTCCCCGGCGGCGAAGGCCAGGTCGCCGTACGCCGTCCCCAGGTCGGGTTTGATTTTCACCGCCGTCAAGAATTCCTTCTCCGCGTCGGCAAATTTCTTTTGCTCCAGCAGAGTCTTGCCCAGGCTCTGGTGAAGCGCAGCGTCGCCTGGATTCGCAGCCAGCAGTACTCGACACGCCGCCTCCGCCTGATCGTATTTCTTGGCGGAGAGGTAGAGATCGGCCAGATCGCGCTGTAGCGAAATATCAGTCGGAGCCAGCTTCTCCCCGGCTTGCAGTTCGGCGATCGCGTCGCCGTTCTTGCCCTCAGCTGCGAGCACTCGTCCTAGTTGAATGCGTGCCGCGGCCTGGTCGGGATGTGTCGTGACCAGTTTACGCAGTTCCATCTCAGCTTCGGGGAAACGCCGCCCACGCATATAAATGTTGGCCAGCCCTGTCGCCGCATCGGAAGACGATGGTTCCAGAGCGAGAGCCTGTTGATATTCGTGCTCGGCATCGGAGAATTTCTCTTGTTTTTCCAGCAAAAGTCCGACGGCCAAATGAGGTTCCGGGTCGCTAGGCTGCAAAGCCGCAGCCTGCCGATAAGCCGTAATCGCTTCCTCCGGCCTTGCCGCTTCGAGTACCCGCGCCAAAGAAAGCCACGCCCGCGCCTGACCCTCAGCCACACGACTTGTAGGTTTGAGTTGCGTCGCCGCACGGAGAAACTGCTCGGCATCGGCCTGGCCACTCTTGGCGAGTTGAAGCCCGAGATTCAGATTCGCCTCAAACACATCGGGCTTAGCCTCCACCGATTTCCGATAGGCAGCGATCGACTCATCTACCTTGCCCAGGCCGTTCTCCGCAAACCCGAGATCGAACCAGGCCACATAATTCGCCGGGTCTTCGTTCACCACCTTGCGCAGCAATGGCTCGGCTCCGGGGTAATCTTTTTTCTGAATTAACTCCTCCGCCTTGGTGAGCTCGGGCGGCGGCCCAACTTCCTCGGCAACTTTGGTGTGATGAATTTTCTGGCCAGCAGGTGCGGTCTTGCGATGCTCGCTCGAAGAAGAACTGCCGGAAGACGGTGTACCCGCTTGAGACTGCGAATCCGTCTGCGGCCAGGGTGATGCCGGGTTCGCAGCTTCCGCGCCCGCGCGTACGCCGGCCAAGCACGCCAGAAGCACAGCGAACGCCAGTCTACGACCGCCCATTGGACCGCGATGCGCCATTGCCATTCAGAACATGCGCCAGATATTTTCCGGTGTAAGAACCCGCCAGCTTAGCGATTGCCTCCGGCGGCCCCGCGCCCACCACCTTGCCCCCCCGGCTCCCACCCTCCGGCCCCAGATCGATCACCCAGTCCGCAGTCTTAATCACTTCAAGATTGTGTTCGATGACGACGATCGATCCCCCTGCCTCAATCAGACGGCGAAAAGCCGCCAGAAGTTTGCTGACGTCATCAAAATGCAGCCCGGTCGTGGGTTCATCGAAAATGTAAAGCAGCCGCCGCTTCAGCCGCGCCTCGCTTCCCGACGCTCCCCGGCTTATTTCCCGCGAAGCCGGCTGCAGATGCGCTGCCAGCTTCATGCGCTGCGCCTCCCCGCCCGACAGAGTCGTCGCCGACTGTCCCAACCGCAAGTACCCCAGGCCGACCTCCTCGAGCGACCGCAGCTTCTCGGTGATCTTGGGCACCTCGGCAAAAAATTTGAGGGCTTCCTTCACCGTCAGGTTCAGCACCTCGTGGATATTCTTACCGCGATACCGTACCTCCAGCACAGCCGGCTTGTAGCGCGTGCCCTTGCACTCCTCGCAAATCAGTTCGACGTCGGCCAGAAATTGCATCTCCACCGTAACCGTGCCGTCTCCCTGACAAACCTCGCAGCGCCCACCCGGGATGTTGAATGAAAAATGTCCCGCGCCAAACCCGCGCTTCTTTGCTTCCGGCAGGCAAGCGAACAGGTCGCGGATCGAGTCGAATGCCTTGATATACGTCACGGGATTCGATCGCGGAGTCCGTCCAATCGGCGACTGATCGACCAATACCGCTTCCTCAATAAACTGATCGCCCTCCAAACTCTCCCAACTCGCCGCCGGCCCCGTCGCCCCGTTCCCCGACTGTTGCTTCGCCTGCGCCAGAGCCCGATACAGCACCTGATGCAGCAGCGTCGACTTGCCCGATCCCGACACGCCGGTAATCGCCACCAGCATGCCCAGCGGAATGCTGATGTCAACACCTTTCAGATTATTCGCCCGCACGCCCTGAATCCTGATCTGCTGCGCTCCCGGCTTTCGCCGCAGCGCCGGCGCCTGAATCCGCAAGTCTTCCGACAGATAGCGCCCAGTCAGCGAAACCGGATTGTGCAGAATCTCGTCATACGTCCCCTCGGCCACCAGCTTGCCGCCGTTCTCTCCCGCTCCCGGCCCCAGATCGAGAATACGGTCCGCCGCGCGCATGATGTCAGGATCGTGCTCCACCACCAGGATCGTGTTTCCCAGATCGCGCAGCCCGTGAAGAATCTTGATCAGCCGGTGCGTGTCCCGAGGATGCAGCCCAATCGACGGCTCATCCAACACATACAACGTGCCCACCAGCCGCGATCCCAGCGACGTAGCGAGTTGAATGCGCTGCGCCTCTCCACCCGATAGCGTAGAAGACAGCCGGTCGAGCGTGAGATATTCCAGCCCCACATCATTCAGAAATCGCAGCCGCTCGCGAATCTCCTGGAGTAACTTATCGGCGATCTCGGCCTCCTGCGGACTGAGGGTAACCTGCTCGAAGAATCGCAGCGCCTCTTCTACAGTAAGTCCGCACAAGTCACAGAGATTCTTCCCATTGACCCTGACCTGCCGCGCTTCCAGCCGCAGCCGCGACCCGTTACACTCCGGACACAGCGAATATCCACGATAGCGGCTCAGAAACACCCGTACATGCAGTTTGTATTTCTTGCGCTCCACGTGCGCAAAGAACCCGCGCACCCCCAAAAACTTTCCTTCGCCGCTGAGCACAAGATTTCTGTGTTTATCTTCCATGTCGGCCCAAGGCACATCCAGAGGGATGCCCGCCTGCTTGGCATAGCGCTTCAGGTCGGTAAACAGTGGACGATATTTCGGCTTCGTCCACGGCTCGATCGCGCCGTCGGCCAAAGTCTTGATCTTGTCCGGGATGACGAGATCCAGATCGAAGTCGATCGTATTCCCAAACCCCTGGCACCGCGGGCAAGCCCCATACGGATTATTAAAGGAAAAAAGCTTCGGCTCTGGTTCCTCATACCGCAGATTGCAAACTTTGCACTCGAACCGCTGCGAAAAGCGCAGCACTCGTGTGGCGCGGACCTGCCCTGAGCGTAAGTCGAAGGGGCTCTCGCCCGCGGCTTCTTCCTGATCCCCCGGAGTCTCAAAAATAACCTCTCCCGATTCTCTGTAGGCAGTCTCAATCGCATCGACAACTCGTGTCCGCGCCTCAGCCGACACCACCAGCCGATCCACCAGCACAAACACCGGCTCCGCAAAATCAATATCGAGCAGGGACTCCGGAGTGGAAAATTCGAAAACCTGGCCCGCCTGGTAGAGCCGGTTGAACCCCGCCTTCCGCAGATCAAACAGCCGCGTCTTCAAAGCTTCGGTTAACTGGGGTGCTACTGGTGGGGGTGCCCCAGGTCTCGCCGGTTTTGCGAGACCTGGGCTCTTCTTCGGCTTCGGGGTACGCTCAACCCTGAGCGCGACTTGCTGCACATCGGGAACCGGCCGTTGCAACGGAAACAACACCTGGAGCCGAGTCTCCGGCTCCAGCGCCAGAATCGCATCCGCAACTTCGTCGACCGTATCCTTTTTCACCTCGTCGCCGCAATTGGCGCAATACGTCCGCCCCACCCGTGCGTAAAGCAACCGTAAATAGTCGTAGATCTCAGTGGCCGTCGCCACCGTCGACCGCGGATTCCGAGTCGTATTCTTCTGCCGGATCGCTACCGCCGGAGCGATTCCCTCAATCGTGTCTGCGTCCGGCTTCTCAATCCGCTCCAGAAATTGCCGCGCATAAGCCGACAGCGACTCGACATACCGGCGCTGCCCCTCCGCGTAGATGGTGTCGAACGCCAAAGAGGACTTGCCGGACCCGGAAACCCCAGTCACGACTGTCAACGAATTGTGCGGGACCTGAAAGTCAATATTCTTGAGGTTATGAACGCGAGCACCGCGTACCACAATGCTTTCCGTGGAAGTGGAAGACGTTTGGTTCAACTCAGCCTGCGTGGATTCAGAAGACATCGGGTAAAAAGCAGCGGTCACCCTGCCCCGAGCGCAAGCGCCCAGAGGCCTCAGCGGCGACTACCGAATCTTCTATTATAAAGCAGGGAATCTGTGGCGCGGGCGCCCCCGCCCGCGTTTTCCGCAGCACCAGGATGGACGGGATATCACGGAGAAGTCGCGGCTCTAATTGTTGCTGTCGTTTTCCCGGTCGCGCTTTTTTCCATAGCGAACCGCGAACCCAAATCCCAGCACCATAATGCCGAGAGGCGGTGCCAGCATGACAAAAATGGCGCGATTAATCGCCCGTTGAGCTTCCTTCGGCGTGGCCTTCGCATTCGCATTGCACATGGCGCACCCCTGGGCAAACGCGGGAGTAATCCCAAATGCAAGAATCCAAGCCAGCACGACCCAACGAAACTTAGACAACGAATTCATAGAACCGATCTCTGATTACCCTCTATTGCAAGCCCACGCCATTCGGCGGCGGCATCACGCGACCCGCATCCGGAAAGAAAAAGAAATACATGATGATGAAGCACGCCGTCACCGAGAGCACCAGCATCCACCGCATCAAGGATTTCTCAAACTTGAGATGCATGAAGTAGCCAATGATCAGCGCCGACTTGATGATCGATAAAATCAGCAGGACTTCGAGCATCCGCACCGGAGCGAACACCTGCCTGTACCCCAGCACGACCTCAATCGCAGTCAAAACCAGCAACGCTCCCCACACCCAGAAGTATTGCCCCTTGCTGTCGTCGTGTGCTACTGCGTGCGTCGCTACGTCGTGCATGGCAGAGTCCTCGCTCAGTTTTCCTATTGTCATCGCTTCCGGGAAGAGCACGGCTTCATCCGCCTGCCGTTTCCACTCGCGGCTTTAACCGCCGCGGGAAGACCTTTGCTACGCAATCTTCGTCGACATCAAATACACTAACGGGAAAATAAACATCCACACCAGATCGACAAAATGCCAATACAGTCCCGAGACTTCCACATCATGCGCGTCGTAATCCTTGGGCTTCAGAAACAAAATCACGGCCGCAACCAGCAGCCCTAATCCCAGCGTATGAATTCCGTAGTGAAAAACATTATCGGAAGGAATCAGAAAATATCCCGCAATCCAGAGTACCCCCAGAACTGGAAGAAACCATTTGCGAAACGCCACTACTCCCAGATAAATCACGCCAATCGTAACGTGCAGCATGTGCATTGCCGTCAACCCGAAAAACGTCGCGGGAAACTGCGGCGTATTTTTCGAAACGTCCGCCAGTTCGCCCGCTGCGGCGCTTGCGGGTTTTGGAAATCCCGGAATGGTCAGCCCCTCGCCAATCAGTTTGCTCCACTCCATGCCATGCAACACGATGAACGCTGTGCCAAACACCATTGTGGCAAGCAGCCAGTACCTGGTCCAGACCCGGTCACTGCGCTGCGCCGCAAACACGGCCATCACCATCGTCAGCGAGCTCGACAGCAGGCAAGCCGTCATGATGGTGGCGTTTGCGATACTCGCCGCATGAAATGGAGTCGGCCACGCCGTATAAATCCGGTTGTAGCTGAAGGCAAAAAGCAGCGCTCCAAAAGTCAGAGAGTCCGAGGCCAGAAAAAGCCACATCCCCACCTTCTTCGAATAAGCCCCAAACAGCGGCGCCTCGTAAGCTCCGGGCAGCCCGTGTTGAACGGCTCCATGCTCCAGTGTGGCGTTAGCCATTCCGCAAGTTCCCCTTTCGAACCAAGCTTGTCATCCGAGCGGGCCGCATCTCATTTCGTTGTCATCCTGAGGCGGGCGCTCCTTGCGCCGAAGGACCTATGCAACTCGCTTGTGCTGGTTACCTATCTCGCAAGTCCCAATAGCGCGAACACATACACCCACAACACCGCCATGAAGTGCCAATACCACGCTGTGATGTCGACCACAATCCGCCGCGCCTCCACCGGCTTGCGCAGCAGGGAAGCACTGGCCGCCCAAAGTAGCGCAATCATTCCTCCACAAAGGTGCACCGCGTGCGCGATGGTCAGCAGAAACACAAACGAACTGTTGGGATTGGTGTCAACAAAGAATCCGCGAGCGTGCAGCTCCCCCCAAGCCAGCCATTGCCCCGCGAGAAAACTGATCCCCAGTACCACCGTAATCCCCAGCCACGGAAAAGGTTTCTCGTTCCCCAGCGAAACTCCAGGAATAGATTTCACCGGGGCCAGCGCTGCCTGCCGCGCCGCGTTGCGCCGCGCCAATTCCATGCTCACGCTGCTGACCAAAAGAATCGCGGTGTTAATCGCCAGCAGTAGCCACGGCAAATCCACCCGTCCCCAGTCGCGAACGTAGCTGTTCGACGCGCCATCGAATGTTGGCAGACCCTGGCGCACCAGGTACGCGCTGGTCAGCGAGACGAATACCATGCAAACCGTAGCGATCCCGCAGATCAGTCCCAGCCGCGCCCGCCGCAATCGCGCTCCATAATTAGGAATGTCGCCGCCGCCGCGCCCCTCGTCGCCCCCACCACCAACAGGAGGCAGGGGCGGCTTGTGGCCGTGCCCAACATGATCAATCGGAGAGCTTGGTGTGTAAGTCGCCATACCTACTTAGTGCGTCAGTGTGTCGCAACGGTTGCCGGATCGTTCTGCATCACGTAATCCTTCGGCGCGCCCGGTACACCATACTCATAAGGTCCATGATTCACCACCGGCGTCACGCCGCCAAAATTGTCATGCGGCGGCGGAGTCGCCGTTGTCCACTCCAGCGTCGTCGCCTCCCATGGATTGTCACTAGCCTTCGGTCCCTTGAACATGCTCCAGAACAGATTGATCACAAAAATAAACTGCGCCGCAATCGTGATGAACGCCGCATAAGTCATGAATTGGTGGAGTGGCATCAACTTTTGTAGATACGCGACTTCAGTATATTGCGAGTACCGGCGCGTCCCTCCCGCCAAACCCAAATAATGCATGGGCATGAAGATGGCATAGGTCCCGGCCAGAGTGAGGAAGAAGTGGACCCTTCCCCAGGTTTCATTCATCATCCGGCCGAACATTTTTGGGAACCAGTAATAAGTTGCCGCAAACATTCCGAAGATCGCCGCCACGCCCATGATCAAATGAAAGTGCCCGACCACAAAATAAGTATCGTGCAACTGAATATCCAGCACCGGCTGCGCCAGGAACGGCCCGCTCAGCCCGCCCGAAACAAATAGCGACACGAAGCCGATGGCATAGAGCATCGGCGTTTGAAATCGAATGCGCCCCTTGTACATCGTCCCTAGCCAGTTAAACGTCTTGATGGCCGAGGGCACGCCAATGCACATCGTCAAAATTGAAAACGCAAACGCCGAATAAGGGCTCATCCCGCTCATGAACATGTGATGGCCCCACACCATGAACCCGAAAAATCCGATCGACAACATGGCGTAGACCATCGCCCGATATCCAAAAATGGGTTTGCGCGAAAACGTCGACAGGACCTGCGATGCCACGCCCATGCCCGGCAGAATCGCAATGTAAACTTCGGGATGTCCGAAGAACCAGAACAGATGCTGCCATAGCAGCGGCGAACCGCCCTTGTGCCCCATAATCTGCCCGTTAACTACCACCAGCGGCACATAGAAGCTGGTTCCAAGATTCCGATCCATCAATAGCAGAATTCCCGCCGAGAGCAACACGCCAAACGCCAGCAGCCCGAGAATCGCGGTGATAAACCACGACCACACCGTGAGGGGCATGCGCATCAGCGTCATGCCCTTGGCCCGCAGGTCCAGCGTGGTGGTAATGAAGTTCAACGCCCCCATTAGTGACGCCACACAGAAAATCGCGATGCTCGTGATCCAAAGATCCGCGCCCAGTCCTTCGCCGGGTCCGGCCGACGGCAGTGCGCTCAGCGGAGCGTATCCCGTCCACCCGTGAAGCGGAGCGCCTCCGGTCACGAAGAAGGCGGCGAGGATCACCACGAATCCCACAAACGTGGTCCAAAACGAGAGCATGTTCAGGACTGGAAACGCCATATCCGGCGCGCCAATCTGAATCGGCAGGAAATAATTTCCAAACCCGCCCTGTGGCGCCGTCGTCAGCACGAAAAACACCATGATGGTGCCGTGCATGGTCAGCAAGCTGAGATACGTTTCCGGCTTGATCTCGCCAACAAACGGCAGAACCGCCGCCGGCCAGACCAGGTGAATCCGCATCAACAGCGACAAAAACATCCCGACAAACACCGCCGTTAGCGCCAGAAAAAAATACTGAAGGCCAATAACTTTGTGATCGAGGCTGAAAATGTATTTCCGAATGAAACCCTGAGGAGCGTGCGCGTGAACCGAAGCCGGGGTCGCCATTTTATTGTTTCTCCGCCTCCCGAGCCGCCAGCCACTTGTCAAAATCTTCCTGGCTGACGACGTGGACCATGCCGTGCATCTTGTAATGCCCAAGCCCGCAAAGTTCGGCGCAGGCAATTTCATACTCGCCGATCGCGGTAGGTTTGAAGTGCATATGAATATTCAGCCCTGGAACCGCATCCTGCTTGAAGCGCAACGACGGCACGAAAAAGCTATGAATCACATCTACGGCCCGCAGACTTAGATCCACTTCGCGGTCCACCGGCAGATACATGGTTCCGGTCACCACATCATCCTTCGCGGCAGGATCAGAAGTATTCAGCCCGACCGCAGCCTCGCCGCCAGCCGACGGATCCATCAGCTTCGGGCTCGTAGCGCCGTACTTTCCATCGGGTCCCGGATAGCGGAAGTACCAGGCAAACTGCATCCCCGTGACTTCCACCTGCACCGCGCCGGCCTCGGCAGCATCGAAGCGCTGGCTCGCCCATACGCTGCTCCCCATCAGATTCAATCCGATAAATAGAATCGCCGTGAGCACCGTCCAAACAACTTCCAGCGTCGTGTTTCCGTGAGAATAAGAAGCGGGAACAGAAGACGGACCCTCGCGGTATCTCCACACGATGTATCCCAGCCCGAGCTGCGCCGCCAGGAAAACAATTCCCATGATGATGAAGGTAAGGGCGAATTGATGATCGATCCAGCCCGCGGCCGCCGCAGCCCCCGCCGGAAGCCACCAAGTCTTGGCGATGAAGAAATAAGTACTGGCCAAAGTAATCAGCCAGATCAGAAGCAGTAACGCGAGGCCCATTCCCAGCCCTCCTCAAACCTAGGGACGATACGAAAGGATTTCCCCACAACCTCTGCCGCGCCCACAACGCAAGCACCGGTCGGCGGCGAGTTTACCACAGCGGCCTGAGGATAATGCAATCGAGCACCAAGAAATAAAAAATCGCCCGCGGATTTTCCGAATCTCCACGCGGCGAACGAGCTCATCGGATAAAAAATCATTTCGCCATCAGGTCCGCAAACACGAACTGCTCGCGCACCACTATCTCGCCCACCGAAATCGCCAGCGCAGAATCGAATATAGGCCCCGCATAAACGAAAGAATGAAACTCTCCGCGTTCCCCGCATGGATCTACTTCCTCAGGCAGATCGGCAAGAAAAGCATCGTCGAATTCGCGCCCCACGAACGACCGGTCCAATTTCTCTGTATCGACACACGTCAACTTCGCTCGAGTGCCGCCTGCAATCATCTCATTTGCCAGAGCGCGGGTCGGCCGCCCCCATAGCGGAAATATCGGTTCCAGCCCCGTATCTTTCATCTGTTTAATCCGGTAGGCGCGCACATCTTCGAGAAACAGATCGCCGAACGCCACGGCCTCAATCCCATCGGCAATCGCCTTCCTACAGGTCTGAGCCATCCGCGATTCATACTCGTCATTGGAACAAGGCCACGGCAACGGAACCGCCCAGAGCGGAAGCCCAGCCGCCGCTGCCTGCCGTTCAACCAACTCGCGCGGCACGGCATGCATCGCCACGCGATCCGCCACTTCATTGAACGTTGTGAGCAGCCCCACCACTTCATACTCGCCCCGCTGGCGCAAAACATGCAGACTCCACGCACTGTCTTTCCCGCTGCTCCACGATAAGAGAATGCGCTTCATCGTTGAATCCAAAATCGCGGCGTCTTCTTTCTCCTGAACGCTTGCAGTTCCATCCGTGACAATCCGTGCAAATCCGTGGCCAATATTTCTATTTCTCACTCCACTCCGGCACCCTCCCCGGCGTCCAAGGCGCTCCCGCCGCCTCCATGTCCTTCTCCAGCTTGGCCAGATCAACTTCCACCAGCGTCCGCAGCTTCGCAAGCTGCTCCCCAAACTCTGCCGCCGCAATGTTGTAAGAATCAATATGCGACTGCGTCGGCTTCGCCAGCGAGAAACGCTCGCCCTCCATGATCGAGTTCACCCGCTGGTCGATCGACGAAGGCACATTCTCGCTCCGCTTGGCGATCTCCACATCTCCACGCAGCGCTCGCCGAATCTCGCGCTCCCGCTGTTCAATTCCATCGGCCACGGCATCCAGCTGTCTCTCCACCGCCGGCGTCTCCCGCAACGCCTCGCGAATCGCCTTCAACCGCGATTCCACTTCGTCGGAAGTATGCAGCGCCCCGGAAACCGCCCGATACAGCCGCGTCACCTTGCGCAAGAATTCCTCTTGTGCTGTCCGATCCGAGGCATTCATTCCCGCCGCTCCTTCGGTCGCCACCTTGAACGACTGCGGCCCCGCGAGTTCCGTCACCACGCCGCCAACTTTGTCGAACATCCGCACCGAATAAGTGCCGGGCAGCACCAGCGGTCCCTGATCCGCCGCATCCGGAAAATCTTCTTCGCCGTCCTCGGAATGTTTCTTAACCTGCGCCGCCGGATATCGCAAATCCCACGCCACCCGCTGAAACCCCGCCTCCGTGCTGGCATCCACGCGCCGGATCGCCGCCCCACTCTCGTCATACACCACAAAATAAACTTCCGGCTTTGCCTCCTGCGCCTCGGCGCGCAATTCGTCATTCGTAGGATAGGGAAGCGTCTGATTTTTCGCGGCCTCCTTCTCCGCCTCCTGCCGCTTCTCTTTCTTCGTCTTGATCTTGTCCTTCATGTAAGCCGTAAACACCGCTCCATACGGGGGATTGTCCGCGGCATAAAACGCATCGCCCTGAAATCCCTTCTTCGGTCCGCCCAGCGGATGCCGCTCCACGTAGAGCAGCGCGTCCTTCACCGGAAACGTCGCCGCAGCCTGCTCGGTTGATCCCGCCTTCATCTGCCGCAGTGGCTTGATGTCATCCAGCACATAAAATCCCCGCCCAAACGTTGCGATCACCAGATCGCCCTCGCGCGCCTGAATCACCATGTCGCGCACGGCAATCGTCGGCAGCCCGCCCTTCAGCCGCACCCAGTGCTGCCCGCCATCGATCTTCGCGCCATCGATCGAAAAGAACGCCCCATACTCCGTGCCCGCAAACAACAGATTCGGATTCACCGTGTCTTCCGCAAACGCCAGCACCGGCCCATTCTCCGGCAGATCGCCCGCAATCGACGTCCAGGTCTTTCCGCTGTCGCTTGATTTCAGTAGATAAGGTTTGAAGTCTTCATTCTTATGATTGTCAAACGCCGCATACACTGTGTTCACATCGTGATTCGAAGCCGCCAGCCGGCTCACATAAGTCATCTCCGGCACGCCGGGAAACTTTTCATACTTCGTCCAACTCGCGCCGCCGTCGCCCGTTACCTGAATCAGCCCATCGTCGGTCCCCACATAAATCAGTCCTTCTTTCTTCGGAGACTCGGCCAGCGCCACAATATTTCCGTAAAACGAAGTCGACTGATTCTTGGCCACCGCATCCGGCCCCCAAACTTTTCCCATCACCGGCAACTTGTTGCGATCGATCTGTCGCGTCAAGTCTCCGCTGATTGCCTTCCACGTATCCCCGCGATCGTCGCTGCGAAACAATTTGTTGGCCGCAAAATAAAGCCGCGTATGCGAATGCGGACTGACGATGATCGGCGAATCCCAATTCCACCGCAGCGGCGGCTCCCCCTTGCCCTCCAGCGGCTGCAATACCAGTTCCTGCCCCGTCGGCTTGTCATGGCGAACCAGCACCCCATACTGCGACTCGGCATAAATTGTATTCGGATCGACCGGATCCACCTGCGACCGGAACCCATCGCCGCCAGTGGTTACAAACCAATCTGAATTCACGATCCCGTTAAGATTGCGCGTGCGCGCCGGCCCACACCAAGAAAAATTATCCTGCGTTCCGCCACACACGTTGTAGAACGGCGCAGCATTGTCCACTGCCACGTCGTAAAACTGCACCGTCGGCAGATTCGCTTTGAACTCCCAGCTCTTCGCGTCGTCGAAAGTTTCGTACATCCCGCCGTCCGACCCGAAGACCCAGTGCTTGGTATCGTCCGGATCGATCCACATAGCGTGATTGTCCCCGTGGTGATTCACCTCGTTCACTTTGTGGAAAGTCTTGCCCCCATCCAGCGACTCACGCAGCGAAACGTTCATCACAAAAATGCGATCCACATTCTTCGGATCGGCGACGACACGCGCGTAATACATCGCCCCCTGATCGAATTCATTCCGCCGCTCCCAGGTCGCGCCCTTGTCGCTCGACCGAAAGACCCCGCCCTTCCCATCCGCCGCCTCAATCGTGGCGTAAACCACATTCGGATCCGCCGGCGAAACCGCCAGCCCAATGCGCCCCATATCCACGGTAGGCAATCCCGAATTCAACTTCTTCCACGTAACTCCCGCGTCGGTCGACTTATAAATCGCGCTCTCTGGCCCGCCATCGATCAGCGTAAAAACGTGCCGCCGCCGCTGATAAGCCGCCGCATAAACAATGTCGGGATTCCCCGGATCGAGTTGCACATCCACCACGCCAGTGTTCTCGCTGATGGTCAACACCGCCTTCCACGTTTTACCCCCATCCGCCGACTTGTAGAGTCCGCGATCCCCGCCCGGGCCCCAAAGCGGCCCCTCCGCCGCCACATACACGACTTTCGAATCCCGCGGATCGATCACCACCCGCCCAATATGCTCCGACTTCTTCAGCCCCAGATTCTGCCAGCTCTTGCCTCCATCCTCCGACCGGTAAATTCCATCGCCATAGCTCACGCTGCGCTGCGAGTTGCTCTCGCCCGTCCCCACCCACACCACCGAAGCGTCGTTTGGATCAAGCGCGACCCAACCAATCGAGTACGATCCCTCGCCATCGAACACCGGAGTCCAAGTCGTCCCATCATTCACCGTCTTCCAAACCCCGCCCGACGCCACGCCCACGTAATATTCATTCTTGTTCTTGGGATTCACCGCAATCGACATCACCCTTCCCGAAGCCACCGCCGGCCCAATCAGCCGAAACTTCAGCCCCGCAAAAGTATCGGCCGTCATCCCGCCTTTCTTCTCTTCTTTCTTTGGCTCCTCTTTCTGCTCTTCTTTCTTTTGATCCTTCTTCGGACTTCTCGCCGCCGCCGGATTTTTCTTGTCCGCGTCCTTATCGGTAGAAACCGGAGCAGCAGTCTGCGCCACAAGGGAAAGTTGGAACAACAGAAGCACGGCCAAAAAAATGCTGAGAAGTAATTTCAAGCGACACTCCATTCCAGTCCGGGAACTGCGCCGAAGAACGAAGTGTCCTCGGCGGCAAAGATTTACGAAACCGATATGTATACAGGATTCCGATGAACGAGAGAAGCCCTTCTCGTCCCAGATTTTCTCAGCATCCTCGGCGACCTATTCTCAGCGAACTCTGCGATCAAAAGCTTTCCCAGCCGTCACGCAGGTTAAAATCCCTCCATGCCTCGAAAGCCCCAACCCCAAGGCCACGACACCCGCTACGTAAAAATGCAAAAGAATAACTGCTTCGCCTGCGGCCAAAACAATCCCGACGGGATGCACCTGAAATTCTCCCTCGACGAGGAACGCCAGACGTTCGTCTGTAAATTCCGCCTCAGCAAGCGCTACACCGGCCCGCCCGGCCACTGCCACGGCGGCATCATCGCCACCATCCTCGACGACGCCATGGGCAAGGTCAACAAGCTCCGCAACGTAATCGCCCTGACCAAGGAAATGACCGTCGAATACCTCAAGCCCGTCCCTCTGCACAAACCACTCCACGTCGAGGGCAGGGAAGTCAGCGTAAAAGGCCGCATCCACATCAACGCCGCCGAGATCATGAACGAAAAAAATGAAGTGTTAGCGCGGAGCAAAGGCACCTTCATCGCCATTGACCCCGCAAAAATGTTCGGAAAGTTTGTGGAGAGATAAAAGCGGGGCGCGCCGGAATCTGATAACTTTCCTACGTTCCTCGCGTCCAAGCCACGACGCCAATCCCACGGAGGGCAGGATGCTTCGCCCCGCCATCTTCTCCGCATTACTCGCTGTTGGTGCGGTTTCCAATGCTCAAACCCAACCCGCAGCGAAGCCCAGCACCAACTCGGCCCGCGATTCTGCCATTCGAACTGTCGAGCAGATCAAGCGCGCCGACTACGAAGGCGACCGAACCGCGCTCCAGCGCCTTCATGCCGAACTTACGCCATCCCTTGATAGCAAAATGCTCGCCTCTCGCGAGCTCTATTGGCGAGGTTTCGCCCTCTGGCGCCGTGCAATCAACGGCTTTAACGAGTCCCCGACTCCGAAAGACCTGGCGGACGACTTGAACGGCGCGATTGCCGATTTCAACGACTCCCTCGCACAAGACCCCGCTTTCGTCGAGTCGAAAATTGCAGAAGCCTCCTGTTATGGCTATCTGGCATACCTGAACAGGAATGACCGCGCGCGTGCGCAGGAGATGATCCAACATTCAAGTCCGTTGCTTAAAGAAGCCATGGCATCGGATCCCGATAATCCTCGTCTCCTCTGGGTGCTCGGCCCCATTCGCTGGTCTTCGCCACCGGAACGCGGCGGCGGTCAGGACAAAGCCTTCGACCTTTACAACCGAGGCTTGGATGCCATTCGGAAGCAGGCGGCCGTGAGCGATCCTCTGGAACCTTCCTGGGGTGAGCCCGAATTGTTGATGAATCGCGCTTGGTCGAATCTCAACCGAACCGTCCCAGACTTGAAAGCTGCGCAAAACGACGCAGGCGCCGCATTGACTCTGGTTCCGTACTGGCACTACGTGCGCGACATCCTAATGCCGCAAATTCTAGAAGCGCAGGCCAAAGCGCACTAACTTCCCGGCGCGAGCCTGGGAATTCTTCCCTCAGTTCACGAAGAACCGGACGTGAATTTTAGCGCTCACTTGCGGCCGTAACGAGCGCAGGGTACCGCAAAATCCCTTCTGAGCGTTAGAATGAATGAGCGGCGAGACCCCGCCCTTAATCATCAACACAGGGGTTAGCTCGAAGCTCATAACTCGAAGCTCGCAGCTTTTTCGGAGTCCATATATGTCCCAAAACAACGGTAACCCCACCAGCCTCCGCCTCAAAACCGGCCTCGCCGAAATGCTCAAAGGCGGCGTCATCATGGACGTCACCAACGCCGACCAGGCCACCATCGCCGAACGAGCCGGCGCCGTCGCGGTCATGGCGCTCGAACGCGTCCCTGCGCAAATCCGCGCCGAGGGCGGCGTGGCCCGCATGGCTTCGCCCAAAAAGATTCGCGAGATCATGGCCGCCGTCTCCATCCCGGTCATGGCCAAGTGCCGCATCGGACATTTTGCCGAAGCCCAAATTCTCCAGGAACTCGGCGTCGACTACATCGACGAATCCGAAGTCCTCACCCCCGCCGACGAAGCGCACCACGTCGACAAGCACGCCTTCAAAGTCCCTTTCGTCTGCGGCGCCCGCAATCTGGGAGAAGCCCTGCGCCGCATCGCCGAAGGCGCCGCCATGATCCGCACCAAGGGCGAAGCCGGCACCGGCGACGTGGTCCACGCCGTCAAGCACATCCGCCAGATCGTCCAGGAGATGAAAATCCTCACCGTCCTCGGTGAGGAAGAACTCTACGCCAAAGCCAAAGAGCACGGCGCGCCCTACGAGCTGATCAAGATGGTCGCAAAGGCAGGGAAGCTCCCCGTCCCAAATTTCAGCGCCGGAGGAATCGCCACCCCCGCCGACGCGAGCCTGGTAATGCAGCTAGGCGCCGAAGCCGTCTTTGTAGGCAGCGGCATCTTCATGAAAGACAGCACCACCTTCGCCGACCCGGCCGAAGCAGAGAAGCGCGCGCGAGCCATCGTGAAGGCCGCCACCCACTTCAACGACCCTAAAGTATTACTTGAAGTCAGCGAAGACCTGATGGGGGCGATGAAAGGCCTGGCCGTGGCTGGTTTAGACGAGGCGCATATGCTGCAAACTAGAGGCTGGTAGGACGTGAATGGCGCTCGCACTTGCAGTCGGACTGTGGGGCTGCTCCTCGTACTGGGAATTGTGGCGATTGTTGCTGCGATCGCTGTTCCCAATCTCAAGCTGGCTCGCATGACGGCGAATGAAACCTCAGCGAAGCGTGTGCTTCACGCGATCAACACCGCTCAACAAAAGTTCGCGGCCTCCAATCCCGCGAAGGCATCTGCCTGTACTCTCGGAGAATTAGTCGAAGCTCGGCTCCTCCCAAATTCCTTGGAATTTGGGAAGGACAAGGGATACTTGTTCGAAATTTTTGATTGTAGGTCGGGAGCGCCGAATGCCGCCTACAGAGTGTTTGCGCATCCTGTGACGAAGAAAGAGACGGGCTATTGGGTCTTCTGCACGGACCAGTCCAACCGCGTGAAAGCCAGCCCTCAATCGCGCGCGGACTGTTTTGACCAGGGAGTCACCCAGCCTTAGAAGCGCCGAGCATCGGGTCCCAGTGGATTAATTGTTCGCAGTACCTTTTTCGACCGCCGCTGCTGGCTGTGCGCCACCGGCTGGTATCGAACTATACCAATCGATATTACGAGTGAAGTACATTACAGCGGCCACTGCGAGAAAGCTTGCCACTGCACCCACCAAAAGTGCGTTGTCTTCCAGACGCAGCAACAAGTAGATAAAAAAGTAGAGCAGGCTGAATACGACGAGAGCTCGCAGCCCCTGCACTCGGCTCGCAAAAATCCATCGGGCATTGGCCGAAAGCAAAATTACGGTGGCGCCGCCGGCTAGTAAAAAGCCCAGGTCAAAGCCAATGCGCTCGGCAAATGACAGCAATAGAAGATAGAAAATCAAGTGTGCCATGCCGACCAAAACATACTGTGCGGGATGCACGCGCCTGCCGGCAGTGATTTCAAAGACAAAGTACGAGAGGAACAATAACCCGATAAACAGAAGTGCATATTTGAGCGACCGACTGACCGATTGATACGGGTCGGCCATTTCGACGAAGGAGATTCCCATCGCCGTTTGATCCAGCGCGCTAACCGCAGTATTAGTGCCCTCGGCCGGAATTCCGCGGGCGATGAAGGGTATCGACCACTCTCCCGTAAAGCCGTGCGCTAACAGGGTACGCTTCACGGGTAAGAATCCACCATCGAAACCTGGACTGGGCCAGTCGCCCTCTGCGGTAAAATGCGTGCTCTTGCCATAGGCTAAGACTGCCAGTCGCTGAGCGCCGGAAAAGCGAAGGTTGGCAGTTACGTTGAACGTCGAGTTGGGCTGGGCCAGTTCGGAAACTCTCACGCCAAAATAGGCAAGCGGCAAGCGCGGGTTTGGCTCTCCGACATTTTCTGCTGGAACGACTGTGACCGTCTTGCCGTTGACCGTGAGCGTTCCATCCGCCAAGGCTCCGCGAGCGTCGCTGGCGCCCACAACAATCGCCGCTCGAGTCCAGTCCAGCTCTGCACCCGCGGGTGCAGCCGCAGGAACTCCCGTGAGGTCAAATGCTGCATTGAATTTCAGTTCTGACTGATAGACAGGTACTTTGAATAGGGACCGATGCCGCTCCTGAGTGCGAACTGTTACAACGGCATCCGCCTTCGTTGGAAACACCACGTATACGCCGAGTGCGGGTGAGCCGCCCTTGTAAGGTGACGGAACGCTGTAAGGAATTGACAGCGTGGGACCAAGAAAGGTCTGCTGACCACCTGCGCGGCCGCTGATCTCTTGGATTACGTCCTTGGCTCGCTTGGTTCGATCTTCTACAAGGCTGTCCACGAACAAAGAAGGAATCATCATAACCAAAGCAAGTCCGCTGACTAAGAGCAGCTTGAGTCCCATGGAGCGGGACCGGTTCCGAATCTGGACACCCAACGATGGCGAGGCAACTTGATTCATACTCATTCCTGGATTGCACGCGGGTTAACATCAACTAGTGGAGCTTATCACAAAGACCTTTGTGATGTAAAGTAGTACATTCCTTACTGAACCCTTATTCGAGATCATGCCCGTCCCGCCTTAAGCATGGTCAGTATCACCGCGCGAGCGAGCCGTCGAAAATTACGAAGGTCACTGGAGCTTGGAAAACCGCGGCCGGAGGAGAAACCGGGACAGGTCCCCGGAGTTTCCCAGCTAGTTTTGGGTGGCAGCGCTGGAAGCGCTGCGCCACCCCAAAGCAAAATATTCTCGATAGCTTCCCAACCTGGCACAGCACTCTGTCCAAGTCGCAGATGCCGGTTCGATTCCCACCGGGTCCATTCTCCCATCTGTGGAGAACAGGTTTCGCTTTGGGGAGAGAACACAGAGATAATCTCCCCAAGTAACTTGACTTCGCGCTACGCCAGATTAAAATTGAAACTGGACAGAGTGCCCGCACCACATTGTTCGTCGATGGCTCCGATAATCCCGGAGACCATTCGCGTCTTTTCCGCGCCCTTAAGGGTCGCAGACGAAGCCGTCACCTGCGCAACAGTTTCCTGCCTAACGCACGTGCCATAGTCACGGGATGCGTCGCTAAAGTGCAAACCTGGCCCAACACACTCTGCGGGTCGTGGAAAACGCCCAGCTGGCCCAATACCGTCGCGCGGTCGTAATAGATTTTCTCTCCCGCCAGACGGTTCTCGGAGTCAAAGGTGTATACCCCGCAAAGCGGTATCTCGACTCGCCTTCCGGTCGCCGGTAGCCCACGCCACTCCCCAAGCTGCGTGCCTCGAATCATCACCTCAAGCAAAACGGAATCGTCCGTCACATGCCGGCGCACTACCTCGATCTCCAGATCCGGCAGGGCCTTCATCAGCTGCTCATAAAACTGGCGTACCCCTTCTCCGCCCTCATAATGTTCGCCCCACGCCTCATCGTCGTAGCGCGCGGTACTGCCAAAAGTCTGAAGAACGCCTTCCAGGTCATGCGCGTTCTCCAATCGAACGTGTTGCTCGACAAGGGCGATACGCGCCGCCCGCATGTCTTCTTTGTTTTTGTTGATCGTAATCGATGCGCTAGCCACAGGCACCTCCCTTGCGGCCACGGAGTATGTAAAGTTGGCGCACAGATATTACCACTGGCAACCGCAGAAATAACATTCGCCAGAGGCCCGCTCCGGCGAATCAAAAGTTCGATAAGATCATCACACTTCTAGCCTGGGCACCAGGCGGAACGGCAGGTAAATTATGAAGATCTCTCGATTGGCTCTGGCTCTATCACTTACATCAGCGGTTGTATCCTGCTGCCTGATATTTTCGAACGTTGCGCTCTCTCGCAACGCCCGCACTCCGCAGCCGGGGGACGCGATCGATCCAGAGAAATCTCCGCTCACAACTCCCGTCCTCATCGAACTGTTCACCTCCGAAGGCTGCTCCAGCTGTCCTCCCGCCGACATCTTCCTTCAGAAGTTAGATACCACCCAACCCGTTCCCGGCGCCCAACTAATCGTCCTCAGCGAGCACGTGACGTACTGGGATCAGGACGGCTGGAAAGATCCCAACTCGTCGCCTTCGCTGACCGACCGCCAGAGTTCCTACGAAGGTGCTCTGGGCGAGAAGACTGTTTTCACCCCTCAAATGATCGTGGACGGAACGCAGGAAATACAGCTGGCGAACAATCCGCAACAGATCAAGGAACTCCTGCAGAAAGCTGCGGCAACTTCTAAGGTTCCCATTCACATCGGCGAAGTGACCGTGGATGCCGGAAATCCAACCATGCTTCGAGCGCACATTGAAACCGACGCCAATTTCGAAAAACACAACGCCGACGTCTACGTCGCCATAGCCCTTGATCACGTAGAATCGCAAGTTTTGCGCGGAGAAAATGGCGGCCGCCATCTAGTGCACGTCGCCGTCGTGCAGGAACTCACCAAGGTAGGAAAATTACAAAAGGGAAAGACCTTCACCCAGGACATCCAGCTGAAACTCAAGCCCGGCACGGGTCCAAAGAATGTCAGGCTCGTCGCATTAGTACAAGAATCCGGCCCCGGCAAAGTACTGGGCGCAGCCGTACGCAAACCCGCAAACTGAGAGAATATGTCATGCCGAGCGCAGAATGGGACCGCAAGGCGGTCACATTCGGAGTCGAAGCATCCTTGCCGGGAAAGTCAGATTCGCTCCCACGTCAGCATCGCGCTATACTCCCGCACGGGATCAGGCACCTCCCAAACTCACGCCGTGGATCGAAAAGGAGCAACCCATGCCCGTCAAACAAGGCGACCTCGGCCTTCTAAAACATCCCGCCTCGCTGGAGCTTCTGCAGTCAACAATTCCCGCGCGCCTGGCCTACATCGCAACCGACGGGACGCCCCGGGTCATTCCCATCTGGTTTCACTGGAATGGAAGCGATTTTGTTATGGGTACGCCAGCGAAAGCGCCGAAAATCAAAGCTCTAGCCAGAAATCCCCGTGTTTCGCTGACCATCGACGACAACACTTTCCCGCACAAAGTATTATTGATTCGCGGTAACGCACGCCTGGAACCGGTGAATGGAATCGTGCCCGAATACGCCACCGCCGCCGAGCGCTACTTCGGACCCGACCAAGGCAAGGCCTGGGTCGCGCAACTCGGAAAAATGGTCTCGTCGATGGTTCGCGTCACCATCACACCGGACTGGGTCGGCCTTCTGGATTTTCAGACCCGCTTTCCCAGCGCTCTACCTCTCTAGCTAAATCACGGCAGAGGTGTCTTCGGCCGAGTTCCGACTCGAGCAGTGATCACGACCGTCAGGCCGCGCGAATAGTGGGATCGGCCCCTGCTTCCCAAGTCCAGGCATTTCCTTTGCTCTCGACGCGCCCTATACCGGGAAAAGGAAAGTGATAGGCCGTGACACTTATTTTCTCGGCAGCCGCTCGGTCAAGCAGTCTCCGTCGCGTATTCGCGGCACTCTCGGAATCCAGGTCGAAAACGCTGCGCCAATCCGGATTTTCCATGTGCAACGGATTCAGCACGGAATCCGATATGTGCAACGAATGGGAGTTGGCGGAAGAAATGAATAAGGCTATATGTCCAGGGGTGTGTCCGGGAGCGGGAATGGCGTGAATTCCCGGCGCGATTTCCTTTTCGCCGTCGAACAGCTCGATCCGTTCTTCGAGTGGCGGAAGGTTTTTCTTCGCGCAGCCGACCAGCAACTGCTTCATATGATCGTCCATGGCCGCGTCATGCAAGGCGGAAGGGTCGTTCCAAAAATCCCATTCCGTTCTAGACATCAAATATCGCGCACTCGAAAACGCTGGTTGGCCACTCTGGTCGAGCACCCCACCAATGTGATCGGGATGGCCATGGGTCAATACCACGTCCGTGATTTCATTGGGCGAAATGCCTTCGGCCTCCAGATTTCTCAGAAGATTTCCCGTCGTCGGCGCGAGTCCATCGGCTCCCGTATCAATGAGCACGGTATGGTTTCCGGTTTTCACCAGAAGACAGGTATAAGGACTGTCGACATGAGTGGTCGGCAATTTGCGCTCGCGCAAACGACTTTCCACTTGTTCCGGCGGAACATTGGAAAAGAGCCACCCGATTGGGTACGAGAACGTTCCGTCGCTTACCGCCACACATTCGATATCACCGACCTTGAAACGCTTGCTGTCGGATGTCATAAACACCGTCCAGCCTGTGCCGAGAAATGAATCCCGCGCATCTTACAACAACTGGACTATGCCGACTCGCATCCTAGACCCCACATGCGTAACCTGAGTCCCATCATCCTCCCGCTTTTGCTGTTCGCAACTTCTTCCTCCTTCGCCCAGAAAGTCGAAGCCGGCGTCTTTCTCGACTATCTCAGCGTTTCCCAAACCAGCACCAACAATTTCGGGCTCGGCGCGCGTTTTGGCTATCGCATCCATCGCGACGTTATGTTGGAAGGCGAAGTGGCCTACGACTACGGCATCAACTTCGACGAAGCCTACGTCAACATTGCCAACGGAAATATCGCCGCGATCGAGCACACGTCAATCGGCGTCACGCACGGTCTGTTCGGCCCTAAACTCCAGCCCTCCGGCGGCAGATTCCGTCCGTTCGCAACTCTCAAAACCGGCTTCGTAGATTTCCGCCTGAGCCCAAGTCTGCTCCCCTACAGCGACGTAGCCAGCGCCGTCTTCGGCCTCCGCACCTCCAATCTGAACGCCGCAATCTACCCCGCAGCGGGGATCGAAGCAAGCTTGGGGCCGATAGGTCTGCGACTCGAAGCTGGCGACGAAGTCTATTTCAACCACGGCGCCCACAACAATCTCCGCATCACCTTCGGCCCAATCCTCAGATTTTGAGTTCTCCAGTACCGGGTCTCTGCGGTGCAATCACATTTTGAAAGGGCCGACTTCCAGTCGCGCCGCAAGGCGGCTTTATCACGTGGGGGGAGTCGTCCCCATGCACGCATCCGATAGAATCAAATCAGAATGCGAATCGGAGTCCTAGCCCTGCAGGGCGATTTCGACGCCCATCGCCGCCGCCTCGAAGAGCTCGGCGCCGAGGTCGTGCTCGTCAAAAAGCCCGCGCAACTCGACGACATCGACGGTCTGGTCATCCCCGGCGGCGAGTCCGGCACCTTCCTGAAACTGCTGGGAGAAGAAGGTTTCGAGAAGCTAAAGCAATTCGTTCGCGTGAAGCCCACCTTCGGCACTTGCGCCGGCGCCATCCTGCTGGCCACCGAAGTCGAGAATCCGAAGCAAGCCGGCCTGGGCGCGCTCAACATCCGCATCCGTCGCAACGCCTACGGACGCCAAATCGACAGCTCCATCCGCGAAGGCCGATTCATCCAGGAAAAGTTGGGAGGCTCTCCACTGGAAATGGTCTTCATTCGTGCTCCGAAAATCGAGCACATCGGCCCCGGCGTCGAAGTCATCGCCACCGAAGGCAAAGACAACGCTCCGGTCGCTGTCCGGCAGGGAAGCGCCATGGCCGCCACCTTCCACCCCGAACTCTCCGACGACACCCGCGTCCACCAGGCCTTCCTCGACCTCGTCCGCGGGTCGGACATGCGCGTCCGGCACCCTTGATCTCGTTATGGGCTCTTATCGCCAGAGATGTACTACGGCGCAGAGAGGAAGAGTCACCTATTTTGCTGGCAGAAACTCAATCCTCACATCGCGGCTGGCAGGCTTGAAGTCGAAATCAGCGGTAACGAAAACGCCCTCCCCCGCCGAAACTGCAAGTTCCAGCCCAAAAGCGTCGACGTACGGCACGCCTCTCTTCAGTTTGATGAGGGCAGCGCTTACGGCGCGGTCCGCATCCGCCGCCACCACCTGAAATCCAAACGCACTCAAGCGGGAGAGCACCAACTCCATCGCCCGCTTTCCATGAACCTTGCATGTGATTCCGGCCACCTCACCCCAATGCGGAGCGGAAATGACCGCCTCACACCTTCCCGCCAGGTGACCCTTGATAATGTCCGCAACTCGCCCCGCGCCCGCCTCATCATCCAGATAGCGGAGCACCGCGCTCGAGTCGAGGACGTAAGTCACCACTTATCCTTCCGTCGCCGCTGCCGCTTCAGCTCCTCCGAAAGGGAAGGCTTGCCGGAGAAGAGTCCCCTCGTCTTGTCGACCAATTCTTTCGATACCGGTTCAAGAACGATCCGCGAGCCCTCCTGAGTGATAGAAATACGCGTCCCCGGTTTGATCCCAAGCGAAGCTCTCATCTCCGAAGGAATCACAAACTGCCCCTTGGTGCTTACTGATGTGATCTGTCGCATGATGCTTACATTGTACATCAATGTAAGACTAAGAGAGGCCGAAAAGTTTCCGCTTGACATCCGACTCGCGTAACTGTAAGGTTACGTATTATGCGGAACCGTTCGGTTACATATAGCGCTTCCCGAAGCGCCGAAGCAACCTTCCAGGCTCTGGCCGATCCCACCCGCCGCGCCGTCCTCGATCTCCTCCGCCGTGGGAGCCAGCCCGCCGGCCAGATCGCCGAAGCCTTCCCCGTTTCTCGCCCCGCCATCTCCAAGCACCTGCGCCTCCTGCGTCGCGTTCATCTGGTGCGGGAGCATCGCGAAGGCCGCCACCGCATCTACGACCTGAATCCCCAACCGCTCCGCGCCGTCGATTCCTGGATCGAGCAATACCGCACCTTCTGGATGAACAGTCTGTCCAACCTGAAAACTTTCGTAGAAGCCGAGCACGCCCGGGAGACGCAAGCCTCCCGCAAACCCAAATGAACCGCACTCGACCTCGAAACTTGGAACGATCCAAAAAGTCCAGAACTAAGGAGCAGCAACCTCATGGCCACCGCAACCATCACTCCCAGTCAAGACGCCGTACTCGCCGAAGTCTTCATCGCCGCGCCGCCCGAGCGCGTATTCGAAGCCATCACCGACCCCGCCCAACTCTCGAAGTGGTGGGGCGAGCCCAGTCTCTACCTCATCACCGAACGCTCTTCCGACGTTCGCCCCGGCGGCAAATGGTTCAGTGCGGGCGTCGGCGCCGACGGCACAAAGTTCAGCGTCGAAGGCGAATATCTCGAAGTCGATCCCCCGCGCCGCCTCGTTCACACCTGGACTTCCAGTTACATGCCGCCGATCAAAACCATCGTCTACTGGGATCTCCAGCCGCAACCCGTGCACAACCTCCATCCCAACGGCCCGCGAAAAGCAGGCACCGGAACCCTGGTCAAGCTCCGTCACGAAGGCTTCACCGGCGTTCCCAAAGCCGCAGCCGAGCACGGCGAGGGCTGGAAGCGCGTCATGGGATGGCTTACGGCCTATCTCGAAACCGGAGAAACCGTGGACATGCGCAAGTAGAGACAAAAAAGAAAAAAGAATACTTCGATGAAGGAGCGAGTGCGATGAAGACGCCGGTGCCCTATTCTAGCCGCGTTCTTTGCGGCTAGAGCCTGTCCTGAGCGAAGTCGAAGGAGGGACTTGATTTCCTCGGCGAATTCTTGTCAAGCCCCCAAATCACCCTGATTTCCCCCAACCTGCACATTCGCAAGCAGAAATAAAGTTATTATTTTTGCCGGTTTACCCCCTGTAAGTTGATAAACTGGATACAGGATTAGAAAAACAAAGAAAGCGCAGCCTCCGGGCCGCGCTTTTCGCGTCTTAGGACCACAATTTTAAGGAGACCCAGTTTAAGGAGACCCAGGCGCAGCCCACCAGCTGCGCCTTTTTTGTTATGTGGAAGAAGGGGGAGAAAACGGCCAACCGGGAATCGGCTCGCGAAAAACGTGTCGAGAGGGTTCCCAAACTCCGCGCGATTGGCAGTCCCGACCGCAAGCGTCGCGGAGAAGCCGCCGAGGCGGAATTCATCGCCCGAGCGTCCGGCTTCGATCTCCGCGTCGCCAAACCTTGGGGAGAGAGCGATCCCTACGATGTCCTGGTCGGCTCCGGTCGAACCTTTTGGCGCGTCCAGGTGAAATGCGCCAGCGCCAGTCGTCTTGGCCAATATGTAGTCCGAGGCGGCGGCGAAAACTACAACTACACCAAGGACGACATCGACTTCCTCTCTGCCCACATCGTTCCCGAGAACGTCTGGTACATCGTCCCCGTCGAGGCCTTCCTGGGACATTCCATGCTCCACTTCAGCCCTCGCGGCACCGGCAAAGCGAGATACGAAAAATACCGCGAAGCCTGGTGCCTCCTGACCTGCCAGCCCCAAGCCCGCGGCTGGAACGACATCCCCGCAGTCTGCAGATGTAAAATTCTCCCCGCTCGGTGCGCCGTTTGCCCAACAAGAAATGATCGTGGGGAAGACAACAACGATTGATTGAAGGACTAAAAGGATTAATCTGCGGCCCAGCCGCAAAGCGGCGAAAGAATGCAGCCCACGGCGCAAGCCGTGGGAAGCAAACGCAAAAAACTTACCGAGCCCCGGCGGGGCGTAAGAATCGCCACTGACGGGTGCCCCATCTTTCGCGGTTTTTTGCGAAAGGTGGGATTCCACAACTCTCAATCCCGAGTGCAGTTGAATTCTCGCAATTCCTTGCGAACTCACACCGCGCGGTGAGACGATGATCCGCTCAAGATGATCGACTCAACATGACCCAGTCAAGATGATCCACTCAAGATGATCCGCCAGAAGGGAACTTGGGGGTCGGGAAGGGCACGACTTCAGTCGTACCAGTTGAGCCGCTACGCGACATCGGCTTTAGCCGCTGAGGTTCGCTCGTCCAGCTTGAATCCGGGATAAGCCGACGAAAGACGATAATCCGCCGCAAGCTCCACCAACGCGCGCTTCAGCGGATTCTGATGAATGTAACCCCGATGCCTCTCATAGTCATCTGCATCACGAACGCGATGATCCGTAAATCCCCGCTGCCAAATTTCCTTCGGACCAAACTCCAATCCAAACGCGCGCGAATATCCTCCTTTAATAAGCTGAAGAGCACGCTCCAGCGTTACATCTCCAAGAGGAGTCAAAAGCAAATGCACATGCTCGGGCATCAGAACAAAAGCGTGTAACCGGAACGCCCCTTGCCGCCGATATCCATAAAGAGTCTTCAAAAAGAGCCGCGCATAATTGTCGACCACGAACAACCGCCGACGCCGCCAGGTCAGGAAGGTCACAAAGTAAGTCCCCGACGGCGATTGATTCGGGTTGGTTTCAAAGCACACCTCAGCGGCTAAAGCCGCGTCGATAACCCATACTATGCGGCACGAGTGAACTCGTGCCCTTCCCGATGAAGAAATATTTGGATTAGTCCCTCTATGGGACTGTGAGTACGAAAGCCAATCGGGAAGGGCGCGACTTCAATCGTGAGGGGTAGGGAAGGGCACGACTTCAGTCGTGCCAATTGAGCCGCTATGCCACATCGGCTTTAGCCGCTGAGGTCAGCTCCGCTCAACGATTGCGACGGAGCCCGCAATCAGACAGCGTCCTTACGCGCCGTCTGCCGAATCGATATAAAGCGGCTCCGATGTTGCGAGTACGATACGGAATCGAGGGACGCAGCAAGACCGGCGAGCAAAGCATACAGAAAGAGAAATTCGAAAATCAGCGACCACCACCGGCTTTGGTACAGGAAGCCGGCGTGCAGGCGTATTGACGTATATCCGTAAAGACACAGGGAGAATAGGAGCGCCACAAAAAGCAAAACCAAGGTAAACCGAAAAGTATTGACAATTCTTGTGTAGCTGGCATCCTCCTCCAAAAAGGCGACAAAATCATCATCACTGGACGAGATTATTATCGCCAACGCAGCGAAAAAGACAGAAAACAAGATTGAAAGCACTCCAATGCCGGTTCCGTAAAAATCTTTGACGAGCGCCGTCGGCACCCATCCTCCGCCATCGCGATTTTGCTATTGATCTCGCTGTCCTCAGCGATGGCGAGTCCGTCGCTCTCGGGTTCGGCTTCGTATTCTTCGCGGTAAGACGAAACCTCCAGAGCGCGCAGCCGCTGATCCACGGTCTTCCAGACGTCTCGATTGCTTGGATTCGAAGGACGAAGAAACACACGAACACGCGAAATTTTCTGCAAACTCCGGATCGCCTCGCCGATGCTCCGCTCCTCATCGATCGGAAAGATCTCGGCTTCGACAAAGAAGCCTCCGAGGTTTGCCTCGAAGAGTTCCTTGAATCGACTCGCGAAAACAGGTCTGGAGATCTCCCGCCCAAACGGATGATAGGCGATGATGCAAAGAGAACCCGTGCAAAATCAATGCGCGGAAAGCACGTGCGGCGAAGTGTAACTTTACCTCCCAAGATCGCCAAACAGGTGGAAACCCTGGCAAAAGAGCGCGACCTTAAGCGATAACCGGGTGTTGGTGGAACTCATCGAACAGGGAATCGAAGCCCGCCAGCAGAAGGAAAAAGCATTCTTCCAATTAGCTGAGCGCTTCCGCGCGGCCGACGATCCGGAATAGATCAAGCAATTGGGCGATCAGTTAGGGCGTTTTGTCTTTGGTGAGTAATGCCGGGCAACTTTAGTTCGTCCCCACTCAAAACACTGTCATCCCGACGAAGAATCCATGCAATCTGCCGGCTGCTGTTGTGCCGCCGGTTTGGCTAGGAGCTAGTAGCTAGAAGCTCTCCCCGCGCTATACTTTCCCTATATGTCTGGAGTTCCACGGGACAATCCGCAGAAGACTTTCTACCTGGAAACCTTCGGCTGCCAGATGAATGCGCACGACTCCGAAAAGGTCGTCGGCACGCTGGTGCAGGAAGGATATCGGCAGGTGGAGACGGTCGAGCAGGCCGACCTGGTTCTCTACAACACCTGCTCCATCCGCGACAAGGCGGAGCAGAAAGTTTTCAACCGGCTCTCCGATTACAAGAAATACAAAAAGCAGGGCAAGACGTTCGGAGTTCTCGGCTGCGTCGCGCAGCAGGAGGGCGAAAAGATTTTCGAGCGCGCGCCCTACGTTTCGCTGGTGTGCGGATCGGCGTCGTATCGCAACCTGCCCAACATGCTGATCCAGATTCAGGCAGGGAAGGAGCGCGTGACTGGCCTCGACGACCGCGAGACGGACGAGTGTTTTGAGACCGAATTCACCGCCCGCACCAATCCCCATCGCGGATACATCACCATCATCGAAGGCTGCGACAAATTCTGCGCCTACTGCGTCGTGCCTTACACGCGCGGCAAAGAGCGCAGCCGGACTTCGGAGTCCGTGCTCGCCGAAGCCCGCCAGATGGCCGATCTCGGCTACACGGAAATTCAACTGCTCGGGCAGAACGTGAATTCCTACAAAGATCCGGAAGGGAAGCCGGGCTCGAATAAAAGCTCCAAGAAAACTTTTGCCGAACTGCTGGCCGCCGTAGGAGAGGTTCCCGGCATCCGCCGCGTGCGCTTCACCACCTCGCACCCGCGCGACTTCGGACGCGATATCGTCGACGCCATCGACGCCGTCCCGACGCTCTGCGACCACGTCCACCTGCCCGTGCAAAGCGGATCGACCCGCGTCCTCGACGCCATGCAGCGTCTCTACAACCGCGACCAATACCTCGAACGCATCGCCTGGATGAAATCTGCAAAGCGCGAAATCAGCATCACCACCGACGTCATCGTAGGTTTCCCCGGCGAAACCGAATCCGACTTCGCCGCAACACTTGATCTATTGGATGAGGTCGGATACGACGCCGTCTTCGCCTTCAAATATTCTCCAAGGCCAAACACACCGTCGCTCAGCATGGAAGATGCAATCCCCGACGCAGAAAAAGCCCGCCGCCTGGAAGTGCTGATGGCCAAGCAGCGCGACATTCAAACCTCACGCTACAAGAAATACATCGGAACAACCTGTGAAGTAATGGTTGAAGCCAAAAACGAAGCCCGCGCCCAATGGATCGGCCGCACCACCCACAACAAGACCCTGAACTTCACGGCGTCGGACGCGCTCCAACCCGGAACCTACGCCCCAGTAAAAGTAACCGCCAGCTTTCCCAACAGCCTCCTGGGCGAATTGGTGATATAAGAAGCAAATATCAGGAGCTCCCCATGGAAGTAGAAATGACAATCCGCGGCCTGCTAATGGACCCAGTGTCGAACATGCCGATCGTGGTATTGAAGGATGTGGGCGGGGACACCGTTTTGCCGATCTGGGTGGGAGTCTATGAGGCGAATGCGATTGCGCTGGAGATGGAGAAGGTCAGCCCGCCGCGGCCGATGACGCATGATTTGATCAAGAACGTGCTGACCGGGCTTGAGACCCAGGTGCATAAGGTTGTGGTTACGGAGCTGCGCGAGGATACGTTTTATGCAGTCATCTGGCTGGAGCGTGGCGGCGAGGTGATCAGCATTGATTCGCGGCCCTCGGATGCGCTGGCGCTGGCGCTGCGGGTGGATTGTCCGATCTTTGTGGAGGATGTGGTGCTGAAGACTTCGAAACTGGCCTCAAATATGACCGACCGCGTGACCAGCGAGGAGTTGCGGAAATATCTTGAGGGGCTGAACGACGACGATCTGGGGAAGTACAAGATGTAGGCGGCACGGCTCAGTCAGGTCGGTAATCCGCAAAGATCGTCTCCAGGAGACCCAGGCACTAACGCGGCACAGCGCCCGACGACGTCACCCTAGATAATGGTGTCCTGGGTACCTGTCCCTGTATCAGCCTGGATGACAGTTCTTGATCATTGACATCATATTGCCAATATGACATCATCGAGTGGATATGCGCACCACACTGAACCTTGATGATGATGTCCTGGAAATGGTCCGACAGTATTCGCAAGCCCGGTCATTGGCTCTTGGGAAAGCAGCCTCGGAGCTGTTGAGGAGGGGTTTCTCCAGTCCGACTCCGACGCGGATGGTTAACGGATTCGTAGTGTTCGATCTGCCTCCGGACTCGCCAAAAATCACCACCGAGCGAGTAAAAGAGCTTGAATCCGAACTGGAATGACTGCGTATCTTCTGGATGTCAATATTATGCTGGCTCTTTCCTGGCCGGGGCATAAGTCTCACAGTAGCGCGCAGAAATGGTTCGGCCGAAATGCCCCGAAAGGATGGGCTACTTGTCCGATGGTGGAGGCGGGATTCGTCCGCATCCTGTCGAATCCGGCTTTTTCGACCCATGCCGTTTCCGTGACAGAAGCCATAGCCGCTTTGGAAATTAGCACCAAACATCCATCGCACCAATTTTGGCCGGACGACATTTCACTGGTGGGTGGATTGGCAAATTTGCAAGACCGAATCAGGGGGCATCAACAGATCACGGATGCGTATTTGCTGGCGCTGGCGATCCAACACAAGGGCAAGCTAGCAACGCTGGATAAGCGACTGGCGGCATTTGTCGCGGGAGGGAACAGCATAGAACGCTCTCACCTGGAGCTGATCGAATAGGTCTGGTTGGGGTTTCGCCGGGCATGTTTAGTTTACATAATACCTGTTATCGGACATTGAATATAGTTCCTCTTCAAAGCCAGCATTTGCGTTTAGGACTGCAATCAAGAGGAGCCAATCTTTCCTCCGTGTGTAGCCTCATTGTGTCGTTCAAGAGGCATTCGCCTCGTGTACTTCGCCTTGCTTCGAGAGACACCAGCCTTAGCTCAGGGTGTATTTCACCAGGCACCAGAGGGCGCGGACGCCATCTTTCCAGCTGATCTTTTTTCCTTCTTCGTAGGTGCGTCCCCAATAGCGGATGCCGACTTCGTAGACTCGGAGGCGGCGTTTGGCGATTTTGACCGTGATCTCGGGTTCGAAACCGAAACGGTTTTCTTCGAGTGGAATGGATTGCAGAATGTCGCGGCGGAAGACCTTGTAGCAGGTTTCCATGTCGGTCATGTTCATGTTGGTAAGGACGTTTGAGATCAGGGTCAGGACCGAGTTGCCAACGGAATGCCAGAAATAGAGGACGCGGTGGGGGCCGGCGCCCAGGAAACGGGATCCGTAGACCACGTCGGCTTTGCCCTCGATCAGAGGCACGAGCAAGGCGGGATAGTCGGTGGGATCGTATTCCAGGTCGGCGTCCTGGATGATGATGAAGTCTCCGGTGCAATTCTTAATGCCGAGACGGAGTGCGGCGCCCTTGCCCATATTTTTCGGCTGAAGCAGGACCTGGATTTTGGGATGGCTGATCTGGAGTTCGGTCAGAATTTCGCGGGAACCGTCGGTTGAGCCGTCGTCGACGCAGATCAGTTCGATCTCCAACGGGACGGCCAGAACACGGGCAACGGCTTCGCGCACAGT
This sequence comes from uncultured Acidobacteriaceae bacterium, assembly GCA_963733795.1. Taxonomy (GTDB): domain Bacteria; phylum Acidobacteriota; class Terriglobia; order Terriglobales; family Acidobacteriaceae; genus Sulfotelmatobacter. Next base: position 225,854 of record CAVTED010000005.1, read on the forward strand.
TCCCTGCTCGTTGTAGACGGGCATGACTACGGAAAGTTTCCATGGCTGCGCGGTTGTCACAGTAAGTAGTCGCAACAGTAAAGGGATGGGCGGAATGCGTCAAGAAACTCTGAAAACTGTTGCCGGATTGCCGATGAGCATACTTTGCCAAGAGTGGTCGCTTCTGACCATACACCTGTAGGAATACCACGTATCGTCATGATGTAGGGCTCCGAATCGCAAACTCGCCATCGTCCAGTCGCAACTTCGATAACGACTTATTGCACTTCTTGGAGGAAGTAGAAAAATGGCCACTCAACTATGCCAGAAATGCCAACAAGCGCACCCGGGGCGCGTCTGCGATTACGACGACAAAGGTGACTGCCCCGAGACGGTGAGTGCCAATCAAGTTGCCCCAGCATTCAAGGAGCCCTCAAAAGAAGAGGAAGATTGAGGTTCACTTTGACATCCAGCGAAATGAGCCCTCTCTTTGACAACTGCTTGCCGAAAATCGGCCGCAGTTTCTTGGTAGTGCGCAGCACCTTGGGAGAATCAAAAAGACGCATTGGCACCACTTCCGGTTTTCTGAAAGTGACAACGGCGTGGAAGCAAGAACCAGCGTCGTCGAGAGTACCCGCCGTCATTTCCGGGTAGAGATCCGCATCGTTACCAGATGTTCACTTAGCTCGCTGTTTTCTGACTTCCGAGGAGACCATGAACGAAAAACCAAGTGCCAGCATACCGGGGACGGTGGACAAAATCATCAAGTCCCGATTACCGCACGAACCAGACAAAGCGCAGATCACCATAGTCGGGGCGGATCATCTATATCGGGAAATACGCATTGACAATACCCTGACGAATGAGAACGGCGAGGAGGTAAGCCTCAAACGGGGTGCCCATGTAGAGGTCATCGTTGAAGCCGAGGGAAAGTCCACAATTCCCGACGATAATTTGCCGATCATACCTCCCCAATCTCGATAGATCGCGGCTATGACTCCTGTCAACAGCTGTCCAATACCCCAAAGGCGCTGCGAAACCCGTCATCTGTAGTTCTGCTGAAAACCGCGTTCTGGTTCAGGCCTTCTATGTAGCCAAATCTCAAGGCCTTGAGCAATTTTGAACAGACGCGAGCTAACTCTGGATGAAATAGTACACCGACCATAACTTGTGATTGCGGTTACAAGGCGGGTGACCCCTCGCGCGCTACGCGAGCGCAGTGCTTCGCGAGAGTCACCACAAACAGGACCAGTTGCATGACAAATCGCAAGTGTCGGAGAGGTGTACCAACCAAGACGGGGATACCCACATCATCGAGCCTTGTAGTTTATCGACTTCTTCTGTTGATCTTCTTTCTCTGTGTCGTCACCTTTGCTCCCTGCCAGACTAGTCCGCCAACTCCTGGTCACAGTGTTCAATCCACGAGCGCACCGGCGATCGCTGCGCCTTCTTCGTCTCTCGATGTGTCCAAATATGTGGGAGCCGAGACCTGCAAGACCTGCCACGAGGAAATTTATAACGCTTGGGAGAAAACGCCACACTGGAAGACCACACTGAACACGAAGGGCGGTCCCTCGAAGCAGGGTTGTGAGGGTTGCCATGGACCCGGAGCCGACCACGTGGCCGGTGGCGGCGACAAAACCAAAATATTTGTGTTCGAGGGGAAGTCGCGGCGGCAGACTAGCGCTCGCTGCCTAAGCTGCCACGGTGAAGCTCACGAACAATCGCACTTCGCCCAATCTGTCCACTCCAGTAACGATATCGGATGTCTCGATTGCCATTCGCCCCATCACGCTAAGGAGAAAGAGTTCCTGCTAGTCAAGGACCAACCCCAGTTGTGTTATGGATGCCACACCTCCGCCAAGGCGGACTTTGCCAAACCTTATCACCACCGCGTCAACGAGGGCCTGGTGCAATGCGTGGACTGCCACAACCCGCACGGAACGGGAACCGTGCAGCAGTTACGAACCCTGGCGAGCGGTGACTTCATCTGCTACAAATGCCACGTCGACAAGCAGGGTCCGTTCGTCTACGAGCATGTGCCGGTAAAGACCGAAGGCTGCACCAGTTGTCATTCGCCCCACGGCTCCACAAATCCCAAGCTGCTCAACGTCATGCCGGTGAACATGCTCTGTCTGGGGTGCCACACTTTCTCGAGCACGTTGACGGCCGGCGGCCCCATCGGCCCCGCGCACAATCAGTCGGCGAAGTATCAGGCTTGTCTCATGTGCCACACGCAGATTCATGGCTCCAATTTCAGCAGTGTGTTTTTCAAATAGGGAGTACCGATGGAGCTTCAAAGGAAGCGTCGAATCCAGATAGCTCTAGCGGTGCTTTTGTGCGCAATTGCAACATCTGAAACGATGCTCGCCCAAAGTCCCACCGCGAGTCCGGCCCCGGCTCCGGTGCCGCCCGCCGAACCTGATGGCATCACTCGGGGCGGTTATCAGATTCACTCCTCGATCGAACTGGGCTACCGGACCAATGACGTGAGCGGCAGCGGCGATATGTACGACACCCTGGTGAATCTGCAGACCGGCCCGCGCATACTTGACCAGACGCTTACGATGCAGTCGGTCGATCATCAAGGCCTGCTGTTCGACGATCTTTACCTCAGCAGTTTTGGATGGGGAGGCGATCCCAACAACGCTTTGCGCCTGCGTGCGGACAAAAGCAAATGGTACAACCTGCAAAGCAGTTTCCGTCGCGATCAGTATTTCTCTGATTATGATTTGTGGGCGAATCCACTGAATCCTCCGCCTCCGCCCGCTCCTGGGGGATCCAGTCCATCGATTCCGATACTGAACTCGCCTCACGAATTTGCTACCACGCGACGCATGAGCGACGTCGATCTCACGCTGCTTCCGCAGTCCCGGGTGAGCTTCCGTTTGGGATATTCGCATAACAACATGACCGGGCCCTCGTATAGCAGCATTCATGAGGGAACGGAAGGTTCGCTCCTGCAGGGGTGGAACACAACCATGAACTCGTACCGCGTGGGCGTGGACTTTAGAATCGCGCCCCGGACTGTCCTCAGCTACGACCAATTCCTCGATTACTACGAGGGAGACACGGACTATCAACTCAATCCACTCAATGAGGCACTCCTGCCTACAACGCCAACAAGTTCGGTTTCGTTGGGCTTGTCCATTGACACGGTGAACAAAGAGCCATGCGCCGTGCCGGCAGGTCAAGGCAGTCTGATCGTCAACGGAACCTTGACCAATGTCACATGCAGCGCGTACTTCAGCTACGCGCGTAACCAGCGGATTCGCACTTCCACGCCAACCGAGCGCATCAGCCTGCGCAGCAATTATTTCCGGAAGTTAGAGGTACTCGGTTCTTACTCTTATAGTTCGGCCAGTTCCAGCACGCCCTTGAACGAGTCTTTCGGCGGGCTGATCACGCGCACCAACACTCTGGCCTTCACTGGCACCGGGACTGCCGCGGCGAACCGCATTTCGGACGTATTTGATCTCGGGGCCACCCTGCACCTGACCAGACATCTGCGCCTGATCGAGAAATTCTATTTCTGGGCATACCGCATTCCGGAGAATGGCAATTTCAACGAGGTCGATAACGATTGCATAAATACAAAAGCGTGTACGCTACTGACTCCGCTGAGCGCTACCGCGCCGACGATTGTAGCCACCCTGCAATTAGCATCGTTCAACCAGACGTGGACGAGAAATCAGGCCGAACTGGCCTGGGACGTTTCGAAAAAAGTCGGGGTTCGCGCCGGTTACCGCTATGGCGATAGGCAGTTCAACCACTTCATTGATTATCTTCCCGGAGACGTAGACCATTTCGTGGGCTTAGAAAAGACGGCACTCTTCGGATTCTGGGCTCGACCAACCCATACCTTGCGGTTGAGCTTTGATCTGGAGCACACGAACTACAATGCGGTGTTCGTCCGCCTGTCGCCACGCAAGGAAGAGCGCTACCGCTTCCAGATGACCTACACACCGCGCTCGTGGGCGACATTGGGCGGATCCGTCAATATCCTGCAACGATCCAACGCCGATGCGGAGACCCAGTACGTGGGGCACAACCAAAACTACGGACTGACCGCATCGCTCGCGCCGCGCGAACGCTTCGGAATGGATCTGGCGTACAACTTCAACAGCATGATTCAGAATGCCGTGATCTGCTTCAACGACACGCCGCCGACCGGGGTGATCCTCCCCTTTGTGGCTAACGCCAACAATAATGATTGTGGCGGGAACGATACGGCCAATAATTTGATGGCTAACGCGTACTACACCAACCACACCAATTTCGGCATGGCCGCTGTCCGGTTCAAGCCAGCGAAGCGAGTGATGGCCAATGTGGGCTACAGCATTACCAGTGTTGACGGCAACGTGCCGCAGTTCAACATTCTGCAGCCTCTCGGTACAGTGCAGTATAAGTATCAGCAGCCTATAGCCAACCTGAGCGTGGATATTGGCCATAAGCTGGCATACAACATGGGCTGGAATTATTATCAGTACGGTGAAGGTTCATTTGTCGGCCCAACCGCGCCACGCTATTTTCACGCCAATTCGCTGACCGAGTCTCTGCGTTACTCGTTCTAATGTTGTATTTTGGAGAGATGCGCGGGCAACCACCGAGACCCGAACTTGAAGGGCGATTCACAGGTATTGGACCGAACAAATTTAGAGGGATAAAATCACAGAGTCGACGGAGTGGAATATATGAAAACAATCAGGGGCCAGGTGTTCGCCACAGTGACCGCCATCGTCGTCGTATTTATTTTCTCGTTGACTGGGCAGGCGCAGAGCGCGTCGGCATCGCTCTATAAATCAAAATGCGCGGCGTGCCACGGGGCGGATGGAACCGGTTCGGCAATGGGGAAGAAAATGGGTGTCAGCGATCTCACCACTGCCGCCGTGCAGGGAATGTCGGACACGGAACTCGCAGACATCATCACGAACGGCAAGAACAAAATGCCCAAGTATGGAACATCCCTGAAGGCGGAGGACATTAAGGGACTGGTGGCCTATATCCGGACATTCAAGAAGTAGTTGGCAATTCAGGGCGGTCTAAAGGGATCGTCGGCGAGGGCGTCGCGCCCCGTACGCGATGTAGCCATGCCTCAAGTGTGAGCAATTTTGCACAGACGCAGGACAACTCCGGATGAAATAGTACACCGTTCATTAGCTTGAACTTGTGATTCCGGTCATATCGCTAGGTGACCCTCGCACGTTAGGTGAAGCGCATTGCTTCGGGAGAGTCGCCACGAACGGTGATACGGGCTTATGTCCGGACTTTGCCGAACAAAAAGTAGTGGTTTCATGGCCGGAGCCTAAGCACGGGAAGTGAGAGATTGGATGCTTGAACGCGCGGGTGACTCAGAAAACACTGCGGCCAATTCTGCCCCGTCTAAATTGTCTCTCGCAAGCCGCCGCTCCTTTCTCGGAGTTTTGCTGGGACTTGGCTCATTTTTTGTCGGGACGCTGCTGTCGGTACCGCTCATTCGGTTTGCTTTGTTTCCTCTCCTGCGCCGCACTACCGAAGTGAAAGAGTCGCCCGTGGGAGCGTTGACTGACTTTTCCTCCTTGACCGCGCCCGTGATGCGCACGCTTCAGATTGAACAAGTGGACGGCTGGCGCAAAGCGGTATCCGAAAAAGCGGTTTATGTGACGAAAGATAGTCAGGGCCAGCTTCTCGTTCTTACTTCAATCTGTCCTCACTTGGGCTGCACAGTGCCGTGGAACAAGGAAAAAAAGCAATTCGTCTGTCCCTGTCACGGCGCCACTTTCGCCGCAGACGGAACGCGGATCAGTGGGCCCTCGCTGCGCGGGATGGACGCGCTGGAGACCTCGATCCAGGATGGGCAGCTGCTGGCTCGATACCAATATTTCCGGCAACTGGTCGCGGACAAGGAAGTCATCGGATGAAAATCCGGGCTGAAAATCCGGGCTGAAAGTCGGGGCTGAAAGTCGGGGCTGAAAGTCACTGTCCTGAGAGTCATAGGCTGAAGAGGAAATGCATTCGACACATACCAGCAAAGGTGACGATGCTTCACCGCCCGCGTCCGGATTTTGGGGATGGCTGAACCGCCGCACGGGCGTCGATGACTTGTTGCGGAGCGCTCTCGACGAACCCATTCCCGGCGGCGCGCGCTTCGCTTATGTATTTGGATCAGGACTTCTGTTCATTTTCATTTCGCAAGTGATCACCGGAATATTTCTGGCGCTGTACTACGTTCCCTCCGCCGATCACGCACACACAACGGTCGCCTACATCACAAAAGCCGTTACGGCTGGCTCCTTTCTGCGCAGCCTGCACGCCTATGGCGCCAGCGCGATGGTGGTCGTGCTGTTCTTGCACCTGTCGCAAACTTATATCTACGGATCGTACAAAGGTCGGCGCGAACTTCTCTGGCTTTCCGGATGCGTGCTCTTCGGACTCGTCCTGGCAATGGCATTCACGGGTTACCTGCTCCCGTGGGACCAGAAAGCTTATTTTGCAACCGCAGTAGGAACGAATGCCGTCAGCGAAATTCCCTGGATTGGGGAGAGCCTTAAGAGACTAATGCGCGGCGGGACCGAGATGGGCACGCTTACTATCTCGCGATTTTTCGTGGCTCACGTTTTCTTTGTTCCCGCGTGCATCTTCGCGCTTGTGGCCGCACATATCTTTCTGTTCCGCAAAGCTGGCGCAGCAGGACCAGTCAGCGAAGATCCTTACCATCCCAAACAAAAAGTGGAACTGTTCTATCCCCGCCAAGTGCTGATGGATCTCTCGCTGACGGCTCTGCTCATTATCGGGCTCGCTTTACTCTGCTTTTTCGTGCCGATGCAACTGGGGCCACCTGCCAATCCAGCGGATGCGCAATACATACCGCGGCCGGAGTGGTATTACCTGCCCATATTTCAGTGGCTGAAATACTGGCATGGGTCGGCTGCGATCGTCGGGGTGCTGGTAATTCCTACTCTTTTAGTCCTGGCTATTCTTGCGATTCCCTTTCTGGATCGCAGCGTCGAACGGCGCCCGTGGAAGCGGCCCGCAGCCATGGGCGGGTACGCGTTCGTGGTCTTCATGCTGCTGGGCTTGGGTCTGCGCAGCCAGTATCTTGATCGGCACGATCCGGGAGTGGCTCAACAGTTGGCGAAGCAGAATGCGGAAGAAGAGGAATATGCCCACAAGCCGTTCGAGCCGGAACTGTCCTCCGCATCCCTGGTTGCGGCGAATGTGACGCTCGCCGATCCGCTGGCCGCGAAAGGCAAGACCATCTTCGAAGGGCAATCCTGCAATGCGTGCCACGGAGACGGCGGGGTGGGCACCGCCGCGGCGGTGGGACTCATCGGCATAGGAAAGAAATTCTCAGCCGATCAGTTGGCCGAAATATTCAAACACCCTACCGCGAAAATGAACGCTGGCGGCATGCCGCCTGTGGATTTACCTCCAGATGATTTAAAGGCGCTGATCGCGTACTTGGAAAGTCTGAAGTAGGCGTGCGCATTCCATCCTTCGCCTGAAATATCTTTACTTGCGCCTTATAAGATCCTCTGCCGGTTGGGTGACCAGCACGAGTTTCGCATGGAACAGAGTGCCGGCTACGCGGGTGGCTATGGCGATGAGTTCCCTTTGGCCGCTGAAGACTTTGACTTGGCGGGCACGGGAGAGGTCGGGGAGATTCACCGTGCGGCCGCTGCGGATGCGGGCGGCCGTTGCTTCGTCGGCGGTTACGGAGGGTAGTTGCGGGAGCAGTTTGCGGGGGTGGATGAAGAAAGCTTCGAGGGCCTCAGGCGTCCCGGTTGCTTCAGCAAGCTGTTCGAGAGTGTGGGCTTCTTCGAGCTTGAATTCTGCGACTGAGGTTCGGCGCAAGGATTCCAAATGCGCGCCACAGGCTAGTTCCCTTCCCATATCGTGAGCGACCGAGCGCATGTAGGTTCCAGAGGCTACGCGGGCACGGAAGCGGGCGCGGGCGGCCTCAACGGCGAGGATTTCGAATTCCTTGATTTCAACTTGTACGGGCTTCAGCACAACTTCCTTTTGCTGTCGGGCCAGCTTGTAGGCAGGAACGCCCTTAATTTTCTTGGCGGAGAATGGGGGCGGAGTCTGTTCGATGATTCCACGGAAGCGCGTGGCCAGGGCTTCCACTTCTTCCGCGCGCAGGCTGACCTGTTGCACCGGCGAGGTGGGCGCGCCTTCGGCGTCGTAGGTATCGGTGGCAAAACCGAACCTTATTGTGCCTTCGTAAACCTTCTCGGATTTGGTGTAGAACTGAGCCAGCCTGGTCAGGGTGCCGGTGACCAGCGGGAGAACGCCGGTGGCCATGGGGTCGAGGGTGCCGAGATGCCCGATCGAGCGTTCGCCGAGGATGCGGCGGGCGCGATTGACCATGTCGTGCGAGGTCAATCCCGCGGGTTTGTCGATGATGAGCACGCCATTCATGGTCTAATTGGGTAATTTGGTAATCGAGTCATTGTGGAATTGGGCAATTGAAAAGCGAAGAAGCATGGTGAGGCTTTCAATTTCCCAATTACGCAATTACAAATTATCTGAATTTCTACCTTAGCGGCCTCCTATGTTTCCGATTCGAGACGATCAACCACGATACAGCACGCCTTACATAAATTGGTTCTTGATTGCCATCAATATTCTCGTTTACCTGTTCCAGGCGTCGCTCGACCCGCGAAGCTATGAGCTGTTCGCCCGCCAGTTTGGAGTGGTGCCGAGCCATCTGTCGGCGTTTCTAGCGGGGTCACCGAAGTATCCGCTCGTAGCCATTGTGGTTCCCTACTTCACCTCGATGTTCCTGCACGCTGGCTGGCTGCATGTGCTGAGCAACATGTGGTACTTGTACATTTTTGGCGACAACATTGAGGACTACCTGGGGCATTTCAACTATCTGGCGTTTTATGTGCTGTGCGGTTTGTTAGCCATGGCGACGCAGGTCGCAGTGTATCCGAACTCGAATCTTCCTACGGTGGGGGCGAGCGGCGCGATCGCGGGGATTCTTGGAGCGTATTTCATTCTGTATCCGCGGGCGCGCGTGTTGACCTGGCTTTTTGTGTTTGTGCTTTATCTTCCCGCGTGGATCGTGCTCGGCGAATTTTTCGTGCTGAACTTTTTTTCCGGCGCGGAAACCCTGTCCAATGCGCGAGTGGGCCGCGATGTGGGTGGAGTTGCGGTTTGGGCCCACGTGGGGGGCTTTGTGGCAGGGCTGGTGATGGTGAAGCTGTTTCCGGAGCGGAGCCGGAGGACACCTTACGCCTACCGGTAAGGCTTGACGCTAAGAATCCCGCTTCAACCTGCGGCTCTCGCATTCTCTACTTCAAATTAAATAGTGCATTCACATGCGCCGTAACCGTCACAGTCTGTGGCGTAAATCCTTCGGTCGGAGCGGGAGGCGCCGCATTCGCCATGCTGGACATGGCACGAGCCATGTGCGGCATGACCATCCTCGGATTCTCAAAAGTATCGACCGAGGCGAAAGAGAGCTCGCCAAGAGTGCGGCCACTGGTGCGAGCCAGCGTATCGGCGGAATTGCGCGCCCGGCGGTACGCATCCTCAACCGCCTTATTTTTGGCGTCATCAATATTTTCGAGCGTGTAACTGAGCGTCTGAGTCTCGCTAACGTTGGCGTCGGCAAGCTGCTGGGTGATCGGGGCAACTTTCGCAAAATCCTTCAGCTTCAGCGTGACATCAGTCGTAACCCGGTAGCCAATGACTCGCTGCTTCGGCTTCCACTCGTACACGGGCTGAACCGAAAGAAATCCAATGTTGGCGGTCTTAGGATCGATGCCGTTGCCGCGCAACACTTGGCGCACCTGCTCCACGTTTTTCGAGGCGCGCGCGAAGGCGGCTTGCGACGTGTCATCCTGCACAGATACGTTGAATTGAATCAGAGCCGTGTCGGGCGCGCTCTCGAACTTCCCTTCTGCGCCGACGTAGACGGTGTTGGGCTGCGCGCTAACCGTGGGACGGTCCTGAGGAAGAGCGGCGATGGCGCCAGAAAAAAGAAGAAAAAGAGGAACGAAGAAAAGACGTGCGGATTTCATGCCGGCCCTCCAGAAAGATTCTCCCAGGTGGAAGGATATCCCACTGAGCTTCGTTCTAGAGGAACGTCCGACCGCGTGTATCTTGCGGGACAGCCGAAAGTCTGTCGCGATGTGAGGCGTTAGCGCGACGGAGCTTGCAGGTTGCGATCCAGGCGGATCTCGAGTGCGGTTCCCTTTTCCAGAATCAGGTCGTGCCCCGACTCGAAGGCCGACACAGCTCCTTGGGCGGCGCCGGAACCCGCGGCGGTCGCTGCTGCCTTGTTTCCGCCAGCTTTTTTACCCTCCACGGCTGCCCTCCCGGCTCCGACGACGATGGCTTCGGCAATCTCTTCCTTGGTCATTCCCTGGCGGCCGATTTCACCTTCTTGGCCGATCTGTCTCATGCCGTGTTCACCCGGAACGCCTGTAACCGTGGCGATGAGCGGCACCCATCCCCGGCCGGTTTCGATTTCGTCAAAGCTCAAGATCATGCGGGTGCGGAATCCCGGGATGACGGCGCTGACATGCCCTTTGATCTTTCTCCCCGACTCGATACTGTGGCCGTCCGCGGTGACCAGAGATTCGGCCAATCGAGCATGAAAAACATTGCCCGCCTTCACCGTCCGGGTGTCGAGCTGGTCGGAAAGCTGGATGAGAGCGATCGTTCCTTGTGGCACGACGTTATCGGGCACCGGCGGAGCATATTGTGCCGCGTCCTGCGCTGGTTGCTGAGCTGGTTCTTGCGCTAAGTCCTGGGCAAATGCCGGGATGCAAAACAGGGCGGTGAGAGCGATGGACAAGCGGACAATACGAATGGGCATAGGGGCCTCCCTGGGTCGGAAGTAGGATGCGAACGCCGGACAAAGCGTTATCGCGTTGGTTCTAAAGTTATCTACGAAGACTCTCGCAAAGCAGCATGCACGCAAACACACTGACCGGTACGCTCCGCAGACGTAAGCACAGAGTATAAACCCCGCGATTGCCAGAAAGTTTTAGGGTCGGAATCTCCTAGAGCCAGAAAGTTCCCTGGCGGTTTTTCTGCGTACACAAAAAGCAGGTCGAGCCAGCGTAACGAGGGAGTTAACGAGTGTTATCGGGATGTTACGTCAGTTGATGCCTGTCGCTGTATCCACAAGGCGAAGGGTCCGCAGCTAGTAGGATTCGATTCGCCCAACTTCTAGACGAGATGCCGCGTAGTTTGCGTACCGCACATTAATCCAAGACATTCGGTCGAGATACGGGTCTTTCGTGACGTCCCAGTTGTTCGCTTTAAAGCCTTTGACTTGCTCTTCGGTCATCTTCTGGAGACAAAGGTACTCGTACTTCGAGGCGGTAGGCCCGACTTTTGTCGGTCTGCCAGCGATCGCCGCAACTTCCTTCTTCGTGAGACCCAATCGAAGCCCACTGTCCGTCGCAATCTTTTGCGATACCAGAGTGGACGACGCACATTGCGAAGCGTGTGGAAACGCGGCTTCGTGCGACCATATTCCAAACCAGGTTACATCTTTCCAACCGCCCATCGCGCCGGAATAAAAAACAAGTATGGTCTGATCGATCGGCGAAATGTAACAAACTGAAACGTCGCTCTCCTCCTCCCTTGAGACCCGTTCAATATCTGCTCTCCCAAATTTCTGCTGAACGTCTTCAAGGGACGAATGCCCGATCCTTAGACCGTGAATGATCGCGTCTGCGTCCGTGATGTCTACCTTCTTCGGTGCGTTCTGGCAGTACGGCTCGTTATCGCGGCCCGTTTGTGCGCCACAGAGACCTACCGTCAGCAACAGGGAGACGACAACGACGTTGGAACGGGACATTTTTCGAGAATAGTGCCGGACTCTCAGATTTATGAAATTACGTTGGTACATCAAGGGCGGGTCAATTGTCGCAAACAAGGCCATCTCACCCAAAACCCCGGCTCGGACATCGGAGTCCTTGCCAAGACGCGAGCGGGAGGCGCCCGCGCCACATCGGCGTCCTTTGGGCCTATGTTTGCTTCTTCACGTGGCAGGAGCCGCGAGGCGTCGGTATGTTGGTCGAACCATCGAGCCTTGCGGCGGGGTGAATCCGTGGCGCTTCCGACCGTACACCGCCCATGTTTCCAACGAGCTAGAGGCAAGGGTGGTTACGGGCCAGGTCAAAACGCGGTCGATACCGTTTCAGTTGCATTTCTCGCGGTGTCTCCAGCTTTGCCCAAAAGTGCAAAAGATTTCAGATCCACCGGTCGGCAGCGCTATGCGCGGTTTGCACTCTGGACGGCCTTTCTGTTCACTGGGCTGTATCTGAGCGCGTCCGACGGAAGCTCATCTTGCCAAGCTAGTCCCGCGGCGGACACTCCAAATTCCGAGCATTCCATCGTGCAACTCGAACCGGGACCCGAAGCGAAACCATCGAATTCCGAAAAGTACGACGTGAACCGGATCGGTCAGCGGAACACTGGAAAAGGTGTGAACCTCTACTCTCTGGAAAGGGAGAGAGCGCTCGGGCAGAAGATGGCCGAGACCATTGACCGGCAAACGAAGTTTGTCACGGACCCCAACATTCGTCAAATACGTGAGCGGCGTGGCCCAGAGAATTATCCGCAACTCCGACGCCCAGGTCGCATTCACCATCAAGGTGGTCGATTCGACCGAACTCAACACTTTTGCTTTGCCAGGCGGTTTTCTTTATGTCGATAAGGGATTGCTGAGCGAACTGGACAGCGAAGCTGAACTAGCGGGCCTGATCGCGCATGAAGTCGCGCACGTTGCCGCGCGGCACGGGACTCGCTATGCGACGCGGAGAACAGCCTGGAATGTGATTTCGTTTCCGGCCATCTATATGGCTGGACCCGGCGCGATCGGAGCCAGACAGATCGGGCCGCTGGCGTTGAGAAAATTCGCCCGCGATGCAGAACTTGAAGCGGACCTGCTGGGAATGGAATATCAGTATGCGGCGGGCTACGATCCGCGAGCGTTTATCGATGCATTGGAAGGACTGCATAACAAGCAGATTCCGGCGGGAAAGCATGAGGGCTCCTTTGGTCGTCCTCTTCATCAGATCGCGAAGTCGTACGCTTTCTATCCGCCCATGGAAGAGCGCATCGTGAAATTGCAATCGGAGATTTCGAGCGTGCTGCCCTGCCGGGATACATATGTCACCGACACGAGCGAGTTCCAGGAGATAAAAGGGCGACTCCTGGCGGATGAGGTAGTGCTTCGTCGGGATCACGCTGGCCATGGCGAAGGCGGCGAAAACGGCGGGCCGGTACTGCGCAGGCATCCAACAGAGTGGCAGGGGTCCACGTCAATTCCCACCGCGCTCCGAAGCAACGCTAGGTCCGTCGGTTTTTAGGCACTCGGCTTCGGGCCGTTACTAAAGTAGAAGCATCCTTCTTTATCTTCAGTTACTTGTAGGCCACCTCCGGATGAAATCTACTACGCACAGCACTTATCTAGAACAGGCGAACGTATGCCTGGGCGAGCCGACTGCTCGCCGTCGATTCGGAGGAGTGCAATTCATTTCTGGAGGAGACAGTTCACAAATGCGCAAATTACTCGCGTTTGCTTTTTTGGTTGGCACGTTTTCGTTATCGGCGTTCGCGCAGGAGACAGGTGTCGCGCCGAAGGCGGAATTCTTCGGGGGCTTTCAATACAGCCGTTACGATGGCGGTTTGAATGCGGAAGGTTGGGACACCGCGGTCACTGGAAATGTTAACCGTTGGTTCGGCGTCGCGGCAGATTTCAGCGGCGGCTACGGTTCGCAGAGCGGCGTCAGCATCCACAACTACACGTACACCTTCGGCCCTGTGATTTCGTTGCGTCAGAGCCGGACGTTCACCCCGTTCGCCCACTTCCTAGCTGGCGGCAACCGCGCTAGCGCCAGCGTCAGCGGCATCTCGGGTTCGTCCAACGGGTTTGCCATGATGTTCGGTGGAGGGTTAGACATCAACGCGGGCCAGCATTTGGCGATTCGTGGAGCGCAGTTCGATTGGCTTACATTGCACTCGAATGGAGTCACCGACAAGAACAACATGCGAATTGCGACCGGAGTGGTGTTCCGCTACTAACACGCCTGCATTTCTAGAGATCAGGGTTGCATGTTGAGTGCAACCCTGATTTTCTTTTTGCCGGGGTTTGTGCAGGAATGCAGGGTCAGGCGGTTGGAGTGCCCCAAAACCGGCCGGACTTAGCCCCTGGCTCCGGTGGAATACGCCACCCTGTAGATCTGGGCGTGAATTTCCTTGCGCAGGTCTTCCCAAATATTTTCCGGCATTTCGAGAAACACTTTCACGACGTCAGGATCAAACTGCCGGCCCGACCATTTTGCGATTTCCTCACGAGCGGCCTGCAGCGATTGTGCTGCGCGGTACGGGCGATCGGAAGTGATGGCGTCCAAGGTGTCGGCGACGGAGAAGATGCGAGAGCCTAGTGGAATCTTATCGCCCTTCAACTCGCGGGGATAACCACTGCCGTCAAAGCGTTCCTGGTGCGAGTACACAATCTCGGCAGCCTCGGCGAGAAATGGAATCTTCTTGACGATCTGATAGCCGTGGTAGGCGTGCTCTTTCATAATCGTCATTTCATCGGGCTCGAGTTTTCCCGGCTTATTGAGAATCTTGTCAGGAATGGCCATCTTTCCAATGTCATGCAGAAAAGCTCCCCGGGCTATGGTATTGATCTGTTCGCGAGGCAGGCCCATGGCGCGGGCAATGGCGATGGTGAAGGCGGTTACACGCTTGGAGTGGCCTTCGGTCTCACGATCTTTCAAGTCGAGGGCGTCGCCCAGGGCTTCGAGCGTAATGTCATACGAGCGCTCCAGACTGGACATTGCAGCCTGCAGTTGATCGGTGCGCGCCTTGACCAGAGACTCCAGGTTGGTCTGATAGGTGCGATTTTCAACTTTCAGGCGCCGGTTCTCCAGAGCGCGGCTGACGGTATTGAGAAGTTGCTCGCGCTCGAAGGGCTTCAGCAGATAGTCGTAGGCCCCGTTGCGAATGGCGGCCAGCGCGACCGAGATATCGTGCACGGCGGTAACCATCACCACCGGCATGTCGGGATACTTTTCCTTGGTGCGTTCCAACAGGCCAATGCCGTCGAGGTCCGCCATCATCAGATCCGAGAGCATCAACTCAAACTCTTCCCCGGAGGTGAGGACGGCGAGCGCTTCCATACCCGAAGCCGCTTGTTTGCAAGCATATCCGGCAGTACCGAGCATGGAGGCGACGATCTCCCGAATCGGCTCTTCGTCGTCAACTACAAGAATGCGATCTGGCATGGGGGATACACAAAAGTCTATTGGCGATTGTAACCCACCCGCGAGATGCCGAAAGTAATCACTGAGGTCCGGAAACTGCATCGAGATAGGGGCAAAGCGTGATATTCAAAAGCAAGGAAGACGTACGTCCGCAATGCGATGAGCGCATCCCTTTGGTCGATCTGGAACACGGTCGCACAGTTGGGTCTTGCCCAGCCCACAGCGGCAGAATTGGCTTTGCTGATTCTGCTGGGAGCCTCTTTGCTCGTCTTGCGGTCCTTTCGAGAAAACTATTTCAAAGTTTGGGTTTTGGGCTGGACCGTCTTTGTCGCGTCGCGACTAGCTGAGCATTGCTTTGCGTCGAAAATACCTGCTCCTTTCGATGTGCTCGCCATGCAGGCCACGTTCGTGCTCGCGGTGGGATTACTGGCGGGAGCCGTCCTGCTCTACACGCGCAGCCGCGATCTGATCCTTCCTTTGTTGGTGATCACGCCGATGCTGGTCGGCTTTGCCGGGGCCCGGGTCCTGTTGTGGCCGGATTCCCTGCCCTTGCGCATGGCCGTAGAAGTCGGCTACCGGATCGTGTTGCTGACCGCATCGCTGGCGCTGCTGCGCGCCCGCCGTGGGCGCTGGGAGCCGGCGGCATGGTTACTTGCACTGTGTCTGGTGACGCTTCATCTTTCATGGTCGCCCTTCACCGACCGCGTGCCCGCATCGGCATTCCTGTCAGCTGAAATCGCCCTTGGCGTAAGCATGTTGCTGGTGGTATTCGACGAATCGCGCGCGCGGACAAGACGCCTGTTCGCGGTGCAGGCGATTACCAACAGCCTGGTCAGCGCTCAACAATACGGAAGCGTCGTGCAATCGGCGATCGAGGAATTGAAGCGTGTAACCGGAGTTCGGGCGGCATGGTTCCGCTTGCTCGAAGGCGAACATCTGATCGCAACCCACGCCGTAGGACTCTCCTCCGAATTCCTGCGCGACGCGGGATTTGCCGCGATCGACGATGAGATTCAAAAACTATTGGCCCAGCCCAGCCCGCAAGTCACAACCCGGGAGGCCGGCCTCGAACCGAAAGAGTGTCTTGAGACCGAGAAGATTCGCCAGTTGGTGATGGTTCCGGTCACGGGCAATAAATCGCCGATTGGATTGTTGCTACTCGGCGAATCCTGGACCCGGCATTGGACCCGGGACGAACTCGATTTTCTGCAAGGCTGCGGCAAGCAACTTGCGGTCGCAGTGGAAAACTTCCGCCTGCTGGAGCAGAATCTGCGCTCCCAGCGGCAGTGGATCAATACGTTCGATTCCATCCACGACATTATTCTGGCGCATGACGCCGACTTCCGCATCATCAAAGCCAATCAAGTATTGCTCGAGCAACTTGGCCAGGCCGCGGCGGATGTACTTGGGCAATTCGTGCGACTCAATGTTGCCCCACACTTTGGGGGAATGGACTGGATGCCCTTACTGTGCGCGAGGCGGGGACGAAGAGTTTACCGAGGGCCCCGACCCCTGCTTCGGCGGTTACTCGGTGGTTTCAACATCTTCGTATGCGGAGCAAGGCAGTCCGCAAAAAGGCACGATGCACGTTGTGCGTGACGTCACCGACCGCCGTTCCGCGGAAGAAAAGTATCGCCTGCTCTTCGAGCAGGTTCAGGAAGGCGTATACGTCGCCAATCCGGCCGGCCGCCTTCTCGACTGCAACGACGCCTTCGTGCATATGCTCGGCTATAGCAATCGCGAAGAGTTGCTGGTTCTGAATTTGGATGCGGAAATCTGCGTCGACCCGAAAGAGCGCGACGCCTTCCGCCGCCAAATTGAAACGCACAATTACGTGCGTAATTTCGAAGTCAGCCTGCGGCGCAAAGATGGCACAATTCTGCTGGCGGTGGAAAGCAGCTTCGCTAAGCGCGATGCGATGGGCAACGTCGAACGCTACCAGGGGTTCGTCCTCGACATGACCGAAAAGCGTCGCGCTGAAGACGAGATGCGCCGCCGCAACCGTGAATTAAACGCGCTGAATGCCATGGCCGTCGTCGCGGCGCAGTCTTTCGACCTTGATGAAATTCTGAATCTGACCCTGCGACAGGTGGTGACGCTGTTTGGCGCCGAGAGCGGAACGGTCTACCTTTCCGATACTGACGCAACTACATATCGGCGGCGCGCCGCCTGGGGCCCGCGCAGCCGCGACAAAATGCGCACGGCGGAAATCTACCTGACCGACGGCTTCGGTGATCTAGTTATGCGCTCTCGCACAGAAGTCGTCACCGCAGAATACCTGCCGCACTTGCCGCCCAAAGTGGCGGAGTTTTTACGTTCTGATGTCGACCGCACCTGGATCTGGGTCCTATTCTGGGGCAAGGACAGCCCGGTGGGAATCATGGGCCTGTGCAGCCAGTTGGGGCACGAATATTCCAACAACGACGAAAATCTTCTGGTCGCCATCAGCCGCCAATTGGCCACCACCATCGAAAAAGTTCGACTCTACGAAGAGACTTGTCGCGCCTACGAAGATCTGCGCAAGACCCAGGAGCAATTGTTGCAGAGCGAAAAAATGTCAGCCGTCGGACAGTTGATTGCCGGCGTCGCTCACGAACTCAACAACCCGCTGACCGCAATCCTCGGCTATGCGCAACTTCTTGAAAGCGAGGGACTGAACACCCGCGCGCAAGACTACGTCAGTAAACTGTTCAAACAGGCGCAGCGGACGCATCGTGTAGTACAGAACCTTCTCTCCTTCGCCCGCCAGCGCAAGCCGGAGAGGAGTGAAGTCGACGTTCGCAAAGTGCTTGAGGAAACGCTGGCCTTGCGCGACTACGACCTAAAGATCAATAACATTCGCGTCGAGCTTGAGCTGCCTTCCAAACCAGCCCTGGTCGTCGCGGACCCTCACCAACTCGAGCAAGTATTCCTGAACATTATTAACAATTCGGTCGACGCTATTCTGGAAACTGGGCGCAGCGGCAAGCTCAAGATTCATGTCTCATACCTGGGCGGACTCGTTTGCACGCAATTTAGCGATGATGGCGCCGGCATCAAGGATCCCAAACGCATCTTCGACCCGTTCTATACCACGAAGAGTATCGGCAAAGGCACCGGCCTCGGACTGAGCATCTGCTACGGCATTGTGAAAGAACATGGCGGCGACATCACCGCGAACAATGCGCCCGAAGGTGGTGCGGTCATCGAAGTTCGCTTGCCGGCAGTGGCATCGAGCGCCGAGGAACCGGAAGTCCTCAAACCTGCGGCGCGCATACACGAGGGCGCCATCCACGGCCGCGTATTGCTGATGGAGGAGGAAGAAGCGGTGCTCGAATTTGAGCGCGATGTACTGGCAGGGGCGGGCGCCACGGTTGTGACTGCCAGGAACGGAGAGGAAGTGAAGACTCGGCTGCTCTCCGAACCGTTCGACGCGCTCATTATGAATGGCAACATGCCAGGACAGTGGAGCACCAAAGAGGCATGCCACTGGCTCAAAGGAAATTGCCCGGGCATGGAAACTCGCGTCCTGTTCACGTTTTCCAACGGCGTAGATCCGGGCGATGGACGCGCCTTCCTGCAGGAAAACAACATCGCCTGCCTGGTAAAGCCTTTCGAAGTGGCGGAACTCATCGCGCAGGCTCGCCGCCTCCTGCAACAGGCGCAAGCAGTAGCAGCCGGCGCAAGTTAGGCTTCCCTGCCGCGATAATTGCCTGGTTTTCCTCTGTCTCTATTGCGGTAGACTAGCTCTACCGAACCCATGTCCCAATTCGTCCACCTGCACCTGCACACCGACTATTCCCTGCTGGACGGCGCCTGTGATGTCGAAAAGCTGTGCCAGCGCGTCCAGGAGATGAGCATGCCCGCCGTGGCCATGACCGACCATGGCAATATTTTTGGCGCAGTCCACTTTGTCAATGCGGCTAAGCAGGCCGGAGTGAAGCCGATCATCGGCTGCGAACTCTACATCTGCAAGAAAGACGATCACAGGGCGGCTCCGGAAGGCGACACGTATAACCATCTGCTGGTGCTCGCGGAAAACGAAGAAGGCTACCGCAATCTGGTCAAGATCACGTCAGAGGCGTCTCTGCACGGCTTCTATTACAAACCGCGCGTCAGCAAGAAGTTTCTTGCCGAGCACTCTCGCGGCCTGATCGGCCTCTCCGGATGCCTGAAAGGCGAAGTCGCGGAACGCCTGATGGAGAACAATTACGACGCCGCGCGCGCGGCCGCCGGAACTTACACCGATATTTTCGGCAAGGAGAATTTCTATCTCGAGATTCAGGACCAGGGCCTGGAAATGGAACATCGCATCCATCCTGGTCTTTTCCAGCTGGAAAAAGATCTCGGCCTGCCGCTCGTAGCCACCAACGACAGCCATTACCTGTGCGAAGACGACGCCCACGCTCAGGATGTGATGCTGTGCATTCAGACCGGCAAGTCCATTCACGACACGGGCCGTATGAAGTTCGACGGCACGCAGTTCTTCGTCAAGAGTCACGACGAGATGCAACGCGTGTTCAAGGACTCGCCGGACATACTCACGCGGACGCTCGACATCGCCGAGCGCTGCAGCGTGCGGCTGGAAAAAGTTGCCAATCCGTTTCCGCAGTTCGAAGTTCCACCTGGCTACACGATCGACAGCTACTTCGTTCACGTGACCCGCGAGGGCTTCGCCCGCCGCTTGGAGACACTGCGCCCGCTGCATTCGCAAGGAAAGCTGAAGCGCTCCATCACCGATTACGAGCAGCGCCTGGAACGAGAGCTCGGCATCATTCAGCAGATGCAGTTCCCAGGATATTTTCTGATTGTCTGGGACTTCATCCGTTACGCCAAGGAGCAAGGGATTCCGGTCGGTCCGGGCCGCGGATCCGCCGCCGGTTCGCTGGTCTCCTATGCGCTCGGCATCACGGATATTGACCCCCTGCAGCATGAACTACTTTTCGAGCGCTTCCTGAATCCCGAGCGCGTGTCCATGCCCGACATCGACATCGATTTCTGCATGAACCGCCGGGGCGAAGTTATCAACTACGTCACGCAGAAATACGGCCGCGACAATGTCGCCCAGATCATCACCTTCGGCACCATGGCCGCGAAGGCCGCGATCAAAGATGTTGGCCGCGCCATGGACATTCCCTACGCCGATGTTGACCGCATCGCGAAGATGGTGCCGACGCAACTCAACATTACGCTGGAACAAGCCATCCAGGATTCGGCACAACTGCGGGAGGCGATCGAGAAAGACGGCCAGATTCGCGAACTGTTTGAGACCGCCAAGAAACTTGAAGGGATGGTTCGCAACTCCGGCGTACACGCCGCCGGAGTTGTGATTTCTCCGCGTCCGCTCACCGATCTGGTTCCGCTGCATCGCACCAAAAACGACGAAATCGTAACCGCCTTCGACATGGTCGCCATAGAAAAGATGGGCCTGTTGAAGATGGACTTCCTCGGCCTGACGACGCTTACGATCCTGACGGATGCGCTGAAACTGATCGTGCAAACCCGCGGCACACCGCTCACTCTGGAACAAATTCCGCTGGAAGATAACGAGACTTACGCTAAAGTTTTTCACAAAGGTTTGACCTCCGGGGTCTTCCAGTTTGAATCGCACGGTATGCGGGATGTGCTGCGCAAGTATCAGCCGAGTTCCATTGAAGATCTGACGGCCCTGAACGCGCTCTACCGGCCCGGTCCGATCCAGGGCGGCATGATCGACGACTTCGTCGATCGCAAGCATGGCCGCAAGAAGGTGGAGTACGAACTGCCGGAGTTGCAGGAGATTCTGCAAGAAACCCTGGGCGTGATCGTGTATCAGGAGCAGGTGATGCAGATCGCCAACCGCCTTGCCGGCTACTCTTTGGGAGAAGCCGACCTGCTGCGGCGCGCGATGGGCAAGAAGGACGAGAAAGAAATGGCGAAGCAGCGCGAGCGTTTTGTCGAGGGCGCCGCGCAGCGAAAGTATCCGCCGAAAAAGATCGAAAAGATTTTCGATCTCATGGCCCAGTTCGCCGGATACGGATTCAACAAGTCGCACTCCGCTGCTTATGCCTTGCTCGCCTATCACACCGCGTATCTGAAGACCCACTTCCCCGTGGAGTTCATGGCGGCGTTGCTAACGTCGGTGACCGGCTCAACCGACGACGTCGTCAAATACATCAACGAATGTCGCGAGATGGGCATCGCGGTCGAAGCCCCCGATATTAATGTGTCCGATGCGAACTTCACTCCGCACGGCGAGTCGATCCGCTTCGGCCTGGCTGCAGTGAAGAATGTAGGCGGCAACGCCATCGAGTCCATCGTCGCCGCCCGCAAGAAACTTGGCAGCTTCAAATCCATTTTCGAATTCTGCGAGCATGTTGATTTGCGTTTGCTCAACAAGCGCGTGCTCGAATCCTTGATCAAGAGCGGCGCGATGGATTCCATGGGACGGCGCGCGCAGTTGATGGCAGTACTTGACAAAGCCATGGAACAGGCGCAGAAAGCGCAGCGCGACGCGGAATCGGGCCAGCACGGCCTGTTTGGAGTCTTCCAGCAGGAAGACTCCGAATCGCACAACGACAAGTTGCCCAACATCCCTGACTTGGACGAGCATACCCGCCTCGCCGCCGAAAAAGAAATTCTCGGCTTCTTCATCAGCGGACATCCCCTGCAAAAGTACAAAGACAAATTGGCCGATCTGCAGGCGCTCAGCATTGAAGAAATTGCGGGGATGACGAGGTCCACCGGCAAGGACGAGACCATCACAACCGCCGGCATCATCAGCAATGTGCGCGTGCTCAAGTCGAAGCGTGGAGATTTCTACGCCCAGTCGACGCTCGAAGATATGTCCGGCTCCATCGACATGATCGTCTTCCCCGAAGCTTTCAAACGCATTGGCGACAAAGTGAAACTTGAAGTCCCAGTCCTGGTCAAAGCTGGCGTGCGCATCGAAGAAGGAAACAATCCCAAGATTACCGCTGCGGAAATCCAGCCGCTGGAAGAAGCCAAGGTTCCACTTCCGAAAGCCATTCGCATTCGTGTGCCTCTCGAATCCTCGCTCGAAACCACGGTCGATGATCTGCATGCACTTTTTCTTGAGCGAAAAGGCGAGGCCAAGGTTTTATTTGACGTGGAGCGCCAGGGCGATTTCATGGTGGTCATGGAAGCGGAAGGCTATAATGTGATTCCGGACCGCAGCTTCATCGCCCGCGTCGAACAGCTATGCGGACGTGGCAGCGTCCGCATCATTGCCTAATCAGAGCATCGCCTCAATTCAAAGATGGCACCCACCGAAAAAGCGCAGCAGGAATTGGAAGAGATTGAACGTCAGGTCGCCGAATTGGAGTCGAACGGCGATGACGATTCCACCCGCCATCAGATCGCCAAACTACAAGATCGCATTGAGACTCTGCGACGCCAGATGAACGCGCCGCCCACCGCTTGGGAAAGGACCGAACTAGCACGGCATCCGCAGCGTCCGCAATCGCTCGACTACATCGAGCGCATCTTCACCGACTTCAGCGAAATACACGGCGATCGCGGTTTTGGCGACGACGCGGCCATCATCTGTGGCATGGCCCGATTTCACGGGGAGGAAGTGCTGATCGTGGCTACGCAGAAAGGCCGCGACATGAAACAGCGCGTGCATCGCAACTTCGGCACGCCGCATCCCGAGGGTTATCGCAAAGCGATCCGAGCGATGCAGTTGGCGGAAAAATTCGGCCGGCCCGTCTTTACCTTGATCGACACTGACGGCGCCTATCCCGGGATCCATGCGGAAGAGCGCGGACAGGCCGAGGCCATTGCCTACAATCTGCGCGAGATGGCGCGGCTCGAAGTCCCCATCATTGCAACCGTGATTGGGGTGGGCGGCAGCGGCGGAGCGTTGGCGATTGCCGTCGCTGATCGTGTCTTAATGATGGAAAACTCGATCTATTCGGTGATTTCACCAGAAGGCTGCGCCGCCATCATGTGGCGCGATGCCTCCAAAAAAGAGCTTGCCGCGGAAGCCATGCGCATCACCGCCACCGACCTGAGTGAGCTGGGATGTATCGATGACATTGTTCCCGAGCCCGAAGGCGGCGCCCATCGCGATCATGAAGCCGCGGCCGCTCTCTCGACGCCAGCCTCCAGAAGCATCTTTCCCAGCTGAAGAAAGTCCCTACTGCGGACTTGCTCGAGTCACGATATAAAAAGTTTCGCAACATCGCCCAGTTCTTCAAGACGGAATCTTGAGTACGAGAATCCCTCGGTGTTTTCACAACGGGTTCCCCAGGCTGCAGGCGGGCGATTTGACGCCACGCAGCGGCCCGTCGCCGGTATAATGAAATGTTTCCTCCTTTGCGATCTACCAATCAGGGGCTAAGACCTCAGCCCGTTAACTGAAGGAAGGTGTTGGGAATGGCTACTACGGATGTCACGCCCCGGGAATCCGCCGGTGGCATGAGCCGAAAACGCATCGTCAACGACATGAGCATTCAGGTCGCGACGGTCAACGGTTCGGGCTCGCAGAGTTCAAACACCGTTCTGTTACGCAGCATCTTCCAGATGGGCGTCCCCGTCTCCGGCAAGAATATGTTCCCCTCCAATATTGCCGGCCTTCCCACCTGGTACACGATCCGCGCCAACAAGAATGGTTACATCGGCCGAAAAAAGGAAATCGATTTCCTGGTGGCCATGAATCCTGAGACAGCCCAGGAAGATACCATGTCTCTGGCTGCTGGCGCGTCTGTTCTCTACGACGAACCGCTCGCTTTGCACAAACTGCGCGATGATTTGATTTTTTACGCAGTCCCCTACGACAAACTGGTCGCTGCCGTTTGCCCGGAAGCCAAGCTGCGCAAGCTGGTCAAGAACATGGTCTACGTCGGTGTCGTTGCCAGCTTGCTGACCATCGACATGGCCGAGGTCGAAAAGGCCATCCGCAAACAGTTCGCAAAAAAAGTGAAAGCGGCCAATCTGAATCTGGCTGCGGCCCAGGCGGGATTCGATTATGCCAAGGCGAACCTGCAAAAGCGCGGAGCCTTCTACATCGAGCGCATGAACGCCACGGCGGGCAAGATCATTATTGACGGCAACTCCGCAGCGGCACTTGGCTGCATGTTCGCGGGATGCACGGTCGTCACTTGGTATCCCATCACGCCATCTTCATCGCTGGTTGAAACGATGATCGAATACATGAAGGAATACCGCATCGGTCCCGACGGCAAAGCGACCTTCGCGATCGTGCAAGCCGAAGACGAACTGGCCGCAATTGGCATGGTCATTGGGGCGGGATGGGCAGGCGCGCGCAGCATGACCGCGACTGCCGGACCAGGAATTTCGCTGATGTCGGAGTTCGCCGGACTTGCGTACTATGTCGAAGTTCCCGGCGTGATCTGGGACATCCAGCGCGTTGGTCCCTCAACCGGCTTGCCCACGCGGACTTCGCAGGGCGACATTCTTTCCACGGCTTTTCTCTCGCACGGCGACACGAAGCACATCATGCTGCTTCCCTGCTCCGTGACTGAGTGCTTCACCATGGCGCCCGAAGCATTTAATCTGGCTGAACAATTTCAGACGCTGGTGTTCGTCATGTCGGATCTGGATCTTGGCATGAACAACTGGATGTCCGATCCGTTCGAATATCCGACCACGCCCATTAATCGCGGCAAAGTCCTGAGCAAGGAAGACCTCGACCGCCTCGGCGGATTCGCGCGCTACAAAGACGTGGACGGCGATGGCATCGGCTACCGCACGCTGCCTGGAACGATTCATCCCGCAGCGGCATACTTCGCCCGCGGCAGCGGCCACAACGAGCGAGCGCAATACAGCGAGCGCGCCGACGATTTCGAAAACAACATGGAGCGCCTGAACCGCAAGTTCGAAACCGCGCGCTCGTTCGTTCCGCGTCCCGAGATCACCAAAGGTAACAACGCAAAAATCGGGATTATCGGCTACGGGACCTCGCACTGGGGCATCACCGAGAGTCGCGATCAGTTGCGCGACGAATATTCGATCGAAACCGATTATTTACGGCTCCGGGCCTATCCTTTCACTCGCGAAGTGCATGAGTTCATCGAGCAGCACGATCGCATTTACGTAGTCGAGCAGAACCGCGACGCGCAGATGCTGACCCTGCTGCGACTCGACCTCAAGCCCGAGCTGACTACGCGCCTGCGCAGCATCGCCCATATCACCGGGCTGCCGCTCGATGCGCGATCCATTACCGACGAACTGACCAGCATGGAGGGCAAGTAAATGGCAAGCACTCCCACCGTTGAGCCCGGAGCAGCCGGACCGGCCAAAACCAACCGCATCGGCCTCACCGTAATGGACTACAAGGGCAGCAAGACCACGTTGTGCGCCGGTTGCGGACACAACGCGATCTCCGAGCGCATCATCGAGTCCATGTATGAGATGGGCGTGCAGCCCGAGTTGCTGATCAAGCCCAGCGGCATTGGTTGCTCCTCCAAGACTCCCGCTTACTTCATGAGCCGCTCCCACAGCTTCAACGCGGTACATGGCCGCATGCCTTCCGTGGCCACAGGAGCGATGCTGGCGAACCGCAAGCTGGTCTGCATCGGCGTGAGTGGCGACGGCGACACGGCTTCAATCGGTATCGGTCAATTCGTTCACCTGATGCGCCGCAATTTGCCGATCATTTACATCATCGAAGACAACGGAGTGTACGGCCTCACCAAAGGCCAGTTCTCGGCTACGGCCGACTTGGGCTCGAAGCTCAAGACCGGAGTGGTGAACGACCTTCCTCCGATCGACACCTGCGCCCTGGCCATTCAACTTGGAGCGACCTTGGTGGGCCGATCATTCTCCGGAGACAAGCGCCAGCTAAGCGCCATGCTGAAGGCTGCCATCGCTCACAAAGGAACGGTCATGCTTGACGTGGTCTCGCCCTGCGTGACCTTCAACGATCACGAGGGTTCGACCAAGTCGTACAAATATGTGAAGGAGCATGAGGAGACCTTGCAGGACGTCAGCTTCGTTCCTCACTTCGAGGATATTGCTGTGGAGTACGATCCCGGCTCAACCGTGGAAGTGACTATGCACGACGGTTCCCGCCTGCACCTGCGCAAACTGGAAGAAGACTACGACCCGACCGACAAGATTCGCGCCCTCACTCGTCTCACTGCAGCCCACGAAAAGGGCGAAGTGCTGACCGGAGTGTTCTACGTGAATCCTGAGGCCCCAAACTTCCTTGACATGCTGAACGTTGTGGACCAGCCCCTGGCGACGCTGCCCGATTCGGTCACTCGCCCGGGCAAGGAAGTGCTGGACACGGTAATGGAAGAGTTGCGCTAGACGCTCGGGCAAGAAATAAAAAAGGCCCTCTCTCACGAAAGGGCCTTTTTAGTTTGACTCCGCGGCAACCGGGTTACGCAGTTTTGCGTTGCGGTTCGCCGCTATGTTCTGGATTTTGCCCAGGTTCGGGAAAATCGGAGTCTGCATCCTTCAACATTGGATCCTGATCGCGATGCCCAAGCTGCTCTTGCTGGCCCACATTCCCCGGTTCCTTGTGGTCCTCAGCTTCTGTGGCACCCTTCGCCGTATCTTGATCGGGCGTGCTGTGCGGCATCTTCAACCTCGATCTCAAGCCTACGAACACAGTTTAAGGCTGGAACTTTCAGAATAATATAGATATAAAGTAGGAGAAGTCCGCAGGAGAATA
Organism: uncultured Acidobacteriaceae bacterium; assembly: GCA_963733795.1. Lineage (GTDB taxonomy): Bacteria > Acidobacteriota > Terriglobia > Terriglobales > Acidobacteriaceae > Sulfotelmatobacter. The sequence goes on from CAVTED010000005.1 coordinate 252,680, forward strand.
GGTATATGAAACGGTGCTTTTCAGTATTAATCCTGGCTCTGCTGACCACTGCATTCGCCGCGGCGCTGCCTTCGGACGCTAGCCTGGTCCCCGCGAGGGCAACGCACCAGCGGGCCACCCGTCATCACGCTCACAAAGCCGGCAAACATCATCATCCGAAGCGGTCAAAGCACGGCGCAATCTAGAGGTTACGGCTAATAACGGAGCGGCTACCTCTTCGAGTGCGGAGTTTCTGCCAGGCGGCACTCCCAGCTTGCGAGTGCTTGGAAACGGATGACACTACCAGCACGCAGGGAGAAAACAGGGCGTAAATCGGATCCGAACCATCAAATGAAAATCTCAGGTATGTGTCGAACTATCCCTTTCACTCGCCAATTGAGTTTCTGCGCTTGACAGCTTGGATGACCAACGCGACGTCGAACAAAAGCGCAATCGAAGTGAACGCTATGCCGGTGATATCGAGACGACCGTCGTACCGATACGGCATGCTGATCTTGACGTAGTAAGCGGTCAGGGCGAGGGCCGCCAGCCATACGACCCAATCCAGGTTGCCTGGGAGTGCGGCAGGTTTAGCTCGTGCCAGCGTTTCCGCATCACGGCGGCCACCACAAGGGCAATGTCACACCACAATGCCAAAGCCGGCGCGAGGAAAATCGCGACTACGGTAAGCGAGATATGTCCCTGCTTAATTGCCTCACGCAGTAGCACGGCGTCAATCTGATACATCGACGCGCTCATCAGGAAAGCACTTACCCACATCAGCATTTTCCAGGACGAGCCGAATGCGGCTGCACGATCGCGCCAACAACCAGAAGGAGTGGCTCCGCCAGAGTCCCCCCCGACCCAAAAACCAGAGTGGAACCGAGAACAAAACATCCCGTCGCTGCTGCCAACCATCGAATTCTCCTCGAGAGGACACCCGGATTCTCGATTCTCTCATCATTGGTTAACAAGTGTCGCCCTGACTCGGTGTTAGTCTACTTTCCGAATACATTGCTGAGCAAATGACCATATCAGCGTTGCCGCTGCGAACAGCTGGAAGGGTCTGATATTCGGACTATAGTAGTAATCCTAGCCCTGTTGACCCACCCATTTGCCGTGGCGACGCCGGCGGACGCCCGCCTGCTTGGTGAGGGCGACGCACCAGCGGGCTCGCCACCATCACGCTCACAAAGCGGCCAAACATCATCATCCGAAGCGGTCAAAGCACGGCGCAATCTAGAAGTTTCGGCTGAGAACGGTGCGACTACCTCTTCCAGTTTCAGGAATTTCTGCCCGTGGCGGAAACTCCCAGCTTGCGCAGCCGCTCCCGCGCCTGCAGCGCTTCCGGAGAGTGCGGATACCGTTGGATCAGGTGCCGCAACTCGCTGACCCCATCATCCTGTTTTCCGAGTTCAATTAACGAAAAGCCCTTCTTCAACTGCGCGGACGCGGCTTTGTTTCCGGTGGGAAAGTTCTGCAATACCGCGTCGTAGCTCTGCGCCGCCTGCTGGTAGTTTCCCTGACGAAACTGAATCTCGCCCAGATAGAAATAAGAGTTTCCCGCGAGATCGGTGTTGGGATAGAACTTGATGTAGTCGGAAAACTCCTGCAAGGCCAGGTCATTCTTGTTGCCGTTGTAATCGCGCAAGGCATTGTTGTAGAGCACGTCCGGAGGCGGCGCGTCGCTCATGGCCTTCTGCTGCGCTTGCTGCTGAGCCTGCTGAGCGCCCAGACTCTGTTGCGCCGCCTGCATGTCTTCGAGTTGCTTGCTGACTTTGGCGAGACGCGCTTTCAATTCATCCAGAGTGTCGTTGAGTGACTGGATCTGGCCCGAAAGTTGGTCGACCTTGGAGCCGCCTTCAGTTCTGCTGCTTCTGCAGAGTGGTCTGCAGAGCGTTGAGGGCATTGGCCACTTTATTGACTGCGTCCGTGTCCTGCTCGACCAGATTCTTCATCACGCCCATGCGCTCGTCAAAGCCGCGCTGCATGGCGGTCATCTGCTCCTGCAGTTGCTGTACCTGGGTCTGCAACTGAACCATGTCCTTGTTAGCGGCCCACGCCGGAGCGATCGCCAGACAGAGCACCGAGAGCAAAGCGAAAAACGTGGAAATGCGATGTAGTTTCATAGAGATTTCCTGAATACACTGTCGTATCGATACCTTGAATTAGATGCTATTTGATTGTCCCACGGGCGGAGGATATTCGACACAGAAAGCGGAGTGCCCGGAACCGCAAGATTCAACGGGTAGATATCCGTTCCGGCGCAGTTCCCGCTTCGGCGCACACGAATGCGCCATCTCCAAAGCAAGAAGCAAAGGGGGACGCTTTGCGGCGTCCCCCCGGTATGCTTACTTTTGAAGAACGAGATGGCCGCGGCGGTTCTGCTGCCAGCAAGCTTCGTTGCTTTCTGTGCAGAAGGGCTTTTCCTTCCCGTAGCTGATGGTCTTGATCCGGCTGGCGCTGATGCCGGCCCCGGTCAGTGCGGCCTTCACCGCACTGGCGCGCTGGTCGCCCAGAGCCAGGTTATAGTCGGTCGATCCGCGCTCGTCGCAGTGCCCTTCAATCGTGATGTTGATATTCGGATGCTGATTGAGGAACTGCGCGTCGGCCTGCACCGAACTCTGCTGGTCGCCGCGAACGTCCGCCTTGTCGTAATCGAAATAAACATCCTTCACGTTCTGGCTGAACAAGTCTTCGTCCGACACCGACGGAGTCGGCGGTGGCGGCGGTGGCGGCGCTTGGGTTACCGTAAGCCGCGCCGTGGCTTCCTGGGTTCCGCCCGATCCTTTGGCGACCAGGTGATAGGTCGTCGAATCGGTCGGCGAGACGCTTTGCGAGCCGTTCGGCTGCACTGCGCCAATGCCGTCGATCGACACGTCGGTCGCGTTGCTGGTCTGCCAGGTCAGAGACGCCGATTGCCCCGCCTGAATGGTGTTGGGATTCACCGAAATCGAAGCGGTTGGCTCCGGCGGCGGCGGTGGTGGCGGCGGCGGTGGCGGAGTCGCTTTTTTCCCGCAAGCGCCCAGCGTCAGTAGTGCGCCCAGTGCAACGATCAGCAGAAACCACTTCATACTTTTTTGTTTCACTTTTATTCCTCCCTGCGACCCTAAAGGCTTGCCCCCAAGGTCAGACGAAGCGTATTTACTATTTCCAACTCCAATTCGGTTGGGTATTGCGTCCGGTAAAAGTCAGTTGCTGAAGCTTGGTGCCGTCCGCCAGCATGGTCCAGATTTCTTCCTTGCCGGACCGGCTGGATTGAAACACGATATGCCGACCATCCGGCGACCAGGAAGGAAAATCGTTGCGCCCGCCATCGTGCGTCAACTGCACCCACTGCTTGCTGGCAATGTCCATCAGATAAATATCCGACGATCCCGGTTCGCCCGGGCCATACTTGCGGATCCACGCCAGACAAAGAAACTGCCCGTTGGGCGACCAGTTCGGCGATACTGCGTACCCCTGATCGGTCATGCGCTGCTGGTTGGTGCCGTCGGCCTCCATGGTATAAATCTGCGGCAATCCCGTGCGCCCGCTGACGAAGGCGATTTGCGCATTCGTCTTCCGGTTCCACGATGGCGAAACATCCGGCCCCTTGGCCGTGGTCATGCGATGCAGATTCCCCCCGAGGCATCGGCTACATAAATTTCTGGCTCGCCCCCGCGCGACGACGAAAACGCCAGCTTCATTCCGTCCGCCGACCAGGCCGGCGACAGATTCGTTCCGCCCATGTGCGGAAAACTCACCATCCGGTTCAGGTCGAGAGAATACATCATAATCTCCCAGCCGCTTTTGGTCAGGCTGCTGAAGGCGATGCGGGACCCATCGGGCGAAATTCGCGGCGACAATGAGATCGAGCCCAGATGCGTGATCTGGTGCTGGTTCGAGCCATCATAATCCATCGCCCAGATTTCCTTGTGTCCGGTCCGGTCGCTGACAAAATAAATCTGGGTTTCGGCGATGCCGGTGATGCCTCCGCCCAGCCGAAAGATGATTTCGTCGGCGAACTTGTGCGCCATCACTCGCGCCGCCGCATCGCTGGACGTATCGGAATATTGCTTGCCCAGAATCTGCGGGGATTGCGAATTCTTCACGTCATACAGCCAGCCCTGGACGGTCAGCTTCCCGCTCGCGACCCCCAGGTTTCCAAAAGCCAGCATGGCTGCATTGGGAGGAGGCGCGTTCCACGCCAGGTTATTCACCTCCGGCGGCTGACCGGGAACCTGCAACGGGTAGAAACTCTTCGAAACCAGTTCGACTACGCCGGAGACGTCGAGGTCGTTCCACAGCGTGTCGTTGAAAGTCTTGAGCAGCGCGGCATTCTGCGGGTCGGTGGTCGAAGGCTTGAAGTCCGGGACGGCCAGCCGTACTTTCTCCACGCCCAGGCTGGTCCCGGTCTTAACCCAATCCTGTGCGAAAAGCGCGGAAGAAAGAAAGCAGCAAATGAAATGAGAACCAGCGCCAACGCGGGCCGCGAAACCTGCTCGGCCAGCGCCAGAACAGCTTGTCGAAACAGGTCTGTCGCTTCGTCCATCCGTGTGGGGTTGAAAGGTACTGGGTACGACAATATCGTATTCCGATAGGAATTGCTTTGCAAGGCGTCTTCCCTACTTCACGCTCTACTCCTCATTCTCATTGTGCCTCCGTTATGAAGCACAAAATCAATCAGTAGTGCATTTTGTTTACGCTAAAGGTTCACTTCTTGTAATCGAACCAGTACTCCACGGAAATTTTGCTGCCGGAATAATCCGGCGGCAACGGACCGAAAGTATCAATCCGCTGCAGTGCGCGCACCGCCGAAATGTCCAGCGAAGGTACGCCACTGGTTTGCTCAACCTGCACATTCGAAGGATGCCCGTCGCGCGCGATATCGAAAGTGATATAGACGCGTTGCGCGCTCGTGATCCTGGGATCGACCTCATACTTCAGCCAGTTTTCCGCCACCTTCTGCTGAATCACGTGCACGTACCAGGCATACTTCGTCCCGAAATCTCCGCCGCCCCCGGTGATTCCGAATCCACCCTTGGCCCCGCCTGCGCTGAAAGTTCCGTAAGGCCCGCTGACCGGGCCGCCTTCTCCAAACGCAACCTGATTAGTCTCTTCTTCCGGCGCGGGCAGCGGCTTTTCCTTGGAAGCCGTCTCCTGCTTCTTCTTCGGCTTTATTTTTGCGTTCTTGCCCTGAATCTCAATCGCGTCCGGCTCTTTCTCTTCGATCTTCGGCTGCGACTGCGTCACTCCCTTCGATTCATTGGCCAGCACGTTCTTGGTCTGCGAAGGATTCGCCGGCAACGGAACCGTGCTCACCAGCGTCGCGCCAATCGCTTCCCCGCCTCCGCCCGCGCCCCATGTGTCGCCGCTCGGTCCCGAGAAAACCGTGGAGTAGATCAACACCGCCGCCGTGATTCCGACGTGTAATCCCACCGACCAGGCCAGCGCCCGGCCCCAGCGGTCATGCTCGAAATAAATCTCAGCGTTTGCTGCCATTTTGCTCTAATGGTTGCGTCACGATGCTGACGTTGGTGATTCCCGCCTGCTTCACCGCGTCCATGACCGTGGCGAAGGCGCCGAAGGGAACATTTTCGTCCGCCCGCACAAAGATGAACTGGTTGCGCGGATCCCGAATCTTCTGCCGCAATTTGGTTTTGATCTCATTGATATTGATGGCATCGTTGCCCAGAAAGACGCGCTGATCTTTATTGATGGTGATGACCGTCCGCTCTTCGGTGATTTCCTTCACCGTCCGCGTTTTCGGCACACTCACATCAATTCCCGACTGCAGCACCGGCGCCGTCACCATGAAAATAATCAGCAACACCAGCACCACATCCACCAGCGGAGTGATGTTGATGTCGGCCATCGCCGTCTGCGTGCGTCCATTGGAAGCCGTGAATGCCATCAGCGCCTCACCTCACTCGGAATCTGCGCCTGAGCCTGCGCCTGGCTGTGCTCCACTGCATTGAGCACCTCCAGAGCAAAATCGTCACTGCGCGCGGCCAGTTCGCGGATCGACGCGCCAATCAGGTTATAAGCAATGACCGCCGGAATCGCGGCCGCCAGTCCGGCAGCCGTCGTAATCAGAGCCTCTGAAATACCCGGCGCCACAGCCCGCAGCGTCGCCGCCCCCGCCGTTCCTAACCCGTGAAACGCATCAATGATGCCCCACACCGTGCCAAACAATCCGACAAACGGCGTTACCGCGGCGGTAATCGCGAGCCAGGGAAGATTCCGTTCCAGCCGCGTGATTTCTTCCGATGCCCCAATCTGCATCCCGCGCTGAATCGTCACCAGATTTCGCAGCGTGCCGAACGTCCCCGCCTGCCGCTTGTATTCCTCATACCCGCCTTCGAACACACCGACCAGCGGGCTGGGCTTGAATTGCTCCGCCACCGCGGCAATATCCTGCAGTCGCTGCGCCTTGCGAAACGCGCGCACGAATCGCCCGCTCTGCGCCCGCGCCCGCCGCAACAGACTCCACTTGGTCAGGATGATGGCCCAGGAGATCAGGCTGAACATCAGCAGCGCAAGCAATACCAGCTTGGCCACCGGCGCCGCTGTTGGAAATCATGTCGACGATTTCGCCGCCGACGAACAGTACTAGCAAGGGAAAAAAATGCATCGTTTTTTTGGAGAATGCCTTCTGCGATTATAGATGAACCAAGTCCTGCACTTCCCGCACGTACCCAATCTGCCAACGCAAATATTTACTTTGATCGCGTAGCAGCGATTCACCGTTCGCTCTCGGATCGCGATTGCGTAAACGCAAACTGCAGCGGTCATCGAATCAAAATACGGGCGAATCCAGCGGTGTAAAGTGAAGGTCTTTCACCTGAATGGTCACGTAAAAGCCGTCGACTTGCATGATCCGTTTCGCTCGAATGGGCACTGGACCTGAATTGGTTCGGGTTCAACCGCCAAAGATTATTCTTGGCATCCTCGGAAGTCCTCTGTTCGGCCACCAGAATGTTGCCGTAGCTGGTGTGATGTAAATCCTTGAGCGTAACGTTCCAGGAGGTGATTTTTGTTGTCGCCTCCGGACATCGCGGGGAAATTGTGAGCTCGTAACAATCCGCGCCGTGGGAGTCTTTGATGCGCTCGCGATAGGTAGCGTCCTCCGGCGTGAGCTTGGCTTCGAACGTCTCCTCGGTGACGCGCGTCGATGGTGACGAAAACTTTCCGCATAGATCGTGGGTGAAACACTCTGCGCGAGCGACCGGACGCGATCTCACCCGACGAATACTGCAAAGATAAGCCGATTCATCGGCGATGCAGTGCCTCCACGGTTGGAACGTCAGAAGACGTTGAAATTGCGGCGATCATCTTTTGCAACCGGTCGCAGAGCGCTAACGAGGCGCGATTGCTGTTCCGCGCCAGCCGCGCCACTTGTGGCCACAGCCAGGGCCGCAACGCGGTGAACCAGGCAAAGCGTCCCTGCCGAAATTGTCCGTTGGAATCGATAAAGCGTTCCATCGACGGGAAACTGAAATCGAATTCGTCAGAAATTACTTTCACCACCGCAAATCCGGCTCCTCGGGCTTCCGCCGCGCGCGCGACAGCGGCAGCCTCCATGTCCACGGCCTGCGCGCCAAACGAATCGCGCAGCCTTGCCTTCTGCTGCCGGGCTCGCAATCGATCCGAAACTGACCAACACGCCCTCACCTTGATCGAGGTTCACGCTGCTGCCGTCGCCAGCATTGACGACCCGCCGAGGTTGCACGACATCTCCAACTTTGAGCGCGGGATCAAGCGCCCCGGCAAAGCCCACCGAATAAACCAGCCCGGGCGCGTAGATCGCGATCACCGCCTCCGCCGCTCGCCGCGCCGCCTCCGCTCCAATCCCTCCGCAAACCAAAACAAAATCATCGTTCTCGAAAAAACGAAATCGCCGTCCGTCGATTTCCTTCTCACTCACGCGCCAATTCTTAATCAGCGGACGCACTTCGCGCTCCAGCGCGGCCACGATGGCGACTCTAGACATATCCGTTGTCCCGGAACCAATCTACCGCCCGCCTCAAGGCTCCTTCAACCGGCACGATCTTCCACCCCAGTTCTCGCTCCGCCTTGCCGGAACTGGCAAACATTTTTTTTTTGCCCATGCGCACCGTATCGACGGTGGCGCGGGGTTCGCGGTGCAACATGCGCCCGGTAATCGCTTCGTCGATCACTCCCGCCGCAAATGCGAACAAGTAAGGCAACTTTATCTTCGGAGAAGGCAGCCCGGTGATCTCCCCGAGCTTATCCAGAATTTGCTTCAGCGTAAGATTCTCCCCGCCCAAAATGTAGCGCTCACCGGGCTTGCCCTTTTTCCAAAGCCGCAACGTGCCCCAGCGCGCATTCCCGCACATCGACCAGGTTCAATCCAGTTTCCACATAAGCGGGAAATTTGCGCTTCAGAAAATCGACGACGATGCGCCCCGTCGGAGTCGGCTTCACATCCTGCTCCCCAACCGGCGTCGTCGGATTCACGATCACCACGTGCATTCCGCCGCGTCCGGCCTCGAGCGCCACCTGCTCCGCCATGAACTTCGATCGCTTGTAGTGGCCGATCATGTCGGCCAGCGAGACTGGAGAATCCTCATCCGCAGGATGTCCATTGCCGGTGAATCCCACCGTCGCAACGCTGGAGGTGTACACCATGCGCCGCACGCCATTCTTGCGCGCCGCTTCCAGAATCGCCCGCGTCCCCTCCACATTGGAGCGGTACATCTCCGCCGGATCGCGCACCCAGAGCCGGTAGTCAGCCGCCACATGAAAAACCGTGTCGCAACCCGACATGGCTTTTTCGAGGGAGCCGGCGTCGCGCAGATCGCCGGTCGCGGTCTCGGCTTTGAGTCCTTCCAGATTGCGCAGATTGCTCGTCGAACGCACCAGCAGCCGCAGATCCGCGCCTTGGTCGGCTAGAACGCGGGCCACGTGGGATCCGAGAAATCCGGTTGCGCCTGTGACGAAAGCGAGCATTCAGCTCAGCATTCAGCACTCAGCGACTTGTCAACGTCGGCATGAGGTTCAACGAACCACGTAGCCCCGAACGCATTCGTCCGGGGCCGCTCGCTTCGTGTTGCAGGGCGGACGAATACGTCGGGCAAGCTGCGTCGTCTACGCGCCTTCTCCATGATTTTGGCGTAGGTGGTCAGCGCGAGCAGCGGGAAGTAATCGCGGTAGAGGTGGTACATCAGATAAAACACGCGCGGGAATCCGGTGCCGGTGAAGAACGGCTCATCCCACGACCCATCTTTTCTCTGCGTGCGCAGCAGGTAGGCGATGCCGCGGGCCACCGAGTCGCTGCGAATGTCGTTCGCGGCCAGCAATCCCAGGATCGCCCAGGCAGTCTGCGACGGCGTGCTATCGCCCTGCCCGCGCAAATTCGGGTCATCGTAGGAGCCGACCGTCTCGCCCCAGCCGCCATCGGCGTTCTGCACCATGCGCAGCCATTCCGCGCCCTGCTGCACGCAAGGCTCGTGCAGGTCCATGCCGATCGCGTCCAGCCCGCGCAACACCAGCGCCGTGCCGTAGATGTAGTTCACGCCCCAGCGCCCGAACCAGCTTCCGTCCGGCTCCTGCTCTTCGCGAATGAACTGATCGCCCGCTTCACGAAGGATGATTCTTGTCGTACCCGTAAGTCGCGAGCATCTCCAGGATGCGGCCAGTAATGTCTACGGTCGGCGGATCGAGCATGGCGTTGTGATCGGCGAACGGAATATGCTGGAACACCATCTTGTCGTTATCTTTGTCGAACGACGCCCAGCCGCCGTTCTTGCACTGCATCGAAAAGATCCAGTCAATCGCGCGCTGCACCGACTCCCGCTGGTAGCGCCCGTTGGGATGCTCCACGCGGCTCAGTCCCAGGCAAACCATCGCGCTGTCATCGACATCCGGATAAAACTCGTTGTTGAACTCGAAGTACCAGCCGCCCGGCTGTCCCTTCGGATTTTTCACTTTCCAATCGCCCACGTTGCGCACTTGCTTCTGCAGAATCCAGTCCGCGCATTTCACCATCCGCGGATCATTCGCCGGAACTCCCGCCTCGCCCAGCGCAAACATGGCGTACGCCGTATCCCACACCGGCGACATGCAGGGCTGCATGCGGAAGGTGTCTTCCTCTTCAATCCCCAGCTTCTCGAACTCATCCAGCGCGCGAATCACCTGCGGATCGTCCAGCGAATATCCCAGGCAGCGCAGCGCGATGATCGCATTCATCATCGAGGGATAAATCGCGCCCAGCCCGTCGCTCATCTCGAAGCGCTCCAGCATCCATTTTTCCGCGCTCTTCAATGCGATCGACCGCAGCGGACGCACATGCACGCGTTCGAACCAGTGCGTCATGCGATCGAGCACCAGGAAGAAATTGCGCCACGAGACCAGCTTCTTCGCCCAGTGCAGATGCATGCGCGACTTCTGCATCCCGCCGACAAACAACTCCTCCACGCCCATCTCGCGCGGAATCTTCTTGAACGGCTTCTTGGCGTAGCAGATCGACAGCGGCACCAGAATGGCGCGCGACCAGGAAGAAATTTCGTAGATGTTGAACCAGAACCAGTTGGGAAACAGCACGATCTCCGGCGGAATCGCCGGAACCGCGTCATAGTCATACTGCCCGAAGAAACAGAGATAGATCTTGGTAAATGTATTAACTTCGGTGACGCCGCCCATCTCCAGAATCTTCTTGCGGGCGCGCTGCAACGCCGGATGATCCGCCGTATATCCCGCCAGCTTCAATCCAAAATAGGCCTTCACCGATGCGCTGATATTCGAAGGCCCGGCGGCATAGATGCTCCATCCGCCGTCCTCGTTCTGGTGCTGCAGAATCCAGTTCGCGGCCTTCTGAAAGCGCTCCTGGTTCCCTGTCCCGAGCAGTGTATGCAGCAGAATGTAATCCGACTCGAGCGTAGTATCCGCTTCGAGTTCCCCGCACCAATACCCGTCTTCATGCTGCTGCGAGAAAAGAAACTTGCGCGCGGCCGCAACCGCCGCGCCCACGCGAGCGTCCCAAGGCCCTCAATTTTGCCGAAGCGAAGTTGCGGGTTCGAACCTAGAGATGCGGAAGCTATATGGGAGTCGGGGGAGTTTTGTTCTCATTCAGTTCACCGTAGGGATCCGACCTGTAGTCACGAACCGCACTCACATGCGTCGTAATTGCATCGCCTGTGAATTCTGAGCGGCCTCATTGCAAATGTTCGCCAGCTTCCAGACGAGTGATGCGGTTTTCGCGGATCTGCGCGAATGTGCAGCAATCGGGCCGTGCCTTCGGCTATGTCCTTGGAAAAATCTGCGCAATGCTTTGCAGGTAGTCGCGGCCAAAATCTCTACTGTTTGGGTGAGCGCTTCGTGCCGCTCGGTCAACCGATCAAGCCGTTCATCGATCGTCATCGCTTACCTCCCGCAAAGACACACACGGCAACTAATCCGCGTTAGCGCTGGCCGGAGCGGCGGCAATCGCCTCCACAATCTCCGGTGGCAGCCCGAAGCGCACGTTCTCCGGCATCACTTCCAGTTCCTGCAGGTTGTCGAATCCCTTGTTGCGCAGGAAGGTCACGGTTTCCTCGACCAGGCACTCCGGCGCCGAAGCGCCGGCGGTCAGCGCAATCGTCTTCACGCCCTTCAACCACTCCGCTTCGATGTCGTTGCAACTGTCGATCAGGTGGGCGTTCGTGCCCAGGTTGCGCGCCACTTCCACCAACCGGTTGGAGTTCGAACTGTTTTCCGATCCCACCACGAGCAGCAAATCGGCTTCCGAAGCCACTTCTTTGACCGCGACTTGCCGATTCTCCGTGGCATAACAGATATCCTGCGCCGCGGGACCCTTGATGTTGGGGAACTTCTTCTTCAGCGCGGCAATAATATCTTTGGTCTCATCCAGACTCAGCGTGGTCTGCGTCAGATAAGCCACGCGGTTCGGGTCGGGCACGCTCAGCGACTTCACTTGCTCGGGCGATCCCACAACCTGGGTCACCAGCGGAGCCTCGCCCAGCGTTCCAATCACCTCGTCATGATCCTTATGTCCGATCAGAATCAGCGAATACCCTTCCTTGGCAAACTTTACGGCTTCCACATGGACCTTGGTCACCAGCGGACAGGTAGCATCAATCACGCGCAGCCCGCGCCGCGCACTGTGTTCACGCACCTCCGGAGAAACTCCGTGCGCGCTGTAAATGATGCGCTCGCCGTTGGGCACTTCGTCCTCGCTGTCGACAAAAATCGCGCCCTTGCCCCGCAGTTCCTCGACCACAAAGCTGTTGTGGACGATCTCCTTGCGCACATAAATCGGCGGCCCAAACGCCTCCAGAGCAATGCGGACCACGTCAATCGCCCGCACCACGCCCGCGCAAAAGCCCCTTGGCTTGAGCAACAGTAAAGTCTTTCCCTCGGTTTTCGCTAGAATTCCAGCCACGATATAAGCCTGCTCCTCAGATTCCTTGCTCCCCGCCCGGTTTTCATACCGGGAGAATCGAAGAATCTGCTCTCATTCGTTAGATGCGACACTGGCCACAAACCCCGTACCTTTAGGGTACACGATCCCCATTGTGGCGATACTAATAAACTACCGGAAAGTGCCGGGATGGTCAACGTAAGCCACAGAAAGCGCGGGGATTAGCAGCGAACAGGGAAATCTGGGCCTTGAATGGAAAGAGCCTCGGGCTCGTTATTTGAAGGGGGCCTGCTGAATAGACTTGCTCGCTGTGCCCGGCTTGGGGTTTCGTAAGGTTCACCTCTCCCCTATGGCCCACTCGTGCCCCCGACTCCCCGGCGCGTGCCATTGTCGATCGCCGCTCAGTCGGACGCAATATATCAGCGTTGTTGCTCAGACTCCTAGGTCAGCGAAACATGCTGGAACCAAGACCAAGATCGACGGTCGGAACCTCCAGGATGGCGGGTTAGAACCAGCGAGACGCGTCAATCCCGCAAACTGCTGCTCGCGCTCGTGATCCTGCTGGTTGGCGATCGCGGTTCTTCTGGTGAGCAGATCGGGCAGTTCTGGTTCGGATCGGGCCAGGTTGATTCTGGATTCGGATGGAACCGAACCTGCCGCCGCACCCAGGACAGCTGGTCAACTCCTTCGGCTGCTCAACATGAGCAACCAGTAACCGCACCAGCGCCAGCTAAAAGAACCCCGTCTGCGGCAACTTCCGCCCAAGCCAAAAAATTCCGCAGCGCCCGCGGTTACAGCCACCCGAACCGTACTGCCTCCACTGAATGTAGAAGTAGTTGCCGGAAACGCCCACCGCACAATTCATCCCAACCCCGAAAATCGAAATTGAAAATGCCCCCCCGAACGCAACAGCGGTGACGAATGCGGCCGGGCGCGAGCGAATCTCGGCTGAGGCCGCTCCACAGGCCTCCTATCCGCTGCTGGCGCAGCATATGAACGTGCAAGGCTCGGTGGTGTTGAAGGCGCTCATCGGCACCGACGGCACGATTGAGGAGCTTCACGTACTGAGCGGTCCCGCGATTCTGGCCGCGGCCGCACAGCAGGCGGTCCGCGAGTGGCACTTCAAGCCGGTCGTGCAGAATGGTCAACGGGTCGAAACCATGGCCAAGATCGTCGTCAACTTCAGCATCAAGGTCGCCGATAACTCCGAGAAGACCACGTTGGCCGACAGCCGCGCCAACAGCCTCCTGATCTTTAGCCGTTAGCTCTAGCCGCTAGCCGTCAGCCATTCGCGCTAAGCATTACCCGTTAGCCTTAATCATCTGCTCCGCATGCTTTCGCGAAGTCTCCGTCAACTTCGCCCCGCTCAGCATGCGCGCCACTTCCTCCGTGCGCTCTTCTCCCGTCACAGCGCGAACGCTGGTTCGCGTGCGTCCCCCGGATTCCTTCTTCTCGATGACGAAATGATGATCGCCGAAGGTAGCAATCTGCGGCAGATGGGTCACGCATAACACCTGATTCGATCGCGCCAGCGATTTCAGTTTCTTCCCCACAGCCTCCGCCGCCCGCCCTCCAATCCCGGTATCGATCTCGTCAAACACCAGTGTCTTCTGGTTGCCCCGTTTCTCGCCCTTCTTGCGAGACGTTGCCTGCTCGGTGCCCCATTTCTCGCCGCCTTTGCGAGAAGTGGGACTGCTGCCACCCTCCACGCTAGCCTTCAGCGCCAGCATCACGCGCGAAAGTTCTCCGCCCGACGCAATGTGTTCCAGTTGCCGCAACGGTTCACCGGGATTCGTCGAGATCATGTACACCACCTGATCGATGCCCGATCCACTCCAGTTCCCTTCCTCATCCGAACTCGTCATCTCGATGCGGAATGCCGACTTCATCGCCAGATCGTTGATCTCGGCCTCCACCAATTTTTCCAGCCTGCGTGCCGCCTCCGCCCGTTTCTTCGACAGCGTCCGCGCCCCTCGCAGATATTCCCCAGCCGCCTTCGTCAGTTCGCTCCGCAACCCTCGCAAAATTTCGTCTTTGTTCTCCACCTCCGACAATTTGCGCGCTACGTCCGCACCGAACTGTATGACTTCATCCAGCGTCGGCCCATATTTGCGCTTCAGCCGATCCAGCAATGCGAGCCGGTCCTCTACCTGCGCCAGATGTTCCGGCGAAGCGTGAATCCCTCCCGCATAATCGCGGACGGTCGCGCCCACATCCTCCACGCTGATGCGCGCCGTCTCCAGGGCCGCCAGCGCCTCTTGAAACTTGGGCTCGTAACGAACCAACTCTTCGATCTGCTTCTGCGCCGCCCGCAGCGACGATGCGGTCGAACCATTGCCCTCATACAGCAGATCAAAAGCATTCATTGCCGCGTTGTAGATTTTTTCGGCATTCGCCAGGACGCGCTTTTCCGTCTCCAGCCGCTTCGTCCTCTCCGCTCTGCAGCCGCGCATCTTCGATTTCGCGCCTCTGAAAAATCCATAGATCCACCAGGCGGAGCCGGTCCTGCTCACCGCGCTCCAGTTCCTCGATGCGGGTCCGAATTTCCTTCCAGGCCGAGAATCCGGCTTCCACCGCATCCAGTTGGCTATTCGCAAACGCGTCCAGCAACTCCAGCCGCGCCGGCCCATCAAACGACAAAATAGATTCGTTCTGCGCGTGGACCGTCGCCAAATAGGGCGCCAGCATCCGCAACACCGCCACGGTTGCCGGCTGGTTGTTCACGAACACGCGTCCCTTGCCTCCGGCCGCAATCTCACGCCGCAGAATGAGCGACCCATCGTCCGACTCGTCCAATCCGTTGGCTTCCAGAATTCCCGTGAGCGGCTTTTCCGCCGCACCCTCAATCTCAAAGACCGCAGATACCAAGGCGCGCTCCGCGCCCGCACGAATCACATCGCTCGAAGCCTTGTCGCCCAGCAGCAGCGCCAGCGCGTCCACCAGAATCGACTTCCCCGCTCCGGTTTCGCCCGTCAGCAGGTTCAAGCCCTGCCCGAACTCCACCACCAGGTTGTCGATTACCGCATAGTTCTCCAGCCGCATTTCAATCAGCACAATCAATCCTGAAAAGCCAAAGTTTTGCGCAGCATAGCATGAAAGCCTTTGCCATACTGAGCGAAGTAAATGGTTCGCGAGCGCGAACCATTTGCGCAGTGGAAGTATCCCTGAAAGGCTTACAAGGTCCTCCCTGACGTGGCCCGAATTGACATGTACGCCACCGCACCGCAGCTAGCTGCCCGTTACTATCAGTTCACCGTCCCCCTTGATTTGAAACGAACTCACCCCGACATCATCTAAAATATGTTCATGGCCATTGCCGGACCCTATGCGCTCGAGACGAACGCGCAGTTCATCCCTGCAACCATGCTGGCCGCGGTCTACCGCGGCGTCAATGACGTCCGCATGGAGACTGTCCCCGTTCCCAAGATCGGGCCCGGAGAAATGCTGGTCCGCGTCCACTCCTGCGGCGTCTGCGGCACGGACCTCAAGAAGATTTCGACCGGTTCCCACTCCGCTCCTCGGATCTTCGGGCATGAAACCTCGGGCGTGGTAGTGGCGATCGGCGAAGGCGTCCACAACTATCGACCCAGTGACCGGGTCATGATCTTCCATCACATTCCCTGCCGCCAATGTTTCTACTGCCGGAACAAAACCTTCGCCCAGTGCGCCACTTATAAAAAAGTCGGCTGCACCGCCGGATTCGAACCCTCCGGCGGCGGCTTCGCCGAATACGTCCGGGTCATGGACTGGATTGTGCAGCATGGCACTGTTCGCATCCCGAATGGCGTTTCCTTCGAGCAAGCGTGCTTCGTGGAACCCGTGAACACCTGCATGAAGGGGATCGAAGCCCTGCGCTTGCATCCAGGTGAAACTGTTCTGGTCATCGGGCAGGGTCCCATCGGCATCATACTCAGCATGCTGGCGAAGCGGGCCGGGGCCACCGTTATTACTTCCGATTTGTATCCTGACAGGCTTAGAATAGGACTAAGCTTCGGATTAGACCTTACAATTGATGCTTCGCAGGCAAACGTAGTTGAACGTGTGTGCGAATTGACGGAGGCGCGCGGCGCCGACGCCGTGATTCTCGCCGTGGGCGGGAACTCCCTGATTCGCACGGCGATGGATGCGGCCCGTCCCGGGGGCCGGATTTTGTTGTTTGCGCAAACGCAGCACGGTGAAGCCGTAATCGATCCGGCCGCTATCTGTGTCGATGAGAAGACGTTAGTCGGGTCCTACAGCGCGTCGGTCGATTTGCAGGAAGAGTCGGTCCGTTTTGTCATGAACCATGAGATGGATCTGGAACGGCTGGTCAGTCATCGCTTTCCGCTCACAGAGAGCCCACAAGCGTTGGAACTGGCCGCCCATCCGCAACCTTCGTCAATGAAAGTCATTATTCAGCCAGGCGGTTCATGGACGAGCGAGTACTCGGCTCATGTCAGTGGCTTATTGTAAGTGAGCTCTGTTAACTGGAGAGCGGCGCTATCGGGCCGCGTGGGTGACGAGTGGCGCTTTATAGCGGTGTGGGAGAGCGGAGCTTTAGGGCACCATGAGTGGAAGAGCGGCGCTTTAGGGCCGCGTGAGTGGAAGAGCGGCGCTCTAGGGCCGCGTTAACGTGTCCGGTATCTCTCGGGCTTTAGCCCCTGAGGGCGAGTTGGATCCGCAGAACTCGGAAGGAAATAAAGAAGTGAACGGAAAAATGACCGCCGCCGTCTTATACGGCAAAGAAGATCTCAAGATTGAAAAAGTACCCATCCCTCGCGTGGGCGACGGCGAAGTTCTGGTTAAAGTACAAGTTGCCTTGACCTGCGGCACCGATCTTAAGGTGTATCAGCGCGGCTATCACGCCCGCATGATCGTTCCTCCCGCTCTGTTCGGCCACGAATTGGCAGGCGTCATCGAGGAGGTCGGCGCCGGTGTGAACGGATTCAAAAAGGGTATGCGCGTTGTCGCCCTCAACTCCGCGCCCTGCCAGATGTGTTTTTACTGCTCCAAGCATCAAGAGAATCTCTGCGAAGATCTGCTCTTCAACAACGGCGCCTACGCCGAATACATTCGCGTGCCTCGCCGCATCGTCGAGGCCAACATGCTGATCATCCCGCCCAACGTCAGCGTAGAAGACGCCGCCATGACCGAACCATTGGCCTGCGTCCTCCGCGGCTTGCACGAAACCGGCGTAGAAATTGGGGATACAGTGACCATCCTTGGCGGCGGCCCTATCGGCCTGATGTTCGTGCAAGTAGCCCGCGCCATCGGCTGCAACGTGATTTCTGTGGTCAAGCGCGACGGCCAGGTGGAAGCCGCAAAACACATGGGCGCGCACGAAATTATTCAAACCACAAAAGTAGCCAACGTCGTCGACGCTGTCCGCGCGCTCTCTCCGCAGAAGCGCGGCTGCGACGTGGTGATCGAAGCCGTAGGACGCCCCGAGGCCTGGGAGTGGGCCGTGGACATGGTTCGCAAGGGCGGCACCGTGAACTTCTTCGGCGGCTGCGCCAGTGGAACCAAAGTGCAACTCGAGACCAATCGCCTGCACTACTCCGAGATCACGTTGAAAGCGACGTTCCACCACACGCCGGAAACCGTTCGGAGGGCCTTCGGATTGATTGCGGCCAAAAAAATTCGCCCCACCGACTACATCACCGGAGAGGCGCCGCTGTCGCGCCTGCAGCAGGTTCTGCGTCACATGCTGAACCGCGGCGGCGACATCAAAACCGCAATCATCCCCGGCCACTGATTCGGCAGCCACTGATTGGCAGCGTGAACGCCAAAGTTATTTGTCATCCTGAGCGAAGTAACTGATTCGCGAACGCGAATCAGTTACGCAGTCGAAGGATCCCTGCAACACCGATGCTGGCGGCAGCGCGACAGGAAACCTACGACGCTCTCGACTCTATGCACTGAAATGAACGCAACCGCCAACTCGTCCTCAACTCTCGGTTGGAGCCGCCTGCCCGCCCACTACGCCATTCCCTCCACCGCTCCCACACTCGACGAAGCCCACGAATACTGTGCCCGCCTCGCCCGCACGCACTATGAAAACTTCTCCGTCGCCAGCTGGTTCCTTCCCCGTCGCCTGCGCCAGCATTTCTACAATGTCTACGCCTACTGCCGCATCTCTGATGACCTGGGCGACGAAGTCGGCGACACAGCCGCATCGTTAGAACTCTTGGATCAATGGCAGGGCGAACTCGACGCCTGCTACGAAGGCACTCCGAAACATCCCGTGTTCGTGGCGCTGGCTGAGACCGTGCGCCAGTTCGACATTCCCAAACACGAATTCTCCGACCTGCTCATCGCCTTCCGCCAGGATCAAACCATTACTCGCTTCGAAACCTTTAACGACCTCCTGGCCTACTGCCGCTACTCCGCCAATCCCGTTGGCCATCTCGTGCTCTACCTCTGCGGATACCGTGATCTCGAGCGCCAATATCTCTCCGACTTCACCTGCACCGCCTTGCAACTGGCCAACTTCTGGCAGGATGTCAGCGTCGACTACGAAAAGGGCCGCATCTATCTCCCGCTCGAAGACCTTCGCCGCTTCAACGTAAGCCAGCGCGAAATCGCGGACAACCGGAACACCCCAGCCTTCTGCGCCATGATGAAGTTTGAAGTCGAACGCGCCCGCGACTGGTTTCGCCAGGGCCTGCCTCTGATCAAAAAAGTAAACAGCGAACTGGCCGTCGATCTCGATCTATTCAGTCGTGGTGGCCAGGAAATCCTGAACGCGATTGAAAAACAAAATTACGCCATTCTCGGAAATCGACCTTCCATCTCAAAGACCCGCAAACTGGCTCTGGTCGTGCGCGCCGCCGTTTCAAAACTGCTGGGCGGCGGCGTAAGAGGTGAGCAATGAGCGCCGGCACACAGCAGGTTCCAGTTCCCTGGACGCCGGCTCCGCCCCAGCTCGTAATGGCCTACTCCGTCTGCAAGGGCATCACTCGCAGAGCGGCGAAGAACTTCTACTACGCTTTCCTCGTTTTGCCGCGCCGCAAGCGCGAAGCGCTATGTGCCATCTACGCCTTCATGCGCCTCTGCGACGACATTGCGGACGATCCCAAGCTAGCTCCGTCCGACCGCCGTCAGAAACTCGACGCCTGGCTCGGCGCTCTACACCGCGCGCAGCAAGGCCAGCCCACCGACGACGCCATCCTGCTTGCCCTGACCGATGCCCAGCGCCGCCATGCCATTCCCGCCGGGTTGCTCGACGAACTGGCTCACGGCACGGCCATGGATGTTGAACAGGAAGAATCTGCCCCACAAACCACCAGTGTTCCCGGCCTCACCATTCAGTACAGAACTTTCGAAGAACTCCGGCTTTACTGCTATCGCGTCGCATCGGTCGTCGGCCTGGTCTGCATCCACGTCTTCGGATATCGCGATCCCGCGGCGGAAACCCTGGCCGAACATTGCGGCCTCGCATTCCAGCTGACCAACATCATTCGTGACGTGAAAGAAGACGCGGCCATGGGCAGAATCTATCTCCCGGAAGAGGACCTGGCGAAGTTCGATCTCTCCGCTCCCGAACTCCTGAGCACGCCGGATCCCGCGCGTTTCCGGCCATTGCTCGCGCTCGAAGCCGATCGCGCCCGCGAATTTTATGCTGCCGGCGACCAGTTGATCCCGTACATTTCCGAAGACAGTCAGCCCGGGCTCTGGGTCCTCCTAACCATTTACCGCCGCCTGCTGGAGAAGATCGCGGAAGAACAATACGACGTCTTCTCCGCCAAAGTCTCCCTGAGCACATGGGAAAAGCTCCGCATCCTCGGAAAAGGTTTCCTGAAACGCCTCAAGTAAAATGTGTGGTGCGCCATTTGCTGGGCGCCCCACTTCTCGCCGCTTTTAAGAGAAGTGGGAACGTTGACCCTTGATGCCCGAAAGTTCCTCTCAACCCACAGTTGCTATCGCCGGAGGCGGCCTCGCCGGACTCGCCGCCGCCTGCGCCTTATCCGACGCCGGGTTTCGCGTCACGTTGTTCGAGAAGCGCCCCTTCCTCGGCGGCCGAGCTTCGTCATGGGAGCATCCCGGCACCGGTGAAGTCGTCGACAACTGCCAGCACGTGCTCTTCCGGATATGCACCAATCTGACGGAGTTCTACAACCGCATTGGCGTCGCCAACCAAATCCGCTGGTTCGACGAAATGACATTTATCGAACCTGGCGGCCGCACTTCGGTGATGAAATCCTCTCCGCTTCCCGCTCCACTGCACAC
Organism: uncultured Acidobacteriaceae bacterium; assembly: GCA_963733795.1. Taxonomy (GTDB): domain Bacteria; phylum Acidobacteriota; class Terriglobia; order Terriglobales; family Acidobacteriaceae; genus Sulfotelmatobacter. Next base: position 273,231 of record CAVTED010000005.1, read on the forward strand.
CGCGCCATCATTCTTGCGCTTCAACTTCCTGAACGCAGCCGATAAGTTCAGCATCGCGCGCGCTCTGGTCCCGCTCACGCTCGCCGCGCAACCCGACACCGGACAATCGTTTCAGCATTGGCTTGATCAGCATGGTCAAACCAAACAGGCTGTGGAGCGCTTCTGGCGGCCAATTCTGGTCAGCGCCCTCAGCGAGGAACTCGATCTGATTTCCATTTCCGCCGCCGCGCAGGTCGTGCGCGAGTCCATGAAATCTCCAGCCGCGCGGCAAATGGGAGTGCCCACCGTCCCGCTTACCGACCTCTACAACAAAGCGGGAGACTACATCCGCGCCCGCGGCGGCGTGCTGCACTTCCGCACCTCGCTCGCGTATCTCACGCCGAGCGAATCCCGAGTGACCGTTCGCACCATCGATCGAGCATCCGAGCGCCCGGGACATGTGCCGGATATCTTCGATTACTTCATCTCGGCGATCCCTTTCGACGCTCTGGATGTAATCCTTCTCGACACTCCGGGCAGCGCACCTCTGCGAGAAAGGCTTTCTCATTTCGAAACGTCGCCCATCACCGGCATCCACCTGTGGTTCGACCGCCAGATCTCTGACCTCGATCACGCTGTGCTCCTCGACCGCACCATTCAGTGGATGTTCCACAAATCGCGCCTCCAACCCCTGCGCGCGCAAGCCACAGAAGGATCGCCCAAGGGAAGCTACATCGAACTGGTGGTCAGCTCCTCGAAAACTCTGATCGACAAATCCCGCGCCGAGATCGTTGACCTCGCCCTCGAGGAGGTTCGAGAATTTTTCCCGGCCGCACGCGCAGCCAATCTCGTAAAGTCCACCGTGATCAAAGAACTCCACGCCACTTACTCGCCGCGCCCCGGAATCGACGTGCATCGTCCGGCCGCCGCCACCGCCTGGCCGCGCGTTTTTCTCGCCGGAGACTGGACCGCCACCGGCTGGCCCGCCACCATGGAAGGCGCCGTCCGCAGCGGATACCTGGCTGCTGAGGCGCTGGCTCGTGTCGCCGGCCTGAAAGTTTCCCGATTCCTCTCCCCAGATCTGCCCGCGACCGGCCTAATGCGCCTGTTCTCATAGCCGGCAAAACAGGGCTGCCTCTCGGGCACCGCCCGAGCCTTTGCAGGAATAGTTCCACTCTGGATCGCCCAAACACCCCTCTCCCCAATTCCCGGCCCAATTAAACTCCAACGCCGCTTCGCCGATAGAGATGTCATGGAAGCGCGTAGAACCCGACCGAGGACGGCGTGGTGGGCAGAGGTCGAGGTTCCCGGCGAAGGTCACAGCAGAGCGCCCAACCGCGCCCCTGAAACCCCTCCGGCTCAATCCGAAGGCGCACGAGAAAGGAAGGCAATGCAATCCAAAGGATTCTTTCCCAATATATGGCGCAAGCAAGACGACACGGATGCGCCCGCCAAACTTGCACGGACGGAGGCTCCTGTGAACAGATCGCTATCTCATCCCGCGGAAGGTCTTACCGGCCCTCAAGTCGACCTGCTCTCCTACGAAGACATCTACCGCGCCGCTGGAATTTTGAGCTCGAGCTTCGGATACGGCATCCACAAGGTTGTCGATATGCTGAACAGCGAACGAATCCGCAACTTATCACCCGACATCAAGCACGCCTCGGTGCTCATGGCTCTCGATGCCGCCGGCACCTCGGCGGATGACTTGCTCAAGGACGCAACCCGGCGCCAGAAAGCCCTCGCTTCTTATGAAACCGGCCAGCAAAAACAGTTGGAGCAATTCGAGGCGCGCAAGGCTCAGGAAAATACTCTCATTCAGGCGGAGATGGAACGAGTCAACGCGCACTACGCCGAGCGCATTCAGCGTAACCACGACCAGGTGGAACGAGAGAAAGAGACTTTGCGCAATTGGAAGATGCAGAAGCAATACGAAAATCAGCGGATTTCCGAAGTCATCGAACTGTGCGAAAAGCAAACCCCGGCGAAGAATGCGCTCCCCGCGTCATCCGGCATACCCCTGTCCAGCGAACCGGCAGCCAAGTCCCGCGCGCACCCGAACCCGATCCCCGCACTCTCGATCGGAAGGTGAAATACGCGGGGCAATTTCGTGCTGCCCCTCTCATAAAGAATTTCTTGCCTCGTAGCTCTCTCGTGACCTCGTCCACGTGTTATCCCAACCGGACAGATCATGTGCTACCGGACAGGCAGACTCACACCCTCTTGACAATTCGCCTCTCATCTCCTACAATTAGCACTCGATAGGCGTAACTGCTAACAGCAGTATCAAACCCAACTAAATCATAGGTTTACGCAAATCAATTCAACTACCATAACGTCCCAATCCCTTGAAAGGAGTAACACACATGGCGAAATTCGCACCACTCCATGACCGCATTTTGGTCCGTCGCGTGGAAGAGGCTTCCACCACCCGTGGCGGCATCATCATCCCCGACTCAGCCAAAGACAAACCGCAGGAAGGCGAAGTCATCTCCACCGGCAAAGGCCGCACCAACGACGAAGGCAAGACCTTCCCTCTCGCCGTCAAAGAAGGCGACCGCATCCTGTTCGGCAAGTACTCCGGCACCGAAATCAAAATTGATGGCGAAGACTTCATCATTATGAAAGAAGAAGAAGTCCTCGGCACCCTAACCGGCGCCGCGACCCCGGCCAAGAAAGAACTAGCCGGCTCGCGCAGATAACTCAGCCCCGGCGTCATCCTGAACGGAGCCGTTCTTCAGGCGAAGTGAAGGAACTGGCGAGGAGCATCTCAGGTTTAGCTAGAAGCTAGTAGCTAGAAGCTCCTGGCAAAAGAAATCCCGCAGGCAATCCTGCAAACCAATTAGGAGAATAAAGCAATGGCAAAACAAATCGTTCACGGAGAAGAATCCCGACAGGCGATCCTCCGCGGCGTCAACCTTCTGGCCGATGCCGTGAAGGTCACCCTCGGTCCCAAAGGTCGCAACGTAGTCATCGAAAAGAAATTCGGTTCGCCAACCATCACCAAAGACGGCGTCACCGTAGCCAAGGAAATCGAACTTCGGGACGGCCTCGAAAACATGGGCGCCCAGATGGTTCGCGAAGTCGCCTCCAAGACGTCCGACGTCGCCGGCGACGGCACCACCACGGCCACCGTCCTTGCCCAAGCGATCTACCGCGAAGGCGTCAAGACCGTTGCCGCCGGCGCCAATCCCATGGCCCTGAAGCGTGGAATCGAGAAAGCCGTCACCATCATCGCCGGCAAGCTCGACAAAGAAGGCAACCGCGTCAATGGCGAACTCGACAAGCTGTCGAAGCCCGTCACCGGCGAAATGATTGCCCAGGTGGGCACCATCTCCGCCAACAATGACGAGACCATCGGCAAGATCATTGCCGAGGCCATGAAGAAGGTTGGCAAAGACGGCGTCATCACCGTCGAAGAGTCGAAGACTCTGGAGACTCAGCTCGAAGTCGTCGAAGGCATGCAGTTCGACCGCGGCTACCTCTCGCCCTACTTCGTTACCGATCCCGAGCGCATGGAAGTCGCACTTGAGAACGCCTACATTCTGATCAACGAAAAGAAGATCAGCTCGATGAAGGATCTTCTCCCCTTGCTCGAGCAGATTGCCAAGTCCGGCAAGCCGCTCCTGATCATCGCGGAAGACGTGGAAGGCGAAGCGCTCGCCACCCTGGTCGTCAACAAACTGCGTGGAACGCTGCAAGTCGCGGCCGTCAAGGCTCCTGGCTTCGGCGATCGCCGCAAGGCTATGCTGCAGGACATCGCTATCCTGACCGGCGGCAAGGCCATCACTGAAGATCTCGGCATTAAGCTCGAGAACGTTCAGATCAGCGACCTCGGCCAGGCCAAGAAAATCACCATCGACAAGGACAACACCACGGTGGTCGAAGGCAAGGGCAAGCACGCTGAGATCGAAGGCCGCGTAAAAGAAATTCGCAGCCAGGTCGAAAAGACCACCAGCGACTACGACCGCGAGAAGTTGCAGGAGCGGTTGGCGAAACTGGTCGGTGGCGTAGCCGTCATCAAAGTCGGCGCCGCAACCGAAACTGAAATGAAGGAAAAGAAAGCCCGTGTGGAAGACGCGATGCACGCCACCCGCGCAGCCGTGGAAGAAGGCATTGTCCCCGGCGGCGGAGTCGCTCTGGCCCGTTGCGCAGCCTCACTCGAAAAAGTGAAGGCTGAAGGCGATGAGCAGATCGGCATCAACATCGTGAAGCGCGCCATCACCGAGCCTCTGCGCCAGATCGTCGAGAACGCCGGCGAAGAAGGTGCAGTCATTCTCGGCAAGGTGCTCGAATCCAAAGAGACCAACTTCGGATTCAACGCCTTCACCAACGAGTACGAGGACCTGGTCAAAGCAGGCGTGCTCGACCCGACGAAAGTCGTGCGCACCGCCCTGCAGAATGCCGGCTCCATCGCCAGCCTGATGCTCACCACCGAAGCCCTGGTAGCGGAGATTCCCGAAAAGAAGGAAGCTCCCGCCCCCGGCGGCCACGGCGGCGGCGGTATGGGCGACATGTACTAAAGCAGCTGTCAGCTATCAGCTTTCAGCCGTCAGCCGTCAGTAAGATCAAAGGCCCCGCTCGCGAGAGCGGGGCTTTTTGTTACTCTCCGGCAGAGGACCGAGTATGAGCCATAACAAATTTGCTTTCGAATATGACATGGACCCGGACTACAAAGAATGGAAGGAAAAGATAGAACGAATCGAGGAGACTGTTTGTCGCGTCGGCCATCGTGATCTGGATGCGTTGGCGCGAGTGGGTGTGGACCGAAAATCTATAGTTACCCTCTTGGCTCTCGCCGCTATCGGGGATCGGAAAGGGCTACCTAAATTGATGCGGCAACGCCAGTCCGCTCTTAAAAGCATATCGAGGCGAATGGATCTCTTGGCAAAAGAGGCAAAGGAGCGGATCGATGACCCAATGTCGGTTGTTCGGTTCTGGGTATTCATGAATGGTGGGAATGCGCTTGGTATGCCGTCCCCCAAAACCATGGCTGATGATCCCGGCGCGGAGTTTATCGTTGCAGGAATGCGGACAATGGCCAAAATCCTAGGAAGAGAGGCAACAAAGTTTGGCCAGTATCTGAGGGCGTGGGGAAAGACTGATCTTGGAGTTGCACTGCTCCTGGCGAGATACCGTATGTTCAATTCCAAGATGAGCCACTTCGAAGAGTTGGCTCGTTTGCTAACGGATGCATTCGATGCAGCCGGAAAGAAGAAGAGTTTTTCTGCAGATGGACTTCGCAAAACATATAAGCGGCGTGGCAGACGTCTCCTCGCCATGTGGATAAGGTTCAACACTCCAGCGCCTCCAACTGCGGCACCAGACCCGCCACCTGTCGTAGGGAGGCCAATCCTCGACGCATAGTCCCATTTTGGACAAATCCCGGTCCAAACATTTCCGCGAATTGTCCGTTCACCGACTGCAATCTGCCAGACAATCATCGGCAGATCCTACGGATGGATGCATATTACAGCACGATGGAGTGGATCGAGTCTTTGCCGTTTGGAGCCGCCTTCACACGGACCGAACTCTATGTCGAAATGCGGTGGAGACACGCATACGGTACACGAAGTAAGGGAGAGATGAATCTTGCGCTTCAACGGTGCTTGCGCGATAACCAAATCACAGAGATTGCGGCGGATCGATGGATGAGGATCTAAAGTCCGTTGGCGGCGGGTGGCCCACACAACGCGGTTTTCGTAGTGTGGGAATCGATGCTGCCGAGGTCTCTGGTTTGGTTCATGTGTCCCTACGGGACACGGGCGTTTATCGGGTCACGCATTCCCGCCAGTGGAACTGGCGGGCTATTTTCATTGGTCCCTCCGGGACCTGCGGCGCGTTCGTGGCGCATTTCGTCACACTGGTTTTCGCCTGGATATTGTGGCCACACATCCTCGGTCCCGGAGGGACCTCTGAAAATAGCCCGGCGTTTGCAACGCCGGGTAGGGGCGCACAAAATGGAACTGCGTGCCGGAGGCACGCCTGAGACGCCATCACAAACCTCTATCCCCACACATATCGCGGATCGTAGTCCACATTGTGTTTCTTCAAGAACGCGATGAACTCTTCCTCGAAACTGCGCTTCCGATGATGTTCGGCCTGCGAACGGATATACGCGATCGTGTGGGCCTGCTGTGAAATTCCTACGGTGAACGCTCCGTATCCTTCCTGCCACGCAAAATCTTTGGTATGAGTTTCGTTCATCCATCGCGAGGATGCGCCTTTGATCAACTGCAGGGCCTTCGCCAGCGGCATGTTCGCCGGCAAAGATAAGAGAACATGAACATGATTTTCGGTGCCGCCAACAGCTAGGGCCTTGAATCCATTCTTTCGCGCGATGCCGCCGAGAAATGCCCACAGATCAGGTTGTATTTCGGGCGAGATCAGATTGCGCCGATTTTTCGTGGAAAAGACGCAGTGCACGAGATAAGAAACGTAGGTGTGCGACACGGTTCAAAGCGTAGAACAAGGTCGCTTCATACGAAGGAACAATCGTCGAGGAACGCCGAATGTTGTTCCAAAGTGGGATTCTGGCTCAAACGTGCCTACGGCACGCGGTTCCGTTTTGTCTAACATTTACCCGGCGTCGGAAACGCCAAGCTATTGTCAGAGGGTCATCCCCGGGACCTGAATCCCGCTTCCCCTGGGGGACTCTCTCTTCGGTGGATCGGATTCCTATCTTTTTCCACAGCCTTCCACAGAAAAATTCCGCATTCTTGTGACGAACAACCTTTACCGAGGATACAGAAAGCGCATAGTGGAACGGTGCCCAGAGTCTCTTCCACACAACCGGCCGAAAACACCTCGACCCGCCATCTGCTGGCTTCACCTAACTCCTTATTCCGGAAGATTTTACCCATAAGCCCTTTCGTTCTAAGATTTTGCAGTGGAGGACCCATATCAACCTCCCGCAACTCAAAGAAAACAAGTATTTTATCCGGGCCGGTATCAAAAAAAATGCGAGGTCTCTATACCTCGAATTCCGGCCCCGACGCCCTTTTGTATGTACACGTCAAAAACCTCGCTTCCCAAGCACCCCGACAACGATGGAACCCTCCCACTCCCTTTCTCGTACTTCCTCTAGCATCACCGATCTTTCAGGAAAGCGAGATCCCATGAGTCGACGTTCCCTCGTCTGTGTCGTAGTGTCATTGCTATCAATGTTGTTTGTCCGCCCATCCTTGGGTCAAACGGTCCCGCCGCTCGACAAGATTCAAAACCAGCAAGAACTCGACAGCGCGATCACCGCACTCGACGCCGCGCTATTCGACGCCTACAACAAATGCGACCTCGACAAGTTCGCTTCCCTCATCGACGAAAACGTCGAGTTCTACCACGATCAGGGCGGCGTGACCCTGGGTAGAGCGGCCCTAACCGACAGCGTCAAGAAAAACATCTGCGGCAAGACGACGCGGGAACTCGTCCCCGGCAGCCTGCACGTTTATTACATGAAAGGTTACGGCGCGATTGAAGTCGGAGTTCACCGCTTCCACCATCCCGGCCACGAAGACACTGAAGGCGTCGGCGAAGGCAAGTTCATTCACTTGTGGCAATACAAAGACGGCGCCTGGAAAATCACCCGCGTGATGAGCTACGACCATCATTCCGCCAAATGAAAACTGAACCGCTGCAATCGGGAGTCGTTCGTATTAACACCAGGGCGCCCCGTCCAAGCTCCGTTTGAGCGGGGATTTTCGTCTGTAGATTTTCGACTATGGACGCAAGGCAAAGCCCGCATGCTATAGTGCGATTTCGCGATGGGATCTTTCCTGCTCTTCGCTTTTTCGTGGTGGTCCATTCTGCTGCGGATTGTGGCCATCGTCCACTTCATCCGCCGCCGCCCAAATTTCTTCTGGCTATGGGTAATCCTGTTTCACTGGGTCGGAGCGCTCGTCTACATCCTGGTGGAAGTCATCCCGGATGCGAGCCTGCTGCGCGGGACGTTTCAAGTGTTCCCGCGCCGCCGCCGGATTCAGGAACTGGAGCGCACCGTCCTCGACAATCCTTCGGCGGGAAATTACGAAGAGCTCGGCCTGTTATATCTCGACGACGGCAACTTCGCGCGAGCCCGAGCCTGTTACGACAAGGCCATTTCGTCGCGCACGGATCACGCCGATCCCTTCTACCGCCGCGGCATTGCCGAAGTCGAGCTCGAAGACTTCCCTGCCGCCGTCCCCGACCTGGAGCGGGCCGTCAAGGCCGATCCCGGCTACGACTTCCACCGCGCCAAAGGCCTGCTGGCCTGGGCCTACGCGCAGACTGGACAGTCCGAAAAGGCGGAAGCGCGATTCCAGGAAGCAATCCGGATTTCGACCATCTCCGAGACTTATTACCACTACGCACTCTTCCTGCAGTCGCAAGGACGCGCCGCCGAGGCTCGCGAGTGGGCGCGCAAGATTCTGGAAAAGAAGCCGACCATGCCGGTTTATCTTCGGCGGCGGGAACGCCCATGGTTCCGCAGGGCAAACGCGCTGCTGGCGCGGCTTCCGGCCGCGTGACGTTTTCTGATGTCGAGCTGCGGTCGATGGATAGCCGAGGCGGCCGTCCCTACGTGGCCGGTGGTCGGACATACGCGATGATAAAATTGCTGCAGTGAAGATTTCCAGGCCCTCCATCCGACTGCTGGCGACCGACATCGACGGCACGTTGCTGAATCCACAATTTCAGATTTCCAACGGAGACCTGATGGCGCTGCGCCGGGCGCACGCCGCAGGCATCGAAATTGTGCTCGTGACGGGACGCCGGCACACTTTCGCGTTACCGATCGCCATGCAACTTGGGTTTGATCTCTGGCTGATCAGTTCCAATGGAGCAGTCACGCGCTCCCTGGCGGGCAAAACATTTCATCGCGACCTGATGCCCGCCGAAACCTGCCGCAGCCTTTGCGGCGCGATGCAAGAATTCCGCGGAAATACAGTTCTTACGTTTGACAAAGAAATCAAGGGCGCGATTGTGCTGGAAAGACTTGACGAGCTCAGCTCCAACATCCGGCGATGGCTGGAAAAGAATATGGAGTACATCGAGTTCGTGGTGCCGATCGAGAAGGCGCTGGTCAGCGATCCGGTGCAGGCGATGTTCTGCGGAACCATGGCGCGAATGAGCGAAGCTCTGCGCGCTCTCGAAGGCGCAGGCATGGATGGGACTGTGACAGTTTTGCGAACCGAGTATCCGGAGCGCGATTTGTCGATGATTGATGTCCTGAATGCGGGATGTTCCAAGGGACACGCGCTGGAGCGCTGGGCTGCCCATCGCGGCTATCGCCGGGAGGAGGTCATGGCCGTGGGTGACAATCACAACGACATCGAAATGCTTGAGTTTGCCGGCCATCCGGTTATCATGGGGAATGCCTGCGAAGAACTGTTGAGCCGCGGATGGACCGTCACTCGCGGCAATGACGCGTGCGGCATCGCGGCTGCGGTAGATTTGGCGCTGGGCGCTGAAACGTTTATCGTTGGATAGTAGCGGTGGTTGGTTGTTGGTCATTGGTCGTTGGCAAATGCGAAGTTTGCTTTCATTTTGGTTACGTCTCGGCGTCCTAGCGACGTTGGCGGTCGCCGCTGTTCCCTGCTTTGCAGGGGAGAACGCGGTGCTGCGCAATGGATTTTCGATTCGCCATGAGCGCCGCGAGGTGGTCGGCGACATCACGCGGCTCTATGTGACGGCGGATGGATCGAGTTTCGTCGACGTTCCAACGGCGGAGATCGAACATTTTGAGGCCGCGCCGGAGCTGCCGGCTTCCGGCTCTCGCCTTCCGGCTTCCGGAGTGCAGTCCCAATCCCCACCCTTCGACAAGCTCAGGGCAGGCTTTCTCGCAAAGGCCGCGGGAAATGGGGCACCCAGTGCATCGCTCGGCTTCGCCTCCAATCCAATTAGTCTGGATAACGTGGTGAATTCGGCGAGCGGACGTTACCGGCTTGATCCCGATCTGGTGAACAGTGTGATCAAGGCGGAGAGCGGATTTAATGCGCGGGCCGTTTCTCCGAAGGGGGCGCAAGGACTGATGCAGTTGATGCCCGGAACTGCTTCGCAACTAGGCGTGCCCAATGCATTCGATCCGCAGGCGAATGTGGAGGGTGGAACGAAGTATCTGCGGGAACTGCTGGAGCGTTACAACTTCGATCTGGTAAAGGCGCTGGCCGCTTACAATGCGGGACCGCTGCGGGTGGAGCAGTATAAAGGCGTGCCTCCTTATTATGAGACACGGGCCTATGTGGCGCGCATAGTGAGAGATTTCAATAAGAAGAAGGCGGCGCAACAGGGCGCGAGCACAAAGTCTGCGCCGAAATCCGGAGTCGCTAAGAGACCGGGAGCGAAAACCGGGAATCCCGCTAGCAAAGCGAAAACTTCTTCGATAACTCAAGCCAAGGTGAGCGCGCCGCAAAGTAACGAGTAGCTCCAACGCAGCTTGCAGCATCCTTTGTTCTCCCGTTCCGCATTGATTGACCCCTTGGTCTTGGTCATATACCTTGGAACTGCCGTTTCCCGCTTCGCCTGCGAGGGTCGCGGCGCGGAGTTTTTCTCACTGCATGGATAAAAAGCGCATTCTGGCCAGCGTCGTTGTGTTCCTTATTCTGGCCATTTTGGTTTACCTGCAATACCGGCATTGGCGAAGCTTTGACTGGGGAACGTTCTGGGGCCAGATTCATCGCATCAGAAAAATTCATATAGTGCATGCCATCGCTTATGTTTACGCGGCCTACGTGCTGCGTGCCTTGCGGTGGAAGATTTTTCTGAAGCCGGTGCGCCCGAAGGTGAAAACCTACGAGCTGATTGCGCCCATGATGATCGGCTTTACGGGGCTGGCGCTGCTGGGGCGCGCCGGCGAATTTATCCGCCCGTATCTGGTGGCGCGACGCGCCGATCTTTCCTTCTCGTCACAATTAGCGGTGTGGGCGGTGGAGCGGGTTTTTGATGTGGGCGCATTTGCGGTGCTGATCGCGCTGGCGATTTTTTTACCGAGCGCGCTGCAATCTATTCCGCATCCGGAATATTACCGGCAGTTTCGCGACGCGGGATTTGTGCTGGTGCTGGGAGTCACCGTGGCGGCGGGGGTTGCGGTGGTTATCAGCCGAAACGGCGAAGCGATCGCGCAGTGGGTGGAAAAAAGGTTTTCACACTTGTCTTCTGGCCTCGGACACAAGCTGGCGCAGAGAGTCCGCGAGTTCGGCACGGGATTGAAGACGATTCACGAACCCATGTCCCTATTGTGGGTCGCGCTGTTGTCGCTATTGATCTGGTACATCACGGCACTGGCTTACAAAGAAGTGACACATTCCTATGGGGTGGATGCGCTGGAGATACCGGTGTCGCAACTCCTGATTCTGATGGGCGCGAGCATGGCGGGGTCGATGCTTCAATTACCGGCGGTAGGCGGCGGCTCGCAGATGGCGACTATCGCCACGCTGTCGGCGGTGTTTGACGTACCGCCGGAGATGGCGGCCAGTTGCGGAATCCTGCTCTGGCTCGTTACCTTCGCCTCTGTAGTGCCGACGGGCCTGGTGCTGGCGCATCGCGAGAGATTGTCGCTGCGGAAGTTGTCGGCGGAAAGTCATCGGGCGGAGGAAACGGAAATTGAAAAGCCGCCGAATGAGTAAAGGTGTGGGGGTTCGGTTAGATCCTAGTGAACGAGGGAGCAAATGGCGAGAGACCTCAGGGACCAAAGCTCGCGTCATTTCCGAATCTGAGTGGCGGGGCTGAAGAAGCTGCGAAAAATATAGCTGCCAAGAAACGTAGACCAAGGGGCTGAAGCCCCGTTCTCCATTTCACGAGCGATACGCGGCCCTGAAAGGGCCGCTCTTCCACGACGATGGACGCGTTCGTTGGTCTCTTGGTCTTTTACTGAGCGGCTGAAGCCGCGTCCTTCCCAAAACCATTCGCAACCCAGGCCTTCTGCCTCTCACTGTTGGATCGCAGTGTCCGAAGCCGCGGGCTTCTGCGTCACTTGTTGAGGACTGGGCAATTGCGAGCGGTCCCATCCGCCGCCTAGAGCTTCGATCAGCGCCACGGCGGAAGTCATCTCCTGCACATGAAGGTTATTCAGCGTCTGCTGTGCGGACAAAAGAGTGGTCTGCGCGATCAGAACGTCGACGTAAGGATCGATGCCGGTTTCATAACGAGCCTCTTCGAGCGTGAGATTGGTTTGGGCGAAATTCACGGCTTGCTGCTCCTGCTGAATCTCCTGGGAGAAAATGCGCACTTCGGCTAGACCGTCTTCCACCTGTTGAAACGCGTTCAGCACGGTCTGACGGTAAGCGGCGAGATCCGCATTGTAGGTCGCGGTAAATTGCTGGACGGTGGCGCGGCGGAGGCCGGCGTCAAAGATCGTTTCCGAAATGTTGGCACCAACGGAAAAAAAGCGGCTCGGCCAGGACAACCAGTGACTCAGGCTCGAACTCTCAAAGCCGCCTTGCCCGGTCAACGTCAGGTTGGGATAGTACGCTGCATAGGCGATGCCGACGGCTGCGTTGGCCTCGGCCATGGTGCGCTCGGCGGCCGCGATGTCGGGACGCCGCTCCAGCAGTTCCGAAGGCACTCCTATTGGGATCGGAGGCGGAACAACGACCATCGGCTTCACGGGAACCGAAAAACCGGTGGCGGCCTTGCCGATCAAGGTTGCAATCGCATGCTCATACTGCGCGCGGGCAATGGCCACATTGGTTGCGCCGGCCTGCGCTGTCTGCAGCTCGGTTTCAGCTTGGACCACGGAGATCTGATTCGTGATTCCGGCCTGATAGAGCGATTGGGCCAGTTCGACTTCTTTCTGATCGGCCGCAACAGTCTCGTTGAAGATCTTTTGCAGTTCGTCCTGTCCGCGAATTTCGAAGAAAAATGAAGCCAAGGCCGCCTGCTCGGTAAGCCGCTCGTTTTCCAAATCGGCTGCGCTAACTTGCGCTGCGTACCGGGCCTGGCGCACGATGTTGCGGACTCTGCCCCAAAGATCGGGCTCCCAGGACGCTTCGAGAGGCAAGTTATAGATTGTGCTCTGCGTACTAAAGTTAGAGCCGGTGCCGTTCGCCGTTACGGTGGTGCTGCCCTTTAGATTTTGCGAAATTCGTGAATGTGTAACCGAGGGTGCAGCAGACAGCGTCGGAAAGAATTGGGCGCGGGCCTCGCGCACTACGGCGCGGGCTGCCATGAAGTTCTCGAAAAATTCCTTGATGTTCTGGTTGTTGATATTCAATTGTTCTTCGAGGCTGTTTAGCTCAGGGTCGTTAAATATCTCCCACCACTTGCCGCGCAACTTTGCATCGGCGGGCTGAGCGACGGTCCAGCCTTCGGTTCCCTGCTGAGACTGAGTGGGTGATTCTTTGTAGCCGGCTGCAGGCGCGGGCGTCGCAGGCGGATGATATTTCGGACCGACCACGCAGCTCGGCAAACTCAACAGGAGCGCGGTCGCGCCGAACCAGATCGTGCTTCTCAACATTCTTCGCGTCAGTATTTCCATAGCATGCTTGCTCGAATAACACTTTAGATCAACCAACACGCTATCCAACTTCAGCAGCCGGTTCGGATTGCCGTATTGCTTTGCCCGCCATCCACAACCGCAGGCGGTCGAATTCCAAATAAACGACCGGAGTGGTATAGAGCGTGAGCAACTGCGACAAGATCAGCCCACCCACAATCGTAATCCCGAGGGGCCGGCGTAGCTCGTAGCCCGTGCCGGTGCCGAGCGCCAGCGGCAGAGCGCCCAGGAGCGCGGCCATGGTGGTCATCAGGATAGGGCGGAAGCGCAGCATGCAGGCTTCAAAGATCGAGTCGATTGGCTTCTTCCCTTCCTCGCGTTCGGCTTGCAGAGCGAAATCGATCATCATAATGGCGTTCTTCTTGACGATTCCTATCAGCAGTACGATGCCAATGATCGAAATAATGTTGAGATCCTCCTTAAAGATCATCAACGCCAGCATGGCGCCGACGCTTGCCGAGGGCAGAGTGGAAATGATGGTCACAGGATGGACCAGGCTTTCATACAAGATGCCGAGGACGATGTAGACCGCCAGCAGCGCCGTCACAATCAGTATCGGCTCAGTGCCCAGCGATTGCTCGTAGGCCAGCAGTGTGCCGGCATAAAAGCCTTGCATGGTGGAAGGTGTTCCCAGGCGCTTTTGCATCTGGCTGATGCCCAAGGTGGCGTCGCTCAGTGACATATTCGGCGCCAGATTAAAAGATTCGGTAATCGAGGGAAATAAGCCGGTGTGGTTGATCGCCAGCGGAGTTGTGTTGGCCTGACCTTTGGCCACCGCGAGCAGCGGGATCGGGCCACCAGCCGATGTATGCAGATAAATGTCTTTCAGTCCTTCGGGGCTCTGCCAATACTGGGGAGCAACTTCCAGCACCACATAGTACTGATTCAACTGGGTGTAAATGATGGAGACTTCCGACTGGCCGAATGCGCCGTAGAGAGCTGAGTCCAGGGTTTGCGCGGTGAGGCCGAGCTTGGCCGCGGTGACGCGATCGTAAGTCAGCAACTCATCCAGGCCGCCATTCTGCTGGTCCGAGCTCACATCCTGGAAGCCGGGAAGCCGCTTCATCTCACTGAGCATTTTCGGTCCCCATTGGACCAGATCCTCCACCGTGTCGGACTGGATGGTGTACTGATACATGGCGTTACTGGAGCGGCCGCCGATACGCAAGTCTTGCACGGCCTGCAGGAATGCTGAAGCCACCGGCAGACGGTTCAGCTGGGGCCGGAGGCGGGCGATGATTTGCGCTGCGGTGACCTTGCGCTCGGCCAGCGGTTTGAGCGCGATATACAGTGAGCCATTGTTAGTGGCCCCACCACCTCCGGTGAACGCAATCACATTGGCGACCGCGGGATCTTTCTTGATGACTTCACCGATCTGCCGGATCGACGTATCCATTGCGGGGAAAGAGGAATCCTGCGGGCCGCGGACGCTGCCGGTGATCGCTCCTGTGTCCTCGACCGGGAACAATCCCTTGGGAATCTTGATGATCAGCACTATGTTCGAGGCGATGGTGATGAAGAGCACGATGAGGGTAAGGGTTGGATGGTCGAGCACCCAGTGCAAACTGCCGCGATACAGCGACAGCACCCAGTCGAAGAATTTCTCGCTGGCCATGTAGATACGGCCGTGCTTCTCATCCCGCTCGCTTTTTAAAAGGTAAGCGCACATCATCGGGGTCGTGGTCAGAGAGATCAGCATCGAGACGAAGACCGCCGTGGAGAGCGTCACGGCGAACTCGCGGAAGAGGCGACCGACGAGTCCTCCCATCAACAGAAGAGGAATGAATACGGCAATCAGTGAAATGCTGATGGTGAAGACGGTGAAACCAATTTCCTTTGCGCCCTTCAGTGCCGCGGCAAAGGGTTCCATACCGGCTTCCAGATGGCGGGCGATATTTTCCATTACCACAATGGCGTCGTCAACCACGAATCCGGTGGCAATGGTCATAGCCATCAGCGAGAGATTGTCCAGGCTGTATCCGAATAGATACATCACGGCGAAGGTGCCGATCAGCGATACCGGCACGGCCACACCGGGAATCAGGGTGGCGCGACCGTTGCGCAGGAAGATGAACACTACCACGATGACGAGGGCGATGGAGATGAGCAGAGTTCGCTCGACGTCGCTCACTGAGGCGCGGATCGTCGTGGTCCGATCGAGCACAATGGTCATGTCGATTCCGAGCGGAATGGATGCCTGGATCGAAGGCAGTTCGGCGCGAATGCGATCGACCGTGGCAATGATGTTGGCGCCGGGTTGACGAAAGATGATCATCGTAACGGCCCGCTTGCCGTTCAAGTATCCAGCGGCGCGGATGTTCTGAACGGAGTCTGTCACTTGAGCCACATCGGAGAGACGGACGGCCGCGCCATTCTTGTATCCGACGACGATCAGTTTGTAGTCCTGCGCGAGCGAGATCTGATCATTGGCCAGGATGTCGGCGGTCACGTTGCCGTCGGTGATTTGTCCTTTGGCGAGATCGGAGTTCTGCAGGCTCAACACAGACTGCAGATTTGCCATGGTGAGTCCGGAGTTGGCCAACTGTGTGGGATTGGCGTCAACCCGCACGGATGGCAACGCACCGCCTCCGACCGAGACCTGACCCACGCCCTGGATCTGTGATAGCTTCTGTGCGACAACTGTCGATGCCTGGTCGTATAAGCGGGCGGGACCAAATTTTTCCGAGGTCAGGCCGAGGATCATGATGGGCGCATCGGCGGGATTGACTTTGCGGTACGTTGGATTACCCGGGAGATTGCTGGGCAGATAAGTGCGCGCAGCATTGATGGCCGATTCTACGTCGCGTGCCGCGCCGTCAATGTCGCGGCTGAGGTCGAACTGAAGAGTGATCGAGGTATTGCCGAGCGTGCTGGCGGAGGTCATTTCCGTCACCCCGGCAATGTGGCCGAACTGCCGTTCCAGGGGCGTCGCTACGGACGACGCCATAATTGCGGCGCTGGCTCCCGGCAAGCCGCCGCTGACGGAAATCGTAGGGAAGTCCACCTCCGGCAAGGGCGCCACTGGCAGCACCTGGAATCCAATCGCGCCGGCGAGGGCAATGGCTACCGTGAGCAGAGTCGTAGCTACGGGCCGATGAATAAAGGGAGCGGATATATTCATGCCGGACCCGCCTGTTCCGCGTTACGGGATTCCACGCGCTTCGTCCCGTGAGAAAAGCGCTGCGCCAGGTTATCGAAAAAGATGTAGATCACGGGCGTGGTGTAAAGCGTGAGGGCCTGGCTGAGCAACAGCCCGCCAACCATGGCGATGCCGAGTGGACGTCGCAACTCGGAACCAAAGCCGCTTCCCAGCGCCAGCGGCAAGCCCGCGAGCAGCGCGGCCATAGTGGTCATCATGATGGGACGGAAACGGAGCAGACAGGCTTCGTAGATCGCGTCCGTGGCGCTCTTGCCGTGTTCGCGTTCGGCCTCGAGAGCGAAATCGACCATCATGATTCCGTTCTTTTTCACGATGCCAATCAGGAGAACAATGCCAATGATGGCCACCACGCTCAAGTCCTGGTGAAAAAGAATCAGGGCAAGAAAGGCGCCAACACCCGCCGAGGGAAGTGTAGAAAGAATCGTGATGGGGTGGATTAGGCTCTCATACAAAACTCCGAGCACGATATACACGGTGACCAGAGCCGCAAGGATTAGCAACGGCTCATTGGAAAGCGAATTAGTAAATGAGGCCGCCGTGCCCTGAAAGCCAGCCTGCAGGCTGGCCGGCATGTGCAAATCTTTCTCTACTTTGTCGACGGCGGTAATGGCCTCGCCCAGCGCGGCATTGGGAGCGAGATTGAACGATACGGTGATGGCCGGAAATTGTCCCTGGTGGTTGATGGAGAGAGCTTCGGTTGTCTTTTCAAAATGCGAAAACGCGCTTAGCGGCACGGCATTGGCCATGGTCGAGCTCGTTGTGCCGGCAGAGTTTGCTCCGCGATTCGCGGTCGTGGATGCGGTGGGGGTGAGCGCGTTCGCTGGAGGAGAAAGCGTATTCGCCGCCGGCGTATACAGCGCCGTTGAAGTCAGCGCATTCGATCCGGCGGAGGATGATCCGGAGGCGGCGAAAGAGGTCGAGGCGCCAGTCCCAGTGGCGCCTGCGGACGCATTCGATTGAATGTAGAGACGATCCAGCTTGTTGGGGTCCAGCTGAAACTGCGGCTGACTTTCGAGCACCACGTGGTACTGATTCACCTGCGTATACATGGTGCTGATCTGCCGCTGGCCGAAGGCGTCGTATAAAGTGTTGTCGATGGTGGAGGGCGCGATGCCGAGTCGCGAGGCGGTGACCCGATCGATCACCAGCGAAACGGCCAGCCCTCCCATTTGCTGGTCGGTGGCGACATCTTCCAGTTCGGGCAACTGTCTCAAGCGGCTGACGAAGCGATTCGTCCAGTCATTCAATTCATTCGCGTCGGGATCTTCGAGCGTGTACTGGTATTGCGTGCGGCTGACCCGATCGTCCACGGAAATGTTCTGCACTGGCTGCATGAACAGCTGGATTCCCTGCACCTGGTCCAGTTTCGATTTGAGCCGGCGGATTACATCAGAGGCATTCATCTTATTGCGTTGATCGAGCGGCTTGAGATTGATCGAAATTCTGCCGCTATTCGTCGTCGTGTTGGTTCCGTCGGCTCCGATGAAGGACGAGAGGCTTTCGACGGCGGGATCCGCCAGAATAGTCTTCGCCATCTCCTGTTGTTTTTCCGCCATGGCTTTGGAGCCAATCGCCTGCGGCGCCTGCGTAATGCCTTGAATCACGCCGGTGTCCTGCACCGGGAAAAAACCTTTGGGAATAATGATGTAGAGAAAAACCGTAAGCAACAGCGTGGCCAGCGCTACTAACAGCGTGATCGTCTGGAACTGCAGGACGAACTTCAGGGTTCGTCCATAGAACGCAATCATCCGCTCAAAGACACGTTCCGACGCTTGATAGATTTTTCCCTGCTTCTCTTTGGGCTGGTGCCGCAGGATGCGGGCACTCATCATCGGCGTCAGAGTAAGAGAGACGACTGCCGAGACGACGATCGTGACTGCAAGCGTCACCGCAAACTCACGGAACAGGCGGCCCACTACGTCTCCCATGAATAACAGAGGAATCAGTACGGCAATCAGTGACACGGTCAGCGAGAGAATGGTGAAACCGATTTGCTCTGCGCCTTTCAGGGCCGCTTCCATGGGAGGATCGCCCACTTCGATGTAGCGCGCGATGTTTTCGATCATGACGATGGCATCGTCCACCACGAATCCGGTGGAAATGGTCAGCGCCATCAGCGATAAATTGTCCAGGCTATAACCCAGCATGTACATCGCCGCGAAAGTGCCCACGAGCGACAGCGGTACCGCCACGCTCGGAATGATGGTGGCGTAGAGGCTGCGCAGAAAGAGGAAGATGACGAGTACGACCAGTCCGATGGTCAACATCAATTCGAACTCAACGTCGGCGACCGAGGCTTCAATGGCGGTGGTGAGATCGGTGAGCGTGGTTACCTGAATGCCGGTGGGGAGATTGGCCTGCAACTGCGGCAAGAGTTGCTTGATGCTCTTGACCACGCTGATGGTGTTCGCTCCGGGCTGGCGCTGCACATTCAGAATGACGGCGGGAGTCTGATTCATCCACGCTGCCTGATTGTTGTTCTCGACTCCATTCACCACCTGCGCGACATCGGTCAGCATGACCGGCGCGCCGTTGCGGTACGCCACGACCACTTTTCGGTAGTCGTCGCTCGTAATCAGCTGATCGTTGGCGTCGATCTGGTAATCCTGGCGCGGCCCGTCGAAGTTCCCTTTCGCGGCGTTCACACTGGACTGGCTTAGCGCGGCGCGCAAATCTTCCATGTTGATGCCGTAGGAAGACAGCGCCGTGGGATTAGCTTGAATGCGAACCGCAGGCTTCTGGCCTCCGCTGATCGTCACCAGACCGACGCCGCGTCAGCTGCGAGATCTTGGGCGCAAGACGAGTGTCGACCAGGTCCTCAACCTGCGACAGTGGCATGGCGCTGGACGTAATTCCTAGCGTGAGCACGGGCGCATCGGCGGGATTCGTCTTACTGTAGGTCGGCGGCGCGGGCAGAATAGAAGGCAACAGACTCTGCGAAGCATTGATAGCTGATTGCACCTCTTGTTCCGCGATATCAATGTTCAGAGTCAAATTGAATTGCAAAACAATGACGGAAGTGCCGCCGGAACTGCTGGAGGTCATCTGGCTCAACCCCTGCAACTGGCCGAATTGCCGCTCCAGTGGCGCCGTCACGGTCGTCGCCATCACCGTGGGACTGGCTCCGGGATAAAACGTCAGAACTTGAATGGTTGGATAATCGACCTGCGGCAGAGCCGAGACCGGCAGCTGGATATAACCAACAATGCCCACCAACATGATCGCGGCCATGAGCAAAGAGGTAGCGACTGGCCGCAGAATAAACGGGCGAGATGGACTCACTTGTTTTTGCTCCCGCCCGTGCCGGACGAGCCCGTCTTCGAACCTTTGTTCCCGGTGTTGCCCGTGCCTTTTGCCTCGTCGCTGTTTCCGCGGTTGCTTTCACCGCTGTTCCCCGTGGTGACTGCGACATTATCCTGTAACTTATCGAAGCTGCTGGTGGCGACGATGTCTCCCGGGTTAATACCTTCGACCTGGGTGATGCCGCCGTCTGTAACTCCAGGTTTTATGCTGCGGATGTGAGCGAGGTTGTTTTGAATTACATACACGAACGATGCCGAGCCATTTTGTTGAATCGCCGCTGCTGGAACCAGCGTGACCCCCTGCAGCGTATTCACCAGCAAGCGCGCATTCACAAACTGGTTGGGAAAGAGCGCATTATCCTTATTCGGAAAGAGGGCTCGCGCTTTTACGGTTCCGGTTGTGGTGTCGATCTGGTTATCGAGCGTCAACAGGGTTCCGCTGGCAATTTTCGTTTGCGCGGTACGATCAAAGGCGTCAACCGCGAGCTTAGCTTTCTTCTGCAATCGAGCAACAACCGGACCGAGACTGTCTTCGGCTATGGTGAAAATCACTGTGATCGGCTGTACCTGTGTAATGACGGCGAGAGTTATGGTGCCCGCCGACTGCACAACGTTGCCGGGGTCCACCAGCCGCAATCCCACGCGGCCGGGGATGGGCGCCGTGATATGGCAGTATCCGACCTGAATCTCGTCATACTGCACCGTTCCCTGATCGTTCTTGACCGTGCCTTCATCCTGCAGAACGACCTTTTCCTGGTCGTCCAATAATTGTTTCTGAATCGCATTCCTCGCCCAGGCCTGGCGGTAACGCTCCAGATCCATCTGCGCCTGGGCGAGCAGATTCTGATCTCGCTGCAGCACACCTTGAGCTTGCATGAGCGTGGCGCGGTAAGGACGCGAATCGATGTCAACCAGCGGAGATCCCTTCCGCACCACTTGACCTTCTTTAAAATGTACTGCGACGACCGGGCCGGTTACCTGGCTGGTAACCGAATCGGTATACACGGGCGTGACCGTACCGATTTCGTCAAGATAAACGCCGATGTTTCCTTGCTGAGCTGTCGCCGTCGTGATGTTGATTTTGGGCGGCGGAGGGGCGGGCTTGGCCGCGCTCTTGTAATGCCGCCACAAGAACCATGCAACCAGCAGCAGCGCTAGTAAGAGGAGCATCCATAAAATCCACCGCGGCATTCTGTGCGGGTGGGTTTCCGAAGCATGCTCGGGGAGTTGATGGGCTGGGTCGGTAATGGGAAGCTCGTTGGCGTCAACGTTCAAAAGGAAGCTCCTCTTGCGGCTTCGAGAGGCTGCATTATACCCTCAGCGAAAGCGAAACTTTGTTTAGAAGAGTAAACGGGTAGGACGGTTGCCAGGAGAGATAAAGTATAGAGCTACGATGGATGGCGGCCCAAAATAGAACTGCCGCGTGCAAAGATCTGTTGTCTTATGTCGAATATTATTGCGGGGTTGCGCCGATTCGGCGCGGGAGCTTCGCATTTCATCACCATCCTTGACAGGGTTGATTTGCGACAGAACCCGCACCGCAATCGTGAAGGCAAAGCGGTCGCGCCGGTTACTTTCCCAGACTCAAATAGCCCAGCTGAAACGGATTCCCTCCTTGAATCGCAATCAGATACCAACCAGTGGCGCCGATATGCAGCGATGGCCCGTAGGTGTATCCGAAGCCCGTATCCATCACGCTCGTCGAGGCCACCAAGCCTTCGCCAACCGGGATCGGCATGCCGTTGACCGTCTGCCCTGCGCCCAAGTCGTCTTGTGCTGCTTCAGAATTGTTCACAAAAAACTCGACGGTTTCCAGATCTTTAAAACGCGAAGCAAGGCTGCCTCGCCCCACCATAATTCGAGCAATCAGGGCCGCGACGCTGTGGGCGGTACCTTCGAGCCATACCGCATTGGGATCAGCGAAGGGGTAAGCAGCGTGGTTAGTAGACAAGCTGGCTGTATCGAAGACGATGCCAGTGATCTTTTCGCTTCCCGTAAGGCTGGAATGCGGCGATGCGGCGGTATCCGTGGTTTGCAGATTGGCCAGCGCCCAATCGATCGTGTTCGCGTAATTATTGTTGAGCAAGGCGAGATAGGACCAGTCCTGGCAGTCTTCCGGGATCGGGGATGGATTGACAGTAATTTGATCGCCCAGCGTTCCGGTGTAGAAATAACCTCCGGCGGGGTTATACATTGCCAGCACAAAGTTCAGCGCATGCCGGGCGAGGCTGCTCCACGATGCGCCGTTCGCGGCATTGCCGTTGTGGGTGATCTCAGCCAGCATGGAGAAGAATGCGTAAGTGTCGATATTGTGTTCGGTGGACTTTCCATTCGGCGAAGGGACTGACTGGTTAAATTGGTTAATGAAAGTTCCGAAAGAATAGCCGCCCGGACCAAGTGTGTTGTAAGTATTTGTCACAATCCAATTGGCCACCTTGAGCGCTGCAGCCAGATACTGCTGCTGGTGGGTGCGTCGGTAAAGTTGCGCCAGCGCCATGCCTGCCCACGCCTGGTCGCCAACCGCGCTGCCATAGAAGTAAAAGGGATACGCCGCCGGAGTAATATACGCGCCGCTACCATCCGGCGCAGGCGTGTTCACAAAATAGGCCTGGGCAAAGCGCCCGTCATTGAACGGGAAATTCGTCGCCTGCGCGTAGACGAGTCCGTTGCCCAGGACCTCGGCGCGCGCCACATCGTCATGACTTTCTCGCAGCAGGTAGGCATCGATGGCAACGGCATTGTCATAAGTAAAAGCGGTTGCGCCCAGCGCCTGGTCGGAATAGCTCTGTGTCAGCCGGACGGTGCTTCCAGAAGCGTATGCGTCCATCATGGTGTTTTGAAATTGGTAGGCCTTTTCCGCTGAGGTTCTGTAGCTAGCTGCTTGGAGAGCGGTTCCAGGGCTTGCTGGAATCTGCGCCTGGGAGAATTGCGTAAAAGCGAAAAGAGAGAGTCCCGTTGCGGCTACTAACGCTGCGAAGACAAGAAGTTTTCGACGTGGAATACTGTTCTTGTTCATTGATCGCTCCTGGGTGGGTGTATATCGATTGCTGGGATGGGATGTACATCGGAAATTGGTGTTCTGGCTTACTCTTCGCGAAAGCCTAGCCCTAGTTGCCGCGTCGTGTCAACGGCGGATTCGGCTGTCTCGAACGCGCACGAAAGCAGGCGCTGGTGGCCCCGGGCAGAGTCGAACTGCCGACCTTCGGTTTAGGAAACCGCTGCTCTATCCATCTGAGCTACGGGGCCACTGGCAGCCCCAATTTTACACTGCCACCATATTTCTTTGAGCGTTGTTCTAATCCAATGTGGAGCAAGGGGCGCCCACGAAATGCCGACTAGCGCAAACCCAGGCGCGCATCGCAAAGGCAATCGCAATACGTCAGTAGTTATCGGTTACGCGGACTGTCTGTTGGAAGCGCACGACGATCGAACTCAACCAATTTTCGGAGAGATGGACTACGCGGGCTGTTCTGAATCTCGAAATCGTTTTACGGACGTAGCATTCTTCATGAACACTCTCTCCCCGCTCATCGGTGTTGCTGGTCTCCAGTGAGACGGGTTCGGCGCAAATGCAGCAAAGGATGTCGCGTTGCGAGATGAATCGGGCAAAGCCTGCCATACATGTCCTCCTTGCGGACAACGGGATAAACAGGCACGAAACGCGAAATGTGAAGCTGCAATTCGGTGGCCAATCATGCGCAGCCGCGCAAACCCGACTGCGACAGGGAGTTACGCAAATTGAGACGACTTGCGACAGCCCGCACTAGCAGCGAGGCAAGGAAGAAATTCCAAGCAAGAGATTGAAGCCGAGAATATTCGTTCTAATCCGAGCTATGGCGGCATCGCATGCGGCTCCCGATTGGCGGCAAGACGGACTTTGCCCGCTGAGCCGATTTGAACAAATAGGAAAGCAGTAAGCCTATAATCCGGTTTTTGAATCCGTTGTGTAGAGGTGATCAGCCGCAACAACGCTTGAGAAAGACCAAGGAGGACGCCATGTATCTAAGCAAACTGTGCCTGTTCACGCTAGCCGCGACGCTTGCTTCCCCAACCGTGGGAACGCTGAATCTACAGATTCAGGAATACGAAGTGCCGACGCCCAAGTCGCGGCCGCACGATCCCGCGCTCGCTCCGGACGGCTCGCTCTGGTACACGGGCCAGGGTGCGAATAAGCTTGGACGCCTCGATCCGAAGACGGGAGAGTTCAAGGAATACCCGCTGAAGACGCCAAATTCCGGGCCGCACGGACTGGTCGCCGACAACAACGGAAATATCTGGTTCACCGCAATCTCGGGCGGCTATGTGGGCAAGCTGAATCCGAAGACAGGGGAGATCGCCGAATATCGAGCCGAGAATGGTGTCGAGATCGATCCCCACACTCCCGTCTTCGATCACGACGGCATTCTGTGGTTTACGAACGAAGAAACCAACTTCATCGGGCGCCTCGATCCAAAAACCGGCAAGATGACTCTGACCAAAGTTCCTACGCCGCATGCTGTGCCTTACGGGATCGTGATCCTGCCGAACAACACGCCAATCTTTTGCGAGTTCGGCGCGAACAAGCTGGCGAGCATCGATCCGCGTACCATGACAATTCACGAATACAATTTGCCGGCTGCCGGAGCCCGCCCGCGGCGAATCGCGCTGGCCCCCAACGGGACAATTTTTTACACCGATTACGCTCGCGGTTATCTGGGACACTTCGATCCGACGGCGGGAGCCTTGGTGAAAGAATGGATGTCGCCCGGCGGCGCCGACTCCAATCCGTACGGGATCGCGATTACGCACGACGGCGAGGTCTGGTATAGCGAGTCAGGAGTGCATCCCAATACTCTGGTCCACTTCGATCCGAAGTCGGAACGCTTCAGTACCGAGCCGATTCCATCGGGAGGAGGCGTGGTTCGTAACATGGTGGCAACCCCGGATCGGCGCCTGTACCTGGCATGCAGCGGAGTGAATAAAGTTGCGGTGGTGAGCCTGAGCAAATAATCGGAGTTCCGCTGGCAGGGTGAGCTAGTTGTAATTTTCTGTTGCGGCGCGCTCTTGCGCAATATTTCAAGCCCGTCGAACGCGCTACGCTACAATTCAAAAGCATTTCAGAATGAGCGGAAGTTTCTTAACTTCTGCTGCGTCGAAAGACGAATCCAAGTACAGACTTTATGACTGCTGAGATCGCCACCGGCATCAGTTCCGTGCTCGACGACAAAAAGATTTTCTATAACCGCTTTCTCTTGATCGTGGCTGGCCTCGGAGGACTGCTCTATGGCGTGGACGTGGGCATCATCGCCGGCGCACTGCCGTATCTGGAAGCGACTTCGGGCCTGAACGCCGGCCAGCTTTCGATTGTGGTTGCCGCAGTATTGCTGGGCAGCGTCATCTCCACGCTCTTTGCCGGGTTACTCGCGGATTGGATGGGCCGCAAGTCTCTGATGGCGCTAAGTGGCGTGATGTTCGTCATCAGCATTCCGATGATCGCTTTGTCCCATGGTTATGGGCCGTTGGTTTTCGGGCGCCTGTTGCAAGGGGTCAGTGCGGGTTTAATTGGCGTCGTCGTGCCGCTGTATCTGGCTGAGTGTCTGACGGCATCGAGCCGCGGCAAAGGAACGGGGATTTTTCAGTGGTTGCTGACGCTGGGGATTGTGACTGCGGCGCTGGTCGGCGTTTATTTCAGTTTCCGCGTCGACCAGGTGGCCAAGCTCGGCGACGCTGCCAGACTCCTCGCATTCAAAGACACGGCGTGGCGCGGGATATTCTGGGTCTCATTGCCGCCCGGAATCTTGTTCGTCATCGGCAGTTTCATGGTGGCGGAATCGCCTCGCTGGCTCTTGCGTCGCGACAAGAAAGACGCTGCGTACACAGCTCTTCTCCGCTCGCGCACGACCGCGCAAGCCGATCTCGAACTCCGCGAAATGCAGGAAGTCATCGCTGCGGAAAAAGGAAAAAGTTCCGGCGGAACGAAAGCCAGCGAATCGCTGCTGCGGCGCAAATACGTGATCCCGTTCGTTCTCGCTTGCATCATTCTCGCCTGCAATCAGGCGACTGGAATCAACTCCATCATCGCCTACAACACCAACATTCTTCTACAGAGCGGACTCTCCGATGTCGCGGCTCATTGGGGCTACGTCGTATTTACCATCATCAATTTCGCTGTTACTTTCGGCGGGGTGGTTCTCGTGGATCGCAAAGGACGGAAATTCCTGTTGGGCATCGGCACCGCCGGAATCATCGTTTCGCTGATCTGCACGGGAGTCCTCTTCCTTAGGACAGAGTGGCAGCGCGTCGACACCAGGGCTGCAGTCCAGTCTATGGTCACTCCAGACCAACGCCTCACGTTGCGATACAACGAAGAACTGGCGGCAAAACTGGTAAACGCCACACTCGCCTCCAGCAGAACGCAAGATGGACGTCCGACTTCGCTGGTACTCATTTATTCCTACGGAGATTTCCGCGCGGCCAGCCAGGTCGTTCGTTCCGACGATCCGGCCGCGAAGCCGATTGAAATTAAGCGCGAAGATTGTGTCCCTGCCAACAAAGTAGTGGCATTCTTCTCCAATCCGTTCGGCAACCTCGATGCCTCGCGGCAAGCGCCGCTAAGAATTGAGAACGCGCTCATCAGTCCCGTCCCCCTCCCACGCAATGGATGGATGGTTGCGATCACACTGTTTGTATTCATGGCCTTCTTCGCCATTGGTCCCGGGGTTTGCGTTTGGCTCGCGCTTTCGGAGTTGATGCCCACGCGCATCCGCTCCAACGGCATGAGTATCGCGTTAGTGCTCAACCAAGCGGTGTCCACGACGATCGCCGCGATTTTCCTGCCCACCGTCGGAAAGTACGGATACTCCACCATGTTCTTCGGCTTTGCCGCGTGCACCGTGATTTATTTCGTCACCGCAGCCTGGTTCTTGCCTGAAACGAAAGGCAAAACGCTGGAAGAAATTGAGGCGCATTTCGAAGGCGCCGCCGTCGGAAAGTAGCGCCAGCGCGGCGCTACTCTTCTCGGTTTGCCGGTTGGACGAAAAATGATTTACTCTCAGCCCAGTTCCCATGACGCCTGCCAAACTGAAAGAGAACGAGAAGAATAAGACCTCCGATCAGAATCATTCTCACGCCATGCGGCGGGAGATCTACGAGCAGCCTACGGCCATCGCCAAGACCGTCGAGAAGCACCTCAAGGATGACATCATCTTTCCGGGGGAACTGCATGCAATCGAAAGCGCGCTCCTCACTTTCGAGAAGCTGATCATCGCCGCCAGCGGTTCGAGCCGGCACGCGGGCCTGGCGGGCGAAATCATGATCGAAGATCTTTCCGGCGTTGCCGTGGACGTGGAATATGCCAGCGAATACTGTTATCGCTCGACGCACGCAGCCGTGGAACCGATCGTAATGGTGATCACGCAATCCGGGGAGACCGCGGACACAATCGCGGCGCAACGGGAAGCGCTGACGCGTGGAGTGAAGACGGTGGCGATCTCGAACGTTGCCGATACAACCATCACGCGCGAAGCCAGCGCCGCGTTGATCTCAGGGGCGGGCCCAGAACTCTCTGTTCCTGCGACGAAAAGCTTTACTACGCAACTCACAATTCTCTACCTGATGGCATTGTTTCTAGCGCGCAAGCGAGGGCGAATGACCTCGGAGGTCACGCGATCGTATCTACAGCGGTTGCGGCGACTTTCGGATGCGATCGAACAACAACTGCCTGCATGGGACGCTCTGTCCGAAGAATTCGCCGCGGTGCACTTCGAGGCGGAAAAGTTTCTGTATCTCGGGCGCGGCGTACATTATGCCATCGCGCGCGAGGGCGCGCTTAAGCTCAAGGAAATCTCTTACGCGCATGCGGAGGGATATCCCGCAGGCGAACTCAAGCACGGACCAAATGCGCTGGTCGATGAGAAGTTGCCAGTCGTGGTGCTGGCAACTTGTGACCATCGCGATCCGGATTCCGTATTGCGATATCGGCGGACGCTCGAAGTCATGAAGGAAGTGAGGTCGCGTCGCGGGCCGCTGGTCGCGGTGGCGACCGAAGGCGATAAGGAAGTTGCGGAGATTGCGGAGCACGTGTTTCACGTGCCGGCAGCTCCTGAGCTGCTGCTGCCGATTGTCGAAGTCATTCCTCTGCAACTCTTCGCTTATCACGTAGCGGTGAACAAGGGATATGACGTGGACCATCCCCGAAATCTGGTGAAGGCGGTGGTCACGGAATAACCGCGAACGTTCTGACGCGAACCGAGTGATCGCACGCAACTGTCTAAGCGCGCGCGAAATCGATGAATCCTCTTTGTGCGTCGGCACGGATGAGCTTGACGCGCATCCTGTCGCCCACGTCCAGTCCCTGCGCGCCTTGGGCAAGCAGTCCCTCGATGCGCGGCTGGAAAATGCGAACGAAGGTTCCGTGGTCGGTTGCGCCGGTCACGATGGCGTCGAAGACCTCGCCAATCCGATGCTGCATGGCAACAGCCGCAAGGCGCTTGGCCATATCGCGCTCAACTTTTTTGGCCGCATCTTCTTTTTGCGTACAGTTGGCCGCGATGCCGGTTAGTTCAGCATCGGAGTAAGGATTCTTCTGCTTTGCCAGCGTGGCTTTAATGATCCGCTGGGTGACGACATCGACGAAACGCCGATTGGGCGCGGTCGAGTGAGTGTAATCCTGAACTGCCAGACCGAAGTGTCCAGGGGCAGTTTCGCCGGGACGTTCCAGAACATATTCACCAGGACCGATGAGCTTGATGACGGCGAGGGAAAGATCGGCGAAGTGATCGGGATCGGCGGCTTTTTGGCGCAGCAGGAAATCATTCAGCGCCTTGGAGTCGGGCTGCGCGGGCAGCTTCTCGCCCTTCGTTGCGGCCAACTGCACGATACGATCCCAACGCTTGGGAGTGCGCACGATGCGGCGCAGCGACGAAACCTCTTCGAGCATGCGGGCCACTACGCCGTTCGCGGCAACCATAAAGTCTTCGATTAACTCAGTGGCGTGGTTCTTCTGCTGGTTCACTACGTCGACCACCTGATCGTTGAGCAGCAGAGGCTGAAGCTCGTCAGTCTGGAGACTCAGCGCTCCGTGCTGAAAGCGCTGGTTCTTCAATTTCTGGGCGACTTCATCTTGTAATTTCAGTTGCGCCTGCAGATCGTTGGAAGCGGAGACCTTCGGCGGCGCGGGAGATTTTCCTTCCAGCCACGCGCCTACCGAGTTGTATTGCAGTTGAGCCTTATTGCGGACGACCGCGCGATAGACGCTGGGGGACTTCACGACTCCATTGGAGTCGACTACGAATTCAATTACGACGCTGAGGCGATCTTGATTTTCGAGCAGAGACGTCAAGCCCGTTGAGAGGTCTTCCGGCAACATGGGGAAGTTGCGGACTCCGGCATAGACGGTCGTGGTCTCGCGAGCGGCATGCAGATCGATGGGCGTGTTCTTGGTGACGAAGGCGTCGACGTCGGCGATGCCGACCATGATTTTCACATCGCCATTGGCGAGGCGTTCGGCTACTTCGATTTGATCGAGGTCGCGGGAAGTGTCATTGTCAATGGAGGACCAGAGCAGATTGCGAAGATCGCGAATATCGCCTGCAGGGCTGACTTGCGGCGGATGGGCCTTCAGGTCGGCAAGTTGCTGCGTAGCTTGGGGAGGAAAATCGGGCTGGAAACCGCGCTGCTCCATGATTTCTTTTGCGGTCTGCTGCAGATCGATTTTGCGCGGATCTGTTTTCTGCAGATCAATTTTCTGCGGATCAGTTCTGTGCAGATCAATGGGCGAAGGCTTGGCGTCTTGCATGAACTCCCCGTTGCGGACGAGATGATTCAGGCTATCACGCGAGGCGGCACGCAACCGAAAGTGGAGCGAGATAAATTGTCAGAGTGGACCTACCTAACTGCCGTGCAAGCGATCGAGGTCGGCGTTGGTGTATACGCGCGGGGCGTGCGGTTTGTGCGATTTCCAGAACGAGGCATTTTCTCCGAGAGTCACGCCGTATCCCCATTCGCGCAGAGCTTGCACATCGACGACCCGTGTGACGCCGGCGTCGGTGATGCTCTGTGGCAACTCAGGAGTAGACTCCGGCGACACAAGCTCAACCACGCTGGGCATCGTGTAGCCGTAAAAGATGGGCAACAGATCGGGCTGGTGCTCAAGCACGGGATTCGGAATGTAAGGCTGATTTCCGATTACGGGTACGATTTCGGGGAGTGGCTGGATATCGGGAAGCGGAGCATCGAGCGAAAGAGACGGCGTGGAGAGGGACCGCGCGAACAGGGGCGAAGCGAAAGTGATCAGATACTGCGGACCTGTGGGAAAGTTCGTGTCCTGGGCCGTGCCGATTCCAATCAGGGCAAATAATACACAGCATGCGAGACGCATAACGGCCTCCATTTTCATGAGCGATTATGCACCGAAAGGAGGTGAATTGCCAGAGGGATTGGACCCAAAGTAGGCTGCTGGCAATGGTTTTGCGCTATTTGTGCAAGATAAGGTTCTGGATCACCTCTAGTCGCAGGGGGTGCTGGAGGCGGCGAATCGGCGCTCGCGGCGGTTGCAGAGGATCACATAGAGCATGAAGAGAACGACAGCAAGGTTGCCGAAAAAGAAGGCGCACCGCAGGACGGTCACGCCGCGGAGGAGTTCACGGACCTCAAGCGGCAGCAGAAGAGCGCCTGAAACCAGGGCTACCCACTCGGCCCATGTCCGGCATTTCCACAAGCCATAGGCTTCGGTGAAGCGCAGCGCAGCATAGGTAAAAGCGATTTGTGCCGCCGCCCACAAGCGCGCGTCGGTCACGTTGTCGGCGAAGTCGAGAAACATTTGGGCGGAGCGGCGATCGGTATTGATATGGAATAGTGCCAGGAGACTCTCGGCGTAGAGCCAGACATCTTTGTGCACTAGCGCGAGAGCACAAAATCCCATGACCATCACAAAGCTGCCTTTGAAGAATTCAAATGCGGCCACGGCCTTAAGAACTTGCCGCTGGCGGGGGTGGGGAGCAGACATGATTCCGGGCTGGGGCATGAATGCTGGGGACGGCTGAAGGCAGAGTATCACGGGGAATGCAATTGCAGAACCTGCGGGATTGTGGCGCCGGTGTCAACCGTTCTTCTTGCGGATGGCGGCGCGCAGTTCGGCGACGATCTCCTGCGAGGCTTTGATGGCGGCGGCGTGCTGATCCACGTTGAAGGAGATGGCGCCGACGCGGGCGTGGCCGCCCCCGCCGTAACGCTCGCAGACGCGGGCCAGGTTTACTTCGGGCTCCTGCGGAGCCCAGGGGTTTGATCCCACCGAAACTTTCACGCGAAAACTACTTTTGCTGAGGCCCACGCTGTAGACCGATTCGGGGTGCAAATAATACGGAATGAATTTGTTGTAGCCTTCGAGATCGTGGTCGCTGACATCGAAGAAAATTGTGCCGTCTTTGCATTCGGTGCGCTGCTTCGAGGATGCCGATGGAAAGCTCGTGGCGCTTGAGCAGCGGCGGAAGCAGCGGTGCGACGAACGATTCTTCCAAAATTTCTGCTAAAGATTTTGTCGCCAGAAGCGGGATCAGGTTGGGGACGAAGCCGTGATCGGGCGCCGATTCGATGACCATGGTGAGTTTCATGGCGGGGGCTTTCATCTCGACGGCGGTTTTGGCGTCGGGATAGAGGGCGCCGTCGATGATGTCGGTCCAGTGGACAAGCTCGGCCACGGATGCGGGATCGAAACCGAAGCGTTGCTGCGCGATCATGGCGATGAAGCTGGTACAGGATTTGAAATCGGGATCGTAGAACTTGCGATTGCTCTGGTCCTGCTCGAAGTGCTCGGCGTCGGCGGGCGAGAGGAACGCGCTCTCGTGGTGATCGAACCACCAGGTGATTTTGGGGGAGCTGGAGTATTTGAAGTCGACGATCGCGTTCTCTTCGCCGTCGAATTCCTTTTCGTCGAACAGGGCGCCGGCGCGGTGAACCAGGCCGGTGAATTCGAAATCGGCGTCGCCGCGAATGCGCTCGCGATAGAAGCGGGAAAACAACGCGGCGGAGGAGGCTCCGTCAAAACATTTGTCGTGATAGAAGACCCTTACTCGCAAGGAATGCCCCAATCGTTGAACAGACTCCCGCCGGCGAAACCACGCGGCCGGCGTGGAATTGCGTCGCGGGTAAAAGCTAATAGGATTGACAGCTTACAGGAAGAAAGTCAAGGGCGGGTATCGAGCTGCGCTCGGCGGACAGCCGAGGGCGGCGGTCCCAAATGCGGCAGCGAGATCCTTCGCTCCGCCTGAAGAACGGCTCCTCTCAGGATGACGCCTTCGGAAGGAGCGATTGTCTTACATCGCGTTCGCTTGCTTTTCCGCTAAATCGCCGATCAGGGGCAGCTTGTACATCTGCCCCTGATTCGCCTTGATCAGCAGAATAATCCAGATAATGAACCCTCCTAAGCTGACCAGGAGGTGAAGGGGAAAAGTGATCAAGGCCAGGAACGGCACGAAGGTGAAAATCGAAAGTCCGATGTGGAGAACAAACAGCGCTGCGGCAAAAAACAGGCACTGCCACGAGTGGAAGCGGATGAAGCGATTCTTGTTGTAGGGTTCCACCACCAGGAAAATGATCGCTGGGATGATGGTGATGTAGGCCAGCATTCCCGCGACGTTGTCGGTCATGCCTCCGGCAGTGGCGGTCGTTGTGGAAGCGGGCGCGGTTGCGACTCTACCCGCGCACACGGAACAGGTGGTGGTGCCGTCCGCGATTTGTGCGCCGCACATATTGCAAAAAGCCATAGAGGTATCCTCCTGGGGTCGTTTGGATTGAGGGGATGCGGCCCAGTCAGCATGCGCGAGACCGCTGCCAAGCGACGCTGCGGCAAGGTATCAAAAAGCTTCGGGCAAAGCAATGAACAATTTCGAGCCGCTATTTCAAGACTTTGCAGCCTGCTGCTCGGCAAAAGCGCCGAGAAGAGGGATTTGGAACATCTCTCCCTGGAAAGCCTTTACGACCGAAACCAGCCAGAGTACGACCGCACCGAGGCCGATTACCGCGGAGACGAGCACAACGAGGAGTGGTCCAAGCACGGGAATGATAAAGAGGACCAGTCCGGCCAGTTTCAGAGTGAGCGCGAGCAGGACGGCGGCACCCCAAAGCGAGAGGCACTGGAAGGAATGGAAGCGCACGAAGCGATTGTGTTTGTACGGCTCGAGAAGCAGGTAGGTAATCGCGGGGATGAAAGTAAAGTAGGCGAGCGCTCCGGCGATGGGCTCGGACAGAACACCGACCTTGCCTTGCGCGCGCGTTTGGGTCTGTATGGGGCGGCCGCAACCGGGACAATAGGCAGCGGTCTGTGGCATTTGCGCAGCGCAGACCGGGCACGAGGTAAGGGGAACGTTCGTCTCATCCATTGTCGGGACCATATCAAAATGGGGAGTGGGCGGCAAATGGGCAGACTCTATCTGACGAATTGACGCAGGGTCGAGCGGAGAGTATGGTTCGTGCAAATTTCTAATCGAAGCTAATACTACGTTCGGGTGTCCGAAAGAACGGCTGCGCTCAGGATGACGCCGCATTTTTTGAGACGTTAGAGTGGGCGCGGGGTGTGATTCTTTTTGCGGCAATCTTCGCAGACTCCATAAATTTGGAAGGTGTGGCGAGTGGTAAGGTAGCGATACTTGCGGCCTATTTCCTGCTCGAGGCGACTGGCGTCCTGGGAAAAGAATTCGACCGAACTCCCGCAGTCGGTGCAGACCATGTGGTGATGGCTGCGGCGGTTGTACTGGTGCTCGTAGCGGGCGATCCCGTCGTGGAATGCGACTTCGCTGGCCAGGCCGCACTCCGCCAGAAGTTTCAGGGTGCGGTAAACCGTGGTGTAGCCGATGCGGGCATCTTTTTTCTGCACCAGGCGGTGCAGTTCGTCGGTGGAGAGATGGTCGCGGGTTTCGAGAAAGGTATGCAGGATGACGTCGCGCTGTGCGGTTTGCTTCAGGCCGACTTTTTTTAAATGGCGGTGAAGAATTTCCTGGGCTTCGCGGACCATCTGGCGGGAGATGGTGGGCTGGTCATCGATGCGCTTCTGCAGCATGGGGAGTGGAACAGAGTCAGAATATCATCCAGGCATCTTGAAAATGAAATTCATTTTCAGCGCGGACTAGCGGCCACCCGCGTGGAAGTGGAATACAATCAGAGTTTCCCGTAATCATACTTGGCATGAGCACTCTCGCAGAAGCCGGCACCGTGAAATCCCGCGGCACGTCGATTTCCCGCATTGTGCGCATTCTGCTGTGGCTGGGTTTGGCGGCGATAATTCTTCTGGCCGGAGCGATTGGTTATGCATACTACGTGGCGCACTCGGCTCTGCCCCAACTCGATGGGCAATTGCAGATCAGCGGGCTCGCAGCGCCGGTCACGGTGACCCGCGACAGCCACGGCGTACCCACGATTGAAGCGGCGAATCTCGAAGATCTTTTTTTCGCTCAGGGATATGTCACCGCGCAGGACCGCCTATGGCAGATGGACATCATGCGGCGCTTTGGCAGCGGAGAACTTTCCGAAATTTTGGGCGAGGATTTGCTGAAAGTAGATCGCGAACAGAGGATTCTGGGGCTGCGGGCGGCTGCCATCAAGTCGTTGGAGACGGCGAGTCCGCGGGATCGCAGCTTTTTCGAAGCTTACGCCCGCGGCGTGAACGCATACATCGTAGAGCGTGCTAACAAGTTGCCGATTGAGTTTCGTATCCTGCATTACGCGCCCTCGCGGTGGAGCGCGGAAGACTCGGTGGTCATCGCCAACCAGATGGTCAAGGACTTGAACTACCACTATTTCTTTGACGCCTTGGCTCGGGAGAAAATCCTGGCCAAGCTGGGGCCGGAGTTGACCGGGGATTTATACGTGAACCGGTCCTGGCATGACCGTCCGCCCACCGTGATGCGCGAGGATTTGAACCAGCCCAACACCAATGCGGGGGACTCCGACGATGACGACGATGAGGATTCTCCCGACAATTCGGTGACGCGAGAACGAATTCCTTTGCCAGAGGCTTTACCGGAAGGCCTGCCGGTTAATGGATCGAACGACTGGGTGGTGTCCGGGGCGCACACGGTGACGGGCAAGCCGCTGCTTTCGAATGACATGCACCTCGGCCACCAGATGCCGAACCTGTGGTACGAGGCGCATCTGCACGCCGGCAATCTGGATGTTGCGGGAGTTACGCTGCCAGGCATGCCGTATGTCATCGTCGGCCACAACCAACGGATCGCGTGGGGATTTACGAACGTCGGCCCGACTGTAACTGACGTTTACGTTGAGAATTTTAATCAGCAAGGGGCGTATCAAACTCCGAGTGGCTGGGTGCAGCCGGAACATCGCGTCGAGGTGATTCACGTCAAGGGCAAGCCTGACGTGAGCATGGATGTCAGGAGCACGCGGCACGGGCCGATCATCACAGAACTGGTTCCCGGTGAAACGCGGCCTCTGGCCTTGCGTTGGACGCTCTATGACGTGTTGCATATTCCATTGTTTGATGTGAATACGGCGCAGAACTGGCAGGAATTCCGCCGCGCATTTTCGCAGTTCGATGCGCCTGGACAGAACGTGGTCTATGCCGATGTGGATGGGAATATCGGATATCAGACGACGGGAAAGATTCCGATCCGCGCGGCGGGGGATGGGAGTCTTCCAGTAAGTGGAGCAGACAACGCGCACGAGTGGACTTCTTACATTCCATTTGAAAAGCTGCCCAGCATCTACAATCCGCCGTCGGGAATCATTGCTACGGCCAATGGAAGAATCACTCCGGACAATTATCCGTATTCGATCAGCATGGAATGGGAAGCGCCGTGGCGCACGGCGCGGATTTATCACGTGCTGGAATCGGGGCGGCTGTTCTCTTCGGCGGACATGCTCACACTGCAAACTGATATTCACTCCGAAGCTGATTTGTTTGCGGCCGAGCGTCTGGTTTACGCAGTCGATCACGCCACGAAGCCTTCGGCGCGGGCAAAACAGGCGGCCGACATCATGCGCAGCTGGGATGGACGGATGCAGGCCTCGGCGGCGGCGCCAACAATTGCTGAAAGTTCCATTTTTGAACTGAGACGGTTGCTGCTCGAACCGAAATTGGGGAGCGCTCCGGCCGATCCTGTGCAACAGGACGCAGTTTTGAGTTGGAAAACTTATTCGTGGCAGATGCGTTCGGTGTGGCTGGAAAATATTTTGCTGCACCGGCCTAAGCGGTGGCTGCCGGATGCATTTCCGAACTACGACGAACTGCTGACCGCCGCCGTGGAGGCGGCGGTAAATGGTCCGACGGTGCCGAAGGATTTGGCATCGTGGCGTTGGGGTGAGTTCAATGCGGTGGACATTGAACATCCGGTGTTGGGAAAGATTCCGATCATTCGACGCTGGTCGGGACCGGGCGTGCAGGAGCAGTCAGGCAGCGGATATACAGTGAAGGCGGTGACGCGGCACCATGGGCCGTCGGAGCGGTTCACCGCGAATCTGGCTGACTTGGATCAGTCGACGCTGAACATCGTCACCGGGCAGGGAGGAAATTTCCTCAGCCCCTACTATATGGATCAATGGAAGGCGTGGTATGGGGGGACGACATTTCCGTTGCCCTTTAGCGCGAAGGCGGTGGAGGCGGCCAAGATGCATCGGCTGGTGCTGGAGCCGAGCAAGTAAGAGGCAAATGTGGCCGAAGCAAGCGCGATATTTCGGGCAGTAGCCATTACGATCCGGGAGCACGTTCTGGGGTAAGGCCGCGTAACGTAGTGAGCAGACAATCGCATTGCTGAGCCGCTAGAAGAAGTCGATCGCCTTTACATCCCCGACATATCCAGTGATTTCGATAGTCCCCTGCGGCAGCAAGTCCGCGTTGATGTGCAGGGTGTCCTGGGGAATGTCGTACACGCGCAAGGCGCCCCCTTCGGCCACGTATTCGATAAGGCGGCTAGTAAAACCTTGCAGGCCGTTTACGTCGCCATTGTCGGGAGGGATGAAAACAGACTTGTCGGCCGTCCTGTAAATCGACAAGCAACCGCGAACTTCGCCGCTGGGATTGTTGACGTTGCCGATGTTGGTGCAATCGTGGGATCCGATGAAGAGCTGGCCGTCAGTGGTCAGATCCATGCGCCAATGGTAGCCGTCGGTGATCACGGCGGTGCCGGCGACCGTTCCCGAACTCAGATCGACGATATCGAGGCGTCCGCAGATGGTGGCCGCGGTCGTCTGGCCGGTGCAGGCATGGTTGGTGGGCGAAGTGCCGGCTACGTAGAGGGTCGAGCCGTTCAATAACGCCCAGGTGGCGGCATCGACAGGAATCGTTTGGGTGATCGTCAAGCTTGGCAGGTCGAAGACCATCACGCTGGCCTGCACACCTCCGCACTGCGGACCGCAATTCAGTATGTAAGCAGTGTTGCCGTTGATGATGCCGTAAACCGGCCGGTCGAAGCCTGGAATGATAGTGCAAACAGCATTCGGGGGATTGGTCAAACAACTGGTATCGACTGGAGGCACGGCGGCGCCGGGAGTGAGCGCCGTAACAGAGTTGGAATCGTTGCTGAAAACCAGAATTTGAGTGCCGTTTGCGTTCGAGATGACGGTTTGCGCATTGGTGACGGCAATCGAAGTGGTGAGGCCGCTGCTCACGAAATTCATCACTTCGAGTGCGCCGATGAAAGAAAAGCCGTTGATCGTGGCGCTGGGAACTGCGGCATATCCGAACGGGGTGGAAGTGGGAATCACCATGCTGTACGTGGGCCCATGGAGGTGCACGTTTCCCAGGGCAGCCTCCCTGGTGGTGTCGACGGCGAAGACTGTGTTACTGCCGGAATCAAAGGCTGCCGCGATGTTACGGGTAGGCGATACCGCCATCAAACCCGGGTTGCTGCCGGCCCCTAGTGGGGGAAGCCGGCGCAGAATGTCATAGTTGCCGTCGATGATCACCAGGCCGCCGAAAGCCGAGGTCGAGGTGACGCCCTGGGAAGCCAGAACTCGGTGCGGCAAACCGCTGGGCGGACTCTTCTTCCCAGTTGAACTGCAACCGATGAAACTCAGGCAGGCGCACAATCCGACCATGAGAACGAGGATGCTTCTCTTCAAACGGCATGCTCCTAACGACATGAAAAAGGGAGATTTAATTGCGAAATGGTGGATTATAACAGACCGCGAACGGGAGCTCACGCCGACCTCGCCCGAAACCCGCGAAGTGGACGCCACTTTTTCCAGTGCCATCGCCCCGGTATGATTATCATGAAGATGCACGAATCGTTTCTCATCCTGTATTCTCAAAACATCTATGGCAGCTGACTTTCTGGTTCGAATCAAGCAGGCCCCGGTATTGTGTGATGGCGCCATGGGGACGCTGCTCTATGCCAAGGGCATTTTTATCAATCGGTCTTATGACGAGTTGAATCTGTCCCAGCCCGACTTGATTCGCGGCATTCACCACGAGTATCTGCAAGCGGGAGCCGAGATTATTGAAACCAATACTTTCGGTGGCAATTCGTTTCGCCTGGGACGGCACAGCTTGGCGGACCAGGTTCGCGACATCAACCGGGCTGGAGTGCGCATTGCTCGTGAAGCCGCCAAAAGCTTCGATGTGTGGGTGGCGGGATCGGTTGGCCCGCTGGGAACCAGAATTGAACCTCTGGGGAAAACTTCGTTTCAAGAGGCGCGCGAGGCTTTTCGACAGCAAATTGAGGTGCTGGTCGAGGGTGGTGTCGATCTGTTGATCCTTGAGACCTTCGGATACATGGAGGAGATTCATCAGGCCATGCTGGCAGCCCGGGATGTGAGCTCCTCGATACCGCTGGTGGCGCAGGTCACCATTGACGAGGACGGCAACTGCCTTGACGGCTCCGCTCCGCAGACATTCGTTCCCAAGCTGGTGGAGTGGGGAGCGGACGTGATTGGCTGCAACTGCAGCGTGGGTCCGGTCGCCATGCTGGACGCGATGGAGCGAGTGCGCGCCGCCACTTCCCTGCCGCTGGCCGCACAGCCGAACGCCGGGATCCCGCGATCCGTGGATGGCAGAAATATTTACTTGTGTTCGCCCGAGTATATGGCCAGCTATGCACGCAAGTTTGTAGCGGCCGGAGTTCGGCTGGTGGGCGGGTGCTGCGGTACTACTCCGGAACACATCCGGGTGATGAAGTCGGCACTTCGGGTCAGTGAGGCCCGGGGAAAAGCGGCTTCCAAACCTGCGGCGGGTGGCTCGTCCACGCCCCTGGCCGTTCCAGCCGTGCCTTTGCAAGACCGGTCACTGCTGGGCGCAAAGCTGGCTCGGGGCGAGTTTGTGACCATGGTAGAGATCGTCCCGCCGAAAGGGATCGACGTTCAGAAAGAGATCGACGGAGCGCGATTCGTGAAGTCGGTGGGGGTCGATGCCGTCAACATTCCGGATAGCCCGCGGGCCTCTGCGCGTATGAGCAACCAGGCGCTCTCGCTGCTGATTCAGCGCGAGGTCGGCTTGGACGCGATTTTGCACTATACCTGTCGCGATCGAAATGTGTTGTGCATCCAGAGTGATTTGCTGGGCGCCGCCGCGGTGGGCATCAAGAACTTGATCTGCATCACTGGTGATCCTCCGAAGATGGGCAACTATCCAGATGCGACCGCGGTTTTTGACGTGGACGCAATCGGCCTGGTCAACATAGTCCACAACCTGAACCGCGGGCTCGATCTGGGAGGAAATCCAATTGGGACCGGGACAGGCTTCGTGATTGGAGTGGGAGCGAATCCGGGTTTGACCGATATGGACGAGGAGATTCGCCGCTTCGAGTTCAAAGTCGAGGCCGGGGCCGAATACGCCGTGACTCAGCCTGTCTTCGACCTGCGTTTGCTGGAAAACTTTCTCAGAAGGATCGAGCATTGCCGCATCCCAGTGGTGGCCGGGATCTGGCCGCTGGTGAGCGTGCGCAACGCCGAATTTATGAAAAATGAGCTGCGAGTCTCCGTGCCGGACACGATTCTGGAGCGCATGGCGCGGGCGCAAACTCCGGAGCTTGCGCGAGCGGAGGGCGTCGCCATTGCGCGGGAAATGCTGATTGCCGCCCGTCAGATGGTGCAGGGCGCCCAAATCAGCGCTCCGTCTGGGCGGTATAGCTCGGCGGTCGACGTGTTGGAAGCGCTGGGAACCAACGCCCCCGCCGCTTCCTCCTAAATGACCCGCTGATTCGGCGGGAACCTTCCCGTTGCGGAATCAGATTCCCTAACTTTTTAGATGCTTTCCATCGAAAAGACTGGACACCGGTTGCAAAAAGTTGCATTACAATAAGAGACGGAGCGAAACCCGTTGCCCAAGTTTGAAGAGTGCCTTCAGCGACTGGAGAAAATTGTTCAGGAACTGGAAAAGGGAGAGGTCCCCTTGGAGACGTCTCTGACACTGTTCGAAGAGGGGATGCAGCTTTCTTCCGCCTGCCGCAAGGAATTGGAACAGGCGGAGGGAAAAGTCGAGATCCTGTTGAAAAAGAACGGGAAGCTTCAGGCCGAACCGTTCGAACCGCTGACAGAAAAATTGCCTGCACGCCGCTAGGCGGAGGAATTTCTGACCGCAATTCGAGAGTTTTAGATGTCTGTGGAGTTGTGGTATTCAGGCCACCCCGCAGCCCTAGTCGAAAGTTGACGTCCGCCGTTGACGAAGGTTGAAAAGGGGAACGTATAACAATGACCCAAAATGTGGTTGTCCTTGAGCAAGATCCTGGAGTCGCGCGGTCCCTGGCCGGAGGACTTCGCCCCCATTTCTCAGTTCACGTCACCCGATCGCGCGAAGAATTGCGCGACAATGTAGTCCGCAACCATCCCGAAGCCGTGGTTCTCAACATTGAGTACTGGCGGCTGACGGATGTCGAGAGCCTGCATCGCGACTTCCCGTCTCTGCCCATCGTCTGCACCCACCGCATTCCTGACGAAGAGATGTGGATGGCTGCGCTCGAAGCCGGCGCCAGCGATGTATGCCCCACCGACGACGTGGAAAATGTGTTGTCGTCGGTTCTGCGCAGTGCGGCGCTGTCGCGAAGCGCCGGCCGCGTAGATTATTTTTTTTGCCACGAGGACGCCCTCCGGCGTCCTTATTTTTTGTTTCCGAACCCGTTTACGGCGAGCGATTGCCATATCTTCAGCTTGTTATACTCACTGCTTCATGCTTCAGGAAACCCTTGAACAAGGACGGCAGCTGACCGACGCTGCGCTCGACCGGCTTATTCCGCTGGAGACCGAGCATCCGGTCTCGATCCACAAGGCGATGCGCCACAGCGTTTTTGCCGGCGGAAAGCGGCTGCGGCCCGTGCTCTGCATCGAGGCAGGACGCATGGTGGCCGGGTCGTTTCCGCCGCATATTGAAGAACTGGGCGCGGCGCTGGAGATGCTGCACACCTACTCGCTGATTCACGACGATCTTCCTGCGCTCGACAATGACGATCTGCGCCGCGGGCGCCCGACGTGCCACAAAGTATTTGGCGAGGCCCTTGCGATTTTGGCTGGGGATGCGCTTCAAACACTGGCCTATAAAGTGCTGGCGGGGTTGAAGTGTTCGGCCGAAGCGCGCGTGCGGATTATCGAGGAGATCGCCCGGAGGGCGGGCACAATCGATGGCATGATCGGCGGCCAGGTCGTGGACCTCGAAGCAGAGCATTCGCAACCGACGAAGGAAATGCTGGAATATATCCATCGCTCCAAGACGGCTGCTTTGATCACGGCAAGCCTGGTGAGTGGAGGGTTATACGCCGGAGCGAAAGACAGCCAGGTGGCGAAGTTGCGAGCGTTCGGATTGGCAATTGGTTTAGCCTTTCAGATTGTGGACGATGTGCTCGACGTGACGCAGACGTCCGAACAGTTGGGGAAAACTGCTGGCAAAGATACAGCTTCGGAGAAGGCGA
This sequence comes from uncultured Acidobacteriaceae bacterium, assembly GCA_963733795.1. Lineage (GTDB taxonomy): Bacteria > Acidobacteriota > Terriglobia > Terriglobales > Acidobacteriaceae > Sulfotelmatobacter. The sequence continues at coordinate 314,961 of CAVTED010000005.1, forward strand.
CGTACCCGGCACTGTTTGGTATTGAAGCGTCAGAGCGCAAGGCAGATGCGCTGGTGAACGAAGCATTGGCGGAACTGGACAGCTTCGGCGAACGCGCGGAGACGCTGAAAGAATTGGCCCGATTTTTGGTGGAAAGGAAGAAGTGAGAAAAGCGGGCGGCGGACTCGGACCGCAGACCTCTGACGTCGGACCGTAGACTGATTCACTGTGTGCTCCTCTGTGCCCTCTGTGGTAAAAATAATTATGGCGATGGAGTTCGCCACAACCGCCTATGCGGCCACCGCCGGCTCGGGCTGATAACTCCTACAGAAGCGAACTATTCTTGTAGGAGACTCCATCGTGAAAGATTTCCTCGCTATATCCGTCGCCGCGATCGTCGGCGCCAACTTTCGATATTTTCTTAGCCGACTCGCCGCCAAAGAATTCGGTCCTGTCTTCCCTGCCGGAACGCTCATCATCAACGTCCTCGGAAGCTTCATCGTGGGCTTCTTCGTTATCTGGACCAGCGAGCGCGTGTTGCTGGACCCGCGCTGGCGCCTGCTCGTGGTAGTGGGTTTCTGCGGCTCGTTCACCACTTTTTCCAGCTACGCGTTTGAGACCATGGCATATTTCGAGCAGGGCCAGTGGGGACTGATGCTAGCTAACGTGCTCAGCAACAATCTGCTCTGTCTGGGAGCCGCCCTCGCCGGAATGGCGCTGGCGCGGGTGCTGTAAAATGGCGAACGCCATGGCGGTTCAAGTCACCATCTACCTGAACGAGGCTGACCGGTGGCATCACCGGCCCCTGCACATGGAGATTCTTAATTACCTGCGCAAAGAAAATGTGTACGCAGCAACAGCGATCCATTGTGTGGCGGGATTCCTGGGGCGCCAACAAGTGCACACTTCGCATCTGGTCGAGGCGGGAGGCAAACTGCCCGTCATCATAAACTTCGTCGACACCGACGAGCACGTAACCCGCGTACTGCCCACGCTGAAGGAAATGGCGGCGCACCATCTGATCGTCCGCGAAAACGTCGTGCTGGAGCAAGGAAGCCTCGACTGACATGTCTCTCCTTCCATTGAGCGCACCTCTGGACATCCTGGCCATTGCCGCACACCGCGACGACGTAGAGCAAACCTGCGGCGGCACGTTGTTGAAAGCTGCCACTCGAAAACAGCGCACCGGCATTCTCGATTTGACCCAGGGGGAGATGGGAACAAGGGGAACGGCGGAAGGTCGTGCCCGCGAAGCGGACGATGCGGGCAAAATTCTTGGTGTAAGTTGGCGGAGGGCTCTCGATCTGCCTGACGGACGCGTGGAAAATACATGGGAGAACCGGCTGAAGGTGGCGAGCGTAATTCGGGAGACCCGTCCGCGAGTGATCATTCTGCCTTATTGGAAGGGGCGGCATCCCGATCATTACACGGCTTCCGTGTTGGGATATGAGGCTTGTTTTCTGGCTGGGTTGGCGAAACTGGATCCGGAGAAAGTTCTCAGCTCTCAGCTGTCAGCTGCCAGCGGTCGGGCTTCCGACCTCAGACCTGGGACTTCCGAACTTGTTCCGCATCGGCCATTTAAGATTATTTACGCTACGCTTTATTACGACGTTCGGCCTTCGTTTGTGGTCGATATCGGTGAGCAGTTCGAAGGAAAATTCGCTTCGATCATGGCTTACAAATCGCAGTTCAGCGATCAGGATGCGGGCAAAGACCTATTCCCTGCCCACGACGAGATTCGGGCGCGCGTCGAGGCTATGGCGCGCTTTTACGGCATGCTCGGCGGCGTGACTTATGCGGAACCTTTCCTGCAAAAAGAAATTGGATTGGTTGACGATTTGTTGGCGATTCCAGTCAAATCCATTTAGCATTGCTGAACTCAAAACGTAGGAGGAGTCGCGAATATGTTTCGCATGATTTTCGTTTTCGCATCGGCACTCGCGATGGCCGCTAGCGCCGCAGCCCAGGCCACAACTTGGCAGATCGATCCCAATCACACAGCGGCGCAGTTTTCTGTGCGCCACCTTGGAGTGTCCACCGTGCGCGGTGCATTCACGAAGGTTAGCGGATCGGCACAGTATGATCCCGCGGACCCGTCGAAAGATACGCTCGAAGCTACGATCGACGCGAATTCGGTGGACACGCGGGTGGAAATGCGCGACAACGATTTACGCAGTGCGCGCTTTTTCGACGTGCAGAAATATCCGACAATCACTTTTCATTCCAGGCACACGAAAGTGGCAAGCCCTGGAAAATTGCAGATCACCGGCGATCTGACGATTCACGGCGTAACCAAAGAAGTTGTGCTCGACGTGGATGGTCCATCGGCACCAATCAAAGATCCCATGGGCAAAGGGCAGCGCATGGGCGCCTCGGCAACCACCAAAGTCAACCGTCAGGATTTCGGCGTAAGTGCCCTGCCGGGGGCCGTGGGAGACGAAATTACCATCACCATCGACGTGGAATTGATACAGCCGCCGAAGTAACGAGAGATTATTCTTTCTACCCAAGATTGCTATGTCATCCTCAGCGAAGCGAAGGACCTACGCATCTTTTTGCCTCAAGCAAACTGCATGGGTTCTTCGCTTCGCTCAGAATGACAAGGCTTTTCTTTGACGCCTCTGCCAACTTGCATCGAGGAATCTTTCGTCGCTATTTCTTCAATGCTACTGCCAGCCCGTCGCGAAGTGGCACGAGCGTCGTGTAGAACTCGGGCGCGTCGTAGAGTTTACGATTGAATTCGAGGATGGCCTTGGTCCTCGCGTCTGGATTCTTTTCCGCGACGCGTCCACTCCACAGCACATTGTCGGTAATGAACAGGCCGCCCTTGCGCAGTCGCGGTGCGACGAGGCGCAGCACACGCGGGTAGTCTTCCTTGTCGACGTCGTTGAAGATGATGTCGAACTCTTGCTTCTGTTCCGACAGGAATTCCAGCGCGTCGCCAGTGTGCAGAGTGATGCGATTGGAGACTCCGGCGCGCGTGAAATATCCGCGAGCGCGTTCTGCGTTCTTGGAATCGCCATCCGTGTAAATCACGCGTCCTTTATCGCCCACGGCCTCAGCCCACCAGACCGTCGAATACCCGATAGCGGAACCGAGTTCGAACACGGTGCGGGCATTGATCATCATCGCCAGTTGCTGCAAGACGCGCGCCACGGCGGGGCCTATGATGGGAATTTTGTGCTCGGTCGCATAACCTTCCATCTCGGCGAGCACCGGGTCGCGCTGGGGCAGCATGGTATAGAGGTAGTCATCCACAGGGCCTGCGGTGGTGAAGTTGTAATGACGCCAAGTGGCTTTGTTGTCTTTCCTTTGACTCTCGGTCTTCTTGTCTTTCGTCTTGCTCTCGATCACAGTCTTCCCTTTCATGGTTTCCTACCCACCAATGGTGACGCCCGGCTTCATTTCGACGACTTCTATGCTCGGGACAAGTTTCTTGAATTCGCCAGGCGTGCCCGTGAGCTGCGGAAACGTGCCGAAGTGCATGGGAATAACTGTCTTCGGCTTCAGAAGATTGCACGCGTAAGCGGCCTCGCGGGGCGACATTACGAAGCGGTCGCCAATCGGAAGCATCGCAATCTCCGGCGCGTACAGTTCGCGAATGATCGCCATATCGCCAAAGACGGCCGTGTCGCCCGCATGGTAGATCTTAAGGCCGCTGGCGAACTCGATGACATAGCCGCAAGCCTCGCCGCCATAAACGATCTGGTCGCCGTCGGAAATTCCGCAGGAGTGGTCGGCGTGAACCATGGTGATTTTAATATCGCCGACAGTTTGCGTTCCGCCCTTATTCATGGGGGAAATCTGCTTTGCGCCTTTCTTCTCCATCCATCCGCAGAGTTCGAAGATTCCTACCACAATTGGATTGTGCTGCTTGACGACTGCGACCGCGTCGCCGATGTGGTCGAAGTGCCCGTGAGTGCAAAGCAGGATGTCCGCCTTCTTCACTTTCTTTTCGGCCTGGGGACACATGGGATTACCCATAATCCAGGGGTCGATGATGATGGTTTTACCGGCCGGCGTCTCAACGCGAAAAGTTGAGTGTCCCAGCCATGTGAGTTTGATGTCCGTCAGATTCATGAATCCTCGTAATGCCTTATTTAGAAATCCGGAAAGTTTTTCTTTGCGTGCTCGGCGGCCTTTCTCTGCGTACTCTGCGGTAAAAAGCTTTTAATCGTAGAAACTACGAAGGTTCGCGGAGTTCACACTTTGCAACATCCATTCCTGCGTGTGCAATTAGTCTTCCTAGTTTATTATCAAACCCCATGGCAGAACTCAAGGTGCTGATTTCGCGGCAGGACATTGCGAAGCGGGTGGGCGAACTGGGTGCGCAGATCACGAAAGATTTTGCCGGAGAATCGGTGATTCTGGTGGGCGTGCTTAAAGGCGCGGCGATTTTTCTTTCCGATCTGGCGCGCAATATTGATCTCGACTCCACGTTCGATTTCATAGGAGTGTCGAGTTACGGCAATCGGCCCAGCCCCACGCAGGAACTCAAGAGCGGATGGGACTCGACCGGCGAAGTGAAGCTGACCAAAGACGTGGATCAGACGATGAAAGACAAGAATGTGATTCTGGTGGAAGACATTCTGGACACCGGCCTGACCATGACGTACCTAAAAAAAATGCTGTGGGCGCGTCAACCTCGAAGCCTGAAAGTCGCCGCATTGCTCGACAAGCCATCGCGGCGCAAGCTTCCACTGGAAGGCGACTATGTTGGCTTCAAGATTCCCGATGAATTTGTCGTCGGCTACGGGCTGGACTATGCAGAGAAATATCGCAACCTTTCTGATATTTGCGTTGTTCCGAGAGGATAGTTGGCCAAGACTCAACACAATTAAGCAAACTGCCAATCGAGCCGCTGAACTTCCGAGATAAAAGAACCGGCAACGCGGCTGCTATCATACCTGCGATGGGTTCCGTCATTACTAAACCGGATCGCTTGCCGGTCGAGTCCCTCCTGCTCGATGTTGCCGACGTGCTGGCCACCTCGCTCGACCTGGACACAACCTTGAGCCGGGTCGCCGAAGTTGTCCGCAAAGTCATCGACTACGAGATTTTTGCCATTTTGCTGCTCAACGAAAAAACTCAGGAGCTGCGCTTCCGTTTTCAAGTGGGATATCCGCCTGAATTTATCGAGAGAAACCGCATCAAAGTCGGCGAAGGAGTCACGGGCCAGGCCGCGCAATTGCGGCAAGCGGTTCTCATCGCGGATGTGACGCAAGACTCGCGATATATCGCAGCCGTTCCGAACGTACGCTCGGAGCTAGCCGTTCCGCTGATCACCAAGAACCGCGTCATTGGCGTGATTGATCTGGAGGCGCGGGAGCCCGGCTATTTCAACGAAGAGCACGTGCGTGTGCTGACGTTGGTCGCGTCGCGCATGGCGGCAGGGATCGAAAATGCGCAGCTCTATACGCGGACGACAAAACAGGCGCGTATTCTGCTGCTGCTCAACGAAATTGCGCGCGAGCTGACGTCGATTCTGAATCTGGACGAGTTGCTCGGCCGCATCGCGGAACTGGTGCGGCGCTTGATCGATTACCAGATGTTCAGCATCCTTTTGCTGGACGCGGCGGGGGAGAAACTGCAACACCGTTTTTCCCTCCGCTTCAACGAAAATATTCATTTGAAACATGAAATCCCGCTGGGCCGAGGACTGGTGGGCTGGGCGGCGGAGAGCAAGCAGGCGGTCCTGGTTCCCGACGTCACGAAAGATGCCCGCTACGTCGAGGCCAATCCAGAGACTCGATCCGAACTGGCGGTTCCACTTGTCTACAAGGACAAGGTGATCGGCGTACTTGACCTGGAGCACACACGGCCCGGCTTTTTCACCGAAGAGCATCAGCGCACCATGACGACTCTGGCCGCGCAGATTGCCATCGCCATTGAAAATGCGCGATTGTACGAGGAAATCGAGCGGCAGGAACGGCGACTGGAACGCGATCTGGCGCTGGCCCGGGAATTACAAGGACGGCTGTTGCCGCAAACCAATCCCAAGCTCGCTCATCTGGACGTAGCGGCGAAGTTCGTTCCGGCGCGAGCCATTGGCGGCGACTTGTATGACTTCATCCCCTATTCGATGTCGCGGCTTGGGATCGTCATTGGCGACGTCAGTGGGAAGGGGGCGCCCGCGGCGATTTACGCCGCGCTGGTCAGCGGAATCATTCGGTCGCATGCCCCAATTGAGCCGGGACCGGCGGAAATGCTGTCTGCAGTGAACCTATCGCTGGCGGAGCGCCGCATCGAGGCTCAGTTTGTCTCCATCATTTACGCAGTCTGGGACGATGAGCAGCGTACTTTGACGGTCGCGAACTCCGGCCTGCCTCGTCCAATCTATGTTCATGCCAAGGACGAAGTGATTGAGGCCGTGGAAGCGACGGGCTTGCCCCTCGGCCTGTTTGACGAAGCCGACTACGATGAATTCAAGTTCAAAATGAAGCCGGGGGACATGTTCGTCTTCTTCAGCGACGGCATTCTGGACGCCCGCAACCGCAAGGGAGAATTGTTTGGACGCGGCCGGGTGGAACAAATCATCGCCGAGTGCGAGGGGAAGTCGGCAACCTGCGTGGTGGATTCACTGTTCCAGGCGGCAGCCGAACACTCCGCAGGAATCGAAACTTTCGATGACCAGACTGTGGTCGCCATTCGTGTGCGGGGGGGCACGCAGACATCCCCCAAGAAAAAATGATGTCCCGCGGTCAAACCCCAGCAGCCCGCCCCCCCGGATTCGTTTATCGCGAGACGAAGCTTGGCATTCTCCGACGCGGTGGAAAGTTTGTTCTGCACTGTGAAGACGTAAGCCTTACGAAGCTGGCTGAGCGGCACGGCACACCTCTCTATGTGTACTCAGCGACCGCGATTCGCGAGCGCTATGACGCATTCGACGACGCGTCCCGCGATCTGCCGCATACCATCTGCTACTCCGTCAAAGCGAATTCGAATCTGACCATTCTGCGAATGCTAGCCCGGAAAGGCTGCGGATTCGACGTGGTCTCCGGCGGTGAACTGGAACGCGTGCTCACCGCCGACCGCAAGGCCGCGAAGCACGTTGTGTTCTCAGGCGTGGGAAAGACTCGGGAAGAACTAACTGCGGCGTTAAAAGCTGGAATCATGCTTTTCAACGTCGAGAGCGAGTCGGAATTGTGGGCGCTGGCGGAGTGCGCCGGACGTCTGCGCAAGCCCGCGCCGCTGGCACTGCGGGTGAATCCCGATGTCGCGGCCGAGACTCATCCCTACATTTCTACGGGATTGCGCAAACATAAGTTCGGCGTGCCCATCCGCGACGCGCGAGCGCTCTACGCTAAAGCTGCCGGGGCGCGCTATCTCAAGGTGCGCGGAGTGAGCGTTCACATTGGCTCCCAGATCACTGAGGTAGCGCCTTTTGGCGAAGCTTTGGCTCGTGTGGCGGATCTGGTCCGCGAATTGCGCCGAGACGGCCACCGGATCGACTATGTCGACGCCGGCGGCGGACTGGGCATTGCGTACGAAAAACCCGCCGTTGACGATTTTTCAGTCGGTGTTAAAGCTTACGCCAGGGTGCTCGCCGGGCCCTTGCGCGGCTTGGATGTGACCCTCCTTCTGGAACCTGGGCGCTCGATCATAGGACCCGCTGGCGTCCTGGTCACCTCGGTTCTCTACCGCAAGCAAAACGACGGCAAGCGATTTCTGGTCGTCGATGCCGCGATGAACGACTTGATCCGTCCTGCGCTTTACGGCGCGTATCACGAGGTTGTTCCCGTCACGCAGCTCGAGGGGTCGGCATCTCCATCAGAAGTCACGGACATTGTTGGTCCGGTGTGCGAGACGGGAGACTTCTTTGCCCGCGACCGAGAGTTGCCGATGGTTGACGAAGGCGATCTGTTGGCGATTTTGGATGCCGGCGCCTACGGAATTGTGCTGGCATCGAACTACAACACGCGTCCGCGACCGGCTGAGGTGTTGGTTTCAGGCAAGTCAGCCAAGCTGATTCGGCGGCGCGAAAACGTTTCCGACTTGCTACGGGACGAGCAGTAAACGCAACTTACCTCGGAACTCAGCGACTGGCCGGCGGCACGATGCCATTCACGCGCAGGTATTCGACGATCTGGCCATAGTGGTCCGAGGCATGCCACACGGCCAGCACCGTGATCCCGAGCTTGGTGCTGGGGCCGCCGTAGTTACCTTCCACCTTGTCCAGGGAATTCTGATCGTTCAGTTTGGCGATCGCCTGATCGGCAAACTGGAACGAGTCCCGCAGGTACTTCATGAGTTCCGCTTTGTTCTTCTTCGGCTCCTTGCCGTTGTAACGGCAGTCCTCGTCCGGCTTCGTTCCCTCGAATTCCTTGAAGAACGCAAAATTGGCACACGCCACATGCCCCACCTGTTGCGCAAAGGTACGCGCCCCTTTGAATTCTCCAGCAGAAGGAGCGAAGGAGTATTTGTCTTCCGGCATAGCGTCGGCGGCGGAGATAAACTCCTTTTCGATCATCGACCAGGTTGCTAGAACCGTAGAAGATTCGGTGGCAGGCTTAGCACTCGAGTCCTGCGCCATAGCGGACACTGCGCACGCGAACGATGCAACAACCACAATCATTCGAAGCATCTTCATAGTTCCTCCTCAGTTTAGCGTTCTCCCCACTTCAGCTTGTTGCGCAGCACATGAAAAAAATCCGTGCCGGTGCGGAACAGATTCACCTGATGCTCGGAGCGGCGGCAGCGCACGCGATCGCCGTCGCGCAGATCGAAGCCGGGCTGTCCGTCCAGACTCAGGTAGGCGACTTCTTCTTCGCTACGAAGCAGGATTTCAATCTCCACAGAGTCGGGCACCACCAGCGGGCGATGGGTCAGAGAATGCGGCGCCACCGGCGTGACCAGGAATGCTTTCACAGTCGGCATGAGCACGGGTCCGCCCGCTGAGAGAGAGTACGCGGTTGAGCCTGTTGGCGTGGCGACGATCATGCCATCGGCGCGATAGCTGGAGACGAAGGTCTTGTCGATATAGAGATCGTAGGTATTCAGTCTGGCGAGCGCGGTCTTGTTGACGACCGCATCGTTAAAGACGAGATAGCTGCCGCGAACTTCGTCGTCCCGCATCAGATCGACTTGCATGAGCGAGCGATTTTCGACCGTGGCGCGTCCCTGCCCAATCGCTTCGAGCATGGGATAAAGCGACTGTAGCGGCACTTCCGTCAGGAATCCGAGCGATCCCAGGTTTACGCCGAGCAGCGGCACATCGACCGTAGCCGTGTGCCTTGCGGCGGACAACAGTGTTCCATCGCCGCCCAAGACAACCACGAGGTCGAGGGGATGCGACGCCATTTGCGTGCGAGGCACAATGGGGGGTCCGTTGACGTATTGAGAAGTTTCCAGATCGATGATGACTTTGTAGCCGTGATCGGCAAGCCATGAGAGCAGCCCAGGAATGATCTGTGCGACTTGAGGGCGATTCGGCCGCGAAATGATGGCAGCGGTTTTCGCGGAGGATGGCTGCGAGCTGGACATGCTTGTAAATGAAAGAAAGATTGTACAGAATCTCAAGGTTTTGACCACATGTCACACCGCCGCGGTTTGGTGGCACACGGAGGCGCGACGGAATCGTAGGAAAAGCTTTTAATCGCGAAGGACGCTGAACATTCGCGAAGGACTCAAAGTGAAAGTAACTTTCTAACGGACCGTCGGATCACGCTGCGAGACTCCGGCACGATACTAGAACCCGCCGTAGAGCAGAAACTCGCGATTGCCCTCGGCCCCGAGGATCGGCGACTCGATGGTATCGGTCTGCCTCGCACCAAGACTGTTCAGCGCAGTTCTTACTTTTTCCACGGCCGCGAACTGCGCGGCTTCGTCGCGCACGATGCCTCCCTTGCCCACATATTCCCTGCCCGCTTCGAACTGCGGCTTCACCAGCACGACGATTGTTCGCCCCAGGCGTTCTTCGGGGGATTCAGGAAATGCGGCGCCGATCACGGCAGGAAGAACCAGAGTAGCCGAGATGAAGGAAACGTCCATAGCGATAAAATCCACGGTAACTCCGAGCCCTTCACGCGTGAGATAGCGAGCGTTGGTTTTTTCCAGGAGGCGAACTCGCGCATCCTGACGAAGCTTGAAGTCCATCTGCCCGTAGCCGGTATCAACTGCGACGACTTGCGCAGCGCCTCGGTGTAGCAGGCAATCGGTAAACCCTCCGGTGGACGCGCCCACATCCAGACATGTTTTTCCCGCGACTGCAATATTCCAGTATTCAAGAGCACGCTCCAACTTGAGTCCACCACGGCTGACGTACTTGAGATCTGCGCCCAGCAGTCGGATTGCGCATTCAGCTGAAACTTGCGCGCCCGCTTTTTCGAGTTTCTGCTCGTCCACCAGCACGTTGCCCGCGAGAATAAGCGCCTGAGCGCGCTCGCGAGACGCCGCCAGCCCGCGATCCACAAGAAGTTTGTCGAGTCTGACTTTCAAAATTATTTTGCCTGGGAGTTCTACCACGGAAGTGCCAGCACTCGCTTCAGTGCAAAGTGTTGAAGCATCTCTCGGTGAATCACTTACGCCAATACATCGGCGCTTTTCCACAGCATTTTCCACGAACGTGTTGAAAACTTCGGTCCGCGGAATGCCTGCTGTTACAATCACGACGAGCAAGAAGAAAGCCGCCCGAACGGAGGGCGGCTCTGCCATCTTTGCTTAGTTCCAAAACTATCCCGCGACTTCTTCCAATGTTTTCTGATCGATGTCAAAGTTCGAGTGCACGTTTTGCACATCGTCGTGCTCTTCGAGCGCTTCCATCAGGCGAATCATGGTGTTGGCGGCAGCTCCTTCTAACTTGATGTAATTCTGCGGAATCATCGCCACGCTGGCCGATATCGGTTCAACGCCGGCCTTCTTTACCGCTTCCAACACGGATTCGTAGGCTGATGTTTCGGTCAGAATTTCCCAGTTGTCGCCATCGTCGTTCAAATCTTCGCCGCCGGATTCGAGAACGATGTTCATTAAATCGTCCTCTTTCGCGGCTGTCTTGGCGATAAGAATGTCGCCCTTCTTGTGGAACATCCAGGAAACCGCGCCCGCTTCGGCCATGTTGCCGCCATTCTTTCCGAAGACATGACGAATTTCACTGACGGTGCGGTTGCGATTGTCGGTATTGATATCGAGCAACACCGCGACCCCGCCGGGCCCATAGCCTTCGAGCGAAAATTCCTCATACGTGGCGCCAGGCAATTCGCCCGTGCCCCGCTGGATGGCCCGCTTGATGTTATCGGCGGGCATGTTCTCGGCCTTGGCGGCGACGATGGCGCCGCGCAGGCGCGGGTTGGAATCAGGATCGCCGCCGCCGTTCTTCGCGGCAATGCTGATTTCCTTGATGAGACGGGTGAAAATCTTGCCGCGCTTGGCGTCCAGCGCGCCCTTCTTGTGCTTGATTGTGGCCCATTTTGAATGGCCAGACATGGTTAGACCTCGTATCCGTCTTTAAACAACCAAAGATCCGCCTTTAAAGAACGCTGGATGGCGCAGGATTCGCCTTCAGAGGAGATCACAGGATTGCCTCAATAGTGTGCAGGCGAACTGAAATTATAGCACGGCGCTGCGGGCGGATTATACCCGATATTTGATGCAAGGCTCCGCGCGGTTCAGGCCGTCCCTTCTGTGACCGGCGGTTTCCTCAGCGTGCAGCGGACGACCGCAGTCAAGAACTCTCGGGTAATTTGATTGTGCAGCGGCTTTAGTCCCCGGATCGGGACCAGTTCAAATTTCTCGACAGCAAAGGGGCTCTTCTTGAGAAGCTCTTCGAACCGGCGAATCGTCATCTGATTCAGTCCACCTTCGACCTCGCTGAACTTCCTCGCTCCGTCGCTTTTGAACTGAGCTCGCCATTGAATAAGAGCTTTTTCCTTCATGACAATATGGGCCCAGCCCAGCCGAGATTGGCTCGGAGGCAATGCACCTACCCTGCGCACTGCCGCCGTTAGATGCGTATATAGGGTCGGTACCTTGACTCTGTCCGGCATCGCACCTAACATTCGAAGCCAAGACCATGCTCGTGTAACTACTTATGCCTGGCCAGCTCCTGGGGCACTACCGGGTTCTCGAAAAAATCGGTTCAGGGGGGATGGGCGAAGTCTTTCGCGCACGCGACGAAAGGCTGGGACGCGATGTTGCGCTGAAGTTGATTCGGCCGGCTTCCAGCGACAATCCTGATCATTTGCGGCGCTTCGAACAGGAAGCACGTGCCGCCGCCGCCCTGAATCACCCTAATATCCTGGCGATTTACGATGTCGGCTTCGAAGGCAGTGTGCCCTACATTGTCTCCGAACTGCTCGAGGGAAAAAACCTGCGCCAGCGTCTGGAACAAGGCCCAATCCCAGTACGCGAGGCCGCGGATTACGCCCTCCAAATTGCCCACGGCCTTACCGCCGCACATGAGCGAAAAATCGTTCATCGCGACCTCAAGCCGGAAAATCTATTTCTGACCACCGATGGCCGCGTCAAGATCCTGGACTTCGGTGTGGCCAAGTTGCAAGCTCCTGCCGCGGACGATCGCTCCATCGAAAGCATGACCACGGTGACCAAGCATGGAGCCATGATCGGCACCGTCGCCTACATGTCGCCCGAGCAACTGCGCGGCAAGCCCGTAGACCACCGCAGCGACATCTTCAGCTTCGGCGCGATTCTTTATGAAATGATGGCTGGAGCGCGCGCCTTTCGCGGCGAAACCGAAGTTGACACCATGACCGCCGTACTGCGGGAAGAACCACCGGTCACGAAACTGGAAGAAGCTGCCATCCCACCGGGATATCAGGACATTGTCAAACACTGTCTGGAAAAAGATCCGGAGAACCGTTTCCAATCCGCAAAGGATCTCTCCTTCGCGCTCCAGACTTTGTCAGGGGCTTCGCCCGTTCGGATTGCCTTCCCATCCAACCGCACCCCCCGCGTCACTTCCCTGCTGCCTTGGACGCTGGTGGCCCTATTGACGGCGGCAACGGTGCTTTTGGCAGTGAGCCAGCTACTGTACACCTGGGTTCCATCTGCGAAATATCGTCGCTTAACGTTCGAAGCGGGCACGGTGTATTCGGCGCGCTTCGCACCCGACGGTCATTCCATCGTCTACAGCGCCGCCTGGAATGACAAACCAGTGCAGCTTTTCTCCACCGTGGGAGATTCTCTTCTGGCCCAGCCGCTGGAGTTGAGCGACGCCAATCTTTTAGCTGTTTCGCGCACCAATGAACTCGCAGTGGTGCTGCACGGGAGCCACAACGGTCAACTCGAAAGCGTCGGCGGAATGTTGGCTCGCGCACCCCTGGCGGGAGGATCTCCGAAGGAACTGCTGGCCGACGTTCGCTGGGCCGATTGGGATGCGCAAGGTAATTTAGCCGTGGTGAATTATGTTAACGGTCACAGCCGCCTGGAATATCCAATTGGCAAGGTGCTGTACCAGAGCCGGGGATGGATCAGCAACGTTCGATTCTCTCCTCATGGCAATCAGATCGCGTTCATGGATCACCCCGCACTTTGGGATAATCGCGGCGCGGTCTGCGTGGTGGACGTAGCGGGACACGTTCAAACCCTCACCCCACAATACGAGTCCGAGCAAGGGGTCGCGTGGCACGCGAATGAAATCTGGTTCACCGCGATCGAAAAAGGCACCAACCTGAATTTGATGGCGGTCAGCTTGTCGGGCAAAGCCCGCAGCGTGCTTGACCTGCCGATGGGAATCACCCTGGAAGACATAGCGCCCGACGGCAACGTCCTGGTCTCATTGAACTCCAAGCGCCTGGCAATGGCATTCGGCTCGTTGGGCAGCAAGGAAGATGTGGAACTATCGTGGCACGACTGGAATGTCGCCAAGGATATTTCGCGTGACGGTAAGTTTGTGCTTTTTGAAGATGCCAGTGAAGCGGCAGGACCGGGGTATGCCGTGGCGCTGCGAAAGCTGGACGGAACCCTGCCAGTCCGCCTTGGGGATGGCAGCGCAGGCGGACTTTCTCCGGATGGAAACTGGGCGATCTCAATTTCCACTGGCCAACCCCAGCAAATAACGCTGCTGCCCATCGGTCCCGGGCAGCCGCGTTCTGTCGATACCAGCGGGCTAGAACATATTCAGAGCGGCTGGGCTCGCTTCCTTGCGGATGGACAACGGATCATAACCAACGGCAACGAGCCGGGCCACGCGACTCGATGCTACGTGTTGGATCTGGTTGGCGCAAAACTCAAAGCGGTGACACCGGAAGGAACCGTGTGCGGGCCGTCGTCGCCTGATAACCGTTTCGTGGTTGGAGTTGGACCGAATTCTTCCGTCGCGATTTACCCAATCGAGGGCGGAACTCCTCGTCAGATTCCTCAGCTGGAAGCTGGATTTCTGCCCGTGCAATGGTCGACCGACGGCGCCGTTCTCTACGGCTACCACACCGGCGAACTTCCCAGCCGAATCTACAAGGTTGCTATCGACACGGGCAAGCAAACCATCGTGCAGGAGTTGCGCCCCGGCGTTCCCGCAGGAGTTGTGATGGTCGCACCTGTCCAGGTCAGTCGCGACGGAACCAGGTTCGCCTACAGCTATAGTCAGGTTCTGTCGGTTTTATATTTAATTTCCGGCCTACGATAGCGTCTATCAATCCAGCGATCCCGCGAAATCAGCCCCAACGTAGTGGAAGAAAATTGAAGTGGAGGTCCGTCCCGCTCCCAGACGGTCGCGATAGTGCGGCAAACGAGTTCCACGATAAGCGAGACCGTCCCCTAGCGCCTGGTAGACCGTGACCCTCCCGGTAGGAGTATCCATTCGAATGGGCCAGGACGTGGCCAACGCCGGCTCGGGAGAAAAATCGAGGCAGAAAGTTACGCTGAACTCGCATTGCTCCCGGTCGGTGTGCTTCTTTAGGTCTGCTCCGCTCAGGTACGAGGCGAGATACACGTACGACGGTTTGAGGGGCTCCCCGGCAACCGCGCTAAGAGCAGCCGCAACGTGATGGTGGAAGAAGCGCGCCACCGGTTCGTTATAGGCAACGTAACGGCGCGGGCTTTGGCCATCGCCCAGCCGGATAGCACCGCTACGGATCAGATAGCGATAGTATCGGCGCAAAGCGGCGACGTGAAATGGATGGATCAAGTCGCCGAGCGGCACATAGCCTTTCTCTCGAAATTCGGAAGACGCTTTCCTGATCTTCTCTTCCTTCTCCCGATTGAGTTGTCCGGACGGGTCTGCCGGAACCAGAATGTGCGCGGCCGCCAACAAGATCCGCTCCCTTTCCGCCACTGACGACGGTAGCGGTTCATTCGGCCGCAGTTCGCGCAACACACCTTCCAGTTGCGGCCCGAGCCAGAACGGAATCAGATTTCCGGTTGCCCTGTCGGGCACCCAGGCCACCGTTCCCTGCAAAGCAAATCCAGAGAGCAGATCTTCGTGCGACGCCAACTCCGCCGGCACTTGCTCAGCCCGGCACAAGAAGCACTCGGAATTCAGATAGAGAGGACGACCGTCTTGCAGCTGAAGCGATCGGCGCGCGTGCTGCGGAATCAAGTGCAGCGGCAGTTCATCCAGCAAGCAGTAGAAGCGATCCGGAGGAAAGGTCGCGGCACGGGTGCTCCGCGACAGTCTTTCCTCCGACACTCTTTTCTTGGACAGTCTTTCCTCGGACGATCCTCCCTGCCATACCCCTGCCGCCGACACCTCTCCCATCAGAGCTGTCATCCACTCCAGCCACGCCGGATTGTTTAGCGACGAAGCCATCCGTTTAGGGTAAAGCGGCTGTCGGCGAATTGCTGCGAAGCGCAGTTCACCGGAGTGATCTCGTGCAGCAATTCGCACGGGAAGAAGACGATCTGATTCTGCTGCGGCACGATCGTCTGGTACCTTCCTTCGCTGATGTAAGCGCCGTCTTCCAGACGCGCGTCGTGAATCCGCAATTCACCCCCTTCGAATTGCCGCGGCTCGCGATGGAAGAAGTAAACGAAGGTCAGGTGTCGTGAAGCAACCCGGTCGCTGCCATTGTCACTGTGGAAGTGGAAGAAGTCCCCATCGTTACTGGCTGTGACCTGAGCTTCAACCTGGGCAATAGAAAATTCTTCCATGCCAAGTTTGTTCAGAACTTGCGGCAACACGGCCTTGATTCGCGCCACCATCACGCCCTCGTGATGCTCTAAGTCGGTAAGTACGCGAGAGCGGCGATGATCGTAATTCACAATGCCGCCGTCTGCGCTGGGAGAAACCACTTCACTCGCACTGAACGCGGATTCACGTTCAACAGTGAAGCGCATGAGTTCCTCAAGTTCCTGCGGTGCCAGGAATTCATCGAGAACGACACACCGCGCCGGCAGGGAGGACGGCCGCTCGGCGACGGCTGCGCTGGTTTCTGCGACGACCGCTGTGCGAACGGCGTGCGGCCCCGGACCCGACGGCGGCTGCGGTTCTCCCGGTGTACGCATCGGCGAACCCGGCGGTTGCGGCGCCTTGTGCGGCGCTTTCACACCAGGCCCCGGACCCGACGGCGGCTGCGGTTCTCCCGGTGTACGCATCGGCGAACCGGGCGGTTGCGGCGCCTTGTGTGGCGCTTTCACACCCGGCCCCGGCCCGGACGGTGGCTGCGGTTCCCTGGCGTAAATTTCCGCCATCCGCTCTCCCGCGGCCTCGCCGAGCGGCAAGCTACCACCCTGCAGAATGCGCTCCACAATGCTGCCGCCCAGCACCGCGAAAGCGCGTTGCGCTACGGTCTCGCCAATTGCCGACGCAATCACTATCCTGACTGCTTCTTGGACCTCGCGATTGTCCCCGCTCGCAGCTCGGGCATGCTGCAGAAGGGTTGCGACCAGCGCGCGTTCTGGCGCACTCAGAATCCGTTCGTCTCGTACCAATGTTTCTGAAAAGGAATCCAGGATCTGCTTCGGTGTCATGAGAGACACGCCTCCCCGCGTGTGCGTAACCTGATCAGGTTTTAGGGGCCCGAGTTACTGGGGAAGACGCAGAGACAATATACCGAGAGCCTGTGAATAACCAAGAAGATTTTGCAGACCGCTTTTTAGTATGAACGTTTCGGTAGAGAAACCTATCGGCTCGCCATGGTGCCGACCATCGACTGGAATATCTTCATTCCATCCGTGCACCCCAGTTCCGGCTCGGCCGAACGCTCGGGGTGAGGCATCATTCCCACTACATTGCGCCCGGGACTGCAAATACCGGCGATGTTTTCCAGAGACCCGTTGGGATTGGACGACGCTGTGATTTCCCCGTCGGGTGAACAGTAGCGAAACACCACACGATGGTCGCGCTGCAACTCTTCGAGAGTTGCGGGATCGCAGAAGTAATTCCCTTCCATGTGCCCGATCGGGATGGTCAACACGTCTCCCTGCGTGCACGCGCTGGTGAAGGGTGTCTCGACATTTTCCAGCCGCACCTGCACTGGCTTGCACACATACTTCAGGCCGACATTACGCATCAACGCGCCCGGCAGCAATCCCGACTCGCACAGAATCTGAAATCCATTGCAGATGCCCAGCACCAGGCCGCCGCCGTCGGCAAACTTGCGCACCGATTCCATCACCGGCGAAAACTTGGCAATGGCACCGGTTCGCAGGTAATCGCCGAAGGCAAACCCTCCCGGCACGATCACCGCATCACAGTTCTCCAGGTCGTGCGATTCATGCCACAGGAACGTGACCGGCTGCCGGGCGACGTGTTGAATCGTCCAGAAAGCATCGTGATCGCAGTTCGACCCAGGAAAAACTATCACGCCGAATTTCATTGCTATCCTCGGTGACAGGAATTTGAGCTTAGTCTAGCACGCACGCCAACGCGGACGCGCGCGGCAAATCATGACTCGGGAGATGCTCTCTGCTCTCTCAATTTTTCGCCATTCCGCGTATTCATTTTATGCAACCGTCCTCCAGCTCCGTGCATCTCGTGAGTAGGCTCTGGATATTTTTGAAAACCTGAGAATCGCACCGCCTCGCTTCATCCAGACGGTGTCTCATTCAACTTCGCTTGAATGGTGACGTTGCATGGCTGGCAAATTCCCCGCGCGTATCTTGACAATTCTGACGCCACTTCCGCGGCAGCGCGTCGCCGACCGCTACGCCATTGCCATTTCTTCAGCGGTCCTCGCCATCGTGCTTCGCTGGCTCCTGGATCCCATGCTTGGGCATGTCGCTTTCTATGTCACCTTGTACGTCGCGGTAACATTTTGTGCGGTTGTTTGCGGCTTCGCTCCTGCCATTCTCTGCGGCCTTCTCGGCTTTCTGGGAATTTTTTACTGGTTCGTCGATCCCCGCCACTCGCTCTCATTCATTCGCCAGGCCCCTGAAATTCACGCCATTGTTGGTTGCTTTCTAGTGTGCGCCGTGCTGATCGCGATGGGCGAGGCCAACCGGCGCAAGCAACTGCGCCTGAACGAGTCCATTGATGCTCTCACCACCGAGGCACGCGAACGAAGACGTGCGCAAGACGCACTACGCCAGGCTCACGACGAATTAGAACATCGCGTGGAGGAGCGCACCGTGGAACTCTCGCAAGTGCTCACTCGATTGGAGTCTGAAATCCGAGTGCGCGAGAAGAAGGAAGATGAGCTCCGCAATCTCTCTCTTCGCCTGATGACCCTGCAGGACGAAGAGCGCCGCCGCATCGCTCGCGAGTTACACGACTCAGCGGGTCAGACGCTCGCCGCCATGAAGATGTCGATTGCCCTGATCCGCCAAATCGAAGCCACTCCCCATCTTGCGCGCCTGGTCGACGACCTGAATACGCTGACTGACGAAGCTCTGCAGGAAGTACGCACGACATCGTATCTCCTCCACCCTCCCCTCCTCGATGAAGTCGGCATTGCATCCGCCGCCCGCTGGTTCATCGAGGGATTCGCCCGCCGCAGCGGCATTCAAGTTCATTGCGAGATCTCCGAACAAATGGAGCGTCTTCCCAGGGAGTGTGAGCTGGTCCTGTTCCGGATTTTGCAGGAGAGCCTTACCAACGTTCATCGCCACTCCGGAGCCTCAACTGCAAGCGTTCGCCTCAATCGAGACACGGACCATCTCGAGCTTGTGATAGGCGACGACGGCAAGGGCATTCCCGAAGAGCGCCTGCGTCGCTTCAATGCCTCCGCAGGTGCCGGAGTCGGAATAACCGGCATGCGAGAACGCGTGCGCGAATTAGGCGGCTGTCTCGAAATTCGTTCCCTGAAAACCGGTACAACCATCAGCGTATCCCTGCCCGCATTGAAATCCTCAATTGCTCCGGGGCTGGCCGCACAATCCATATCCCGCTAGCTGTGTCCCGATAACGCCGTCAGAGGCCATTAAAGAGAATCTTCAAGTGATCGCGTGCGCGTAGATAACCGCTACTCCCGTGGTTCAATCCCTCTCAATCGCGCGAAGATTTCTTGACATGCGAAGGCGCTGGCTGTATTGTCTCGACGCAATAAGTTATCTCGACAAATCGATGTAGCTCGGCCCCGGCGGCTTCGCGGCCTCTGCTTTCCCCCTTCAGGCCCGCGGCTTCCTCGGTTCAAACAACCTCTACAGGGGAATAGCGCCATGCTGTCTACCCGCTTTCACTCTCGCAGTTTCGGTCTATTCCTTCTTGCCTTCCTCGTAACGTTGCTTGCGAATCCCAGTTGGGCGGTGAACTTCCAGCCAGTCTCGCCGGATGAACTGAAAATGACCAGCGAGCCCAAGGCTCAAGGAGTGCCCGCCATCATTCTGTTCCGCCAGGTCGATCGGGACGACCGCGGCCACACTGCTCATGAAGATGTATATTTCCGCATCAAGATTCTGACCGAGGAGGGCCGCAAAGTACGGTGACATCGAAATACCTTTTTGGAAGGAACGGGGCAACATTGTCAATATTCACGCGCGCACAATCGACCCAAACGGCACCATCGTCAACTTCACCGGCAAAGCTTTCGATAAAGCGATCGTCAAGGCCCGCGGTTTAAAGTACATGGCCAAGACTTTCACGCTGCCCGACGTTCAAGTCGGCAGCATTCTCGAGTACTACTACACCATTGACTTCAGCGAGCACTATGTCTTCGACTCGCACTGGATTCTGAGCAACGAATTGTTCACCAAGCACGCTAAGTTCTCTCTCAGGCCCTATACCAGCAATTACGTTCCGATCGGACGTGCGCTGGATCTGGAACCAATTACCTCCCGGAACGACGCCACCCGCGGAAGGCTCCGACCACGTGATCAACCTGGAAGCGAGCGATATCCCAGCCTTCCAGACGGAAGACTACATGCCGCCAGAAAATGAGTTGAAGTCGCGCGTGGATTTCATTTACAGCGAAGATGCCTTCGAAAAAGAACCCGACAAATACTGGAAGAAACTGGGCAAAAAGCGCAACGATCAGCTGGAGAGCTTTATCGGCAAACGGAACGCAATGGACCAGGCGGTCTCCGAGATCGTTTCTCCGGGCGACTCACC
This sequence comes from uncultured Acidobacteriaceae bacterium, assembly GCA_963733795.1. Classification (GTDB taxonomy): domain Bacteria; phylum Acidobacteriota; class Terriglobia; order Terriglobales; family Acidobacteriaceae; genus Sulfotelmatobacter. The sequence continues at coordinate 335,317 of CAVTED010000005.1, forward strand.
AGAGGTGAAGCTGCAAAAAATTTACGCCCGGGTACAACAAATCCGGAACACGTCTTATGAGGTCGAGAAAACCGAGCAGGAACAAAGACGCAACCAGGAAAAAAATCCCGATAACGTCGAAACCATCTGGAAAAAACAGTATGGCAATGGGCAGGAACTCACATGGCTGTTTCTGGCACTGGCCCGCTCTGCCGGATTCGAGGCATCAGGGATATGGCTTGCCGACCGCTCAAACTATTTTTTCTTGCCTCAGACCATGGACGGGCGACGGCTGGATGCCAATGTTGTGGTCGTCAAACTGAATGGCAAAGATGTCTTTTTCGATCCCGGAGCGGCCTTCACGCCCTTCGGCATGTTGCCCTGGCTGGAAACTTTCGTGCAGGGATTGAAGCTCGACAAAGACGGTGGAACCTGGCTGCAGACTTCCCTTCCGGCCAGTAGTGAATCCGGCATCCAGCGTAAGGCGGAACTCAAACTCAGCGATACCGGCGAACTGGAAGGCAAGCTCACTGTCACTTATACGGGATTGGAAGCTTCCCAGCGCCGGGTAGAACAACGTCTGACCGACGACGCCGAGCGCAAGAAATTTCTGGAAGATGAAGTCAGGGAGGCCATTCCGGCCGCCTGCGACGTGGAACTCACCAACCAACCCGATTGGAAGAGTTCCTCTTCATTGATTGCCGAATATACGCTGAAAGTTACGGGCTGGGTCTCGGGCGCTGGACGGCGAGCTCTGCTGCCCGTCGGCCTGTTTGCCGCGCCCGAGAAACACCTCTTCGATCATGCGCAGCGCGTGCATCCCGTTTATTTCGAGTTCCCCTTCCAGCGATCCGACGACGTAAGCATCGACCTGCCTCTGGGCTGGCAAATCTCCACCGTTCCCAAAGCGGAGAACCTGGACGCCAAAGCGGTCACTTACACCCTTGAGGCGAAAAACGACAAAGGCACGCTGCACTTGAACCGCGCACTGCACGTAGACATTGTGATGCTTCCTGTGGAACACTACCCAGCCCTGCGAAACATCTTTCAAATCGTGAGGACGGTCGATGAACAACAAGTCATCTTGCAACCCAGCAGCGCCAGCGCCAGTAATTAATTTGCGCCGACTCGGGTTCCTGCTATGCGTAGTCCTATGCGTAATAGCTGTCTCGCGTCCCGCGCAAGCCGGCGGCGACGCGCCAGCCTGGATGCACACTGCGGCCTCGGCTCCGCTACCTCCTCATGACGAAAAGACCGACGCAGTCTTGCTCTTTTCCGAAACCGCCGTGAACGTGCAATCGGTCGATAAGATCAAGACGCACGTTCGCAAGGTTTACAAGATCCTCAGGCCCAGCGGACGCGACTACGGAATGGCTGCCGTCTCTTTCAATCCTCATCGCAAGATCAACGGCCTGCACGGATGGTGCATTCCCGCACAGGGCAAAGATTATGAAGTGAAAGACAAAGAAGCAGTCGAGGTCGCGCTTCCCAAAATAGCGGGTAGCGAATTGATCTCCGACGTCAAAGAAAAGCTGCTACAAATCCCGGCTCCCGATCCCGGCAGCGTCGTGGGTTATGAATACGAAGAAGACGAGCAGCCCATGGTGTTGCAGGATGTCTGGATGTTTCAGCGCGAAATTCCTGCCCGCGAACAGCATTACTCGCTGCAACTTCCGCCGGGATGGGAGTACAAAGCCTCGTGGATCAACTATTCCGAGATCAAGCCCACTCCCAGCGGTAACAATCAATGGGAATGGGTAATCAGCGACGTGAAAGCGATTCGCAGGGAAGCGAATATGCCGCCGATTTATGGTGTCGCCGGCCAGTTGGTCGTCTCGTTCTTTCCGGCTGGCGGCGCTTCCGCCAACGGTTTCAGCAGTTGGCAGGAGATGGGCAACTGGTATCGAAACCTGACTGGCGGCCGCCGCGACCCTTCTCCTCAAATCACGCAAGAGGTAGCCACTCTCACCGCGTGAGCGCAAACTCCGCTGGAGAAAGCCAAAGCGCTGGCGCAATTCGTGCAGCATGACATCCGCTACGTGGCGATTGAGCTTGGCATTGGAGGTTGGCAGCCGCACTCCGCTTCCGACGTGTTCCTGCACCGCTATGGCGATTGCAAAGATAAAGCGACGCTGCTCAGTTCCATGTTGAGCCAGGTGGGCATCGAGTCGTTCTATGTGGTCATCAACTCGGAACGCGGCTCCGTAACTCCTCAGGCGACCGCCAACGTTGGCGACTTCAACCACGTGGTTTTGGCCATTCAATTACCAGCAAGCGTCTCCGATCCGTCGTTGGTCGCCACCATTCAGCATCCTCGTCTCGGCTCTCTTCTTTACTTTGATCCGACTAACGAATTGACGCCGTTCGGAGAAATTGGCGGATATCTGCAGGCTAATTATGGGCTGCTGGTTACGCCCGAAGGCGGAGAACTGGTTGAACTGCCGCGGCAGCCCTCCGCCATGAACAGTATCCAGCGCACCGGCAAGCTTACGCTCTCTCCCCTGGGCACTCTGACAGGCGAGGTCAGTGAAACGCGCTTGGGGGATCGCGCCCGATCGGAACGCAGGCGACTGCGTTCGGTGACCAAGTCTGCGGATCAGATCAAGCCCATCGAAGATTTGCTGGCGGGTTCGTTGTCGCTCTTCAGCATTACTCATGCCAGCATCGAGAACCTGACCCACACCGACCAGCCTTTTGGCTTTCACTATACGTTCGAGGCGCGCGAATACGCCAAAAATGCCGGAGGCCTGCTACTGGTTCGTCCGCGCGTGCTGGGAGTGAAAGGCAGCGGCCTGTTGGAAACCAAAGAGCCGCGCCAGTTCCCGATTGAATTTGAAGGCCCCTCGCGCGATACCGATACGTTCGAAATCGCTATTCCGCCAGGTTACGTCGTGGATGACGTGCCTCCCGCCGTCGATGCCGACTATCCTTTCGCCAGCTATCACGCCAAGACGGAAGTGAACGGCAACCTGATCCACTACAGCCGCACGTTCGAAGTCAAGGAGCTGAGCGTGCCCGTGAACCGGGCCGACGATCTGAAAAAATTTTACCGCATCATTGCCAGCGATGAGCGCAATACCGTCGTCCTGAAAGCGAAGTAACCACCCAAGCGTCGCCCGTGTTTCCAGCGATGGTGGGAAGGTCGAAAGAAACCGACCAGGTTCGCCGCCTAGTGAATCTGCACAGACAGCTTCTGATCGCCATATGCGCCCGATGTATCCCACGCGCGCACCAACAAATTATGCGTGCCAGGTTTCAAGGGCAGGCTGGCATTAATCGCGCTGCCAGCTCCCGCGCTGGAAACGCCGGCCCCGTCGGCATAAATCCACCAGCCGCTGATGGTGTGGCCGGCAGTCGGCGTAGCCGAAGCTCGAAGATTGACCGGGGAAGCTACGTTCGCATAATTGCTGGGTGTGCCGACGGCGACGATTGGTTTAGGTACGACAGTCACGGAAAAGCTTCGATCCCCGAACGCTCCCGAACTGTCCCACGCGCGCACCAGCACGGTCTGTGTTCCTGAATTCATATGCAAAACCGGATTGATTGCAGGTACCGATCCTGCGTCATAGACCGGAGCATCATCCACGTAGACATACCATCCCGTGATCACGTGATCGACGGTGGGGACTGCGGAGGCCTGAATTGCCAGAGAAGGGCCGACCGTCGCGCCGCTGGCGGGCGACCCGACCGCAACCAATGGTTTGTTGCCGGCGGTAGTAAAAAAATCCGACATCTCAACCGCCGTAGCCGCCGCGCCTGGCAGCGTGGTGATTCTCAGAGCCGCCAGCATGGTGCGCAGTGTATTCTCATGCTTGTAAGGTAGGACAGAGATCGTGTGAGGCTTCACCTGGGGACCAATCACAGCCGTGTAAACCGACGCTCCGCATCCCTCATTCGTGCCACCTGCGCATTCATCGAAGGTCACGAACAGCAACCCGCTGCCGCCGGGTTGAAAATCCGCGGCACTTAGAATCGGACTCAACGTGCTGCTGAGGAATTTGTCCGCCGATGCCAGGTTCTCGGGAACCGAGCACGTCACCATGCCCACCGGACAGTCGTGAGCATCGTGATTACCATCGGGGACGATGATGGTGAATCGCGGCAACCTTCCATTCGCCACGTCAGGTGCGAGTTCCGTGAGATCGACCACCTTGCCGGCGGAGCCGTCAACATTGTTCAGGACGTCGCTGTACCAGGTCGCCGCATTGTGGCGTCGGTAGTAGAACGTGCCGTTTTGATTATCCGCGGTCGTCAGCGTTCCGCCTGCGACCGCATACGACTGGGCGTAGACCTTCCACGAAATTCCCGCGTTATTCATCAGCCGAAAAATGTTGTCATCCGTAATGGGATCGGCCGTCGCCGTTCCCGGGTAAAAGCAGTCGTTTCCCGAGCAGTTGAAGTTATGGGTTCCCGCGGGCAGAGTGCAGTTGACGCTGGAGTGGCAACTGCCCGACGAGAGCCACAGGTAGTCCATCAGGGAGCCGCTGTTATCGGAGTGGTAATTGCTGGCATATCCGTTCGCACTTCCCTTACTCACTAGCCAAGGCATGTTGGCGATCACATCATTGAAAGTGGTGTTCTCGTCGATCACCAGCACCACGTGTTGCGACAAAGGCACTTGGGCCAACGCTGCCTGGCTTGCTAGCAGCAACAGAACAGTTGACACACCTCTCCCCAGTTGCTGAAACCACATAAAATGCCTCCCCTTTTTTGCCGCAAGGATCTCCCGCTTCGTGCACGACACCATGCACAAGTCGGCTGGGCTCAGGAATTTTCTTGCGGTGAGGGAAGTCTATAACGAAAGCGTTGAGCGTGGATTACAACAGGATTAAGAAATTAAATAGTAAGGGCAGAGCTTGTTTAAAAATGGGAAACTTATCATGCCGAAAGAGTATTTAGGCAGCTTCCTGGGAAAAGTAAGTCCCTCCGCGGATCACCACGTCGATGGCGTTCTCCAGACAATGCATTTCGTCCTTGGGACAAAGCCCTTTGATGCCGGCCTTCTTGGCTTCTTGCTCCAGTTGGCTGGAGAGGTCTGTGGTGATCATCAAAATGCGAACCTCAGGATCGCGCTCGGTTAAGCGCCGGGCCGCTTCCAGGCCATTCATGTCAGGCATTTTGAAATCCATCACAGTGAGCTGAGGCTGGTGTCGGCCGAAGCTTTCCAATGCTTGACGCCCGCTGCTCGCTTCTCCAACAACAACCCACTCCGAATGCTGTTGCAGCGCTGCCTTGATAGCGGATCTCGCCATCGCATTGTCATCCACCAGAAAAATCCGCAACAAAATAGCCTCTTTCGGCAAAATTAAAGATTACGCCTGAGCGATCCGATGCTTCGCCCAGGGGACAATCCTTAAATAATTTTCGCATCGCATCCACCATGGTGAGTGCTGATGATCCGGCGCGTTGGTCCGACGAAGGGCTTCTTTGACCATACGCCTCCTGGCTCAATGTGGAATACGGCGGACACTGTACGCTAGCGAACATAATCCGACGCATGTCGTCGCCGTAGCCCGTTTGCTGAAGTCGCAACCGTAGCCGTTTGCTGAAAAGACATGGTTTGTATCAGGACACCGCTTCAGCGGTGTCATAACCGGTCCCCATTTACTGCCCCTTTAGGGGCTGACGCCGCCCAACGTCGGACCGAAGGGCTCTTTCTTAGTGAGCCGGCGCTGGTTGCGTCGTCGCCGGCGGAGCCGCTGTGCTGGGATTCGAAAAATTCACCTTGGGAACTTCGCGCGCTCCTTCGGAGGCCGCGAAGTATGCTTCATTCGGTTTGAATCCGGCCCATTTCGCGAAAATGCTGTTGGGGAATTGCTGGACGTAAGTGTTGTAGTCCTGCAAGGTATCGTTATAGCGCTTGCGTTCGACCGCGATGCGATTCTCCGTGCCGGCAAGCTCGTCTTGCAATTGCAGAAAGTTTTCGTTGGATTTCAGTTGCGGATAATTTTCTACGATCAGCAACAGCCGTCCGAGGGCGCCATCCAACTGTCCGTTCGCCGCGATTTTTTCTTGCGGAGTTCCCGCCGAGAGCAGCGCCGAGCGCGCCTTGGCAATATCGCCAAACACTGTTTGTTCCTGCTTGGCATATCCTTTCACCGCCTCCACCAGATTCGGAATCAGGTCGGAGCGCCGTTGCAGCACGATGTCCACCTGAGACCACGCGCTTTTCACCGCCTCGTTCTTGCTCACCAGCGTATTCTTCACGCTCACGTATTGGCCGAAGAAGGCCAGCACGCACACCAGCAGAACAATGATTACGACCACCGCGATTAAACCTTTCCCCATACCTTCCTCCTCGCAATCTGAATGTGCTGCGTTTACGCAGGGCCGTGTGCATCTGAGTCTAACGCTTCATCCACTGCGGCAGCGACTTTCTCAACCGTTGCCAGATAGCGGGCCACGAGTTCGCTGATGTCGATCTTCCTCGGGTCAGCTTTCTTTTCCCGAACATCCAGAACCTGATTCACCGCCGATGAATCGAATCCCACCCGCTTCGACAAGACCTCAACCGCGCCTCGTCGGCTCGGCTGCGACGAGTCCCCAAGCGCGATCAGGGCGTGGCGAAACAGCGTGCCGAACGATGGGACGGAACGCAACAGCAGATCCCACAATCGAGAATTGTTCCCCGAAGCCAACAGGACTTGCTGGCGAAGCAGGATCAGCTTCTCCCGCAGCTCATATTCGACTTGAACTCGATGAACGTGCAGGGAAATTCGCAGGCCCTGCACCACATCTTCGCCAAACAGAACGCGGTGATGTTGCTGCATGTCCAGCAACTCAATAGTGAAGACATCGGTCGAACGCTCCAGTTCCTTGCGAGTCATCCAAAGCGGCGGTGGTTGCTTCTGCTTTTCCCACCACTTCGCCATAGGAGCCAGCGCTTGCAACGCGGCGAATGAGCAATCGCGCAGAACGCAGAACATATTGAGGTTCGACAACCCATGATGAAAATCACCGGAGACCGCCGAGCCGAATAGTATGATGCTTTCGAGATTCGCGCCCGCTGCTTCCCGAAGTCGCTTTACGAACTCGCCGATCTTCTCTTCGAGCTTCTCGTCGAGCTTAGAGTCAGAAACCATTTCGTCCTCGCTTGCTACCAACTGCTGCTCGCTCCGCCGCCACCCGAACTACCTCCACCGAACCCGCCGAAGCCTCCCCCACCGCCAAATCCGCCGCCTCCTCCGAAACCACCACCACCGAAACCGCCACCGCCGCCGAATCCCCCACCTCCGCCCCCGAAACCACCGCCGCGCCCGCCGAACATCTGAGAAAAAAGAAGCCAGAAAAGAACGCTACGTAACGGCGTAAAGAGGATGATCAGTATAACGACGATAATTCCAATGATCCCGACGACCGACAGGCCACCTGGTTGAGGCTCCGCGTGAACTGGAGTCAAGCGCCCATATCCCGTGAGTTGAATTCCCGCGTCGGTCGCAATCACTTCGGCCACGCGGCTAGTTACCAGCAGCAAAGCGCCGTTGTAGTTCCCGCTCCGCATCAGCGGAATGGCTTCACGCTGAAAACCGCCGACCTTGCCGTCGGGCAGAATCGGCTCCAGTCCGTAACCCACTTCAATGCGGGCGCGGTGGTCCTGAATCGCGTATAGGATCAGAACCCCGCGATTGGTAGATTTCGCGCCGACCCCCCATTTCTTGAAGAGGTCGACCGCGTAGCTTTCTATATCGGAGCCATCCAGGGAATTGATGGTCACAACCGCAATTTGCGCGTGAGCCTTTTCGTCGATCTGCCGGCAGATGTCCGTGATCTGTGCCGCCGTATTGGGGTCAAGAACGTGCGCGAAATCGTTGACGTAACCCGTGGGTTGGAGTTGCGAAACGGACTCTGCCCACGCCAATGTGCCCAGCCACAGGACGACGAGCGTAGCCAGACACAATTTTCTGAGCAAATTCACACGCAGATTGTACAGGGATGCGCGCCCACAGGCAGGTTTCCAGCGCAATTGCCGCGGATTTCGCCAGCAGCTCCGCTTGCGCGGAAGCTCATGTCACCTTGGTAATTTGAAAAACATGCCCACAAGAATAATGATTAGCATCATGCCCAATTCTGAAAGCACACGCCGCTGGCCGCGCCTTGAGGTCGATATGCCGGTGCGGGTCGTGACCTCCAAAGGCTTCTCCACGACCGTAGTGGAGGGACGCGGCACCGAAATGAGCGAAGGCGGCATGGTGCTGTATGCAGGAATCCTGCTCAACCCCGGCGACCTGCTGGAGATCGAGTTCGAAACACCCACCCTCTCGCGGATGACCGCCATCGTCCGCTCGCGCAATGGATTCTGCTTTGGCCTGGAATTCATCACGCCGCTTCCTTCGTAATTCCGATCTCTATTCCGTCGGTTCTAAATCGGTTGGAGTCTGATTCAGGCAGTGGACAAAGTGTTCCTGCAGGAACACTTTGAGGGCAGGAATGTATGTACAGATGTGCAAGTAAGAGCGACTAAGCGACTCTTGCTTGAGACCCTTACCCGAGGATAGTTCCAGGCCGTCACGCGCTTGCTAGGCTTTGCGCAACCCTAGAATTAACGCGACTACTCCTCCGGCAATGAGAACGACGCCGACGGCGGGAGGGAGCTTGTCGCTACTTTGGGTCTCGACGCTGATCTTGGCGTCTCCGAATTTCACACCGTGTTTTTCGCTGTGAGGAATCGGCACGACGAAAGACAGGACTCCCAACACCAGCAGCAGGACTCCAACCAGGGGCAACGGTTTCATAAGAAACTCCGGTCAAGCGAGCGGCAAAACAGCGACGCGACAGCGATCCTATCACTAAGAAGCCAGGGGCGTTTGAAGAGTTTGCTAATGTTCTCTCTGCCTTCGTTTGGAACGCCTCTCACCGATCAATATGAGATAACTTATAAGCAATGGCGTTGCCGAAGGAAATCGTCCGGAATGTTTGGCGGGGCACTGGGTCTGCACGCGAGATCCGCCCTCCGCGTGAAAAGCGGCTACGGTCGGGATGACGCCCGTCAAACGGATATTTGCAAAAACTGCAAAGAATCGGTCATCGAACTTCGCGCGTCAGGATGCTATTGAGTTGGAGGAGTGACTCGAGATGAAGATTGGCAAGCTGGAAAAAGCCTACCGGGTGGAAAGTGGGAAGCATTTTCGTTTGAAAGATTTTGATCCTGCCGATACTGGGGACTGCCCCTCCAGGGAGTATGCCGAGAAGGCGCTGCTGGAGGGGGTTGCCCGCACGGCAGAGCTGCAAGAAATGCTTTACGCCCAGGACAACTGGGCCGTTCTTTTGATATTTCAAGCCATGGACGCCGCCGGGAAAGACGGCGCCATCAGTCACGTGATGTCGGGAGTCAATCCGCAGGGCTGCCAGGTGTACTCCTTCAAAGTGCCAACGGATACTGAACTGCAGCATGATTTTCTGTGGCGGACGACCTGTTCCCTGCCCGAGCGCGGACATATTGGAATCTTCAACCGGTCGTATTACGAAGAAGTGCTGGTGGTGCGAGTGCACCCCGAAATTCTCAAAAGCGAGAAAACTCCTCTTTCGCTGATTGGAAAAAAGGTATGGGACGAGCGGTTTGAGGACATTCGCTGCTTCGAGCGGCACATGGCGAGAAGCGGGACGGTCATCCGAAAATTCTTTTTGCACCTGTCCAAGAAGGAGCAGAAGCAGCGCTTTCTGGCGCGCCTCGACCATCCGGAAAAGAACTGGAAGTTTTCGGCGGCGGATATTCGCGAGCGCAAGTACTGGGACGACTATCAGGACGCCTACGAAGCCATGATCCGCAATACGGCGAGCGAAGAGGCTCCGTGGTACGTGGTGCCCGCGGATAATAAGTGGTTTACGCGGCTGGTGGTGTCTACGGTCTTGGTCGACACGCTGGAGAGTTTGAAGCTGTCGTATCCCAAGGTTGATCCGGCGACGCGCAAGGAGTTGGAAAGGGCAAAGAAAGAGTTGTTAGCCAAGAAGTGATCGGCTCCCGCCAAGGGACGACTCGGCGTCAGTTGGTCAGACGCATTGTCTTCCTGAGCGAAGCGAAGGACCCATGCAGTCCCCGGCAGCGTTGCATAGGTCCTTCGGCCCGCAAAGGACGCGGGCCTCAGGATGACAATCTTGGGGGCAATCCTTCCCTGCCCTTTGCAGCAAAGGCATGCAGCGATTACCATAGCGCCTTGTCCATTTCTTCCCGGAGAACTTCACATGGGCCCAGACGGTTTTCGCAGGAATCCAGCTCTCTCTATTTCTATGCGGATGGTTTTAGCAAGCGTTGTCTCAATCTTATTGGCAACGGCGGTAAGCGCCCAAACCAAGCCGGAGCGGCAATCGAAGGCGGCGAAAGCGGCGAAGCCGGCCGAGACTACTCAGACGGCTCAGCCGACGACGACGGAGGAAAATAACTCCGAGGCTGCCGAATCTTCGAAGCCGGAGGAGAAGGCTTTCAAAGGCATGAAGTATCGCCTGATCGGGCCTTTCCGCGGCGGGCGGTCGCTGACCGCGGCTGGCATTCCAGGCGATCCTACGACTTATTATTTCGGGTCGACCGGCGGGGGAGTTTGGAAGTCGACTGACGGCGCCATGTCATGGGCTTCCGTTTTTGATAAAGAAGGGACGTCGGCGATCGGAAGCATTGCGGTGGCGAATTCCAATCATAATGTCCTCTACGTAGGCACCGGGGAAGCTTGCATTCGCGGAAACATTTCTCACGGCGACGGAGTCTACCGGTCGCTCGACGGCGGCAAGACCTGGAAGAACGTTGGCCTGCGCGATTCGCGCGCTATCGGCAAAGTGATTATCAATCCCAACAATCCTGACATTGTTTTCGTGGCGGCGCTGGGCCATCCCTACGGTTCGAACACCGAGCGCGGTATCTTCCGGACCACGGACGGTGGCAAGACCTGGGAAAAGGTTCTTTACAAAGACGAAAACACGGGCGGCATTGATGTGGCCTTCGATCCCCACAATCCCAATATTCTTTTCGCGGCGTTGTGGCAGGCGCGGCGCACTTCGTGGAACATGTCCAGCGGAGGGCCCGGGAGCGGCCTCTATCGTTCGAATGACGGCGGCACGACCTGGAAGCGAATACAGGAGCATGGCCTGCCGAAAGGACCGTATGGAAAGATCGGCGTCGCCGTGGCCGCAAATTCAGATCGCGTCTATGCGCTGATCGAAGCTCACAATCCGGACGGCGGGCTATATCGGTCCGACGATGGCGGCGAGTCGTGGCAACAGGTGAATCCCAGTCACAGCCTGTGGCAGCGTGCATGGTATTACATGCACGTGATTGCCGATCCGCGCGACGAGAACGTGCTCTACATCATGAACGTCGAGGCTTATAAATCCACCGACGGCGGGCATCTGTTCAACAAGGTGAAAGTGCCGCACGGTGACAATCACGGGCTGTGGATCGATCCGCAGAATACAAACAGGATGATCGCCTCGAATGACGGCGGAGTTACCGTGACCTACGATGGCGGGAAGAACTGGACTCGCCAGGATAATCAGCCAACGGCGCAGTTCTATCACGTGATTGCGGATTCGGCGACGCCCTATCGAGTTTATGGAGCGCAGCAGGATGCCGGTACGGTCGCAATTGCGAGCCGCAGCGACGATGGATCCATCGACCGCAGCGACTGGTACGACGTGGGCGGTGGCGAAGCGGGTTACATTGCGCCCGATCCGCGTGATCCGAATATCGTTTACGCGGCTGACTATCAGGGAAACATCACGCGCTACGACCGGCACATCGGGCAGGTGAAGGCAATCACGGAGGTGCCGGAACTTTCCGACGCGCGCGGAGCGGCGAACCTGGAACATCGTTTCCAGTGGACCGCGCCGGTCATGCTTTCTCCGCACGATCCCAACACGCTTTATCACGGCGGCGAGCGCCTGTTTAAGACCACGGACGGCGGCGTGCACTGGGAAGCCATCAGTCCCGACCTGACGCGCAATGATAAGGAGAAGCAGAAACCTTCGGGCGGCGACATCACGCTCGACGACACAGGTACGGAATATTACGACACTATTTTTGCCGTGGCGGAGTCGCCGATCACCAAGGGTTTGCTCTGGGTGGGCACGGACGACGGGCTGGTTCAGCTGACGAAGGACGAAGGAAAAACCTGGAGCAACGTCACCCCCAAGGACATGCCGGAGTGGAGCCGCATCAGCCAGATTGATCCTTCGCCGTTCGACGCAGCTACGGCGTACGTCGCCGCCGATCGGCATCAGTTCGACGATCTGCGTCCGTACATATATAAGACCAGCGATTTCGGGAAGAGCTGGACGAAGCTGGGGCAAGGAATTCCCGAGACGACATTTGTTCGCGTGGTTCGCGAGGATCCGAAAAAGCGCGGTCTGCTTTATGCGGGGACCGAGCAGGGGATTTACGTATCGTTCAATGACGGCGCGAATTGGCGTCCGTTAAAGTTGAACCTGCCGACTACGCCGGTGCACGATCTGGTAATCAAAGAAAACGATCTCGTCGTGGCCACCCACGGCCGCGCGTTTTGGATTCTCGACGACCTTTCGCCGCTGCGGCAGTACAGCGACGACATCGTGCAGAAAGACGTGTTTCTGTATACGCCGGGGACAGCTTACCGCATGCAGGCGGGAGCAGGCGGCGAGCGGCATCCTTCCAAACGGACGGGGCAGAATCCGCCGGCGGGCGCGGTGATTTATTACTTCCTGAAAGATGCGCCGAAAGGCGATACCGAAACCAAAATCGAAATCCTGGACGCTTCCGGCAAAGTCATTCGCAAATATTCGAGCGCGGAATACAACACGCTGGAAGAGCCGCTCGATCCCGACGATAAGAAACCGGAGAAGCAAATTAAACCCGAAGCGGGCTTGAACCGGTTTGTCTGGGACCTGCGCTACCAAGAGGCACATCACGTTCCTGGTTATTATCTGTGGGAATATGGCGCGGGAGCGCGAGGTCCCGTGGCTGTTCCGGGCCGCTATCAGGTTCGAATCACCTCGGGCAGTCAGACCCAAACTGCGGCTTTCGATTTGAAACTCGATCCGCGAGTCAAAGTGAGCCAGGCCGAACTCGAACAGCAATTCAATCTGGTGTTGCAGACGCGGGACCAGCTCAGCCGCGTGTATGACACGGTCAATCAGATCCAGGACGTTCGTTCTCAGTTATCTGGCCTGAAGAGGCGACTGCCGGAGAACGTCAGCGCGAAAACGGTTGTGGCCGCGGCCGACGATCTCGAGAAGAAGCTGGTTGCGGTTCGCGAGGATCTGATCAATCTGACCATCAGCGCCAATGAAGATTCGTTGGCCTATCCCCCGCAACTGGACGCGAAACTGGCGTACCTGGCGATGGACGTAGGAACCGCCGATTCCGCTCCGACGGAAGCCGAACAGAAGGAATTCGAGAAGCTAGAGCGGCAGAGTGGAGAGCTGATCGGCCGCTGGGAAGACTTGCAGCGGCGCGATCTGGCAGCGTTTCAGAAGCTGACTGCTGAGGGCAGCTTATCGACGGTGGTGGTTCCACCGGCGGGCCGGGTGACCGACGAGCCGGTCGCGGCGCACTGAGCCTCGGGTTACTTCAGGTTTCAGAGCCGGGGAAGAGCTAGAAACTGCGGGCTTTTCTCCGGTTCCTGACCCTTCGTGTTACCCCTATTACGGATGTGCTATTTCAATGGCACTGTTGTGCCTTGCTCGTTCTTAGTCTCGTTGTTATCGTTTTCGGTAGAGTCTAAAATTGACTCCTCCCCTGAGGGTCCGCGAGTCGATCCTGATTGGGGGTATTTATGCGAATGATGCATTTGTGCTATGCGGCGATAGGCTTTGCGGTGGCCCGCTGGATCTTCCGGCGGCAAGGTCTGCCAGTCGCAGACCCGGTCACGCGGTTCCGCTCGCAGGGCCTTCTGTAGGGCGGATTCGAGTTTGGGCGTGCGTTCCCGTTGCGTCTCCATTTCGTCAACGCGCGCCCATTGCTTTTCCAGCTCACGGCCCCTCTAATGCGACGCGAGCGAGTCTACATCCTGCTCAATTGCAGAGATCGTGATCGGCGGAATTCCAGTTTCGTGTAGTCGCTGATTCAGCGGCGCCAATTTCGTTTGCTTGAACGTGGACCAATTTTCAATGCGCGCCTTTGCTTCCTGGCTGGATTCCTTGTAAAGAGCGATGGCCTGTGCGGGCGTGGCGCGTTCCCCGCGTTCAACCACTCGCAGCGCTGAGACAAGGTTCTGGTAGGCTTCCTGCAGTCCAGCAGAGGAAACCGAACTATTCTCCTTCTTTTTGAGAATTTCAGCGATTCCCGCTTGGACGTCCGCCAGCGCTGACTTGACCTCGGGGCTTCGTTCTCCAAGTTTTCCCTGAGCCTCGGCAATCTGTTTCTGGACCGAGTTGATCTGCGCCAGTGCGCGGCGCGCTTCCATAGTTTCGGCAAAGATCTGGTTCGCCAACTGGAACTGCTGGCGCAGGATTTCGGGAGTCGCGGACGAACGCGGATCCATCGTGATTTCCAGGCGCTCAGTATGCACCTGTCCATCCACCGTCAGTCGGATCTCATAGATTCCTGGAATTGCTTTAGGCCCGGGTGGATTGCGAGATTCTGCTTCTTCATCCGCAGCCGGCGCACCCGAGCTACCCCAAGTCAGGTTCCACACGAAGCGGTGCATACCCGGGCTCTTTGTCAGGACCTCCGGCTTTGGCAGCCAGCGCTCCGCAAGCGGGAGGGTCGCGTGCTTCGTTGCGTTTTTGTCTTCTGAAGAGAATCCCCGCGCTAGCTTGTGCTGCGGGTCAAAAACCTCAAGCGTTACCTTGCTCACTGGAGACTTCAGGAAATAATCGATCACAGCGCCGTTCGGTGGGTTCTCCGCCGTGGGTTCTTCGGGAGGCAGTGGTGTACCTACAAAATCATCATTGTCCACGCGAATGGCCGCAGAGGGATGATAAAGCCATGCCGCATTCGCTTTCGCGGCCTCCGAGGTCTGGCGCAGCGGCGTGATGTTGTCGAGAATCCAGAAGGAACGTCCGTGCGTAGCAATCACCAGGTCATCGCCGCGGATGACAAGATCGCGGACCGAACTGACCGGCAGGTTCAATTGCAAAGTCTGCCAGTGATCGCCGTCGTCGAAGGAAATGTATATCCCAAGCTCGGTTCCAGCGAAAAGCAAACTTTTGCTCTTCGGATCTTCACGAACCGCGCGCAAGAACGCCGAGGCGGAAATGCCGTCGGTGATCGGCTGCCAGGTTGCGCCGTAGTCGCGGGTTCGATAGAGATGTGGCGATTGATCGTCGAGCCGGCTGCGATCCACGGCGGCATAAGCGACCGCTGGATCAAAGTGCGAGGCTTCGATCTGAGAGATTTTGCTCCAATCGCTGAGTCCTCGAGGCGTGACATCTTTCCAGCTTTTCCCACCATTACGGGTCACGTGAATCTGGCCGGTATCGCTGCCCGCCCAAATCAATTCGCGATTGAGCGGGGATGGCGCGATTGTGTTCACCACCCCATAGCCTCTTTGTTTAGCGTTCTCGACAGTTGCCGGTTCCCGCGGTCTCTTGTCTCCCGCAGCTACCGTTGAGCCCGTGAGATCGGGGCTGATAGTCTCCCAGTGCAGACCGCCGTCGAGAGTTTTCATCACGAACTGCGTGCCCAGGAAAAGTGCCTTCGCATCAGACGGAGAAAACACCAGGACGGGAGACCAGGGCGCGCGATACTTGCGCTGATCGATCTCCGAACCGAAAGTCGGAACAGGCCATGGAGTGACGTCCTGGCTGAGCCCAGTCCGGCGATTGTAGCGAGCGACTCCACCGTAACTGGAGCCCAGATAAATGATATTGGGATCGTTGGGATCGAGCGCCATGTATCCGCTCTCGCTGGGGCCGGCCGGGAACCAGTCTCGCGGCGCGATCTGGCCATAATTGGTGCGGCTTAGAACCGCGGCGCTGCCGCTATCCTGCTGCGTGCCGTACACCGCGTAGGGAAACTGGTTGTCGGTGATGACGTGGTAAAACTGCGCCGTCGGCTGGTTGTACCAGGTGCTCCAAGTCTGGCCGCGATCGAGGCTGATGGTAGTGCCTTGGTCCGTTCCGAGAACCATGCTGGCGGAATTTTTGGGATCAACCCAGATCTGGTGATAGTCGTCTCCGCCCGGTGCGCCGCGAACGATCGAAATGGTCTTGCCTCCGTCTTCGGAACGGTAGAGAGCGACATTCGGGATATAGAGCACATCAGGACTGCTCGGATCGATAGTGATGCTGTTGAAATACCAGGCACGGCTGGTCAGGCGCGCATCGTCATTGGCAAGAGTCCAGGTATCGCCTCCATCATCCGAACGGTAGAGTCCGGATTTCTTCGCTTGAATCAGCGCGTACACCCGTTTGCCGTCAGGCGCAACATCCACCCCGACGCGCCCCCAATCGCCTTCTGGCAGGCCGGCACCGTTGAGTCGAGACCAAGTCGCGCCCCCGTCCTGAGAACGAAACACTCCGCCGCCGGGACGATCGATGGGCGCATAGGTGCTCCACGGAGGACGCCACGTATGCCACGTGCCAGCAAATAAAAGATGCGGATGACCGGAACAGATTGCCAGATCGGAGACTCCGATTTCTGGTCCTTGATCGAGAACCTTGGTCCAATGCGAGCCGCCGTCGATGGATTTGAAAACGCCACGTTGCTCGTTCGGAGCATACACATGTCCCAGGGCGCCGACGTAGACGACGTCCGCGTTCTGCGGGTCGACGACGATCCTGCTGATGTGGCGCGTGTCCTCGAGACCAATGTGCGCCCAGGTTCGACCAGCGTCGACGGATTTGTAGATGCCGTTGCCGAAGGAAAGAGACGAGCGAATGTCGGACTCGCCGGTTCCCGCATAAATCGTCTTGGGATCCGAGGGAGCAACGGCGAGAGCACCGATCGATGCGACCGGCTGGCCGTCAAAAATTGGCGTCCAGACAACCCCGGCATCGGTCGTCTTCCAAATGCCACCATTCACCGCGCCGAAATAGAAAGTAGTAGCGTCACCGGGGACGCCCGCCACCGCAACCGCTCGGCCGCCCCGGAACGGGCCAATGAGCCGCCACTTGAGCCCATTGAACAGTTCTGATGGAACTGTCTGTGCAACCGCTGAGACTGCGAGTAAGAAAAGCGCCGGAAGAATACAACGATGAGAACGCGATGTAAATTTGTGCAAGTAGTTGTCCTCGGGTAGAACACACAGTCTAACGGACAACCATCGCTTTTTTGCATCGATCTGAGCGCAGGATTCAAGCCATCGGGATTCGCTGCGAAGGGAAATTGGTGCATCCAATAAGGAATGCAAATGGAGAACGGAAAAGAATGACGGCGCTTGATCTTTCCGCGGACGTAGGATTAGTTGCGGTTTTTCTGGCGACGGCGAACATCTGCCTCGGACTACTCATTGCCGTGCGTTACAGTCCGCGCCGTATCTGGCCTCACCGGCGAATCAACATCTTCGCGCTCCACAACTGGACCGCTTACGTCCTCATGGCGTCCGTGTTGACCCATCCCATCATATTGCTTTTTTCTGCCAAGCCTCGATGGCGCCTGTTGGACCTCGCCCTTCCGCTATGGTCTCCAGTCCAACCCATTGAGAATACAGTCGGCGCGGTCGGCCTGTACCTGCTGGTGGTGGTCCTGCTCACATCTTATTTTCGGCTGTGGCTCGGACGCCGCCAGTGGAAGCGCTTCCATTACCTGGTTTATGCTGCAGGTATTTGTACTTTTATCCACGGTATCCTTGCCGATACCGAGTTGAAAGGGCATGCTATCGATCCCCTGGATGGAGAAAAGTTGTTTATTGAATTGTGTCTCCTAGTGGTGATGACGGCAGCGCTCTGGGCCTGGCGCTATCGGCTCCGTAAGGATCGGGAGGAGCGGGCGCTCAAAATCGGCCGCTATCGAGTGTTTGAAGGTGCGAATGCCAACGATTGAGAAAAGCTGTAGTGTCATCGCTTTTTACTTTTATGTACTTTCGCTCCAGCACCCGCAGGCGCTTTCCTCTTCAATTTGATCTGGTTGTAATCAACGGCGGCGCGGACCAGATTTTTTAGAGCACGCGCATCAATCTTATCGCCCTCGAACAAATCGATCGCTCGCCACGCGTTGCCTCCGAGGCCCGCATTGAACAGCTTGTCGGGATCCGGGAGGCTCGCCCCGTGGGAAAAGGTAAGCTTCACCTTATCTTTATGGGCGTTGCCGACCGCGATCATCCCGTCGCGAGACCACACCGGGCTTCCCATCCACTTCCATTCCTCGATGATCTCCCCATCGGCCTCAAGGATGCTCTTGCGGACGCTGGCCAAAGTTTTGCCACGCCAGTCTGTGAGTCTCGCGATCAACTGGTCGATCAATGCAGAAGCAGATTCCCCCGGGACGGCGCTTTTCATATACACCTCCAACCCGCACCTACTTTAGCTGCGCTCAGCATAACCCGCAACCTCCGCAACTGGAACGATTTTCCTGAATCGCAATAAATGTATATGCATCTATTGCAACATGAGTAAGCCCGCAACATTCGCTCTTTCCTGCCTGTGCGCGAGTTTCCGCCGTGCCTCGCGCGTGCTGACCCAGCACTACGACACGGCTCTCCGGCCACTGGGCCTGAGAGCCACGCAATTCACTCTCCTGCAAGCCTTGTCCCTCGCCGGAGAAGTTTCCCAGGGAACACTCGGGGAGATTCTGGCCATCGATAGCACCACGCTCACCCGCACGCTCGCCATCATGGGGCGTCGAGGCTGGATCGCCAGTCGATCCGGTAAGGACCGCCGGGAACGGCGGCTGTCCTTGAGTCAGGCCGGCAAGGCCGAATTCAAGCGCGCGCTTCCCCACTGGGAAAAAATACAGCAGGAGCTGCGTGCGCGGCTCGGAAACAAGCGCTGGAACGAACTTTTGAACCTAACCAACCAGGTGACCGCAGAGGTCACAGCATAAGGAGATTCGCCATGTCCAAATACGCCAAATTGAGTGCCGGGCTGCTGGCAGCCTGGTTAATGTTTTCCTTGTTCTCTTCCGCACTGCATCTCTACCAGAACGCCCCCAACACACCGCCGATCGCGTTCGGCATCGCCGTGCTCACGCCCATCGTGCTGTTCCTGGTTTGGTTCGCATCCTCGCCGGGATTCCGGCAGTTCGTCCTATCGCTGAGCCCGCGGACTCTCACACTGGTGCACAGCATGCGCATCGCCGGCTTTGTATTCCTCGTCCTCGGCACCTATAAGATTCTGCCCGCGTTCTTCGCCTTGTCCGCCGGATGGGGCGACATCGCCATCGGTGTGACCGCACCGTTCGCGGCTCTCCAGCTGGCCAACCCGGCGCATCGCAAAGGCTTCATCTTCTGGCAGGTCCTGGGAATAACCGACCTGGTCAATGCCCTGGCCCTGGGCGCGCTCGCCGGGGTCATTGATCCGCATGGAATCCCCACCACCGCCATGACCGTGCTTCCCATGAGCTACATTCCGACCTTCGCCGTGCCACTGTTTCTGATCCTGCACATTATCTGTATCGCGCAGGCGCGTCGTTGGCCGGCGACACATTTTGCTGCAACGGGCAACAGCTTCCAAACACCGATGCCCCAAGGGCAAGAGTGATTCGATGGAGCGGGCGAGTGGCCCAGAGTGCTTTTTTGTTCTCCCGAATTGGTACAGTTCTCTGTGCGCGGTGAACCTGCACCATGCAGTTACAGTGTGGAAACGTGTGGCCCCGCTCAGTCCCGCACGGATGAATGAGGTGTGTGCCGCTCTGCGCTTCTGTTTGGGTTGCGATGCAAGCTAGTTAGTGGGAACGGTCCGTCGGTCCAGAACTTCTCCAATTTCTCAGCAGCCAAAATTAGCTGAACGTCCCGTATGTCCACAGGCCTCTAGTTCGCGTAGAATTGACGGCAAACCAGTAATCGCCCACGCTGAACCGCATCTCAAGTTGTGAGTTCGAAACTGCTGCAAATTCGGGACATTCCTGCAGGGCTGCGCGAAGCAGCTGCGCGGACCACGCTCGTTCCATTCATCGGAGCAGGCGCGTCGGTCTTGGCAGGATGCCCTGGCTGGAAAGACTTTGCCGACAAGAGTCTGCGCTGTCTAGTAGGAAGCGGCAAGTTTTCTTACTCTCAGCTCGACCAAATCAGTCATCTGCACCCCCGAGTCAAGCTTTCGTTGGCGCGCACCCTTGCAAACGAACACAAAACTAAGATCGCTTATAGGGAGATCCTACACCCGAAGGAACCGCGAGATTCACAGAGTGGCCAGCGACTCTACAACGCGTTGTTTCGGCTCAGTACTATCTTTGTAACCACTAACTATGATTTGTGGCTCGACGAGCGACTCCCAGCATCAGCCCCGGCAGTCGTCCCGGCGGGAGCGCCGACACACATTACTACTACACCCATGAATGTTGTTTACAGGCCGGAGCAGATTAACCCAGCACTCCTCTCGCAGCCTAACACCGTCATCCATCTCCACGGTTCATTACGCGAGCCAGAAACGATGATCATGACGACGAGCGACTACATTAC
Organism: uncultured Acidobacteriaceae bacterium; assembly: GCA_963733795.1. Lineage (GTDB taxonomy): Bacteria > Acidobacteriota > Terriglobia > Terriglobales > Acidobacteriaceae > Sulfotelmatobacter. The sequence continues at coordinate 355,752 of CAVTED010000005.1, forward strand.
GCAATACGCTGCATATAACCGGACATCGCGTGATCCACAAACAGAAAACCCGGTTCTTACCTTCCTGGATTTTCTCTTCCGACACCGGACCGTTCTATTCGTCGGATACGGATTGGAGGAGCTTGAAATCCTCGAATACGTACTGACGAAAGGACCTCGTGGCGCAGGCGAGGTCCGCCATTTCATCCTCCAAGGCTACTTCTCACACGAAGAGACGCTCCTGCGAAATATGGATATTTATTACCGAAATGAATGTGGTATCGAGCTTCTGCCGTTTCGGCGTGACGAAAAGGATTGGGAACAATTGCTTGACGTGATCGAGAAATTCGCGGACGGCATGCCAGCGTCAAATCCCCTGGTGCAACAGGAAATGCAAGACATGGAGAACCTGCTTCGATGACCGTCCTCACGACCAACGAGCGGGCCTTCATCGATAAGATGAAGGAAAGCGAGGAACTCGCACGGCATGGGTTTTCCCTTCTTCTCAAACGACCTGACTTTCTACGGTTTTTCCAGCCGCTGTGCGACGCAGGCCTGTTTGCGCCCGAGCGCAACCCAGCGCCTGAACCAGCACCCGAACAAGGATACGTACGCATTCCATATTGGAGTGCACTCGACTACCTTGTCGCGATCGCGAAACAGCCTGGTATAACGAATGACCTTCTACTTGCGAATCGGGTAATGGATATCATCAGAGCGGTTTCCAAATGGCGTGAACCGGATGGACAGCCGCGCCACAACTACAACACGGCCCGACGGTTCACCGAAATCCTAGGGTGTTTGCCCACGTCAACCGTATCGAAGGCCGACCTTGACCTTCTCGCGATGTGGCTCAATGATCGTTTCGAACGCATGCTCGTCGCAGTGGCAATCGATGAGATTCTTCTTCCCCATTTGCTTGCGAGTTCGAGCGCGGAGGACTGGGAAAAGGCTGTTAGGGTCCTACAGCACGCGACTGCGATTAAATGGGTCGAGGAACCTGGAATCAGGACCAAATCGCCACGAACTATTATCGACGACTACTGGCTGCACCAACTTCTCAGTCGGCACGTAAAAACACTGGCCTCTAGACGCCCGCAAGATACCGTCCAGTTGTTAGAAGGACGTGTCCGTGAGGTATACGCGACAGACTTGCACAAGGGCCATAGCAGCATTTACCGACCTGCGGTCGAGGACAACGCCCAGAACCACCAGTTTCGCAACGCAGAAAACCGTACCGTGGAGGCACTACGCGACGCGCTACTAACCTGGGCTGCAAATGAGCCGAAAGTCTCGGAATCTTATGTGGGAGTCCTACTCCTTAGTGATCTGGAGATCCTCCGGCGCATCGCCATTCATGTATTGAACCAGCATTGGCCTACTATGCATTCGCTCTACCTGCCTTTTGTTCAAGGCGAGTCATTTAGGCCTGGGCACTTACATGAACTGTACGCGCTGCTAACGGCGCGATTTGCAGAATTCACAGGTCCCGAACGTGACGCCACAATTGATGCAATTAGGCGCATCCCGATACCAGAACACGCGGAAGACCCGGAGCTTGCTCTCAAACGCGTACAGCGGCGTTGGCTAACTGCAATTGTTAGAAAGGGAGCCGCGCAGGCCGACGATTGGATGGGTGAACTCAGTGCCTATCCAGCTGTCGGACCGCCGCCGCTACACCCTGATTTCACTTCCTACATGACGTCCTCGTGGGGGCCGGGGGCATCGCCGTACACGATCGAAGAACTGGTGGGCTTTGCGGACGCACACCTCCTTACCGACCGCGTCAATGATTTTGAAGAGACGGGCGCGTGGGGCAATCCGACGCTCGATGGATTGACCAGCACGCTGCAAAACGCTGCCCGCACGAATCCCGCGACATTCCTTCGTGTTCTTCCCGATCTTGTAGGTGCCAAAAACGGATTCCAGCAGGCGTTCATTAGGGGTCTGCAGCAAGCGTGGGACGCGAAAGAACAGTCGCCACCATGCAACTGGGCAGAAGGTTGGGAGCAGCTCATTAGATTCTTTGAGCAACTCGCGGTCAAGTCGGCGCCGGTCGCGGATGAAGACCATCAGCACAAATGGCTCCTCGCCACCATCGCTGATGCTCTTCGTGCTGGTACACAAGACGACGAGCACGCGTACGAGCCAGCACTTCTCCCGCGAGGGCAGGGAATCATAGATGCGCTCCTCCAACGATTGCCCGCTGAAACTAAGCTGACCGACGATCCCATGTCCACTGCGATTAATACGCCAAAAGGCAGAGCGATCGAGGCACTATTCAGCCATGCATTGCGTGTTTGCCGTGTCGCCGACCGAGCTACTGGAAACCATATCGCAGCCTGGACACAACTTCGATCAATTTTCGATCGTGAACTGAATGGGTGCCAGAACAACAACGTTGAGTTTTCGACGCTTTGCGGAGGCTACTTGGCCCAACTCGAATACCTCGACGCGGGATGGACAGCCGAGCACATTCCGCACATTTTTCCTGGAAACCTTCCGGTCAATGACCAAGCAGCGATCGCCGGTCTCGCTTACGCTGCTTTCACCCGCAACATCTATGAGTACCTGCTGCCTGGCGGGATTATAGACCGCGCGCTCCATTACGACCTGAAGGGCCGCGAAACTCGCGAGAAGCTCCTCGAACGGATTGCCGCCGCGTATGTCTGGGGAATCGAGACACTCGGCCCGCCACGCTTTCAAGCGATATTCGACAAAGGCAACCCTGAAGAGCTCGAACAGATCACGTGGACTCTTTGGACCCTGCGCCAACAGAGCGTCACTGACGATCAACGGGAACGCATATTGGCGTTTTGGGACCGATGTGTCATTTGGGCTCAGAGCCAAGTCCCCACTCCGGCGGGATTGCTCTCGGCACTCAGCGGCCTTGCTACGTATGTTACCACCGTGGGTGAGCGTGAGCGCCGGCTTTTGCTCGCGGTCGCCCCACATGTGGGTATTGATTACCGCGTATATGAATTCCTTGACGTGCTATTGCGCTTGGCAGAGCAGAACGAGGTAGTCGTCATCGACGTAGTCGACACAATGACGAAAGCACATGCGCCCGAATACGACTACGAAGATAGGTTGCAAAAGTTGTTGAGAACCCTGGCGGCAAAGGGAAGAAAAAATGAGGTATTGCGTATTCTCGACCGATTGCCGGCAATGCACCATGTGTACAACGAACTCACCCAGACGTAGGGGATACACGACAGAATTATGGGGACAAGAATTATGGAGAATATGGGCGGGTCGCCCATCTCTTGCGTTGCAAAGGGTGGAGTATCCCGATCGTGAGTCCCTCAGGATTTGACTTCGATATTCGTCCAGCGATCGAGCCTTTTTCCACAACCTTCCACAGAAAAAAATCCATTCCTTGTGACGAACAACCTTGACCGAGGATACGGAACGCTCACAATGGAATCGTGCGCAACCAATTCAGCGTGATCTGGCAGTTAAGCCTGCAAAGGACACTCACAATCAAAAATCGGCCCATAAGTCCCATGCTTTCAAGATTTTGACTTATAAGGTCTTTGTTATGAAGATTTTGCGAGGAATTTCGCCGGTCGTAGTCGTAAGTTGCTGATTCCAGATATTTTGCAAAAAAATAGGGGGGGGGAGGGGGGGAGGTAACCAAAAAATAAACTTACAGCCCAGAACGGGACGCCTAGGCGCTCGCCGCCGTGGCTTCCAACTCTACCTCCTGTTCGCGCATCCATATGTAGCCGTCTTTTGGCGCACAACCGCCATTCGCCATCCCCATGCACGGAGGAATTTTGAGATGAAGCTATCGCTGGCATTCCTGTTCATTAGCGTTTTTACCCTTTGCTTCGCGGCAGCGCAGAGTAAACCTGGCAGCGCGACTGGCCAGAATTCGGCTGTGTCTACTCAGAGTCAGGGTCAGCAAAATCAGGGTCAACAGAGTCAGGATCAGCAGATCAGCAATGGGCCCGTGGCTGAGTATGTCTCCGATTCGAACTGCACGATCGGATGGTCAAGCCGCGTATCCGGAACTATGACCGTGCGCTACGGCACCGATCCTGCCAAGATGACGCAAACCAAAGAGGCAGTGGCGAGCAATGACGGGCGCAATCATCATGTGCGGCTCGATGGCTTAACGCCCGATACTCGATATTATTTTCGCGTGGTGAATGCCGGCGAAGCGATCAGTGGCGTCGGAACCTTTCAGACCGTGGCCGTGGGCGAGCCGCCGGTCAAGAGCAAGGCCGTCATTCCGCAGTAAATTAACCGGCCGGCCGGTTCAGTCGCTGCGTCGTGCGCCGCCCCACTTGGCGGCATACGGCAGCACGAACAAGTACATGCCGGTGAAAAACTGCAAGGCGAGCGTGAACACCGCCACAAGGCCGAGCCTGGATGAATACTTCCCCTGTGCGACGGTGACGCCGTTGACGATGACGGCCACCGTAAAGGCAATGGACAGCCAGCGGTGAGTCAACCGAATCCATTTGTTCCAGTTCATTTGGACCTCCTCTGAAGACGAAATACGATTCACATCGGTTCACGATTTTTGAGCCGCCGGAGGCGGCCAGTTGGGCGTTTCGATACCAAACTGCTTGGCGTACTCCGCGTTCAATTGTTGCCAGCCGCCGAACTGGATGGCCTCGGGGCCGACGAGGCGGCCGATGGGAGATCCGCTGAGAAGCCGATCCAGAACATCGAAACAAATGTGCCAGCCCGCAGCGCCCATGGCGATGAAGCGGTGACCGATGTTGGTCCACAGCGTCAGGCGCGTGCCGCCACCAAACGCTTCGAGTTCCCACCGCATATCGAAGTCACCCCATTTGTACTCAAGCGCCTCGGGAGCGTCGGCTCGCGTCACTGTTGTTTCGGTAACGCGCGGCGCGGGCGCTCCCACCGTGGTGAGCTTCACCTTAGTGCCAACCGTACCCAGGTTCCCATCGGCGTCGAAGGGAGCCCACTCGCGCAGATGCGCCGGGTCGGTAAGCGCCTCCCAGACTTTTTCCGGCGAGTGGCGCAGTTCTCGGACGAGAATGAGCGTCCACTTGTCTTCACCCTTTTGTCCCCGTTCCTTTCGCACCTGCGCCCCGCGGGCTGGACCCGGCGTGTAGTGCTGGACGTCGCGCATCTTCTTCTCCTTGTCCTTCCTTCTGCTAGCGTGAATAGCGTGCCAGCTGCGTGAGCTGAATGAGGTTGCCGCAAGTGTCGTTCAGCATCGCAATGGTCGAGGCGGTCACGTCGGTGGGCGGCATCGTGAACTCGGCGCCCCGGGCCTTGATTCGCTCGTAGTCGTCCTTCACGTCGTCGGTGAAGAACATGGCTGCGGGCTGGCGCTGTTGAAACATCGCCTGTTGATACGCTTTGGCTGCGGGGTTGTTGTTCAGCGCCAGCTGCAGCTCAGTACCGTCCGGCTCCTCGGGCGAGGCCACGGTCAGCCAGCGATATGGGCCATTACTGAAATCGTTCTTCTTGGTAAAACCCAGTACATCCGTATAAAAGCGCAGCGCCTTCTCCTGATCGTCGACGTACACGCTAGTGATTTTGATTTTCATTTCGTTTTCTCCTTTGTCACGTTCGCGGTTTGGGCCGCGTCGTCTTCTCCTTCGTCTTCCTTTTCGTTGGTATTGATGACCCATGATGATTCATTCGATCAAGGTGGCGTTCGAGAGCATCCAGGTGAACGGACCAGAACCGGCGGAACCGAGCCAGCCAGGCATCCAGTTCTTCAAATGGTTCAGGTTTCAGCCGGTAGAGACGGCGCTGTGCGTCCACCGTCGATTCCACGAAACCGGCCTCGCGCAGCACTCGCAGGTGCTTCGACACGGTTGGTTGCGGCATACGAAGTTGGCGCTCGATCTCTCCCACCGACTGTTGGGACGAGACCAGGAGACTCAATATAGCCCGACGGTTCGGCTCCGCAATGATTTCGAAGACAGATTCCACTCTCTTCATATACCTCAACACGCATATACTTGTCAAGGCATATATAGGCTTACTTTTTCTGCGAAGCGCGTGCCATCGGAAGTCGTGCTGAATGAGGAGGACGGTATGAAGTCCGGGCGCCCCGTGAACCTGCAGAATGCAGTTACCGTGTCGCAACGGCGCCTGGGAAAACGTGTGGCCCGCTTAGTTCCCCACGAACGAATGAGGTCTGTGCTGCTCTGCGCTTCTCTATAGGCTGCAGTGCCAACTGGTTACTGGGAACGTTCCGTCTTTCCCCGAACCTTCCCGGTCCAGCTCTGAACTGCCCCACTCAAGCCAAAAATCAGGCTCGAGTGGCTCACCCGACCGGACAAGTCTTGGCCGTTCGGTATTTTAGTTTTTCACTTTTTGGTTCTGGCGATTTCCTACTCCAGCGAGAACCAGTTAAAGTTGCCGATCGTGTTGTAGTAGCCTCCGGTATCCATGACCATCTGCAGCGTATGGGTGCCCGCGAGCAGGCGGATTCCCGGGACGCTGAGTGTCTGCCATGTCTGCCAGCCGTTCGTCTGTGGTACCGAAATCGGACCGCTCACGTCTCGTCCGTCTACCGCGAGATGGAAGACGCCGCCCGCTACATCTGTGGCGACCCGCACGTTGAGCGTGTACATACCCGCGTGCTCTATGTTGACTGTGTAATTCAGCCAATCGCCGGGATTGGTGGAACCAACGTCGTATCCGCCGCCTGTATCGGAGCAGTTTTCAATATAGACCGTTTCGCCTGGACGGTAATTCGCTCCACCATTATTTTGCGAGTTGCCATTCCAGTAGGCCAGGCCTTTTCCGCCGCTATCAAAGTTCTCCATCTGAATCAGACCGGGGATTGTGGCGGGCCCCGAAAACGGTGTGGACGCGGTGAATGGCTGGACGTTAAACCAATTGAAGTTACCCATGCCACCCGTCGGCCCATTGCCGTCAAAGACCACGCGCATCACTTGTTGTCCTGCCTCCAACCAGAATGCATGGCTCACCATGGTCGTCCAGGTTTGCCAGCCGTAAGTCGCGGGCGTGAATTGATTGCCCGTGACGTTTCGACCATCAAATTCGGCATGCCAATATCCACCGGGGCCGAGCGATGCGACGCGAGACTGAAGACTGTATAGTCCACTCTGCGTGACGTTCACGGTGTACTTCAGCCACTGCCCCTCATGCGTGTAGCCGACGTCGTAACCTCCGCCCACATCGTAGTTGTCTTCTACCCCGACGGTGGTTCCCGGACGATAGTTCGTCGCTGCTGGATTGCTGGTGTACAGGTTGAAGTAGCCGACGCCATTGCCGCCGTTATCGAAGTCTTCCGCCTGAAGCAGTCCGGGTAAAGGCCACGGGGCTCCACCAAAAGATGTTTCCGCACCGCCGACCGTTAGCTGCACCGTGGAAGAGCGCTGCAGATTCCCCTGCGTGCCCGTAATCGTGATTGGATATGTCCCAGCACTTGTACTATCTGAACTCTTCAATTTCAGCGCTGACTGGTTCGGAGATTCCCACGATGGCCGGAGTTCTCCCCGCACTCCAGAAGGCAGGCTGCTCAGGGCGAGGCTGACCGGGCCGCGGTCCCATCCATAGCGGTCTACATCCACAACAAATTGCGTCTCGCTTCCCGGGGCGACGATCTGCGTATCAGGACCCGCGGTTACATCGAATGTCGATCCCGGATAACCCTGCCAAGTGAACGTCGCAACCGCTCCCGCCGGAAGAGTGTAGACGACGTTCTGACCGCGCCAATTAATGCTGAAAGTGTTCGGGTTAGAAGCCGAGTTCAACACTAGCACGGCAATCGATCCATCGGGATTCTTGAACGCCACGTCCTCTACGCTGCCCGAGCCGAATGTATTTGAGTCGATGCGGTATGCGCCCGTCTGCGTGTATTTCGAGAGATGCCCCAGGACGTAGTACTCTACATTTCTCTGAATCGTGGCCGGAGTTGTGCTGGTGTCAATCGTTACGACGCCGCGGCAATCCGTGCAGCCGTTCTGTACCGTCGGTCCTCCATTCTCGTCGAGATCCATGTTCCACAAAGTCACGTTCTTCGCCCAGTTGCGGAGTACGTTGATCACGTCACCTTCAACCATGTTCGGCAAATTGCTCGCGAAATTCGGCGCGTAATAACCTCCAGTGCATTCGTTGAACCATATAGGTGTGCCCGGCTGGAGATAGTGAATCGCATTCTGCGCGTCGGCGGCACTGCCTGCATAACAATGGAAAGATATGCCGGCCAAATACGGACGCACCTCTGGATTGCGCAGCAACAGTTCCGGATACAGTGGATTGTCCCAATTGTGCTCGTAACCGAAAATGCCGGGTGTAGCGTCGGTGGCGGAGGCGTTCTGACGATCGAAGTTCCACCCTTGATTCCTGAAGCGTTGCGCCATCAGCGCCGGGCCCAGATAACGGCTGATGAAGTTGCCCTGATCCAGCGGCGTCATGAACATAGTCGGATAACCGCCGGTCTCGTACAGCGGTTCATTCTGGACGGAGACGTAGTTGATCGGTATCCCATTTGCCTCATACGCTTGAATGAACTTAACGAAGTATTTCGATAGCGCTGAAAAATATTCTGTATTTAGCGTGCCGCCATTCGTCGATCCACTCGTCTTCATCCATGCAGGAGGCGACCAAGGCAATGCCAGCACCTTGATTTGAGGATTAGCCGCCAACGCTGCCTTGATGGTCGGAATAATGTAAGCCTGATCATGCGCAATTGAGAACTGCGTCATGTTCGGGTCGGTGTCTCCGGGCGGGAGGTCGTCAAATGTGTAATTGCTCAGCGCGAGATCGGTGGCGCCCATCGGCTGGCGGAGAAAACTCAAATGAATCCCCCCCGGGCTGAAAAGATCCTGCATCAGTTGATTTCGCTGCGCCGGCGTCAGCTTTTCCCAAACCAGCCAGGCAGCCGAATCCGTAAACGAAGCGCCTACCCCTTCCAGCGTCTGATAACGAATGGTGTCGTCTACATTGATGGCCAGCGTGCTTCCTGCGCCCGGGGCGAAAGTCAGCGACGGTTGCGGGCTCAGCAGGGCTGTCTGATCTGGATTCGTTTGAGCGACGTTGACCGTCTGCCCAACCGCGTGCGTGAGCAAAAGTACGGCGCCGGCAAGTGGCCAGAAGAATCGCACAGAACGGAGAATTGTGAATGAGCTGAAGCCGGAAAGGGACTTCATGGGATTTCCTGGTCGAGTGAGATATGCAACCATGCGGATCATCTACGGAGCCAAAATAATTACTATCTAACGATGATGAGGTCAAGAGACAATCGATTTTCTAGGGTAAATTCGTGAGCAATATACGTTATTAACCGTAGGCCGAATGGTTCGAGAGCACTCTGCTTCGATCAGGTGTTGGAAGATAGAATTGCGAGTAAGTAGTCGGCAATCAGAAGAACTGCCCACTCAAGCCAGATTTCGACTTGAGTGGGCATGTACCCGACGCGCTTTACGCGGCTGCCTTGGTTTCTTGAACGGCTTTTGCCGCGGCACGAATCACCTCGAGGACGCGTTCCGGTTGTGAGAGCATTGGCACATGGCTGCTGTCGAGTTCGAAGGTGGTTGCGCCCACGCGCTTGGCCATGGAGCGCTCCAGATCGGGATGCACGGTGTGATCTTTTTTGCCGACGATGTACCAGCTGGGCTTCGATTTCCAGGCGGTTCCTCCGGCCTTTGCGTTAAACAGGTCGGGTTTCGGAACCCCCTTGGGTCGCCCAAACGAGCTTCTGCTCGGGAACCGCCCGATTGACGTATCCGTATCGCTCCGCGGACTCGGTGTCTTCGGTGCGGTTTAGGCGACTTTTCCTTTCCGAGCGACAGGTTCACTCTGGGCTCGCATTGATTTAACGAGGTCGGCGGACGACGCACCTTCGAGCGACAATCCGTAGCCAACTTCTCGCACGATGCGCTCCTTCAACGGTTGAATGAAGTGGATGCGTGTGTTGCGGCGGGTCACCTCCGGAGCCTTCAGGTACAAGTTGGCCAATTCCCGGGCCCGACTGAGCGCCTTGCCATTCGGCACAACTTCGGCAACTACTCCCCATGCGTGCGCGGTTTGCGCTGGGAGCGGCTGCGGGTTCAGCAGGAACGCCTCCGCTCGTCCCGCTCCCGCGCGATAGCTCCACGTGGTAAAGATTCCGTCACCGGGGGCAACGCCCGCGGAGAAGTGGGCCACATCCTGGAAGGTCGCGCCCTCCGCTGCCACAATTACGCTGGCAAGTAGCGCGTAGTCGGAGTGCACATGGGCGCGTCCTTCGATCGCCGCAATGACCGGCACACGTATGTTGGCTATATTTTCCAACACCTGAACACCTTCGTCGTGAACCTGGCTCCAAACGCCGGGATCGGTGACATCGCCGAAAGAGGACCAATCGACATCCGTAATGAACTCCCCACCGGCGCCCGTAAGGATTATGATCTTGTTCGCTCGATCTTGCGAAATCCGGTAGAAGGCATCGACAAATTCCGTGTGAGCTGGCGCGGACATAATGAACGGCCCGCCGTTGTTATGGAACTCAGCAACCAGCACACCTTTGTCATCTCGTGTCAGCTTTAGGTTGTGATAAGCAGTGAAGTAATCACTTTGAAATTGCATCGGTCTCTCCTCTCTATGTTGCCCTGACTGCGTTTGTTATTGCGAGATCAACACATTGTACTCAAGTGGCTACAACGAGGCCGCCTGCGGCACGAATGACCTCTCCGGTGATCCAGGCTGATTCGTCTGACGCCAGGAACACTGCCAGCGGGGCGATATCGGTGACGCGACCGAGCCGGCCGAGCGGCGTCTTCCCTGCCCGAACGGCGCCGGCTCCGCCCTCAAAGGTTCCCGCGGTTGCGTTGCCTTCGGTTTCTGTATGACCGGGATTCTTGTCGAGCATTGGAACGTCATTCAGGATGAAGCGACGGAAGAACAGTCGATCAGCAAGCGGCCCATGTTCGGAACTACATTCCCGAGCTACACTCGGAACGGCAAAGGTCTCAAGGGTTAGACTTTTACGCCGCTCGGTTACCGGTTGTTGGCTTAATCTCCAGGGAAGGGACCATTCTCGTTCGGCGCTCATCGCCCGCTAACATCCCCTGATTCGCTGGACGTTAGGTCGAGTGCCGGAAAAGAATGGCGGGGACGACGGGACTCGAACCCGCGGCCTCTGCCATGACAGCGACGTGGTTACTCGTAACTAACTGAAACTACGCGACACGGGTGGCTCCCAAAGGCGGTTTCAGAGCACTGAGAAAGAATTACTGGACCATACTTGGACCATAATTTTGAAGCATTGATCGCTTACGGTTCTTGAGGCCAGTCAAGTTTAAAGATTCCGTCGTATCTATCAAGGCAACCCGTTTTTCCAACTCGATTCGGCTTCATTACTTCTGGATTGCCCGTACCCGGGAGCTACGGATTCCTTCCCACAAGCCGACTTCGGGACAGTGCCCCGACGGTTCGTACGCGAGCATAAGGCCGGTTTGCGCGTCATTAGGCAGAAGAACTCGCTTCCAGTGCATTGGGGCTCCGGTTTTCAAACGGATACGTGCGGATATCCCATAGGAACATTATGCGACTTGACCATGGCTCGGATGTCACGGTTCTCTAAAACCAGGCTTCGGCGCTCCCCTCTTCCGCTGATGGCGATATCGACCATGGCCCGGGCCAAGTCGTCGGCCCGAATCACCTGGTTCGGGAACAGCACCCGAAACGCGGAATAGGTCGCGCGCAACAAGCGGTAGCTGAAAGTCGGTTCCTTTCGCGCCTCGACGGGATAGATGTACGCGGGCCGGAAGATATAAACGCAGGGAAACCCGGCCGCAAGTAGTGCCGTCTCGGCCTGTCCTTTATAACGTGCGAACGGAATCCGACTTCGTCCCGTCGGGTCCGCGCCATTCCCGCTCAAGAATGAGAAGTCCGCGTCAGGGCTGCTACCGCGGAGAACTCGCGCGAACTCGATCGTGTAGTCCACGGTTATGGTGCGGAGCTCCGCATCCGATACAGCTCCGGTATACGTGCCCAGGCAAAACACTGCAGCATCCTGACCCGAGAGCGTCTCCGCGAGTGCGGAGCAGTCCGCGAAGTCTTGGTGCACAACCTGCTTCAGCTTGGGGTGCGAGATATCGAGTTTCCTGCGCCCGATCGAAGTGATACTTCCACTGGCGGTGTGATCGAGCGCGTAGCGAAGGGCGTATCCGCCGACCATTCCAGTCGCACCCACGATTACAAGGCACTTCTGGCCCGCAGATCCTGCCTGATCGTTCGCTGTCATGAGAGCACGCGGTCTTCGATCCAGTCTACGTACAGCAGGCGCTCCGCAAACAGCCACACGCCGTTCACCTTCACGAAGGTGTCCGTATAGCGGAGCGCGGCGATCATCAGACGTCGCTTTTCGCCGTCGACCGTGAGGTGATGTGGCATGCAATAAGTTTCCCCTGTGCCTCGGTCGTTGGTCAGCGTGAGGATCGTGGTCTGTCCAAGGAAGTGCATGGTCGCGGCGTACTGGTTCAGGTCAGCGAACACGGGAGCGAGCGCCTCGCGCGAGTGCAGCTCCTGCGAAGGTTTCGGATCCTTGGCGTTCATGTACACGACGAAGTGCGTATCTGGAGTAAAGAGAGACATCTGGCCTTTCGCATCGCGACGATCGGCGCAGTGCGCGTAGGCCTCGACGAGCTCTCGGATAGCGAGGCGGTCCGCCGCCTCGCTGGGAGAGATGGTCGCGTGCTGGCTCATGAGAGTGCCTCCTTAAGACTCAAGTATGGCGCGGGTTTCGAGAAACGCCTCGATCCCGTATTGGCCATATTCACGGCCGAAGCCGGAATATTTAAATCCGCCCCAGGGTGCCTGCGGATCGTCCGTCATGCCGTTGATCACGACCCGTCCGGCCCGAATTTGTGAGGCCACACGACGCGCGCGCTGAAGGTCGGTCCCGAGCACGACGGCGTGCAAACCATATTTAGAGTCGTTGGCAATCCGGATTGCCTCATCCTCGGAGTCATAAGTGATGACACACAGAACGGGGCCAAAAATCTCTTCCTGGGCGATCGTCATGTCGTTTTTCACGTTGACGAAAACGGTGGGCTTCACGAAGTAACCCGCTTCAAAACCTGCCGGATGGCCCTCGCCACCGACCAGGACTTCTGCGCCTTCCTCTATACCTTTGCGGATGTACGATTGCACTCGCTCGTATTGGTTCTGCGACACCATCGGTCCGACGGCGGTCTTTGGATCAGCCGGATCGCCGACGGTGAAGGCACGCATCTCATCCCGTATGGCCCGCTTCACCTCGTCGAGCCGGCTCTTGGGCACGAGGAGCCGTGTCCCGGCGGCGCAGGCTTGTCCACTATTCATAAAGGCCAGAACGAGAGCCGACGGAATCGCTTGCTCGAGAGCCGCATCATCGAGCAGGATGGTGGGCGATTTACCCCCCAATTCCAGCGTGACGCGCTTCATCGTGGCGGCGCCGTCGCGCATGATCGACTGGCCAACGGCAACCGAGCCCGTGAAAGATATCTTGGCAACGTCGGGATTGCGCACGAGTTCGGCCCCGACGACATTACCGCGGCCTATCACGACATTGCAGACTCCTTGGGGGAGCTTAGCCGCGTCCAGACATTCAAGCATCACCTGCGTCTGCAGCGAGCTCAGCTCACTGGGCTTGATCACGACCGTACAACCAGCACCGACGGCCGACGCTAGCTTGAGGCAAATGAACAGCGCGTTTGCGTTCCAAGCGGTAATCAAACCGGCTACGCCGACCGGCTCCAAGGTGACCGTCGTTTTGCCCCAGCTTCGAGTCAAAGGCAGCTCGTCGAGTCCCTTCTCCGCGGCTGGGAAGGCATCGATCCCCGATTGCACGATAAGCCTTGCGAACCGCACAACCCCTCCGTACTCCTCCACCATCGCGGCCGTAAGATCATCGATGCGCGCCGAGACAGCCTCGTGCAGGCGGCGCAGGTAGCCCGCGCGCTCTTCCTTTGTTGTCCGGCCGAAAGTGACGAATGCGCGCTTGGCCGCGGCGATGGCGCGCCGCGTATCTTCCTCATCGCCCAGCGTGACGCGGGCGATCACTTTGCCGTTGGTCGGCTTGATGATGTCCATGACTTCGCGGCCGTGGGATTCAACGAATGCTCCATCGATATAGTGAGTGGTGATGGTTTTGATCGTGCCTCTCTCAGTGATTGCTTCCATCGTTGCCATTGTGTGTCTCCTTTTATATGAGTTTTCTACAGTCAGAACGAAGTAACGACGACGCGCGTGAGCGAGCCGTCCTTTAACGCCGCGTAACCATCGTTCACGTCACGCAGTGAGATCCTTCTCGAAACCAGATCATCCAGGTTCATTCGGCCTTGCAGGTACAGCTCTGCGTACATCGGGATGTCGCGCTTGCTGTTGGTCGAGCCGAAGTTGACGCCTTGAACGCGCTTCTGCCCACCGATCGCGTTAAAGATGTTCATACCGATCTCGACATCGGGCCTCGACACGCCGACCAGGTAGAGTCCACCCCCGACTCCGAGCATTGCGAGCCCCTGCTCGGCGACCGCCTTGAGCCCTACGAAATCGAAGACGTGATCTGCTCCTTCCGGAAGAAGATCACGGACGGCCTCGACGGGCTTTGTTTTTGTGGAATCGATGACGTCGGTGGCGCCAAATCGTCGGGCCTCGTCGAGTCGCTTCGCCTGGAGGTCGATGACGACGATCCTCGACGCGCCTGCGATGCGCGCTCCACTAACGGCATTGAGCCCAACTCCTCCGGCGCCGAAGACCACGACCGTGTCCCCGGCGCTAACGTTTGCGGTGTTTAAGACGGAACCGGCGCCGGTTACAACTCCGCAGCCGAGCAGCGCAGCTTGCGCGAACGGAAGCTCCTTGGGTACCACGGCAAGCTGGTTCTCGTGGATGAGCGCGCGTTCGGCGAAACCGCCCAGCCCGAACCCCTGGAACAAGCCAGTCCCATTGCGGCTTAGACGCGGGGCATCGGACGGTCGGCGCAGCGTCGATTCCGGATGTTTACACTGGAAGGAACGGCCCGATAGACATCTAGCGCACGCTCCGCACGACTGCGCGAGAGAACCTACGACGTGATCTCCGACACGGAGTTGCGCGACGTCCGGACCCACTTCAGCCACTATCCCCGCAACCTCATGACCAAGCACCGCCGGGGTTGGAACGATATCGTGAGTAGCAAAAAGCAGGTCGGTGTGGCATAGCCCAGAGGCTTGCACGTTGACCAGGACTTCGCGTCCCATCGGCGCTGCAATGTCAACATCCTCGAAATCGAAGCCTCGACCCAGTGTATTAAGGACAAGTGCCTTCATTTGTGCCTCCCTTTCATGACATGCGGGCTGCTGCCAACTGACCCAACTTGCGGTCTTCATACCAAGAGGAGGCCTTTTTGCCGTTACTGGCCAACTCCACTATTGCCCGAGTGCGTGCGTCCCGAACTTCGGAAGCCGAGCAGCCGAGAAGCAGAGCACACTCGTGCTCCCGGTAGCGCTCCAGAACGCAAAGCACGAAAACAAACCGCTCGAAGTCTGCAAGCCCCAAGACAGAGTCCATGTCGAAATGTCCGATTGGGCTGCTCGACTGCCGATTGTGAGAGACAATGGTTAGGATGGAGCACGAGCTGGAATCTTTCCGTCGCGGGTTCAGTTCACGAATTGCGTTTTTCACAATCACGCGCTTCGCCCAGGCACGGGCCCATTCCCTAAACACCCGGCTCTCTGTAGCGCAATCCTCAATGCCGGCTACAAAGCACCTTTCTGCCTTCTGGTGATCTCCCGTAAGGAGAAACGACAGCTGATAAAGGCCATTCATATCCTGGTCAAAAATCTTGAGAAACTCCTCGCGAGTCGCGTACCGCCTTTCACCGTTTCCACAGATTTGAGTGTTGGCCTGCTCAGTCATTTCCTGACCTCTCGAGAGCGGTATGAACCACATCTAGTAAGACTGCGTCGTTAAAAGGTTTGGTCAAGAACTCCACTGCGCCATCTCCCATCGCAAGAGTTCGCATCTCGGAGTCGCCATGCGCAGTGATGAAGATGATGGGTACTCGGCATCCTTCGGCCTTAAGGCTCGCTTGCAGTTCAAGGCCTGACATGCCCGGCATGCGAATGTCGGCGATCAGGCACGCGGCCTTGTGTCGGGCTTCAGATTCCAGGAATTGTTCCGCGGAACCCAAGCAGAGTGTGGACAACCCGACCGATTCGATCAGATCTTGCAGCGCCCTCTGAAGCGACTCGTCGTCGTCGACGATTGCTATGAGTCTTGATGTTTTCCGGATGCTCATTGGGCAAAGAGTAGCGCCATGACAAAGCGGGCACAATCAGGCCTTAGTCGTGCCAACTACGACTTAGGTGGTAGTCGATTCGAAGCGAAGAGCGAATGAAATAACGGACAGGCGAAAAAGCAAGCGAGGCTACTTACTAGGAGAGAGTTTGAGCTTGTCGGCCATACGGACCAATTCAGCTAACGATCCGGCCTGCATTTTTTGCATGACGTGACCTCGGTGGATTTTTACTGTGGCCTCGCTGGCCCCAATTTCATAGGCGATCTGCTTATTGAGCATTCCGCAGACTACGAGAGCCATAACCTCCCGCTCTCGAGCGGTCAATGCTTGATAACGCTCTTGCAAATCGTGGATCGCGGCCTTTTGTTCTAGCGCGGCGGAGTCACGCTGCAGGGCCTGCTGAATTGCATCCAGCAGATCCTGGTCCCTGAAGGGCTTCGTCAAAAATTCCACTGCACCCGACTTCAATGCCTTGACGGACATGGGAATATCCCCATGCGCCGTAATGAAAATAATAGGGGTTTGCACGCCGGTCTCGGCCAACCGACGCTGAAAATCTAGGCCGCTCATTTGAGGCAGTCTTACATCCAGAACTAAACAACTCGGGTCACCGGTGCGTTTCCTGGTCAGAAACTCCTCGCCAGTTGCAAAGGATTCGGCGCGCAGGCCAACGGACTCGACGAGATCCTGGATCGCCTGACGCATGCCGCGGTCGTCATCGATGATGAATACCGTGCGAACAGCTGCCGATTTCATGCATGTGCCTCAGCTTCTACGGGGACAGTGAAATGGAAGGTTGCGCCCGCTACCTGATTGGCAGTGGCCCAGATTCGCCCTCCGTGAGACTCCACGATCGAGCGGGTAATAGCCAAACCCATGCCCGTCCCCTGTGGCTTTGTAGTATGGAACGCTTCAAACATCCGTTCGCTACTTTCCGCCGGCAACCCTATGCCTGTATCGCTGATCGAAATGACCAATTGAGCTTCGAGATCCGGTCGCGCTCTAACCGTCAATTGGCCTCCTGTGTCTTTCATGGCCTCGATCGCATTCAGGATCAGGTTCATGAACACTTGTTGAAGTTGCACCCGGTTTGCCAGGATGTTCGGCAGATCTGCTTGGAGGTCGGAATGGATGGTGATAGAGTGCCGAACCGCTTCGGCCCTGAGCAGGGTAGTCATTTCCCGAATGATGTCTTTGATGTCCACCATCTCGCGCTCAGAGGGAGTGTCTTTCTGTGACTTGTAGAAGGACCGCAAACTGTCGATAACATTGGCTGCACGGTTTCCGTCCTGCTCAATTCGAGTTGCTGCGGCGCGTGCCCTCTCCAGGTCGGGCGGATCATGTGCAAGCCATCGCAAACAGGCGTTCGCGCTGGTGATCGAGGCCGCGATGGGTTGTTTGATTTCGTGCGCCAGCGCGGCGGCCATTTCTCCCATTATGTTCACGCGGTTGATATGCGCGAGATCAGCCTCTAACCGGCGCAGCCTTTCGCGTTCCTGCTCGGCCTGTTTTCGTTCGGTTATATCCATCGTGACGCCGACGTATTCACCGATTTCTCCAGAGGGATTGTGATGTCCTAAGGAACGCAGGCATCTGATGGCACCGTCGGAACGATAGATC